>CAVUPV010000001.1:0-463914 GCA_963743395.1 uncultured Alphaproteobacteria bacterium
TGTGGATGACACGGGCAAGATCGTTCGGGAAGTGAAGGTGGCGAGCGAGCCGGAAGCGTTATTGGTGGTGCTGAAGAACCCCTCCTACCGCTTCAAGCGGATTGGGTTGGAAGCAGGTCCGCTGTCGCAATGGCTTTTCGGCGCACTCGCCGAAGCGGGTTTGCCAGTGATCTGTGTCGAGACGCGGCAAATGCGGGCGGTGCTGAAGGCGCAGATCAACAAGACCGACCGCAACGATGCGCGTGGCATGGCGCAGATGATGCGGGTTGGGCTTTACCGTCCGGTGCATGTGAAGACGTTACGCAGTCAGAAGCTGCGGATGCTGCTGACCCATCGCAAGCTTTTGCAGTCGAAGGCGATCGCCATCGATAACGACCTGCGCGGTACGTTGCGCAACTTCGGTCTCAAGGTGGGCATGGTCGGGATGGCGAAGTTCGAGACCCGCATCAAGGAGCTGGTCGAGAACCTACCCGATTTGGCGATGCTGGTCGAACCGCTGCTCATTGTACGGCGGGTGCTACGCGAACAGATCGGCATCCTGCACCGCCGCTTGCTGGCCGTTGTCCGGGAGGATGACGTGTGCCGGCGCCTGATGACGGTTCCAGGTGTCGGTCCAGTAGTGGCACTGACCTTCCGCGTCACCGTCGACGTGCCAGCTCGCTTTCGGAACTCCAAGTCGGTCGGGGCAGCGTTTGGATTGACACCATCCAAGTATCAGTCGGGCGAGAGTGAGCGAACCGGTGGCATATCGCGGTGTGGCGACGAGATGATGCGGGTGATGCTCTATGAAGCGGCGCAGACCATGCTGGTCGTTTCGACGAAATGGTCATGGCTCAAGGCGTGGGCGATGAAGATTGCCCGGCACCGCGGAATGAAGAAAGCAATCGTCGCGCTGGCACGCCGGTTGGCCGTGATCATGCACCGCATCTGGGTTGACGGCACCGAGTTCCGCTGGACCCGAGACGTCGCAGCGGCATGAGGACCGTGCAGGATCGAATGCGATAGGAGGAACTCGAGCTCCACCGAGCGGTGGAATGATGTCCCTCGCGGGACGATGGATGAGGTGAGTTCGTGTGTCCGCTTGGATCTGTCGTCTGTTTGATGGCAAGGCCGCGGTAAAGATTGTTCCACCTCGTCCTCGAACCCCATGATGGAAGGGCCCTTGTGCCGATTCCGAAGAGAAGCGCGAGCCCGCGAGAGACATCGACACTGGAACGGTGGATAGTCTGAAAGCGCTTGACCCCAACCGGCCGATTAGAGAAGCGGACACGGCCTGCCGTCCAGCCGTCGCGGCAGCTTTTGACCCAAAGATGGGGTAATCGGCCGGCAGCTTGTGGATAGCTGAAGATTTTGGGTGCTGCGCTTCAGGCTGATGGTGAAACGAGGTCACCGTGGTTACGGGCCTCAAGCATCAGAAGGAGAAGCGCAGCATGGACCATTTTGCTGGACTGGACGTATCGGTCAAGGAGACCAGCGTCTGCATTGTGGATGACACGGGCAGGATCGTTCGGGAAGTGAAGATGGCGAGCGAGCCGGAAGCTCTGCTACCGGTGCTGACGAACCCGGCCTTCCACTTCAAACGGATCGGACTGGAAGCCGGGCCACTGTCGCAATGGCTTTACAGCGCGCTTGCCGAAGCAGGCTTGCCGGCGATTTGTGTCGAGACCCGGCACATGAGAGCAGTGTTGAAGGCGCAGATCAACAAGACGGACCGCAACGATGCGCGCGGTATCGCGCAGATGATGCGCGTGGGGCTTTATCGCCCGGTGCATGTGAAGACGCTACGCAGTCAGAAGCTGCGGATGCTGCTGACCCATCGCAAGCTGCTGCAGTCGAAGGCCATCGCCGTTGATAATGACTTACGTGCGACCTTGCGCAACTTCGGTCTCAAGGTGGGCGTAGTGGGAACGGTGAAGTTCGAGGCCCGCATCAAGGAGCTGGTCGAGAACCTCCCTGACCTGGCTATTCTGGTCGAGCCGCTGCTCATTGTCCGGCGGGTGCTTCGCGAGCAGATTGGCATCCTGCACCGCCGCTTGCTGACGATTGTCCGGGACGATGACGTGTGCCGGCGTCTGATGACGGTCCCTGGTGTTGGTCCGGTGGTGGCACTGACCTATCGCGCCACCGTCGACGTGCCGGCCCGCTTCAAGAACTCCAAGGCAGTCGGAGCGGTGTTTGGACTGACGCCATCCCGGCACCAATCCGGAGAGAGCGATCGCCCAGGTGCCATATCGCGGTGTGGCGACGAGATGATGCGGATGATGCTCTACGAAGCCGCCCAGGTCATGCTGGTGCGTTCGACAAAATGGTCCTGGCTCAAGGCCTGGGCGATGCAGATCGCCAGGCACCGCGGGATGAAAAAGGCGATCGTGGCGCTGGCGCGACGGTTGGCCGTGATCATGCACCGCATCTGGGTCGACGGCACCGAGTTCCGCTGGACCAGGGATGTCGGAGCGGCATGAAAACCGTACCAGACCAAATCCAATAGAAGGAAAACTCGAGCTCCACCCAGCGGTGGAATGATGTCTCTCGCGGGACGATGGATGAGGTGAGTTCGTATGTCCGCTTGGACCTGCCTTCAGCTTGACGGCAACGCCGACCCAAAGATTGTTCCACCTCGTCTTCGAACCCCATGATGGAAGGGCCCTGGTGCCGATTCCGAAGAGAAGCGCGAGCCCGTGAGCGACATCGACATTGCAGTGGTGGACAGTCTGAAAGCGCTTGACCTCAAACGGCCGATTAGAGAAGCGGACATCGAAATGAACACGACGGATATCCGCTTCCTGGGTAAAGATGGGGTAATCGGCCGGCAGCTTGTGGATAGCTGAAGATTTTCGGGTGCTGCGCTTCAGGCTGATGGTGAAACGAGGTCACCGTGGTTACGGGCCTCAAGCATCAGAAGGAGAAGCGCAGCATGGACCATTTTGCTGGACTGGACGTATCGGTCAAGGAGACCAGCGTCTGCATTGTGGATGACACGGGCAGGATCGTTCGGGAAGTGAAGATGGCGAGCGAGCCGGAAGCTCTGCTACCGGTGCTGACGAACCCGGCCTTCCACTTCAAACGGATCGGACTGGAAGCCGGGCCACTGTCGCAATGGCTTTACAGCGCGCTTGCCGAAGCAGGCTTGCCGGCGATTTGTGTCGAGACCCGGCAAATGCGGGCAGTGTTGAAGGCGCAGATCAACAAGACGGACCGCAACGATGCGCGCGGTATCGCGCAGATGATGCGCGTGGGGCTTTATCGCCCGGTGCATGTGAAGACGCTACGCAGTCAGAAGCTGCGGATGCTGCTGACCCATCGCAAGCTGCTGCAGTCGAAGGCCATCGCCGTTGATAATGACTTACGTGCGACCTTGCGCAACTTCGGTCTCAAGGTGGGCATGGTCGGGATGGCGAAGTTCGAGACCCGCATCAAGGAGCTGGTCGAGAACCTCCCTGACCTGGCTATTCTGGTCGAGCCGCTGCTCATTGTCCGGCGGGTGCTACGCGAACAGATCGGCATCCTGCACCGCCGCTTGCTGGCCGTTGTCCGGGAGGATGACGTGTGCCGGCGCCTGATGACGGTTCCAGGTGTCGGTCCAGTAGTGGCACTGACCTTCCGCGTCACCGTCGACGTGCCAGCTCGCTTTCGGAACTCCAAGTCGGTCGGGGCAGCGTTTGGATTGACACCATCCAAGTATCAGTCGGGCGAGAGTGAGCGAACCGGTGGCATATCGCGGTGTGGCGACGAGATGATGCGGGTGATGCTCTATGAAGCGGCGCAGACCATGCTGGTCGTTTCGACGAAATGGTCATGGCTCAAGGCGTGGGCGATGAAGATTGCCCGGCACCGCGGAATGAAGAAAGCAATCGTCGCGCTGGCACGCCGGTTGGCCGTGATCATGCACCGCATCTGGGTTGACGGCACCGAGTTCCGCTGGACCCGAGACGTCGCAGCGGCATGAGGACCGTGCAGGATCGAATGCGATAGGAGGAACTCGAGCTCCACCGAGCGGTGGAATGATGTCCCTCGCGGGACGATGGATGAGGTGAGTTCGTGTGTCCGCTTGGATCTGTCGTCTGTTTGATGGCAAGGCCGCGGTAAAGATTGTTCCACCTCGTCCTCGAACCCCATGATGGAAGGGCCCTTGTGCCGATTCCGAAGAGAAGCGCGAGCCCGCGAGAGACATCGACACTGGAACGGTGGATAGTCTGAAAGCGCTTGACCCCAACCGGCCGATTAGAGAAGCGGACGTCGCGAATGGACGCTGTCTCGGTTGCTTTTAGGGGGTGGAGGACGCGTTTCTATTTGATCGCGGCATGTGCGCGAGATTTTTGCGCGGCTTGGCCGGCTCGCTAAGCGCCGCTGACTCAACGAATTTTTCGGTTGCCGTCGGCGGCCGGCTCTTTAATATACATGATGGCTCAAATGGGCCACCACCCATCGACTATATTCGAGGCGATAAACCAAGGGAGAATTTGAGATGAGCATTACCAAGAAATTGTGCCTGGCCTCACTTCTCGCGCTGTCGACCGCAGCACCGGGGATGGCTCAACAACAGGGCGACTACTACGCCCCGGGCCCGACAACGCCGCTACATGCAACCCCCGGACAAGCTCTACAAATAAAAGACGGTGATTACTACGTCGGCCAAACAATGATCCTCAATCATACTCGCGCGGCGGCTCTCAAAAAATGCACTGAGGGGCACAAGTTTGCGGGCGACCATTACGTGGCATGCATGTCGAAGCTGGGCGAGGCTCCCTAGACGATGCAGGCGGGAGGCCACCTCAGTTGGTGGCCTCTTTATTTGCGCGGCCGCAAGCGCCATGTCCGCTCATGGCCCTTAGCAGCCGCGCCGGCCACGCGAAGCGTCACGGCGCCGGCCGCGACACCGAGGCAACGATCGCGGCGTTGAGCGGTGCGCTTCAGGCGCTTGCCGGGAGCGCCACTGGGTCGTCGTAGTAGATCGTGAAGGCGCCATCCTTCGTTTTGACAAAGCTCATGTCACGCACCCCTCCGCTATGAAATTCGGTTCTCGCGCTCAGACGGCGAGCGCCTGCAGGATCAGGTCCGTGATCGCATCAGGGTGTGAGATCAGCGACAGGTGGCTCGACTTGACCTCGATCGTCTTCGCACCCATCCGCTTGGCCATGAAACGCTCGAGGTCGGGATTGATCGTCCGGTCTTCGGTGGACACGGCGTAAAAGGTGGGCTTGGTGCGCCAGGCGGCGTTCGTTGTCTTGTCTGTGTTCAGCGACTTCTTGAAGGGCTGCTGAACCGCGTAGAGGACGCGTGCCTCTTCCTTCGGTAGGTCGCCCGCGAAGTCGTGCAGGAAAGCCTCCTCGGTCAACTGGCCCCAATCGTCGTTGAACACAACGCCGGCTGAGGCAGGCGACGCCGGGTAGTTCTTCGCCAGTGCCTCATAGTCCTCACCGGCATCGGGTGCCCGCGCGGCGACGTAGACAAGTGCGGTGATCTTCGGGTCCACCCCAACCTCCGTCACGATCATTCCGGAGAACGAGTGGCCAACGAGCACCGTCGGGCCCGGCTGCAATGCGATCGCCCGCCGCGCGGCCTCCGACGCCTCCTGCAGCGAGGTCAGAGGATTCTGCACGCTGGTGCAATTGATGCCCTTCTCCTGGAGGCGAGGGATGACCTTCGACCAGGAGGAACCGTCAGCAAACAGTCCATGGACGAAAACGACATTCTTTGTTTTCAGGGACGTCTGGGCGCTGACGACTTGGTTGAGCAGCGGAAGGGCGGCGCCAGCTGCGGCCAGCGCGCCCACAAAGGTGCGACGGTCCATAGAGATTCTCCTTTGCAGTTGGGGTAGTGAACGACGGAAGTGCCCGGCGCGGCCTCGAAGCGACGTGTTTGACCCAAAGCGGACAATCGGTTTCAGCAGCTTATGACGCTGCGCCGGGTTCGGAGATTGTTCGAGTATCCCGATCCGTTCCTTTACGCGGCCCGGAGTGGCGAAGTACTCGTTCCTACCTTGTCGGTGGTCTCGAGCGGGACCCGGCACCCGTTCAAAAACAGGCTGAGCATATTGAACCAACCGATCATGAGCACGATCTTACGAGAGATCGTCTCACCGTACCTGTCAAGAAGTTCGCGTAAGGTCTCGTCGCGCAATGTGCCGGTCTTTGATAGCTCATCGGTCGCTTTACACACGAGAACATACTCTGGACTGATACCGGATACCGGTCCGTCGGTGGCAGCGGCGTCGATCTCAGCAGCAGACAAGCCCGCGTTCTTAGCCATCACGACGTTGGCTTGCGCCTCGTAAGGCGTATTCAACACCTTTGCCGCACGCAGAATGATCATCTCGCGCGTCCTGGGATCAATACCTTTCGCCTGGAACATTGCTTTGACTATGCCGATTGTCGCCTCGTGCAGGTCCTCAGTTCCGGCGAACATCTTCAGAACGTTCAGGGTTTTATCCGGATCATAGGATTTGCCGATGACCTGCCGGACGGCTTGTTCCGAGGGCAATGGGATCGCGACGGTGGAGGTGTAGGCGGTGGGATATGCCATGGTTCTCTCTTGGTGTTGAAGCCCGATGCAGGAATTTCGCAATCACGTACGGAACAAAGTTGCGCCAAATTAGTTCCGACGGCAGCTTTCGGAGGCAGCCTTATAGAAGCCCCCTTCACATCGACTTCATCGTATTAATTGTTCGAGCAATTCGATAATCTGTCAACGGGCTGCGAATGGGATCTCACCGCCATGGCACAGACCATTCTGAGCGCACTGGCTCCGATCATCTTCACCCTGCTGCTCGGTTTCGTAGCTGCTTGGCGTCACGACTTTGGGCCGAAGGAAGCGTCGGTCCTCAATCGCATGGTATTGTTGTATGCCGTGCCACTCGCGCTTTTCGTTGGCACGGTTGGCACGCCGCGCGCCGATCTGGTCCCAGATATTGCGTTTGTTGTTGCGATATTCGTGGCGATCGTCGGCTTATATGCCTTGGTGTTTCTGCTGTTCCACTTCGTATTTCGCTTCTCGTTGAGCGAGAGCGTACTGGCGGCACTGACTGCGTCCGCACCGGCCGTTCCGTTCATGGGTCCGGCCATCCTCGGCGACCTGTTTGGCAAAGCGAGCGCCGTTACTATCGCGATCGCCGCTCTGATTATCAATCTCATCGTCGTGCCGATCACGATTCTCGGCCTAGCGTTGGGAAGAACACCCGTTGGGACGACGGCGCCGCCAACGACGCGTCACTCGGTCTTCGTGGAAAAGCTCGTGGAAACGGTCAAAGAGCCGATTGTCTGGGCCCCGGTGCTCGCTTTCTTGCTCGTGCTGTGCAATGTCCGCATCCCCTCAATTGCTGACAGCGGACTTTCACTTTTAGGACAGGCCAGTGGCGGCGTCGCGCTGTTCGCTTCCGGCATCATGCTTGCCGCCTACAAAATCGAAATCGATTTGACAGCATTATCGTTGGCGTTCTTGAAGAACATCGTTCAGCCTGCGCTGGTCCTGATTGGCCTGCTCTCACTCGGCTACGGCGCCCCCATCGTCCCCGAGGCGGTGCTGACGACGGCCATCCCAAGTATGCCAATCGTGATCGTACTTGCCGTCCAATACCATGTGCGGGAGGCGCGGGCCTCCTCTGCCCTATTTTTCAGCGTGATTGGTTCGATGTTCACAACGGGAATTTTCATCGCCCTGACACACTAAGCGATACAGCCGAAGGAAATTTGCTATGACCCAAGTCGAAGCACTCGCCAAATATGCTGCTCGCGCCTCGTTCGCCGACCTCTCGGCGCAGTCGCGCGAGCAGTTGCCGGTGCACATTCTGGACTCGCTCGGCTGCTGTATCGCTGCCTTGGGCGCCGGCCCGGTCGAGGCCTGCCGCACACAAGTCGCGGATTTCGGTGGCGACGGCCCGTGCGCGGTGATCGGCGGCGGCAAGGCCAATCCGATCTACGCGGCGTTCTGGCACACGGCGCTAGTACGCTACGTCGACTTCATGGACAATTTCCTGGCTCCAACCGAGACCTGCCATACAGCCGATAACTTTGGCGTGGCGCTGACCATTGCTGAGTATGTCGGCGGCAGCGGCCGCGACCTGATGCTGGCAGTGGCGCTGTCGTACACAGTGCAGTCTCGTTTCGTCGATCACGCCAACTTCATGACGCGCGGCTTCGACCACACCGCGCAACTCGCTTTCTCGCTCAATGCCGCCACAGGCCGGCTGCTCGGCTTGACCGAGCCGCAGATCGCGAACGCCATCGCCATGGCAGCAGCTAGTGATGCTTCATTTGCCGTCATAAGAGCAAAGCCACTGTCGCAATGGAAAGGTCTTGCCTCGGCGCAATCGGCGCTTGGCGCGATGAACGCGCTGTTTCTTGCCCGTCGCGGCGTGGAGGGACCGCTGCAGGTGATCGAGGGCGCCAACGGCATCGACAATCTGCTGCACATGCCGATACGCATCGACTGGGAGAAGCAAGGTTACGAGGGCGTTTTGGAAAGCACCATCAAGAAGTATAACGCCATGATCCACACGCAGTCCGCAGTGCATTGCATGGTCGAACTCGCCAGGCAGAACAAATTCGACCCCGGTAAGGTGGTTTCGATCGAGGCCGACGTGATTCGAATCGCCTACGACTTCGCCGGCGGCGGCCTTTACGGCGTGGACAAAATCATTCGCACCAAGGAACAGGCGGATCACAGCCTGCCATATCTGCTCGCGGTGGCGTTGCTTGACGGCGATGTGATGCCGGCGCAATTCGCGCCGGACCGCATCACGCGGGCTGATGTGCAGCAGCTCCTCAAGAAGGTTTCGGTCCGGCCGGATCAGGAATTCACCGAGCAATATCCCGCGAAGATGCCCGCCAAGATCACGGTCCGGTTACAGGACGGCAGAGTGATTGAGCACGAGGTTCAGAATTTTCCAGGCCTCGCTTCCCGTCCGTTCACATGGGAAGACTCTGTCGAGAAGTTCGATAGGCTCGTCGCCGGCCGCGTCGACGAAGGGCTGTGCCGGGAGATCAAGGATGCCGTGCGTTCGCTCGAAAGCATCCAGGTTAGGGACCTGATGCAACTGCTCGGGCGCGCGACTGACGGCAAACGGACGACATTAGATAAAACTGCCGCCTGAACGCTGCATATGGCGGGGATATCGCCGCATGTAAAACGCCACCTCCACGGCATTTCCCACGGCAGATATTCGCTTAGGCTCTAATGGCGGCGGACGACGTGATCGATGATCAGGCGATGTCGCCCATTGGCCCAAAGCGGACATTAATGCGCGTGGCGCCCGATATTTTTGGGGAGATAGTAGCCGTCGGCAACGATAGGTATCTGACAGTCAATATGACCTATCTCTCATAGTTTCTGCACCTATCCTTCATATTTTCCGCAAAATCATCAGACAGCATACTGCTTATAGATGGCGAAAGCGCGCATCGGCGCATCGCCCGAACAATAAAGACAATCTCACTTACAACCTCCTCGAAGTGACTTTTTCGTTCGACGAACATCGGCCGCAGACGCGGAGGCCGATAATTATGATTAGTATGAGAACAAAGACCGACGGCCTCGGCGTCGTGGAAGTGCCCGCTTGCCATCGCCAATCACGATGACAAATGACTTGAGGGTGAGCGCTGCAAACTAATTATCAGCAATTGCAGCTAACAACGCAGGAGACAATCAATGCCAATCTACAATGCTAAATCCATTCCAGCCGAAGTGCACAGCGGCAAGAAGGATCCCGAGGTCGCTGCCTTTCTGAAAACCGGGCCAGTGCTCGGAGCTCACAAACCCATCCATGAACAGCGCGTGGAACACAACGCTTTTATCGACAAGGTCAAGCCTCCGATCGGCAAGATTGAGCACCTCGTCTTAGATGGGCCTCACGGCAGTCTTCCGGTGCGCGTATATCATCCATCTAAGCGGGGACCGGCAGAGGGCGGCGCTCTTATCTACATTCATGGTGGCGGCTTCATCGTCGGTACGCTGGATCAGTTTGACACCGCAATGCGCCTGTTCTGCGAGGTAAGCGGAGCCCAGGTTTATAGCGTGGATTACAAATTGGCCCCCGAGTACCGGTGGCCGACCCAAATCGAGGAGGCTGAATTTGTAGTTCGCTGGCTCTTCGAGCATGCCTCCGAACGCGGGGTCGATCCCAACCGCATCGGATTGGGTGGAGACTCGGCCGGCGGCAACATCACCTGCACGGTCTGCCTCAAACTGCGAGATGAAAACGGTCCGAAGCTAGCGCTGCAGATGCCGATCTACCCCGAAGCCGAGATGCCGTTTTTCACCCGCGCAGGCGTGGAAAATGTGTCCGGCGGTTATGTGGATACGGCTGGCGTCCTGCTTTTTGTATGGTGCCTCGTGCCGCAGGGCGTCGACTACTCACAACCGTACATCACGCCCATGAACGCGAAGAGCCATGCCGGCCTTCCGAAAGCGATTCTGGTGACGGCGGGGTTCGATATGCTCCGCGACGTCGCACACCACTACGCTCAGAAATTGGCTAAGGACGGTAACGATATCACGTATGTGCACTACCCTGAGCTGTCTCACGCTTTTATTCAAATTACGGCGCATTCGAAGCGTTGTCTTGAAGCAACGCAGGAAGTGGCCCGGTTGCTGGGTGAAGGTCTGCAAAAGGCAGAAGCAGCGCCTCTCAGGCGAACGGCCTAAGGCTTCGAGGTCAGAAATTGGGACGCCATCTTCGGCGCTGCGCTAATGCAAAACGCCGACTGTGGCGTTCGTTCATAGGCTTCGACAAGTGAAGAATGCGGCGTGTCCGCTTAAGGCCCAAAGCGGACACGACACCCATCAGCCTCCGTGTCCGCTATTGGAGGTGAAGCAGCCACGGTCGCCGTCAGACGGCGCGGCAGCTTCTGACCCAACTCAGACTTCAGCCTGTCAAAGTTGCTGTTATGCGAGGTGGCCAAGTTCGTTGATCGCAAATCCTGCTCAGCGACGTCCGCTTCCCGGGGGTAAAGCGAACTCCCAACTTGACCGCGGCGCGGCGTTAGGCGGCCGCTCGTTGGCGCGGTGCATCCCGACAGCCCGATCAATGTCCGCCGGTTCATTTATAGTCCTCCTATTGAGCTGAGGGTTTGCGGCACTTCACGCCAATTCGTCGAGTTCGAGACATCAATTCGACCGAAGCGGAACGACTTTCTTTGGCAGTGATGCCAAAAATAGCACGATACAAACACAAAGAAGGACAAGATCTTTGTACAGGAATTCCCCGGTCAGGTTCCACGCTATTGGGTCTGTAGATACGCTCCATTTGACGACGCCCGGTGTGGAGAAGAAAAACGACCACGTAATCGCAAATGTACCGATTCCCATTAATGAGCCGAGTGCCGATAGAATCGGGATAAATGCACCGGCAGCGAGAAGAGCGGCTGTCGTCAACTCTATAGTGCCGAGGAGATAAGCCTCGCCTCTGATCCCGAAGATAGACAGCCACGAAACGAATGGACTGTTGGAAATGTACAAAACAATGCCGTCTGCGGACTGGGGCGTGAATTTCTGTATGCCGAACGAAATAAAGATAAGAACCATCACCCATCGAAGAATTCCGAGCAGCCAGTACGAACCATGACCATTTTCGGAGACATTAAAGTCTTTGATCATAATGTCCTTTTCCATCGCCTGCCGTACCACCGGAAATAGGCCTGACGTGTTGCTCAACCTGCCGCCGCGGCTCCGATATCACCCGATGCTCCGGTCACGAGCGCCATACCCTCCGGTTCCCGCGGTTCTCATCAATATCTCCGCCGACATAGTTGCGTGGAGCGTGCGTTCAAACCCCCGAGCCGTGCGACATAATCTGCCGGCGATGCAAGAGTTCACATTTCCGCGGGAACCGATCGCGGCTTCGCTCGGTTAAGCAACATCGCGCCGAGATACGCTTCTATCGAAACGAAGCGTCGAGAGGATGGAACATCCGATGACTAATGTCGGACGGGACTCTGTCAAAGCAGGAGAAAGTAATGTCCAAATATGCACTCTATGTTCCGCTTGAGGCAAAACCGGGTAAGGAGAAGGAGGTAGCAGATTTCTTGCGTTCCGCCGTACCCTTGGTAAACGCCGAGGCTGGCACAGTTTCTTGGTTCGCTATTCAAGAGGGGCCGTCCAGGTTTGCAATTTTTGATACGTTCGATGACGATGCCGGGCGCAATGCGCACCTAAATGGCAAAGTGGCGGCGGCTTTGGTGGAAAAAGCCAAGACGGGGGACCTCTTTGCCAAAGCCCCGGAAATTCACAGGATTGACATTCTCGCCGACAAGCTTCCGCACTAACAAGGCATTCGACATCATCGGAAGCTTTGAGAATTAAGGGACCGCCTTCGTTGGCGGTCTCTTTCATTTCAGAAGAAAAGCGAATGCCTGCATTGGCACATAGCTGGCCTGCCGAGTAAGTCGATCAATATCCGGCATTGGAGGGAGAGCAGACATCACGCGGACGTGCCGTTATGTCGGCTTGACCCAACTCGGACTCGGAGTGTGCATCGCAGCAGGCGGGACATGTTGATGTGGCCGAAGCAGGCTGCAATATCCCCTGTGTCATGGCGCTGCGTGATATATTGTCGTTCATCTTGAGCACGGGAGATTCCGAGTAATCGACGACATGAGAGAGGCGGCGCGCTGTCGCGGCGTCTCGAAGCGGGGCTATGGCGCGGCTGGGCGGTCGGCGTCCATCAGATGGAAGGATGTCTATCCGATGAACTCCGTCAGGCATATTTTTCTGATCGTAACGGCCGTTATTGTGCTGACGCTCTTGCCGGCTTCGCTGGCACTCGCGCAATCGAGCACAGCGGATCAGCTGAACCAGAGGGTCATCGAGCTTATCGGGCGGGGAGATACGCGGAGGCGATTCCGTTGGCGCAACAGGTGCTGGCGATCCGCGAGAAGGCGCTCGAGCCGATGATCCCGCTGTCGCGGAGTCGGTGAACGATCTCGCTAGGCTCTATTGGCAGCAGGGCCGCTACGCCGAGGCCGAGCCGCTCTACAAGCGGTCGCTGGCGATTCAGGAGAAAGCGCTCGGGCCCGATGATCCCGCTGTCGCGATGGACCTGAACAATCTGGCTTTGCTCTACGATGAGCAGGGCCATTAGCGGACATCAAGCTAGCGGCCCGCGCAAAAAAAGAGGCCACAACTAAAGTGGCCCCTTAGGTCAGTCACACCTGCGTCGCGTCTAGGGAGCTTCGCCCGCCTTCGACATGCAAGCCACGTAACGGTCGGAATCAAACGCGATCCCCGTCGGTGCACGTTTTGAGGGCCGCCATACGCTTGTGGTTGAGTATCAGCTTAGTGGGCCGCGAAGCCACGCCAAAATCTCTCGCACGTGTGACGATCAAATAAAAATGCGCGCCCTGCCCCCCAAAAAGCAGCCGAGGCAGAAATTCGTCGTCGTCGTCCTTTCGATGTCCGCTTTGGGTCATCAGCTGCCGCGGCGGCTGCACTCGGTTGTGTCCGCTTCTCTAATCGGCCGGTTGGGGTCAAGCGCTTTCAGACTATCCACCGTTCCAGTGTCGATGTCTCTCGCGGGCTCGCGCTTCTCTTCGGAATCGGCACAAGGGCCCTTCCATCATGGGGTTCGAGGACGAGGTGGAACAATCTTTACCGCGGCCTTGCCATCAAACAGACGACAGATCCAAGCGGACACACGAACTCACCTCATCCATCGTCCCGCGAGGGACATCATTCCACCGCTCGGTGGAGCTCGAGTTCCTCCTATCGCATTCGATCCTGCACGGTCCTCATGCCGCTGCGACGTCTCGGGTCCAGCGGAACTCGGTGCCGTCAACCCAGATGCGGTGCATGATCACGGCCAACCGGCGTGCCAGCGCGACGATTGCTTTCTTCATTCCGCGGTGCCGGGCAATCTTCATCGCCCACGCCTTGAGCCATGACCATTTCGTCGAAACGACCAGCATGGTCTGCGCCGCTTCATAGAGCATCACCCGCATCATCTCGTCGCCACACCGCGATATGCCACCGGTTCGCTCACTCTCGCCCGACTGATACTTGGATGGTGTCAATCCAAACGCTGCCCCGACCGACTTGGAGTTCCGAAAGCGAGCTGGCACGTCGACGGTGACGCGGAAGGTCAGTGCCACTACTGGACCGACACCTGGAACCGTCATCAGGCGCCGGCACACGTCATCCTCCCGGACAACGGCCAGCAAGCGGCGGTGCAGGATGCCGATCTGTTCGCGTAGCACCCGCCGTACAATGAGCAGCGGTTCGACCAGCATCGCCAAATCGGGTAGGTTCTCGACCAGCTCCTTGATGCGGGTCTCGAACTTCGCCATCCCGACCATGCCCACCTTGAGACCGAAGTTGCGCAACGTACCGCGCAGGTCGTTATCGATGGCGATCGCCTTCGACTGCAAAAGCTTGCGATGGGTCAGCAGCATCCGCAGCTTCTGACTGCGTAACGTCTTCACATGCACCGGACGGTAAAGCCCAACCCGCATCATCTGCGCCATGCCACGCGCATCGTTGCGGTCGGTCTTGTTGATCTGCGCCTTCAGCACCGCCCGCATTTGCCGCGTCTCGACACAGATCACTGGCAAACCCGCTTCGGCGAGTGCGCCGAAAAGCCATTGCGACAGCGGACCTGCTTCCAACCCAATCCGCTTGAAGCGGTAGGAGGGGTTCTTCAGCACCACCAATAACGCTTCCGGCTCGCTCGCCACCTTCACTTCCCGAACGATCTTGCCCGTGTCATCCACAATGCAGACGCTGGTCTCCTTGACCGATACGTCCAGTCCAGCAAAATGGTCCATGCTGCGCTTCTCCTTCTGATGCTTGAGGCCCGTAACCACGGTGACCTCGTTTCACCATCAGCCTGAAGCGCAGCACCCAAAATCCCTCAGCTATCCACAAGCTGCCGGCCGATTACCCCATCTTTACCCCCGAAAGCTGCCGCGGCTTTTGCCGACCTCAGTGTCCGCTATCGCCAATAGCGGAGGTCGGGATTCCTGTTTCGAACCGGTCTCAGTGTTTTCGAACCGAGTCTCGGCCAACGAAATTTGGATATCAAAAAATGGCAACCAGAGACTTGCCGCAGAAAACCGCCAGCCACGACAATATTGAGATGAATTTTGGCTGGAGAGACTTACTAATACCCTGCTAAGCCACGGAACATGCGTAAGTTTCTTTGCGTTACGGAGAAACGCCACAGAGACGGGACTGGTTGGCTGCCCCAGAAGGATTTTCGAACTCGCAGATGTCGAATTTCGAACTGGTCTCTGACGCAGAAATCTGGAAATCAGGTTGAAAAAGCAGGAAATGGAGCTCGTCTCATCAGCTTTTTCCCTCAAAGCGCGATATTCTGTACGAATTTGGTCCACGGCTGTTGCGTCAACCAAAGTGCGGTGCCGCAAAAAAGGCTACCTGGCGCACGGATCATCACACCACAGGTGAACGGCCGCCGTCGACGTTGATCGCCGTGCCGGTGATGTAGCCGCCCTGCTCGGACACCAGGAAGCACGCGAGATTGGCGAATTCCTCGGCCTCGCCGACGCGTGCGATCGGTAGATCTCCCTTTTCCAGCGTCCTGTAGTACTCCTCGAGCGGCATATTGGTCCGATTTGCATGCTGCACATGCTGGTCGGCGCGAATTAAGCCGACGAGCATGGCATTCACCAGCACGTTGTGTGGCGCTAACTCGTGCGACAGCGCTTTGGTCATCGCCAGGCCTGCCGCGCGGGATACCGACGTCGGCATGCTGTTAGGACGCGGCGCTTTGGCTCCGACGTCGAGCACGTTAATGATGCGGCCCCAGGCGTCGCTCCCTCATCTGAGGTGCGACCAGCCGGGTCAACCGCACCGCTCCGAACAGCTTCAGTTCAAGGTCATCGTGCAGGATCTCGTCGGTGACCTTATCAAACGGCATCGCCCGTGACGTTCCCCGCATTGTTGACGATGATATCGACCTTGTCGAACTCCCTCATCACCTCGTCGTAGGCACGCTGGACATCGGCCGCCTTGCGGCTGATATCGTGCCTCAACCCCGATGACGTTGAGTCTCGGCTCGACTTACTGATAGCCGCGACTGCATCCTTCAGCGCATCGCCGGTGCGCGCGATGATCGCGACATCGGCACCCGAAGCCGCGAACCGCGCCGCCACCGCGAAACCGATCCCCTTGCTGCCACCAGTAACGATAGCAGCTCGCCCTGAAAGACTGATTTCCATTGCGTCCTCCGAAACTCGAGTCTGAGCAATTCGTTGGCGACCGAACCAGGATTCCCCTATGGTATCAGCCGATAAAAATTCGCCCAAGGAGAAGCTTCAAGTGTCATATTCTTTGTTCGACGCGGCCGTAACCCCCTGCATCCAGCAACTTGGTGCGCTGATCGGCATCATCGACAAGGCCGCCGCGCATTGCGCTGCCAACAAGATTGAGGAGTGGGTTCTCCTGCAGGACCGGCTATATCCCGACATGTTCTGCCTCGCCCGCCAGATCCGTCAGTCTGCGGATTTCGCCATGAACACCGGTGGGCGCCTAGCTGGTGTTACTCCCCCGGCCGTAGCGGCTGTTGACGATACCAGTTTCGCCGCCGCCAAAACCCGCGTTGAAACCGCTCTCAGCTTCGTGAAATCACTGACCCACGCACAGGTTGATGGCGCAGAAAATAAAACTATTGCCTGGAGCGGCGGCAACGACCGAAAAATGAAGGGCAGTGACTATCTACAGCAGTTCGCTTTGCCAAATTTCTTTTTCTTTGTAACGACCGCGTACAACATCTTACGTCATCGCGGCGTGCCGCTCGGCAAGCGGGACTTCCTCGGCTCACTCAACTGGCTCTAGCGCCGATCTTGTCCAGCGTCCTGCTCTCGAAATCACTGGCGTCATGCCGCTCGTGCAATTGCCCTTTGAGCGCCCCGCTGATGCGGTTGACCATTCGCCCGCGCTTGACGGCCGGGCGCTCGCCGATTTCTTTCGTCCAGCGAGTTCAGGTTTTTATATTCGTGCGTCTGCAAGAACTTGCGCGGGTCATTATAGGAGGCGCCGTTCAACATGCCGTTGCCGTACCACGGCCAGATCGCCATATCAGCGATCGTATATTCGTCGCCGGCGATGAATTGATTGTCCGCAAGCCGCCGGTCGAGCACATCGAGCAGGCGTTTTACCTCCATTGTAAAACGGTCGATGGCGTATTTGATCTTCACTGGAGCATAGGCATAGAAGTGCCCGAAGCCGCCGCCGACATAGGGCGTTGAACCCATCTGCCAGAACAGCCAGTTCAGCGCTTCGGTGCGCTTGCCGCGAACCTTTGGTAGGAATGCGCCGAATTTTTCCGCCAAATAGAGCAGGATTGCGCCGGATTCGAACACGCGTTGCGGCGACTGCCCGCTATAGTCCATGAGCGCCGGGATTTTGGAATTCGGGTTCACCCCGACAAATCCGCTACCAAACTGGTCACCCTCGCCGATCCGGATAAGCCAAGCGTCATATTCCGCCCCGCTGTGACCGGCGGCCAGCAATTCTTCCAGCATGATTGTAACTTTGACGCCGTTAGGCGTCGCAAGTGAGTAGAGCTGAAGCGGATGCTTTCCGCGCGGCAACTCTTTCTCATGCGTCGCGCCAGCGAGAGGGCGATTGGTATTGGCATAGCGCCAATTGGGACTGTCGTCCTTCGCCCAGACCCAGACTTCAGGGGGCGTGTACTCAGGTGTGTCAGTCATATTGGGCTCGCGTTCGTCGGCTTCACCGAATGGATAGAACCGCGATCGTGGTCTGTCCAATTATCGTTGTAGGCGGCCAGGCCTAGGGTTCCATGTCCGCTTAGCCCCGAAAGCTGCCGGCGGCCGGCGCCGAGCCGCGGGTCCGCTATGGGCCAATACCAGACATCGGCGCACGATCGGTGCCTGTTGGAATTGACATATTAGTGGGCTCCGATTTCGTTTCCGGTCGGAGGCGAAATGTATCGTGACCGTCCAGCTCGGCAAAGTCCCGGCTCAGAAACGGGAAGGCTCAGACTGAGCGATACATGTCCGCAATGCCTCTGAGAGTTGATGTGAAAGCGGACATCGCTTTAGTCCGGCTAGTGCCACAAGTCCCACGTTCAAATATGTTGGTCTTACTTGAAGCCAACGAGGCGTTCTATGACGGTCTTGCTCAGACCTCCGCTCGAAATCTGATGAGAGGCATGTCGCATCTCTTCTATCCCAGCTCGGCTATCCATCGGACGAAGCGGATGTTCGCATCCGGCTCCGTCGGTTCTTGGATCGTGAAGATTGTTTCTTCCGTGTTGCTCATTTGGCGGACAGCGTAATCGGGTTGGTGAGTGCTGAGCTCATTCCCTATTTCCCTAATGGATCAATGATTTGCAGGGTCACCTCCCTGGTCGTCTCGGAGCAAAATCGCAGTCGCGGCATCGGTGAACAGCTTCTCGCCGCCGCGGCTATCTTCGCATCCGAACATCAGTGTTCGGGCCTAGAAATCACTAGTGCGCAGCATCGTCTCGATGCGCACCAATTCTATCGAACGACTCGGGTTCTCGAGAACCTCAGTCAGAATTCTTCCGATCGCTGTGAGCACAATGTGATGTCGATGCGGTCTTAGTCGGCTTAGGGTCATTAGCAGAGATCATCGTTGTGAATCTCGAGTGTCTGCTTTTCATTTAAAAGCGGACATAGCCAACCAGTCTCCGCGTAATGCGAACTGCGTCTCCACCGAAGAAATTCGGATATTGAAAATTCGCGAGCGGAGACTCGCAACAAAAATACGTCGGAATACGTAAATTTCAGCGTGCAGAGACCCTGGGATAGGCCGCTAATCCGCGGGAAAATCTTGGAATTTTTCTTCAATAAACAGAATGACTTAAGAGACGGGACTGGCTGGCTGACGAGGCAGTCTGGATCGAACCGGTCTCCAGCGCAAATTCCCTGCTAGCAGGGAAATAAACAGCCACAAGCCGAATGCGCATCGCACGGATTGGCAAAACCAACTCGATTTGATTTGGCCGACGTAAATAAGCTCGAATTGCCATGGTGCGAGGAATTTTTCTCTACTCCTCGAAGCCAGGAGAAAATCGTTATAGGAAAGCTTAGTGCTGATTCGATTGCCAGACTTAAAGTCATCCTTGCGTGGCGCATAGCAAACAATCGAAAGGATTAGTTATTGGAAATGTGCCGCTGCCAATAGCCGCTGAAATCCACTGACGGCTTTTGCTTCATCGCCAGACCGGCAAGGCGGTTCACCTGTTCGCCATTAGACGACGCGGCGGTTATCTTCGCGCCATGACGCCTCTTGCGCGTAGCGGAGCAAATAAGCGCCGGCGATATGGTGATGGTGGCCGATTTCGGCGCGGCGCATACGGCTGAAAAATTCCTCTGCCCAATTCGTGCAAGCGCCGTCGAGCGAATAGGCTTCTTCGTGGTTGATCCGGCGAACCTCGTAACGCTTGTGCAATTCCTCCCATGAACCGGCTTCGTCCGCGTTCAAGATCGTGCCCTTGGCGACGTGAGCGCGAAGGAACGCCATCGCCTTGGCTTCCGACTTGAACACCGCCGGGACTGAATTGCCGCCACGCTCGCGGACCACGACCACGACCTTGCGCTTGCCGTTTTGATTGCGGAACGAAGCGACGGTCGCGGCGGTTCTCCCTGATGTTCGCGGGCTTGACGTAGCCGCCGAAATAGCCGCCATCGACCTCAGCGACTTTGCCCTCACCGCCGACAACGCGGCCTTTCAATTCTGCCGCCATCGCTTCGCGCAGCTTGTGCAGCAACACGAAAGCGCACTTGTAGGAGACGTTCAAGATCGCGCGAGAGGGCCAGCGCCGACTTGCCTTTGACCTCGTTACAGAAGATCGCGATGGCCGCGAGATAGCAGCGCAGCGGCAGCTTGTGGCTGGCGAACAGCGTGCCGGACGTGATCGTGAAATCCTTGACGCAAGCCCGGCAGCGGAACCGGGGCGCACCCTTCAAGCGGCGGCAATCGTAGGCGTCAATCCCGCCGCAGTGCGGGCAAACCGGCTCGCCGTTTGTATCGGCCCAGCGGATACGGCGGAACGTGGTTTCCGCCTGGTCGTCTTTCATCGTGAAAACGGTCGCCAGCGAGAGGCTTTTGGCGGCATGGGAAAGGAGGAAATGTTGGGCCATCTGCACACCTATCGTTTATGAAAGCTATCATATGTGATAGGTATGGGCTTGTCAACAGCAAAATATCATATATGATAGCCCTCAGATTTGATAGGATGGCCGCATGTCGATTACGTCCGAAGAGGAATGGGCGGAGCGGGCTGCCGCGTTCCTAAAGCACAAGCTTCGGGAATGCGAGGTGACGTATGCGGAGCTAGCGAAGCGGCTCAAAAAGCATGGCCTAAAGGAAACCGAGGCATCGATCACCAACAAGCTTAGACGGGGTACGTTCCCGGCCACGTTCTTTCTGGCGTGCCTTGCGGCCTTGGGATTGGACGGCGTGGCGTTGGAGGAAATCTCGAGAATCACGATTGCAGAATATGTCGTCGCAGCAAATCTAGGAAGTTCGCAATATCCGATGCTGGCGTGGGTCCAGCAAACGCTTCGTGAAGGAGCAAGAAACCGCCGCTTCCTTCCGAGCGCGTCGCGGGAGTTACGGTGCCGATTCGGCTTAGAATTTCGCTTGCTATTGAGCGCGCGGGGCCGACAAAGCTGCTCTTATATTCAGAAGTGTATTTCTGGCTGAATGAATTAAAAGCAGTAGAATTCTATACGATTTTGGTTTCTTGGCAGGTTCCGAGCATCTTCTTGAAAGCGCTTTTGGAACGCGCGAAGACCGTCGGAAATTACCTCAGCTCGGATTGCTAGTTGGAAATTTGAAAGCCCCGAAAATTCGCCTGACGGTGCCGGAAATGCCCTAGGAGGAGCGCTCCCTGGCCTAATAGTTATCGTGCCGCCATTTCTTGTGACATTGATGCCAGCAATATCAATGACCGAGCCGCTTGCCGCGCGTGCAAACTGAAATGGCAAATCGCCAGGAATACTTGCCGCTGATGCGTTGATGATAGAATCTCCGGTAGCCTCTAGCGTGGGCCCGCGAGTAATGGGGGGCGCAGCGACATTAGTAACGCTGGGCTGCGCAGGAAATTCCCGATTTTTGATGAATCTAAGTGCCTCGGTCAGGCTAACGGCTGCAATGAACCCAGCGACGCCGACGGCCAAAATTCTTATCCAAGCTGGTTCCACGGTGGCAATGCCCCACACCACAGCAATACTCGCAAACAAGATCGCAGCGCCCCACGCACAACGGCGCGCGACTCTATAATCTGGACGGCCGAGGCTTATCACGGTAAGCCCCGCTGCGACCAGAAAGCCGAAGAAAAGTCCCCCTTCCAGATAGTAAAATTCGGTAACGCCCATGGCCTACTATAGATGTTGGGCTTGTGGCGTTTGCGCCATAATACCGGGAATACCGCCCTCCCCCCGCGATTCCTGCGCCGGATCGCAACGCAAATTCAATCGTTTGCAGACAAATTCCCTACGCAACGGAACAGGGAATTTTCAAGCGTGTTGCAGGGAAGATTTCCAGACGAACAGAGAAATTACTGCTCGAGCGCACGTGCCGGCAATGTCCGCTTTTGGGGGTAAAGATGGGGTAATCGGCCGGCAGCTTGTGGATAGCTGAGGGATTTTGGGTGCTGCGCTTCAGGCTGATGGTGAAACGAGGTCACCGTGGTTACGGGCCTCAAGCATCAGAAGGAGAAGCGCAGCATGGACCATTTTGCTGGACTGGACGTATCGGTCAAGGAGACCAGCGTCTGCATTGTGGATGACACGGGCAAGATCGTTCGGGAAGTGAAGGTGGCGAGCGAGCCGGAAGCGTTATTGGTGGTGCTGAAGAACCCCTCCTACCGCTTCAAGCGGATTGGGTTGGAAGCAGGTCCGCTGTCGCAATGGCTTTTCGGCGCACTCGCCGAAGCGGGTTTGCCAGTGATCTGTGTCGAGACGCGGCAAATGCGGGCGGTGCTGAAGGCGCAGATCAACAAGACCGACCGCAACGATGCGCGTGGCATGGCGCAGATGATGCGGGTTGGGCTTTACCGTCCGGTGCATGTGAAGACGTTACGCAGTCAGAAGCTGCGGATGCTGCTGACCCATCGCAAGCTTTTGCAGTCGAAGGCGATCGCCATCGATAACGACCTGCGCGGTACGTTGCGCAACTTCGGTCTCAAGGTGGGCATGGTCGGGATGGCGAAGTTCGAGACCCGCATCAAGGAGCTGGTCGAGAACCTACCCGATTTGGCGATGCTGGTCGAACCGCTGCTCATTGTACGGCGGGTGCTACGCGAACAGATCGGCATCCTGCACCGCCGCTTGCTGGCCGTTGTCCGGGAGGATGACGTGTGCCGGCGCCTGATGACGGTTCCAGGTGTCGGTCCAGTAGTGGCACTGACCTTCCGCGTCACCGTCGACGTGCCAGCTCGCTTTCGGAACTCCAAGTCGGTCGGGGCAGCGTTTGGATTGACACCATCCAAGTATCAGTCGGGCGAGAGTGAGCGAACCGGTGGCATATCGCGGTGTGGCGACGAGATGATGCGGGTGATGCTCTATGAAGCGGCGCAGACCATGCTGGTCGTTTCGACGAAATGGTCATGGCTCAAGGCGTGGGCGATGAAGATTGCCCGGCACCGCGGAATGAAGAAAGCAATCGTCGCGCTGGCACGCCGGTTGGCCGTGATCATGCACCGCATCTGGGTTGACGGCACCGAGTTCCGCTGGACCCGAGACGTCGCAGCGGCATGAGGACCGTGCAGGATCGAATGCGATAGGAGGAACTCGAGCTCCACCGAGCGGTGGAATGATGTCCCTCGCGGGACGATGGATGAGGTGAGTTCGTGTGTCCGCTTGGATCTGTCGTCTGTTTGATGGCAAGGCCGCGGTAAAGATTGTTCCACCTCGTCCTCGAACCCCATGATGGAAGGGCCCTTGTGCCGATTCCGAAGAGAAGCGCGAGCCCGCGAGAGACATCGACACTGGAACGGTGGATAGTCTGAAAGCGCTTGACCCCAACCGGCCGATTAGAGAAGCGGACACGGCGCCGAGATCACGCGATGTCCGCTTATGACCCGAAGCGGACACCATAGATCTAAGTCGGCATGTCTGCTTTTCGGCTCAAAGGCGAACTGGCGATAGCGAAGACTTAACTTTGCCTAGACCGCCGGATAGCTCTCACTTTCCCGCTGCTTCCGCCGCCGCAGAAGAACGTGTCGCTGCCGTTGGACTCAAGGCCCGACACCGCCGCGCCGGGCGGCATGTCGATCTGCTCCAGAACCTCGCCGCTCTGCGGGTCGATTCTGCGCAGTTCGCTTTCGTCGGATTCCCATGTGCCGTGCCAGAGTTCGCCATCGACCCAGGTGACGCCGGTGACGAAACGGTTCGAACTCGATGGTGCGAAGGATCGCGCCGGTCTGCGGATCGACCTGATGGATCTTGCGTTTGCGATGCTGCCCGACCCAGAGGCTCCCTTCCGCCCACGCCATTCCGGAGGCGCCGCCGTCGGGTGTCGGGACGGTAGCGACCACGCGGCCGGTCGTCGGATCGACCTTCTGGATGCTATCCCCGGAGATCTGGTACAGGTGTCGGCCATCGAAGGCAGTTCCCGCGTGCGCGGGGACATTGAGCGCGCGCACCGTTTTCCCGCTCGCCGTGTCGATCGCGTTCAGCGTATCGCCGGTCGCGATCCAGATATTGGTGCCGTCATAGCTGACACCATGCACATGCGTGACACCCGGAAAGGGGCCGTATTCGCGGATAATTGTCGCTGCTGTTCGTTTCATGTTGTCATCCTAGCCACCCGGCAGCGCGGCGGGGAGTAACAAGGTTGTCGGGAAACCCGGCACCGGCGGCGTCATCCAGCGGCGTGCCCGGCCGCGGCCAATCGCCTGCACATTGCCATCCGCTGTGAGATCGTCGAGTGCGCGCTGCACTGTGCGCTGACTTGCGCCGAGCGCCAGCGCCAGGGCCGAACTCGACCATGCTTCGCCGTCCGCCAGCAGGGCGAGCACGGTCGCATGCGCTTCATCTGTCGGTGGCGCGACCATGGCGACGTCGCGGGCGTGGCGCGGTACGAGCGCAAAGCCGGCCTTGGTCGCGTCGATGCCGGCGGCCGCGCTTAGCGCCTTACGCAGGCGACCAATCTCGACGCGCAGCCGCGCGCGATGCAATTCATCGGCGTGTTTAGCGCGGAACGCGCGCGCGAGCAGCACGGCCCGTGGCACGTCGCCGGGCCAAGCTTCGGCAAGCGCGCGGGCGAGGGCGAACAGTACCGGGCGTGTCTCCAGCGAAATCACCTTGCCGGAGTGGCTGACAACGTGGCGGCAGGCATCGACGACGAGCGCCTTCGACGCCAGCAGTGTTTCGATGTCGTCAAGCCGCAGAAGTCGCTCCTTGCCGCGTACGATCAGCCGCGCCGCGGGGGTATCGAGGACAAGGGCCGCGCTTTCAACTTCGGCCAGCAGCGGCGGGATACGAGCCTGCCGCGC
The DNA here is from genome assembly GCA_963743395.1 of uncultured Alphaproteobacteria bacterium. Lineage (GTDB taxonomy): Bacteria > Pseudomonadota > Alphaproteobacteria > Rhizobiales > Xanthobacteraceae > BOG-931. The sequence continues at coordinate 24,440 of CAVUPV010000001.1, forward strand.
GGCGTGTTCGGCCCGCGCCAGCGCCGCGCGCGCCGCCTTGATCCGCAGGCGCCGCATTGCGATGCCGGCAACAACCAACTCGTGGGCCGCCCGTGACGCCGGTGGCAGTGGAGAGGGATCGAAACCCATGAGTATGCTTTCGGCATCGTCGAGGCGGCCGATCAGAAGGAGATAGCGGGTCTTGAGGTAGCGCCCATGCGCAGCATTGGCGCAGTCGCCGTGCCGTTCGAGCGCGTCATACGCGGCATCGAGCGCCTTCACCGGCCAGTTGAGGTCGCGCGAGACGAGCGCGATCTCGGCCTCGGCGACGGCGCACCGTGCGCGGGCGACGGCCTCCCGGGGGCCGAAGGCGCGGGCCGCGCGCCGCAGCAGTGTTTTCGCGCGGCTAAGATCGCCGAGCTGCGCCATCGCGATGCCGCGAAGCGCCAGCGCCGGCGGATCGTCGCGCAAGGCGATGTAGTTTAGCGCGCCGAGCGCATCACCCGACCCGAGCGCGCGCGCCGCGGCCGTAATCAGCGAGTCCATTCAAATCCCGACACACTTGTCACTCCCGGCCGTCCGATGGCCGGCTGTAAATCTATCTCACGATCAACACCCGGCAAGCCGCCGCAGAAACGCGGTCGGCGCCTCGGGCAACGAAAGGAGAGAAAAAATGACGACACATATTACCGCAACACGTGACAAGTGGCTGGAAACGCGGCTCGATCTGCTCGCCGCCGAGAAGGACCTGACGCGGCGCAGCGACGAAATCGCGCAGCTCCGCCAGCGCTTGCCCTGGGTCCAGGTCGACAAGACTTACACGTTCGACACCGAGGCCGGCAGCAAGACGCTGAAGGATCTGTTCGATGGGCGCTCGCAGCTTCTCGTCTATCACTTCATGTTCGGGCCCGACTACAAGGCGGGGTGCGCGTCTTGCTCGGCGATCGCCGACGGTTTCAACGGCATCTTTGTTCATCTGGAAAATCACGACGTCGCATTCACGGCGGTGTCGCGCGCGCCACTTGCGAAGCTGCAGGCGTTCAAGCAGCGGATGGGCTGGACGTTTCCCTGGGCATCTTCGGTCGGCGGTGGCTTCAACTACGACTTCAACGTCTCGATCACCGAAGAGCAACAGCGCGGAGGCGGCTTCGAATATAACTACGCGCGGGGCACTCACGCGATGGATGCGAAAACGGTTCCGCCGGTCGTCGTGGAGAACGCGGCCATGGCCGGCGCCGATCCGGTCGTCTATGTGCGCGAGAGGCCGGGCATGAGCGCGTTCGTGCTGGAGGACGGCGTCGTCTACCACACCTATTCGACCTACGCGCGGGGCCTAGACGGCCTGTGGGGCATGTACCAGTGGCTCGACCGCGCCCCTAAGGGCCGCAACGAGGCGGGCGTCTGGTGGCGTCACCACGATAGGTACCGCCATGACTGACGTGTCGATTTCTCCTGTCGTGCGTCACGACGTCGAGACCTGTGCCAGAGGCGGCCGTGCCGCTTCCGGCGCGGCCGGCTGCCTCGGTCTCGCCGCCGCGCCCACGTTCGCCATCATGGCGCTGTGGACGGGCTTATTCAGCGGCCAGCCGGACATGCTCTGCATGGCGATGCAAGGCTCATCGCCGATGAGCGGAATGACGCTGATGTATTTGCTGATGAGCGCCTTCCACGCAGCGCCGTGGCTGAGGTTGATCTCCAGCCGACGAAGCGGTGTCCACCGGGCGCTTGATGAGTCCCCTCAGCGCGCTGTGTTCGAGCAGGTCGTTAGATCCGACGAGGTGATCGAATAACGATCCTCTTTGCCGCACTACATGAGTCAGCTTTTGGCTCAAAGCGGACGCGACGGGCTTTCCCCCTCCGTGTCCGCTTTCGGGGGTAAAGCGGCCACGGTCACAGTCAGCCGTCGCGGCAGCTAATGACCCAAAGCGGACAGGGACCTTAGACAACGGGGTAGTCGGTTCATCCAGTAAGAGCGCGATACAGGTGCCACTCGCTTGGGACGCCCTTCAGCGCGTGCATACCGCGGCTCTCGAAAGCAAGCCCAGAGCCGGCCACGAGGTCCCGGACCGTCTGCGAGACCAGAACTTCACCTGGTTCGGCAAGGCCGGCAACGCGAGCGCCGATATGCACCGCAATCCCTGCGAGATCATCATCAACTATCTCGCATTCCCCAGTGTGCAAGCCGCAGCGCACCTCAAGGCCAAGCGAACGCACCACGTCGCACAGCGCACCGGCGCAACGCACCGCTCGCGCGGGTCCGTCGAAGGCGGCTAGGAAGCCGTCACCCGAGGTGTTTATCTCGCGTCCACGGTACTGCTGAAGCACGTCACGCACCTTGATGTAAAACCTTCCAAGTAAATCCCGCCATGGATTGTCGCCAAGCTTTGCCGCGCGCTCTGTCGAGCTCACAATGTCGACAAACAGCACCGTAGCAAGCACGCGCTCCGGCTGACGCGCTTGGCGCCGGCCCGTCAAGAACTGTTCAATGTGATCGACAATAATTTCGCCGCCATCGGTCCAGTACAGGTGGTCGATCCCGGGAAGTTCAACCAACTTGGCATCCGGGATATGCTGGGCCATGTAACGCGCATGGCCAATTTCGCTCACACGATCCGCGGTGCGGTGCAAAATCAACGTAGGTGTACGGATTGCGGGCAAAACATTCCGAACATCGATCTCACGATTCATCTTCATAATCGCGGCTGCGGCACCTGGGCTTGCCGCCGCTCGGAAATAGGAAGCCAATCGATCCGCAACGTCGGGCTTGTCCAAAAGACTTGGCGCCCACATCGCAAGGCTTATCCCCTGAGGCGTTCCCCAATTGCTTTCAATGTTTGCCAGAACACGATCCCATTGTTCGACTTTCCATCCGAACGGGTAATCCGGCGCCCAGCTGCGCTTAGCGTAGGAACCATACAAAATCAGTGCGGAAGTACGTTCGGGATAGGTGGCGGCGTACAGTAGCGACATTGGGCCGCCCTCGGACACGCCGAACAGGGCCGCCCGCTCCGAGCCGATCTCATCCAAAATCGCCCGCACATCGTGCATGCGCTGCTCAAGCGTGAAGATCTGCGAACCCCGATCCGACATTCCCGTCCCGCGCTTATCGAACAGAATGAGACGACAGAATGAGGCGAGCCGCCGAATAAATGCGGCGGTTTCCGGGGATTGCCACGCTGCCTCGATATGCGACACGAAGCCTGGAACCCAAAGCAGGTCGAGCGGACCTTCGCCGAGTACCTGATAGGCGACGTGAACGTCGTCGCTCTTCACGTAGCGGGTTGCTGGAATTGCAGCCATCTGAGCCCCTACTCGGCTTTGCCTCAATGGCGCGAAGAATATCACGCCTCAGTATAAGGGGGTCTGTCGCATACTCTACCGTCCACGCGATGTGCGCTATTGGCCTAAAGCGGACGCGCCGTCCTGTTGCGTCCGTGTCCGCTTTTGATGCTGTGGACGGCTCCTCCACCCGGCACGAGAGTGCCATGGATGTGGGTGCTGATAAGGCTCCCACGATTCGGAGGAGCTTGCCATGCAAACGGTTACGACAATCGGTCTCGACATTGCCAAGTCGGTTTTTCAGGTCCACGGCATCGATGCGGAGGGCAAAGTGGTCGTTCGCCGCCAGTTGAAGCGGAGCTATGTCCTGGCTTTCTTCCAGAAGCTGCCGCCGTGTCTGGTGGGTATCGAAGCCTGCGCTTCGTCGCATCATTGGTCACGAGAACTGCAGGCGCTCGGCCACACCGTTCGCCTGATGCCGCCAGCCTACGTGAAGCCCTATGTGAAGCGGCACAAGAACGATGCGATTGACGCGGAGGCGATCTGCGAGGCGGTCACTCGGCCAAACATGCGGTTTGTAGCGACCAAAACACGCGAGCAACAGAGCTGCCTGACGCTGCACCGTACGCGGCACTTGTTCATTCGCCAGCAGACCTCGGTGATCAACGTCATTCGGGCTCATCTTGCCGAGTTTGGCATCGTTGCGCCGGTCGGACGCAAAGGTGTTGAACAGCTGCTCAGCGTTGCCGCCGATGCAGGCGATAAACGGCTGCCCGAGGTTGCCCGTGCGTGTGTCACTGCTCTGGGCGCCCAATTACAGACGTTGAAGGCTCAGATTCTGCAGTTCGATCGTCTGATCATGGCTTGGCATCGATCCAGTGAGGCAAGCCGGCGGCTCGACGATATACCGGGCGTCGGTCCGGCCCTGGCCACCGCTCTGGTCGCCACCGTTGCCGACCCAAGAGCGTTCCGATCAGGGCGCAATTTTTCGGCCTGGATCGGCATCGTGCCGAAGCAACACTCGAGTGGTGGCAAGGACCGGCTCGGCAGCATCAGCAAACGAGGCGACCGCTATCTGCGTGGCCTCTTCGTGGCCGGCGCGCTCGCCGTCATCCGCTACGCCAAGATCCATGGCACCAAGCGTCGGCCCTGGCTCACATCATTGCTGGCGCGGCGCCACACCAAGGTCGCCGCCATCGCGCTCGCCAACAAGATCGCCAGGATGGCGTGGGCGATGATGGCCAAGGGCGAACGCTACAAGGAGCCGGTCGCGCTCGCGGCGTAAACGAGATCACACCGGATATCCGGCGTGATGTGACGGTTGGGAGGGCAAACAGCACGTAATGCAGAGCCGGTCGATCCGGCGATCAGGACAACCCAGTTACCCCCACGCATTGTCGAATGCGGGCTTTCGATCGGGACCTGATCCGCGGAGGGCATTATGGCCAGCGGTCATGTGAGCCGCACTCAAAGGCCGAACACACGGGCGCACCGACCAATTCTGTAAGCGTGAAAAAAGTCCTTGCCAACTCGGAGCCGTCCACACACGGGGGTAAAGCAGCCGCGCCTCTGGATAGGTCGCGCGGCAGCTAATGACCCAAAGCGGACACCGACCGAAATCTCGTCACTGTTCGTCCCAAGCTGCAACTAATCGAAAGTGAGGATTGGCAATTGACCGTTCATAAGGCAAAAAGTTTCAGGTCAATCGGGTGCGTCCAATGCTGCTTCATGCTTCCATTCGAGTTACTGGTTTCGTGGTTGCGCTCGGGTAGCGGCAAATGCTTTTGCGCAGCCGCTCAAGAAGAATCCGACGCCGCAGGATTATGTCGAGACCAATGGGGGTGGCGCCACGATCGTTCCGCCCGGTCAGTTAATGCTTGACGGCCATCGCATGACCTGTGGGAATTGGGCCACCGTGCTGGACCCCAACCTCAACGATTACGCCGCCGCGCCTTATCCGCAGTTCCTCATCCTCAACATGCCCTACATCGCCAAAGTGCCGACAGCAGTGAAGCTGTGGATTTATAGCCACGAGTGCGGTCACTTAGTCGGCGGTCCAGACGAGAGCAGGGCCGACTGCTTCGCCGTCCGCCGCGGCCGTGCCGCCGGTTGGCTCGACGCTTCGGGGCTCGACCAAGTGTGCAGTTTCATCAGCGCGGCGCGGCCTGACGCTGCTCACGCCAGCGGAACGGACCGTTGCGCGCTCATGCGCGAATGTTTCCGGCAAGCATCGTCGTGGCGCAAGCCAGTCTCCACATCGAAGCCGGCGCAATAGGCTTAGTACCGCGCCGCCACGACCGGTGCGTAGTTGAATGGAATTTTGAAGTAGGCCGCACCGCCGATGAGCGTTAGGTCTGCGCTTTCCTGGTAGAAACCTTTTACGCCGATTACCCACCCGCCTGGCCCGCGAGCATCGAGACCAATGTCGCCACCCCAGAAAGTCTCGGCAGCCTGGAGTGTGACAAAATCTCCAGTCGGTAATGCGGCCTGACTTGGAATATTCATCGTATTGGAAAATCCGAATTGCTGGTCGACAGTTACCGAAGCGTAGGGAGCCCAAGTCAGGCCGTTATAGGGAATGAGAGCGAACAGGCGCGCGCGGCCTCCGACGTCTCCATTCTCAGCTTTGGACGTTCCGTAAGTGAACCCGGAGCTATCGGTAAAGCCGTCGGACCAATTGTCGACGTAACCGAGATGTCCGCTCAAATCGAGCCCGACCCAATAACCCCGCGTCACTTGGGGGGGCGCCTTCGTGGGCATCGCTGCGGCATTTGCAACGCCAGTCGAATTGTACAGCATATACACATGACCGATCCTGCCGTCGACGGTATAGCCGCTGCTCCGAAAGCTGCCTGTTGTGCCCGCCGAATTATCAGTCTCGTCAGAATGACCAAAATTGTAAGATGCAGTACCGAGCAGCGTACGAGCTGCCGAAACTGTACAAGGCACCGCCGACGAAAGTGTATGTATCTGATTGCAACGATCCGGCGTTACCGACAACTACCGGAGCAGTTACCGGCGTAGCCCCGAATTCAAGTTATCCCGACTGTAGTTGAAGGCCCCGGCCAGGAGGAGCGATTGACCTGAGGGCAGGCCCACAAACCGGCTCGCATCGAATGTGCCATAAATAGTGCCTTCGCCCAACTCGTCACGAAGACTTGGTCCTTTACCTGCGGGGATCGCGCCCGCAGTATCCGTCAGGCCAAAACCATTTCCGTGAAAAACCGCCCCACCGCCTATTCCACCCCAACCGGTTGGGCCGTTCACCCCATTCTGACCGTCGCCTACGTACATACCCAGATGGTCTGAAAGATTAGGGCCGTTTGGTCCTACGCCGGGTGACCCAACGTCAGGGTTGATAGCACCCCCGGCGCCCGTGCCAGCGCCGCCAGCGCCGGTGCCCATGAACAGTGGCGATAAGAGCCAATATTCTGAATCTTTACTATTTTGCAGGTCCTTTTGGTATTGGGCCGCAACCTCGGCAGTATAATCTACGCCGGTGTTGCACGGCGTCGTCGCGCATGCCAAAGCCGGCGTGCGTCCCGCATCCAAAGCCAGCGTCGCGGCCGATAGCGCCAACGCAGCCCCGAACACACCCCACGCGCGGCACCGCTTAACACTTTGTCTGGACATGAAACGCCTCTGTAGTCAGTCGCTAAACCGGCGAACCCTGAAATTTAGGAGACCAAACAGCGAAAAATGCGTCAAGCTTTTAGCGGCTTGCGAACAAGCGGCTCCGCAAAATTACCCGCCATGTCACGTGAAAAGCACAGCACCGGCTATCGGTACTGGGGTTATCGCCTCCACGCCCCTCCCTGCCGCCTTACCGCCTTTCGCCTGCGGCCTCGGCGTACTCAGTTTGCAGTGCATGAGTTCGGTTATGGCCCATCACGACAGGCCGCCTTTTTCGCGCCGGCCGTCGCTAACGGGGCATTGCGGACATGGCCCCTCATATGGGCTTGGCTGGATCGGGCGCGAATGACCCAAAGCGGACATTGCGCCTGCTTTCAAATTCGCTATCGTTCGGGCTGAGGCCCGCCGATGATCGCTGATGCCGAGCAAGCGCTGAAAGCCGAGCCGACTGCCAGAATCTTCATTTCCTATTCCCGCAAGGACATGCCCTTTGCGGATCGCCTTGAAGCAGCACTGAAAGCGCGCGGCTTTGAGACTCCTGATCGATCGCACGGAAATTTATGCATTCGAGGATTGGTGGAAGCGCATCCAAGCGCTGATTGGCAGAGCCGACACCATCGTATTCGTGCTTTCCCCCGATGCTGTCGCTTCTGATGTTGCGTTGAAGGAGGTCGGGCACGCGGCTACGCTCAACAAGCGGTTCGCGCCGATCGTCTGCCGGCGGGTAGAGATCGGAGCGGTGCCCGAGGAGGTGCGGCGGCTAAACTTTATCTTCTTCGATGACCCGGATCGTTTCGAAGCGAGCGCCGATCAGCTTGCCCAAGCACTACAGACCGACATTGGCTGGATCAGGCAACACACTGAGTACGGCGAAGCCGCACACCGCTGGTCGGCTGCTGGCCGCCCTGGCGGTTTACTGCTGCGCTCCCCCGCACTGGACGTGGCGGAGCATTGGATCACGTCGCGCCCTCGCGGCGCGCCGGCGCCCAGCGAGGAAACTCAAGCATTTGTGGCCGAAAGCCGCCAAGGGGCGCGCTCCGCGCAGCGGCTTCGGCGGCTCGTGCAGATCGTAATTTACACGCTATTGCTTGGAATCATCGCTGGCCTCGTTGGCTGGATCAATCAGGCGTACATCAAGGAGCAGATAACTTGGTACTGCGACCATGCGGCCCTACCGGGTCGCGAACTTTGACCCCTACGTGCTCAAGGCAGAGGCCGAACGTGCGCTGAAGCCGCTGGCAAGCTTCCGTGAGTGCGCTAAGGACTGTCCCGGAGATGATCGTCATTCCGGCGGCGAGTTCACGATGGGATCGCCCGCGACTGAACAGGGCCGCGATGACCAATGAAGGCCCACAGCACAAGGTCACGATCGCCAAGCCATTCGCGGTGTCCAAGTTCGATGTGACGTTCGCCGACTGGGACGCCTGCGTGTCGGTTGGCGGGTGCCCGCAAAGCTACCGACGCGGCTATCGGGCGAGACACGAAGCCGGTCATCAACGTCGACTGGGATGACGCCCAGCACTATGTGGCGTGGCTCTCGAAGATGACCGGGCCAGCCCTACCGTCTGCTCACGGAGGCCGAATGGGAATACGCGGCGCGCGCTGACACCACGACGGCCTATTACTGGGGCGACGAGATCGGCAAGGGGAACGCCAACTGCAAAGAGTGCGGCAGCAAATGGGACAATCAGCAGACCTCACGCGTCGGCTCGTTCAGCTGCCAATCAGTTTGGCCTCTACGACATGGCCGGCAACGTGTGGCAGTGGGTGCAGGATTGCTATCATCCTGACTATGACGAAGCGCCCACCGACGGTTCGGCGTGGACCAGTGGAGATTGCAGAAACCGCGTCGTCCGCGGCGGTGCTTTTTACTACGATCCTCCAACCTCCGCGCGGCCTACCGCTACGGGTTCGCCACCGTCAACCCATACAACTGCCTTGGCTTCCGTGTCGGGAGGACGCTCTCCCCTTGAGTTTGGTCTTGGCCCAAAGCGGACACGCCGTCGTGCTGCGTTCGTGTCCGCTATTGGCGGGTAAAGCGGACATGGCCAACTTTAGTGCCGCGGGAGCTTAAAACTCCCATTATTTGTGTGCATCGGCCAGAGGTGCTGCGCCAAAAAGCGCGGCCTTCTTCGTTGCAAATTGTCGATGTTGCCAAGCCGTTCGCAGTTGCCAATTCGTTCGTAACTAGTTTTGGGTGCCGGCCTATTTCACAGTAATTGGCCGGTCTTAGAACGAATGGTGGCCGGTTTTTGAAATGGCACCGCGCGTTAGGAATTTGATTACCAAAACAGCCCTACGCTGACCCTGGCTGGATTCTGAGACCCCACCAGCTACCATTCTGGTAGAGAAGCCCCGGTCGCGCGCAAAGTGATCGGGGCTTCTTTCTTTGGGTGTCGGCCCCTTCAAACCGCTAGTCCCCCTTTTGAATTTCGGGGTGCCATCTTTGAACAGTGGATGGCCGTTTCAGGGGGCCATCACCCCATCGTCTCCGTCATACGGCAATAGCTGACGTGTAATGGAATGAACGCGCTTCCAATGACAGGCAGGGCGGTTGGAATCGAATACCGCGCCGCTTCTCGTCTGGACCAGACGGCGACTCGCGATATGACTTACCCTCGCCCCGAAACGACCGATCAGGACTGTTGCATCTTCCCTGGCAAGACGATTTCGATCCTGCCACTTATGCCACCAACGCAACATGATAGAGATTTCCGCTCAGGCGCCGGTCCAGTTTATTTGACGGCCGCTGGTCCGCAAGCGTCTCCAATCGCAAATTTCGGTGCTGTCCTGATTCAGTTTGAATAAGGCGGCCACAGGCTATATCTGGCCGCTAGGCCGATTCGGCCTCATATTGGTAGGATGGCTCGAGATTGTTCCCAGAATTTCAAATGTCCTGGCTGCGGGGCTGAGTATTTAGCCGTTCCGCGCTTTTACCCACCCAGCGAAAAGCCAAAGTGCAGTAAATGTCAGACGCCATTCGTGACCGTGCATAAGGGTTGGTTCTTCCACTACTGCGATGCCTCGCCAATTAAGCAGTTGGCTTCCGAACGCGGTCGCCGTCGATGAACAGGCCACCCAGGTGCCCTATTCACGTCGTTATGCCGTTGAACGGCGCCCTGAGCCAAATCTGGGTGGCCGCAACACCTCGCAGCGCTGCCCTACAAGCCGTACAGGCGAAGCTAGAAAAAGGCTTTAAGGCTATCAGAATCATAGAGACGCAACTTCCACCCGATAGAATCTCGTCTCTCAAGCTTCGCCCCAATGGCGTGCGGAAGCTCACTTCGGCGCGGCAGCTAATGACCCAGAGCGGACGTGCGTTTCAGCAACGAGGTTGGGTTGTTCAGGGCGATTCAACGATGAGCTAAGAAGCCACCGCGCGTCCTTTGCCCTTCCACAAGAGCGCGTCGAGACTGATCGGGCCTGAGCCCGCGAAGATGAGGTAGAGGAAGACGAAGCAATAAAGCACCGCAAGATTTCCGCCGTTGACATAGGGAAAAAAGCTTTTTGGCGCATGAACCATGAAATATCCGATCGCCATCTCGCCCGACGTGAAAAAGGCTGCGAGACGCGTGAACAGCCCGATCGCGATCAAGCCGCCGCCGATCATCTCGATACATCCCTCTAACCAGGGCAACGAGAGAAAGGCTGGGAAGCCCGTGCCGCTCGGAAACCCGAACAGCTTGACCAAGCCGTGCTGCATGAACAGGAGGCCCACTATTATGCGCAAAATGCTGAGGACGTAAGGCTGTAACCGATTGAACGTTTCCATTTACAGTTCTCTTGTTCCTGGTCCGATACGCCGGCACCCATAAAGGCGTGCCCCGAAAGGCACGAACACTAGAGACGCCCGATTATTGCATCGGCCGTGCTGACAAGGTGATCGAATGGACGTAGCGATGTCGCCTATTGATCCATAGCTGCCGCGCCGGTCAGCGAGTGCCGCGGCACCTTTCGGGGGTAAAGCGGACGCCACTAATTGCTACCGCCGTGTCCGCTTATGACCCAAAGGCGACTTGGCTAGATTGTTTATAATCAGTCACCGTCGCTATTTATCGACGCGATTTGCCCGCCAAGCGATGAGTTGGATAGACGCCCACGCTCGGCGGCATCGCAGGAGTAATTCCACGCCGCGCAGCTTCTGCCTTCAAGAATGTGATTAAAGCCTGGAGTGGGCCGGTGATCTGGCGGCGGCTCGAATGGTAAAGAAAGAAACCCGACAATCGTGGCGACCAATCCTCCAGTAACGGAACGAGACGACCCGCTTTGAGATCGGCAGTTACATAATCGTACAACAGGTACGCCAGTCCGAGACCATCGCGGACCGCACGGATCGAAAGCTCTATGTCGTTCACAATCAGGCGGCCTTCAACACTGATATGCAGCACCTTGCCGTTCTTTTCAAAATCCCATCCGAAAATTGCGCCGTTCGGGAGACGATTGCGGATGCAATCATGATGGCGCAAGTCGCGCGGTGTCTTAGGCTGTGGATGACGCGCGACGTAATCGGGCGAGGCAACGACTAAAAAGCGTGCTTCGCCCCCGACCCTCATCGCGATCATATCGCGGTCGATCTGTTCGCCGAGACGAATGCCCGCATCGAAGCCTTCGGCGACGATATCAGCCGGCATCTTTACGACAGCAACGTCCATTTGGACGCCGGGATATTCCCCCAAGAAGCGCGCGAGAATTGGTTCGATGAGTAAGGTTGCGACTGGCGGCTGGACGACGAGACGCAGCAACCCCGTCGGACTTTGCCGGTGATTAGCAACTTCGTCGACCGCCGCATTCAACTCGACAAGCGAGGGACCCACGCGCTTGAGTAGACGCGCACCAGCTTCAGTAAGCGAGACGCTGCGGGTTGTTCTATTCAAAAGCCTGACGCCCAGCCGTTCCTCCAGCGAGCGAAGATTTTGGCTGAGCGTGGACTTGCCTAGTCCTAGCTGAGCTGCCGCTTTGGCAAAGCTTCGCTGCTCGGCAATCGCCGCAAAGGCGGACATTTCGGCAAATTCAGCCCCTCGCATTGTTCGGCTCAGGCGAACAGGTCGTTCCGACAATATAGACTTATCGCATAATCGAGGGATCAGTAAAAAGCAACGGACCAACTTGGAGGGTCAGGCCGTGCCGCGAAAATCGCTGCTTATTGCGATGGCGTGTCTGCTACTGTTGCCGCTTGCAAGCCGCACGGCGACGACCCAGCCTGTCAAGGACCAGTTTGTGGGCACCTGGTCACTCGTCTCAATCCGCTACGTGCGCCCGGATGGCACCGCAATCGAACCCTTCGGGCCTAACGCCAAAGGCATGTTGGTGTTTGACGGTACGCGCTTTGCCACACAGGTCACGGCAGCCAATCTGCCGAAATTCGCCTCTAACAATCGCATGGTTGGCACGCCGCAGGAATACGAGGCCATATCGCACGGCGTGGTCGCGTATTTCGGCACCTACACCGTGAATGAGACCGACCGCATCGTCACCCTTCATATCGAGCGCAGCTCATTCCCCAACTGGGACGGAACTGACCAACAAAGGAAGTTCGAGTTCGTGGGCGACGAACTGCGATACACGGCGGCGAGTTCGACAGCCAATCCCGCAGAGGCTGCGCAGCTTGTATGGAAAAGGATCCACTAGTCCCCAATACCTAACGTTCTGATGTCTGTTCCTGTCCCACAGGTACACGCCAGTCGGCAACAGTCGCGGCAGCTTTCGGGGCAAAGCGCACATCCCACTGAGACCTCGCCACGGCAGCTTTTGACCCAAAGCAGACATCAGCTGTTCACCTCCAGCGCGATCGCTCACTCGTCGTCCGACGTACTCAGGCGGTATTCGGGCTCCTCGTGCGCTCGGCGCCGGAAGGACAAGCGACGGTCAGCGCGGGACGATGCCGTCTTGCCCGACGTTGATGCGGTCGATGTCGAAGCTGCCGTCCGGCTTCTTCACTGCCCTTAAGACCGTGAACGCAGCCCCTGGCTTAACCGCGCTCATATCGCCAACTTCAAATCGCACGATCGGCACATCCGGCGTCACGATGATTTTCTTCTCACCGTCCTTAAACTTGACGGTGATCACCGGCCCGTTCGACGCCGGTGACCGTCGTGCCGACCGTGCCGTTGGTCATCGTGCTGTTGGGAGCGCCGTCCCATCGCCGGAAACCTTCCCCGGTACCGCGCATCGATTCGGCAAAAATGTGAACTTCGATTGCCTTCTGCGTGCCGTCTGGTTGCGGCATCGCTCCACTGCCGATGAACGCGCCGTCCTTGATATCCGACAGCGACGCCTTCACTACCTCAACGACTAACATCTTGTCGGCAAAGTTGATCTTGAGTTCGTCGCCCTTGTCCGACTTCGCCGTCAATGTCTTGCTGTCAACTTTCTCGATTACGCCTCGCAAGCGCACGGTCTGCGGCGCCTGCGAAAGCGCCGGCACAGCGACCACTACGCAGAGTAGCGAAATGGTTGTTAGAGTGAGGGCGGTACGCCAATTCATTGTAGTCCTCCTTTTGAATGCGGAAATACTGTCCTGTCTCCTAATAAGCCACGTCTGCTTTGAGGTAATAGCGGAAATTTGTATCTCAGAGCTGCCATGTCTGCTACATCACGCGACGCTCTTTCTCGCTCACGATTCCCTCCCGGGCTTTTTCAATTCAGCAAACGCGCGGCCAGCGAGGCGGCCAAGTTTGGTCGCGGTGGAGTCGAGCTCCTTGGCGTGATCGCCGCGGGCCGCCTCGAATGCGGCGAACCAGCGACGGAAGCGGGGCGAGTCCGTTTATGGCCCAAAGCGGACGCGCCGCCCGTCTGCCTTCGTGTCCGCTTTCGGGGGTAAAGATGGGGTAATCGGCCGGCAGCTTGTGGATAGCTGAGGGATTTTGGGTGCTGCGCTTCAGGCTGATGGTGAAACGAGGTCACCGTGGTTACGGGCCTCAAGCATCAGAAGGAGAAGCGCAGCATGGACCATTTTGCTGGACTGGACGTATCGGTCAAGGAGACCAGCGTCTGCATTGTGGATGACACGGGCAAGATCGTTCGGGAAGTGAAGGTGGCGAGCGAGCCGGAAGCGTTATTGGTGGTGCTGAAGAACCCCTCCTACCGCTTCAAGCGGATTGGGTTGGAAGCAGGTCCGCTGTCGCAATGGCTTTTCGGCGCACTCGCCGAAGCGGGTTTGCCAGTGATCTGTGTCGAGACGCGGCAAATGCGGGCGGTGCTGAAGGCGCAGATCAACAAGACCGACCGCAACGATGCGCGTGGCATGGCGCAGATGATGCGGGTTGGGCTTTACCGTCCGGTGCATGTGAAGACGTTACGCAGTCAGAAGCTGCGGATGCTGCTGACCCATCGCAAGCTTTTGCAGTCGAAGGCGATCGCCATCGATAACGACCTGCGCGGTACGTTGCGCAACTTCGGTCTCAAGGTGGGCATGGTCGGGATGGCGAAGTTCGAGACCCGCATCAAGGAGCTGGTCGAGAACCTACCCGATTTGGCGATGCTGGTCGAACCGCTGCTCATTGTACGGCGGGTGCTACGCGAACAGATCGGCATCCTGCACCGCCGCTTGCTGGCCGTTGTCCGGGAGGATGACGTGTGCCGGCGCCTGATGACGGTTCCAGGTGTCGGTCCAGTAGTGGCACTGACCTTCCGCGTCACCGTCGACGTGCCAGCTCGCTTTCGGAACTCCAAGTCGGTCGGGGCAGCGTTTGGATTGACACCATCCAAGTATCAGTCGGGCGAGAGTGAGCGAACCGGTGGCATATCGCGGTGTGGCGACGAGATGATGCGGGTGATGCTCTATGAAGCGGCGCAGACCATGCTGGTCGTTTCGACGAAATGGTCATGGCTCAAGGCGTGGGCGATGAAGATTGCCCGGCACCGCGGAATGAAGAAAGCAATCGTCGCGCTGGCACGCCGGTTGGCCGTGATCATGCACCGCATCTGGGTTGACGGCACCGAGTTCCGCTGGACCCGAGACGTCGCAGCGGCATGAGGACCGTGCAGGATCGAATGCGATAGGAGGAACTCGAGCTCCACCGAGCGGTGGAATGATGTCCCTCGCGGGACGATGGATGAGGTGAGTTCGTGTGTCCGCTTGGATCTGTCGTCTGTTTGATGGCAAGGCCGCGGTAAAGATTGTTCCACCTCGTCCTCGAACCCCATGATGGAAGGGCCCTTGTGCCGATTCCGAAGAGAAGCGCGAGCCCGCGAGAGACATCGACACTGGAACGGTGGATAGTCTGAAAGCGCTTGACCCCAACCGGCCGATTAGAGAAGCGGACACGGCGGAGTGGAGCCGCCGCGGCGGCTTTTGACCCAAAGCGGACATTGGCTAGGTTCACCGGCAATCTGTCCCTGCCTGCCGGACCAAACCTCGGGAATTGTCTTGTCTCCTTCGCCAACTACACCTTCATTCCCCTGGACGTGAAGGCTATGATGATCGGGGGGGAAGGGTAGTGGGTACGCGGGTTTTCATCAGTTATTCCTCAAAAGACGGCAAGTCTGCGCGCGCGATCTGCTCCGCGCTCGAAAGCCGCGGACTGTCATGCTGGATCTCCAGCCGCGACGTCGGCCCCGGCGAGAACTTTATGGATGCGATCGTGAACGCGATCAGCGCCGCTAAGGTGATGGTGCTGGTATTTTCCGAAAATGCCAACAATTCAGACGACATGAAACGGGAGATCGTACTCGCCAGCAGCGCGATGGTTACCGTTATCCCGGTGCGCGTCGAAGATGTCGTGCCCAAAGGCGCATTCGCCTACCAGTTGGCGACGCGGCAGTGGATCGATTTGTTCGAGGATTGGGAAGCTCAGATCGAGCGATTGGTCACATGGATCGCGGGCATAGCTCCGGCAACACCCAACGCCCCGACCAATGCCGAACGGCTTGCACAAGAAGAGAAGGACCGCATTCGCGCGGTGGAAGCGGCGCGACTTGCCGAGGAGGAAACGCAGCGCAAGAAGGATGACGCCGAAGCGCAGCGGATCGCAGAAGACAACCGGCGACAGCAGGCCGAAGCCCAACGTATCGCGGAAGAGCAAGGGCAGCAGCAGGCCGAAGCCGAACGGCTTGCACAAGAAGAGAAGGACCGCATTCGCGCGGCGCAAGCGGCGCGGCTTGCCGAGGAGGAAACGCAGCGCAAGAAGGATGACGCCGAAGCGCAGCGGATCGCAGAAGACAACCGGCGACAGCAAGCTGAGGCCCAGCGTATCGCGGAAGAGCAAGGGCAGCAGGCCGAAGCCGAACGGCTTGCACAGGAAGAGAAGGACCGCACTCGCGCGGCGCAAGCGGCGCGACTTGCCGAGGAGGAAACGAAGAAAAAAAAGGTAGCGAGCGAGGCGGCGGCGCCCTCCGAAAAAGGGGCGCATGGAAGAATGTTTGCCGTGGGCGCCGCGCTCATCGCGGTCGTCGCGATCGCGATTTGGTTTGTGAACCGCGCCCCATCCAACAATTCTGCAACGGCAAGCGAAATTTGCGACCAAACTACCGACGCCAACGCCGGACTCGCCGCCTGCACCCAGGCGATCGCGCTCAATCCGAAGGATCAGATTGTCTACAACAATCGCTGTTCATTCTATATTGCGCTGGGCAATTACAGCGCCGCCCTTGCCGATTGCAATCAGGCGATCGCGCTCGATCCGAAGGATAAATATGCCCGCAGCAATCGGTGTTCAGTCTATATTAATCTGGGTAATCCCAGCGCCGCCCTTCCCGATTGCAATCAGGCGATCGCGCTCGATCCGAAGCTTGGTGATGCCTACAGCAACCGTTGCGGTGCCTATTCGGGTCTAGGCCAATACCGTGCTGGCCTTGCCGATTGCAATCAGGCGATCGCGCTCAATCCGAAGGATGCGAATGCCTACTATAATCGAGCTTTCATCCACGAGAAACTAGGCACAAATGCCGAAGCAATCGCCGACTTCCAACAAGCCCTGACGATCAATCCTTCGGACCAAGACAGCCGGAATGAATTAAAACGCCTTGGCGCCAGCCCGGCAGCGTCAGGCGGCCGCTGAACGAGCTTGGTCGCGCCAGGCGCCAGCCAAACAATGATGGTTATGCGTCGAGGGCGCGCACCAACAAGGTGATCGAGTAGGAATGCTGGTTGCTGCGGTACGAGTCCGCTATTGGCCCTTCGGGGGGTGTCGTGTCCGCTTTCGGGGGTAAAGCAGCCGCGCCTTTAATTAGGTCGCGTGGCAGCTAATGACCCAAAGATGGGGTAATCGGCCGGCAGCTTGTGGATAGCTGAAGATTTTGGGTGCTGCGCTTCAGGCTGATGGTGAAACGAGATCACCGTGGTTACGGGCCTCAAGCATCAGAAGGAGAAGCGCAGCATGGACCATTTTGCTGGACTGGACGTATCGGTCAGGGAGACCAGCGTCTGCATTGTGGATGACACGGGCAGGATCGTTCGGGAAGTGAAGATGGCGAGCGAGCCGGAAGCTCTGCTACCGGTGCTGACGAACCCGGCCTTCCACTTCAAACGGATCGGACTGGAAGCCGGGCCACTGTCGCAATGGCTTTACAGCGCGCTTGCCGAAGCAGGCTTGCCGGCGATTTGTGTCGAGACCCGGCACATGAGAGCAGTGTTGAAGGCGCAGATCAACAAGACGGACCGCAACGATGCGCGCGGTATCGCGCAGATGATGCGCGTGGGGCTTTATCGCCCGGTGCATGTGAAGACGCTACGCAGTCAGAAGCTGCGGATGCTGCTGACCCATCGCAAGCTGCTGCAGTCGAAGGCCATCGCCGTTGATAATGACTTACGTGCGACCTTGCGCAACTTTGGTCTCAAGGTGGGCGTAGTGGGAACGGTGAAGTTCGAGGCCCGCATCAAGGAGCTGGTCGAGAACCTCCCCGACCTGGCTATTCTGGTTGAACCGCTGCTCATTGTCCGACGGGTGCTTCGCGAGCAGATTGGCATCCTGCACCGCCGCTTGCTGACGATTGTTCGGGACGATGACGTGTGCCGGCGCCTGATGACGGTTCCAGGTGTCGGTCCGGTGGTGGCACTGACCTATCGCGTCACCGTCGACGTGCCGGCTCGCTTTAAGAACTCCAAGGCAGTCGGAGCGGTGTTTGGACTGACGCCATCCCGGCACCAATCCGGCGAGAGCGATCGCCCAGGCGCCATATCGCGGTGTGGCGACGAGATGATGCGGATGATGCTCTACGAAGCCGCCCAGGTCATGCTGGTGCGTTCGACAAAATGGTCCTGGCTCAAGGCCTGGGCGATGCAGATCGCCAGGCACCGCGGGATGAAAAAGGCGATCGTGGCGCTGGCGCGCCGGTTGGCCGTGATCATGCACCGCATCTGGGTCGACGGCACTGAGTTCCGCTGGACCCGAGACGTCGCAGCGGCATGAGGACCGTGCAGGATCAAATGCAATAGGAGGAAAACTCGAGCTCCACCGAGCGGTGGAATGATGTCCCTCGCGGGACGAGGGATGAGGTGAGTTCGTATGTCCGCTTGGACCTGCCTTCAGCTTGACGGCAACGCCGACCCAAAGATTGTTCCACCTCGTCTTCGAACCCCATGATGGAAGGGCCCTGGTGCCGATTCCGAAGAGAAGCGCGAGCCCGTGAGCGACATCGACATTGCAGTGGTGGATAGTCTGAAAGCGCTTGACCTCAAACGGCCGATTAGAGAAGCGGACATCTCATTCGAGCGGCCCGACACCACCTGCCAAGTTCAGGAAGCCATGCTAATTCTGGGAATATGCTGTCTTACGAAGACTTGGCTTAAGTTCAGTTTGTAGAGACAATATTTTTGTTTAGTTGTTCGCGGCAATCGCCGTCCGCATGAGCCGCATTTCTACGCAACTGCGCTTGAAAAGAAAAGGCGCTTAGGATTTCCTGACCAATCAATTTGCTTCACAGGCTTGATATTGATCTTGAATGCTGGATCAGTGGCTTTGATGATGAGCTTTTTTAAATTCGCCTCTTCCTCCGCTGTAATGCTTTCTCGGCCACCTATTTCTACGGTAATACTATCAATCTCAGTCTGTCTGACTCGGCACTCTTCAAAACTAACAGTCTCTAGCAACAGCCGTGTCGTTAGATGGAATGGGAGCATTGTTCCGTCAGGATATCGCAGAAAATGTTTTCCTCTGCCATAAATATTAGAAATTGTCGGTCCATCATGACCGCAGCGACAGCGATTTTCTACCTGACCGAAGTCACCAACATCGTAGCGGATAATCGGCGTGGCATAGGAATGCAGATGTGTAACCAATAATCGTCCCAATGATGCATCATTAAATGACGCCGTTAATTGATTGTCGCACTCTACAATGACGTTAGTGTGAGCGACGTGGAAATATCCTTGGTATTTTGAACATTCAAAGGCAATCGGCCCGATTTCTCCCGCTGAATAATTCGATAGAGATGGCACGCCGATGTCCGCTAGCGCTTTGACGATTTTCGGATCGCGATAATCAGATTTGTGCAGCCACAATTTAACGCCGAGCTTTTTTATAAATCCAGTGCCTGCTTTTCGCAGCAAAATATCCATATATCGATTTGGACAAATTAGATAACCAACCTGATCTTTCGATAATTCATTGATCAGAGCGTCATCATCAAATGAGTGCTCTACCTTTTTTCCTGAACCATTGCGGAAGACTTTACCTAGGACGCCGGCCCAAGAGGCAGCCACCTGAACACCTAATGCTGCGTTTTCCAACTCGGATAAACTTGCTGTCGGGTCAATTCTAACCCAGTTTTCCTCGAGGCTTAAGTCATCAATGAAATACTGAGCGAAGGTGCGAATTACATTGTAATAGCCATTCTCCGGACAGACGTAGACCTTGACAGGCGTACCAGTCGATCCTGTTGACGCATAGCTTGAAACCGGCGCGTTGCCGTCCGACGCCACAAGCGAGCCTTCGAGTTTCACTTGCGTGGCGATATCGGCACGGCTTTGGATCGGCAAATATTTCAGGCTGCCATGACCGACGCGTGATGGCAGCCTTTCGCGCCAAAACTTAGAGCGAGTCTTCGCGTGTTTTAGAAGATTGGTCAGTTGTCGGTTCTGCCAGTTCCTGCGCGCTGTGCGATCGCCATTCTCGACGAGAATCATCGCTGAGATATTGGCAAGCGCGCTCAGTGCGGCTTGGTCTAAAAACGCAAATTGATGAGCACTGTAAGCGTGTGGGTTAAGCGGTCTCGTGGTCAAGTCAGAGAACATTTGACACTACCCGTTGACAACCTAGTCTCGGCAACTTCATCGGCGGATTCTACTTTGCCGCGGACTTGTGAATCCTCGTCACAATCTATCATCCAGTTATTCCGAGAGGTGCATAATCTTCGAGCGGTTGATTGCAAAATCAAGATTCAGAGACTCGAAATCCGAGTTCGGAAAGACCGCTGCGAGCCGGTCTTTCTATTTGTATCCCACCGATCATGTAGCTGCACGTGAGTCCGCTGTTGGCCCAAAGCGGACCCGCCGTCTTGCTACGTTGGTGTCCGCTTTCGGGCGTATAGCTGCCACGCTTCTAGTTAGGCCCGAGGCAGCTTTTGACCCATGAGCGACATCGGCTGTTAATTCGCACTGTTCCATGGTTCTGTACACTTATGC
Source organism: uncultured Alphaproteobacteria bacterium (assembly GCA_963743395.1). Classification (GTDB taxonomy): domain Bacteria; phylum Pseudomonadota; class Alphaproteobacteria; order Rhizobiales; family Xanthobacteraceae; genus BOG-931. The sequence continues at coordinate 44,892 of CAVUPV010000001.1, forward strand.
AGACGACTATCGGCCCCATTTTGGGAACCACATTTGCCGTGCTCGCGGCGTCGACGAGCGCCGCCTTTGCAAGGCCTGCGGTCATCGCCCATGATTTGTTGGGTCTCACCGACCCGTTTGATCTTCACAGATGATCAAAGCGCAATAAAATCATCGGAAGAAACTACAAAGCCCAATACTGCGGTTATCAGTTTGTGATGCTCGTCATCGTCAAAGGCGTGAAGCTTGTTTAGCAATGCTGGTGGGATATTTTTGAGATCCCGCCCTAAAAAGAAGGAGTACTGCAGAAGAGAAATGATTTCTCTTGTGATTTCCGTATCCTTTCCTCGATCCGTAATTGTTGTCCCCCCAATGTCACTAATCTGCACGCTGGTAATGAATGGAAAGATACAGCCCAATCTCAATCGGCCATTTCTTGCCTCCTGGCCAACAAAAAGGTCGATCGGAAAATTTGGGCCGGCGTCAAGGCCCCGACGTAGCACTGATTGAACTTTGTCAATTTTGGGCGCCGGCACCAAGTACGATGCAAAGATGCATCGGTAGTCATCTTTGACATCGAGGACGGCGAGCCTCGGCGACCTGTTCTGCTGGTAAAAATCAAATAGCTCCTTGAATTTTCGCAACAACAAGAGCTCACAACCAACAAACGTATGCGTAAAAATCAGGTCGAACGGATCGAACAGGCCAGACGAATCCAATGAGTCGATGACCTGCTCCATCTGTGGTGCAAAGATCACATCGTCTTCCAGGATGTGGACTATCCGACGAGATGGCTTGGCGCTCTCCAGCGCACGGTAGTGCGACTGAAAGCAAGCATTCTCTGCTGCCGATATAGCTCCTGGCGGCCCGGTCAACGCGTGGCCATCGATTGCGGCGAACCGCGAATAGCGTTCTTGCAGATTGAATTTCTTGAGTTGCGCTTCCATCAGCGCTCGACGGGCGACGCTGCGATCAAGGTTGATGAACAAACCTCTGTAAGGCGGCCGATCTGAGGCCCCAGCGTCCTGCATGCTTAAATTGTAAGGGATCGAACCTGTCATTGATACCACTACTCGCCGGTGGGATCTTGGAGATATGCTCGATCGACCGAAGTTGTTTTGTTGCGCTATCCGAAATCCCGAAGCAGACTATAATCCCTGCGATGATCGGATCGAAAGCTTTCAGGTCGGCGACAATGTCTAAAACTCCGGGTTTCCGATCGCCGGTCCAGAATTCTGCTGCGGTAGCATTGCGAGCGCAGCTCGATCAAGGGTTGGCGCTGCACCAACGGGGCAAGCTGGCGGAAGCCGAGCGCATCTACCGGAAAGTTCTGCGCCAGCAACCAAACCGCTTCGATGCTTTGCACCTGCTTGGAGTCATTGCCGTTCAAACCGGGCGAACGGCATCGGGAGTTGAGCTGATCAACAAGGCGATCAGTCTGAACCCAACGGTCGCTGTCGCTCACAGCAACTTGGGTAATGCACTACGGGACTTAAAGCGTCCCGATGAGGCACTCGCGAGTTACGACAGGGCGATTGCGCTGGAACCTGACAATGCGGCGGCGTACATCAACCGCGGCAACGCATTGGTGGACCTAAGGCGTCCCGAAGATGCACTCGCGAGTTTTGCCAAGGCAATCGCGCTCAAACCCGATCCGGTGGCGTACTATAACCACGGCAATGCACTGCGGGACCTGAAGCGTCCCCATGATGCACTCGCAAGTTACGACCAGGCGATCGCACTGAAGCCAGACTATGCGGCGGCGCACAACAACCGCGGGCTTGCGCTGCAGGATTTGCAGCGTCTCGAGGATGCGCTTACGAGTTACGACAAGGCGATCGCCCTAAAGCCTGACTATGCGGAAGCCTACAACAACCGCGGGCTTGCGCTGCAGGACCTAAAGCGTCTCGAGGCCGCACTGTCGAGTTACGACAAGGCGATCGCGTTCAAGCCAGACTATGCGGAGGCGTACCATAATCAAAGCCTTTGCTTCTTGCTGATGGGACGTTTTGAGCAAGGCTGGCGTCAGTTCGAAGGAGGCAAAAGTAGAAATAAAGCCGCCGCGGTTCACTCTTATCCGCAACCTCTCTGGCTGGGTGAAGACAATATCGCGAACAAAATTTTGTTCATCTATGGGGAACAAGGGTTCGGCGACACCATACAGTTCTGCCGGTACGCCAAACTCGTCGAAGCTCGGGGCGCCAAGGTCATTATGTCAGTGCAGGAGCCTCTACGCAGGTTGTTGGAGCAGATCAGCCCGACAATCCAGATCATTCCCGCAAATGAGACGCCGGCCGATTTTGACTATCACTGCTCACTGTTGAGTCTGCCGCTTGCGTTGGGGACGACACTGGAAACCATCCCTGCGCCGCATCACTACATAAAGGCCGACCAAAAATTGCGAACCGTTTGGTCGGGCCGATTGCCACCAAAGACCAAACCCAGAATTGGAATAATTTGGAGCGGAAGCACTGTTCATGGAATTTATAACCGTTCGATGAAACTCGAAGAGCTTATTCCGATTTTAAGTGCAGATGCGCACTGGATATGTCTGCAGAAGGAAGCCGAAGAAAAAGAAATCGCCCTGTTACAACAAGACGGTCGCATCTCGTTCTTTGGTGACGAACTAAGCGACTTCAGCGACACGGCTGCATTGCTGGATCTGATGGATCTGGTGATCACGATCGATACGAGTGTGGCTCATCTTGCGGGCGCGATGGGCAAGCCAGTCTGGATATTGTTGCCGTTCAATCCCGATTGGCGATGGTTGCTGGACCGCAGCGATAGCCCATGGTACCCGAGTGCAAGGCTGTTCAGACAGCAGCAGATTGGAAACTGGACCGATGTTATTGATCAGGTAAAGCACGAGCTTCGGTCTGTGCTCGAATAAAAATCCAGCGAGATACCAGCGACCCTGATCGGGTCTCCGATGATTTCGTTTACATGACTAACTTGATGAGACGTCAAACTCGTTCGAACCACTGCGACTCACGGATATCATGGCGCGCATACTGATAACTGGAGGGGCCGGCTATGTTGGCAGTCATTGTGCCAAAGCCGCCTCTGCCAAGGGTCATGAGATTGTGGTGTTTGACAGCCTGTTGTTCGGTCATCGCGAGTTCGTTCGTTGGGGAGAACTGATTACCGGCGATATCCGCGATGCTGCTGCGCTTGATGCCATCTTTTCCAAGCAGCGAATCGACGCCGTCATGCATTTTGCAGCGCTCGCCTATGTTGGGGAATCGGTCACAGATCCGAACAAATATTACGACGTCAATGTCAACGGCACGCGAACATTGCTCGACGCGATGGCGCGAGGCGGGGTCGACAAGATTGTATTTTCATCGAGTTGCGCCACCTATGGCGAGCCGGCCGGTGTGCCAATAAACGAGAGCACGAGGCAAAATCCAATCAATCCCTATGGGTTCACCAAAGTTATCTGTGAAAGGATGATGGACGATTTCGGTAGAGCCTACGGGCTAAGGTCGGTCCGTTTGCGCTACTTCAATGCTGCCGGCGCCGAGCCGATGGCCGAGATCGGCGAGGATCACGATCCCGAAACGCATCTCATTCCGTTAGTCCTCGACGCGGCGATAGGCAGAAGGCCAGACGTGACCATATTTGGAACGGATTATCCGACTCCGGATGGTACGGCACTTCGTGACTACATCCACGTTTGCGATCTGGCGGGCGCACATACGCTGGCGCTCGAATATCTGCTCAATCGCGGCGAGACAGTTGCAGTCAATCTCGGCAATGGGAAGGGTGCTTCGGTGCGAGAGGTGATCAATACTGCTCGAAAAATTACCGGTCGCAGTATTTTAGCGGTCGACGCGCCGCGTCGGCCGGGGGACCCGGCAGTCTTGGTGGCCGACGCAAGGAAGGCTCATGACGTTTTTGGTTGGGCAGCGCAACGCTCCGATCTCACAACGATCATCACCGATGCTTGGCGCTGGCACCGATCGCGGTTCGGAGCGCGGTGACACCGGATTGGTCGAACGCGGCCCCAGAGAAAGCTTCACCGCGGCTTTCTGATTTTATCTCAATGGCATAGGGAGTGTATCTGCAGACACACTGACTATAACTACAGGTATATTGACTCGCTATCACATTAAATGGGTTAATCGACGGTTGTCTCCTCCTGGTTGAGGAAGCTGCCTCTAGGCGTGGGGACGCCGGGGGTTCAGATGGGGAGGGTGAGTAATGTCGCTTGGTATGAGTGGTATGCGTACGTCACTAGTTTGTGGCGTTTCCACAGTCGCTTTGTCGCTGGGGTTTGCCAGTCCCATTCTTGCAGATCCGCTCCTTCCGGGTCTTACGAATTTTAACTTTACCCAGCTGAGCGGCACGCCAAAGTGTTCGTTCTCGTCGTGCGGGGTGACCGGCTGGACCGGCGGCAGCGGCCTCATCTACGTTGATGGTCAAGCTGCCGGACAATCCGCCGCCGGTGGCGGTTATCTGACGACCTATGGTAACCCGACGGGCACCATTGTCGGGAACTATGTCGAAGCCGACGGCAATCCTCACTTTGAGAGCGGCTTCAACTATACGGTTAAAGGGTTGACCGTAGGCCAGACCTATACGCTGGGCTTCTATCAAGCGGCCAGTCAGGAAACGGGCTTTAACGGCGCCACGACGAACCAGTGGATTGTCGCGTTGAGCAAACCCGCCGATGGTGGCCTTTTCTCCGCAAACTCCAGCGCCCCCCTAGTCGTGAACACGAATTGTGGCACGCATTGCGTTTATTCGGATTTGGACACGACCGCATCCATCGCGGCGACAACACTGATGAACGTACCATCGCATGGCACGGTTAATTGGAGTTTTGTCACGGTCAATCTGACCGCCGATGCGACGACAGATCTGCTCAGTTTCCTGGCCTGGGGCGACAACGGCAACACCACCAACCTGCCGCCAATTGCGTTCCTCTCCGGGGTCGATTCAGCGGTTGGATTGTCTGGAACGCCGCTGCCGGCGACCCTGCCGCTGTTTGGGATTGGACTTGTCGGTGTGGCCGGGATGTTGCGGCGCCGACGGGCCAAGCATTCCACCGCGACCTGATTGGTGCTAGGCTATTACTGCCAGGTTGAAGCGCTCCGGCAGAGAAACGCTGGCGCGCTTTGGCTCGCTTGGCCCAGGCCCCAACCCGTTGGAGTTTGAAGCCAGCCAATCAGGAGTTTGCCGTTGTTGGCATACTTGCGTCACTATCCTGAGCTTGCGCCACTGATCAGTGTCGTGCGGCAATGCGCCTGGCTGGTGATCCTGACCCTCATTTTTGTACCGCTGGAACAGCTGTTCCCGGTGTATCGCCGCAAGATTTTTTCCAAGTCGGCGCTCAGCGATCTCGGGTTTTATTTCATCAGCGGGATCGTGCCGCATCTGCTGCTCATAGTTCCACTGTCCATCGTCGCCTATGTCGCTTACCGCTATGTGCCGTCGCAGGTGCACACCACGGTTGCCACCTGGCCGCTGTGGCTGCGCGGCCTCGCCGCCTTCGTCGTGGCCGATCTCGGCTTCTACTGGGGCCATCGCTGGGCCCATGAAATCCCGTTTTTGTGGCGCTTCCACTCGCTCCACCACAGCCCCGAGGAAGTCTATTTTCTGATCAGCGCACGCGCCCATCCGATCGATAATGTTGTTATCCGCTCCTGCGGTCTCATTCCGATCTACATTCTCGGCCTCGGCGCCCCCCAGAGTGTGCAGGGCACCTTGGTGGCCACGGTGCTCATGCTGGTCGTCACCGTTTGGGGCTTCTTCATCCACGCCAATATCCGCTGGCGCTTGGGCCCGCTGGAGTGGCTGATCTCGACCCCGGGCTTCCACCATTGGCACCACGTCCGCTCCGAGTATCGAAATTGCAACTATGCCTCGATGTTGCCGTGCTGGGACTGGATGTTTCGGACCCACCATCTTCCCGAGCAGTGGCCGCAGGAATACGGCATCGATACCAAGCTCCCCACTTCGGTGACGGGACAGCTTCTCTATCCGTTGCAACCACCACCCGTGAACCTGCCGGCGCCCGCTAAGGTCAGTTCCGGCTAGCCGGCGGTGAGCCTAGCTGGCGGTCCGCTTGCACCGATCGCGATTGCTCGCTTTCGGGATTTTTATCCGCTCGCCAACGCCTCCACGAGCGGCCGCAGCAGCGCTTCATCCGGCCGCCATCGCCCGACCGACGTGCGGTAGATCGGCTGACGCACCTGGACCATGCTCGCCGTCTGCACCGGCCGCGACGTCTTATGAAACTCCAGGCACGCCGGATCCCATTGCAGACCGCAATGCGCCACCATCCGGCGGGCCTGCGGCTCAAAGTCATCCACCAGGGCCTCGTACTCCACCTCGAGCAGGGTGTCCGCCGGCAAAACCGCTCGCCAGTGCGCCATCAGGCTCTGATAAGACCGATAATAACGGCCGAGCTCGGCTAGGTCGTAGCTGAACGGCTGATCGCCCAAAAACAGCTTGGAAAAGCAAGACAGGCACGTATCCACCGGGTCACGCTGCACATGAATGATGCGCGCATTGGGCAGGATCAGGTGGATCAACCCGAGGTACAGGAAATTGTTGGGTGTCTTGTTGACGATGCGCGCCGCGCTGGGCGCAAGAGTTCGCAGTGCGGCGACATACTCCGACCCCATGCGCCGGAACGCCTCGCCGGTCATGCTCTGGACCGCTTCTGGAAATGCCGCTCCGAACGGTTCAGCGCGCAGGCGCCTGATCGCCTGTGACAATTCACGTCGCTCCCCGGCGCCGAAAACCGCCGCGTGACTGGCCAGCGTCTGTTCCACGAGCGTCGTGCCGGAGCGCGGCATGCCAACGACGAACACCGGGACGGTTGACGGTTCGCCGAGATCTTTACGGGCTGCCATCAGCTCGGGGGTGAAAACGCGAGGGATGCGAGCGATGGCGCGCCGCATCGCTGCCTCCTCGTACTCAGTTTCGGAACGCTTGATCTTGTTGCCTCGCAGAAGATAGTCAAAGCCACGATCGCGCTCGCCAACATCGTCGTACGCCTTGGCCAGGGCGAAATACAGAAAGCATTGCTCCCGCGCCGAGAGCGATTCTATGCGAGGTAGCGCGGCCTCGAGCGCTTGGAGGACTTCGTCTCCTGGCTTAACCTTCGCCATTTCGACCACGTAGTAACAGAACTCCGGCCGATCGGGCGCGAGCGCGACGGCGCGCCGAGATTGAGTGAGGGCTTCGTCAAACGAACCCATTTCGGCGAGGATGGATGCCAGCAGACCGGCGGCCGACGCGGACTGCGGCTGCAGCGAAACCACACGACGCGCCGGCGACAGCGCCTCGGCATGTTGGCCAAGGTTCTTCATAGCGGTCGCCATCCCGGCCATGGCATCCACATGATCTGGGTTATGCGCAAGCACGGCACGGTAATGCTCGATGGCCTCGCCATGACGGCGCTGGCGGTCAAGCAAGGTACCGATCCCGCAGTGCGCGGCGGCATGGCCAGGCTCTGCCGCGAGCACCCCCTGGAAGGCCGCCATCGCCTCATCATCCCGATGCAGCCGCGACAACGCGGTGCCAAGACCAAGACGTGCGTCGATATAGTCTGGATCGACGTCGATCGCCTGATGGAAATAGCGTATGGCGTCCTCAAGCGTATCACCGCGTGCGAGCAATTTGCCCAATCCATAACTCGCCTCGGCGAAGTCCGGATCGGCAGCGAGAGCAGCGCGATATTTCGCTGCGGCTTCGTCGCCGCGGCCGAGCTGTGCCAACAGCGTCGCCAAGCCGTAGTTCGCCTCCGCGTGATTAGGTTCGGCCGCAAGGATCGACAGGTAACGGGTAATCGCTGCCTCGTGCTGGCCGGAAGCCTGCAGGCAGGCGGCCAGACCAAATTGGGCATCCAGCATACCTGGCCGATACTCAAGCGCGCGCTCGTAGTAACCGGCTGCCTCTTGGTGGTGACCCTGCGCTTGCAGCGCCGCGGCAAGATTGCCAAGCGCTTCGGGCGATTGCGGCGATGCCGTCGCGGCCCGTCGCAGCAACATCTCCGCTTCGCCGGCTTTCCCCTCCGCGAGGCGCAGGGCTCCGAGGTGGATCAACGCATCGAGATGTGTGGGCTTGGCCAGAAGAACCTGTTGGTAGGCGTGGGCGGCTTCACCCGTCCGGCCTTGGCGATGCAGCGCGAGGGCCTGCTCGAACTCCATCATAGTCATCCCATTTCAATGTCGTTTATTTCATACACCGCGTCAGCCGCGAGCGAAATACCGGTACCGCTCCTGCCGAACTCCCCAAGGACGGGCTTGTTACAGGCTATTTAGATCGTGCGTTTATTACCGTTACGAAGCCACCACACCGTATTCGGCACTCTCTGTGCTATAGTGTCGAAGATGCCGCCGCGGGTCGCCGCGGGAAAAGGAGCGGGTCATCACCGGATGAGTGTTGGTATTCGCCCAGGGCAGGTCGGCCTCACCCCAGATGTCGCTTTCAAACGGGCAGTTGAATTGCAGCAACGCGGCGACCTTCCGGGGGCGGAGAAAATCTATCGGGCGATCCTGCAGCAATATCCCAAACATTTCGAAACGCTTTCCAATCTAGGAACCGTCTTGTTGATCGGTGAACGGTTGGAGGAATCCGTCCGGTTCTTGCGCAAGGCGCTTAAGCAGAAGCCGAATTCTGCGATCGTTCAGACCCTTCTCGCCAGGGCCTTCCACCTGCTCGACCGCCACGAGGAGGCTCTGGAAAGAGCTAGGCGGGCGATTGCGCTGGATCCTCAATTTGTCGACGCGCGTGCCACCCTGGCGCAGGGGCTGGCCGAGCTGGGACGCTACGACGAGGCGCGTGCCGCCCTGGCACGGGCGATTGAAATCGCGCCAGACCAGTCGCGCCTCTATTACTACTGGGGCCAGATCGCGCGGTGGAAAGCCGACGATCCGCTCCTCGCGGCGCTTGAGGCCCTGGCGCAGAAGGCGGCGTCACTGACGCTGGACGAGCAGGTGAACCTTAATTTCGCGCTCGGCAAAGCCTATGCCGATTGCGGTGACATCGAGCGCGCGTTCCGCTTCCAAATCGAAGGCGGCGCGCTGCAGCGGCGGGTGTTCAGATACGATGAAGCATCGACCCTTGGCGAATTTGACGCGTTGTGCCTCGATTTCGATGCCAAGTGGATGGCACGCCACCAACAGGCCGGCGATCCGTCGTCGCTGCCGATATTCATACTCGGCATGCCGCGCTCGGGAACGAGCTTGGTGGAGCAGATCCTGGCCTGCCACCCCAAGGTTAAGGCGCTCGGCGAGCGCGTGACTTTAAACGAGGCCATCGCTGAAATTTGCGGAACGCCCACTCTCCCGCCATTGCTCTCGCTTCGCGCGGCGCGCTGGTCGGACACCGAACTGCGGCAGCTTGGTGCACTCTATATCAAGGCGGTTAGTCGCGGCCTGCCGGCGGGCGTGACCCGCATTACAGATAAGCTGCCGGCCAACTTCCGATTTGCCGGCTTAATTCATGCCGCCCTGCCCAACGCGCGCATCATTCACATGCGCCGCGATCCCGTCGATACGTGTCTTTCAATCTTCTCGATACTTTTCTCGGGGCATAGTCAGCTTTATTCTTACGATCTGAGCGAATTAGGCCGCTATTACCGCGCTTACGAGAAGATGATGGCGCATTGGCGCAATGTTTTGCCCCCTGACGTCATGCTCGAGGTGCAATACGAAGAGATCGTTGACGATCTCGAGCAACAGGCGCGCCGCATCGTCGCCCATTGTGGGCTCGAATGGGATGATGCCTGTTTAGAATTCCATAAGGCGGACCGCACGGTCCGCACGATCAGCCACGCGCAGGTCCGCCAGCCGATTTACCGCAGCTCGGTCGGACGGCCGCGTCCGCCGCGCAATCTGTTGTTGCCGCTGTTGGAGGCGCTCGCTGCGCATTAGAATGCACGAGAGACGTCGGCGCGATAGCCAGCTGGCGTAGCACTTCCGCTGTTAGCTGACTGCCGCCCTCAAATAGGTCGCCAAGGAATCACGTCATTCTACAACTGAGGTGACGATACCGAGGGCGCTCAGCGACGGTCCGAGCTGCTCCTCGTAATCGCGCCAACGACCCACCGCAGTTTTGTAGATCGGCTGGCGGACCTGAGTTGCGCTCGCGGTTCTGACCGGACGGATCGTCTCGTGGAAGGAGAGACAGCGCTCGTCCCAAGACAAACCGCAATGAGAAATGATGCGTCGTGCTTGGCCTTCGAGATCCGCGACCACATCTTCATACCGAACATCGAGTATACGGTTCAGTGGCAACACTCGGTGCCAATGAGCCATCAACCCCTCGTAACGTTTGTAATACCGCCCAAGCTCGCCAAGATCGCAAGTGTAATTTAGTTGGGCGGAGTAAAGCCTCGTGAAGCACGAAACGCAGGTGTCGACCGGATTGCGGACGGTATGGATGATCTTCGCGTTTGGCAGTGCCAGATGGATGAGTCCGGCGCAAAGGTAGTTCTGGAGCGTCTTGTCGGTAACGCGCTCGCTCGAGGGCGCAAGCTTGCGAACTGCCTCCACATAGCGCTCGCCAATCTGCTTCAACGCCGAGGCATCGAGCGCCGGAACACATTCGGGAAATGGGACCTTGTTACCGTCTGGTCCATGGACCGCGAGAATGACGTCGTTGAGTGTATCCAACTCGCCCGCGCCATGTACCATCGGATGAACTCGCGATGATCTGCTCGACCAGCGTTGTTCCCGACCGCGGCATGCCGATCACGAAGATCGGCCTCGGCGAGGCCTCTCCGCCGCCGGACTTCGCCTTGATTAGTTCCGGCGTAAAAACCGCCTCGATCCGGTCAATAAAGGCGAGAGCAGATTTCTCGTCATAGGAAATCATCGCACGCTTGGCCGCATTACCCTCGAGGAAATGTTGGAATGAGCGGCGGAAATCCTTCAAGTCCGCGTGGGCCTTACCGAGCGCGAAAGCGAGCCACATGCGGTCGGTTTTCGAGAGTCCTTCGCTCTTTGCCGCGAGTGCCTCCATGGCCGCGAGATGCGGATCGCCGGGCAAGAAGAACGCCGAGTCGGCAAGGTTGACGTAAGCAAGGGCATTGCCGGGATCGAGCCTGATCGCGTCGAGATAGGCTTTTTTCGCTTCCTGCAATTGACCGAGCTCCTTGAGCGCGTTGCCCATGTTGACGTGCACATTCGTGAGATTCGATTTGAGCGCAAGCGCGCGTCGATAGTGGGCCAGCGCGGCATCAAGCTCGCCAACTTGACTCAGAGTGTGGCCCCGATTGGAAAGCGCCTCGGCATAGTCCGGTCGCACTTTGAGAGCGCGGTCGTAGCTCACCAGCGCCTCCTTGAACCGCTTCAAGTCATGCAGGGTAACACCCCGGTTGGAGAGCACTTCGGCGGAGTCCGGCCGCAGTTTGAGCGCGCGGTTGTAGTTCACCAGTGCCATTTCCTTTTTGCCCAGTTTTGATTGTACGGCAGCAAGGAGATGAAGCGCGTCAAAGAGAGCAGGTTTGATGGTTATGATTTGTTGGCATATTTGCTCGGCCTCAACGAGCTTTCCCGCGTTGTACGCAGAAACAGCGCGGCCGAGCGCCTGCGATAGGATCGGTGTGACCTTGGCCATACAACCACGCCTCCCACTGCAGAGCGACTGGTGTTGCACTGACGGCTTGAACTCACCCCCCAGAAAGCTGCCGCGGTACTTACCGGGCGGCGCTTCCTGTGAGAGCCAACAGCAGACATTCAAAGTTGTTGTGACTCTTAGAAGGCAGCAGGAGTGTTACGAGTTAGCTCCCCCCATATTTCTCGCGCGCCAAGCGTCTCGCGAGAGGCTCATTACCCACACGTCAAGTTTCGAGCCGTCCGCGTGAGACCTCATATGTTCTTTAAGAATATTATCCACCTTCCAGCCACGTTTGATGAGTAGATTGATAATGATTTGATTATGCGCCAACGCGGTGGCCGTCAGTTTTTTCAGCCCCAGCGTCTCGAAAAGGTACTTTAGATAATAACTGCGGATCATCGACAAAACACCTCGGTGGCGGTATTTTGCATCTCCGATGAGCATGTTTATTCTGCCTTGGCTTCGACGATAGTCGATATCGACACTGAAAAATCCGATATGCAAATTCGTTCGCTTGTCGAAAATGCCTAAGAGCAGTTTTGTTTGTTGATCAAATCTGTTGATGTATTTCTTGATTTCTTCCTTTGTTAAAGCGCGCGTCGGCGCATTGAGCATTTTTGCAACCTCCGGATCCGCAATCCAGGCGGCCCAGCGATCGGACGCATCGTCCTTGGTGAGGGTTCGGATCAGGTAGTCGCCCGCATCTATTCGGACGACCGACGTGACGATACCAAGGGCGTTCACGAGCGGCCCGAGGTGCTCTTCGTATAGGCGCCAGCGGCCGACCGCGCTGCTGTAGATCGGTTGGCGAACCTGCGTAACGCTTGCGGTTTGTACCGGCCGATCGGTCTTATGGAATGACAGGCAGCGGTCGTCCCAGGGCAGTCCACAATAGGAGACGATCCGCCGCGCCTGACCCTCCAAATCCGCAACCACGTCCTCGTAGCGCACATCGAGGATGCGCCCTTGCGGCAGTACATGCCGCCAATGTTTCATCAATTGGTCGTAGCGTTTGTAATAGCGGCCGACCTCGGCCAAGTTGTAGGTGTGATTTTGTTCCCCAGAAAACAATTTAGAAAAGCATGAAATGCAGGTGTCAACTGGATCGCGCACGGTATGTATGATCCGCGCGTTCGGCAGGGCGAGATGAATGAGCCCAATGAGGTTATAATTCGACGGCATTTTATCGGTTACCCGCTCAGCTTGTGCTGCCTTTCCCTTGGGGATGAGGTCACGCACCGCGGCAACGTAACGAGCCCCGATCTCCTTTAACGCGGAAACGTCGAGCGCAGGCGCAAATTCCGGAAAAGGGATTACGTTACCGTCTCGACCCTTGGCGGTGGGGATGACCTGGCCAAGGGTTTGCAATTCCCCGGCACCGTGGACCATCGGATGACTGGCGATAATCTGTTCGACCAGCGTCGTTCCTGAGCGCGGCATGCCGACTATGAAGATCGGCATCGGCGAGGGATCGCCGCTGCCCGATTTCGACGCAATCAGTTCGCGGTTAAAAACCGCCTCGATACGTTGAAATAAGGCTAACGTGGCAGTCTCATCATAGTTGATCGTCGCACGCTTGCCGACATTGCCCGCGAGCAGATGCTTGAACGAGCGGCCGTAATCCTTCAAATCCGCATAGGCCTTGCCGAGCGCGAAATCGAGCTGTATGCGGTCCATCTGCGAGATCCCTTTCCTTTCCGCGAGCAACTCCATTGCGGCGAGATGTGGATCGTCGGAGCTAAACGTTTTCAAGTCGGCAAGATTGCAATAGACGCCGGCAATGTTCGCATCGAGCCGCAGCGCTTCGAGAAAGGCCTTTTCCGCTTCCTGCAACTTGCCGAGCACCTTGAGCACGTTGCCGATGCCGTTATAAGCCTCCGCAAGCTCGCGATTGAGTGCAAGCGCACTGTCATAGCTCGCCAGCGCTTCCTGGAATCGCTTGAGCTCGTATAGCGTTTGGCCACGGTTCACCAACGCCTCGACATAGTCTGGCCGCAGCGCAAGGGCGCGATCATAGCTCGCCAACGCTTCTTCAAACCGCTTTAGTTCGTTAAGCGTCATGCCTCGGTTGCGAAGTGCTTCGGCGTAGTCCGGCCGCTGTGCGAGCGCACGATCGTGGTGCGCCAGCGCTTCCTCGAACCGCATCAGTCCATGCAGGGCTAGGCCGCGATTGGAGAGCACCTCGGCATGGTCTGGCCGCAGCGCCAGTGCCCGGTCGTAGCTCGCCAGTGCCTCTTCAAGGCGATTTAAATCCCGTAGGGCGTTGCCCCGATTTGACTGCGCTTCGATATAGTCCGGCCGCAGCGTCAGCGCGCGATCATAACTCGCCAGTGCCTCCTCAAACCGCTTGAGTTCGTGCAGGGTGATACCGCGATTGGAGAGTACTTCAGGGTGGTCCGGCCGCAGCGTCAACGCGCGATCGTAGCTCGCCAAGGCCTCCTCGAATCGTTTCAGCTCATGCAGCGCGATGCCGCGATTGGACAGCACCTCGACTTGATTCGGCTCCTGCCCAAGGGCGCGGTCATAGCTCGCCAGCGCCTCCTCATACCGCTTCAGCTCTTTGAGTGCGATGCCGCGATTGTTCAGGGCAAAAATATCATCGGGATTGCTCTTCAGCGCGATGTCTATTTGTCGAACCGCCTCCGCATGATTGCCGCGCTGGTGGGAAATGAGCCCAAGCAAGTGCAAGCTTTCAAAATGATCAGGCTGTATTGCCAGGATTTGATGATAAGCCTTCTCTGCTTCAGCCAATCGACCAGCTTGGTGCAAGCCTGATCCGGCGGCGAATAGTGATGGTACTTCGGGGGGATCCGCAGTGCGCTTGTTCGTATGCTTGCCGCGCGGGCGCCCGAAACTTTTTGTCGCGGGCCTGCGGGAGGTGGGTGCCTTTGACTTTTTCTTCATGTCGCGGATCGAGGCTGTTGTGGGTAAGCAAGTCTGCCTGAGGCTCTCGCAGTCGGTGCCAACATCGCATTTTAGCCGCTAACGGCCTACCCCCCGTGCGTTTCCACAAAGGGCTGAAGCCACGCCCATTTCCCGGGCAGCGACATTTGAATGCAAATAGCTTTCCGTCGGCACCCAAGCAAACTGGTTGAAAGACGTCTTTTATCTATCTGAGGTGGACCTCAGCGCTTTAGATCGCGGTGCCGCAAGCTGCCTGACCTTATTTCGCATGTGGCAAAATCACAGCTGCGATCTGGTATATCTCTAGACTTATTGACACGCCTTCTGGGTGCGGGAATACTCTTCGGCGCCGCAAACTTAACCGTCTCTGGTTAGTTTGAAATTGGCCTTTGTCGGCTTTATCTCTGCGCGGCGTACGGTTGGGGCGAGAAATGAACAAGACTGTCATGCTTGCGACCGCGTCGGCCTTAGGCTTGCTAGCGCCATTGCCGGTCAGTGCGGCAACGGTGACTTTGGATTGGAGTGTGTCGGGCTATGGCTCGGGAACAATCACCGCAGGGCCCGCTACAGCAACACACTCCGGTCACACCGGTTATGTCGCTACCAGCGTCACGGGCACTTGGCTGGGTTCTTCTATCACCCTAATTCCTCCACCCGATTTTAATAACGATAATCTCGTTTACAATCCGGTTACAGCCAGCCCCAGCGGCAATGCCTTTCTAGATACCGAGGGCGTAGCTTTCGACTTCGGTCCTGTTACCTTCGGTTTTGTTGCAGCTGCAGCTTTGTACACCACCAATGCGGGGGCGTACCACGCGGCCTCCGTTACCGGGGGGCCTACCTGCTTCTTCATAGGGAAGAATTGTCACACTCAGACCGCCGCTGCGACAGTCACGCTCGCCAGTGCCGCTGCCACCCCGCTGCCGACTTCATTGCCGCTCTTTGCCAGCGGTGCCGCGATGGTCGGTTTGGTGGCGCGACGCAGAAAAAAGAAATCTGCTGATATAGTAAGCGCCTGATCTTACGGCGGCCTAGATAACAAAGCCCCGGCTACTGCGCTGGGGCTTTTCGTTCTCGGGATCGATGTCGCCTCTTCCCGCGTATGTTGTGCGATGGCTATCGCCGCCTTGCGCCCGTAGTGGTCTTCCACCCCAATTCCAAGCCGAGCTGACCGGCTTTGTGCTCAACAAATTTGGGCCCCCTTCCATTGCAGCAATTCTGACAGGCTGAAGTCTGAGTTGGGTCATAAGCGGACATTCGGCGATATCCGGGCAGTCAATCTCGGCAATGGGAAGGGTGCTTCGGTGCGAGAGGTGATCAATACTGCTCGAAAAATTACCGGTCGCAGTATTTTAGCGGTCGACGCGCCGCGACGGCCGGGGGACCCGGCAGTCTTGGTGGCCGACGCAAGGAAGGCTGATGACGTCTTTGGTTGGACAGCGCAACGCTCCGATCTCACAACAATCATCACCGATGCCTGGCGCTGGCACAGATCGCGGTTCGGAGCTCGGTGACAATAGCCGCGCCGTCGATGAGGGTGTGCAGGAAACGGACACCCGGCGCGCACCTCGCGCGCGGTTCGATGTCCGCTTTTGGCCACTGAAGGCCGCGTAGCATAGAGACGATTCGATCGGTACCATCTAGGTTCACTGGGAATTCCCGGTTCATTTCGATCGGATTCATCTGATGCGCATTCTTGTTGTGAGCAACGTCACCGGGTTCATGCACGGTGGAGTCCCGGTTGAGACGGCGCAGCTAATTCGCGGGCTGCGAGCTCGTGGTCATCAATTGGCGTTTATGGGCGATATCCCGATAGAGGGCACCGAAGCCGTACGGCACTTTCCCCTCTCATTGCCGATCGACAGAAGTTTATCTTTGCGATTGCGAGAAGCAGTCAACGCATTTAAGCCGGATCTAGTTCACGTAATGGCCATGAACTCCCGCGGAATTGCGCAGATTGCTCCACTGTTGAGATCAGTGCCATGGGTCTTCACCTGTCATTCAGTGCCGCCGTATGAGCGTAAGCTGCAGTATTTGCATTGGAACGACACCGCCCATTACGCGGCCCGCTCACTGCGTTTCGCCGCAAACACCTGCGCGTGGAAATGGCTTTTTCGCAAAGGCTTCATCTCGCACGCTGTAGTTCATAGCCCTTATTTAGAAGATATCGTTAGGCGATATGGGCAGCCCATGAACCGCGTTTCTCTCATACCACTGGGCTATGAGGCGGTAGAGAACGTCAATTACTCATCACACGTAGCTAAATCAGGGGGGGCGCTCTGCCTGTTAACGGTTGGAGGAATCGCACATACTAAAGGTTACCATGATGCTCTTGTAGCGCTCGCTGAGCTTCGTCGCGGCTTTCCGAAAATAGAATATAAAATAATTGGAGAAGTGCGAGATCCAAGCTACGCGCGCTTCTTGGAGGCTATGATTAGAAAGCTTGGACTTCGTGAATCTGTTCGGATTTTCGTTAATGCATCTAACGCAGAGAAGGATGAGGCACTGCGATGTTCAGACGTTTACCTACAGCCTTCTCACGAAGAAGGGTTCTGTCTTGCCTATATCGAAGCTGCACCGATCGTGCCTCTGTTGGTCGGCACGGACACTGGCGCGATTAGATTGATCAGCGCGAACGACGTTGGTGCCCGTGTGGTGCCCGTCGGACAGCCTTCGCGCATTGCTGATGCCGTATGCGAATTAAGTGCCATTTCGCCGCCTTGCGATCTCCTGTTGCAACGACAGGCACGACTTGCGAATGAGTTTTCGTGGTCAAAGTATCTTGATACTCATGAATCACTGTATATTCGTGTCCTTCAAAATGACCAAGCACCCGGGGTGCTCCATAATCGAAAAATAATCGTCAAGTAGCATAGCCGCGCAATTCGATTTCATTCGCCGACCAACGAGACCCGTGGCAAAAAGCTAGAGGGGGTCCCTTTCTCGTCGTAACCGAAAACTTCGACAGTCCTTATAAAGTCCAAATCTGTCATCGGCCGTTTTCTTGAAAGTTCTTCATATTGGTACTCACGACATCTTCATAAAAGTTCAAAAGTGCGTCCGTTTTCACCCGCCAGTCGTAACGTGCCTGCGCGCGATGTCTGGCAGCCCGTCCGATTTTCGCTCGAGCTTCGGGATTTTTTGCCATCATCAATATGGCAGTGGCAAATTCATGGATGAATTCTTCCGGCCGGCCAGGCGGAATAAGAATCCCGGTGTCTTCGGTAAGATAGTCAGCTGGGCCACCCCACTTTGCCGCAATGACGGGAATTCCCGAAGCCATCGCTTCAAGCACCACCGCTCCACCACACTCACGCATGCTCGGAAACGCCATGATATCTGAAGAACATAGCATTTTCGCTACTGCGGCCTGCGGAATCCAGCCGTGGAATTGTACGTGACTCGTGAGAGACAATCGATTGACTTGCTTTTCCAATGCGCCACGTAGCGGGCCAGCGCCAACAATATGGAGTTGAAAATTTATTTTGCCGATTAGTTTCCCGCAGGCATCCAGTAGAAGGTCTACGCGCTTATAATCGACCAGCCGGCCAACGTAAATTATACTGATTTTTCCCTGTCTGGTCGTACTCGTGTCAACTCGGAAACAATCAGGATCTACCCCGTTTTCAATGAGCTCTAGGATTTTATTGTTCTTAATATTCGAAGGTAGCGCCTCGTAAGACCTTTTGTTCGCAACCAGCAATAGCGCCGCGCGTTGCTTGCCTGGTACAATCGCATTCCAAAATATCGAGGTCCATCTCAGCACCGACAGGATGGTACGTTCGAAGCGACCGGTAGGATCGTAGTTTGGTGGATAGTCCATCCCGCCATTCATAGGGCCAATGATGACAGGCACCGATAATCCGAAAATCATGGAAGGCTGTCTGGGCGAAACGGGGATCGGTTGGTGTATGACGTTGAAACGATGTTCGTCAATCAAGGCTTTGGCCATTCGACACTGGCGGACCTGAGTGTCGAACTGACTAACTGCACTCACCATGAAAAGCGCCGGCCGATCTGGCAAATGTGCTCTAATCTTGTGGCACCAGATATTTATGAAACTGTCGGTAACGAAATGCAGCCGTTTAATATCGTTCGGAAAGGCCTCACACAACTCCGCTCGCGTTCGCTCATGCACGAGCAAATGCACATCGATATTCCTTTGCCGCAAATGTCTGAAGTACTGAAAGGGAATGAGTGCCTCGCCGCCGTAACGAGTGGAGGCGTGTTCGGCAACAATCAATAGCTTTATCGACGTTTCCAGAGCATTTGACATGGTTCTGCTTATACTTACACGCTCGTAGACCGAACCGATCCTGGTGTTCGTCTGGCTGCCGCGCAGCAATCGCCCCAGCCGGCGCAACCAG
This sequence comes from uncultured Alphaproteobacteria bacterium, assembly GCA_963743395.1. Classification (GTDB taxonomy): domain Bacteria; phylum Pseudomonadota; class Alphaproteobacteria; order Rhizobiales; family Xanthobacteraceae; genus BOG-931. The sequence goes on from CAVUPV010000001.1 coordinate 63,719, forward strand.
TGGAAATTTTTCGCAAGCAATTACATCCGACATCTCCAAGATGGCTCCCAATCTGACGTGAGTGGCCGCAGCTGGTCCAAGACGGAGGGAATCGGCGGCCTTCAGGCATAGCTGATGATACCATACGGGCTCATCGAAATTTCGTCCCGAGATCCGCCGGATGTATATTGCCTTTTAAAAATGCAGGAGGGTGCCAACCTGGGCAAAAAAATCGAGTTGATCGTGATTCTCATTGCGCATGGGGCGATGATGGGCATTGGTGGAAGAGCGCTATTCCTCTGGCTATAGTATCTACCCACAGACCGCCTTGAGTACCATGCTCGCGGAGAATTTTGGCACCTGTTCATGTCCTCAAGGCTCGATTACCAATAGGCAGGTCATCATTTTGGGCGCAGATGGCCGTCCATCTTGATAACGTCTCAGCTTCTCTGGAAAAAAGGTCATGTGCGAAAAATTTCGTAGCCTCGTCTTTGGGATGTTTCTCTTCATTATAGCGTCGGCAGGCGTTGGACCCTGCTCGGCACAGGACGAGACCGTAAGCGGTGGTTTAATAGCGCACTGGAAGTTCGAGGAGAAGGCCGGCGATGTAGTCAAGGATTCTTCCGGTGAGGGTAATGATGGGACAATTGTCCCTGCTAATACGCCCGAGCCGAAGTGGGGTACCGGGGACTTTGCTGGTTCCGTCTCCTTCAGCGGTGGCAATGATCATTTTGTCCGGATTCCACCTTCAGCATCCCTCAACAACTTGAAGAAGCAAATCACTGTCGTGGCGTTTATCTACCCCAGGACCCTGTGGACTCAAGGTTCCACGCTTCAACGCGGATGGAAAAAAGCAGTTAAGGTGGCCACAAAGCTGCTCGGCGTCTCTCAGGGTTCGTCTTCAACAGGGTTCATCGCGATTGTGCAACGTCAATGGAGAGAAACGATGCACCCTGACCAATACTATCTCGGCTATGGGCCGGAAAATAACGTTCTTCATTACAAGTGGCACCTCGGCTTGATGGGCGGCGATGAAGTGAGCCTTTACCGGCTGCCAAAGGGTCAGGATAAACCACGAGTTGGAGAATGGGTGCAGTTGGCCGGTACCTACAATGGGGAAACGGGAAGAATGTCGCTCTATGTAGATGGTGAACTAATAGGTACCCAGACCCATGTCGGAGAAATCCGCCTCGATCCGGAAAGTTTAAATCGGCCGCTCACGATTGGAGCTGAGCTTAACGGGCCGAGCATCGATGACCCCAGCGGCGAGTTCGTTGGTTACGTCCGTGATGTCCGCATCTATGATCGCGCTCTTTCAGATGAAGAGGTCAAAAACTTAGCTGAGGAGGCCGCGAGGCAGGTTACACAATGATACCTCATCCCGTGTCATGCCCTCCATGGCGACTGGTGTGCCGCGCTTCAAAGACCGCACACATGGATGCATTGACCAATGCTGCGCCAACGTCAAAAGAACTCTTACCCTCTCCGATTTAGAGATGCCTAGCGCGTGCTGCGATTATGGCGCAAAGCCGGGCTTCGGACTTCGCGAGCACCCAACCATCACAGATGACCGTTTCACAACGCGCGAATTCATCTCGGACTTGACCATCTATCGCCAACAGACGACGTTGGACGGCGAAGACGATATTGGCCGATGTCGTCTCCGTTTCCTCAAAAAGAGCTTCATCCAGAGTATCTAGTTCGCCGTCTTTGGTGTGCTCATTCAGATAGGTATTTCCAATCCGGATAAGCGACTGCAGCTCTGATAGTGGGTCCGCCTCAACTTCATAGCTGCATGCCTTAAGTGCACCGCGCGCGACGGCGGCTATATAAAATGACGCGATCGTCGCGGCAGCAGCGCCACTGACAAAAAAGCGCCGGTTCCAACCGAATGTATCATCCTTCATCACACACCGTCCGCCCGAAACCTCATCTTCAAGTGATCGGCAAGCCGGATTGAAGTTGCGACAATCGTCAGCGTCGGATTGGACCATCCGCACCTTGGAAACAGGGAGCTTCCCGCTACGTGAAGATTGCTAGTAAAATGTACCTTTGCGTTTCCATCAGTTACGCCGCGCGCTGGATCATCATCCATGCGGGTTGTGCCCATTTGATGGCCGGGTCCCACCGCCTTCTCGAGAAAGTCACTTGCCCCCTCTCCCATTTCTATTTGCATTCTGCCAAATCCTGTTCGTCCGACCTCATGTGCGATTAATCGCTGAGCCCTGATCACCCCCTCTTGATCCAGTGCAGAAAGCTTCCATTTCAATTGAGGTTGTGGACGATCAAGCGGGTCTTTTTTTACCGAGAGGGTCACTCGGCTGTCAGGATTCGGCGTTTGCTCCACATGATTTATCAACAGATATGCCGCGGGCGGGGCGTTTGATTTACATCTCGCGACGGTACCCATGCCGACCGGATCGGACATCAGCGCCAACACGTCGCCAACCGAAACGTTGTGTTTTATCGCTTTGGCAAGTCTATATGCGGACGATACCGATACCAATCCAATTTCTGCACGAAATTTTGGTATCTGTAGTTCTCGTACTTTATCGCTTGGCACCGCTATGTGCGCCCGCACACCAATGTCGCCATACGGCCATTCCCGTAGATAGAATCCTAGCTTGGGATTCCTTGCATTCGGCACAATGTAGCCACTTGGGTACCAAAGATGTTCTTGAAAAAACCTACCAACAAGATCGCTGTGATTTCCAATTCCAGAAATTCGTTGCCGGTTCGACATTAGCAAGAGGCGCGCATTTTCGATCGCACCGCATGCAATGACAAAGTATTTTGCTCCTAGATAAAACTGATTGCCTACGATAGATTTCGCCAACACATGGACTACGTTAGTAGCCGCCGAGTCCGCCATCATAATCTCGGAAGCGTCCGAGTACAAAATGACCTTTATGTTTTTTGCGCGGTTAAGTTCGTCACCATATCTAATGCCGAAACGAACGCGATTATATCGGGAAACCGTCGTCGCGACTATTTTCCTGTCAAACGGAAACGTTTCGAACCCGAGGGCCGAACCGATATTCTCGGGGGTATAGTCAAACTCCCCAAGCCCTAGAACGCCGTGTGCTCGGATATAATGAGGACGCAATTCATTATAGTCATAGGGCCAGCCTGAATACGCTATCCAGTCCTGCTTTTCGAAATCATCTGGTTCAAGCGGGACACAATGTCCACCCCAATGATTTGTGGTCCCCCCGAAATAGCGCAGTCGATTCAAACCTTCTTTACCCGGTAGACGCCCCACATCATCGATCTCGGAAAGCCTGTTGACGGCCGTATCAAAACGCAAGCCGCCGGACTCAAGAAGACAGACACGTATGTTGGTGTTTAAAAACTCGCGTGCGATCGTGATGCCGGCTGCTCCAGCACCAACGATGCATAAATCGAAGTCAAATTTAGTCTCCGGCTTAAACTCACGCGCGTCCAAAAAGGAATCCATCGATTTGCTCGCATCGGCTGCTAAGCGAATGTGGGGCCTGTCGTCAATAGTGCGAAATGATTGATGCGGACAAGCTTAGGCACACTGTCATAGCTCGCAGCGTTCCTGGAATCGCTTGTATTGCCGTCTTGCCTCCGCAGCGGTCGGCAATTGTGGGATCGCTGCATCGGATTGGGCAGGATTTGCGATCAACGAACTTGGCCACCTCGCATAGCAGCGATTTTTGAACGCTGAAAACCGAGTTGGGTCATTAGCTGCCACGCACGCCCTAGTGTCTCGTCTGTCGCACGATAATGGAAACGGCACGCGAATACTACTCGATGCGATGATTCGGGATGGCGTCGAGGTACAGTCTGCATTTTGCAATTTCGTTAAGATGGTCTTTGCGCAAACGTATTTGAAGCCGGCTCCGTTCCATTTGGAGCAACGTCAGATTCGGTGTGTTCGATGAGCCAAGCGTTGGGCAAGAATAAAGCGACGGTGAACAACCCCGTCGAAGCCCCAACGAAAGTGCCAGCAACAACGTCGCTAATAAAATGTAAATTTAGCAAAACGAGTCCGATATCCGCTGCCCCGATACCTATTGCGTACAGGAGACGCAGCCTTGGAAAGGCTATCCACAAAACTGACATCACTGCCGCAATTACGGCAGCATGACCGGATGGAAATGACTCAAATGATCCACCCGATTGAAAAAAATGGAAACCGTAGACATTGTCATGGACCAGAGAGAGGATCTGCGGCCCCCAACTGTCAGGCCAAGTTCGCCCGAATAAGAATTTGAGTTGGTTTTTGATGGCGTCGGTTGTCACAACGCTGATGTCGCACAACAAGATGGTCTTCTCGAATATTGAAAACTGTCGTCCCATGATTGCAAGAACGCCGAATACAACAAAGACAGATGTCGTTACGAGTGGAACCGACAAAATGTGCGAATCAGCAAGACCAGCTGAGCTTTGTCGACTTCCGAAAATGTCATGAACCAGGAATGCAGTCGGTTTGTCGAACCAAGATACTGAAATCAATGAAAACAGGACGACTGCCAGCAAACTTGCAATCCAAACTTTCAATGTCCTCTTCATGCTGATCAGGTCTCAACTTGATACTATCATATTCAATTACGCGCCCATGAGAGGAAAGCCAACAGATTGAGCTAACGGTGGCAGAATTTTGCCTTGCATAACCCTACCCAGACCACACGTGGCTGAGACATCGGCCTCCCCCATCCCCCAGAGGGGGCTGAACAACGAAAAAATCTGCAGTTACGTATGGCCCTGGCCGAAAGGCTGGGGCTTTTTTGTTTGATCGGCACAAACCGAAAGATCGTCCCACGGCGGTCTTAACCATAATTACCGGCTGTAACGGCGCGCGTTTTCGACTGCGCTAGAATTTTCGGCATGACGGCGGACCAATGCATTGGCGCCACTCTGCTTCTCGGCATGATCGCTGTCGCCGTTCAATGCGCTTCTCTATGTTCAGGCGCTGCAGTTGTGTGGCATCGAAAAAACAGTTTTGCTTTCATAATGGTCGTGCCGTTATTTGCGGCCATGCCGAACGCCAAAGCTAGCGTCGTATATTCCTACACTGGAAACCCATTCACGACTTGTACCGCGCAGGGAGTCCCTGGGGGAGAATGCGAAGTTAGCGGTGCGATGTCTGGAGAGTTCACGGTCACGTCGGCATTGGGCGACGATTTCAGTGGCTCCGTTACGCCTACTCAATTCTCGTTTTCTGACGGGCTTTTTGTTCCGATAACAAGATCTGATTCGTCTGTAGAGTCCTCCTTTTACATTCAAACTTCTGATACTGGCGCAATCGTTCAGTGGAGTATCAACCTCTTTTATGGCTCTTCATTCGGGCTTGATATTTTCACCAGTAATTCAGGGGATTCTGTCGAATCGATCGGACCTACAACTATTGTTGGCGATAGCAATAGCAATGATCCTGGCTGTTGGACTGGCAGTGGGACTACTTCATGCACCCCGCTGCCTGCCGCACTCCCGCTCTTCGCCACCGGCCTAGGCGCGCTGGGTCTGTTTGGTTGCCGCAGGAAGCGGAAGAACACTGCCGATATTGTCGCCTAATTGGCATTTCGCTGGCCACGCCATAAACCATACGCGGTAACGTAAATCCCGGCTTCACGTTGCAATCGTGAGCGTCGCGCCCAATGATTGTGCGTTGATGTTATGGCCCCTTCCACAGAAAAAGAACGTGGCGTGCGGCTCGAAGTGCTCACCAGTCGTGAGCAACAAATCGCGGCCTTGGTCTGTCGCGGTCATTCGAACAAGCATATAGCGCAAAGTCTGAATCTGACCGAAGGCACGGTCAAGGTTCATCTACATAAAGTTTTTCGGAAGCTCGATGTTCGGACTAGAGCCGAGTTGATAGTCAAATTGACTGAACGATAGCTCTTGCTGGTGCCCGCTCTTTCCTGGGATTGAACGGAATTGAAAAGCTCAGAGCGCCAATTTCGTTTCTAACGAACATTTGCAAATCTGGCTCGTTATAGCCGTCGCCGTCGTCGGCTTTAAGTTCTCTGATCATCCGCTCCCCGTAAGCAATTGCAGCCCCGTCGTCCGGCAACGAGATCCCATCTGGATCCGTGTAGTCCCACGTAGTCGACCGAACGTCGAAAAAATATTGCGGCATGGGCCCCTCCCCAGTGGAGCAGTTCTTCATCGCACGCATTGCTCAACAGTTTATTACTTATCCGGCTCCCGTTCGACATTCCCTCAACCTTCCCCGACTAAGTGTCCATTTTGCGGCGACGCTACCGAGTGCCCACAAGTAAGGCACATATCCTCAACTCGGTTGACTCATTTACCGGCCACGTCACTGTAGTTGTGAGGTGGCGAATCGTGGGGCAAGCTCAGCATTACCGAACCGCGCAGGATCGCCCTGCGGCTCAACCAACGCCCGCGAAAGACTCGGGCTTCGAAACCCCCGCCGATAGAACTACGTGCAGTGTTGCAGTGATCGGTTGAACCCACCGCCCAAAGCGGACACAGCGGTCACCGACTGCCGCGGCAGCTTTCGGTTGTAAAGCGGACGCGACCCCTGCTGACCACCAGCCGTCGGCTCTCGTCCTGAAACGCGATCACGCTGTGTACCAGCGGATCGCAAAAATTCCGCAATCTATCGATGCCGCTTATATCGTTCACGACCCGTTTGATGTACTTAACAAGTCTTCTGCCCGGCACAAAACCGCTTTCGTTCACTTGAGACCGTTGGCAAAATGACTTGAGCAGTGAGCTGAGATCAGAAGATCGGTGAATCCTCCCCATGTGGTCGATTACCTCCTACTACAACCCGGCACGCTACAAACGAAAACTGGAAAACTATCGGGTTTTTCGAGCCAAGCTGACGACGCCATTGGTTACAGTGGAACTTTCCTTTGACGGACATTTCGAACTGACCAAAGACGACGCCGATGTCCTTATCCCAATATCTGGCGGCGCCTTACTCTGGCAGAAGGAACGACTTCTCAATCTGGCGATCAAATATGTGCCGGCGAATGTAAGCACGATTGCCTGGCTCGATTGCGACGTGATGTTCGAGAGACCGGATTGGATGCATGAGACGCATAAACTTCTGAAAACCGCACATGTGGTGCAGCCTTTTTCTGAAGTGCTCGATCTAAATCGAATGGATCAGGAAATTGCCGTTCTTCATCGTGATGCACCGCGATCCGTCAAAGGTCTCGTCAACCTAATAAGTGAGAAGACGCGGATAGACGCGGCATCGCTTTTGGCGACGCAGGCTCTCTCGGTCACAACCCGCGTATGGGGTAGCGGCCTCGCTTGGGCAGCGAGAAGGGAGATTCTGGAAAAATACGGATTGTATGACGCGATGATCGCGGGCGCGGGGGATAGGGCGATGGCTTATGCCATGTTCGGTCAATTCGACGCGCTGATGAAGTTATATTACTTTAACGACCGACGCCGAGCGCACTACCTTGCTTGGGCTCGCCCATTTTATGAAGCCGTAGGCGAGCGCGTCGATCATCTCGCCGGGCGCCTCTATCATCTGTGGCATGGCGACATCGTCAACCGTAACTACACTGCGCGACATCAAAAGCTGGCAGAATGTAACTTCGATCCCAATGCTGATATTGCGATCGGCCCAAACGGCGCGTGGCACTGGGCAAGATCAAGGCCTGATCTCGAAGAGTTCTTTTTGAGCTATTTCAAAAGTAGAGCCGAAGATGGATAATTTCAATCGTCTTGCCGAACGGCTGATGGCAAACGATCCTTGATGTTGAGAGCTGCAAATCTGCAAATCTAATTTTTTACATCCCAATTAGTGGCGGAGTAACAGAGCGTGCCTAATGGCAGACTTGGAGGCATAGTCAGCTAAGCGGAGGAAAGTTGAGCAGCTCAGCACGTTCGCCCAGATGTCCTACAGCTTCGATTGGGGCGGTTTCGTAGCTAATTGAACTAAAGATTTTTAACGCTGACACCGCTATCGCCTGATTATTTTGCTGCACTGCATATGTCGCCTTTTGGCCCAAAACGGACGCGCCGGCTGTATGTCTTCGCGTCCGTTATTGGGGGAATAGCTGCCGCGCCTCTGGTTAAGTCGCGTGGCGGCCAATGACCCAAAGCGGACACCGGCGACCCCAGCATCGGTCTACGGCTGGTCCATGCTTAGACGTGGGAGGGTCGCGCGGTCCCGAATTTCTTGTGGATTCCCGCTATTCCCGTTGCATTTATGCAACTCAGCGGAAAAATCACGCGTCTATACTGTTGAATGAGAACAGTGGTGTTGCCGGCTGCCGACTCAAAATCGAAAATAGATTTAGCCGTGGCATGGCTTCATCTGGCGCCGGTAAAATGTACAAATTTTTGTTGGCAAGCGTGGTGACAGCAATCTCGCTTGCAAGTGGTAGCGCGCTTGCGGCCGATATGGCGAGCAAAGCGCCTCCGATTGCTACGTCATCGCCCGCTCCAGCGTGGAACTGGTCAGGCTTTTACGTGGGTGGCAACGTTGGCTACGGTGTCGGCCGCGATCCAACGGTCCAAACATTCGGCATCGACCTTCAAGACACGTACCAGCTCGCTCCCGCCGGCTGGTTGGCTGGTGCTCAAGCCGGATACAATTCGCAGTTCGGCAACTGGGTTTTGGGCATCGAAGCCGATTGGCAGTGGGCAAACCAAACTGATGCTGCCTGCACGAACACATGTACCCCGTTTGCTCTCGCCTCCGCAGCAGCTATAAGCAGTGCTTCCACCATCAAGTCATTTGGCACGGCACGCGCACGCGTCGGCTTCGCCGAAGACGGGTGGTTGTGGTACGTGACCGGTGGTGACGCTTGGGGAAGTGTTGATAGCCGTTATTCCAGTGTTGTGCTGGCACCTCCCGGCCCGCTCTCCGCATTCGGTGCCACCCAAGACAGGAATGGCTGGGTGGTAGGCGGCGGCGTCGAGACGACGCTGGCCGGCGCTTGGAGCGCAAAGCTCGAATACCTCTATCTCGATCTTGGGAACGTCAACGCGACTGATCCGGCGAGCGGCGAGACGTTCACCAGCACCGTTCGCGATCACATCATTCGTCTCGGCTTGAACTATCGGTTTGCACCGAGCGCAGGATTCGGGACGGCAACGGGCACCGGCGGTAGCGATGCTCCTCTCATCTACAAGTTTGGTTCTGGCATCTCCGCGGTTCGGCCGGTGTCGGCGGCGCGGACCGTCTACGACTGGACCGGTTTCTACGTCGGCGCAAATGTCGGGTATGGCGTTGCTCGCGACCCAACCCAGACGGAGCAAATCCAAACGGCTCCGCTAGGTCAATTCTCCATTGGTAATTTCAACCTGGCGCCGGCGGGGATTCTCGCTGGCCCTCAGATCGGCGGCAATTGGCAAATCGGAAATCTCGTTCTGGGGATCGAGGCGGACTGGCAGTGGACCAGTCAGGAGGATCATGCTTGTCGCGACAGTTGCCTCAACGATTTCAACGTAACATACGATCAGAGCCTTAAGTGGTTTGGGACGGCGCGTGCGCGCGTCGGTTGGGCCGAAAACCGCACACTGTGGTACGTCACCGGCGGGGGCGCGTGGGGACAAGTGAACGACAATTTCTCGTTATTCTCGCCGCTATTTAGTATTTTCCCAAGCGTGAACGCCGTTCATGACATGAGCGGCTGGACCGCCGGCGGCGGTGTTGAGACCGCCCTGGGCGGACCGTGGACTGCGAAGCTCGAATACCTGTACATGGATCTTGGCAGCGCCACGGACAGTTACAGCGCACCGTTCTTAGCCGGTACCGCCACTTTATCAACGACCACCCACATCCGGGACAACATAGTCCGCGTAGGATTGAATTACCGGTTTGCCGATCCTGTTGCTGCAGGCGATCCAACCGCTGCAAACATTCTATTTAAGGCGCCCACGCGCGACCCGCCGTTCCCGTATTGTATTTGGTGTAATTGGTACGTCGGCGTTAACGGGGGCGACGTCTACGCGAGCAACAACTTTAGCACTGTAGCGACGCCGACTCCTGACGCTGCTCTCGGCGCTCCAGCTGGCGTTTCAGAAGGACTGGCGGCACTTTCGACTGGCAGCGCTCCAATCGGAAACACAAATGCTTTTATTGGCGGCGCGCAGGCTGGTTATAATTGGCAAGTCGGGAATTTTGTCCCAGGCATTGAAGCGGATATTGAGGGCTTCTCGCGATCCGGCGGCTCAACCACGACCACCACCCAAGCCGTCGTCGTCGGCGTCCCGACTATATCGACGCAGACCGCGACAATGTCCGTATCATATCTCGGCACACTGCGCGGACGCCTCGGCCTACTCGTGACCCCGGCTTGGCTTCCCTACGTGACGGGTGGCCTGGCTTATGGCGGCTTAAAGGCGAGCGACACGCTGTTTCAGACGGGCACCAATGGATTTTTCGGAGCTGGCACCGCTTCATTTGTCGATACGCGCCTGGGCTGGGCGTTAGGAGCCGGTATGGAATGGATGTTTGCCCCGAGATGGAGCGCCAAGGCCGAATACCTCCATTATGACCTCGGCTACGCCAACTTTACAAACGTGCCATTCTCGATCCAACTCAACAACGCAATCTATCAGACTGACGCCGTGTCTGCGCACTTTAGTGGCGACATCGTTCGCCTCGGCGTCGACTATCATTTTGGGTGGTCAGGGCCAAGCACTGGTGCCTCTTACTAGCGAATCGACCAAGTCTCGCACGTCACTCGGCGGACAGGCCTCGGTCAATTGACGAGGCATTTCGTTTCTGTCGAAATAACGATCGTTAGCACATCATTTGTGCTCCAACACAGGCTTTGCATCTTTCTGCAGAGTAGGAGTACCTTGCGATTTGGGAAAATTTGACAATGAAAAGCGAGTAGGTTTTTGTTTGCGGACGCCAACTCAGCGCGTTTGATCGAGTAAAAATGAGCGCAATCGATTTTTCTCCGGCCGAAAACCCCGGCGAACTTTGGGCCATCACGTCTTATTTCAATCCCGTTGGATACTGGCGCAGGCTGGCGAACTACAAGCTCTTCCGCGAGCGCCTAAACATCCCGCTGGTTGCTGTCGAACTGGCTTATGGCCCGAATTTCGAACTGAACGATGACGATGCGGAAATTCTCATTCAACTGCGTAGCCAAGATATCATGTGGCAGAAGGAGCGATTGCTGAACGTGGCGCTGAGAGCCTTACCCAAGAAGTGCAAAAAGGTCGTATGGGTCGATTGCGACATCATTTTCGAGCGGCGCGATTGGCCTGAGCAGGTCTGTCGCTTGCTCGACCGCTTCGTGATCGTCCAGTCGTTCAGTCACGCCCATTACGTGCCGCGCGATTGCAAGCCCGAAGAAATCCGCCTATCCAACGCGGAAATTGTGCGACCGTCTCTTGCTTATGGTGTTGCATCGGGCTTGCCAGCGCGCACTTGCTTCGGAGAAGATAGCGAGCGGGGATATGGAACGTTCGCCCCAGGGTTCAGCTGGGCGATGCGTCGCGATGTCATCGACGATTTGCGGTTTTACGACGCTTGTATTTTGGGTGGCGGCAATAGAGCAATGGCAGGCGCACTTTACGGTTGTTCCGACCATATCTTCGATTATTATGAAATGGGCGAACCAGCGAAAACGCGGTACTTGACCTGGGCCCAGCGCATTCGAGATGCCACCGCCGGCCAGGCAGGGTTCGTGGATTGCAACCTTTTCCACCTTTGGCACGGCACGATAAAGAATCGGCGCTGGCAAGATCGCTATGAAAAACTCAAACAATTCTCGTTGGATCTTTCCGAAGATATTGCGATCGACACAAGTGGCTGTTGGCGGTGGAACACAGACAAAAAAGCGATGCACGAATATGTGCGCGACTATTTTGCATCGCGCAGGGAAGATGGATAGGATCGTCAATAGTTGCCGACGCCCATATGGCTCTTGCCATCCGGGCGGCTACGTTCGCAATCTCCGAAACACGGACATCAACGCAGTCGTGTGATATTAAGCAGCGCAGGTTGGTTTCGAGAGCGTCGACGACTGAGCGGTTCTTCGCTTTTGTGCAGCGGCCGTCAGGCAAGGAGGGGCGAAAATGCTCGGCATCATGCCAAGAATGCGTGTGGGTTTTGCGTTGATTGGTTTAGGCCTCACGCTATCGGCGTGCGGCTATAACACCATCCCGACACTCGAAGAGCAGGCCAAGGCACGATGGTCGGACGTGCAAAACCAATATCAGCGCCGCTCCGATCTCATTCCTAATCTGGTGGCAACCGTCCAGGGCTATGCTGCGCAGGAAAAAAACGTCCTCACCGCGGTAGTCGAGGCACGTGCTAAGGCCACCCAAATCAAACTCGACGCTTCGGATCTGACCGATCCCGACAAGCTCAAGGCGTTCCAAGATGCGCAGAACCAGTTGACCGGCGTCCTCGGCCGACTTTTGGCGGTCACTGAGAATTATCCAGATCTCAAATCAAACGCCAACTTCCTGGCGCTGCAATCGCAGCTCGAAGGCACCGAGAACCGCATCGCGGTGGCGCGTCGCGATTATATTGATGCCGTGAGAGCCTATAACACGGCGCTTCGCACGTTCCCGACCGTCATTTGGGCGAAAACTGCATTCTCCGGCGAAAAGCCGATGGCGGAATTTACGGCGAACGAAGGTGCGGCAACGCCGCCCCAGGTAAAGTTTTAAAAGAACAGGGGTGGCAGCCTCTTAGCTCAGAAGCCGTGTAGCAACGATTCGCAATCCGTAGCCACAGGTCCATGGCGTGGTCGTAGATAGCGCAAATTTGAACCGTTCGTGGCGATGGATTCCGGGCTCGCGAGGAGCCAACCATCGAGCCGACCTGAAACCGGACACATCGGTGCGCCGGGGAATAGCACCATGGTTTGCCGTCGGGCTTGTTATTTGTCTGGTCTCATTTGCGTTCGCATTCAATTTCCCCCCGCTAACCGGCCGCGTCGTCGATCAGGCCAACGTCATGACTGCGGAAAGCCGCGGCGATGTCGAGTCAAAGCTTAAGGATCTCGAAGATAAGTCGGGTATCCAGCTCGTCGTCGCCACCGTGAAGTCATTAGAGGGCAGCGACATCGAGAGTTATGCCAACGAGCTGTTCCGTTTCTGGAAGCTCGGCCAGGCGCAAAAAAGCAACGGAGTCCTCCTACTGGTCGCACCATCCGAACACAAGGTGCGTATCGAAGTTGGGTACGGTCTCGAAGGAACGCTGACCGACGCTTTGTCCTCAGTGATCATTTCGAGTGCTATCATTCCGCGCTTCAAAACGGGCGATTTTTCCGGCGGCATTGAGCGCGGCGTCGATGGCGTCATCAGCGTGCTCAGCGGTGACACCACGGATTGGCAGCCCAAAGTCGACGTCCGCCAGGAGGATACCTCGGCGGATTTCAATGAGCTATTTCCCATTCTGTTTTTTCTGCTCTTCGTTTTCATCTGCTGGTATTTGATCCGCAATGCCAATAGCGGCCCACCAGGCGGCACCACAAGACGCGGCGGAGGCCCGATTTTCGTGCCCTATGGCGGGTCGAGTTGGGGCGGCGGAGGGTTCGGCGGCGGCGGATTCGGCGGTGGCTTCTCCGGTGGTGGCGGATCGTCGGGCGGTGGTGGGGCGTCGGGGAGTTGGTGATGCAGTTAAGTCGGGAAGAGCATGCGGCAATATCGAACGCCATTCGGGACGCGGAGGGGCGCACCAATGGACAAATCGTCTGCGTGCTTGCACATGCGTCGTCGGAATATGTCCATGTCCCAATCCTGTGGGCGAGCGCACTGGCACTTCTCGCGCCTTGGCCGCTTATTAATTTCACTGAGTGGAGCGTTCAGCGAATTTTCCTGTTGCAGATCGTGACATTCATTGTTGCGGCGTTTGTATTCTCCTGGATGCCGCTTCGGCTCGCACTGGTGCCGCACGTGGTGCGACGCGAACGGGCGCATCGCGCCGCGCTCGAACAGTTTGTCGTGCGGGGGATAAGCCGCACAAAGAATCGCACTGGCGTGCTGATATTCGTGTCGCTCGCTGAACACTATGCGCGGATTATCGCGGACGAAGGTATCGCGCAAAAAGTACAAAGCGAGGAATGGCAGGCCGCAATCGACGCTCTAACCGACCATATGAGCGCGGGCCGCATTGCGCAGGGCTTTACCGCTGCGGTCGAGCGCTGCGGCGCGGTTCTCGCCGCCCACGCTCCTTCCGACGGTTCGCCAAACGAATTGCCGGATCGGCTCTACGTTATTTAGGTTGTGTCTGAAACGACCTATAATGCCGCGCATCGGAAGCAAAGTGAGGCCTGTGCGATGTCCGCTTCATGATCGCCACCATCGCCAACTCCATGGTTGACTTTTCGACTTTCTCGTTAACATCTGCCCGCCGGTAGGAGCGTCACGCAAGAAGCCAAAGTAGGACCGGGGTGACAGCATCCCCTCCGGGGGCAACCATAGAAAGGGCAGGCCGACTGAAGGATGAATAAACAACATTTTGAAACCTCAACAGCGACGGCGAAGGGTCAACCAGCGCTGCCATCAAATGCGGCGCCGACTGATTCCGAGAACCTTGAGACAAGTATTCTCTCAATCTGTCGGCAGCTTTTGCGCACTCTCGATTTCGGCGCCACGGAGAATTTTTTTGAGGCAGGCGGCGATTCTCTTCTAGCGATGCGGCTGGCGCTTGATATTGAAAGACAGACCGGCATTAAGGTCGATTTGCAGACAATCTTCGCTACACCGACCGTGAGAGATATTTGTGCTGCTCTTCGTGAGCCGACAGAACACAAGCCTGTTGTTATTATTCCGATAAAATCCGGCTCGCCGCAAAAATTGTTATACTACATACACGGCGCGTTTGAGTTCTCCGCGTTAAGCGACGCATTGCCGAACGATATATCAATAGACTTCATTACTATAAATGACCCGCAATGGTTTCATCAACTCGCTCGCGACAAAGATACACTCGCAGCGATTGATCAGCTCTGTGATGCCTACGCGGAAGCCATCATGAGAAGAGAACGCCCTGGGTCTTGCTGTCTTGCCGGCTGTTCCGCCGCAGGAATATTGGCCATCGAGACAGCCCGCAAGCTGGAGGAGCGTGGCGCCGCGCCAGATCTTGTTTTTATTTTCGATACCTATTTGCACGGTCCAGCGCGTCGTATCCTTCATGATGTTTTTTACAATGGTTGGCTGCAGAAAAAAATGCAGCAAATTTTGCGCCTGGACAGACATGAGTTGACGGAGCGGGCACGTTTGCTGTCTAGAGAAGCATTATCACGAATGAGCCTACCCGACGCTTTGAAGGCATCATGGATGGATCCGAAGGACGATTTAGGCCTAGTCTTTCATGACATTCGCGAGAGAATTTCAAGGGCATACCGCGGTCCGCAATGTGCACTTAAAAGCCACACGGTCTTCTTCCGGGCCACAGAAACTCGCGAGGGCAGACTGATGCGGGCCGACCCAAATCTTGGCTGGGCGCGGCAACTTGGCAGCAATTTGACAGTCATACCGGTAGCCGGCGACCATTTCAGCTTGCTGACAGGAGATCACGCACGGGGCCTTGCAAAGGAAATGGAGCGACAAATTAGATTACACACTGAGCCGATATGAGAGACTAGACTCGGCCGTGGTTACCCTTCTTCGGCAAAGTGAGATATGCGGCGGCAATCGTCATGCGTCATTTTGAAAGTTAGCAAGGTGTCGAGCTCTGCGGAACTGCGAGTGTCGCCGTCGTTCTGGATTGAGGGACGTCCCGTACCCTTGGATGCCGACGGTCCCGTTGACGTGCCCTATGACGCAGCTAATGCGCGTGACTTTGAGACAGCTGGTGGGTTCGAAGTCATTGAACGCGCAGCGCGCGGCCATCCTAGCAAAATAGCGGTCGACGATGGCGTCCTTCGTTTGACGTACTCGCAGTTTATCGACCGAGTGTATGGATTGGCGCAACGACTGAGAGAAAGCACGGACAAGGGATCCGTAGTCGCTTCGGTTGTTCCGAATACTGCGGCGTCTCCGATCATTATTATGGCCTGCGCGCTATCCGGTCGCGTCCTCGTTCCTATTGACGCGAGCCATCCGCTAGATCGTCAGCAGGCGATTTTTGCGCAGTCCGGCGCGCGGGTCGCGCTGCTCGCCAAAGACAAAATTGCCGATATTGATTTCATTCCCTCCACCATTCCGAGATTAATTGTTGATCCGCTTCAGGAAACCAGCATTGAGAAACCACAATTCGACTACGACCGCGACGTACCCCTCTTCGTGAGTTTTACCTCCGGCAGCACTGGTCGTCCAAAAGGCATCGTATCGGGGGCCCGATATGGCGGAAGCGCGCTGCGCTGTTTTATTGATATGTTCCACTTGAATAGCTCTGACGTTGTGTTCGGCCTGGCGTCACTGAGTACGGGCGGTTCGCGCGATGCCTTTGCGACTTTAGGCGTCGGCGCGACCATCAGGCTTTTCGATATGCGGCTGGAGGGTTTTTCGGAGACATTGCGTGTACTTCAGGAAAGTAAAATCACCGTGCTCAGTTTTGTGCCGTCGGCTTTGCGCTCGATGCTGAGCGTCCCTGGCGCGGAACAGGCATTCCAGAGCCTACGTGTTCTCGACTTGCACGGCGAGCGTATTCTTGCGAGTGACATTCAACTGTTTCGTAGCAAGCTGCCGCGCACCTGCCGCATTAGCGTAACCATGGGATCGCTCGAAGCCGGGGCGGTATTCAGCTGGTTTGTCCGCGATGACCTGATCGAAGGGGGCGTTGTGCCGGTTGGTTATCTCGTGCCTGGTCGCCGCGTCGCCCTACTCAACGAGGACGGCCAGCCAGTCACGGATGGCGAAGTCGGCGAGCTGTTCGCGCGCGGGGCGATGGCCATGGGAGCGTGGCAAGGCGGGCGTCTCGTTCCCGGACCGTTCATAAGAGATCCAGAGGATTGCAGATCGTCGATTTATCCGATGGGCGATCTGATGCGCAGGCGGCCCGATGGACTTTTTGAATATATCGGGCGCAAAGACTGCAGGGTAAAGGTCCGAGGCCTGTGGGCCGACCTCGGTGAGGTCGAGGCAGCGCTCAGAACCATAGAGGGCGTGGCCGATGCCGTCGTCATCTCGGAAGCCGATACCACTTCGCAGGAGAGAATTTTGGCGCTCGTCGTAATGAGTGAAGGGGCCCGGCCACCTTCACTGAACCTCGTTCGTCGCGTCGTAGCGAAGGAGACGGCCGAGCATATGGTGCCAGCCGCACTGCACGTGCTGGATTTCATTCCACGACTGGCCAATTTTAAGCCTGATTTGGTTCGTCTAAGGGCGCTAATGGCTTCGGGTCCACAGCCGCGATCCTAGGCGTTAGCAAATGCCTTATCAGGCAATAGCTGCCGAACCGTTTCGAAGGCATGCGCATCATCATAGGTAAGCAGGCGAGCCGCTGGCTCCGCGCCGAGCAGACTGATCACACGCTGCAGCAGCACTTCGCGCGCACCGGGCAATTGGTTCGAAGCGATGCTCACCGAGAGGCCGTTGCGATCGATATGACCTGATATGTGTGCCACCGAGGAAACCGCAAAACATGCAACATCGCGAATTCCGTCCCTTCCACCAACATGCCAGTGGGAGCCTTTCCAGGAAACGCTCAATACCGGCGTGGACAAGCCGCGAGCATGCAGCGACGCGAACCGTAAATGGCGTTTTGGATCACCGCCAAGAAACCGTTCGAAATTCTCATCCCAACCCTCATCGATCATCTCCCTTGATCGTTTGGCAATACGCCGGGCCACAGTCGGAAGCGATGAACGCCAGTTGAGCTTGACTGGCATTAGCAGCGAACCCACGCTGAAGCCAAAGCCGCCGAAGCGTTCCAAGCCACCGCGGTGGACCGGCAGATTTAGCAATACGCGGCCTGTTGATCCGTTCTGCTGTTCGCAGAACGCCATGCAAGAAGCAGCTGCAAGCCAAGCGGCAAAGCTCCCGCATTCGGCCCGAGCCATCTCTCGCAACCAATTCGTTTGCTTGGGCGCAATAGTACACCATGTGACTCCTTGCGGATGAAGCTTTTGCTTCGTCGGTCGAACATATCGGCGGCTCTGCTCAAAAAGAAAACGTACTAGCCAACGGGCCATGGAACGTCGGCGAACGAGCTGGCGTCGCGAGGTCTTGAAATCGTGAACTTGATGCCCTGCCATGATCGCGACGATCGTCTCCAGAAACCGGAGCATCGAAGGCCCGTCGGCCGCTGCGTGATTCCAAATGGCGCTTAGCCAAGTGTCTTGGCCGTCCTGAACCACTCTATAACGCCACAGCGGCCCATTCGGTTTTAGGAAGAGCGAGTTCTCCGACCCGGCATCAAAATTTCCAGATGTTTGGTCTGCCATATCGAGCACGGGGCGATGATCGACCCATGCCAAACGAAGTCCCAGCACTGGAAATTGACGTGTGGCCTCTGCGATTGCGGCCTCAACTTCGGCAACGCTCCTTCCTTGGAAGCGGGCGATCAAGCCACAGGGCATACCGACGCCTAGCTTGTCCATTGCGGCATGCATTGCCGACATTGGGCCGAAAACATTGGCGAGATCTAATGGGGTATCGGATAGACGGACGAGTGTTGGATCTGCCACAGCTGGAGCCAATAACTTCCTGCCGGATGCCCGGCTCAGTTTGGTACGAATTGTTGAGTGACCTTTTCCGAAGCTCACATAAGCGTCGGATGCGAAGGTCGACGGATAGCGCGTCGGAGGAGTGATACCCAGCGCCGCGCGATGCGACGCGAGTGATTGCGCGAGTCCGTTTTCCCAGGGCAGAAGATCTAATAATTCCGCGCGCCGCCCACGCTGGTAAGCTTCCAGTACGGGGCCAATCACGGCCGCACGACTTGTAAACATGAGATTCAGTAGACCGAGAAGAAGAATCGCCAAAATACCGACATGCCGGGTCTGAGCGAACCGAAAACTGACTAGGCAGATCTCACCCAAAACATCGGGGCCGTATCCGGTAAGCACGTGACGCACGTCGTGACTGGCGTCCATCCTGATATGGAACCACTCTCGAGCAGCGTCATCGGCGAAGTGTCTACCTTGCTCGATTGCAACCCCGAAATAAAGCTCTTCTTCTAGTCCATGAATCGTCATGAACTCCGCGTACAAACGCCCCAATGATCCCGGAGGACATTTCCAGAGCGCCCCTCGGTCTCCGCAAAGGGCTCGAAGGTCAGGTCGTCGCTTCAGTAGGTCTCGTCCCGCGACGGTAGCACGAAAGGCCGCGAGGCTTCGTTCAAACGTGTTGCCCTCAGTCGTGAGCAAGAAACGCATCCCATGAGCAGTCCGTCGTTCTACGCTCGCGTTGCATGCGATCAAGAGGACGAATGATTTTGCGGCGATCGCCCATCGCTTTGCCCGTTTAGCTAGGCGCAAAGGCAGCCAAAGCAATTCACTGCCAGCAGGATGCCTCTGCCGGCCCGATTCTTTACGCTTCAATTCTACGGATCCGAGTCTCATGATCGGAGTTCCAGTATACCCTGCGATAGAGCCAAGTGATAATACGCTCCGCGATGTCCACAGCTCACAGCATCCTCGGAGAGCCCATTGAATGAGTCAATAAATACGATGATATATTTTCAAATACGATGATATATTTTCGGAACCTGCTGAACTCGTTTGGATCTTTGAGTTCTGGTATCAACTTCTATCCTTTCCATTGCTCCGACTGTTGGCACAATTGGAGACAACGTCCTGCAATGCCATTCTTCTCTTATTGGCACCTAGCCGACATCGGGACACCCACCGGCAATGTCCGCTTCTGGCCTTAGTGGCCGCGCCTCCGGGCGACTGCCGCGTCCACTTCGGGGGTAAAGCAGCCACGGCCGTCGTCAATCGGCGCGGCAGCTAAAGAGGCACTTTTAATTTTTCTACTACAAGCGGTTCATTGGGAGCGGGTAATCACAACTCCAATTTAGGACCGAGTACCGCTTATGACAGTTTGATTTCGATCGGCAGCACCACCGGATCCGGCGCAAACGCGCCCATTAGCTTCAGTCTGAGCGACATTAGTGCCGGTGGACCAACTACTAGCGATATTTCCGGTCAAACAGGCTTCGCAGACATTTACGTCAATCCAATGTGCGGTGTGAGCGTCTGCGGCAGCAGTCTGGCACTTTTGTCAGGATGGGAAGTAAGCACCACCGCAACCAACTGGTTCGCGATTGGATACAACGATACCGGCTCGAGCGATAAAGATTATGACGACCTGGTATTTGTCGGTGAAATTACCGCGACGCCCCTTCCCGCTACATTACCGCTGTTTGCCGGCGGCCTCGGCTTCTTGGGTTTCCTTGGGAAGCGTGAAAAGCGGAAGAACGCCGCCGCAATCGCAGCCGCGTAGTCAACCACCTGCTGGCATTTTGGAGAGGCCGCCGCGAGGCGGTCTTTCTGTTTTTGCCTTGTCGATAATATTGCGGTGCATGAGTCCGCTTCTGGCCCAAAGCGGACGCGCCACTCAGCAACTGCCGCGGCAGCTTTCGGGGTAAAGATGGGGTAATCGGCCGGCAGCTTGTGGATAGCTGAGGGATTTTGGGTGCTGCGCTTCAGGCTGATGGTGAAACGAGGTCACCGTGGTTACGGGCCTCAAGCATCAGAAGGAGAAGCGCAGCATGGACCATTTTGCTGGACTGGACGTATCGGTCAAGGAGACCAGCGTCTGCATTGTGGATGACACGGGCAAGATCGTTCGGGAAGTGAAGGTGGCGAGCGAGCCGGAAGCGTTATTGGTGGTGCTGAAGAACCCCTCCTACCGCTTCAAGCGGATTGGGTTGGAAGCAGGTCCGCTGTCGCAATGGCTTTTCGGCGCACTCGCCGAAGCGGGTTTGCCAGTGATCTGTGTCGAGACGCGGCAAATGCGGGCGGTGCTGAAGGCGCAGATCAACAAGACCGACCGCAACGATGCGCGTGGCATGGCGCAGATGATGCGGGTTGGGCTTTACCGTCCGGTGCATGTGAAGACGTTACGCAGTCAGAAGCTGCGGATGCTGCTGACCCATCGCAAGCTTTTGCAGTCGAAGGCGATCGCCATCGATAACGACCTGCGCGGTACGTTGCGCAACTTCGGTCTCAAGGTGGGCATGGTCGGGATGGCGAAGTTCGAGACCCGCATCAAGGAGCTGGTCGAGAACCTACCCGATTTGGCGATGCTGGTCGAACCGCTGCTCATTGTACGGCGGGTGCTACGCGAACAGATCGGCATCCTGCACCGCCGCTTGCTGGCCGTTGTCCGGGAGGATGACGTGTGCCGGCGCCTGATGACGGTTCCAGGTGTCGGTCCAGTAGTGGCACTGACCTTCCGCGTCACCGTCGACGTGCCAGCTCGCTTTCGGAACTCCAAGTCGGTCGGGGCAGCGTTTGGATTGACACCATCCAAGTATCAGTCGGGCGAGAGTGAGCGAACCGGTGGCATATCGCGGTGTGGCGACGAGATGATGCGGGTGATGCTCTATGAAGCGGCGCAGACCATGCTGGTCGTTTCGACGAAATGGTCATGGCTCAAGGCGTGGGCGATGAAGATTGCCCGGCACCGCGGAATGAAGAAAGCAATCGTCGCGCTGGCACGCCGGTTGGCCGTGATCATGCACCGCATCTGGGTTGACGGCACCGAGTTCCGCTGGACCCGAGACGTCGCAGCGGCATGAGGACCGTGCAGGATCGAATGCGATAGGAGGAACTCGAGCTCCACCGAGCGGTGGAATGATGTCCCTCGCGGGACGATGGATGAGGTGAGTTCGTGTGTCCGCTTGGATCTGTCGTCTGTTTGATGGCAAGGCCGCGGTAAAGATTGTTCCACCTCGTCCTCGAACCCCATGATGGAAGGGCCCTTGTGCCGATTCCGAAGAGAAGCGCGAGCCCGCGAGAGACATCGACACTGGAACGGTGGATAGTCTGAAAGCGCTTGACCCCAACCGGCCGATTAGAGAAGCGGACACGGTCACGTCAGCCGTCGCGGCAGCTAATGACCCAAAGCGGAACTCTCCGCGCCAAACCCAAATGTTTACCAAGTCACGCCAGCGAATGGATGGGCCGCGACGTTAACTATCGAAAGTTATATAACTTATAAACGCTTTGACCGATTTCCCTGATAGACCAAAATGAACGCGGAATTGAAAGTTCATTTGGCGAAACAATCGCTGACGGGGAGATTATCTGATGAAAAAGTTCTTCATAATCACGCGAATCTTTGGCTTGGCAGCAATCGCTTCGGTGACCCTTCTCGCTGGCGGCAGCGGGCAGGCTTCGGCGAGCCCGACATGTTCGGGTGAGTACACCGCCTCAAACGGTGGGACGACAATTTCGGGCGCCACCAATATCGGAACGGTAGCAGCGGGGTGTGAGATCGGGCCGTATTTCAGCTCGACCACCGGACTAGGTACTAACCTCGGTAATACCCCTGCGGCAGTCAACGACACAGCTAACCCATCAATTTATGAATTCACGTGGGGCGGCGGAAACCTGACGATCCTGGAAGCCCTTGGCAACAACGGTATCGGCAACAATATCAATATCGAGCTAGGATTGAGCACTGACACTTTGAACTCGAACAATACGCTGAGTTCAGACATCGCATCTACACACATTCTGTATCAGAGCGGACCCACGACCACGGGAACCTACGTCCTGAACGACTCTTACTTGGCGGCCGGTACCTATGTCCTCGACACCTATCTCGGCAGCTGCGGTGTGGGGCAGAACTGTTCCGACAATGACACCTCAACCGATCCCACTTACGCGGTGGGATTTACTCCTGATGTAAGCGCCACGCCGCTACCGGCGGCGCTACCGCTCTTTGCTGGTGGCCTCGGCGTGATGGGCCTGCTCGGCCGGCGCAGGAAGCGGAAAGCGCAAGCGCCCGCTGCCTGAACAAACAAAACATCAAAGGGCATGGAAGGGCCGCCGCGAGGCGGCCTTTCTTATTTGTCATTCGCGATGTCTGCTCTATCCAAAGATATATAGGGCACTTCCTGCTTGACGCGGGCCACTCATCCGGGGACGATCCTTCGCCGGACGTGTGAGGGGACGGGGTAATGAAATCAGCACGAACGTCTGCCGTCGCGATCATTTGCGCTTTATTGCTCGGTGCGACCGCCGCGGCGAAGGCAGATACAGTCTTTGAAGGCAGATACAGTCTTTAATGTATCCGGAACCGAAACGAGCACAGGCGATGTCATGGGAACCTGCTCGACCGACTGCACATTCGGCGGCACGGTCACCATCGATACCACCACCGGGACGGTGACGGGCGTGGATATCACGTACCCCGACATACCGGCGTACAACATGTACGTCTCCTTTGATGCATCGCTCGACGAACTGACCCTAACCAACGGCGCCGGCGAGAACTTGGATCTGTACCTGAGCGTTGCATCGCTAGTTGGCTTCGACGGCGCCAGCATCGTCGGAGGCCAGGCATTCGCGACTCTCGGTCTCGCATACGAAGGCAGTACCGGCAGCATTACAGCACCTGCGACAACGCCAATACCGGCCGCTCTTCCACTCTTCGCCGGCGGTCTTGGCTTCGTCGGGTACTTGATGCGCCGTCGTAAGCAGGCCGTCGCTGCCGCCTAGCCGAAATTGACAATCAAAGTTCGGAGAGACCGCCGCGAGGCGGTTTTTCTGTTTGTTCGGCGCTGAGCGTGTTGCACGCATCGTGCAGTTCAACGATTGCGGAATGGCGATGGATGACCAGGCCGACGAAACCTGGGAATACCGCGGTGCGGAGCCGAGCGGCGGTTACCGGCTTCATGTCGAGTTCGGCGACAACAATATGGTTCATCTCGTCGCCAAGATTCCAGACAGCATGCCAGGCGGAAAAGCAGCAGAAGCCAGAGTGGCGCCGGCAGCGACGATGAAGGGCATGTCGATGTAACGCGCCTATCGCCTTCGCGTCGGTTATCGGGGGCATGGCTGCCACGCCAGCTTCCACCACTTGCGTGAAATCATTCCGCTGATAAATAGATCGTTGACGCGCACGGCCTCGTTGCCCGGCATGACCGGGCGCCACGCCCACGTCATTACATTATGCATCACCGCCGTGGCGATCGTGGCTGGCCTTTGACGCCAGCCCCGCCTCGCCGCGAGCATCGGACGAACGCCAGGCGGAATCGAGATTCCGTCAACAAGGGAGACTTACGTGCCAAGCATAAGAAGACTTTTAGGTGCACCATTCAACAGTGGCAACCTGTGCGCCGGCGCACAAAACCCAATTCGGTTGGCCGAAGGACAAAATCACAACCCGACCGTCGCCGGCTATGTCGAGCTGATCAGCGCCGAACGGCAGAACTCGGCCGCATCGGCATTGCGGCTCTGTCGCCACTATGCCGATGCCGATCGTGACTTGGATAATATGCAGAAAAAGCAGCTGATTGAGGCCCTTGGCATCGACCGCAGCGGATACGAAAGGCGGGTGAAAGTCGGCCAAGACCAGCGCCTTTATGATCCGAGAATCCTGGCCCGGCTGCCGAACTCCTACACCACGTTGCATAAACTGGCCGGGCTTGACCATGCCGAGTTCGAGCAAGCGCTCGACTGCATCCCGAAATGACGCGGGCCACGCTTATCGGCTGGATCAATGCCCGCCGGCGCCGCGATCACGACGGCGATCAGCAAGCCGACACCGAGCCGGAGCCGGTCTACGCCGTGTTGCGAGCAAGATTCGATGACCTATCGGTTGAGGCCCAATGGCTGTTCGACGAACAGTTGGAAAGCCTGTGTGATTCGTTCGACGTCCGCCTCGCCTTTCCGCGGACCGAGGCCGAAATCAAGGATGATCGCGAAACCAAGAGGGTGAATAAGCACATCGACGCCTTTTTGCGTCACGCCGCGGCGCAAATGATCAAGCAGGCCAAACGGCAGACGCTCGCGGGCAAGCCGACTGGCGTCGGCAAAACGGATTGGCAGAAACAAAAGTGGCCCTATGCCGCAGATGAAATCGCGCTCGGCCGCACCGCGGACCTGCCCCGCATCCGCGATATCTACCATCGCCTCAGCAAAGACGAGGAGTTTGAGGGAAAATTGGCTGCGGCCTATGCCAGCGTCCGCGCCAAGCTCACCAAAGAGCAGGCCGGTCGCGATCAACCATCGCCTTCGCGGTCGACAACGCCATGACCGTGGTCACGCGCAAAACCGTCACCAACGTCACCGGCGCCGCCACCACCAGCACCACCACCACCGCGGCGCCGGCGCCGGCGCCGGCGCCACCGTCGCGCCGCAACGAACCAGCGGTAGCGTGATCAAGCCTTATAGGTCAGCCTGAGATCGTACAGCCTCCGCCAACGGGCCATGGCCACATTGAGCTTCGGAATTAGCCGGCGAGCAACAGGATCATGTGGCGGCAGGATATAGTCGACGTGCCACGGTGCACGGCCCACGCCTTTGGCGTCCCACACGGTTCCATTTCCATCAGGAGAAGCGACCGCGGCTATCCCGTGACCGGGTGCCACTGTCCTGACAGTCTCGTCCGCCATGGCTTGCAGGAAGGAATGCTCTTGCAGCAGCTTTCCCATAGTCATGCTCCGCCCCGACTCTGTTGATTCTGGTCATCAGATGGTTAACCGCGGGTTAGGAGCGTGTTTCTAAATTTTAGCGATTCACTCAGCCGCGCATGCCATGGTCGAGCGGCCGGATCGGAATGCTCATGCCCGGTCCGGTTGTCAGACATACTGAGGCCCCAACGACGACGGTTGGGGCTTCTTTTTATTCGAGGCCTAAATACAAAAGGCCCCGACCCTCCTGGGCCGGAGCCAGCTTTTCCCCAGACCATCTGTCAACTAACGCGCGCACGCCACGGCGATCTGGGGGCCGCTGCATCAGTCGGGCTTGTATTACAAAACGAAGCCAATTATTCCGTCTTTGACCCCAATGATACCGCGTGCGAATAGGCAGAATGAAATCCAAGACCTTTGCCGGCAAGCACAAGTCCGACCTTGACCGGCAAATTTGGCACTGGCGATCAGCCAATTTGCATATTAACGTCAAGAAAGTTCATCCGATTAAAGACATCCCGCTCCGGCTGCACAGACCGCGCGTTCGATTGAGCACGAGCAAATCGCAAGATCGGGTCTCGATCAAAGTCGACTATGAGGGCGCGTCCGCGACATGTCTTGCGCCCCATTATTGTAGCGGGAGACGACGAAAACTAAGAGCCGCCTCGCCACAATGCAGCCGAGGCGCTTTGAAATTGATCTTATCGGAGCGCGCAAAGTCGACGCGACGTTCGCTCACTGCGCCAGCCAAGCAGATCTAATGATTGTCTTGGGTGCCACTCGGTTGGATGTCGTGGGTTTCCAGCCCAACGAGAGCTGTCATTAACTGGATCGTTGCTTTGACCGCGGGGTCGTCGGAGCTAATCCCAAACTTCGAATGGTTTTCGAAATGATCATTGGTAAGTCGAAACGGCGCCTGCCCGTCGAATTTGAACGTCACGTTAATAAACGTGCAATCCACATATTCGTTTCCATCGAGGGGCACCGTTTGATCTTTGAAAGTGGCTTGTCGAATCTGCTTAAACGGAAAGTCCTGACGGAAAGCGGATACGGAGGGCGCGTTTACTGCATGGCCGACCGCTCCCGTTCGTCCGACGATCAAACCGACGACGAGCATGAGAGCGCATGCTGAACCCCACAAGATATTATTGGTGCTTGGCATAATTTCTTCCCTAATATTGCGTAATTGTTTGAGGTTTCGCGATAATTGTGCAGCAAATTAACGGGCGATAGCAAGCATCCAATTGGGTGTCGTGTGAGTCCCAAAAGCTGCCGCGGCGGTCGCCAGCCGCACGGCAGCTAAGGGCCAAAAGCACTCAGCGAGTCCGAGTATCAATCACACGAGGCGAAGCCGTCACACCGAGGTCAAGGCTTTATTCCAACTCTTATCAGTTGATTTGTTCACGGATGCTTCTCGTTTTTCGCAGCGCGCATTCCTTCCGCCGCGGCATCACGTTCGCAAATGTATGCGCCCTTCTTTGTCTCTCCATAATTTCTGGTTCCGCTGAAGTGATAGATCTTGGATTTCAAATTCACCCACACAACAGTGTCGGCGGGACAGCGGCCCTTGGCTTCCGCTTCAGTTGAAAATTGATTTGCCCCAGCCGGAGTGCCTGGAGTTGTGGAGGGCGTGCCGGCCGAGGTTTGCGTGGAGGCTGGCCTGGCCGAAGGAGCCGGAGCTGGCGCTGCTGTGGAAGGCGGCGCCGAAGGCGGCGGGGCCGCGGTGGTCTGAGAGGGCGAAGCGCCGCCACGACACTGATCAACATATGCCTTCTCGGTCACACCGTTGGCTCGATTGGCAGTCTTGTTGGCTCTCCACTCGTCACGGCAGGCCTTTGCAGTCTTTTGTCCCGTAGTCGGCACAGCCGCCGTGGGAGCAGGAGGGGCAGAAGCCGACGGTGCCGCCGGGGCCGCGGCGCCCTGAGCGGCTGGAGCACCACCACGACATTGGGCGACGTACGCGCTCTCCGTCACACCGTTAGCCTGATTGGCGGCCTTGTTTGCTCGCCACTCGTCTCGGCATGCCTTGGCAGTCTTTTGGCCGCTAGTTGTTTGGGGAGTAGCTGCCGTCGAAGCTGCCGGTGCTGCCGGTGCTGCCGGTGCTGCCGGCGCCGTAGTGGTTTGAGCCGGCGGGGTGCCACCGCGACATTGGGTGACGTAGGCCTTTTCGGTTACTCCGTTAGCTTGATTGGCGGCTTTGTTGGCTCTCCATTCCGCCTGGCAGGCCGTTACAGTCTTTTGTTGCGCCGTGGCGTGCGAGGACAAAGCAATAAGTCCTATCACCACCGAGCACATGATAAACGCGATTTGCCGCCTCATTTTGTGGTCTCCTTTAGACGCAACTGTAACGACACCGTTGGCTTCTCAGGGCTGCAAGATGCGCCAACTGGGCTTTGCCAACAAGGCCGAACAGCATACACGACAGTGGCCGGCCGGCGTGGCGGCTAAGGGCCAAAGCGGGCCCGACACACCATAAAAATTTTCATCCGCAAGGAGCATTTCCCGGCCACTCCCAGCTAAGGCGCCCCCGGCGACGAAAGTTCAATCCGATGTTAGAGTGCGAGATGAATTGTATTTCTGTGCTCATCCCTGACGCCGACGCGCAGTTACCGGTGGTTCGCTGCTTAGGAGCTAGCAAACGCGCCGTCGTTCATGGCTTTGCTCTACATCCGGCGCCATTCCTGCAGCACTCGAGATTCCTCACTAGTTTCGAACAATTTAAAGACGTCTTCGATGTGAAGCTTTGGCTCAATCGGATTGGCGAAATTGTTGCCGAGCGACGGATCGACGTTGTACTGCCGATCTCGGAATTTGCAACTAGAACATTAAGCGAGCACCGGCAGGCACTCACTTGGGCCGCGAAGCTGCCGCCATTGCCGAATCCCCATTCATTTGACATAGCGACAAACAAGGCGAAGCTCGCTGAATTTCTCGATAGTAATAGTATTCCCCATCCGCCAACAGTCGTGGTGACCGCTGGTATCCCAGCCCGCGACAGGCTTTCAACGTTGAAGTTTCCGGTCTTGGCTAAGGTGCCGTTCTCATCTGGGGGAGTTGGCACGAGACGTTTTGAAGGTCTGGAATCACTCACTGTTTTTCTTGCCGACCAACCCAGCGACGAGCGTTGGATTGTGCAGACCTTAATCGAGGGACACGATCTCGCTGTTAATGTGCTCGCTCAGAACGGTCAGATCCTCGCGGCGACCGTGCAGCATGTAATAATGCCAGCGCCCACGCCGTTTGGGCCAGCGATCGGCTTCGAGTTCAGAGACTATCCTGCGGCTATGAACGTTGCTGAAAACCTTATTCGCGAGCTGGGCTGGTCGGGTGTTGCAAACATCGATATGCGCTTCGACGCACGACAGCAGATACCGCTGGTGCTCGAACTCAACGGCCGTTACTGGCTTTCGTTACTTGGCTCACTCAATGCTGGAGTAAATTTCCCCCTCTTAGCCTGCGAAATGTGTCTTGGTGGGCTGAGAGCAAATCGCAAACCGCACAGCGCTCGCTACTTTTACGGTAGGGATTCTGTACTCTTGAGTTTGGTGGGTGGAGGCAAGCTTCGCATTAAGCCCCATGAGACCAACTTGCGATATTTTGATCCATACCCTGACGCCATTCGGTCGGCAAAAACCGTGGCCGCGGGCCTAAGAATGCGGTGCTCGCGCATATTGCCGCGAGTCATTGCTGGATTGGCGTAGCGCAGGTGACTTCAAGCGATAAGGTTACGGCCAATATCCAGGTTCCGCTTAGGTACTGGAACGGCGGATTGCGCTATTACGTCTGTAAATATCGATCAAATAGTCTTTCCAATTTGGTGCAGAGAACGGATCTTATTTAAAGAGCCGCATAATGAAACAGCTGTTCGACCGTATTGCCGAAACTACACTTCGCGCCACCGAACGTCGTGCGAAGAAGACGATCCGCGACGCCGTAAAAAAATGGCGGCGTCGTGCGCTGGCCGCTAATAACCGCAACATTCTCTCCGAGCACCACAAACGTTGTTGCCAAGGATTCGCCCCGGACCCCGAAGCGGTCAAACGCGCGAAACGGTTTCTAGCCGAGAATTTCGACGGTTACGCCGATCTGCGTTGGCATGAACTCTATTGGTGTATAACCGGCAACCTCGATTCAGCCTTCATTCCGAGCGATATTTTCTTTGTGACCATCGAACCGACCCTCAATGACATGGGTCATGCACTGGTGCTTACCGACAAGAATGTGGTGTACGATTTCCCGATAGCGGCGTATCTCCCCGAGCCCGTATTGCACGTTGTCGACGGCGATCTCTACCTGCCGGGCTTTGCGCGCATTAGCGATAGTCGCCTTGATTCTATTTTGGGGAACAGTCGCGCTGAGTTCATCATCAAGCCGTCAATCATGCACGGAGGCGGTATCAATTTGCGAGCCTCAGATGGAGCTTCCGCCGCAAGTTTTCTAAAAGACATTGTCAACGATCGACACGCACGCCAAGACGCCAATTGGGTCGTTCAGCGACCGCTTGAGCAATGCCCGGAAACAGGACGCTTCAATCTATCATCCGTGAACACATTCCGTGTGCTGACGCTGAGAACAGATACTGAGATCGTGCACCTCTCGACCGTCTTCCGAACTGGTAGGAAAGGAATGCGCACAGACAACCACGGCGCCGGCGGCATCGCCTGCGGTATCGAAGGAGGGCGCCTGAGAGGTCGCGGTATGGACAATAAGTTTCACTTCTATGACGCCCACCCCGACAGTGGCACGGCTTTTAACGGCGAGCTGCCAAACTGGGATGGTGCAGTCAGCCTATGTCAAAAGCTGCACCGGTTATTCCCATGGTTTGATCTGATTTCATGGGATGTCGCCATTGATACTGAGCACGAACCAAGGATCATCGAGTTTAATGTCGCCAATCAAGAATTGTATTTTCACCAAATGACTAACAGTCCCGTTTTCGGTTCCGAAGGAAGCGCCGCTCTATCCGCGGTACTGCGACGACTACCGACGCGGTCGCGAACGCACAGCGAGCCGCAGAAGGGTCGTCGCTAAGCTCGCCTGCGCGAACGAGCTCGAATCTACGGTAACAACTGACGTCGAAGAAATTGTAATTTCCAACGAAATCGAGATGCCAGAGAAAATGCCGAGCCCCAAGCTGAATTGACAAAACGATACGTGATGACCTTTGATTCCTGGTTGGCCCAATACCTTTTGTAGACCTCATCCCCCATCCGGAAGTCGAACGCCAGGCTCCGTTCCAATGCCCATTTGAGGATGTCCTCGTAGAGAAGTTGCCCTGGGCCATACTGTCTATAAGCGCGATCAAACGCGGCGATAAAACTTTCAACAGTAAACTTTGAAATCCGAGCCAAAACCGCCGCGATAATCTGAGCGTCGAATTTTAGGACGAATAATATAATGTTTCCGGAGTCATCTCCCTCAGCCGCTACCGTGCTCAAGAATTCTTTATACCGCTCTGCATCTTGCCAAGGACTACGCCGCCTTGTCCTGTTTATCCATTCAGCCTTATGGGTAAAAAGCCAATCGAGGATGGGCGGACACTGCTCATGGTTCGTCACCACCTCGAATGATAACTTGCCACGCTCAGTCAATCGTCGGCGCCCGCTTCTGAGCGAATATCGAAACTCCCTTTTTAGAGACCGGTAGTAGCCCTCCCACTCCTGATTTTCATCCCAGTTCACGCCCGATAGCGAATTAACCCAAGCAGAGATGGGACGTTCTTTGGATAAGAGGCGGTGAAGCCGGGAATGAGTTCGAACAAAAGGCAAACTAATGATATCACTGTTGCATGTTGTCCGTAGTTTTTGCCAAGCGAGCGCAACCCAGAGATCCGATTTCGGATTATTTTCTATCAGTACGTCGCTATAGACAGTGGTGTCCGATGCCAGTGGACGGATCATCGACCACAGGCCGTGCCTTACTTTCACAAATGGCCACATCAAGACCATTCTATTATCGAGCCATCCGATCAGACAATAAAGCCGGCGCTGTTGTGGGGGGACCATGATGTTCAATGAAGCCAAACACCACTGCAAGCTCTGGGAAAAATTATAATCAGTCGATCTGTGGCACAGATTGTCCCAATGCGATTTCAGAGACAAAAGCCGTTGAACGTTCGTGACGATTTCAAAGCGAAGATTATTCTTGATTATCCGCGAATCTGTTTCTTGCGGTCCTTCGGAAGTTCCATCGTCGCAGTCAGCCATGGAATAAAATTACTGTAAACTCGACTGGTCCAGCCAAAGAAAAAGCCGCTAAGAACCGCGCAGCGCGCCGATTTCGTAAGCATACTTAACGTGAGTTCGTTTTGCTCGCGAGAGTGACGGGGTAGTAGAGTTCCACGGTTAATCTCACGGGCTCCGCGGATTTACAGTCCTATTCCGGAGTTGGCAGAGGCCCGTTGCGACAATCTAGCTTAATGATAATCCAAAACGGCGCCGAAAAAGTCAAAAAATCTGGTAGGAGTGCACGCGGCCACGGACATGCCAGAAAAGCGAAAAACTGCGAACGGATTTACCGGCACTGCGACGCAAAATGACGCGGGTCGTCGACACGCGTCAATTCTCAACGCGCTTGTCCATGGCTTGCCATCGACGGACTTAACTGCGTTGGTCCCGGTACTTTCGGCGCCTGGCAAGATCGAAGCCAATCGTTCACCTGCATGGGTCTTGCATCGACATAGGCAGGACCTTGGCTTCAGAGCGAGAGTGTCGAGCAAAATCTCCTGACGCATTTATGTCAATCATTTTACCACCTAACCTCACCGTCGCTCAGGCCGCCATTTGGCTTGACCAGCGGCTGTTTACCGGCAAGCCGATCTACAACACAGGTCAGGCGCTCACCATCCGAGGCATACTCCGGGTTGATCTATTCGAGATCGCGCTGCGCGAGACAGTTGCGGAAAGCCCCGGCCTTTTGCTGCCGCCGCGGCGCGGACCGGCGCCCTTCGATCTGCCGTTGCTTGATTTCCGCGAAGAGAAGAATCCGCTTGCTGCAGCGGAGCAATGGATGCGGAAAGAGATGCGTGAAGTGATACCTTTGGAGGATGCCGCACTATTTCGCTTCGCACTGATCCGGATCGCTGAGGATTGCACCGTCTGGTTCCAAAAATATCATCACATCATCATTGACGCGACGGGCAGGCGGCTGCTCAGCGCTCGCACCGCCTCTCGCTATCGTGCGTTGCGCTTCGGTGCGCCTGTAGTTGCGCTCAACGCCGCCACACCCGAAGCGCTGCTGGATGCCGAACGGCGCTATGCTGCTTCGAGCGACCACGCGGTTGATCGCGCCTATTGGCTGGAGCGCTTCGCTCAGCGGCCCGGACCTCTTCTCGAACTCGACCGCGGCAATACGGAACGCGCGAAATCCGGATGTCACGAACGGATCACATTCACACTCAAACGTTCAGATTTCGCGCGGCTGGAGACGGCGGCACGCTCATTGGGATCATCAGCATTTCGCGCGATCATCGCGCTGACCTACGTCGCGTTCGCGCGCCTGTATGATCGTTCTGAAATCGTCTTGGGTCTCGAACTGGCGAACCGCTCCGACGCGAAGACGAAGCAAGTGATTGGCCTTCTGGCGCGACCGTTGCCGCTGTTTTTAAAACTCGATCCGACGCTGACGATTGCCGATGCTCTGCGGCAAGATCGATCAGGTCCGAGCGCAAGACCACCCGCACCGGCACTTTCCAGTCCGCGAGCTCTTCAGGGAACTTGGGATGACGCCCACAGGGCAGCACGGTCTGTTCGACGTCATTATCAACTACATTCCGATTGCCTACGACTTCGCGTTTGAGGATTGCCCGGTCGAACTCACCAATCTGTCCTACGGTTTTACGACACCTTGGATGGTGACGATCGCCGATACCGCTCCGACGCGTGATCTCGACGTGACCATCGACACCGATCCCGGCCTGATCAGTGCGGATATGGCAAACCGATTGGCGTCTTGCTTGGAGACGCTTTTGCAGCGCGGCATGGAGGATCCGGCGTGTCCACTCGCCGCGTTGCCGATCATGCCGGAGGCAACTCAGGTAGAGCTTCTCGATTTGGCTGCTGGCGAGACCGTCGCATTGCCACAGGAAGCAACGCTTGCCACGCTCTGCGCCGCACAGGCGGAACGGACGCCGGACGCCATCGCGCTTATATACGGCGAACAGCAATTGAGTTTTGCCTCACTCCATGAGCAGGCGGCGCGCTTGGCGCGGCGGCTCACCGCCCTTGGTGTCGGACCCGGCGTGGTCGTTGGCATCGCGCTGCCGCGCACGCCAAGTCTGATCATCGCGGTCCTTGCCGTTCACAAAGCCGGCGGGGCCTATCTGGCGCTTGATCCCTCGTATCCGGCCGAACGGATACGCTTCATCGTCGCCGATGCGGCCGCGCCAGTCATCCTGACCAACGCTACACTCGCCCCTGTCTTTGCCGACAGCGGCGCCCGGCTGGTGTTTGACACCGAGACGGCGGACGTCGATACCGGAACAGTCGAGCCCATTTCCGCGCATCCGGACGATCTCGCTTACGTGCTCTACACGTCCGGTTCAACAGGACGTCCCAAGGCGGTCGGCATTGAGCATCGCAATCTGATCAATCTTATCTCGTGGGGTCGCTCGATCGTCTCCGACACGGAGTTGGGTGGTATATTGTTTTCCACCTCGCTCAATTTCGATCTTTCCGCCTTCGAGATGTTCCTGCCGCTCGCCTTTGGTGGCTGCATCGTCATGGTGGAGAATCTTCTCGCGCTCCAGACCGCGCCGCAGCGTGAGAAAGTTCGCCTCGTCAATACTGGACCCTCGTTGCTTGACGCGCTGCTTCGCACAGGCGCTCTGCCCCCCGGGGTCACGACCGTTATCCTGGCCGGCGAGAAGCTCTCACGCTATTTGGCCAGCTCGCTGTTCGATGCCGCGCCTGGCGTTAGACTACTTAATTGCTACGGTCCGACCGAGACCACGGTCTATTCGAGTTGTGCCCTTATCGACCCGACGGCCCGTTCAGAGCCCACAATCGGACGCGCGATCTGGAACACGACACTGCATGTTCTGGATAGCGGGCGCGCGTTGCTGCCACCCGGCGCCGAAGGGGAATTGTTCATTGGCGGCGCCGGAGTGGCACGCGGCTATCTTGGTCGCCCCGAATTAACCTCCGAACGGTTTCTGCCCAATCCATACGGACCGGGACAACTCTACCGCACCGGCGACCGTGTGCGCTGGCAACCGGGCGGTGAACTCGAGTTCCTCGGCAGGGCCGACGACCAAATAAAGATCAATGGCGTGCGCGTTGAGCCAGGCGAGATCGAGGCAACTCTCCTGGCGCTGCCGGAGATCGCCGCCGCCGTTGTCAAGCTCTCCAAAAGTGCCGGCAACGTGTCCCGCCTCACCGCGTATCTCGTCCCAACACCTGGAGCAGCGCCAGCGACGGAAAGCGTGCGTGCGGCGCTAGAGCGGCAATTGCCGTCGAATATGGTGCCCTCGTTCTTTGTCTGGCTTGACGCGATGCCAATGACACCTAACGGGAAGCTTGACCGTAAGGCGCTCCCGGCACCACCGCGCGAAGAAGCTCAAGTTTCCGACAACTATCCGCCACAGACCGAGCTGGAGCGCGAGATCGCCGAAATCTGGGAAGATTTGTTCCAGCTGTCACCGATCGGCGTCCGATCGGACTTTTTCGACCTCGGCGGTGACTCTCTCGCGCTGCTAAGTCTGTTTGCCACGATCGAAGCACGGTTCGGCCGACGCCTCACCGTTGACGTACTGTCCGGTGGCCTGACGATCGCTGGGCTAGCGCAATTGCTCGCGGCAGACAAACCGATTCCGGCAAGGATGGATCCGGCTGTCGCGCTTCAGCCGCTTGGGCATCTTCCGCCATTCTTCTGTGTCCACGGCATCGGCGGTGACGTGCTGCACCTGCACCGTCTTGCCGTTCATATGGGCACGGATCGCCCATTTTTCGGTCTGCGCCGGACTGAAGAAGCTCGCCTCACTGACACAATCAGCGAGATCGCCACCCGTTACGTTGCGGCGATGCTCGTTCATCAGCCTGCCGGACCGTTCTATCTCGGCGGCCACTCCTTTGGTGCGATGGTCGCTTACGAAATGGCGCTACAACTCTCGGAGCAAGGACATCAAATCGGCCTCCTTGCGATTGTCGATCAGCAAAGGCCTGGATGGCGGCTGACCTTCCCCGATGCGATTCCGGCCTTGTATCGGGTTCTCACTAACCTGCCGAGCCGTTTTCGCGACGAAATGGCCCGCACCCTCGCCACCAATAGGATCCGGGAGATGCGGCGGATATTGCTGAGGTGGTTGAAAAGAGCGTTGGGTTTTCGCGTGGATGCCGCTTCTATCTTCGACTTCAGCCTCTCCCAGCCAGATCAAATTTTGTTGTTCGAGGCGCACCTTCGAGCACTGCGAGACTATCGGCCACGGCCCTCCCCCATTCCGATAACGCTGTTCCGCGCAAGCGTGCCGTTGCTATCCCACGTGGCCATGGATTCGACGCTGGGCTGGAGCGATCTGGCCAAGGGCGAGGTGCAAGTCTGCACGGTACCGGGCGATCATTTATCCATGACCACAGAGCCGTTGGTCCGACAGTTAGCAAAAGCGCTCTCGAGCGTGCTCGATGCGGCGCAAGGAGCGACGCATCGCCCCGAGCACGCTAAGCGGTAATTCGCGACGCTGGTACTGTTTCGCCGAAACTGAAACGCGAATTCCTCAGCGCTTTCCATTTACATTTTGCGGTGATTCGAGTTGCTCCAGCTTTTTTTTCGACTCTACGTCACCTCGTTCGGCAGCCTTATGGTACCAAGCGATAGCTTGTGCCTTGTCCTGTGGAACGCCTCGACCGCTCTCATACGCAAGACCGAGGCTGTATTGAGCATCCACCAGTCCTTGTTCTGCAGCCTTGCGGAACCAGGCAACGGCTTCCTGATCATCTTTGGGGATGCCCTGACCATTCGCGTACATCGCGCCAAGACTGTTTTGCGAAAATGCGTATCCCTGATCAGCAGCTTTGCGGAACCATGCGGCGGCCCGCGGATAGTCTTGAGGGACGCCCTCTCCGTTCTGCAAAATAGAACCGAGCCTGTCTTGGGCAGGTGCGTATCCTAGATCAGCAGCCTTGCGGAACCATACGATAGCCTCTTGATCGTCTTTGGGAACCCCATCGCCGCTCTGATATATAAAACCGAGCCTGTCTTGCGCAGGAGCGTATCCCTGATCAGCAGCTTTGCGGAACCATCCGATGGCCTCTTGATCGTCTTTGGGGACGCCATCGCCCTCCTGGTACATAAGGCCGAGCTTGAGTTCCGCGCCCGTATATCCCTGATCGGCGGCTTTGCGAAACCACGTGGCGGCTTGCTGATCGTCTTTGGCGACGCCTTGACCGTTCAAGTAAGCAACGCCAAGAGCGTGCTGCGCAGGCGCGGAGGACTGATCGGCAGCCTTGCGATACCAAGCGACGGCTTGCTGATCGTCTTTGGCGACGCCTGCTCCGTCCGCGTACAGCATACCGAGAGCGAGCTGCGCCGTCGCATAGTTTTGTTCAGCAGCGCGGCGATACTGCGCCGTTGCTGTCGTTAATTTATTGGCTTTCTCATAGGCGCGCCCGAGTTGGTAGGCGAGACGCATGTTGTCGGGGTATTGCAACACCGCATCCTCACATGCGGGGTAAGCCAGAGTGACATTCATGTCTTCAAAGCTCACGCCAGCAGTGTTGCGCCCAGGATCAAGCGCATCCGCCGCATACTTATCGCAATCCGTAACGATGTTCTGCGCAAACGCGCTCGTACCCAAAACAAGTTGCACAACGCAATGGAATGCGAGCCGTAAACGAGAACTTGCTCCATTTTTCATTCTTAGGAATCACCAGAAATTTCCAAAAATCTTATGGCGCGCTCTGCGATTTGCAACTCGGGCCGCCTTATTCGAACTAATCAGTTTTAGTATCCGATCTGAACCAATCACCATCGGGAAAGAATCCGAGATCGACGGCGTTCCTGTCATAGAGCGTCGTCATGCTGTCCCTGATACGGCTTAGGGCGTTCTGACGAGCCAAAGGCAGCAAATCTGGCCTGAGGAAGGGATTGCGATATGAATAGAGGGTCTCCGCTTTTGGCACCATGACGGCCCGCAGATTTTCCTGTCTTGCAAAGGTTCGGCACGCGTCAATAAAAATCTTCGGCCAAGCCCGAAGTTCTTTAGGAACGTCGGTTTTCCATACACCCTGAATCTGTGCGATATAAACGGCGTCTCCATGTATGTAAAATGACATACAAAGTGCCTGCCGCCTCTTCCCCCTGCGCTCCCTGAAGACCGTAACTGTGATCGGTGCGTCCCAATGCATCGATTGCGCGGGAAGCGATCTATATATCCGCCACAAACGACCTATCTTGGTCTCGTTCCCCGGGTTAAAGCGGAACTGCAATTCCAACCCGGCGACCCACGGATGATTAAACGCCTCCGCTAGGACCGGCCGAAATCTGTGGATCTTGCGGGAATGTGCCTGGGCTATCAGATAGCGCGCAAAGAAGCGCAAGCGTCGCAGTAATTTCTGCAACAGCAATCGATCAACGCTTGCTTCTACCGAAACCACTGACCTCGCCCCAAGGTCCATTACAATGAACCCATAACACAAACATTCTGAGGAATGGTCGCGTCTCCGATGCGCGCGGCAAAAAGACACACAAACAGTCGTTGCAAATCATTAGAAGTTCCAGTGCCACGACTTGGGCGGCCATTATCGGGTACGATCGGTGACTAGAAGGTGTTTTCAACATCACCAGGCAGAGTAATCGATACTTGCGCTGGTTGTTGTTCGTCGGCGCAATGGCCGTGATCCGCTACGCGAAGAAGCACGGCACGACGAACCGGCCGTGGCTCGGACGATTGATGGAGCGCCGACCGACCAAGGTAGCGGCGGTCGCCGTCCACACGTGACCCAAAGCAGACATCCGCGTCGATGGCCGAATCGGCATTCGCCGCAGGGGCTGGCACGCTCTGACGGCGCCAGCGCCAAACTGGCAAGGCCGGCAGTTTCCGACAAAAGCAAAGAAAATTTGAATACGCGGCTTAGGCTACGTGTAATTCCAGCTGGGTAGGTTTTCACTGGGAGCGGTGGTGTTAACTCTGAGGCAACCGACAACTGGGAGCTGCATATAATGAGCTCAAGGCGGTCCGAAGAAAGACGTGAAACCCCGCGGCACGGCGTCGGGCGTCTGGCGAAGATCCAGCTCGGGATCGGCACACCGCCTCTCTACTGCCTCGTTGCCGACATTTCCGACGGAGGCGTGCGTGTCTACGCCAACGGTTTCGACATCCCCGATGAATTTGGACTGCTCCTCACGGGCGATGGTCCATTCAAAAATGGCACATACCGGGTGATCTGGCGGCATGACCACGAAGTTGGCGCCAAGTTGGTTACTGTCACGTAGCGATCCGATAACAGACGTCCATATATAATGACTCCGCACCAACTTTTTAGCGCCGCCCTAGCCGGAATCGCAATCTTCGTCATGGTTTTTGCTTTTCTTGCAATTGGATCGGCGCAGTGGTGATTTCGAGATCGCTCTGCGCCTACCACAAGACGTGCAATCTAAGGTGTGGCCTTTTTGAGCTACCTAAAATCTGAACCGAAGGCCGCCACCTTTAGAAACATATTTTTGCTGTGCGTTCGGGCACGGCTTCCTTACCCGACCCGGATGCTCAAAGAGAAGCCCCAGCTGCTGGCTGGGCTTCTCTCTCATGTCTGATTTCACCTTACTTGATGTCCGCTTTCGGGGGTCGAGCGGACATCCGTAGCGCGGATGTGTTTCGTCGGCGGCGCAGGAGGAAGCACTCATAAGCCTTCGAGTTCAAGGGACTTCGGCGGTCTGAAGTGCTGCTTTTCATTCGGGCGGGGGTCGAACCTCGCTGGAACGCCCGAACCAAGACACTTGATCTTTGAGATACGGTGGGCGCGATAACGGGACCCTTCGTATAAGGCCCGCGAGTATGCGTGAGCGTGCGCAAATATATGTCGCCGACCAGCTTCATTGTAATGCAGACGGACCATTTGATGGCAGATTGGACATTCTGCATTGAGAGGATGAAGTCGCCGTCTTCCTAGGAATTTTATGAACTCGATGATCCATACGGATAGAATTCGCATGGTCGCCTCCCCGTGATTCCCGATCATCAGGCTAGATAGCGGCTGCCCATAGACTGCCAATTTCGGATGCCAAGGTAAACTAGAAATAGGGCACAGCCGCGGCGAGGTTGGGCATTGGGCTGACCTGCCAATTGACTCACACCTTAGCAAGCTATTTGATCACCACCTCAATATCACCGGCATCGCAGGGGTGGTCAGTAATGTTGCAGTCGCAGTCAGCGGTCCAGTCATCCGAGATTCTTCAGTCGCCCGGAGTCATCCAATCGCTTGAGCGCGTTCGGGACAGGGTCAAAGGGCAGTTGATAAAAGTTCCGGAATACCGAGCGCTCTTGGCTATCAAAACGTCGATTGCGGAAGTTTCGAATATTCCCGACCTCGCGGCTTGTTTAAAGTCTGCGAAGGAAAAGATTATGGACCGTCTGAACACGATCCGAGAATACCAAGCAATGCTGGCGGTGGAGAAATCAATCACGGAAATCTCTGAGGTTCTCGGTGTGTTAGCCGAAACAGAAGTAAACGAGCCAACTCTC
The DNA here is from genome assembly GCA_963743395.1 of uncultured Alphaproteobacteria bacterium. GTDB lineage: Bacteria > Pseudomonadota > Alphaproteobacteria > Rhizobiales > Xanthobacteraceae > BOG-931. Next base: position 103,780 of record CAVUPV010000001.1, read on the forward strand.
ACAGTCGCGATGGCACCACCGCAGCCGGAACTGGCCGCTGCCCCCGAAGCGCCACTTGAGGACTCGGAAGCTGTCTCCCCAATCGATGCTGCGGCAGACCGCCTTTCGATGGTTTTGGGTTTGACGAATGAACCATTTGATAAGCGAATCAGCTAAACCTAACCCTTGCTCGCATCAGGCGAGTAAGGGATCAATTCGTGCTTGAGCAAGCCATTCTGGACCTGCAAATCATAGAGCGATCAGTTGCGGCAAAGACGCTGCCGGACCTAAAGATACGGTTGGCGTTGCGCCGCTGCCTGAAGGAGCTACGCACGCTGGCTATCGGTTCGCCATACTGCCACGACGAACAATCTGAATCCTAGGACGTTCGAAACGATAAAGTCCGTGCGCGCGCAAAGAAAAGGCCCAGGGCTGGATCTGCCGCGAACCGCGCCACTCGACTTAGCCAACGACGATTCCGAGTGAGCTATTTTATACAGATATAGAAAAGCGGTGGCTTCACAGTCACAGCTGCCGGGCGCCCTTCTGTCAGCCTCAACCCCCGACAGCCTCACGCGCCCGTGCGTGTATGAACGTGCGTACAAGAGACCCCAGGCTGTGTTCCCAAAAACATAGCTGGGGTCTTTGGTTTTTGGCCGTCCTGTATTTAGGTTACTTTTGGAACTGGGTTGCCGCTTGCCGACTTAGCGAACTAGTAACAGGGGTTTTGTACCCGCTTTCTGAGGGCCATCATGACCGCCACGAGCAAGTCGGCAATCTACACGGCCGAACAGGTTAAAGAGATCATCGACCGCATTACGACTTTGCGAACGCACTGGCTACGCGCTGTAGAGACGAAACTTGCATCGCGGCGCGTCCGCCCCGACCTCAGTACTGACACCGGCTCTAAGTCACCGATCGGCCCTGCCTAGCTTGGAACCCTCCACAGAAATAGGGCGTGGTAACGTCCGGCTCGGCGTGCTCACTCACCGTCAGCAACAGGTGGCGGCTTTGGTCTGTCGCGGTCACCCGAATAAGCTTATAGCACGCAGCCTCAATCTGACCGAAGGCACGGTCAAAGTTCATCTACACGCAGTTTTTCGGAAGCTCGATGTTAGGAATAGAACTGCGATGATAATTAAATTGTCGAACCGCTAAGGGTGTCCGCCAGGCGCGCGGGAATTTCTCTAAAATTTGAAATGAACAATGGCACTCTTAGAAACAAACTCTCGCTATAGGTTCTAGGCCGGGTCGCCCTCAACCACTCGGCCTCTCAACCGGAAGCCCCGATCGCAAGGTCGGGGTTTCTTTATTTGGGATTCCACCCGTGCTCCGGTCATCTGCCCCAGTTGAGACATTTTCATGCCGCAACCATTCTAATATTGACTCCTCCCTCCTCCATCCAAAACGAGATCCCATGTCAAACGCAAGGTATGGTTTATTGGCCGGGACGATCTTGTCGGCGGCAACGCTTGGATCGGTTCACGCCGCAGCGTCTGCCGCGCCGGTCGAATGCCGACGAGGGTTGATGACCCAAAGCTGGCATCGGGGTGGACTTCCAATATGCTGGTTTGATCCGCCACGATGTCTTGCCCTGAGCCTTGGGGCCATCAAACGCTTACTATGATCTGCAAGAAGGCTCAGGGAGGATGCACAGATGGTGGTATGCCGAACCGCTTGTTGGTGTCTCGTCCTAATAATGCTGTTTGCCACCTTTGCCGCTGTTGCGCAGACCGATAGCCCGGCTGGCGCGGGCGGCGGCAAATTCCGCACGACTTGTGGTGAAGACCTGCAGCAATTTTGCGTCGGGGTGCAACCTGGCGGGGGCCGCCTCGTTCAATGTCTATCGTCCCATACCAGTGAGTTGTCGGCAGCATGTGGGAATATGATCTCGTCCGCGGGGCGCGGCGCCGCCAAACTCCGCGCAGCGTGTGATCAAGACCTGCAGCGATTTTGTGTAGGCGTGCAACCCGGCGGTGGCCGCCCCGTTCAATGTCTATCGTCCCACACTAATGAGTTGTCGGCAGCGTGCGGGAATATGATCTCGGCCGCGGCGCGCGGTGGCGCCAAACTCCGCGCAGCGTGTGATCCGGACCTGCGGCAATTTTGTGTCGGCGTGCAACCCGGCGGGGGTCGCCTCGTTCAATGTCTATCGTCCCATACCGGCGAGTTGTCGGCAGCGTGCGGGAATATGATCTCGGCCGCGGGGCGCGGCGGCGCCAAACTCCGCGCAGCGTGTGATCAGGACCTGCAGCGATTTTGTGTCGACGTGCAACCTGGCCGGGGCCCCCTCGTTCAATGTCTGTCGTCCCATACGCCTGAATTGTCGGCAGCGTGCGGGAATTTGATCGCGGCTATACATCGGAAAGGTAGCACCAATCCAAGCGCGCAAAGTCCTGCCTCACAACCTGCTGCGCCTGTCACAATCAGTAACTCACCTGCAACAATGGGAAGCATCCTCCGAGCATCGTGCGGACCGGATTTGCAAAGGCTCTGTGCTGAGGCGCGCAGGGAGAGCGACGTCCTGAAATGCCTGGACTCTCGACGCACGGAACTCTCGACAAGTTGCAGCTTGTATTTTCAGAATTTGGGCGCGCGGCCGACCGCCCAGGAAAGTGCTCCAAACAAAAAACCGCCGTCGCCGCTACCTACTACGCCAATCCCGGCCGAGGAGAGTGCTCCGAACAAAAAGTCGCCGTCGCCGCCACCAACCACGCCAACCCCGTTTCCTGATTAACCTGACGAAGAAAAACACTTGGCCTCAAAACTCCACCGATACTGCTCGCGTGCGGAGGAGACGATCGAATACTAGTGCGGCGTGTGAGCACCCAAAACGAGCAGCGCTGCCCCCGCCAATCGAAACATGTTCAGAGGATGGACGGGAGCGCCTAACAGACCTAATTGATCGAATGCGAGCAAACCGATCATTTGGCCTGCCACGATAAGCGCGATAACGGTGGCCGCTCCGACGGGCTTTCACGAGGGTGCTGTCGATCAGACGCCCCTATCGTGTTCGACGCCGGCCGATCGAAAACACGCTTCCAGATAGCGCGGCCGGATCGACGCGACACCTCACCGCCAGCCTTCCGGCTAATTCTGAAAAACGCTACTATCCACTTCAGCTCGGGTTTTAGGACCCCATAAGGAGGCGCCATGAAGTGGGCATCCCTTCCTCTGCTCGCTCTTGTTTTATCGCTGCCCCCCTTATGTGACCGGGCTGTATCCCAAACGCCGTCCTCCCACGAGCCGAACAGACAAAGTGTAAACGAGAACGTTTTGTTTCTCATGGGGGGCCAGCCCGGTGCTACCTTCAACCAGATTGCCAACGACATTTCCGTGGTGTTGGGGGGCGGAGACAATACTGTGCGCGTGCTGTCCGTGGATGGCGGCGCGGCAGTCCAGAATGTGGAGGATGTCCTTTTCTTGCGAAACATCGACATGGCGCTAACTACCGAGGAGGCACTGAACTACCTAAAAAAAAGCGGTGAGGTAGGGCCGAACCTGGAACAGAGGCTGACATATATTGTGCCACTCTTTCCCAATCCGCTGCAGATTCTGGCGCGCTCTGGTGCGAAAAACATCAAGGATCTGAATGGGAAAAAGGTCAGCTTCAACAACAAGGGTAGTGCAACGGCGCAGTTTGTTCCCAAGATATTCAAGGCTCTGGGAATTGATGTGCAGGAGTTCTACATGCCGCAAGGAGACGCATTGGAGAAACTCCGGAGCGGCGAGATAGATGCTACAATATGCTCCTGCCCGACACCGGTCCCAGCATTTGCGAGTGTCAGGCCGGAATGGGGTTTGCGGTTTGTTTCCGTACCCTACGAGAAGTCGATCCAGGAGAGCTATCTGCCTGCTTCGATCGGAAACGAAGATTATCCCACTTTGATCGGGAAAGAAGAGAGGGTGGACACAATTGCCGCGAGCACCGTCCTAATTTCGTATAACTGGCAAAAAGGTACCGTGCGATACGAACGGACTGCAAAGTTCATCGATGCATTCTTCTCGAAGATCAGCGAGTTCTCCAAGCCGCCGCGTAATCCACTTTGGAAGTCGGTAAACCTTGCTGCAACTATTCCGGGATGGACCCGTTTTCCTGCCGCCGAAGACTGGCTCAGAAATTGGCGTGCGACGTCAGGCTAAAAGTCAGGAGGCCCCAAAGTAAGATGGTGGCTCGTTTTCGCGGTAGGCTATGACCCCGTCAGGTTTGGCCTCCTCGCCAGCTTCAATCGGCCGGGTGGCAACGCCACGGGCATCACATGTGCTTCTGCGCGAGGTGGTGCCTGCGGCCGCTTCAATCGCGGTCCTCCTGAACCCGAGAATCCGGGAGAATTCAGCCAAGAGACAGCGAGAACATAAGCAACAGATGGCTTTTTTCATCCTCGTTGCCCTCGTGGCTAGGCACGCCGAGATCGGCAATCGAAGGCATCGGAGGAGCTTGCCAGTTTCAGATTTCAAGAGTTGAATAGTTAGGCCAATTCTACGCGGTATGGCGAGAGAAGCCATGATCACTGATTTAGTTGATGTGGAACCATTCCTTGGCCAGCACGATCTTGAAATGATCCTTGTTGGTCCTCTGCTCAGTCATTCATTAAATTCCGGGTATCGCTACTTCTATATCGCCGGCAGCGGCAGCAAGATCTACGAGACCATAAGCCTCTTTGTGGAGGTTGAAGCAGATGCGCAGACGCAGCGCGCAGATTTCATCGAGAAACTGGAAAGCCGTTTCGCGGAAGTGTTGACCTTCGGCAGTCACCTAGAAATGGCACACGCCGTCCATACGCGTTGGCCAAATAAGGAGACAGCCAAGTTTCTGGCATTCGCTCAGCTAGAAGCGAAGCCAAAGCCGGCGAAAGTCGCCAGTCAACAGAAAAGTATCGGCGACAATGGCAGTTATGCGGGAGTGGTGCCCGGCGATATCGGCAAACAGCTCGTCGACGAGGTGGCCCCAGAGCCGGTCGACCATGCCAAAGATATTGATGCCATTTCGACGCATGCACCGCCATTGGCGTTCGATCAGGCGCAGCCGATGCCGGTGTCGTGTCCCGCGCAGACGCTAGTGCCGTCGACCCCGCCCATGGCTACTCTGAGCCAGCCACTCAGAGGCGATCGTGCCGCGACACAGCAGCAGCGGCATTCCGGGCTTAGCCAAGACGACATTGCTTCGGCAATTCTGAGGTTAAAGTCGCCTTCTGAACTCGGAAGTGTGCGCAGGCTACCCGTCGAGGGCGCTCGAAGCTCGATCATGTTGCGGTTTTGCGCCGTCGGCTGCGCCGTAGCACTAGTTGTAGCTTTAGTCACCTGGGCGATGCTTCACCCGACCATGTGGCAAGTCGCGGACGAGGCCGTGCCAGCCCCCGTTCCTGCGCCATCGATCTCATTCAACCGCAACAAGTACCCCTCGCAAGCCGTCGTAGCGTTGCCACCGTCGGTCCCCAAGCAGCTCGCGAAGGCCAACGAGCCGGCGCTGCAGGCCGTGCCCGCGCCCGCTACGGTGCCGCCTTCACCACCATCGCAGCCATCACAAGTGACAAGCGTTCAAGCTGGGGCTGCGCCTGTCTCCGGCCCGCAATCACCGCCGGCACCCAGCACGGCCAGGCGCCTCGACACCGAGGAGATCGCCACGCTCGTCAGCCGCGGCACGGATTTTATGAAGAACGGCAACCTCGCCTCGGCGCGGCTTTTACTGCGGCGCGCCGCCGAGGCCGGTAGCGCGAGTGCCGCGCTGATGCTTGGCACGACATTTGACCCGCTTGTCATCCAGCAGCAGTTCGGCGCCATCGGCATCGTGCCTGATGTTGCGCAGGCCCGTCAGTGGTATGAGAAGGCCGTGGCGCTGGGTTCCGACGCCGCCTCGCAGCGGCTGGCAAAACTCCCGCAAACTGGTCAGTGAGCGCGTGCCGAAGGCGCGCCACTTATCGTTCACTTCCGAGTGTAAGCGACCGGCCGACCCGGAAGCCGTTTAAGTCAATGGTGGCGTCCCAGCGTCGGCTGGCGAATGGGAGGCCGCCGCGGACAGCACGACTGGAGCGTTTCTCAACGATACCGCCGGTGAGGTCGAGATGGTCCGGCAATTCGGCAACGCCATTGACGTCCTTGGGATCATTGCAGCCGTCGCCTTCGATCCATGCCGAGCCATCCGTTGGCGCTTGATGGTAATTCTCGTGCATGCAATCTTCGACCCACTCCGAGACATTGCCAACCATGTCGTAGAGACCGAACCAATTCGGAGCGAATGAGCCGACCGGAGCCGTTTCGCTGCTAGCCGACATGCTGTCGCAGCCATTGCAGTTGGCATTCCCCTTGCCAATTTCGTCACCCCAGGGATAGGCAGTCTGCGTCCCCGCACGCGCGGCATATTCGTATTCGGCCTCGGAGAGCAACCGATAAGGCTCGCCAGTTATTTTGGAGAGCCATGCCGCGTAACTTTTGGCCTCATCCCAAGTGACGATCGCCGGCCACCGACCGTTCCATAGGCGCAATGGCCGGTATTGCTGAATATGCCGGTCGCAGTCGCCATAGTCGGCGCAGGCGTCCCAGTCAGTGAACGTCTGCTCGAACTTCGATACCGCAAAGGATTTGGCGATTGTGACTTCGTGCTGGGGTTCTTCCGACGGCTGGTTTTCCGACCCCATCATAAATGACCCAGCGGGCACGACGATCATCTCCGGGCAATCCGCACATTCTTTGAAGGTATCCATCGGTTTGAGCGCCAGCTCAGCCGCCACATTGAGCACATGGGGCTGAACCAGCGCCCGGCTGTACCACCACCGGAGGGCGCCCGGGTCGATTAGCGCGAGCGCGGCAACGACGAGTGTCAGGCCGGCGACGAATGCCGCGATAATACCTACGCCCATGAGGGAGAATTTCATCGCATCGCGCATAATCTCGGCCCGGCGGCAAGGCGCCAATTTAGCTAAATTCTACACACGAAAGCGCCGCAAAGTCAGCCGTTCTTTCCCACTTAACTGATCGGATTTCGGAGGGACCACCGCGAGGCCGCCTTTCTGTTTGCGCTCGAAGATCAAGAAAGCACGGAGCAAAAGGTAAGCGTCTCTCCGATCATGTTGCAGTGCATGAGTCCGTTGGTGGCCCAAAGATGGGGTAATCGGCCGGCAGCTTGTGGATAGCTGAAGATTTTGGGTGCTGCGCTTCAGGCTGATGGTGAAACGAGATCACCGTGGTTACGGGCCTCAAGCATCAGAAGGAGAAGCGCAGCATGGACCATTTTGCTGGACTGGACGTATCGGTCAGGGAGACCAGCGTCTGCATTGTGGATGACACGGGCAGGATCGTTCGGGAAGTGAAGATGGCGAGCGAGCCGGAAGCTCTGCTACCGGTGCTGACGAACCCGGCCTTCCACTTCAAACGGATCGGACTGGAAGCCGGGCCACTGTCGCAATGGCTTTACAGCGCGCTTGCCGAAGCAGGCTTGCCGGCGATTTGTGTCGAGACCCGGCACATGAGAGCAGTGTTGAAGGCGCAGATCAACAAGACGGACCGCAACGATGCGCGCGGTATCGCGCAGATGATGCGCGTGGGGCTTTATCGCCCGGTGCATGTGAAGACGCTACGCAGTCAGAAGCTGCGGATGCTGCTGACCCATCGCAAGCTGCTGCAGTCGAAGGCCATCGCCGTTGATAATGACTTACGTGCGACCTTGCGCAACTTTGGTCTCAAGGTGGGCGTAGTGGGAACGGTGAAGTTCGAGGCCCGCATCAAGGAGCTGGTCGAGAACCTCCCCGACCTGGCTATTCTGGTTGAACCGCTGCTCATTGTCCGACGGGTGCTTCGCGAGCAGATCGGCATCCTGCACCGCCGCTTGCTGACGATTGTTCGGGAGGATGACGTGTGCCGGCGCCTGATGACGGTTCCAGGTGTCGGTCCAGTAGTGGCACTGACCTTCCGCGTCACCGTCGACGTGCCGGCTCGCTTTAAGAACTCCAAGGCAGTCGGAGCGGTGTTTGGACTGACGCCATCCCGGCACCAATCCGGCGAGAGCGATCGCCCAGGCGCCATATCGCGGTGTGGCGACGAGATGATGCGGATGATGCTCTACGAAGCCGCCCAGGTCATGCTGGTGCGTTCGACAAAATGGTCCTGGCTCAAGGCCTGGGCGATGCAGATCGCCAGGCACCGCGGGATGAAAAAGGCGATCGTGGCGCTGGCACGCCGGTTGGCCGTGATCATGCACCGCATCTGGGTCGACGGCACTGAGTTCCGCTGGACCCGAGACGTCGCAGCGGCATGAGGACCGTGCAGGATCGAATGCGATAGGAGGAACTCGAGCTCCACCGAGCGGTGGAATGATGTCCCTCGCGGGACGAGGGATGAGGTGAGTTCGTATGTCCGCTTGGACCTGCCTTCAGCTTGACGGCAACGCCGACCCAAAGATTGTTCCACCTCGTCTTCGAACCCCATGATGGAAGGGCCCTGGTGCCGATTCCGAAGAGAAGCGCGAGCCCGTGAGCGACATCGACATTGCAGTGGTGGATAGTCTGAAAGCGCTTGACCTCAAACGGCCGATTAGAGAAGCGGACATTGGCGGCGCTCCCCTGCTCATGCCATGATCAATCAATTAGGTTGCGCGTTGTTATGACCAACTATGCAATTTTAGCAGCTATCCTTTTAAGCTGGCCATCTTGGATGCCGGTGCCAAGCGCCATAGCCGCTGAGCAGGAGAGCCACGCCAGCCGACATAAGCCAGATCCCGCACGCGATGAGTTGCCTTTGCGTCCCATTCGGTGCGCGGTTGAAGGTCTGGAAGGAAATCCATGTGCCGGAAAAGCCGAACCTCTCATGCGTGCGCCAGCGCCGGCTACATTCTCGCCCTCCCGGTAATCTAAAATCGCTATTCCGGTGATAGCCCACAAGATCGCGTTACGGGGGGCTTGTTTGAACACACAGAGTTGACCTACCCGCACAAAAGCTCAGAACCGATAATGGACGGGCAGGAAATCGGCGATGATGGACGCCGGCACGAAGTATCCCGCCCTGTCGTCCCACGTTGTCTCAAAGCTAAACGGCGCCACTGCCGTACCCACAAGACTGTTTCGCATGACCGCCGCACTCATGATACCGAGAAGACATTTTTTGTCAGCATCAAAGACTCCAGATCCAGAACTGTGCGGTTCGCTTATGAGCGTGCCGAAATTACCTCGGTATTGAGGCGCGATTGCCCGTGGCGAAACTATCCGAGAGCGCACCGTCTGCTCTGGGGAGACGACAACGACATTCGCGCCAATGTTGGGCTGCTCTTTACACAGAGAGCTCCGCCGTAGACGCAAGTTGACCGGTAGGGAGGCTTGCTCGACGGAAAGTTGTGCCAGATCTAACTGCGGAAATGCGCCTTTCTTGATAACTTTGGCTGGAACCTCTCGACCACCAATTAAGACTGTTGGATTTGAAAAAAGTGGCCAATGCCCGACGACGTGCGCCACCGTGATTATCGCACTCTCGCCAAGGTAAATGCCGTATCCGCTGAATGGCCATACGAACGGGTCGGGCCGCCTGACACCGACTGCATACACTCTCAAATCATCGTCTGCACTTTGCGCATGAGCGGATGCATATGTGAGCAATGCTGCCGCAATAACGAAGAAATGAGCTATTCGCATCGACTGCCCGACATCAATCTGGGTAGTGTGTTGGAGACCGCGCGATGTGCGCGACTTTTATATCTTAAATTTTGCTGCCGAGTTGTAGCACGCTAGGTTTCTTTCGGTTGCGACGCTCAACTGCGCGCGGCACCGTACCTTGCAAGTCGGGCGAGAGCGCCCAGCATCAGAGCAAGTCTAATGATTTCAGTCGGGGCCCGAAGGAAATGGGCATCCGGCGCGCACCGCGGGCTGATCGTACGATTTGCCACGCGACCGCGTCTTTGTGATAAAAGGCCAGCTCTGGTCACCGCGACAACAAAATCTCCTGCCCGAACTGACGCGAAAATCAGATTAAGATTGGACGGAGCGGGCACCGGCCACTCAGCTCCGGTCACCCCTTTTCTCTGGCGAGGTGTAGACCAAAGATCGATCCATACGTCACCGCTAAAGTCGCGAGCCCCACGAGTAACATCCAATATGGAAGTTCCAGCCAGTACCGTACGAGCTGCCAAGAGTACGTGGAATCGAAAAAATCGCCGTATAAAATCCGTTGCCCACATTCCAATTGTTGTTCGTAGTCTGGTTCGGTCCGCTTCTTCCCGAAAAAATCGGCTTCGCTCGGCACTACGCACCCGTCTGCTCTGCGACGAAGATCGCTTGGAAGCAAGTTCTGCGACACGGCATTAGCTTGCAATGCCGGCTCCAGCGCCGCGAAATGGGCCCGGATTATGATCTGCTGTGGCTCGCCCTGCCAGAAAAAAGCCGCGAGAACTGCCGTCTCGGCAAGGAGTAGAGCCATTACAGATAGCCGAAATGGCTTCATTGAGTTGGCAGCCCAGGAGGATCAGGCCGATGGGCTCGCGGGACGTTCCCGTACGTCCGAACTCGCGGCCCGTTCCTCACACGCTGTCCCTCATCACCAAAGAGAGGAGTATTGTGCAGGGCCGTAAAGACCATATCAAGGCGAGCAGTTAGGGGAAAAGATCCCCACATAGCCGCCAACCTTGTGAAAATGTTTGCGCGAACAGAAAAAAGGCGTATATTTTGTGGCGGTGAGACGACCGCGTAGCGCGTAAATGGCAACCAAAGTATCAGAATTTTGTGCGACCACGTGGCGCCGCCAGGCATCAGTTCGGCGACGGTCCCGAGCAAGCAAATTAAGTTTTGCAAGTAGCAAGACACTCCCCAAATCCGCGACCTCGCAAGTTTTCGTGCTGTCCGAGCAAGAACCGAACAAGAACTCTCGAGGAGCTCCAGGTGAGGTATGAAACGCTCAAGATCGAGATTGAGCGTTTGACTGCCGATCTGGCAATAACCCGGCGAAGACTGCGTGCCGAACGCTACCGAACTCGCCGACTGGTCGACATGATCAGTCACGTGGAACAGCCCAAAAACCGCACAAAGAAGTCCGTTCCGGTGCTCGAACTCAGTGAGTCTACGGAGGCACTAGCCGTGCTTTTGGCCCAGCAACGTTTCAAGGGCCAAAGTCGCGCACTTTGAGTCAACGCATCATCCAAGCTTGATCTTCGAGCGCAAATATCAACGCCAACTCGCACGGTCTCTCCAAAATCCGATCAGGTGTTCCTAATCAGGCTACAGCGATCGCGGCAGCTTATTCCGGCGCAGATTGGGTATTAATCTCTAGCGTCGATTAGGTCGAGAGCGCAATTCGCGTCACCACTGCACCGCCTGAACGTAGATAAAAGCAAGGACGACGACGGCCACCATGGCGAGTAGCGCAGCGCCAAAGAATTGTTGCTCAGTCATGAGGCAATCGTAACGCAGTCGGTAGCGTTAGCCGACGCATCCCATGATTACGGTTAAGGGTGCTGGCCAAGTAGCCAAGCCGCAGGACGCCGTATGACTTCCACTTTCCGAGCCGCCCGACAGCACGTCGTATCGCAACCGTTGTATCTATGGGCTTTGAAGGCGTTGGGCGACATTGCGAACCAAAATACCCCCAAGGCTCGGTCGACTAGGGTCGGTAATGAATTATTTACGTCGTCTTTGCCGTATGCCGCGCGATCGCGCGTTTTAACCCTAGCGTAGCAACAGCCGTTTATTAACCAGCCGCGAGAGTGCGCTCAAGCGCAATGCCTCCGAGTCTGGGGAACGCCAACATGGTTGGCCAGGTTCCGGCGCGAACCTTTGCTGCATGGCTGCTTATTTTGCTGGCCGCTTTTGGTAATCCGGCGAGGACTGCCGCCCTTGTGAATTGGCGAACGGTGCCGACCACAGCCGCCGTCATCGCAAATGATGCGCAGATTCAGGATCACCTCCACGCAAAAATTGCGATCATCATTCCCACAAAACCATCAACTCCGGAATCGGCTTCGTCCGAGCCGTTTGGCATAGACGCTGTGCCAGTAACAAGTGGCGAACTGGTAGCCACGTGGAGTCACCTCCAAACCCAAATCCGTGCCGAAAGAAAGATTCTAGCGCGCTGTCGCACGAGCACGGAGCTCTGCTCGTCTTCGATGCAAAAATTCATCGCGATCATTGCGGAGGGTCGCGTGCGCTCAGGTCGCGCTCGCCTTGCTGTGATCAATCGTGCAATCAATCTCACAATCCAACCGCAGGTATCCGACCATTGGAACACTCCTGCGGATACGCTTTCGACGGGTCGCGGCGACTGCAAGGATTACGCTGTCGCGAAATACGTCGCACTTCTGGAGGCGGGCATCGCAGAGGACGATGTGAGCCTCGTCATCCTACGCGACCTCACCGTCGGCGAGAATCACGCTGTCGTTGCCGTTCGGCTCGATGGGGACTGGATCGTGCTAGACAATCGCTGGTTCGCGCTGGTTGAGGATGTCGAAACGCGCCGCGTGGTCCCGCTGTTCGTGCTTAATCACGACGGCACTAAGCTGTATGTCCCACAAAGGCTCCAGCCAGAATTCGCTCAGATGACGCCCTAGCGGACGGCAAAAGTATGCCGCGCCATATTGCTGGCTTCGTCCTTCACCGGCACGACCATGGATACGGCCGGATCCCACCCGGTTGCTCCGCGACATGCCAAACCGTCATTCGGCAAGTCGCCCCTTCCGGCTCAATATTCGCATCGTCGAGGCAAAACGCTACCTGCGCCATCGTTCCCCCCAACGGCTCCAGGTGGGGGCGGGTTCTGTATAGTCATGCTGAGGGGCGACCCAGTTTGTCGGATTGGAACCCGTGGGCGGGACCGATTTCGGAAAGGCAGGCCCTCGGCCAGAAGCCGATGACGGAAAGGCGGGCCCCTGTTGTGGGGACGGTGCCGGTTGTGAGGGTGGTCCCTGATCTGAAGATGCCGGCGGCGCAGCTGGCTGTTGCGCCCGCGCTGGCACAACCATGTTGGCAATTGCTGCTACGATGATCAGAACGCGTCGCATTGGGTTTGTCCTTCAACGTCGCTTTTAAGGACGCCAGACTGCTTTTCATCATTGTGCGATGGACACACAATCACAAGCAGATGCGGCGAACCAGGGGGCGGCGGTTGTCTGCGGCGCGCTGCCCGTCGTCCTTGGCACTGTCCGCTTAGCTAGCGTATCGCATGGCCGCGAAGGCGCCTGCCGTAAAATCTGGATTTAATAATTAGTCGACCGAGTTAACCTCGACACCAAGCTAAACTTGTCCATCGCGGCAAGACGGATTAACGGACACGGCGAGGTTGCCCATGTCTGATTTTGAACGATTGTTAGTGCCCGGCTGCACTGAATTGCCCGCGTGCCAGTGCGGAAAAGAAATGCTTGTCGCACGGACCGAGTCTTCGCCAAAAAGAACCGACACGCATATCCGAATCTATGATTGTCCTTCATGCCACCACGAAATGCGACTTACTATTTGGGGTGCCGATCCAACGACCTAAGGCCGCTTAACTCCGGCGCCAAACTCCGCAGCGTTGCTATCGTGTCGGACATTGTTTAGTCGCTCCGCCCAATCTACTGGCCTGGTAACAAATCATCGGGGCTCTCATTATCCGCGACGTGGGAGCGCAGTCAGCATCAGTACGGTCCGATTTGAAACTCGCAGCTTGCGGTAGATATTATTCAGATGAATTTTCACGGTACCTTCTCTGACCCCGAGTCTTTGGGCGACAACCTTATTGGCAAGCCCTTGCGAGACGAGTTGGGCTATTTCCACTTCACGTTTCGTGAGTTCTGGAGTGCCAATTCCGTTGGCAATCCAATCAGATGCTTTGTCAAGCACAGTAGGCCCCTACTCTGGAATCTCAGCTACGCTCACGGGTATTTGCACCGTTTAGTAGTATCTCCCCGATCGAAGGTTCGACCTTCTTGATCCTGTTTTAATGATTATTTTTATTGATGAATTTGTGACGCGGCTTTGGCGTCAGCGCCCTAATCTAACGCAATCGTCGCGAGGTTAGGCCTCGCCCCATGGTCAGCACGACGCGGTTTTGCAACGCTGAAAACTGGAAGACGGGTGGCGAGATGGGTGCCAGCCAGCGGCGTAGTACCAGCATTAGCAGCGTTATTTGTTCGCCCCACTGTATGACGGAACTTTGTTTTTCATGGTCTGAGCACAATGGATTAGCCGACCACACCACGCGTTCTGCAGATTTCTTATGTTGGCAGAACTACGAAGCGTTGAGCGTTGCTGATTAAGGTTTATGGGACCAAACGATTGCGATTAAGTTTCTTTATTTCTAAATTTCTTCCGCATGAACAATTCGCCAAAACTAGGGTTTCATGTAATGGCCCGCGGGAATCAACACCCTTTCACTGAGAGTTACAATGCGTTGAGCCCGCGCGAACGACAAGTCATGCTTCTCGCGGCAAAAGGCCTTGCAAATAAAGCGATTGCGCACGAATTAAATGTCGCCGAAGGGACGATCAAACTCCACCTGCATCGGGTATACCAGAAGCTTGGTATCAAGAGTCGATTTGCCCTTGCTGTCCTCGCAAGGAACTTGCCTTCAGAATCGAGTGGTAGACGCGGCGATCCCGACGCCGCTTAGAGTTTGGCTTCACGCGTTCTGGAGCGAGACGATCCTCGAAGCCAAATTTCACCCGTCAACCGACATTGAAGCGTTGGCGTTGATCCATCAGCGCGCGACCATAGCTTGCCAGCTCTGAGTTTTTGCCAGCCGTGCGGGAGACGAGGCGCACCAAAGGGAAGATGTTTGGCGCTTGCCAGAGGGCTTCCGGCTATCGTTTCAGGCGGCGAGGTCAATCGGCCGCCCGTTGAATTGCGGAGCCGGTGGGTCCGCGCCGACAAAAGCCGAAAACGTGACCGCAGCCGTCCCATGCTGGACCAAGGTGTTGTCAGGAACAAATACGCCCCGGGCAACATAGGTCGCAGGCGGAGTTATCGTTGACGTTCGTCGATCTGGCCACACCCATTCAAAATTCGCGTTTTCAACTCGCAATAGGCCTGCCCCGCAGTCAAAACGGTTTGGCGGCTGAAGATGCTGATTGTGATTGCCTCCCAAGCCGACACCAGCCTGGTATGCGAGGGGGCCTTTGCTGGGCTTGGCACCCCACTTATTCTGAGGCCTGTTGCGCAGTAGCCACAGCTATTTGGGACCCTTTGGTTTAGAATCCACGGAACGCGTGGCCGTGCCTGACCGCTTTTTTCGGGGGCTATAGTGCGAAAATTTGCCTTACTCTTTGCCGTACTGTCGTTCAGCGGATCGGCCTTTGCTGCCGATATGGCCGTTAAGCCCCCACTACCACCGGTAGTTGCGCCGTCTGATCCATGGACCGGTTTCTACACCGGAGGCAGTATCGGCGCCCGTTGGTCCGACGTTCCATGGAATTCGATCAACTTTGGTGCTCCCTTCCCGGCCGCCGCCAGCGGCAATCCAGCGTCATTGGATTCGACCAGTGTTCGGCTCGGCGGCTACGCCGGTTACAATTTGAGAATTGCGCCAGCTTTTTTGATAGGCGTCGAAGGGGATATCGCTTGGGCCGATAATAAAAAGAGCAGTACCGGATTCCCAGGTGAGCCCTTTGGTGCCGGCGCCTCCGGAGTTGGGAACGATTTCGTGAATGCAAAACTGGGTTGGGACGGAAGCTTACGGGGACGGATTGGCATTCTCGTAAATCCGAATTGGTTAGTCTACGGAACAGGCGGTGCAGCTTGGCAACAACTTACTACAAGCGCCTCGTGTACTGCGATTGGAAATTCGTTTTGCGTCGTCCCCGTAGGTGAGTCTCAATCGACGACCAAGGCGGGCTGGACCCTTGGCGCAGGCGTAGAAACCTCCTTGGGAAACCACTGGTTTGGACGAATCGAATATCGCTATGCCGACTTCGGGAATATCACCAACATTTTGCCGCCTGCACCAGCCTTCGGCTTTTTAGCCAATGTGAGCGTCAAGACCAATACGGCGATTGCTGGCCTGGCGTACAAGTGGTGAGCTAAATATTTGCATCACGTTCGTTGGACACAAAACCCCGGCCTTACGCCGGGGTTTTGTTTGACTATCCGGTACGGCAAATCGAAGAAGGTTGCTTTTGGCACCTCGCAGACATTCGCGATGTCCGACTGATGTCCGCTCTACCCCCGTGAGAGAAATCAGCTTTGGCTTAAGCCATACCGGCATCGAAGGTCAATGCGTATGGTCGAGTACATTCAAGGCGGAGCCATCGAATTATCGAATGGGAGCTCCCTGGACGAACTTGGAGCTAACTAAAATAATGGCGTTCTTGTGCTGGTTTGAAGCCCGTCAATTTTCGCTGGAATCGACTGCTGAGTAGTCTGGCGACGCGCCACGCTAATTAAGAACTCCTGTAACGCCGAAACACAGCCGGTGTCACGATAAACTCGATGCTTGTTTTCAGAGATCCTCCTCTTAATAGCCATCCGCCACGGCACATCCCGAGCCAAGCGAATGGCCGCGGAAACATAATCGTCGACCGTCTCGGTTATGGTCTCCTCAACGCCCAGCATTTTGAGAATCGCCATGCTATGACGGCCCCGCATCAGCGGCGCGGCCATGGTCACAATGGGCAGGCTGTGATGCAGACTTTCCAACGTCGAAATGCCCCCCGACCAACCGATGCTATCCAGAGCTATGTCGCACTGTTCAACAGCCGCCACGAACCAGTGCTCGTCTTCGCGACGCGGTAAGAAAACGCAGTAGTCGGCGGCTCGTAAGCCAAAGGCGGCAAATGTCTCGTCAAGTCTTTCTCGGAATAGATCGGTGACATACCCACCCGTTTGAAATCCAATAAATGTGAATTGGCAATCGCCAACCTCGCGCGCGATGCGAGGAAAGACCTGATCAAATTGCGGTAGGTACTTGAAGAGCGATTGGCCGCACCAATAGGTCGTCGCCGTCGCACGTAATCCTAGATCCGCTCGACTAAGCGAGACCGGCTGCAGATCGAGTGGTTCATAATAAATCGATAGATTTGGCAGACGGACCAAGCTTTCAGTGTAGTGGTCTTGCGCGTCTGGCGGCTCCATCAGATCGCTGCTGAGATAATAATCGAGCGTTGGAAATCCGCTCGTGTCGGGATGGCCCCAGGAATTACATTGCACAGGCGCTAAGCGTTGGGCGGCTAGCTGGGCCGAGACGGCATCCATACCCACCTCCGGATAGATCAGGACGTGGGGAGCATCGTCTAGGATCGCCTGCCGCCAGCCGTCGATCGACAAAGGGCCCTGAACAAAGCGATCGCAGAGGGCAATCGCCTGCGTGGTTTCGGCATCCGCGTTGAACCCGGTGTAATAACCGAATATTCGGAACCGTCGGCGATCGAACTGACTGAGCCAGCCCCTGATCAGAAGCTTCCAAACCGTATGATGCCGGAAGAACCCGCTGACAATACCGACCCGCACCAGCTCGTCGGATCGTGGCGGTGGGCTTAGAGCAACCGAGGGATACCGCTCAGCCATGAGCTGACAAACAAGAGAGCCGTAAAGGCTCTGGAGATCACGATCGTTGTATCCTTGATAGGCAAGGAAGAAGGGTTGACTTGATCCAATCGCCTTGGCCCAGTCGCTCGGTATACTTCGCTGTTCGACAGCCTCGCACAACCTTTTAAGACATTCCTGATAGGCGGCGCGGCGCTCGGTAATCTCCGACGCGCTCCTGTAAAGGATGGGTAGTTGCGCCATGCAAAAAGCAAATTTGGCCTCGGCAAAATTCGGCTTGAGCGCCACTGCTCGCTCGAAGTGTATCACCGCCTCGGCCTGACGGCCCTGTTCGCCGAAGGCAACACCTAGGTTGTGATGAACCTCCGGAAATTCCGGCTTGAGGGTGAGGGCCTTTTCGTAACTCGCCAGCGCCTCTTCGAAACGCTTGAGCTCGTTAAGGGCGTTGCCTCGGTCGTTGAAGGCATCGGCATAGTCCGGCTTGAGAGCAATGGCCTTAGCGTAGCTCGCCAGCGCGTCGTCGATGCGCTTGAGTGCTTGAAGGGCGATACCTCGATTGTAGAAGGCTTCGGCATTGTCCGGCTTGAGGGAAATGGCCTTATCGTAGCTTAACAGCGCCTCGTCAAAGCGCTTGAGTTCCTGAAGGGCGACACCTCGGTTGTTGAAGGCGTCGGCGTAGTCCGGGTTGAGAGCAATAGCCTTGTCGTAGCTGGCCAGCGCCTCATCGAAGCGCTTGAGCTCCCCGAAGGCGCCCCCCCGATTGTTAAAAGCGACGGCGTAGTCCGGCTTGAGGGCAATCGCCCTATCGTAGCTTGTCAGCGCCTCGTCGAAGCACTTGAGTGCCTGAAGCGCGATACCTCGGTTGTAGATGGCCTCGGCATTATCCGGCTTGAGGGCAATCGCCTTATCGTAGCTTGTCAGCGCCTCGTCTAAGCGATTGAGTTCCTGAAGGGCGACGCCTCGATTGTTGAACGCGTCGGCGTAGTCTGGCTTGCGAACAATCGCCTCATCGTAGCTTGCCAGCGCCTCCTCGAAGCGCTTGAGCTTCCGCAAAGCGTTGCCCCGGTTGTTGAAGGCGACGGCGTAGTCAGGCTTGAGAGTGATGGCCTTTTGGTAGACTGCAAGTGCCTCGTCGAAGCGCTTGAGTTCCATAAGGACATCGCCTTGGTTAAGGTGCGCCTCCGCATAATTTGGCTTCAGTGAGATTGCTTTATCGTAACTGGCGAGTGCGTCATGATAGCGTCTTAGATCTTTTAGCCCATTACCCAGATTGTTGTGAGCTACCGGGAAATTTGAGTTGAACTCGATTGCTTTGGCGATTAGCCCAACGCCGCGCTGGGTTTCGCCAGTTTGAAGCGAAAGGACGCCGAGGAGATGGAGCGCGTCAAAGTGCTCCGGAGCATGCCGAAGAACCTCTTTATAGAAACGCTCCGCTTCGACG
Organism: uncultured Alphaproteobacteria bacterium; assembly: GCA_963743395.1. Lineage (GTDB taxonomy): Bacteria > Pseudomonadota > Alphaproteobacteria > Rhizobiales > Xanthobacteraceae > BOG-931. Next base: position 122,620 of record CAVUPV010000001.1, read on the forward strand.
AACCTTCCCTGCTGATGCAAAGCTAAGCCCTGCTGAAGCTTCGCTTGAATCGACGCCGTAAATGGCTCTTCAGGGTCTGGCATTCCGATCGCTCAAACTAACCGTGACGTTTTCTGCATTAGTCGATCGAAAGTGATAAACAATATGACCCCAAAACGAAGCAATGAGCAACCCGCTGAGGCGGCGATTGACGTACTTTCGTCCGATTCTGTTGCACTTCACTCACGGGTTGATGATGACTTAGAGTCAGTTTCGAAAGTTATGAATCGCATGGCGGCGCTCAGCGACCTAGACCTGGTCTCACATTCGGCCGCTTCCCGTGTGGTAGTTTGAGCCGGTACAATGCCCCCCGGACGACCTTTAGGACGGCTCCTCTACCGGGACGATAAGCGACTGTGAAGAAAAAGAAACCCAATTTTCGTGGACATGCACCAAAGGGTTTCGAGCATCCCGCTACCAAATTATCCGGAGGTGACATCATTGTTTGACGAAGGATTGGCACTGCATCAAGCTGGTCGATTGGCAGACGCGGAAAAGATTTATTATCAAGTTCTTGAAATACAGCCCGATCATTTTGATAGCCTGCACTTACTTGGTGTCATTTTTCATCAGCGCGGCAATCATGCGCAGGCGGTCCGTCAAATAGATGTCGCGTTGACGAAAAGACCCAATAGTAGTGTTGCCCTAAACAGTCGCGGCGTCGCGCTCAAAGAGATGAAGCGGTTCGAGGAGGCGCTGGCGAGCTTCGACCGCGCGCTCACGCTGCAGCCGAACTATGCCGAGGCGCACTCCAATCGCGGCGTCGCCCTCTACGAGCTGAAGCGATTCGAAGAAGCGCTGGCGAGCTTGGACCGTGCGCTCACGTTGCGGCCGGACTATGCCGAGGCACTCTTCAATCGCGGCGTCACTCTGAACGATCTAAAGCGGTTCGAGGAGGCGTTGTCGAGCTACAACCGCGCGCTCGCGCTGCGGCCGGACTATGCCGAAGCGCTGTCGAATCGCGGCGCCACCCTGAAGGAGCTGAAGCGGTTCGAGGAGGCGCTGGCGAGCTACGACCGCGCGCTCATTGTCCGGCCGGACTTTGCGGAGACGCTCTCCAATCGCGGCGTCGCGCTCAAAGAGCTGGCGCGGTTCGAGGAAGCGCTGGCGAGCTACGACCACGCGCTCACCGTCCGGCCAGACTACGCCGAGGCGCTTTCCAATCGTGGCGCCACTCTGCACGAGCTGGGGCGGTTCGAGGAGGCGCTGGCGAGCTACGATCGCGCGCTGACCGTCCGGCCGAACTATGCCGAGGCACTGTTCAATCGCGGCACCACTCTGAGCGATCTAAGGCAGTTCGAACAGGCGCTGGCGAGCTACGACCGCGCGCTGACCCTGCGGCCGGACTATGCAGACGCACACTACAATGAAGCGCTCTGCCGGTTGCTCACGGGTGACTTTAATCGCGGCTGGGAAAAGAACGAATGGCGATGGGAAACCAGAGCGGCTGGCAATCAAAAACGGAATTTCGCACAACCGCAGTGGCTCGGATCGGATGAGATCACGGGCAAGACTATTCTTCTCCATGCCGAGCAAGGTTTGGGCGACACGATCCAGTTTTGCCGCTACGTGCCACTCGTCGCGGAGCGCGCCGCGCGCGTGGTTCTAGAGGTGCAAAAGCCACTGTACGAGCTGATGAGCACCCTCCCCGGCAAGGCGCAGATTGTATCAAGAGGCGACCCGCTACCCGATTTCGACATCCATTGCCCGTTACTCAGCCTGCCGCTAGCGTTCGGCACGCGGCTCAATACTATACCGTCGCAGACGCCCTATCTTTCCGCGCCCGAAAGCAAGACGAGCGCGTGGCGTAACCGTCTAGGCAAACGCCAAAAACCCAGAGTTGGTCTGGCGTGGGCTGGAAATCCTAGGAAAGAATTGCCGAACGCAAATCAGATCGATCGTCAGCGCAGCATTCAGTTTGATCGGCTTGCACCCCTTCTTCAGGTCACCGAGTGTGAATTCTACAGTCTGCAAAAGGGTGACGATGCAGTAATGCAGTTGCGCGATAGCCTTCTGCGTCAACAGGTCATCGACTGGACTGATGACTTGCATGACTTTGCGGACACTGCCGCTCTGATCGAGAATCTAGATCTGATCATTACCGTAGATACCTCCGTGGCACACCTTGCCGGGGCACTCGGAAAACCATTTTGGCTGCTCAATCGTTATAATACCTGTTGGCGATGGCTACTCGATCGCGACGACAGTCCCTGGTACCCGACTGCCCGCCTGTTTCGGCAGGATGATACCCGCCAGTGGGATAACGTCATGGCGCGCGTCCACGCCGCGTTGCATGACTTCGTTCGTGGTTTGTGAATTACCACCCTCAACGCCCCGATGCGGTGATCGAATAGGCAGTCGCCTTATGGGTACTTCTCGCCGCGGACTATCCATCTTCCTTGCGTGACGCAAAATAACGGCGGACATATTCGTGCATCTTTGGCTTATCAGTGTTCCAACGCCACGAACCGTTCTCGTCAATCGCAATATCGGTGTAGGGATCGAACTGAAACTCTTGAAAACCTTCGTGCCGCGAGCGTCCATTTCGTCTGTCAACATCGCCATGCCAAAGATGGAATATGTCTGCATCCAGGAACGCCGTCTCGGCGCGCACGGACTCGTAATAAGGCTCGGCCCAGGTGATGTACCGCCGTCGCTCGTGCTCGTTCATGCAGTGACGTTGCATCAACGCATCGAAGCAGTGATAGGCAGCACCGGCCATGGCGCGGTCTCCACCGCCGACAATGCAAGAGTTGAAGAAAAAGTGTCGGTCCAAGAGCTCGCGGCTCGCCGCCCAGGCAAAGCCGGGTGCGCAGGTACGTTTTCGATCATTGAGAAGATGGCCGATAGCTGCCACCGCCGGCACCCCTGACGCCAACGAGAAAGCCGCGGACGGCCGTGTGAACTCCACCTCTGACGCGGGATCTTTTCCGGGTGACCACTGTGGACCAAGATTATGGACCCGCCGGAACAACTGGATGATCGAGTATCGATCGAGCAATGAATTGGCGGCCTCGATCCAGTCAGGCGTGTCAAAAAAAATATCGCAATCCAGCCATGCTACTTTATCGCAACTACGCGGAAGGGCCTGTAGCGCCACATTGAGCAACCGTTCCTTTTGCCAAAGAACGGCTCTTCCGGAAATTTTCACCAAGATATCGGCATCTTTTTCCGTTAATTCAAACTGACCGTCAAAGGAAAGTTCAACGGCTACGAGCGGAACGCCGAGGTTTGCCCGAAAGAGTCTATAGTTTGATAGACGCCGCTTGTATCGAACCGGATTATAATAGGAAGTTATTGCCCACATAGTACAAACGCTACGCTCTCAATAATAAACCTGTGTTTGATCACGAATGGAGTTGCCCGTCAGCAAGCTGCCGCGCGAGTTTTTTGGATCAACAGGTCTGCGGCACGATCTAGCGCATTGAATTGGGTGTAACGAGCCCGGGCGTATTCTGGGTCAATGGTCTTCGCGAAGGGCGACGACAAGTGCCATACGTCGCCATGAGGATTGACCTCGAGCACCAAAAGTCGTCCGCTTTGGCTTTCACGAATGATGTCAACGCCCAGGACGGCGCACTCGGAGAATGCTTCATGAGCGCGCTCGCCAAGAGCGATGATCTCTGCATCATTGCAGATTGAGCGAATATGGCCACCCATTTGATCGTTGTTCGACGCTATCACACCCAACGGATTGGCGGCGATTTCAGCAAGGGATGGCCGCTTATTGCGCCATCGGTTGCAGGCGCAATAAAGGGCGCGCCCAAATAACGTTAGCACCCGATATTCGGTTGGATACCCGTCCTCGGAATGATCAATAAACGGCTGAACCAGAAAGCGGTCACGTGAAAGAGCAGTTAGTTCGTCATAGCGCGCGCAAAGATCTACGGTGCGAACAAGCTTTACACCTTCGCCACGATTGGAATTATTCGGCTTGACTATCAGGTACTGTCCCCATACGTGGGGATCGAACGAACTCACGGAAGTTAGCACTTCAGTCTGTGGCATCGGGATTCCAATTGAGGATAACCGACGCAGTTGTTCGTACTTGCCCAAAAAATGACCGGAAAATACCGCGCCCCCACGAGGGACATACCCGAATAAGAACGATGGTGAGAATACTAATGAGGGGCGTCGGACCTGCCAGCGCGCGGTTACGGGGTTGCGATTTCTAACGTTGGCTATTCGTACTTCGATGTCGGGAGCGTCGCGTTCGATCCGTTGTTTGATGGTAATCCAATCAGAGGGGTCTTGCCTGAACGCTTCCTGTAAAATCAACAAGTTGCACGTAACTTCAACTGTGTGCGTTCGCGGCTGCCCTTGAGCGGCAGCGACCAAATTGTACGGTACGTTGTACGAAGATGATGCGCACCGCTGAGTGAAATCGGAAGCTTTAACGTCAGCCATGTCATCATCGCGTTCTATTCAACGCACCCTGGACCGTCCGGCGCGGCCCTGTCCGAATAAAACGCATTTCTACGCAACTGAGCTTGAAAAGAAAAGCCGCTTCGGATTTCCTGACCAATCAATTTGCTTCACAGACTTAATGCTGATCTTGAATGCTGCATCAGTGGCTTTGACGATGAGCTTTTTCAGGTTCGCTTCTTCCTTCGCTGTAATGCTTTCTCGGCCACCTATTTCTACGGTTATGCTATCAATCTCAGTCTGTCTGACGCGGCACTCTTTGAAACTAACAGTCTCGAGTAACAGCCGTGTCGAGAGATAAAATGGAATCATTGTTCCGTCAGGATGCCGCAGAAAATGTTTTCCTCTACCGTAAATATTAGAGATTGTCGGGCCATCATGACCACAGCGACAGCAATTTTCTACCTGACCGAAGTCACCAACATCGTAGCGGATGATCGGCGTGGCATAGGAATGCAGGTGCGTAATCAATAATCGTCCCAATGATGCATCATTAAATGACGCCGTTAACTGATCATCGCACTCCACAATAACGTTAGTGTGAGCGACGTGGAAATATCCTTGGTATTTTGAACATTCAAAGGCAATCGGCCCGATTTCTCCCGCCGAATAATTCGATAGAGATGACACGCCGATGTCCGCTAACGCTTTGACGATTTTCGGATCGCGATAATCAGAACAGTGCAGCCATAATTTAACGCCGAGCTTTTGTATAAATCCAATACCTGCTTTTCGCAGCAAAATATTCATATATCGACTGGGACAAACCAGATAGCCAACCCGATCTTTCGATAATTCATTGATCAGAGCGTCATCATCAAATCTGTGTACTATTTGCTTTCCTCGACCGTTGCGAAAAATTTTACCTAGGGCGCCGGCCCAAGAGGCAGCCACCTGAACACCTAATGCTTCGTTTTCCAGCTTAGCTACACTTATTGGTGGACCAATTTTAACCCAGTTTTCCTCAAGACTTAAGTCGTCAATGAAATATTGCGCGAAGTTGCGAATTACATTGTAATAGCCATTCTCCGGACAGATGTAGACCTTGACTGGCGTGCCAGTTGATCCCGTCGACGCATAGGTTGAAACCGGCGTGTTGCCGTCCGACGCCACAAGCGAGCCTTCGAGCTTTACTTGCGTGGCGATATCGGCACGGCTTTGGATCGGCAAATATTTCAGGCTGCCATAACCGATGCGCGATGGCAGCCTTTCGCGCCAAAACTTAGAGCGAGTCTTCGCGTGTTTTAGAAGATTGGTCAGTTGTCGGTTCTGCCAGTTCTTGCGCGCTGTTCGATCGCCATTCTCGACGAGAATCATCGCTGAGATATTGGCAAGCGCGCTCAGCGCGGCTTGGTCTAGAAACGCAAATGAATGAGCACTGTAAGCGTGTGGGTTAAGCGGCCTCTTGGTCAAGTCAGAGAACATTTGACCCTGCTCGTTGACATCGTTGTTGTGGGTTTCGGAACCAAAATGTCCACGCGAGCGGAACGCCGAGGTTTGCGCGAAAGAGTTTATAGTTTGATAGACGCCGCTTGTATCGAACCGGATTATAATAGGATGTTATTGCCCACATGGTACAAACGCTACATCCTCAACAAGGTTTGAAACCTGTCGGTTTCGCTGGAATCGACTTCTAATTAGTCTGGCGACGCTTCGATTGAATCGATGCCGTAAATGGCTTCTCAAGTTGCGACGTGTGCCGGCGGTCTCGTGACACTGGCAATACCCTTCCGCCATCGTCAGAGCCTTGCATTTATCTGAATCCTTTCAAAGTAACCGTATCATTTTCTGCATTAGTTGATTGAAAGTGATAACAATATGGTAACGAGCAACCCGCTGAGCCGGCGATTAGGAGCCTCCTACCGGTGCGATAGTCAACCATGAAGAAGAGAGCCAGTTTTCGTGGACCTGCGCCAAAGGATTTCGAGCATCCCGCTACCAAACTATCCGGGGTGATATCATTGTTTGACGAAGGATTTGCACTGCATCAAGCTGGTCGATTGGCAGATGCGGAAAAGATTTATTATCAAGTTCTTGAAATGCAGCCCGACCATTTTGATAGCCTGCACTTGCTTGGCGTCATTCTTCACCAACGTGGCAATCCTACGCAGGCGGTCCGTCAAATAGATGTCGCGTTGAAGAAAAGACCCAATAGTAGTGTTGCTCTAAACAGTCGCGGCGTCGTTCTCAAAGAACTCAAACGGTTCGAGGAGGCGCTAGCGAGCTTCGATCGCGCGCTCACGCTGCAACCGAACTATGCCGAGGCGCACTCCAATCGCGGTGTCGCCCTCTATGAGGTGAAGCAATTTGAAGAAGCGTTGGCGAGCTTTGACCGCGCGCTCACGTTGCGGCCGGACTATGCCGAGGCGTTCTTTAATCGCGGCGTCACTCTGAACGATCTAAAGCGGTTCGAGGAGGCGTTGTCGAGCTACGACCGCGCACTGATGCTGCGGCCGGCCGACGCCAAGGCACATTACAATGAAGCAGTTTGCCGTTTGCTCACGGGTGACTTTAGTCGCGGCTGGCAACAGCACGAATGGCGCTGGGAGGCGACAAGCGATCAAAAGCGCAATTTCGCGCAACCGCTATGGCTCGGGTCGGATGAGATCATTGGCAAGACTATTCTTCTCCATGCCGAGCAAGGTTTGGGTGACACTATCCAGTTCTGCCGCTACGTGCCACTTGTCGCAGATCGCGCCGCGCACGTCATTCTGGAGGTGCAAAGACCCCTGCACGAGCTGATGAGAACCCTCGCCGGCAAGGCGCAGATTGTATCAAGAGGCGACCCGCTGCCCGATTTCGACATCCATTGCCCGTTACTCAGCCTGCCGCTAGCGTTCGGCACGCGGCTCAATACTATACCGTCGCAGACGCCCTACCTTTCCGCGTCCGAAAGCAAGACGAGTGCGTGGCGTAACCGTTCTAGGCAAACGCCAAAGACCCAGAGTTGGTCTAGCGTGGGCCGGAAATCCTAGGAAAGAATTGCCGAACGCAAATCAGATCGATCGTCAGCGCAGCATTCAGTTTGATCGGCTTGCACCCCTTCTTCAGGTCACCGAGTGTGAATTCTACAGTCTGCAAAAGGGTGACGATGCAGTAATGCAGTTGCGCGATAGCCTTCTGCGTCAACAGGTCATCGACTGGACTGATGACTTGCATGACTTTGCGGACACTGCCGCTCTGATCGAGAATCTAGATCTGATCATTACCGTAGATACCTCCGTTGCACACCTTGCCGGGGCACTCGGAAAACCATTTTGGCTGCTCAATCGTTATAATACCTGTTGGCGATGGCTACTCGATCGCGACGACAGTCCCTGGTACCCGACTGCCCGCCTGTTTCGGCAGGATGATACCCGCCAGTGGGATAACGTCATGGCGCGCGTTCACGCCGCGTTGCATGACTTCGTTCGTGGTTTGTGAATTACGCCGCGAGAGGATCACGGGCAAGACCATCCTCTCCCGACGACCATTAGGACGGCTCCACTACCGTACGATAAGCGACTATGAAGAAGAAATCCAATTTTCGTGGACATGCACCAAAGGGTTTCGAGCATCCCGCTACCAAATTATCTGTGGTGACATCATTGTTTGACAGAGGATTGGCACTGCATCAAGCAGGCCGATTGGCAGACGCGGAAAAGATTTATTATCAAGTTCTTGAAATACAACCCGATCATTTTGACAGCCTGCACTTGCTCGGTGTCATTTTTCACCAGCGCGGCAATCATGCGCAGGCGGTCCGTCAAATAGATGTCGCGCTGAAGAGAAAGCCCGATAGTAGTGTTGCCTTGAACAATCGCGGCGTCGCGCTCAAAGAGCTGAAGCGGCTCGAGGAGGCGCTGGCGAGCTTCGACCGCGCGCTCACGCTGCAGCCGAACTACGCCGAGGCGCACTCCAATCGCGGCGTCACTCTGTACGAGCTGAAGCGGTTCAACGAGGCGCTATCGAGCTACGACTACGCGCTTAAGCTGCGGCCAGACTATGCCGAGGCGCTGTCGAATCGTGGCAACACCTTGAAGGAGCTAAGCGGTTCGAGGAGGCGTTGTCGAGCTACGACCGCGCGCTCGCGCTGCGGCCGGACTATGCCGAGGCGCTGTCGAATCGCGGCGTCACCCTGAAGGAGCTGAAGCGGTTCGAGGAGGCGCTGGCGAGCTACGACCGCGCGCTCACGGTGCGGCCGGACTATGCCGAGGCGCTCTCCAATCGTGGTGCCACTCTGCACGAGCTGACGCGGTTCGAGGAGGCGCTAGCGAGCTACGACCGCGCGCTCACCCTGCGGCCGAACTATGCCGAGGCGCTTTCCAATCGCGGCATCGCACTCAAGGAGCTAAAACGGTTCGAAGAGGCGCTGGCGAGCTACGATCGCGCGCTCACCCTGCGGCCGGACTATGCCGAGGCGCTATCAAATCGGGGCTGGACTCTGCATGAGCTGAAGCGGTTCGAAGAGGCGCTGGCGAGCTACGACCGCGCGCTGGCCCTACGGCCGGATTATGCAGACGCGCACTACAATGAAGCGCTCTGCCGGTTGCTCATGGGTGACTTTAATCGCGGCTGGGAGAAGAGCGAATGGCGATGGGAAACCAGAGCGGCTGGCAATCAAAAACGGAATTTCGCACAACCACAGTGGCTCGGATCGGATGAGATCATTGGCAAGACCATTCTTCTCCATGCCGAGCAAGGTTTAGGCGACACCATCCAGTTTTGCCGTTACGTACCACTCGTCGCGGAGCGCGCCGCGCGCGTGATTCTGGAGGTGCAAAAGCCACTGCACGAGCTGATGAGCACCCTCCCCGGCACGGCGCAGATCGTATCAAGGGGCGACCCGCTACCCGATTTCGACATCCATTGCCCGTTACTCAGCCTGCCGCTGGCGTTCGGCACGCGACTTGAAACGGTACCGTCGCAGACGCCCTATCTGCGCGCGTCCTCACATGCAGTGATGAATTGGAACGCACGGTTGGGCCCGAAAAGTCGTCCCAGGATCGGCCTCGCTTGGTCTGGCCGCCTGATGCACAAGAACGATCGTAATCGATCAATCGGGCTCAGCGCTTTGTTGCCACTGTTAGATTTCGATGCGACCTATGTCAGCTTGCAGCAGGATGTCCGCGCCAGTGACATGGCCGTGCTGCACGAGCGCAGCGGTCTTCTTCATTTTGGCGACGAGTTGAAGACTTTCTCCGACACCGCAGCGCTGATGTCGAATCTGGACCTCATTATCTCGGTGGATACCAGCGTTGCTCACCTCGCCGGTGCGCTGGCAAAGCCAGTGTGGATTCTGTTGCCCTTCATCCCCGACTGGCGTTGGCTACTCGATCGCGACGACAGCCCCTGGTACCCGACTGCCCGCCTGTTTCGGCAGGATGATACCCGCGAATGGGATAACGTGATTGCGCGCGTACACGCCGCGTTGCATGACTTTGTTCGTGGTTTGTGAATTACCCTCAACGCGCCCATGTAGTGATCGAATAGGCAGTCGCCTTATGGGTAAAAAAAACTAAAGCGTCAGCGGTCGCTTCAGACTTCCAATCGCGGGATTCTAAATTGAGCACCTTTAATCATTAATTTTCCATCCGGCATCAAGATGGGGTAGTTTCGCACGGACATTCTTGTCACCGATATGCGATCATGAAGAAGAAATCAAATATTTATCCAGGCCATCCGTCAAGAAGCCTCAGACAGCGACGAAAGCAAAAGCAAAAAATCGCGGCCACAGATTTGCAAAAGGTGAGATTGCTATTTGCCGAAGGATTGGCACTGCATCAAGCGGGTCGATTGGTAGACGCAGAAAAGATTTATTATCAAGTTCTTGAAATGCAGCCCGATCATTTTGACAGCCTGCACCTGCTCGGCGTCACTTTTCACCAGCGCGGCAATCATGCGGCGGCGGTCCGTCAAATGGACTTTGCCCTGAAGCGAAATCCTAATCATAGTTTTATACTGAACAATCGTGGTGTCGCGCTCAAAGAGTTGAGGCGTTTCGAAGAGGCGCTAGCGAGCTACGACCGCGCGCTAAACCTGCAACCGGACTTTGCCGAGGCGCTCTCCAATCGAGGCGCCACTCTGTACGAGCTGAAGCGGTTCGAGGAGGCGCTGTCGAGCCAAGACCGTGCTCTCGCGCTGCGGCCGGACTACGCCGAAGCGCTCATGAATCGTGGTATAATTTTGCATGAGCTCAAGCGACTCGATGAGGCGCTGACGAGCTACGACCGCGCGCTCACACTGCGACCGGACTATGTCGAGGCGCTCTCCAATCGTGGCGTCATCCTGCACGAACTGAAGCGGTTCGAAGAGGCGTTGGCGAGCTACGATCGCGCGCTCGCGCTGCGGCCAGATTATGCCGAGACGCTCATAAATCGTGGCGTCACCCTGCATGAGCTGAAGCGGTTCGACGAAGCCCTAGCGGGCTTCGACCGTGCCCTCGCGTTACGCCCGGACCGCGCCGAGGCGCTGTCGAACCGGGGCAATACCCTGCATGAGCTGAAACGGTTTGAGGAGGCGCTGGCGAGCTACGACCGCGCCCTCACACTGCGGCCCGACTATGCCGATGCGCTATCGAACAGGGGTAACACCCTACATGAGCTGAAACGGTTCGAGGAGGCACTAGCGAGCTATGACCGCGCGCTGAGCCTGCAACCAGACTTTGCCGATGTATTATCGAATCGGGGCAACACCTTGCACAAGTTGAAGCGCTTCGAGGAAGCGCTGGTGAGCTACGACGGTGCGCTCTTGCTCCGGCCGGACTACGCCGAGGCGCTCTCCAATCGCGGCGTTGCCCTGCACGAGCTGAAGCGGCTCGAGGAAGCGCTGGCGAGTTACGACCACGCGCTCACCGTGCGGCCGGACTATGCCGAGGCGCTCTCTAATCGTGGCGCGACTCTGCATGAGCTGGCGCGGTTCGAGGAAGCGCTGGCGAGTTACGAGCGCGCCCTCGCGCTTAGGCCCGGCCTCGCGGACGCCTACAACAACGTGGGCAACGTGCTCAAGGAGCTCGGTCAGTTGCAGAAGGCGCAAAACGCATATCTCGAAGCGCTCCGGCTCGATCCGAACAACACCGGCGTCTATCTTAACCTTGCGGACTCGAAAACCTTTAGGTCCGGCGATCCGCATCTCGCGGCAATGGAGCAGCTTGCGGCAAAGGAGGAAGGGCTATCGAAGGTCGACCGCATACAGCTCGATTTCGCGCTCAGCAAGGCCTACGCAGACTTGAAGGATTTCCACCGATCGTTCGAGCATCTGCGCGCCGGCAATGCCGGCAAACGCGCAACGATCTCCTATGACGAGACATCAGCGCTCGCCTTCTTTGACCGCATCGAGGCGGCTTTCACGCGCGAGTTAATCGCGGCGAAATCGGGCGGCGGTGACGTGTCGCCGATGCCAATCTTTGTGCTCGGCATGCCGCGCTCGGGAACGACGCTGATCGAGCAGATCCTTGCCAGTCATCCGATGGTGTACGGCGCCGGCGAATTACAGACCCTCAATGAGGTCGTCCTCACGGTTTGCGGACCAGACGGCAACGTGATCCCGTTTCCGGAATTCGTTCCCGCGCTTGATGCCGCCGTGCTCAGACAGATTGGGGCTCGTTACGTCGCCGCGGTGGGCGAACTCGCGCCCAAAGGTAACGGGCTAAAAGGTGAGCGGCTGACCGACAAAATGCCGTCGAACTATTACTTTGCTGGACTTATTCATCTCGCTTTGCCGAACGCCAAGATCATCCATACCATCCGTGATCCGGTCGATACCTGCATTTCATGCTTCTCGAGATTGTTCACCATTGAACAGAATCACACCTACGACCTCGGCGAGCTCGGCCGATATTACAAACGTTATGAGCAGTTGATGAGGCATTGGCACCGCGTATTGCCGCCCGGTCGCCTTCTCGATGTCCGCTACGAAGACGTAGTGGCTGATCTGGAAGGTCAGGTGCGGCGCATCATAGCCTATTGCGGGTTGCCTTGGGACGATCACTGCCTAACGTTCTATAAGACGGATCGACCGGTACGAACAGAGAGCGCGCAGGTTCGCCGACCGATCTACAACAGCGCCGTCGGCCGCTGGCGCGTCTATGAGGAGCACCTGGGGCCGCTGCTGAGCGCGCTTGGTATCCGACACATCAGTTGAGGTCTGACCAAATCTTGCCACTGAAGGTGTGGCGCACTGATTTTAATCGCCCGTGGCATTTCAGGTCGATCAGGCTCCGCTTGATGCGGTCTGAGAGTGTCCGGTGGTTGAGAGCTCTTGTTCCGCAGAACCTTTTCCCCGCAGCCCGGGCACCCATCGGTTCACTCCCGCCTCAATCGCAACACTCCATGGCATCTAAGCAATTGTAATTGCTTCATAATTAGGCGACGCTGCTCAGAATTGCTTGATCGAGCGCATACTCCTCAGGGGCGAAAGATCTATAACTTCAGATAGATTGACGGGCCTTCTCCAATGATGTTGGATGCGGCAACGGCTTGGTAAGCAACGAGTTGTGGCACCTTACACACGGAGAACGTCGATGATTAAGAAGAATAAATTAACGCTCGCGACGGCTGGCGCGGCGCTAACATTGCCGTTATTCGCTTTGCCGGCTGCGGCCGCGACCTGCGCCATTGGTGACACAGCCAACGTTACGTGTACCTATGCCTCAGTGAACTACATGGGCTTGAGTTTCACCAACATCAGCGTCACGCTGCTGGCGAGTGGGACTGGATCAGTCATCTTGGGTTCGCTCTCCGAAGTCACCCCGCTTCCGGGCGAATATGGGCTGGAACTAACCTACACCGCCAACACTGGCTCAAACCCCAATAGTTCGGCTGACGTCTCGCTCACTTACAACGTCTCGGGTTCGCAACTCGACGACGCCTACGCCTCGTTTACCGGCAACACAACCCTACAGGGTACAGCGACCCTGTCCGAGACGCTGAGCAACGGCGTTACGATAGCTTTGAATGGCCCCGGTGCCACTACCGTAACCTTCGCGCCGATTTCGACACTGGGCGTCATTAAGGACCAAAACGACTTTTCGGGCACTGAGGGAAGCGCATCCACATCCGTTCTCGAAAACGCCTTCTCGCTAACGACGACCCCGATCCCGGGCACTTTGCCGCTTATGGCCACTGGCCTTGTTGGCTTGTGGGGCTTGCGCAGAAAACAGAAGGCTAAGGCTGCTAAGAAGGGCCCTCTGGCGACTGCCTAAAGCACGGATCGCTGATAGAAACGGACGGCCTCCCAGTTTGGGAGGCCGTTTTTTTATGCGCGTGAGAGTAAAGGCAGCGCGACGCCTAGATTATTGGTGTGCATTGGCCGAGGTACCGTCGGCGCGCTCGGCTCTCGCGATCCATGCCAGTTCGCGCTTGCGGGCCAGACGTTGGCTATCGAAGTCACCCGAAAGCTCAACAAGCCCCGCGAAATCGAACGCTGCCTACGGGCATACGCGCCTTAATACGACGATCGGGTTTGGGAACCAACGACATAGCAGCGATCGACGTGGCTCCCGAGCGGCTACCTGTGCTAGCCGTGGCGTTTAATTCAGCTTCCTAACTACAATCCGGCCTTATGGCGAGGTCCCTTTCTCGGTATCGGTAAACACCTTGAGAAACTGTTCGCAGCTGCGTTTGACGGGTACTCTGATGTTTGATGGCTCAAATTCCCCGAGCACGCCAGCTCCTATGTGATTGAAACGTTAGTCATACCCCCGGTGCCATTCCAAGCAAGACACTCCAGCAGCCCAATATGAGGGGGTTATGAAGCGCCTGTCGATTAGGGAATAAGCAATGGTTAAATCTACTTTTCGTGGGCTCAAGGAGATGCGCAGTACGATCTCGCCCTCAGGAGAGAAATACTAATGCGCATTGCAGTTCAGGCAGAAGACGGAGATGAGGTCTCTATAACCGCGGATTTTCTGTCCGTCGAGCAGGCCATTGTCACGTGGGAGATTGAGAACGAGTTGTATAGCGAAATCAGTAAATTGATTCAATTACGCTGACGATCGATAAGGCGCGTGAACTAGCAAACGCACTTTTGTCCGTTACTGACGCAATTGAAAGTGTCGGCCAGCAATGGACGGCGTCCGCCGGCTTCCAGAAACAAACGGAAGCCACGCCAGCTGTGGCGGCAAGCTAGTTGCCGGTTTGGCGGCTGCCTTAATCGCTCGGCAACGTTCAGAATTATCGCCGAGCTTGGGACGCCTATCCGGCGGCCCGATCGACGGTCTTCAAGATTGAGAGCTCAGGCGGAAAACGGAACTAAGTTCCAACCCGGTTACCGCACTAGTGCAAATGGACGACGTTTTGCAGAACCGCATGCAATTCGGCAGGGGACATGCCGGGCAGCGTGATGCTGTCATTGTGGCCGAGATCGATCACCGCATCGCCATGAGCATCGTTGGTAATGAGCGACGCCAACTGCTGCACCGATTGGATGTTGTGGAAGCCGTCAAGCTCAATCGTGTCGTGCTGCGGATTAAAGTTTGCGATGGTATCGGCGCCGATGCCAGGCGCGAACACGAAATTGTCGTTGCCCGGACCGCCAATCGACACTGATACGGTCTGATTTACATTCTCAGCCGAGTTTTGCGCGTCTGCAACGCTGACATTATAGGACTGAGTCACGGTCTCACCCGGCGCCAGATTGATCTGGTCGTTGGCAAGGTCGAATTCGAAGCCGACGGAGACGTTGCCATTATTGTTAGTTATCGGATCGAGCGCGACACTGCCGGCATGGCCAGCGCCATCCGGCATAGCGCTCGCGCTGAACGTGTCGTTGGCATTTGAATCCGCGAACGAAATGCTGCCGGCCACGTCGGAGGTGCCAGGGACAACCGTCGCATCCACGCCGGGAACGGATACCACGTCGGTCCCGCCCGAAGGCGTGGCGTCGTTTGTCAGCGCGAATTCGCCTTGGGTGTAATTGCCGTCGAGCGCGATGTTTTCCGTCGTCCCGTTGTCCTCGATGGTCAAAGTGCCGAAGCCGCTACCTTGCATCCAAACTAAGGTCTCGTTCGCCGAATAGGGAAGGTCATTTAGATCAATCGCATCACCCGTGGCGAAACCAATCACCGTGCCGCCATAACTCTGCGAGTGATCGAGCTCGAGCACGCCGGGGCCCGTGAACATGACGTTCTGATCGAAGGTGCTGGCGAACTCGGCATGCCCGCCATCGCCGATCGCAACATCACCGGAGCCGGTGACGGTGCCACCGGCAACGAGCGTGCCGCCATTCGCCTCCAGCGTTCCAGCATTGGAGACGTTGTCGTCGATCTGCAGCGTACCGCCGTTGCTGGCTTCGAGCAGGCCGCCGTTGACGATGGTATTGCCGGTCTCCAGCGTGAGAATTCCGCCGGCGATATTGGCGTCGATCGTGCCGGCACTCTCGTTGATCAGCGACAAATTGCTGTCGCCGGCGCCGATCTGGCCAGCGCCGGCGATGGTGTTGTCGACGTTGGTCAGCGTGGCGTCGGCATTTGCTCCGACGATCATATTTTCCGAGGCGTCCGACAGAATGACCCGGCCGCCACCCTCGAGCGTGACCCCATCGCCGACGATCTGCAACTCCGTCACATCACCGCTGGAATTCAGTGCGATCGCGCCGGTGTTGTCGACTATGCCATCGAGCGGCAGCATTGCGCCGTCGCTCACCGTCATGGTGCCAGCATTGTCGACAACAGGCGTCTGATCGAACACGAAGTCGCTTGCGGTGAGCAAAGCTGCATCGACGCCATGCAACGTAATCGTCTCTCCGGCACCGAGCGTGATCACCGTATCGCCGTTGCTGGCACCGGCGATATGGCCGACAAGGTCGTCAAAACTGGTAATGCCGAAACCGGTCAGATCGATCTGGTCAGTTGCAACATTGAAATTATAGATCGCGTCGTTGCCGATCGGCTGCGCGAAGACAAAGAGATCGTTGCCGCCGGCGCCGGTCAGCGTGTCGGCACCCGACCAGGCAAAGATCGCGGAACCCGGTGAGTAAGCTTCGACGTTGTCCGACATGGTGGCGGTGCCAGTGCTGCCGTCAGCGTTGGTCCAGGCCTCGGTCACGTTGAGCACCATGGCTCCGGCGTAGGCAGCAGCGGTCATGACCGTCAGTGTGCTGAGGTCGTCCGTCTGTACCGTCCAGGTGCCATTTCCGAGGTTTGTCCCCTCGTTGAGCTGCCAATCAGACGGCATACCCGTGACAGTGATAGCGACGGTCCTGCCATTTGCGGCCGACGTATGAACCAGCGCCAAATTGATCGGGCTGGCAGCCGCGCCAGCCGGCGAAATGAACGTGCCGTCCGAAAAGGTGAAATTGCTTATCGTCTGTGTCGAGGTTGCCCCACCATTCGCGGCTGTGAAGCCAACATAGGCGACATCGGAGCCGAGGATCTGCGCAAGATTGACGAGGTAACTTGCCGAGTAAGTCGCGTCGTTGACAAGGTCGGTCAATGTCTCGGTGAGAATGTTGCCGTTGTAGGTAAGCTGAACCTGCATCGCGTCGCCATTCCAGAACGCGACATTGCCTGTCGAATTATAGTGGCCGGTGCTGCCGTAGTCTCCTGTGATGCCGTCCGTTGCAAAATTAGTGCCCTGCGTATGGCCGGAATAGAGATTGAATTCAACGGCCGCGCTGGGGGAAATGACAGTGCCGCCACCGATGCTCAGGGCGGACCCATAACCGAGAGAGCCGCCAGCACCCCCCAAGGCGAGCGTGCCGGCGCTGGAATCCTGCAGGACGAAGGCAAACCCGTCGGCCGTCCCCCCGTCGGCCCACTTGCCTGGTAATCGAATGACGCAGTAAAACTCGTGATAGAAGCAGCGATGTTAGAGAACCAGCTGGCAGCCGAGTAATCAGTGCTGTTCGTCAGTTCCAGCGCGCTGCCGCCATTGCCGATCTGTGGTGTATAAACGCCATTTGAATTAATGGTACCGCCAGAAAACGAGAGCACCAGCCCCGACGGCGGCGGAATGACGGGGATGATTGGTGCGGTCACGGTCGTGCCGCCGTTGATCGGCGTAGTACTGACCCCTGATTGCGTCGTGGCATTGACAGGGATTGGCGGCGGGCTATCCGACTGAAAAATTAAATCAGGCTCTGTCGAGCTACCGGTGCTGCCGGTGGATTGTGGCGTTACGTCAGCATGCTGCCAATGCTGAATAAAAGGATCGAGCTGTCCCTGCAAATAGGTGTTGAGCGCACCTTGATAGGCGCTTTGCAGTTGCCCCATTTCCGTTGGACTGTTGGCGATTTCCTGAACGCTGACGCCAGATCCACGGGGATGTATGACAATCGTTACGCCCGGATCATCGACAATGATGACTTGGGGCGGGATCCCATGAGCGGGGTCACCCTTGGTATGGATCTCGAATATACCGTGCGGCAGATCCTTGTAGTTGATGTGCCCATCATCAAGAAAAGCCGGGTCGGCGTCATGCGCTTTTGATTCGCGAGCGACGGCGAAGGCTAGAAAGGTGAGAACCAAGCTGCCAAAGCCAACCCCCGGTGCGGTACCTCGAATTTGCGCGACAGGAGTATCGATAATCAGACGCCCAGTTGTCGCCATCTGACCGGCAACAATGCCGAACACCCCTCTGACGACACGAAGTAGCGCTGAATGAGAGGATTTCTCCGCGCCGCAAGTGAACTCGTCCAATACCAGGCGCGCATCGGCGTAAAGATGAAAATTCGTTCCATCCACGAACACAATGGCGATTAGGCCGTCACTGCCGGTCTCGATCAGGTCGCCTTCGTAGACAAGCTCGCCGACTGAAGGGGCAGAGACGATAACGTTGCCACGCGTGACGGTGACCGAACCCTTCACAATTTGAAATTTGCCAATAGCGAGCGCGCTCACCGGCTGCTGAGCAGAGGCGGCGCCCACGACAGGATCCTCGTCTGCAGCAGAGACGCTGCGGAACATACTACGCCTCCATTTTCCGGCGTTGCGTCCCTGATCCTCGATTTCTGGGCGCGCGACATCGGAATGAACCGTTCGTCGACGGATTGGCTTTTGTCCCGGGGATCTTCCCCCCGAAGTTCAGAATATCTTAGCGATTTCTTCGCGCATTGTGTCAAAATTGACGGGTCTGATGTGGTTAAGTTTAACCCCTCGGCAGTTCCATGCTGGGGTGAAATCTATTCCTGCGGTAACCGTTTTCGCTGTAAGTAACTGAAATTACAACGGAATTAAACGCCAGGCCATTACCAAAAGTCGCAGCAGACGATTTGATGAAGAGCAATCTGCCGCATTGACCGCGCGGGCGAACGCATTGATCCGCGTGGACAAAAGAACTATTTATTAAACCTGATGAATTCCTCCGGTCCGGCATCGAGGGAGCCATGAACGGCCGTGTAACTGGCCTATTATTGGCCGGCCTTTATCTCGGCGCGAGCGGCCTGGTCCCAAGCCTAGCTTGGGCCCAAAGCAGTTCGGCGCAGCCCCCCGATCTTGACTCGAGCCCCATCGGCAAGGTCCTAACCGTAACCGGGAGCGCCCACATAGAACATGCGGCCGCCGTCCTCGTTCAGGCCAGCGCGCCTGCCGCCGGCGACGCGCAAGCGAAGGTCGGTGATCTGGTCTATCGCGGCGACATGATCCAGACCGGAGTGGATGGCGCGCTCGGTATTACCTTTGCCGATGGTTCGTCATTTAGCGTTTCCGGCAACGCTAAAATGGAAGTGAATGAGTTTGTCTACGATCCGAAAGGTCATTCTAATTCCAGCCTGCTCAGCCTGACCAAAGGAACATTCACCTTCATCGCTGGTGACGTTGCGCATACCGGCGACATGAAAGTCGACACGCCGATAGGAACGATGGGAATTCGAGGAACGGCTCCGCGGGTTGAAATCTTGGATGACGGCACCGTCAAGTTTTCAACGCTCGTCGAACAAAAAAAGTAAGCTCCGCAATAGAGCTGACGCCGCGGCGGTCGATCTGCTCGGCAAGTTTGGATTGCCAACAAAGCAGTTTTTCGTGACGCCTGAGCATGATACCAATCATGACGAGGCGGCCAACTGCAAAGAATGTCCAGCAGAACACTACGAAGCTGCACTCAACGTAGGTTTCGCGCTCCGACGTCGCGTGATGCAGTGGAATATGGACATGCGAAATAATGCAGCCCACAGCACTGTCTGCGTCGTAACGTCGATTCTGATGCTGGTCTTACTTATAACACGGGCAGCCGCGCAGACCACAAACGACGTCGACTTGTGCAACGGTAAAGACCGCACCTCAGCTGAGCCTCAGATCGCCGGTTGTACGGCGCTTATAAAATCCAACACGAAGAATTCGCAAGTATCGGCGATCGCATACAACAACCGGGGCGACGCCTATACCAGCAAGGGCGAATACGAGCTCGCCATCCAGGACTACGACGAATCGATCAAACTCAATCCGACTTACGCCAAACCATTCAACAATCGAGGCGTAGCTTACCAAAAAAAGGGCAATTATGACCTCGCCCTCAAGGATTTTGATGCCGCGATCGATATCGATCCAAATTATGCCGACGCGTTTGCCAACCGTGCTGAGATTTTTCAGAAAAAAGGTGACTATCCCAGCGCTCTGAGGGATTTCGACGAGGCGATCAGACTTCAGCCCGCGTTGGGGGTCGTGTGGAATGAGCGGTGTTGGACGCGCGCTATAATCGGACAGTTACCGGCAGCGTTGACTGATTGCAATGAAGCGATTCGACTGGAGCCAAGTCTCGCTGCAGCGTTCGATTCACGCGGCTTCACGTATCTTAAATTGGAAAAATGGGAATTGGCGATTGCCGATTTTAATTCCGCACTGCGATTAGATCAAAAGTTGCCGAGTTCGTTGTTCGGACGAGGATTTGCCAAGATGAAGAGGGGTGATCTGGCCGGCGGCAATGCCGACATTACGGCGGCAAAGATCCTCGAACCGAATATTGCGGCGGAGTTCGCTCGTTATGGGCTACCGACGCTGCCGATCGCACAGCCATCGCAGATGACTGTCCCAACTCAGCTCCCGCCTGTCCTCCCGCCCGCATCGTCACTACAGTCTCACTCCAGCGGGATGACCCCGTCGGCTGAACGGGCGCTCAAGCCAAAGGACATGTTCAAGGAATGCGACCGGTGTCCCGAAATGGTGGTCGTGCCGGCGGGGACCTTTACGATGGGTTCGCCGGCCGGTGAGTTCGGGTCGCGATATCGACGAAAATCCCCAGCACACTGTGACAATCGCCAAACTCTTCGCGGTAGCCAGGTTCCCGTTGACATTCGACGAGTGGGATGCCTGCGTCGCAGACGGCGGTTGCAACGGTTACAAGCCCGGCGATCAAGGTTGGGGGCGCGGCCGGCTACCGGTGATCAATGTATCGTGGGACGCTGCAACGGCCTATGCGGCGTGGCTGTCCCACAAAACTGGCAATGCTTACCGGCTGCTGACCGAGTTCTGAATGGGAATACGCGGCGCGTGCCGGCAGCAGGACGCCCTATTACTGGGGCGCCGAGATCGGCAAGGGAAACGCCAACTGCAACGGCTGCGGAAGCGAATGGGACAACGTGAAGACCTCACCAGTCGGATCGTTTGCTGCCAATGCGTTCGGCCTCTACGACATGGCCGGCAACGTATGGCAGTGGGTGGATGATTGCTATCACGATAACTACGACAGAGCCCCCACCGACGGTTCGGCGTGGAAAAGCGGAGATTGCAGTCGGCGTGTCGTCCGCGGTGGCTCTTGGATTAGCTACCCGCAGCTCCTCCGCTCCGCCGGGCGCTTCTGGAACACCTATGACAATCGCGGCAATCTTCTGGGTTTCCGGCTCGCAAGGACGCTTGCACCCTAAATCTTGACTGCTAACCCCTTGGGGTCCAGGGCGAAGCTCTGTTCAAAGTTTCCTGAGCCGCAGCGCTCGGATTGTTCGTCATCGGCGGTCACCGCCGCGATCGCCACCGCCACGGCCGCGGTAGGGGCTTCCCGTTAATGGACGTTGTGATTTTCGCGACGGAGCCAATCACTGGCCATTTTACGTATCAAAGTAATCTTACCGACTATATTCATTAGCAATTAACCATATCGTTGCGTACAAACAACGTCGTTGATAGGAAGATCAGTCATGAACACACTTGCTCGCTTCATTAAAAATGAGTCCGGCGCGACGGCCATTGAATACAGCCTGATTGCATCTCTCATTGCAGTGGTAATCGTCTTGGCCGTTACCAACCTGGGTGGCAGCCTCAACAACATTTTCACGACGGTTAGTACCGACCTGAAATAATGGCGGCAATTTTCAAATGCCGATGAACGCCATTGGCGCTCCGTGATAGCTTTTTTGTTCCGACGTTCGTTTGCCGGATCAAATTTCAATTTTCGCCGCTGGAGTTGTGTAGATGTTTGATAGTCCCTCAGCGCGCGACAAAAACAAGTCGCGAATCGTCCTCTTTAGTGCCGATGCCGATTTCGTGCAGACGGCGCGATCAGTATTTGAAGCTAACAGCGCGGCGGGATTCTCGATTGTCCAGAGCGGTCTGAATAGCTATGCGGCCGAGCGGGAAAGCGCCGATGCCGCAGTGTTGATCGTTGATTTAGGTACGACCGAACAACAAGAACAAGGGCTGCTGGAACTTCGCGATCTGATGACGCGAATTGGCCGTCAGCTGCCGATTATCACTGTAGTAGATGCCTTTAACGAAGCTGTTGCGCGCAAGCTCGTGCAGATGAGAGTTGCCGATGTTCTGGTAAAGCCGGTAGCGGGAATTGAGCTTCTTCGCGCCTGCGCCAAGGTCACACGGAGCGAACGTGAAGAGAGTCACATTTATACTTTCCTGCCAGTGGCCGGCGGGGTCGGAACAACTACACTAGCAATTCAATCGGCGTTCACTCTCCTTGGAGCTAAAAATCGACCGAACGCGTCGACCTGTCTGGTCGATCTCAATTTCAACCGCGGCAGTTGCGCCGATTATTTAGACATCGAACCTCGCCTAAATCTGAAGGAAATTGAACTCAACCCGGAACGTCTCGATCAACAGTTGCTTGAAGGCATGTTGTCACAGCACCGCAGCGGTCTCGCCGTCGTTGCCGCACCGGCGCTGCCGAGCGACCCCGATTTGGTGGCGTCGAACATCGTTATGGGACTGCTCAACCTAGTCTGCCAGTGTTTCGAACACATCGTAATTGACATGCCGAATGCCTGGCATTCGTGGTCCGACAACATCGTGCTTGGTTCGAACCGGTTATTCCTGGTGAGCAACGCCACCGTGCCGGGTGTGCGAAGAGCTCAGCAGATGGTTCAAGCGCTTTCTACCAGACTTGAACGTCGCCCGCAGCCAAATGTCGTTATTAATCGCTTTCAGCATCGGCTTTTCAGCCCAGGGCTGCGACGCGCGGATCTTGAAAAGGCTCTTGGCGGCGCTTTTGCATGCACAGTACCCGATAATCAGGGTCTCGTACGCGAGGCGATCGATCGCGGCGTACCTATTGATGACATACGGAAAAACAGTGACGTCGCGATTGCTATCAAGCGATTGATCGTCCCGCGTCGCCGCAAGTCAAATACGCTAGCACAATCGCTAGGTCGTTGGTCCGCAATGATCGGACATAGCGGCGATATGAATCCAAAGTCTTTAGCGAGCTGAACTCGAGCCAGTCTGAAATTCAACCTGAGATACGATTATGCTCGACCGCTTTCCCATAAGTCCAACCGCCGCACGGGTATCTAATGCTGTTGGAAAGTGTCATCCGGCCGCCCTTGCAGAAGATAT
Organism: uncultured Alphaproteobacteria bacterium; assembly: GCA_963743395.1. Lineage (GTDB taxonomy): Bacteria > Pseudomonadota > Alphaproteobacteria > Rhizobiales > Xanthobacteraceae > BOG-931. Next base: position 145,772 of record CAVUPV010000001.1, read on the forward strand.
TACTCCGGCGGATGCCACCCAAGCTGTTTCGAAGATCGAGCATCCGCATTCTGTGCTAAGCGATAAACTCCTCGATGCCAAGGTTCGGCTCCATCAACGTTTGCTCGAGGAAATCAATTTATCAGCTTTGGAAAAGCTATCGGAAGACGATATCCGCCGGCACGTTTCCGAGCTCGTAGCGCAATACCTCCAATCGGATAATCTTGCGCTTAATTCGCAGGAATTTGAGGATTTTGTCAGTCAAGTCCTCAATGAAATGATGGGCCTGGGTTCTATCGAGCCGCTGCTAAAGGATCCGACGGTTGGCGACATAATGATCAACGGTCACAACTGCGTCTATATCGAGCGGCGGGGGATGCTTGAGCAAACTTCTGTCCGCTTTAGAAACGAAGCTCATCTGTTGCGAATCATCAACAAGATCGTCACGGCGATCGGCCGCCGGGTCGACGAATCTCAACCGCTTTGCGATGCGAGGTTAAGCGACGGCTCTCGCGTCAACGTTGTCTTGCGGCCTGTGGCCCTAGACGGGCCGGTGGTTTCAATCCGCAAATTTCCTAGTAAGCCCTATAACCTAGAGAGACTGGTCGCGGCCGGCGCGTTGTCGCCGCCCATCGCTCAGCTGCTTTCCGCCAGCGTGCGAAACCGTGTGTCTTTGATCGTTTCGGGTGGAACAGGTTCCGGCAAGACGACCTTGCTGAACGCACTATCAGGATCAATTTCGGCCCTCGAACGGCTTGTCACGATTGAAGACGCCGCCGAGTTTCAATTCCAACAGCCTCATGTCATTCGATTGGAAACGCGACCGTCGAACATCGAGGGCAAAGGCGAAATTAGTCAGCGTCAACTGGTCAAAAACGCGCTCCGTATGCGTCCGGATCGAATCATCCTTGGCGAATGCCGGGGCGAAGAAGCGTTTGATATGCTGCAGGCCATGAATACCGGTCATGAAGGGTCAATGACCACCATTCATGCCAATACACCGCGCGACGCAATCGTCAGGTTGGAGCAGATGGTTGGCATGTCGGGAGTTCCAGCTACCGTTGGGAGCATTCGTGCTCAAGTCGCTTCTGCGGTTCAACTCATTGTGCAACTGCAACGATTTCCTGATGGCAAGCGGCGCGTAACCAGCGTCTCCGAAATTACCGGCCTCGAAGGCAATACAGTTCTGATGCAGGAGATTTTCAAGTTCGTTCGCAACCCCAGCGGCCAAGAGGGCTCTGCTGAAGGTCATTTCCAGGCTACTGGGATTCGACCACGTTATCTGCCTGATCTCTTGGCCAATGGCGCTAGCATTCCGGATAACTTTTTTGATCCGGGCCTACATCACGGACACAGTGCCGGCGCGGCTACGTTGATAAGTTGAGGATGAGTATGTTCAATAAATTGAGGTCTACACTGATTTTGTCCGCCGTTCGGTCACCCATCGTGCCGCTGGTGCGCCGGCTTATTTGGCAGAGCGAGGAAGGGACCGCCGTTGAATTTGCCTTGCTGGCTGCGCCATTCATCGTAACGCTATTCGCTATTTTGCAAACAGCACTTGTTTTCTTCGCGGGGCAGACGCTCGAGACCGCAGCGGCCACGTCGGCGCGTTTCATCCTCACCGGGCAAGCGCAACTAAACGGATGGTCCGCCGCGCAATTCAAGCAGCAGGTTTGCAATCAGATCCAGGGAATATTCAACTGTAACAGCGGTGTTTATGTCGACGTCGAGACTTATTCGTCGTTTTCGGCGGTTAATCTTGGCGTTCCGATATCGAACGGTAGTTTCAACTCAGCATCGCTTGGTTACAATCCCGGCGGCCCGGGCGACATTGTTGTGTTGCGGCTGTATTACCAATATCCGGTCTTCGTCAATTTACTTGGGTTCAATTTGAGCAACTTGAACGGCGGTTACAATTTGTTCGCTGCAACCGCCGTATTCAAGAACGAACCCTATGCGTCGTCTTGAGGAAACCCTATGAGTAACGCAACGGTTGATCTCCGGGTCGCCCTGAAAGACCGGCTAGCGCGATTTGGAAAAGAGAGCGACGGCGTCTCGGCGGTCGAATTCGCCATCCTATTTCCCATGATGATCACCCTTTGTCTCGGGAGTGTGGAGGCGTCGCAAGCTGTCGCCGCCGACCGCAAAGTTGTATTGACGGCACATGCTCTGGTCGACGTTTCGAGCCAATATACCGATATCACCGATGCGGCCATGTCGAACATCCTCGCCGCTGGATCGGCAATCATTGCGCCCTATGCGTCTGCAAACCTCGCGGAGGTCGTTTCGGAACTCGCGATCAATGCTGAAGGCCAAGCCTCCGTCGTGTGGAGTGACACACTCAACGGCGTCGCCCGCACCGTTGGCCAGACAGTGGCAATTCCAAAATCACTTGCGGTGCCAAATACTTATTTAATCCTGGCAGAGGTCCAATATAACTACAATCCCACTTACGGATACGTCCTAACGGGCACGCTGCCACTTCAAAATCAGAGCTACGCGTTGCCACGACAGTCAAATTCCATCGCGCGGACGGCTTCATAAGGATTATGTCAGACACAATTTGTGGAAACCCGCAAGTAACGGCGCAAATATGATCGCTATTCACCTTCGCGATCTATAATAGTTCTGCCACAACTGCCAGGGATGGCGTTGCGTAGACAGAATTACTCCCGCCACCTCGAGCAGCAAGCGAACTAGCACGAGCTGCATATTTATCCCAAGCACGAGCGGGATAAAATTTTGCGACCACTTATTGCGGAGGAAGCTACTCGGCGCACCATCGGTGCACCCGACTGTCCCACTAAATCGCGGCAAAAATGGAAACAGTAATGGGCTTTTCAATGCGCTCGGCTGCGCGCTACGGCGTAGCCATTGTTGCAGCCGTCCTGATGATTGCACGCGCCGATGCGCAAACACCCGATGATTCACTAGATATTTATGCAGTGAACGTTATTAAAACTCCTCCCTTCCAGAAGCAATTCACCGGTGACGGGATTTATTTGGGTAATGGGCTCGTGATCACCGCAGCTCATGTGGTGGGGCACTGGCCGTTCTTTACACGTCCGCGCATATTGATTGGTGGTCAAGATCTCCGAGCCAAGATTATCAAGAACGGCTCATTCGGAGAGATCGACTTGGCGCTTTTGTCAATTGATGCAACACAATTACCTATGAGCATACAATTGCGCCGTGATCCATTGTGTACGAGCGGCCCTAAGGCCGGTATGGAGGTAATCGATGTAAATCCTACAGGAACGACACGCGCTCACATCATATCTCCGCTTACAATCTCACCCAAACTTCAAGGACGGTTTAATACTCTTATCGACACCGTCGAACCGTCCGGATCCGGATTATTCGACGCAGAAAAAAAATGTCTTGTTGGCATTATTAGTGCGAAAGTGCCGGAATACGCTAATAAAAGAGAGGGCGGTCATATCGTTTCTCTTGCTACCGGCTTTGCGGGGTACTTTGTACCCGCATCCAAGATTATCGATTTTATACCCCCCGCTTATCATTTTTGATTCCTGACCCGATGTCACTTAACATAACTCAATCGTGCCGCCATTGCGGCTGCGCGGGGGAGCAGGTGCAGTAGTAACGCGTCTATCGGATTTGCCGTACGTCTCTGTAGCGTTGGGTAGTTGGCCACATCGTTTTACTTTTGCGGATGGAATGATGACCCCCGCGTTCGCGTGGAAAGCGCCCTCGCAGAGTGTGACCGAGCGATCGTTATGCGTAGAACCACCTTTTTCGCAGTATTGTGTTGGATCACTGGGTTTGCGCTTGTCGCACTCGGCGGACTGATCCTATGTGCGCAGTGCATCGAATGGGTGAGTGATGGAAACTGGAACACCGTCTCATTTCGGTATGTCCTGGGCTATTTCAGAATTCGACTCCCCGTGTTCTTTGAGAGAGGTGAACTATTGGATTTTCCGGTCAGCTGGGCATTGCTTGTGACCGGCAGTTTGATTGCTGTACTTGGGCGATACCTCGGATCGTCTCGCAGCGGCTCCAGTGGTTCCGGACACGCGAGCCCTAAGTAGTCAGACGAAGATCGGAGCATTGCGCCGCATTTTTGTGGGCCGCAGGATCCCTCACCTTGTCAGGAGATCAAATAACATGCGACCTTTGTTATTTGCTACGTCGCAATACTTTCCCGGGAACTGACTGCCTACGAGAAATCCTCCAAATTGCGGCTTTTAAGATTCACTTCGAGAAATTTTACGCGCGAGGCCGATCGCTTTACTTGCGCCGTCTCTAAGAATCAGAATTTAATATCGTTGCTAGAATAAACCGCTGCAACGAAACTTTGAGGATACTCATGCCGGATGAACCGTCGGCTCGTGTGATCGTCGTGGGTAACGAAAAAGGCGGCTCCGGAAAATCTACCGTCGCCACGAATGTCGCGGTCGCTTTGATGAAGTCGAAGCAACGTGTCGCCACCATTGACCTTGATTCCAGACAAAAGACCTTCACGCACTATATCGAGAACCGGCATGCTTGGGCACAATATATCGGACGCGAACTTGAAATTCCGAATCACGTCTATTTTGTCGAGAATATGGATCATCCGACCGCGGAGGACGAGATTGCAGATGGAAAGGCTCTTGTTGACCAGATTAATGTGCTCGCTTGTAGTTACAACTTTATTGTAATCGATACTCCGGGTCGCAACAGCTATTTAGGTCGACTTGCCCATTCGATGGCTGACATTTTACTGACGCCTCTCAATGATAGTTTTGTTGACTTGGATGTGCTTGGTACCGTTGATCGCGAGACCCTGCGCGTCACGGGCACAAGTCATTATTCTCATATGGTGGAAGAAGCTCGGCTCCAGCGGCGCCGTGACAATAAAGCTGGCCCAGATTGGGTCGTGCTGCGTAATCGGCTTTCGACACTTGGGTCTCGTAACACACGTTGCGTGGGAGAGGGGCTGCGAGAGCTGGCACAAAGGCTCAATTTTCGTTGCGTTGAGGGCCTAGCCGAGCGTGTGATCTTTCGCGAGTTCTATCCACGAGGACTGACTGCGCTCGACACTCTCGACGAGATCACACTCGGCGTGCGCCCGACCGTATCACACGTCGCGGCTCGTCTTGAAATTAGTGATCTGATTAAGGCGATGAACTTTTGCGAGGTCCCGATAGGGGTCGAAGAAACTCGACAGAATTGTGATGCGGCCTGAGAAAAAGGGTATCCCTAGGCCGCGGTCGTCAGCGGGTTGCGTTGGCGCGGCTGATCTTGAGGTTGCCGACACGCGTTCGATGCAGTTCCGCTGGCGATAGAGGCTTTTGCTATAGTGGATCGTCCTTCCGCAGTTTGACTTGGGTGGGGATGAACGGGTCTGATCCCGCGTCTCTTCAAATTATCGCGGATGGCATCCGCATCATAGGCTTTGTCGGCGACGAGGACATCAGCTGCTTGCTCGTAGGTCGATCAGCGCAGTGCTTTAAATAGAAACTAAGAATTTCTTTCGCGAACAAAGCCCGATGTTTCAGGCAGCAGTTTCGCAGCGGTGTAACCTGATTCGAAACTTTTGCACACGGTTGCGAACTTCGGCAGTGTCACCAAATAGCAGTACTGGCAGTACGGGCGGAATCGAGCGATTAATGCCACCTCATTTTGTGACCTCTTTCCTCTAGCGCGACTCATCATCTACGACTGCATCTACGACCGAAGTCGGGGCGTGACGATGCGCGCGACGCAAATAATTGGAACGCGGCCTCCGAATCCGGACAACTATCGGGCGTAAGATTGTTCGGAAGTGTAAGTGTCCGGGTTTGACTGGTTTTGGAGTTGTGGGCGGTCGGGTTCGGCGGGTACCGTCCTTGCAGCTCTGGCTTGGCGGGCGAATGCTGCAAGCGTCTGTCGATCGGCGCGAGGCGCAAGGGGACTGACCAACGTGACCCACTCTGCCGAGGTTGCGAGCTGGCGCGAGGCGCGGCGATGAGCGCTCCGGTTCGGCTGAAAACTGCGATCGCGACCTACGGCCATACCGCCGCGCTCAAAGACGGCGGCGTGCCGGTCGACGGCGTCGCGCTCGACTTCGTCGAGGTGGCGCCGATTGTCGCCGCCTACCGCCGCATGGTGCGTCATCTCGAATTCGACGTCTGCGAAATGGCGCCGACGACCTACATGATCGCCCGCGCGCTCGGCGCGCCATACGTTGCGCTTCCGGTATTCGTGATGCGCCGCTTTCATCATACCGGCCTGGTGTGCCGGCCCGATTCCGGCATTCGCAGTCCCACCGATCTGCACGGCAAGAAGGTCGGCGTGCGCGCCTATTCGGTGACCACCGGGGTGTGGACGCGCGGCATCCTGTCCGACGAATACGGCCTCGACGCCTCCAAAGTCACCTGGGTGGTCGATGACGAGGAGCATGTCGCCGAACTGCGCTTGCCGCCCAACGTGGTGCACGCGCCGCCGGGGCGCTCGCTCCGCTCCATGATGGCGGACGGCGAGCTTCACGCCAGCTTCACCGCCAATGCCGGCATCGGCCGCCAGGGCTCGCCGCAGTCCGGCTGGACGCCGGCGTCGACGCCGCCCGACTATTACGAACTGTTCAAGGACGGCCCGAGGCTCGAAGCCGAATGGCACCGCCGCACCGGGATTTATCCGATTCACGGTTTGATCGTCGTCAAGGAGCAATGGCTCGCCGACAATCCGTGGCTGGCAAAAGCGCTGATTGGCGCCTTCGTCGAGGCCAAGCGCCGCTATGTCGAACGGCTGAAAACCGGGGCGCTGACCGGCGCCGACGACAAAAAATTTCTTGACTGGATGCCGCTGCTCGGTGGCGATCCCCTGCCCTACGGCATCGCGGCCAATTTCGTCTCGATCGAGGCGCTGATCGCCTACGCCGTCCAGCAAGGCCTGATGCCGCGCCGGCTGCCGATTGAAAAACTGTTTGTCGAGGGCTGATCGTCAGGCCCGGTATGAAGTTTCGAGGAACGCGCGATGCCCCCAGCCACCATTGATATCCATCCGCATATCGTCGCCGGCGACATCCGGCGCTACCCGCGCGCCCCGCTCGGCGGCAAACAGTCTGACTGGTCGCAGACGCGGCCGGTGTCGCTGGAGCAGATGATCGCGGCGATGGACCAGGCCGGCGTGCGGAAGGCCGCGATCGTGCAGGCCTCGACCTGCTACGGCCACGACAACTCCTACGTCGCCGACGCCGTCGCCGCACATCCGCAACGCTTCACCGGCGTGTTTTCCGCCGACGTGCTGGCGCCGGATGCGCGCGCGACAATGCGCCATTGGCGCGACCGCAAGCTCACCGGCATGCGGCTCTTCACCTTCGGCACCACCATGAGCGAACAAGCCTCATGGCTCGACGATCCGAAATCCTATCCAGCCTGGGATTATGCCGGCCAGACCGGGTTGTCGATCTGCATGCAGATGTCCGCGAAGGGCCTTCCCCAACTGACCGCCATGGTCGAACGTTTCCCCGAAGTGACGGTCGTTCTTGATCACGCCGCACGGCCGCAACTGGAGGACGGGCCGCCGTACGCGGCGGCGTCGAGCCTGTTCGCGCTCGCCCGCTACCCCAATATTTATTTGAAGCTGACGCCGCGTGTCTTCAACGAAGCGAACAAGGGCAACGCGACGCCCGAGACATTTTTCGCCAAGCTCGTTGCCGAATTCGGCGCGGCGCGGCTCGCCTGGGGCTCCAATTATCCATCGTCGGAAGGCAGCTTCCCCGAGCTTCTGGCGCTGGCGCGCCAATCGCTTTCGTCGCTGCCGCATCGGGATCAGGGTTGGATTTTCGCCAAAACGGCGCAAACGCTGTATCCGGCTCTGGCGGATAAAGCGTGACGCCTGTGACGACGCGGGCATAACGATGTGGGTGTGAAGCTTCGATCTAACCGGCGACGAAAAATCCGCGGCCGGAACACAAAAAGCATGACAGAAACGGATAACGAGGCGCCGGAATCTCCGGCGCCTCGTCGAAAACTAAATCAGTCCGACAATCCTGGCGAAATCAAAAAACCAAAACCGGTCTTGCGACCAGTTAGGAGCTGATCGTGGGGCAGGTGTCGAGGCCCGAGCAGAATGAGAGCGTGAAGGCTCCGGCCTTCTCCTTAACCGAACCCGCCGCGGCTTCCAGCGCCTCGTCGGAAACGTCGATGAGGAAATCTTCCTCAATGTGGATGTCTTTCATAACTCTGTTCCTTTTGTTCGCCAGCGGCGCCGGCAGTCACTAGACAACAACGACGAGAAATTCGCAAAAAACCCCCCGCCAGATGCCCATTAAATCATCGGCTGCGATGGGTGTAAAGTGCGTCCGGCTAGTGTGACAGGTGGCTGATTTCTGGAGATAATCGGCCGATCCCGGCAGCCTTTTTGGTGCCCAAAAAAGGTCCTCGGAGGTGCCCCTGCACCGCCACTTTACGCGGCAATGAAGGGGCCCGCCCCGGAATGGCACAGGACCCGCTGACATGGACGGAAACGGCCGGCGATAATGAACGACACCCCTGATCGGAGGCTGCGGCCCGACGGCTTTTTTGAGCGCTTTGGCGTGCGCGCCGCGACCATCGACGAGCTCGTTTCGGATGCGTTCGAACCGGCGCCGGGCGAGGGCAGCGACAGTGCGCTGGCCGCGCGGCGTCTCGCCGCCTGGCGCCGGTCCGCCGCCGCGGGCGACGACGCGCTGTTTGCGCGGCGGCTTGACCGCGATGCGCTGTCGATGGCGAGGCTCAATGGGCGCTTTGGCGCAGTCCGCCGCATCCCCGGCGTCGCCGCGCCGGCATGGCTCGACGACGCGGTTTGGATCGAAGCGGCATTGCGCAGCCCGAACAGACGTCTTGGCGACACCGCCGGGCTGGCGACCGCACCGGTAGCCTTTGAACACCTGCTCGCGCCGGTCGTCGAACAAACCGGCGTGCGGCTTTGGTCCGGACTCGACGCCCGCGTCATCGACCGGCTGCGCCCATCCGCGCGCGCCGATCTTCACCACGCGCTGCTCGTGCAATTGTCGGAACTCTGCGCCCCCGCCCTCTACGAACGTTTCGCCCAGGCGCGCGGCGCAGCAAGTCCCGCAGGCTACGATCAATTCGTCGCCGTCATGAAAGCCGGCGGCTTCCGGCTTCTGTTCGAAGACAAGCCGGTGCTGTTGCGCCTGATAGCCTGCGCCACGCGGCAATGGATCGATACGTCGCGCGAATTCGTCCTGCGGCTCGATGCCGATCTGGCGGCGCTTCAACACGACATTCTGCGCTCCGGCGGCGACGGCGGCGTCGCCAAGATCGAGGGTGGCCTGTCCGACCCGCACAATGGCGGCCGTGCGGTCCTGATCGTGACTTTCACCGACGGCGCGCGCGTCGCCTATAAGCCGAAGGATTTGCGGCTCGACGTCGCCTGGCACGAGCTGATCGAGCGGCTGAACCGTGCCAATCCGCCCGTCACGCTGCAGGCGGCGCGTGCGATCGTGCGCGACGGCTATGGCTGGACCGAATTCATCGCCCATACCGGATGCGCCGCTGCTGCGGCATGCGCGCGATTTTTCCGCCGCGCCGGCGCCTTGCTCGCGTTATTCCACGTCTTCGCCGCCACCGACATGCACCAGGAGAACCTGATCGCGGCCGGCGATCAGCCGGTGCCGGTCGATCTTGAAACCATCCTGCAGCCGAGCGCCGAGGAACACAAAGCCCAGGAGGCCGAGGGGCAGGCCTTCGACGCCGCCATGGACATTATCGGCAACTCGGTGATGACGGTCGGGCTGTTGCCCGCTTATGGCCGCTCGGTGGACAACCAGGTCTTCGCCATGGGCGGCATGACCGCGGACTGGGGCGAACGGACCGTCATCGCCTGGACCGACATCAATTCCGACGCGATGCGGCCGGCGCGCGTAAAGGAAGCGGGCGAGACCAATACAAATCTGCCGCATGTCGATGGCCGCTACGCCAGGTTCGGCGATCACATCGAAAGCTTCGTCGCGGGCTTTGCCGATTACGCGAAATTCCTGTCGCAATGGAGCGGCGAGCCTGACGCGCTGCTCGGCGGCTTTGCCGGGCTTGCGGTCCGCAAAGTCATCCGCCCTACCCGCTTTTACTACATGCTGCTGCAGCGACTGAAAAACCACCGCAGCATGGATGACGGCGCGATCTGGTCCGCGCAAGCCGATTTCGTCGCCAGGCTTTCGCAATGGGACCAGGATCTCGACCCGCTATGGCCATTGCACCGCGCCGAACGCGACGCGCTGCTGACACTCAACGTGCCGCACTTCGTTTCGCCGAGCGATGGCGCCGGGATTTCCGACGCGACCGGCATTGCCGTGCGCACCGAAGCGATTTCGGGACTGCATCGCGCCCGTGCGCGCCTGCAAAACCTCGATGCGCGAGAGATCGCCTGGCAGATCGAGGTGATCGAGGAGAATACGACGCCGGTCGCCAAAAGTGCGGCGTCCGGCGCGTCCGCGACGCCCACTGCCGGCGCGCCGGTGCATGCGCCTGCCGCGCCGCCGAAACCGACGTTCGTCGCGGAGGCCGACAGCATCGCCGCGGAGATATCCCGTTACGCCATTCGCCGCGGACCGGGCGCCGCCTGGATCGGCCTCGACTGGCTCGGCGATTCCGAGGTCTTTCAGCTCGTCTGTCTCGGCCCGGATCTCTACAACGGCAACAGCGGCATCGCGGTGTTTCTTGCCGCGCATGCTGCGGTAACGGGCAACGCCGCTTCGGGCGAGCTGGCGCTTGCCGCGCTGTCGTATTTGCGCAAGACCCTGAAAAGCCGCAACGCCGCGCGTCCGGCGCGGGCACTCGGTCTTGGCGGCGCCACCGGGCTCGGCTCGATCGTCTATGCGCTGGCTCTGACAGCGAAGAGCCTCAACAACGCCGATCTTTTGGCGGACGCAGACGCGGCGGCGCAACTCCTTACCGATGAGCTCATTGCCGCGGACCGGCAACTCGACGTGATGGGCGGCAGCGCCGGCGCGATCCTGGCGCTGCTGCGGCTTTATCGCGACACCCAATCCGGCGGCGTGCTCGCCCGCGCGACAAAATGCGGCGAACATCTTTTGGCGCAATCGCGGCTCGGCGCCGAGGGTCGTCGCTCCTGGCTCGGACAAGGCTCGGGCACACAACGGCCGGCCCAAGCGCTCAACGGCATGTCGCATGGCGCGGCGGGCTTTGCCTATGCGCTCGCCGCGCTGGCGGCGGCGACGGGGCGCGACGATTTTGCGGCGGCCGCGTCCGAATGCATCGCCTTTGAGGATTCAAGCTACGACGCCGATCGCCACAATTGGCCGGATCTACGCGCCGAGAAACCGCATTGGCCGTGCCAATGGTGCCACGGCGCGCTCGGCATCGGGCTGGCGCGTCTGGCCACGGCCAAGCGTGGCGGCGTTGCAAAGCGCGACGCCAGGCCGCTGGCGGTCGATATCGGCAACGCCGTCGAAGGCGCCGAGCGAAACGCGCCGACGCCGGTCGATACGCTGTGTTGCGGCACGCTCGGCGGCATTGAATTTTTCTGCGAGGCCGGCAACGCGCTCAACCGCGACGATCTGCGCGCGCTTGCCTCGCAGCGGCTGACGACGGTCCTGCAGCGCGCCGCCGCAACCGGTGACTACCGCTGGAACAGCGGTAAACGGCAATTCAATCTCGGTCTGTTTCGCGGGCTTTCCGGCGTCGGCTACACCCTGCTGCGGCAGATCGATCCGTCGCTGCCCAATGTGCTGACCTGGGAATGAGCGCCTGTTCCCTTCACCCGGCAGGCCCGATAAGCTGTGGTCATCATGTCCATAGCGACCCAATACACGCCGCAACAATCGCATAAGCCGGCGCGCCGGCCACGAGGCTTTTCCGGCGGCATCGCCGCGCTGGCAGACGACCAGCTTTACGCGCTGCAAAATCCCTTCGCGCTCGACGGCCGGGTCAGTTCCTATCCGGCAAGCGCCCGGGGATTTTCGGTGGCCAACAGCTATCTGTTGACGCAAGGCGACGCCGCCATGCTGATCGACACCGGCTTCGGCAAGGACGAGCGGACGATCCGTGCCCAGATCGAGCAGCTGATCGCGCCGGGGCTGCCGCTGTCGATGTTTCCGCTGCGGCTCAACGAATTCATGTCGATCAACAACGTCGAGAGCTTTGCCGGCCATTTCAACGTCGAGACCTGCTACACCAGCAATATCGACGCGGCTTTGTGGTTCGATTTCGGCGCCAGGGCGGAAGGCCGCGACATCCTCAAATCGATGAAGGTCACCGCGGTGACCCGGGCGGACACGATCGAGCTCGGCAAGGGCGGCCGGGCGATCGAGGTGATGCAGGCGCCGATCCGGCTGATTGCCACGCGCTGGCTCTACGACCGGGCGACGCGAACCCTGTTCTCCTCCGACATGTTCACCCATGTCTGGCGCGAGGGCGAGAACGGTCCGTGGATCGTTACCGAATCGGACAACGACTCGACGTCGCTCTCCGACGTTCGCTCGTTCATGCTGAACACGCGCTATTGGTGGCTGGAAGGCGCGCCGACCGATTCGATCCGCCGCGGCATCGGCAACGTGTTCGACAAATACGACATCGAGACCATCGCGCCCGGCTATGGCTGCATCCTGCGCGGCCGCGGCGTGGTCGAGCGGCACTACCGGATGCTGGATGAGTTTCTCAAAGCTTGCGACAAGAGCGTGGCGGTGTCGCGCTACGTCACGCGCGACGAGGAGCGCTGAGCTGACATGCTCGGACAAGATTCCGGCCAACAGAATGCCCCGCGAGATCGCGCCCGGCGTGTTCTGGATCGGCGACTGCCTGCTGCAGCGCCACAAGGGCAAGGTCTATCACGGCTACAACGCCGCCTTCCTGGTCTGCGGCGATGACGCATCGATCCTGGTCGAGACCGGCCATCCCAAGGATTTTCCGGTCATCGAGCGACACTTGAGCGAGCTGTTTGCGCAAGGCGTGGCGCCGCTCAAGTACCTGTTCGTCACCCACCAGGAGACGCCGCATTGCGGCGGGCTTGGCCGCGTCCTCAAAACCTTTCCCGATGCGTTGCTGGTCGGCGATGTCAGCGATTATCACCTCGCCTTCCCGCAATACGAACACCGCATGCGCTGGATGAAGGAAGGCGACGAGATCGAGCTTGGCGGGCGGACGCTGATGGCGGTCGAACCGGTGATCCGCGACCTGCGCACGACCTGGTGGGGCTTCGACACCCGCGAGCGCGTGCTGTTCCCGGGCGACGGTTTTGCCTACAGCCACTATCACGAGGACGGCCATTGCGGCCTCGTTGCCGAAGAAGCGGTCTCGCTCGATCTGCCGGACGTGTCGGCGACCTTCGCGGACCTCGCTTTGTTCTGGACCAAGTTCGCCGACATGAACGTCTATTGCGACCGGCTCGACCATCTGATCGCACGGCTTGACGTCAAAACCATCGCGCCGACCCATGGCCTGCCGATCACCGATGTGAAGACGACGGTGCCAAAAGTCCAGGCCGGCCTGAAGGCCGCAGCTTTGCTGCCGGAATCGGGCACCAACGAAAAAGCGCCGGTGGCCGCGGCGGCTTCGTAGTTTCAGAGGAAACGCCATCATGCCCGACAAGAAGCTGACCGGCCGGATCGCGGCCGATCGCATCCGGATGCAATCGACGCCGAAGCCGCCGCAGGGTGCGGTTGAGCGCTTCCTCGCGCTCGGCGAATGCACCAGTCTGATCTCGGACGTGATGGATGAGCTCGGCGTGCCCGAAGGCGTGATCGGCGCGACGACGCTTAAGCCGACGCTGCCCGGCAGCCTGATCGTCGGGCCGGCGCTCACCGTGCGCAACATCAGGCAGCGGTCCGATCCGCTGGCGGCCAAGACGCACGTCAATCGCATGGCCGAGTTCGAGGCGCACAATTTGGCGGAAGATGGCGACGTGCTGGTGATCGCCGGCGTCGCCGGCATGTCGAACATGGGCGGCATCTCGTCCTATACCGGCCAGCGGCAAGGCGAACGCGGCGCCATCGTCATGGGCGGCGTGCGCGACGTGCGGCATTCGCGTTCGATCGGCTATCCGGTCTGGGCGAGCGAGATCACGCCGGCCACCGGGAAATGGCGTCTCGAAACCGTCGAGATCAACGGTGAGATCCAGATGGGCGAGGTGCGGGTCAATGCCGGCGATCTCGTCGTCGCCGATGACACCGGCGTCTGCTTCATCCCGCGCGCCGACATCCTGCGGGTGCTGGACCTGTGCGAGACGAAAAAGCGCGCCGAGGACACCCGCATCGAGGCGATCGCGCAAGGCGTCCCGGTGCCGGTTTTCTACGCCAAAGGTTGAGCCGGCCGCTACTGCGCCGCCGCGATATGGTTGGCGCGAACCACGTCGCCCCACAGCGCGATCTCGCGCTTGAGCAACGCGGCCGCGGCTTCCGGCGTTTCCTGGTCGGGCGGATACTCGACGATGCCGCCGTCGGCAAAGGTCTTTTGCAGCTTGGGATCGGCCAGCGCGGTGCGCAGCGCTTTGTTGAGCTTGTCGACGATCGGACGCGGCGTGCCGGCCGGCGCCAGCAGCATGTGCCAGAAATCGACATCGAGTTTCTTGTAGCCAAGGTCGCCGAAGGTCGGCAGGTCCGGCAACGCGTCGAACCGCCATTTGCCGATGACGGCGTAAGCCTTCATCTTGCCGGCTTTGACCAGAGGCCCCGCGACGACCGACGATATCGGGCTCAGATCCACTTGCCCGCCCAACAGATCGACCAGCGCCGGTCCGGCGCCGCGATAGGGCACCTGGGTGACCGTCACGCCGAGTTCCTGGAAGATCAGCACTTCGGCCAGATGGCCGAACGAACCGACGCCAGGATGCCCAACCTTGATGCTCTGGTTGGGCTGTTTCATCCAGGCCAACAGCTCCTTGAAGTTGTCCGGCGGCAGCGTCGGACGCCCCGCCAGCGTATTTGAGGTGATATTGACGAGGCCGATGGCGACGAAATCCTTCTCCGCGTCGAAGGTACGATCCGGATAAAGCGTCATACCCGCAGCCAGCGCGGGCTGGTGCAGCAGGATCGTGTAGCCGTCGGCGTCGGCGCGGGCGGCCTTGGCGGCGGCGATCATGCCGCCGGCACCGCCAATATTTTCGACCACGACCGGCTGGCCCAACGCCCTCTGCAGGGGGTCCTGAATGATGCGCGCGGTTGCGTCATCGGCGCCGCCCGGAGGAAACGCCACGATCAGCGTGATGGGGCGATCCGGATAGGCCTGCGCCGAAGCGGCGGCGCTTGCCAAAAGACATGCGGTGAAAATCGACGCCGCGAGCGCACGTGCAATGCCCATGATTTCCTCCCCAAGTGCCGCCTGTCATTTTTTGTTCGGCGGCGGCCGATTGAATCCCCAGCCCTAATGTTCACCCTTTCGCGGGACTGCCGCAAGACGAATGCAGGGGCGTGCGACATCGAGGCAGTTTCAGCTCAAAGGCGTTTATCGGAGCGCGCAAAACGGCAAAGCTTCGCGCGCCGCTGCCTGCTATGATGCTCGCGGGGAGAAACGCAATGATGCGGCCGATCGCAGTCGCGCTGGCGATCGCGGCGACATTAATCGCCGCTGCGGCACTGGCACAGCAAACCTATCCGGCGCGGGCGATCCGGTTGATCCTGCCGTTCGGTCCCGCTAGCGCCACCGACATCACGGCTCGGCTGTTCGCGGATCGCCTCACCGCACGCTGGGGCAAACCGGTCGTGGTCGAGAATCGTCCCGGCGGCGACGGCCTGGTTTCGCTCAAGGCCTTTGTCGACGCTCATGACGATCACACGTTGTACTTCGGGCCGGCTGGCGCGTTTCTGGTTCATCTCTACGACCACGACAAACCGCCCTACGATCTGAGCGATGTCGTCCCGATCGTCCAGATTTATGTAACGGTGCTGGCGATCTCGGTGCCGGCGTCGCTCAACATCAACACGATCGGCGAGCTGATGGCGCTGGCGCGCGCGGAGCCGGGCAAACTCAATGTCGCGGCCGCCACCGGCAATTCTGACTTTTTGATATTTGGCTTCTTCAAGAGCATGAACCTGCAGATCGTCAAAGTGCCGTATCGCGACATCATGCAGGCGCCGAACGATCTTGCCGAGAACCGCATTCAGGTCTTGTCGTCCTCGCTCGCGGTGGCGCAGCCGTTGATGCAAGCGGGCCGCATCAAGGTTTTGGCGGTGACCAGCAAACAACGCGCGCAAGGCGCGCCGGACGTCCCGACTGCGGCCGAGGCCGGCTATCCAGTGCTGACCATGGAGACCGCCGGCGGCCTGTACGGCCCCAAAGGCATGCCCGACACTCTGCGCGAAAGCATCGCCGCCGACTGGCGCAAAATTGCCGAGGAGGATTCGGTCATTGCGAAACGGCTGGCCGATACCGGCCAGATCATGACGCTACGCGGTCCGAATGAATTCGCCGCAGGTATCAAGGAGCAAAACGACCAGCTCGCCGCAATCGCCAAGACGCTCGGCCTCATGGTGGCGCAATAGCTGGGCACGGCCGCCAGCAAATGGCTTTAGATTCTCTGGCGACTGTCGATCTTATTCGGCACTGGCAGGGACCGCGCGAATGCGGCGACGCGCAGGCCCGCTCCGGCAATAAGCATGAGCGCAAACGGAAGATAGGTCAGCGGATACTTGCCGAACCCGGCCGCTTGCAGCGGGGCGAGTATAAAATCGGCGGCGAAGGCGAGGGCAATATATTCAAGCGCAATCGCGCGGAATGTCCGCCACAGGCGCGGTTCAAGCAGGTCGTGCAGCCGCGGCAGGGAGAACAGCGCGAGGAGATAGGTGCAGAGAACGCCGATCCAGAACAGGATCATTTCACCCGGTCCGGTCGTGACATAAAACAGCCAAAGGACGAGGGCGACATGGATGAGTTGAGCCGACGCGAAGGCGAGGCCCAGTTCGCGCCCGCGGCGCGCCAATCCGCCAAGACGCGGCCCCAACAGCGTTGCCATCGCGCCGCCGGTATAGGCGAACCAGAAGAGGAGAAAGGACCACCGCGCCGTGACCCGCAACGCCAGCACCGTTCCCCGGTCCCCGGCACCGAATACGGCAAGTACGATCGCCGCCAATGCGAGCGCAACGACGAAGGCCACCGCCATCGCTGCCGGCGCGGTGATCGGCCACCAGCCGATCCTGCGGACGCCGAAGCCGGCTCGCTCCAGAGCATGAGCCGATATGGCCGTCCTCATCACAGAAGTTCTCTCCGGGCCGATGAAGCCTGTCACGGCGCCAAGATCAAATTGACTTGGCTGCCGGCACGCCATCTGCGCATTCTTTGGCGCCATGTATTTTGAAGCGTCGATCGGGGCCGTTGGCGAAGC
Organism: uncultured Alphaproteobacteria bacterium; assembly: GCA_963743395.1. GTDB lineage: Bacteria > Pseudomonadota > Alphaproteobacteria > Rhizobiales > Xanthobacteraceae > BOG-931. The sequence continues at coordinate 163,010 of CAVUPV010000001.1, forward strand.
GATGCCAAGCCTGAACGGGAAGTTCGACAATCGCCGGTAATGGGTCATCGAGCGCAAAATTCGCGAAAGCCATCGATTTACGAAAACTCGCCAGATAATCCCCCACCGTCTGGGCGCCACGCGATATCTCCCGATATGCAGCGACGATATCGAGGCTCGCATGCATCCACGCCACGCCGGTCCTGGCGCGGCCGGGCGAGACACTTTGACCGAAAGCTTGGCGCCAGGCCAAATAAGGAAAATCGACGCCGGCCAGGTTGCCGAGGCCGTTCCACGTCCAGAAACGTCCGTTGACGTCCAAAAGCTTAAACCGCCGATCGCGCCGGTCGTACTTGAACTCGATTTCCACGATACCGGTATAATCGAGCGACTTCAGAAAGCGGCTGGCCAGCTCTTCGACCTGATCCTGCTCGACGGTTTCAACGAACGTACTCGAACGGCCAAAATCGATCGGATGCTGCCGGGTCCTTCGGGCGACCAGCGTGGCGATTGCCTCACCACAGTTCCACAAGGCCGCATAGGAGAATTGCGCTTCTCCGTTGCCGGGAATCCACTCCTGGATGATAACGCCATCATTGCCGACGAGCGCCGCGGCACGCTGATAAAGCGATAGCAGAGCGTCGCGATCGTCGGCTTTCCAGGCTTTTGCACGGGTCAATTCGTTCGCACCGTCACGGCATGCCGGCTTAAGAACGACCGGGAAGCGGCAATCCAGCCGCTCGACCTCGCTCAAATCACGCGGCGTAAAATTGCTCGCGCAATCGATTCCCAGCGTCGTTGCGCGCTGATAGGTGAGACGCTTGTCGTACATCCACCGCGATGTATCCCAATTCGCGGTCAGCAAACGAAAATGCGGCGCCAGCAATGCATGGTTCTGCGCAATCATGCGCATATCTTCGTCGCCGGTCGCGAGCAGAACCCATCCGTTCAGACCGTACCGGTTGGCAATGTCGATGATCGATGTAACGTCGTCCTCGTGGCCGGCCCCGGGCCACAGGAAGCTGCGTTCGACATAACGTGAGAATCTCGCAATCGGATGATCGGCAAGGAGCCACACCGGAATGCCGTGTCGTCCGAGACTGCGGGCTACACCGATGCTGACGTGAGCGCCGCCGACGATCAGCGCACCGGCCGGCCCGTTCGAATTGGGTGTCGCCAACGCTCGCGACCGGATGAAACTCATGATCGCTCACGCGCGGCCGCAAGCGGCAGCGGCGCTTCTTGGTGGAACGATTTGAGGGTGTTGTCTGCGCGGGCGAGCGATGCGCGGCCGTCACCGATCGCCGAACGCGTAATGCGCCGCGCGGCAAATCCGGCGCCGGCAATGAAACGCAGCAAAGGCCCGAAGCTCGCGACGGCGAACGAGCCGACAAAGTGCAATCCAGCAACGCTGGATTCAAACCCGGCGGAAAGAATGGGAAGGCCGCCGTGCCGTGCGACACGGCTGCGCAAGCGGAGATCGAGCATGGTCATCCTGTCGACATCGATCCGATAGCCGGTTGCGAGCAGAACGTGATCGACGCGCCGCGTGGCGTTATCCAACGTCAATTCGATACGATCGCCGTCGCGCTGCGCGGCCAGGATGCGGCGCCCTTCATTGACCGGAATATCCTGCAACCGGGATCGCAGACGCACGGCGGCAGTGGCGCGCAGGCAGTGGGCGTTCAGCCGGTCGCGGGACCGTTTGGGAAAATGGCCGATCAGGCCCGGCGCCTCGACCAGCCAATTGAACGGAAACGGCCCGACCTGCGACGGCGGAATCAGTGCATCGTCACCCAGCAACGCACGCGCCGTCTTGCGCAAGGCGCCGCGCTGGCTCGGGTCCGCAGCCCACATGAGACTTCCGCGGCAAACGATCTCTACATTCGCGCCCGCTTCATGCAGAAGAGCAGCCGACTCGCATGCGCTCTGCCCGCTGCCAATAACGACGACATGGCGGCCCTGGAAACGGCCGGAGACGGTGTGTTCGCATGAGTGACTGATCAGGGCGCGCGGCAGGCCGTCGAATTGCGCCGGCCGGTGCTCGTGATTGAGCAGGCCGGTCGCCATCACCACGCGCCTGGCAAAAAAGCTTTCGCCATCGTCGAGGACCAGGTGAAACCCATCGTCGCGTGCCTCCACCCGCCGTACCGCCCGTGTATCGAGATCCGGCGCCACGCGTTGCTGGAACCAGGCGCCGTAAGCGATGAAATTCTCAACCGGCAGCTGGTCCGGCAGCGGCAATCGGGTCTCGGCGAAATAATCGTCGAGCCGAAAGCGGCCGCGTGGATCGGCAATATGGGTCGCAATCCAGGGCGAGCGCAGCTTCATGCCTTCCGGCATATTTTGGCGCCAGAATGACATCGCCTCGCCGAACACGCGGATCGAAACATTCGCCGCGCGCAAATGCGCGGCCACCGCAAGTCCGTAGGGGCCGGCGCCGATGATGGCGACGTCGCACGTTTCACCAGGACGGACGATGCCAACAGCCATATTCATAGCAAAGCTACTCCCTTGGTGCGGACCGGATGTAGCAGTCCGTGCATCAGGAAGTTTGACAGAAAGCCAATTAACGCTAACGACGGCCGGCGCAGCCTGCTCGATCAAATTGAGTTCCGTCGCTTATTAATATTTTCGCGACAGATCCCGACGCGGCTTAGCCCCCCGGCTCACATCAGTGCGGCCACGGCATGATCGGAACGCTGCTGATCGCATTCGCCGGAGACCCGTTGACGATCTTGGTGCTGATAGCGAGGTAAACGATCGTGTTCCGCGGCTTATCAACCAGGCGATAGATACGAGTCGTCTTGAAAAAAATGCTCGTTTTCTGACTGAACACTTCTTGGTTGTCGGCCAGCTTTGACAGGTCGACGTCGATTGGACCGCTCTGTCTGCACGACACCGAAAAATTAGAAGGATCGTCGTTTAGGCCGAGCGGCTGGCCCCAACCGCCTTTTCTGGCCTGAGAAATGTGGCACACGACGCCGGGCACTTGCGGATCTTCAAAGACGCTGACGCACACCTTGTCGTTGGGAGACAGCGCATTGAACGTGGTGCTGATGCAACTCAAATCCGTGGCCTGCGCAGGATGAACGGACATCACGGCCAGTACGGCCGCCATAAAAAGCCATTTCATTTGTAAGTCTCCGGATTGGTCGCGCCGATACGCTCTGGCTCTATCTAGGAACTGATTGGCGCACACCCGATTGGCGCGGATGCAATCGCGATCGGATTTTGCCCGGGCGCTTATTGCCCCTTCGTTCCGGAGCACATTGCCATCAGCACGGCTTTGAACATATCGAACGACTGCACGCCCACCTGACAGGTGGTGGACGGATCGGGTGCGACGCTCACGATTTGACCGACGACGAGTGTCTGCTGCCTGCCGTTGATGTCGAGCGTGATGCCTTCGTTGCCCGGCGAGCCGACCATGCCGACGGTCAAATGATCGCCGGCGACGATCAGCGATTGATTGGGAACGATGTTATAGACGTTGTCCGAAGGCATGATGGCGTGTAGCGCGGCCTGCGCGCTGTCGAGCTTGACCTGCAGATCGGTGACTTGCGCGCTGAGATCGTCGGCGTGCGTTTTGAGCTTCTGACTTTCGCTGCGGAGCTGCTCGAGAGCGTTTTCGCGGCCGGCCAGCTCGAGCGAGGCCAAGTACCGGCCGTAGAGATGGCCGCCGACCAGAATCCCGATGATCGTGAGAATACAGGCGGTGATCGTGACAAAACGCATCTCGGCCCGCAACAGGCGCCACTGGGGGCGCGTTGGCGAAGAGCGGCGTGATGGCTTCCGGTCGATCACCTTAATTCTCCGCTATTGTCCGGATTTTGTTTCGCTGGGCGACGTCAAATCGGCGCCAGCCCGCAAGGCGCCGGAAATCCGCGACATGATCGAGCGAACGCCGGGCACGTCGAGCGGACCCGCCGAGGGAGCGGTGTTATCCGTCTCCGCGGTCACGCTGGAGGTCGCCGCGCCGGCGGCTTTGTCGGACACCGGCGGCGTCGCTTCGCCCGACTTTCCAGGCGGCGGCTTTGCTCCGGCGGGCGCGCCGCTGTTCGGTGGCGCCGGCGGCGAATTGAACGGCGGCGGATTCGGCGGTGTATTGGTGGCCGGCGTCGTCGGAGCGCCGGGCGCGGGCGCTCCGGCCGCTGCCGGGGCGGCGCCGGGCGCGGCAGCACTGTCGACATTGCCGAGAATGATCGGCAGGCCGTCCTTGCCCGAACCGACGATCACGATTTTCGTATTGGGCGACTGCGCCAGCTGCAGCGTCGCCTCGATGCCGCGCCAGCGCAGATAGGATTCCGAAATTCCCTGACTGACCGTTTTCTGGAAGGCGGCGATGCCATCTGCTTCGATCTGCTTGCGCTTGGATTCTTCGGCTTCACGTTCGACGCGGAATTTGTATTCCTGGATCATGTAGTACTGCTCGGTCTGCCGATTGATTGCCGACACGATGTCGGGCGGTAATTCGATCGAGAGCACAAGCGTATCGAGGATTTGAATCGCGGCCTGCAGGAAATCGTCGTAGTGCTTGGGGTCGGGCTGTTCCATCGCCTCGGGCTGCACCAATTTGTTCAGGTTAGCGGCCAGGCTCTTTTGCGCGTTCTCGCGGATCTCCTTCTGGATGGACTCGCGGGACGTATAGACTTCCTGCGCCGTATACTGCGAGATCACTTGCCGGGCCTGACTGCCGATTTCGGGCGACACCACCGAATCGAGAAAGCCCGGGCCGATGAATTTGTGCAGCACGGCGACGGAATTGTGCAACAGCTGGTAGCGCACGCTGATCTGCGCGGTCACGCTCACGCCGTCCTTCGAGATGGCGTTGTAGGTTTGGGTAGAGGACTGCAGCCGTAAATCGTAGAGGAACAACTTGTCCCACGGCCAGATCAAATGCAGACCTTCCTCACGGATTTCCCGCGGGTCGAGCACGGTGCCGCGGCCGACCCAGCAAAAGCAGTAAAGGTCGATGCCGTTGAAGCGCTTCCACAGCACGCCGACCCGCCCGCTTGGAACCGTGATGATCATGTACGGCCAGAGCACCACGGCGGCGAGCATCGCCGCCAGCAGCAGGACGGCGACGCTCGGCAGATGACGGATGAGATAGTACCGCAGGCGCCGACTGTGCGGCACCGGCGGCAGCTCATCGAGATACTCGGGATACTTCGCCATACGCCTTCCTTACCAACCCCCTATCATCAGCCCATTGCCCGCTCTTCGACAATACGGCCTTCGTCCATGCGGATGCGCCGCGCCGGCAAGTGCAGTTCGTCGAGATAGCGGTCGTCGTGGGTTATCACTATGACGGTCGCCCCGGCCCGCATCATATCCGGCAGCAGTTCGTCATAGAATTTGCGGCGGAATTCCGGGTCCTGTTCGGCCGTCCACTCGTCGAGCAGCATGATCGGACGCTTCTCCAGGAGGCTCACGATCAGCGCCAGGCGGCGGCGCTGGCCGCCGGACAAATCGAGCGTGCGGAATTCACCGTCCGCCAGCGACGTCTTGTCGGTCAGGCGGAACTGCGCCAGCAGGCGGGCGATTTCGGCGGTGTCGGCGTCCGGTATGCCATAGAGCCGTTGGAACAGGTGATAGTCGAAGAAAATCCCCGATATCAGCGCGCGATACTGGTCGCGGTTTGCGTCGTTGATGCGCATGCCGTCGAGCATGACATCGCCGGAATCGGGCGGATAGAGTCCAGACAGCACCCGCAAAAACGTCGATTTGCCCGAACCATTGCCGCCGGTGATGAAGACCAGCTCGCCGGATCGCAAGGTAAAATCGATCGGTCCGATCTTGAACACGGTGTCGGAAAACTTGTCGACATAGCGGAACACGATGTTGTGCATCTCGATACGTTCGAAATGCCGCGGCGCCGTGAGGCCGACCGGCGACACGTCGACGACGGTCTCCTGCAGCGCCGCCTGCAGCCGCGCGATCCGGTCAGCGGCGGTATTAGCGTTGAGCAGGATCGGGATCGATTGAACGAGGCCGAAGCAGGCGCCGACGACAAACAGCAGCGCCGTGGTGGTTTTGGCGATCGACGTGCCGCCGAGCGAGTCGCTGATATTGGGCGCCACGAACACCACCGCGCCAAGCAGGATGTACATCGAAATCTGCGAGGTCACGATCATTTTGAAGGTTTCCGCCTGTGTGCGGATCTTGATGTTGGCCGCGGTCTTCGAGACTTCGATCGCGTCCTCGTACAGCGCGTCGCTGCGGGCGCGATTGAGCCGCACTTCCTTGAAGCCGTCGAGGAAGTCGATCAGCCGGTCGAACAGGCGGCGTTCCCACGCCGCCGACTCGCTCTTCTGCTCGGCGAGCCGGCTATTCTTGTAGTGAAAGACTATCGCTGCGCCGGTGAAGATAACGACGGTCAACAGGAACGCCGCCAGCGACAGATAGGCGACATAGAGCCCGACGAAGAAGATCAGCACCGCGCCCTGCACGGTAAAGCACAGCATGTTGCTGGCTTGCGTGAGGACCGCGGTGTCGCTGGTCACCGAGGCGACGATGCGGGCGCGGCCGACCCGTTCCAATTCCAGAAGTTCGGAGCGCCTTATCATATCCATCAGCCGCGTGCGCAGCTTGTGGATGATAGCCTCGATCTCGGCGGTCGCCGTTATGGTCACGTATTGCTGCGTCTTCATGAACAGAAACAGCGCAATCAGAAAGAGCGTGGCCGCCCACAGTCCCGGCTTGCCGCCGGTGCTGGTGTCCTGCACACCGGTATTGATGGCGGCAAGGATCGAGGCGTTGCTGATACCGCCGAGGCTCGACATGAGCAGCAGCTTCGGCATCGAGCCGTGCATTTCGCGGCGAACGAGCTGGAGAAAGGACATTAGTGCGCTGTCGCCCGTCCTACATTCAACACGCGCCGCCGACGGCTAAAAGACGGATGCGCTTGCCGACAGTTACTCTACGTTGCGGCGACGCCATTCGACGCGCCGCGATGGGCCAGTGATGAACAGCACAGACAACACCACCAGTGGGGTAGCTAAAAGTGCGAGGAGGAATGTCCCCCAAAAACCCATGCGGCGATGGGTACTGCAAAATCCGGTGAGCAGGCACGCAAGTATGTAGGCGAGGACGGCTACGGCCATGGTACCTAAATCGGAACTCGAATCGGGGCACGGTCGATGACTGTCACGCTTTAGGTCGCGCCATTCCTCATCGGCCGGCCCGAGCCGGTGCGCCTTACGAGCCGGATGATGTCGCCGTCCCCGTAGTGGTCGAACTCTTCGATCGCGAGTCCCACATTGCCTTCTGCGCCTTGACGAACTCGCGATAGTCCGGCGGATTGAAATCGAGCAGCGTGCCGCCGGATTCAAAGTGCTGAACGAAGGCTTTGCCGATGGCATAGGTGGCGCCGGCGGAGAGCACGGGCATGACAAATCCGGCGGCCAGGATATTGACGATCGGCACTGCCTTGAGCGCGCTGGCGGCGCCCATGCCGCTGGTCACCGGGATCATGGTGCCGGCCAGCGCCGCGATCAGCGCCTTGCCGCGGTTTTGGTAAAACTCCACGTCGTAGATTTGCGACAGGCGGCGCAGCATCTGTACTTGCAAACCGCCGACGGCAAGAACGTCGACCACCGGGAGCGGGATCAGTCCGGCGACACCGGACCAGATGGCGAAGCGGTCAACCAGCTTGCCGGCCGCTTCTTCTTTCGGCTCGGCCGCGTCTGGCGCCGCGATGGCTTCGTCCTGGTCAAGGCTCGTGGAAGCACTAGGTTTTTGTGCCATGGCGTGTCCTTTCGTCATCCCCGGGGCAGGCGCGGCTCGCGACCGAGCCGGTTTAAGCTTATTTCATCGGCTCAATCGATGAGCTTTTAAAAAGGCTAGCATGGTGGCAAAGCGGTGCCAAGCGCCGGCCTCCGCGCTCGGATTTGCCGGCTCTGGCATTCTCAGTCGCATCACATTTCGCGCCGGCGGCAATGCCGGCGCGACTGTTTTTCTCAATGAAGAACCGTCGGCTGATCCACCGCCACGATCGCCGCACGCTCGTCCGCGGCAGCACCGGCGGCGGCGGGAAATTCCGGCGACGCATCGGGGGCGAGCTTTGCCAATTCGAAAACTTAAGTGGCGCGCCCGAAGAGATTCGAACTCCTGACCCCCAGATTCGTAGTCTGGTGCTCTATCCAGCTGAGCTACGGGCGCGGCGGGTCGTAGCTATCGCCTTCGACCGGCGATGGCAAGGCGACCCAATTAGTCACCGACGACGGCTAAAAGGACTGATGTCCGCCGTCGCCGCCGGCGTGATCGTTACCAGTGCCGACGGATGGTCCGGAATCGGCCCGGTCTTCGGGTTTGACCCTCAAGCCCTTGCGAAATGCAAAGACGAAAAATCCGACCATAACGACTGTGCTGAGCAACCCGATGATTCTCGTCGCTGACATATTTGATGTGCCTTAGCCGTGCGCGCGGGCGCCGCGATGGGCGGCAAGCTCGACGGCGCGGTCGGGAATGGTCAGACGCAGCGTCGCCCCGATCGTGCCTTCGACCAGGCGGATTTCGCCGCCATGGGCGCGAACCAGTTCGGCGGCGATGGCGAGGCCAAGACCGGTCCCGCCGGTGCGTGTCGAGCCCTGGAAGGCCTCGAACAGATGCGCCCGCGCCTTTTCTGAAAATCCTGGGCCGGTGTCCGACACTTCGATCACCACCACGGAGCCTTCGCGGCGGCCGGTCACGCGGATCTGGTCGCGGCCGGGATCGCGGTTGGCGCGGCTTTCCCGGGCCTGGCCTTCCATCGCCTGCACCGCATTGCGCGACAGGTTGAGCAGGATACGAAACAATTGATCGTAATCGGCCTCGACCAAAAGGCCGCGCTCGACCGCGCTGATCCAGCGGATCGGCCCATCGGCGCCGAGCCCGAGTGTTTCGTGGACCTCCTCGACAAGAGGCTCAAGAAGAATTTCGCGGCGATCCGGCGGCGGCTCCTGCAACCCGCCATAGGATAGCGTCGACTGGCAGAAGGCGATGGCGCGCTCGAGCGCGTGCATCAGCTTGGGCGCGAAGCGCTGCACGCCGGGATCGGGAATCGTGGCGAGGCGGTCGGAGAACAGTTGCGCCGAGGCGAGCAGGTTGCGCAGGTCGTGATTGATCTTCGACACCGCAAGCCCGAGGCTGGCGAGCCGGCTCTTCTGGTGCAGCGTCGAGGTGAGCTCGGTTTGCATGGTCGCGAGTTCGCGCTCCGCGGTGCCGATCTCGTCCATGCGGCCGGACGGCACGATGACGCGGTCGGAATTCTCCGGATCGGCGCGGAATGCGATCAAATTGGCGGTGACGCGCCGCATCGGGCGCACGAACATATAATGCAACGCCAGATAAACCAGCGCCGCGGTAATGGCGGAGATGACAAGCGACAGGAACATAATGTCGGCCGAATAGCGCAACATCGCCTTGCGCAACGGCTGCTCGTCCATGACCAGCTCGATATATTCGTCATCGCTCGTCGAGCCGGGTATCGGGCCGACGACACGCATCACATCTTTTCTGGTGTTGAGCATCGTCTTGAACGCATCGACGATAGCGTCGACGTCACGCAGGGTGTGCATGTCGTATACGTCGTTGATGGCGGGCGGCATGTCGTCGACCGCGATCATGCGGTGCCGCGAACCCATCTTCATCGCCACGCCGCGCACGCCGATGGAATTGAGAATCTGCTTGGCCAGCGCGTCCGACACGACGCCGTTCGGCGCGGCGTCAAGCACCAGCGCCGCGGTATAGGCGGTGGCCAGGCGGTCCTTGAGCCAGACGACGCGGAAATTGGCGACCGACGGCACATAGATCAGCACTTCCGCGATCATCACGAACAGGATCGTGAGGACGAGGAGCTTTCCCGAAAGCCCGAAGCGCAGCGTCCGGACCGGCTCCGGCCGCGCGGCGATTTCATCGGTCATGATCGAGCCTCGCCGCAATCAAGCTGTTTATCAGCCAAAACGACGCAGCCAACCTATGATGCGCCGGACGAGCGGACTGGTCAAACCACGGGTGAAATAGGTCATCGCGGCGCGTTTTCCCACCTCGGCATAGGTCGGATACGGCACAATAACACCGGCCAGGGCGTCGATATTCAGCTTCTGGTTTATGGCCAGCGCCCAGGCGGCGATATTTTCCGCCGCGCCGGCGCCGACGATGGTGACGCCGAGAATATCGCCCCGGCGATCGGTGACAATCTTGATATGGCCGCTGGTCACTCCGGTCGCCTGCGCCCGGTCGTTCTCGCGGTAGGAGGAGCGCAGCACGCGGATGATGCCGGAATGCGCGCGCGCCTCCTCTTCATTCATGCCGACCTGAGCCAATTCGGGATCGGTACCGGTCACCGCCGGAACGGCATAACGATCCGCATTGATCGGCGTGCGGAACAGCGCATTGCGGATCACCAGTCCAGCGTGATGATTGGCGAGGTGGGTGAAAGGCGGCGCGCCCGTGACTTCACCGATCGCATAGACGTGCTTGTTGCTGGTGCGCAGCCGCCGGTCGACGGTGATGCCGTCGGGTTCGTAGGCGATGCCGGCGGCATCGAGATCAAGATCATCAAAGTTCGGGCACCGGCCGGCGGCGACCAGGATGTGCGTGCCTTCGATCGTCTCTTTTATGGTCTCGCCGCCGGCTGCGGCGACGATATCGACTTGCACGCGCGCCAGTGCACGCCGCACCCGCGCGATCGTCACGCCGGCGCGGATGACGATGCCTTCGCGGGCAAGCGCGGCGAGCACGACGCCCGCGCATTCCGGATCCTCGCCGCCAAGCGGCACCGCGGCTTCGAGCACGGTGACATCGGCGCCGAGGCGGCGAAACGCCTGCGCCAGTTCGAGACCTACCGCGCCGGCGCCGATGACGATGAGATGGCGCGGACAGGCGGCAAGCTCGAATACCGTCGCGTCGGTGAGGTGCGGCGTTTCGGCCAGCCCCGGTATCTGCGGCAGCGCCGGCGATCCGCCGGTGGCGATCACGAAGCGGCGCGCCTTGATGTCGAAGCCGTTGACGGCAACGGTCTCGGCATCGCGAAAACGCCCGATGCCCTCGATAACGCGCACACCGAGGCCATTGAAGCGCTCGCGCGATTGCGCCGGCGCGACCGCGGCGAGCACGTCACGCACATGGGCGCGCACTGCTGCGAAATCGATGCCGTAGCGCGCGCTCTTCACGCCGAACCGCGCGCCATCGCGACAGGCGTTGGCCCGCCCAGCCGCAGCGATCAGCGCTTTGGCCGGCAGCGCGCCGGAGCTTCCTCCGCCCATGCCGCCGTTTTCGATCAGCACGACATTGACGCCGAAGGCCGCCGCCGCCGAGGCGGCCGCGAGGCCGCCTGCGCCGGCGCCGATGACGCAGATATCGGGGCGGATTTGTTGCCTGGTTTCGTGGCTTTGTTTGGTCGTTTCTTCCGTCATTATGAGCCTTCAGGCCTGCCGGAGTCGCAGCGCCGTCACACCTATTCTATAGCGTTTGACGGGCCGGGAGGGGTTCCGTATAAGCCGCGCCAATATTGACATTGGAGCGTGCCGTGAAACGGACCTATCAGCCGAGCAAATTGGTGCGCAAGCGCCGTCACGGTTTTCGCGCCCGCATGGCGACCAAAGGTGGCCGCAAAGTGCTCAACGCGCGGCGCGCGCAAGGGCGCAAGAAACTGAGCGCGTAGCTCTAAAGCGCGTAGCCGGGCGCGGATCGTCCGGCATGCCCCTCAAATCCCAAAGTCGATCTCATGGAGCGGTTGAAACGCCGGACGGACTTTCAGGCTGCCGCCAAAGGCGCGCGGGCGCCGGCGAGCGGCTTTGTCTTGCAGGCGCGGTCGCGTGGCGATGAAGGCGCCTGCCGGGTCGGCTTCACCGTGTCGCGCCAGGTCGGCAACGCCGTCGAGCGAAACCGTGTGCGGCGTCGCCTGCGTGAGGCCGTCCGCCTCGCCCCGCAAGCCGTGCTTTGTGCCGGCCACGATTATGTGCTGATTGGACGGCGGGCGGCGTTGCAAGTTCCGTTTCACGACTTGGTCCGGGAACTCGATGCCGCGCTCCATCGCGTTCACGGCTCGGGGACCAGCCAAAAGGCCGCAACTGGTGCCGCGCCGACGGGCCGCTTACATAAAGCGGGGCGATCGGGAGTGGGATCATCCGATGCGGGGCTAAGCCACCGCACCGGCGTGGCAAATCGCACAGCCAAGAGAACCGACTGAATGGGCGCTCACAAGAACACCATCCTGGCGGTCGTGCTGTCGATTCTTGTGGTCGTCGGCTGGCAACTTTTAATCGGCTATCCGCAGATGCAGCGGCAGCGCCAGGAGGCGCAGCTCAAGGAGCAGGAGCAGGCGCAAGTACAGCCCGGCGCCACGCAGCCGGGCGTGACGCCGTCCGGGCAGACGCCGCAAGCGCCGGGATTGCCGAGCGCCACGCTGTCGCCGCAGGCGCAAGCGGCATCGCGCGAAGCGGTGATCGGGACGACGCCCCGCGTTGCCATCGATACGCCGCGGCTCGGCGGCTCGATTGACCTTCGGGGCGGACGCATCGACGACCTGACGCTGCAGCAATATCGCGAGACGATCGATCCGGCTTCGCCGCCGATCGTATTATTCTCGCCGTCCGGCGCGCCGGACGCCTATTACGCCGAATTCGGCTGGGTCCCCGCCGCCGGCACCAGCGCGGTGATGCCGGGACCGGATACGGTTTGGCAGCAGCAGGGCTCCGGCGCGCTCGCCATCGATCATCCGGTGACGCTCGCTTACGACAACGGCGCGGGGCTGGTGTTTACGCGCACCATCGCCATCGACGACCATTATCTCTTCACCATCAAGGATTCCGTCGCCAACAAGGGCGGCAATCCGGTCACGCTCTATCCTTATGCGCTGATCTCGCGCCACGGCGCACCAAAAGTGCTCGGCTATTACATCCTGCATGAAGGCCTGATCGGCGTCATGGGCGACCAGGGCGAGCAGACCGAGACCTACAAGAAAATGGACGACAAGAAGTCGGAGACCTGGGAAGCGACCAACTCCTGGCTCGGCTTCACCGATAAATATTTCGCCGCCGCGCTGTTGCCCGATACCGACGCCAAAGTCACCGCGCGCTTCTCCGCCGGCGACGAGAACGGGCTGAAAACCTACCAGACCGATTATCTCCTGGCGCCGCAAACCATCGCGCCGGGCGCGAGCGGCTCCGTCGATGGACGGCTGTTCGCCGGCGCCAAGGAAGTCTCGGTCGTCGGCATCAATTTCCTCGGCGGCATCGACGGCGGTTACAACGCCGCGCTCGGTCTCAACCATTTCGATCTGTTGATCGACTGGGGCTGGTTCTACTTTATTACCAAGCCGATGTTTCTCGGCATCGACTACTTCTTTCATCTGGTCGGCAATTTCGGCATCGCCATCCTGATCGTCACGGTGATCGTCAAGCTGTTGTTCTTCCCGCTCGCCAACAAATCCTACGCCTCGATGGCGAAGATGAAGGCGGTGCAGCCGCAGATGGCGATGATCAAGGAGCGTTATGCCGACGACAAGATGAAGCAGCAGCAGGCGATGATGGAGCTCTACAAGAAGGAGCAGATCAATCCGATCGCCGGCTGCCTGCCAATCGCCATCCAGATTCCGGTATTCTTCTCGCTCTACAAGGTGCTGTTCATCACCATCGAGATGCGGCACGCGCCGTTCTACGGCTGGATCCACGACCTCTCGGCGCCGGACCCGACCAACATATTCACGCTGGGCGGCTTGATCCCGTTCGATCCGTCGATCATCCCGGTGCTCGGCGGCTTCCTGCATCTCGGCTTCTGGCCGGCGATCATGGGCGTGACCATGTGGGTGCAGATGAAGCTCAATCCGGCGCCGCCCGATCCGACCCAGCAGATGATCTTCAGCTGGATGCCGCTGATCTTCACCTTCATGCTGGCGAATTTCCCGGCAGGCCTGGTGATTTACTGGGCCTGGAACAACTCGCTGTCGGTGCTGCAGCAGAGCGTCATCATGCACAAGCACGGCGCCAAGATTCAGCTCTGGGACAATCTCAAGGCGACTTTTTTCAAGCCGAAACCCAAGCAGCCGGCGGAATAGATTCTCGCGCGAGATTTTGGCGGTGCTGTCATGGCCTGGCTTATCCCGGCCATTCACGCCTTAGGACACTCAGTTCAAAAGACGTGGATGCACGGCACAAGGCCGGGCATGACGTGCTTAGCTTGGAGGCGTGAGAAAATATAAAAGCGGGAGGCCGAAGCCTCCCGTTTCATTGGCGAAGGCAGGCGGCGTTGCCGTCAGCCGCTCCAGCCGAGGATGTCGAGCGACACATGCGCCAAGCCGTCGGAGCCGATTGCCTTGGCGCCTGCCGGCGTGAGATCGATGATGCGGCCGGCGATGAATGGACCGCGGTCGTTGATGCGGACCACCACCCAATCGCCGGTGACGTCATTGGTCACCCGCACCAGCGTGCCGAACGGCAAGGTGCGATGCGCCGCCGTCAGCGAGTCGGGCGTCGGCGTTTCACCGTTCGCGGTCAATTCCCCGGAATAGGCGTTGACCGATGCAATCCCGGTTTCGGCCGAGATTGTCATCGGCAAGCCTATCGTCGAGGCCAGCACCGTCGCCGCCACAACGACCATGGACGATGAAAGCCTTCTCAGGCTGCCATGAGCCATAATGCGCCTATTCGCTGTTGATGAAATTGACCGACGCCGCCGTCAGCTACGCCCGACCACGTCGAGCGTCACTTGCGCCAGGCCGGAGAAGCCAAGCGCTTGCGCCGCCGCGGGCGTCAGGTCGATCACGCGGCCGCGGACGAACGGGCCGCGATCGTTGATGCGCACCACGATGGAGCGGCCGGTGCGGTCGTTGGTGACCCGCACCATCGTGCCGAACGGCAGCGTGCGGTGCGCCGCGTTCATCGCCGAGGGCGATGCCCGCTCGCCGTCCGCGGTGGGACGGCCGCCGTAATTATAGACCGAAGCAATTCCGGACTCCGCCGACGCTGTCAGCGTGAGTCCGATCGTCGAAGCAAAGAAGACAAAAGCAAAGACAAGTTTTCCCAGGCTGTAACGAGCCATCATCTGCCTATTGAGTTGTTGAGGGGAAGGGTGATTCGGCCCCGTGCCTGGAGCCGGGTGCGCTTTGACCTGCGAAATGTGTTCATTGTGCGCCGCAATATCGAGATAAATGCTTTGGGCGAGACCGTGAAATCTATTCGGCGTCAATGAGATGGCCGGAACTATCCGGTAAAGCATTGGAGTAAAGGCGCTATTCGCCGCCTGCTTGCTCCCGTCGTGGCCGATTTGGGCAAATGGCATGCGTGCGGCGCACGCGGCGGCGGCGACCTATGCAGCCGCCGGCGAAATTCGCGGCGCCGAAAGCCGATTGGATTTTAGAAAAGCGTCCCGATCATGCCGCGGCGGTCGGCAGCACGTAGTCCTTGAATTGCGCGCGCAACGCGGTCTTTAGAATTTTGCCGGTCGCGGTGTGCGGAATTTCCTTCACGAATACGACGTCGTCCGGCATCCACCAATTGGCGATCTTGCCGTCGAGAAATTTCAACAGTTCGCTCCGCGTCACCGCCTGTCCTTCCTTGAGCACGACGACAAGCAGCGGCCGCTCGTCCCATTTCGGATGCGGCACGCCAATCACGGCGGCTTCCGCGACTTTGGGATGACCGACCGCGAGGTTTTCCAGCTCGATCGACGAAATCCATTCACCGCCGGACTTGATCACGTCCTTGGAGCGATCGGTGATCTGCATATAGCCATAGCGGTCGAGCGTGGCGACGTCGCCGGTATCGAAAAAGCCTGCGGCGTCGAGCACGCCGGCGTCTTCCTTGAAATAGCCGCGCGCGACCGACGGCCCGCGCACCTTGAGGCGGCCGAACGTCTTGCCGTCCCACGGCAGTTCGCGGTTATCGTCGTCGGTGATTTTCATTTCCACCCCGAACGGCGGATGGCCCTGCTTCATCTGCACGTCGAGCCGGGCTTCGCCGGACAGCGTGGCGTATTCCGGCTTGAGCGAGCCGAGCGTGCCGAGCGGCGACATCTCGGTCATGCCCCAGGCATGGCAGACCTCGACGCCATAGACGTCCTGGAATTTTTGCGTGATGGCGCGCGGACAGGCCGAACCGCCGATCACCACTTTCTTCAAGTACGGCAGCCGCAGATTGTTGGCTTCGAGATGCGCCAAGAGCATCAGCCAGACCGTCGGCACGGCGGCGGTGAAGCTGACGCGATAATCGTCGAGCAGCTCGTAGATCGAGGCGCCGTCCAGCTTGGCTCCCGGCAACACCAGGGCGGCGCCGACCATCGGCGAGGTCAAGGCGAGACCCCAGCAATTGGCGTGAAACATCGGCACGACCGGCAAGATCACGTCGCGCGAGGCGACACCCATCGCGTCGGGTTGCGCCGCCATCATCGAGTGCAGCACGTTCGAGCGGTGCGAATACAGCACGCCTTTGGGATTGCCGGTGGTGCCGGACGTATAGCACATGCCGGCTGCGGTGTTTTCGTCGAACACTTTCCAGGCGAAGTCGCCGTCGACTTCCGCGATCCATTCCTCGTAAGCCACGGCATTTTTCAGCGTGGTCGCCGGCAGGTGCGCGGCGTCGGTTAAAACCACGTAACGTTCGATCGGCCGGATGCGGTCGGCAAGTTTTTCCAGGATCGTCAGAAAGGTGACGTCGACCAACATCACGCGGTCTTCGGCGTGATTGACGATCCAGACAATCTGATCGGGAAATAAGCGCGGGTTGACGGTGTGATAGACCGCGCCAATGCCCATGATGCCGTACCAAGCCTCGAGGTGACGCCAGGTGTTCCAGGCCAGCGTCGCCACGCGATCGCCCAACTTGATGCCGTCGCGTTCGAGCCGCTGCGCCACCTTAAGTGCGCGGGCGCGGATCTCGGTATAATTGGTGGTGTGGATCGGCCCTTTAACCGAGCGCGAAATCACCGGCCGCTCGCCGTGATTGAGCGCGGCGTGATCGAGGATGCGATGGCACAAAAGTGGCCAATCCTGCATCAGGCCGAGCATGCTCTTCCTCCCGCGACAAAGCTTCGCAGCGCCGCCGGCTCGAGCCGGCGGTGTTTAGCCCAAGGGTGTGGGGCCCAGGTTAGCTCCAAAATTAGCCTCATGTCGCGCCAAGGCAAGCTCCCTTCTTTGGTCAAGATTGCCCCCGCTTGAATGCGGCCCGGCAGATAGCCTAAGCAGGTGCGTGTGAGGGGTATCGTTATCATCGTTGCGTTGGTCTGCGCCGCCGGCAATGCGGCGGCGCAAGGCAGCGCCCAAACCGCCGCCCCGGCCGTTGCCGCACCGCCGGCGAAAGCGGCCAAAACCGCGCCTGGCGTGGCGCACCGGTCGCCGCCGCCGCAGGTTGTCATTCCACAGCAATTCGCGCCGCCGCAGGAGGAATACGCCTCGTTCCCCGCCCCCGTGGCCCCCGCAGGCGCGCCGGCGACGCCCTCGGCTTGCCAGCTTCGGTTAGCGAAGATCGCGGTCTTTCAACCGCTGCCGGTGCTGGTCGGTCCCGGCGACTGCGGCGCCAGCGATGCAGTGCTGATGGATGCCGTGATCCTGCCCGATCAGAGCAAGGTCGCCGTCGCGCCGCCGGCGACAATGCGCTGCGTTATGGCGGAGCAAGTCGCGCATTGGGTCAGCGACGATGTCGCTCCGTCATTGAAGGATCAACCACCGCTGCGCGGACTCGATAATTTCGATTCCTATTCATGCCGCGGCCGCAACAACATTCGCGCCGCGCAACTAAGCGAGCACGGCCGCGCGGACGCGCTCGACGTGCGCGATTTCAAGCTCGCCGACGGACGCGAGCTCGGCCTGACCGATGTGAATGTCGACAAGGGCTGGCGGGACGGCATCCGCGAAAGCGCCTGCGCGCGGTTCTCGACCGTTCTCGGTCCCGGCTCCGACGGCTATCACGAAGAACATATCCATCTCGACCTCGCCGATCGTCACAACGGCTACAAGCTCTGCGAGTGGGACGTGCGCGTCCCGCCGCCACCAGCGCAGTCGCAAGCAGCAGCACCGAGCGGCGCAACGCAAAACGGCAGTTCAGCGCCTCTTCAGACCGAGATCGCGCCCATTCCGGTTGACGAGGTGCCTTTGCCACGGCCACGCCCCAAAATGGCCGACATGGAAAATGCAGCGGCGAAGAAATCAGGCCGCAATTAACGCGAAACGAGCCCGGCAGTGCGCCGGGCTCGTTTTGCTGCGATAACGCCGGCATCTAACAGCCGGCGTGACAACGCAGATTAGTCCTGCTTCTTGATGATGATGGTCTTGTCCTGGTCGTGGTGCCAGTGATGATGATGGCCGCCCACCACAACGATCGGATCAGCCGTCGCGGGCGCGGCAAACGGAACCGCCGTCAAGCCCAGCACCGCAAGCGCCGCAGCAGAAAGAATCAACTTACGCATCGTGTTCCTCCGGATGGTGTTTTCTAACGCAACGATAATTCGTACCAACACGAACCGTTCCGGAAAGAGTTCTGAACGGTTATTCAGGCTTATCTTGTGCAATGCTTTGACGGCGAGGTTCCAACCCGGTCACAATAGCGGCCGCGTCACGCGCGACACGGCTGCAATAAAGACTTCGCGATAAAGATCTGCAAAGGATTTCGATGTCTCCGCTCAGCAATCTTGCCACCCGCGACGTCGAAACGCTGGTGCACCCCTACATCAATCTGGCGCGTTTTCGCGAGACTGGGCCGCTGATCATCGAGCGCGGTCAAGGCGTCTATGTCTACGACAGCGACGGCAAGCGTTATATCGAGGGCATGGCCGGACTGTGGTGCACGGCGCTCGGTTACGGCAACGAAGAACTGGTCGAAGCCGCGGCGGCGCAAATGCGCAAACTGTCCTTTGCCCATCTGTTCACCGGGCGCAGCCACGATCCGGCGATCGAGCTTGCCGAGAAGCTCAAGGAGATCGCGCCGGTGCCGATCTCCAAGGTGTTCTTCTGCAATTCCGGATCGGAAGCGAACGACACCCAGGTCAAACTCGTCTGGTACTTCAACAACGCGCTCGGCCGGCCGAACAAGAAAAAAATCGTCAGCCGAATGAAGGCCTATCACGGCGTCACCGTGGTTGCGGCCTCGCTGACCGGACTGCCCGGCAATCACCGCGACTTCGACCTGCCGCTGCCGGGCTTTCTGCACACCGCCTGCCCGCATCATTATCGCTTCGCGCAACCGGGCGAGAGCGAAGAGGATTTTGCGACGCGGCTTGCCGCCGAGCTCGACGCGCTGATCGTCCGGGAAGGTCCGGATACGGTTGCCGCCTTCATCGCCGAACCGGTCATGGGCGCGGGCGGCGTGATCGTGCCGCCGAAGACCTATTTTGAAAAAATCATGACGGTCTGCGCCAGGCACGATGTGTTCATGATCAGCGACGAGGTCATTTGCGGTTTCGGCCGGCTCGGCACGGCGTTCGGCTGCGAGACGCTGAACTTCGTCCCGCACTCAATCTCGGTCGCCAAAGCGCTGTCGTCGGCCTATCTGCCGATCGCCGGCGTGATGATTCCCGAAGCCATGTATCAAGCGCTGCTGACCGAAAGCAAAAAGATCGGCGTGTTCGGCCACGGCTTCACCTATGGCGGCCATCCGGTCGCTGCCGCGGTCGCGCTCAAGGCGATCGAAATCTACACGCGCGACCGCATTTTCGCCAAAGCCGCCGAACGCGGGCCGCAATTCCAGGCGCGGCTGAAAGCGCTCGGCGAGCATCCGCTGGTTGGCGAAGCGCGCGGGCTCGGCTTGATCGGCGGAGTGGAATTGGTTGCCGACAAGACCGGCAAGCGGTCGTTCGATCCGCAGCACGGCGTCGGCGCCCGCACCGTGCAATTCGCCGAAGCCGAAGGCTTGATCGTACGCGCGGTGCTGGGTGACGTGCTGACGTTATGTCCGCCGCTGATCATCAGCCCGGCCGAGATCGACGATTTGTTCGACCGTCTCACCCGCGCGCTCGATAAAACGCTCGATTGGGTGCGGCGGGAGCGCCTCGCGCAGACGTGAGCTAATGAGATATGATTTCCCTGCGGGGATGAAGACTCCATTCACCATTCGCCCGTTATGAAACCGCCTTGGCGCCGCGCGGCTCTCGCGCGGCTCTGAAGGCTCTGACATGGCTTTAATCGCAGCGGATGGAGTTGAGAAAACAGCGCGCGAGGTGCAGACGCGCGTCACGCGGCGGCGTTTGCTTACCGGCGCTGTGGGTCTCGCCGGCCTGGCCGCGTCCGCGACCGGCGCCTATGCCGGCATCATCGAGCCGCTTGGCCTCATCGTCACGCCCTACACGCTCAATCCGCCGGGCTGGCCGGCCAAACAAAAACTCACCATCACCGTTATCGCCGATCTGCATGCCGGCGGCCCGGACATGACGCTCCCCCACATTCGCCACGTGATCGACAATGCGAACGCGCTGCAGTCCGACCTCGTTGTGCTGCTCGGAGATTTCAAAGCCTGGTACCGCTTCAAGACCGAACCGGTCGACGATCCGATCTGGGCGGAGCAACTCGCGCGGCTTAACGCGCCGCTCGGCGTCTGGGCGATCCTCGGCAATCACGACTGGTGGCATGACCTCACCGGCGTGCGCGCCGCGCTCGCCCATGTCGGCATCCCTTTGCTGGAAAACGACGCCGTTCTTCTTGGCCCGGCGGGACGGCGGTTCTGGCTGGCGGGCCTGGGCGATCAGCTCGCGCATCAAATCGGCCGCGGCAAATTCCGCGGCGTCGACGATCTGCCGGGCACGCTGGCGCGCGTCAAGACCGGCGACCCGGTGCTGCTGCTCGCTCACGAGCCCGACATTTTTCCCGCAGTGCCGGAGCGCGTGTCGCTGACGCTTGCCGGCCACACCCATGGCGGCCAGATTCGCCTGCCGCTGGTGTGGCCGCATTTCGTGCCGTCGAAATATGGCGCGCGCTTCGCCTATGGCCACATCATCGAGCGGGACCGCCATATGATCGTCTCCGGCGGGCTCGGCACCAGCATCGTGCCGGCGCGGCTCGGCGTGCCGCCTGAGATCGTGCACGTCACGCTTGGGGCATGATCCGCGAAATTTCGGAAAGATCGTGCTCGATAAAAGCAAACGGCGCCGGAAACGGCGCCGTGATCGTTCAAATCAGAAATCGCCTCAGTACGGTTTCGCCGCGGCAGCGTCTTGGCCGGAGGCCATCTGCCCGCTGAACGGCGAGTCGCCCTGCTTCGGCGCCAGCACCACGACGATGGTGCCGACCTTCACGCGATTGTAGAGGTCGATCGCATCCTCGTTGGTCATGCGGATGCAGCCGGAGGAAATGGCCTGGCCGATATATTCCGGCTGGTTGGTGCCGTGGATGCGGTACAGCGTGTCCTTGTTGCCGGAATACAGATACATCCCGCGCGCGCCCAACGGATTATGCGGGCCGCCGGTGACGAACGCCGGAAACGGTCCGAGCCGCGCCTGCTCGCCTGGCGTCGGAACCCACGCCGGCCATTCTTCCATGCGGCCGACCTTGGCGATGCCGCTCCAGACCTGCGCCTCTTCGCCCACCGCGATGCCGTAGCGGATCGCCTGGCCCTTCGGCAGCACGTAGTAGAGAAACTTGTTATCGCTATCGACGAGGATAGTGCCGGGCGCTTCCTTGCGGGTGTAATCGACGATATGGCGCTTGTAGGCCTCGGGAATGGACGCCTGCGCATAGGGCAGATTGGACATCAATTGCTTGTCGCGCGAATTCCAGCCGACCTGCGTCGACGGCTCCAGCGTCTCCTGCATGCAGCCGCCAAGCGCCAGTCCCGCAATCACGAATGCAATCAGCCGCATCGTCATAACGCGCCTACTTTTCCGTCCGTCCTGCGCCGCCCCAACTCGCGATAGTCAGTCCCAATAACCCAAACCCTCGGGATCATGCCAGACGTTAAGAGGTCTCGACCGCAAGGTCTGCGCTGAGTGTTGCAGGAATGCCGCAGTTGCATTGATCTCCGGGGATAACCAGGCCTCGATCGCCGCCGGTCCTGCTCACGCAGCCGACGGCCACTATGCCCACGACACATTAAGCAAGGGTTTACCACGATTGATGCAGGTACCGCGGCAACGTAACAGGTCTGCGCAGCTCGAAATGTCACGGCAAGGCACGATTTGTCGCCCATTTCCGCCGCACTCGCCGCTTAGTTTTTGGTCATCGCTCACAAGGGAAGGAAACGGGGTTCCATAATGAAAAAAGTCACTGCCAAAATGGCCAAAAAGACCACCAAAACCGCTCAAAAGACCAAGGACGGGACCAATACACGCAGGATTGCCGGCGAAAGCACACGCCTTGCCGACCGTTATCAGCAGATTGGAATTTCCGCGGTCGCGGCAGCCGTGCGCTACCAGGGCGTCGCCAAAAACCCCGCTTACGCGCCGGTGTCGATCAATTGGCGCGACCGGGCCGAAGACGCGGCAGCCTAAAGCTGCTCTACGCCGATTTGAGACGGCTGATTTGTATCGGTTGCCGCTGATCCGCGGCGCGTGATCGCTCGACTTGCAAGACTTGAACATCCGGCGTGGCTACATTGCCGGCTGGATGGATGGATTTTCCGCAGCCGAAATCGAAGCCGGCCGCCGGCTGTTCGCCGGCGAATGGAGCTTTGTGTCGGCTGCGAGCTCGCTGTCCTCGTTGCCGCCGCCGGCAGAGCCTGAAATTGCCTTTGCCGGCCGCTCCAATGTCGGCAAGTCCTCTCTGATCAACGCGCTGACCGGCCGCCGGACGCTGGCGCGCACCTCCAATACGCCGGGCCGCACCCAGGACCTGATCTTCTTCGGCGGACCGCATCGGCTCGTGCTGGTCGATATGCCGGGCTACGGCTACGCCGCCGCGGCAAAGACCAAAGTCGTCGCCTGGACCAGGCTCATTCAGGACTATCTGCGCGGGCGCGCGCCGCTCGCCCGCGTCTATGTCCTCATTGACGCACGCCACGGGCTGAAACCTGTCGACGACACCATTCTCGACACGCTCGGCCAGGCTGCCGTCAGCCATGAGATCGTGCTGACAAAATGCGATGAGGTCAGCGCCGCGGCGCTGAGTGAGCGCATTGCGACGGTCAAGGCGGCGATGCAGAAAAGACCGGCGGCTTTTCCCGACCTGATCGCAACCTCGGCGCATGGCGGCGCCGGCATCGAGCAATTACGCGCCGCGATTGCCCGGCTTCTGTCGGAACGTGCCCGCTGACGCGGGCACAAGCATTGTGGTTAGCCCGTCGCGCGGCTATTTAGACAGCGCCAAAAGCCGGGAAGGCCAAGCCGATGAGCACGAGTGACCCTGTCAGCCCCGAGGTGCAGGCCCGCGTCCTGTCGGAGGCGCTGCCCTATATGCAGCGTTACGACGAGGAAACCGTCGTCATCAAATACGGCGGCCACGCCATGGGCGCGGAAAATCTGGCGCGTGAATTCGCCCGCGACATCGTGCTGCTGGAGCAAATCGCGATCAATCCGGTCGTGGTGCACGGCGGCGGCCCGCAAATCGAGGCCATGCTCCAAAAAGTCGGCGTGCAATCGCACTATGCGGCCGGCCTTCGCATCACCGACGAGAAGACGCTGGAAATCGTGGAGATGGTGCTCGCCGGCTCGATCAACAAGCAGATGGTCGGCTACATCAACCAAGCCGGCGGCAAGGCGGTCGGGCTGTGCGGCAAGGACGGCAACATGGTGGTCGCGCGCAAGCTGACGCGCACCGTGATCGATCCCGATTCCGCGATCGAGAAAGTGATCGATCTCGGCTTTGTCGGCGAGCCGGACAAGGTCGACACGACCGTGCTCGATCAGATCCTCGGCCGCGAGCTTATTCCGGTTCTGGCGCCGGTTGCCGCCGCGGCGAACGGCGGCACGTTCAACGTCAATGCCGATACGTTCGCCGGCGCCATTGCCGGCGCGCTTAAGGCAAAGCGCCTGCTGCTTTTGACTGACGTGCCGGGCGTGCTCGACAAATCGAAGCGCCTCATCAAGGAATTGTCGGTCGACGACGCACGCAGGCTCATTGCCGACGGCACCATCTCCGGCGGCATGATCCCGAAAGTCGAGACCTGCATCGACGCGCTCGAGCGCGGCGTCGAAGGCGTCGTGATTCTCGACGGCAAAGTGCCGCACGCGGTGCTGCTCGAATTGTTCACCGAGCTCGGCGCCGGCACGCTGATTCACAGCTAACTGCCGGCTCGACAGTCGGGCGCGGCGCGGGCTAAAAATGCGAAGCAAACTTCGCGCTTTGGAACCCAAGGCAGCGAACGATGAGGCGATGCCATGGCTGACAACCCGAAATACGACCTTCTGCTTCGCGGCGGGCGTGTCATTTGCCCGGCGTCCGGCATCGACGGCATCCGCGACGTTGCGATCCGCGACGGCCGCATCGCAGCCGTCGAAGCGACAATCCTTCCTTCAAGCGCGAGCGAAACTATCGATGTTTCCGGCAAGCTGGTGTTGCCGGGCCTGATCGACACGCACGCCCACGTTTATCAATACGTCACCGGCCGCTTCGGATTGAATCCGGACATGGTTGGCGTGCGCTCGGGCGTCACCACCGTGGTCGACCAGGGCGGCCCCTCCTGCATGACGCTGCCGGGCTTCCGCAGCTTCATCGTCGAGCCGGCCGAGACGCGGGTCTATGCGTTCCTCTCAGCTTATCTCGTCGGCGGTCTTGAGGGTCATTACTACCCCAATCTTTACAGCCCGGACGGCGTCGACATCGACGCGACCGTGGCGTCCGCCAACGCCAACAAGGACATCGTGCGCGGCATCAAAGGCCATGCCGAGATCGGCGGCTTCGCGCGCTGGGGCATCAAGGTCCTGGAAATGTCCGCGGAGATCGGCCGCCGCGCCGACCTGCCCCTTTACGTGCACTTCGGCACGCTGTGGGGATTGCCCGAGAGCGGCGCCAATGGCGAGGATGCCGACACGATCCTGGAGCGGGTCATCCCGAAGCTGCGCCCCGGCGACATTCTGGCCCATCCGTTCACGCGCCATCCCGGCGGCTTCGTCAACCGGCGGGGCGAAGTTCATAGTGTCATTCGCGCCGCGCTCGACCGCGGGCTCAAGGTGGACGTTGGCCACGGCAGCCATTTTTCCTATCGCATCGCGCGCAAGGCGCTCGATGCGGGCGTTGTCCCGCACACGCTGGGCGCCGACATGCACGGTTACAACACCGAAGTGCCGGCTCCCGCGGGCACGCCCGAACAGCACTACGACGACGAGAACCATCCGTTCCGCGGTCAGGCTCGTTTTAGCCTGACGCAGGCGATGAGTTCGATGATGGCGCTCGGCATCCCGCTCGAAGAAGTGGTGCCGATGGTGACCTCGAACCCTGCGCAGATGCTCGGGCTCGCCGATCGTCTCGGCGCGCTCAAGCCCGGCTTTCCGGCCGACGTGTCGGTGCTGTCGGACGATCGCGGCCGCTTTATTTTGCGCGATAACGAGAACGCCAAGGTCATCGCCGAGCGGCTGTTGCGGCCGGCATTCTGTTTGCGCGCCGGCAAGCGCTTCGACGCCGGATTCGCCGATCCTGCCTCAAGCCATCGCGGCTTAGAGGTGCGCGGCGCCGGCACGCTCATTCACAGTCGCAGCTAGTTCCATGTTTCCGCTGGCTCCGGGAATTGCGGCGGGTACCGCACTCGGCATATCCGACGTGCTGGCGAAAATCGTTCTCGCCACCGGTTGTGACGTGCTCACGATGCTGTCGTTCCGCAGCGTCGTCGGCCTCGCATTCGTCGCGATCTGGCTTCGCTTCGGCGTCAAGCCGTAAGCCGACGCGCGCGTGCGCTCGATCGCGATGGGCGTCGGCGTCCTTTTCACCGGCCTGGTATCTTTGCCTGTTCAAGTCGATCGAGGCGATCGACGTACCGACGGCCGTCTTATCCTACTTTATCTATCCGCTACTGACGGGGCTCGCGCTTCACTCTTCGGTCTCGAGACGCTGCGATGGCAGGGATTTGTATGCGCGCTGCCGCGTTCTTCGGTCTCGCGGTGATGATCGGCGCGCACCCGGCCGGCCTCGTTTTCGCGGGCGTCGCTTATGCGATCGCCGCCGCCTGTTGCCGCACCGCGATACTGCTGGTCACCCGCGCTTATCTCGTCGGCACTGACGCACGGCTGACGACGTGGTATTCGCTGATCTCGTCGACGGCGATGTTCGTCGCAGTTGTCGCTGCTCACCCGGACCTGGAATCCGCCGCAGAGCGACCGATCGGCTGGGTCTATCTGGTCGGCGTCAGCCTCGCGACAACCGCCGCGATCTTGTTCGTCTTCGTCTCGACCGTTCGCATCGGACCGTTCCGCACCGCGCTGATCATGAATCTCGAGCCGCTGACGGCGACGATCATGAGCGCGCTGCTGCTCGGTGAAGTCATCACGCCGGTCCAGGGTGTCGGCAGCGCCATCATGCTGGCGGCGCTGGTGGGGTTTCAATTGTGGCGGTGAGAATTATGACGCCTTTGCGATAATGTGATTTCAAATTTGAAATAATGTGATTTCAAAGCGCGCCGGCGCAGCGTTTTGCGATCACGCAATGCCGATATTCCGATCAAGTGCAGTTGATCTGAATCAGAGCTTTGTGCCACAAACCCGTCCGGTTTTGCGCCGAACCTTAGGCCGGGTATTCACAGAACATGGCCGTAATAAAGCGATGAGGATGGAACCATGCGCGGGCTCCATAACAGCTCGTTCGATCCGCAAACGCTGGTGATTCTCGAAGCCGCGTTCGACGAAGCGTGGCTGACGCTCAAGGCCATCGGCAACACCACGGTGCGGCCTGACGAGCTGGCGCGCTGCGTGCTGCGCCTCGCCATGGACGGCGAACGCGATCCGGTGCAGTTGCACGACGGCGCGCTCAAGGGTCTCATCCCGGCGACCTCGTGGCGCGAAGCCGGCTAAGCCGAAACTTACGATTTCTTCAGGAATGCGCGGCGAACAAAGCCAAGCCGGCGACGACGGCGCCGGCCAGCGTGCCGGCGAGCAACGCAAACATAAATGGAATAGACTTACCTAAAACCCTTCGCATTGATCGTCCCTGCCGCGACGAGTTGTTCATTACACCGGGAGACCGGTTTCTACTTTTTCCAGATCATGTTCTAAATGATTCGATGCGGAACGGCGTCTCCTTCGCTATGAACTGTGGCAGCAACGAGTTCGGAATGATGCAGCAGTCCGCGCGCGACTTCGGCAAGCCCGGTTTCAAGCATGTCGAGACCTGGGTCTTCGACCTCGACAACACGCTCTATCCGCATCACCTCAATCTTTGGCAGCAAGTCGATGAACGCATCCGCAACTACATCGTCGGCCTGCTCAACGTCACGCACGACGAAGCATTCCGGATGCAAAAAGACTATTACCGCCGCTATGGCACGACACTGCGCGGGTTGATGGCGGAGCACGGTCTCGAGCCGGACGAATTTCTCGAACTCGTGCACCAAATCGACCGCTCGCCGTTGCAACCCAACCCCATGCTTGGGGCGGCGGTGGCCGAACTGCCCGGGCGCAAATTCATTCTCACCAACGGCACCCGCGATCACGCCGAAGACGTGATGCGGCGTCTCGAAATCGACAGGCATTTTGACGATGTGTTCGACATCAAGGCGGCCGGGCTCGAACCGAAACCCGGATCGCTGGTCTATGAGCGCTTTCTCGCGCGTCATAACGTCGATCCGGCGCGGTCTGCCATTTTCGAAGATCTCGCCCGTAATCTCGAAGTGCCGCATGCGCTCGGGATGACGACCGTTCTCGTCGTGCCAGAAGGCGCCCGCGTCGTGCTGCGCGAAGATTGGGAGCTCGCCGGACGCGATTCGGCGCATGTCGACCACGTCACCGACGATCTCGCCGAATTTTTGCGCGGCATCGCCCCGCGAGGTCCAAACGGCTAGCCTGGTTCCTCAAAGATAGCCGGCAAGAACGCCGATATGCCAGGTGACGGGAATGAGTGCCGCCGTGATCGGGCCGGAATTGCCGCGATAGGCCCATCGCACCTGATTGTCGCCCCGCAGCACGCCCAAGCCGCCATAAATGGTCGCGTAGATCAAAAGCCAGAACGCCAGCTTGTAACAGCCCAGCCAATACAACACGCCAGCACTCAACCCGATACCCATCGTGATCATCGTGCGTCCCTTGATCGCATCACCGGCAAGTCAGGCCATGCAAAAATGGTTCCAGTTTGAGCGCCTGGCCGCGGTCCTTGACATCGTCCAGGTCCGCCCCGACAAACCGCGCAGCGGAGATGATGTTTCCCAAGGCGTTCCAATGTCTTCAGCCGGCACCGAAAATCTGGCCAAAACGGTCGATGCCGCGTTCGAGCGGCGCGACGAGATCGGGCCAAAGACCGAAGGCGACGTGCGCAAGGCGGTCGAGCAGGCGCTCGATCTGCTCGATCGCGGCGCCGTGCGGGTCGCCGAACGGACCGATGACGGTACCTGGCGGGTCAATCAATGGCTCAAGAAAGCGGTGCTGCTGTCGTTTCGGCTCAGCGACATGAGCGAGATCGGCGGCGGCCCCGGCCACGCGGTGTGGTGGGACAAAGTACCGTCGAAATTCGATCGCTGGGACGAAAGCCGCTTTCGCGCCGCCGGCTTTCGCGCGGTGCCGGGCTGTGTGGTCCGCCGCTCGGCTTTCATCGCGCCGGGCGTAGTGCTGATGCCGTCATTCGTCAATCTCGGCGCTTACGTCGACGCCGGCACCATGGTCGACACCTGGGCAACGGTCGGCTCCTGCGCGCAGATCGGCAAGCACTGCCATATTTCCGGCGGCGCTGGAATTGGCGGCGTGCTTGAGCCGCTGCAGGCCGGGCCGGTGATCATCGAGGACAATTGCTTTATCGGCGCGCGCTCCGAAGTCGCCGAAGGCGTGATCGTGCGCGAAGGCTCGGTGCTGTCGATGGGCGTCTTCATCGGCGCTTCGACCAAGATCGTCGATCGCGACAGCGGCAAGGTACTGCAAGGCGAGGTGCCGCCCTATTCGGTCGTGGTGCCGGGCACGATGCCGGGGACGCCGAACAAAGCCGGCGCGGCCACGCCCAATCTTTATTGCGCCGTCATCGTCAAACGCGTCGACGAGAAGACCCGCGCCAAGACCAGCATCAACGAACTGCTGCGGGATTAAAGCCAAGGTCGAAGAAAGTATCGAGTCAGTCGCGCCGATGGATTGGGCCTATCTCTTCAGCAGTTTCGACGGCCGCATCGGCCGCAAGGCGTTTTGGATCGCGATGGCCGCGCTCACCGTCGCCGAAATTTTCGCCCATGTCCTCGCCGAAGAAATCCAGGGCGACCGGCTCAGCGCCATTGTCGATCTGGCGTACACCTATCCCGAATTCGCGGTCGCGCTGAAACGCGCCCACGACCGTAATACGCCGCTGTGGCTGTTGATCGTCTTTTTCAGCGCCAGCGCGGTGCTCGATCTGCTCACCGTGCTGCAATGGACCGGCACCGAGGATGAGCCCAACTTGCTGACGCTTCTGATCGCGCTGCCGTTTACCGTGCTCGGGCTGGCTTTGCTGGTCGAGCTTGGCTTTCGCAGAGGTACAATCGGCCCGAATCAATATGGACCGGACCCACTGACAAAGGTTTGACGCGATGCCTGCCGATGCTGTCGCTATCGCCCGCGACCTGGTCCGCTGCCCTTCGGTGACGCCAGAGGAAGCCGGCGCGCTGACGTTTTTGCAAGGCCTGCTGGAGCAAGCAGGATTTACCGTTCATCGCGCAGTGTTCGCCGAGCCCGGCACTACGCCGGTCGATAATCTCTACGCGCGGATCGGCATCGCCAAACCCAATCTGGTATTCGCCGGCCATACCGACGTCGTCCCGGCGGGCAATGAAGCGTCGTGGTCGCATCCGCCGTTTGCCGGCGAGGTCGCAGGCGACAAGCTTTACGGCCGCGGCGCCGTCGACATGAAGGGCGGCATCGCCTGCTTCGTCGCTGCGGCGCTGGATTATCTCGACGCCAACGGCGGCAAGCCGAAGGGCTCGATCTCGCTGCTCATCACCGGCGACGAGGAGAGCGTCGCGGTCAACGGCACGGTCAAGCTGTTGCAATGGGCCGCTGCTCGCGGCGAGACATTCGACCACTGCCTGCTCGGCGAGCCGAGCAATGTCGAGGCGATCGGCGACACCATCAAGGCCGGCCGGCGCGGCTCGCTCAACGGAATGCTGATCGTCACCGGCCGCCAGGGCCACGCCGCCTATCCGGACCGCGCTGACAATCCGATCCGCGGTCTGATGACGCTCATGACCGCGATGCAACCGCCACTCGACCAGGGCAGCGAACATTTTGGGCCGTCGAACCTCGAATTCACCTCGGTGGACGTCGGCAATCCGACCGTCAATCTCATTCCCGGCGAAGCGCGCGCGCGCTTTAACATCCGCTATAACGACCGCCACAGCCAGACCGCGCTCAAGGCGTTGATCGAGCAGCGCGCGATGACCGCCGCGGCCGGCCGCGTGCGTTACGCGTTCGACTGGCCGCCGTCAAACGCCGACGTCTTTGTCACCGAGCCCGGCCCGTTCACCGATCTCGCCATCTCGGCAATCGCCGAAGTAACCGGCCGCAAGCCGAAGCTGTCGACTACCGGCGGCACCTCCGATGCGCGCTTCATCAAGGATTACTGTCCGGTGCTGGAATTCGGCCTGGTCGGCCAGACCATGCATCAAGTCGACGAATGCGCGCCAATTGCCGACCTCGTCACGCTCACCGCGGTGTACCGGCGGATTATCGAAAAGTATTTCGCTTAGCCACCATTCAATAATCCACCCGCACCAGATAAAGCCCGTGCGGCGGCGCGACCTGACCGCAGGCGGCGCGGTCGCGGGCGGCGAGCGCCACGGCAAGATCGCCGGAGCTCCATTTGCCTTCGCCGACATGAACCAGCGAGCCGACCATCGAGCGCACCTGATGTTGCAGGAACGAACGCGCCGACGCCGTGATGCGCACCTCGTCGCCGTCGCGCGCGATAGCGAGCACGTCGAGCGTCTTCACCGGCGATTTGGCCTGGCATTCGGTCGAGCGAAACGTGGTGAAGTCGTGCTTGCCGATGAGGTCTTGCGCGGCGTTGTGCATGGCGTCGCTATCGAGCGGGCGCGGCACCCGCCAGGCGCGGTTTTGATCGAGCGTCAGGTCGGCGCGCCGGTTGACGATGCGATAGAGATAATGCCGCTTGACCGCCGAAAAGCGAGCGTCGAAATCCGCCGCGACCTGTTCCGCGACGAGCACCGCGACCGGCTGCGGGCGCAAATGGAAATTGATGGCGTCGCGGACATTGTTGACGTCCCACTCCTTGGCGAAGTCGACGTGAGCGATCTGGCCGAGCGCATGCACGCCGGTATCGGTGCGGCCGGCGCCGGCCACCACCACGCGCTCGCCGGCAAAAGCCGCGATGGCATCGGTCAGCACGCCTTGCACCGAGACGCCGTTGTCCTGCGCCTGCCAGCCGACAAAAGGCGTGCCGTCGTATTCGATGGTGAGCTTGTAGCGGGGCATCGCCGCGTTATTGCAACGTGCTGCCGGGCGCAACCGGCGTGCCGCGCAAGAATTCATCCGCCGGCATCGCCCGCTTGCCGAAGCGTTGAACCTCCACCAGCCGCACGGCGCCTTGCCCGCAAGCGATTGTCAGTTCGTCGTCCAGCACCTGTCCCGCTTTGCCGTCGCCGACCCCTTTGGTCGTGCGCAAGATTTTGACCCGACCCACGCCGGCGAGCTCGCACCACGCGCCGGGAAACGGCGACAGCCCGCGGCAATGATCGTGAACCGCTTGCCACGGCTTGGTCCAATCGATGCGCGTTTCGTCTTTGTCGATCTTGCTGGCGTAAGTCGCGCCGGCGGCGGGTTGCGGCGCAAGTTGCAACTGTCCCTTTTCCAGCGCGGCAAGCGCCCGCAGCATCAGGTCGGCGCCGAGACGCGACAACGGGTCGTGCAATTCGCCCGTCGTCGCGTCGGGGCCGATCGGCACGCGTTCCGCCATGGCAATGGGACCGGCGTCGAGGCTTTCGTCCATTTTCATCACCATCACGCCGGTTTCCCTGTCGCCAGCCATGATGGCGCGATGGATCGGCGCGGCGCCGCGCCAGCGCGGCAACAGCGAGGCGTGCAGATTGAAGCAGCCGAGCGGAAACGCATCCAGGATCGTCTGCGGCAGGATCAAGCCGTAAGCGACCACCACGGCGGCGTCCGCGCCGTGCGCGCGCATCGCGTCCGCCGCATCGGGCGTTCTCAATGTCGACGGCGTGAAAACCGGCAGTCCAAACCGTTCGGCCTCGCGCGCGACCGGCGAGGGCGAAACTGGCAGGCCGCGCCCGGCCGGTCGCGGCGCCCGCGTATATACGGCAACGACATTATGGCTGCCGACAAGCTCGATCAGCGTGGGCACGGCGAAGTCGGGCGTGCCCATGAAGACGAGGCGAAGCGCCAATCACGCCTCCGCCTTCTTGGTCGTTTTCGCTGCCTTGGCGAATTTCTTGATGACGCGGTCGCGCTTGAGCTTGGACAGATGATCGATGAAGAGAACGCCGTTGATGTGGTCGATCTCGTGCTGCAGGCAGGTTGCCAATAGGCCCTTGGCCTGGACCTCGTGGCTCTTGCCGTCGAGGCCGAGATATTTGACCTTGACCTCCGCCGGCCGCTCGACCTCCTCGTAATATTCCGGGATCGACAGGCAGCCTTCCTCGTATGTTTCCGTCTGATCAGACATCCAGGTGATCTCCGGATTGATGAACACCTGCGGCGAGTGATTGTCCTCTTTCTTCGACAAGTCCATCGTGATGACACGCTTGGGGACGCCGATCTGGATCGCCGCAAGGCCGATGCCGGGCGCCTTGTACATGGTCTCGAACAGATCATCGACCAGCTTCTTGATACCGGCATCGACCTGTTTGACCGGCTCCGAAACAAGCCGCAGCCTTTTGTCCGGCAGTATGATGATGTCGCGTACAGCCATGGTTTTGCGATGTAGGACGTGCACAAAGCGGGGTCAATGCGGATGCTCCGTTGATCCGCGACGCTTGACGGGATATGACCGTTCGCTCTTCGTTCTAGCACGATTCGGAGACGGGACGCATGACCGAGAGCCTCGTGATCGTCGCCGCCGTTGTCGTCGCCTGCGCCGGTTTTGTCGCGGCTGGCGTGGTGCTGTGGCGGACGCGCGGTCCGGCGCAGCCGGATGCCGACGCGATCGCCGAAATCGCGCGGCGCCAGGCCGACAGCGCGGCGCGGCTCGAAACCATGATCCGGATGCTCGGCGACCGGCAATCGCAACTGCAGCATGCCGTCGGCGAGCGGCTCGATGCGGTCTCGCATCGCCTCGGCGAGTCGCTGCAGAAGACCACGCAGCACACGAGCGAAAATCTGCAAAAGCTCGGTGAACGGCTCGCCGTCATCGACACGGCGCAAAAGAACATCACCGAACTCGCCACGCAGGTTAGTTCGCTGCAGAGCGTACTCACCAACAAGCAATCGCGCGGCGCGTTCGGCCAAGGGCAGATGGAAGCCATCATCCAGGACAGGCTGCCGAAGGGCAGCTACGAATTCCAATACTCATTGTCGAACCATAGCCGGCCGGACTGCTGCGTGTTCTTGGCCGACAAGCGTCCCTTGGTGATTGACGCAAAATTTCCACTCGAAGCCGTCACCGCCTATCGCGACGCCAAGGCCGACGATGAGCGCAAACTGGCGTCGCAGCGACTGCGCATCGACGTCGGCAAGCACATCGCGGACATCGCGGCGAAATACCTAATCCCGGGCGAGACACAGGATCTGGCATTCATGTTCATCCCCTCGGAGTCGCTTTATGCCGATCTGCATGACGGCTTCGATGACATCGTGCAAAAGGCCTTTCGCGCCAAGGTGGTCATCGTTTCGCCCACGCATTTGATGCTTGCCATCAACGTGATCCAGCAAATCCAGAAGGATGCGCGCATGCGCGAAGCCGCCGGCCAGATTCAAGCCGAGGTCGGCAGGCTGATCGGCGATGTCGAGCGCATGCACGACCGGGTTTTGAAACTGCAGCAGCATTTCGGCCAGGCCGGCGAAGATGTGCGGCAAATCGTGATTTCGGCGGAAAAGATCGAGAAGCACGGCGCGCGGATCAAAGACGTCGAGTTTGAAGCCGACGGCCATAGCGCCGAGATCATTGCCGCGCCGATAGCGCGCAAGCTGGAAGCGGGCGAGTAGCGGCGCATGGCCGCGGCGCCCGAGGGTAGCGGCGGCATTGCAACGCCGCGCCAGTCCCTGACGGAAACGCTAGCCGTTTATCTCAAGCGGCGCGTGCTGATCGTCATGTTCCTCGGCTTCTCCTCCGGCCTGCCACTCGCTTTGTCGGGCTCGACGCTCTTGGTCTGGATGACCGAGGCGAAAGTCAATCTCGGCACCATCGGCCTGTTCGCGCTGGTCGGCACGCCCTACACGATCAAGTTTTTATGGGCGCCGCTAATCGACGCGCTCGACGTGCCGGTGCTGTCGCGGCGCTTCGGCCGCCGCCGCGGCTGGCTGTTGCTGTCGCAGTTTCTGTTGATCGGAGCGATCGTGCTGCTCGGGCTTTGCGACCCGTCTGTTTCGCCGCCACTGGTCGCCATCGGCGCATTGCTGGTCGCCACCGCTTCGGCGACGCAGGACATCATCGTCGATGCGTTCCGCGTCGAGAGTCTCGACGAAAGCGAGCAGGCGGCCGGCATGGCGTCTTACGTCGCCGCCTACCGCATCGGCATGCTGGCCTCGACCGCGGGTGCGCTGTTCCTGGTGAGCGGTTTCGAATCCGGTTTTGGTCTCGACCGCCATGCCGCCTGGAGCGCGGGCTATACGGTCATGGCGGTGCTCGTCCTGATCGGTGTGGTGACCACTCTTGCCGCCGCCGAGCCGGAAAAATCGGCGGCCGCCAACGCGGTCCATGCGCGCGAGAACACATTTCGCCGCGTCACCGACGCAGCGGTCGGTGCATTCTCCGAGTTCCTCAGCCGCGACCTGGTCATTGTCGTGCTCGTCTTCGTCGTCTTGTTCAAATTCACCGACGCGCTGTCCGGCGCGATGACCGCGCCGTTCGTGATCGATCTCGGCTTTTCGCGTAACGAATATGCCACCATCATCAAAGGCGTCGGACTTGCGGCCACTCTGATCGGCGGCTTCGCCGGCGGCTTTGTCGCCCGCGCCTATTCGCTGCCGGCGAGCTTGTGGATCGGCGGCTTGCTGCAGGCGTTGGCCAATCTCGCCTTCTCATGGCAGGCCGTGCTCGGCCACAACACGGCCTGGCTCACCTTCGCGATCATTGCCGAAAACTTCACCAGCGCCATCGGCACGGTGATCTTCGTTGCTTACCTCTCGGCGCTGTGCCGCAATCCGCTGCATACGGCGACGCAGTATGCGCTGCTCACTGCGCTGGCGGCGTTCGGCCGCACCTATCTGTCGTCGGGCGCCGGTTTTATCGCCGCCGCGGCGGGCTGGGCGTGGTTTTTCGCGATTTGCAGCGCCGCCGGCCTGCCTGCGCTGGTTTTGCTAGCATGGCTGCAACGGCGCGGGCATTTCGCTGGCCTCGTGCCGGCCGATAAATGACCCAAGCATGAGCCGCGTAATTATGGCGTAATCGTCCCGCGGCGGCCTCGCAAAAAAGTCCTTTTGTAAGGATCAGATCGCTATAATCGCGGTTATCCTCTCGTTTTCGGCCCTCGAACCCGGCGTCCCGCCGCTCCAAATCACCGTCTATGGACACAATCCTGGTCAAGATTTTCGCGACGGCGCTGGCGCTGAGCGAGGTCACGACGCAGCCGCAGGCGGTGAAGACGCATTTCGATCCGGCGCAGGATCAGGCCGAAGTCGTTCAGCTCCTGCGCAACGGCTGCGAACACATGAAGCAGGCCTTCGACATCGAATCCGTCAATGTCGACGACCTGATCTCGACGGCGCTCGACGATCCGAAGGCGGTGGGCGCCGATATCCCGGCCTTCCACGGCATCAACTTCGCCGATCTCAACACTGCCTACCATCAATTCTGCAAGAATGAGCCGCTGACCAATCCGGTGGTCGATCTCGGTCAGGTCATCGATTTTTTCGACAAGGCCGCGGCCGATCTGCCGGACCAGACCACGCTCAAAGGCAAGAAGCTGCCCAGTCTCAGCGTCGTGCTCGACGGCGGCGGCAAAAATTTCGCCGACGTGTTCGAGCCGGGCAACCGCCGCATCTGGGTGCCGCTCGCCGACATACCCGATTTCGTCCAGAAGGCATTCGTCGCCGCCGAGGATCGCCGCTTCTTTCAACATCACGGCGTCGACGAACGCGGCATCATCCGCGCCTTTATCGGCAATCTGGCCGAGCCCGGACGGCCCCAAGGCGGCTCGACCATCACCCAGCAAGTGGTGAAGAATCTCCTGGTCGGCGAGGACGTGACCTACGAGCGCAAGATCCGCGAAATGATCGTGGCGTCACGGCTCGAAAGCACGCTGAGCAAGAGCGAGATTCTCGAACTCTATCTCAACTCCGCCTATCTCGGCCGCGGCTCCTGGGGCATCGAGATGGCATCGCGCAGCTATTTCGGCAAATCGGCGAAGGACCTCACGCCGGCCGAGGGCGCGATGCTGGCCGGCCTGTTGAAAGGACCGAATTATTACAATCCGGACCGTCACCCGGATCGCGCCGCCGACCGCCTTACTTACGTGCTCGACCGCATGCAGGAGGACGGCGTCATCACCGAGGCGCAAAAGAACGACGCGCTCGCCGCGCCGCCCACGCCGGTCGCATTCACGCTGCCGCACCGCGACAGCGGCTTTCATTTCGTCGACTTTCTCGGCCGCGAGGCCAAAGCCGACGGCGTCAATAGCCTGACCGCCGACTCCTACATCGTGCACTCGACCATCAATGGGCAATTGCAGCACGACACCGAGGCTGCGCTGCAGGAAGGCCTGGCGCGCTACGAAATGTCATCGGGCCGCGTCGTATTCCGCGGGCCGGAAACCAATATCGCCGATGCCGTGGCGAAGCTCGAAGCCGACAACAAGACCGCCGCGCCGGCCTGGCAGCGGGCGCTGCAGGCGGTTCGCCTGCCGCTCTATGACGTGCATTGGACGCCCGCCGCGGTGGTGCAAAAAGGCGACGGCAAAAAAGGCGATGACACGGTCCGCGTCGGTCTGCCTGACGGGCGCATCGTGCCGCTGTCGGCCTGGAGCGGCGCGATCCGGCGCGGGCTTGGCCTTTATGACGTCGTCTATGTCAATGTCGTCGAGCCTAAAATCGTTGAGCCTAAAATCCCGCCTAAGCCGATCGACCCCGACAAACCCAACAGCAAAACCAAGACGCCAAGCAAGGCCAACGCCGCCGGCGGCGCGCAGGCGCAACTGCGGGTGCGCCCGACGGTGCAGGGCGCGGTGCTGGTGCTGGAAAATAAAACCGGCCGCATCCTCGCCATGACCGGCGGCTTTTCCTATCCGCTCAGTCAGCTCAATCGCGCCGCGCAGACGCAGCGCCAGCCCGGTTCGGCGATCAAGCCGCTGACCTATCTCACCGCCTTGCAGCACGGCCTGCAGCCCAACACGCTGGTGCCGAACGAGCCGATCACGTTCCCGCCGATCGGCAGCGGCGTCGATGGCCGCGATGCCATCAGCCGCGAATACGGCGGCAGCCTGCGTCCCGAGGACTTCTGGTCGCCGCGCAACGCCGATTATGGCGAAGGCGGCGTCTTCACCATGCGGCGCGGGCTGGAGAATTCGATCAATGTCGTCACCGCGCACCTGCTCGACGGCGGCATCGACGCCAATCCGGAGAAGAGCCTCGACGAGGTTTGCACCACCGCCGTGGCGGCGAAAATCTATCCGCAATGCGTACGCTATTATCCGTTCGTGCTCGGCGCGCAGCCGGTGCGGATGATCGATCTCGCCGCCTTCTATGCCGCCGTCGCCAACGAAGGCGCATTGCCGCAGCCGCACGGCATCGACTCGATCGAACAGAACGGCAAGACCATCTACCAATATCCGGCGACGCCGCTGCCGCGGATCGGCGCGGCCGACCAGACGTCGTTCTATCAGCTCAAGACGATGTTGCAGGGCGTGGTCGCGCGCGGCACGGCGCGCGGCATCGGCGGGCTGTCGACCTATGTCGCCGGCAAGACCGGCACCACCGAGGACGCCGTCGACGGCTGGTTCATCGGTTTCACCAACGATGTCACCGTGGCGGTCTGGGTCGGCTACGACAATGGCGACGGCAAGCGCCGCTCGCTCGGCACCAACGAGACCGGCGCGCGGGTGTCGCTGCCGATCTTCCAGCCGATCATCGAGGCGATCTGGGCGGAGCACATCGCGCCGAAAGCGCCGCTCGCCGGCCCCTCGCGCGAGGCGGCGCGCGCGCTCGCCGATGTTCCGATCGACTATATGACCGGCGATCTTCTGAACCGACCGCAGAACCCGTTCCAGGGCTTCGGATTCGGCCAGCAACAAAGCCAGGGCCAAACATTTATCGAGCATTTCCGCCGCGGCGCCGACGGCCAGATCGCCGACACGCAATACCAGCTCATCTCGCGCGACGACGCCTATGCCTATCAGGGCCAAGGCGGCGACCAAGGCGGATTCTGGAACGGCGGCGGCGGAACGGGGAGCAATGGCCAGTGGGTCGGCCGCAGCTATTACCCCAATCAGGGCTGGCGCGGTCCGCCGGAGCAGCCGTCGCGCGGCCTGTTTGGACTGTTTCAGCCCTGGAATTGGGGCCGCGTGAACTGAAAGCAGACAATTGAAAAATATTCGAACCTGGCCGCAGGCAACCGTGATTGTCGGTTCGCTGGTCGGCTTTTTTGGCGTCGCCGCCGCCGCGCCGGATTTCACCATCGACAATGTCGGCTCGGCGCGCAAGACCGACGCGGCGCAGCTTAAATCCGGCACCATTGAGTTTAGCGATCGCACCAGTGCCGGAGGCATCGACAGCGAGACGGCGCTGATCCGCTTCGACGAGTGGGCGGACAAGGATCCGATCGAGAAAAAGTTTCTCGCTCTGTTTCCCGGCTATACCGAGCCGACCGTCGGCAAGACCGTGAACGGCGCGACCAAGCAGGTCACCGAGAAGCTTTACATGTACGTGGCGCAGGCGCGCTTTCTGATCGACCGCGCGCCGGGAGCGATCGATCTGTCGCATTACGTGACGCTGCCGTTTCTCGAAAAGATCGATCCGGCGATCAAGCACAGCACAATTTCCGGCCCCGATTCGACGCAGTTCAAGGACGAGCAGACCGCCGGCAACGACAATCCCGACCGCAAATGGTGCACGGGACGAGCGACGCTGATCTGCATCCAGTCGACCTATCAGCTCGAGGGCAAGATCCCGATGGGCATCATGCTGGTGAACAAACTGCGTGACAGCGCCAGGAAGGTCGCCGATCACATCGATTTCCAGAGCGAATTTTCGGCGCCGCCGACCGCCGATCTCGATCAGGACGGCTTGCGGCAATTGACGGCGCTCGACACGCCGGTTTCGGGCGTGCTCGAGCAGAATATTTTCTACGTCAACCAGATCATGAAATTCGGCAAATTCTTCGCCGTGTTTCAGGCGCAGCCGGGCGATGCCAGCAAGACCGTGGTGACCGCCTTCATGGCGCTGGCGATCAAAGCGAGCGTGCTCGACGAGAAGCGCGGCTTCGAGACGGTGCCGGTGCTGCGCAATCTGGTTCCGGCACAGGTCTTGATGGGCCAGTCGTCGTTCAATTCGGGCAAATCGATCAGCGCCGGGCCTGCCGAAATATGCCCGCAACGAGATCAAGACCGTCGCCGGCATGTT
This sequence comes from uncultured Alphaproteobacteria bacterium, assembly GCA_963743395.1. Lineage (GTDB taxonomy): Bacteria > Pseudomonadota > Alphaproteobacteria > Rhizobiales > Xanthobacteraceae > BOG-931. Next base: position 202,664 of record CAVUPV010000001.1, read on the forward strand.
GGAAGCAAAGTAACGCCGCCTAGGCCGCGGCGACGCGCCTTGTCGCCGCGCCCGAGCGACTCGATCGCCTCGTCCACCGTCTGCACGTCGCCGAACAGGCCGTAAAAGATCGACAGCGCGGCGTTGTGTTCTTCGTCGTTATGGGTGGCGAGGCCGTCGGACACCATCACGACCTTGTAATTGAGCATCATGGCGTCCCGTGCGCTGCTTTCGCAGCAGACATTGGTCGCGGTGCCGGTAATGAGCAGCGTATCGATGCCGCGGTCGCGCAACACGCGCTCGATATCGGACGAGCCCTGGATGAAGGCGCTGTAGCGCGTCTTCGTCACTTGCGCGTCCTCGGCGCGGATGTCGTTGAGGTGCCAATAGTCGTAACCGTCGCCGCCGATATCCATCGCCGCGTAGCGCCGTTCATAGCGTTCCGGGGTGTGCAGAAACTCGTGGTAATTCGACCAGTTGTCGCGCGTATCGCGGGTGCCGTTACGGACCCATACGACCAGCCCGCCGCGGCGCCGCAGTTCGGCGGCGAGCCGGTTGATGTTCGGCACGATATCGCGCGACGCCGGTACCTCGCCCTGATGGCCGGGCTTGCAGAAATAATTCTGCATGTCGATCACGACCAGCGCGGCCTTTCGCGGATCGATCTCATCGAAAGGATGCAGCTTGCCCGTTCTGGCGGTCATGCGCTTGAGCGCCGCGTCGGAGAGTGCGATCTTGTGCATTGGGGCGTCCTCGATTAGTCGTGTTGCCGCAAAGTGTGGCACAACAGCCGGTCTGGATCGAGTAGCATGTCGGGCAGCTGGGAATTCTGGATCGATCGCGGCGGCACCTTCACCGACGTGATCGGCAGGCGGCCTGACGGCGCGCTCATCACCCAAAAGCTGCTTTCGGAAAATCCCGAAGCCTATCGGGACGCGGCGGTGCACGGCATCCGCCAGCTGCTCGGGCTCAAGCGCGGCGAACCGATCCCGGGCGAGCGCATCGCCGCGGTGAAGATGGGCACCACGGTCGCCACCAACGCGCTGCTCGAGCGCAAGGGCGACCGGACGCTGCTTCTGATCACCAAGGGCTTTCGCGACGCCTTGCGCATCGGCTACCAGACGCGGCCGAAAATCTTCGCGCGCCAGATCGTCAAGCCGGACATGCTGTACGAACGCGTCGCCGAAGTCGACGAGCGGGTGCGCGCCGACGGCACCGTCGAGCGCGAAATCGATCTCGACGCCGCGCGCGGCGAACTCGAACGCGCCAAAGCCGACGGCATCGGCGCCGTCGCCGTCGTGCTGATGCACGCTTACCGCTACAGCGACCACGAGAAACGCCTGGTGGCGCTGGCGCGCGAGCTCGGCTTTCCGCAGGTCTCCGCCAGCCACGAAGTCTCGCCGCTGATAAAACTTGTCGGCCGCGGCGATACCACCGTGGTCGACAGCTATCTGTCGCCGATCCTGCGCCGCTACGTCGCGCAAGTGGCGGGGGATTTGAATTCGGAAGAGGGGAAGCCCGCGAGCAGACGCGGCTGATGTTCATGATGTCATCGGGCGGCTTGACCGCGGCCGACCTGTTCCGCGGCAAGGACGCCATTCTGTCGGGGCCGGCAGGCGGCGTGGTCGGCATGGCCGAGACCGGACGATCGGCGGGCTTTACCCGGCTGATCGGCTTCGACATGGGCGGCACCTCCACCGACGTGTCGCATTTTGCCGGCGAATATGAACGCACCTTCGAGACCGAGGTCGCCGGCGTGCGCATGCGCGCGCCGATGATGCTGATCCATACCGTCGCGGCCGGCGGCGGCTCGATCCTGCATTTCGACGGCGCGCGGTTTCGCGTCGGCCCGGATTCGGCGGGCGCCAATCCGGGACCGAAATGCTACCGCCGCGGCGGCCCGCTCGCCGTGACCGACGCCAATGTCATGGTCGGCAAGCTCATTGCCGATTTCTTTCCGAAGATTTTTGGACCGGAGCAGAACCTGCCGCTCGACGCCGACGCCGTGCGCACGGCCTTCGCCGCGCTGGCCAAGGAGATCGGCGATGGCCGCAGCGCCGAACAGGTCGCCGACGGCTTCATCAAGATCGCGGTCGAGAACATGGCGAATGCGATCAAGAAGATTTCGGTCCAGCGCGGCTATGACGTGACGCGCTATGCGCTCAATTGCTTCGGCGGCGCCGGCGGCCAGCATGCCTGCCTGGTCGCCGACGCGCTCGGCATGGAGAGCGTGCTGATCCACCCGCTGTCGTCGCTGCTCTCGGCCTACGGCATGGGGCTTGCCGACATTCGCAGCGTGCGCCAGCAGGCGATCGAGGAGCCGTTCGGCAAACAGGCGCGCGCGGCGCTCGAAACCGTGGCGCGGCGGCTGGCGCGCGAAACCGTTGCCGAGGTCGCCGGCCAGGGCGTCGCGAAAGACAAGATCACGCTGCATGTGCGCGCGCATATCCGTTACGCCGGCACCGACACGCCGCTGATCGTCAGCGCCGGCACGTTGCGCCCGCCATCGCGCGGCGAGGTGAAACTCGTCTCGCTGCAAAAGATGAAATCCGCGTTCGAGCGCGCGCACAAGGCGCAATTCGGCTTCATCGACCGGGCGAAATCGCTGGTGATCGAGGCCGTCTCGGTCGAAGCGGTCGGCGGCGGAGCGACGTTTAGGGAAAAGCCGCGCAAAACCAAGCGCACGAAACTGCCGGCGCCGGCGCGGCGCACGCGCTTCTTCTCCGGCGGCAAATGGCACAAGGCGCTGGTTTATACGCGCGATCAGCTGACGCCGGGCCACAAGATCAAAGGCCCGGCCATCGTCATCGAGCCGCACCAGACCGTCGTCGTCGAGCACGGCTGGCAGGCCGAGCTGACGGCAAAGAATCACCTGGTGCTGCGCCGGGTGCGGAAGCTCGCCCGCGACCGCGCCATCGGCACGCGCGCCGATCCGGTGATGCTGGAAGTGTTCAACAACCTGTTCATGTCGCTCGCCGAGCAGATGGGCGTGGCGCTGCAAAACACCGCCTATTCGGTGAACATCAAGGAGCGGCTCGATTTCTCCTGCGCCATATTCGACGGCACCGGCACGCTGGTCGCCAACGCGCCGCACATTCCGGTGCATCTCGGCTCGATGGACCGCGCGGTCGAGACCGTCGTTCGCGAGAACAAGGGCACGGTGCGCCCCGGCAACACCTACGTCATCAACGCTCCGTATAACGGCGGCACGCACCTGCCCGATATCACCGTCTGCACGCCGGTCTTCGACGGCGGCAAGATTTTGTTCTGGGTCGCCTCGCGCGGCCACCATGCCGATGTCGGCGGCATTTCGCCCGGCTCGATGTCGCCGAACGCCACCTCGATCGAGCAGGAAGGCATCCTGTTCGACAATTTCAAGCTGGTCGACCGCGGCCGCTTCCGCGAGAAAGAGCTTTATGCGGTGCTCACCGGCGGCAAATATCCGGCGCGCAATCCGCTGCAGAACGTCAACGACATCAAGGCGCAGATCGCCGCCAACGAAATGGGCGCGCGCGAGCTGCGCAAGATGGTGCGTTATTTCACGCTGCCGGTGGTGCGCGCCTATATGGGCCACGTGCAGGACAACGCGGCGGAAAGCGTGCGGCGCGTCCTCGACCGGCTGCACGACAGCACTTTCGCCATCGAAACCGACCAGGGCAACGTCATCAAGGTGCGGATTGCGGTCGACAAGAAAAAACGCGAGGCGACGGTCGATTTCACCGGCACCAGCCCGCAGCAGCCGTCGAACTTCAACGCGCCGGAGCCGGTGACGCGCGCGGCGACGCTGTATGTATTCCGCGTCATGGTCGATGACGACATTCCGATGAATGCCGGCTGCCTGCGGCCGATCCACATCGTGATCCCGAAAAAATCGATGCTGTCGCCGGAATATCCGGCCGCCGTGGTCGCCGGCAATGTCGAGACGTCGCAGGAGGTGACCAATTGCCTGTTCGGCGCGCTCGGCGCCATGGCCGCGGCGCAAGGCACCATGAACAATCTCAATTTCGGCAACGAGCGATACCAGTATTACGAGACGATCTGCTCCGGCTCGCCGGCAGGTCCGGGCTTTGCCGGCACCGACGCCGTGCACACTCACATGACCAATACGCGGCTGACCGATCCGGAAATCCTGGAATTCCGCTATCCGGTTCTGCTTGAGGATTTTCACATCAGAAAAGATTCCGGCGGACGCGGCAAATGGAACGCCGGCGGCGGCATTCGCCGCACCATCCGTTTCCTGGAAAAGATGGAATGCACGCTACTCACCGGCCATCGCCGGGTGCCGCCGTTCGGACTCGCCGGCGGCGGCGACGGCCAGATCGGCGAGAACAGCGTGCGGAGGAAGGACGGCCGCACCGAAAAGCTTAAAGGCTGCGACGCCACCATGATCGACGCCGGCGAGGCGATCATCATCCAGACGCCGACCGCGGGCGGTTACGGCAAGCCGGACGCGGCCGATTAACGCCGCCGCGCACGCACCGGCTTCGGTGGGCGCACCCGCCGCGCATAGGCCTCGACGATCTCGAAGGCGCCGAACGCCAACAGGCCCAATCCGGCAACAGCCAGCATCCACTGGCCGTAGCTTTGCTCCTGCAGGGTGCGCAGCACGCCGGACACGCCGATCACTTCCGTCGAATTATAATCGTAGTCGGCAATGCCGAGGAAAATGCCGATCGTCAGAAACACCAGGGCACGCGTCATGATGCCGACCGATCCGAGCGCCACCACCCAGAAGAGCGGCATCCGCTTCTTATCGAATTCGTGGCGGTAGGGTGCGCGCACGACCTGCACCATGAGAGCGATCGCGACACCGACCAGGGCGGCCGCGATCACGGCGATGAGGTCGCGGCCGAGCGGCTTGGTCATCGCCCAATGCGTCCAGTCACGCGCCGATTGGTCTTCGGTCGTCGTTCTTTGCTGGACGGTTATTCGCGCCGTCGCCATGGCCAGCGCCAGATAGAACAATCCGGCGGCGGCAAATGAGGTGCGACGCATCAAACCAATCAAACCATTGCCAAGCGCATCGGCATCGAAGACGGATTGCAAAAACCGCCAGCCGGCGAAACAGGCAAGACCAAGCACGATGGCCCACAACATAAAGCCGCCGAGCGGCTGATCGAAGACCGTCTGCATTGCATCGCGCATGCCTTGCGGCCGTTCGGTCGAGTCGCCGGCCGCGAGCAGAGCCAATCCACCGATGATCAGGAAGACCGAGCCACGCGCTGCGTAACCGACCCGCGCCATCCAGGAGAATGTCTCGGTGTCGGAAATCTTGGCGACAATTTTGGATTTGGCGTCGGACGTCACGGCATGACAAATGGCAGGCGAGCCGTAAGTTCCATAACACGCTTCGTGGTATTCACGGCGCCTTTCGCGCAATCGAATAGCGCATCTGCGCTTTGCCGCCTTCCCAGTAGAACGTGTAGTCGAGCGCGACACTGGCGCCGTCCGGCAATGGCAGAACCGCGTTGCAAACCACCTGATCCTTGGTAGCTGGAAACCGTGGTGATCGGCGCGTAACGGGTGGGCGCGAGCTTGAGTTCGTTGAGCACGTCCGTCAGCGTTTGCTTGGCGCTTGCGGAGTCGCATTCCGGCAAGACAAAGCGGTCGCGCACGCCGCGATAGATCAGCACGCCGGCGACCGCGGCGGCGGGAATGCCGATGAGGCGCAAGGCAAAACGGTAAGGCCGCGGCCTGCCGCGCGACGATGGCGGCGGCGACCAGCGCCGGGCGCGAATTGGCGAAGTGGGTTTCGGCGCGGAATCGTCGGCCATCGCGGCCAATCTACAACGCCTTGACGATCTCTTCCGTCATTTTCTTGGCGTCGCCGAGCAGCATCATGGTGTTGTCGCGGTAGAACAGCGGATTGTCGATGCCGGCATAGCCCGAAGCAAGCGACCGCTTGTTGAACATTACGGTGCCCGCCTTCCAGACTTGCAGGACCGGCATGCCGTAGATCGGCGATTTCGGATCGTCTTCTGCGGCCGGATTGGTGACGTCATTGGCGCCGATCACATAGGCAACGTCGGCTTGGGCGAATTCCGAATTGATGTTTTCCAGCTCGAACACATCGTCATAGGGCACGTTGGCTTCCGCAAGCAGCACGTTCATGTGGCCCGGCATGCGGCCGGCGACGGGATGGATGGCGTATTTCACCTCGACGCCTTCGTGCTTGAGCTTCTCTCCCATCTCGCGCAATGCGTGCTGCGCCTGCGCCACCGCCATGCCGTAGCCCGGCACGATAATGACCTTGCCGGCGTTCTTGAGGATGAAGGCGGCGTCTTCCGCCGATCCGATCTTGACCGGCCGGTCGCCGGCGGCGGCCGCCGGCCCCGCCACTTCGCCGCCGAAGCCGCCGAGGATCACCGAGATGAACGAGCGGTTCATGCCCTTGCACATGATGTAGGACAGGATCGCGCCCGATGAGCCGACCAAGGCGCCGGTGATGATCAGCGCCGAGTTACCGAGCGTGAAGCCGATGCCGGCGGCCGCCCAGCCGGAATAGGAATTGAGCATCGAGATCACGACCGGCATGTCGGCGCCGCCGATCGGGATGATGATCAGCACACCGAGCAGGAACGACACCGCGGCAATCAGCCAGAAGGCGACATGCAGCTGCGCCTCGAAGAACCAGACGATCAGCGCGACCAGGCCAATCGCGAGCGCGATATTGATGACATGCCGGCCGGGCAGGGTGATTGGCTTGCCGCTCATGCGGCCGGACAGTTTGAGGAACGCGATCACCGAGCCGGTGAAGGTGACGGCGCCGATGGCGACGCCAAGCGACATTTCGACGAGGCTCTGGCCATGGATGGCGTCCTCCGAGCCGATGCCGAAGGCCGCGGGCGCGTAAAGCGCGCCGGCCGCAACCAGCACCGCAGCCATGCCGACCAGCGAGTGAAAGGCGGCGACCAGTTCGGGCATCGACGTCATCGGCACGCGGCGCGCGATCACCGCGCCGGTGCCGCCGCCAAGCGCCATGCCGCCGACGACCAGCGCCCAGGCGGCGAGATCGGTCGGCGGATGCGCGGCGAGCGTGGTGACGACCGCGATCGTCATGCCGATCATGCCGAACCGATTGCCGCGCCGACTCGTTTCCGGATTCGACAGCCCGCGCAGCGCCAGGATGAACAGCGCGCCGGCGACCAGATAGCAAAATGCGGCGAGATCGGCGCTCATCGGCTGGTCCTTCCGCTCACTTCGGCTTACGGTGGAACATCGCGAGCATGCGCTGGGTCACGAGAAAACCGCCGAAAATATTGACCGAGGCGAAAGTGAGCGCGACAAAACCGAGCGCACGCGCCCAGATCGGGCCGGCATCGTCGGCGACCAGCGCGACGCCGACCGCGAGCAGCGCGCCGACCACGATCACCGACGAAATCGCATTGGTCACCGACATCAGCGGCGTGTGCAGCGCCGGCGTCACCGACCAGACGACGTAGTAGCCAACAAAGACCGCGAGCACGAAAATCGACAGCCGGAAGACGAACGGATCGGCGACATCGCTTGCCGGTGCGCTGCCCGCCGCGCCGGCCATGGCATTGAGCTCGCCGAGGATCGAGAGCGTTATCATGGCACGTCTCCTGTCTTTCCTAGGCAGCGCTTTTCGGCTTGAAATTCGGATGCACGATCGCGCCGTCGCGGGTGAGCGCCGTCGACTTGACGATGTCGTCGTCCCAGTTGACGGCGAGCGCCTTGGTCTTCTTGTCGATCAGAACTTCCAGGAACGCGTAGAGGTTCTTGGCGTAGAGACTTGAGGCGGTGGCGGCGAGCCGGCCGGGCACGTTCCGGTAGCCGACGATCTTGACGCCGCCGATGTCAACGACCGCATCAGGGCTCACACCTTCGACATTGCCGCCGCGTTCGACGGCGAGATCGACCACCACCGAGCCGGGCCGCATCGACGCCACCATGTCTTTCGAAACAAGCCGCGGCGCCGGCCGCCCAGGAATGAGCGCCGTGGTGATGACGATGTCCTGCTTCTTGACGTGCTCGGCGACCAAAGCCGCCTGCTTTGCCTGATAGTCCTTCGACATTTCCTTGGCATAGCCGGCCGCGGTTTCAGCCGCCTTGAACTCGTCATCCTCGACGGCGATGAATTTCGCGCCAAGGCTTTCGACTTGCTCCTTGGCGGCCGGACGAACATCAGTCGCCGTGACGATGGCGCCAAGCCGGCGCGCGGTGGCGATCGCCTGCAGGCCGGCGACGCCGGCGCCCATGACAAAAACCTTGGTGGCCGGCACGGTGCCGGCCGCCGTCATCATCATCGGCAGCGCGCGGCCGAATTCCGACGCTGCGTCCACCACGGCGCGATAACCGGCGAGATTGGCCTGGCTGGAAAGCACGTCCATCCCCTGGGCACGGGTGATGCGCGGCAACAGTTCCATGGCGAAAGCGACGATGCCGGCCTCCGCCATGGCGCGCAACGCCTCGTCGTTGCCGTAAGGATCCATGATGGCGATGACAATCGCGCCCTTTTTCACATGCGCAAGCTCGACCGAATTCGGTCGGCGCACTTTGAGCACGATGTCGGCATTGCTCAGCGCGTCGCGGGCTATGCTGGCGCCGGCGGCGGCATAATCGGCGTCGGGGATGCCGGACTTGATCCCAGCCCCCGGCTCGATAGCGACCTCGGCACCAAGCCCGATCATTTTCTTGACGGTCTCGGGCGTGGCGGCGACGCGCGGCTCGCCCGCGTCGGTTTCGGCGGCAACCGCAACCTTCATAAATCCTCCGACGGCGGCACGGCCGGCGATCAGGCCGATGTCGGTGTTATGCGATTCAGATCAACGCGCGATTCGGATCAACCAAGAATCAACCCAAGAAGTATGCCATCAGAACGAGGATGATTACGACGTGGACCACGGCGACTTTCGTCAAGGTGATGAAGTTGTGGTACGTCTGTTCGTGGGCGGGGTAATCGTTACCTTCGGCGGTCGCGTATTCGACCTCGGTGTGATCGGCCATCCGGTCTCTCCAACCATAACCCGGTATCGGCGGACTTACCGTAATTGCGTTAGCAGAGCAACCGGCCGCGACGCCGGCGCGCCTTGTACGGATGAGGCCGAATCCCTACTCTGGGAGAGTAATCGAGCGGTCACAAACGGGCCATGACGATCAAGCTATGCTGCGGAAAGAACAGAACGAACTTCTGACCCGGACCGGCCCCGGGACGCCGATGGGGCAAATGTTCCGCGCGTACTGGCTGCCGGCGCTGCTGGCCGAAGAATTACCGGACAACGACTGCCCGCCGGTGCGGGTCAAGCTCATGTCGGAGCGCCTCGTCGCCTTCCGCGATTCGCAGGGCCGCTACGGGCTGGTCGACGAATTCTGCGCCCACCGCGGCGTATCGCTCTGGTTCGGCCGCAACGAGGATGGCGGCCTGCGTTGCCCCTATCACGGCTGGAAATACGACGTGACCGGCCAGTGCGTCGAAGTTCCGTCCGAGCCGCCGGAAAGCGGCTTCTGCAACAAGATCAAGCTGGCCTCCTATCCGCTGATCAAGCGCGGCGAAGTGCTTGTGGGCCTATATGGGCCCGCCGGAAAAAAAGCCGCCGCTGCCGGAATGGGAATTCGCCATGGTGCCGCCGGAGCAGACTTTCGTCTCCAAGCGGCTGCAGGAATGCAATTGGTTGCAAGCCATGGAAGGCGGCATCGATTCGAGCCACGTCTCCTTCCTGCATCGCGGCGACCTGCATTCCGATCCGCTGTTCAAAGGCGCCAAGGGCAATGACTACAATCTGTCCGACATGCAGCCGCATTTCGAAGTGGTCGAGCAGCCGGGCGGCCTGTTCATCGGCGCGCGGCGCAACGCCGAGAACGGAAACTACTATTGGCGCATCACGCCGTGGGTGATGCCGTGCTTCACCATGATCCCGCCGCGCGGCGATCATCCGATCCACGGTCATTTCTGGGTGCCGATCGACGACGAAACCTGCTGGTCGTGGTCTTACGATTTCCACCCGGTGCGGGCGCTGACCAAAGCCGAGGTCGACGCCATGAAGGACGGCGCCGGCGTGCATTGCAAATACATTCCCGGCACCTACCGGCCGCTCGCCAACAAGGACAACGATTATCTGATCGATCGGGCGGCGCAGAAAGCCGGCAAGACTTTTAGCGGCGTCGCCGGTTTCGCCATGCAGGATGCGTCATTGCAGGAGAGCATGGGACCGATCTGCGACCGCACCAAGGAGAACCTGGTCTCGACCGACAACGGCATCATCATGGCGCGGCATCGCCTGATGCGCGCCGCCAAGGCGCTCGCGGAAAAGGGCACGACGCCGCCCGGCATCGATCCGGAGCACCACAAGATCCGCTCCTGCTCGGTGGTGCTGCCGCCGCGACGTGGCGTTCAAGGACGGCGCCAGGGAAGCGCTCAAGGCCACGCCCGGCATGGCGCAGACCACGGTGTAGTTGCCGTTTCAATGACGACCGATGTGTTCATCGCGCGGTTCACGACCAGCGTTGTACTGCTAGCGGTGTTGATCGCGCATTTGGCTGCGTTGAATATCATCCCGGCATTTGCCGATGAATCATCCTGCGCTCACCCTGCCGTTGCAGCGCAGACCAAGCAGCCATCCGCCGCAAGTCCACAATCTGCCCAGATCAGCTTCGCTGAACTCGCGAGGCAGTCCGGACGCCCGCAGATCGAAGGCCTCACCATCATCTATCTCAATCCGCTCGGCGACCCGGCGCACGCCAATACCTGGAAGAACATCATTGTCCATCAGACCGAGGGTCCGCCCGGCAGCGCGCGGCGCGAGGCGACCGATCAGTTCGCCAATCCGACCAAACGCGGCGTGACGATATGGGTCGAAACCGACGGCACGGTCTATTGGTCGACTGCCGAGAACGTCATTCCGACGCATGGCGACGGCGGCGACCGCGACGACAACAAATACATCGACAATTCCAAGACCTACCATTCGGTCGTCAAAACCAATTCGATCGGCGTCGAATTCATCGGCAATTATCCGGATGTCGCCAAGCCGGTAACGCCCGCCCAGGTGCAGGCGTGGCTGTTGCTGGCGCCGTTTCTGCAGGAGCGTTACGGCATACCGCCGGAGCACATCTACGCGCACAACTGGATCGATTTTAAGGATCAGCGCTATTGCGAAGGCTGCGAACTCGCGACGTTAGCGCGCAAGCTTGGCTACTGCCCGTCGAACTATAGCGCAGACGTGCATTAGCGGAACGACGCTCTTAGGGTCCGGCGTTGTCTCCTGCGGCATTCCGTCCCGCGATAAAGCCCTGGCATATCGCGCGCGGCAGGCCGTGCATGGAAAAGCCGCCCGCCGATTCGCCGCCGCAATAGAGGCCGGGGATGACCTCGCCGTTCATGTCGATCACCTGGCAGCGCGCATTGATGCGCAGACCGGCGCGGGTGTCGTGAATGACCGGCGTCGCCCAGGCGGCATAAAACGGCGGCGTCTCGATCTTGTAGAGCGGTTTCGGTTTGCCGAAATCGGCATCCTTGCCCGCGTCGACAAATGAATTGTAGCGCGCGACGGTCGCCATGAGATTTTGCGGCGGCATCGGCACGCGCTGGTATTTCATTTTGATCTTGGCGGCGAGCTCCGCGATGCTGCCGGCGGCGAAGAAAAAGCCGGCGCCGATATCGACATGCGGCGGCTTCGGATCCCATTTCTCGCGCGCCGCGGCTTCCGCGTCGAAGATCGCCCAGATCGGGCCGCCGCCGTTGTGGCCGTCGCCGATGCCGGCGAGCGCGGCATTGATGAAATTGCTCGGATTGTATTTCTGGTTCTTGGCGTTGAGATAGCTGTGCGGCTGATAGGGATTGGTGCTCTGATAGGTGTTGTAGCCGAAATGCCCGGCGGTCTCGTCGTAGAAGCGCTTGCCCAGCATGTTGACCAGGATGACATCCTGCCAGTCCGCCACCTTCAGTCCGATCGCGCGCGCCTTGTCGAAAACCTCGCTGCCCGGGTGCCAGCGCACATTGACGTAGCCATACCGGCAGCCGATCGCGCCGGGCTTGGTGATGCCGGAGCCGAATTCGCCGGTGAAGTTGAACAGGCCCCATAGCGACGCGCCGATATCCATCGCGGCGAGTTCGCCGCTGGCGTCCTGGTCCGACCATGGCATGCCGGCAAGCCCGCAATATTCCTCGGTGAGCCGCGGGTCGAACATGCGGCGGAAATTCACGTTGCCGGTCGAGCCGCCGGTGCCGATGATGACGGCCTTGCCCGCGCGAATGTTCAGCGTGGACCCGTTATGATCGACCGCGATGCCGGTGACGCGGCCGGACTTTGCCGTTTCGCGGTGGATCGCCGTCATGCGGTGCTCGAGCAGGATGTCGACGCCGGCGTCGAGCGCCGCGGCGTGCAGCGGTCGTATCAGGCCGGCGCCGGCTCTGATTTCCTCGTCGTCCGGATCGGCCGGCCCTCCGGTATGGACCATCGGCCAATCCTCGACCGAGATTTGCATGGTGCGCAGCGCCGAAACCCCGATTTCGTGGCCGACGCTGTTCAGCCGCCGGTCGATGACTTTCACGCCATGCGCAAGCAGGAATTCGAACGCCGCCACGCTGTTGTCGGCGAAGGCGCGAATGATCTCGCGATCGTTATAGCGATAGGGCGGCGCGCCGTTGGTTTCGACCACCGACCAATCGGTCAGGTCCTGGAAGAACAGATCGGCCGAATCCTCGATGCCGTATTCTTTCTGGTAGCTGGTGCCGCCGCCGAGCGGCAGATTGCCGCCCGATGTGATGGCATGGCCGCCGATATGCGGCTGCGCCTCGACAATAATGACCGACGCGCCGGCTTCGCGCGCAACGATCGCGGCGGGCATTCCGGTCGCGCCGGACCCGATGACGACGACGTCGGCCTCGCGGTCCCGCCCCGCCGGCAAATCTCCCCTGCTCACGCTGATGGACCCTTTTTCTGTTTGCCGCCGTCCTGGCCGGCAAGACTAACAGCATTGCGGATTTTGTGTCATGAGGTGTCGCCCCAGTCCCGAAAGCGAGGCGCGCCGTCATGGCGGATTTCGTTCCCACCCACCGGCTCACCCACGAGGCGAGCATGAAAATGATCCAGGCCGGCGTCGCCAAGGCGGACACGCTCGGCTGCAAGGTCAGTCTCGCCGTCGTCGACGGCAGCTGCCGGCTGATCGCGTTTTCTGATGATGGACGGCGCACGGCATTTCTCGATCATCACCACGCAAAGAAAGGCGATCACCGCCGCCTCGCAGCGCCTGCCGACCGGTTACGCGCCCGAGGAAAACGCGCTCTCCATGACGGTGCGCATGGGCGACTTCACCAATGTGCCGGGCGGTTTTCCGATCGAGGTTAAGGGCGAGGTCATCGGCGCGGTCGCCGCCGGCGGCGCCAAGATCGAGCAGGACGTCGAAGTGGCTAAAGCGGCGCTGGCGGCGCTGGCGGCGCTGACTACGCCTTGACCGCTTCGCGCATCTCTTTGGCCGCGGCGCGCACCGCCTTGATGATGTTCTGATAGCCGGTGCAGCGGCACAGATTCGAGGACAGCACGTCGATCAGCTCCTCGTCGCCGATATGCGGATCCTTCTCCAGCACGTTGGCGGCCAGCATCAGGAAGCCCGGCGTGCAATAGCCGCATTGCAGCCCGTGGTTCTCGATGAAGGCGCGCTGCAGCGGATGCAGTTCGTCGCCGTTGGCGAGACCTTCGACGGTGCGGATTTTCTTGCCGTCCGCCTGCACGGCGAACATCAGGCAGGAGCGCACCGCCTCGTCATCGACAATGATGGTGCAGGTGCCGCAGACGCCGTGCTCGCAGCCGATATGGGTGCCGGTCTGGCCGCAATCGTCGCGGATGGCGTCGACCAAAGTGCGGCGCGCCTCGACGCGGATCGGATAATCGCGGCCGTTGATGGTAAGCGTGATGTCGAATTTTTCGTTCATTGCGCCGCAGTCTAGCGCGGCGGCAATGGCCCGCAAAGGCTACATATCCAGAACCAGCCGCTCGGTCTTGCAGCCGCAGCAGCAGATCATGACCTTCTCGTTGGCCGCCTGCTCTTCTTCGCTGAGCACCGCGTCGTGGTGCACCGGGATCGCCGGAAATGATGCGTGTCTCGCAGGCGCCGCAGATGCCGAGCTCGCAGGAATAATCGACATCGACGCCGGCGTCGAACAGCACTTCGAGAATCTTCTTGCCCTCGGGGAATGTAATATTCCTCGCCGGAGCGCGCGAGCTCGACCCAGAAGCCGCCCAATGTCTCGGCCGCCGCCTCCTCCTTCGCCGTGAAATATTCGACATGCACCTGGTGGCGCGGCCGGCCGGCGGCCGCGGTTTCGAAGGCCTTAAGCATCGGATTGGGGCCGCAGCAGTACAGATGCGCGTTCTCCGGCGCCGCGGTGACGATGGCGGCGAGGTCGATGAATTTGCCGCCGGCCTCGTCGTCGAAATGAAGCTGCACCGAGTCCGGAGCTAGCTTCTGCAGCACTTCCAGAAACGCCATTTCGCCGCGCGAGCGGCACGAATAGTAAAGTCGCCACGGACGCTTGAGCGCGATGAGCTGCTGCGCCATGCACCACAACGGCGTGATGCCGATGCCGCCGGCGATCAGCACGACATGCTCGGCGTTTTCGACCAGCGGAAAATTGTTGCGCGGCGCGCTGATCTTGATCTCGTGACCGACACGCATCTCGTCGTAAATGTAGCGCGAGCCGCCGCGGCTTGCCGCGTCGCGCTTGATGCCGACGACATAGCTGGCCGGATCGGTATTGGGCGCGCACAGGGAAAACTGCCGGATCATGCCGTTCGGCATATGCAGATCGATATGCGCGCCCGGCTTGTAGGGCGGCAGCGGCGCGCCATCGACGCGGCGGAACGTGTAAAGGTTGGTGTCCTTCGCGACCGGCGTGATCTCGGTCAGGCGCGCGTCGATCAGGCCCGCGGACGCGGGCTTTGAGGGCGCGGCAGTTGCTGCGGTTACGGTGTCCATGCGAGGCTTAGATAGTCGGCCCAGGTGGGCTTTCGCAACCTGTTCCTTGAGAACACAGATTTGGCTTAGCGGCGCTGCAAACGGCGCTTTTCGCCCGCGCCGGGCGCAGGCATGGATTCATTGAGCGCTATTTCGCGATAGTCCGCGAAGACGCGGCCGATCAGCACCACGACCGGCCCCGAAGGCGGCTCGGCGGCGAGCCGCGCCGGCAGTTCGGCGATGGTCGCCGCGATCACGCGCTCGCCGGCGCGCGTCGCCTGTTCGACGGCAACGGCGGGGGTCGCCGGATCGAGCCCACAGCGTAACGCGGTGGCAACCAATTCGGGCAGCGTTTTTGCCGGCATATAAACGACGGTTGTTGCCGCCGGATCGGCCATGCTTGTCCAGTCGATATCGGAAGGAAGCTTGTCCGTCATGGCCGTGACCGGTGATGTATTGCACGCGGCGCGCCTGTCCGCGGCGCGTCAGCGACACCAGGAGGCGGCTCGCTGCGCCCTGCGCCGCGGTGATGCCCGGCACCACCTCGACCGCGATCCCGGCGGCGCGGCAGGCCGCGATCTCCTCGTCGGCGCGGCCGAACAGCATCGGATCGCCGCCCTTGAGCCGCACCACGCGGCGGCCGGCTTTGGCGAGCGAGATCATCAGCGCATTGATGTCGTCCTGCCGGCATGACGCTTGATGTCCGGTCTTGCCGACCAGCATTTTCCTGGCTTCGCGGCGCGCGAAATCGAGGATATCGGGGGCGATGAGATCGTCGAACAGGATGACGTCCGCCGACTGCAGCGTGCGCACCGCGCGCAGCGTCAGCAATTCCGGATTGCCGGGTCCGGCGCCGACGAGAACCACGGAGCCTGTCTGATGCCCGCTCGGCGGTGAAAGCAGCGCGCCGAAATCGGCTTCGGTCGGCGTCAGGTCGGGAGCGGCGACGGCGCGCGCGGTGAATTTTTCCCAAAAGGTCCGCCGGCCACGGAAGGACAGCGCGAGCTTATGCACGCGCGGCCGCCAAGCGCGCGCTGCTTCAGCCCAGCGTGCAAAGCCTTTCGGTATCAGCGCCTCGATCTTGGCGCGGATCGCCTGGCCGAACACCGGCGATGCGCCATCGGTGGAAATGCCGATGACAAGCGGCGAGCGATTGACGATGGCGCCGAAGGCGAAATCGGAGAATGCCGGACGGTCGATGATATTGACGGGCACGCCGGCGTCGCGCGCAGCGGCCGCGAATTGCGCGGCGGCGTGGTCGTCGGCGCAATCGGCAACCGCCATGGCTGCACGGAAGAAATCGGCGGCCGTCCAAGCCCGTTCATGGATCGCGATCGCGCCGCGCGGCGGTGCCGCGGCGAGTGCAAGCATGTCTTCGCCCGGCGCCGGGGCGAAAACCTCGACGCGTGCGCCAGCGGCCGAAAGCAGTTCAGCCTTCCACGCCGCCGCCTGGCTACCGCCGGCAACAACAACGTGCTTGCCTTCGAGCGCAAAAAAGGCGGGCAGCCGCGCCAGCGCGCCGATGCGGGTCGATTTAACTTCCGAAGGTCCGCGGCTCATCCAGACGACCTCAGCGATCCAGGCGGTAAATAGAATTTAATTCTGTCAACTGCAAAGCTTCACGGATCATTTAGTAGATTTTCATCCAACTAGCGTAATCCGCGCTACATAATTCTACTTTGGCACCCGACCGCGAAAGATCCGCGCCGCGTGTTCCATCGTCCCGGGGCAATTGCAATTCAAGACGCGTGCCAGCCAAGGCAAGCGTCAGAAACTTGGCGGGCGCCCGGCGGGGATACCGCCGGGCGCCCTTAAGTTCACGTCAGCCAGTCTGTAAGCCGGGTTCTGGATGGCCTGCGGACAATGTCCGCAGACGTGACGGCCATTCTTCTGGGACGCCGGTTACCCGGCGCCTCAAGCAACCTACCCGGACGGCAGGATCCGGACACCGATCCCGAAACTCGCTCGCGCGAGCGTCGCGCCGTCCCTATTCGGTCTTGCTCCCGGTGGGGTTTGCCGTGCCGCCGGCGTTACCGCCGGCGCGGTGCGCTCTTACCGCACCGTTTCACCCTTACCGCGGCTATACGCTACGCACCGCGGCGGTCTGTTCTCTGTGGCACTGTCCCTGGATTCGCACCCGCCGGATGTTATCCGGCACCGCTTGTCCATGGAGCCCGGACTTTCCTCCCCAGCAACCTTTCGGTTTCGCCGGAGCGGCCGTCCGACCGACTGACAGGGACAGGGATGGGGATGTTGGCCGCCGCCGTCAAGGGCCGGCCGCCAGACAGGTTAAGGCGCGACGACGAGCATGGCGGTGCGGGCGCGCGCCGCGATGGTCCTGGGACGGCCACGCGTCGCCAGAAGCTCCTGCAAAGTCCCGCGAGTGGATGGATCGGCAATGCCGTCGATGCGTTCGGGCCGGAAGTGGCGCTGGAAAGCCGTCACCACCTCGCGGGTCGTATGATCGTATTCGCCATTGGCCTCGATGCCGTAACCGTACTCGTTCAGCGCCTTCTGCAACGTGGCGACCGCGTCGCCGCGGTCGCCGGGATGCAGAACCTGGCCGAAGTTCATGATCGCAGCCGGTTTCACCCAATGGCCGACGCTCGAATCGTAAAGCGTGCGCCAGGGAAATTTTTCGCCCGGATCATGCTTGCGCGCCGGCGCCAGGTCGGAATGGGCGAGGACGCGCACCGGCGGAATCGTGTGACGGGTCTGAATGCTGCGGCAGAGGGCGGTCACCGCGGCGATCTGGCGCTTGGGAAAATCCGGATAACCGTGGTCGTGACCTGGATTGGCGATTTCGATGCCGATCGAGCATGAATTGATGTCGGTTTCGCCGGCCCAATAGGCTTTGCCGGCGTGCCAGGCGCGCCGGCTTTCCTGAACCATCTGGGTGATGCGGCCGTCTTCGAACACGAAATAATGGGTCGACACTTCGCTGCCGCGCGCTTTGAGGAGTTCAAGGGCCGCGTCGGCATCCGCCATGCCGGTGTAATGCAGCACGATCATGTCCGGCCGGCGCGCGCCCGCGCGTTCGCCATGATTGGGCGAAGGCATGACTTCGGCGACAACACAGGAATCCGGAGCAAACGCGGGACGCGACATGAGGCCACTTTAGGGTAATGCGCGGAAGCGACAAGCCGCTTTCGGACTCCGCCTGGAATCCGCAGGATTTCAGTGCGGGCAAATGGCATTCCGCCACGCCGCGACCTCAACCATTCCTTAAGCTTACGCCGCGCTAATCGAATTCAAGTGGAGCCGAGGGCCGCCGCCGCAGGTCCGTTGATGTCCATGTAGCCCCCATGACAGCCCCTCCATCCGCGCAAGCTGCTGTTTTTTATGGACAAAACTTTCCAGCGCGACTGCGCAATGCAGCATGGTCAGCCCGGCCGCTTCGGCGCCGAACGCGCGGAAGCTCGCGCCTTCAAAGCGGCACTGGGAACCCGGATGGTGGCAGGGGAAAAACCGCCCGGAGCACGTCAACGATGACGGGCAGCGGTGGCAAGTCTGTCGCTGGTAGCCTGGCTCGGCATATTCCCGTGCTCGCCCGCCGCGCCATCGGCTGGCTCGGCGTCCACAGCGGCGGACTCTATATCGACGCCACGTTCGGCGCCGGCGGCTATACGCGTGCGATCCTGGAAACGCCTGGCGCGCGCGTCATCGGCATCGACCGCGATCGGGACGCCATCGCACAGGGCGCCGCGCTGGTCGAACAGGCGCAAGGCCGCCTGCAACTCGTCGAGGGCCGGTTCTCCAACTTGGCATCGATCGCCGGCAATACCGCAGTCGACGGCATCGTGTTCGACCTCGGCGTGTCGTCCATGCAGCTTGATGAAGCGGCGCGCGGATTCTCCTTCCGGCGCGATGGCCCGCTCGACATGCGCATGGGACGCGACGGCCCGAGTGCAGCCGACATCGTCGCCCGCGGCAGCGTGCGCGATCTCACCGTCATCATCGCGCGGCTGGGCGAAGAGAACCACGCGCGCGCGATCGCCCGTGCCACCGTCAAGGCGCGCGACCAGCGTCCTATCGACACGACCCGCGCACTTGCCGACGTCGTGACGCGCATCGTGCACGCCCGCGAAGGCGGCATTCATCCCGCAACGCGCACGTTTCAGGGCTTGCGGATTTTCGTCAATGACGAGCTTGCCGAACTGGGGCACGGCCTCGTGGCCGCCGAACGCGCGCTCAAACCGTCGGGCCGGCTGGTGACGGTCGCATTCCATTCGCTCGAAGATCGCATCGTCAAAAACTTCTTCACCGAACGCAGCCGCGCGCCGGCCGGTTCGCGCCACCGGCCCGAGGTGGTGGCGGCGCCGCCGACCTTCCGCGTGCTGACCCGGCGGCCGGAAACCCCGGACGATGCCGAGATCGTGGAGAATGCGCGCGCCCGCTCGGCAAAGCTGCGCGCCGCCGAGCGCACCGATGCCGCGCCGGGTTCGGCGGCGATCGAGCACCTGTTGCCGAAGCTGCCGTCGCTCGCCGAAGTCATGCGAGGCCGGCCGTGATCCTGCGCATCGTCAATCTCGTCGTCATCGGTGTGCTGGTCCTCGCCGCCGCTTATGTCTATCGCATCAAATTCGATGCCACGGTTCAGGCCGAGCGGCTGGCAAAGCTGCGCGGCGAGGTGCGCCACGAGCGTGACCAGATCGCAGCGCTCCGCGCCGAATGGGGGCGGCTGGACGATCCCGCCCGCGTCGAGGCGCTGGCCAAGCGCTATCTGCAGCTTGGGCCTGTCGCACCGACGCAGTTCGACACACTCGATCGCCTGCCGGAGCGGCCGTCGCACGATGTGTCCGCCCAGAACCCGGATCTGATCGGTGGCGTGATCGAGAATTCGCCGCCGCCCGCCACGACGGGAAGCATCCCGGTGGCGCCAGTTCCGCAAGCTCCGCCGGCAAACGGGGCGCTGAAACAATGAACGTGACCGCGCCAAGCTTGCCGATGCCGGCGGCGCAGACCGCCTCAGCCGAAATGCCGGGGCGGCGCCGTCTGATGCGCAGGTTGCTCTACGGCCGCGACGTCGATCGCGGCGCCAAGGCGCGGGCGCGGATCGGCCTCGCCATTCTCGCCTTCGCTGCGGTCTATGCGATCATTGCCGCGCGGTTGGTGATGTTCGCGCTCGTCTCCAACAGCCACAGCGTTCATCGCGTCGTTTCGAGCGATGCCATGGCGACCGCGCGTCCCGATATTCTCGACCGCAATGGTGAAGTTCTGGCGACCGACGTGCGCGTGCCTTCGCTCTATGCCGAACCGCGCCGGCTCATCGACGTCGACGAGGCGGTCGAACTTCTCACCGCCGACCTGCCGGACGCCGACGCCACGGAACTGCGCGAACGGCTGTCCTCCAAGCGCGGCTTCGTCTGGCTCAAGCGCGACATCACGCCGGAGCAGCAGCGCGCGATCTACCGCCAGGGCCTGCCGGGCATCGGTTTCCTGAACGAGAACAAGCGCGATTATCCGAACGGCGCGGAGATTTCGCATCTCATCGGTCACGTCAATATCGACAACGAGGGCATTGCCGGCATCGAGAAATGGCTCGACGGCCAAGGGCTCGACGCGCTGCACATGGCGGGCCTGGCGACCGACCGGCTGCAAAATCCGGTGCAGCTTGCCGTCGATCTGCGGGTGCAGCACGCGCTGCGCGACGAACTCGTCACCGCGCGCGCGAAATTCGGCGCGCTGGCCGCCGCCGGGTTGGTGCTCAATGTGCGAACCGGCGAGGTCGTCGCGCTGGTTTCGGAGCCCGATTACGATCCCAACAATCCGCACGAGGCGCTCGATCCATCGCGCATCAACCGGCTGACCACCGGCGTCTATGAGATGGGATCGACGTTTAAGGCGTTCACCGTCGCCATGGCGCTCGATTCCGGCAAGGTCACACTTAAATCCTCGTTCGACGCTCATAATCCGCTGCACTACGGCAAGTTCGATATTCACGACTTCGAGCCGCAGCAGCGGGCGCTGACGGTGCCGGAAATCTTCACCTATTCCTCGAATATCGGCGCGGCGCGCATCGCGATGGCGATGGGCGTCGACGCGCATAAAGCGTTCTTGAAAAAAATGGGCCAGCTCGATCGGCTGCACACGGAATTGCCGGAAAGCGCCGAGCCAATCGTTCCCAAGCGCTGGAGCGAGCTCAACACCATGACCATCGCTTTCGGCCATGGCCTGTCGGTCGCGCCGCTGCAGGCGGCGATGGGCGTGGCGGCCTTGATGAACGGCGGTATCTTGATCCCGCCGACTTTCCTCAAGCGGACCGAAGCCGAGGCGCAGGCGCTCGGCACCCGCGTGGTCAAGCCCGAGACATCGGAAATAATGCGCTACCTGATGCGGCTCAATGTCGAAAAGGGCACCGCCGCGAAAGCCGATGTGCCGGGCTATTACATCGGCGGCAAGACTGGAACCGCGGACAAGGTGGTGTTCGGCCGTTACTCCAAAAACAAAGTGCTGACCGACTTCATGGCGGTATTGCCGGCCGACCAGCCGCGCTATCTGGTGCTGATCATGCTCGACGAGCCGCATGCGACGCCGGACACTCACGGCTTCACCACATCCGGCTGGAACGCGGTGCCAACCGGAGGCGCCGTGGTGGCGCGCATTGCGCCGCTGCTCGGCATCGAGCCGCGGCTCGATTTGCCGACCGCCGATCAGCTGATACTGGCCTCGCTCAAGGAAAGCAGGTAATCCGGCGCAAAGCGTTTTAGCTTCGCTCGCACCTCAGGGTGACGGAAGAGAGTCACTTGATGAAGCTTCGCGAGATTTTGCCTGCCGATGCCGAATTCGATGCTCGCCATGCCGGCCTCGATGTCGGCGGGGTGACGGCGGACAGCCGGGCGGTCAAACGTGGCGACGTGTTTGTCGCGATTGCCGGCGGCAAGGCCGACGGCCTGCACTTCGTCGACGCCGCGATCGCCGCGGGCGCGGCGGCGATCGTTGCCGACCGGGCGCCGGAGGTTGCCCTTCCCGATCACGTCGTATTCGCGCGTGTCGGCAATGCCCGGCGCGCGCTGGCGCTGATCGCCGCCAAATTCTATCCGCGCCAGCCGCGCGTCATTGCCGCGGTCACCGGCACGAGCGGCAAGACTTCGGTCGCGGCATTCACCCGGCAAATCTGGAGCGCGCTCGGTCATCGCGCCGCGAGCATCGGCACGATCGGCTTGGTTTCGCCGAGCGGAGAAACCTACGGCTCGCTGACGACGCCGGACCCCATCGCGCTGCACCGCTCGCTCGACGCGCTTGCCGGTGAGGGCGTCACCCACCTTGCAATCGAAGCGTCATCGCACGGCCTCGACCAATACCGGCTTGACGGTTTGCGCATCGCGGCCGGCGGCTTCACCAACATTACGCGCGATCACCTCGACTATCATCCGACCTTCGCGGCTTATTTCGCCGCCAAGCTGCGGCTGTTCGAGGATTTACTCGCGCCCGGCGCGGCGGCGATCATCGACGTCGATCACGACCATGCCGACGCCGTGGTAGCGGCAGCAGCCGCGCGCGGCCTGTCGATCGTCACCGTCGGCCGCAACGGAACGGGAATTCGTCTGCTGCACTCCGCCATCGAGGGCTTTTCGCAACTGCTGCGGCTCGAACACAATCAAAAGCATTATCGCGTGCGCCTGCCGCTGGTCGGCGAATTCCAGATCGAGAATGCACTGGTCGCCGCCGGACTTGCCCTTGCGACCGGCGGCAATGCCGGTTTGGTTTTCGCGGCGCTGGAACAGCTTTCCGGCGCCAAGGGCCGGCTTGAACGCGTCGGCGTCAGCCGCGACGCGCAAATCTTCGTCGATTACGCGCACAAGCCCGATGCGCTCGCCAAAGCGCTCGATGCGCTGCGGCCCTATGTGACCGGGCGGCTGGTCGTCGTGTTCGGCGCCGGCGGCGACCGCGATCGGGGCAAACGGCCGCTGATGGGCGCCGTTGCCGCCGCCAAAGCCGACCGGGTGATCGTCACCGACGACAATCCGCGCAGCGAAGATGCCGCCGCGATCCGCTCGGCCATCATCGCGGCGGCCGGGGACGCCGTGGAAATCGGCGATCGCCGCGAGGCGATCCGCCGCGCCATTGCCGATTTGCGGACCGGCGACGTCCTGTTGATCGCCGGTAAGGGACATGAAACCGGCCAAATCATCGGCGACCGGGTAATACCGTTCAGCGATCATGAAGCGGTCGCGACGGCGCTGAAGGAACTGGCCGCATGAGCGCAGCCGCACTATGGACGCTCGATGAAATGGCGGCGGCAATGGGCGCCGAACGCCAGGGCATGTCACAACGCGCGCCGGCGCAATCGATCTCGGGCATTTCGATCGACAGCCGCAGCATCGCGCCCGGCGATGCCTTTTTCGCCATTCACGGCGAGCATCGCGACGGTCATGAATTCGTCTCCGCCGCGCTTGCCGCCAACGCCACGCTCGCCGTCGTTGCCGCCGACCGTCGCGCGCAATTCCCGACGGACGCGCCGCTTCTTGTCGTGCCGAACGTGCTCGCGGGCTTGCGCGACCTTGCCGCCGCGGCGCGGGCGCGCACGGCGGCCAAGGTGATCGGGGTCACCGGCTCGGTCGGCAAAACCAGCACCAAGGAGGCTTTGCGGCTGGCGCTGTCGAAAGACGGCGAGACGCATGCGTCCGTCGCCTCCTACAACAATCATTGGGGCGTGCCATTGTCGCTTGCCCGCTGCCCCGCGACGGCGTGCTATGCCGTGTTCGAAATGGGCATGAGCCACGAGGGCGAAATCGAGCCGCTGTCGCGGCTGGTCCGGCCGCATGTCGCCATCATAACCACGATCGCGCCGGTGCATCTCGAATTTTTGGGCACGCTGGCCAAAATCGCCGATGCCAAAGCCGAGATTTTCTTCGGCGTCGAGCCGGACGGCACCGCGATCGTCAATCGCGATATCGCGCAATTCGCGCAGCTCAAGCGCCGGGCGAAAGAAGCGGGCGTTTCACGCGTCGTGTCTTTCGGCGAGCACGCCGAGGCCGACGCGCGGCTGATAAAATGCGCTTTGCACCCGCGCTGCTCCACTGTCGAGGCAAAAATCCTCGGCACCCAATTCAGCTACAAGGTCGGCGCGCCGGGCCGCCATCTCGTTGTCAATTCGCTCGCGGTGCTGGCGGCGGCCGAACTGGTCGGCGCCGATCTCGCGCTCGCGGCGCTGGCGCTCGCCGACCTCGCTCCAGTATCCGGCCGCGGCGCGCCGATCGCGCTCGATCTGCCTGGTGGCACCGCGCTGGTTCTCGACGAAAGCTACAACGCCAATCCGGCTTCGGTCGCGGCCGCGCTCGCGGTGCTCGGACGGGCGCCAACCGGCCCGCAAGGCCGCCGCATCGCGGTGCTCGGCGACATGCTCGAGCTTGGTCCGCAGGGCCGTGCATTACACCGCGGCCTGGCCGATCTGGTGCTCGCCGATGGCATCGACCTGGTATTCTGTTGCGGTCCACTGATGCACGCTTTGTGGCAGGCTCTTCCCGCCAGCCGCCGCGGCGGCTATGCAGAAGACTCTGCCGCGCTCGAAGCGCAGGTGCTGCCCGCGATCCGTGCCGGCGATGCCGTCATGGTCAAAGGCTCGCTCGGCTCGCGCATGGCGCCCATCGTCAAGGCCCTGCAACGGGCCTATCCGAATCACGACGCACTCGAAGACGCGTCCGCATAAGGTTGAGCCGATGCTCTACTGGCTGGTCGATCTGTCGGACAAACTCTCCGTCCTCAATGTGTTCCGCTACATCACCTTCCGCACCGGCGGCGCCGTCATCACCGCGCTGCTTTTTGTTTTCCTGTTCGGCCAGCACATCATCGACCGGCTGCGGCTCTTGCAGGGCAAAGGCCAGCCAATCCGCACCGACGGCCCGAAGTCGCACATCGTCGCCAAGGCCGGCACGCCGACCATGGGCGGATTGATGATCCTGTCCGGGATGCTGGTGTCGACCTTGCTTTGGGCCAATCCCGCCAACCCTTACGTCTGGGTCGTGCTGTGGGTTACGCTCGGTTTCGGCTTCGTCGGCTTCTATGACGACTATTTGAAAGTTACCAAGCAGCAAGCGCACAATGGATTTGCCGGCCGCACGCGGTTGGGCGTTGAAGTCGTCATCGCCGGTATTGCCTGCATCGTTTTGGTTGAGCTCGGCCATGTGCCGTTTTCGACATCGCTGGTGTTTCCGTTCTTCAAGGAGTTGGTGCTCAATCTCGGTTGGTTCTTCGTGCTGTTCGCGATCTTCATCATTGTCGGCGCCGGCAATGCGGTGAACCTGACCGACGGCCTCGACGGCCTTGCGATCGTGCCGGTCATGATCGCGGCCGCGAGTTTTGGCATGATCTCGTATCTCTGCGGCAACACGGTGTTCGCCGACTATCTGCAAATCCATTATGTCGCCGGCACCGGCGAGCTGTCGGTTCTGTGCGGCGCCGTGCTCGGCGCGGGCTTGGGCTTTCTCTGGTTCAACGCGCCGCCGGCCTCGATCTTCATGGGCGACACCGGCTCGCTGGCGCTCGGCGGCATGATCGGCGCGGTCGCGGTCGCCACCAAGCATGAGATCGTGCTCGCGGTTATCGGCGGGCTGTTTGTGCTCGAAGCGGTGTCGGTCATCGTGCAGGTGGTGTCGTACAAGCTCACCGGCAAGCGCGTCTTCAAGATGGCGCCGATCCATCATCATTTCGAGCAGCTCGGCTGGACCGAGCCGCAGATCGTCATTCGTTTCTGGATCGTCTCGGTCGTACTCGCGCTGGCGGGATTATCGACCCTGAAACTGAGGTAGCCTCGTCGTGATCCGATCACGACCTTTGCCGGCAAGAAGGTCGCGGTGTTCGGGCTGGGCGGCTCGGGGCTGGCCAGCGCCAGCGCGCTTCTCGCCGGCGGCGCCGACGTCATCGCTTTCGACGACGATGCAGCGAGTGTCGCCAAGGCGCGCGCCGCCGGCATTCCCACCGCCGATCTACGGCAAGCCAGTTGGGCCAGGATTTCCGCGCTAGTGCTCGCACCGGGCGTTCCGCTGACGCACCCGGCGCCGCATTGGGTTGTTGCGCTTGCGCACCAAGCCGGCGTCGAGGTGATCGGCGATATCGAGTTGTTCTGCCGCGAGCGCCGAACGATCGCGCCCGACGCGCCGTTTGTCGCCATCACCGGCACCAACGGCAAATCGACGACCACGGCGCTGATTGCTCATCTTGCCGCCGCAGCGGGCATGGACGCGCAGCTCGGCGGCAATATCGGCACCGCGATCCTGTCGCTCCAGCCGCCGCGCGCCGGCCGGGTGCAGCCGTTGCGCGTTCATGTCATCGAGTGCTCGTCCTATCAGATCGATCTCGCGCCCTCGCTCGATCCTTCGATCGGCATTTTGATCAACCTCACCGAGGACCATCTCGACCGCCATGGCACGATGGAGCATTACGCGGCGGTGAAGGAACGGCTTGTCGCCGGCGTGCCTAAAGACGGCAGCGCGATCGTCGGTGTCGACGATGAATGGTGTGAGAAAATTGCCCGCCGGTTCGACCAGGCCGGTAAGCGCGTGGTGCGGATTTCCGCGCGCCGTGAACTGAGCCATGGGATTTTCGCCGCGGGCGGCCGCATCACGCGGTCGGACGGCGAAGCCGCGGCGAAAATCGCCGAACTCGGCGGCATCGGTTCGCTGCGCGGACTGCATAACGCTCAGAACGCCGCCTGCGCCACGGCGGCCGCGCTCGCGCTCGGCCTCGAGCCGGAAGCGATCCAGAACGGCTTGCGCTCGTTTCCCGGCTTGCCGCATCGGATGGAGGAAGTCGGCCGGCGCGGAAAAGTTCTTTTCGTCAACGATTCCAAGGCCACTAATGCCAATTCCGCGGCGCAGGCGCTGGCCTGCTTCGGCGACATTTACTGGATTGCCGGCGGCAAACCGAAGACCGGCGGCATCGAGAGCTTGCGGGGTTTCTTCCCATGCATCCGCAAGGCCTATCTGATCGGCGAGGCGGCCAACGAATTCGCCGCGACGCTCGGCGACGCCGTACCTCACGAAATCGACGGCACACTCGACAAGGCGCTCGCGACGGCTGCACGCGACGCCGAGGCCTCAAGCGCCGCCGAACCGGTCGTGCTGCTGTCGCCGGCCTGCGCGTCGTTCGACCAGTATCGCAATTTCGAGCTACGCGGCGACGCCTTCCGAACCCTCGTGCACGCGTTGCCGGGCATGAAATATCCGTCAGCCTGAGGTGCGAGCGCAGCGAGCCTCGAACGACGACGGCCCGGGCCGTTATCCTTCGAGGCCCGCCTTCGGCGGGCGCCTCAGGATGACGGGAAACCAGCATATTAATCCCTTGGAAACCACGTGGTGTCACCACTAGCCGGGACTTTTCCTGGGGACGCCAATGGCTTCGCGCGCGCAGCCCACGCCGTTTTCCGAATGGTGGTGGACGGTCGACCGGCTGACGCTGGCGGCGCTCGGCGCCCTGATGCTCGGCGGCATCGTGCTGTGCCTTGCCGCGAGCCCGCCGGTCGCGGCGCGCATCGGGCTCGATCCGTTCCACTTCGTCGACCGACAGGTCCTGTTTCTCATTCCCGCCGCCGGGGTGTTGATCGCAACCTCGTTCCTGTCGCCGCGCGACATCCGCAAAGTGGCGCTGATCGTCTTTATCGTCAGTCTCATTCTCACCGCCGCGACGCCGTATTTCGGCGCCGAGATCAAAGGCGCGCGGCGCTGGCTGGTGCTGCTCGGCGTCAATATCCAGCCGTCGGAATTTCTCAAGCCGGCGTTCGTGGTCCTGATCGCCTGGCTGTTCGCGGAATCGGGCAAACGCCCCGAAATGCCGGCCAATTCGATCGCGCTCGCTTTGCTGATCGTGGTGGTGGCGCTTCTGGTGCTGCAGCCCGACTTCGGCCAGACCATGCTGATCTCGCTGGTGTGGGGCGCGCTGTTCTACATGGCCGGCATGCGCCTGATCTGGGTGATCGGGCTCGCCGCCACCGCCGGCGTCGGCCTGACAGCGGCGTT
Organism: uncultured Alphaproteobacteria bacterium; assembly: GCA_963743395.1. Lineage (GTDB taxonomy): Bacteria > Pseudomonadota > Alphaproteobacteria > Rhizobiales > Xanthobacteraceae > BOG-931. The sequence goes on from CAVUPV010000001.1 coordinate 230,512, forward strand.
CTTCACCGTTCCCCATGTCGCGCAGCGCATCAATCGTTTCCTCGACCCGACATCCGGCGACACGTTTAATATCGATATCGCCACTGAATCTTTCATCCGCGGCGGCTGGTTCGGCCGCGGGCCGGGCGAAGGCACCATCAAGCGCATACTGCCCGAAGGCCACACCGATTTCGTCTTCGCCGTGGCCGCGGAGGAATTCGGCGTCGTGCTCTGCCTCATTCTGGTCGCGCTGTTCGCCTTCATTGTGATCCGCGCGCTGATCAAGGCGATGCGTACCGACGATCCGTTCATCCGCTTTGCCGCGGCGGGATTGGCGATCCTGTTCGGCCTGCAATCGACCATCAACATGGCGGTCAATCTGCATCTGATGCCGGCCAAGGGAATGACGCTGCCGTTCGTTTCGTACGGCGGCTCGTCCCTGATCTCGCTCGCCTATGGCATGGGCATGCTGGTCGCGCTCACCCGCGAGCGGCCGCGCGCCAAGCTCACCGGCGACATGATGCTCGCGGCGAGTCCGGTGTGATGCAAGACCGAGGCGCGGTGCCGGACCGCGCTCCGGTGCTCGTTGCGGCCGGCGGCACGGGCGGACATCTGTTTCCAGCCGAGGCGCTTGCTACCGTCCTGACCGAACGCGGCATCCCGGTTCACCTCGTCACCGACAGGCGTGCGGCACGCTTTGGCGGCGCCTTCACCGATCAAACGATTCACGTCGTCGCCAGCGCGACATTGCGCGCGCGCAATCCGCTCGCCATGACGCGAACCGCGGCCATGCTCGGCCTTGGTTTGGTCCAGGCATACGCTTTGATCGGCCGGCTTCGGCCCGCGGCGGTGATCGGCTTCGGCGGCTATCCCACCGTGCCGCCGGTTCTGGCGGCGGTGTGGCGCGGCGTGCCGAGCCTCATTCACGACGCCAATGCGGTGGTCGGCCGCGCCAATCGACTGCTGGCGCCGCGCGTCACCGCGATCGCCACGACCTTCCCCGATGTGTTCGCCACCGCGCCCGATCTGGCCGCGAAGGCAACACTGACCGGCAATCCGGTGCGGGCGGGCGTCGTCGCGGCTGCCGCGACGCCCTATCCGGCGCGAACGATCCGTTGCGGCTCCTCATCTTCGGCGGCAGCCAGGGCGCCCGTATCATGGCCGATATCGTGCCGGCGGCGATCGGCCGGCTCGATCCCGGCCTGCGCACGCGCCTGGCTATCGTCCAGCAGGCGCGCGAGGAGGATCTCGCCCGCGTGCGCAAGACCTATGCCGATTTCTCGATCGCGGCCGAGATTGCGCCGTTTTTCCCCGATCTGCCGGCGCGCATCGCAGCGAGCCATCTGGTGGTTGCGCGCTCGGGCGCATCGACCGTCGCCGAGTTGGCCGCGATCGGGCGTCCCGCCATCCTGGTGCCGCTTCCGCACGCGCTCGATCAGGACCAATTCGCCAATGCCGGCGTGCTCGAGCGCGCCGGCGGCGCGCTCCGGCTGCCCCAGGATGCGTTCACCCCGGAGCGGCTGGCCGCCGAGCTCGCGGCGCTTGCGGCCGCGCCGCAACGGCTCGCCGCAATGGCGGCGGCGGCGCGTTCGCTCGGCCGTCTTGATGCCGCCAACCGGCTCGCCGACCTTGTGCTGAAGGTGGCGGGAATCGCATCGACGCGGTAATTTCGGTTTTATCCATCTGACATGGCCGGACTTCCGGCCATCCACGTCTTTCATTGGTGAGCGAGCAAAGACGTGGATGCCCGGCACAGGGCCGGGGCATGACGATACCGAGGGGGACGCATGAAACTGCCGCGCGACATCGGCCCGGTGCATTTCGTCGGCATCGGCGGCATCGGCATGAGCGGCATCGCCGAGGTGCTGGTCAATCTCGGCTATACCGTGCAGGGTTCCGATCAGGCCGATAGCGCCAACGTCAAAAGGCTGCGCGACAAAGGCGTCAAGATCGCGATCGGGCACGCGGCCGACAATTTGGCCGGCGCGCGCGTCGTGGTCATTTCCTCGGCCATCAAGTCCGATAATCCGGAGCTCGTCGCTGCCCGCGCGCAGCGGCTGCCGGTCGTGCGCCGCGCCGAAATGCTCGCCGAGCTGATGCGGCTGAAAAGCTGCGTCGCCATTGCCGGCACCCACGGCAAGACCACGACCACCTCGATGGTCGCGGCGCTGCTCGACGCCGGCGGCTTCGATCCCACCGTCATCAATGGCGGCATCATCAACGCCTATGGCACCAATGCGCGGCTCGGCGCCGGCGATTGGATGGTGGTCGAGGCCGATGAATCGGACGGCACGTTTCTAAAACTTCCCGCCGACATCGCCATCGTCACCAATGTCGACCCCGAGCATCTCGACTATTTCAAAACCTTCGACGCCGTGCAGGAGGCGTTCCGCGCCTTCGTCGAGAATGTGCCGTTCTACGGCTTTTCGGTGATGTGCACCGATCATCCGGTCGTGCAAAGCCTGGTCGGCCGCATCGAGGATCATCGCATCATCACCTATGGCGAGAATCCGCAGGCCGATGTGCGGCTCGTCGACGTCTCGCATGCCGGCGGAACGTCGCTGTTCACCATCGTGATGCGCGAACGCGCCGGGCAGGCAGCCCACGAAATCAAAAACGTCGCACTGCCGATGCCGGGCCGGCACAATGCGCTCAACGCCACCGCGGCGGTCGCGGTCGCCCACGAGCTTGGCGTCGCCGACGACGTGATCCGCAACGCGCTCGCCAAATTCGGCGGCGTGCGGCGGCGCTTCACCCGCACCGGGATGTGGAACGGCGTCACCATCATCGACGATTACGGTCATCATCCGGTCGAGATCGCCGCCGTCTTGCGCGGCGCGCGCGAGTCGACCAAAGGCCAGGTCATCGCCGTGGTGCAGCCGCACCGCTTCACGCGGCTGGCCGCCTTGTTCGAGCAGTTCTGCACCTGCTTCAACGATGCCGACGTGGTGATCGTCGCGCATGTCTATCCGGCGGGCGAAGCGCCGATCCCAGGCATCGACCGCGATGCGCTGGTGGCCGGCCTGCGCACGCATGGCCACCGGCAGGTGATCGCGCTCGATGGCCCCGAAAAGCTCGCCCCGCTCGTCGCCGGCATGGCGCAGCCGGGCGACTACGTCGTCTGTCTCGGCGCCGGTTCGATCACGCAATGGGCCTATGCGCTGCCGGGCGAATTGGCCGCGGCCGGAAACCGCTAGGCCGCGCCAATGGCCAAAACCTGTCTTGCCGTTCGCCATGTGGCCTTTGAAGATTTGGGCCTGCTTGAATCTTTGCTCATCGCACGCGGTTACGCCATCCGCTGGCTTGAGGCTGGGGTCGATCCGCTCGATACCGCCGCCGTCGTCGAACCCGATCTCGTCGTCGTGCTCGGCGGGCCGATCGGCGTCTATGAAGCGGACATCTATCCGTTCATCGCCAACGAGATCAAAGCACTCGCCGCGCGCCTTGCCGCGAACAAACCGACACTCGGCATTTGCCTTGGCGCGCAGATGATGGCGGCGGCGCTCGACGCCCGCGTGGCGCCGGGGCCGGTCAAGGAAATCGGCTGGGCGCCGTTGACCTTGACCGAAGCCGGTCAACGCTCCGTGCTGGCACCGCTCGCCACGACGCCCGTTCTGCATTGGCACGGCGATAATTGCGACCTGCCGCCGGAATGCGAACAGCTGGCGTCGACGGCGCCCTGCCCGGTCCAGGCATTCGTCCGCGCGCCGTGGCAACTCGCCTTGCAGTTTCACATCGAGGTCGAGCCGGCGCACCTCGAGCGCTGGCTGATCGGCCATGCCGTCGAGCTCGGCAAGGCCGGCATCGACCCGCGCACGCTGCGCGCGCAGGCGAAGGCGCATGGCAATGCCACCGCGGCGGCGGGCCGCGCCCTATTGTCCAGGTGGCTCGATTCGATTCCGGGAAAAGCCGCATGAGCTTTGCCGATATCGGACCCGGCCTGAAGGCGGACATGCCGAAATTGCGCGGCCGGCTGCTGGCGAACCAATCGCTCAAAGAGCTGACCTGGTTTCGCGTCGGCGGCGCGGCACAACTTCTGTTCATGCCCGAAGATGAAGCCGATCTTTGCTATTTTCTCGCCCATCTGTCCGGCGATATCGCGGTAACCGTGATCGGGCTTGGCTCCAACCTGATCGTGCGCGACGGCGGCGTGCCAGGCGCGGTTATCCGGCTCGGCCACGGCTTCGGCGATATCGCCATCGAAGGCCTGAACGTTCGCGCAGGCGCCGCGGTGCCCGACGTCAAAGTCGCGCGCGCGGCGCAAGCGGCAGGCATTGCCGGACTGTCGTTCCTGCGCGGCATTCCGGGCGGGGTCGGCGGCGCGCTGCGCATGAACGGCGGCGCCTATGGCCGCGAAACCAAGGACGCGCTGGTCGAGGCGCGCGCGGTCGATCGGCAGGGCCGCATCCACGTGCTGAACAACGCCGACATGCACTATGCCTACCGTCATAGCGGCGCGCCGGACGATTACATTTTCACGCAAGCTCTGTTCGCCGGCAGCCGCGGCGACCCGACCGCGATCGCAGCCGAGATGGACGAGATCACCGAGTCACGCGAAGCGACGCAGCCGGTGAAAAGCCGCACCGGCGGCTCGACCTTCAAAAATCCGCCGGGCGGCAAGGCCTGGCAGCTCATCGATGCCGCCGGCTGCCGCGGCTTGCGCGTCGGCAACGCCCAGGTGTCGGAGATGCACTGCAATTTCCTGATCAACCTCGGCAACGCCACCGCCGCCGATATCGAGACGCTGGGCGAGACCGTGCGCCGCCGCGTCAAAGACAATTCCGGCGTCGATCTTGAATGGGAGATCAAGCGGATCGGCGCCGCGAAATAGCGCCCGGACGCCGTTAGACTCTCGATTTTTCGCCAATTGTCGATTCTATTGGTGTCCCTGCGAATCAGTGCTTGAGGCACCTGGCAGGGCAATGGCCAAGCATGTCGCCGTTCTGATGGGGGGCTGGTCGGCCGAGCGCGAGGTCTCGCTCCGCTCCGGCAACGCCTGCGCCGATGCGCTCACCCGCCTCGGCTACCGCGTCTCGCCGATCGACGTGACCCCCGAAATTGCCGTCGCGCTGACCGAGGCCAGGCCCGATATCGCGCTCAACGTGCTGCATGGCCGGCCCGGGGAGGACGGCACGCTGCAGGGGCTGCTGGAAATCCTCGGCATTGCCTACACCCATTCCGGAGTGCTGGCCTCGGCGGTCGCCATGCAAAAGCAGTACGCCAAAGCGCTGTTTCGCGCCGCCGGCGTGCCGGTCGCCGAGGACCGCGTGCTGTCGCGCTTTGAGGCCGCGAAAGCCCATGTCATGGCGCCGCCTTATGTCGTCAAACCGGTCGCGGAAGGCTCCAGCGTTGGCGTTTTCATCGTTACCGAGGAGCATCCGCACCCGCCGCAGGAGCTTTACCGCGACGACTGGCCGTTCGGCGACACGGTCATGGTGGAGCGCTACATCCCCGGCAAGGAACTGACCTGCGCGGTACTGGGCGACCGGGCGCTGGATGTCATCGAAATCGTGTCGGCGACCCGGTTTTACGACTACGAGGCAAAGTACGCCGCCGGCGGCTCCAAACACCTCCTGCCGGCGCCAATTTTACCAAATGTTTACCAGGAGGTCCGAAGACTCAGCCTTGCTGCCCATAGCGCGCTTGGCTGCCGCGGCGTGAGCCGTGCGGACTTCCGCTACGACGATTTGGGGACGGGAAAGCTGGCCTGCCTTGAGGTCAATACGCAACCGGGGATGACCGAGACCTCGCTCGTACCCGAACTGGCCGCATATGCGGGCATCACGTTCGATGAGCTGGTGCAATGGATGGTGGAGGACGCCTCGACCAACCGCTGACGCGGTCGAGGCAATCAGCGTCAGGACAGGGCGGCGGGCCGGCTGACGAGCCGTCTGCCGCGCGCATTCGCTGTCGCGCCAGCCGTTTTACCTTGTCCGATGGTTATCGCCGCGGCGACGCCCGTTGGGGCGCGCGGATCGCGCAATTGCCGCGCGGCGCCGGCATCGCCGCATCCATGCTGCTCATTGCCGCCGCGCTCGGCTATGGCGCGGTCAAGGGCCAACACCTCGCCGCCGTCACGGATTGGCTCAAGGACACGCGTAACGTCGCCGCCAATTCACTTGGCTTCCGCATCGCCGCGATCTCGCTCAGCGGCGAGAAAGAAGTCAGCCGCGAAGAGGTTCTGACCACCGCCGGCGTGACCGGGCGCGCCTCGCTGCTGTTTCTCGACGCCGACGCTGCGCGGGCACGGCTGATGGCGAATCCGTGGATCGCCGACGCAGCCGTGCTCAAGCTTTACCCGGACCGCCTGCAGATCACGATCACCGAGCGGGTCGCCTTTGCGCTTTGGCAAAAGGACGGCCGCCTCAGCGTTATCGCCGCGGACGGCACGGTGCTCCAGCCGTTCGTCGAGGACCGCTATCTCGGTCTGCCGCTTGTGGTCGGCACCGGCGCCGAGCGCCAGGCCAAGGACTTCCTCGCCATCCTCGATCGTTATCCTGACATCCGGCCGGCGTTGCGGTCGTCGATCCTGGTGGCCGAGCGGCGCTGGAATCTGCACCTGGCAAACGGCATCGACGTGCGCCTGCCGGAAACCAATGTCGAAGACGCGCTCAATCGGCTGGTCGCGCTCGATCGCGACAAGAAGCTGTTGTCGCGCGACATCACGATGGTCGACCTGCGCCTGCCGGATCGCGTGACCGTGCAGCTGTCGGATGCAGCGGCGCAGGCCCGCGACGACGCGCTCAAGGCCAACGCGAAGAAGAAGAAGGGCGGTGACGCGTGAGCTCCCTTCATTATGGCCTCACCCCGAAGATGAAGCCGATCTCGCCGCGCCGAAGCGCGGTGGTCGCCGCGCTCGATGTCGGTTCGAGCAAGGTCGTCTGTCTGATTGCCCGGTTGAGGCCGCATGGGCCGCAGCAGGTTTTGAACCGCCGCAGCCATGCCGTCGAGGTTATCGGCTTCGGCCACACCGTCGCCCGCGGCATGAAAGCCGGCGGCGTCGTCAATCTCGCGCTGGCCGAAGAAGCCATCCGCCAGGCCGTCGATAGCGCCGAGCGCATGGCGTCGGTCGAGATCGAATCGGTTGTGCTGTCGCTTTCGGCCGGGCGGCTGTCCAGCGAATTGTTCGCCGCCGATATCGAAATCGTCGGTTCCGCAGTGTCGGAGGGCGATATCGCGCGCGTACTCGCGGCCGGCAGCCATCACTCGCTGCGCGACGGCCGCGCGGTGCTGCATTCGCTGCCGGTCGGTTACTCGATCGACGGCGTCAACGGCATCCGCGATCCGCGCGGCATGCTCGGCTCCCGGTTCGGCGTCGACATGCATGTCGCCACCACCGAAATCGCCGCCGCCCGCAATCTGATGCTCGCGGTCGAGCGCTGTCACCTCGACGTCGAGGCGATGGTGGCGTCGCCCTATGTCGCCGGGCTTGCGGTTCTCGCCGACGACGAGGCCGATCTCGGCTCCGCCGTCGTCGACATGGGCGCCGGCACGACCACGATGGCGTCCTTCGCGGGCGGCCGACTGGTTCATCTGGAAGGATTCGCGCTCGGCGGCCATCACGTCACCATGGACGTCGCCCGCGGGCTGAACGCCCGCGTCGCCGACGCCGAGCGAATCAAGACGCTTTATGGCAGTGTGCTCACCGGAGGATCGGACGAGCGCGACATGATTACGGTGCCGCCGCTGAGCGAGGACGAGCGCGAACAGACGCAATTCGTATCCCGCGCGACACTGGTCGGCATCATCAAGCCTCGCGCCGAAGAAATCCTGGAAATGGTGCGCGACCGGCTCGCCGCATCCTCGATCGCCGCCGAACGGCGCGGCCATGTCATCCTCACCGGCGGAGCGTGCCAGCTCAACGGGCTGGCCGATCTCGCCTCGCGAATCCTCGGCCGCCCGGTACGCATCGGGCGGCCACTCGGCATTGCCGGCGCGCCGGACGCAGCCAAAGGCGCGGCGTTCGCCGTTGCCGCCGGACTTCTTGTCTACCCGCAAGCGGCGCATCTCGAACATTTCGAGTCGCGGCGCAGGCGGCAATTCATGACCGGCACGGGCGGATATTTCGCCCGCGTCGGACGATGGCTTCGCGAGAGCTTCTGAATGGCCCCCAGATGCGAAGCCAGAAAATCTCAGCAGCCGGTGGCGGACCGGACGGGGCCGGGCGTGGACAACGCCCGCGCGATGAACAAGAGGCAATCATGACCATCAATCTGAATATCCCCGACATCCGTGAGCTCAAACCTCGCATAACCGTGTTCGGAGTCGGCGGCGCGGGCGGCAATGCCGTCAACAATATGATCACCGCAGGCTTGCAAGGCGTCGACTTCGTGGTCGCCAATACCGACGCCCAGGCGCTCACGATGTCGAAAGCCGAGCGGGTCGTCCAAATGGGCGTGCAGGCGACCGAGGGGCTCGGCGCCGGCTCGCAGCCCGAGGTCGGACGTGCCGCGGCGGAAGAAATGCTCGATGAGATTCGCGATCATCTGTCCGGCGCACACATGGTTTTCGTCACCGCGGGCATGGGCGGCGGCACCGGCACCGGCGCCGCTCCGGTCATCGCCAAGGCGGCACGCGAACTCGGCATCCTCACCGTCGGCGTGGTGACAAAACCGTTCCACTTCGAAGGCCAGCGCCGCATGAGGATCGCTGATGGCGGCATCACCGAATTGCAGAAATGCGTCGACACGCTGCTGATCATTCCCAATCAGAACCTGTTCCGGGTGGCGAACGAAAAGACCACCTTCGCCGATGCCTTCGCGCTGGCGGATCAGGTGCTCTATTCCGGCGTCGCCTGCATCACCGACCTGATGGTCAAAGAGGGTCTCATCAATCTCGACTTCGCCGACGTCCGCGCCGTGATGCGCGAGATGGGCAAGGCGATGATGGGAACCGGCGAGGCCGAGGGCGAGAAGCGGGCGCTCACCGCCGCCGAAGCCGCAATCTCCAATCCGCTCATCGACGACGCGTCGATGAAAGGAGCGCGCGGCTTGTTGATCTCGATCACCGGCGGTCGCGATCTAACGCTTTACGAAGTCGATGAGGCGGCAACGCGCATCCGCGAGGAAGTCGACCAGGACGCCAACATTATCGTCGGGGCGACCTTCGACGAGAGTTCTCGATGGCATGATCCGCGTGTCCGTCGTGGCCACCGGAATCGACCAGGCGATGGCGCAACGGCCGCGCCGGTGGCGGAAACGCGTACCGCGGATATCACGCAGCGGTTTCGCGCCGAGAGTCAGCGGATCGCGGAACGCATCGAACGGCCCGAACCGGTAAGGCCCGCGGCGGCCGCACCGCCCATACCGGCTGCCGCCCCAGTCGTTGCCGCTCCGCTGAGCGTCAACGCGTCGATCGAGTCCGCGGCCAAGGCGGCAATCGCCGCGGCGGTTGAAGACGTCAACATCCGTCCGCTCGCGCCAAAACCTTCACTATTCATCGATCCGGCCGCCAGCGAGCCGGAAATGTACGAACCGGAAGAACTGGAGCCGGCGGCGTTCATTCCGCCGCAACCGGAGCGGTCGCCGGCGCGGGCACCGCGCATGCCGCGGCTCGATGAGCTGCCGATGCCGGCGCAGAATGAGATTCGCGCCCGGCGCGGCGAACTGCTGGAGGATAGCCATGCGGAGAATCGGCCCCGGTCGTTGTTGAAGCGATTGGCCTCGGTCGGCTTCGGCCGCCGCGAGGCAGAAGCGCATGAAGCACCGCCGAGCCCGCGCCCCGCGCCGGTCAGCGCTCCACTACCGACCGAGCGGCTCGCCGGCCGGCCGATGCAACGCCAAGCCGAGCCCCGCCAAGACGTGCGCCAAGAGCCGCGTCACGAACTGCCTGTCTCCGACTATGCGAAGCGTCCCGCCCCGCAGGGGCTGGACCAGCACGGCCGGCAGAGCCCTGTGCATAACCCTGCGGACGAGGACCAGCTCGACATTCCGGCGTTCCTGCGCCGGCAGGCAAACTAAGAGCGGCCTGATCGCTCGCCTGGACCCGCCCGCATCCTTTGTTACCAAGGGGTGCGGGCGCAGGCAGCGGCAGATGGTGGCTCACCTAAGCGACTGATAAACTCCGTATTTCTGGCTTGAGCTGCAATCCGCTCCGTCGTCGCGACAGGGCGGATTTTGCGTTTGGCTGCCAAGACTGTGCCATTTTGCGGCAGCGGATCGCCAATAGTGCGGCCGGAAAAAGGTAACAGTCGGTAAGAAAGCGTGAATTGGCCTTATTGCGCTGCAGCGGTAAGGTTTCGGCGTCAGAGGGGAAGGTTTTGGGGGATCGGGGCATATCGGCGATTACGCCGGCCAACTCCCAGCTTGCGGACAAACCGCGTTTCCCTCGCGTTTTGGGTGGCCATATTGTTCGCGCAGTGCAAGTGCTCGCGCGGTCTGGCCGTAAAGTGTGGGACCAAAGCATGACGCGGGGCGTACACGCCGGCAGGCAGACGACGCTGCAAGATCAAGCGGCCGTTGCCGGCATCGGCGTCCATTCGGGCGCGCCCGCGACCCTGACCTTGCATCCGGCCGAGGCCGATACCGGAATCGTTTTCCTGCGTTGCAGAACCGACGGTCAGGCGGATCGTGAATTAAGCGCGAATTACCGCTCGGTGACGGCGACCGAATTCGCCACCGTTCTCGGCGACCAAAATGGACCCGCCGTATCCACCACCGAACATGTGCTGGCGGCCTTGCGGGCGCTTGGCGTCGATAATGTGGTCGTCGAAGTCGACGGTCCGGAAGTGCCGATCATGGACGGCAGCGCCGCGCCGTTTGTGCAAGCGATCGACCAAGCCGGCATCGTGACCCTGCCGGCGTCGCGCCGCTACATCCAGGTGCTCAAGCCGGTGCGCGTCGTCAAGGGCGACAGCTACGGCGAATTGCGGCCGCACTCGAGCGGCCTTCGCGTCGAAACCGAAATCGAATTCGATCATCCGTTGATCGGACGGCAAAGATTCGCCGTCGACGTAGAGCCCGATCTGTTCCGCCGCGAACTGGCGCGGGCGCGGACTTTCGGCTTCATGCGCGACGTCGCCAAACTGTGGAGCGCGGGCTATGCGCTCGGCGCCTCGTTCGAGAATACCGTGGTGATCGCCGACAACCGGGTGCTCAATCCGGAGGGCATGCGCTTTGCCGACGAATTCGTTCGCCACAAGGCGGTCGATGCCATCGGCGATCTCGCGCTATCGGGCGCGCCGCTGATTGGCGCCTATCGTTCGATGCGCGGCGGACACAAGCTCAATCACGCGGTGCTCACCGCTCTTATGGCCGACCGCAGCGCGTGGGCTTATGTGGAAATGCCGGAGAGCCGCCGCTCGCGCGGCTATGCCGATCTCGCGGCCGGGTTGCCGTCCCCCGCTTACGGCCCCGACGTCGCTTAATTCCCTTAACTTTTACGCCTTAATCCGGGCCGATTGTCGGCCATAATTGCTGTATTGTCATAGGGCTGGGGTGCCCTGACCCGGGCGCCGGGGGCGCGGCAGGGCAAGACCGGCGGGGACGGGGCTCACATCACTCTCATGGTGTTGCAGTTACGAGGATCGCTGCGATCCGGTTGCAGGCTGCGCGCGCCGTCGGCTTGGCTGGCGCTCGTGCTTGCCGCCGCGACACTCATGGGCTGCAGCTTTTTCAAACAGCCCGATGATTACGTTCCCGACACTCCCGCCGACATGCTTTACAACGAGGGTCTCTACCTCCTGAACAGCAAACAGGATTACAAAGGGGCGGCGAAGAAATTCGACGAGGTCGACCGCGAAAATCCATATTCGGATTGGGCGCGCAAGTCGCTGCTGATGTCGGCCTACGCCTATTATCAGGCCGAGGAATACGACGACTGCATCAACTCCGCGGAACGCTATGTGGCGCTGCATCCCGGCAGCCCCGACGCCGCTTACGCCCAATACCTGATCGGCGCCTCCTACTACGATCAGATCCTCGACGTCTCGCGCGATCAGGCGCGCGCGCAGAAGGCGATCGACGCCCTCGACGAGGTCGTGCGCAAATATCCGAACAGCGAATACGCCATCGCCGCCAAGAAAAAAATCGATATGGCGCACGATCAGCTCGCCGGCAAGGAAATGGACGTCGGCCGTTTCTATCTGGAACGGCGCGACTTCATCGGCGCCATCAACCGCTTCAAGGTGGTGGTGACGCAGTATCAGACCACGCGCCACGTCGAGGAGGCTTTGATGCGGTTGAGCGAGGCCTATGTATCACTCGGCATCATGGACGAGGCGCAAACCGCCGCCGCCGTGCTCGGCCATAATTTCCCGGACAGCCCCTGGTACAAGGACGCCTATAATCTCGTGAAGACGGCCGGCGGCGAGCCGACCACCGAGAACAAGGGTTCCTGGATCAGCCGCGCTTTCTCGAAAATGGGCATGGCAAGCTCGCAGAGCGGCTAACTGCGGACACGGCGGACGACAGACCCGAGAATCAAGAATATCATCCCCGGCGTGGCTTCCGCCGCCTGTAGTCCATCATCATGCTCTCTCGGCTTTCAATCCGCGACATCGTCCTGATCGATCGGCTGGATATCGATTTCGGCACCGGCCTCGCCGCGCTGACCGGCGAAACGGGCGCCGGCAAATCGATCCTGCTCGACGCCTTTGCGCTGGCGCTAGGCGCACGCGGCGAGGCGGCGCTAGTGCGCGAGGGCGCCGAACACGGCCAGGTCATCGCCGCGTTCGACATCGCCAGGGACCATCCGGCGCGCCGCGTGCTGGCAGAAAACGATCTTGGTAGCGACACCGAATTGATCGTGCGGCGCGTCCAATTCGCCGACGGACGCACGCGCGCCTTCATCAACGATCAGCCGGTCAGCGTGCAGGTGCTGCGCGCGCTCGGCACCGCATTGGTCGAAATTCACGGCCAGCATGACGAGCGCGCTTTTGTCGACGCCGGGACCCATCGCGCGCTACTCGATGCTTATGGCGGCAGCGAAGACGAAGCCGCGACGGTCGTACGCCTGTGGGCCGAGCGGCGCGCCAGCGAGGCCGCCGTGGCAAGTCACCGCGCCGCCGTGGAGCACGCCAACCGCGAGGCCGAGTGGCTTCGCCATGCGGTCGAGGAGCTGTCGCGGCTCCAACCGCAAGGCGGCGAGGAAACATCGCTGGCCGAGCGCCGCACCGTGATGATGCAGGCCGAAAAAGTCGCCGAGGATTTGCGCGCCACATATGACGGCGTCACCGGGCCGAATTCGCCGGTATCGCCGCTGGCGACCGCGCTGCGGCGGCTGGAGCGCCGCGCGGTGCAGGCGCCGGCGCTGATCGAGCCGGCGGTCAAAGCCATCGATGCCGCGCTGACGTCGCTGGAGGAAGCCCGGCTGCAACTTGAACAGGCGCTGCGGGTGGCCGAATTCGATCCGCAGGAACTTGAGCGGATCGAGGAGCGGCTATTCGCGCTGCGCGCCGCCGGGCGCAAATACAGTGTGCCGGTCGACGATCTTAACGCGCTGGCGCAGCGCTACCAAGGTGAGCTCGCCTTGATCGACGCCGGCGCCGAGCGGCTTATCACGCTGCAGCGTGACGCGCAGGAAGCGGCAGCGCGTTACCGCGCCGCCGCGCAAGAGCTTTCGGCAGTGCGCCGCCGCGCCGCCCAAGCGCTCGACAAAGCGGTCAATGTCGAGCTTAAGCCGCTCAAGCTCGAACGGGCGCAATTCTCCACCGAGATCACGAACGAAAACGAAGGGCCGGATGGGCTCGACCGGATCGAGTTCTGGGTCCGCACCAATCCCGGCACCCGGCCGGGGCCGCTGATGCGGGTCGCCTCGGGCGGCGAACTGGCGCGCTTCCTGCTCGCGCTCAAGGTGGTGCTGGCCGATCGCGGCTCGGCACCGACACTGGTGTTCGACGAGATCGATACCGGGGTCGGCGGCGCGGTGGCGGATTCGATCGGCGTGCGGCTGGCGCGCCTCGCCTCGGGCGTGCAGGTGATCGCCGTGACGCACGCGCCGCAGGTGGCGGCACGCGCCGACCGGCATTACCTCATCACCAAGGATGCACTCGCCAAGGGTAAGCGGGTGGCGACCCGCGTCGCCGAACTTGAAGATGATCAGCGCCGGGAAGAGATCGCACGCATGTTAGCCGGAGCTGAAATCACCGCCGAAGCCCGCGCCGCCGCCGAACGGCTGATCCGCGCGGCGGTCGGCTGATCCTCGTCATGGCTCGTCGCGACAAGTCCGAGGCCTCAATCGACGATCTGAGCGAAAAGCAGGCTAAGGCCGAGCACGCCCGGCTCGAGGCCCAAATCGTCGCGCACGACCGGCGCTATTACCAGGAAGACACGCCAAGTGTCAGCGACGCCGAATACGACCGGCTGCGGCGACGTTACGCCGCGATAGAAGAGCGTTTCCCGCAATTGCGCACGCTGCAAAGCCTCACCCAACGTGTCGGCGCGGCGCCCTCGGCGCGCTTCGCCAAGATCCGCCACGCGGTGCCGATGCTCTCGCTCGATAACGCGTTTACGGATGAGGACGTGATCGATTTTGTCGCCCGCATCCGCCGCTTCCTGCGGCTGCAGGACGATACCGAGATCGCATTTTCCGCCGAGCCGAAGATCGATGGCCTGTCGATGTCGTTGCGCTACGAAAATGGATCGCTTGTCACCGGCGCGACGCGCGGCGATGGCGCCGAGGGCGAGGACGTCACCGCCAATGTAAAAACCCTGCAGGATATTCCGCACCGGCTGAAGGGACGCGGCATGCCGGTGGTGTGCGAGATACGCGGCGAAATCTATATGACCAAGCACGCCTTCATGGTGCTCAACAAGCGCCAGGGCGAAACCGGCGGCCAGGTTTTCGCCAATCCGCGCAATTCGGCGGCCGGCTCGTTGCGGCAGAAGGATGCATCGATCACCGCGTCACGCCCGCTCGGATTTTTCGCCTATGCCTGGGGCGAAATGAGCGAAATGCCGGCGGACACCCGATCCGGCATGATCAAATGGTTCGAAACCTGCGGCTTCAAAACGAATCCGCTGACCAAAATGTGCCACTCGGTCGGGGAGCTGCTGGCTTTCCATCGCAAGATCGAGGAGCAGCGCGCGGCGCTCGACTACGACATCGACGGCGTCGTTTACAAAGTCGACCGGCTCGACTGGCAGGAGCGGCTCGGCTTTGTGTCGCGCAACCCGCGCTGGGCGATCGCGCATAAATTTCCGGCCGAGCAGGCAACCACCGTCATCAAGGACATCGAGATTCAGGTCGGCCGCACCGGATTTCTGACGCCGGTCGCCAAGCTCGAGCCGGTCACAGTGGGCGGCGTGGTGGTGCAGAACGCGACGTTGCACAATGCCGAAGAGATCGCGCGGCTCGATGTGCGCAAGGGCGACACCGTGACAATCCAGCGCGCCGGCGATGTCATCCCGCAAGTGCTCGGCATCGTGGAGGAGAAACGTCCACGCGGCACCAAGTCGTTCGAGTTTCCAAAGAAATGCCCGTGCCCGCTGCGCACCGACGTGGTGCGCGAGATCATCGCCGGCGGGGCGGAAGGCGCGCGCGTCCATTGCACCGGCGAGTTCGCCTGTCCCTATCAGGCCGTCGGGCATCTGGAGCACTTCGTCTCTCGCCGCGCCGTCGATATCGACGGACTTGGCGAGAAACAGATCGAGCTGTTCTACCAGCGCGGCTGGGTTAAGGAACCAGCGGACATTTTCACGCTCGAAGAGCGCAACGGCAAAATCCATCTCGAGGAGGTCGAAGGGTTCGGCGAAACCTCGGTGCGCAACCTGTTCGCGGCCATCGCGGCGCGGCGTGAAATAGCGCTGGAGCGCTTCATCTACGCGCTCGGCATCCGCCATGTCGGCGAGACGACGGCGGTCGCGCTGGCGCGCGGTTACGGCAGTTGGGAGGCCTTCCACGCCGCCTGCCTCAAGCTCGCGAAGGACGACGCCGAAGCCAAGGCGGAAATGGATGCGCTCGATCAGATCGGCGACACCGTCATCGAGAGCCTGCACGATTATTTCGGCGAAGCGCACAATTGCCGGCGCATCGAGCGGCTTGCCGCGCAGGTACGGATCCGCGACGCCGAAAAGCCGCGCGCCGATTCAAAGATCGTCGGTAAGACCGTGGTCTTCACAGGCACGCTGGAAAAGGTGACGCGCGACGAGGCCAAGGCCTCGGCGGAGCGGCTCGGCGCCAAGGTGTCCGGCTCGGTATCGAAGAAGACCGATTATGTCGTGGCCGGCCCGGGCGCCGGCTCAAAACTCGCGGAGGCGAAAAAGCTCGGCGTCGCGGTGCTGACGGAAGACGAGTGGGCGAAGCTGATAGGTTGATGCCGTTGCGCGGAGTTCACGCCAGCGGCGCGGTTGCCGCGATCAGCCATTCGCGCGTTGGCGCATCCACCAGCGGGGCGAGTTTCTCGCGCACGCGGGCGTGATAGGCGTCGAACCAGGCGATTTCCTCGCCGGTCATCAAGGCGGGATCGATCAGCCGCGCATCGATCGGCGCCAGCGTCAGCGTCTCGAATGCATCGAGCGGCTTTTCCGCGTTGGCGACCGGCCGCGCCGGTGTCACCAGCACGAGGTTTTCGATGCGGATGCCATAGGCGCCGGTGCGGTAATAGCCCGGCTCGTTCGATAAAATCATGCCGCGCTGGAGCGCGGCGCCGCCCAGCTTCGAGATCCGCGCCGGCCCCTCATGCACCGACAGATAGCTGCCGACGCCGTGGCCGGTGCCGTGATCGAAATCGAGCCCCGCCCGCCACAAAAATTGCCGCGCCAGCGTGTCGAGCTGCGCGCCGGTGGTGCCGTCCGGAAACACCGCGCGCGCGATGGCGATATGCCCCTTCAGGACGAGGGTGAAATTCCTGCGCATGTCGGCAGTCGGCGTGCCGACGGCGATGGTGCGGGTGATGTCGGTGGTGCCATCTTCGTACTGGCCGCCGGAATCGACCAGGAAAAGCTCATCCGCCGCGATCCGCCGGTTGCTGCGGCGGCTGACGCGGTAATGCACGATGGCGCCGTCCGGCCCGGCGCCGGCGATCGTCGGGAAGGAAATGTCCTTGAGCAGACCGGTGTCGCGGCGAAAACTCTCCAGCGCTTCGACGGCGTCGATCTCGGTGAGCCGTCCGCGCGGCGCCTCCGCGTCGAACCAGGCGAGAAAGCGCGTCAACGCCGCGCCGTCGCGCAGTTGCGCCGCCCGCGCGCCGTCGATCTCGACCGTGTTCTTGACCGCCTTCATCGGCGCGATCGGGTCGGCGCCGCGCAACACCTTGCCGCCGTTCTCGGTGACCAGCCGCGCGATCGCCTCCGGGCATGCCGCCGCATCGAGCCGCACGGCGCGCTTCGCCGCGCCGAGCGCCGTTAGGTCGTGTTCGAAATCCGCAGACGCGCGCACTTCGGCCAATCCTTCGAGATAGTGCCGGACGTCGTTGCCGAGCTTGCGGGTATCGATATAGAGCGTGGGCCTGCCCTCCTTCGGCACCACGGCGAAGGCGAGCGCGACCGGGGTGTGCGGAATGTCGCTGCCGCGGATGTTGAACAGCCAGCACACCGCTTGCGGATCGGAGACGATGAGCGCATCGGCCTTGAGCTTTTCGATCTCGGCGCGGAGGCGCGCGAGCTTTGCCGCCGCGCTTTCGCCGGCATAGCGCAGATCGTGCAGCACGACCGCGCCGGACGGCGGCTGCGGCCGGTCATGCCAGCCGGTGTCGATCGGATTATCGGCGACGGCAACCAGGCTCGCTCCGGCCGCCGCGCAGGCTTTGGCGAGTCGTTCGGCGCCGTCGAGCGTGTGCAGCCACGGCGAATAGCCGAGCTTGGAGCCGGGCGGCAGATTTTCTTCGATCCATTGCGCCGGCGGATGCTCGACCAGATGTGCGATGGCGAAGGCCGATGCATCGACCTCCTCGCGCGCCTGGACCGTGTAGCGGCCATCGGCGAACAGGACGGCGCGGTCGGCAAGCACGATGGCGACGCCGGCCGAGCCGGTGAACCCGGTGAGCCAGGCGAGCCGTTCGGCGCGGGGCGGCACATATTCGTTCTGGTAGCGGTCGGCCCGCGGCACGATAAAGCCATCGAGGCCGCGCCGTTTGAGCTCCGCCCGCAACACCGCGAGCCGCGGCGCGACGGCGGCGCTCTCGCCGCGATCCTCGAACGATTGAAATTGAGCCTCGAACATGCGGCGCAATCTAGCAGGCCGAAGGTCGCCTGAGCACCAGCGTCGTCCAGCCATCGAGCGTGATGCGGCGTTCGAGCCGCAGCCTGTGATAGGCGGCGCGCGCGGCATTCGCCTGCGATGCCAGCAGGCCGGACAGCACGGCGCGGCCGCCGGGCGCGATGATCTCAGTCAGCGGCACGGCGAGACGTTGCAGCGGCGCCAGCAGGATATTGGCGAAGACGAGATCGAACGGCGCACGGGCGCGGATTGCCGGCGCGGTGAGACCGCTGGCCTGCCAAAACTCGACCATCGCGCGGTTCAGCCTGGCGTTGTCGCGCGCGGCGCGCACCGCGGCGGGATCGATGTCGGTCGCCAGAACGCGTCGGCGCAACGCCCGCGCCGCCGCGATGGCGAGCACGCCCGATCCAGTGCCGAGATCGAGGATGCGCGGTCCCGTCACCCTGAGGTGCGAGCGAAGCGAGCCTCGAAGAGCGACGGCCCCAGCACCTCGGCCGCCATCCTTCGAGGGCCGCTTCGCGGCCACCTCAGGATGACGGTAAACATCTGCGCGCCGCTTGTTTAGCGATCGGCACAGCCGATCGAGCCCCAGGAGACAGCCGCGCGTCGTGCCGTGATGGCCGGTGCCGAAGGCAAGCGCCGCCTCAATCTCGATGCCGATCCGGTTGACGGCGATGCGGGCGCGGTCGTGCGCGCCGTGGATAACAAAGCGGCCAGCCGAAACCAGCTTGAGCGCGGCAAGGCTCGCGCCGACCCAATCCGCCGCCGCGACGCGGCTGAAACGGAGCGCCGCGCCCGCTTGCGGCCCGGCCGCCGCAACCGCCAATTCACGCAGCGTCCGCCGGTCCGGCGGAGCACCAAAATAAACCGTCACCTGCCAACGGCCGCGGCCCGCATCCACAAGGCCGACAGCAATCTCGTCGGCATCCAGGGTCTCGGTAACGGCATTGGCGAATTTTCGGCCCGATTGTTCATCGGTCAAAAGGGCTGCAATAGGGGTGGCTCGCGTGCTTTTGGTTGCTATATAAGTCATTGATAGGTCAACGTTTTACAAGCTTGTCCACGCTTTTCACAGCGAACGAATTCCAATCGTCCCCCAGCGCGCCGGAAGAAGTTAGCAACAGCGTCATCCACCGATTATGCCTGCGCTTATCCAAGCGACGTCCCCATTTTCTCCACAGCGTCTTCACATCTCCGTCGCGCTTTCGGCACTCGCGGCGCGGTCATAATCGGCGAATAATGGGCGCCAGAGGATGTTCATAGCCAGTGAACGTCGCGATGCCGGGAGCATGACATGATCGCAGACTGCGCGCGCAGACTATCCTTTGTCGCGGCCATCGGCCTGGTCGCGTGCTTTGGCGCCGGCGGTGCACGGGCGCAAGCAGCGCCGGACTATGCCGCGTTGCTCGCCGCACCGGACCGCAGCGACGCCGACCGCAACGCCGACAAGCGGCGCGATCCACTGCCGTTTCTAGCTTTCGCCGGCGTGCACCCGGGCATGAAGGTGCTCGATATGGGCGCCGGCGGCGGCTATTCGAGCGAACTGATGGCGCGCGCCGTCGCGCCGAGCGGTGTCGTTTACGCGCAAAACCCGGCCGATCTCGGCGACAAGCCGAAAGCGGCGATGGCCGCGCGGCTGGCGACGCCGGCCGGCAAAAATATCGTCGCCGACACCGCGCCGTTCGACGATCCGGTGCCGCCCGGCGTGAGCAATCTCGATCTGATCACGTTCCTATTCTACTACCACGATACGACCTACATGACCGTCGATCGCGCCCAGATGGACGCCAAGATGTTCGCGGCGCTCAAACCCGGCGGATACATGGTCATCGCCGATCACGCGGCGCTGCCGGGCCAGGGCATTTCGGTCGGTCACACCTTGCACCGCATCGAGGAGAACACGGTGCGCCAGGAGATCGAAGCTGCCGGCTTCAAGTTCGTCGCCGAAGGCAATTTCTGGCGCAACGCCGCCGACACCCACGACTTCCCAAGCTACAAGGCGGACATGCCGGTCGATAATTTCGTGCTGAAGTTTCAGAAGTCGAACTGAGCCTACTGCAGCTGGTCCTTGACCGCGTCGAGGCCGGCATTGACGCAATCGTCGTCGACGCCAGGCGAGCCGGACACACCAACGCCGCCGACGACCTCGTCGCCGACCTTGATCGGCTGACCGCCCGGAATCGCAATCACGTTCGGCAGCGTCACCTGCTGGTGGGCGACCGAATTGGGATCCAGCAGCTTCTTCGCGTATTCCGCGGTCGGCTGCTTGAACGTCATCGCCGTGTACGCCTTGCGGCGCGCGTTCTCCATGGTATGCGGCGCGGCATTGTCGCCGCGCATTTCCACGATCGTCTCGCCGTCGCGGTCGACGACGACGGCGGACACCGCGTAAGTCTTGGCAGCGCAGGCGGCGACGGCCTTCTCGGCGAGGGTCTTGGCGACGCTTAAGGACAGGTCCTTGTGCATGATCAGCGCGGCGCCGGCGGGCGCTGCGAACATGCAGGCGACGGCGGCGATGGCAGTGGCGGAGAAACTGTGGCGACGAACTACCGGCATGGCATGGATCCCTTCCAATCGAGAAAACGCCCCCGCGGCAAATAACAGCGGCCCGCAGAACCTATTCCATTTTCGGCTGACCAAATGCGAAGGCGCGACAGCGCGCGCTCAACAGAGCGTGAATGAACGCCCTACCACTGCCGGTAAATCGGCTGGGCGTAATAAGGCTGACCGTAATACTGCCCATTATAGGGCTGCGCGTAATAGCGTTGGCCGTAAGCGGGCTGGCCATAATAGCCCTGCGGCTGCTGGTATTGCGGCGCGAGCGGCTGCGGCTGGTCGGACACAGTCTCGTTCATTGGCGGACGCGACCGCGCGACCGGCCCGTAACCGCCGGCGGGCGTGCGGCCATCGATGATGACGGTGGTATTGGCCATGCCTTCCGCCTTGACGAGTTCGAACAGCGCCGCGGCATTGTCGGGCGACAACCGGACACAGCCGTGCGACACGGCCAGCCCGAGGTGTTTCACGTCGAAGAAGCCGTGCACCGCGTGGCCCTGCATGTCGAAGAACATCGTATGCGGCATCGGCGCATTGTCCCATTCCTGGGAATAATGGTCGGCATCCATCCGGTTTATCTTGAACCTGCCGTTCGGCGTGTCGTAACCGGGCCGTCCGGTCGATACCGGCCAGACGTAACGCTGCGCGCCGTCGACGGCGACCGCCATCTGTTGCGTCAATTTGTCGATGGAAATGACGATATCGGCGCGGGCGGAGCCGGGAAACGCAAAAGCCGCGGCGAACAGCGCGGCGGCCAGGCTGGAAACGTAGATTGTGGCGAAACGCATAAACACACCCGGATGGAGAGCCGTCCAACTCCTAGAAGTCTTTCGCCGGTCTTTGGTTCAAATCAAGGGTGTTGCGGCACTCTCCGGCGGGATGGTGAACGGAATAGGGCGGCGGTCGGTAAGATTACGGAACGAGCGACATCGTTCTCGTGGCGCGTCTGAGCGTCCGAGCTTTGCCGATCCATATTGTCAAACAGCGACGAATCCCCTCGTCACCACCGGCTTGACCCGGTAGTCCATGCTGACGTGCAGCGATTTTAGCAGCGGAAGCTAGCTTCACCGCCGCATGGATTGCCGGGTCAAGCTCGGCAATGACGAAGCAAGAAAGAAAGAAAGGAAGCGGAACGCCGACAGACGCACTGGTCAATGATCCGCACCAGCGGGTGCGGCTCGCGCCACGAAGAGCCGGCTTGCGCCGACCCTCCGCTTGCGGGCGCGCTCGCCTGTCGGCGCGTTCCACCACGGTTCTTGCGGCAGCGACCGAACGCCACCGCTCAGCTCCAGTCACGCGCTTCCCGGGACGGGACTAGGTAGGAACGGGCGTTACCCGCTCCCGGCCGTCCACGGTGCAGCGGGTTTCCCCGCAGAGCGGTCATAGTGCCGGCCCGGCGTAACGACCCGAAGCCGCCCGGGAGCGAAGCTGACAACTCCGCCCGCGGGAACCGCCTCGCCCCTACCGACCGGCGTCACCCGGCGGCGTCCTTGTGGGCGAGATTCGTCATCTGTAACTGAAACGGTGACATATGTCAATAAAGTAGTGACATGCAACCCGTCATTCCGGGGCCGAGCGCAACGAGGAGCCCGGAATCCATATTCACTGACCTGGGAGTCATGGATTCCGGACTTGCCGCTTCGCGGCAATCCGGAATGACGACGGGCCTCAATGCCGCTTGAAGTACTGCACCGCGCGCTCGTGCTTCTCGGCGGCGGAGCGGCTGGCGAAAGTGCCGAGATTGCGGCGCCGGCCGGTCTGCGGATTCTTTTTGCGGGAATAGAGCCGGTATTTGCCGGACGGCAGTTTGCGGATCATGGCGGACTCCCGAGACAAGGCGTCATATTCACTTGAACAAATTGCGCGGCGATATTTGGTTCCGGTCAGCTCCGCCCGGCAAAGCGGAAAAAGAAAAAACCACCGATGCGGTGGCTCATAAGTTGTCTGATCTTTTGTTTGGTGCGGGCGCGCCGCTTATTGCGGCAAGCCCTCGACGGCGATCAGGCGAAATTTTGCGTATTTGTCGCCGATGACCTTCGCGGCTTTGTAGTCCGGCGAGTTGTATGCCGCGAGCGCCTTGTCCATGTCAGCAAATTGGTTGATGACAATGCGCGATTTGGGCGGGTCGCCCTCGATGCCAACAGTCTTGCCGCCGCGGGCAAGCGCCTTATAGCCGGAGTCGTTTTCACCGAGCGCCTTCACGGCCAGTGGGCCAAATTCCTTGGCGAAAGCGTCCGGGTTCGACACGTCGATCTCGGCGATGACAAAGGCCCGCGGTTTGGCTTGAGCGTGAAGGCCCTGGATCGCGCCAGCGCCAAGCACCGCGCCCGCAAGCATCGATAACCCGACTGTGTAGTAGATTTTCATTACGTCTCCCCCTTTTAAGTGCCGATAAGCCGGCGGAGACATAAACACCGCGTTCGCCCGGATTAGTCCAGCCCGAACCTGGCGCGCCTGAGCCGCACGATGGCCCGGTCCAGCGCCGAGAGAAAGCTCGACCGGTCGCGCGGCGCAAACGGTTTTGGGCCGCCGGTGATTTCTCCGGCACTGCGCAAACTGTCCATCAGGTTGCGCGTCGCCAGCGTCATGCCGATCGATTCTTCGGTGAAGGGCTTGCCGTTCGGCGCGATGACTTCGGCGCCGGCTTTGACGCAGCGGCTCGCCAGCGGCACGTCCGCCGTGATGACGATATCGCCGCGCTGCGCGCGCTCGGCGATCCAGTTGTCCGCCTCATCCTTGCCGGCGCCGACGACCACGCGCTCGACAAACTCGTCTCGCGGCACCGCGATCGGTCTGTTGCTGACGACGAGGACTTTGAGCTGAACACCCTTGAGCGCGTGACGCTCGGCGACGCGATAAATCTCCTGCTTCACTGGGCAGGCATCGGCGTCGATGTAGATCGAGATTGGCGTCACGCCGCCGAATTGCTTTTCGCGATAGCGCGGCGCACGGCCTTCGGTTCGATCTTGATGACTTCTATCAACGTGCGTGCGGCGCCGGACGGTCGGCGCGTGCCGAGCTCCCATTTGCGAACGGTTCCGACCGCGGTGCCGACAAACGACGCAAATTCGCGCTGTGACAGGCCGAGTTTGTGCCGGGCCTCACGCGCATCCGTGTGGCTCGGGATAACACGGTGGACGACGACGCCGGTTTTCTTGCCGGCGACGAAATCACGCAACTCATTTAGGCTGGCCCGAATATCGACTGCCAGCCGGCTTTTTACTTTTTTCGCCATGACGCAATGATCTCCTTCAGACTGGATGCCAATGCCTTCTTATCCCGCGCGGTCAAGTCGGCCTTCTCGTTCTTTGCATAAAGCGCCGTGAGCACGAGCGGAAAGTTCGCATTCCAGAAATAGTAGATCACCCGCGCACCGCCGCGCTTGCCACTGCCGCCACGCCCGACGCGAACCTTGCGCAAGCCTCCGGTTCCGGGAATCAGATCGCCGCAGGCGGGCTCATAAGCGATCAGATCGACGATCGCGTCCTGCTCGTCGGCGGTGAGCAGTTCGCCGGCTCGCCGCCGGTAACCAGCGAGTTCGATTACCGAAACCGGACGGACGGACGGACATAAGGGGGGTAGGACCCCAATGGGGTACTGTCGTCAACTTACCGTAATGGGGTGATTTATACCTGACGCCGGATGGCCGGAACAAGTCCGGCCATGACGGCTCTAGGCGACCACCACTCCCTCACACCCGCTCAACAAAACTATCCACTACGCGCTTCTCCCCCGCGCGGTCGAACTGGATGGTCAGCTTGTTGCCGTCGATGGCGGTGACGTTGCCGTTGCCGAATTTCTGGTGAAAGACGCGGTCGCCGAGCGTGAAGGCGGAAACGGTGCCGGTGGATTTCGCCACCAGTTCGCCTTCGATGGTGAGCGGCAGGCGGCGGCCGCCGCCGGCTTCGTCCCTGGCGCGCCACGGCGACGGCGATGAGGTGTCGCCAAAGCCGTCGCGGATCGTCGTCCGCGGCGTAGCGCGAGCCGGTCTCGGAGAAGCCGCCCTCGCCTTTTTTCTCACCTCTCTTTCCCTGAGCACGCTGCCAGCCCGGCGTGGTGTAGTTCGATCCGAACGAGGTCGTGGCGTCGAAGCGCGAGGCGCCGTAGCCGCCATAAGCCGCCGAAGCCGCCCTGCGCTTCGGTCACCTCGACATTGGCTTCCGGCAATTCGTCCAGAAACCGCGACGGGATGTTGGTCTGCCACAGGCCGTGCATGCGCCGGTTGGTGGCGAAGTAGATTTTCGCCCGCTTGCGCGCGCGGGTCAGGCCGACATGGGCGAGCCGGCGCTCCTCTTCGAGCCCGGCGCGGCCCTGGTCGTCGAGCGTGCGCTGGTGCGGAAACAGGCCTTCCTCCCAGCCGGGCAGGAACACGGTGTCGAATTCGAGCCCCTTGGCCGCGTGCAAGGTCATGACGCTGACGGCGTCGGCCTCGGCGGCCTTCTCGTTGTCCATCACCAGCGAGATGTGCTCGAGAAAACCCTGCAGATTCTCGAACTCCTCCATGGAGCGGACCAGCTCCTTGAGGTTTTCCAGCCGGCCGGCGGCGTCGGCGGAGCGGTCCTTCTGCCACATCTCGGTATAGCCGGACTCGTCGAGGATGATTTCGGCCAGCTCGTTGTGCGGCAGCGCATCGCGCTGCTTGCGCCAGCGGTCGATCGCTTCCATCAGCGCGCGCAGCGCGCCGCGCGGCTTCGGCTTGAGTTCGTCGGTCTCGATCATGGCGCGCACGGCTTCGGTGAGCGGCACGCGGCGCTTCCTGGCATGATCGTGCAGCATCTGCACGGTGGCATCGCCCAATCCGCGCTTGGGCACATTGACGATGCGCTCGAAGGCGAGATCGTCGGCCGGCGAATTGACGACGCGCAGATAGGCCAGCGCATCGCGGATTTCGGCGCGCTCGTAGAAGCGCGGGCCGCCGATGACGCGATAGGGCAGGCCGAGCGTGACGAAGCGGTCTTCGAATTCGCGCATCTGGAACGAGGCGCGCACCAGGATGGCGATCTCGTTGAGCGCGTGCTGCCGCGCGCTGCAATTGCTCGATCTCCTCGCCGATGGTGCGGGCCTCCTCCTCGCTGTCCCAGGAGCCGGTGACGGTGACTTTCTCGCCCAGCACGTCGTCGGTGCGCAGCGTCTTGCCGAGCCGGCCCTCGTTATGGGCGATGATGTGCGACGCGGCGGCGAGGATGTGGCCGGTCGAGCGGTAATTGCGCTCCAGCCGGATCACCGTGGCGCCGGGAAAGTCGTGCTCGAAGCGCAGAATGTTGTCCACTTCGGCGCCGCGCCAGCCATAGATCGACTGATCGTCGTCGCCGACGCAGCAGATGTTTTTGGCCCCGCTCGCCGCAGCGGACTCCCTCTCCCCGTTTACGGGGAGAGGGTTGGGATGAAGAGGCCTCTCCGCTGGCTCAGGCGGCGGAAGCGCCCCCTCACCCGCCGCGCTTCGCGCGTCGACCTCTCCCCGCGCGCGGGGAGAGGTGCTACCCGTCCTCTGCGCCAGCAACCTCAGCCACAGATATTGCGCGACATTGGTGTCCTGGTATTCGTCGACCAGAATGAATTTGAAGCGCGCCTGATATTGGCGCAGCACTTCGGGCTGCTCGCGGAACAGCCGGATGCACTCGAGCAGCAGATCGCCGAAATCGGCGGCGTTGAGAATCTTCAGCCGTTCCTGGAACGCCTTGTAGAGTTTCAGCCCCTTGCCGTTGGCGAAGGCGGCGGCTTCGCCCGACGGCACCTGCTCCGGCGTCAGGCCGCGATTCTTCCAGCCGTCGATCAGCATCGCCAGCACGCGCGCCGGCCAGCGTTTCTCGTCGATGTTCTCGACTTCTAGAAGCTGCTTCAACAGCCGGATCTGGTCGTCGACGTCGAGGATGGTGAAGTCGGATTTCAGCCCGACCAGCTCGGCGTGCCGGCGCAGGATTTTCACGCCGATCGAATGGAAGGTGCCGAGCCACGGCATGCCCTCGACCACGCCGCCGACAATGTCGCCGATGCGGTGCTTCATCTCGCGCGCGGCCTTGTTGGTGAAGGTGACCGCGAGAATTTCGCCCGGCCGGGCGCGGCCGAGGCTGAGAATATGGGCGATGCGCACGGTGAGGACGCGCGTCTTGCCGGTGCCGGCGCCGGCCAGCACCAGGACCGGACCGTCCAGCGTCTCGACCGCGAGCCGCTGCTCGGCATTCAGCCCGGCCAGATAGGGCGCCGGCGCCGCATTCGCCTGCGCGCGCGCGGCAATGCCGCCCGGCGCGGGGGCCGGCGGCTCGGTCGGTTCGGGAATGCGCTTTAGGGGGTCAGCCAAGGCTTTGCCTGAGCGTGGATGCCGCTGATTCTCATTCCCGGAAGATGGCACCTGGACGCGGCTTTTACGAGGCTACCGTCGTCATTCCGGGCGCGGGCTCTTGCCCGCAAGCCCGGAATCCATAACCCCGGCGCTGGGACTATGGATTCCGGACTCGCCGCTAAGAGCGTCGATCCGGAATGACGAACAATGACGAACAAGAATCGTCAACGCCCCGTCATGGCGATCCGCCGCCCCACACCTTCCGGCAACGGCAGATCGGCGTGCGCGACCTTCATGCGCTCGAGCCGGGCCATGACATCCGACGGAAAGGGCGCGGTCTTGCGCGCCGTCATGTCGACATGCAGCGCCATGTTCTCCGACGTCGCCGACAGCCAGCCTTGTTCGGCATGCAGCAGCTGCTCGAAATAATGCAGCCGCTTGGCGTCGAGATCGAGCAGCTGGAACGTCACCCGCACCGGATCGCCGGCATTGAGCTCGCGCAGATAGCGGACATGAACCTCGGCGGTGAAGGTCGAGTGCTGCTTGGTCTTGAGATAATCGAGGCCCAGGCCCAGAACCTCATAGACCTCGTCGACCGCGCGATCGAACAATACATTGTAGTAGGCCATGTTGAGATGGCCGTTGTAGTCGATCCAGCCGGGCTCGACCCGCATGACCGACGAGACAAATGGCGTGGCGGACGAAGGCTGGTCATCGCTAGGATCGGGCATGCCGGAACTGTGGCGGATTCGCATTGCGCACGAAGCCAGACTATGGCGCGTGCCAGCCAAACATAATGCATGGCTTGACCTGCGCGGCGCTCCCGCCACGTTGCGCGCAAAGAAGAGCTCAACAGGAAACGCCGCTAAAAAAGGACGACGATGGCCCTCGTTGAAGCGCCGCCACGAAGCAAACAGGACCGCAATGCGGTCGACGCGGTGATCGCCGCGCTCGCCGCGCGCTTTGGCAACCGGCTGGTCACCTCGCAGGCGGTGCGCGAGCAGCATGGCCATACGACGACGTGGATCGCGACGCAGCCGCCGGACGCTGTGGTGTTTCCGCAAACGACGGAAGACGTGCAGGACGTCGTGCGGTTGTGCGCGCAGCACCGCGTGCCGGTGATATGCTTCGGCGTCGGCACATCGCTCGAAGGCCAGGTCAACGCGCCGCGCGGCGGGGTCTGTCTCGACTTTCGCGACATGAACCGCGTGCTCAAGGTGCATGCCGAGGATCTCGATTGCGTCATCGAGCCCGGCATCACCAGAAAGCAGCTCAACGAGAGCTTGCGCGACCAGGGCGTGTTCTTCCCGATCGATCCCGGCGCCGACGCCTCGCTCGGCGGCATGGCGGCGACCCGCGCGTCAGGCACCAACGCCGTGCGCTACGGCACCATGAAGGACAATGTGCTGGCACTCAAAGTCGTGCTCGCCAACGGCGAGGTGATGTCGACCGCGCGGCGCGCCAAGAAAACCTCCGCCGGTTACGATCTCACCCGCCTCATGGTCGGCTCGGAAGGCACGCTCGGCGTCATCACCGAATTGACGCTGCGGCTGTCCGGCATTCCGGAAGCGATCTCATCGGGCGTCTGCCCGTTCCCCTCGGTCGAGGCGGCCTGCAATGCGGCCATCCTCGCCATCCAGTCGGGTATTCCGGTGGCGCGGATCGAGCTGCTCGATGCGCTGCAGGTGAAAGCCTGCAATGCCTATTCCAACCTGACATTGCCGGAAACGCCGATGCTGTTTCTGGAATTTCACGGCACCGCCGCGAGCGTCGCCGAACAATCGGAGCGTTTCGGCGAAATCGCGCGCGAACTCGGCGGCGGCCCGTTCGATTGGGCGACACGCGTGGAGCAGCGCACCCGGCTGTGGCAGGCGCGGCACGACGCCTATTGGGCGGCGCGCCGGTTGCGGCCGGGCACGCAGGCGCTGTCGTCCGACGTTTGCGTTCCGATCTCGCGGCTGGCCGAGTGCGTGGTGGCGACTCAAGAAGACGCCGCGGCAAGCCGATTCATCGCGCCGATCGTCGGCCATGTCGGCGACGGCAATTTCCATCTGCTGCTGTTGATCGATCTCGACGACGGTGACGAAATCAAGCGAGCGGAAGCCCTGCTGGAACGCCTGGTCGAACGCGCGCTCGCCATGGACGGCACCTGCACCGGCGAACACGGCATCGGTCAGGGCAAGATGAAATACCTCAAAGCCGAGCACGGCGAGCCCGCGCTTGACGCCATGCGCGCGATCAAGCGGGCGCTCGATCCGCTCGACATCATGAATCCCGGCAAGATCTTTAGTCTCTAAGCGCTTCGCTATTCCGCCGGGAAGGGGCAGCGGCCGTCGCCAGGATGCGCCCGCGCGGCGGCGGCACGACGTCAGCCTGCCCATTGCCGGCCTGATAATGGTCCAGCACGAACAGCCGGATCGCCGACGACAGATTGCCGTGCCGGCGTTCGGCATCGATCGCGGCGACCAGATCCGACAGCGTCATGTGCCGGCCAATGGCGATATCCTTCAGGCCCTTCCAGAACGCGTCCTCGAGACTGACGCTGGTCTTATGGCTGGCGATCACGATCGAGCGTTTGACGACCGGCGATTTCATGTCCCATCTCCCGTTTCAATCCGGTGTTGGTCGAGGCTTATCTTGGCTTTGTCGTCCTGGGAGCGCTTTAGGTTTCGTTCCGCTTTGGACCGGCCATGGGCAAGCCGGTTCGCGGCGGCATCCTGACCGGCCTGCCGCCGCTTGGCCCGTTTCCGCTCGGTGCGCAGATTAATGACGGGACCCATGCTGAAAAGCTCAATGATATCTGGTGGTAACCGGCTCTAGGCAGGCTTCGGCCGGATCGGGCGACACGGCCAGTTCCGGCCAAGATCATAGCAGGCGAGGTGCTGTGGCGGGCGTCCGGACACGAAGTCGTTATCGCCCGAAATATACAACTTTGGGAAAAGGTTATCGGCGGCTACGCGTCCGGCCGGGTCATCCGCGCCGGCTGCACCAGCCGGTCGAAGTCCTTGCCCGATACGAAGCCGAGCTTGACCGCCTCTTCGCGCAGCGTCGTGCCATGGGCGTGCGCCGCCTTGGCGATTTGCGCCGCCTTGTCGTAGCCGATATGCGGCGCCAGCGCGGTGACCAGCATCAGCGAGTTTTGCAACAGCTCGCGGATGCGCGGCTCGTTGGCGCGGATGCCGACGACGCAATGCTCGGTGAACGACTTCGCCACGTCGGCGAGAAGTCGGATCGATTGCAGCATGGCGTCGATAATGACCGGCTTGAACACGTTGAGCTCGAAATGGCCCTGGCTCGCCGCCACGGTGATCGTGGTGTCGTTGCCAAATACGCGGCAGCACACCATGGTCAGCGCTTCGCACTGGGTCGGGTTGACCTTGCCGGGCATGATCGAGGAGCCAGGCTCGTTTTCCGGCAGGATCAATTCGCCGAATCCGGAACGCGGGCCGGAGCCGAGGAAGCGGATATCGTTGCCGATCTTGAACAGGTCGGCGGCAAGCGAAGCGAGTGCGCCGTGCGCGAAGGCAATCGCGCCATGCGAGGCCAGCGCTTCGAACTTGTTGGGCGCGCTGACAAACGGCATGCCGGTAAGGCGCGCGATCTTTGTGGCGAACAGTTTTGCGAATTGGCGTTTGCTGTTGAGCCCGGTGCCGACCGCGGTGCCGCCCTGCGCCAGCGGGTAAAGCTCCTTCACCGCCAGCTTGGTGCGGCGGATGCCGGACGTGACCTGGGCCGTATAGCCGGAAAATTCCTGGCCGAGCGTGAGCGGCGTCGCGTCCTGCGTATGGGTGCGGCCGATTTTCACGATGGCGCGAAACTCGTGCGACTTTTTCTGCAGCGCCGCCTGCAGGCCGGTCAGCGCCGGAACGAGCCGCTGCGCAATCTCCTGCGCGGCCGCGATATGCATGGCGGTCGGAAAACAATCGTTCGACGACTGACTCATATTGACGTGATCGTTCGGATGGATCGGTTCCTTTGCGCCAAGCTTGCCGCCAAGCTCTTGATTGGCGCGATTGGCGATCACCTCGTTGACGTTCATGTTGGACTGGGTGCCGGAGCCGGTCTGGTAAACCGACAGCGGGAACTGATCGTCGAGCTTGCCGTCGATGATCTCGCGGGCGACCTTCACGATCGCCTTGGCGCGCCGCGCGTCGAGCAAACCGAGCGATTGATTGACTTCCGCCGCGGCGAGCTTGACCAGCGCCAGCGCGCAAATGAGCGGGGCCGGCATGCGTTCGTCGCCGATGCGGAAATTATGGCGCGAACGCTCGGTCTGCGCGCCCCAATAACGATCGGCCGGCACTTCGATCGGGCCGAATGAATCGGTTTCAGTGCGGGTCTTCATCGGAATGACGATTGATCTGATTCCCGGCTCGTCTCCGCGCAAGCGGGGACCGCAAGTTACGGGATTCCGGCTTCGCGGGAAATGAGCGGGAAACAGACAACAATCGAATAGTCCTATTTCTTCCGAAACCGGTCGAGACGCACCACTTCGCCGCCCGGTGCCGCCATCGGGACTGGACGCCGGCTCCCGCGCTTTTGCCGCACCCGGCGCCGGCAAGGCGTCGGGCTTGCCCGGCTGCGGCGGCACAGACTCGGCCGGCGCCGAAGATTCCTTGTCGGCCGCCTCGCCATCGGCGCCGCGGCCGGCTGCCTCGGCGCCGATCGCCTCGAACTGGAATCCGAATTCCACCGCCGGATCGTAAAACGCCGTCACCGCCTCGAACGGGATCGCCAGTCGTTCGGGAACGCCGCCGAACGACAGCCCGACTTCAAAGCCGTCGTCGCCGACGATCAAGTCCCAGAACTGGTGCTGCAGGACAATGGTCATCACGTCCGGATATTGCGCGCGCATGCGGTCCGAAAGCCGCACGCCCGGCGCGGTCGTGGAAAACGTGACCTTGAAATGATGCTCGCCGGGCAGGCCGTTCTTGGCCGCGTCCGCCAGCACCGTGCGGACCACGCCGCGCAGCGCCTCTTGGGCGAGAATGTCGTAGCGGATGTGATCCATGTGGGAATCAGTGGTCAGTGGTCAGCAATCAGACAGCAGATAGGGCGTTATTCATAGAGGTCCAGATCGCCCGGGCCTCTGATGACCGATTACTGATACCTGATTCCTGGAAAGTGGAGGCTTCTGTTGCCAGGTGCCTCCGAACCCCGCCTGACGGAGCTTAACCCGCCAGGACTTCAAGTCGGTCTTTCGAACCGCTTACGCGGCTAGAGCAACCGGAGCATAGTTGTCATTGGCAACTATGGAATTGGCCCGATAACGGCGGAACCATGCCGAGCAAAAGCACGCCCTTTACGCCCTCGTCGATCCTATTTCGACCCCGTTGGTGGAGTCGCCGGGTACCGCCCCCGGGTCCGAAAGGTTTATTACGACGGCCATTTATCGCCATATCCGGCTTGCGCCGGCACCTTGGAATATAGGCCCAAAAGGTTGCCGAAAAAAGAGTGCGGATCGGCCCCAAAAGCCGGCAATTGAGGCGCACGGAGCCTGCGAGGGAGCCGCGATGAAAATCATTTCCGGCGGACAGAGCGGGGTCGACCGCGCCGTTCTCGATGTCGCGGTCGAGCGGGACATCGCCTATGCCGGCTGGTGCCCGAAGGGCGGCTGGGCGGAGGATTTGCCAAATCCGCCCGGCCTGCTGGCGACCTATCCGCAGCTCAAGGAGACACCGCTCGCCGACCCGGCGCAGCGCACCGAATGGAACGTGCGCGATGCCGACGCCTGCATGATCGTCGTCGACGCCGACGGGCGTCGACGTCTCCGCCGGGACGGCGCTGGCGCAGGACCTCGCGCACCGCTACTCGCAAGCCGCTTTTTGTCGTGAACCTTGCCCGGCCGGATATGCTCAAACACACCGCGCTGTGGCTGCGCGTCCAAGCAGGCGCGGCACGGCGACGGCCTGAAACTCGCGATCGGCGGCCCGCGCGAGAGCGAAGCGCCCGGCATTTACGCGCGCACCGCGAGTTTCATTCGGGCGCTCCTGGATTAGATTGGTTTTCAGTCATTGCGAGAAGCGAAGCGACGAAGCAATCCAGACCGTCAACCACTGGATTGCTTCGCTGCGCTCGCAATGACGGCCGCGAACACGGTGAGTGATTACACTGCCGACCGGCGCGAAAGCGACTGGCAGCGGCTGCCCGGCGGCGCTAAACGAAGCGCATGAACTCCCCGCCGATTCCAGCCACTCCCGATCCACCGGCGACCAATTCCCTCCCCGCGGCCGCGGCCTGCGCCGCAGATCCAGCCGACGCTTTGGGAACTGTTCGTCGCCTTCGCCACAATTTCGCTGTCCGGCTTCGGCGGCGTGCTGGCGTGGTCGCGGCGCATGATGGTGGACGAGCGCAAATGGCTCACGCCCGAGCAGTTCAACGAGGCCTACGCGCTGTGCGCCTTCCTGCCGGGCGGAAACATTCTCAATTTCTCGATCATTTTCGGCTCGCGCATTCGCGGCGCCGCCGGCGCGCTGGTGGCGATGACCGGCCTGATGGGCCCGCCGGTGCTGCTGGTCATGGCCGTCGGCGCCATTTACGCGCGTTACGGCGACCTGCCGGCGCTGCGCCACATGCTCACCGGCGTCGCCTCGGCGGCGGCGGGCCTGATGATGGCGACCGTCGCCAAGATGGCGCGGCCGCTGTTTCGCAACGGCGCCATTGTGCGGCCTCTGATTACGCTGGCGACTTTCGTTGCCATCGGACTGATGCACTGGCCGTTGCCGCTGGTGCTGGCGGCGATCGTGCCGGTGAGCATCGGCATCGCCTGGGTGCGGGTATGAGGAGCGACAGCGGCACGCTTGTAACGCTCGCGGGCTTTTTCGCGGTGCTGTCGCTGTTCGCGATCGGCGGCGGCAATTCCGCCGTGCCGGAAATGCATCGCTTTTCGGTCGACGTGCAGCACTGGCTGACCGACCGGCAATTCGCCGACACCTTTGCGCTGGCGCAACTTACACCGGGACCGAACCTCATCATCGTGGCGCTGATCGGCTATCACGTCGCCGGCGTTGTCGGCGCGCTGGTGACCACGCTGGCCATGTGCGGGCCGAGCGGCATGTTCGCCTTCTTCGTCGGCCGCGCCTCCGACCGGTTCAAGGGCGCGGTGTGGCACGGCGCGGTGAGCCGCGGACTGGTGCCGGTGACGATCGGGCTCACCGCGGCGAGCGCAATCGTGATCGCGAGCACGGCCGATTACGGCTGGCTCGCCGCCGCCATCACGCTTGGCACGGCGGTGACCGCGTATTTCATGCGCGTGCATCCGCTGTGGGCGTTCGCCGTCGCCGCGCTGCTCGGCTTGAGCGGACTGTTTGAAGAGTGAAAATAGGCAGCCATGGAAAACAGCGATCGACTGAATGCGATGGCGCGCTGGATGTGGGAGGCGCGCGCGCAGCGCCAGCCTTACCGCAACCTGCCGGACGAATTGCGGCCGGCATCTATCGCCGAAGCCTATGCGGCACAGGAGGCCTATTACCGGCTGGCGGAGCCGGTCTATGGCGCGGTCGGCGGCGCCAAGATCGCGACCACCACCAAGGTGATGCAGCAGTTGATGGGCATTACGCATCCTTGCGGCGGCGCGATTTTTGCGCGCACGATCCATAGTTCGCCGGCGCGGCTGCGGATCGCCGATTTCGTCAACCTGCGCATCGAAAGCGAAATCGCGCTCAAACTCGGCGCCGATCTGCCGGCCTCCGGCGCACCGTGGACGCGCGACTCGGTCGCGCCGGCGGTCGCCGGCGCGATGGCCGCCTTCGAACTGATCGAGGACCGCAACGCGGATTACGCGCACACCGAGGCCGCCTCGCTGATCGTCGAGAATTGCTGGAACGGCGGCGTCGTCATCGGCACGCCCAAAGCCATGTCGGCCGCGGCGCTGACTGGCATTGCCGGCCGTCTCACCATCGGCGGCAAAGACCGTCGGCGACGGCAAAGCCGAGGATCCTTACGCGACGCTCGCCTGGCTCGCCAATCATCTGGCGGAGCGCGGCCGCGATCTCAAAGCCGGCATGGTGATCATCACCGGCAGCCTCATCCCGACAATGTCGATCGCGGCCGGCCAGCGCGCCGTGTTCACGGTCGACGGGCTCGGCGAAATCGCGATGGATGCCGTCTAGGATCGCGCCGGGTCCGCTGTTTAGCGGCGGCTCGCCAAGCGAGCAAATAGTGCTCTGCACACTCCGCAAGGCAAAGCGAAATTACAGCGAGCGCACGGTCACCATCGTTTTTGTAAACTCCTCGGCGCCCTCCAAGCCTTCCTTGATCGCCGCACTCACCACCGCCGCATAATCCTTGGCAATCGCATAGTCGGCTTCGTGCTGCAGATAACGGACTTCGATTTGATCGCGCCAAAGGAAATGCGAGTTCCAATAGCGGGAATTATCACGAAGACGGCCCACGATGGCCGTCGCCTCATCCGCAAAATCTAAATATTCGATGGATCGGATATTTGGTTAGAAAAAGAGGATACCATCCCGTTTCCAGATCAAAAATCGATGGTGATGATAGCCGCGCCAAGGAGGTGAATTTCCGTCAATGCCGCGGCAAACCTCCGCCAATGGCGAGGGCGTTTCGATATATCCGGCTTTGGCCACCCGCGACATTTCCGCAACAATCAAAAATGGATTGTAGAGATCTTCAAGCACATGGCGGCAATAAACAAAGTCGAATGTCTTGTCGTCAAACGGCAGTCGATTGCGGTGGATATCGCAAGCTTGAAACTTATG
Organism: uncultured Alphaproteobacteria bacterium; assembly: GCA_963743395.1. Classification (GTDB taxonomy): domain Bacteria; phylum Pseudomonadota; class Alphaproteobacteria; order Rhizobiales; family Xanthobacteraceae; genus BOG-931. Next base: position 266,143 of record CAVUPV010000001.1, read on the forward strand.
ATCGGGAATATCGCTGGGCTTCGTCCAGTCAACGAACATGTCCGCGCGGCGGAACGGTGCCGTGCCCGAGCCAATATCGAGCACCTTGGCATCGACCGGAATAATGCTGGTCAACCAAACAACGACCTCTTCTCTAGGCAGCCAAAACTTTCGATCCTGGTTGGTCGGCGCCGCGCGGCCGTCGAATGACATCTCCCCTCCAAACTTTCTTCACGGCGATGTATGCTAATGTCCCGTACGTAATATTAGGACATTACCGCCAAGCCCGACCCATTGCGATGCCGTCATCGTCCGGACCGATGACGCCGATGTCCGCTTCGGGTCATTAGAGGACGCGGTGGGCCCCCCCGACAGGACAGCCAGGTTGGACGACGACCTACGCTCGGCCATGACGGCGCCAAGATCGTTGACTGTGAAGCCACCAGCGCGACTGCTTCTGTTCGCGATGTCTGACTTTACCCAGGTCCGCTGGTCGGTTGCGCGCGGCGCGGCAGGAGCGCGCCGCTCGCGGCGGCGCCGAGCGCAAGAATACCGGCGAGCAGCATGATGTCCCTTATGCTCTCCGCAAGCGAGCCCCTGATAATCTGCTCTGCGCGTTGCCGTTCGACGGCTGTGCTCATCGCTGCGGCTGGTGCGGTGACGAACTGCCCGCGTGCACTTTCGAATTGTCTGACTTAGCTCCACCGAGGCCGAGGACGGTCTGCAGCCGACGATCAAGCCCGCGGTCGTAAATTCCGAGTGCTACTGCACCAAAGATGGCAACCGCGAGCAGACCTGCCAATGATGCGACGGCGTTGTTGACCCCGGACGCCACGCCGGTCTGATGCGCCGGCACTGCGTTGATGACGGTGGTCGTGAGCGGCGCGACGCTTGACGGCCATGCCGAGGCCGAGGACGATCATCGCAGCGAGAAAGGTCCAATAAGCGTCCCGGCCAATGCATAAGGCCAACGCGCCGAAGCCCAGCGCCGTGATCATGGGTCCAATGATGAGCGGCAATCTGGCGCCGATACGGTCGACCAACCCACCCGACCAGCGCGACAGCAATCCCATGACAATCGTGAAGGGAAGGAAGACAGCGCCGGCGAGCACCGCCGAATAGCCGCCGACCTGGATCAGCGCGAATGGTAGAAAAAAGAATGCACCGCCGAGCGCGGCGTAGAGCAGCAATGTCAGCAGATTGACGGCTGAGAAGGTGCGCGACCGAAACAGATCGAGCGGCAACATCGGGGTGTCGCTGTGACCTTCCAGCCAGATGAAAACGCAAAGCAGCACCAGACCAAGCGCAAGCGGCGCGATAGACTTTTATGTCGGTCAAGCCGAAGTCCGGCGCCGCGATGAGGCCAAAACACACTCCGGCCAAGCCGAGCAGCGCCAGCACGGCGCCGGTCCAATCGAGCCGGCCGGTGACCTCAGGACCTAGGCTTTCCGGTACGTGATTGTAGACGATCCAGATTGTCGGCATGGCAAGGAGAGGATTGATCAAAAAAATCCAACGCCAGCTGAAATGATCGACGATCAGGCCGCCTAATAATGGTCCGATCGCGACCGCAATGGCGGAAACACCAGCCCACGTCCCGATCGCCTTGCCGCGTTCCTCCTCGTCAAATGAGGCGCCGATCAGCGCCAACGAACAGGGAATCAGAACGGCGGCTCCGACACCCTGCATGGCGCGGGCCAGGATCAATTGGGCAATGCTCGGCGCAAATCCGCACCACAGCGACGCGGCCGCAAAGAGGATGATGCCGATGATAAACATTTTTCGGCGACCGAACCGATCGGCCGCGGCGCCGCCGGTAAGCAAAAGCGCCGAAAGACATAGCGTGTAGGCATTGACCAGCCACTGAATCACGGCGACAGAAGTCGCCAGATTCCTCTCGATCGCCGGCAGCGCGATGTTGACGACGGATTCGTCGATATAGGTGATGCTCGAGGCCAGAATCGTGGCCAACAGAACCCAGGGCTTTTGGCTGGCGATGCAATTCGCCGCCAGAGGGATCGATCGGATCGTTGCTTCGTCGCAAGGAGCGGCCTTCGGATTGATCACGTGAGCCCCCGAGCAGACGGTACTGGTCTCAAATCGCGCTCGCTTGACGAGCAAAGCGGATAATGGGCGATAACACGAGACTTACGACACAATATCACGGCTGGAGATCGGCTCGTAAGAACCCCGTCGCACGATCGCCCGCGTCGGCTTTGATCAAAGCCTCTCTTGTGTACCTTTCGTCCGCCGCACATTTGACGCTAAACTCGGGAGCCGAATCGCCAAGGCAAAACCATGCGCCAATATCTTGACCTGATGGAACGCGTGCTCTCCGAGGGCGTGGAAAAGCGCGACCGCACCGGCATCGGCACGCGCTCGATCTTCGGCCACCAGATGCGCTTCGACCTGCAGCGCGGTTTTCCGCTGGTCACCACTAAAAAGCTGCACGTCAAATCCATCATCTACGAATTGCTTTGGTTTTTGCGCGGCGACACCAACATCAAATATCTCAACGACCACGGCGTCACCATCTGGGACGACTGGGCCGACGAGAACGGCGACCTCGGTCCGGTCTATGGCCGGCAATGGCGCGCCTGGCCGACGCCGGACGGCGGCGCGATCGATCAATTGGCCAATGTGGTTGCCGATATCCGCCGCAATCCGAATTCGCGCCGGCTGGTCGTCACCGCGTGGAACCCGGCGGAGATCGAAGGCATGGCGCTGCCGCCGTGCCATTGCCTGTTTCAATTCAATGTCGCCGACGGTGCACTGTCATGCCAACTCTATCAGCGTTCGGCCGACGTCTTTCTCGGCGTGCCGTTCAATATCGCCTCTTATGCGCTCCTGACGGTAGCGGTCGCGCAGGTCACCGGACTCAAACCCGGAACTTTCATCCATAGCTTGGGCGACACGCATCTTTATCTCAACCATCTCGAACAGGCGCGGCTGCAGCTGACGCGACAGCCGCGGCCGTTGCCGGTGCTGAGCATGAATCCGGCAGCCACGGACCTGTTCGCGCTGCGCTACGAAGATTTCGTGCTCGAAGGCTACGATCCGCACCCACACATCAAAGCCGCGGTGGCGGTGTAAGCAGCTATGACCCGTCACCCTGAGGCGCGAGCGACAGCGAGCCTCGAAGGGCGACGGCCCGGGCCATTCATCCTTCGAGGCGCGTGCGGCGCGCACCTCAGGATGACGGATTGGATGCTCCGTACATGAACATCGTTGCCCTCGCCGCCGTTGCCGAGAATGGCGTCATCGGCCGCGGCAACGCGCTGCCGTGGCGGCTCAAATCCGACATGCAGTATTTTCGCAGCCTCACCATGGACAAGCCCGTGGTCATGGGCCGCAAGACTTTTCTGTCGATCGGCAAGCCGCTCAAGGGCCGCACCACGATCGTGGTCAGCCGCGATCGTGCCTTCACCGCGCCGGGCGTGCTGGTCGCGCCGAGTGTCGAGGCCGCGCTCGCGGCGGCGCGCGGCGACGCGCTGCGGCGGAATGCGGACACCATCATCGTCGCCGGCGGTGCCGACATCTACGCGCAGACAATGCCGATGACGACACGGCTCGCCATTACCGAAGTTCACGCGCGGATCGAGGGCGACGTGCGCTTTCCCGCCATCGATCCGACGATCTGGCGCGTTACCGCGCGCAGCGAACAAAAACCGGCCGCCGAGGACGAAGTCGCCTTCGCCTTCGTCACTTACGAACGCGCGACCGCGGCGGCAATGCGTCGGTCAAGCGCGGCATAACTGCGCGTTGTAAGGGGGGTCGCGCTCCCCTATAACCCCCGCGAACCAGGGCCGGCCGGGAGCCGGCGTCAGGAGCGTATTTGATGCCGTGGAGCAACCAATCCGGCGGCGGCGGCCCGTGGGGTTCGGGACCGCGCGGACCGTGGGGTTCGGGGCCGCAGCAACCGGGAGGCTCGAGGCCGCCCGATCTCGAGGAATTCCTGCGCCGCAGCCAGGACAAGCTGCGCAGCTGGCTGCCGGGCAATCTCGGCGGCCGCGGCATCGCGCTGATCGCGCTGGTGGCTGTCGCGTTGTGGGGCTTCTCCGGCTTCTTTCGCGTCGAGCCCGATGAGCTTGGCGTGGTGTTGCGCTTCGGCAAGTTTGTGCGCGAGGCGCAGCCGGGCCTTAATTACCATCTGCCCTATCCGATCGAGTCGGCGATCACGCCGCAGGCGCTGCGCGTCAACAAGATCGACATCGGCTTCGACACCCGCCGCGGCACCACCATGCGCGATGTGCCGGAAGAAAGCCTGATGCTCACCGGCGACGAGAACATCGTCGACGTCGATTTCTCGGTGCTGTGGAAGGTCAAGCCGACCCAGGTCGGCGATTACCTCTTCAACGTCCAGAATCCCGAAGGCACCGTGAAGGCGGTGGCTGAAAGCGCCATGCGCGAGGTGATCGGACAATCGAACATCCAGCCGATCCTGACCGGCGCGCGGCAGACCATCGAGACGGCGGTGCAGGCGCTGCTGCAGAAGACGCTCGACGATTACGGCGCCGGCATCCAGGTGCAGCAGGTCCAGCTTCAGAAAGTCGACCCGCCGGACCAGGTCATCGACTCCTTCCGCGACGTCCAGGCGGCGCGCTCCGATCTCGAGCGCTTGCAGAACGAGGCGGAGACTTATGCCAATCGCGTGGTGCCGGAGGCGAAGGGCCGCGTCTCCAAGATCGTCCAGGACGCCGAAGCCTACCGCGCGCAGACCGTCGCCGACGCCAACGGCCAGACCTCGCGCTACTCGCAAATCTACGATCAGTACAAAAAAGCGCCCGACGTGACCCGCGAGCGCATGTATCTCGAAACCATGGAGCGCGTTCTCGGCGGCGCCGATAAGACGATCATCGATACCGGCCCGCAATCCGCCGGGCCCGGCGTCGTGCCGTATCTGCCGTTGAACAATCTGCCGCAGGACCGAAGCGCGCCCGCGCAGCCACAGACACAGACGCAACCGTCGGGAGGCAACCCATGAAGCCGAGCCTGTTCGGCGGCGCGGTTGCCGTTGTGCTGTTGCTGGTGGCCATCGTCGGCTACAGCACCTTCTTCACCGTCTATCAGACCAGGCAAGCCCTGGTGGTCCGGCTCGGCAATCCCGTGCGCGTCATCACCGATCCGGGTCTCAACGTGAAAGTGCCGTTCATCGACAGCGTGATCTATATCGACAAGCGCATTCTCACCATCGAACAGCCGGCGCAGGAGGTGATTGCCTCAAGCGGCGACAATGCGAATGCCGGCGCCGGCCAGGCCGGAGAACGGCTCGTGGTCGACGCCTTCGCGCGCTACCGCATCACCGATCCGCTCAAGTTCTACCAGACGGTCGGCCCGGACGGCGCCAGTTCGCAGCTCGCGATCCTGCTCAATTCGACGCTGCGCAGCGTGCTCGGCGAGGCGACGCTCACCGACGTGGTGCGCAACAGGCGCGAGGAACTCATGGCGCGGATGCGCGATCAGCTCGATCACGATGCGCAGCCGTTCGGCATTCACGTCGTCGACGTGCGCATCCGCCGCGCCGACCTGCCGGAACAGAACAGCGAGGCGGTCTACCACCGCATGCAGACGGAACGTCAGCGCGAGGCGGCCGAGTTCCGCGCCCAGGGCAGCCAGAAGGCGCAGGCGATCCGCGCCAAGGCCGATCGCGACGTGACGGTGCTCGTGGCCGACGCCAATCAGCAGTCCGAGCAGATCCGCGGCCAGGGCGACGCCGAACGCAACCGCATCTTCGCCGACGCCTTCGGCCAGGATCCGGATTTCTTCGCCTTCTACCGTTCCATGCAGGCCTACGAACGAAGCATGCAGCAATCCAATACGCGTCTGGTGCTGCGGCCGGATTCGGATTTCTTCCGCTATTTCGGCGACCCTTCCGGCAAATCGCCACCGGACGGCGCGGCTGCCTCGAGCGCTCCGCGGCCCCGGCGCCGGGAGCGGCCAATCCGTCGCACTCGAGCAACGCCACGAAATAGGGCGCGGCAAACCGCAGCGAGCCGCGCCGATGTCTGATTTTATCGTCGCGATCGGCTTTCTGTTCGCCATCGAGGGGATTTTTCTCGCCGCGTTTCCCGGCGTCGCCAAGCGCACCATGCAGACCGTGCTCGGCATGGCGGACACACCGTTGCGCATTGCCGGTATTGTTTCGGCATTGGTCGGCGTGCTGATCGTCTGGCTGGTGCGCGGTTGACGCAAGAAAGCAGTCGCTTTTCCGCCCCAATCGGGCCGCTAATTGCCAAGCCAGCAGGTTATCGCTTGGGCGTCCTCTTGCGTCCCGCAAAGGACGGAGGCACCCTGCCGGCAAGTTCCTCCCCATGAGTCGAATGCCAGGAGCGCTGACGTCCATGACGTCCAACTCTCGCCGTTTCTCCGCCCGCCATCTCGCCCGGTTTCTGCCGCATGGCACGACGATCGCCGCGCTCGCGGCGGCGATCGTCATCTTGCCGGCGCGGCCCGCGGCGACGGCGACACGGGGCCCCGACAATATCGCCGACGTTGCCGAGCAAGTCATCGACGCCGTCGTCAACATCTCGACGTCGCAAAAAGTCGACCCGCGCGTCGCCGAACTGCCGGATCTGCCGCCCGGCTCGCCGATGGAGGAATTCTTCAATCAGTTTTTCAAGAACCATCACGGCCAAGGGGGCAATAGCGGCCCAGGTGGGCAAGGCGGCCAAGGCGGTGACGATTCCGATCAAACACCGCGCCGTATCAACTCGCTCGGCTCCGGCTTCATCATCGATCCGTCCGGCATCGTCGTCACCAACAACCATGTGATCGCCGACGCCGACGAGATCAATGTCATCCTCAATGACGGCACCAAACTCAAGGCGGATCTGGTCGGCAAGGATTCAAAGGCCGATCTCGCGGTTTTGCGCGTGCATACCGACAAGCCGCTCAAGGCGGTGAAATTCGGCGATTCCGACAAGCTGCGGCTCGGCGAATGGGTCATCGCCATCGGCAATCCGTTCAGCCTCGGCGGCACGGTCACCGCCGGCATCGTCTCGGCGCGCAACCGCGACATCAATTCGGGCCCCTACGACAATTACATTCAGACCGACGCCGCCATCAATCGCGGCAATTCCGGCGGGCCGCTGTTCAATCTCGACGGCGAAGTCGTCGGCATCAACACCGCGATCATTTCACCTTCGGGCGGCTCGATCGGCATCGGCTTCGCCGTCCCCTCCGACACCGCGATGCCGGTGATCGATCAACTGCGCCAATTCGGCGAGGCGCGGCGCGGCTGGCTCGGCGTGCGCATCCAGCAGGTGACCGACGATATCGCCGACAGTCTGTCCATCAAGCCGCCGCGCGGCGCGCTGGTGGCCGGCGTCGACGATAAAGGGCCGGCCAAGCCCGGCCGGCATCCAGCCGGGTGACGTTATCGTCACGTTCGACGGACGCGACGTCAAGGAAATGCACGATCTGCCGCGGATCGTCGCCGATACGACGATCGGCAAGGCCGTCGACGTCGTCGTTATCCGCAAGGGCAAGGAAGAAACCCACAAGGTCACGGTCGGCCGGCTGCAGGACACCGAAAAAGTCGCCGATGCCGGTCCCGGCAAAGACACCGCGCCGCCCGACAAATCGGTCGTGCAGAAGACGCTCGGTCTCGAACTTGCCGGCATCACCGACGACCTGCGCAAGAAGTTCAAGATCAGGGACAACATCAAAGGCGTGCTCGTCACCGGCGTCGACCCGAGCGTGGCGATGGCCGATCCCGACAAGCGGCTCACTCCCGGCGACGTCATCGTCGAAGTGCAGTACCAGAGCGTCGGCAATCCGGCCGACATGCAAAAGCGTGTCGACGAGCTGAAATCGCAGGGCAAAAAGGTCGCCGTGCTGCTGGTTTCCAATGCCGACGGCGAGACGCGGTTCGTCGCTTTGAATCTGCAATAGCCGGCAGCGGCGCCCGTCACACTTCCGCGAATTCCTCCCGGCGATAGCCCTGCGCATAAAGCAGCGCGGTGAGATCGCCGTGGTCGATGCGCACGGCAGCCGCTTCTCTGATCGCCGGCTTGCCGTGGAAGGCTATGCCGAGGCCGGCCGCCTCGATCATCGGGATATCGTTGGCGCCGTCGCCGACGGCAAGCGTGTCTTCGCGGGCGAGGTGGAAACGGTCGCGCAGCGTCGTCAGCGCTTCGAGCTTGGCTTCGCGGCCGAGCACCGGCTCGGCCACCGTCCCCGTCAACCGGCCATCGGCGTCGACGAGCAAAACGTTGGCGCGCTCTTCGTCAAAGCCGATCGTCGCGGCGAGCCGCCCGGTAAAGGCGGTGAAGCCGCCGGACACCACGCAGGTATAGGCGTGGTTGGCGCGCATGGTGGCGACCAGCGCCCGACCGCCGGGCGTCAACCGGATGCGCTCGGCGATCACCGTATCGATAACCTTGGCGGGAAGTCCCTTGGAGCAGCGCGACACGTTCGCGCAGCGCCGGTTCGAACTCGATCTCGCCGCGCATGGCGCGCGCGGTGATCGCCGCGACGCGATCCTTGAAACCGGCATAGTCGGCGAGCTCGTCGATGCATTCCTGGCCGATCATGGTAGAATCCATATCGGCGACGAGAAGCTTCTTGCGGCGTCCTTCGTGCGGCTGGATAACGACATCGACCGGCATGCCGCCGATGATGTCCCGAATATCCCGGCCAAGGTCTTTCAGCAGATCTTCGTCCTCCCCGGATCGCGGAGGGTCGTCCAGTTCGTCCAGCAGGAACGCGATGTCCGTCGCCACTCCCGGCGCCAGCCAATCGACCGGACGGCCGTGCGGCAGATAGCGTGCGACTTTCTGCACCAGGGCATCGGTCACCACCGGGCGGTCCGGGGACGAGATCAGCGTTGCCACGTAAAACATGCCGTGCGATCCGAGCAGTGGGAAACGGAGCCGTCGAAGACGTGTCCAAAGAGTTGCCGAAGACCATCCTCATTGCAGGCCCGACGGCGAGCGGCAAGTCGGCCTTGGCGCTGGCGCTCGCCGAACAGCATGACGGCGTCATCATTAATGCCGATTCCATGCAGGTCTATCGCGACTTGCGCATCATCACGGCGCGGCCGGCGCCGGAGGAAGAACGCCGCGCGCCGCACCGGCTCTATGGTCATGTCGATGCCGCCGAGAATTATTCCGTCGGCCGCTGGTACAATGACGTCGCCGCAGCGCTCGCAGCGCCGCCGCACGAGACGCGAACGGCCATCGTCGTCGGCGGCACCGGGCTTTATTTCTCCGCGCTGACGCGCGGGCTTGCCGCCGTGCCGCCGATCCCGGCCGAGATTCGCGCCGAAGTGCGCGCGCGGCTGTCAGGCCAAGGCGCCGCCGCGCTGCATGCCGAGCTTGTCGCGCGCGATCCCGTCGCAGCCGCGCGATTGCGCGCGAACGACCGCGCCCGCGTCACCCGCGCGCTCGAAGTGGTGCTGGCGACCGGCCGCTCGCTGTTCGATTGGCACGAGGAGAATAAGCCGGCGCGAGTCGATCTCGCCGGCGCGGCAAAGGTCTTTCTGACGCCGGATCGCGACGCGCTGTTGCGCCGCATCGATGCGCGGTTCGACGCCATGATCGCGGCTGGCGCGCTGGACGAGGTGCGCGCGCTCAAGGCGCGCAAGCTCGATCCCAGCCTGCCGGCAATGAAGGCGCACGGCGTGCCGTGGCTGATCCGCCATCTCGACGGCGAAATCGCGCTTGCCGAGGCGTGCGACGCACGCCAAATTGGAGACGCGCCAATACACCAAGCGGCAGGCGACCTGGTTTCGCAATCAGCTTGCGGAATTCGAATGGGTCGCGCCGGAGCGCGCGCAGGCCGCGGTCGAAGCGCAGTTGCGTGCGTTGATGCACTAATGCGTCACGTATTGCAGCCCGGCGGTGTAAGCGGCGCCGCCGATCACGCAGGGAATGCCGAGTTCGATCTGGCCGGTTGCGGCGGCGACGACGCAGCCCATCGACAGCGCGCCCTGCCCGACCTGGCCCCAGCCGCTCAGCGCGCGCTTGGAGTCCGGCCCCCTCTCCTTGAGCTCCTCGATCGCGGCGAGCGATTCCTGGCGCATGTGCACGGTGTCGACCGTGTCCGCCGTGTCGATGACGTCCTGCAGCACCACCGCAACATCCTTGGGCTGGCTCTTCACCGACCATTTCAGCATTTCGAGAAGATCGGTGTCGCGCACGGCGTTGCTGGCGAGCGTGAACTTGGCGGCACTGCCGGTGGTGAGATTGTCGACGTTGTCATGGTCATTGGCGAGCGGCAAGAGTTTGATCACCCGCCCGATCGGCGCGTAGTCGCCGGTGGCGAGGTAATAGCCCCATAACAGGTCGATCAATTCCGGCGTCGGCTGCAGCGCCACCTCTTTCTTGTGCTCTTTGGCGAGGTGCAGCGAAGCTCCGATCTTATCGAACATGCCCGGCTTCGGCGGCTGATAGTCGATCTGGTCGAGCGTCGGCAGCTTGCCGTCGAGATATTTGTCGATCATGGCGCGGCGCGTCGGCATGCGATCGACGAAGGTCGCGAGTTCTTCGCGCCAGTCGGGCAGACCGGAATAGGCGATGGCGCGCACCAGCACCCAATGATCGGCCGGATCGATCGGCAGCATGCTTTCAATGAGGATTTCGGCACGGTCCGGATTGCTGCCGAGCACGCCGGCAATGAAACCGATATAAGCGCCCGACGTTTCCGCGTCCTTGAACGCCTGCATGCCGCTGAGCGAGCGGACGACCGCCGGCAGCTGTTCCGGATCCGGCTTGTGACGATAATCGTTGATCCATTTCAGGATCGAGTCCGTCGAATTCAGCGGTCTGGCCGGTGGCGTCGCCGCCGCCGCCGGCGCGATCAGCCCGAATCCAAGCGCGACGACAAGCGCGAGCGCGGCGACAAAACCCGCACCGGCACGGCGCCATCGTCCGGCGACCGCAAAACCTGCAACTGAAAGTCCTGCAACCGAATGTGCAACCATGTCCCCTCCAGTGGAGAAAACCGGCAACGCGTGATCGGAAATTTCAGAACGAGCACGCCCCCTGAGGCAATTGAGCAACAGCGCAGGGAAATATGAAGGCCGCTCCGGCGCGAATTCGCGGCTGCGGTGTGGCACTTAACAATGGTTAACGATTGCGATTCTCCGCGTCATTACGATTTCAAACGCCAGTTTGAAGTTTCGCGACACCGCGCAAGCCGCATTCCGGCCGCATTCTGCTTGACCCGAGCGGACACAATGCTTATAAAAGCCGCCTGAGAATGAAGGGCACACACGTGCGTAGTTTGGCTTCACTGATCGTCGTAACGGAGCGCACCGCCGGGGGTGGATAATCCCACCCGCGAAACGTGGCGGTGCGCGAACCAGGGGCCCTTGAGGTCCCTTTTTTATTGCCCGAGGCGAAATTTCTTGCCGATGCCTGTGCCAATATCGAGAGAACGGAGCGTGCGATGACCGAAATGACCGGCGCGGAAATGGTGATCGAAGCACTCGCCGATCAGGGCGTGGAACATGTGTTCGGCTATCCCGGCGGCGCGGTGTTGCCGATCTATGACGCGCTGTTCCAGTCGCAAGATCGGGTTCGCCACATCCTGGTGCGCCATGAGCAGGGCGCGGTGCACGCCGCCGAAGGCTACGCACGCTCGACCGGCAAGGTCGGCTGCGTGCTGGTGACGTCGGGTCCGGGCGCGACCAATGCCGTCACCGGCCTCACCGATGCGCTGTGCGACTCCATTCCGCTCGTCGTCATCACCGGGCAGGTGCCGACGCATCTGATCGGCAACGACGCCTTCCAGGAATGCGACACCGTCGGCATCACCCGGCCATGCACGAAATACAATTACCTGGTGAAAAACATCGCCGATCTGCCGCGTGCGCTGCATGAGGCGTTCCACATCGCCTCCAGCGGGCGGCCGGGGCCGGTCGTGGTCGACATCCCCAAGGACATCCAGTTCGCCAAGGGCGCCTACAGCAAGCCAAAGGAATTCCAGCACAAAGGCTATCGGCCGAAGGTGCAGGGCGATCCCGGCAAAATCGCGCAGGCGGTCGAGATGATGGCGGCGGCCAAGCGGCCGCTGTTCTATACCGGCGGCGGCGTCGTCAATTCCGGACCCAAGGCGTCGGAGTTTTTGCGCGAACTCGTCAAGCTCACCGGCTTTCCCATCACTTCGACATTGATGGGGCTCGGCGCGTTCCCCGCCGCCGAACCGCAATGGCTCGGCATGCTCGGCATGCACGGCACCTGGGAAGCCAACTGGGCGATGCACGATTGCGACCTGATGATCTGCATCGGCGCGCGCTTCGACGACCGTATCACCGGCAGACTCGACGCCTTCTCGCCCGGCTCGAAGAAGATTCACGTCGATATCGACCCGTCGTCGATCAACAAGAACGTCAAGGTCGACCTTCCCATCGTCGGCGATTGCGCGCATGTGCTCGAAGAGATGCTGCGCGCCTGGCGCGCCAGCGCTGCAAAGCCGGACAAGAAGGCGCTGGCCGGGTGGTGGGATCAGGTCGAGAAGTGGCGCGCGAAGAAGTCGCTCTCCTTCAATAACTCGAACGACATCATCAAGCCGCAATACGCCATCCAGCGACTGTTCGAACTAACCAAGGATCGCGACACCTACATCACCACCGAAGTCGGCCAGCACCAGATGTGGGCGGCGCAATTCTACCGGTTCCAGGAACCGAATCGCTGGATGACATCGGGCGGCCTCGGCACGATGGGCTATGGCCTGCCGGCGTCGGTCGGCGTGCAGCTCGCGCATCCCAATTCGCTGGTCATCGACATTGCCGGCGAAGCGTCGGTGCTGATGACGATGCAGGAAATCTCGACGGCGGTGCAGTACGACCTGCCGGTGAAAATCTTCATTATCAACAACAAGTACATGGGCATGGTGCGGCAGTGGCAGGAACTCCTGCACGGCGGGCGATATTCCCATTCCTACAGTGAGGCGCTTCCCGACTTCGTCAAGCTTGCCGAGGCCTATCACGCCCATGGCATCCGCTGCGAACGTCCGGCCGACCTCGACGACAAGATCCGCGAAATGATCGAGATCAAGAAGCCGGTGATTTTCGACTGCGTGGTCGATCCCGCGGAGAACTGCTTCCCGATGATTCCGTCGGGCCGCGCCCATAACGAAATGTTGCTGGGCGATGCCGCGACGCGCGTCGAGGACGCCGTCACCGCGGAAGGCAAAATGCTGGTGTGAGGAGAGCTGCAGTGAACACGGCAACAACGCACTATCCCTCCGCCGGGACCACCGAGCGCGTCGAGACGCGCACACTCTGCGTGCTGGTGGATAACGAACCGGGCGTGCTGGCGCGCGTCATCGGGCTATTCGCCGGGCGCGGCTATAACATCGACTCGCTCACGGTTTCGGAAACCGAGCACGAGAAGCATCTGTCGCGCATCACCGTGGTCACGCGCGGCACGCCGATGGTGCTCGAACAGATCAAAAATCAGCTCGATCGCCTGGTCCCGGTGCACCGCGTCGTCGATCTGACCACCGGCGGTCCGGCGATCGCGCGCGAACTTGCGATGGTCAAGGTGCGCGGCACCGGCGAGCAGCGCGTGGAGGCGTTGCGCCTCGCCGACGCCTTCCGCGCCCGGGTCATCGACGCCACTACCGAAAGCTTCGTGTTCGAGATCACCGGCGCCTCCGACAAGATCGAAAGCTTCATCAATCTGATGCTGCCGGTCGGCCTGGTCGAAGTCTCGCGCACCGGCGTGGTCGCCATCTCGCGCGGGCCGGAGGGAATGTGAATCTTGTCCGCTCATTCCCGCGCAAGCGGGAATCCAGATCCCGCTTTCGCGGGGACGAGCGAAGGCTAAGCGAAACTACGCTTTCAGTTTCGTGACCAGCGTCGCGAAGCGGTCAACAAAGCCCTGCAGGAATTTCTCGGTCGTCTCGTCGGTGACCTTGCCGTGCTCGTCGATCAGGTTCGGCTTGAACTGCACGTAGGATTCGCCGCCGAGCAGCGTCATGCCGAGGCCCAGCATGACGGTGCGCAAATTCGCCTGCACCAGCGCGGTGCCGATCGCGCCCGGCGACGTCCCGGTGATGAAGCCCGGCTTGCCGGGCCACACGCTCTTGCCGAACGGCCGCGCACCCCAGTCGATTGCATTCTTCAAAGCCGTCGGCACGGACCGGTTATGCTCCGGTGTCACGATCAGCACGCCGTCAGCCTTGGTAATCTCGTCCTTAAAGCGCACCACTTCGGCAGGCAGATTGCCCTCATTATCCTGGTTGTAGATCGGCAGATCGTCGATGCGCGCGATTTTCGCGTCGAACTTGCCGGCGCCGAGCTTCACCAGCGCCTGGGCGAGCTTGAGGTTGATCGATTCACGGCGGTTGGAGCCGACAATGACGGCGACTTCGGGCAAGGGCGTGGGCATGGTTGAATACCTCGGTTAGAATTCGTAACTAAGGCTAGTTAAGTGACTACCCGCGAAAGACACAAGAAGGCACATCCGTGAAACCAAGGCACAAAGGTTTGCCCACCGATTGCCGGGCCGTCAGCGACGTGCTGGCGCGGGTCGGCGACAAATGGTCGGTCCTCGTGGTGACGCTGCTTGGTCAGGGTCCGCGCCGCTTCAATGAATTGCGCCGCGCCATCGGCGGCATTTCCCAGCGCATGCTGACGCTGACATTGCGCGGGCTGGAGCGCGACGGCCTGGTGACGCGCACCGTGTTTCCGACGGTGCCGCCGCGGGTCGACTACGATTTGACGCCGCTCGGCCGCGATCTCCTGAACCCGGTCTCGGCGCTGGGCGACTGGGCGATCCGCAATCAGGCAAAAATCGCCCGCGCCCGCGAGCAGTTCGACGGTATCTGCCAGGCGAGCGGAAAGCCGCCGTTACGCCGCGATGCGGCGCCGACGGGGCTTGTCCAAGCTGTTCCCAGAACCTAGAAGCAGCAACCGGAAACGCCTGGCCGAGGGCCGGCCCGACTAGGGGTAAGGAACATGCGTGTTTATTACGATCGCGACGCCGACCTGAATCTCATCAAGGGCAAGAAGGTCGCCATCATCGGTTATGGCAGCCAGGGCCATGCCCATGCGCTCAATCTGCGCGATTCCGGCGTCAAGGACGTGGTGGTGGCGCTGCGCAAGACCTCGCAGGGCGTCAAGAAAGCGCAAGCCGTGCAGCTCAAAGTCATGGAAGTCGCCGAGGCCGCCAAATGGGCCGACGTCATGATGATGCTGACGCCCGACGAATTGCAGGGTGACATCTACCGCGATCATCTCGCCAACAACATGAAGGACGGCGCGGCGCTGATGTTCGCGCATGGCCTCAATGTACACTTCAACCTGATTGAGCCGCGCAGCGATCTCGACGTGCTGATGATCGCGCCGAAGGGGCCCGGCCACACGGTGCGCTCGGAATACCAGCGCGGCGCCGGCGTGCCGTGCCTGGTCGCAATCCAGAAAGATGCATCCGGCAACGCGCACGATCTCGGGCTGTCTTACGCATCGGCGATCGGCGGCGGCCGCGCCGGCATCATCGAGACTACGTTCAAGGAGGAGTGCGAGACCGACCTGTTCGGCGAGCAAACCGTGCTGTGCGGCGGCCTGGTCGAGCTGATGAAGGCTGGTTACGAGACGCTGGTCGAAGCCGGCTATGCGCCCGAGATGGCCTATTTCGAATGCGTGCACGAAGTGAAACTGATCGTCGATCTGATCTACGAAGGCGGCATCGCCAATATGAATTACTCGGTCTCGAACACCGCCGAATACGGCGAATACGTTTCCGGCCCGCGCGTGATCACGCCGAAAGTGAAGGCGGAAATGAAGAAGGTGCTGGATGACATTCAGTCCGGCCGCTTCGCCAAGGATTGGATGCTGGAGAACAAGGTCAACCAGACCTCGTTCAAAGCCACGCGTGCCAAGCTCGCCGAGCATCCGATCGAGCAAGTCGGCGCAAAACTTCGCGAAATGATGCCGTGGATCAAAGAACGGGCCTTGGTGGACCGCAGCAAGAATTGATCCACGGATTTGGCATCAAGACAGGCTCGCGACGCGAGCCCTTTTGGTTCAAGGAACGGGCCTTGCTGGACCGCAGCAGGAACTGATCGCCGGTTTTCGCGCCAGCATGCGGCAGATTCACCACGCCGGGCCCGGCGCGCTTGTCATGACGAATTAAATACAGTTTTATGACGGCGCGCCGTGCGCTGGGGTGAATATATTGGCGTGGCTCAGGGCCGGGCACGCGCGCGCCCGTCATGCGTGCCGCCGTCCTGTCATTGTACAAGCGTGTTGCCGCCGCGGACTTCTTCGTCCGCCACGGCGTTATCCGGCCGACGCTGGTTCTGCTCCCCCACCTGATCGCATTCGTCATCATGGTTGCGACCGAGTGGACGGTCACGGCCAGGACGGCGTTCGTCCTGGCCTGGGGGATTCTGAATTTTTTCTGGCTCGCGCTGTTCGGCCGGCCGGCGCTGGCCGGACTGTTGTCACTGACGATGATGACGGTCTTGGTTCTGCTGTCGCAGCTCAAATACCACGTGCTGATGATGACGGCGAACTTCGTCGACCTGATGATCGTCGATACCGACACTGTCAGCTTCCTGTTCACGATCTACCCGGCGCTGCGCTGGATTGTGGCGCTGTCTCTCCTCGCGCTCGTTCCCCTCGTCGTGCTGGCCTGGCGGCTCGATCCTTTCCGCGTCCGCCGATTGACGGCATCGGCGCTTGCCTTCGCTTGCGTCGGCTGGCTCGCTATTCTGGAAATGCAATTTCCGATGCAACCGTTCGAGAGCTTCTACGGCGGCAATCTTGTCTCCTCTTTCGCGCGCTCCGGCGTCGACGCCGTCTCAACGCTGATGACGCAAGGGCTGATGCAGTCTGACGCTCACGCCGCCGATCGCCTGCAGCCGGCCGCCGCCACCTGCCAGCCGGCGGACAAACCGCCGCACATCATCCTGATCCATGACGAATCGAGTTTCGACATCCGCATGGCGCCGGGCATCAAGCTGCCGGACGGCTACGGCGCGCATTTCAAGTCGTTCGACGGCAAAGAGCGCAATTTTTTGGTGGAGGGCAATGGCGGACCGAGCTGGTTCACCGAGTACAACGTGCTGGAGGGGTTGTCGGCACGCTCGTTCGGGCGTTTCGCCTATTTCGTGACGCGCATCGCGGCCGGCCGCGTCAATCGCGGACTGCCAGTCGCGCTGCGGCGCTGCGGCTATCGTACTTTCTCGCTCTATCCCGCGCTCGGCGCCTTCATGAGCGCGCGCAGCTACCAGACCACGACTGGCGTGCAGCACTTTTACGACCAGCACGATCTCGGCGCCAAAGATATCGAGCCGGACAGCTTCTTTTTCGACGCCGCCGCAAAAATGTTTGAACAAGAGCACAGCCGCGGCCCGGTGTTCGTTTTCGTCTATCTCGCCGCCAATCATTTTCCCTGGGATTTTCGCTACCGGCCCGACCTGATGCCGCAGTGGAAGGATCTGGGCAACGTCCCGCCGGTCGACGAATATCTGCGCCGGCAGGCCATCAGCGCGCAAAACTATGCGGACTTCCTGGCGCGGTTGAAGCGCGAATTCCCCGACGAGTCGTTTCTCGTGGTTCGCTTCGGCGATCATCAGCCGGATTTCGCCGCCCACCTGATCGATCCGCAGCTCGATGACGCCGCCATCGAGCGCCATCTGATGGATTGGGATAAGCGCTATTTCACCACCTACTACGCGATCGATGCAATCAACTTCAAACCGGCCGATGTTGCTTCGGCGCTCGACACGCTGGAGGGTCCGTATCTTCCGATCGTCGTGCAGGAAGCCGCGGGCTTGCCGCTCGATCCCTCGTTCGCGGAACAGAAGAAAATTCTCCTGCGCTGCAACGGATTGTTTTATGGCTGCGCCAATGGCGCCGAAGCACGGCATTTCAACCGCATGCTGATCGACGCCGGTCTGATCAAGAATCTTTAGGCAAAGCCTCCGGTTCCGTCCGGAATTTTCGCGCCGCAACGGGGTTGTCCTGACAATCGCGGCGGCTAGACTGCCAGCCGGGCGCGATAGAACAAATGGGAGGAGACAACATGTTAGCCAGGCGACTTCATCTCTGTGCGGCCGCCGCCGCGACATTGGCATTCGGCTTCGCCGCCACGGCCGCCGACGCGGCGGGCATCTTCACGCTAAAATCGACGACTTTTGCCGAGGGCAAGATAATGCCGAAGAGGGTCGCCCAGAGTAAGGCTAACTCGCCAAATAATCCCAATTGCGTCGGCGATAACGTTTCCCCGCAGCTCTCATGGACCGACGTGCCGGCCGGCACTAAAAGCTACGCCCTTCTCGTGATCGATCTCGAAGGCAAAGGCGGCGCCGGCGTCGACCAGTGGGTTGCCTATGGCATTCCGGCTTCGGTGACTGGATTCGCCGAGGGCGAGGGTAGTAAGCCTTCGGACAAATTTGTCGGCGGCAAGAACATAAACGGAAATGGAGTCTATTCCGGACCTTGCACGCCGCCGAACGCTACACCGCACCATTATAACTTCGTCCTCATCGCCACCGATTTCGATCCGAAGGACTTACCGCCCGGCCTGACCAGCAGGGAAGTTCAGGACAAGCTCGCGCTGCCTGGCCAGCCACCCACGCACACCAAGGGTGTGGCGGCTCTCATGGGGTTATTCGTCAATCCCTGGCACAACTGAGCGCGGCAATCCGGCGATGAAGCTCGCCAAAATCCTAAAGCACTGCCGGATCGACAAACCGCGGCACTTTAAACTTGCGGATCACGATCCCGCCGAGCGCTTCGGCCTCTCGTCGGATATCGCCGACGTGAGGCCGATTCTCGCCGACGGCATCGCCAAGCTTGAAGAATTACAGCAGCGCCTCTACGCCGACGGGCAACGGGCGCTGTTGATTGTGCTGCAAGGCATGGATGCCGCCGGCAAGGACGGCGTCATCAAGCACGTGATGTCCGGCATCAATCCGGAAGGTTGTGACGTGCATTCGTTCAAGGCGCCAAGCGCCGAGGAACTTGAGCACGATTTTCTATGGCGGATCGAGAAGGCGCTGCCCGAGCGCGGGCATATCGGCATTTTCAACCGCTCGCATTACGAAGAAGTTCTGGTCGTACGCGTGCATCCGGAAATTCTGCAAGAGGAGAAGTTGCCGCGTGGCGAAATCGGTAAAAAAATCTGGAAACATCGCTTCAAGGATATCCGCGCCTTTGAGCACCGCGTCGCACGCAACGGAACGGCAATCCTGAAATTCCATTTACGCATTTCGAAGGAAGAGCAGCGCAAGCGTTTCCTGGCCCGTCTCGAAGAGCCGGCCAAGCGCTGGAAATTCTCCAAGAACGACGTGACGGAACGCGGCTATTGGGACAATTACATGGCCGCGTATGAGGACATGATACGCGAAACCGCGACCGACTATGCGCCGTGGTATGTCGTGCCGTCGGATCACAAGCACATCACCTGGCTCATTGTCTCCGCGGCTATCATCGAAACGCTGAGAAAGCTCAAGCTCGAATATCCGAAGATAACCGGCAAGGCTCGGAAAGAGTTGAAAGCTAGCGAGCGAATGCTCCAGGCCGAGGCCAAGCGCTAACGAAGGCTGCTTGCGCTTCCGCGGCCTCTTCCGCTAGAAGAAGGCCGGTCCCGTAATAAGTTAACGCGGAATTCACCTTAATCCGCGAGCTTTGGACCGCAATGAGGACGGTAGCATGTTGAATCGCAGCGATTTTCGCGCGATCGGCCGGAGCGGCGCAGTAGCCGCCTCCGATGCTGCCCTCATTCTCGCCGGGCTCCTGCTGCTTAGCGTCCCCTGAGGGCCGGCTGGGCGTTTGCGCCTGGGCACTCAGGGGGTCGACCGCAGCCACGGAACCCGAGAGACGCGCCCTGACCGCCAAGAGCGGCGGCGCAAACGAGAAGGAGCCCAATCATGACCACGCCAGCCAAAGCTGGAACCAAACCCTCCCAGCATAAGTCCGAGAAGGACCGCGTCGTCATTTTCGACACCACGCTGCGCGACGGCGAGCAATGTCCCGGCGCCACCATGACGCACGAGGAGAAACTCGAAGTCGCCGAACTGCTCGACGACATGGGCATCGACATCATCGAAGCCGGCTTTCCGATCGCGTCCGACGGCGACTTCGCCGCCGTCAACGAGATCGCCAAACGCACCAAACGGGCGGTCGTGTGCGGCCTTGCCCGCGCCGGCCTCAAAGACATCGATCGCGCCGGCGAGGCGGTCAAGCCGGCACGGCAGCCGCGCATTCACACCTTCATTTCGACCTCGCCGGTCCACATGAAGTGGAAGCTGCAACTCGAGCCGGAGAAGGTCTACGAGATGGTGATCGCGTCGGTGACGCGGGCGCGCAGCTATACCGACAATGTCGAATGGTCGTCCGAGGACGGCACCCGCACCGAGCGCGATTTCCTGTGCCGCTGCGTCGAGGCGGCGATCAAGGCCGGCGCCACCACCATCAATATTCCCGATACCGTGGGCTATACGGTGCCGGAGGAATATTTCGCGATGATCAAGATGGTGCGCGACCGCGTGCCGAATTCAGACATGGCGCGCTTCTCGGTGCATTGCCACAACGATCTCGGCATGGCGGTGGCCAATTCGCTCGCCGGCGTGAGCGCCGGCGCGCGCCAGATCGAATGTACCGTCAACGGCATCGGCGAACGCGCCGGCAATGCCTCGCTCGAAGAGGTGGTGATGGCGATGCGAGTGCGCAACGACGTATTGCCGTTCTGGACCGGCATCGACGCCACCATGCTGACGCGCGCGTCGAAGCTTGTCGCCGCAGTCACGTCGTTCCCGGTGCAATACAACAAGGCGATCGTCGGCCGCAACGCGTTCGCGCATGAGAGCGGCATCCATCAGGACGGCATGCTCAAGCACACGCAAACCTACGAAATCATGGTGCCCGAGGAGGTCGGCGTGAAGCAGACCTCGCTGGTCATGGGCAAGCATTCCGGCCGCCATGCCTTCGTGCACAAGCTCGAAGAGCTCGGTTATCACCTCGCCGGCAATCAGCTCGAAGATGCCTTCGTCCGCTTCAAGTCGCTCGCCGACAAAAAGAAGCACGTCTATGACGAGGACATCGAGGCGCTGGTCGACGAGGAAATCGCCACCGCGCAGGATCACATCAAGCTCGTCTCGCTGTCAGTGATCGCCGGCACGCGAGGGCCGCAGCGCGCCACCATGAAGCTCGACGTCGACGGCAAGACGATGATCGAGGAATGCGAGGGCAACGGTCCGGTGGACGCAGTGTTCAATTGCGTCAAGGCGATGGTGCCGCACGACGCGGTGCTGGAGCTTTATCAGGTGCACGCCGTGACCGAAGGCACCGATGCGCAGGCGGAAGTCTCGGTGCGGCTGTCGGAGCACGGCCGTTCGGTGACCGCCAAAGGCGCCGATCCGGATACGCTGGTCGCTTCGGCCAGGGCCTATCTTGCGGCGCTCAATAAGCTTGTCGCCCGGCGGGCGCGTGGCACCGGCAAGCTGGAGCCGCTGGCGGTCGCCGAGCGCCGCCTCCACTCGACGGATGTGGGCTAACCGCGAACGCGCGTCCTCCCGGGCCTGCTCCTGACTTGCCCCTCCCTTGGGGGACCGCTATATCGGGCGAGAGATTGCCGCCGTAAGGCGGCTTTCTTTTCCGGCCGGCGCATCGTGGCGCCCGGCGAAATGGTGGAAGTGCCTAACCTCGCGGAATTTCTCGGTTAGGGCGCATAGCTCAGTTGGTAGAGCAGCTGACTCTTAATCAGCGGGTCCCAGGTTCGAGCCCTGGTGCGCCCACCAAACTAATTCAGATACTTAGACTGCAATTCTTCGCCTTGATTCTGCGCCATGAGACAATTGTGGTTATCCACAACTCGTTTAGCGAGAATCTAGAACGCTTGACAAACTTTTGCGCTAAATCTCATTCGCCAAAACGTCTGCGTAGTTGCCATGAAAATCGACAGCCTCAAAATTCGCCAGCTCATAGAGACCGGCAAAAACTTTACGTGGGAAAATTTTTCGACGAAAAGCAGCAGAAAATATCCAAATGTGTATTCGGAGGAGTGGCTCTTTTGGACGCACCACGTAAATGAGGTGGTCAGAGAGGTCGGTCAATCAACTATAACTAATTCAATTGCTCGCGGCTTAGGTATGGAGTTGCTTGGTCAAAGCGCAGATTCTTTCCAGGCCGCGAAAAACTTGATTGTAAGCGGCCTGCAAGCTGCAGCTAGATTATCCGAGGCTGGAATACCGGCATCTGATCGAGTCGTTACGATAGGCGACAATTCACCTGAACAAAAAGAAACCCTCACCAAGATTGACGCGCTAATTGAAGCCGTCCAACAGACTAACGCCTTTCCAGGAGATCCTGAGGACAAAGAACAAACGGTCGCTGAATTGTCGGCCGCGCGCAGGCTGTTTGAGGCAGCGAAGATTCGCGTAGCCGCCGTGAACTCAGTGTTGAAGCCAAAATTAGTGTGGCTTACGGAGAAGTTTGCCGGAGCAATCGTTGGAAAGCTAGCAGGCGACCTTTTGAGCTACCTCGCGGGGCTTCATATTTTTTAGCATTGCCGCGACCAAGGAAGCGGGATCCCGTTCGATCAATTTGCGAGGGCTCGCCACGCACGCGATTACGACTGCGCCGGATTCGACTCCAAACGTAGAATCAATGCAAAGTTGGCGTTGATTGCGATTCGGGCGGGGCCTTGCCGCCCCGCCCGAGCAATCCCGCGAAATGGTTGGTCGCCTGCGGGACTGTGTCTTCGCGACGCGCTAAATTGCGTTATTCGGACTATCGGGTCAAGGCGACCTGTGGATTCTGGCACGCCAGACAAGGAGAAAACGCATGCCAAAGACACCTGCCTTCTACTCGGTGAACGAAGCTCTGAAAGCCCCAGCGCAACGTGTCTATCACGACAACAGCGCGTGTCCGTCAGGGCGCGACATTCCACAGAATGAACGTCGTCTCGGCACCGGCGGTTACCGCCTCTGCCACAACTGCGAAAATCTCGACCGGCAGGGACGCTAACTTCTCTGCTGATCAAGCACGGACTGTGGTGGGTCGAACGTCATTTCCCACCACGGCCCGTGCAACATGCCGTCTAGAACTGCCCAAGCCCGCCTGAGCCGCTTGACCGGGAAGCCATGAGCAATCGCCACGGCCGCCGCTCTCGGTCCCTCCGACACGCCGCCCTCAAATCGAACTGTCGGCTCTAGATAGGCGTGGCCGGCGCTGCCCTCGCAGAGACTCGCTCGTCTCGACGCCGTGCGAGATGAGCGTCAGGACAATTTCTCTGATCCCCTCGTCTAACGGCGGCTCGAATTGTAGCTCGCGCGCACGCTGGATTTTTTCCGGATCGGCCGCGAAGGGTGTCTTTGTCTGACAGCGATGATCGCGGACATGCTCTAGCGTCTCAGCCATCGGTCCCTCGAATCAAAGAATCTCCACGGTCGGGCCGACATGGTTAACCCGCGGTTAAGAGTTACGCCGCGGCGGCGATTGTAAACCGACCGGACATTGCCGGCGTTGATCGGGGTTTCGCCGGAATAAGTCGCGCAAGCCGTTGTTTTGATTGCCCGCACGTCATCTCTTAATCAGCGGGTCCCAGGTTCGAGCCCTGGTGCGCCCACCAGCCTCCGCAAGTGGCGAGCCATAAAATTTAATCTCCGCGCGGAAACGGCAAGGACCGGTTCAGTTCGCCGGCGCAGATCGCGGTCAGGCGACGCGGTTCATCTGGCTTTCCTTGACGACGCGCTCGTGCGGTTCACTCGCGCTCTTGATCCGGTACTGATAGTCGTCGCCTTCGGCCGGCAACAGTTGCGTGACTTTGTAGATGCTGCTGGCGACGCCGCGGCCAAAGGGTCCGGACGTAAAATTCACCGATTGACCGATTTTGAATTTGTGTTCGGGCATGGGCCCTCCATCCTCTGGCATCGCATCCGCGCCGCCTTCGCGGCGGGGCGAGGCGGTTTCATCGCCGGATTGATGAGAATTGTTATCACGGAACGTGGTTGTAACGCGAATCGGTCAGGCAGTTCGGGAACATTCCATCCGAGGCAATAACCCGCGGCGTATTGCGTGATTTTCGCAGCATGACGTGGTAGAGTCTCCGGCATGATCGATCATGCCGACTTTTCCGTTGTCGTAAAGAACAGGGCATCGCCGCCCAAACCCTGGCGATGGGAGATCTACCGCGCCGGCAGAAAGAGCCCGATCAAGCAATCGGAGATTTTTTTCGAGTCCGTGACCGAGGCCAATAGCGCCGGAAAACAGGCGCTAAAACGGCTGCTGAGCGACTACCCTGATTGAGCGCGGGCCATTTCATGACATCCAGTCGGTTTAACGTTGAATCGGAATCGGGCAAGTCTCACTACACTCACCTGTTCGCCTGCATCAGCGAAGAGGATGGCGGCTATGTGGTCCAGGTCAGACTCTTCAACAATTCTCGACCGGAGAATGCGGCGTGGGGCGAGGAGATAACGGATTCTTTCGAGACTGCTTCGATGCTGATCGCGGGTCTCGCCGCTGAGCATTCGATCGCGCAAGACCTGATCGAAATCGAGATCCGGATGGAAACGATAAAAGACGGCACCCGGCATTGACCGCATTGCGGCGGGCACGCCTTGAAACGAACACATCTTTGGCCCATATGTCAGGTGTAGCCGAATCGGCTCTGGCGAGCCGCGTGTACGGATCCCCGTCAAACGGTTTCTGGCTCGCCCTTTTGCTCAAAAATTGACACCTAGATCGCGCGGGGTGTCTTGATTCATCCCGCAACGCTGGGCCGTGGCGCATCGCGCCGCCGCCCATGCCAGCGCACAACCAGAAAGCTCATTCATTGACCTCTTTTGACAGCTTCGGCCTTAACGAAGCAATTACGCGTGCAATCGCGGAAGAAAAATACGCCACTGCCACTCCAATCCAGGAACAGACCATCCCAATCGTGCTGTCGCAGCGCGACGTGATCGGCATTGCCCAGACCGGAACCGGCAAAACGGCAGCATTCGCGTTGCCGATCCTGCATCGACTTGCCGCAAATCCGCGGACCCCGGAGCGCAAAAGCTGCCGCGTCCTGGTGCTCAGCCCGACACGCGAACTGTCCGGGCAAATTCTCGACAGCTTCCGCACCTACGGCCGTCATCTTCGCCTCACCAGCGCGCTGGCGATTGGCGGGGTCTCGATGGGAGCGCAGGTGCGCGCGCTATTCGGCGGCGTCGATGTTCTGGTCGCCACGCCGGGCCGGCTGCTCGATCTGGTCCAGCAGAATGCGCTTCGCCTCGGCAGTGTCGAATGCCTCGTCCTCGATGAAGCCGACCGGATGCTCGACATGGGCTTCATTAACGACATCCGCAAAATCGTCGCCAAGCTTCCGGCGCAACGGCAGACGCTGTTGTTCTCTGCGACGATGCCGCGCGCCATCGCCGAACTCGCCGCGCAGATGTTGCGCGATCCGGTCAATGTTGCGGTCACGCCGGTCGCCTCGACCGTCGAGCGCGTCGAGCAGCGCATCATCCGTGTCGACCGCGCCGCGAAAACCGCCGTCCTGGTCGATGTCTTGAAACGCGAGGCAATCGATCGCGCCCTCATCTTCACCAGGACCAAGCGCGGCGCCGACAAGGTCGCGCGCGGATTGGTCAAGGCCGGCATCGCCGCCGAAGCGATCCACGGCAACAAGTCGCAAGGCCAGCGCGAACGCGTGCTCGCGGCTTTCCGCAGGGGAGCGGTCAGAACTCTGGTCGCCACCGATATCGCCGCTCGCGGCATCGATGTGGATGGCATCAGCCATGTGGTGAATTTCGATCTGCCCGACGTCCCCGAGACTTACGTCCACCGCATCGGCCGCACCGCGCGCGCCGGAGCCGAAGGCATCGCGATTTCGCTGTGCGACGCCGAAGAGGCGACGCTGCTGCGCGACATCGAGAAGCTCATTCGCCAATCCATTCCGTCAACCGACCGCCGCACCGGTCCAAGCCGGGCAGAGCCGGCCCATGCGCCGAACCGCGCCGCCCAGCGCCCGAACCGTTTCCCGGGCAAGCAGCGACAGCGTCGCGGCGGCGACGCGCCGCACGGACATGGCCCGCGTCGCGGCGGCGAAGCGCCGCACGCGCACAGCCAGCATCGTGGCGGCGGAGCGCCGCACGCGCACGGCCAGCACGAACAAGCCGGGGAAGCCGCCCACGGGATTGCCTCGGTCGGTTTCCTGCGTCGCCCCGCTCAATCGCGTCATGAGGACGCGCCGCAGGCGCGGCGTTGGCCTAATCATTCAAAAGGATCATGACATGACGAAAGAAGAACTTCTGCAATTCGAGGGGCTCGTGA
The DNA here is from genome assembly GCA_963743395.1 of uncultured Alphaproteobacteria bacterium. Lineage (GTDB taxonomy): Bacteria > Pseudomonadota > Alphaproteobacteria > Rhizobiales > Xanthobacteraceae > BOG-931. The sequence goes on from CAVUPV010000001.1 coordinate 292,340, forward strand.
CCGAAATCCTGCCCGATGCCCGCTATCGCGTGCAACTCGATGCCGGACACCAGATCGTCGCCTATACGGCTGGACGAATGAAAAAGAACCGGATCAAGACCCTGGCCGGGGATCGGGTCACGGTCGAAATATCGCCCTACGACCTGGAGAAGGGGCGGCTGATTTTTCGCCACAAGGACGAACGCGCCGGCGTGGGCGCTCGTCCGGCGCAGCGCAATCACTTCCGCCGGCGATGAATTCCGCTGCCAGTCGCGGCCGGTCGTGTTCGATAACGTCGGTACGCACGAGGTTCCCGAAGGAGTATCCGCGATGACAGACCAAACGCACAGGTTCAAGGTTGGGCAATCCGTCGATCTCGTCCCATCGATGTCTCGATCCGCGGCAAAAGGCCACTATGAGATCGTCCGCCTGCGGCCGGCTGATGGGGAAATCCCGCAATATCAGATCAAGAGCCGGAGCGAAAACCACGAACGCGTGGTTGCGGAGGACGACCTCATCCTGTCAGCGCATTTGAAATTCGAATGATTTGGAGCGACGCTGAGGCTTCGGGACAGCCGAAGCGACGAGCCACGCCGGCACCCGAAGGGAAGCCGATAATGTTCAAGATTCTTGAGCTCAAAAGTGCAGGTTCAGCGCCGGCTGCGGAGGTCGGCCACGGCTACTCCACGCGCGAGGAAGCCTTGGCTGCGATCAAGATGCATCTGAAGACCTTCAAGATATCCGGACACAATGCGGAAGCAAATTATTGGTGGGTGCGGGATACCGAAGGACTGCGCAAATGCTGGATCTCGAGCATCGACTGAAAACATATTGAGCGGACCATGCTCAATTTTCCAAACCTGAGCCGCGTTTTCGATCCGACCCGTCGCGCCGTCCGGTTCTGGGGCCATGACAACGCGATGGAGTGGTCGTTCTTTGTATCCGAGGAAGCGCTCAAGCGCCTGCAACCGAATATGGAGCGCGATGAGGCGGGCTTGCTGCTCGCCTTCGATGCCAATCGGGCGGCGATCCAGACGGCGGCCCTGAAGGCGTATAAGCGGGAGCGAAAAGGCTCCTACGAGCTTCTGACGACGGATTTTTGACGTCGCGCCGGATACATTGCCCTTCAGATAGCGCCGGGACTGCGCTTATCGAAAATCCCAAGATGTTTTTGCGCGTCAACGGGCATGTCGGGCACGCAAATGACGCGGCCCATGAAGGTCGTCCATGGCTTTTCCGCGATCGGCTGCAGCTGGGCAAAATTCCAGAACTGCTGCTCCTTCATCTCGATTTCGGTGACGGCGTGGTCGAGCACCCAGGAGCGGAGCATGCTGAGTCGGCTTCGCTCCGGGTCGGTGAACATCATGTCCGGCAGAGCTTTCCTCATAGGACCGTTCCTTTTCCGACGTGATTGAATTCCGGGACTGCCGGCAGCCGATACTGCCACGCCAATCGTAACCTTTCCCTTAGGACGGAATCTGCGCCTTCGCCGCTCGCCGCTCGCCGCGGCGCAAACAAGGAAAGCACGGGCGGCGCCGCGCCAACATACTGATTTGAACGGATTGCTAGCTTTCGCTCGAAAGCCGCTTGAAGTCGGCAAGCACGGCGGCAACCAGCTTTTGCCGGCGCGGATCCTGCGCCGCGAGTGTCGCCGCAAAGAGATTGAGCAGGTAGCGGGCTTTTTCCGACGCCTCATGCCAGTTCGCCGCCGGCGACGCCAGCAAGTGGGCTTCCAATTCGTCTTGCCGAAGGCGCAGCGTCGTCTCGTTCGCCTCGACGTCCGACAACAACCGGCGAAGCTCGGTCGCCTTTTGCGCCGCCATGCCGCGATGCTGGTCGAGGTCGATCGTCTTATCCGTCATGATCGCGCATCGCGACGGGCCAGCGGATATTGGGCGCTTTCGTACAGCCGGCGGATATCGTCGCTGCCGTATCTCTGCTCGTCGACTTCGAGAAACGCGCCGACAAGACATTCCGGCGGCAGGTCCTCGATGGCAAAACGGATGGCTTGCGCGGCTTGTTCGAACCGTTTGTAGCCGAACGGCTCACGCCGGGGTAACCGCCGTCGCGTCGGAAACAGCTCGGCCGCGGCGTTATAATCGAATTCGGCCATCGCTCGGGGCCTCACGGAAAAGAATGAACTAACGTCTGAATGCGCATCATTCAAACCGTGGTACGAATATAAGCTCAAAATGCACCGTTACCAGTACAATTGCTGGACATTCTTACCGAAACCGAGCGGCGCTGCCGAAATGACTGACGCCGCGTGGCACAAAAAAGGCGCCTTCCTGTCGCAACATGCTTCGAGCCGGGAGAAGATTTTGGACAACGGACTGACAGCCGATGCGCGCGGCGCTGCAAGCCAGCTACGCACCTTGACCCAGAGTCTGGCGCGCTACCGCGAACCGAACCAGGGGCGCAGCGTCATCGAGCTTCTGATTACGGTCGTTCCGTTCGTTCTCCTTTGGCTGTTGATGTGCCTGTCACTGCGCGCCGGATACGGACTTGCGCTTTTGTTGGCCGTTCCCGCCGCCGGCTTTCTTGTTCGTTTGTTCATGATCCAGCACGATTGCGGCCACGGCTCGTTATTTCGCCATCGACTGGTGAACGACTGGATCGGCCGCGCGATCGGCGTGTTCACGCTGACACCCTATGACTTTTGGCGGCAGACGCACGGCGTCCACCACGCAACCTCGGGCAATCTCGATCTGCGCGGCATCGGCGACATCGACACTCTTACCGTGCGCGAATATCTGGCGCTGTCGCGCTGGCGCCGGCTTCGCTATCGCCTGTACCGCCATCCGCTCGTCATGTTCGGCATTGGTCCGTTCTATCTGTTCGTCCTGCGCCACCGGTTTCCATGCGGACTAACGCGGCAGGGCTGGGGGTCGTGGGTCAGCACCATGGCGACCAATGGCGCGATTGCCGTTGTCGTCGCCGGCATGATGTGGTGGGTCGGCGTGGCGCCGTTCCTGCTCGTGCATCTGCCGATTATGGTGTTTGCCGCGTCGATTGGAGTGTGGCTGTTCTACGTTCAGCATCAATTCGAGCATACGAGCTGGTCGGACGACCGCGATTGGAACCTCGCCACGGCGGCGCTGTACGGCAGCTCATATTACGATCTGCCGGTCGTGCTCCGCTGGTTCACCGCCAATATCGGCATGCACCATGTTCACCACCTCTGCAGCCGCATTCCGTTTTACCGCTTGCCGCTTGCGCTTCGCCATCATCCCGATCTCGCGACTATCGGCCGGCTCACTCTCGGCCAGAGTCTGGCGTGCGTTCGCCTCGTGCTGTGGGATGAAACGGCACGCCGGCTTATTTCCTTTCGCGAGCTGCGATCCCGGCTGGCGCAGACGCATCGGCTCGCCGCGCCGCAATACCGCTAGCGGCGGAATCGGCACGGCACACCATCAACTCGCCAGCACGGACGGCGCCGGCGTCGAGGCATTGAGCGCTTCGTGGATGACCCGGCCGAGCGCCGAGATTTGATACGGCTTGCGCAACACCGGGAATTCCGGATTGGTATCGAACACCTTGGTGTAGCCGGTCGTCAGCACCGCCGGAATGTGCGGATAGCGATCGCTCACCGTCCGCGCCAGCGCCAGACCGTCGGTTTGACCCGGCAACACCACGTCGCTGAAAACCAGCGCGACGTCATTGCGCGAGGTCAGCACGTCCAGCGCGGCCGACGCCGTTTCGACCTCAAGTGTTCGATAGCCGAGCTGCTCCAGCAGCGACACCGCCACGCTTCTCACATCGGGATTGTCTTCCACCACCAAAATCGTCTGGCCGCCGACCGCGGTGTATCGCGCCTCGTCTTGCGGCGACGGCGCCGCGACGACGGCGTGGCTGCGCGGCATGTAAACCGTCACTGTGGTGCCGCGGCCGACTTCGCTGTCGATCGTCACCGTGCCGTCCGACCGGCGCGCGAAGCCATAGACCTGCGACAAGCCAAGTCCGGTGCCTTTGTCCGGCCCCTTGGTCGTGAAGAATGGCTCGACCACGCGCGTCAGGAGATCCGGCGGAATGCCGCCGCCGGTATCGGTGACGCTGAGCGCGACAAAGTCGCCGGCGGCGCCGTCAGGCGCCTCGTGCGCGCCGAGCCGCACGTTCTCGGCCGTAATCGAGATGCGGCCGCCTTCCGGCATGGCGTCGCGCGCATTGACGGCAAGATTCACCAAAGCGAGTTCAAGCTCCGACTTGTCGACGCAGACCGGCCAGATGTTGCCAGGCACGTCGATGTGGAATTCGATATTGACGTGCATCGAGCCGGCCAGCACGTCGCGGATGGCCTGCACCGCCTCCGCCGGATCGATCACTGTCGGGTTGAGCGGCAGCACGCGCGCGAACGACAGCAGTTGCCGCGTCAGGTTTTCGCCGCGGCTGGCCGCCATTTCGATCGCCTGCAGCGCACGCGTGTCTTTGGCGTCCTTCAGCCGGTTTTTGAGGCTCTGCGCATGGCCGCTGACGATCATCAACAGGTTGTTGAAGTCATGGGCAATGCCGCCGGTGAGCTGGCCGATGGCGTCCATCTTCTGCAGATGCGCGGTCTGCCGCTGGGCCCGATCGAGCGCCGCGGCGGCTTCCTTCTCCGCCGTGACATGCCGGCCGGCGACGTAAATGAGTCCGTTATTCTCGGTCATGGTCCATTGCAGCCACCGCCACGATCCATCCTTGTGGCGGAAGCGATTTTCCATTCGGACCGTCGGAACGCCCTGCGCGAGCTGCGCGCGGCCGGCGATTGCGGCCGGCGCATCGTCGGGATGGCGCAGTTCGCTCACATGCATGGACTTGATCTCATCCTCGGTCCAGCCAAGGAGCCTGATCCAGGCCGGATTCATGCTGAGGAAATAGCCCTCGAAATTGGAGACGGCGAGCAAGTCCTCCGAGACGTTCCAGATACGATCCCGCTCCAGCGTCCGGCGCTCGACTTCGGCTTCCAGTTTTTGGCTGAGCGTGCGCAGCTCCGCTTCGATGCGGGTGCGCGCCTGCTCGGCGCGCATGCGCTCGATGCCGAAACCGAGCTGGCGCGCCAGCGTGAGGGCCAGATCGATATCTTCCCCACCGAATTCGCGCGGCTGGTCGTAGTAGGTCATGAATTTGCCGACCAGCCTGCCCTCGGCCATCAGCGGAATAAAGGCGAGCGGCGGCGATGCCTTCCTGCAGCACGGCGGCTTTGAGCGGCAAACTCAATTCGGCGCGCTCGATATCGGCAATGCAGACCGGCTCCGGGTTGGCTTCCCCGGCCTGCCACGGCGAATGACCCTCTACCGCATCGCGATAGCGATCGGACAGGCCGCGCCAGGCGACGAAGCGCATCACCCCGTCGCTGTCGCAGCGCAGGATCGACGCGCGGCTGCAATGCAGCGCGGCGACGATCGCATCCAAGGCCGCCTGGTAGATGTCGTTGACCGAGGCGGCGCGATAAAGCCTGTCGGTGAAGCGATACAGCGCGGTCTGCTCGTCGGCGCGCCGCGCCATGACGGCCTCGGTGCGTTTGCGCACCGTAATATCGCGGGCGATTTTCGATGCGCCGACGATAATGCCGTTCTCATCCCGCATCGGCGATACGGTGAGCGAAACGTCGACTCGGCGGCCGTCCTTGCAGACGCGAACCGTCTCGTAATGGGCGATCCGCTCGCCGCGGCGGATGCGTTCGAGAATTTTCGGCTCTTCGGTCTGCAGATCGGCAGGAATGATAATCGTGATCGATTTCCCGACCACTTCTTCGGCCGAGTAGCCGAACAACTTCTCGGCGCCTGGATTCCATGTGATGACGATGCCGTCGAGATTTTTGCTGACGATGGCGTCGTCGGACGACTCGACGATGCTGGCAAGCTGGCGGCGCGCCTGCTCGCCAACTCGTTCTTCGGTGATGTCACGAAGCGAAGCGATCCAGCCGACGACGCCGCCGTTGGCGTCGAGCTCCGGGCGATAGGCGATGGAGAGACAGCGCCTGCCCACCCTGGCGAAATCGATTTCGCATTCGAATTCCACCGCTTCGCCTTGCAGCACCCGCTCGATATAGGGACGAAGCGTGTTGAAGCCCTTATCGCCGAGGGCCTCCTTGATGGTCGTGCCGATGACCTCATCGCGCGGCCGGCCTATCAAGTGCGCATAGGCATCGCTGATGAAGCGATAGCGCAGATCGCGGCTGCAACGCACCAGCATGAACGGCGTACGGTTGATGACGGATTGCAGCTCGGCTTCGCTGGCGCGCAGCGCTTCTTCGGCGCGCTTGCGCTCGGTCAATTCCTGGAAGCTGCAGACGGCGCCCTCGACGCGCCCGGATGAATTCTTGAGCGGCGTGACATTCATCAGCACCGGAACACGCGTGCCGTTGGGCTGCTCGATGACGAGTTCGGCGCCGATGACCCGCTTGCCGCTGCGCAGCGCGCGCGCAACCGGCGTGGCGTCGAATTCAAGCGGCGCGCCATCGGCGCTGTAGCGGCGGAAATTCGCGCCGGATTGCTCGCTCAGATCGCCGAGCCGCGGCGATCGGCCCCACAGTTCGGTGGCCCGCTGGTTATACCGCAACAGGCCCTTGCCCGAGCCGAACACGCAAAAGCCTGTCGGAATCGCATCCAACGCGCCTTGTTCGATGGCCGCGAAGGCATCGAAGGCGGACGGTGCAGGGGTAGTCTTGGTGCTCTTAGAGCCCTTACCGCTCATGTCACAGCTCCCCCCAAGCCCCCAAACTCAGGCAAGTGGAGAAAGTTCCGCATGATTCAAGCTCTTACTATGCCCCAATGGGCCGTAGCCAACCCGGCTTTCACCGCCAGGCTAAACACTCGTCACCCGCGAGCCGGGCGAGATTAGCGGATGCCGGAGCAGTCCGACGCTGGCATAATGACCGGGCGATGGCGGCCGCGAAGCGGCCAAGATCGATTGGGGGACGGCCCGGAAATTGCATGGAAATGGCGTACTTTACAGGACAATCCGGGTGTAGCGCGTAGCAGCATGTCGATCCTCGTCGGGCTCCATCACGCGACCCGTTACAGCTATGACCGGCCGATCAGTCTTGGCCCGCAGACCGTACGGTTGCGGCCGGCGCCGCACTGCCGCACGCGCATTCCGAGCTACTCGCTGACCGTCACGCCGGCGCAGCATTTCGTGAACTGGCTGCAGGACCCGCACGGCAATTGGCTGGCGCGTTACGTCTTTCCGGAAAAGACCGCCGAGTTCACCATCACGGTCGACCTTCTCGCCGACATGGAGGTGATCAATCCGTTCGACTTCTTCGTCGAGCCCTACGCCGAAAAGTGGCCGTTCGAATTCCCCGCCGAACTGCGCGAGGATTTGGCCGCCTATGGCGAGCCCGAGCCGGTCACGCCGCGGCTGAAGGAATTGGTCGCTTCGATTTCGCGCGAACCGCGCAACACCGTCGACTTCCTGGTCGAACTCAATCAGCGCGTCCAGCACCTGATCCGTTATCTCGTCCGTATGGAGCCGGGCGTGCAGACGCCGGAAGAAACACTGGCTTCCGGCGCCGGCTCCTGCCGCGACACCGCATGGCTCCTGGTCCAGATCCTGCGCCTGCTCGGACTGCCGGCCCGTTTCGTTTCCGGCTATCTCATTCAATTGCGGCCCGACGTGCGGCCGATCGAAGGGCCGGCCGGCACGGAGCTCGATTTTACCGATCTGCACGCCTGGGCCGAGGTCTATATCCCGGGCGCCGGCTGGGTCGGTCTCGACGCGACGTCGGGCCTGCTTTGCGGCGAAGGCCATATCCCGCTTGCCGCAACGCCGCACTACCGCTCGGCCGCGCCGATCAGCGGCATGGTCGAACCTGCCGAGGTCACCTTCGCTTACGACATGACCGTCACGCGGATCGCCGAACGGCCGCGCGTGACCGCGCCATTTTCCGACGCGGCATGGACCGCGCTCGACGCGCTCGGCGAGAAGGTCGATGCCGATCTCAAAGCGCGCGACGTGCGTTTGACCATGGGCGGTGAACCGACCTTCGTGTCGATCGACGATTACCAGTCGGCGGAATGGAATACCGACGCGCTCGGTCCGGTCAAACGCGAGCGCGCCGACGATCTGATCAGGCGACTGCGCGACCGCTTCGCGCCGGGCGGCCTTCTGCATTACGGTCAGGGCAAATGGTATCCCGGCGAGCCGATCCCGCGCTGGGCCTTCGCGCTGTACTGGCGAGGCGACGGAGTGCCGATCTGGCGCGACGACGCGTTGATCACCCGCGAAAGCACCAAACGCGCCGCGTCGACCGCCGATGCACGGCGCTTTGCCGAGGGGATCGCGGCGCGCGCGGGAATCGTGTCCGACTATGTGCAGCCCGCCTATGAAGATCCGCTCGACCGGATTCTCAAGCAAGGTCTGATCCCGGACGATTTCGATCCGAGCGACCCCAAGATCGACGACCCGTACGAGCGCGCGCGCATCCTGAGACTATTCGACAGTCACGTCGGCGAGCCGAAGGGCTTTGTGCTGCCGATGCAACGCTGGACCGCGCAGGGCAAGCCGGCATGGCTGAGCGAAATCTGGCGCACGCGCCGCGGCCGGCTGTTTCTGGTGCCGGGCGATTCGCCGCTCGGTTTCCGCCTGCCGCTGCAATCGCTCCCCAAGGTCGCCGCGGCTGATTATCCGTATCTGCTGCCGGCCGATCCATTCGCCGAGCGGCGGCCGCTGTCGGATCCGCGGGTGACGCATCCTATCAATTCCGGCGCCGTTCTGGCGTCGCGCGGCGGCGCGATGACATCGCCACCGCTCGCGCCCGAAGCTTTGGTGATGGCGCGAACGCGGGACACCGTCGCGGCACTCGACGAAGCCGGTTTGCCGGTGCGCACCGCGCTCAGCGTCGAGGTGCGCGACGGAACGCTTGTGCGTTTTCATGCCGCCGGTCGAGACGCTGAACGATTATCTCGAACTCGTCGCGACCATCGAGTTCGACCGCGGCCACGCTCAATCTGCCCATCCACCTCGAAGGCTATGCGCCGCCGCCCGACGCGCGTCTCAACGTGCTCAAGGTGACGCCCGACCCCGGCGTCATCGAGGTCAATATCCAACCGGCGGTGTCGTGGCGCGAAGCCGTCGATATCACCAACGGCATTTACGAGGATGCGCACCGGTCGCGGCTCGGCACCGACAAGTTCATGCTCGATGGCCGCCATACCGGAACCGGCGGCGGCAATCACGTCGTGCTCGGCGGGCTAAACGCCGCCGACAGTCCGTTCCTGCGCCGGCCCGACCTGCTCAAGAGTCTCGTGCTCTACGCGCTGCGGCGGCCGTCGCTGTCTTATTTGTTCTCGGGATTATTCGTCGGGCCGACCAGCCAGGCGCCGCGCATCGACGAGGCGCGCCAGGATTTGCTCTACGAGCTGGAAATCGCGGTCGGCAAAGTGCCGAAACCGGGCGGTGCGGATTGGGTGCCGCCGTGGCTGGTCGACCGGCTGTTCCGCAACATCCTGGTCGACGTCACCGGCAATACCCACCGCACCGAGATTTGCATCGACAAATTGTTTTCGCCGGACGGACCGACCGGGCGGCTCGGCCTGGTCGAATTCCGCTCGTTTGAAATGCCGCCTGATGCGCGCATGAGTCTCGCCCAGCAATTGCTGCTGCGGGCGCTGATCGCCTGGTTCTGGCGCATGCCGCTCGACGGCAAGCCGGTGCGCTGGGGCACGGCGTTGCACGACCGCTTCATGCTCGAACATTTCGTCTGGAGCGATTTCCTCGACCTTCTCGACGACCTCAAACATGCGGGCTTTGCCTTCGATCCGGGCTGGTTCGAGGCGCAGCGGCAATTCCGCTTCCCGCTCTGCGGCACCGTTGAGCACGGCGGCGTCGCGCTCGAATTGCGGCAGGCGATCGAGCCCTGGTACGTGCTTGGTGAGGAAGGCAATCAGGGCGCAACCGTGCGCTTCGTCGATTCTTCGGTCGAGCGTCTGCAGGTCAAGGTCGAAGGTCTTAATCAAGATCGTCATGTCGTGACCTGCAACGGCCGGCGTGTGCCGCTCGCCGCGACCGGCCGTTCGGGCGAATTCGTCGCCGGCGTGCGTTTCAAGGCATGGGCTCTGCCGGGATCGCTGCAACCGACCGTCGGCGTTCACGCACCGCTGACATTCGATATCCTCGACACCTGGAACAGCCGTTCGCTCGGCGGCTGCGTCTATCACGTGGTGCATCCCGGCGGCCGCAACTACGAGACCTTCCCGGTCAATTCCTACGAGGCCGAAGCGCGCCGGCGCGCCCGCTTCCAGGATCACGGCCACACCGGCGGAACGATCGACGCGCCGCCGCTCGAAATCTCGTCCGAATATCCCACCACGCTCGATCTGCGGCGACCGGTATAGGACCGCATGGCACTCCAGCTTGACGCCGCCGTCGCACCGAACAATGCCGGGCTAGAGCAGTTGATCGCCGGTTACCGGCCGCTGCCCGGCGTGTTCGACGAGATGATGGATGGCGATGGGCGCGCGCGCGCGCATTGGCAGCCGTTCCTCGCCATGCTTGCGGCTTTGGGCAGCGACGAGATCAATCGGCGTTTCGCCGCCGCCGACCGTTATCTCCGCGATTCCGGGGTGTTCTATCGTGTCTATGAAGATGCCGCCGGCATCGAGCGGCCATGGCCGCTCAGCCACGTCCCGCTGATCATCGAGCCCGGCGAGTGGCGGCAACTCGAGGCCGGCCTGATCCAGCGCGCCGATCTGCTCGAAGCCGTGCTGGCGGATTCCTACGGCCCGGGCACGCTCACCCGCGACGGCCGGCTGCCGGCCGCGCTGATCGCCGGCAATCCGGAATTTCTGCGCCCGCTGGTCGGCGTCGAGCCGCGCGGCGGCGCGCATCTGCGCTTTTACGCCGTCGATGTCGGTCGCGGCGCCGATGGCCGCTGGTGGGTGCTCAATGACCGTGCGCAGGCGCCGTCCGGCGCCGGCTACGCCATCGAAAATCGTCTCGCCTTATCGCGCGCCATCCCCGACATTTATCGCACGACGCGCGTCGAACGCGTTGCACCGTTCTTTCAGGCGCTGCAGGCCGAATTGTTCGCGCTCAACCAGCGCGATGATGCGCGCATCGGCCTGCTTACGCCCGGGCCGATGAACGAGACCTATTTCGAGCACGCCTATCTGGCGCGCTATCTCGGCCTCCTGCTGGTTGAAGGCGAGGATCTCGTGGTCGAAGACGATGGCGTTTTCATTCGCACCGTCGCCGGCCTGCGCCGCACCGAAGTGCTGTTGCGGCGCGTCGACGCCGATTTCGCCGACCCGTTGGAGCTCAACGCCGCCTCCCGCCTTGGCGTCGCCGGCCTGTTGCAAGCCGTGCGCGACGGCAAGATCGTCATCATCAACTCGCTCGGCGCCGGCCTGGTCGAAGCGCGCGCCATGCTGGCGTTCCTGCCGGCACTGGCGCCGGTCGTGCTCGGCGAAGAACTGAAAATGCAGAACGTCGCGACCTGGTGGCTCGGCCGTCCCGACATGCGCGAGGAGATGCTCGGCAAGCTCGACAGCATGGTGATCGCGGCGGCCTTCACCGAGAATTTCGGCGATGGGCGGCATGGCAGCGAAATCCTGGGAGCAAAGCTCGACGAAGCGCAGCGGCAATCCCTGATGCAAGCGATCCGCGACCGCGGCATCGATTATGTGGTGCAGGAGGCGGTGACGCTGTCGAGCATGCCGGTCTGGCGCGACGGCCAATTGCAGCCGCGGCCGTTCACGCTGCGGCTATTCCTCGCCAAGACCGGCGGACGCTGGCAGGTGCTGCCCGCCGGTTTCGTGCGCATTGCCGAGGACGTCGACGCCCGCGCCGTGAGCTTGCAGCGCGGCGCCGCGACCGCCGATGCCTGGGTGCTGGCGCACGGGCCGGTCGCCGAGACCACGCTGCTGCCGACGCCGGAGCGGATGCCGGTCCAGCGGGCGACCGGGCTCCTCCCGAGCCGAGCCGCCGACAACCTGTTCTGGGTCGGCCGTTATGTCGAGCGCGCCGAGGCGACGCTGCGGCTGGTGCGCGCCATCATCAACCGCGTCGCCGAGGCCGACGATGCGGCCGCGCCGGTCATCGCCAGCATCGGCTCCTTGCTCGCGGCCTGGAACGCGATCCCCGAGGAGACCAATCTGTCGCCCGAGACTTTCATCGCGCGCGCGGTGTTGACGCGGGCCGACCTTGAGGGAGCGCTGCCGCGGCTGGCCGGTTACGCCCGCGCGGCGGCCTCCGTGATCCGCGACCGTTTTTCGCCGGACGCCTGGCGGGCGATCAACGATCTTGCCATCATGATCTCCGCCCCGCTTGCGATCGGCCCGGCCGCAAGCGCGATCGCCGAGCGCGTCGAAGCGGCACTGCGCATCCTGTCATCACTGTCCGGCCTGGCACAGGAGAACATGACGCGGCTTGCCGGCTGGCGCTTTCTCGAACTCGGCCGCCGCATTGAACGCGCGTTGTTGACCTGCCGGCTGACGCGCTGCTTCGCGCAACCCGGCGGACCGGACGGCGAGCTCGACGTGCTGCTGGAGCTTGCCGACAGCCAGATCAGCTATCGCCAGCGCTACATCATGATCGCGGCGCTGACGCCGGTCCTCGATCTCGTCATCCTCGACCCCAACAATCCCCGCTCGGTGGTCTTTCAGCTTGAGCGCATCGAAACCCATCTCGGCGCCTTGCCGAACCGCAATCCGAGCGGCCGCCTGTCGCCGGTCCAGCAGATCGCGGCCTCGATCGCGACGCGGCTGCGCACCGCCGAGGCCGTCGCCGTCAACGATGCGCTGATCCTCGATATCGAGCAGGCGCTGATGAAACTGTCGGATGCAATCAGCGCCGCCTATCTCACCAATACCGACCGCTCCGAGCCGGTCTGGGAGGCGTTGGCGTGATCTACGACGTGCGGCAGACGACGACGTGCAGCTACGCGACGCCGGTGGCGCATGCCCGGCACGTGCTGCGCTTGACGCCGGTATCGCGCGACGGCGAACGGGTCCAGGTGGCGGCGCTGCAGATCGTGCCGGAACCGGTGCACCGTCGCGAAGGCCGGGATTTTTTCGGCAATCGCCTGACCTGGATCGAGATCGAAGAGCCGCACCAAACGCTGACCGTCAAACTGTCCGCGCGCGTCGCCGTGGATGCCACCGCCGAGCCGCCGCCGTTGTCGACGCCGCCATGGGAAGCGGTTCGCGACGAGGCATTCGCCACCAGCGATATCGGCCCGCTGTCGCCGGCGCATTTCCTGTTTCCAAGCCGCATGGTGTCGCTCGATCCCGAAATCCGCGACTATGTGCGCGGCAGCTTTCCGCCCGGACGACCGATCCTCGATGCCGCGATCGAGCTGATCGGCCGCATGAAATCCGAAATCGCCTATGAGATCGGCGCCACCACGGTCACGACGACGCCGCCGATGGCATTCGCGCTGCGCCGCGGCGTCTGCCAGGATTTTGCGCATATCATGATTTCCGGCTTGCGCGGCCTCGGACTGCCGGCAGCCTATGTCAGCGGCTATCTGCGCAGCGCGCCGCGCACCGACGCGACGCGCCTGCAGGGCGCCGACGCCATGCATGCCTGGGTCTTTCTGTGGTGCGGTTCGGCGGCCGGTTGGATCGGGCTCGATCCGACCAATGCGGTGCTGGCTCTGGAGGGACATGTCATGCTGGCGATCGGCCGCGACTATACCGATGTCGCGCCGATGGACGGCGTCATCTTCGGATCGGGCGGCCAGCACATCGATGTGTCGGTCAGCGTGACGCAGGCGGCCTGATCGGCCGTCACGCCCCGGCAGCGCCTTTGGCCAATGCGGCCAGTGCCGCGGCGAGCTGGTCCGTCACCTTGGCCACCGCGTAGCTCTCGCCGTGGCGCTGTACGAGCCATGAAGGGTCGTTGTAGGAGAGCCAAACCTTGCCGGCTGCATCCTCCCAGACCAATGCTTTCAAAGGCAGATCGATTCCGCTCGTCTGGTTGGCCTGCATCAGCGGCGTGCCGCCTTTGGCATTGCCGAAAATCAAAAGCTCCGTCGGCCGTAACGCCATGCCGGCTTCCTTGGCGCCGGCGGCATGATCGATACGCGCGAAGACTGTCAGCCCCTTGGCTTTCACTTCGGCTGCGAGACGGTCCATTGTTTCCTTCGCGCCGTGCGTACTCGGCAAAGTGATCAAGCCGTTCGCGGTCATTTGAGGCTCCTATCTCGGCGCAAGACCGAGCAAAGAAATGGCGAGGCAAGACACGCGACGAAAGACACGCGACGAAAGACACGCGACGAAAGACACGGCGACTGCTATTGACCTGCGACGATGGCCGCGAGATTAAGGCCTTCGCGGCGCAGGGAAAAGCCGGAATGCCCGACGACGAAAAAAAGGAAAAAAACGAAAAAAACAAGACGGGCCATACGCTCGCCGACCATCTCTATGGCCGAGACGTCGTACATCGGCACGGCGACGATGCCGACCACGATCACGATTTCGACGACGAAGGGCCGCTTGAGGACAATCCGCTCTGGCGTCAGGACAATGTCTCGCTGATGACGGTTGGCATCGATATCGGCTCGTCCGGCACCCAAGTCATTTTCTCACGCGTTCACTTGCGGCGCTTGGCGGAAGATCTGACCAGCCGCTATTACGTCGTCTCGCGCGAGACTTTGTTCCAGTCGCCGGTCGCGCTCACGCCCTATAAGAGCGAGGAGCGCATCGATGACCAAAAGCTGGGCGACATTATCGACGACGCCTATGGCGCCGCAGGCCTCGCGCCGGACAAGATCGATACCGGCGTGGTCATCCTCACCGGCGAGGCGCTGCGCCGCGAAAACGCGGAAGGCATCGCTAAAATTCTCTCCGAGCAAAGCGGCGAATTCGTCACCGCCACCGCCGGTCATCACATGGAAGCGATGCTGGCGGCCTACGGCTCCGGCGCCGCGCGCGTTTCCAGCGATGAGAGCAAGCGCATTCTCAATATCGACATCGGCGGCGGCACCACCAAGCTTGCGGTGGTCGACAACGGCAAGGTGGTCGCGACCGCCGCGGTGCATATTGGCGGCCGCCTGCAAGTCGTCGCGGATGGCAAGATCGTCCGGCTCGATCCGGCCGGCAAGCACCACGCCAAACGCGCGGGCTTTTCCTGGAGCCGCGGCGACGCGGCCGGCGCCGGCCGACTTGCAAAAGGTCGCCGAAGGCATGGCCGATGCGCTGGTCGCCGCCGTCACCGCGCGTCCGCTGCCGCGCGACATCGCGCAGCTTTATCTCACCGATCCGATCGGCGAGTTCGGCCGTATCGACGGCGTGATGTTTTCCGGCGGCGTCGCCGAATATGTCTATCAGCGCGAAGAACGCGATTTCGGCGATCTCGGCCCGCGGCTGGGCACAGCCATCCGCGCGCGCGCCGACGGCGGCGCTTTCCCCTGGCCGGTACTGCCGGCAGGCGAATGTATCCGCGCCACCGCGCTTGGCGCTTCGGAATACAGCGTGCAGCTCTCCGGCAATACCAGTTATATCTCGGCGCCGGGCGCGTTGTTGCCGCGGCGCAATCTCCAGGTCTTGTTGCCGCCCTTTGCCTGCGAGGAGACGATCGATCCCGAAAAGCTCGGCGATGCGATCCGCGCCCACATGACCGCGTTCGACGTCGCCGATACCGACCGCGAGATTGCGCTGGCGCTGCGCTGGACCGGCATGCCGACCTATCAGCGGCTTGCCGCTTTCGCGGCGGGCATCAAAAGCGGGCTGGCCGGCCGCATCGCCAGGAAATTGCCGCTCTACATTATGCTGGATGGCGACGTGGCGCAGACGCTCGGTCACATCCTGCGCGAAGAATTGCACATCGACAGCGAACTTCTTGTCATCGATGGCGTGGTGCTGTGGGATTTCGACTATATCGACCTCGGCCGCATCCGCATGCCGTCCTATACCGTGCCGGTCACCATCAAATCGCTGGTGTTCAGCGAGGACCCGCGCGGGCCGCGGCCGCGCCAGCGCCTGCATCATCATGACCATGAACATGATCACGGCCATCATCACCATGACCACGATCATCACGATCATGAGCATGAACATTAGGTACCCGTCATCCTGAGGTGGCCGCGAAGCGGCCCTCGAAGGGCGACGGCCCGGACGCTGGAGCAGCATCCTTCGAGGCCCGCGCTACGCGCGGGCACCTCAGGATGACGGATCGCGGTTTAGCGTTCGCCATAAATTTTCGCTAAGATCAAGGCCGAGCGACTGATTGGGTGAGCCAAATGGCCAAAAATGCCGTCGTTTCCGACGAACTCGCCAGCAAGTTCAAGACCGAGAAGGAAACGCCGTACACCCGGTGGGTGAAGGCCGAGGGCCTCGACATTATTCCCTCGTTCTATGTGCGCAACCTCAAGACGGTCGCGCTCAAACCGTGGGCGCGCCGCGGCGGCAACGCCGTGTTCCTCAACCACGACGCTTCGCGCACCTCGAACGATTGTTATGTGATGGAGATTCCGCCGGGCAAGAGCCTTCCCCCTCACCGGCAACTCTATGAGGAGATGGTCCTCGTCCTCTCGGGCCGCGGCTCGACCACGGTGTGGAACGATGCCGGCGCGCGCATCACGTTCGAGTGGAAAGACGGCGCGCTGTTCGCCATTCCGCTCAATTGCCATCACCAGCACTTCAACGGTTCAGGGCTTGAGCCGGCGCGCTATGTCGCCGTCACCAATGCGCCGCCGGTGATCAACCTCTACGAAGACCTCGATTTCATCTTCAACACCACATACGATTTCAAGGACCGCTTCGCCGGCGAGCCCGACTATTTTTCCTCCAAGGGCGAGCAGAAGGGATTTCTTGCTGACCACGAATTTCGTGCCCGACGCGGTCAATATTCCGCTGATCACCGCCACCGAACGCGGCGCCGGCGGCGGCCATATCCGCTTCAACATGGCCAAGGGCTCGATGAACAGCCACATCTCGCAGTTCCCGATCGGCACCTACAAGAAAGGCCACGCGCACGGCCCCGGTGCGCATGTCATCGTTCTTTCCGGCGACGGCTTTTCATTGATGTGGCCGGAAGGCGAGGAACCGCAGCGTTACGATTGGGAAATCGGCACGCTGATCGTGCCGCCGAATATGTGGTTCCACCAGCACTTCAATACCGGCACGACGCCGTCGCGCTACCTCGCCTTCAAGCACGAAGGCGTCGCCATCCGCAACGCTCAAGGCGTGCCGAAGGCCTGGATCAGCAAGCGCGCCGGCGGCGACCAGATCGACTATATCGACGAGAAGCCGGAAGTCCGCCGCATCTTCGCGGCCGAACTCGCCAAGCACGGTATCGCACCGCGCATGGATGCCGCTTACGCCAAGGAGATGGCGGAGCTCGGCGTCAAGTCGGCGTAGCGCGCTTCGCCCTCTGCAATGACAGACACGCCAACACAAACCGAGACGCCGTTCTGGCGCTTCTCGCTGCATTTCTACCGCCAGGCCGGCGTGTCGGATGCCTGCATCGCCCTGCAGGACGAGTGCGGCGTCGACGTCAATCTGCTGCTGTTTTTGTTCTGGCTCGCGGCCGGCCGCCAGAGCCTGTCGGCGGACGACGTCAAAAAACTCGACGACAGCGTGCGCGACTGGCGCAATCTCACCATCATTCCGATCCGCGACGCGCGCCGAAAGCTTAAAGGCGCGGCGACGCTCGTTGCGCCGGGCAAGCAGGAAGCCTTCCGCACCAAGGTCAAGGCGATCGAGCTCGACGCCGAGCGCCTGCAGCAGGAAGCGCTCTACGACTTCACCAAATCCGGGCCGCTCGGCACGCATGCCGCGCCGCCCGCCGCCGCGCGCGCCAATGTTGCGGCCTATGAAAGCGTGATGGGCGCAAAGTTTCCAAGCCAGCCCGTGACCGTGCTGATCGGCGCCTTCGACGGCATTAAGCACGACGAATTCGCGCGGCGCTGACCCTACTGGCACGGCCCCCGCCGCCGTGGCACAACCTCTGCCGAACGGAAGAGTAACGGGTATGGCCAAAGCTGCGGCACGGCTGATTGTCGGTATTTCCGGCGCTTCGGGCACGATCTACGGCGTGCGGCTTCTCGAAATGCTGCGCAAGACCGAGATCGAGACCCATCTGGTCATGTCGAAGTCGGCGGAAATGACGCTGGCTTACGAGACCGATCTGAAGCCGAAAGACGTGCGCGCGCTCGCCGCCGTGAATTATCCCGTCACCGATATCGGCGCGGCGATCTCGTCGGGCTCGTTTCCGACCATGGGCATGATCGTCGCGCCGTGCTCGATCCGCACCATGAGCGAGATCGCGACCGGAGTGACGGCGTCGCTGCTGTCGCGCGCCGCCGACGTCGTGCTCAAGGAAAAGCGCCGGCTGGTGCTGGCCATCCGCGAGACGCCGCTGCACAGCGGCCATCTGCGCAGCATGACGACGCTCGCCGACATCGGCGCCGTGATCGCGCCGATCGTTCCGGCGTTCTATAATCGGCCGCAAACGGTCGACGACATCGTCAACCACACCTGCGGCCGGCTCCTCGACCTGTTCGGCATCGATACCGGAACCGTCAAACGCTGGAAGGGCGGCCCGGCGGAAACATAATTGCATCAACCACGAGTGAGGAAACATCATGGACCAGAAACGCTACGATCTCGGCATGGCCAAGCGCCGCCAGGTGTTGGGCGACGCCTATGTCGACCGCGCGCTGCAAAATGTCGACGATTTCAATCGCGACTTTCAGCGCATCCTCACCGAATATTGCTGGGGCGAAACCTGGGGCGACGAAACCTTAAAACCCCGCGAGCGGTCCATCCTCAATCTCGGCATGATCGGCGCGCTCGGCAAAATGGAAGAATTCGGCACCCACGTGCGCGGCGCGCTCAACAACGGGCTGACCCCGGATGAAATCCGCGCCGCGCTGACGCAGATCATGATCTATTGCGGCGCGCCGATCGGCGTCGACTGCTTCCGCGTCGCCAAGCCCATCATCGCCGAGCACGCGAAGAACAAGAAATGAGGAACGTCATGGCCGGGCTTGACCCGGCCATCTCGAACCGCTGTACCACAACTATCGGGATCACCGGGACAAGCCCGGTGATGGCAAGCGGAATAAAGGGCGCCATCATGCTCGATAAACGCGCAGCCGATACCGCCAAAGCAAAATCGAGCGGACCCCCGCTCGATTTCCAGGAGCATCTGGCGCGGCTCGAGGCCGCGGGCCTGTTGCTGCGGATCGACCGGGCGATCAACAAGGACACCGAGCTGCATCCCCTGGTGCGCTGGCAATTCCAGGGCGGCCTGCGCGAAGACGAGCGGCGCGCCTTCTTGTTCACCAATGTGGTCGATGGCGAAGGCCGCCGCTACGACACGCCGGTCGCGATCGGCGCGCTGGCGGCCTCGGCGCAAATCTACGCCGTCGGCATGGGACGGCCGGTCGAGGAAATCGGCGACGTCTGGATGCATGCTATCGCCAATCCGATCGCGCCGGTCGCGGTAACGTCCGCGCCGTGCCAGGAAGTCGTCATCAAAGGCGACGCGCTGCGCCAGCGCGATGGCGGCCTAAAACTCCTGCCGGTGCCGATTTCGACGCCCGGCTACGACGCGGCGCCCTACCTGACCGCAACTTTGTGCATCACCCAGGATCCCGGAAACCGGCATCCGCAACATGGGCACGTATCGCGCCGGGCTTAAAGCGACAGACCGGCTTGGCGTGCGCATGGCGGCGCGGCCGGGCGGCGCCGGCGGCTATCTGCATTGGCAGAAATACCGCAAGCTGAAAAAGCCGATGCCGATCGCGATCGTCATCGGCGGCGCGCCGGTCGTGGTGTTCACCGGACCGCAAAAGCTGCCGATCGATTGCGACGAGATGGCGGTGGCCGGCGGCTTGGCCGGCGCGCCGATCCGCACGGTCAAGGCGGTCACCGTCGATCTCGACGTGCCGGCCGACGCCGAGTTTGTGATCGAGGGGTTGATCGATCCCGAGCTGCTCGAGCCGGAAGGTCCGTTCGGCGAGAGCCACGGCCTGGTCGCGCTCGAAGGCTACAATATGTCGATGCAGGTCACCGCGATCACGCACAAGCGCAAGCCGGTCTGGGTCTCGATCTTGAGCGAGGTGACGCCGAGCGAATCGAGCGTGATGAAGCGTGTCGCCTACGAACCGCGCTATCTCGCGCATCTGCGCGACACGCTTGGCATCAAGGGCGTGCGCCGCGTCGCCATGCACGAGCCGCTTTCCAATTTGCGAAAAATTCTATTCGTGCAATTCGCACCGGGCGTACCGCGCACCGAAATCTGGCGCGCGTTGCAAGGCGCCGCGAGCCTGCAGGCCGATATCGGCAAATATGTCATCGCCGTGAGCGAAGACATCGATCCGGACAATCCCGACGCTGTGTTCTGGTCGCTGGCCTACCGCGCCAACCCGATCGAGGATGTGCATATTTCGCCCTATCGCTCGCCGGGCCACGGCGCGAAGTCGGAGGGGCACGGCGAAGAATCGACCATGCTGATCGATGCCACGCAGAAAGAGCCCGATCCACCGGTCTCGCTGCCCAAGCGTGAATTCATGGAGCGGGCACTCGTCATCTGGCGGGAACTCGGATTGCCGCCGGTCACGCCGCGCGCGCCGTGGCACGGCTATTCGCTCGGCGATTGGGACGCAGTCTGGGACACCTATGCGAGCCGCGCGGTCAGCGGCAAGTGGGAAGAGACCGGCAAGGAAACCTTGGCGCAGCGCCGCGGCGGACTGACGCCGGAAACGCCGGTGAAGAGCGTGAAGGATTAGGCGGCCGCGCCGTCAGGCGCTGTCGGCGGCGGCGTGGATGGCGGCGCGAACGCGCTGATAGGTGCCGCAACGGCAGATATTGGTGATCGTCGCATCGATGTCGGCGTCGGTCGGCTTGGGCTTTTCCTTGAGCAGCGCCACCGCCGCCATCATCATCCCGCTCTGGCAATAGCCGCATTGCGGCACGTCGAATTCGAGCCAGGCCTTCTGCACCGGGTGCAGCGTGCCGTTTTGCGCGAGCCCCTCGATCGTCGTGATGACCTTGCCGTCGATCGTGCCGACCGGCACCTGGCATGAGCGCACCGCGACACCGTCGATATGGACGGTGCAGCAGCCGCATTGCGCGATGCCGCAGCCATATTTGGTGCCGGTGAGACCGAGCGTATCGCGCAGCACCCACAGCAACGGCGTGTCGCTCTCGACGTCGACATCGTAGGATTTGCCGTTGATCGACAGCGCGATCATGCCTGCGTTCCCGCTTTGCGCGCCTAATCTACTCGTTCCGATTCCCATGCGAAATCGCAATTCCGCGAGCCGTGATTGAGGGATAGGCAAGGATAGGCCATAAGCCCAAGGCTGGGCATATTTCACCCCCGGCCTGCGCACATTGCCACGCTTCCCCGGCGCTCTCTTTCCACGGCCATCAAAGCAGGGCATTGTTGGGATGACCCTGCCGCGCCATGCCCAATTTCGGGCGGCCCGTCAGGGTCCTACGAAGAGATAAACCCGTTTCTGGAGGAAAGCCCATGAGTTATCGCATTACCCGGCGCGGTGTGAACGCCGGCCTCGGCGCCGCTCTGATAACGCCGGCGCTGGGTCGGGCGCCGGCTTTCGCGCAAGGCGCGGCGCCAATCAAGATCGGTTTCAGCATGGCGCTGACCGGTCCGCTCGCCGCCAACGGCAAACAGGCATTGCTCGGCGCGCAGATTTGGCAGGAACAAGTCAATGCCAAGGGCGGCCTGCTCGGCCGGCAGGTCCAGTTGGTCAATTACGACGATCAGTCCAATCCGTCGACCGTGCCCGGCATCTACACCAAGCTGCTCGACGTCGACAAAGTCGACCTGATCGTCAGCGGTTATGCGACCAACATGGTGGCGCCCGCTATTCCGATCGCCATGCAGCGGGGCAAAACCATCATCGGACTGTTCGCACTCGCGGCCAACAGCGAATTCCACTATCCGAAATACTTCTCGATGCTGCCGTCCGGCCCGACGCCGAAGGAATCCTTCACCGAAGGCTTCTTCCAGGTGGCGGCGGCGCAGAGCCCGAAACCGCAGACCATCGCGATCGCGGCCGAGGACGCCGACTTCTCGCATAACGCCGCTGACGGCGCACGCAACAATGTGAAGAAATACGGCTTCAACAGCGTTTACGACAAAACCTATCCGCCGAACACGACGGACTTCTCGCCGATCATCCGCGCCATCCAGGCCGCCAATCCGGACCTTGTGGTGTTCTGTTCCTATCCGTTGAGCTCGGTCGGGCTGACGCTGTCAGCCAGCGAGCTTGGCCTGAAGCCGAAGATGATGGGCGGCGCGATGGTCGGATTGCAGGCCACCGTGTTCAAGAACAAGCTCAAGTCGAAGCTCAACGGCATCGTGAACTACGAAACTTGGGTGCCGTCGCCGAAATTGCTGGCGCCCGCGGCGGACTTCTTCAAAACCTATCAGGCGCGCGCGTCGGGCCAGGGTATCGACCCGTTGGGCTATTACCTTGGCGGCTGGGGCTACGCCTATTTCCAGGTGCTGCAACAGGCCGTCGAAGGCTCAAAGAGCATCAACGACGACAAGCTCACCGACTACATGCGCAAAAACGAGTTCAAGACCATCATGGCCGACGTCAAGTTCGGCAAGGATGGCGAATGGACAAAATCGGGGATGCTGCAGGTGCAGTATCACGGCATCACCGACGCTGCGGACCTCGAGACCTGGCGCGGCATGAGCTATCAGACGGTCCTCACGCCTGCCGACGAGAAGACCGGCAGCGTCGTCTATCCCTACGAAAAGGCGCTCGGAACCTAAAACGATCGTTCATCCTCCCCCGTTCAGCGGGGGAGGATGCAAGCGCGGCGCGGCGCTGCGTGACTGACCGGACGGGAGCACCATCGAACAGATAAACGCTTCGGGAGGAAGCCATGAGTGATCAAGGGAAACGTCATCGAGTAACGCGGCGAGGCGTCAATGCGGCGATTGGCGCTGCTATGATTTCACCGGCGCTCATCCCGGCACGCGCCTTCGCACAGGGTGCAGGCGGGCCCATCAAGATCGGCTTCGGCATGGCGCTGACCGGCCCGCTGGCGGTGAATGGCCAGCAGGCGTTGCTCGGCGCGCAGATCTGGCAAGAAGAAAACAACGCCAAAGGCGGACTGCTCGGACGCCAGGTCCAGATCGTCTATTACGACGACCAATCCAATCCTTCCACGGTGCCGGGCATCTACACCAAGCTGCTCGACGTCGACAAAGTCGATCTGGTGATGAGCGGCTATGCAACGAATATGGTCGCGCCCGCCATTCCCATCGTGATGCAGAAGAACAAGACATTCATCAGCCTGTTCGGGCTCGATGCCAATGCCGAGTTCAAATATCCGCGATATTTCTCGTTCATTCCGACGGCGGGTCCCAATCCGAAGCAGACGATCACGGAAGGCTTTTTCCAGGTCGCGGCCGCGCAAAATCCGAAACCGCAAACCGTCGCGATCGCATCCGAAGACGCCGAGTTCTCGCGCAACGCCGCGGAGGGTGCGCGAGCCAACGCCAAGCAATTCGGCTTCAACGTCATCTACGACAAGAACTATCCGCCGAACACGACCGACTTCTCGCCGATCATCCGCGCCATCCGGGCGACCAATCCGGATCTCGTGGTGGTTTGCTCCTATCCGCTCAGTTCGGTCGGTATGCTGCTGTCCGCCAACGAGCTCGGGCTGAAGCCGAAGATGTTCGGCGGCGCCATGGTCGGCCTACAGGCGACTGCGCTCAAGAACAAACTCAAGTCGCACCTCAACGGCGTCGTCAACTACGACAACTGGGTGCCGTCGCCGAAGATGATGGCGCCGGCCGCGGACTTCTTCAAAAAATATCAGGCGCGGGCGCCGGGCATCGGCATCGATCCGCTCGGCTATTATCTCGGCGGCTGGGGCTATGCCCGCATGCAGCTCTTGGCCGACGCGATCACCGGCACCAAGAGCCTCGACGACGGCAAGCTCGCCGATTACATGCGCAGCCACACGTTCAACACCATCATGATCGACGGCATCAAGTTCGGCAAAAACGGCGAATGGGTCACCGCCCGCCAGCTGCAGGTGCAGTACCACGGGCTTACCGACGCCGCCGATCTCGAAACGTGGCGGGGCATGAGCTACCAGACGGTGCTCACGCCGCCTTCGGAAGTGACCGGAACCGTGATCTATCCTTACGAAAAGGCGCTGAGCTAGTCTCCTTCATCCTCCCTCGCGGAATGCCGCGGGGGAGGATACAAGGTGACCGGAATGCTGCTGCCCACCTCGCTCGTCGGTTCCTATCCGCAACCGGAATGGTTGATCGACCGCGTCAAGCTGTCGAAACAGGTGCCGCGCGTGCGTGCCGACGATCTTTGGCTGGTGGCGCCGGACAAGCTCGAAGCGGCGCAGGACGATGCTACGATTCTTGCCGTCCGCGACCAGGAGCGCGCCGGGCTCGACATCGTCACCGACGGCGAGCAGCGGCGCGAAAGCTATTCCAACCGCTTCGCTACCGCGCTTGACGGCATCGACATCGACACGCCGGGCACGGTGATCAACCGCAGCGGCCGGCCCATTGCCGTCCCGCGTATCGTCGGCCCGATCCGCCGCCGCCAGCCGGTCGAGTTGCGCGACCTCAAAGTGCTGCGCGCCAATACCAGCCGCGCCATCAAGGCGACGGTGCCCGGGCCGTTCACCATGGGCAGGCAGGCGCAGGACGACTACTACAAGGACGAGGCGGCGGTGGCGCTGGATTACGCCGCCGCCGTGAACGCCGAGATCAAGGATCTGTTCGCCGCCGGCGCCGACGTCGTGCAGATCGACGAACCGTGGATGCAGCAGCATCCCGACAAGGCGCGGCAATATGGACTCAAGGCGCTCGATCGCGCGCTCGATGGCGTCAACGGCACGGTCGCGGTGCATCTGTGTTTCGGCTATGCGGCGGTGGTCCACGACAAGCCGTCGGCCTATTCGTTCCTGCCCGAGCTCGAAGGCTCGAAAGCGCAGCAGATTTCGATCGAGGCGGCGCAACCCAAGCTCGATCTTAAGGTGCTGGACGCGCTGCCGTCGAAGACCATCGTCCTCGGTGTCATCGATCTGTCCGATATGAGCATCGAAACCCCGGACATTGTCGCTGCCCGCATCCGCCGCGCGCTGGCGCACATTGCCGCCGAGCGAATAGTCGTGGCGCCGGATTGCGGCATGAAATATCTGCCGCGCGCGGTGGCGTTCGGCAAAATGCGGGCGATGGCCGAAGGCGCGGCGATCGTGCGGCGCGAGCTTACCGGCCCGTGAGATTTGCCGCGCCGGCTCGCTCCAGCGTCTTGCGATCCCATTTCGCCAAGTTGGCCGCGGCTTCGTAGGTTTCCTGCAAAAATCCGAGCAGCAGCGCGTCGGGATCGCGCGCCTGCCGCACGGCGTCATACGGCAAGATGAATTGCCCGAGGTCTTTGCGATAGGACGCCGCGGCGGTGGCGAGCCGCGTGTCGCCGTAACCGGCCGGCTCCGGATAGGCATAGACATAAAAGGCCGGAGAACCGAAACCGCCATTGCCCGGCCAAAAGCCGCAGCTTGAGCATTCGCGCGAATAGGCTTCCGCCATAACCCAGTCCGCCACATAGGGCGTGTGGCCCTTGGGCGGTGGCGCGGCGCGGCCGGAAAAGCGCGTCACCGCGAGGTCGAAACTGCCCCAGAAAAAATGCACCGGGCTCGCTTTGCCCAGAAAGCGCGCGCGAAACACGTTCATCACGCGATTGATCTGCAAGAGCGCATGCCAGAATTTCTGCACAAAGACCGGATCGTATTGCGCGCGGCTGCGATTCTTGTCGAACGGCACCGCGCCCGGGATTTCGCACGGCATGGTCCGGATCGCCACATCGACCCCGAGACGATGCAGCCGTCCCATGAATTCGGAATAAAAATCGCAAACCGGCATCGGCTTGAGCGCAAAGGCTTCGGCGCCGCCGTCGCTGGTTTCGATCACCAGCCGATGGCTGACAAAGTCAAAGGTGATATCGAACGTGCCGTCGGCATAAGGCATCGCCGGCGCGGCAAGGCCGCGCGCGGTCACGAACAGCGTCGCGTTCCACCAATGATTGATCAGCGGCGTGACCGCGATGCGGACCTTGCCGACGATCTGCGTCCACAGCTGCAGCGTGTCGCAAGCGTCGCTCCACGCCGACAGCGGCAGATCCGGCCATTGCGTTTCGTCATTCGCACTGTAGAGCCGGCCGTACTCACAGCATGTCCTTGATGGCGCGGATGAGGTTGCGATCGACGCTGATCAGGTCGGCGTCGCGCGGCAAAGCGAGCGCCTCGCGCTCCTGCGCCGGGACGCCGCGACCCTGCAGGATGACGCGGCCGTCGGAGGTGAGAAAGATCGACGCGGCTTCCTTGCCCTCGCTCTCCGTCCAGACCAGCTCGACGCGAAATTTGGCGGCCATGTGAGCGATGCTACTCGGCCGCCGTCGCATGCGCCGCGGTCGCCTGTTCTTCCCGATAAAGCCGATCGACAATGCGCCGCGCCTGCATGCCGCCGGCGTCGGCGTTGATATCGACTTGCGGCGCGTCGGGCCGCGACGTGATGGCGCGCTGCTGCGCCGTGAACACCGCGACGTCTTCGAGGAACGCGGTCTTGATCTGCTCGAAGACCCGCTCCGTCATGTCCGGATTGTCCGGCTCGAAATTGTGCGCCTGCGCCCAGAAATAATGCGACGTGGTTTCGGTCTCCGGCGTGATGGCGTTGAGATTGCGCATGCCGATGCCGCCGGCCCGGCGGCCCTCCGGCGCGCCGGTTCCGGTCGGCGACGCGCCGACGTCGAGCCGCAGAAAGGCCGGCGGCGTATAGTCGATGATCTGCCAGCGATCGACATTGCCGGTGAACTTGCCGACCTTGACGAAGGTCGGCGGCGCCGGCTGGTCGATGATCCAGCGCGTGACCAGGACATTGTTCGGCGCGCGCTGCACCTTGACCGCGGCGTGCTCGACCAGCGCCATATTGCCGATCGTGGTTTCGTGCACAAAAGCGAGGTGGGTGAGATCGAGCAGATTGTCGACGACGAGCTGCCAGTTGGCCTCGACATGCAGATAGGCCGGCTTGGCGCCCCACTCCGGATCGGTCAGCCAGTGGAAGTCGCAAATCTGCGAGGGATCCGCCAGCGCCGGATCGCCCATAAAGATCCAGATCCAGCGATAGCGCTCGACAACCGGATAGGTGCGCACCCGCGCTTTCGCCGGAATATGGTCCTGGCCCGGCACCCGCACGCATTGGCCCGAGCCGTCGAACCGCAGGCCGTGATAGTGGCACTGCAGCGTGTCGCCGATCATCTTGCCCATCGACAGCGGCAATTGCCGGTGCGGGCAGCGGTCCTCCAAGGCGTGCAGACTGCCGTCGGCGGTGCGGAACAGGACGACCGGCTCGCCAAGCAGCGTGCGGCCGAGCGGGCGGTCGCGGACCTCGTCGGCCAGGGCGGCGACGTACCAGTAATTGCGAAGAAACATTGCGTTCCTCCCTTCCGGCCGGGCAGCCGGGTTTCCGTAACTTTATGCGGATGCCGCCATTCGCTCAATCGGCCATTGCCGGCAACGGCGCCGCCGCTGCCCGATTTGAATGCCGGCCGAAATGCTTATAATGCTAAGGATTATCATGCGACGCAGGCTGCCGGCTCAAACCTGTTGCAGGACTGGATCGCCCGCGCCGCCGAGCGCGCGCCGGACAAAACATGGGTCGTGTCGGCCGACGACGGCCGCACCGTCAGCTATGGCCAGCTCCGCGATGTCGTTGGCCGCTTTGCCACCTTCCTGCGCGGGCGCGGCATCGGCCGCAACGACCGCGTCGCGCTTCTTGCCAACAACGCGATCGAACAGCTGCTTTGCTATTTCGGCGTCATGGCGGCCGGCGCGACCGTCTGCACCGTCCATGTCGAGATGAACCGCAATCAGCTCGGAAGCATTTTCGAACGATTGAAGCCGCGGCTCATTCTCCGCCAGGACGGCCTGCAGCTCGACGATCTTCTTGACGAGACCACCGTGCCGCATCTGCGGATCGGGCGCTGGGACCAGCCGGAAGCCGACACGCTATTTGCCGAACTCGTCGGTCTGGCGCCAAGCGAGCCGCAAGGCGCGGCGCGGCCGGAGGATGACGCGATCATCCTGTTCACATCGGGCACCAGCGCCAAGCCCAAGGGCGTCATTTTGAACTTCCGCGAATATTTGTTGAACATCGATCCGCTCGCCGAAGGTTTCGGCATCACCGCCGACGACCGGCTCTACGATTTCCGGCCCTTCAGCTGGAACTCGGCGCAGACGTTGAGCGCGCTCACCGTCGTCAACCGCGGCGCGACTCTGGTTCTGTCGGAAAAATTCTCGGCGAGCCGTTTTTTCCACCATGTGCGCGATCACGGCGCCACCATCGCCACCGGCAATCCGACGACGATCAATATTCTGCTCAACAGCGAACAGACCTGGAATGGGCAGGCTTGGCATCGCGATAATCTGCCGACACTGCGCTTCGTCACGTCGAGCTCGGCGCCGCTCCTGCTCGAAGAGTGGAAGCGGTTCGAGCAGAAGTTCGGCATCCCGGTCGCGCAGGGCTGCGGCGCCAGCGAGGTGAGCTGGATTGCCGCCATTCCCGGCGAGGAGCGGCGCCTCGGCAGGGTCGGACGGCCGCTGCGCTATCACGATCTCGCCATCGTCGATGCCGAAGGCCGGCGCTTGCCGGCGGGTGAAATCGGCTACGTGGAACTGGGCGGCCTCGGCGATCATCCTTACCGTTATCTCGGCGAGGATGGCGAGGTGAAAATCCACAGCCGCGGCCGCTTCCGCACCGGCGATCTCGGCTCGCTCGACGCCGACGGCTATTTGACGCTGACCGGCCGCGAGAAGGAATTGATCATCCGCGGCGGCGCGAAAATCTCGCCGGTCGAAATCGATTCCTGCCTGATGCAATGCGCCGAAGTGATCGAGGCGGCGACCGTCGGCGTGCCGGACGCAGTCTATGGCGAGGAAGTGGTGAGCTATGTCGTCGCCCGGCCGGGCGCGACCGTCGATGCGGCGGATTTGCTGCGCTATTGCGCCAAAGTGCTGCCGGCCTTCAAGGCGCCGAAGCAGATCGTGCTCAGTTCATCGCTGCCCAAGACCGAGCGCGGCAAGCTCGACCGCAAGGCGCTGGCGGAGCGGTGGAGCGCGAAGCAGGCGGCTGAATCGCCTGACTTTGCCGCTTCACGTCGACAGGAAACTCACCAGCTTCGGAATGACTTGATCCGGCGCCTCGTCGATCAGCCAGTGGCCGGAGCCCTTGACGATGACGCCCTCGACATTGTCCGCGACCAGCCGGGCCTGCTGGATCAGGAAATCCCCGGAAGCTTTCTCGCCGCTCAGGACCAGCATCGGCATCGGCAGTTTGGTCTTGGCGAAGCCGGCGAAATCCTTGCCGTCCTGCTCGAAGGCCCGAAACACTTCGAAGCCGGCCCGCATCGCGCCGGGCCGCCCGTAAGCTTTGGCGTAGAAGCGGCGGTCGCGCTCCGATACCGATTTCTTCGGATTGGCGGCAAAGTCATTCCAGAAATGCTCGAAGTAGATGCGCTCGCGGCCGGCGACCAGTTTCAGCGGCGTCTCGCCGTAAAAATTGAAATGCCATTTGTCGTGCAGCAGCCAGACGTTCTCCCAAGCGCCGACGCCCGGCAGGAACGCGTCCATCAGGACGATGCGCTCGACCTCGGCGGGATATTGCGCCGCGTAGGCATAGGCGACCATCAGCCCGATATCGTGGCCGCAAATCCGCACGCGCTTTAACCCGAGCGAGGCCGCGAGCGCGTGGATATCCCGCGCCATCGACGTCTTGTCATAGCCGTTTGGCGGCTTGTCATAGCCATTGGCCGGCTTGGACGACTGGCCGAAGCCGCGCAGATCCGGCGCGATGACCGTGTTGGTCTTGGCAAGCTCCGCGATCAGCGGCCGCCACATGTGGCTGTTCTGGGCGTAGCCGTGCAGCAAAATGACCGGCTCGCCTTTGCCGGCGGCAAGATAATGCAGCTTCACTCCGTCGAGCTTGGCAAAACGGCTGTGGATGCCGGTGCCTGCTTCGCCTTGTGCTTTAGCCACAGCGCGCCCCCTCACCGTCCCGTCCGCGCCAGCGAATGCACCCAGCCGTGCATGCGCTTTTTGGCATTGGCGATGTCTTCCTTGGAGAAGAAATCCTCCGGCTTGACTTTGTCGACCGGATAGACCGGGCGGAGAAAATCGCTCTCGTAACCGAACGGCACCGTGGCATCGATGCCCATGCCGCCCTCGAATTGGGTGTTCGACGCCGTCCATTGCCGCTCGCCCGCGGTCATGCGCTCGGCCGGCATGAAAGTCTGGCCGCGGCCGCCGGGGATCGGATTGAGGATATCGGTGCGCGGGTTCACGCGCGTGGTCAGGCACCACATGACGTCGTCCATCGAATAGGGATCGACGTCCTCGCTCACCGCGATCGCAATCCGCATGCCTTGCGAGCACGACAGGATGGCGCCGAGGAAATTGCGCTGCCAGCCCTCGTCGATCTTGTGGCGCTTTTTCACCTGGATGATGCAGCCGCCCCAGTCGGTCATGCAGTAGGGGATCACCACGTTCTGCACGATGCCCGGCTGCAACCGGTTGCACAATTCGTAGATCGCCGCCTCGCGCACCGAGGTGTCGATATTGTGGTCGTCGAGCATGTGCACGCCGAGCGCGAAAATGATCGGCTTCGACTCCGGCTTGCGCATGGTGATGGCGGTGACGTGGAAGGTCGGCGCCTTGTAGGACTTGCCCATATAGCCGGCCCATTCCGGGTGGAAATGATAGCGGCCCTGGACGCCGGCATCTTCGGCTTCCTTGGTCTCGAAGCGGCGGTCGCGCGGATCGACATAGCCCTCCAGCACCAATTCGCAGTCGGCAAGCGCCATGGCGTCCACCGTGCGCGCTTTGACGAGGCGGATCGGTGCGCCCTGCACCGCCGAGGCGACGCCGATCTCGTCGCAGCCCATCGGCAAGATCGCATAATCGAAGCCGGCGCCGGCGAGCAGCGTGCAGGCCGGCGGCACGCCGAAGCACATGGTGATCGGGACCGGCTCGTTCTCCTTGTAATATTTGTTCACCACCTGCCACATGTGCGAGCCGGGCGAGATCTGGAACGTGCCGACATTGCCCCAGCGGAAATTCATGCGGTTGTAACCGAGGTCGGAGCCGCCATCGAATTGCGGGCCGGTGACACAGCGGATGCCGGAGCCGACCGTCAGTTCCGGCTCGTAAGTGGTGTGGCGGATCGGCACCAGCCATTCGTTCACGTCGGCCGGCTTTTCGATCACGTGCTCCTGGCACGGCGCTTCGCTCTGCGCGATCTCGCTGGGCTTGATGGGATGCGACAGCGCATGGGCGAGCTTGCGCACGCGCTCGGCGTCGTCCTTCCAGCCGAACATGCGGTTGATCACCGCCATGTCGCCGAACAGATTGGTGATGACGCGATGGTTCGGTTTGCCTTTGACGTTGTTGAACAGCACCGGACAGCCGCCATCCATGTGCTTCTGCAGCCCGGTCACCTCAAGGTCGGGATCGACTTCCTTGTCGGTTTCGATCAATTCGCCCGAGGCGCGCAGCCATTCCAGCGTCGAGCGCAGATCGAAAGCCTGGTTCGGGGCCGCCGGCGCTTGCTGTCCCTTGTCTTGCCGCTTGTTCCGTTCCTTGGGCAGTTGCTGTTGCATCGCGACGTTCCCATTACATAGAATGCTAAGTATTATCGGCACGCGCGAACCGGGCTGTCAACGCCGATGCCGTCACGTTCATCACCGCGAACGAAATCCGCCACGCGCCGCCGCACGGTCGCGTTCCCGCCGCGCTTAAGCTCCGGCTATCTGGTGCGCGACGCGCATCGCGCCTTTCAACGGCTACTGGAGCGGCGTATCGCGTCCTACGGCGTCGTGCGCGGCCAATGGTATTTCCTGCGCGTGTTGTGGAACGCCGACGGACTTTCACAGCGCGAATTGTCGGCGCGGGTCGGCATGATGGAGCCGACCACCGTGATCGCATTGCGCGGCATGGAAGCATCGGGACTGATCCGCCGCGTGCGCGGCGACGATGACCGCCGCAAGGTGCGCGTTTTCCTCACCGCCAAGGCGAAACGGCTGCGCAACGAGCTCCTCACGGTGGCGAGAGGCATCACCGCCGAGGCGGAACAGGGCGTCACCGCCCGCGAGCTGACAACGTTCCGCCGCGTCATCACGCGGATGACCGCCAATCTCGACCGGGTAGAACGCTAGAGCCGGTTTTGCCGGAATCAAAACCTCGCTGCGAAGCGCGGAGCGAGCGGCGCCATCATTCGGCGGCCCAGAACGGTCCGAGGACGGAGCGGACGCGGCAAGTCAGGCGCCAAATCAGCGGCGTTTGCTTGACGAACCGCTTGACCCGGCGCCGCACCACCGAAACGCCGTTCGGCAGCCAGCCGCGCGATGTCGCGGCCGAACTGTAATCGTACAATCGCAAACGGAGATCGGACCATTCCAGCTTGTAGCCCTCGTCGCCGATCGTGAAATCGAAACGGCGCAAGCCGGCCTTGATCGCATAAGCCATGAGATCGCGAAGATGCAGCACGCCGGGGCCGTAGCGCGTCAATCGATCGTCGCAATAGCTCGACAGCAGGTGATAATAGCAGTCGCCGAAGATGACAGCGAAATTCGTCGCCGCGCAGGTGCCGCCGATCTCCTCGCGGCTGATATGAACAAGATGCCGGGTCTGCGGATTCGACGCAAAATCGGCAAAAAACTCGCGGTAGCCGGGCCGCGCGAAGATGTCGGCGATCCCCCGCCGCGCAAAAATCTGTTTTTTCTGTTCCCACAACGTATCGAGCGTCTGCCGCGCTGCCGCCGGCTCTGTCACGGTGACAAAGTGAATCTCGCCGAACTCGGCCATGTGCTTGCGCTTAGCGCGGTCACGCCGCCGCGTCGCCGAAGACCGCTTGGCGCGGTAGAAGGCCTCCCACTCGTCGCCCAATTGCGTGATGTGCGCGCTGTTGGCGTTCGCCGCGACGGGGAGATAGTTGAACGGATTGATCTGCGCGCCGATCGTCTCGGGCATTTTCTCGAATTCGATCCAGTCGTGGGCGAGCCGCGGGTCGGCTTGCATGCGCCGCTGCAACTCGCTCCAGAACGCGAGAAAACGATCCCGCGTCACCTGGTGCGAGAACTCGCGCGCCAACAGCGGCGCGTTGTAGTCGCACAGTTCCTCGGCGAGCCAGCACAGCCGTTTGCCGAAGCGCCGCGGCTGAACCGCGAGCGGCAGGATGAATGCCGTCTTGCCGGTGGCGAAGCGGCCGACGACGATTGCCGGTACGATGCCTGCGGCCGCACCGACGTGACGGTACCACGCCGACTGCCATTCGAAGGCCTGGAATGGCGTGCATTCGGCGCCTTCTTGGAAGCTCCGCCACTCGGTTTCGACGGCGCCGAAGTCGCTGTGGATGGAAAAGCTGAGCTCCGGAGCAAACTCGCGCGACAGATCCGTCAAGCGCGAGAGTGCGTCACGACCGCCGTCCGCCGGCGCGCTCGCCGTCCGAAACGCAGCCGATGATGTTGCGCTTGTCACTGTTCTTGAGCGGACGGACTGGAGCCTCATCGCGGAACCGTATAGTGGAAACCTCTTAAATGTGCATCTTCGGCACCCGGTTACGTGGGGTTAACGTAAAGACAAACGGATACGGCGCCGGAATGCGGCGCGCCGCTTTGGCGCAGGCGCGGAATGCCGGTGGAATCTACGCTTCGAGCGCCGTATCCTTAATGCGAAAGTTAAGCACGACACGGCGCGAACGCGTTCGGCGGGTTTTGGGGAGGACGTCATGAATTACCGTTGCTACTGGCTCGGCGTTGCCGTCGGGTGCCTGACAACGATTTCGGCAGCTTCCGCCTATGCCCAAGCCGGCAATTACCCGGACAGAGCGGTCACGATCCTGTCCGATTCGGCGCCAGGCTCGACGCCAGACGTCGACGCGCGCTTCACGGCCGATGGCCTGGCCAAGGCCTGGGGCCAGCAGGTCATCGTGATCAACCATCCCGGCGCGAATGGCAGCATCGCCGCCCGCGCTGCCACCGAAGCCGCGCCGGACGGCTATACGCTGTTCATGCCGGCACTCTCGACATTTGCCGCGCTACCGAGCGTGGCGCCGAATTTGCCGCTGCGGCTGCCGCGCGACTTCGTCCCGATCGGCTATACGGAAGAAAACCCGATGTTCGTCGCGGTCACTCCGGCGCTCGGCGTGAGCACGCTGCCGCAACTGATTGCGCTTGCCAAGAAAGAACCGGGTACGATCTCGATCGCCGTGACCGGCGTCGGCCGGCTGACGCATTTGACCGGCCTCGTTCTGCAGGAGCGCGCCGGGATCCAGCTGCTGCCCGTGCCCTATACCGGCGGCCCGGCGGCGGCGCTTGCCGACGTCGGCTCCGGCCGCGTGTCGACGATCATCGAAGGCTATTCGGGAATTGTCGGCTCGGTGAAAGCGGGGCAGGTGAAGCTGATCGCGGTCGCGGCGCGCGAACGCCTGCCGCAATTTCCCGATCTGCCCACGGTGTCGGAAACCATTCCGGATTTCACCGCGACCGGCTGGCAGGTCTTGGTCGCGCCGCTCGGCACGCCCCAGCCGATCATCGATAAGGTCTCGGTCGATCTGGCCAAACTCATGAACGACCCGGAGTTCAAGAAAAAGCTGGCCAATGTCGGCAGTTATCCGCGCGCCATGACGCCGGCCGAGGTTCTTGCGTTCGTCGACAAGGAGCAGCAGACCTGGCTGCCGGTGCTGGCGAAGATTTCCAAATAAGACAAGCAAGTCAAACAAGGAGAGCTTTGCAATGTTGACGCTTTATTATGCGCCCGGGGCGTGCTCGCTCGCCTCACACATCGTGCTTGAGGAAAGCGGCGAGAAATACGAGCCGAAGAAGGTCGACCTCGCCGGCGGCGAGCAGCGCACCGAGGCCTATCTCAAGATCAATCCGCTCGGCCGCGTGCCCGTGCTCGGCCTGGACGACGGCAAGCCGCTGACCGAGAACACGGCGATCCTCCCTTATCTCGGCAAGCGTTTCGGGCTATGGCCGAAGGATGCCGATGGCGAAGCGAAAGCGCTGTCCACGATCGGCTTCTTCGCTACCAGCGTGCACCCGGCGCATGCCCATGTCGGCCGGCCGGAACGCTACACCGACGACAGCGGCGCCTATCCCGGCATCAAGGACAAGGGACTGAAGACCTTTCACGGCTACCTGAAGCAGATCGACGGCATGCTGGCCGGGCGCGACTGGCTCTCCGACAGCTATTCGGTGCTCGATCCGTATGGCTTTGTTTTCTATACGTGGGGCGTGCGCCGGGAGCTGCCGATGGCGGAATTGAAGAATTACACCGCGCACAAGGACCGGCTCATGAAGCGGCCGGCAGCCGCGCGCGTCGTGGCGGACGAGAAGATCAAGGTGTGAGCGTTTCACCGTCACCCTGAGGCGCGAGCGAAGCGAGCCTCGAAGGCGACGGCCGGGGCGTGCATCCTTCGAGGGCCGCTTCGCGGCGACCTCAGGATGACGGATCGAGCGATTACGCCGTCTTCTGCGCCTTCAGCCCGAGCTCGTTGATGGTGCGCTCGCGCATGATAAATTTTTGAATTTTTCCCGTGACCGTCATCGGAAACTCGTCGACGAATTTGACGTAGCGCGGCACTTTGTAGTGGGCGATCTGGTCGCGGCAGAATGCGCGGATTTCCTCATCGGTCGCGGTCACGTCGGGCCGCAGCTTGACCCAGGCGCAAATCTCCTCGCCGTAGCGGTCATCCGGCACGCCGATCACCTGGACGTCCTGGATTTTCGGATGGCGGTACAAAAATTCCTCGATCTCGCGCGGATAGACGTTCTCGCCGCCGCGGATCACCATGTCCTTGATGCGGCCGACAATGTTGCAATAACCCTCGGCGTCGATGGTGGCGAGATCGCCGGTATGCATCCAGCGCGCCGCGTCGATTGCCTCGCGGGTGCGTTCCTCGTCGCCCCAATAGCCGAGCATCACCGAATAGCCGCGCGTCAGTAATTCGCCCGGCGTGCCAGGCGGCACGATGCGCCCATTGAGATCGACGATTTTCACTTCGAGATGCGGCTGGATGCGGCCGACGGTCGAGACGCGCCGTTCCAGCGGATCCGTGGTCGAGCTCTGGAAGCTCACCGGGCTGGTTTCGGTCATGCCATAGGCGATGGTGATTTCGGAGAGGTGCATCTTGGCGACGCAGCGCTTCATCACCTCGATCGGGCATGGCGAGCCGGCCATGATGCCGGTGCGCAGCGACGAGAGATCGAAGCGGCCGAATTCCGGATGGTCGAGCTCGGCGATGAACATGGTCGGCACGCCGTGCAGCCCGGTGCAGCGTTCCTCGGCGACAGTCTCCAGCGTCACCAGCGGATCGAAAGCCCTCGCCGGGAAAGACCATGCAGGCGCCATGCGTGACCGCGGCGAGATTGCCCAAAACCATGCCGAAGCAATGGTAGAGCGGCACCGGGATGCACAGCCGATCCTCGCGGCGTGAGCCGCATCGCCTCGCCAATGAAGTAGCCGTTGTTGAGGATATTGTGATGCGACAGCGTCGCGCCTTTGGGAAAGCCGGTGGTGCCCGACGTGAACTGGATGTTGATTGGCTCGTCGAATTGCAGTTGCGGGGCAAGCTCGGCGAGCCGCTGTGTTTCCTTTGCGGTGCCGCGCGCAAGGATTTCGGCGAAGCGAAACATGCCGGGATGCCAGCCGTCGCCAAGCAGCACGACCGACCGCAGCGCCGGCAGCCGTGCCGATTCAAGTTTTCCGGGCGTCGCGTGGCCGAGCTCGGGCGCGAGTTCCCGCAACATGCCGATATAGTCCGAAGTCTTGAATCGTTCGGCGAGAATGAGCGCCTTACAGCCGACTTTGTTGAGCGCATATTCCAGCTCGGCGATACGATAGGCGGGATTGATGTTGACCAGGATGAGCCCGGCCTTGGCGGTGGCGAACTGGGTGAGCACCCATTCCGAGTTGTTGGGTGACCAGATGCCGATGCGGTCGCCGGGATGAAGCCCGAGCGTCAACAGACCCGCGGCGAGCCTGTCGACCTCCTGCCGCAGTTCGTCATAGCTGAGCCGCACCTCATGATGGCGGACCACCAATGCCGGCCGCGTCGGCCATTTGTCGCAGACCGCGTCGAAAAACCGGCCAATCGTCTCGCCAATGAGCGGCTGTTCGCTTACGCCATTGACGTAACTGAGCGTCAGCCCTGGCATTCGGGTTTCCTCCCGCCGCGCTCGGCGGCTTTGCCGGAAGGCTACACTGCTTGCTAAACTGGCCGCAACACGCGCAATAGGGGCGGACCAAGGAGACTTATGTCCGGCACGCATTCGGAGCTTGCGGTTTCGGTCTGGCGCGGGACGCGCGAGGGCTGCTACGAGACCTACACCGTGCCGCAGCGCGAAAGTCAGACCGTGCTCGACGTGGTGACTTTCGTGCAGCGCCATATCGATCCGACGCTGTCCTATCGTTTCGCCTGCCGGGTCGGCGTCTGCGGCTCCTGCGCCATGACCGTCAATGGCCGGCCGCGCTGGACCTGCCGCACCCACGTGTCGAAGGTGGCCGGCGACGGCCGTCTTGAGATCGGGCCGCTTGAGAACCTGCCGGTGATCAAGGACCTCGCCACCGACATGGAGGTGTTTTTCGAGAAGTGGCAGCAAGCCCAGGGCGTGTTCGCACCGACCAAGACGCGGCACGACGCTATCGCGCAAATTCGGCCGGACACGCCGGCGCGCATCGCCGCTGACGCCGGCATCGAATGCATCAATTGCGGCGTCTGCTATGCCGGCTGCGACACGGTGCGGTGGAATTCCGATTATCTCGGCCCCGCGGCGCTGACCCGCGCGTGGACGCTGGTCAATGACGAGCGCGATGGCGGCAACGCCGCGCGCCTGCAGGCGATCTCGGCCTCGGGTGGCTGCCACGCCTGCCACTCACACCAAACCTGCCAGGAACTTTGCCCGCAGGCGCTCAATCCCACCGCTTCGATCGCCGGACTGAAGCGGCGCACCACGGCGGCGTATCTCAGGGGCGAGATCATCGCATGAATGTGCGTCTCTATGTCTGGCAGCGCGCGACTGCGGCCGTCATGGCGCCGCTGGTGCTCGTCCATATCGCCGTCATCTTCTATGCCACCCGCCAGGGCATGAACGCTGCGGATATTTTGTCGCGCACGCAGGGCAGCATCGCCTGGGCGGCGTATTACGGGCTGTTTGTCGCCGCGGTTTCCATTCATGCCGCGATCGGCATGCGCAACATTCTGTCCGAATGGCTGCCGCTGATGGAACGCCGCGCCGGCCGTTACGCCAGCGCTTTCGGGGTTCTGCTGTTCGTGCTCGGCCTTCGCGCCATAGCCGCCGTGGTGCTGCCGTGATCGCGCGGCAAACGGCCTATCGCGGCAGCGCGCTGTGGATCGCCGCCATGGTGCACCGGATTTCCGGCCTGGGACTCGCGATTTTCCTGCCGCTGCATTTCCTGACACTCGGCCTCGCCATCGAAGGCGACGCAAAACTTGAAAGCTTTTTGCGCTGGAGCGATCAGCCGGTTGTGAAATTCGCCGAAGGCGGGCTGGTATTCCTTCTCACCGTGCATCTGCTCGGCGGCTTGCGCATCCTGGTGATCGAGAACTTGCCGTGGACCGGCGGCCAAAAGCAATTGGCGACGCTCGCCGCCGCAATCTCCGCTATTGTCGCTTTCATCTTCCTCGTGCGCGTGTTCTGAGGACCAAATGGGTCTCGAACATCTCAAGACCGACATTCTGATCCTCGGCTCCGGCGGCGCCGGTCTGTTCGCCGCGCTGCACGCCTTGAAGGCGAATCCCGAGCTCGACATCACCGTCGCCAGCAAGGGCCTGCTCGGTAAATGCGGTTGCACGCGGATGGTCCAGGGCGGCTACAACGTCGCGCTCAATCCCGGCGACTTGGTCGAACGTCATTTCATGGACACGATCGAGGGCGGCAAATGGCTGCCCCACCAGGAACTGGCCTGGACGCTGGTGACCAAGGCGATCGAGCGCGTGCGCGAACTCGAAAACGAGATCGGCTGCTTCTTCGATCGCAATCCGGACGGCACGCTGCATGGCAAGGCCTTCGCCGGCCAGACGTTCGACCGCACCGTGCATAAAGGCGACCTCACCGGCATCGAGATCATCAACCGGCTGATGGAGCAGGTCTGGGCGCGGCCGATCCGCCGGCTCGAAGAGCATCGCGCGGTCGCGCTCATTCCGGCCAAGGACGGATCGCTCTCCGGCGTGCTCATGATCGACGTGCGGACCGGCGAGTTCCGCTATGTCAGCGCGCAAGCCGTGCTGCTGGCGACCGGCGGCGGCCCGACCATGTACCGCTATCACACGCCATCCGGCGACAAGAGCATGGACGGCCTCGCCATGGCGCTGCGGCTTGGGCTGCCGCTGCGCGACATGGAGATGGTGCAATTCCACCCGACCGGGCTTTTGGCCGGACCGGACACGCGCATGACCGGCACCGTGCTGGAAGAAGGGCTGCGCGGATCCGGCGGACACCTGCTCAACGGCGCCATGCACCGCTTCATGGGCGACTACGATCCGAAGCTCGAGCGCGCCACGCGTGACGTGGTCAGCCGCGCCATCTATGCCGAGATGAAGGCCGGCCGCACCACCAGGAACGGCGGCGTCTATATCAAGATGGGTCACCTCGGACCCGCCAAGGTGGCGAAGCAATTCAAGGGCATGGTGGACCGTTGCCGCGATTGCGGCTTCGATCTCGCCGGCGGGCTGGTCGAAGTGGTGCCGACGGCGCACTATTTCATGGGCGGCGTGATCTGCGAGGTGGATACCGCGACGGAACGCTTCGGGCTTTTCGTCGCCGGCGAGGATGCCAGCGGCATGCATGGCGCCAACCGGCTCGGCGGCAATGGCGTCGCCAATTCGACCGTGTTCGGCGGCATCGCTGGCGATGTGATGCCGCACTGGATCGCCGCCAACAGTCCGGGCCATCGCCAGCCGGACCCGTTCGTTCTCGATGCCGAAATCGCCCGCGCGCTGCATCCGTTCGCGCGCCAGCCGGGCGATCTCAATGCATTGCGCGAAAAACTCCTCGACACGATGTGGGACGAGGTCGGCGTGGTGCGCGACCGCGCCGGCATCGAGCGCGGGCTCGCCGCGCTCGATCAGATCGAGGCTGAGCTTATGTTAAGCGGCGTCGCCGACGGCAACCGCCGCTTCAATCTGACCTGGCACGACTGGCTCAATCTGCGCTCGCTGTGCGAGGTCAGCCGGGTCATTGCGCTGGCGGCGCTCAAGCGCGAGAATTCGCGCGGTGCGCATTTCCGGTCCGATTTTCCGGAGCCCGGCGACCTTGCCACCTCGACCTTCACGGTGGCGCGGCAGACCGCCGGCGGGAACGAAATTACCGAGCGGCCGGTTATCTTTACGCATGTGAAGCCGGGCGAGACCGTGCTGCGCGATCCGATCGCGGCCGAATGAGGCGAACATGATTCCGCTGTCCTCCATTCAACGCACCGCCGAGGACTTGATGGCGAAAGCCGCCATCGAAATTCCCGACGATTATCTTGCCGGCTTGCGCCAATGCGCCAACACCGAAAAAGGCGACCTGTCGTCCTTCGTCATCAAGGCGATGCTGGAAAATTACGAAGCCGCCAAGGAAGACCGCCGCGCCATGTGCGGCGATACCGGCCTGCCGCGCTGGTACGTCAAGATCGGCAATGACGCGCGGATCGAGGGCGGGCCGGTGGCGCTGGAAGCGGCGCTGCGCCGCGCCACCGCGCGGGCGACAACGACGGTGCCGCTTCGCCCCAACCGCGTGCATCCGCTGTGGCGCACCGATCACAACAACAATGTCGGCATCAACGCGCCCGAGATCGAATATGCCTTCCATCCCGATGCCGACTGGATCGAACTCACCACCGTGCACAAAGGCGGCCTGTTCGGCTCGGATTACCGCATGCTGTTTCCCGGCGACGGCATCGAGGGCATCAAGCGGTTCTTCCTCGATACGCTGATCGGCTTCGGCAAGCGCGGGCTGGCCTGCCAGCCGGCGATTGTCGGCGTCGGTCTGGGCGGCTCGAAGGACACCAGCATGGTTTTGGGCAAGCAGGCCTCGTGCCTGCGCGTCGTCGGCTCGCGCAATCCGGATCCGAAAATCGCCGCGCTCGAAGAAGAGTTCAAGGTGCTCGGCAATTCGATCGGCATGGGCGCGATGGGCTTTGTCGGCTCGTCCATGGTGATCGATTGCCATATCGAGGTCGGCTATTGCCACACCGGCGGCATGCCGATGTCGGTGCACATGTTTTGTCTTTCCTCACGGCGCGC
The DNA here is from genome assembly GCA_963743395.1 of uncultured Alphaproteobacteria bacterium. Classification (GTDB taxonomy): domain Bacteria; phylum Pseudomonadota; class Alphaproteobacteria; order Rhizobiales; family Xanthobacteraceae; genus BOG-931. The sequence goes on from CAVUPV010000001.1 coordinate 333,560, forward strand.
GTGCGCGCGGATTTCGACCGACGGCAAGGCGGCCTTCCGCACCGACCCGATGTGGTTCACCGATTATATGCGGCGCTCCACGGTCGAATGGGGCGAGCAGGCGGCGGCAGCGGCGGAATAGCTTTATGGCCGATCTCAAGACCGTTCACATCGATCTGCCGGCGCGCACCGACGATCTGCGCAAATTGGAAATCGGTTCGGTCGCCTATCTCAACGGCCGGCTCTTCACCGCGCGCGAAGGCGTCTATAAGCGCGCCATCGGCGACGGCTTTGGCATGCCGGCCGGCCGCGACGCGCTCGGCATCACCAATTTCCATTGCTCGCCGGCCGCCAGCATCAATCCCGACGGCAGCTATACCGTCGGCGCGGTCACCGCGACCGCGTCATTTCGCTTCGCCCAATGGCTCGAAGGCTGGTTCAAACTGTCCGGCTGCAACATCATCATCGGCAAGGGCGGGATGACGTCGCAGACCTATCGCGACGTCTTCGTTCCCAACAGCGCGATCTATCTCACCACCGTCGGCTACGGCACCGGCGCGCTGCTTGGCCGCGGCATCAAGCGCGTCGCCGGCGTCTATTGGCTGGAGGAGCTTGGCCTGGCGCAGGCGGTGTGGGTGCTCGACGTGGAGAAGTTCGGCCCGTTTCTGGTCGAGAGCGACCTTGCCGGAAACTCGCTGTTCGAGCGCGAGAACGCCAAGATCGCGCCCGGGCTCGAACAGCTCTATGCCGGCACCAAATCGGCAACGCTTGCGCCGCTACGGCGAGACCGACGACAAGACCAAGGAAGTGATTTGAGGCCGCGGCGCTTTGTTGCTTGGTACAGCTGGGTGGATTCGAACCACCGACCTCTTGATCCACAGTCAAGCGCTCTAACCAACTGAGCTACAGCTGCACGGGCCCGCGGTTGCAAGCGCGCGGAACCTATGAGTAACGCTCTAGCTTGGCAAGATAGGCCGGTTTGGCCGCAAAAAAGCAAAAGCCCGGGCTAAGCCCGGGCTTTCCCCTCACCGCACTAAGCTTGCGGCTTCAATTCGCGAAAAGGCGATCAGGCGAGCCTGATCAAGCGACCTTCGCGAACGCCTTGTTCATGCCGCTCTTGATCGGCTCGGCGGACTCGGTCGCGACCTTCTGCGCCAGCGCGCCGAGTTCCTTGCTCTGCTCGGTCAGCGCCTCGAACTGCTTGCGCGCATGCGCGCTCGACAGCTCGATGACTTCCGACAGCGTCTTCGCCGCGAGCAGTTCGCCGGCATAGTCGAATGCCGAATTGGTGTTAACGCGCGCCGCCTCGATCACTTTGAGACCGTAATCCGAGGCGCCTTTGGCGGCCGTCGAATAGGTGGTCTCGAGCACATCGGTCGCCTCTTCGGCGGCGGCCTTCATCTTCTCGTAGGTGTCCTTGCACTGCGCGACGCCACGCTCGGCGAATTCGCGGAAGGCGGCCGGCATTTCGACCTTCGGGATTTCGAATTTCGGCATCTCGAATTTCGGCATCTCGAATGCGCTCGACGATGCGGGCTTGCTCTTCATTTTCGGGGGGGTGGAGGTGTGTGGCTTCCGCCATGACACTTTTCCTTGGTTTTGCTCGTTGCTCTTGGGCTGTCTCGCTCACGGAGAACTTTTTTTGATTTGGCTTCGCCGCCCGTTGCGCGTTGCCTGACATGTCTTGATCCCGCGGCCGAACGTCGTGAATTGTCGATGTCGAGACCCGGGCACTTCCAGAAAGATAGATAACAATTTTTTTGGTGCATTGCAACAGAAATTATTGCGATGCACAAAGAAAGGCAGATATTTGAAAATATTGTGATTTTGGAACTTCGCCGCCAGCACGCGGCCAAGTTTACGGCTTGGATTTCGGCTTGGCCGCCTCGACCACGATCTTGGCGGCACTTTGGCCGAGATCCTGGACCTGGGTCGACAGCGCCTGCATCTGGCGGCTGAGATATTGCGACTGCAGGCCCATCACCTCCGCCGCATCCTTGGCGCGTCAGCAGCTTTTGCGCAAAATCGAACGTCGCCGCGACATTCTGCTCGGCATAGGTCATCGATTTGTGCGCGATCTCCGCGGCGCTGCTATGTGCGGCCTGGGCGTGGCCCTGCATTTGTCCCACCGCCTTGTTGGTCGCCTCGATAAAGCCATCGACGGCCTTCCTGGCCTGCGCCACGCTCTGCTCGGCGAAGGCCCGCATCTCGGGCGGAATTGCAAATTGCTCAAACGGATCTTTGGCCATGCTTACGCTCCCCTACTCCCGGCAGCCCGATCCTAGCGCGAATTCACCGCCGACAGGAAACCTAAACGGCGCCGTCCGCTAAGCCCCGGAGCGATTAAGGTTATCCTGCCTTGGCAGGCGGCAAATGGGCCGCCGCCATGGACGCCGCACACGCCCGGCACTATTAAGAATTCCTTATAATCATACGAGTTCCGTCGCGCATGTCGATGGTGGAGAGAGAGCTCGCCTTGTTGCGTCATTCGCGTCTCGCGGTGCTGGCGACAAGCGCGTGGCCGGCTTGGCTATGGAGCGCCGACGGGTCGCGCATGCTATGGGCGAACGCCGTCGGCGCGGCAATCTTCGGCGCCGCAACCACGGCCGAGTGCGAACAACGCCGCTTCACCGCCGGCGACGCAGTCGGCCGCGCAAATCATCCGTCTGGCCGCGACGCTGCCGTCCGGTTCGCAGGAACGCCTCGAGCGGCTGCGCGGCTTCGGCGCCGGCTTTGGCCGCGCGCTGACCTGTGTCTGCTCGCGCATCGTCCTTGCGGACGGCATTGCCGCGGTTCTGGTCGCCGCGGCCGAGCCGGCGGGCCCCGCGCTGACGCTCACCGAGCGCGTGCGCCGGCTGTTCGCCGACGCCGACGAAGCCGTCGCGGTGTTCACGCCGGACGGCGCGCTGCTTTACGCCAGTGCCGCCGCCCAGAAACGGCTTGCGGGCGCGACGACGCTGTCGGCGCTTGGCATCGACACGTCCGCCGCCACGACGCTCGGCGCCGATGCCACGCGTGCGCTTCTTGTGACGTTGCCGCCGCCGCCGAAGCTCCGCGCGCGCAAGCGCGCCGAGCCTGCCGCCGCGCCGCCCGTTACGCCGTCGCCGGAACCGACGGCCGCGCGGACCGCGCCGCGGCCGGAGCCGGAGCCGATTGCGGAGCGGCGTCATCCGTTGCGGTTTGTCTGGCACATGGACGCCGACGGCCGTTTCGGCGTCGGCTCCGACGAATTCATCGAGCTGGCCGGACCGCGCACCATGGCCGCGCTTGGCCGGCTGTGGAGCGAGATCGCCGACGAATTGAAGCTCGATCCGAACAATCAGGTCGCCCGCGCGCTGGCGAGCCGGGAAACCTGGAGCGGCATCGTCGTGTCCTGGCCGGTGGACAATTCGAGCGAACGGTTGCCGATCGAACTGTCGGGCCTGCCGGTGTTCGATCGCGACCGCAGCTTCCGCGGTTATCGCGGCTTCGGCGTGTGCCGCGATATCGACCGCATCAATCAATTGGCCCGCGCCCGCCGCGAGGGCCCGATGGGCTTCATGGCGGCGCCGGAGGCCGAGCCGCAGCAGGCGCCGGTTCCGGCGACCCCGCCTGCGACTGCCGCGCCGCAGCCTGCACCCATCGAGCCCGCCGAAGCCGCGCCTGCGGCACGAGCGCGCCCGCGGCAAGCGCTGCGCCCGCTTCCGCCAATGTCGTGCCATTTCGGCCATCGCCGCAACCTGAATCCAAAGCGCGCGGCCGAACCCAAAGCGCCGCAGGCCGAGCCCAAAATGCCGCCGACTTTGAGCCCGGTCGAACGCCGGGCGTTCCGCGAACTGGCGCAGGAGCTCACCTCGCGCCTGCGCGCATCGCCGCAGGAGCCGGCCGCCTCCGAGAGGGGTGCCGAAGACCTCCAGCCAAAGATCTCGCGGCCGAAGACTCGACGGCCGAAGATTTGCCGGCGGAAAACTTGGCCGCCGAAGCGGCGCCGGCGGCGGAGGTGCCGATCGAGCAGGTGCTGCTCGACCGCATTCCCATCGGCGTGCTGGTCTATCGGCACGACTCGCTGCTTTACACCAACCGGCATTTCCTCGAATGGACCGGTTACGCCAATCTCGCGGCGATCGAGGCCGCCGGCGGCCTGAACACGCTGTTCGCCGAGGCCGGCGCCGAGGCGCTGGCGGAAAGCGGCCGCGCGCAATCGCTGTCGATCATGACGCGTGGCGGCGACAAGCTGCCGGTCGAGGGCCGGATGTTCACCGTGCCCTGGAACGGCTCGTCGGCGCTCGCGCTCATTCTCACCAACGGCCAAAACGGCAATGTCGAAGCGGATCGCCGCGGCAGCGAGCGCGCGCTCGCCGCCGCCGAGACTGAAATTCGCGAACTCGAAGCGACCCTCGACGCGGCAGCCGATGGCGTCGTGACGCTCGATGGCGAAGGCCGCATCGTCTCCGCCAATGCCCGCGCCGCGGCGCTGTTCGGCAAGCCGGTGGACCAATTCACCGGCCGCGTGCTCGGCGAACTGTTCGCGCCCGACAGCGAACGCGCGGCGCGCGATTATTTCGACCGCGTCGCGCGCGGCAGCAACGTCCTCAACAATGTGCTCGACGTCGAGGCGCGCCTCGGCGCCGATCGGCTGCGCGCCGCTGGCGATGACGCTCAGCCGTATCGGCGGCGACCGGTTCGCCGCGCTGTTCCGCGATGCCACCGCCCGCAAGCAGAGCGAGGAGGAATTGCGCAATGCCAAGCGCGAGGCGATGCGCACGAGTTCGGCCAAGGCGGAATTCCTCGCCAAGGTCAGCCACGAAATCCGCACCCCGCTCAACTCAATGACCGGCTTTGCCGAGGTCATCATGGCCGAGCGCTTCGGCCCGATCGGCAACGAGCGTTACCGTGAATACGTCAAGGACATCCACGGCGCCGGCACGCATCTGGTTTCGCTGCTCAACGACCTGCTCGATCTGTCCAGGATCGAAACCGGACAGACCGAGCTCAACTTCGCCAATCTCAATCTCAACGACATCACCCAGCAATGCGTCGGCATCATGCAGCCGCAGGCGAACCGGGCGCGCATCATCATCCGCACCTCGCTGACGCCAAACCTGCCGCAGGTCGTCGCTGACGAACGGTCGCTCCGCCAGATCGTGCTCAATCTCATCTCGAACTCGATCCGGTTCACCGGGCCGGGCGGCCAAGTCATCGTCTCGACCGTATTCTCCGACGCGCGCGAGGCGGTGCTGCGCGTGCGCGACACCGGCGCCGGCATGAACGAAAAAGACATAGCGGCGGCGCTCGAACCGTTTCGCGAGACGGCAACGTCCGGCAGCTGGGGCTCGGGCGGGACCGGCTTCGGACTGCCGCTGACCAAGGCGCTGGCCGAGGCCAATCGCGCCAATTTCAGCATCAAGAGCGCGCCGAATGCCGGCACGCTGATCGAGATCGCGTTCCCGCCGAACCGCGTCGTCGCGGACTAAGTCCGGCCCCAACACCTGCATAACGCGGTATCGCCGAGTTTTCGCCGTGTTTCGTGGCGATGATTGGGGCGGTGCGGCCATGCGCATGATCAAACTCGTCCTGACGCTGATCCTCGCCGGTGGCGTTCTGGGTCCCAAGCCGGCGCGCGCCGGCGACGACGTGGACCTTGTTCTGGTCCTCGCCGCCGACGTATCGCGCAGCATCGACGCGGCGAAATTCCAGTTGCAGCGCGACGGTTACGCCGCCGCCGTTTCCGATCCGCGCGTACTCGACGCAATTCACGCCGGACGTAACGGCCGCATCGGCGTGACTTTCGTCGAGTGGTCGGGAATCGGCGCCCAGCATGTCGTCATCGACTGGATGACGATCGGCGATGCCGCCACGGCGAAGGATTTCGGCGACCGCCTGCTCGAAGCACCGCGTTCGTTTGCCGACCGCACCTCGATCAGCGGCGCCATCGACTTTGCCATGAGCGAACTCGCCCAGGCGCCGTTCCAATCCGCTCGCCGCATCATCGACATTTCCGGCGACGGCACCAACAATGCCGGCCGCGATGTCGCGCAGGCGCGTGACGAAGCGATTGCCAAGGCCGTGACCATCAACGGCCTCGTCATCCTCAGCGACAACCCGATGTCGTGGAATCCGGACCACACCAATCCGCCGGGCGGGCTCGACAATTACTATCGCAACAATGTCGTCGGCGGTCCCGGCGCCTTCGTCATGGTCGCCAAGGACTTCAATTCGTTCGGCGAAGCCATCATCGGCAAAATCATCGCCGAGGTGGCGCAGTCCCGCGAGCTCGGCGGCCTGGCGGCAAACCGCCCGCTGAGCACGGCCCGGTCGGTCTTGGCTCAGCCGTATTTGTTGATGCGCAGCAGTAATTTGGGCGAGTGCTTCACGTCTCCCGGCCACGAAAGCGACACAGATACCGGCCATGTTTGCAGCCGGTCGGCAGCCCGCTATATTCGACCGGCTTCATAACAATCGGACATGTATCCCGTGACCGCGGCCATTGGCTTGAAACGCCTCGCGCTTGCCGTTTCGGCCATTCTTGTGGCGGCATTTGTCACGTTGGTGGCGCTGTCCTTTCTCATTCCGGCCGCCGCGGTGCGCGATGCGGTCAAGTCGGAAATCCATGCCGTCACCGGCCTCGATCCGATGCTGGGCGACGATGTCTCGCTGTCGCTGTTCCCGTCCGGTTCCGTGCGCTTCCGCAATGTGCAGCTTGGCGACGGCCACGCCGGCGAGCCGGCCGTAGTGGCGGACGAATTGACGGCGCGCTTGCGTTATTTCCCGCTGCTCGCCGGACGCATCGAAATCGCCGACGTGACCTTGGTGCGGCCGACTATCAATGTTGCGTTTTCGGCCGACGGGCAATCGAACTGGTCGGGGCTGATTTCCTCGCTGGCGCATGCGCTGCAGCCGGATCCCGACCGCACGGCGTCATTCTCCGAGATCGGCATCCAGGACGGTACCGTCGTCGTGCATGACGGCGGCAAGGCCGCCGCCGAGCGGCTCGAAAATGTGGAATTTCAGGTCGCCTGGCCGTCGATCTCGAAGAGCTTCGGCGCCAATGGCCATTTCCTGTGGCACGACGAGCCGGTTGAGGCCAGCCTGACGCTCAGCGATTTCCTCGCGGCGCTGACCGGCGATCGCTCGGGCGTCAAGGTGCGGGTTTCCAGCGCCCCGCTTACGCTTGCCTTCGACGGCGTCGCGACCGATCAGCCGACGCTGAAGGTCCAGGGCACGCTCGACGCCGAAGCGCCCTCGCTGCGCGACGCCATGCGCTGGACCGGCAATAGCAAGTTGCCGTTCGGCGGCTTCGGCCGCTTTGCGCTGCGCGCGCAGAGCGATATCGGCGGCGGCGTGGTGGCGCTTTCCAACGTCAATGTCGACCTCGACGGCAATACGGCGGAAGGCGCGCTGACGCTGTCGAACGACGGGCACATGGTGCAAGGCACGCTCGCGGCCGATGCGCTCGATCTGACGCCCTACGTGTCCGGCATTCGGCTCGTGGCCAAGAACGAGAACGATTGGGACCGAGTTGCCGTTCGCGCTCGATGGCTTCAACGATTTCAATCTCGATCTGCGGCTGTCCGCGGCGAGCATCAAGATTTCGAGCGCGCAGTTGGGACGCACCGCGGTCGCCGCCGATATGCATGACGGCAAGTTCGATCTCACGATCGGTGAATCGCAAGCCTTCGGCGGCGTCGCCAAGGGCTCGCTCGGCCTCGCCAGCGCCGACAGCGGCGTCGCCGTGACCTCGCATATGCAATTTATCGACGTCGACCTGGCGGACTGTCTCGGCCAGGTATTCGGCGTGCGCAAGCTCGAAGGCCGCGGCAATCTTGCGGTCAATCTCGACGGCGCCGGCATTTCCGTGATGGCGGTGACGCATGCGCTCAATGGCACGGCGGCGCTGACCGCCCAATCCGGCGCGCTCAACGGCATCAATGTCGAGCAATTGCTGCGCCGGCTCGAGCGCCGGCCGCTGTCCGGCAACGGCGATTTCCGCTCCGGCCGCACGCCGTTCGATCAGCTCGTCATCAGTCTCAAGGCCGATCAGGGCACGGTGTCGATCGACGACATGCATATCGACGGTCCGGCGGTGCGGCTCACCGTCGGCGGCCAGGCCTCGGTGCCGAGCCGCGATCTCGATCTCAAGGGCGTGGCGACGCTGGTTTCGTCCACCAGCGCCGACGAGTTCGATCTGCCCTTCGTCGTGCAGGGCCCGTGGGACGATCCGATCATGCTGCCGGATGCGCAGAGCCTGATCCGGCACTCGGGCGCCGCCGCGCCGCTGCTCGATACCGGCCAGACCCCGTAATGCGGGCGACGCCGTCCGCGCGGTGATCGATCAGATCATGGCTTCGCCGCAGCCGGCCGCCGGCGCACGCCGGCCGTGTCGCCGGCCTCGACGACAGCGCCTGCGCCAAAGCCCGCGCAATAGCAAAAACGACCGTCTTGCTTCGACGAAGCGCGCTAACGCGCGCGGCTTTTAACTTTTTGCTTTATGATTCGCGGCGCACGAATCACCGCGGGTTTTGCCCGCGACCGGGGCCCGGACACTCAGCCGATGGTCAGCCGCCTCTCCCGCACTCTCGTCAAAGTGCTGATCGCGTCGCTGATCGTCGGGACGATCCTTGCCCATTTCGGCCTCAATACCGATGAGCTCATCAAAACGGCGGGGCTTTCGCCCGACCGCATCGAGGATCTGGCGCGCCAGGGCGTCGCCTGGGCGCTGCCGAACCTGCTGCTCGGCGCGCTGGTGATCGTTCCGGTCTGGTTCGTGCTTTTTCTGTTCAGGCCGCCGGGCGAGAGCCGGGATTAATCACGCCCGGGCCGGCGTGCCGCGTGCCGCATTGAGCTTGGTGAGCAGCGAAGCGGCGATGACGGCAATCCCGACGACGCCGATCATGATGCTGCAGACGGCATTCATTTCCGGGCTGACGCCGAGGCGCACTTCCGAATAGATGCGGATCGGCAGCGTCGTCGCGCCCGGTCCGGTGGTGAAGCTGGCGATGACGAGATCGTCGAGCGAGAGCGCGAAAGCGAGCATCCAGCTCGCGGCGATCGCCGGCAGGATCAGCGGCAGGGTCACCGCGGCAAAAGTCCGCGCCGGCGAGGCGCCGAGATCCATCGCCGCCTCTTCGAGGCTCATGTCGAAATCCGCAAGCCGCGACTGCACGATCACCGCGACGAAACACATCGCCATGGTGGTGTGCGCGATCACCACGGTCCAAAAACCGCGATCGAGCGAAATGGCGACGAACAGCAGCAGCATCGACAGTCCGGTAATGACTTCCGGCATGACCAGCGGCGCATAGATCATGGCCGCGAAGGCGAGCCGGCCGCGGAAACGGCCGAAGCGAACGAGCGCCACCGCCGCGAGCGTTCCCAAAACGGTCGCGGCGCTGGCCGAAATAATCGCAATGCGCAAGCTGATGAAGGCGGAGTCCAGGAGCGGCGCATCGCCGGCGAGCTCGGCGTACCAGCGCATCGACCAGCCGCCCCAGACCACGACGAGGCGCGACGCATTGAACGAATAGATGATGAGGATGACGATCGGCAGATAGAGGAAGCCGATGCCGGCAACGAAGCGCCGCGATATTGAACGAAGATGCCTTACGCATCGTCAGTCGCGCTCCGCCCGCGCATGGTCTGGTACTCGAAGACGACGATCGGCGTGACCAACAGGCAGACCAGCACGACGGCGACGGCCGAAGCCGTCGGCCAATCCTTGTTGGCGAAAAACTCGGTCCAGATTTGCTGGCCTATCATCGCTGTCCGCGAGCCGCCGAGCAGATCGGGAATGACGAATTCGCCGACGATCGGAATGAAGCACAACAGCGCGCCGGCCAGCACACCCGGCGCCGACAGCGGCACGGTCACCAGCCAAAACGTTTTCCAGCGCGGGCAGCCGAGATCGGCGGCGGCTTCCAGAAGAGACTCGTCCAGCTTCTCCAGCGTCGCATAGAGCGGCAGCACCATGAACGGCAGATACGAATAGACGATGCCGATATAGACGGCGGTGTTGGTCGACAGCCAGGCCGGCGGTTCGCGCACGATATGGAGCGCCAGCAGGAGCTGATTGAGCGGTCCGTCATGCTGCAGGATGTTCATCCAGGCGTAGATGCGGATCAGAAACGAGGTCCAGAACGGCAGGATGATCAGCAACACCAGCGCCGCCTGCGCGCGGCGCGGCATGCGCGTGATGGCGTAGGCGATCGGATAGCCGATGACGAGCAGCAGCAGCGTGGAAAACGCGGCGATCTCGAGGCTCTTCACATAGGACAGGAAATAGAGCGGATCGGAGCCGAGGAAGGCATAATTGTCGAGCGACAGTCCGGCGAAGAACTCGCGTGACACCGTGCCAGCCGGCCGCGAGGTCGAAAACCGGGATATAGGGTGGCTGCGCGATCGCGGTTTGCGACAGGCTGATCTTGAGCACGATCAGAAACGGCACCAAAAAGAAGGCGACGAGCCACGCGTAGGGAATCCGCACGACAAGGTTGGCAATGAAGGAGCGACTTGGTTTCGTCATGCGGCCTGCCTCATCGCGTCAGCACGATCGCCGCCTCGGGCGAAAAGCTCAGCCACACTTTGTCGTTCCAGCCGATCGCGGTTTCGCCATGCCGCCCGGTATTGGCGATCGCCGCTTGCAGCGGCACGCCGGCGTCGCTGCGCAACTTGTAGATCGACAGATCGCCGAGATAGCCGATATCGACAATGGTCGCGGCGACGCCGTTCACCGGATCCGCTTGCCCGGCCGCCGCCGGATCGTGCCGCGTCATGCGCATTTTTTCCGGCCGCACCGCCAGCCAAATCGTCGTGCCCGGCGCGGCGCCGATTTTGGCGGCGACCTGCAGCCGGCCCAATGGCGTCGCCACGACGCTCGCGCCGTCGTCACCGACACGCCCCTCGAACAGGTTGACGTTGCCGATGAAATCCGCGACCCAGCGCGAATTCGGCCGCTCATAGATTTCGGCCGGCGATCCGACCTGCATCAGGCAGCCGCGATCCATCACCGCGATCCGGTCGGCGACCGTCATGGCTTCGCTCTGGTCGTGGGTGACGATGATGAAGGTCAGCCCGAGCCGGCGTTGCAGCTCCATCAGCTCGAACTGCGTCTCGCCGCGCAGCTTCTTGTCGAGCGCCGCCATCGGCTCGTCGAGCAACAGCACGCGCGGGCGTTTGACCAGCGAACGCGCCAGCGCGACGCGCTGGCGCTGCCCGCCGGAAAGCTCGCTCGGTTTGCGCCGGCCGAAATTCTCAAGCTTCACCAGCGCCAGCATGGCGGCAACCCGCGCGGCGATTTCGCTTTTGGGCAAGCCCTCCTGCTTGAGGCCGAAGGCGACATTGGCTTCGACGTCAAGATGCGGGAACAGCGCGTAGCTCTGGAACATCATGTTGACCGGACGGCGATGCGGCGGCACCGGCGCAAGATCGACGCCGTCGAGCAGGATGCGCCCGGCGCTGGCCTGCTCGAAACCGGCGATCAGGCGCAACAAAGTGGTTTTGCCGCAGCCCGAAGGGCCGAGCAGCGCGAAAAACTCGCCCTGATAAATGTCGAGCGACAGACCATCGACCGCGCTAAAGGCGCCGAACCGCTTGCTGAGCCCATCGATCCGCAGCAGCGGTTGCAGCGCGGGATCGGTCCAGGGCGCGAAGTCGCGCCTGGCGAAGCCGCGTGTCGGTCCGACGGTCTGCATCCGTGCTCCGCGCCTGCCGGTGCGCGCGCAACGGGCGCGCCATCGACCGGCACGCTAAAGCATTTTCACATCGACTGGAAAGATGCGGATCAGCCGACCACGGCCGCGGCTACGGTCGCGGCGAGCGCTTCCTCGTCGCCGGCATCGGCGACGAGCTTGCGCGGCTCCGGGCCGTAATAATCGCCCATTTGCACCACCGGGCGCGGCTGCTGCGTGATGGCGACCAGGCGATCGTAGAGCGCTTTCGCCGATACCGGCTTGGTCAGATATTCATTGATGCCGAGCCGAACCGCCTCGACAACGCGCCAGCGTTCGCAGTGGCCGGTCAGCATGATGATCGGCACGTCGGGCATCGGGAATACGCCCGGCGAGCGCACGATGCGCACCAGTTCGGCCCCGCTCAACAGCGGCATTTCCCAGTCGAGCACCACGACGTCGGGAGCGACGGTGCGGATGATGTCGAGCGCGGCGATGCCGTCGGACGCTTCGTAGATGTCCTTGATGCCGCAATTGACGAGCAGATTGCGGATCATCTTGCGCATGTACTGGTTGTCATCGACCACCAGAACGCACAGCGACTGGATGGCGTTCTCAATCTGCTTCTTCGATCGCTTGGCTGACATGGCGGCGCGTCTCAGTTGACGAGATAGATCTGACGGAAGGTGTCATCGGAGTCCGGTTTGTAGGAGGCGAGCTTGCGCGGCTCGGGTCCGTAATAGTCGCCGCGCTTCACCATCTTGCGAGGCTTCACGAGGATCGACACGACTCGCGCCAACAGCGCGGTCGCCGACACCGGCTTGAGCAGGAATTCGTTGACGCCGAGATCGACCGCTTCGACCACGCGCGACCGTTCGCTATGGCCGGTGAGCATGATGACCGGAACGTCGGGCAGCGGAAAGTTGCCCGGCGAACGCACCCGCCGCATGAATTCCGGTCCATTGGGATTCGGCATTTCCCAATCGAGAATGACGATATCCGGCGCGCGAATGCAGATCAGATCGAGGCCGCGCGTTCCGTTGCTCGCCTCGTATATGTTGTGAATGCCGATCGACTGGAGGAGTGCGCGCGTGACTTTGCGCATGCTCGCCTCGTCATCGACGATGAGCACCGTGAGTTCGCCCACCTGTCGCGCAATCTGAGTTGCGGCCGATTCCATGACGTCCCGCGGAATACACCGTGAAACACGCATTCCAGCGGAGATGTGACCACAAATCGATGAAATTGCCTTGAGTCCGATCGATAAAATTTTAGGTAATCGCGGCGTCGGGCGACGCCATGAAGCGCTCGAGGGCCGCCGTTTGCGCCTGGCTAAAGCGCAGGCCGAGCTTGGAGCGGCGCCACAGCACATCGTCGGCGGTCAGCGCCCATTCCCAGTCCATCAGGTAGCGCACCTCGGCGGCGGTAAGATCGGCGCCGAACCGCATGCCGAGATCGTCGAGGCCGGTCGCCTTGCCGAGCACGCGGTCCACCCGCGTGCCGTAGGCACGCACCAGACGCCGCGCATGGTCCGCGGTTAAAAATCCCCAAGCGCGCCGCGTGCGCTCGATCAGCGTTTCGACGCCGTCATAGACGAAATCGCCGCCCGGCAGCGGACTTGGCGCGGTCCACGGCCGGCTCCGCGGAAAGAAATGCGCCAGCCGCGCCAGCGCGTCCTCCGCGAGCCGCCGGTAGGTCGTGATCTTGCCGCCATAGATGGTCAGCAACGGCGCCTCGCCGAAGCGCTCGTCCAGCACCAGCGTAAAATCGCGGCCGATGTCCTGCGGCTTGCGCGCGCCGTCATCATAGAGCGAACGCACGCCGGCATAGGCCCAGACCACGTCGGCGGCGCCGATCGGGGTGCGGAAATAATCGTTGCTCACGCCGCACAGATAATCGATCTCCTCGCCGGTCGGCAGCACCGTCGACGGATCGCCGGCAAAGGTCCGATCGGTGGTGCCGATCAGCGTGTAGTCGCGCTGGAAGGGTATCGCGAACACAACGCGGCTGTCGGGCGCCTGCAAAATATAGGCGCGGTCGTGATCGAACAGTCGCCGCACCACGATGTGACTGCCCTTGTCGAGACGCAGCCGATGCGCCGGCTCGACCCGCAGCGCCGTCTCGGCGAAGGTTTCGCTCCAGGCGCCGGCGGCATTGACCAAAATCCGCGCCGTGATCACGTCACGCTGGCCTCGCGCATTGAGGACGAGCCGCCAGACATCGCCGCGGTCGGCGCGCACGCAGCGGGTGCGGGTGCGGATGACCGCGCCGCGTTCGGCGGCGTCGATCGCATTGACCAGGACCAGCCGCGCGTCGTCGGCAAAGCAATCGGAATATTCGAAGGCGTGATGGAAACGTGATTTGAGCGGCTGCCCAGCCTCGTCGGTGACGAGATCGAGCTCGCGGGTGCCCGGCAGGATTTTTCGCCAGCCGATCCAGTCGTAGAGTAAGAGCCCGAGCCGCAACATCGTGGCCGAACGCCGCGCCGCGTTGATCGGCAGCACAAAGCGCAACGGCCGGATCAGATGCGGCGCCGCGCGCAGCAGCACCTCGCGTTCGCGCAACGCCTCGCGCACCAGGCGGAATTCGCGATGTTCGAGGTAGCGCAGGCCACCGTGAATGAGTTTTGACGATGCCGACGACGTGCCCGAGGCGAGATCGTTCTGCTCGATCAGGACGACGCGAAAGCCGCGGCCAGCGGCATCGCGCGCGATGCCGGCGCCGTTGATGCCGCCGCCGATGATGGCGAGATCGAAATCAGCCACTGATTCTCCTTTCGGCGCAGGATAGTGATTTCTCCCTCTCCTCGCACAGCCGGGAAGGTGATAAAAAAACACCCATGGACTTTCGCGACCGCCACATCGTCGTCACCGGCGGAGCCGGCGCACTCGGCACCGTGGTCGTTACCGCGCTGATCGAGGCCGGCGCGATCTGCCATGTGCCCTGCTTCGATGAGGCGGATGCAGAGCGCTTCCGCCTGCGCGACCACAAGCAGGTGGTCCTCACTGTCACCGGCAACCTCGCCGATGAAGCCGCGATCAGCGGCCTCTATAACGGGATCGCGGCGCTCTGGGCGTCGATCCACATTGCCGGCGGCTTTGCCGCGGGTCCGTTGACGGAAACGAGCGCCGCGACCATCCGCCAGCAGATCGACATGAACCTGGTCAGCTGCATCCTGTGCTGCCGCGCCGCCGTCAAACTGATGGGCGGCGGCGGCGGCCGGATCGTCAATGTCGCCGCCCGTCCGGCGCTGGAATGGCGCACCGGCGCCGGCATGACCGCCTATACCGCCAGCAAGACCGCGGTCGCGGCGTTCACCGCGGCGCTGGCCGAAGAGGTCGCCAAAGCCGGCATTCTGGTCAATGCGGTAGCGCCCTCGATCATGGATACGCCGGCCAACCGGCAGGCGATGCCCAAAGCCGATTATACGCTGTGGCCGAAGCTCGAAGAGGTGGCGGCAACGATCATGTTTCTCGCCTCGTCCGACAACCGCGTCACCCGCGGCGGCGTCGTGCCGGTTTACGGCAAATCCTAGGATCCCGAAATCCTAATAGCCCGGCCACAAACCTGGCGTCGCCAGTTCGACGAGATGGCCGTCGGGATCGCGGAAATAAATGCTCTCACCGCCGCGCGGCCATTTGGTGCGGCCCTCGATTTCGACGCCGGCGTCCTTGAGCCGGCTTTCCCAGACGGCACGCTCCGCGGCGGCAATCGAGAAGGCGATGTGCACCGGGCCGTGTCCGTCATGCGGCGGGATGGTGCCGCCGGGCAGATGCACGGTTTCGAGCGAATGGCCGCGCAGGAACAACAGCAGCACGCCATGGTCGTTGACGTCGTAAGCGCACAGCCGCTGGTCGCGATAGATGCTGTTGAGCCCGAGCACCTGTTCGTAGAACGGACAGGCGCGTTCGAACGCCTCGACGTAGAGCACCGTTTCCAGAATGCCGAGCAGAGCGGGCATTGGGGCTTCTCATTTTCTCATTCGTCATTCCGGGGCCGAGCGAAGCGAGGAGTCCGGAATCCATATTCGCTGACACGTGGTTATGGATTCCGGACTTGCCGCTGCGCGGCAATCCGGAATGACGGCTGGAGCTTAGCCCGAAACCGAGACGATCTCCCGCGCCGGCGCCGACACGAGCCGCGTCACCGCGTTCGACGCGACGACGGCGCGCTGCTGCGCATAGGCCTCATGATTGCGCTCGATGTAATCGAGATCGTAGAGGTAATTCACCATCAGGCCGTGGGACTGCTTGAGCGCCCGCTCCGATGTATCGGCAAGCCAATCGAGACGCTCGAGCCGGGCGCCATTGCCGAGATGGAAGCGCGCGACCGAATCCATCGGCAGGCCGCGGCCGTTGCGCGCGCGCAGATAATACCAGGCGGCGGCGCGGATGAGCGGCTCGCGGATCCGCTCGGCGGTGTCGGGCGAGCGCCACCAATCGGCATTGTCGAGCGCGGCCAGCGCCTCGCGATCGTCCTCGTCGAGCGCCGCCGAACCGGCATTGCCGCGCTCGCGGCGCAGCCATTCGGCGAAATTCGGCGCCGGCGACAGCGTGACGAAGCTGGCGACGCGCGACACCTCGCGCGAAACCTCCTCGACCACCTGCTTGATGAGGAAGTGGCCGAAGGTCACGCCGGCAAGGCCGCGCTGGCAATTGGTGATGGAGTAAAACACCGCCGTCGTCGCGCGCTGCGGCTCGACCGGCTCGCGCTTGTCGGACAGGATCGGCGCGATCGCGGCGGGGATTTCGCGGGTCAGCGCTACTTCGACGAAAATCAGCGGCTCGTCGACCAGCGCCGGATGAAAGAAGGCGTAGCAGCGCCGATCCGGCGGATCGATCCGCCGGCGCAGATCGTCCCAGTCCCTGATCTCGTGCACCGCTTCGTAGCGGATGATCTTTTCCAGTACCGACGCCGAAGTCGACCAGTCGATCCGTCGCAGTACCAGGAAGCCGCGATTGAACCACGACGAAAACAAATGAATGAAATCGTTGTCGACGACGCCGAGCTCGTCGCGGTGATCCATGGCATCGAGCAACTGCTCGCGCATGCGCACCAAAGCCGCGGTGCCGCCGGGCGCGAGATTAAGCCGCCGGAACAGTTCGAGGCGGCGCGGCTCGCTCGCCTCATGCAGACCGGCGGCGGTTGCGTCGGACGGCGCGGCGCGCCAGTCGGCAACGGCGCGGTCGATGCCGGAGCGGTCGTGACCGAATGTGGTGGCGAGCGCCTCGAAGAAGGCGATCCGCGGCCCGGTGGTCAGTTCGCCATAGCGGACCAGGATTTCCTGCGCCAGCGCGACGCCCGACGCCTCGCCGCGCCCGGACAGCAATTCCTCGCACAGTTCGACAAGGCCGGCCGAGCGTTCATGCGCCGGCTCGCGCCGCTCGCGCTTGATCAATGCGCGGCTGCGGTCGGCGATGCTTTGCAGCATTTCGCTGAAAAACGAGGTATTCACCGCTTCATCCCATCCGGCAAGCCTTAGCTAGTATTGGGCCGCGGCCATGACAAGTTGGCCGAGCCAAGAAGCGCACGAAGCCCCAGACGAATCTGGACAAAAGGCCGCCGCTTTGCCAGTTAGACGCGCGCGTGGCAACTGACCGCGCGGCGGGAGGAGAGACATGCCGGGTCCATCCAAGCAAGGCCCCTTGGCGGGCTTGCGGGTGCTGGAGCTGGCCCGGATTCTGGCCGGGCCGTGGGCCGGACAGCTCCTCGCCGACCTCGGCGCCGACGTCATCAAGGTCGAGCGGCAAGGCGCCGGCGACGATACCCGCGCCTGGGGTCCGCCTTTTGTCGAAGCCGCCGACGGCGGCCATCTCAGCGCCGCCTATTTCCACTCCACCAATCGCGGCAAGCGTTCGATCGAACTCGACTTCAGCGCCGCCGAAGGCCAGCGCCTGGTCAAGAAACTCGCCGCGCGCTCCGACGTGCTGATCGAAAACTTCAAGGTCGGCGGTCTTACCAAATTCGGACTCGACTATAAGAGCCTCGAACCGCTCAATCCGCGGCTGATCTACTGCTCCGTGACGGGCTTCGGCCAAACCGGCCCGTCGGCCGCGCGCGCCGGCTACGATCTCATGGCGCAGGGCATCGGCGGCATCATGGACATGACTGGCGCGCCCGACGGTTCGCCGATGCGCGTCGGCGTCCCGATCGCCGACGTTTTCTCCGGCGTCTATGCCACGGTCGGCATTCTCGCCGCGCTCAAGCGGCGCGAGACCACCGGCCGCGGCGGTTATGTCGATTGTGCGCTGGTGGATTCGACCGTCGGGACCCTGACATTCCAGGCGCTCAACTATCTGGTCTCCGGCGAAGTGCCCAAGCGTATCGGCAATGCGCATCCCAATCTCGTTCCCTATCAGGAATTTCCCGTGGCCGACGGCCGCATCATCATCGCCACCGGCAACGACGCGCAGTTCGTCAAGCTGTGCGGAATTCTCGGTGCGCCGCAGCTCGCGGCAGTCGAGGCCTATAAGGACAACAAGGGCCGCCTCGCCCACCGCGCCGAGCTGGTCGGCAAGCTCACCGCGCTGACGTCGCGCTTCAAGCGCGAGGACCTGTTGGACAAGCTCGAAGCCGCAACCATCCCCGCCGGCCCGATCAACGATCTGCAACAGGTGTTTTCCGATCCGCAGGTCGTTCATCGCGGCATGCGGCTCGAGCTCAAAAGCGACGCCGCCAAGGGAGGCACGATCCCTGGCATCCGCACGCCGATTGTTCTCGACGGCACGCCGATGGCATCGGAGCGGCCTTCGCCGCGGCTGGGCGAACACACCGCCGAGATTCTGCGCGAGATCGGCGAGTAACGCTTCTTTCTGGATAAGCACCGGCGTTCTCGCGGCGCGAATGCGCGCGAGTTGAGCCGATCCACAATGTCAAAAAATCCGACCGTAGCCCGGATTGAGCGCAGCGAAAGCCGGGAACGACAGTTCGGCTCATACGCTGCTCCCGACTTTCACTTCGTTCAATCCGGGCTACGAAACAAAGAAGGAAGCGGAACGCCGACAGACGCACTGGTCAATGATCCGCACCAGCGGGTGCGGCTCGCGCCACGAAGAGCCGGCTTGCGCCGACCCTCCGCTTGCGGGCGCGCTCGCCTGTCGGCGCGTTCCACCACGGTTCTTGCGGCAGCGACCGAACGCCACCGCTCAGCTCCAGTCACGCGCTTCCCGGGACGGGACTAGGTAGGAACGGGCGTTACCCGCTCCCGGCCGTCCACGGTGCAGCGGGTTTCCCCGCAGAGCGGTCATAGTGCCGGCCCGGCGTAACGACCCGAAGCCGCCCGGGAGCGAAGCTGACAACTCCGCCCGCGGGAACCGCCTCGCCCCTACCGACCGGCGTCACCCGGCGGCGTCCTTGTGGGCGAGATTCGTCATCTGTAACTGAAACGGTGACATATGTCAATAAAGTAGTGACATGCAACCCGTCATTCCGGGGCCGAGCGCAACGAGGAGCCCGGAATCCATATTCACTGACCTGGGAGTCATGGATTCCGGACTTGCCGCTTCGCGGCAATCCGGAATGACGGCGCTCAAACGGTGATGCCGCGGATGCGTGTTATCGCCGCGCGCGCTTAGGCGGCGTGCGGTTCATGCTCATACTGCCCAATACCGCAGCGCCGATCAGGACGCCGATACCGACCGCGATGCCGAGCGTGATCAAGGGCCGATCTTCCAGCTCGTTCGTCACACGCTGCAGGGCGTCGCCGCCATATTTGCCGCCGAGATCGAGCGCCCGCGACCCCTGGTCGCCGGCCACCTGCCGGCCCTGACGGAAGCGGTCCAGCAGATCGCCCAGAATGGAGGAAATGGCGTCGCCGATCTGATCGCCGGCGGCGGCTGCGGCCGCGGAGCCACGCCCGCCGGCAATGCGGCCCATCTTCTCGAGCTCTTTCTCGACGGCGCCGAGATGCTTCTGGATGGCGGTCACGCTGGGACGGAAAGCGGATGAACGATGATGAAACATGAAGCCTCGCAAGCAAACAACTGCGGCCGGGCGCAAAACCCATACCTTCGCGTCAACCTGCCAGACTATCGTTTGTTCCGTGCGTGGCGCGCCGCGGCGTTGATCAAGCAGCGCCGATTACGCCGCACGCGCCGCCGATAGACGGCCAAGACTTTTTTGCCCGCGTCATGATTTGCGCCACCGCCCATCACCATTTGCGCCACCGCCCATCACCGCAGCCGTGGCTTGCGCTTCCGCGAAAGCGGAAAATTTTTCAGCCACCATGCGCTGCGCTTCGGCCTGGCTTCCGGCGAACCGCGTCATGCGCAGCGCCACCACGCTTTGCGATTCCAGACCGAGTAGCGCCGCCTGTGACGACAGTCTCAGCCACGCATTCCACATCTGCATCGGATTGGACATCCGCTTGAGGAACGATTGCCCGACCGGCTCGTTCCCTGCGAGGCCTTTCACGTTTCCGAAGCGTTTACCTCACACTGTCAACATTCCGTGTTGCATGCCGGGTATTGGTAGCCGCGGCCCAGGATTTGCTTCTTATCCGGGACGAGGCCATCACAGGAGCAGAACATGCCCAATCGTGGCGAACTTGCAATTCCAGTGCGTGCGGCCAAACCCGCGACAGCGGCGGCTTCGGCGAACGATGCATGGACCATCATCGGTTTTTGCGCGATCGGCTGGCTGATCTCGATTTATGTAGCCACCGCTTCCCTCGGCCTCGATGCCGTACCGCGGCTGATGGAGCAATTTCCGGGACTGATGTGAAACGGCGATCGGCGTTTCGGTCCCGGTGATTCTCACACCGCCGGTTTTCGCGGCATCGCGCGTTCACACCACGGGCTCGTAGTCGCACACCGATGACGATGAGCAATCAGGACAGCGCCGGCTGTTGGGCCGGCAGCATGTATGTTTTAGTTTGATTGCACTTGGCGCAAAGGAACGTGTGCCTTTTCATGTGAGCCGCAATCGGGTGCGGCGTAACGGCCGCCAGCAGCATGGTCGTGCCGCACTTGGGACACGGCGCGGTCGTACCCGAGGCGACCGTCGCGGCGGCGGCGACTACTGGGATCATCTGGCCCACCCCGACAGGCTTGCGCTGCCGGTATTAAAAATCGGTGCCAATTCAAAGGCACTTCTCGCATTGAAAGCGGCTGGAAACGGCCCCAACCTTGCCGCCGCCGGCATCGGCGAGCGCCATCGCGGCAATTCCAGCGTCAAAACTCGTATGCCCAGGTGGCCGGACATTCAAGCATTATTAACCGTGTGGGGGGCTAGTGTTTCAGCATCAAGTGTGAGAAGGCGGATTTGATATGCGTGTCCTGCTGATTGAAGACGATAGCGCCACCGCGCAATCGATCGAGCTGATGCTGAAATCCGAGAGCTTTAACGTCTATACGACCGATCTCGGCGAAGAAGGCATCGACCTCGGCAAGATCTACGACTACGACATCATCCTCCTCGATCTGAACCTGCCGGATATGTCGGGCTTCGACGTGCTGCGCAAGCTGCGCGTCTCGAAGGTCAAGTCGCCAGTTTTGATTCTCTCCGGCCTTGCCGGCACCGAGGACAAGATCAAGGGTCTCGGCTTTGGCGCCGACGATTACATGACCAAGCCGTTCCACAAGGACGAGCTGGTGGCGCGTATCCACGCCATCGTGCGCCGCTCCAAGGGTCACGCCCAGTCGGTCATCAACACCGACGATCTATGCGTCAATCTCGACAGCAAGACGGTCGAGATCGGTGGCGCGCGCGTGCACGTGACCGGCAAGGAATACCAGATGCTTGAACTCTTGGCGCTGCGCAAAGGCACGACGCTCACCAAGGAGATGTTCTTGAGCCACCTCTACGGCGGCATGGACGAACCGGAAATGAAGATCGTCGACGTCTTTATCTGCAAGCTGCGCAAGAAGCTCGCCAGCGCCTCCGGCGGCAAGGACTATATCGAGACGGTCTGGGGGCGCGGCTACGTCATGCGCGAGCCGTCGGATAATCCGGTCAGCGTTTCCGCCTGACAATCTCGTCACGTCCCTCCTCGCGCCCGGCCAGCCGCCATCGTTGCCCGCCGGTGACCAGCGGGCCTTGACCCCGCGGGCAAATTCCCCGGGGTCATCGATGCTTGCACTGACGACGGAAACTCCACCGACGGACAGCCGCTGGAGTCATTTGTGAGGATGACGTCGGCACCTAAATTGTGCCGTTCCTCTGCCGGTGGCGCGATGGCGCCTGGCAAAGCTTCGACACTGACAACCGCATCGAGGCTACGGTCGCCGGCTGTCGGGTGCCCAGCTAAATCAGCGCTGAACCTTGAGATTTTCTGCTGACGTTTTGCCCTTGTTAGCGACCTCTTCGTATTCGACGACTTGCCCCTCATTGAGACCACTGAGGCCAGCTCGCTCGACCGCCGAGATGTGGACGAAGACATCCTTGCCGCCAGCCTGCGGCTGGATGAATCCGTAGCCTTTTTGCGAATTGAACCACTTCACGGTACCTACGGCCATTATCTACTCCCAGTAAATTGGCGCCTTTGCCATACACCGAGACGCCTGTGCATCGGTGTCATTGACATAGCCTTGATACATCCACGCGCTGAAAATGGATAGATGGATTCTAGGCTGTAAGGGGACGTCCGCCCCAGGTCATTGACAGAACGCGAAGAAGCCGAATTGTCCTTTCCGCCCCCCGAAAGCGGATATCCCCGCGGCTTATGCGTCCGCGCCCTAGGTGACGGCGGTGGGCGCCAGCGCCTCGATATCCGTGACGACGTCGATGACCGCGGGACGCCCGGCGGCCAACGCCTGCTTAAGCGCCGCCGGAAACGCCGCGGCATTTTCCACCCGGATGCCGAGCGCGCCCATATCGTCGGCGATGCGCGCGAAATTCGTTTTGCGAAACGTCCACAATTCGCGCGCCTGGTCGGTCTGTTTGCCGCCATAGACACGGTCGAAGCCGCGCTTCGACTGATTGCCGCCGCCGTTGTTGTTGACCACCGTCACCGCGTTGATATTCCAGCGCGCCGCGGTCTCGATCTCGGCGATGTGATACCAGAAGCCGGCGTCGCCGGTGAAGGTGACGACCGGACGGTCGGGGAGTGCGCATTTAGCGCCGAGCCCGGCGGGAAACGCCCAGCCGAGATGGCCGGCGCTGCGCATATAGCTCTGCCGCGGCGAGGTCAGATCGAACATGCCGCCCATCCACATGCCGGCATGACCGGTATCGACCACGACAATGGCGTCGTCCGGCACGTGCTTTGAGAGCTCATGGCAGAGCCGCTCCGGCCGCATCGGCACCGCATCGGATTGCAGGGCGGATTGGTATTTATCGCGCCATTCGCCGCAGATTTGTTGCACCTCCCCGATCCAGGACTTTCTTTTCGCGGCGGTGGCGCGGTCGGCCGTCTCAAGCAGGCGCGACAGCGTGACCTTGGCATCGCCGTTGACGCCGGCTACGAGCGGATAATTGCGGCCGAGCGCTTCCGGGTCGATATCGATCTGGATCGCCGGCGTGCCGATTTTCGGCACCGCCCAGAAATGCGTCGTCATGCCGCCGGTTTCGCTGCCGATGAAGCAGACCAGATCGGCGGCGTTGACCACGCGATTGGCGCTCTCGCGCGAATAGGTGCCGGCGACGCCGACCGCGAGTGGATGATTGCCCGGAATCGTATCCTTGCCGTTGAGCGAGGTGGCGACCGGAATTTGCAGCGCCTCGGCGAGCGCGACGAGTTCGGCAGCCGCGCCCGACGCGCGCACGCCGCCGCCGGCGACAAACACCGGCCGCGCCGCGTCTTGGAGGATTTTGAGCGCCGCGCGCACGCTCGCCTCGTCCGGCTCGGGCCGGAACGCCGGCACGCGGGCGAATTGCGGCTCGACCAGCGGCTCCATGTCGGCTTCCTCGGCGTCGATCTGCCCCTCATTGCCGCGAAATTGCAGATGCACGGGTCCGGGACAGCCGGTCACCGCGGTGCGGAACGCTTGCCGGACCATGTCGGGAAAGCGCGCCACGTCGTCGATCGTGGCGTTGAACTTGGTCACCGGCTCGAACGCCGGCACGTCGTCGATCTCCTGATAGACCTTGCGGAATTTCGTCTTCGGCTCGCGGCCGCCGGTCATGGCGATCACCGGCGAGTGGGCGAGCCAGGCGTCGCGCAAGCCGGCGGCGAGATTGAGCGCGCCGATCACCTGCGCCATGCAGATGCCCGGCTTGCCCGAGGCGCGCGCATAGCCGTCCGCCATATAGGCGGCGGCCTTCTCGCCGTGGACATGCAGCCGCTTGATGTCGGTGCGCCGCTCCATTTCGACGTAAGTGGTGCGCAGCACGGCGGGCACGTGAAACACATGGGTGACGCCATAGCCCTTGAGCATGTCGGCAAGGCACTGCGCGCCGGTCATTTTGCGGTTGTGTCCGAGCAGCATGGAGTGGTTCCTCAATCCCTTCCGTTGTCATGCTCCGCGAAGGCGGAGCATCCAGTCGTCGTTGCGTCTTGGTTCCCCGAACCGTACCCGGTCGCTGGATCATCCGCTTCCGCGGACGATGACAGGGAGGGGGCGGATGATGAGAGTTGGGGAGTGGCGATTTGAAGCCGGGTCAATCCTCAAACACCGCGACCGCGCGGATCGGCGAACCGGTGCCCTCGCGCCATTTCAGCGGCAGGCCGATGAACTGGAACTCGCCCTGGCCGAGCAATGCTTCGAGGTTGCACAGGCTCTCGATGTGGGTGAAGCCGAGATCGAGGCAGGCTTTGTGCACGAGTGAGTTGACCTTGCCCTCCGGCCCCGGCCGCATCGAGTCGATGCCGAAATGGACGATGCCCTGTGCGGCGAGCCACTCGGTCGCCGCAACATTGACGCCCGGATTGTCGGTCGCATAGGCCGCGGTCGGAAAGGTGCGGACGTGATGGCCGGTGCAAAGCAGCACCGTGCCCTTGTCCGGGATCGGCACGCCGGCCTGCTGCACCGCCGCCTCGAGGTCGGCCGGCGTGATTTCCGCGCGCGGCTTGATATGACGCAAGTCGATGCAGATGCCCTGGACGATGCAATTCTCCAGCGGATACTCGTCGATCGGCGTGCCGCTCTTGCCGAAATGCCGCGGCGCATCGATATGGGTGCCGCCGTGGTCCGGCATCGAGAAAAACATCACGCTATTGCCCTGGATATTGCCCGACTCGGCGAACGCCTCGTCGTGCGTCTTCCAGACGCCGTGAATGATCGGCGGCTGGCCCGGATAGGACGGCGTGCGGTGATAAAGCTCGCGGCTTAGATCGACGATACGCATCCGGCGCCACCTCCCTTGCGGACCCTTTGTTGTCCGAACACTATCCCCGGCCACCGACCACGACAACGCCGCGACGGGCGCGGCCGGGGAGCGCCGCATGAAGACATCGACCGACCGCATTCTCACCACCCATACCGGCAGCCTGCCGCGGCCGAAGCCGCTCATCGACCTCATCCTCGGCCGCGAGAAAAGCGGCGCGGTGGACGCGGCCGTCTTTGAAGCCGCGACCGCCAAAGCGGTCGAGGACATCGTCGCGCAGCAGGCGGCCGCCGGCATCGACGTGGTCAATGACGGCGAAATGAGCAAGCCGTCCTACACGACTTATATCCGCCACCGCGTCAGCGGCATCGCACCGGACCCGCGCGCCGCCGAGCGCGGCCGCGACATCATGGTTGGCCGTGACCTTCTCGCCTTCCCGGACTTCGGCGTGCGGGGCCAGCGCAGCAATTTTGCCGCCACGCCGTTTCCCGGCTGTGTCGGTGAACTCGCCTACCACGACCGTTCCGCGCTCGATCGCGATATCGCCCATCTCAAGGCGGCGGCGGCGAAGACGAAACCCGCCGAAGTTTTCATGACCGCGCCGTCGCCGGGAATTTTGACGCGCTTTATCATCAACCTGCATTACCCGACCGAAGAGGCCTATGTCGTGGCGCTGGCCGAGGCGATGAAGACCGAATACCGTGCCATCGTTGACGCCGGCTTTATCTTGCAGATCGACGCACCCGATCTCGGCTCGGCGCGCAACAATCAATATCGCCATCTGAGCGACGATGAATTCCGCGGCAAAATCGCTGAGCGCAATATCGCGGCGCTCAATGCCGCGCTGAAAGGGCTGCCTGCCGACCGCATGCGGCTGCACCTATGCTGGGGCAATTACGAGGGGCCGCACACCCACGATCTGCCGCTGCTGAAGATCATCGACATCGCGTTCAAGGCAAAAGTCGGAGCGATCAGCATCGAGGCCGCCAATCCGCGCCACGATCACGAATGGGAGGATCTCAAGACAATCAAAATTCCCGACGACAAGATTCTCATTC
Source organism: uncultured Alphaproteobacteria bacterium (assembly GCA_963743395.1). Lineage (GTDB taxonomy): Bacteria > Pseudomonadota > Alphaproteobacteria > Rhizobiales > Xanthobacteraceae > BOG-931. Next base: position 359,442 of record CAVUPV010000001.1, read on the forward strand.
CCGGCGTCATCGATTCGACCACGAATTTCGTCGAGCATCCCCGCCTCGTGGCGCAGCGCGTCCTGCGCTATGCCGGCGTGATCGACCGCGAGCGGCTGATCGCCGGCGTCGATTGCGGCTTCGGCACCGCGGTCCGCACCGAACCGACAGTCGCCGACAGCATCGTCTGGGCGAAACTGCGCGGCGCTCAGCGATGGCGCCGCGATCGCCAGCGAGACACTATGGGGGCCGAAGGCGGCTTAGATGATATGTCCCTCGTCATTGCGAGGAGCGTAGCGACGGAGCAATCCAGAACCCTATCCCTGCTGCTGGATTGCTTCGCTTCGCTCGTAATGACGAAAAATTAGGATCACTGCGGCTTCAGCCCGGCGAATTTTACGACCTTGCCCCATTTCTCGGTTTCGTCGGCAATGAATTTGCCGAACGCGGCGGGCGGCATCGCCAGCACTGAGACGCCAAGGTCGGAAAGCCGCGCCACGAATTTGAGATCGGCTTGCACATCGACGACCGCCTTGGAGAGCCGCTCGACGATCGCCGCCGGCGTGCCCTTGGGCGCTACCAGGCCGCTCCAGCCGCTCGCTTCGAAGCCCGGCACCGTTTCGCCGATGGTCGGAATACCCGGCAATGCATCGCTGCGCGACGCGGTCGTGACTGCGATCGCGCGCAGCTTGCCGGCGCGGATTTGCCCGATGCCGGCGGAAATGCCGCCGATAGCGGCATTGAGCTGACCGCCAACGAGGTCCGTCAGCATTTGGCCTTCGCCGGCATAAGGCACGTGCACGATATCGAGGCCGGCCATCATCTTGAACAGCTCGACCGCCATATAGGGCGGCGTTCCGGCCGACGGCGATGCAATGTCGATCTTGCCGGGATGGGCCTTGGCGGCGGCGATCAGCGCGGCGACGTTATCGATCGCGAACGAAGCATTCACTTCGAGCACGAGAGTGATGCGATTGATCGGCGCGACCGGCACGGTATCGCGAATGAAATCGTAGCTGAGATGTGGCATCAACGAGGCGTTGACCGCATTCGCCGCCGTGCCCGCGAAAAGCGTGTAGCCGTCCGGCGGCGAATTCACAATCGCCTCGGCGCCCAGACTGCCGCCGGCGCCGGGCCGGTTCTCGACCACGATCAATTGGCCCAGACGGTCCGCGATAAATTGCGCGGCAAGCCGCGCAACGATATCGACCTGGCCGCCGGCCGGAAAACCGACCAGCAGTAGAATTGGCCGCGCCGGATAGGTGTCCGCCCGTGCGGAGCGCAGAGCGGGAGTGGCGGCAGCGCCTGCCGCAAGATGCAGGAATTTCCGGCGAGGAAGTCTCATGATCCCTCCCGTGACCGAGGCGACGCCGGTGACCGGTATGACTCCGGATTAAATTATTCCGGTTTGAAGTTCATCGCCACGCCGTTGATGCAATAGCGCAGATGCGTCGGCGGCGGCCCGTCCTCGAAGACGTGGCCGAGATGGCTGCCGCAGCGGCTGCAATGCACTTCGGTGCGGACCATGCCGTAAGCCCGGTCGGTCGTGGTCTCGACCGCGCCCGCCTCCGGATCGTTAAAACTCGGCCAGCCGGTGCCGCTGTCGAATTTTCTCTTCGAGGCAAACAGTTTCTGCTCGCAGCCGGCGCAATAAAACGCGCCGGCGCGCTTTTCGTAATTGAGCGCGCAAGAGCCCGGCCGCTCGGTGCCGTGCTCGCGCATGATATGGAATTGCTCCGGCGTGAGAATTTTTTGCCACTCGGCGTCGGTATGGGTGACGGGGTATTGCTTGGTTTCGGCGGCGATGCTCATGACTGGGCGCCCGTTTGGTGGGTGACTGGTTCTAAACGTAATCCTTGCATGGCGGAGCGCAACCACCGGCTCGTCATTCCGGGACTGAGCGAAGCGAGGAGCCCGGAATCCATAATCCCCGTCCTTTCAGGAATTTCTCAGTGCCCCGATGAATCGGCTGTGGCTATGGATTCCGGGCTCGTGGCCTCCGGCCGCGCCCCGGAATGACGCTTCGCGTCACTTGATCGCCAGCGGGTTGGTCGGCGAGCCGACCGCGCCGGTGATGGGAATGGCCGGGGCGACGAACATGAATTCGTAAACGCCGTCTTTGGCGCAATCCTCTGCGAGGTCCTTGAGATAGAAAATCTCACCCATTGTCATGCCCATGATCGGGATGGTGATCCAGTGCCACGGCTGGTTGATGCCGCCCTCGGTATTGTTGGGCCGCACCTCGCAGCCCCAGGTGTCGCTGGCCAGCGCCGCGAGCTCGGTCTTGGCCACGAATTCCAAAGTCTCGAAGGCAAAACCCGGCGCGTCGCCGCCGGGATAGCCGTCCCAGCTGCCGGCCTTGAGGCAGCGCTCCATCTGCCCGGTGCGTACGATGATGTAGTCGCCGCGCTTGAATTCGATCTGCTGTTTTTGCGCGGTCAGACCGAGATCGGCGGTGGTGATGCCGTAGCCGTCGTCGAGACACTCCTTGCCGAGCGCCCGGGCGACATCCAGAAATACGCCGCGGCCGACCATCTTGCTCTTGGTTTTCTCGATGCCGCATTTTTGCGCGCCGAACGACGACACTTCGCGGCAATCGTAGCCGTTCCACATCGTGTCCTCGTAGAACACGTGGCCGAGTCCGTCCCATTGCGTGCCGCATTGCAGCGGCATTACCACCATGTCGTCGGCGGCGCGGATGCCGCGCTTGTCGAGCACGCCGGAATAGGCGTCGGTGCCGGTGCGCAGCATGGTGTGCAGCGGATTGATGCGGCCGAGCACCGGATAATTGGTCTTGCCGCTCTGCGGGCCGGTATTGTCGAAATTGAGCGCGAGCGAGATGACCTTGCCCTTTTTGACGAGCCGGGCCGCGGCGACGATATCGTCGGCGCTGGTATGATTGAGCGTGCCGATCTCGTCGTCGGGGCCCCACTTGCCCCAGTTCTTGTACTTCTCCGCGGCTTGCCGAAGATCGTCTCGCGTCACTTTGCGCCCGGCCATTGGCTGTCCTTTGCCTTGTCGTTCGTGAAAGGAAACTATTTGCCGCGCACGCTCCCGGAGGCGGCCGGGCAATGATAGCATCGGCGCAACATCTGGGGAGGACCTTATGGTTGCACTGTCTTCGGCGGCGCGTCTGTTCGCCTTGTGCGCGGGCCTCGTATGGGCGGGCTCGTGCTGCGCCGCGGGCGCCTATCCCGACCATCCGGTGAAGATCATCGCGCCGTTCACGGCCGGCGGCCCAAGCGATCTCGTCGCGCGGCTCCTCGCCGACAAACTATCGCAGACGCTTGGGCAATCGTTCTACGTCGAGGACCATCCGGGCGCCGGCGGCAATATCGGCATGATGCAGGTCGCGCGTTCCACGCCGGACGGCTACACGATGCTGGTGGCGAGCTCGAGCTACGTGGTCAATCCGAGCCTTTACGCCAGCAACCCTTACGACCCTTTCAAGGATTTTGCGCCGATAACGCTGGCCGGCGCCGCGCCGAATATATTGATAGTTCATCCGTCGGTGCCGGCGAAGACGGTCAAGGAATTGATTGCGCTGCTGCAGGTCAATCCCGGCAAATATGCCATCGCCAATTCCGGCCTCGGCACCACGCCGCAGCTGGCGGCGGAGTTGTTCAAGCTTGCTTTCAAGCTCGACCAGCCGAGCGTGCCTTATGCCGGCGGCGCGCCGGTGATCCAGGCGGTGGTCGCCGGACAGACGCTGGTCGGCTTTGCCAATCTGACGACGGCGACGCCGCAAATCCTCGGCGGCACATTGCGCGGCCTCGCTGTCACCGCGCTCAAGCGATCCGCCGCGGTGCCGGATGTGCCGACCATGCCGGAAGCCGGCGTCGAGGGCCAGGACTCCGAAACCATGCAGGGTGTGTTCGTGCCAGGCGGCACACCGCAAGCCATTGTCGACCTGCTCAACCGCGAGGCCGTCAAGGCGCTGGCGCAACCGGACGTGCAGGAGAAATGCAAGCAGGTCGGCCTCGACATCGTCGCCGACACGCCGGTGCAGTTCGCCGCCTACATCAAGAAAGAAGTCGACCGCTGGCACCAGGTCATCGTCGACGCCAAGATCCCGCAAATCCAGTAAGTCCGCCAACCGATGCGCATTGTCGATATCCGCGAGACCGCGATCCCGCTGAATTCCACGCTCGCCAATTCGAGCACGAATTTCTCCGAGATGACGACGTCGGTGGTCGCCGTCATCACCGACGTCAAGCGCGACGGCAAGCCGGTTTGCGGATTCGCTTTCAATTCGACCGGGCGCTACGCCTGCGGCGCGCAGATGCGGGCGCGCTTTATTCCGCGCGTCTTCAAGGTCGATCCGCAATCGCTACTCAACGAGGCCGGCGACAATTTCGCGCCGGAGAAAATCCTCGCGGTGATGACCCACAACGAAAAGGCCGGCGGCCACAGCGAGCGATCGGTCGGCATCGGCACGATCGAAGTCGCGGTCTGGGACGCGGTCGCCAAGATCGCGGAAAAGCCGCTTCACGCCGTGCTCGCCGAGCGCTACAACGGCGCCAAGATCGCCGACAAGGTGTTCTGCTATGTCGGCGGCGGCTGGTACGCGCCGGGCAAGACCACGCGGGATCTGCTCGACGAGATGCAACGCCATCTCGACGCCGGCTATACGATGGTGAAAATGAAAATCGGCGGCATGGCGCTTGCGGACGATCTCGCCCGCGTCGCCGCGGTGAAATCGATCCTGCCGAAAGGCGGCAGAGCTCGCGGTCGACGCCAATTCCAAATTCGGCCGCGACGACGCGCTCGCTTATGCGCGCGGACTAAGACCCTTTGCGCTGCGCTGGTTCGAGGAGCCGTGCGATCCGCTCGACTTCGCACTGCTGGCCGAGATCGCGTCGGTCTATGACGCGCCGCTCTCCACCGGCGAGAATTTATTCTCCACGCAGGACGTGGAAAATCTCGTGCGGTTCGGCGGGCTTAAGCCGCAGCGCCACGACGTCATCCAGGTCGATCCGCCGCAGGCCTATGGTATCGTCCAATATGCGCGCACGCTCGATATGCTGGCGCGGCACCGATGGCCGCGCAGCCTGCTGTTCCCCCATGGCGGGAACCAGATGTCACTCGCCATCGCGGCGGGCTTCGGTCTCGGCGGCGCGGAGTCCTATCCCGGCGTGTTCGGCGATTTCGGCGGCTTCGCCGACGACGCCAAACTCGAGGACGGCTATCTGGCGTTGTCCGACCGGCCCGGCATCGGCTTTGAGGGCCAGGCGGGGCTCTATCGCATCATGCGCGATCTGGCCGCCTAATCCGTCTCGCCCTTGAGGCCCTTTTCCTTGATGACTTTGGCCCAGCGCGCGATTTCCTCGCGCAGGTAAGCGCCGAATTCGGCCGGCGAGCTCGGCGCCGGCGTGGTGCCGGATTCGTAGAGCCGTTCGCGCAGCCCGGGATCGTCCAGCGCCGCCACCATTGCGGCGTTGAATTTTGCGATGGCCCGAGCCGGCGTGCCGGCCGGCGCCAGCACGCCCGCCCAGTTGTCGCCGACGGCGTCGGCATAACCCTGCTCGGCGAAGGTCGGCACTTTGGGAAAAATATCAGAACGCTCGCGCGACGTCGTGGCGAGCGCCTTCAATCGCCCGGCTTGGACTTGGCCCATCACCGTGGGCACGTCGCCGACCAGGCCATCGAGATGACCGGCGAGGATGTCGGTGATGGCCTGCGCCGCGCCGCGATAGGGCACCGACTGCAACTGGATGCCGGCCGAGGCCTCGAACAATTGCAGGCCGAGATCGGACATCGCGCCGCGGCCGGTGATGCCGACGGTGATGGCGCCGGGCTTCTTGCGGGCGATTTCCGCCAATTCGCGCGCCGAATTCACCTTCATGTCGGCGTTGACCACCAGGACCGGCGAATTGATCGCGGCCTTGCCGACCGGCGCAAAATCCTTGAGCGGATCGTAAGACAAATCGCTGCGGAACGCCGGATTAATGGCGACCGCGCCAACGGTGGTGAAGAACAGCGTGTAGCCGTCGGGATCGGACTGCGCCACGTATTGCGCCGCGATCGCGCCGTTGGCGCCCGGCTTGTTCTCCACGGCGACGACCTGGCCGAGCGTGCGTTGCATCTGGTCGGCGATCAATCGCGCGGTGAGATCGGTGGTGCCGCCCGGCGTGAAGGCGACGATCAGCCGGACCGGCCGCGCCGGATAGTCCTGCGCGCGCGCACCCGCGGCGAGCGACGCCATGCCGGCAGCAAATGCCAACAGATGTAGAGCGATTGCATTGCGGCTGAGACGCATGACGAGGGCGAAAGACAGCTCCGTTCATTCCCGCGAAGGCGGGAAAACCAAGTGGGAGCCACTGTAGCAGAGAAATACGCTGGGTCCCCGCTTTCGCGGGGACGAGCGGATATGACGCTACCCCGCGATCCGCTCAATCGCCGCACCACAGCAGCTGAGTTTCTCTTCCAGCCGCTCAAAACCGCGATCGAGATGATAGACGCGATTGACGATCGTCTCACCTTCGGCGGCGAGCGCGGCGATCACCAGCGAAACCGAAGCCCGCAGATCAGTCGCCATCACCGGCGCCCCCTTGAGCCGCTCGACGCCTTCGATGGTGGCGCGTTCGCCGTCGAGCTGGATGCGGGCGCCGAGCCGCGCCAGTTCGCCAACATGCATGAAGCGATTCTCGAAGATCGTCTCGGTGATGTGCGAGGTCCCGCGTGCGCGGGTGGTCAGCGCCATGAGCTGGGCCTGCAGATCGGTGGGAAATTCGGGAAACGGCGCGGTCGTCACATCAACCGGCTCGAGGCCCGAACCGTTGCGGGCGATGCGGATGCCCTGATTGGTCGACGTCACCGTGACACCGGCGCGGGTGAGCACGTCGAGCGCGGCCTGTAGCAATTCCGGCCGCGCGTTTTGCAACAGGATGTCGCCGCCGGCCATCGCCACGGCCATGGCATAGGTGCCGGTCTCGATCCGATCGGGCAGCACGGCGTGCCGCGCGCCATCCAATTTGGCGACGCCCTCGATGACGATACGCGCGGTGCCGGCGCCGGAAATGCGCGCGCCCATTTTGTTGAGACAATCGGCGACGTCGGCAATTTCCGGCTCCTGCGCGGCGTTGTCGATCACGGTCGTGCCGCTGGCCAGCGTCGCCGCCATCATCGCGGTATGCGTGCCGCCGACGGTGACTTTGGGAAATACGATCTCGGCACCCTTCAGTCCGTGCGGCGCCCGCGCCACCACATAGCCGGCGTCGATCTCTATGGCCGCGCCGAGCCGCGCCATCGCCATGATGAGGAGGTCGACCGGCCGCGTGCCGATGGCGCAGCCGCCCGGCATCGATACCCGCGCCTCGCCCATGCGGGCAACGAGCGGCGCCAGCACCCAAAAGCTCGCCCGCATTTTTGAGACAAGCTCGTAGGGCGCGGTGGTGTCGACGACGCGGGCGGCCGAAATATGCAGCGTCTGGCCATGGTCGGCGGTTTCGCCGAAGCGCTTGCCGCTCATCATGATATCGACGCCGTGATTGCCGAGAATGCGTTCGAGCAGCGCCACGTCGGCGAGCCGCGGCACGTTGTCGAGGATCAAAGTCTGCTCGGTCAGCAAAGACGCGATCATCAAGGGCAGCGTGGCGTTCTTCGCCCCCGAGATCGGGATGGTGCCGTTAAGCGGCCGGCCACCGACGATGCGTATCCGATCCATGCTACCCCCCGAACCACTGACACCTTGATGGCCGTCCTATATGCACCCGCCGAAGGCGACCGCCAAGTAAAGACCAAGTGCAACCGAGTCAGCGGCGCGAAAACGAATTAACGCCTGCCTAATCTGCGCCCCGATTGCGTCGGAAGTCGGGAACCTGCGCTCCGGCATCGTCCGGCGGCGTTTTCTCGTTCGGCGCCCGATCGCCGGCCTGCTTGCGCTCCCTGGCTTGCGCCTTGCGCCGCTTGAGGTTTTCGCGCAAAGCCGCCGACAGCCGCTCGCCCCGCGCCGCCCATTTTTCCGTCTTGCCGGGTTTGCTCATGGCGGAAATTCAAGAGCATGGCGTATGCCGGGCCGCAACCGCAGACGCGCTTGCGCGACTTGGCCCCCTATGGCAAGGATCGCCGTCTTTTTTTTATGTATTCTCGCATCCATTTGCCGCGTCGAGTTGCCGTGTTTTGGCCGAGTTGGTTCGCTGCCGTAGCTCAGTGGTAGAGCACTCCCTTGGTAAGGGAGAGGTCCTCAGTTCAATCCTGAGCGGCAGCACCACGTCCCCTCGGTCAACCGGACGATGAAGCGAGTTCACATGCCGCTGTTCACGCTCGACGAACTGGCCGCCGCCACCACGACCGTTCGCACGGCGGTCGCCGCGACGCCGGCTTACGCCTGGCCGCTATTGGCGGCGCGAACCGGGCTCGACGTCGTCGTCAAGCATGAGAACCACACGCCGATCGGCGCGTTCAAAATCCGTGGCGGGCTCGTCTATATGGAAGCTTTGCTGCGCGCCGGCGCAAAGCCCAAAGGCGTCGTCACGGCGACGCGCGGCAATCACGGCCAATCGGTTGCGCTCGCCGCCGCGCGTCACGGCATTGCGGCGGTAATCGTGATGCCGGAAGGAAATTCACGCGAGAAGAACGCGGCGATGGCGGCCTTCGGCGCCGAACTGGTCTCCGCCGGCAAGGATTTCGACGAGAGCCGCGTTGTCGCCGCGCAGATCCAGCGCGAGCGCGATTATCATTTCGTGCCGTCGTTTCACCGTGATCTGGTGATGGGGGTCGCGACTTATGCGCTGGAATTGTTCACCAGTCACACCGACCTCGACGTGGTCTATGTGCCGATCGGCATGGGCTCCGGCATCAGCGGCCTGATCACGGTGCGCGATCTTCTCGGCCTGCGCACCGAGATCGTCGGCGTGGTCGCGGACAACGCGCCGGCCTACGCCTTGTCGTTCCAGGCCGGGCATGTGGTGCGGACCAATTCGGCGGCGACCTTCGCCGACGGCATGGCGTGCCGCGACCCCGCCGCCGAAGCCCTCGACATCATCGGCAAGGGCGCGGCGCGGATCGTTCGCGTCAGCGAGAACGACATCGCCGAGGCGATCCGCATTTATTACAGCACGACGCACAATCTGGCCGAGGGCGCCGGCGCCGCGCCGCTGGCGGGCCTGTTGCAGGAAAAGAGCCGTTACGCCGGCAAGCGCGCCGGGCTGATCCTGTCCGGCGGCAATATCGATATGCCGGTCGCGGCGCAGATTTTGCGCGGCGAGACGCCCGCCGCCTGAGGCGGGACCGGTGCCAGCAAACAGACCGTTTGTGATTTAAACCCCGGTTGATAAGCTAAGCGGCCGCCGGTTGAGGACGAGCGCATCATGCCGTTCGACGTTTTCATCAGCCATTCGCAACAGGACAAGGTTGCGGCCGATGCTGCGTGCTCCGCGCTGGAAGCCGCCGGCATTCGCTGCTGGATCGCGCCGCGCGATGTGCCGCCGGGCGCAGCGTGGCCGGCGGCGATTATCGACGCCATCGATCATTGCCGGGCGATGGTTTTGATCTTTTCCTCGGGCGCCAATCAATCGAAGCAGGTCTATCGCGAGGTGCAGCGGGCGTTCGACAAGGAAGTGCCCGTGGTCCCGTTCCGTATCGAGAACGTCACGCCGGAACATTCGCTCGCCTACTACGTCGAGACGGTGCATTGGCTCGATGCGGTAACCCCTCCATTCGAAGGCCATCTCAAGCAACTTGCCGTATCGATTGCGGCGCTTTTGAACAACGGCCAATTGCCTGAGACCTTCACGCGGACGGAGAGCGCCGCCGATCGGCCTGCGCAGTTCGCGGCGCCGAAATCCGCTTCACGGCCGTTGGGACAATGGCTGTTGATTGCCGCCGGATTTATCGTCGCGGTCGCCGCTACCGCGGGCGCGATCTCCGTTTTGCGGCAACCGCCCGCGAGCGGCATCGGCCAACCAACATCACCGGGCGCAACGGTGGGTCCTCCAGGCCACCCTGCCGCACCAGCCCCGCCGGCCACGCCCGCCGTAGCGCCGGCGCCAGCCGCGCCGGGCTCGCCGCCAGGCAACACATCCCTTACGGCGTGCAGCACTCCAGTTTGCGGCGATTGGCAAGGCGCCGGGACGACCGCCTCCGCCCCGTTTGGCGGCGCGAATTTCTGCCGATACTCCGTGAGCCTGCAAAATTCGAAACTTGAAGCGGCCATAGACAATTATGGCCGCGTCACCAAGGCGCTACTGTCCCTGACAATGGTGGAGAACACCGTCGGCTCTTGCCCATTCGCCCCACTGGGAACGCGATCGCAATCCTATTCGGGAAACGGAACGACGACTGGAACGCAGATTTCATTGGAGCTCAATCCCGCGCCGGAAAACCACCCGCAAGCGACAGCCACGTTCAGCGGTCAGATTGTCAATGGACGATTGGTCGGAACGCTCACCGTTCATCGGAACGACAACGCCGCCGTGCTGGACTGGACGGTCATCAGCCTGGTGAACTAGCCGATCGCCCTTGCCGGCGCAGCGCCGCCGGACAATATCGGTGAACGGTGCGCTCGTTCACACCGCGACTTTGTTGAGGAAGCCTTCGATCTCGGCACGCAGATTGCCGACCGAGGTGTCGACCGAATTCGACGCGTTGAGCACCGTCGCGGCGGCGGCGCGGGTGCCGGCCGCGGCCTCGGAGACCTTGCCCAGCACCGCAACCACCATATGGGTGCCGCTCGCCGCGTTCGCCGCGTTGCGGTTGATCTCGGCGGTCGCCGCGTTCTGCTGCAGGATCGAAGCGGCGGCGCTGGTGGCCCGCGTATTGATCTCATGCATGCTGTCTTCGATGCCGTGCACCGCCTCGACCGCGCCGCCGGTCGACTGCTGCACCGCCAGGATGTGCCGCGCGATTTCCTCGGTCGCCTTGGCGGTTTCCACCGCGAGCGATTTCACTTCGGCGGCGACCACGGCGAAGCCGCGCCCCGCTTCGCCGGCGCGCGCCGCCTCGATGGTGGCGTTGAGCGCGAGCAGATTGGTCTGGCCGGCAATGTTGCGGATGAGCTTGACGACGTCGCCGATCTTCGCCGCCGCGTGCGCCAGCCCTTCATACTCGCCGTTCGAGGCTTGGGCCTTGGTTACCGCGGTCGCCACCAGATCCGTAGTCTGCACCAGTTGCAGATTGATTTCCTCGATCGAGGCGGAAAGCTGCTCGGCCGAGCCGGCGACCAGCGAGACGTTGGCCGAAGCTTCGTTGGATTCCTTGAGTGCGCCTTCGGCATGTTGCGTGGTTTCGTGCGACGAGACGATAAGCGCGCCCGCCGTCGACTTCATTGCGTTGGTGCTGGTCGAGACAATGCCGAGCATTTCCTCGACCCGCCCGCGGAACGCGGCGATCGCGTTCTCGGTCAGCATGCGGCGGCTCTCCTGCGCCAGCATGGAGTCGCGCTGGTTCTCAAGCCGAAGTCGCTCGGTGATATCCTCATGCGTCGCTACCCAGCCGCCGTCCTTCATCGGCTGCCGGGTGACGCGGACCAGGTGCCCATCGGCCAGCTCGTCGATGCGGCTCGAAATGCGCTCGGATGAGTGTTGGCCCAGCGCCCCGAGCTTTTTATCGACGGCGCCGGCGCTCTGCTCGCCCTTGAGCAGCCCGTTCATAACGCGATGGCCGATGATGGCCTGGTGCGTCGTGCCGGCCTTCAACAGTTCCGGCGGCAGCCGATACAGGCTGGCATAGCGGTCGTTGCAAATGACCAGGCGCTTGTTGCCGTCGAACATGCACAGGCCATGCGTCATGTTTTCGAGCGCGGTGTTGAACCGCATATTGATCTGTTCGAGCGACATCTGGCGGCGGATGCTGGCCACCATGATGATGAGTTCGAGCAGCGTCAGCATAACGACGATGGGAAGAAAGATAGGCTCGCGCGCTTGCGGCTCGGCCAGCGTGCCGTGATGGTCCGCCAGCAAATAGGCGAGCCCGATCCACAAGACGGCGATCATCGCCATGCCGAGGATCGGCGCGGGTCGCAGCAAAGCGCGGAGCCATTTGGAAAAGCGAAGCGTGGTCATTTTAGCCCGGAGCGTCAACGGCTTAATGCCATACCGGAGGTTTGGATTCGGTTAAATTTTCGGCCGCGCTTTAACGAATGGTATAGGCTGCACGGTGCCGTGAGACGGCGGGGCTAACGCGACAAGGATGGAGGAGATGCCGTGCTGGCGCCGAGTGCATCCATGAACGACAGAATTGCCATGTACAATGGCAATGCGCTGAAAATCGGATTATTCGGCGCCAATTGCTCGTCCGGACGCTCCGCCACCAAGGTGCCGGAGCGCTGGCCGGCGACCTGGCCGGACTGCCTAGCTTTGGCGCGGCTCGCCGACCAGGCCGGCCTCGATTTCATGCTGCCGATCGCGCGCTGGAAGGGCTACGGCGGCGATACCGATTTCCACGGCCGCTCGCTTGAAACCATCACCTGGGCGGTCGGCCTGTTGGCCGCGACCAAGCGCATGACCGTGTTCGGCACGGTGCACGCGCCGCTGTTTCATCCGCTGATCGCCGCCAAGGAATTCGTCACCGCCGACCACATCGGCGAGGGCCGCGTCGGCGTCAACATCGTGGTCGGCTGGAACGAAGGCGAATTCGAAATGTTCGGCGTCCAGCAGCGCGAGCATGACGTGCGCTACGATTACGCGCAGGAATGGGTCGATATCGTCAAGCAAGCGTGGTCGCGCGACGGCACGTTCGACTTCGACGGCAAGTATTTGCAGCTCAAGGGCGCGCGCGCCTATCCGAAGCCTTATGGCGACACCAGGCCGCTCTTGATGAATGCCGGTTCGTCCGAGGTCGGGCAGGCCTTTGCGCTCAAGAATTGCGATGCGTTTTTTGTCGCCACCTCCGTTTCGCGCAGCTCGCTTGCCGCCAACGCCGCCAAGGTCACCGAGATCAAGAGCGCGGCGCAACAGCTCGGCCGCGACATCGAGGTCTTCACCGTCGGCCAGGTGATCTGCCGGCCGACGCAAAAGGAGGCCGACGACTACTATCAGCATGTCAATATCGACAACGCCGACTGGGGCGCCATCGACGGCATGCTGGCCAACAAGAGCATCACGCCGCAGACTATCCCGCCGGAAGAATACGAAAAGAAGCGCCGCTTTTTTGCTGCGACTTCCATCGGCGGTTATCCGTTCGTCGGCACGCCCGATCGCGTCGCCGAGGAACTCGCCATCATCAGCCAGGCCGGCGTGCGCGGCATCGGGTTGTCGTTCGTCAACTTCCTCGCCGAAGTGCCGTATTTCTGCGACGAGGTGCTGCCGCGCCTGCAACGCGCCGGCGTGCGGGCAGCCTGATCATTTCCCCACCCGGTATTCGCAAAACGATAATCCAGAGGAAGCGTCCATGAACATCCGTCCGCCGCGCATCGGCCCGCAGCCGTGGGACGTCGTCCGCACCAAGCTCGACCAGTCGCTTCCGTTCGCCAATATGCGCGACACGCCGTATTACCGCGATGCGGTGTGGGAGCAATTCTCCGCGCAGGAATATGCGCGGCGTTATGCGGCGTTGCGGGCGAAAATGCGCGAGCAGCGGCTCGACGCCATCATCGTGCCGGGCGGCCCGAGCCATTGGAGTTTCGGCGGCGGCATGCTGTGGCTGACCGGCCATTGGGAATGGCATGCGCTGGCGAGCTACGTCGTGGTGCCGCTCGATGGCGAGCCGACACTGATCTATTCGATGGGCGGCACGCATGCCGAAGCGGTGCGCCGGCAGGTCGAGGTCGCGGTCAAGGACGTCCGCCACAGCCGCAGCGGCCGTTACGCCGACATCATGGTGGAGCGGCTGCGCGAATTAAAACTCGAGCGCGGCCGCATCGGCTTGATGGAGATCGATCCGCGCCACGGCGATTACCTGCCGGTCAATCAATACAACGTGCTGCGCGACAATCTGCCCGACGCCGAACTGGTGTTCACCAAGGGCTTTTTGCATGAGCTGTTGTCGGTCCACAGCGCCGAAGAGCTCGACTGCGTGCGCAAGGCCGGCGTGTTGTGCCAGCGCGCGATGGAAGCGATGGTCACGCGCGCCAAACCCGGCGTGAAGGAATACGAGCTGCGCGCCGCCGCCGGCGCCGCCATTCTCGAAGGCGGCGGCGACATCGATTTTCTGATCATCGGCTCGACGCCGATGGCGAACCCGGCGCAGATTTTCGGCAATCCGCGGCCATCCGGCCGTGTGCTGCAACAAGGCGATATTATCAATATGGAGCTGGCCGCGGGCTATCACGGCTATACCGCGCAAATCGGCTCGCCCATTTGCGTCGGCGAGCCGACCGAAATGGTGCAAAAATTCTGGAACGAGATCACGCTGCCCGGCTACCACCGCATCGTCGCCGAGATCGCGCCGGGCAGGCCGGCCGAAGCGATGCGCCAGGCCAGCAAATTCTTCCGCGACAACGGCTATCAGTCGCGGCCGACGCAATGTCACGGCATCGATCTCGTCACCGACCAGCCGCACGTCGTCGCCGAGCATGTGGCGGCGGAAGACTTCGAGCAAATCCTTAAAGCCGGCATGGTCATCATGGCCGAGCCCAATCCGATCACGGCCGACGGGATGTTCGGCATTTTCCTCGGCCACACCTTTATCGTCACCGCGAGCGGACACGAGGTGGTCGATGATTTTCCGCTGCAGATCGCGGTGGCGCGGGGGTGAGGGCTCGGCGTCATGGCCGGCACAAGCACGGCCATGACGGCTCTATGATCACCGCGGCATCAGGAACTTGAAATCGCAGCCCTCGTCGGCGCCGGTGATTTGCTCGGCGAACAATTTGGAATAGCCGCGCTCGGGCACAGCCGGCGGCGCTTTCGCGGCGGCGGCGCGCGTTTTCAGCTCGGCGTCGTCGACCACAAGCTCGATGCGGCGGCTCTTCACCGACAGCCGGATGCGGTCGCCGTTGCGAACCAGGCCGAGCGGTCCGCCGGAAGCGGCATCGGGCGTGATATGCAGCACGATGGTGCCGAACGCGGTGCCGCTCATCCGCGCGTCGGAAATGCGCACCATGTCCTTGACGCCGCGCTGCGCGAGTTTTTTCGGGATCGGCAGATAGCCGGCCTCCGGCATGCAGGCCGGCGCGTGCGGCCCGGCATTCTGCAACACCAGAATGTCCGCCGGCTCGACCTCGAGCTTCGGATCGTCGATGCGCGCGGCGAGGTCTTCGAGCGAGGAAAACACCACCGCTTTGCCTTCGTGCTCGAACAGTCTGGCGTCGGCCGCCGAACGCTTGAGGATAGCGCCGGCCGGCGCCAGATTGCCGAACAGGGCGATCAGGCCGCCGTTCGGCTCAAGCGGCGTTTTCACTTCGGCAATGATCAAGCGATCGACGTAACTCACCGCGCCCTCGTCAAGCCGCTCGCCGAGCGTTTGCCCAGTCACCGTCATGCAATCGAGATGCAGCAGCGGCTTTAATTCGCGCAGCAGCGCGCCCATGCCGCCGGCGGCGCAAAAATCCTCCATATAGCCGTTGCCGACCGGCTTGAGATTGACCAGGACCGGCGTCGAATCCGACAGCGTGTTGAGCTGTTCGAGCGAAACCTTCACCCCGGCGCGTCCGGCAATGGCGGTGAGATGGATCACCGCATTGGTCGAGCCGCCGAGCGCAAGCAGCACCCGCAGCGCATTCTCGACCGATTTCCGGTTGACGATCGCCGCTGGCGTGAGTTTTGAGCCGATCAACTTCACCGCCGCCGCGCCGGTCGCTTCGGCGGCGCGCAAGCGGTCGGCATGCACCGCCGGGATCGCCGCGGTGCCGGGCAGGCACATGCCGAGCGCCTCGGTCAGGCACGCCATGGTCGAGGCGGTGCCCATGACCGCGCAGGTGCCCGCCGTCACCGCGAGCTGGCCTTCGACCTCTGAGATTTCCTCGGCGTCGATATCGCCGGAGCGATAGCGCGCCCAGAACTTCCGGCAGTCGGTGCAGGCGCCGAGCCGCTCGCCGTGGTACCGACCGGTCATCATCGGACCGGCGACCAGCATGACCGCCGGCCGGTTGGCGGACACCGCGCCCATGAGTTGCGCCGGCACCGTCTTGTCGCAGCCCCCCATCAGTACCACCGAATCCATCGGCTGGGCGCGGATCATCTCCTCGGTGTCGATCGCCATCAGGTTGCGGTATTTGAGGCTGGTCGGCGTGAGAAAAACCTCGCCGAGCGAGATGGTCGGAAATTCGAGCGGCAACGCGCCCGCAGCGAGCACGCCGCGTTTGACCGCCGCCAGCAGTTCGGGAAAATGGCGGTGGCAATTGTTGTAGTCCGACCCGGTATAGGCGATCCCGACCGTCGGCTTGTCCAACATCGCGCGCGAATAGCCCATCGACAGCGCGAACGAACGCCGCAGATAGCGCGAGAAATCGCGATCGCCGTAGTCGGTAAGTCCGTGATCCAGTCCGGCGGTGGAAGTCATATCCCGGTCGCGTCCTCATCATCTGCAACGGCGCGTCGGTGCCGCACATAATTTAGGCGGAAGTGCCGATAATTCATGCGGTGCGGCGCAGCATTAGGAAAGGATTTAGTAATCGAATATGCGCAATTTCCTTCATGTTCTCCAGGACTTTTCCCTGCCCCAGCCCACGTCAGCCGGAAATGGCCGCCGATTTTCACAAAAGCCCGCTGCCGGCCTGGATCGTACTGCCGTTCATGTTCGTCTGCATCGTTGCGGTGCTGGCGACCTGGGGATCGGGCAGCCTGTTTCTGGGGCTTGCCTCCGGCCTGACTGGCGCGATTGCCGCGGCGTGGTCGTGCGAGCGCATGCTGCGCGCCGTCGTCGATCCGATCGCCCAGATCGCCAGTGGCGACCGCTATGCCGCACTGCCGGCCCGGATCGGCAGCGGTGCGCTCACCGACAGCGCCGCCGCTGCGGAGACAATGCGCCAGGCGCTGATCGACGCCGACGCGCTGGCGGTCGATCACAAGAGCCGCGAAGCCGAGACGCGGCTGCGTTATGCCAGCCGCGGTTTCTTCACCCGGCGCTTCCGTTCCACCATTGACGAGCTCACCGTCACTTTTCAGGCCGCCGGCGAGGAAATCCGCGTCACCACCGCCAATCTCGGCGCGCGCAACCAGGACATGTCGCATCGCACCGCGCATGCCGTCGAGGCGGCCACTTCCGCGAGCCGCGACGTGGCGGCGGTCGCGGAAGCCGCGCGCGGACTGCTGACGCTGATCGTGCAGTGCTCGACCGAGGCGGCGGCCACCAGGGACGCGACCGACCGCACCATTTCCGATCTCGGCCACACCGATTTCACCGTGCGCAGCCTCGCCGCCGCGGCCGAGCGCATTGGCGCCGTGGTCAAGCTGATCGAGGCGATCGCCTCGCAGACCTCGCTGCTCGCGCTCAACGCCACGATCGAGGCGGCGCGCGCCGGCGCCGCCGGCAAGGGCTTTGCCGTCGTCGCCTCGGAAGTGAAAACGCTGGCCCAGCAGACGGCGAAGGCGACCGGCGATATCAGCGCGCAGATTCACGACATCCAGCATGCGGTGAACGAAACCGTCGAAGCCATTGCCGGCGTCTCCTCGAGCGTGACGACCATGAGCAATGCCAATCGGCAACTGACCGGCATCCTCGATCACCAGGCCGCGGAGATCAATCGCATCGGCAATCGCGCCGAACAGGTCGCCGGCACCGTCGCCGGCGTGCTGCCGGAGATTTCGACAATTGCCTCGAGCGTCCAGGAGGCCGGCAACGGCGTGCTGGCCACCGCCGAAGATCTGCTCGGCCGTTCGCAATGGCTGGTCGATGCCGTGACGGCTTATTTCACCGACCTCGAATTCGGCTCGATCCGGATCGGCATTCTGCATTCGCTGTCCGGCACCATGACGGCGAGCGAGCGGCCGTTGCAGGAACTGCTGGTCATGCTGATCGAACAGCAGAACGCACGCGGCGGGCTGTTGGGCCGCCCGCTCGAGCCGGTCATCGTCAATCCGCATTCCGATCCGAAAGCTTACCCCAAGCTGACTCGCAAGCTCATCCACGACGACAAGGTCGCGGCCATATTCGGCTGTTGGAGCTCGGCGTCGCGCAAGGAAGTGCTGCCGATCGTCGAACGCGACAATGCGCTGCTGTTCTATCCGAGCCAATACGAAGGCGAAGAATCCTCGCGCAACATCTTCTACACCGGCGCGACGCCGCCGCAGCAGGCGATCCCGGCGGTCAATTTCCTGCGCGACCAGGGCATCCGCCGCTTCTTCCTGGTCGGCACGGATTATATTTATCCGCGCACCACCAACGCCGTGCTCAAAGGTTATCTGACCAGCCAGGGGATTTCGGAATTTTCCGAATGCTATACCGCGCTCGGCCAAGCGGATTGGCGGGCGGTGGTCGAGGAAATCCGCCGCTTCGCCCGCGGCGCCCGCACCGCCGTCGTCGCCACGATCAGCGGCGACGCCAACGTGCATTTCTTCCGCGAGCTGGCGGCTCAGGAAATCGCCGCCGCGGATATTCCGGTCATGTCGCTCTCGATCAACGAGGCCGAGCTTACGGCGCTGCGGCATTCCAAGGTCGCCGGGCATTTCGTGGCCTGGAACTATCTGCACGCCCTCGATACGCCGGAGAACCGCGCGTTCATCGAGGAGTGGCGGCGCTTCAAGGGCAACGCCGCCGCCATGACCAACGACGCCATGGAGGCGACCTGGATCGGATTCAATCTGTGGGCCGCCGCCGTGGAAGCCGCCGGCAGCACCGACGTGGACAAGGTGCGCAGCGCGCTCGGCGGCCGCCGCATCACCGCGCCGAGCGGCTTCTCGGTGTTGATGGATGCCAAGACGCACCATCTGTTCAAGCCGGTCATGATCGGCCGCATCACCGAAGACGGCCGCATCCTGCCGGTCTCGGTCACCGAAGGGCTGGTGCCGCCGGATCCGTGGAGCCCTTGGCTTAAGCGCCCAGGCTCGGCCGCACCGGCAGGGGCTGCGCCGGAACTGGGCCAGGCGGTCGGCGAATAGGCCGGATTCTTCGACAGATTGTATCCTTTTGTAAACTCAAGTTGACGCGGATCGCGCCTTATACGATCTCGACAACCACCCTGGAACGCTTCTAGAACTAGGCCGCTGAAGTTCCATTTGGTGAAATGCCGGCAAACGCCGGGGACGCTTGCCGATGACTTATCCCAAGAACTCAGATCGCGCGGACATCGATTATCGCGCCTATTTCACCGATGCGCTCGACCAGCTGCGCGACGAGCGGCGTTACCGCGTCTTCGCCGACCTCGAACGAATCGCGGGACGCTTTCCGCACGCGCTATGGCATGCGCCGGACGGGCCGAAGAATGTCGTGATCTGGTGCTCGAACGATTATCTCGGCATGGGCCAGCATCCCAAAGTGGTCGGCGCCATGGTCGAGACCGCGACGCGGATGGGTACGGGCGCCGGCGGCACCCGCAATATCGCCGGCAACAATCATCCGCTGGTCGAGCTGGAGCGCGAGCTCGCCGACCTGCACCGCAAGGAAGCGGCGCTGGTCTTCACCTCCGGCTATATTTCGAACGAGACCGGAATTTCGACGCTCGCCAAGCTGATGCCGAATTGCTTGATCCTGTCCGACGCCTGGAATCACAATTCGATGATCGAAGGCGTCCGCCAGGCGCATTGCGAGAAGCAGATCTTCCGCCACAACGACATGGCGCATCTCGAAGCGCTGCTGGCGGCCGCCGATCCGGCGCGCCCCAAGCTGATCGTGTTCGAAAGCCTTTATTCCATGGACGGCGACGTCGCCCATGTAAATCACATCTGCGATCTCGCGGCGCGCTACGGCGCGATGACCTATATCGACGAAGTCCATGCGGTCGGCATGTACGGCCCGCGCGGCGGCGGCATCGCCGAGCGCGACGGCGCCATGGGCCGGATCGACGTGATCGAAGGCACGCTGGCGAAGGCGTTCGGCTGCCTCGGCGGCTATATCGCCGGCTCGACGGCGCTGATCGACGCGGTGCGCTCTTACGCGCCCGGCTTCATCTTCACAACCGCGCTGCCGCCGTCGGTTTGCGCCGCGGCGACCGCCGCGATCCGGCATCTCAAGACGTCAAGCTGGGAGCGTGAGCGGCATCAGGAGCGCGCCGCGCGCACCAAGGCGGTGCTGACCGCCGCAGGCCTGCCGGTGATGACGAATCCCACCCATATCGTGCCGGTCTATGTCGGCGATCCCGAACTGTGCAAAGCGGCGAGCGATCTGCTGCTCACCGAGCACGGCATCTATATCCAGCCGATCAATTATCCGACCGTGCCGAAGGGCACCGAGCGGCTGCGCATCACGCCGAGCCCCTATCACGACGACGTGCTGATCGACGCGCTTGCCGAAGCTTTGGTCGACGTGTGGCAGCGGCTCGGCTTACCGTTTAAGGAGCGCGCGCTGGCGGCGGAGTGATCGGAAGCGCCCGATAACGCTCAAGTCATATCGAAGCGGTTGTTCGCGCGTTTGTCACCAAATGCCTCGACGGCGACCCCAATATCCGCCGCCCCCGCCAAACAGCAGCACCAATATGACGATAATCAGGATTAATTCCATTGAAGGTCTCCCTTGACGGCGCCGGCCTATTCGCCGCGCACTGCATCCTCTAATCCGCCGAGCGCGTTTCTTAATCCACGCGGTTTGCGCCTGCGGTTCCTTCCGGTAACCGCCGCCGCAATGTATTGTTCCTGACGGGACGGCAAGCGCGGGGCGTCTCGATAATCGCGCCTTCTTGGGTTGAACAATCCTGCAAGGTCTTTCCACCTTGCGGACAGTCTGGTTTCCTGCCACTCGAAAGATGCCACCTTTTCCCACTGGCATCATCGGCCACCCCAAGCAAACGGAGTACCGGCATGAAGAAGAAATCCCCGGCTGCGAAAAAGACCAGGAAGCGCGCCAAGGTCGCTTACCCCGGCATGATGGGTGACGGCACCGAAGAGCAGAATCTCGGCCAGCGCGGCAACCCGGCGGCGCGGATCAAGAAAAAGGAAGTGACCGCGGCCTTCGGCAAACGACGCCGCAAGAAATAGCGCGCGCCCGCCTCTGCGGCGGCGGCCCGTTCGCCATTTGCTGCCTAACCGATGACCTGACGAGGCGCGCGTTGCAGCCGTTCGTGGGCGGCTGCGGACACCGCCGCCGGCAGCGTCTTCTGAAAGTCCGCGAGGATGCTGGCGGCCAGATTTGACGCCGGCATCGGACGGCCGAAATAAAATCCCTGCGCCTGTTCGCCGTTGGCACTGTCGAGGAAGGCCGCCTGTTTGGCGGTCTCGACGCCCTCGATGGTCACATGCATGTGCAGCTCACGTCCCAAGCTGATGATCGTCTTGACGACTGTCTCGGCGTCACGCGTCGAGCCGTCGAAGCCCTGCATGAAGGAGCGATCGATCTTGATCTTGTCGAACGGGAATCGCCACAAATAGCTCAGGCTGGAATATCCGGTGCCGAAATCGTCCATGACGATCGCCACGCCGAGTTCCTTGAGCGCCCGCAGTTCGGCCATGACGGATTGGCTGTCACCCAACAGCAGGGTCTCGGTGATCTCCAGCTCAAGGCGGGACGGCTCCAGATCAGCCTCCTTGAGCGCGGCCGCTACAATTCCGCTGACGCTGCCGGCGAAAAACTGGGCGGGGGAAAGGTTGACGGCCACCGTCAAGTGTTTCGGCCAGCCGGCCGCCGTCCTGCACGCTTCGCGCAGCACCCATTCGCCGATTTTGTCGATCAGCCGCATTTCCTCCGCGACCGGAATAAAGACCAAGGGCGGGATGAGCGTCCCATCCGCCTTTGGCAGGCGTATCAACGCTTCAAAACCAAGCAGGCGCCGGTCCGACATCTGGAAGATCGGCTGATAATGCAGTTCAAAGCTGTCCTCGAGAATGGCATTGCGGATGGTGGCTTCGAGCTCGATCCGGCCTTCCAGTTCGGCATCCATTTTCGCCAGAAAGAACCGGACGCAATTGCGGCCGTCGGCTTTCGCTTTATAGACCGCGAGATCCGCGCTTTTCAGCAGCCGCTCGGGCGTGTCGCCATCGGCCGGCGCGAGCGCGACGCCGATGCTCACGGTCGTGAACAATTCGTGCTCCTTCACCCGCATCGGCTCGGCGAGGGCGGAACTGAGCCGGCGTGCGAATTCCTCGGCTTGCTCCCTGCCTCCGATATTGGGCTGAACCAGCACGAACTCGTCGCCGCCCAGTCGCGCCAGCACGTCATCGCTGCGGATGACGGCCTGCAGGCGCCTGGCGATGATTTGCAGCAGTAGGTCGCCGCCATCGTGGCCAAATCTGTCGTTGATCTCCTTGAAACGGTCGAGGTCGATGAAATGCACGGCAAGATGGCCGCGTTGCTGCGCCGAAGCCGCGAGGAGGACTCTCATCCGGTCGATCAGGCTGGCGCGATTTGCCAAGCCGGTCAGCACGTCATGGTGGGCGAGGAAACGGATGCGCCGCTCGGCATGTTGCTTCTCCCTGGTGCGCCGGTACCAGGCGATGGCCGGGATGCCGAACGACAAAGCCATCAGCGTGCACAGCGCCGCCGCCGCCAGTACGAACGTCTTGAAGAAAACCCTGCGCTGTTCCGTTTGGTCGACGAAGGCCGCGACGACGGCGATCGGCCGCTGATTGACGATGATGGGTATGTAGGCCCGCGCAAAAAACCGCGGCAAGTCGGCCGAATGGGATTGCTGAACATCGACGATCGGCTGCCCGCTTTCGATTGCGCGCGCCGCGTCGGCGCTGAATTCCGATACGTCGACGAGCGCTATTTTGTCGTACTGCGATATAAGCTGCGAATATCCCTCGCGATTGAAAATTTCGTAGCGAAAGACAGGACCGGAATTTCTCGCCGCCCGGAAAAACAGCATGGTGGCGGCCGATGGCTGCTCGCCGGCGGCGATTTGCTCGAGATCTGTCGCGCTGACGCTCAGATATTGCGCCCAGTTGCGCGCGGCCATGGTTGCATTCTGATAAAGCAGGTGATCGATCGTGATTTTGACGGTCGCCCAGGTGCCGGCGATCAAGATGGCGAGAACCACGACAAAGACGCCGATGTTGCGTCGGAGAGTCATTTTTGCGAGCGACAGCATTTAATTGCCAGACCGCAGCGTCTTGATCTCCGACCGGACCAGCGTCAGAAGTTCGCGATTATGGGGACTCATAGCCGCCCAATCGTCGACCACCGAAGCAAAGACGAGTTGTGTGCTTGCCAGATCCGCGGCTGACAGT
This sequence comes from uncultured Alphaproteobacteria bacterium, assembly GCA_963743395.1. Taxonomy (GTDB): domain Bacteria; phylum Pseudomonadota; class Alphaproteobacteria; order Rhizobiales; family Xanthobacteraceae; genus BOG-931. The sequence goes on from CAVUPV010000001.1 coordinate 382,556, forward strand.
TCGGACACCTTTCGTTTCGGGTCGGACTTCAGTTGTTCGAGGACTTGCTCGTCCAATGTGCCGAAACGCGCCACGCTGCGCTCAGCCAACCATCGGCCGCTGTATTTGCGGATTATGGCTTGAGCCGCTGGAGGCAGGCTCTCGAATTTATTGCAATTCATGACCAACGCGGTTGGAACGCCGCCCAAGTGGATCATTAAATGATTATTGGCGACACGCCCGATGCCGAACTCGAACAGCAACGAGGGAGGAAAGGTGGCAGCGTCGATTTTGCCGCGGTTGATAGCGTCTGTAGCTTGATTTATGGCGAGAAGGACCGGGATGGCACCGAGTTTCTGCAGCGCGGCCGCTTCGGTTTTATTGTTGGTGCGAATAGTTAGGCCCTTGAGGTCTTCAAGTACGGCGATTGGTATGCGGCTGTGAATGCTTTCCGGCCCCGACACGAAAGCGCCAATCACGAAGAAATCCGCGTAACCTTCAAGGGCGCCGGCTTCGATCAGCCGGGTGAAGACGAGACTCGCTTCGCCTGGATCGCGATAAATGCCCGGCAGTTCCATGACCGCCGAATCGCCAAATCTGTCGGGTGATTGCGCCGGCACCACGAGCGCCATATCGGCCGTGTCCTCGGCGACCAATTGCGGCTGTAGGGCTTGCACGGCGCTGATCGCGCCGCTGAAATACACTTTGATCTCGATCAGGCCCTCGCCTTCGTTATTGACGGCATCGACGAACGGCTTGATCGAATTCTGGTAAATGGTCGAGCGGTCAGAGGTAAAGAAGGAAAATTTCAGTTCGATCGGCGCGGCGGTTGCCATAACCGGCAACAGCGCAAACGCCAACAGCGCGCATCGCAGCAGAGCTTTCAGCATCGATATTCCGATCTTGATCGCAATTGCGCAAAATTGTGCGGAATGATTTCCGCCGCCATCTGGTCAAGCTCTTCAGATGGGTTGTGGTCGCCGTGGCGGCGCGGAAATTGCGCGGCGTGGATTGGTTCGAGTTAAAACCTGCGGCAAAAGTGTCTGTTCCGTGGCGGCTCGATCGCCTGCCGGTGCCTTCCGTCTAACGAGCAGGCCCGTTCTGTCGCCAATAAGATCAAGAATTAAATTTGTAATTTTTTTGTTTTCTATGCGCTTACCAACGATCCGCAGACTTCCCGGCGTGACCAATTTTGCACAGTGTCCGCCCTGGAATAGGGCTTTCATCGATGAAGAAGGGATTGCTGGCAGACGGCTTGTCGCTGTGACGAGTCGGTCGAATTCGAGGGTGGTGATGGAACCGTCGAACTATCTGGAACGCTTGCCTCCGGCAAACCTCTCGGCTTTGGCCGACTGCCAATCGGCCAGAGATATCGATGATGCGAGCGCGCTCGCCCACGCGATTGTGGATACGATTCGTAGTCCCCTCCTCGTCCTCGATCAGGACCTGCGGGTTGTCACCGCAAACCGGTCTTTCTACCAGACGTTCAGGATGAAATCGCGCGGACGTTCACGGCCGTCCGGTTTACGAACTGGGCAATGGACCGTGGGATATTGCCGAACTTCGGCGGCTGCTGGATGACATCGTTCCTCAACACCCCGCGATCGAAGCTTGCAAAGTCGAGAAAAATTTTCCCCTTATCGGGCGACGCACGATAGTTCTGAATGCCCGTGAAGTGTTCAGTCAAGGAAGTCGCAAGCTCATTCTGCTGGCGATCGAAGACTTCACCGACCGGCACGCCGCCGAACGGCAGATGACGGAACTGCTGCAACAAAAGGAGACGCTGTTGCAGGAGATGCAGCATCGCGTCGCCAACAGCTTGCAGATCATCGCCAGCATCCTCATGTTCAAGGCGCGAACCGTGGAATCGGCGGAAACCCGCCGGCATCTGCAAGACGCGCACGTTCGCGTCATGTCGGTGGCGACTGTTCAGCAGCAACTCCAGGCGTCACACGGCGGCCCGATCGAGCTTGGCCCTTATCTGTCCAGGCTGTGCGACGCTTTGGCGGTTTCCATGGTTGGCGGCAGCCGGCCGATCGTGCTGAAAGTGGAGGCCGATCCTGGAGCCGGGGTTTCGGCCGAAGCGATGAGTATTGGGCTAATTGCCACCGAACTCGTGATCAATGCGCTCAAGCACGCATTTCCCGACAGCAGCGGCGGCGAAATCCTGGTCAGATATGAAGCCGACGGAACCAACTGGCGCCTGTCGGTGTCCGACGACGGCGTTGGAGCGCAGCAGGACGGCGGCCGCAGCGGACATATCGGCTTGGGGGCCACGATCGTCGAAGCGCTCGCGCATCAACTCAACGCCCGCGTCGAAAAGAGCAGCCGATCGCCGGGCACGATCGTATCGATCGTCCACACCGCCTGACAATAATGTGAGCGGCATCGACCGGCCATGAATGACCGCTGCGGCAAGCGGCGTCAATTTGGCCGCACGCCCGCAACGCCGCTCAAGTTTGCTTTGCGCTCCTGCGGAAAACAGAAGAAAAATGGGCGCTTTCTCGCCGCATAGACACCCCTCGGCAAACTGTGGTGACCTTGCGCAAGATCGAGCGTTGCGCGCCCAAAAGTGTTGCGATGACGTTGGGGTAGGTCATGTTGCAGGGGTGGGTCGTTGTCGTCATTGCGCTCGCCTATATCGGGCTTCTGTTCCTGGTCGCGAGCTACGGCGACCGCATGCGCGGGCTGGCCCGCGGCGCCTCCTCGCGGCTCCTGATCTATCCGCTGTCGCTCGCCATCTATTGCACGTCGTGGACGTATTTCGGCTCGGTCGGGCTTGCCTCGCGCACCGGCTTCGACTTCCTCACCATCTATATCGGGCCGATGCTGATGGTCGGCCTCGCCTACCCGCTGTTGATCCGCATCGTGCGGCTCGCCAAGGGCCAGAACATCACCTCGATCGCCGACTTCATTGCGGCGCGCTACGGCAAGAGCCAGGCGGTGGCGGCGGCGGTGGCGCTGATCGCCATCATCGGCATGATCCCGTACATCGCGCTGCAGCTCAAAGCGGTGTCGTCGTCGGTCAGCACGATCCTTGCCGAGGCCTCGCCCGGCGGCGCGGCGCAGCCGCTGCTTGGCGACGTCGCGCTGTTTGTCGCGCTGGCGATGGCGACATTCGCCGTGCTGTTCGGCACCCGCCATATCGACGCCACCGAGCATCAGGCCGGACTGATGCTGGCGATCGCCACCGAGTCGATCGTCAAGCTGATGGCGTTTCTCACCGTCGGCGTGTTCGTCACCTTCGTCATGTTCCACGGCCCGTTCGCACTGTTCGCGCGCGCGCTCGACGAGCCGCACACCGCGCGCGGTGCTGACGCGCGTTCCGCAGTTTGCTTCGTTTTGCGCCATGACGGCGCTGTCGCTGTTCGCCATCGTGCTGTTGCCGCGGCAATTCCATGTCACCGTGGTCGAGAACCACAGCGAGGCCGAGATCCGCCGCGCCGCCTGGCTGTTCCCGGTCTATCTCGTGCTCATCAATCTGTTCGTGCTGCCGATCGCGATGGCCGGCCTGCTGACGTTTCCGGCCGGCCGCATCGACAGCGACATGTTCGTGCTGGCGCTGCCGCTGGCCGCCCATTCCGAAGCGATTACGCTCGTTGCCTTCATCGGCGGACTGTCGGCCGCGACCGCGATGGTGATCGTGGAATCGGTCGCGCTTGCCATCATGGTCTCGAACGACATCGTGATGCCGCTGTTGCTCAAGCGCCGCGCCACGCTGAGCGGCGAGCCGAGCGACGCAGGCGCCCAGCTTTTGACGACGCGCCGCATCGCCATCTTCGTCATCCTGCTGCTCGCTTACGTCTATTACCGCTCGGCCGGCGAGGCGCAGCTTGCCGCCATCGGGCTATTGTCGTTCGCCGCGGTGGCGCAATTGGCGCCGGCCTTTTTCGGCGGACTGATCTGGCGGCGCGGCACCGCTCTGGGCGCGATCGCCGGCATGAGCGCCGGCATTCTGGTGTGGGCCTACACGCTGCTTTTGCCGAGCATTTCGGATGCCGGCATTGTCGGCGCGCGCATCCTCACCGACGGGCCGTGGGGCCTTGGCTTTCCTGCGTCCGCAGGCGCTGTTCGGCATTGATCTGCCGCCGCTCGTCCACGGCGTGCTAATGAGCCTCGCGGTCAATGTCGCCGGCTATATCGGCTGCTCGCTGATCCGCGGGCCGGCGGCGATCGAGCGGGTGCAGGCGGATCTGTTCGTGCCATCGACGCTCGCTCCCATCCTCGGCCCGATGTCCCCGAGCTTTCGGCTGCGCCGCGCCTCGGTGAATGTCGGCGAATTGATCGCGACGGTAGCCCGCTATCTCGGCGAGGAGCGCACGCGCGAATCCTTTGCGAGCTTTGCGGCTACCCGCCGCATCAGTCTCGAGCCGCAAGCCGAGGCCGATTTCCAGCTGCTGCAATATGCCGAGTATCTCTTGGCGTCGGCGATCGGCGCGGCCTCGTCGCGGCTAGTGCTGTCGCTTTTGCTGCGCAAGCGCACGGTTTCGACCAAGGCGGCGCTAAAGCTTCTCGACGACGCCAATGCCGCGATTCATTACAACCGCGAAGTTTTGCAGACCGCCCTCGATCACGTCCGCCAGGGCATCGCGGTGTTCGACAAGGACCTGACGCTGGTCTGCTGGAACCGCCAGTTCGGCGACATTTTCGATTTGCCGCATGAGCTGACGCGCGTCGGCATCGCGCTCGCCGAGATTTTGCGCCACGTCGCCCGGCACGGCGAACCAAACACGAAGACCATCGAGGATTTCATCGCCGAGCGGATTGCGCGCTACACGTCCGAAGCGGAGCCGTTCCTCGAACGCTTCGCCGAGCGGGGCCTGGTGATCGAAGTGCGGGCGAACCGCATGCCCGATGGCGGCATGGTCACGACCTTCACCGACATCACTCCGAGCGTGAAGGCGGCGGAGGCGCTGGAACGCGCCAACGCGACGCTGGAGCGCCGCGTGCGCGAGCGCACCGGCGAACTGACCCGGCTCAATGCCGAGCTCGAGCGCGCCAAGGCGGAAGCCGACGACGCCAATGTGTCGAAGACGCGCTTCGTCGCCGCCGCCAGCCACGACATTTTGCAGCCGCTCAATGCGGCGCGGCTTTACGTGACGAGCCTGATCGAGCGGCAGCGCCAAAGTGAGGGCGAGGACGCCGATCTGGTGCAAAATATCGACGCCTCGCTCGAAGCGGTCGAAGAGATATTCACCGCGCTGCTCGACATTTCGCGGCTCGATACCGGCGCGATGAAGCCGGAAATCGCCGATTTCCGCATCGACGAATTGCTGCACCGGCTCGACGTCGAATTCGCGCCGCTGGCGCGCGAAAAGGGCCTCGCGCTTGATTTCATGCCGTGCTCGCAAAGCGTGCGCTCGGACCGGCGGCTGCTGCGCCGGCTTCTGCAAAATCTCATTTCCAACGCCATCAAATACACGCCCGCGGGCCGCGTTCTGGTCGGCTGCCGTCGGCGCGGCGAGCAGCTGCGCATCGAGGTTTACGATACCGGCATCGGCATTCCGCACGCCAAACGCCGCGCCGTGTTCAAGGAATTCCATCGGCTCGATCAGGGCGCGCGGGTGGCGCGCGGCGTCGGTCTTGGGCTGTCGATCGTCGAACGCATCGCGCGCGTCCTCGACTGCGAAGTGGCGCTGAAATCGAATGTCGGCCGCGGCTCGCGCCTGTCGATCGAAGTGCCGCGCGCGAAAACTCAGGCTGGCGCGCCGAAGCTGCGCGCGCTGCCGCGGCTCGACGTCGGCCGGCTCGACGGTACCGTCGTGCTCTGCATCGACAACGAGCGCGCCATTCTCGACGGCATGGACACGCTGCTCGGCGGCTGGGGCTGCCGCACGCTCAAAGCCGCCGACCTCGCCGAGGCGCTGGCGGCCATCGATGCCAGCGGGCTCGAGCCCGACGGGCTTGTGGTCGACTACCACCTCGACGGCGGCAACGGCGTGGCCGCGATCGCCGAGCTGCGGCGCCGCCTCGGCCGGCAAAACGGTCACCCTTTGCCGGCCATCGTCATCACCGCCGACCGTTCGCTGCATGTGCGCGAAGAAACCCGCGCCGAGGGCGCGCATCTGCTCAACAAGCCGCTCAAGCCCGCCTCATTGCGCGCGCTGATCACGCAGTGGCGGGTGCAGCGGGTCGCGGCGGAGTGATGATTGTCATCATCCGCGCAGGCGGATGATCCAGTAAGCACTACACAATCGGCGAATACTGGATCGTCCGCCTGCGCGGACGATGACACCATCAAGACGGCTTATGCGGCCACTGCCCGGCTTCGATCTTGCCGGCGGCGATGACGGCCTGGGTGCGGCTCTCGACGCCGAGCTTTTGCAGGATGGCGGAGACATGCGCCTTCACGGTGGCCTCCGAGACGCCGAGCTCGTAGGCGATCTGCTTGTTGAGCAAGCCACCCGACAGCATCATCAGGACGCGCACCTGCTGCGGCGTCAGCGTCGATAGCCGCGCGATCATGGCGGCCGTTTCGCCATCGGCATCGCGGGCAAGATCGATGTCCGGCGGCGTCCACACTTCGCCCTCAAGCACCCGCGCGATCGCCTGGCGCAGCGCCTCGACGCCGAGCGTCTTGGGAATGAATCCCGACGCGCCGAATTCCATGCAGCGGCGGATCACCGCGGGATCGTCATTGGCCGAGACGACGACGATCGGCAGGCCGGGATATTGCGCGCGCAGATACATCAGTCCGGAAAAGCCGCGCACGCCCGGCATGCGCAGATCGAGCAGGACGAGATCGACCTCGCCGCCGCGTTCCAAAAACTCCGTGACCTCCTCGAAGGTGCCGGCTTCGCCGATAGCGGCGCGGCGCGAACAGGCCGTTGACCGCCTCGCGCAGCGCGCCGCGGAACAGCGGATGATCGTCGGCGATCAATAAGTGATGAAATTCCGCATCGGCCAATGTCACGCCCCGGTTGCTCCGCGCTGGCTCGCTGCCCATTTTAACGCCGACATCGGCGGCGATGTTAGCGCCGATCGCCGCAGCCGGTCCACAGCGCCGGGCGTCACTTTGGCGCGCTGCGCCAGTGCCGCAGGCGTTCGGCGGTGATGAAGAGCAGCGGAATGAGGAATATTCCGAATACCGCGGCGGCGATCATGCCGCCGAACACCGGCGTGCCTACCGCATGACGCGTGGCGGCGCCGGCACCGTGGGCGATGACCAGCGGGAACAGTCCGAAGATGAAGGCAAAGCTCGTCATCATCACCGGCCGGAATCGCAAGGACGCCGCTTCGATGGCGGCGGCAACGGCATCCTTGCCGAGCGCACGCTGCTCCACCGCGAAGGCAACAATCAAGATGCCGTTCTTGGCGGCAAGCGCGACCAGCGCGACCAGACCGATCTGCGCGTAGACGTCGAAGCTCAAGCCGGCAATGGTCACCGCGATAAGCGCGCCCAATATTCCGACGCTGACCGACAGCAGTGCGGGAACCGGGATATTCCAGCTTTCGTAAAGCGCGACCAGGAACAGATAAGCGAACAGGATGGCGAGACCGAGCACGATGGGCGTTCGTCCGCTCGCGGCCTTTTCCTGAAACGCGGTGCCGGTCCATTCGAAGCTGTAGCCGGGCGGCAGCGTGTCGGCCGAAACGCGCTCCATCGCGGCGAGCGCCTGGCCGGAACTGTAGCCCGGTTTCGCCGCGCCGTTGACGACCGCGCCGCGGTAGCCGTTATAGCGCACCACCGTCTGCGGACCCTGCACGAGCTTCGCTTCGGCCAGCGCGCGCAGCGGCACCATGCCGCCCTTCGCGTTGCGCACGTAGATCCGCTCGATATCGTCGATCTGCACGCGATAGGGCGTATCGGCCTGAATGTTGACCTGCCAGGTGCGGCCGAAAACGTTGAAGTCGTTGACGTAGTAACTGCCGAGCGTCGATTGCAACGCGTTGAAAATATCGCTGACCTTGACGCCGAGCACCTGGGCCTTGTCGCGATCGATGTCGAGATAGATCTGCGGTGTGTCGGCGGCATAGGTCGAGAACACGCCGGCCAGCTCGGGCTGGCTGTTGGCCGCGACCAAGCAGCCCGCGCAGCACCGCCGCCACATCGGTGGGCGACTGGCCTTGCAGCGCTTCGAGCACATACTGGAAGCCGCCGGTCGAGCCGAGGCCGAGGATCGGCGGCAGGTTGAACGGAAACACGATAGCGCCCTCGATCGCCGCCAGTTGCGGCCGCAGACGGGCAATGATCGCGTTGGCGCTTTGCGCCGAATCGGTGCGCGCGTCGTAGGGTTTGAGCCGGATGACGAAGAACGCCTGGTTCGACGATGCGACGTAGTCGATGAAATTCAGCCCGACCACCGACAACACGCCTTCGACGCCGGGGATGGGCCTGACGATGTCTTCGACCTGCTTGACCACCGCTTCGGTGCGGTTGAGCGAAGCGCCTTCGGGCAGCCGCAAGGCGGCAAAGATCGCGCCCTGGTCCTCGTCCGGCAGAAAGCTCTGCGGCGTTATGCTAAACAGCACCACCGAGGCGGCCAGCACGCCGGCGACAACGACAACGGCAAGCACCGCAACGCGCGTAAGCCGGCGCACCGCCACGACATAGCCGTCGCGCGCCTTGTCGATGCCGCCGAGGACGTGGCGCATCAAGCGCCCGCTTCGCTCGCCGCGCCGCAACAGCACCGCGCACAGCGCCGGACTCAAGGTCAGCGCATTGAGCGCCGAGATCAGCATCGACACCGAAACCGCCACCGCGAATTGGCGGAACAGCTGGCCGCTGATGCCGGGAATGAAGGCGACCGGAACGAACACCGATAACAGCACGAAAGTGATGGCGAGGATCGGGCCGGTGATTTCGGTCATGGCCTTTTTGCAGGCGTCCGGGATCGACAGTTCGGGCTGTTCCTCGATGACCCGCTCGATGTTCTCGACGACGACGATGGCGTCATCGACGACAATGCCGATGGCCAGCACGAGCGCCAGCAATGAAACCGTGTTGGCCGAATAGCCGACCATGAGCAGCACGGCGAAGGTGCCGACGATCGAGACCGGCACGGCGACCAGCGGGATCAGCGTCGCCCGCAGCTTGCCGAGAAACAGAAAAACCACGACGCCGACGAGCACGATGGCGATCACCAGCGTACGGATGACTTCGACAATGGTCGCGGTAACGAACACCGTGGTATCGAAAAACATGGTGTAGGTGAGATCGGACGGGAAGCGCGTCGCCAGCGTATTCATGGTGTCGCGGACCTGCTTCGCCACATCGACGGCATTCGATCCCGGCGACTGATAAATCCCGATGGCGGCGGCCGGCGCGCCGTTGTAGCGGCTGTAGCGATCCTGCGACCTGGCGCCCATTTCGACGCGGGCGACGTCGCCGACGCGAACCGCCGACCCGTCCGGATTGGCGCGCAGGATGATGGCGGCGAATTCCTCCGGCCGCGTCAGCCGGCCCTTGGTCTTGATGTTGATCTGGACCTGTTGCTCGTTGGTGATCGGCGCGGCGCCGATGCGGCCGAGCGCCGCCTGGACGTTCTGGTTCTGCACCGCCTGGATGACGTCGTTCGGCGTCAGATTGAGCTCGGTCAGCCGGTCCGGATCGAGCCAGATGCGCAACGAATAATCGAGCGGCCCGAACAGCGTGACCTGGCCGACGCCTTTGATCCGCGCCAGCGGATCGATGATGTTGATGGTGGCGTAATTGCTCAGATAGACCGCGTCGTAGGTGTTCTTCGGCGAATAGATATTGATGACCTGAAGCAGAGCAGCGGATTTCTTGCGCACGGTCAGGCCGGCATGCGACACCTCGTCGGGCAGTTGCGGGATGGCGAGGCTGGCGCGGTTCTGCACGTTGACGGTGTTGATATCCGGATCGGTGCCAAGCGCGAACGTCACGTTGAGCGTGTAGCTGCCGTCGGAGCCGCTGGCGGACTGGTAGTAGATCGCATTGTCGACGCCGTTGATCTGCTCCTCGATCGGCTGCGCCACGGTGGTCTCGACCACTTCGGCATCGGCGCCGGGATAGGTCCCGGTCAGCGTCACTTGCGGCGGCACGATTTCCGGAAATTGCGCGATCGGGATTGACGAGATGGCGATCGCGCCGGCCAGCGTGATCACGATGGCGATGACGACGGCAAATCTCGGCCGGTCGATGAAAATGCCGGAGAACATTGTTGTTTAGTTTTCCGGGACGACGGTCGCCGATACGACTTGACCGGGATGGACCTTCTGAATCCCCTCGACGATGACCAGTTCTCCCTCCTTGAGGCCGTCGGTGACGACCACGTCGCGACCCTCCTCGACGCCGGTCGTCACGCGCCTCTGCTCGACCTTTTTCGCATCGTCGACGACCATGACATAGTGACCGGCCTGATCGAGCAGCACGGCGGATTGCGGCACCACCAGCGACGATTGCGGCGCGCCGCGGTCGACGGCAACGCCGACGATGCCGCCCGGAATGAGAACCCCTTTGGGATTCGGCAGTTGCGCCCGCACCACCACCGTGTCGGTGTCGGCTTCGACCTGGACGTCGAGAAAATTGGTGATGCCCGGCTGCGGATAGACGCTGCCATCGGGCAGCTTGATATGAACGGTCACATGCGGGTTCTTGTCGGCCGTTGCGGCGACCCGGCGTTTGTACTCGATGATGTCGGCCTCACTCGCCTGAAACGTGACGTAGATGGGATCCTGGCTGACGATTGTCGCCAGCCTTCCGGATGTCGGATCGACGAGGTTGCCGACGGTGAAGTTCGCCAGCCCAATCCGTCCGTCGATCGGCGAGTGGATTTCGGTGTAACCGAGATTGACCTGCGCCTGCTCGAGCAAGGCCTGCGCCTGCAGGATATCGGCCTGCGCGGACTGCTCGGCGGCCGAAAGCTGATCGACCGTCGATTGCGGGACGTTCTCGTTTTTCACCAGCGCCTGCGCGCGCTGCAATTGCAAATTGGCATTGACCTCGGTCGCCTGGGCCTTGGCGAGATTGGCTTTCTGCTGATCGACCGCGGCTTTGTAGGTATCCTGCTCGATGCGGAACAGCAGATCGCCCTTCTTGACCTGCTGGCCTTCGGTGAAATTGCGCTCCTCGATGAAGCCGGGGACGCGCGCCACGACATCGACCTTGTCGATCGCGACGACGCGGCCGACGAAATCGCCGGTCGCCGTCACCTGCCGGCTCACCACCGCAGCTCACGGAGACCGCAGGCGGCGGTGCGCTTTGGGCGGCGGCCGTGCCGCAGCCAGCGAGGACTATGAGCGCCCCCAACGCGACACCGCGGTCGCGCACGCTGTGGCGAGCAGGCATAAAGGCTCTCCCGGCTGTGGCCCCGAAACTAGACAGCAGCAGGCTGTTCAAACCCGGCAGGGTGCAATTTACATGGCTCCCCGTCCCAATTGAACGTTTGCCGGCAGTTATTTTTGACGGTCTGGCTTGCGCGAAGCGGCGGCATGCAATTTGGCATTGCAGTTCAATGCGGTTTGCGGTCACGCGCCGTCCCTAAAAGGCCCGTTCAGTTGCCGTTCATTGCCGCGGTCATCTTATTCCGCCGCCACCTGAGTCTCGTCGCGGTGGCGTCAACCAGTCGGGAGAGAAACATGAGATCAATCGTTTTAAGTGCCGCATTGCTGTTCGGCCTCGCAACCGCCGCCAGCGCGGCTGGATTCACCCCGGTTCCGATCGGAGCTAACGGCGGCCTGGTGATCAAGGTCGCGGAAGGTTGCGGCGCGGGATGGTGGCGTGGCCCGGAGGGCCATTGTCATCCGATGGCGGTCGGGCGCGCCTGCCCACCCGGATACCACCTGGGACCGGAGGGCAAGAAGTGCTGGCCCAACTGATTTCGACAGCCAGGACGCAAAATTGAAGATGCGGCCGGGCCCTATGGCTCGGCCGTTTCGCTTTTCACCTCTCCGCGCACGAGCCGAGAAATTGCAACACCACGTCGCGCCGGTGCGGCGCCGCGCGATGTTCGGCCACATAGATGCCCTGCCAGGTGCCGAGCGCCACCTCACCGCCGGCGACAGGCACCTGCAATGACACGCCGTTGAGCATGGACTTGATGTGGGCCGGCATATCGTCCGGCCCTTCAACGTCGTGCACCCACCCGGCCTCTGCCGGCGCCAACCGCTTGAGCGCGGTAACCAGATCGGTGCGCACGTCGGCGTCGGCGTTTTCCTGGATCACCAGCGAGGCCGAAGTGTGCTTGAGATAGAGGAGCACGGCGCCGTCGCGCGCTTTGCTCTCGGCCAGAAAGCGCGCCACGTCGCTGGTGATCTCATAAAAGCCCTCGCCGGATGTCGCTACCGACAGAACGGCACTCGCGATGGTCTCGATGCGTGCGGTTTGGACGGCGGAGAGTTTGTTCATGAAAAAAAGCGCCTTAGCTCTTGTTCAAGACCTGCTTCTGCACCCGCTCGACCGCATCGACAAGACGATGCCAGACGCGATCCATGAACGTGACCATGCGGTCGATGTCAGCGTCGCTCGGCAAATGCAAACTGGAAATGCCATTTTGCGGCTCGCCGTTCTGCGTCAGCGGCTCCGGCATGATGCCGGCGGGCAGCGGCAGACCACGCAACAGTAGGTTCTTCTTGAGCGCCGCATTCTCGGTACGCAGCCGCGCGATCTCGCTCTCCAGCACCGCGCGATCCTCGGGCGCCGCCTCGCAGGCCCAGCCGACGCTCTTCTGGCTGCACAGGGAGACTTCGCCGGTTTGGGTGTCGAGCCGCATGAAACCGTCAACCTCTTTGGTAAAGACATAACGTCCGCCGTCAGTGTCCGGCGTGGCGTCGTCGGCGAGAGCGGGCGCGGCCGCGTACAGGACAGCGGCGACGAAAGCGATGCGTGTGATGATCATGATCATTCCCTCCGGCAATTGAGAGGAGGGCTCGATTTTAGAACATCATCGGCGAAAGTCTTGCGCGACTTCGCGGTGCAAAATCGAGCCCGGAAAAACCCGCCACGCACCGCCTTATCTGTTGTTATTTCAACGCTCTAGCATAGGGCCGCCGTTTCTTGACTTGCCAGACCTCCCTCAGTATGGTCCGCGCGGCTTCAAGGCGCGGGGCGTGCCGCGATCGCAAGCCGCGAGTGTCGAGAGCATGAGCGACGCGCGCGAAAACGGCGATCGGGACAAGCAGCAAACCGACGAGGCCGCTCTCTCCGCGAGGCTCCAGCGGCTCAACGAAAGTCTCGGCCATGCACGCGTTGCCGGCCGGCTTTCGGATGGTTCTGGTGCGGATCGGGCGACGACTGCATCGGGTTACGCCAGGGGCTTCCGCCTCTCCAGCGAACTCGTCGCAGGCGTTGTGGTCGGTGCCGGTCTCGGCTGGCTTCTCGACCGCTGGCTCGGCATCTCGCCCTGGGGGCTCATTATATTTCTCTTGCTCGGTTTTGCCGCGGGCGTGCTCAATGTCATGCGTTCCGCGGGGCTCGTCGCAGGCACCGCGCTTGATGACTCGACCCGGATCAGCCGGAAAAAGTAAGCGCCATGCAAGTCGATCCCATCCACCAGTTTGAGATCAAAAGCCTGGCGCCATTGGCCACCCTGGGCGGCCATCAGTTTAACTTCACCAATTCGGCGCTGATGATGTTCATCATTGTCGGCGCGGTGTCGACACTCTTGATCGGCGCAACGGCGTCGCGCGCGGTGGTGCCGGGGCGGCTGCAGTCGATTGCGGAAATGTCCTACGAGTTCGTCGCCAATACGGTGCGCAGCTCGGCCGGCACCGAAGGCATGAAGTTCTTTCCGTTCGTATTCACGCTGTTCATGTTCATCCTGTTCGCCAACCTGATCGGGCTCATTCCGTATTCCTTCACGGTGACAAGCCAGTTGATCGTCACCGCGGCGCTGGCGCTGTTGGTGTTCATCATAGTCGTCGGCTACGGCTTCTGGCGAAACGGATTGCACTTTTTCAATCTGTTCGTTCCGAAAGGCGTGCCGAAGGCGATCCTGCCGGCGATCGTCGTCATCGAGGTGCTGTCGTTTGTATCGCGGCCGGTGTCGCACAGCGTGCGGCTCTTCGCCAACATGCTCGCCGGCCACATCACGCTGCAGGTGTTTGCCGGCTTCATCATCATGCTCGCCGGCTTCGGTGTGCTCGGCTGGCTCGGCGCCGCGCTGCCGTTCGCCATGGTGGTGATGCTCACCGCTTTGGAGCTTCTGGTGGCCTTCCTGCAAGCCTATGTCTTTGCCATTCTCACCTGCATCTATCTCAACGATGCGATTCATCCTGGCCACTGACGGCCGTTCGTTTCAACCTCACAAAGGAGTTCTGTCATGGATCCGACCGCCGCGAAATACATCGGGGCCGGCATTGCCTGTATCGGCATGGGCGGCGCCGGTGTCGGCGTGGGCATCATCTTCGGCAACTACCTTGCCGCAGCGTTGCGCAATCCGTCGGCAGCCCAAGGCCAGTTCGGCAACCTGATTTTCGGGTTTGCCATCACCGAAGCGCTCGGCATTTTCTCGCTGCTGATCGCGCTGTTGCTGCTGTTCGGACTGTAAGACACTCCGCCGCACGCCGATGGCCGAACCGACCGCCCATACTGAAGCGCCCGCGGGGCACAGCGCTTTCCCGCCGTTTCAGAAGGAGCATTTTCCGTCGCAGCTGCTTTGGCTGGCGGTCAGCTTCGCGCTGCTTTACGTCCTGATGTCGAAGATCGCCTTGCCGCGCATCGGCTCGATCCTGGCGGACCGCAGCAAGCGCATCGGTGACGACCTTGCGGCGGCGGAACGCCTCAAGGAGCAATCGGACGCGGCGCATGCCGCCTACGAGAAGTCGCTCGCCGACGCCCGCGCCCGCGCTCAGGCCATGGCGAGTTCGACGCGCCACGAGCAGGCGAGCGGCGCCGAGGCGACGCAGAAACGGCTCGAGGCGCAGCTGCACGAGCGGCTCGCCGCCGCCGAACGGTCGATCGCGGCGACCCGCAGCGCCGCCATGGGCAATGTGCGCTCTATCGCGGCCGATACCGCAGCAGCGATCGTCGAGCGGCTGATCGGCAAGGCGCCGGCCGCCCAGGACGTGGCGGCGGCGCTCGACGTCGGCAAGAGCTGAGGCGCCGATGCTTGAATCCTTGAAAGAAACCGAAAACTGGGTCGCGATCGGCTTTCTGTCCTTTATCGCGCTGCTGTTCTATCTCGGTGTCCACCGCAAGCTGTTTGACTCGATCGATGCGCGTTCGGCGCGCATCCGGTCCGAGCTCGACGCCGCGCGGCGGCTGCGCGAGGAAGCGCAGGCGCTGTTGTCGGAGTTCGAGCGCAAAGGCCGCGAGGCCGAGAGCGAGGCCGCGGCGATCATCGCCGGAGCCAAAGCCGAAGCCGAGCGGCTGGCCGCCGAAGCCAAGGCAAAGACTGAAGAATTCGTCACCCGCCGGACCAAAATGGCGGAGGCGAAGATCGCCCAGGCCGAAGTCCAGGCGGTTGCCGACGTGCGCGCCGCCGCAGCCGATGCAGCGGTCGCCGCCGCCGAAAAGATTCTCGCCACCGCCGCCAAGGGCAAGGTCGCCGAGGATCTGCTCAATGCCGGCATCGCCGACGTCAAACGAAAATTCAATTGAGCGCACGCGGCGGCGCAGCGAGGTTGCGCCGGGCCCGGCGCCGGGGATCGCCGCGGCGGCTGCGGCCGGCATGACGCCGATCGGTTTTGTCGGCGGCAGCCAGACGCGCCCGCGCCGTTGTCGCCGACATGCGGGGACTGAAGAACGCGATCACCGATCTGCGCGGCTGGTAGTCTGCGTCACCCCGTCGGGGCGTTCGGATTGGGCTTGCGTTTCAGCTTCGGCTTTGCCGCGGGCTTGACCTTCGCCTGATCCTCCTGCGCGGCGCCGACCGGATCGAAACCGATATAGACGATGTAACTGTTGAGCTCGGCCGACGATGGCAGCGGGAAGGCCAAATTGTCCTCGATATGGGTGAAGGCGACATTGCCTTCGTTACCGATCGTCACCGGAATCCGGATCAGCCTGGTGATGATCAATTTCGATCCCGAGGCGGGCGCGTTGAGGACGGCAATGCGCAGCGGCACATCGACCTGACCCGGTCCCCCGGCGGGTCCGACGATGATGCGTCCCTGGACGCCGATCTTCATGACGATTTGACCGTTGGCGATCCTGCATTCGCGCGCGGCGCGCACGAAATCGCCCTGATATTTGAGCGACATCGCCTCATTGGTGCCGTCCGGCGGCGGCGGCGGAATGGTCAGCGTCGACGCGCCCTGGCGGATGTCGATGAGCGGACAATCGACATCGGGTTGCGCATTGGCGACCGGCTGCGGATCGCGCTGCGATGCGCCGGAGAAAAAGCTCGCGACCTTGTCCTTGAAAGAAGGAGGGCTTGCCGCCGGCGGGGCCGGCGCGGGCGGGGTCGTCGTGGCAGCGGCAGCCGGAGCGGCCGGCGTTACCGCTGCGGTAGCAGCCGGGACCGGCGTGCCGGTGCCGAGCGTGCTGCCGGTGCATCCCGCCGCCAGGAGCGCAAGCGAGAGCGAGGCCGCAATCAGCGCGCGGTCGCCCCGCTTCGTCCGTTGAATGTTACGCCGCATCCCCAACCCACCGCCATCATCGCGATGCCCTCGATCTTATACCCAGCCAACCGTGGCCATCCCAAGGCACCTCGGAAAGCATGGCTATGGTTAAGGCCTTGACTAGATAGGGTTTTGCACGGTCACGCCGCCGCACCGTCCTTCAACCGGGCATAGAGCAGGTGATCCTGCCAGCTGCCATTGATGCACAGATATTCCCGCGCGTAGCCTTCGCGCACGAAGCCGGTTTTCTCCAACAGCCTGGTCGAGCCGGAATTGTTCGGGATGCACGCCGCTTCGAGACGATGCAGCCGCAATGTCGTGAAAGCGAATGGAATGACCGCACGCACCGCCGCCGTCATGTAGCCTTGGCGCACGAACGGCAGGCCCATCCAGTAGCCGAGGCTGCCGGCTTGGGCGACGCCGCGACGGATATTGGCCAGCGTCAATCCGCCAACCAGCGCGCCGTCCGAATAACGCACGATCAGGAAGGCGTAGCCCAGGTCGGTCCGCAAATCCTCCGCATAGCGCTTGATGCGGCGGCGGAACGCGCCGCGGGTGAGATCGTCGTCCGGCCAGGTCGGCTCCCACGGCGTGAGGAAATCGCGGCTGGCTTCGCGCAGCGCCGCCCATTCGTCGAAGTCCGTCGTCGCCGGCGTGCGCAGCAAGACCCCGTCGCCTTCGACGCTCGGCAACGGTTCGGTAAAATTGATGGTACGGAAGAACGCCATTCACAACTCGGGCGATGATTTCCTTACCGCTTCGCTGCTTCCCGTCATGCGGCCCGGCGCGTCAAAGTTTCGGCAATCGCCGCCGCACTTTCAAGCCCGGAGCCAAGACCGAGCATCGCGGTGGCGAGCTTGCCGCGCGACAACAGCGCCCGGCCGGCGGCGCGCGCGCTCTCGACCGATACCGCGTCGACCCGGGCGACCAGCTCATTGAGCGGAACCGGCCGGCCGCGCGTGATCATCTGCCGCGCCAACTGTTCGATGCGCGCCCCGGAGCTTTCCAGCGCCATCAACAGGCCGGCTTTCATCTGCGCCTTGGCGCGCGCGACTTCCGGCTCGGAAATGCTATCGGCGGTCGAGCCGATCTCATCGACGATCAGCCGCATCAGCTCGGACGTGTCGGCGGCGTCGGTGCCGGCATAAAGACCGAACATGCCGACGTCGGAATATGGCACGTGGAAGGAGTAGATCGAATAGCACAGGCCGCGCTTCTCGCGCGCCTCCTGAAACAACCGCGACGACATCCCGCCGCCCAGCACGTTGGTGAAGACCTGCAGGCTGTACAGCGCGGGATCGACGATCGAAAGGCCAGGCAGCGCCAGCGCGATATGCACCTGCTCGAGCTCGCGCTTCTCGACATGGGTGCCACCGCCGAAGCTGGCCGGCTCCGGGACCGGGCTGGCCGGACCGTTGAACGTGGCGAAGCGCTTCTCCACCTCGGCGACAACGGCCTGATGTTCGACGGCGCCGGCAGCGGCCACCACGATGTCGGGGGCGCGATAGTTCCTGGCGAGATAATCGCGCAATCTGCCGCCGTCGAACGAACGCACCGTCTTCGCCGTGCCCAGGATGGAGCGGCCGAGCGACTGGTCGGGAAAAGCGATGACCTGCAGATGCTCGAAAATGAGATCGTCCGGCGTATCGGCGACGGCGCCGATCTCCTGCACGATGACGCCCTGCTCGCGGATCAGCTCCTCGCGATCGAACGACGGCTCGGAAAGGATGTCGGCGAGCACGTCGAGCGCCAGCGGCACATCGGCCTTGAGCACGCGCGCATAATAGGCGGTGCTCTCGGCCCCGGTCGCTGCATTGAGATCGCCGCCGACCGCCTCGATCTCCTCGGCGATCTGCCGCGCGGTGCGCCGCCGCGTGCCTTTGAACGCCATGTGTTCGAGAAAGTGCGAAATGCCGTGCTCGTCGCGGCGTTCGTCGCGGCTGCCGGAATTAACCCATACGCCGAGCGAGGCGGTCTCGAGATGCGGCATCGTATCGGTCACCACGTTGATGCCTGATTTAAAGGTCGTGACCTCGACACTCATGCTGCCGCTCCTTTCTGTGCGGCGCGGCTCGCCACAAGGACGAAACGCTCGACCGCCGATTGATCGGCTGGCAGCGCAGTGACGCGCTCCGGACGCTCACCGATATCGGACAGCCATTCCGGCAAGCGTGGACGCTGGCCGCAGGCCGCCTCGACCGCTTCGGGAAATTTGGCCGCGTGCGCGGTGGACAACACCACCATCGGCACCGCCGGGTCGCGCGGCTCTTTTTCCGCGACCGCAATGCCGACCGCCGTATGCGGATCGACGAAATTTCCAGTTTCGCGCTTGACGGTGCGGATGGTCGCCGCGACTTCGTCCTCGTCGGCGCGATCGGCGGAAAACAGCGCGCGGATGGCGGCTAGCGCCCGCGCCGACAGCGCAAAGCGGCGCGACTGCGCCAGCGAGCCCATCACCGCGCGGATCGCGGCTGAGTCACGGTCATAGGCGTCGAACAGCAGGCGCTCGAAATTCGATGAAACCTGAATGTCCATCGACGGCGACGTGGTCGGCACCACGTCGCGCAACTCATAGGCGCCGGTGCGCAGCGTGCGCGCCAAAATGTCATTGACGTTGGTGGCGATGACCAGCCGGTCGACCGGCAGGCCCATGCGCGCGGCGCCATAGCCGGCATAGATGTCGCCGAAATTGCCGGTTGGGACCGTGAAGGCGATTTTGCGCCCGGGCGCGCCCAGCGAAACCGCGGCGGTGAAGTAATAGACGGCCTGCGCCACGATGCGCGCCCAATTGATCGAATTGACTCCCGACAACCGGACCTCGTCGCGAAAGGCGTGATGATTGAACATGCCCTTCACCAGGGCCTGACAGTCGTCGAACGTGCCGTCGATGGCGACCGCGCTGACATTTCCAGCGTTCGACGTCGTCATCATGCGCCGCTGCACGTCGGAAATCCGGCCGCTCGGAAACAGTACGACAAGATCGACCTGATGGCTGTCGCGGAACGCCTCGACCGCGGCACCGCCGGTATCGCCCGACGTCGCCACCACGATGGTGCGCCGCTCGCCATGCGAGGCCAGCACGTGATCCATCAGCCGCGCCAGAAGCTGCATCGCCAGATCCTTAAACGCCAGCGTCGGGCCGTGAAACAGTTCGAGCGCAAAGGTGTTGACGCCGAGCTGCGCCAGCGGCGCCACCGCCGGATGGCGAAAATTGCCATAGGCCTCGCGCGCCATGCGGGCGAGGTCGGCGGCGCTAACGGAGTCATCGATGAAGGGACGGATCACCTCGACCGCGACTTCGGCATAGGGTTTTCCGGCAAAGCCGGCGATCGTCGCCGGCTCAAGCCGCGGCCAAGCGTCGGGCACATAAAGGCCGCCGTCGCGGGCAAGACCCGCGAGCATGACCTCGGCAAAGCCGGACGGCGGGGCCGATCCCCTGGTCGAAACGTACTGCACTTGGTCAGTCCCTGGGCGTTTCCCCGCCCTCAGCGCCAGCGCCGGCGCGGGCTGTATAAACCATTGATTTTAGACGTTATTTACGGACAGTCGGCACAGCGGCCGCCCCTTGCAACGCCGAAACCAGTGTCACACTAGATGGCGCTCGGGAGGAACGCAAAGGGGCGCAATTCGTCTCGCGGTGGAGGTTTTACGTCTGGGTTTCGCCGCCGCGGCGGGTCGAGGAGAACGCCCAGGAGACGAAAACCCCCACCAGAACGGCCGCCAGACCGAACCAGGTCAGCGCATATTGCAGGTGGTTGTCGGGCAGCTCGACCACGAGCTTGCCGGGCTCCGGCAGGCCTCCGGGCGGCGCCGGCGTCTCCTGTTCGATATAGAAGGGAGCGACCTGATGCGGCCCGGCTTGCGGTCCCTGCCCGATGCCCTTGGCCGCGGCCATTGCGGCGGGATCGGCGGTGAACCACAGGTTATGCCCCGGATCGTCATTGGGCGTGAACCAATGCCGCGTCTCCGGCCAGCGCATCGCGCCCATGATATCGACCGGCCCGGACAGTTCGCCGCCGGGCCGTGATTTCGCATCCTTCCTGCCGTCGGGCACGAAGCCGCGATTGACCATCACGATGCCGCCACCGGACAGCCGCGCCGGCGTGAAAACCCAATATCCCGGTCCGAGGTCGGCTACGTCGGGGCGGAACGCCGAAGCGGCGGCAAAGACCAAAGCTTCGCGGCTATTGTCGAATGCGGCGGAGAATGTGACGTGGCGGTATTCGTCGGTGGCGCGGTCCAGTTGCGGCCAGCCGCCTGCCTCCGGCAGCGCAATCGCCGGCGCTGCGAGCCGCGCGGTGAGCGAGGCAATCAGCGCTTCCTTCCAGGCCTTGCGCTCGATCTGCCAGACGCCGAGCCCGATGAAGATCGCGAAGGCGACGATGGCGGGCAGCAACAGACCGAGCCACGAGCGGGGCTGTCGCCGCGCCGCAGGCCGCGCGTTCAGGTCGGCCTGGAGCTGCACGATCAGTCCTCGCCGCCATTGCCGCAGCCGAAACGGCTTTCCGCCGCCTTGTGATGGTATTGCAGCGCGATCATCAGTCCCTTCATCGGCCGCAGCGGCCCGAGCGTGAGAATGAGAATCAGCGGCAGCCACAGCACCGCGTGGACCCAATAGGGCGGCTGATAAAGAATTTCAGTCACCAGCGCGCAGCCCACCACCACGGCGCCGGCGAAGAACATGACGAACACGGCGGGCCCGTCGCCGGCATCGGCGAAGCCATAGTCGAGGCCGCAGACATCGCAGCGCGGGCGGAGCGCCAAAAATCCCTGGAACAACCGCCCACGACCGCAGCGCGGACATGCGCAGCGCAATCCGGCGGCGATCGATCCCGATAATGTTGTGATCGTTTTATCGGTCATCGCCGCGCACTCTTATCCCGCTCGTCTCCGCATATGCGGGGACCCAGCGGCTGGATTCCCGCCGGCGCGGGAATGAGCGGACAATAAGCGCCGACGCTATCCTCCTGGCGCGCCGCCCCATACATAGATGCAGGCGAACAAGAACAGCCACACGACGTCGACGAAATGCCAGTACCAGGCGGCAAACTCGAAGCCGAGATGCTGCGTCGTCGTGAACTGGCCGGCCAAAGCGCGGAACAGGCAGACGATCAGGAAGATCGAACCAATGATGACATGCGCGCCGTGAAATCCGGTCGCCATGAAAAAGGTCGCGCCGTAGATGTTGCCAGAATAGTGGAACAGCGCGTGCATATATTCCCACGCCTGCACGCAGGTGAAGCACAAGCCGAGCACGATGGTCAGCACCAGGCCCTGGACCAATCCTTTGCGGTCGTTCTCAAGAAGCGCGTGATGCGCCCAGGTCACCGTCGTTCCCGAGGTGAGCAGGATCAGTGTGTTGAGCAGCGGGAAATGCCAGGGATCGAAAGTCGCGATACCCTTCGGCGGCCACACCCCGCCGGTAAAGGCGATGCGCGCCACGTCTTGAAACTGGTCCGGGAATAAAGCGGTGTTGAAATAGGCCCAGAACCAGGCGACGAAGAACATCACCTCCGAGGCGATGAACAGGATCATCCCATAGCGGTGCGAAATCTGCACCACGCGGGTATGATCGTGTTCGACTTCGGCCTCGTAGATGACGTCGCGCCACCAGCCGATCATCGTATAGGCGATGCCGATCGCGCCCACGCCCATGATCAGCGGCGCGTAGGACACCATTTGATGCATCCAAAGAATGAGCCCGACGGCGAGGACAAATCCGGAGGTCGCGCCGATCGCCGGCCACGGACTGGGATTGACCAGGTGGTAATCGTGGTTTGGCTTGGCGTGTGCAACATCAGCCATCGTCATCGTCTCCAGTTGACGCGGCGGTCGTTGCCGCCGGCGTCTTTTAAATTGCAGTTGGACAGAGATCCGGACGCCACCATGCTATCCTCCCCCGCTTGCCGGTGAGGGAATCGAGGGGGCTCTCTCCGCCACCGGCTGTTCCGGCTCATGCACCGCATAGAAAGTGTAGGAGAGCGTGATGTCCTTGAGCGTATCCTGCTCCGAATCCTTGGCGAGCTTGGGATCGACGTAGAAGACCACCGCCATTTCGCGCTTCTCGCCCGGCTTTAACGTCTGCTGGGTGAAGCAGAAGCAGTTGATCTTCTCGAAATAGATGCCGACGGTGGGCGGCGTCACATTGTAACCGGCCTGGCCGGTGGTGACGCGGGCCGTCTCGTTGGTCGCCGTGTAATAGACGGTAACGACCTGGCCGAGCTTGACGTCGATGGTGCGTTGCTCGGGTTCGAACGTCCACGGCATTCCGGGAGCGATGTTGGAATCGAAGCGCACGGTGATGGTGCGGCCGGGCACTTCATGCGCCGGCGCCGAGTGCGCCACCTGCGTGGTGCCACCGAACCCGGTGGTGCGACAGAACCAGGAATACAGCGGCACCGCCGCATAGGCCGTGCCGACCATCACGGCGACGAAGGCGCCGCAGGCGAAGGCGACGATCAGATCGCGGCCGGTCACGCGCCGCCCGGCGGAATTCGGCGTGGTCGTTGACCCTTTCGTTGACTCTTGCATCGACCCTTTCATGGCCGCTCCAGCACGCCGGGTCCCTTCACCAGCGTCACGATATAGAAAAGCACCACCAGCACGCCGAGCGACACCGCGATCGCGATCGATCGGGCGCGGCGCGCGCGCATCTGCTGCTCGGTGAGCTTAATGCCAGTCGGCGGCTCTTGCTCGATCATCGCGATACTCATCACGTGGCGAAACGGCCCAAAGCTTCGCCGAACGGCCCCTTCGACATCCAGTCGACGAGCAGCATGGCAAATAACAGGAACAGGTAGAGGATCGAAAAAGCGAACATCTGCTTGCTGGCGACATGTCCGCGCGCCTCGGCGCGCACGCGCAACGCCAGCGCGATCATGATCGCGCCCGCCGCCGATGCCGCCAGCCCGTAAGACGCCCCGACGTAGCCAAGGAGCCACGGTGCGACGCCGAGCGGAGCGAGCAACAGCGTGTAGAGCAGGATCTGCCGGCGCGTCTCCTTGTCGCCGGCGACAACCGGCAGCATCGGCACGCCGGCGCGCGCGTAGTCGTCGGTGCGGTACAGCGCCAGCGCCCAAAAGTGCGGCGGCGTCCAGAAGAAGATGATGAGGAACAGCAGGACCGGCTCGATCGCCAGCGTGCCGGTTGCCGCGGCCCAGCCGATCATCGGCGGCAACGCGCCGGCGGCGCCGCCAATGACGATATTCTGCGGCGTCGTCCGCTTCAGCCACATCGTGTAGATCACGACGTAGAAGGCGATGGTTGCTGCCAGCAAGATGGCGGCCAGCACGTTGACCAGAAGGCCGAGCACGGCGACGGAAAAGCCCGCGAGCGTCAGGCCGAAAGCCAGTGCCTCTCCGCGGGCCACGCGGCCGGCCGGGATTGGCCGCGCCGCCGTGCGCGCCATGCGCGCGTCGATGTCGGCGTCGTACCACATGTTGAGCGCGCCGGCGGCGCCGGCGCCGACCGCGATGCAGATCAGCGCGGTCAGGCCGATCACCGGATGCACGTGGCCGGGCGCAATGAGCAGACCGACCAGCGCCGTGAACACCACGAGCGACATCACCCGCGGCTTCATCAGTCCGATGTAATCGCCGACGCCAGCGATGCTGGGTTCGATCCTCGGCTCAACTCGGGCAACGGTGACGCTCATCGGACCAGCGGTAGCGTTTCGTATTGATGGAACGGCGGCGGCGACGGCAACGTCCATTCGAGCGTGGTTGCGCCGGGTCCCCAGGGATTGGCGCCTGCCGGCACCTTGCGGACGAAGGCGAGTATCATGCCGAAGAAGAACACCAGCGTGCCGATCCCGGAAACGTACGAACCGATCGACGAGACGAAATTCCAGCCGGCGAACGCATCGGGATAATCGACATAGCGGCGCGGCATGCCGGCGAGCCCGAGGAAGTGCTGCGGGAAGAACGTCAGATTGACGCCAATGAAGGTCAGCCAGAAGTGCAGCTTGCCGATCGGCTCGCTGTACATGTAGCCGGTCATCTTCGGGAACCAGTAGTACCAGCCGCCGAAGATGCCGAACACGGCGCCGAGCGACAGCACGTAGTGGAAATGCGCCACCACGTAATAGGTGCCGTGCAGCACGCGGTCGACGCCGGCATTGGCCAGCACCACGCCGGTCACGCCGCCGATGGTGAACAGGAAGATGAAGCCCATCGCCCACAACATCGGCGTCTTGAACTCGACCGAGCCGCCCCACATCGTGGCGATCCAGGAGAACACCTTCACGCCGGTCGGCACCGCGATCACCATGGTTGCGGCGATGAAATACGCCTGCACGCTGGCCGACATGCCGACATTGTACATGTGGTGCGCCCAGACGATGAAACCGATGCCGCCGATCGACACCATGGCGTAAGCCATGCCGAGATAACCGAACACCGGCTTCTTCGAGAACGTCGCCACGATCTGGCTGACCATGCCGAAGGCCGGCAGGATGAGGATGTAAACTTCCGGGTGGCCGAAGAACCAGAACAGGTGCTGGAACAATAGCGGATCGCCGCCGCCTTCCGGATTGAAGAAGGTGGTGCCGAAATTGCGATCGGTGAGCAGCATAGTGATGGCGCCGGCCAAGACCGGCAGCGACAGCAGCAACAGGAACACCGTCACTAGTTCCGACCAGACGAATAGCGGCATTTTATGCAGCGTCATGCCCGGCGCGCGCATGTTGAAGATGGTGGTTATGAAATTGATCGCGCCGAGGATCGACGACGCGCCGGCAAGGTGGATCGACAGGATGACGAAATCCATCGCCGGGCCGGGATGGCCATAAGTCGACAGCGGCGCGTAGATCGTCCATCCGGTGCCGGCGCCGTTGGTGCCCGGCTCGCCCTCGACGAACATCGAGGTCAACAGCAGCGCGAAGGACGCCGGCAACAGCCAGAACGAAATGTTGTTCATGCGCGGGAACGCCATGTCCGGCGCGCCGATCATCAGCGGGATCATCCAGTTGCCGAAACCGCCGATCATCGCCGGCATGACCATGAAGAAGATCATGATCAGCCCGTGCGCGGTGACGAATACGTCGTAAGTATGCGTTTCGTGGAAGATCTGGATGCCGGGATACATCAACTCGGCGCGGATCGCGATCGATAGGCTGCCGCCAATGAGGCCGGCCATCAGCGCGAACACCAGATACATCGTGCCGATGTCCTTGTGGTTGGTCGAATAGACAAAACGCCGCCAGCCGTGCGGTATCTCGTGCCCGCCCTCTTCGCCGTGCGCCGCGCGTACCATCGTGTCCATTGCCAGTCCCTCTTTAACGACCGCCCGTCAGCTTGTGTTGCACGCCCCGTCGTTACTGCCGCGACGCCGGCGTCGCCGCCGCCGCGAATGTGTTGACCGGAGCCGCCGTATCGTTGGCGTATTTCTGCTTGGCGCCGGCGACCCATGCCGCGAATTCGCCGTCGTTCACCACCCGCACCGCAATCGGCATGAAGGAGTGGTCCTTGCCGCACAGTTCGGAACACTGGCCGTAGAACATGCCTTCGATGGTCGCCTTGAACCAGGTCTCGTTGATGCGGCCGGGAACGGCGTCGATGCGGATGCCGAACGACGGCACGGTGAAGGAATGGATGACGTCGGCGCCAGTGACGAGCACATGGACGACCTTGTTCACCGGCACGACCATTTCATTGTCGGCGGTGAGCAGACGCGGCTGACCGGGCTTGAGATCCTTCTCGGCCACCATCAGCGAATCGAATTCGAAATTGCCGTAGTCCGGATAATTGTAGCTCCAGAACCACTGCTTGCCGGTCGCCTTGATGGTGAGGTCCGGCGTCGGCACGTCGAGCTCGAGGAACAGGAGCCGGAACGACGGCACGGCGATCACCGCGAGGATGACAACCGGAATGATGGTCCAGGCGATCTCGATTACCGTGTTGTGGGTGGTGCGCGACGGGATCGGATTGGCGCGCGCGTTAAAGCGCACGATGACGATAAAGAGCAGCGCCAGAACGAAAATCGATATGGCGGCGATCACCCAGAGCAAGAAATAGTGGAAGGTAGCCACCTGCTCCATGATCGGAGAGGCCGAATCCTGCAGGTCCATTTCCCAGGGGGTCGACTGTCCAAGTCCGGCCAGCGCCGGTCTGGTGCCGGTCAGCAAAGCGCCGGCGGCCGCAAAGCAGCCGGCGGTCCCGGCAATGGCGGTCAAGCGTGAGAACAACTTCATCGGTCGCTCTGCTCCCTGTTTTTCGATCTTGTCACGACCGTCCACGGTGAGCGCCGACCTTATCTCCAGCGCCGACCATAACTGCATGACGCCGCCTGCTTCCGGCAGGACTTTCGCCACGGCGCTTCAAGTCCTTGGCAGGCATTGGCGGGATGGGGGATCCCGGTTCCTCCAAACCACAAATCGGGCTGTGCTGCAATGCACTCATCACGGCTATCCGGCCGGCCACGCACAAAGCTGTTGCCGGGCTCGGCGCCAGCAGCCGAAAGCACGCCAAGTCCACCTTCGCGTAGCCACAATGCCTTGATTTGGATCAATCTTGACACGGTGTTCTCACCATGTACGGAAGCCTCGCGCGGCGATCGGCCGGCGCGACTGATTCGCGCATGGAAGCGTGTCGGGGGCGGCTGGTCAGGGGACTACGAGCATGGCGAATTCCGGTTGCCGTTGGCGTCTGCGCCCAATCGGCTGCGCGCTCGCCGCCGCCGTCATTGTCGCGGCCGCAGCGACTGGCCCGGCCGATGCGCAGGGCGCGGTCAAATCGGTCTATGGCGACTGGCAAATCCGCTGCGACACCCCGCCGGGCGCGCAGGCGCAGCAATGCGCCCTGATGCAGAGCGTGACGGCGGAAGACCGGCCTAATGTCGGCCTCACCGTCATCGTGCTCAAAACCTCGGACCAGAAGAACCGGCTGATGCGGGTGGTGGCGCCACTCGGCGTGCTGCTGCCGTCCGGGCTTGGCCTCAAGATCGACAATCAGGACGTCGGCCGCGCCGGCTTCGTGCGCTGCCTGCCCAATGGCTGCGTCGCCGAAGTCGTCATGGACGACAAACTGATCGGCCAACTGCGCACCGGCCAGACCTCGACCTTCATTATTTTCCAGACGCCCGAGGAAGGCATAGGCTTTCCCATGAGCTTAAAGGGCTTCGGCGACGGCTACGACCAGCTGCCGTAACCGGCAATCGTGGCGGAAAGAATAATCCTCATGCGCGTTTTTACCACCGCGCTGTTCGCCGCCGCCATCGTCGCGCCGTCCGTTTCGCCCTCGCTGGCGCAGAGCCAAAGCGATTATCCCAACCGTCCGGTGACGTTGCTCGTGCCCTATGCTGCGGGTGGCGTCGCCGATGTCGGCATGCGCATTCTGGGCGACAAGCTGTCAAGCCGGCTCAACCAGCAATTCGTCATCGAGGATCGCCCCGGCGCCGGCGGCATTGTCGCGGCGCAAGCCGGCGCCGCCGCTGCGCCCGACGGCTATACGCTGCTGATGACCGGCAACAACAACGCCATCGCCGCAGCCCTGTTCAAATCGCTGCCGTACAACATCCTGACCGACTTTGCCTCGGTGTCGACCGCCGCCTTCTTCGATGCGTTGCTAGTGACGCGCGTCGGCTCGCCGCTCAATTCGGTGCAGGACGTGGTGTCGGCGGCCTACGCTAATCCCGGCAAGCTCAATATCGGCACCATCAATCCGGGCAGCACGCAAAACCTCGCCGCCGAGCTTTTCGTCAGCACCGCCGGCATCAAGGCCACGATCGTTCCGTTCCGCGCCTCGCCCGACATGGCCGGCGCGCTGATGCGCGGCGACATCGACGTCGCGTTCGAGTTCTACGCCGCGATCGACGGACTGCTTGCCGACAAGAAGCTGGTGGCGCTGGCGAGCGGCGGCCTGGCCCGCACGGCCTATCTGCCGAATGTTCCAACCGTCATCGAAAGCGGCATCGTGGGCTACGAAGTCACCAGCTGGAACGGACTTGCCGTTCCGGCCGGCACGCCGCCTGGCATCATCGCGACGCTCAACCAAGCAATGAAGGATGTCATCCCCGCCGACGACGTTCAGAGCAGAGCGAGCAAGATGGGCATGGCCATGCGCTGGAGCGCGCCCGCGGACATGACGGCGCGCATGAAGGCCGACATCGCCAAATGGGGCGCGGTGATCGAGACCGCCGGCATACCGAAGCGCGATTGAGCGCCCCTCGCCGCCTGGCCCCGAAGCGATTATGTAAGGCGTCAGGAAACGCTTCAGGACACCGCAATGGCCAATGAACCCGCCCCGATCTCGCTCGTCGACCGCGCCGGTCTCGACCGGCCCAAACTCGCAAAAATCATCGCGCGCGGTCTCGATGGCGCCGACGATGGCGAACTGTTCCTCGAATACCGCCAGGCCGAAGCCTTGGCCTTCGACAATGGCCGGCTGAAGCAGGCGACCTACGATACGTCGCAGGGTTTTGGCCTGCGCGCCGTCAAGGACGAGGCGGTCGGCTATGCCCATGCCTCCGACGTCTCGGAGGCGGCGATCGAGCGCGCCGCGGATACGGTGCGCGCGGTCAAGGGCGGTTATTCCGGCCATTATGCCGAGCCGCCGGCGCGAACCAATGTGAAGCTGTACGGCGAGGACTCACCGCTCGCTACGCCCGGCTTCGAAGAGAAGGCGCGGCTTCTGCAAACCATCGACGCCTATGCCCGCGCCAAGGATCCGCGCGTGCGCCAGGTGACGGCGAGCGTCGCCGCCTCATGGCAGGCCATCGAAATCTTGCGCGGCGACGGCGAGACTTATCGCGACATCCGGCCGCTGGTGCGCGTCAGCGTCTCGATCGTTGTCGGCGACGGCGACCGTCAGGAAACCGGCAGCGACGGCTACGGCGGCCGCGAAGGCTATGAGCGCTTTATCGCCACCAATGCCTGGCAAGGCGCGGTCGACAACGCCATCCGCCAGGCCTTGGTCAACCTCGAAGCCGTGCCGGCGCCCGCCGGCGAGATGGACGTCGTGCTCGGCCCGGGCTGGCCGGGCGTGATGCTGCACGAAGCGGTCGGCCATGGGCTGGAGGGCGACTTCAACCGCAAGAAAACCTCGGCCTTCGCCGGGCTGATGGGCCAGCAGGTCGCGTCCAAGGGCGTCACCGTGATCGATGACGGCACCATGGCGATGCGCCGCGGCTCGCTCTCGATCGACGACGAAGGCACGCCGACCAATCGCACCGTGCTGATCGAGGACGGCATCCTGGTCGGCTACATGCAGGACCGCCAGAACGCGCGGCTGATGGACATGAAGCCGACCGGCAACGGCCGGCGCGAAAGTTTCGCCCATGTGCCGATGCCGCGCATGACCAACACCTACATGCTGCCCGGCACGCGCGATCCGAACGAGATCATCGCCTCGGTGAAGAACGGCATCTACGCCACCTATTTCGGCGGCGGCCAGGTCGATATCACCTCGGGCAAATATGTCTTCCAGTGCACCGAAGCCTATCGCATCGAGAACGGCAAAGTCGGCGCGCCGATCAAGGGCGCCATGCTGATCGGCAACGGCCCGACCGATTTGCACCGCGTCTCCATGGTCGGCAACGACCTTGCGCTCGACCACGGCATCGGCACCTGCGGCAAGAACGGCCAGGGCGTGCCGGTCGGCGTCGGCCAGCCGACATTGCGCATCGACCGCATCACCGTCGGCGGCACCGGCTAGCTTCGGAAGTGCTTCGATAGTTTGAGGCCCTGGGCCTGGTAGTTCGAGCCGATACCGGCGCCGTAAAGCTGGTCGGGGCGCGCCAGCATTTTTTCGTAAACCAGCCGGCCGACGATCTGGCCGTGTTCGAGGATGAACGGCACTTCGCGGGAGCGCACTTCCAGCACCGCGCGCGAGCCCAGGCCGCCGGCGCCGGCATAGCCGAAGCCGGGATCGAAGAAGCCGGCATAGTGGACGCGGAATTCGCCGACCAACGGATCGAACGGCACCATCTCGGCGGCAAAATCGGGCGGCACCTGCACCGCCTCGGTCGACGCCAGGATATAAAATTCGTCGGGATCGAGGATGAGGCTCTTGTCGACGCGCGCGGCGATCGGCTCCCAGAAATCGGCGGCATCGTAAGCGGCACGGCGCTCGACCTCGATGACCGCGGTATGGCGCTTGGCGCGATAGCCGACAATGCCGTTGCCGTTCGCCTGCATATTATGGGGCGCGTCGCTGCCGGCGAGATCGATGCTCACCGCGATGCCGTCGCCCAGCACCGCCTCGGCGCGATCGACCAGGCGCTCGCGCGCATGCAGCCTTTGCAGCGCCTCGGCGCTGAGCGCGGCGTCGCCGCGGCGCAAGCGCAACTGCGACAGCCGCGAGCCTTCGCGCACCAGAACCGGAAAGGTTTTCGGGCTGATCTCGGCATATAGCGGCCCGTGGTAGCCGCCGGCGACGCGATCGAAGCCGCGCGTCTCGTCGGCGATCACGCGGGTGAAAACATCGAGCCGCCCGGTCGAGCTTTTGGGATTGGTGGCGGCGGCAATGTCCGGCGGCAGCGCCAGCCGCTCGATCAGCGGCACGATATAGACGCAGCCGGTCTCCAGCACCGCGCCATCGACCAGCGAAAACTCGTGCAGTTTCAATTCGGCGATGCGCTGGTCGACCGTAGTGCCGGGGCCGGGCAGGAAGCTGGCGCGCACCCGATAGGCGATGGAGCCGAGCCGCAGATCAAGGCTCGCCGGCTGAATCTGGTCGGGCGCGAACGGATAAAGCGCGCGAATGCCGCCTGCTTGCGCCAGCGCCGCAATCATGCGGTCGGGCAAGATTCCCTGGTCCGAAGGTGCGAAGGACAGCGTCACTGGCCACCGATTGTGCCTGGCGATCTAACCCGATGCCCGGTTTGACGCAAAGATGCACGCGGCGTATAACCCCCGCTATCCCGTGGTCATTTGAGCCGGCCGGCTTGCAGCCACGTAAAATAAATCGCTAAAAGGCCGGGGACGCGTGAGCCCGGCCCGAGGATTTGTCCTCCCGGCCGGGTTTTTGTTTGGCCAATTTCGTTTGGCCAACGCTTGTTGGCTATGGAGGGCCACATGACCGCGTCCGCGAAAAAACTCTACCGCCCCGAAACACGGCTGGTTCAATCCGGCACGCTGCGCTCGCCGTTCGGCGAGACGTCGGAGGCGCTGTATCTGACCCAGGGCTACGTTTACGACACCGCCGCCCAGGCCGAAGCACGCTTTAAGGGCGAGGATCCCGGCTATCAATATTCGCGCTTCGCCAATCCCACCGTCGACATGTTCGAGCGGCGCATGGCCGCATTCGAGGGCGCCGAAGCCGCCCGCGCGACCGCGACCGGCATGGCGGCGGTCACGCTGTCGCTGGTCGGCCAGCTCAAAGCCGGCGACCACGTCGTCGCCTCGAAGGCGATGTTCGGCTCGTGCCGCTATGTCGTCGAGGATTATCTGCCGCGGTTCGGCGTCGCCTCGACTTTGGTCGACGGTTGCAATCTCGATTCCTGGCGCAACGCCGTGCGCCCCAACACCAAGACGTTTTTTCTCGAAAGCCCGACCAATCCGGCGCTCGAAGTCATCGACATCGCCGCCGTGGCCAAGATCGCGCACGATGCCGGAGCGACGCTTGTCGTCGACAATGTGTTCGCCACGCCGCTGTTCCAAAGCCCGCTCGCGCTCGGCGCCGACTGCGTCGTCTATTCGGCCACCAAGCATATCGACGGTCAGGGCCGCTGCCTCGGCGGCGTGATCTTGGCTTCGCAAAAATTCATCTCGGAAAAAATCCACATCCTGTTGCGCCAGACCGGCCCGTCGATGTCGCCGTTCAACGCCTGGGTCCTGCTGAAAGGTTTGGAGACGCTCGCGGTGCGGGTGCGGCGGCAGACCGACAGCGCGGCAACGCTGGCGGTGGCGCTCGCCGGACATCCCAAGGTTTCGCGCCTGATCTATCCGGGCCGGCCCGATCATCCGCAGGCGGCCATCGTGCAGAAGCAGATGCGCGGCGGCTCGACGTTGGTCGCATTCGAGGTCAAAGGCGGCAAGCGCGGCGCGTTCCGGTTTCAGGATGCGCTCAAGCTCATCCGCATCAGCAACAATCTCGGCGACGCCAAGAGCCTGATCACCCATCCGGCGACGACGACGCACCAGCGGCTTGACGCCCGCGCAGCGCGCCGAGCTCGGCATCAGCGACGGGCTGGTGCGCGTCTCGGTCGGCCTCGAACATCCGGACGATATCGTGGAAGACGTGCTCGCCGCGCTCGAGGCGACGTAATCCCGCCGTTTACTGGAGGCCCGTCTTCGCAGGCGCCACAGCCGGATGCGCCGCGGCCGACGCGATCGGGCGCGTCGCCGCTTCGGCGATCGCGCCGCCGATGAGCTTGGCCCAGCAGGCATAGCTCCAGTCGTTCATGTGCAACTGATCCGGCGAAACGAAATCGGCGAAGGCGAGATGCTCGACCTCGTACCAATTGCGCATCACCGCGAAACGGCGGAACAGATCGACGTTCTCTTCCTTGGCGGCGAGCGCGATCTGCTCGACCATGTCGGCGGTCTCCGCCTTGGCGTTCACCGCCGGCGCAAATTGCGGATCGATCAGGACGATGTCGGCGTCGATGGCTTTCAGCTGCTCGATGCCCTGGTGCAGCTGGACCGCGTGGGCGTCGAGCGGGCGATCGCGCAGCACCGAATTGGTGCCGACCTGCCAGAGCACGAGTTGCGGATGCTCCGCGATCACGTCGGCGGCAAAGCGCGCCATCATCTGATCGGTTTCCTCGCCGTTGATGCCGCGATTGAGCACCGTGATCTGGCGACCGGGAAAGCGCTGGCGCAGTTCGACGGCAAGCCGGTTCGGATACGAGGCATCGGGCGAACTGGCGCCGGCGCCGGCGGTCGATGACGAGCCGATGGCGACGATGGTGAGCGGCTCTCCGCTCGCCAGTTGCCGCATGGTGCGCAACAGCGGACGATCGAAGCGTGAAAATTCGGCCGGCGCACTGCAGGCGATCGCCGCGGACGGCCGCGCGGCGGGCGGCTTCATCACATCTTGCTTCATCGCGTCGGATGCCGGCGGCGGCGCCGGCGCGACCACCGCGGGCATCGCCGCAGGCGAGCCGGCCGGCGCGGCAACCATCAGCAGGTCAGGTGCAACCAGAAGGTCGGGTGCGACAAAAAGCGCAGGCGGCCCGACCTGTGCCTGCGCGGGTGTTTGCAGCGCGAAAAGAGTTTGCAGTGCAAAAACCGCAGTCGCAGCCGCAGCCCGCGCGCGGCAGGCGATGTTTGTTTGCTTTTCGGAAGTCATTAGCGCGTCGTTTGCATTCTCACGGCGTCAAGATGTGCGGCATTGATGATTTGTGACGCCAGGGCCCGGCCAATGCAGTCGTGAACACGTCGCGCCATATCATACTTCTTGGTAGCGGTATAGAGATCGAACGTCCCGTCATCGTTCCACGAATGCATGATCGCCAGGCGATCGAACAACAACGCGCCGCGCGCCTGGGCGACGAGCCGCATGACGTCGGCATAGGCCGAAACATCGAGCATCGATTCGGTGCGCGGGCTGTATTGCATGTTCATCAACACGACGTCGGCGCCGTCACTTTGAATCTTTTCGACGCCGTCATCGAGGCTCACGCGGAAATCTTCCGGTTCGACGCCGCTGAGCGCGTCGGCCGTGCCGGTTTGCCAGATCACCAGCGCCGGCTTGTCGTCGGCGAGGATCTTGCCCAAGCCCGAGACCATGGCCGCGGTGGTTGCCTTCGACTGCACGTGCGGCGTGACTTTGACGTCGATGCCCGTCAACCGCGCTTTGAGCGCCTCTTCGAGCCGCGCCGGATAGGCAAAACGCACGCCCTCGGGACCGGACAGCGCCGATGATCCCGAACCGATCACGCTGATATCCAGGCGGTGCTTGGTCTTGACCTCGTTCGACACGCGGCTGAGATCGGTGTCGGTCTCGAGCAGCGATGCCGGCACGTCGCATTCTTCGGCTGTGGCGCCGCATAGGCGACGCCGCCCGCGGAACCGGCGAGCGCGAACGCTGCAACGATGGCAATGACCAGCTTCATGCCTCGCCCCCCGCGAGGTCCGCGTCCGGCGGCTTTACGCGCGATGTGGGGCTTCGCCCTTCTATCTTCTTGTACCACGATATCAGGCTGGCTGTCGCAACCATGATGAGGATGCCTAACAGGCTGATGGCGGTCTGCATCAGCGGGCCGCCCGAATACTCGCTGATGATGAATTGCCCGGCAAAGGCCAGGAATACGCCCAGGCAGAAGATCTCCAGTGAATGCTGGCCGCAGACGATCGCCGGCTGCAAAATCGGCGACTTCAACGCCGGCCAGTCGCGCGGCACGAACCGCACCGTGACCGCGGCGAGCGCCAGAAAATGCGCAAAGCGCAGCACGTCGAGATTGGTCTTGTCGATCGGATACATCCAGTCGCTCAACCAGCCCGGCACGAAGCGATCGAGCGGCTCGATATACCAGGTCAAGGTGACGGCGAAGGCGAACAGCAGATAGGCGATGGCGATGCCGAGCACGACGCGCGAGCGCAGCACGCCGGCAAGCCGTTGCGCGCCGCCGAGCGCGCACCAGGCGCCGAACACGAACAGCAGTTGCCAGGCGAACGGATTGAAGAACCAGACGCCGTTCGGATAGGCCGGCAGATTCCAGTCGAAATTCCAGGCCAGCACATAGACCAAGGCCGAGCCGGCGAGCGCGAAGGCCGGCTGCCACATCAACAGCCAAAGCATCGGCGGAAAGAACAGCAGCAGCACGATGTAGAGCGGCAGCACGTCCATATTGACCGGCTTGAACTTCAGCAACAGCGCCTGGAAGATCGTGACGTCGGGCTGCTTGAGGAAATCGAGGATATTCATTTCCTCGGCGTAGAGCGGATTGTCGAACGTCGCCGCGACGTAGGCGATCTCGGCCATGAAGATCGTGAACAGAAAGATGTGCGCGACGTAGATTTGCCAGGCGCGCCGCAAGACGCGCGCGCTGGCGATAAGAATGCCGCGTTCGCGCATGGCGCGGCCATAGACGAAGGCCGCGGTGTAGCCGGAAATGAAAATGAAGATTTCGGTCGCGTCGGAAAAGCCGTAATTGCGGATGGTGAACCAGTTGACGATGTTTTCGGGAATATGGTCGAGGAAGATCAGCCACAGCGCCACGCCGCGGAACAGATCGAGCCGCAGGTCGCGTTCGGATGCCATCGCCGGAAGCGGCGAAACCATCGCCAGCGGCTTTGCAAACACGGTTTTGGCGAACATATCCCTGGCAGACATCGGCTTCACGGCGGCTTTAAGACCTTTCCATCCGCTGCCGGCACGGCGGCACGGCCAAATCCGCGCGCATGGCGCCCAGCTCAATTTAATCCGGCAGGTAGAGCTTGAGAAAGCTCGCCCGCATGGTTATTGCAACAAAAGCCGCGCCGATATTCACTTCTGCGTGGAATCGTCCCCGTAATACGTACCGCTTGACGTCTCGTGCGGCGGAACAGCGCCAGGACAGCGCCAGGACACCGTCATGTATCGTGCCGTGACCCGCAATATCGAGGTCGTCGTGACCCCGCGCTTCGTCGCCGACCGGTCGTCGCCGGAGAACAATTATTTCTTCTGGGCCTATACGATTTCGATCACCAATAACGGCAGCCGAGACGGTGCAGCTCAAGACCCGCCACTGGCGGATCACCGACGCGCACGGCCGCCGCCAGGAAGTGCGCGGCGCCGGCGTCGTCGGCGAGGAGCCCGTGCTCAAGGCCGGCGAGGCATTCGAATATACCAGCGGCGTGCCGTTGCAGACGCCCGTCCGGCTTCATGGTCGGCAGCTACGGCATGGTGAGCGCGGCCGGCGAGCATTTCGATATCGACGTGCCGGCGTTCTCGCTCGACAGCGTCGAAAACAAGCGCACGCTCAATTGACGGACTTGCAAAGGAAAGGCGCGAGCCGCTCGCGCGGCACCGCGCCAAAAATCGCTGTCGCCGCATTTATTAGTGGCCGATCTGGACGCCCACGCCGGGCGCCTGAACGTCAACGCCGGGGCCGCGGTCGTGATCGCGATAACTGTCGTCATGGTCGCGAATGATCATGGTCGAATCGGGATGGTCGACGCATTTCGATACGCAGGTGCCACTGTCGCAGACCTGCTTGCAGACCTGGTCGGCATTGGCGACATGCGAGAGCGCGAACCAGACGGCGGCCGTCGCAACGCCGATCAAAATTTTGCCCATGGATAGTCTCCGCTGAATACCTCCAGTCAATTCGTCGCATCCTGTTTGGTTCCCGACTTTTCGCTTGGCCCCTCGACCACGCTAGCGTTGGCCGGCTGAGGGACCGCAACGCAAAGCGTCAATATTTACCTCAATATTTCAATAAGTTAAGCCGCTGGCGGCGCCGCGGCCTGCCCGGCAATATCCTGCGGAGCAAATCCGGAAATATCCTGCGGAGCAAAGACGTAAGTCGAACTGCAAAACTCGCAGGTCACGGTGATCCGGCCATCCTCGACCATGTCGTCGCGATCTTCCTGCGAAAAACTGCGCAGCATGTTCTCGACGCTTTGGCGCGAGCACGAGCACTGCGCGGTGACCGGCGCGGCGCGGAACACCCGCACGCCGCGTTCGTGGAACAGCCGGTAGGCCAGACGCTCGCTCGACAGCGCCGGATCGATCAGTTCGATGTCTTCCACGGTGGCGACCAGCGAACGGCCTTCGACCCAGGCCTCGTCCTCCGGCAGCACATGCGGTGCGGTGCCCGGGCGGCGCGTCGCCGGGATCGAGGTCGGCCTGGCGCGCGCGCTCGGCCGAGTTCGGCAGGAATTGCAGCAGAATGCCGCCGGCGCGCCAGTGCCGGCGCGCGCCGTTTTCGCCGGCGACGAATTCCTCGGCGACGGCGAGCCGCACGCGGGTCGGAATCTGCTCCGAGCGCAGAAAATATTCATGCGCGGCCTGTTCGAGGTCGCCGCCTTCCAGCGGCACGAGGCCCTGATAGCGGCTCATGTCCGGGCCCTGATCGATGGTCATGGCGAGATGGCCGTGGCCGAGGAGTTTTCCGGGGTCGGCGGCGTTGGCGGCAATGGCCGCCGCGACCCGCTCGGCGTCGAAACGGGCGCAGGCCCGCACGTTGCCGGGCGAGGTGAAATCGACCACCAGCATGCGCACCGGTCCGTCGCTCTGGGTCTGCAGGATGAAGCGGCCGTCGATTTTGAGGCTCGAGCCGAGCATGACCGTGAGCACGATCGCCTCGCCGAGCAGCTTGGCCACCGGCGCCGGATAATCGTGACTGGTCAGGATGGTATCGACCGGCGGCGCCAAGCCGCACGATGCGGCCGCGCAGATCGAGCGCCTTGACCGCGAACGGCAGGATCGTGTCGTCGAGGCCGGTTTGGTCCGGCTCGCGCACCGGAATGGCGAAGTCGGGATTGTTCATCGGCGCCCGAATATAGGTAGGCAGGCGCTAAATTTGAGGTCTCCGCAGCCGGCGGAAAACGCGGCGTCAGCCGCCGTTGGCGTGCAGGCACCAGGCCAAAATTCCCTTCTGCGCATGCAGCCGGTTTTCGGCCTCGTCGAACACCACCGAGTGCGGCCCGTCGATCACCTCGTCGGTGACCTCTTCGCCGCGATGCGCCGGCAGGCAATGCATGAAGATGGCGTCCGGGCTTGGCTCGGGCCATCAGCCGCGCATTGACCTGATAGCGCTTGAGCAGATTGTGGCGGCGCGCGCCATTGCGGTCGCCCATCGAAACCCAGGTGTCGGTGACGACGCAGTCGGCGCCCTTCACGGCCTCGTCCGGATCGGTGCCAAGCTCGATCGCGGCGCCGGAGGATTTGATCCAGTCGATCAGCGGCTTTTTCGGCGCCAGTTCCGGCGGCGTCGCCACCCGCAGGCGGAACTCGAAACGTTCGGCCGCCTGCATCCACGAGGTCAGCACGTTGTTGGCGTCGCCGCTCCAGGCCACGGTGCGGCCGCGGATCGGGCCGCGATGCTCCTCGAAGGTCATGACATCGGCCATGACCTGGCAAGGATGCGAGCGCCGGGTCAGCCCGTTGATCACCGGCACGGTGGCGTGACGCGCCAATTCGGCGATGTCGTCGGGATTGAGCGTCCGGATCATGATGGCGTCGATATAGCGCGACAGCACGCGCGCGGTATCGGCCAGCGTCTCGCCGCGGCCGAGCTGCATTTCCTCGGCCGTCAGCAGGATGACGTCGCCGCCGAGCTGGCGCATCGCGACTTCGAAGGAGACGCGGGTGCGCGTCGACGGCCGCTCGAAAATCATCGCCAGCGTCTTGCCGGCCAGCGGACGCCCGGCGGCGTCCCGGTTGCTCTTCATGACGCGCGCGGCATCGATCATCGCCCGCAGCTCGGCCGGCGGAACGTCGATCAGGTCGAGGAAGTGGCGGATGCCGCTCATCCGGCCGTCCTCTCCGTTCGCTTCCGCGAACGCGCACGGTTCAACTGGGCGCAAGCGCGGTCGAGCCGGGTCACGCCTTCGGCCATTTCCTGCTCGCTGATGATGAGCGGCGGCAGCAGGCGCACGACGTTGTCGCCGGCGCCGACCGTGAGCATGTTCTCGGCGCGGGTCGCATCGACCAGCTCGGCGGCCGGAACGTGCATCCGCAGGCCGACCAACAGTCCTTCGCCGCGCACCTCGGCGATCAGCGCCGGATAGCGGTCCTTGATTTCCGCCAGCCGCTGCTTGAGCAGGATGCCGATGCGCTGGACGTGCTCGAAGAAGCCGGGCGCCAGCATGACATCGAGCGTCGCATTGACCGCGCTCATCGCCAGCGGATTGCCGCCGAAGGTCGAGCCGTGGGTGCCGGCGGTCATGCCCTTGGCGGCCGCATCGGTCGCCAGCACCGCGCCGACCGGAAAGCCGCCGCCGAGCGCCTTGGCGAGCGACATGATGTCGGGCGCGACGCCGGCGCGCTGGTAGGCGAACAGCTCGCCGGTGCGGCCCATGCCGCTCTGCACCTCGTCGAAGACGAGCATGAGACCGTGCGTGTCGCACAGCTCGCGCAGCGCCCGCAGGAACGACGGCTCGACGATGCGCACACCGCCCTCGCCCATCAACGGCTCGATCATGATGGCGGCGGTTTCGTTGCCGATGGCGCGCTTGACCGCATCGAGGTCGGCGAACGGAACCTGATCGAAGCCGTCGACCACCGGGCCGAAGCCGTCGAGATATTTCTTCTGCCCGCCGGCGGCCAAAGTCGCCAGCGTGCGGCCGTGGAACGCGCCTTCGAAGGTGACGATGCGGTACCGCTCCGGATGGCCGTTCACGGCGTGGAACTTGCGCGCGGTCTTGATCGCGCCTTCCACCGCTTCGGCGCCGGAATTGCAGAAGAACACCACGTCGGCGAAGCTTGCCTCGCACAGCCGGGCGGCGGCGCGCTCGGACTCCGGAATCTCATAGAGATTGGAGACGTGCCAGAGCTTCTGCGACTGCTCGGCGAGCGCGGCGACAAGATGCGGATGCGCGTGGCCCAGCGCGTTGACGGCGACGCCGGAGGTGAAATCGAGATAGCGCTCGCCGTCGGTCGCGATCAGCCATACGCCTTCGCCCCGCTCAAAGGCGAGGTGCACGCGCGCAAAGGTTCCCATCAAATGCGATGTCACGGCTCAAACCTGCGAACGCTGCGCGAACATTCTGCACAGCTAAAACGAAATGTGCCGCCTCTCCGGGCGGCACGGATGCATATTCTATTTCCGCGCGCCTCACTGTCAACACAGGATAATTGCGCATCGCGAACCCGTTTTGTACCCAGTTCATCCACACGCAGCAGGAATGTGTGGACTCATTTTGGTCGAAGTCTTGCGCGAGACTCCCGGCATATTGTAGCCTTTCCATTGTCAAGTACGACATTTCGTGCGGCAGACAGTCTTCTCAAGCGTCGGTGTGGAGTGCGTGTTGGGCGGCGACGCGCTGCCTGGCTCAATGGGGGATTCCTAAAAAGGGGAGGCCGGACGTGCAAGGAGGATTGGGCATGTCGTGGACTGACGAGCGGGTCGAGCTGCTCAAGAAGCTGTGGTCGGACGGCCTGTCGGCGAGTCAGATCGCGGCCGAACTCGGCGGCATCACGCGCAACGCGGTGATCGGCAAGGTGCATCGGCTTGGCCTGTCGGGCCGCGCCAAGAGCACGTCGAGCGCTTCGCCGCGCCCGCGCAAGACGCGTTCGCCGAACCACATGATGCGCATCGGGCGGGCGTCGATCCGCGGCAATACCGCGCTGGCCCATGCCTACGATCTCGAAACGGAAGCCGAGCCGGAACTGATCGACAACATCATTCCGATCGGCCAGCGCCGGACCATTCTCGAACTGACGGAGCAGACCTGCCGCTGGCCGGTCGGCGATCCCGGCAGCGGCGACTTTTTTTTCTGCGGCGGCAATACGGTCGCGGCGCTGCCCTATTGCGCCTATCACTCCCGCGTCGCCTATCAGCCGGCCAGCGATCGCCGGCGCGACAAGCGGCCGTTGCGGTAAATTACCCGCTCATTGCGCGCGCAAGCGAAGCAATCCAGCGCACCCGTCGTCGCGATTGCTTGGTCGCTACGCTTCTCGCAATGACGGGGACGCGTCGATCTTCGATCAACTCGCCTTGCCGAACCGGTCGTCGAGCGAATAACCGGCGCCGCGCACGGTGCGGATCGGATCGGTGGCGTGGCCGCGGTTGAGCGCCTTGCGCAGGCGGCCGACATGAACGTCGACCGTGCGCTCGTCGATATAGACGTCGCTGCCCCACACGCCGTCGAGCAATTGCTCGCGCGAGAACACGCGGCCCGGCCGTTCCATCAGGAATTCGAGCAGGCGAAACTCGGTCGGTCCGAGATCGACCGGGCGGGTCGAGCGCGAAACGCGCTTCTTCTCGCGATCGAGTTCGAGGTCGCCGATGGACAGCACCATGGCGACGCGTTCGGGACTGGCCCGGCGCAGCAGCGCGCGCACGCGCGCCAGCAGTTCCGGCACCGAGAACGGCTTGACGATGTAATCGTCGGCGCCGGTGGCAAGCCCGCGCACGCGCTCGCTCTCCTCGCCGCGCGCGGTGAGCATGATGATCGGCAGCGATTGGGTTTGCGGCCGCGCCCGCAGCCGCCGGCACAATTCGATGCCGGACAGGCCGGGCAGCATCCAGTCGAGCACGATGAGGTCGGGCGCGGTCTCCTTGAGAC
Organism: uncultured Alphaproteobacteria bacterium; assembly: GCA_963743395.1. Classification (GTDB taxonomy): domain Bacteria; phylum Pseudomonadota; class Alphaproteobacteria; order Rhizobiales; family Xanthobacteraceae; genus BOG-931. The sequence goes on from CAVUPV010000001.1 coordinate 424,095, forward strand.
GCGTGTCGGCTTCGTCGCCGCGGGTGACCGCGTCGACTTCGTAGCCTTCGGCCTCAAGATTGTAGCGCAGCAACGTGGTCAGCGGCTCTTCGTCTTCCACGATCAGGATGTTGGCTCCCATCCCGGTCTCCTGTTTTGTCAGCGGCTATTTCTTCAACAACCCTGGCGGAAAACTCGTGGTGTCACCCTTGGGACGCTGATCGGTAATCGGACGGCCTTCGACCATGTAATAGACGGTTTCGGCGATGTTGGTGGCATGGTCGCCGATCCGCTCGATGTCCTTGGCGCAGAACATCAGATGCATGCAGAAGGTGATGTTGCGCGGGTCCTCCATCATATAGGTGAGGAGCTCGCGGAACAGCGAGGTGCACATCGCGTCGACTTCTTCGTCGCCGTTCCAGACCGCGAGCGCGGACTGCAGATCGCGGCCGGCATAGGCGTCGAGCACCTGCTTGAGCTGCGCCAGCACCAGTGCCGACATGTGCTCCACGCCGCGAATGAGCTTCTGCGGATAAAAGTCGCCGTCGAGCGCGACGACGCGCTTGCCGATATGCTTGGCGTGGTCGCCGATGCGCTCGAGGTCGTTGGCAACGCGCATGGCGCCGATAATATCGCGCAGGTCGACCGCCATCGGCTGCCGCCGCGCGATGGTGAGGATGGCTTTTTCCTCGACTTCGCGCTGCAGGGCGTCGATGGCGGGATCGAGCGAGATGACACGCTCGCCGAGCTCGACGTCGCGTTCGACCAGCGCCTGGACGGCATCGGAAATCTGGCGCTCCGAAAGGCCGCCCATTTCGGCGACCTTGCGGGTGATCTCCTGCAGATCGGTATCGAATGCCTTGGCGGTATGGTCGATTCTCGTGGTGGTGCCGATTTCTGTCATTGTTTTCACCTGGTATTTCTATTCGGCGCTTATCCGAAGCGGCCGGTGATGTAGTCCTGGGTGCGCGGATCGTGCGGCGCGGTGAACATTTTGCTGGTCGAAATCGAATTCGACGAGTTCACCGAGATACATGAAGGCGGTGAATTCCGATACGCGGGCGGCCTGCTGCATGTTGTGGGTGACGATCACGATCGTATAGTCGTCGGTCAGTTCGTCGATCAGTTCCTCGATCTTGGCGGTCGAGATCGGATCGAGCGCCGAGCAAGGCTCGTCGAACAAAATGACCTCGGGGCGCACCGAGACGGTACGGGCGATGCACAGTCGCTGCTGCTGGCCGCCCGACAGGCTCTGGCCGTTGGCGTTGAGCTTGTCCTTCACCTCTTCCCACAGAGCGGCGCGGCGAAGCGAGGTCTCCACCCGACCGTCGAGCTCGGATTTCGGCAGCTTTTCATAGAGCCTGATGCCGAATGCGATATTCTCGTAAATCGACATCGGAAATGGCGTCGGCTTCTGGAACACCATGCCGATGCGCGCGCGCAACAGATTGAGATCCTGCTTCGGCGACAGGATGTTGCCGCCGTCGAACAGGACTTCGCCGGTGGCGTGCTGATGCGGATAGAGGTCGTACATCCGGTTGAGCACGCGCAGCAAAGTGGATTTGCCGCAGCCCGACGGGCCGATGAAGGCGGTGACCTTGTTCTCGTAGAGCGGCAGGCTGATCGATTTGAGCGCCCGCGCTTCGCCATAGAAGAAATTGAGATCGCGGATCGTGACTTTCTGGGCCAAGCCCGCCTGATCCGTCGGCGCGTGGCTGACGGGGGGAACCGAAACTGAAGCGACGCTCATGTTCATGACTGTTTTCCCGATGGCACAAGGGCGCGCGCGGTTATGCTCAAAGCCAGCACCGCGAGCGTGATGATGAGGGCGCCGGTCCAGGCCAGATCCTGCCAATCCTTGTAGGGGCTGAGCGCAAACTGGAAGATGACGATCGGCAGGCTGGAGATCGGCTGGTTGAGATTTGTGCTCCAGAACTGGTTGTTGAGCGAGGTGAAAAGCAGCGGCGCGGTCTCGCCGCTGATCCGCGCGACCGCCAGCAGCACGCCCGTCACCATCCCGGCCCGCGCCGCACGATAGCAGATGCGCGTGATCGACATCGATCGCGGCAAGCCGATGGAGGTCGCCGCCTCGCGGAGCGCGTTCGGCACCAGCGTGAGCATGTCCTCGGTGGTGCGCACCACCACCGGAATGACCAGCACGGCCAGCGCCACACCGCCGGCGTAGCCGGAGAAATGCCCCATCGGCGCCACCATGACCTCATATATGAACAGGCCGATGACGATGGAAGGCGCGCTCAACAGGATGTCGTTGATGAAGCGCACCACGCTGCTCAATTTATCGTAGCGGCCGTATTCGGCCATGTAAGTGCCGGCGAGGATGCCGACCGGCGTGCCGATAAGGACGGCGATAGTTGTCAGGACCAGACTGCCGAAAATGGGATTGAGCAGCCCGCCGCTCGAACCCGGTGGCGGCGTCATTTGCGTGAACACCGCGACCGACAGACCGGAAAAGCCCTTCCACAACAGCGCGCCCAGGATCAGCACCAACCAGCCGAGGCCGAAGGCGGTCGCGGCGAAAGCCAGTACCGTCGCGATCATGTCGCCGCGGCGGCGGCCGGAATAACGAGAGGGTAGGATCCGTTCCGGCATGGCCTCACCCGATCCGCCGTTCGATGCGCAGCAGCATGTAACGCGCGATGGCGAGCACGATGAAGGTAATGACGAATAGGATCAGGCCGAGCTCGATCAGAGCCGAAGTGTACAAATCGCCCACCGCCTCGGTAAATTCGTTGGCGATGGTGGCGGAGATGGTGGTGCCGGGCGCCAGCACCGAGGCGGAGATTCGGTGGGCATTGCCGATGACGAAGGTCACCGCCATGGTTTCGCCGAGCGCGCGGCCCAATCCGAGCATGACCCCGCCGAGGACGCCGACCCGCGTATAGGGCAGCACCACGTTGCGCACCACTTCCCACCGCGTGCAGCCGAGGCCATAGGCAGCCTCCTTGAGCACGGCGGGCACCGCGGCGAAAACGTCGCGCGTGATCGAGGTTACGAACGGCAGCACCATGATGGCGAGGATCAATCCCGACGTGAGCATGCCGATGCCATAGGGCGGCCCGGCGAACAGCGACCCGATGCCCGGCAGGTTGCCGAGCGTATTGATCAGGAACGGCTGCAACGTCGCCTGCAGGAACGGAGCGAACATGAACAGCCCCCAGATGCCGTAGATGATGCTGGGGATACCGGCGAGCAATTCGATCGCGGTACCGATCGGCCGCCGCAGCCATTGCGGGCACAACTCGGTGAGGAAGAAAGCGATCATCAAGCCGACCGGAACGGCGATCAGCATGGCGATGAAAGAGGTGACGATCGTGCCGTAGATCGCCGGCAGGGCGCCGAAATTTTCGGTGACCGGGTTCCAGCGCTCGCTGGTCAGGAAGCCGAAGCCGAAAGTCCTGATCGCCGGGATCGAGCCCTGGATCAACGAGATGATGACGCCGCTCAGCAGCAACAGCACGCCGATAGCGGCGGCGCGGGTCAGATGGCGGAATACGGCGTCGCCAAACCGCAGCCGATCGAGGACCTTCATGCGCGGGGTGGCCCCGGCCGAGATCGCCATTCGATTCGACAACGCTAGATCGGCCACTGACTGCCTCCGCGCAGTTTGCATTGCCTCTCCTTTGCCGTTCGCGCCGGAGAGCTAATCAAGGGATTTTTGGGCCGTTAGACAAGCCGCTGCCGGTACCGCGGTGCAAAAGAGAAAAGGCGCCTTTTGAGGGCGCCTTTTCCCGCACGCGCGGATCAATAGACGGGCTTGCCGTCGGAACTCTTGATCTTGTCCTTCCAGGTCTTCTCGATCAGCGCCACCACGCCATCCGGCATCGGCACGTAGTCGAGATCGGACGCCATCTGCTTGCCGTTCTTATAGCCCCACGCGAAGAACTTGAGGGCCTCGGCCGAGGCGACAGGATCCTGCGGCGAATTTTCCATCAGGATGAAGGTCGAGCCGGCAACCGGCCACGACTTGTCGCCGGCCGCGTCGGTCAGGATGACGCGGAAATTCGGCGCGCTGCTCCAATCGGCGCCGGCGGCGGCGGATTGGAACGCCTCCATTGTCGGGGCGACGGTCTTGCCGGCGTGATTGACCATCTTGGCATAGGTCAGGTTGTTCTGCTGGGCATAGGCGTATTCGACATAGCCGAGCGAACCGACGGTCTGCGCGGTGTTGTTGGCAACGCCCTCGCTGCCCTTGGCGCCGATGCCGACCGGCCATTCGACGGCGGTATCGGAGCCGACTTTGGACTTCCAGTCCGGGCTGACCTTGGACAGATAATCCGTCCAGATGAAGGTCGTGCCGGAACCATCGGAGCGATGCACGACCGCGATCGCGGTGTCGGGTAGAGCGACGCCGGGATTGAGCTTGGCGATCACCGGATCGTTCCACTTGGTGATGTTGCCGAGGAAGATCTGCGCGATGGTCGGACCGTCGAGCGTGACCTCACCTGGCTTGATGCCCGGCAAGTTCATGATCGGAACGACGGCACCGTTGATGACCGGAAACTGCACGAAGTTGTTCTTGGCGATGTCGTCCGGCACCATCGGCTTGTCAGTGGCGCCGAAGGTCACGGTCTTGGCGATGATCTGCTTGATGCCGCCGCCCGAACCGATCGACTGATAGTTCAGTCCGACCCCGGTGTCCTTTCTGTACTGATCCGCCCACTTGGCGAGCACCGGATAGACGAAGGTCGAGCCGGCGCCGGTGATATCGGCAGCGGCGGCAGGAAGAACCGTCGCGGCCAGCATGCCGGCGACGGCCATGGTTGTCAGATGCTTCACGTTATCTCTCCTGTGAGTGTGATTCCGGGCGGCCCAATTGGCCGTCCTAAATTCCGAGAAAAAGTTCCGAACGATGTCGGCTTAACGTCCCCGTTTGGGCGCTTCGGTTGCGTCCGCTGTTGTTGAGAAAATCGCTGCATCAGGAATTGCCCCTGCCAGGCGGACCCGCAGCGCAGGCATGGTTAGGTTCGGCACGTAACCGTTCTATGAGCCGCAGATGACAATCAGATGACAGCGCAAGCCACTGATTGAGCAGCGATTTATCGCTGAGGCGCGGCAACCGCGGTGGGCAGGTGAATGGTGAAAGTGGCGCCCGCTCCAGGCGCGCTGTCGATGGTCAGACGACCCCGGTGCCGGTTGAGGATGTGCTTGACCAGCGCGAGACCGAGACCGGTGCCGCCTTGGGCGCGGCTTTCGGTGACGTCCACCCGATAGAAGCGCTCGGTCAGCCGCGGCAGGTGTTCGGGCGAGATGCCCGGGCCGTAATCGCAGACGCTGACCAGGGCCTCCGGCTCGCCGTCGGCCGAGGTTCCGAGGCCGAGCTTGATATCGACGCGCCGGCCGGCGGCGCCGTATTTGAGCGCGTTCTCGACCAGATTCTCGAAAATGCGAACCAGTTCGTCATGATCGCCGAGCACGGTGAGCGCATCCGCCGCCTCGATATTGACGGCAACCCCGCGATCGCGCGCCAGCGTTTCGAGCCCGTCGACGACCTGGCGCACGATCGGCACCAGATCGACCGGCGTGTCGGGACGGCGATGGGCGTTGAGCTCGATGCGCGACAATGACAACAGATCATCGATCAGCCGCGCCATGCGCCGCGCCTGTTCCTGCATGATGGCGAGAAAGCGTTCACGTGCTTTCGGATCTTCGCGTGCCGAGCCCTGCAAGGTCTCGATGAAGCCCAGCAGCGCCGCAAGCGGCGTGCGCAGTTCGTGGCTGGCATTGGCGACGAAGTCGGCGCGCATTTCCTCGACCCGGCGCAGCGGCGTCAGATCGTGGAATGTCATCAGCACCAGATCGGGCCGCGTTGCGTTCGGCTCGCGTTTGACCGGCATGACGACGGTTTCGTACCAGCGATCCATCGGCACGCGTTCGAAATAGACGACGCGCTGCTCCTCACCGGTCATGGCGCGGCCGATGGCCTCGATCAGGTCGGGCATGCGCAGCGCGAACGAAACCGGCTCGCCCTGGCGGAGCGCCGGCGCTAGCGCGCGGGCTCGCTCGTTGAGCGCCAGCACGCGGCCGTCACGGTCGAGCGCAACGACCGGATCCGGCAGGCCGGCGACAAGGGTGCGCAGCAGATCGTCACCGCGCTCGGACATGGCGATCGGCTGGGCGAGGCGAATGTCTTCCTTGCCGGAACGAACCGCCAGCGCGGCGGCGGCGGCGACAATCGCGAAGCCCGAGGCGGCATAGGCGACGGGCAGCATTCCAGCCATCGCCAGCACGGCGAACACGATGGCTGCGGCGACGATCACGAGCCCGCCGCCGCGCCAGCGCCTGGCGGCAGTGCGCGCGCGATCTTCGGCCAGGCTCATAAGCTTCCCCGCACCGCGTTGCGCGGCGCGTCACGATCAGTCCGATTTTTCCCGCATCCGCGCATTGATGGTGCTCATCGGCGGCGCTGCCGCCTGAGATATGCGACGCGCGGCGCGGCCGAGCAAGACCTCACGAATTCCCAGCACGCCGAGCGCGAGCACCAAAGGAATAATGTAATACAGCAGGCGAAACAGCAGCAGGCCGGCCAGCAGGTCTTCTTTGTCGAACTGCCAAAGCGCCACCATCATGGTGGCGTCGAACACGCCGAGGCCGCCGGGCGCGTGGCTGGCAAAACCGAGCAGTGTGGCGGCGACAAAAATCACGGCCACGGTGGCAAAGCCAAGATTCGGTTCGTCCGGCACGAGCATGTACATGGCGGCGGCGCAGCAGCACAGATCGACGATGCCGATCGCGACCTGAACGAGCGTCGATGGGCCGCCGGGCAGCGTGACCCGCCAGCCTTCGCGGCCGATGACGCGGGGCTTGACCCAGACCCAAGCCACATAAGCGGCGAGCATGGCGAGGATCACCAGAGCCAGCACGCGATTGCACCACAGCGGCATTTGATCGAGCGCGCGCGCCGCCTGCGGAGCATGGAGAATGCCCAAGCCCAGCACGGTCGCGTTACCGAGCCAGAATGTCAGTCCGGCGATGAAACAGATCTTGGTGACCTCGATGACGGAAAGGCCCCAGCTGGAATAGATGCGGTAGCGCACCGCGCCGCCGGAAAAGACGCTGGCGCCGACATTATGACCGATGGCGTAGCTGGTGAATCCCGCCAGTGCGGCGATGCGATACGGCACCTCGGGACGGTCGATCGCGCGCAACGCGAACAGATCGTAGAACGTCAGCGTCAGGTAACCGGCGGCGACGAACAGTCCGGCGAAGATCAGCGTCGGCCAATCGGTCGCCTCCAGCGCGTCGATCAGCGCGTCAGGATCGATGTCGCGCAGGATGCGGTAAAGCACCACCGCGGCGACCGTGATGATGGTCAGGCTGAGCGCGACGCCGATCCGGCTCCAGCCAATCTTGCGGCCGAAAAAATGCGCAGTTCCACGCAGCCTCTTCAACATACCGCGTTCCGGACCGGCTGCTTGCGCATCCATAGAATAGAGACTCGTTCCGCCCCACCAGCGCGAACCGGCTCCCACTAGCAGATGTCGCGCGCCGGGGCGAGAGCGCAAAGCCACTTCCGCTTGCGCGATGTTTGGCCACACCCTGCGCGGCGGGCCCTCGGCCGCGCGCTGCGGCGGATTGCTCCTATTGCGCCGCACACGGTCAATTCAGCTCGCCCGGCAGCGAAAAACTCCCGCAATTGCCCGATAGGTTTCCTGCGGCGCCTCTTCGGAAAGGTAGTGCCCGCACGGCAGCGCCTTGGCGCCGCGGATATCGGCGGCGTAGCGCTGCCAGATTTCACCCGGACCGGGATTGCTGTTGCGGCCGACGCCGCCGGTCGCGCCCCACAGCAGCAGCACCGGGCAGGCGATTTTCCGCCCCGCCGCGAAATCCAAAGTGTCCATCGTCAAAGTCGACGGTGGCGCAGGCGCGGTAATCCTCGCACATGGCATGCACCGTCGCCGGATTGCGCATGTAGCGCTTATATTCGGCGAGCGCGCGCGAATCGAAGAAGCTCAAACCCTGCTTGGTCTTGGCAAGTTTCTTCTCGATGAAATAATCCGGGTCGGCGCTCATCAGATGCTCGGGAAAATCGTAGGGCTGGATCATGAAGAACCAGTGCCACGAGAAGGTCGCCCAAGACTTGCTGGGATGGTTGAACAGATGATGCTGCGGGATGATGTCGAGGATGGCGGCGCGCGCCACCGCTTGCGGGTGATCGAGGCACATGCGGTGCAGCACGCGGCCGCCGCGATCGTGTCCGGCGGCATAGAAGCGCTTGTGACCCGAGCGCCGCCATCACCTCGATCTGGTCCTGCGCCATGGCGCGGAACGAATAGCCGGAATGATCGTCGCCGCCGGGCGGCTTTTCGGAATCGCCGTAGCCACGCAAATCGGTGGCGATCACGGTGAATTCTTCCGCGAGCTGGGGCGCGAATTTGTGCCATGACAGATGGCTGAACGGGTTGCCGTGGAGCAGAAGAAGCGGCGGGCCCTTGCCGCCATGGACGGTCACGATGCGCGCGCCCGAAGTTTTGATCTCGGTTCGCGTAAAACCTTCGAACATGTGTCCTCCCGTTATTCCAGTGTCGACCGCGGTGCGCTAAGTTTGCGGCGCAGATTCCAAAACAAGACAAGCTCTGAAACAAGATATGAAACAAGATATCGACCGAGGGAAGTGAAATGCCGTCAGACATCGATCCGCAATCCGGATTTCGCCTGCCGCTGCCGAAGCGCGAAGATTTGGACGACGCCGGCAAGCGCGCTTACGATCGCGCCAATTCGCCGGGAAAGACCATTGTCGGCTTGCGCGGGCCGGCCGGAATTCACCTCTACAGCAGCAGGACGGTCGAAGCGCACAACACGATCAATCATTATCTGCGCTTTGACGCCGGGTTCGATCCGAAAATCCGCGAGGTCGCGATCCTCACCGTCGCGCGCGAAATGGACAGCCGGTTCGAATGGGCGGCGCATGAGCCCGAAGCCTTGAAGGTCGGCGTGCCGGCGGCCGTGATCGATATCATCAAGTACCGCAAGTCCACGGACGGTTTGAGCGAACTGGACGCGGCTGTCATCGAATTCGGCCGCCAGGCGTTGCGCGATCATAAGGTCACGCCGGAGGCCTTTGCGCGGCTCAAGGCATTGTTCACGCCAAACCAGCTGGTCGATCTTGTCTTGCTGATGGGCAATTACGCCGGCACGGCGATTTTGCTTGCCGCCTTCGACATGCAAGTGGCGGAGGGCCGGCCGCTGTTGCCGGTGGCATGAGTTTGCACGCGAGTCGTCCCCGCGAAAGCGGGGACACATAATCCCTGTCGGAGCGAGACTTGCACGGCCGGCGATTATGGATCCTGCTTTCGCGGGAATGACCGAATCAGCCCTTCTTCTTATCCAATCCGAACTCGCTCCAGCGCGCTTTGGCTTTGGCGATGTCGTCCGGCGCCGGCCATGCCGTCGGCGGGAAGCGCGCGCCGCCGAGATCGGGATCGGGGTCGTAGTCGAGATTGATGGTGGCGTCGATCAAGCACGCGGTTCCATTTGCCGGTGCCGAATTGCATGACATTGCGGTCGCGCCGCCGCGTCGACGGATCGAGCCCGGCGCCGAATGTCGACGGCATGATGACAATGTCGTCCTCGCCGGCATTGACGCGATACGCGATCGCCCAATCGACCGCCGCGTAATCGTGGATGTCGATATCGTCGTCGACCACGGTGACGTGCTTGTAGCGCACATGCGCGGCCGATGAGCCCCATAGCGCATTGGCGACCTGTTTCGCCTGGTTGCGATAGCTCTGCTTGATCTGCACAAAAATGTTGGTGCCGGCCTGTACCGGCGGGCACCACACGTCGGTGACGCCCGGCACGCCGGCGCGATCGAGCACGTTCCACGCCGTGGCCGCGCGCATGATCGACGAGCAGACGCCGTTCTCCGAATAGCTGCCGGGCATCGAGCCTTCGATGGTGCCGCGCAGGATCGGATCGGTGCGGTGGGTGATGCAGGTGACGCGAATGGCCGGCTTTGGCGAGCGGTCGCCGGCGACATAGCCGGTGAACTCGGCAAACGGGCCTTCCATCGCGTAGGATTCCGGGTCGATGCCGAGATAGCCTTCGATCACGATCTCGGCGGTCGCCGGCACGTGCAGATCGACGGTTTCGCATTTGACCAGCTCGACCGGCGCGCCGCGGATGGCGCCGATCACGTCGTATTCGCACATGTCCTTCGGCACCGGCGAGCCGCCGACAAAATCCATCGACGGCTCCCAGCCGATGGCGACCGCGACCGGCATTTCCTTGTGGCCCTTCTGCTGCCAGGCGGTGACGTGATGGCCAATATGCTGCGCCCGCCACATCAGGATCGGGATCAGATTCTTGCCCGCCACCATGCCGCGATAGACGCCGACATTCATGATGCCGGAATTGGGATCCTTGGTGACGACACCGCCGTAAGTGAGGATGTAACGGCCGCCGTCGATGCGATTCCATTGCGGCACCGGAAATTCGTTGAGATCGACGTCATCGCCCTTGACCACGTTCTCCTTGACCGGCCCGGTCTTGACGATTTTCGGCGCGATGCCTTCGGTCAGGATGGTGCGGCCAAGCTTGACCAGTTCGCGCGGATGCGTTTCGGGCGGCAGGCCCATCAGCATTGCGAGCCGCCGATAGCTGGCGAGCGTTCCGGTCATGACCTGCCGGCAGCGGCTGTTGGCGCCGTAGTCGCGGATGTTGTTGAAGATGAGCGCCGGTCCGTCGGCCGCGCCCTGCGCCAACCGCGCCACGGTGCCGAGCTCGATATTCCAGTCGACCTCGGCGTCGATCCGCGCCAATTCGCCGGCGGCATCGAGCGCCTTTATCCAGCCGCGCATATCGCCGTAAGCAACCGGCTTTCGTTCGCTGATCTTCTCGTCGCTGATCTTTTGTTCGCTCATCATGGGGTGTTCCTGCCGGCATTGGGCGTGTCCTGTCAATTCACCCCCAAAGGCTGCCTGACGGAAGCTCGTCTCGGCAAGAAGCAGCCGGAACCCCAAGGTCGGGCCCCGCGTTGTTCCGGGACCAATAAAGGCTGCCTGGATCCGGAGACGTTCCCATGAACACTCAATCCGACAACAGCCTGCCCGGCCGATCGCCACTGGTGACGGCCGTCATGGCTGCATCCTTGGGCCTGGTGGCAACCTGCGTGACTGTGGCAGGCGCGCAGGCGCAGAGCGCCAATTCTTCTTCGCACGAATCGGGCACAAATCCCGCGGCTTCGGGGCCACCCCCGACGACTCAAAGTGTTCCGGAAGCGACGCCGACATTCAACCCGCCGGCCGCGTCAACGACGATGCCCCAATCGCCTGAGGCGCCCGTTTCCTCGACGCCGCCCAGTTCAGGCCCTGGCGCGGCCCGGCCGTAAGGCTTGAGGATTTAAATCTCTTTGCCGGACCCGGACTTTGCCGGTGACGCGTCGCATGCCATCTTGTCCGCACCGTGCCTGACGTATTTATTGACCCAGGAGACCACACGATGAGCAACGGCAGCACGCTTTCACTGCCTGAACTGGAAGACCGCATCGCCATTACGCGCGACAACATCCGGCAACTGATTGAACAGGCCGCCGCAGATTCCGGCGCCGCGGATGAAGATCGAAACGCGAATCGGATCGCGCAACAAAACGAAGAGCTTGCCAGGCTGATCAAAGAAAAAGATGCGCTACTGAAGAAGAAGTAACGGCGCGGACCGGTCCGTCAGTCCAGGCGGGAGACCACGGCCAGCCGTTTAATCTCGTGATTGAGGTAGGCCTGCAGGAATGCATCATAGTTCTTGAACGACACGCAGCCGTTGGAATCGCCGTTCGGGCCGAGCATGTAGCTGTGCGCCAGGATGCCGCTCCGGCCAAAGACTTTGTCGACATCGACGGGGATCATGCGCAGCGCCTGCACGCCGTGAAACAGCGCTTCGCGCGGTTGGAGATCGTAGATATCGGGAGGCGTGACGCCGAGATCCCTGACACTGGCGGTGTGCGGATCGTCGAGCCTGCTGCCGTAGCCCGAATGCGCTTCGAGTTCCCTGCCGTCCGGCAGGTAAACCTTATGCGCGGTGATGTCGTAAACAGCGGTCCAGCGGTCGTAGCGGCCCGCCGCGACGTTCTGTCCATCGCCCAGAATGCCTTTATCGTCAGGTGCCGCATAGGCAAGCGTCATCGATGAAGGCTGGGGCGACGATTTACCGAACAGTTTTTCCAGCAATGTCGGCTGCTCGTCCGGCGCGCCGGCGGCGGCACGCGCAATATGGGAGCCGTCGCGAACCGGGGCGACGCGCGTCGGCGCCAAGGATAGTGGCGGCAGCGGGACAGCGGCACTCTGGGCGATGCGATCGTCGCCCAACGGTGGCACCGACGCGACGTTTTGTGCCGCGGCCATCGATGGCGCGGTCGGCGCCGCGGCTGCCGCCTGCTGGACAGCCGCCGGCGGCGCATTCCTGACAAACGCACCGGGCGGAAAACCCAGAGAATGAGAATCAAACAGCAAAGCGTAAGTGTCGCCATCAGCCGGTGCAGCGGCCGTTGCAACATCGAGCCTGTCCCCGCGCGTGGGTGCAACGTCGACGGGGTCGGTGCTGCTATCGGCGCGATCGATTGCTGCGGCGCCGATCAAGTTGACGCCAAGAATCCAGGCGCAGGCGCAGGCGACGCAAGCGAGAGCGGCGGCGGCCGCCAGCCGTTGCGGGCGCGCGTTTGGTCGCAAGTCACGATAATCGTAGTCCCCCGAAACGGAACACGACGCGCTGCTGAACGTCATTCCCCTCGTACCCGGCTTGAATATCGCTTCTGCGCGCGGTGTCCGGCGGCCATCCCATTGTCGCGATCACGATGTCGCGGCCGGCCGGTTGCGAAAAAGCGAGAAGCTCCCCATCGAAAGATCGCGCGAAGAGATCGCGGACCTTCCGCACTCATTGAATGCAGTTTGCGTTAAACGCCGGTTAAATGCAGTCCGACGGCAAAATTAGAGCGCTCCGGCGGCGGATTTTGGCAAATCCGGGAATACTCTGTGGCGCCGCGGCTCTATTTTATGGTTACCGTATCTTGTACAGCGCGTGGCGGCGGTTGCGGGTGAAGGGGCGCACCTCTTTGGGCCAGCGTCCCGTTTCCGAGGCCTTCGCCCATTCGCGGCTGGTCAGAACATGCGGGCCGTCGATCTCGTAGATCGCGCTATAGCGCGGGCCGTCCTGCGCGATGCGCTTTTCTTCGCCACCGATATTGAGCGCGAACGGCTCACCCGCGAGCCGCGCCACGGCGTGCACGCCCGGCACCTGCAAAAGATTGGGAACGTGCTCGGTATCGTAAACCTCGTTGAATAGGGCCTCCTTGTCGGCATCCACATCCATCGAGGCGACGAATAGATATTTGGATTTTATCGGCATCAGAACGGCCGGTCGCCGTTGATGGTGCAGCGGCGCATGACGCGTTTCAAGCGCGCCTCGTCGAAGCCGGTGGCGCGATGCAGCGTGCAGCGGTTGTCCCACACCATGCATTGCCGCGGCGTCCAGCTATGGGTGTACACGCGCTCCGGCGGCGTGATCGTCGCGTTGATCTCCTCGATCAGCGCGCGGCCTTCGCCGTAATCCATGCCTTCGATCGATTCGGCATGATCGCCGAGGAAGATCGCCTTGCGTCCGGTGTCGGGATGGGTGCGCACGATCGGATGCGCGATCGGCGGTACCTTGGCCTTCTGTTCCGCCGTCATCGGATCCTCGCCGTGGCGGCGGCTGCGCGAAAAGTCGAGATTGTGGATGGCGCGGCGGCCTTCGATTCGCGCCTTCATCGCGGCAGGCAACAGATCGTAGGCCGAATACATGTCGGCGAATTCGGTTTCGCCGCCCGTCTCCGGTACTATCTCCGAATACATCATCGTCGCCTGGCCCGTGCGCTCGCGCCAAGAGCCGTCGGTGTGCCAATACAGCGTGCCCTTGTCCGGATGCTTGCCGCTCGGATTGCCGTCCCGGTCGAGGTTGGACAGCATGTAGATTTCCGGCTGGTCCTTGTAGCCGTGATACTGGTTCATCACATGGATCTGCACCTCGCCGAAATTGCGCGCGAAGGCGACCTGCGTCGCCGGCGGCAGATCGACGTCGTGAAACACAATGAGCTGGTAGTCGAGAAAAGCTTCGTAGATTTTGGCGAACAAAGCCGGCGAAACTGCCTGTTCCAGCGTGATGCCTGAAATCTCGCAGCCGAGCACCGGATGCAGCGGCCTCACCTGGAACGGCCAGTCGCGGCCCGCTCGCTTTGGGACTGTTTTGAGCTGGGTTTGCCCCATGACGACCTCCCGGCAGGTTCTTGATCGCGATTATGCCAGCGCCGGCGCGCGGTTCCTAGCCGGGGAGCCTCTCCTTAGCGAACGAATTTATAGCGAAACCGGTCGCCGTCGGCTTCAATGCGGCCGGTGGTCGGATGCGGAAAGTGGATCGGCAGCACGAACGTGCCGGTTCCGGCGGTGTCGCTTAAGAATTTTCGGCGCGAGCGCGCCGCCTGCGCCGGATCCCAATCGAAAATTGTCGACCAATCCGGTTCGCGGCACTGCAACGCGTGATGCATCATGTCGCCGACGACGACGGCGTTATGTCCTCGCGAGCGGATATTGACGCAGCAATGGCAGGGGGAATGGCCCGGCGTCGGGATCAGGGTGAACGTATCATCGAGCGCGAAATCGTCGTCGACCAGAAGCGCCTGGCCGGCCGCAACCACCGGCTCGCAATTGTAGCCCCAGACATTGCCGCCGCCGCCGGGGCGATTGCCGCCGCGCCTGTATTCCTCTTCCCAGGCGGCGTATTCGCCTTTGTGAAAGATGTATTTGGCTTTCGGGAAAGTCGGCACCCATTTGCCGTTGCGCAGCATCGTATTCCAGCCGGTGTGATCGATGTGCAGGTGCGTGCAGAACACGTAGTCAATGTCTTCAAAGCGCAAGCCGGCCGCGGCAAAGCCGTCGAGCCAGGGCTTTTTGGGAAAATCCATCGGCGGCGGATAGCCCTTGTCCTCGCCGGTGCAGGTGTCGATCAGGATAGTGTGCTTGGGCGTCCGCACCACGTAGGTCTGATAGGTGATGACCATCTTGCCCGACGCCGGATCGAACACCTCCGGATCGAGCTCGGCGAGATGGCGTTTGCCGATTTCAGGATCGTAAGCCGGAAACATCTCTTCCGGCTGCCGCCAGGGACCGTCGCGTTCGATGATGCTGGTGATGGTGACGTCCCCAATCGTGAGCTTTTTCATAGTGTTCTATCCAATGATCCGGCCGGGACGCTCCCCGACGTTATACCCGACCATAGTGTACGAAGCCGCGAAACGCTCCTAGTATGGCTTCGGGAAAGTATGGCTTGGGGAAGTAAGGTTTAGGGCAAGTAAGGCATAGGTAGCCGTGCCTGCCGGGGGGCGATATCAGCAATGAAAATCTTGCAGTGCGCCTGCATCGTGATTGCAGTTGCAATTCCCGCTCCGTTTTCACCGCGTGAGCCGTTGCCCGAGCGTCAACCCTCGGTCGTCAGTGACGACCAAGGCGCCGTCGCTCCCGTGCAAGAAGAGACGGCAATGTCGGCGGAGGATTTTTCCTCGGACTATGTCCCGCATCCCATGCCGTCAAAAGAGGAACTCTTGAATCTTGCCTATTATGCCTATTCCGAGGTTCCACCCGACAGGAAACCGGCGGATACCATTCTAGATTCGTTGCAAAACACTGCGCTGGGCACGCCGAACGAGGAGATCAAGCTTGCATCGGCTGCTCTCGGCCTGGACTTCGGCTTTATGAAAGCGGTTGCCAGAATCGAATCCGATTTCGATCCCACGCAGCGAACCGGATCTTATATCGGGCTGTTTCAGCTTAGCCATTACGAGTTCAACAAATACGGAGCCGGCGACATTGTCAGTGCGCGCGACAATGCCATCGCCGCCGCCTATAAATTCACTACCGCGGCGATCCTGTTTGAATTGGTGACACACAAGAAACCGACCCTGGATGATCTTTATTTGATCCATCAACAGGGAACGCAGGGCGCGGAGGAACACGTCAGTCATCCGGAGCGGATTGCCTGGAAGTCGATGTGCGCGACCGATGAAGGCAGGGAAAAAGGCGAGAAATGGTGCAAGCGCGCGATCTGGCAAAACACGCTTCCAGATATAAAGAGGATCTGGAAATCGGTCGATAATCTGACCTCGGGCGCGTTTGTGGCGATGTGGCAGGAGCGGGTCGCGCTGTTCTATGCGCGCTATTCCGAAAAGGTCACGGAGGCAAAATAGCGCGCAAGGCGCATCGCGCCGTGCTCCGCGACGCAATCCAGTTCCAAGCGGCCCCTTGGATTGCTTCGTCGCTTTGCCTTTTCGCAATGACTATTTAAACCTCTCCGACGGCGGCGCGATTTCGGTCACCAGATCGCGCACCAGCTTCTTGTTGGGCAGCGGCGTGAGCGTCATTTCGCGCGGCTCAAGCCGTGCGGTGCAGGCATAGACCGTCTCACCGTCGAGCTGGATCATGCATTCCTTGCAGGCGTTGGCGTTGATGCAGGAGAAGCGGATCGCCAGCGACGGATCCTGGTTGATGCGCAGCCAGCGCAGGCCGTCCAGCACCGACTGGCCCGGTTCGAACGGCACGTCGAACGTGTCCCATTGCCCGGTTGCGCGCTCGGCGCCGCGCCAGATCTTCAGCGTGGCGATCTCACTCATGACGGAAGACTCGATTGAGCACGATCTTTTCCGAAAGCCGGCGACATTTTTCCGGGATCATGCCCGGTTGCCTCCGCCGGGGCGCCGGAGATTTGCATTTCGTCGCCGCGCAGCGTGACGCGCTGATGCACCTGCCAACGCGGCAACGTCTGAGAGAAATCCTCGCGCTGGTGCGCGCCGCGGCTTTCGGTGCGGTTGAGCGCCGCTTGAGCCGCCGCGCGCGCCACCGTGAGCATGTTGCGCAGATCGAACCATTCGAGCCGTTGCAGATCGAATGCACCGGCGCGACCGGGTGGCCGCTGGCCGAGTTCGCCGGTAAGTTCGGCAATGCCGGCCAGCGCGCGGCTCAGTTTCGTACCGGTGCGCAGCGGTCCGACATCGTCGGCCATGATCGTTTGCAGACGCGCGATCATCTCAGCAGTATTAGACGCGTCGCCAGGAAGCGCCTCGGCGCGCACCAGATTGAGCGCCGCACTGGTATCTTGCGTGCGCAGACTCTGCCGCGATTCCTGCTTGGCGCGTTGTGCGGCGCTGCGTCCGGCGCGGCGGCCGAACACCAGAGCTTCGGTGATGGCATTGCCGGACAGCCGGTTGGCGCCGTTCGGGCCGCCGACCACTTCGCCGGCGACATATAGACCGGGCACCGAAGTGGCCATGCTGGCCTCGGCGACCACGCCGCCCATGTGATAATGCGCAATCGGCGCGACCTCGACCGGCATTTTGCCGAGATCGATGCCGTTTGCCGCCAGCCGGTCGATCACCGGACCGAACGCTTCGCGCAAGGCCGCCGCGCCGCAATGCTCGAACGAGAGATAGGCGCCGCCATGCGGCGAGCCGCGGCCGGCCTCGACCTCTTTCATGATGGCGTAGGTGGCGAGGTCGCGCGCCAATACGTATTTGCCGTCCTCGTCCGAGCCGTACTTCGAAGTGAATTCTTCCATCGACCCATTGAGGAGCCTGCCGCCGAGCTTGTAACGGAACGGATCCCACATGATCGGGTCCATGCCGACCAGCCGCGGCGCCAGATGCCCGATCGGAAAGAACTGCACGAACTCCATGTCGATCAGCGAACAGCCGGCGCGCAGCGCCAGCGCATAGCCGTCGCCGCCCATATTGGTCGAGGCGCTGTTGCGGCGATAAAGCCGCGTCAGTCCACCGGTCGCCAGCACGGTCGCCTGGGCGGCGATGGTGACCGGTGTGCCGCTGTCGAGATGCCGGCCCACCGCGCCGGTCACCGCGCCGTCGCGCGTCACCAGATCGACGATGCAGAGGTCGCCGATCTTGCGGATGTTTTGGTTGCGCGCCATCTGGGTGCGCAGCGTTTTCGACACCGCCGGGCCGGTATTGATGAAATCGACATAGACGCAGCGCGGCCGGTCGTGGCCCGGCGCGATGGCCGCGGTGACGTGACCGTCTTTGCGCGCCCAGCCGACGCCCCAGCGGTCCAGCTCGCGAATGCAATCCGGCGCATCCTCGCACATCAGCCGCGCCAGCGGCTCGTCGCACAGGCCGCGGCCAGCGGCAATGGTATCGTTGTAGTGAAAATGCCAGTCGTCGGGCACCTCTTCGCCGAGCGCCACCGCCACCGTCATCTGCGCCATCACGGTGGCGCCGCCACGCCCGATCAGGCTCCTGTCGGCAAGCAGTACCTGCAGGCCGTCCGGCGCGCCGCGCCGCGATGCCTCGATCGCGGCATACATGCCGGCGGCGCCGGAGCCGATGACCAGCACATCGGTATCGAGAGCGATGGGGTCTGGGATCATGCGAATACACTACGGCGTCATGGCCGGGTCTGTCCCGGCCATGACGATGAGCAGCGCGCCGTGCCCTATTCCGGCAGCGGCTTGCCGTTGGTTTCCGGCAGAAACGGCGCGACGCAGAAGCCGAGGATATAGATGCAGGAAATCGTGATCGCAGCGTGGGAAAAGCCGCCGAACTGCACGATCAAGACCCCGGCGAAAAGCGGCCCGAGGAAGGCGATGAAGCGTGGCGCGTTGAAAGCGAAGGCAAGCCCGGTCGCGCGCGAGCGCGTCGGGAACAATTCCGGCAGCCAGACCGGCATCCACGAATATTGCCCGAGCGTGAAGAACGCATTGACCGCCGCCGCGACCAGCAGCAGATCAAGATCCTGTGTCCACAGGAACAGCACCGGCGTCATGACGAAGGCTACGGCGAAATAGAGCATGGTGATCGGCTTGCGGCCAAAGCGGTCGGCGAGAAAGCCGAGGCTGATATAGCCGAGGATGGCGCCGAAATTGTAAGCCATGCCGGCATAGCTCGCCCATTGCTGACCAGGTAGACCGGCTTTGGCCGCGACCGAGGCGATATAGGGCGGCACCCACGACGAGATGCCCCACCAGGCGAGCGTCGTGGTCAGCGACATAAGGAAGACCAGGATGGTCCGCCGGCGGGTTTCCGGCGCGGCGAACAGGTCGGCGACGGTAAACCGGTTCAGCGCCGTTTCCTCCGCCGAAAGCGGCGCGCCGGAGGCCTTGCGGGCGCGAGCTTCGCGGCGGCGCGCGTCGGTCTGTTGCCAGACCGGAGATTCATCGATCGAGGTTCGCATCCACAGCGTCAACAGCGCAGGCAGAATACCGATGACAAACATGAAGCGCCAGGCATCCGGTCCGAAGCCCGAGACGAACAGCCAGACGAACGACGCCAGAAAGAAACCAATGCCAAGCCCGCATTGCATCAGGCCGGCTCCCTTGCCGCGCGCGCCTTGCGGCCACAGCTCGGCCATCATCGACGAGCCGGTCGCCCATTCCGAACCGATGGCGATGCCGACGGCGAAGCGCAAAAGCGCGAACGAAATCCAGTTGAACGACAGCGCGGTGAGCCCGGTCAGCAGCGAATAGGCGAGAATGGCGTAGATCATCGTGCGTTTGCGTCCGATGTAATCCGCCAAAATGCCGCCGCAGACGCCGCCAATCCCCCAGCCAAGCAAGGTGATGGCAATGATGATGCCCGCATAGCCGGGAATTTGCGGATATTGCGCCGGTTCGAGCAGACTGTGCATCGCGGCGCCGACGGTGAGGATCAGCGCGTAGGTTTCGTAACCGTCGAACAGCCAGCCGAGATTGGTGGCGGCGAGCGTGCGCCATTGGCTGCCGCTCAACGAGCGATACCAGGGTAGCTTGCCGATACTGAAGTCCGTCATGTGACCTCCCCTCTATTTTTGTTGCCGCGAACTTAGCCGAAAGGCCGCGCCAAGTCATAGAGCGAGTCACGGCAGCGAGGTCACGGTTCGGCGGCGCCTGGCGCGGCGAAAGCGGAACCCAGCCGCGCGGCGAATTGCCGTTCCATCTCCTTGGCTTTGGAACGCAGCATCGGCTGGCCGAGACTGCCGAGCTTGCCGGTCAGCGCCGTCTCCACGTCATAGGCGATCTTGGTCGCATCGCCCTCCTCGGTCAGCTTGGTCAGCGCGGTCGCGGTGAGGCGGCCGACAATACCGAGCGGGGCGCCTTCGACCTTGGTCTCGATCTCGTTCGGTTCGTCGGCGCGCACGACTTCGACCGTGACCTTGAACTTGAATTTCATGTAGGCAACCTTGGTTTCGAACAGCGCCGCGTAGGTATCGGGGGCGGTTTCGACGAGCTCGCTGACGCCGTCCACGCAGGAGGCGAAGAACCGCGCATCGCGCACCGCCTTGAAAACCTCCGCGCGCGGCGCTTTGACCGTCAGTTCTCCGGAAAACTTCATGGCGACCCGCTATTCACGCGCGCAAAGCAGTGAGCATGTCGTTGATATATTCGTCGGCGCTCGAAATCACGAGCATCATCACGTGCGGGCGCAATTGCGCCAGCATCTTAGACAGCGTCTCGTCGCTGGTCGAAGCGCTGCCGATGATCAGCGCCGTCGTCATCACGTGCCGCAGCTGACAGGCCTCGCCGATGATCGCGGCCGCCGCCGCGTTCTCGCCGGCGCTGGCCACCATCACCACCAGGTCGGCCGACGCCACCTCGTCGACCAGATCCTTGGTGCGGCCGGCCAGATCGATGAGCCAGCCGCCCATCGAGAAGCGGCCGCCGGTTTGCGGCGCGCCGGAAAACGCCGATGCGATAAGGAAACTCGCGCGCTGCCACTGCGCCCGCGACAGCTCCTTGACGATGCGTTCGCTCGGCGCGTCGAGCGCGATCACCTTGATGGCGCGGGCTTTCGAGTTCGGGGCGTCGATGCGGAACTTCGCTTCCGCCGCCGAGCTCATCCGGGCCAATTCGCTGTCCATCGCGCACCCTCCTGACGCACGCTATCAATATAGTGGAAAATCGAAA
Organism: uncultured Alphaproteobacteria bacterium; assembly: GCA_963743395.1. GTDB lineage: Bacteria > Pseudomonadota > Alphaproteobacteria > Rhizobiales > Xanthobacteraceae > BOG-931. The sequence continues at coordinate 444,993 of CAVUPV010000001.1, forward strand.
TTATTCCATTATGAGAAGGTCATGTCCGCCGCCAAACGCCTCGAACTGTGCAGTACCGGCGACGTCGCGCCGGGCGCGGCGCTCAAGGTCGAGATCGAGGGTTTGACGCTGGCCGTGTTCAATGTCGGCGGCGAATTCTATGTCACCGACGACGCCTGTACCCATGGACCCGGCTCGCTGTCGGAAGGCTACATCGAGGACGACGTCGTCGAGTGCAACTTTCACAACGGGCAGTTCAATATCCGCAGCGGTGAAGTTGTGTCGCCGCCCTGCATGGTGCCGGTCAGGACCTATCCGGCCATCGTCACCGCCGGGAAAGTCACCATCGAGGTGTGAGAGGCCGTAGTCATGGGACGCGGCCCATCTTCGGCCGCGGCCTCGCTGTTTTGCAGTTGACGAATTGCACTGCTCCGGCTTGTTAGTCGCCAACAAAATTCATGGAGGATCGCCGCAATGACGAGAACCAAGCCGCCGTTCCGCGCCGATGTGGTCGGCAGCCTGTTGCGCACCGCGCCGTTGAAAGACGCGCGGGCGAAGCGCGAAAAGGGCGAGATCGACGCGGCGCAACTGGCGCAGGTCGAGGATCGCGAGATCGAGAAGATCATCAAAAAGCAGGAAGAAGTCGGGCTGAAATGCGCGACCGACGGTGAATTCCGCCGCTCATGGTGGCATTTTGACTTCTACGGCATGCTCGACGGCGTCGAGATCGAAGAGCTCGATCACGGCATCCAGTTTCAGGGCGTACAAACCCGGCCGCGCACGCCGCGCATCACAGGCAAGCTTGGCTTCTCCAATCACCCGATGCTCGATCATTTCAAATTCCTCAAAGCCCACACGCGCGTAACGGCGAAAATGTGCATTCCGAGCCCGGCAACGCTGCACTTCCGCCTCGAGCCGGATGCCATCAAGACCAAGGATTATGCCGACCGCGACGCCATCTTCGACGATTTGGCAAAGACCTATAAGCAGGCGATCCGCGGCTTCTACGACGCCGGCTGCCGCTATCTGCAGTTCGACGACACCGCCTGGGCTTATCTGTGCTCGCCGGCTGAACTGAAGAAGGCGCGCGACCGCGGTCTGAACGCCGACCGGCTGCAGCAGGACTATGCCCGCGTCATCAACGGCGCGCTCGAAGGCAAGCCGGCCGATATGACGGTCACCACCCATGTCTGCCGCGGCAATTTTCGCTCGACCTGGATTTCCGAGGGCGGCTACGAACCGGTCGCCGAAACCATGCTCGGCAAGCTCAATTACGACGGTTATTTCCTCGAATACGACAGCGCGCGCGCCGGCGGCTTCGAACCGCTGCGCTTTCTACCCAAGGGCAAAAAAATCGTCGTCCTCGGGCTTGTCACCACCAAATCCGGCAAGCTCGAGAAGAAGGACGACATCAAACGCCGCATCGACGAAGCGACCAAATATGCCGCACTCGACCAGCTCTGCCTGTCGCCGCAATGCGGCTTCGCCTCGACCGAGGAAGGCAACGTGCTCGCCGAAGAGGAGCAATGGGCGAAGCTGCGGATGGCGGTCGAGCTGGCGGCCGAGGTGTGGGGCTGACGCGCCGCGGTCCCCGGATCATGCGCTAAGCCGTTTATGCATGTGCACCATGAAGGCCATGGCGAACAGCGGCGTTGCCAGATTGACGATCGGGATTGAGACGAAAGCGGCGATGAACAGGCCGCCGAGATAAACTCTCGCGGCGTTACGCTTGCGCAACGCCTTGGCCTCGGCGGGCGGACGAAACCGCATGGCCGCGAGCTCGAAATATTCGCGGCCGAGGATATAGGCGGTGGCGAGGAAAAAAATCACGGCGCCGAAGCCGACGAAGATCAGCAGCGGCATAGCGCACAGATAGATCAAGAGCGCGAGCAGCGCGGTCTTGAGACCTTCCCACAACGCAAGCCATAGCGGCACGGCCTTGCTGGGCGGATCGGCCGGATAATGCTCGCGCTCGACCTCGTCGGCGATCTGGTCGGCGAAGAAACTGCCGACCACGGCGGTCACCGCCGGCATCAGGAAAACACTGCCGGCGACAATGCCGAGCCCGGCGGCAATCGACAACAGCCACGCCATCGCGCTCGCCGGCGCATGCGCCTGCGGACCGAGCGTGGATTCCATTGCGGCGCCCCCGGCGCCGAGAAGATGCACGATCAGCCGTTCGAGCACGATGCCGGCGACCACGACTAGCGCGAGCGCCAGCCCGATCGTCTTCCATAACACCGCGCGCAGCGGCGGCGCGAAGATCTGGGTAATCGCATTAATGGCGTCGTCGAGCATGGCATGCCATTAGCCACGCGGCTCGGTGAGCGCAAGGTTTCAGGCGGCCAGCGCCTCGGCGTCGCGGTCCGCCGCCGCCTGCGGCACCAGCGGAATGTCCGCCGCGTCCGGCTGCCGCGACAGATCGGCCCATTGCAGCGATTTGTAATCGAAGCCGCGCGCGATGGTCGGCTTGACCACGTTGAAGTAGGGCGAGATGTCGAAGTCGCGCGGGCAATAGAGCGAGGAGTGGCGGATTTCCAAAATCTCCTCGCGCGCCTGCCGGCTGCCGGTGAGCTTGACCTTGGCCAGGATCGGGTAACGCACCGCGCGGAACGCATCCGCGATCAAAGCCGAGCAGATGAGCCGCGTCGGATCGCCCGAGCCGAGCGCGAGCAGGCGCCGGCGCCAGCGATGCGGCACCGGCAGCGGCAGCAGATAGCGCATCAGGTCGATGATGTTTTTCAGATCGTAGGCGAAGCCGATGCGTTCGACCGCGTAGGCGCACACCAGCGCGCAATCCGCTTCGGTGAGGCCGACCGGTCGGCAAATCCGGGTGTGGAAGCGGGTATATTTCGACAGCGGCGCCGAGACCACGCCATCGCCGACATTGGCCTCGATCAGGACATGCGGCTCGCCGTCGGCGGTAACACGTCCCTCCAGCGGGCCGACATAGAGCGCGGAATGCGACCAGGTCGACTGCGTGAGGTATTTGATGACGCCGGCGATGTGATTGTTGCCCTCGACAAGGAGCACGTCGCCGGGCTGCAGCACGTGGCGCAACGCGCCGGGATCGCTCGGCGTGAACGGCTCGTAGCCGTGCACCGGCTTTTGCAGATAGCGGGCGATCACGCGCCCAACGCCGTCGAGCATCCAGCTCATGGGGCCTCCCAGCCACCGCGCGGTTTTCCGCGTCTGTTTTGGGCTTATTTTATGTCCTTCTTTTATGCCAATTCCCTTGCTATTTGGTTCATGCCTCCGCCATCCCGATAGACCGGGCTTTAAGCATGGCGTTTGCCCGACCCGCGCCATTCGGGCAATCTGAGTTCAACCGAAAAGCAATTGGAAACCATGCCGCGCAAAGCAATGCAGCCCGTAAGCCGACGTTCCTTTCTCGCCGCCTCGGCCGCCTTCGCGGCGCGGCCGGCATTGGCTGCGACGCCGGCGGCTTCGGGCCCGTTCGAAGTCGTAGTTGTCGGCGCCGGCGCGGCCGGGATCGCCGCGGCGCGAAAGCTCGCCGCCGCCAGCCGGCGCTATGTCGTGATCGAAGCGAGCGATCATGTCGGCGGCCGCTGTGTCACCGATAGCAAAACTTTCGGCGTGCCGTTCGACCGCGGCGCGCGCTGGATCTATCTGCCCGACGTCAATCCTTTGACCAAGCTCACGACGCACCGCGGCATCGACGTCTATCCGGCGCCGCAGAGCCAGAAAGTCCGCATCGGCCGCCGCTTTGCGCGGGAGGGCGAACTGGAAGATTTTCTCACCGCCCAGGTGCGCGCCACGCGCGCTATCGACGACGCGGCGCGCAAGGCCGATGTCCCGTCCGAGCAGATGGTGCCTGCCGATCTCGGCGACTGGCGCGGCACGGTCGAGTTCGTTCTCGGTCCCTATAATTGCGCCAAGGATTTGACGCAGGTGTCGTCGTTCGATTTCGCCAAGGCGGCGGAACGCAATGCGGCGGCGTTCTGCAAGCAGGGCTTTGGCGCGCTGCTCGCCGGACTGGCGCAGGGATTGGCTATACAACTGTCGACGCCGGCCAAGTCGATCGAGACGCATAGCGGCGTCAGCGTCGAGACGGCGAAGGGCACGATTGGCGCGCGCTTTGCCATCGTCACCGTTCCGACCAATGTCGTCGCCTCGGGCGGGCTGAGGTTTTATCCCGACCTCGGCCACCATCAGATCGATGCGTTCGGCCGGATGTCGCTTGGCAGCTACGACCACATCGCGCTCGAACTTAACGGCAATCCGCTCGGGCTCGACAGCGACGATCTGGTTTTCGAGAAATCGGCCAATACGCATACCGCTGCCATCCTCGCCAATATCGGCGGCACCGCGTTGTGCACGATCGACGTCGCCGGCGCGTTCGGCCGCGATCTGTCGGCGCAAGGCGAGGCCGCGATGTTCGACTTCGCCGCCGATTGGCTGGCCAATCTGTACGGAGCGGAAATCAAGCAAGCGATCGGCCGCAAGCACGCGACGCGCTGGAACGCCGATCCGTTCGCGCTCGGCGCCTGGTCCGCCGCGGTGCCGGGCAGCCAATTCGCGCGGCGGCAATTTCTCGATCCGGTCGCCGACAACGTCTGGTATGCCGGCGAAGCCGCGCACGAGACATTGTGGGGAACCGTGGGCGGCGCCTGGGAATCCGGCGAGCGCGCCGCGGATGCGGTGATGAGCCACCTCGGCCCGCTCAAAGCCGCGCCGGTGGAGAGCCAAGCCGCGCCGCAACGCAAGCCGCAACGGGCACGCGCCGAGCGCGCCGAGCCTCGCTACCAGTCGCCGCAATATTTTGGCGATACGCCGAGCATCATGCGGGAGGAACGGTAGCTTACGCCGCACACTTCCGCTCATTCCTGCGAAAGCAGGAATCCAAGTAGAAGTCCGTTAATGTGGCGGCTAATGTGGCGGCGGAGCAGCTGGGTCCCCGCTTTTGCGGGGACGAACGGTCAGTAGCACTCTCACTCCCGCAGCACGCCGGCGGTGCGCTTGCTGACCTCGGCGACGATCTTTGCCGCCAGCGCCTCGATCTCGGCATCGGTCATGGTCTTGTCGCGCGGCTGAATCGTCACCGCGATGGCGATCGACTTCTTGCCCGCCGCGATGCCTTCGCCCTCGTAAACGTCGAACACGCTCACGCCGGTAATGAGTTTGCGGTCCGCGGACTGTGCGGCGCGCAAAATATCGGCGGCTTTCACATTGCGATCGACCACAAAGGCAAAATCGCGCTCGACCGGCTGGAACGGCGACAGATCGAGCGCCGGCCTGGCGCGGGTCGCCCGTAGCTTCGGCTCGGGGATTCGTTCGAGGATGACTTCGAAGGCGACCAGCGGACCTTCGGCATCGAGTGCCTCAAGCGCACTCGGATGCAGCTCGCCGAAATGGCCCAAAATATTCTGCGGGCCGATCTGGATCGTTCCGGAACGGCCGGGATGCAGCCAGGCCGGGCCGCCGGGCACGATTTGCAGCGCCGACGGAGGCGCACCGGCCGCCGTGAGCACGGCGAGCGCGTCGGCCTTGGCGTCGAATGCGTCGACTTCGCCGTCGCGCTTGCTCCAGTGGCGGCCGATGCCGGATGGCTTTGCCAGCGCGCGGCGGACGCCGGCGGCGGCGGTGAACTGATCGGCCGGCTGATCGCCGCGAAAAACCTGGCCGACTTCGAACAGGCCGGTGTCGGCAACGCCACGGTCGGCATTCTTCTGCGCCGCGGCGACGAGGCCGGGAACCAGGCTCGGCCGCATATCGGACAGGTCAGCCGCGATTGGATTGGCGAGCGCCAATTCCGGCTGGCCGCCACCGAACAGTTCGGCGCGCGGCTTGGCGATGAACGACCAGGTCACCGCCTCGACGAGGTTGCGCGCGGCCAGCGCGCGCTTGGCTTTGCGGGTCCGCGCCTGAACCGGCGTGAGCACCGGCTTGCGCTGCGCCGGGCCGCGATCAAACGGTGTCGGCGGCACGCGGTCGACGCCAAGAATGCGCACCACTTCCTCGACGATATCGGCTTTGCCCGCCACATCCGGCCGCCACGACGGCACCGCGATTTTCACCCGCTCGCCCTGGCCGGCGACGAAGAAGCCGAGCCGTTCGAGCACGCGGCGCAACTCGGTGAGCGGCACGTCGATGCCGGCCAGCCGTTCGAGCTCGGACTGCGGAAAATCGACGATGCGCTCGGGCGGCTCGACGCTGCCGGCGACAACGACTTCCGACGGCGCGCCGCCGCAAAGATCCATCACCATGCGGGTGGCGAGTTCGAGCCCCGGCAGCATGAAGGCCGAATCGACGCCGCGCTCGAAACGGTAACGCGCGTCGGAATTGATGCCGAGCTTGCGTCCGGTCTGCGCGATATTGATCGGCTCCCATAACGCCGATTCGATGAGCACGTCGGTGGTGGTCTCCGAGCAGCCGGTCTTTTCGCCGCCCATGATCCCGGACAGCGACTCGACACCATCCTCATCGGCGATGACGCAGACCGCTTCGTCAAGCGCGTAGGTCTTGCCGTCGAGCGCCAGCAGCGTTTCGCCTTTTCGCGCGCGACGGACCGTAAGGTTGCCATGCACTTTGGCAGCATCGAATACGTGCAGCGGCCGGCCGCGGTCATAGGTGATGAAGTTGGTGATATCGACCAGCGCATTGATCGGACGCAAACCTATCGCGGTCAGCCGCTTTTGCAGCCAGTCCGGCGACGGGCCATTGTTGACGCCGCGCACCAGACGCAAGCCGAACGCTGGGCACAACGACGGCGTGGCGCCGAAATCGAGCGTCACCTGCACCGGACAGGGAAACTCGGTCTTCACCGGCTTGATGGCGGCGTCCTTGAACTTGCCCATGTCGGCGGCGGCCAGGTCGCGCGCGATGCCATGCACGCCGGTGGCGTCGCCGCGGTTCGGCGTCAGATTGATCTCCAGCACCGGATCGTCGAGGCCGGCGAATTTGGCGTAAGGCTGGCCGACCGGCGCGTCGTCCGGCAGGTCGATGATGCCCTCGTGATCGGCGGAGATTTGCAGTTCGAATTCCGACACCAGCATGCCGTGGCTTTCGACGTCGCGGATTTTGCCGACGCCGAGCGTGATGTTCTTGCCGGGAATGAAGGCGCCGACCGGCGCGAACACGCCTTTCATGCCGGCGCGCGCGTTCGGCGCGCCGCACACGACCTGGATTGGCTTGCCGTCGCCGGTATCGACCATGCACACCCGCAGGCGATCCGCGTTGGGGTGCTGCTTCGCTTCGGTGACGCGGGCGATGACGAACGGTGCGAACTGCTTGGCCCTGTCCTCGATGCGCTCGACCTCGAGCCCGATCATGGTCAGCTTGTCGGCGATTTCGCCGAGCGGACGATCGGTGTCGAGATGCTCTTTGAGCCAGGCGAAGGTGAATTTCATCATGGCTTAAGGGCTTAATCCCCCGGCCAGAGTGGGGAAATCGAGCGGGCGGAAGCCGTAATGCGCAAGCCAGCGCGCATCGGCCTCAAAGAAGGCGCGCAGATCCGGCATGCCGTATTTGAGCATGGCGATGCGGTCGATCCCCATGCCCCAGGCAAAGCCCTGATACTCGTCGGGATCGAGCCCGCAATTTTTCAGCACGTTCGGATGCACCATGCCGCAACCGAGAATCTCCATCCAGTCGTCGCCTTCGCCGAAGCGGATTTCGCCTTTGTCGCGGCGGCACTGAATGTCGACTTCGAGCGACGGCTCGGTGAACGGAAAAAACGACGGCCGAAACCGCATGCCGACGCGATCGACCTCGAAAAATGCCTTGAAGAATTCTTCCAGAATCCATTTCAGGTGGCCGAGGTGCGACTTCTTGTCGATGACGAGACCCTCGACCTGATGAAACATCGGCGTGTGGGTCTGGTCGCTGTCGCTGCGATAGGTGCGGCCGGGAATGATGACGCGGATCGGCGGCTTCTTGGTCAGCATGGTGCGCACCTGCACCGGTGAAGTGTGGGTGCGCAGCAGGACCCGCGTGCCGTCCGGCTTGGGATTGAAGAAGAACGTGTCCTGCATGTCGCGCGCCGGATGGTCCGGCGGAAAATTGAGCTTGGTGAAATTGTAGTCGTCGGTCTCGATGTCGGGGCCTTCCGCTACCGCAAAGCCCATATCGGCGAAGATCGCGGTCAATTCGTCGATCACTTGGGTGATGGGATGGATCCGCCCGATTTCAAACGGCGCTTCGCGCACCGGCAGCGTGACGTCGACGCTCTCGGTGTTGAGCCGCGCGGTGAGCGCCGCGTCCTTGATCTCGCCGCGACGCGCGGCAAGCGCCGCGTTGACACGATCCTTCAGCCCGTTGATCAGCGGACCCTGGCTCTTGCGTTCCTCGGGCGGCAGCGTGCCCAGCGTCTTGAGGAGCGCCGTGATCGAGCCGCTCTTGCCCAAGGCCGAAACACGCACTGATTCGAGCGCAGCCTCGTCGCCCGCGCCCGCGATCTCGGCGAGGATTTCGTTTTCCAGGTGCGCGGTGTCGGCCATCGCTGCGGTGTTTCTGTTGCCTCAATCCGGCAGGAACGGCAGGTCGGTGTCGGATGGCCGGCCGCCCGCTTGCGTCAGCATGCTATGGACCTGGCCGCGGTGATGGGTCTGGTGATTGAACATATGGGCGACCAGCATCCAGCGTGGCCGCGTCCATTCGCGCTTGGTGGCGCCGGAATAGTAGGTCTGGTCGGCGGTGAGCCAGCCGTCTTCGATCGTATCCGACCAATCGACGATCGTGCGGTCAAAGCCGTTGCGCTCTGATTTCAGGTTCTGCCAATCGGGATAGAGCGAGACGGATTCCGGAATCCCGACTTGCGGCGGCGGCAGATCGCTGAAGCGGCTCATCCAGATGTGGTCGGCCCATAAGATATGACTGAGCGTCTTATGGATGGAGCCGAACCAGGCGCCCCGCTCCTGCCGCCGGTCGGCGTCGGACAGCCGGTCGGCAACGCCGTACAGGTTTTCATTTTGCCAGCGGTTGTAGCGCGCCATCCGCTGCACATAAGCGCGGTCGATCATGGCACGCTCTTACGCCGCCAGCGCCGACTTGGCCTGGCCAACGATCGCTTCGAACGCCGCCGGCTCGGTAATGGCGAGGTCGGAGAGCACTTTGCGGTCGACCGTGATGCCGGCCTTGGCCAGACCGGCGATGAATCGGCTGTAATTGAGCCCGAACGGCCGCACCGCGGCGTTGAGCCGTTGAATCCACAGCGCGCGGAAGGTGCGCTTGCGCCGCTTGCGGTCGCGATAGGCATACTGGTTGGCCTTCTCCACCGCCTGCTTGGCGATGCGGATGGTGTTCTTGCGCCGGCCGTAATAGCCCTTGGCGGCCTTGAGCACCTTTTTGTGCTTGGCATGAGAGGTGACGCCGCGCTTGACGCGTGCCATGACTTTTCTCCTTCACAATCGAAAAACGCTGGGAAAACAACTGCCGCAACCGGCCGGTCTCTAGCCGTTCGGCAAAAAGTATTTCTTGATGTTGTCGCCGTCGGTCTTGAACAGCACATTGGTGCCGCGCAACTGGCGGATCTGCTTTTTGGTGCGCTTGATCATGCCGTGGCGCTTGCGCGACTGCGCATAGAGGACCTTTCCGGTCCCCGTCACCTTGAAGCGCTTTTTGGCGCCCGATTTGGTCTTGATCTTGGGCATTTGGCTCTCCTGATAATGCGCGCCGGCGACCGCTAATAGATCGCGTTTTTGCGCTTGCTTTTGCGTGCTGTTGAGCACTTCGCCGCCGCCACGGCAGCCCTTGATCAGCCGGGCGACGGGAGGGCGCCTTATGGCAGAGGCGGCCCGAATTGGCAAATAGCCGGAGGCGGAGCGGCGATGGCCGCGCGGTCCGGAAAACGCCAACGTGGACCGCGTGTTAGGAGCAATTCAGCGCGGCGCTAGAACCATAACGACCTGGCGGCCTTCGAAGCGCGGCTCCTGCTCGATCTTGGCGATCTTCGCCGTATCGGCTTTGACGCGGTCGAGCAGCTTGTAGCCGAGCTCTTGATGCGCCATTTCGCGGCCGCGGAACCGCAATGTCACCTTGACCTTGTCGCCTTCTTCGAAAAATCGTTGCACCGAGCGCATTTTGACGTCGTAATCGTGATCGTCGATCATCGGCCGCAGCTTGATCTCCTTGATCTCGACGACCTTCTGCTTTTTGCGCGCCTCGGCGGCTTTCTTCTGCGCCTGATATTTGTATTTGCCGTAATCGAGGATTTTGCAGACCGGCGGAACCGAATTCGGCGCGATCTCCACGAGATCGAGCCCGGCTTCCTGCGCCATGGCCAAAGCGGCGTTGATTTCGGTGACGCCCTTGTTGGCGCCGTCTTTATCGATGAGCTGGACCTCGCGGACGCGGATCTCCTCGTTGATGCGCGGCCCTTCCTTGGCGGCGGGCTGCGGCATTCTGATTGGGCGACGAATGGGCTTTATCTCCTTGGCGGTTGCAAGACCGCGGAGGATCGGGAGTTTTTCGCTTCAAGTCAACGACAATGCGCTTTGCGCGCATGGCGAGACCGCGGCTTCATGCTTTATGGTCCGTCACTCGAAAGCGCGAGCAGCGAGCCGGCGATGAACGATAACGGCCTGAAATTCCTGCACATTGGCGAGGCCGCGCAGCGCCGGGGCGTTGCGGTCCGCGTGCAAGGCGGTGCGCCGCCCGGCCTGTTTTGGCTCGGCGGCTACAAGTCCGACATGAAAGGCACCAAAGCGCAGGCGCTGGCCGATTGGGCGGCGGCGCAGGGCCGCGCCTGCGTGCGGTTCGACTATTCCGGCCACGGCGAATCGGAAGGCACCTTTGCCGACGGCACCATCGGCCGCTGGCTCGAAGACAGCGCCGGGGTGTTCGACGCTTTTGGCCGCGGGCCGCAAATCGTGGTCGGCTCGTCGATGGGCGGCTGGCTGGCGCTCCTTCTGGTGCGCGAACTCAGGCGGCGCGGCGCGTCCGGGCCGGCGAGCATTGCCGGGCTCGTCCTGATCGCGCCGGCGATCGATTTCACCGAAGAATTGATGTGGAAGCGGTTCACCCCCGAGATCAAACGCGAACTGGCCGAAACCGGCGTCTGGGCGCGGCCGTCGCAATATTCGACGGAGCCGTACCAGGTGACCCGGCAATTGATCGAGGAAGGCCGCGATCATCTGCTGCTTGGCGGCATGATCGAGACCGGCTGTCCGGTCCGCATCCTGCAGGGCGTCGAGGATCCGGATGTGCCGTGGCGGCACGCGGTCGAGCTCACCTCGCGGCTAGCCTCCGACGACGTGGTGCTCACGCTGGTCAAGGATGGCGATCACCGCCTGTCGCGGCCGGAAGACATCGAGCGGCTGATCGCCGCTGTCGCCGAGTTTTAAAAGAAAGTCATTGTCCTTCGGCGCCGATCGTTTCTTCAGCGGCGGTTTTCTCCTCGGCGGCGACCTTCTCTTCGCCGGCAAACGCCACGCCGAGCTTGTCGTCGGTGCGCCAGACGACGCGGCAGGCGCGCCGCGTGCGGCCGTGCTCGAAAGTCAGATCGAAGGTCGCCGGCACGCCAAAAGTGTTCGCGACTTTCAGGCAGGCCCCGACATCGGTGATGTTCTGCACGGTGCAGTGAATAACCGGCGAGCGGCGCGGCACAATGATCTTGGCGCTGCGCAACACCTTGGTGCGTTGCACGGCGCGGCGATCTTTGTTCTTGTCTTCGTCCTCAGCCATTATGGCCTGCACTGCCTGGAGGGAATCCGGCGCATGGAACCGTAGCCCGCAAATGTTACGGATCGTGCAATGGTCAATCGAGGGAAAAGTTAATGGCGGAAAATACGGCGCCGGCGCACCGCGGCTTGCTAAGGTTTTGTTGACCGTGGTCGCGGCCGCTTCAAGCGGCGCGCGGCCGCAACAATCCTTCTTGCCTACGAGCCGTAGTCAGGTTCCGTCCTGTCGAGGATGCGCTTCAAAGCGTCGAGGTGCCGCTGCGCCGGGCTCGGTCCGTCGTAGAAAATTGCGCCGCCGATATCCCGCTTGGTTTTCTCGACCACCGCATCCGGCAATTGCTTGAGCGGCTGGCCGGTCCACATGGCGTAGATCTGAACCTGCGCCGCACGCTCCAGGTAATAGAGCCGGTCATACGCTTCGGCCACCGTGCCGCCCAGCGTGGTGACGCCATGATTAGCCATGAACAGCACGGTCTTGTTGCCGATGCATCGGACCAGGCGCTCGCCTTCGGCGGGGTCGAGCGCGGGGCCGGTATATTGGTCGTCGTAGGCAATAGCGTCGATCAGGCCGACCTCGGTCTGGCCGATCTCCTTGATGCGTGGATCCTCCAGCCGCGTGAGCGCGCTGGCATAGGGCATGTGGGTGTGGAACACCGCCGTGGCCTGCGGCAGCGCTTTGTGGATCGGCGCATGGATGCAATAGCAGGAGCGCTCGACATCGCCTGAGCCGCGCTTGACCTTGCCGTCGTCGATGCCGACCTCCATGAACGCCGAGGCCGTGACCTCCGACCAGTGCATGCCGAACGGAATTTGGTAATAGCGATCGCTGCGGCCCGGCACCGTGAGCGTGAGGTGGTTGAAAATCCCCTCGCTCAAGCCGTGCATGTGGGCGAGCCGGTGGGCGGCTGCGAGATCGACGCGCGCCTGCCACTCCTCGGCGCTGCATTCCTTCACCATGTCCGGCGAGACCCGCATCTGCATGACTATCCTCCTGCTATCCGGCGATCCGCTTGCTCGATCGCCGAGGATGGCGCGCCCGAAGGGATTCGAACCCCTGACCTCTGCCTTCGGAGGGCAATTTCCTGGGTTTGCGACTGATTGCTCGGTTTTGCGAAACCTTGATTAACGCCAATTTATCAATTGTTTACGCTTGCGCGCGATGCCCCTCTATTTGCTATTGTTTGCGCGGCGATGTTTGCTAGGTGTTTGCTAGCAACAAGTGGCCAGAGCGGATTATGGCGGTACTGCGAAGAAGGATTGGGCTTAAGGACATCCGGGCACTCAGGCCGGGGGAGATTGTTTGGGACGGCGCGGTCGGGGGATTCCATGCGCGTCGCCAGCAAAGCAAAACCGTCTCTTACATCGTTGCCTATCGCACCCTAGAGGGCCGTCAGCGATGGCAAACGATCGGACGTCACGGATCGCCCTGGACACCGGAGACGGCTCGCGAGGCGGCCAAACGCATCCTCGGCCACGTTGTCGAGGGCGTCGATCCGGCCGCCGAGAAACGTGCGAAACGCAAAGCCGCAAGCGTCGCCGAGTTGTGCGACCTTTATATTGCCGACGCTGAAGCGGGTCGACTCCTGACACGGAGGAAGATGGCCAAGAAGGCCAGCACAATCGCAACCGATAAAGGTCGCATCGAGCGGCACATAAAACCACTGCTTGGCAGCACGAAGGTTGCGGCCGTGACGCGCGAGGATGTTGATAACTTCATGCATTCTGTCGCCGAAGGAAAGACCGTTGCCAGAATCAAGACGGGAAAGAAGCGCGGATTGGCAAACGTACGCGGTGGCAAGGGCACGGCGAGCCGCACCGTGGGTCTGCTAGGCGCCATCTTCTCCTATGCGCTGCGGCATCGGATGAGACCCGACAACCCGGTTCGTGGTGTTACCCGCTTCGCGGATGGCCGACGAGAACGCCGGCTGAGCGACGCAGAATACAAGATGCTTGGCGCAGCGCTAAAAAAAGCCGCGAGTGAACAAGTTTGGCCGGCCGCCATAGCAGCTACGCGTTTCCTTGCCCTCACTGGTTGGCGCAGCGGCGAAGCGCTTGGGCTCCGCTGGGATGAGACTGACCTTCCCCGGCGCACCGCGATTCTCGGCGACACCAAGACTGGACGCTCAATGCGGCCGTTGTCCCGGGCTTCATGCGATTTGCTCAGAAAAATGCCGCGGTCGGGACCATTAGTGTTTCCGGCTACGCGCGGCGACGGGCCTATGAAAGGCTTCCGAAAACTGTGGAATAGGATCTTGAAATTCGGCGAGTTGGCTGCTGACGTGACCCCGAATGTGCTGCGCCACTCTTTCACATCCTTGGGAGCGGATCTTGGCTATAGCGATGTTACGATCGGAGCGATCGTCGGACACAAGGGCCGCACGATCACGTCTCGTTACATACATTCTGCAGATGCCGTGCTGTTGAGCGTGGCTGATGCGATCGCGGATCAAACTGTCGCGTTCATGAGCGGGAGCAACCGCGCGGTTGAAATCATGCCTTTCAGGCGCGAATTTGCATGAGCTATTCGGTTGATGCCGCAGATCATGGTCAAATTCGATTAGAGCTACCGAATTGGCTGCCCGCCCCTGTCGCTGAGGAAGCACAACTTGTCTACGATGAGATTCTCCGATGCGACCGAAAGAGTTATCCGCGCCCCTTTACTGCTTCCGAGGAAATCAAAGTTTTGTTGCGCCTCGCATCTGATCAACGAATGAAGAAAGTGTGGAATGAGCTGCTCAAAAAAACCCGCGAACGCCCGGGCGAGTTCTTACATCAATTTAAGATGCCCGACCCAGGGGACGAAAACCCGCAGGATATGGCTCTTCGTATTTTTTTTAAATATGCTTGGGATCTAGCAACCTGCGGCATTGAATTGCAAACGCCGAAACAACTCAAGCCGTTTATCAAGATGGCCTCGAGGCTGAAACAGGATGCGAAGACTCTGCGATCGCTCGGCTTAGATGAATTCGCTTCGGACCTAGAAGCCAAGGCAATCGTCTGCGAGAGAATGGGAAGGCCACTAGGTAACTCGACTTTTCCTTCAGTAGTTGGGCGCGCTCGCGGTGATCAAGCGGTGCGCGCCTTCGTCCTCAGACTGTCGGCAACTTGCCGTGAAGTGTGGTTTGGCGAGGCGCTTACTGGCACGGTAGCAACGACCGCTAGTGTAGCGCTTTCGAAGAGAGTCGCTGCAGATCAGGTTCGGAATATGGTGCGGTCGCAACCCCGGGGTTAATTGCCCCCTTGAGATCTAAAATAACCCCACTCTTACATAAACAAAGCTGATCAAATAATTCAGCGTCATCGCAACCGAGCGGGCTGTGCCTGCGAGAGTGATGACGTGACATGACAGATTTCATTCCTGAAAACGAAGACTTGCTGCTGACGCGCGAACGAACAGCCGCGGCGCTTACAGAGGCTGGATTCCCGGTTAAGGCGAAGACGCTCGCAACCAAAGCGACGCGAGGCGGCGGACCGCCTTACAGCAAATTCGGAATCCGTGCCCTTTATCGGTGGGGCGATGCATTGGCCTGGGCGGAGGGGCGTCTGACCTCCGCCAAGTGTAGCACCTCCGAACAAGATGCTGCTGCAACGCAACTGCACAAGCATCGAGAGGCCGCGCAGTAGCCACGTCGCAAACAGATGACATCGAAGCCGTGCCTGATTTCAGCGTCAGCGACAGCTTTCCTTTTGGTGATCTGAAAATGCAAAAAGCCTCCGGCAGCGAACCGGAGGCTTTCCGAGAACGGGCCGTAAGGAGCCAATTCCCATGGACGTATACGAGCACATAAAAGGTAACCCTGAGACGGTCAGGGATCTCATCGCGGGCGGCCTGGACGCCGATATGGCGGAGCGATTCGCCGCCGGGGACGTGCTCCAGGCCGAGTTAGGCGTCCGTGGCTCGCAAACTCCATTCCGGCTGTGGCTTCGCGATAAGCACGTTAAGAACTGGTACGAGAGCACCCCGGACGTCACACCCGCACTGTGGGACGAATGGCAGGCCGTGAAGGCAAGCTATATCGCTGGAACTCGCGGCTAAAGCCGCCGCCGATCACGCCGAATATGAAGCCAGAGAAAAGGTGAGGGAGGCGGCACGGCGCGCCGAGTTTCACGAAACACAAAAACGTCTCGCTGCGGTGGAAGCTCGCCAAGCTGCAATGGTCGCCAAGCTGCAAGCTTACGTGTTCCCGCCTACCGTGCTCGAACCCGTCGATTATAAGAAGCTCCATGCACTGAAAAAGACCCCGACCAAATCGAACCGCCTTATAGCGCGGCGATGGCGGGATCGATTCGAGATTTTGCCGGAGGCCGTACGACAAGCTTGGATGGCGTTCCATGAATTGTCACGGCCGCCGATCGACATCGAATACGAGCTTGCGGACGGTGATGACGGCGAGGACGAGCCGCACCCGGACGAAAGTATAGGGTTTATCTTTCTCACGCCGCTTCCGCCTGGCCAGCGCGACATTAGCACCGCCAACGTCGACCTGGTTGTCGATGGCTTGCGTGCCGCGGACTTCAAGGGATTTCGCGAATTCAGCGAAGGCGTGCGCCGACTTCTCGCACTGATCGGCAATCCCATTGATGACGTGATCGTGCCGCGGCACGATCCCCACCGGCCGCAACCGGCACAAGAGCTTGACGACATCGAAGCACCGACAAAAGCCGCCTATGTGGTGCCCGGGCTGATTCCGCGCGGTGGCTTGACGGTCCCGCATGGCGATCCCGGCGCCGGCAAAAGCGTATGGCTGCAAAAGATCGCCATCGTGGTTGCCGATAAAGACGGCGCGATGTTCGAGGGCGTCGAGGTTGAGCACGGCCAAGTGATCTACGCGACCTTAGACCCGAGCGCGGCACCGAAGGAAATTAAGCCGGGCGTGATCGAGATACGCGACCGGCTAGGCTTGAGGCCGTCCGGCCGCTTGCACATCACGGGCGCGCCGCTGATCCTCAATGAGCCGACATCGGTGGAGCACTGGCTAGAACTCAACGCGGCGCGGCTACCGGCCAAGCTGATCATGGTTGACTCGCTTTTCAGCGCCGTTGCCGGAAGCCTGGCCCAAGACACCGTCGTGCAAGGAGCCATGGACGGCGTTAAGACGCTGCTAAAGCACGCCGACGCCGTGGTAAGCGTCCACCATGACAATAAGGGTGGCGACATTTTCGGGTCTCAGTTCCTAACCGCGATGATGGCCGCCAAGGTGGGCTTTGTCCGCAACATCCTAAAGGACGGTCGACCCGGCAACCGCGTCACCGTGACGGTGGAGCGTTTGAAGTTCGACCCGCCGACGCTCAAGCTCGCGTACAGGCTGGATGGGCCGTTCCTCTGCCTGGACGAGTCGCGGCGCGGCCGACGCCGGGATGGCGTCCATACGGCGGCCGGACACTGGCCGCACCGCCGATCGTCGCGACGCCGATAGGCGAAGCGCGCAAGCTGATTGAACATTTGCTCGGCAGCGGAAACCCGAACGCTCGGCCGAGTATTGGCGACTGGTCGCGGAAGGATTGGGAAGCCGCCCGACTGATCGTGGTCAAGGCCGACACCATTCGCCGCGTCGCCTGACACTCCCTCCTAACCGACAACCCCACTAGCGCGGCTCTTATAAGAGAGCCACGCATGGTGGTGGGTTAGTGGGGTTTTGGTGGGATCGGTGGGTTTGCCTCTAAGTGATTGCCAATGTGATGGATTTAGATCGGGGTTTGCGCGGTGGGGTTTGGTGGGGTTGGTGGCCCCACCGAACCGTTGGTGGGTTGCGGTGGGTCCACGCCTCTGTCGACTTTCATTGATTTCATCACACTTGTAGGCCGCGTTAACCATTGATGCTCACACGCGCGCGCGAGGGCTCGAGGACGTCGAGCGACAAATTCCTTTTTAGCAAAGTCCGCCATCACGGATCTCGAACCCGTCGTCGAGGAGAAACCGCGTCGCAGGTCAGCGGACCAAGATACCTGGTGAGCACATATAGCTTGTCGAGCAAGAGCGACAATCCGGGATGGTTTGAAGTCGGTCCGACGATCAAGCGTTTGGCTTGAACCAACCGCGGCGTACGCAGTGAGCGCAGCGACCGAATTGGTCGAGCGTTGCGGGGATGACGCCGGCGTGCTCGTGCAAATGTCGCAGATGGTCGCCGAACGTAAACTCTGCGGTGCCCTTGACGACCAGGATTGGCGCTGCGTCATCCAATAGGTGAAGGACGTCCTTATTTTTCAGCAAGCGGTTCATAGGATTTCTCCGTTTGTTTGTGGCGCCGCAGCGCCACCCCGTCTGTGCGATCCACCTCGCCCGGAGGGGCAGGTTGGCATCGGGCCGATTTCGCAGAGCCCGAACTCTCGACGAAAAATGGTTTTATGTCGGTCGATTGGATCGCACAAGATCCGACGGGCCACCCGCGGTGACCGCCTTGTTATTGATTAACGAGGCGTTGGCAGTATCTCTATCTCAGAACGCGTTGGTGTAAGGTGACCACCCGGGCGCGAGACCCATTGTCGCTCGGCGGGGTCGATCAATCCTTCCAGAATCCCTTGAAACGATCCGATGCCAGCGCGGTGTAGCCAACCGTGTGCTGGATATTCTTATGCCCAAGGTAGTGCTGGATTGCGCGGGTGTCGCGGCCATCGTTGGCGAGCTTATAGCCGCAGGCATGGCGGCAGCATGTGCGGATGAACTTGGAACGTGAAGCCGGCCTTGACGCCCAGCCTTGTGACCATCCGACGAAGCCGCCGACGGTGAACAGTGCACCACGCTCGGACAGGAACACATAGCGTGATTGCGGTGCTTCGTATTTGAGCCGCCGTAAGGCCCGCAGTTCCACATCGGTCAACGGATGGACCGAGGCGGTGCCGTTCTTGCGCCGATTGCAGTGAAACTTTCCCTGTTCAAGGTCAATCGCATCCCAGCGCAAGCTCACGAGTTCAGACGCCCGCAGCCCGTGCCGGAAGGCGATCAGGATCATGGTCTCGTCGCGGTGACCGTTGCGGTTGCCGGCGCAGGCCGCCCAACGCAGCCGCTCGACCTCGGCCTCGGTCAGGTATTCACGCGGCCGCAACTCGGAATTCGGCTTACGCCGTGGCGTGGCGACGGCCCTAAAAGCCGGGCTTGGAGCCACCAATTCGCGTTGCGTATTTGCCACGGAATATCAGCCTCTGTTTCGTTCGACTGTCCCTTAAATGGCCCTTTTACGCACAGTTGTTAGAACAAGCTGTGTGTTTGATCGTAATCTTGATTAATGAGCCATTCTGAAAATCGGTCGAATTCGCAGTATTGTTGCCGAGGTCGCTCACCTTGGGTGGGTGCCGTTACTTACCTC
>CAVUPV010000002.1:0-208173 GCA_963743395.1 uncultured Alphaproteobacteria bacterium
GGCGACCTTGATGCCGGCAAGACGGTAACGTTGACCCTTAACTTAACCGAGGCAGTGACGGTGGCGGGTGGCACCCCGACGCTTTCGCTCAACGATGGCGGCAGCGCGACTTATACGGGTGGTTCCGGCACCACGGCGCTCACCTTCAGCTACACCGTCGGCGCCGGTCAGAACACGTCCGCTCTCGCCGCCACCGCGGTCAATCTGAACACCGCGACCATCACCGATGGGGCCGGCAATGCCGCCAGCCTGTCGCTGTCCGGCCTCACCCAGAGTGGTCCGCAGATCGATACCCTAACGCCAGTGATCAGCACGCTTGTTGAGTCACCCGCGAGCGGCGACCTCGACGCCGGCAAGACGGTGACGCTGACGCTCAATCTGAGCGAGGCGGTGACGGTGGCGGGTGGCACCCCGACGCTTTCGCTCAACGACGGCGGCACCGCGACCTACAGCGGTGGTTCCGGCACCAGCGCTCTGACCTTCAGCTACATCGTCGGCGCCGGCCAGAACACGTCCGCTCTCGCCGCCACCGCGGTCAATCTGAACACTGCGACCATCACCGATGGGGCCGGCAATGCCGCCAGCCTGTCGCTGTCCGGCCTGACCCAGAGTGGTCCGCAGATCGATACCACCGCGCCGGCCGTGTCGTCGCTGGTGGCAATCGCCTGCAAGCGCTGACCTTGATGCCGGCACCACGGTAACGTTGACCCTTAACTTAACTGCGGCGGTGACGGTCGCGGGCGGCACGCCGACCTTGACGCTCAACGACGGCGGCACCGCGACCTATAGCGGGGGCTCCGGCACCACGGCGCTGACCTTCAGCTATACGGTGGGCGCCGGGCAGAACACGTCCGCTCTAACTGCGACCACGGTCAATCTGAACTCCGCAAGTGTTACCGACGGGGCCGGCAATGCCGCCAACCTGTCGCTGTCAGGCCTGAGCCAGAACGGCCCGCAAATCGATACCACCGCGCCGGCGGCGCCGCTGATTGCGAACGACACCATCAACGGCAACAGCAGCGTGACGCTTAGCGGTACTGCCGCAGCTAACAATTCGATCGCCGTATTCGATGGATCGACCGAGCTCGGCGCGGCGGCGGCGAACGGCAGTGGCGTGTGGAGCTACACAACCGGTACGCTGGCAAACGGTCTCCAAGCCTTTACGGCAACAGCGACCGACGCCGCGGGTAACACGAGCGCAGCTTCAACTGTTGTCGATGCCATGATCGGGCAGCCCGCAGGCCCGCTGGTGTCCTCGCTTCAGGAATCGCCGGCAAGCGGCGACCTTGACGTCGGCAATACTGTGACGCTGACGCTCAACCTGAGTGAGGCGGTGACGGTGGCGGGTGGCACCCCGACGCTTATCGCTCAACGACGGCGGCACTGCGACTTATACGGGTGGTTCCGGCACCAGCGCGCTGACCTTTAGCTACACCGTCGGCGCCGGGCAGAACACGTCTGCTCTCGCCGCCACCGCGGTCAATCTGAACGCCGCGACCATCACCGACGGTGCCGGCAATGGTGCTAACCTGTCGCTGTCGGGCCTGACCCAGAGCGGCCCGCAGATCGATTCCACCGCGCCGGTGATCAGCGCGATCACAGAGAACCCGACGAACGGCGATCTCAACGCCGGCAAGACCGTGATTTACACGCTGACCCTGAGCGAAGTGGTGACGGTCAATACCAGCGGTGGCACCCCGACGCTGACCGCTCAACGACGGCGGCACCGCGACCTATAGCGGCGGTTCCGGCACCAGCGCGCTGACCTTCAGCTACACCGTTGGCGCCGGCCAGAACACGCCCGACCTGATGGTGACGGCGATCAATCTCGACGGCGCCACAGTGCAAGATGGCGCCGGCAATGCCGCCAATCTATCGCTCGCCGGCCTGTCCCAGGGCAGCCCGCAGATCGACACCACCGCGCCGACGGTGACGTCAGTGGTGGCGACGGCCGGCGACTACGATACGGGCAAGACGGTGACGCTGACGCTCGCCATGAGCGAGGCCGTGACGGTCATCGGCACACCGACGCTTACGCTCAACGACGGCGGCACCGCGACCTATAGCGGTGGCTCCGGAACCAGCGCCCTGACCTTTAGCTACACGGTCGGCGCCGGGCAGAACACATCAACGCTGGCGGCTACGGCAGTCAACGGAACAATAACGGACCTTGCCGGCAATGTACTGAGTACCGCTAATCTGCCGGCGAGCTTCACCGGCGTTGTCATTGACACCCTAACGCCCACGATATCGTCGCTGGTGGAGTCACCTTCTAGCGGCGACTTTGATGCCGGCAAGACCGTGACGCTGACGCTCAATCTGAGCGAGGCGGTGACGGTGGCGGGTGGCACCCCGACGCTCAGTCTCAACGACGGCGGCACCGCGACCTATAGCGGTGGTTCCGGCACCAGTGCGCTGACTTTCAGTTATACGGTCGGCGCCGGGCAGAACACGTCAGCTCTGACCGCCACCGCGGTTAATCTCAACGCCGCGACCATCACCGACGGAGCCGGCAATGCCGCTAGCCTGTCGCTCTCCGGCCTAACCCAGAGTGGCCCGCAGATCGATACCGTAACGCCAGTGATTGTCGCGCTGGTTGAGTCACCCGCGAGCGGCGACTTTGATGCCGGCAAGACGGTAACGTTGACTCTTAACTTAACCGCGGCGGTGACGGTGGCGGGCGGCACCCCGACGCTCACGCTCAACGATGGCGGCACCGCGACCTATAGCGGTGGTTCCGGCACCAGCGCGCTGACCTTCAGCTACACCGTCGGCGCCGGGCAGAACACGTCCGCCCTGACCGCTACCGCGGTCAATCTGAACGCCGCAACCATCACCGACGGGGCCGGTAATGCCGCCAACCTGTCGCTGTCCGGCCTGACCCAGAGCGGCCCGCAGATCGATACCACTGCGCCGACCGTGTCGTCGCTGGTGGAGTCGCCGGCAAGCGGCGATCTAGATGGCGGCAAGACGGTGACGTTGACGCTCAATTTGAGCGAGGCGGTGACGGTGGCCGGCGGCACGCCGACATTGACGCTCAACGACGGCGGCACCGCGATCTATAGCGGTGGCTCCGGCACCACGGCGCTGACCTTTAGCTACACCGTCGGCGCCGGGCAGAACACGTCCGCCCTGACCGCCACCGCGGTCAATCTGAACGCCGCCACCATCACCGACGGGGCCGGCAATGCCGCCAACCTGTCGCTGTCGGGCCTGACCCAGAGTGGCCCGCAGATCGATACCGTGACGCCGGCGGCGCCGCTGATTGCGAACGACACCATCAACGGCAACAGCAGCGTCACTCTGAGTGGAACCGCAGCGGCCAACAGTACAGTGACGGTGTATGACCAGCAGACGGAAGCGGGCACTACGATCGCGAGCGCCAGCGGAGGGTGGACTTACACAACTGGCCTCCTGGCGTCGGGTGCACAGGCCTTTACCGCGACCGCAACCGACGCCGCGGGGAATGTGAGCGTCGCGTCTCAAGCTCTGGACGTGACAATAAATACGCCTCCGCCGTTGGTGCCACCCGCACCGGTTATTACCACCGATACGGTCAATGGAAACACCGTTGCGCTGACCGGCACGGTGGAGGCCGATACGACAGTGACCGTGTACGATCAGCAAGGTTTTCTGGGCGCAAAAGTCGAGTTGGGAACGACGGTCGCGAATGCCAGCGGATCCTGGAGTTTTGCCACCGGTGCGCTAACCAGCGGGTCCTACTTTTTTTACGCGAAGGCAACCAATGCCGCGGGCAATACAAGTCCATTCTCAGCCGGTCTTGATCCGACTATCGGCCCTGCGACACCGACGGACCCGCCGGCTCCGCTGACTGTTACCGGCACGACGGAAATCGCCCAGGCCAGCAGCGCTAACATCGCGTTCCAATCAGGTGACGCCGGCGTCCTCGTTCTTGATCAACCCTCGACGTTTACCGGGACAGTTTCGGGGTTCGGGGCGCAAAACGGGATCGACCTGCCCAGCATCGCCTTTGGCCCGCAGACCACCCTTGGTTATTTACCGAATAGCAATCAAACGGGAGGTACACTTTCTGTAACGGACGGCAGCCATGGCGCCAATATTGCGCTTTTGGGCAACTATATAGCCTCGAGTTTTGCCACTGCTGGCGACGGTCACGGCGGCACGATGGTGGTCGCCGAGGCGTCGCAAAACGGGACTCAATCGCTGCTGACCAATCCTCAGCATACGTGAGACACGGCACGCCCTGGTCTTGGGGGATCTAAACCGGCTCGTGAATTGCGGTCGTAAACAGGGGTGGTGGGGGTGTTTGCAGCGACAGACCATTCAGCGCCGGCGCAATCCGGGCTTGCTGCGCTAGTTCTGTTGCTCAGGTTCCACGGCACCGCTGCCGATCCTGAAAAAATCCGTCATCGTTTTGGGGACACCATCGGCGCCTCCGAGATGCTCCGCTGCGCCAAGGAATTCGGGCTCAAGGCGCGCAGCTATCAATCAAAGTGGCGGCGGCTGAGGAAGACTCCGCTTCCCGCTATCGCCGCATTGCGGGACGGCGGATTTCTCATCCTTGGCAAGGCCAGTGAGGATCAGGTTATCGTCCAAATCCCCGGTCAGTCGCGACCGAAGCTGATGTGGCGTGAGGAGTTTGAGACGATTTGGGACGGTCGCCTGGTTCTGATGGCAGGTCGCGCGGGACTTGTGGAACTGACCCGCCACTTCGACATCAGCTGGTTTCTGGGCGCCATCCACAAATACCGTCATCTGCTGGGCGAGGTTCTCCTGGCCTCGTTTTTTCTTCAGCTTTTCGGTCTCATTTCGCCGCTGTTCTTCCAGGTCGTCATTGACAAGGTCCTGGTCAGCCGGACGCTGAGCACGCTCGACGTTCTGGTCATCGGGCTGATTGCCATTGCGCTGTTCGATACCGTTCTCGGATTTCTGCGTAGCTACCTTTTTGCGCATACGACAAATCGCATTGATGTTGAGCTCGGCGCCCGCCTGTTCCGCCACCTTGTGGCGTTGCCGATCTCCTACTTCCAGGCCCGACGCGTAGGCGATTCGGTAGCACGCGTGCGTGAGCTCGAAAATATACGCAACTTTATTACCGGTTCGGCGCTGACGTTGGTGATCGATCTTTTCTTCACCTTCGTGTTCCTCGCTGTGATGTTCATCTATTCGCCGTTACTTACCGCAATCGTGATCGGGTCTTTCCCTTTTTATATTGGAATCTCGGTCGGCGCGACGCCGTTGTTTCGTGAGCGCCTGAACGACAAATTTGCGCGCGGTGCTGAAAACCAGGCTTTTCTGGTCGAGACAGTGACCGGTGTCGAAACGCTCAAGGCCATGGCCGTTGAGCCGCAAATGCAACGCCGCTGGGAGGAACAACTCGCGGGTTATGTCGCCGCAAGCTTTCGAGTCATCAGACTTGGCAATGCTGCGAGCCAGACCGTGCAGTTCATCAACAAGCTGGTCACCGCCGGGATTCTCTTTTTCGGAGCGAAGCTGGTGATTGGCGGTTCGCTCACGATTGGCGAATTGGTCGCCTTTAATATTCTTGCTGGACGAGTGAGTGCGCCGGTGTTGCGTCTTGCCCAGATGTGGCAAGATTTTCATCAGGCGCGTCTCTCGGTCGCGCGGCTGGGCGACATCTTGAATACACCCGCGGAGACGACCTTCAGTGCCGGCCGCACGGCGCTGCCGGCCCTGAAAGGCGAAATCGTGTTCGATCACGTCACGTTTCGCTATCGCATCGATGGCCCCGAAGTCCTCCACGACGTTAGCTTCAACGTGCCGGCAGGTCAGGTCATCGGCATTGTAGGCCCATCCGGTTCCGGTAAAAGCACGCTCGCCAAACTGGTGCAGCGTCTTTACGTGCCCGAAAGCGGCCGCGTGCTCGTCGACGGCGTTGATCTTGCGATGGTGGACTCTAGCTGGCTGCGCCGCCAGATGGGAATCGTGCTGCAGGATAATATCCTGTTCAATCGTTCCGTCCGCGACAATATCGCTCTTGCAGAGCCCGGCATTCCGAACGATCGCGTTGTCGCCGCAGCTACGCTGGCGGGTGCTCACGAATTTATCCTCGAGCTGCCGGAAGGTTACGATACGATCGTCGGTGAACGCGGTAGCAGTCTCTCCGGCGGCCAGCGTCAACGGATAGCGATCGCGCGGGCGCTTCTAACCGAACCACGGGTCTTGATCTTTGACGAAGCCACAAGTGCGCTCGATTATGAAAGCGAACAGAATTTTCAGCGGAACCTGGCGCACATCGCTGTTGGTCGCACTGTTTTAATCATCGCACACCGGCTGTCTACGGTCCGCTTCGCCGACCGCATCCTGACGCTCGACCACGGCCGTCTTATCGAAGACGGCACTCACGATGATCTCGTCCGTGTGGGTGGGCGCTATGCGATGCTCTACCGAATGCAAAGTGGTGTCCATGAAGTCGGCTAAGGCTGCCATTGAAGCCGCAAAGGGGGTCGCGAAAAACGCGAAAAACGTCATCTCGTTCCCGGTGACGCGAGAGACTCGCGAAAAGGAAGAACTCGCGTTCCTGCCCGCAGCGCTGGAGATCGTTGAGACCCCGCCCTCTCCGATTGGCCGGGCGATTGGCGCAACCATCGTAGCGCTGTTTTGTCTGGGGCTCATCTGGGCGAGCGTCGGTCATGTCGACATCATCGCCTATGCGAACGGTAAAGTTGTCCCAAGTGGTCGGGTTAAGTTGATCCAGCCCTTTGAAATCGGCGTCATCCGGGCCATCAGTGTGCACGACGGACAGAACGTGAAAGCCGGTGATGTCTTGATCGAACTTGATCCGACGATGACCGCAGCAGATGAGGAACACATACAGAAGTGACCTTATCGCCGCGCAACTGGATATCGCACGGTTGCACGCCGCGCTCAGCGATGCCAGCAATCCGGAAACTGCCTTCACACCGCCGCCGGGCGCGAGTGCGGATCTGGTTGCGATGGAAAAGCATTTCCTGCTTCAGCAGACCGATGAAATTCGCGCCAAGCTTGGTTCGCTCGATCGACAGCGCGCCGAGAAGGAAGCCGAGCGCGATACGACCGCGGCGACGATTGACAAACTCGAAGCGGACGAACCCATCATCTCTCAGCGCGTCGACATCCGGAAAGGTCTCGTCGACAAGGAGCTTGGGTCACGGCTTACCTATCTGGAAACGCTGCAGCAACTGACTGAAAACGAAAAGGATACCGCCATCGAGAAAAGTCGTCTTGAGGAGGCCAATGCTGCGGTGGCGGCAATCATCGAAACTCACGCTCAGGCGGTAGCAGAATTTCAACGGTCCTTATTCACCGATCTCGCCGACGCCGAACGCAAGGCCGCTGGTCTTGGTGGCGATCTCGCCAAAGCGAAGGAGCGCACCAAACTCCAGATCCTAACCGCGCCGGTCGACGGCGTTGTTCAGCAGCTGTCGGTTCATACCGTGGGCGGCGTCGTGACGCCGGCCCAGCAATTGGCTGTCGTTGTGCCCTCGGATACCACGCTTGAAGTGGACGCCATGGTCTCGAATCGCGACATTGGCTTTATCCACGAGGGTCAAGATGCCCAAATCAAGGTCGATACCTTCAACTTTACGCGCTATGGCCTTCTTCACGGTCGGGTTTTGAGTGTTTCGCAAGACGCAATTGCCCAAAACCTTCCAGCGGACAAGGTGAAAAATAATACCGAAGGTTCGGAGGGCGCCAGCAGCGAACCAGAGGGCCAAGAACTCAGTTATGCGGCGCGCGTCTCGCTTGATCAGACTCAAATTCCATTAGATCATGGCGTTGCTAATCTCTCTCCCGGAATGGCGGTAACGGTGGAGATCAAGACCGGCACGCGAAGCGTGATGTCTTATCTCCTCTCTCCCTTACTGCGCTACGCTCACGACAGCCTGCACGAGCGCTAATGTTGCAATTCTGCGCGTCGTTCCTGTACCGCTGTACCCCTAAGATGGGGCAAACTGGTATCTTTGCTGCAATGCGAAAGCGTCCTGACGCAAAGCCAGGAAATTGTGCATTGTCGCGCTTCCACGCTTAGATCAACGGTGATTTTGCCGAAGTGTATGCTATCACTAGGGCGACTCACGAGCCCTCATGGCTAATATGCCGAATGCACATGATGTGGCCGCGAGATTATGCCATACTGTTAGAGGCCAAAAAATATAAGAAGCGAGTCGACGAGGGACACCGGCCATACGGGGACAAATATGGAAACTGCTCTTTTTTGGATTCTGATTGCTCTCGGGCCTTCTATGGCAGCGGTCGCGTGGTTTACGTGGTACTCTGATTCCTTGGAAAGCGCTGGCCGGGACCAACAGGGACCGGGACTCCGCTCTTAAGATCGATGAATTCCTGAAATTTTCGGTTTGCGCTCTCAGAGATTGATTGAGCTGCGCCGAAGCTGGGATTTTGCCATCTGGCAGATCGGTGGCTGACTGGTAACCAATTGTCGCGACGCTTGGGGAGCGGGAGCTATGTCGCCAGCGATCGCAGCGCCGGTTGTGCGCTCCGGCTCTAATAAGCGTTTATATACGCTCGCTTTGAAAACAGGGTTAGGAGTATGATTTTCATGTCGAGCAGAAACGACCAATTATCAATATAATACAAATCGTGCTCGACGCGGCGCTGCATTTTCTCGAGCGTATCAGTCTCCCCTCTATGTCCATTCACTTGGGCCCAGCCCGTTATTCCCGGCTTAATGTTATGCCGACGAGAAAACGGCAAAATTCTACCCTGGAACATTTCGTTGTGGGCAGTCGCGTGGGGCCTTGGACCGACAATCGACATATTGCCGATCAATACGTTGAAGAGCTGAGGAAGCTCGTCAATATTGGTACGGCGCAGAAGGCGTCCAACATGTGTCACGCGTGAATCTTCCGGTTTGGCCTGAACAAAACGTTCGTCATCATCCGCTAAAAACATGGTACGAAATTTGATGACGTCGATAGTCGAGTTGTTATAGCCGTGACGCTTTTGCCAAAAAAAGACATTGCCACGCGACTCCAACTTTATAGCGGTCGCAACGATCGCAAAGAGCGGCGCAAGTAGAACGAGTGCTGCAGTCGCGACGACGATGTCGAATGTCCGCTTGATAGTCTGCTCGAACAAAGATAACGGCGGTCGCGAGACCTGCAGTGTCTTCAGGCTACCCAATTCGGCTATCCGCGACGTGGCGAAGACGTTGACGCTGCCGAGTGGCACAATATGAACATTGACAGGCAGCTCCGATAGCAAGTGGGCAAGTTCGGGCGCTGCGGACAAATCCGCTTGTGACGCGAGTATAACGATGTCGTCAGGATGGGCGGCTCGGCAAAATTCGATTGTCTGACGAGCGATTTTGGCGTCGACCAAATCGCCCGAATTCACGCGCCGTTCTGGCGTCGCGAGCGTGCGGAAATGGCAACGAGGCCACACTACGAATGCCTGCCGTCCTCACCAAATCGGCGAACTGTAACCGATAACGCTCCTCGCCGATCAATACGACATGGCGAGCTTCGACGAGACCGGAGCGAATAGCGGATTGCAGCCAGACGTAGGAGATCGTTCGCGTCAGGCAAACCGCGACGCCTACGGCGACGATCTGGAAAACAAATGCACCACGTGAATAATCGCCGATCGCCTTCAATAGAAAGAGTGTCGATAGAAAAAATGAAAACGCAAGCGCCACCGCGCCCAACCCGCTCCACAACAGCGCGTGCAGCGGCTGGCGTTGAATCGAAACGAAGTGTCGGAACGCTATGGAAACAATTGAAACGAGTGCCGCAATGAAGAGCGCAGCCGGAAGATATTCGTTGGGCAGCAAATGGAGTTCAGTGTAGCGATAGGACAAGCTCGAAAAGTATGCGGCAGACGCTACAGCGATAAACTCAAATATCAGTATTGTTGCGTAAAATGCGACAAGCCGCGTCGGCCTGGCCGGTACTGGCCCCGCAACGCTTAATATCCTGGCGGCTGCCCGAATTTCCGATGACTCACTTCTCACGGACATTGCTATATACGCAACCGCGGTGGGAGATTGATTGAATGATTTTAGTAATATTGCCTCTATTCTGATGGCCCGTCAAAGGCAAGTCACGAGATCAGCGTGAGGCAAAATGCGTCGGATGGCATTGGACCTCTGTAAGGAAAAGAACGCAGTCGAACGATGAGAAGAATTTTGTTTTGAATCAATTAGTTCTCGGGGCGCGCTCGGAGCATTATCGAGGCGCAAGGAATACGGACTAACGTTAATGGAAGGGTTCTAGCTATTCGGAACGCCGGACAATAACGTCACTGCCGTATAACGAAAGTTATATATCGCAAATTCGTTTGACTCGTTGCCGTATCCAAGTACCTAATTTTTTGGCGGCGGGTGGCTCGTTACCCGGACCGGCCCTGATTGGTTTTCTGTTGTTGCTGTCGCTGCGTCCATGACGACTCCTGATTCACCCGCAAAATATACAGCTGAGCAAATTACCGAGATCGTCGCTCGAATTACGGAGCTACGAATGCGGTGGCTTGATTCTGTCAATAGACGAATCGCATTGCAGCAAGAAGCTAGGATGCGAACTGCTGCTAGCGAGGCCGAGCGGACTAAGTAGCTCGGGAGCATATCTCAGCTTCCCATCGGCAGTACTTGAATACACCCGAGTCTCAATGCCATAGCGGTCTGTCCATTCGTTTGATGCGAGATGATCGCCGCTACGATCCTGGATTTTTCAGGCACGTCTTGGAACAGAATTGTTGATCCGCAATTCAAGGGTTTGAAGCTGGCGTTGGGCCGTCGTTCCCGGTCATGGCGTGAGGCGTGGCCAATAACCGCCTGGCGGGTACCCCTCTTCCCCGACAACTTTCCCTTGCGCGACAACACCAAAAGAGCAAATGTTACAGGTGCGGTTTTGGGGGAGATTTGGTTGGATAGCGTCGAGCGAGACAAATGGTATTTTGTCGTGGACTGCGGAAAGTGCGACTGCGCCACGGTGTTAGGCGAGGCTCCTTCTCCAAAAGAAGTTGCTAGACCGACCATGCCGGACTTGAGATGGAGGTGCTCCCGCTGCGGCAAGAAGCAAAGCTGTCGTGCAGAACAAGTCCAACGTTGCGAAGGAATCTATATATAGAGGCCGCCTTACTGCGTTAAATGAGCGCGGTCCGGGCTGTGTAGTCGATCGAAAAGCCTCGTCGCAACCAGCGTCCGTCGAAACAAAGATCGTCCGCAAGCGCGTTGTGCCGCAGGCTCAGAAGTTGAGAGCGCCGCCCGCCGATTGAACAATAAGGTTGTATCGGCTTTTGGCACCGAGCTTTTGGAAAATTGTGTGCAGACAAATTTTCACCGTTCCATCGCTCAGCCCCAATTCGCGGGCAACTTCTTTGTTCGACAAACCGCGCGCAACCAAAACCGCGATTTGGCACTCGCGCGGACTGAGCACTTTCGACCATTCGTTACCGAGAGTGACTTCTATCGAACCGGTCATTTTACAGTTACTCGACGTTGTTTCCGGGCTACTTAGGGTTCAAGCAAACGTTCAAGCAATTCTCGTGCCGCTTCTTTGTTCCATAATGGTACCGTCTGCGCGATAAGTTTGCCTTGTGCCGGAAGCACGCTGACGTCGGGAACTAAAGGGTCGTTCCGATTAAACCAACCAGCGCATAGACCACCAAACCGACCCAGGCGAGGGTAACCGCCAGCCCCGCAATTAGAAGCGCAGATGGCCAAATGCGCTCAAAGAGTGGGAATGAGCTTGCGGAACGGTCCGTCACGGGTCTGCTCGCTGACGTGATCTACTGCGCTCTCATGTCATTGGTGAGACATGGCGCACTCAATAGTCCTTTCAAAAGCATTTTTGGTTTGAAGCCGGCAAAGGTTTACATTCCACAGTTTGAAGTGTTGCTCAGTTTCAATTCGAATAGTAATTGAACATGCTCCGATGATGAGCTCCAATAGGGTTTTCACGTTAACGTAAATTTCGAGCAGGATCTTCCCAGCTCACTGTGGTGAACGGGGAAATTCAATAAACGTAATTTGAATTGTCATAGGGCCTTTAACTTCTCTTTCCCCAAGAGGAGCGCTCTTGGAATGGCAAAGCCGCAAGCGCGACAAAAAGCCTGTGGACGCCGCAGTCCTCGATTAGACGCGCGGAGGACCTAAATCCCCATGAGAGCTAAAATCTGCACTGGGGAAATATCTTACCAAGCAGCCAAATAGTGAACCGCTCGCCGTGCCTGAAATATGCCCTTAACCACGCTGCGCCAAAGGCGATGCGAGACCTCTGCGGCGATCAACGTTACGAGCGCCAACCACGCTGAGCCCGCTTAGCTAGACCAAGTGGAGAGCCTTAAACTTGCATCGATGTTTAATGATTTATCTAAGCCAATCACAGCAGGATTTTTCTAAAAGGGTCGCAGACGCGGTTTCAAGAGGTATGACAATGCGTTTCTTCTTCGACTGTACGACGAAGGATCAATCTCTGTACGACTATCAGGGAACGGAATTCCACAACTCTCAAGCCGCAATTGAGTTCGCCGAAGCAATGGCCGAGATGTTAAGAGCCAGTTTGGCTGGCGAATGGACAAGGTGGTCTGTTGAAATACGCAATGCGGAAGGTAAGAAACTGGGTGCCTTGCGAGTAGGAACTGTCATGCCCATTGCGGCCTAAGCCATCGGTTTGCAAATGCGTTCGATGGGTTCAGCCGACAATTCGGAAAACCGCAGAAAAAACCCGACGAGAAATCCCTTTTGCGCGCTTGTGATCAACCCGAGGCCGACGAGCGCAGTCGGCCAGGCGATGAACGAGGTTTGACCGTTCTCGGACGGGGATCGTATCTGCGCCGTCGCCGTCACCTGTTCTCGCGAGGATAGGCAAGATCTCGCAGCGGGCAGGGCGAGCAGTCAAAGAACAATGCGACAGACCGTTAAGGTGTCTCGTTGACGGCGTTGCGCGCCGAGCGTGTCATAACGCGCGTTCTCCTCGAGGCGCAGCGTAGTTTCTTTGGGCTGCTTTGCTTTGACACCGGGCGTTGAAGTGGGCTGGGGACTAAAACTTATAGTCTAGCGACGCTCGGACGATCTGGGCTGCGGCTCGGTTACCGATCGTCAGCGAGGATGGGGTGAGCGCTGGTTGCGTTTCTGTGTAAGATACGCGGCCGAGATCGACGTATAGATATTCCACGCCGACGATCCAGTTTGATGTCAGACCGTAATCCAAGCCAGCACCCGCGGCCCAACCGACTTTCGTGGTGTCGTTCGAGCCAGTAAGATTCAACGCCCCCGGTATGACAAAGCTACCAGACGTTGCAACGCGGCCATAAGCCAAGCCGCCGGTGCCATAAAGCAACCAGTTATTCTGCGCATAACCCAATTTGGCACGGACGGTACCAAACCAATCGATTTGCTCGCTGTTGGACTGGAATGTCGTGATGCCAATTGCCGCTGGCGTCACCGTGTTCGTTGCCGAAGCTTTGATCCCGGAACCTTGGAAATCGGTGACGACACCGCCAACCCAGCTCGGAGCAAGCGTCCAATTATATCCAATCTGGCCACCACCAATGACGCCGCCGGTATTCAGATTGGGCGTTACGTTGCCACCGGCACCAAAATAAGAGGCGAAATTGACAAAACCCGGTCCGGCGGGATCGAAAAATGAAACGTTTGGATCGCTGGAAGTCCCCCAGCCATATCCAACGTTGCCACCGGCATACCAGCCGCCCCAATTGTATCCAGACACTGGCGCTGGAACGACAGGCGCTTTCAACTGCATGTCGGCTGCGGACGCCGCTTGCGCCCCCACCACAGCGAACGTCATTGCGAACATGTTCAGCAGTTTGTGACGCACTCTTTGAACTCCCCGTTTCTCTAACTGCAACGGTTGTCGTCTATCAGTGAAGGAAAATCGCAGTACGACTCACCTTGAGTGCATGCTAAACGCAACCCCCTAATGATTCTATGAAAAGCGAGTCTTTTTAAATCCCCGCAGCTCGCATGTTGTCAGCTTGTGGCATTTCGGCAACAATCTCGAGGTCCGGTCAGGACCGCATGCGACGATGGTTAAATGACTGTTGGTTTCCAAAGGCATAGTAGAACGGTATGGGTAGGCTTTGTGTCATCATTGCATTGTCGGTCGTGATCCTTGCCGAGCCGCTCAACGCGTCGGCACAGGGGCTGCCAGCCGGGAAGCCCTCTGATCCCAACAACTCGATTTGCCTCATGATCCAGTCGGCGGCGCGGTCGAACGCGCTGCCGGTCGATTTCTTCGCTCGACTGATCTGGGTGGAAAGCCGCTTTCGCTCTGACGAGGTCGGGCCACTGACCTATACCGGCCAACGCGCCCAAGGCATCGCGCAATTCATGCCGGGCACCGCCGTAGAACATGGCCTAATCGAGCCTTTCAATCCGGTCGAAGCGTTGCCGAAATCTGGTGAATTTTTGGCTCAGTTGCGCGACCAGTTCGGTAATTTGGGACTCGCCGCCGCGGCCTATAATGCCGGCCCGGAGCGCGTGCGCGAGTTCATCGCGGGCTTACGTGATCTCCCACCGGAGACCCGGAACTACGTGCTGGCGATCACCGGGCGGTCGGCGGACGACTGGAAAAATCCTGCCGCGAATAAAACCAGCAGCACATCCGCGGACGAATCGCCGGCCGCGGCGGCTGATGCCGCGGCAAGCTGTCGGGAGATTACAGCTTTTCTCGAACAGTCGCCCAACCTGTTCGTTGCCCAAGTGCAACGCTGGGTGCCGAACTGGTGTCGGTATCTCCAGCATCCCAACGTCAGTGAATGCGGATCCGTTCACGAACAAGCCTCAGCGCTCAGCGGCTTGAGCTTGGTCAGGCCGAGGAGATTCTAACGGCTGCGTGGCTCGGCGGCGAAAGACCGACCAAAGTCAGGAATGCGTCCGCCAGCCGCCGGCAAACGCTGCTCGAATTTCAAAACGAACCCAATTATTGCTCTTCCATTCGCGCAGCTTGCAGTTGTATCTTCTCAGATTGGGGTTGATGCTGGACTTTGAAAAACGTCCCGCAGCAGATAATTTCCGACCATTGGGGCAGGGGCAATGCAGAAGGTTACAGAGCCGGGAAAATGGTATTTTGCGGTAAATTGCGCGTCTTGTCAGAATCCGATTCCGCTTGCGGAGGCACCTTCCCCGACTGAAAAACCGGACCCGCTCCGCTATCGCACAGTCTCGCAGGTGCATTGTCCGCATTGCGCCTATGTTGGGAGCTACCCGCCCGCCCAAATATCGCGCCGGCCCGTGTACTGAACGAAATCGGGTCCGCGGGCCGCACATTTCTCACATCAACAAAAAAGCCCCGGGACTTTCGCCCCGGGGCTTTGTTTGCATCCTTAATCAATCAGGCGGCGATAGCAGCGGCTTTGCGCTTTCTGCGCCAGCCCAGCATACCCATCATGCCCAAGCCGCCGCTGAAGAGCGCCAGCGCGGGAGGGAGTGGCGTTGCTGTGGGCCCATCCACAAAGCCGATCTTCGGCGTGATGTCCCAATCGCTTTGATTGTAGAAAAGTAGGTCGACGACAGCGCCGTTCGAAAAGTCCACCGCGACAGTCAAGACCCCGCTGACGGCGCCGGTCCAATCAATGTAGTCGGTCGTGTTGTTGTAGTTAGCCTCATAGGTTCCGTAAACGGTAACGTTTGAGGCGGTATAAGACCCGTCCTTCAGGTTAGTGAACGTCACCGTTATCGGCCCCGTGTCGATGTTGGTGCCGCCACAAATATTCCATGTACCGCCACACGAGCCAGTTGGCGCCGCAGTGAAGAAATTCGTAGTTACCGTGGTACCCGGAGACGGCTTGCGAGAACGTGGCAGGCAAATCGTCGGAGAGTCCCGGTTTATTTCCCGTATATGAGCCTGACCCGGTGGCCGAAACGGTATAATTTCCGGTGATCGTATCGGCGGAGGCGGCTCCAGCACTCATCAGAACCATCGTGACGACTGCCGTCAGAAGAGCTTGCATTTTCATAATGACACCCTCAGCGTTGAAGTTAGCCCGTGTTGTATCAACGAGAGGACGTCTAAAAACGTTTGATTAGTCAAGCGTCTTAAGGATATATACCTTTAGTTAGAACCGCTTAGCCCACAGATATTTCAAGAGTGGCATTCGCCGAATTGCTCAATTCCTCCAAGCATTACCGGCTGCCGTCGTGATGGGGCTTGGGCCAGACGCGACACATCACCGCTCCTTCGATCGCTCGCTCTTATCCACGATCGCAGACGAGCTTGCATGCAAAAATTGTGCAGCGGGCTGCTGTCTCGATCGAGACGGCGTTTGATCGTCCGCGATGACGTCAGCCTAAATGAGGCTGCCTCAATACGCAGATGTCCTGGGGCGATGCCGGCACTTCCGCGTGGATCTTTCGCCGAACCTGGCACATCCCTAGAAGCCGCCGCACTGATCGCCGCATTTGTAGGATCCGACATAATCGAGTGCGGGCAAAAGCACTTCACTTCCCATTGGGCTGATCAGTCCTTTATTTCCGGTGACGCGACCAGAGAGCACGATGAGTTCTTTATTCTGAAAAAGGTTCGACGAAACACCAGAGACGAAGATCTGATCGCCCGACCTTTCAAACACGGCTTCGTTCTCGGAAAGCATATGGTCAAATTGGACGACCATCCCGACCACTGCATCTTTGAAGTAATACGGATTCCTGGTCAGCTGGCTCGGATAGATCCAGTCTTGGATGCCTAAATCAGATTTCACCAACTTGCGAGCTTTGGGCAGATTGCTCTGGAGGGTCCATGGATTATCTTGTTTGGTGCTGTACGCCAGGAAGAGGCTCCGCGGCGAATAGACCTCGAACACATCATTGAGCTCGGTAACTGGCTCATTCACCGCATTGCGCAGCCGGCCGGATTTAGAGGCGCCGGCACAGGAAGCATGCGCCGCGTTACGCAGATTATCCAAGAACGGCGTCCAGGTGTCGCTCTCGTACATGCGATAGCTATTCTCATCGTCATCAATGGCAATTCGAACAATCCATTTGCCGCTGAGGGGTGTATTCGAAAGAGAATTACTCAATTGCTGAGAGGGGGGAGCGCTACAGTCTATTATTCCATTGATCCCTTCGGTTGGCGCCGAGAAGTGCAATTTCTCAAAAGGTGGGTACTGAGCCGGCTCCGCTGCGCGTGAGCCTAACGATACAGGTGGCTGCGCAACAGGAGTTATAATGAGATTTTGACCACTTGGCGCCGGCGGCGTGGGAGCAATCGAACTGGTTTGATCGTCACCCTGCAATTCAGATATTCGAGCCTTGATGGCATCTTGCAAACATTGTGTGGCGGGCTGAAGCTCGCTGAGCGGCGAACGGTCCTTCCCCGTCAAGCCGCACTTTTGATTCCGTTCTTTCAGCCAAGAGAACTGCTGCTTTGTCAGTAATTTTTGCTGGTCCGGCGACGCAGCCTTGCGGGCCTCTTGCAGGGATGCCGTGAGCGTTGAATCGATGGTGGCTAAATCCGGATCGGCGCAAATCAATTCGCGTCGCCGCGCTTTTTGCCGATTTGCAGGCCGGATTGGCACGAATAGATGCAGTCGCTTGTTGTGCCAAATCCGCGCCGGCCGGCGTCGCCGGCGGCGAGGCAGCAATCGAACCGGTTTGGTCGTCACCTTTTAATTGAGAGGTTCGAGCCTCGATTGCGTCCTTCAGACATTGGGTTGCTGGTCGAAGATCGCTGAGCTGCAAGCGGTCCTTCCCGGTCAAGCCGCACTTCTGATCTCGCTCTTTCAGCCAAGAGACCTGCTGCTTTGTCAGTAATTTTTGCTGGTCCGGCGAAGCTACGTTGCGAGCATCTTGCAGGGCTACTGCGAGTATTGAATCGATGGCGGCTAAATCCGGATCGGCGCAAATCAGTCGCGTCGCCGCGCCTTTTGCCGATTTGCAAGCGGGATTGACACGAATAGATGCAGTCGTTTGTTGCGCCGAATCCGCGCCGGGCGGCGTCGGCGGCGGCGAGGCAGCAATCGAACCGGTTTGGTCGTCACCTTTTAATTGAGAGGTTCGAGTCTCGATTGCGTCCTTCAGGCATTGGGTTGCTGGTCGAAGATCGCTGAGCTGCAAGCGGTCCTTCCCCGTCAAACCGCACTTCTGATCTCGCTCTTTCAGCCAGGAGGATTGCTGCTTTGTCAGCAATTTTTGTTGATCGGCCGCGGCTGCTCCGCGGGCATCTTGCAGGGTTACTGTGAGTATCAAATCGAGGGCGGCTAGATCCGGATCGGCGCAAATCAGTCGCGTCGCCGCGCTTTTTGTCGATTTACAAGCCGGATTGGTAGCACTGGGCGCAGGACTTTGCTGTACCGGAACCGTATTGGCTGCTGCGTCTTCAGGCGCTTCTGCTGCGTGTGAATCTGGTGCGTGTGCATCCGTCAAGACCGACGGCGGCGCATCAGGATTGGTGATGAGGTTTTGTCCATATGGCGCGGGCGGGAACGGTGAATTCGAACCGGTTTGATAGTCACCTTGTAATTCAGCAATGCGAGCCCCGATGGCATCCTCCAGACATTGTGTAGCCGGTCGAAGCTCGCTGAGCTGCGAACCGTCCTTGCCCGTCAAGCCGCACTTTTGATCCCGCTCTTTTAGCCAAGCAAGCTGTCCGCTTGTTAGCGGTTTTCGCTCGGCCGGCGATTTAGCTTTTAGCGCATCTTGCAGCGCTATGGTGAGTATTGAATCGACTGTCGCTAAATCCGGATCGGCGCAGATTAGTCGCGTGACAGCTTTTCTCGCCGATTTGCAGGCAGTATTGGCGCGACCAGGTGCGGTACTCTGCTGCGCCGTCACCGCAGCGGCTGGCTGCGGAGCAGCGCAAATCAGGAGTGTCGTGGCAGCGCTTCTTGTCGATTTGCAAGCAACATAGGCACGATCAGGCGCGGCGCTTGGCTGAGCCCAAGCCGCATCGCCGCTCATCGCCATAAGCAAGGCCAACACGGTTATGCGCAAGGAGCGACCGCTACCAAACAAACCTTCTACCGGTGTCATGTGCAAGCCTTAGGTTGCATTGATAACCTAATCGACGTTCAGGTGACGTTTCATGACGACGGCGACGCCCAACCATAGATCACGCGGAGATCGTCGTTTCATCTTGGTAGGGCTCGCGCAGCACATAGCCGCGGCCCCACATCGTTTCGATGTAGTTCTTGCCGCTCGAGGCATTGGCGAGCTTTTTGCGCAGCTTGCAGATGAAGACGTCGATGATCTTCAGCTCCGGCTCGTCCATGCCGCCATAGAGGTGATTGAGTAACATCTCTTTGGTCAGCGTCGCGCCTTTGCGCAGCGAAAGGAGTTCCAGCACCTGGTACTCCTTGCCGGTCAGATGCACGCGGTTGCCGTTGACCTCGACCATCTTAGTGTCGAGATTGACGCACAGATCGCCGGTATTGATGACCGATTGCGCATGACCTTTGGAGCGGCGCACGATGGCGTGGATGCGCGCTACCAGCTCGTCCTTGTGGAACGGCTTGGTCATGTAGTCGTCGGCGCCGAAGCCGAGACCACGCACCTTGTCCTCGATGCCAGCCAATCCGGAGAGGATCAGGATCGGGGTCTTCACCTTCGACACGCGAAGGCTGCGAAGAACCTCGAAGCCCGACATGTCCGGCAGGTTCAGATCGAGGAGGATGATGTCGTAGTCGTAGATCTTGCCGAGATCGATGCCTTCTTCGCCGAGGTCCGTCGTATAGACGTTAAAACTCTCGGATTTCAGCATCAGCTCGATCGATTGCGCGGTGGCGCTATCGTCTTCAATTAGCAATACGCGCATGCCAGTCCCCTTCTTCGCCGCGAGGGCTCAAGGTCGGCAAGCCGCAGCGGCGACCCTGGAAAACGCCCAAGACTAATTTGTTAATCAATATTGCCGTGTGTTTAACAAAATCTTAATTTTCCTCTTATTGGGCAGATCTGTTGCGCACCAAACAGGGCAGCAGCGGCCTCGCGCAGCGTATCGGACTCGCCAGTTGCGTCCAGGAAGCGAAGCACGGGATGCGCCACTGCAATTGACCGCCCGCGGGAATAGTCGGGTCTCATCGATTCCCTGGCAGGCAAAGGCACCGATTTGTTTGGCGGCGCAATGACGGGGTCAACGGAGCAGCCGACGTCCCTGGCTCTGTTCAGACACACGATGTTTCGATTCACCACCGGCTTCCGCGGCATCGATGAGGAGTTCGGCCGGCGCGGTAATCGTTACGATTACAAAGGTGCTCTTCGATGGCTAGATTGCTCTAGCCCATAGAACGGCTGACTGGCGTTAAACGAACGACGGGTCGTTGGCGCTCGTCACCGTAAATTAGCGTCTGCTTTACACCGACTATCTACCGCTCCCAACCAATACCTGGTACAACGATTGGATCGTGCCGTTTCAGAACCAGATCAGCCCGAATATGGAGAGCTGCGCCTCGCCGGGAATGTTCTTCTCGGTGACGACCGACGGCGACATTACGGCGGCGATGCAGACGCTATTCCAGCAGGCGGTGGCGACGGCGCGGCTGACGCAATAACGGAAATACTGACCTGTAGACCTACTTAGTTCGATTTCCTCATCGCGACCCGGGATGAACCTTGGCCAATTCTTGGCACCCCGATAGCATTCAGGCTACGTCGCTATCCTCGGCTTCGCTTTTCATGCGTTTGAACATTCTGCGAAGCGAGTTGATTTCATCCTCCAGTTGGGCAACTCGTTGGGTTAATTCGTTCGCCTGCGGCCGAGTCTTGGGGCCGAGATTAGCCTCAGTGAAGACAAGGCCGATGTCTTCGTTGTTGCGCCACTCGACTCGCGCCCGCAAGGTCTGCGCTTTCTGCGGAATGTGAAGCTCCACTGTATCAGGAATGTTCACGCTACTGGAAATCAGGATCCGAGCGCCCTGAGGCGAAATATCGCGAATGAGACAGTCAACTGAAGCACGGCGACTGTTGAAATAAATACAGCCTCGCAAAAAACTCTTTTGTCGAACCACGCGGCGCCGCTGCCCTTTATCCGTGAATGGGTTGGACGTGCCTTCGTTGTCGGACGACTGAGAATCGATCTTTTCTATTTCCCGGGACTTCAAAACGTTCGGAGATCGTATCGTTAAGCGGACCGATGTTGAACTGCGGTGAAATGGTTTCGGTTGTCGATGTGAAGTAGGCATCCTTGCGAAAATGGTCTGCGAACATTGCAAAGATGCGATCGATTTCATGTCTGACGTGATCGTTTTTTGTTATAAGCTCTGTTCGAACCGCTTCTGGTGCCGTGGCCAATATGGTCAAAATATCGGGACGTGATCCCATTACTGCGGCAATAACCTGGTCGCCCCTCGAACGTTCAAGAAGAAGTTGAACGCCTGCCTCGGAAAATCTTGCGTTGGGATTCTTTGTCGTACTCAGGACAATATGCCTAGTGCCTCTTTCAAGCAGGACATCGGTAATCGCCGCAGTCAAATGCTTTCGCCAAGAGATAGCGAGCAAGTGTTTTTGACTCTTGGTGCGGGCATTGTGAACGAGAGTAGTTTCGTCCAACCGAACAGAATGAGCTAAAATCGGATAGGCAACTTTGATTTCTTCATCATTCGCCAGCATTCGCGTGACGCTGACGGGTGAGTTAGCGATCGGGGCTAGACGCTGTGCAAGTATTGCCAGCGTGGCGGCATCACCATCGGTTGCAAGCCGCGTGATGATCTCATCAAATAGTCCAATTATTGGTTCGGAAAGGCTGTTTGATTGTTGAATGAACAGATCGGTGAGTTGCGTCGCCATTTCTGCGCGTCGTTGCGCCGAGCTGCGTGCGATCGCGAGCTCTAGTGTAATGATAAGGCTAAGTCGCTCCGTCATTGTGGATATGAGGATGCACTGCCCTCTACAGTGAGGTCGGATGTTCGCGGCGAGCAACAGCATCCGATGCTGCGTCGGCAGCGCTTAATGTCTATCAAAAAGTGATCAATAGATATTTAACAATTGCAAGATCAAGGCGCGCCGCAAGCTATTTGATTTCTCGCTGCCTGACAATAAAGCCATGTGCAGATGGAGCGGCCGGCGACTGAGGAATGGTTTGGCAAACGAGCCGACTCACAACTCCAAGATCGTGTGTTCGGCCAAAGGGTAAAGGATTGGCGTTTGGAATATTTTCAGTCGTGAGAATCGCGAACCGTTCCCCGCGTAGACTTCGATTCTGTATTAACCGTCGTGCGATTTCTTGTGACAGCCGATCGCGATCTGACCTTTGATAGCTGGCGACAATGCGTGCTATTTGTTAATTCAGATTTGGATCTGCGTCGTTTCCGAAGGCATGTAATTTGATGACCAAGGCAGTCATTCTTGGATGGATCATAATGGGCGTCGGTACCGCTCTGTGGCTCTATGGTTATCTTGTGACCGGCCATCCATCGCTCGTTGATTGGCGCGCCATTGCGCCTTGGTGGATTGCCGATTGGTTCCCGAATATGGAAGCGGAAATCGGGGTAATTCTGATGTTTGCCGGCATGGTGCCAGTCTACTGGCCCGCTCGTGATTGATCAGTCAGGTCGCCACTCCCTTGGCGTGCTGCGGCGTCTTCATATTATGGGGCGAGATCCATCGGAATTTGGTGAGGCAACTCT
This sequence comes from uncultured Alphaproteobacteria bacterium, assembly GCA_963743395.1. GTDB lineage: Bacteria > Pseudomonadota > Alphaproteobacteria > Rhizobiales > Xanthobacteraceae > BOG-931. Next base: position 22,522 of record CAVUPV010000002.1, read on the forward strand.
GGCTCGAAGCTTGGCACCGCGCAAGGTGAAGGACTAAAAGCGCTCAGCCCGCTTTAGAATATTTCTTTTGTGGGTATGGCCATAGTGCCTTTAAGGTGCCGACATCCTTCTTGACCTTGTCCAGCTCAGATCTGGTGTCTCTCATTGCATTCCATGTCTCGCCAAAATCAGAAATCATCGCACTAATTTTGGTCTGAAGATTTGCCATTTCCCCACTAATTGTTCGAAAACGCGCCATCTCTCTACGCAGCGTTTCTATTTTTTCGTTGTAGGTCATAGAATCCCAAGTCTTAGACATGCCGGATCTCATTTCAGCGCGCCAGTGCGTTGTAGATGATAAAGGTAACAATGCCGGCCAAGATGCCGACCGTGAAAAGAGCAACCATCTCGTCCCTTTCCATCGTTCGATTGTAACTGAGTTCGGGACCGGCCGCTGCTAGGAAAAGCGCGGCCGGTCAAAGAAATGATGTAGGCCCGGTTGGCCTGAGGTAGGGGCTTATGAGGTCGTTGACGCAGAACGCGGCCACGGACCATTGCCGTCTTGATTTTCTCAACGTTGATCTGACCACCCCTTGGGTTCCGGCGCTGCGGCCGGCCAAATCTTAAACGAGGGTGGGGGGCGAGGTAGGCAGGCAGCGTAGATAGTAGATGCGCAGCGCCCCGCCGCCTAGACATATCTCGATCGCGTCACCGCATATCTTTGTGCCGCAGATTGAAAATAACGCAGCCCGCTAGATGGCCGAACAAAAACAGAGCGACAAAGAGTGCCCAAGGCATTAGGCCTTTTATTGGAAGGGCCGCATGAGTTCAATAGTTCAATGCGAACGTTGAATACACGTTACGATGTGAGCTTAAAGCCGCTGGGATGCCGCGGGACAGAGCGCCCGCGACTGGAAGGTGACGGGCCCGTGCTCGCGCCGCTACCATCCCTTGCGAACCTGTGCCTCTTGAACGATGTTTTGAAGCTGAGCCAGTAATTGCTCAGCGTGCTCCACCATTAGCCGCATCCGAATGTCAGCCACCTGCGCCGGGAAGCCTGGCAATGCAATAGGGAACGTCAGGATGACCGCCTCACCATCGACGTTTGCGCCCGGCAGCCTCTGTACGACCAATTCGTACGGCGGCTCGCCGTCGAAAATGATTGTTCCCATGGCCTGCTTCTAAAGTATTTGCGCAGCGCGCTCAACTCCGCCCACGGTCTTAATACGCTCTTTGTCGGAAGAAGCGCTGGCGCCCCTCCGACATCGACGCGTTAACCAAGGTGTTTTCGCGCTGATTAACGGCTTGTCAGCGTGGCGTTTTACCACGAAAATAAACTGTTGGACCGAAGCGAAGACCGATAGCCTAAGATTGCATTGGTGAAATTGGTAAGGGAGTTCATCGATGGCTTTCGCAAAATATCGAGACCGGGAAACCCATCAGAGACAAGATTCTGATATTATTCAGGCGATCAAGGAAAGCCTCATTCAAGATCCTCGAATTGCCAGGATGAAAGTTCATCCTGCTGCGGAGGTCTCTTCCGATGTTGGTAGGGAAACTACGTGTGATGCGGCCGATATCCCAGTTGGCCCGATTAGAGCCGAGTCGAATCTGCAGCACGCCAGCGGACCCGTTGACAAAATCTCGAGCTATAGTCCCAGCCTCGCGCCGGTGGGGCCTGCGTGTGAACTCAATTCGCGGCAAGCGAACTTGCAATATAACGGCAGTCCCGGCATCGCGGCAGAGCATCACCCCTCAGTCGATCCGAAAGCAGACAAAACGAATTCCGATGACGCTAAGGATTTAAAAGATCGGTTTTCTGTTGGAATTCCAATATTTCGTATCGTTGCGCGGGGCCTGACGATCGTTGGAATGGTTGGCTTGGTATTTGCTCTCGCGTGGTACTGGGATAGTGAGAAGAGCGCCATTGTTAGGTCGCTAAGCTTCGCGTCTTCGGCTCTTCGGCTCGCTCCATCGGAGGTTAAAGCGGTTTCTCCGATCGCGACCGGCAGTCAACCGGCAACGATGACGGACGCTGATGCAGTTTCCGAACTGCGGAATCAACTCGGGATGATGGTGACTGCTGTCGCTAATATGCGACGCATCGTAGACCAACTCGCCGCGAAACAGGATCAAATGGCAAGGGATATCGCGATACTGCAGGCGAGCGAACAGAATATTATGCAAAAGATCGCCATTCTATCTCAGCCTGTGATTGTACGCACCAAACCCCGCAGAAAATACTGGACGGCGCCCTGATTTAGGCGACGGGGGCACGGGTCAGTGAGCTTTTCATTGAGAGGCTCGCTTTGTAGCAATGGGACAAATTGCATTGTGTTGTGATGACCTCCCGCTAATGTCGGCGAATAAACCACGGGCGGCTAGAGCTAACTTAGAGAGGCATCTCTCAGCCTGGAAAATACTTCGAAGATTCAATTTCGCGTGCTGTTCTGCAGTAAGGCGCCAAACCTGCGGAACCGCTGCGAGCGCCTTATCGCGTCGCGTGGCTGCCACCCAGAATTCAGCGTTAGCGTTCTTAACAGCAACGACGACATGTACGCCGCCAGTTCATGCATCGCTCTTGGGCGTGCTTGGCAAGTGGTTTGAAGATTGCAACCCGTTGCATTTTGAGCTTCGACAGTGGTCGAGACGTATCAAAACGTCGACGGCCGTTCGCCCTTGGAGGCGATCGCAAAGGTTCGTGTGCCGGGACTGTGGGTAGGGTCCGCGACGAGCTCCAGCAACGTGAGGCCGCCGCTTGTCAGCATCACCTCGATTTGCTCGGATTGAGAGGAGGCGGCCCGCGAAAGGTCTTGTCAGCCATTAACGCATCTTGGCGTGCGATACGGGTCACCAGTCTAACCGCCCACTCTGGCAGCTTGCGAAGAATCGCGTGAATGGCGGGGCGCTGATAACCTGTCTTAAGGTGTATTGCAGCCAACCCACCGGGCCGAAGAACCCTGGCTATTTCGGCAATATTGGCACGAATTATTTCATGGTTTGGTGCGTGCTGAAGAACTTCGTAAGACCAGGCAAAGTCAAAGGTGCTTTCGGGCATTGCCAAGTGGAGTCCGTCATTCGTCTGGAAAGCGATGTTATCGAATGTCGGCCATAAATGAAGGTGCTTTGCGCTGGAGATCATTTCATCGGAGATATCCACCGCAATAACCCTGGAGAATCTTCGAGCAAGCGCTCGACTAAAGCGGCCCAGCCCGCATCCGAGGTCAAGGGCAAGCTCCTTGCCTGGACCGTATGTTCGACGGAATTGGTCTATGAGAAGGCGCGCTGTCTCTTCGCCCCGTTCGAAGAAGTCATCGATGTTGCCGTTCCAGTAAGTGCTCTCAACATAGAAAAATGGATTTCGTGCGGCTCTGGCATTCCATCCGTCTTGCATTTCTTGTTGGTCAGAACCGAACATGACATTTCCTGTGGCGAGGAGCTCGGTGATGGACGACCAGGACTCCGGTCTCGTAACTGGAGCTGCCGTTAGAACACAAGACGACGGCAGGTACTCGCGCACAATTCGTACCAGTAAATTGTAAGCGTGGCGTTTAGGCTTACTTTCATAGGCTAGTCGCGTTTACTGGCGTACGCTTTGCCCGGCACGCGGACTTGTTACCACAGCGGAAGGACTCAGGCCGAGGCCTTGAGTTGGATAATGGCGAGAGCCGCTTAGTTCGAGCATGGATGCACACGATAAGCGGCGCCACCACGGGATCGACCACTCCCAATGGAGAGGTCTTTCTCCGGCTGCTTTGCTGCAAAGTAGGAATTTGATTACCAAGCCACGCTAGCCTGCCGGGGCTGGGTCATGACCCCCAGTTCCCTTCTGGTGGAGAAGCCCCGTTTGATCGCGCAACGGGGCTTCTTTTCCTTTGTGGGCCGCTCCCAACTGCAATAGGCAGTTCGTCCTTCCTAGAAATCCCCAACTTTTGCATGGCGCCTTTCGATTAGGGTGGCAAATCGCCTTGCCAGACCGATCGCAAAGCGCCTATTCGGCGCTATGCGGGATTTTTGGCCTGCTGGCTTTCAACCCTACGGAATATACCTCGTATCCGCGACGAGAGGGCGCGAACGCCAGCTATGGGTGGTAGCTGATACTGCCGATAGAGCTTTAGCGGAAGTTTTGCGTCGTTTGCCGGGTGATTGGATGATCACCCTCACCGGGGAGACCCTAACCAATGAGGAGGCTGAGGTACTCAATATCCAGCCTCATGAGGTGCGGAAGCTAAGAGCGGTGATCTTTTGACTAAGCACAGCGGCTCGGCAAAGCTTTAGTGAAGTCCTCATGTCGACCGCGCGGCCCCCATTGCCCCATTGCGACCGATCTCCGAAATTTGCGCTAACCGATCTGCTCTCGCACATGGGCTCGATAGCGAGCATTAATGCAAGGCGCAAACGATTCCAGTTGCGCTTTCGATGTCATTCCTCGCAATGAGCGAAGCGTAGGTGCATAAAATACCGACCGGCAGGAAGATTAAACAAAGTGCCCGCGGCCAAACTCACTGTTTCTCGAAGCTGAGATTGCAAGGACGGCCTTCGATGCGCTTGCCGTCACCGCTGGCGTGATCGAAATGGGCGAGCGCGTGGAAGTCGCTCGGGGTGCCCCGCGCTGTGCCGAGGCCCACAAGGCTTGATCCGACGATGATTTCGCCAAAAAAGGCCGCTGCGCCGTCGGAGTCGATCTTGCCGTCAAGAACCATCGAACTGGGTTCGCCCTTGACGCCTTTCAGGCCGTGGTACGCGCCGTTCTTGACCTGGCCAGGAAATCGATAGGTGTAGCCCGGATATTGCCCGAGGTTCGGGCAGGTCCACTCGGTTACCCACGTTCCGTCGAAATCCTTTGCGGTTGTCGCCGTATTGAGGATCAAGTCGGCGATACGTAATTGCGCCTCCTGCGCGTGGACGCCGGCCGAAAATGCCTTCATATACCGCTCGAATGCTCCACGCGTTCCGTCGTTGGTCGCGTTATCCCACGCAGTTTCGTCGGGATCTTTTGGAGGTGACAGATCGGGCGGCGGCGTTGGCGTTGCTGCTCGCGGCGGTGGGGGCGAGGCGGTCGGCGGCGTCTGCACGGCTGCTTGCGCCGGTGGGGATGGTGCGGCCGGCGGAGTTTGCATCGCGATTTGCGAAGATGTTGGCGCGGCTCCAGGTGCAGTCGGCGCAAACGGTCGCATGTAGAGCACGAGACCGCCAGCCACGACCAACAGGACCGCCAGCACCGAACCGAATATTAGCGTCTGGTGCGACGAAGACCTTCTGGCAACAGGTCTTGACGACCGTACTGCCGCAGGCAGCTGCCGCGCCGCCGGCTTCGTGCGAATTCGCGGTTTGCAAGATCTGGCCCAGCCGCGACGCTAGGAGCTCGATCTGGCGTTCCCAGTCCTTGAACAGATCGATCCACTGGCGGGTGGCAAGCTCATAGGTGAATGCATCATTGGGAACGACATCCTCGACCCGCACCGGCACGACGGTGACCCTATGGCGCCCGGCCAGGACCAACTCTTTCTTGATTTCATCGGAATTGTTGGCGTTGCTGGTGAAGACCAGGAGCATGACCTTCGCGGAACGAAGCGCCCTGACGATGGCTTCCTGAAAATTCTCGCCGGCACGGACATCGCGGCTGGCAATCCAGCAATCAAGCCCGCGTGCTTCCAAGGCCTGATAAATTGTTTCCGCGATTTGCTGGTCCTTGGACGAGTAGCTGATAAAGATCGGCGCGCTCACGATGCAAGGTTCCCAAAGCTGCATTCTACCAGAGATCGCAGACCATCGCACCAGCCGTTCGCCGTAAGGCGTTAGGGGCATTAGCGGACACGGCGGGGACTTACCCGCGCGCGGCCAATGCTATACATGCAAGCCATGAGCACACCACGGCGCCACGAGATCGCATGCGCCATCATCATCGATACCCAAGGTCGCTTTCTGCTCCAGCAACGCGATAATGTTCCCGGCATTCAACAGCCGGGCAAGGTAGGTCTTTTCGGCGGCCACCGCGAAGAGGGCGAGACCTATCTGCAATGCGTCGTGCGGGAAATACACGAAGAGATCGGCTATTTCGTATCGCCGGATCGGTTTGAAAACTTAGTGAGCTATGACGGCATCGAAGTTGATTCTGAAGGCGGTATCGTGCGGGGCGAGTTTTTCGTTGCCCGCGACGTTCCTGCCGACGCGTTGACGGTGACCGAGGGGGCCTTGTTGATAGTCGAGCCGGACAAGCTTGCTGCCGTGGAACATAAATTTGCACCGTCTACTCGGTTTGCAATCAACGCCTTGATCCAAAGCGATATTGTTGCGACCAAACGATAATGTTCACTTTTACCCAAAAGGAAATGTCGCGGAGCGTTTAGGGAGCAAATTACGCACCGTGCCCGCCTTAATCTGGCCTTTACGGTGTTAGCCCAATAGTCACTTCGTTGGGTGAACGTTGGAGGTCTGCGTGCAGTGGGTAAATCTTAGTGATGACGAGTTATGGCGCGCAATTGCGGAAAATACGAATGCCATGTCGGCCCTTGTAAATGAACAGTTTGATTTGGGTGGCACCGTGAACGCGGCGATCGATCGCCGACGGATGATCGAGAAGTTCCAGTACGAATATCAAGAATTAAAAGCGGAGCTCCGTCGGCGTTACCCGGCGACGGCAGCAGCGTGATACATGGACGCTGGGGGGCGCCCGACGCATCAGACCGCAATTCTCGCAGCAGTTTTCTTCCGCTTTCTGTGCCAACCGAAGAAACCCGCTGCGCCGAGCGCGGTGGCGAAGAGCGGGAGAGCGGCAGGCAGTGGTGTCGTGGGGGTCACTTCGCCAGAATAGCCGGTGATCTGCTCAAGGCATGGCTCCGGGAAAATTCCACACTTGGAGGCTGCCGCGGTCGCAATCGGAATTAAACTACCCACTAAAGAACCGCCACTATAAAAACCATCGTCCGTCTGATCCGGGATCATAGTTATCACCACTGTCCCAAACCCCTGCAAAGGACAACCCGCAAAACCACCGCACACATAGGCCTCAAAGGTATTACCAACGGTGGGCTGAATAGCCGCTGCTGTTGCAAAACCCAAATCTAGCGAAGCCAACGTATCATTGGTTATGTCAATCGACATATCTCCGCTAAAGGAGAAAGGACCGTCGCCATATGTGGTGCCGGTTCCAGAAATGCTGAATGTTTGAATGGTATCGGCTGTCGCAACTCCGACATTCATTACCACTGCAGCGGCTAAAGCGGTTATCCGCGCAAAACCCCACATGATACCCTTCAAGCCGCCCCCATGGTTCGCCGCAGCGCTAAATGTGATTATGGGGGAGGGAGTCGCAGCGGAGCATTTGGCGGCAATTGTCTCGGCCACTGGGGGTTCGGGGACTAGTGGCGTTGACGTTAGCGCAGTGGCGCTGGTCCGCAACAAATGGCTGGGATTTAGGTTACCGCGTAAACTTTATGAGGCCGTGCCGCCGGGGCCAAATCTTCAAAAGCACAGTCCAACAGCGGACATTGATCGGGGTCTTACGCACGTCGATCAGTTGATCCTGGCCGGAACTGAGTAGGTCGCAGACCCCTGATTTTGGTAGTGTATGGTTATCTGGGGTGCAGCGGGAATGAACCAGTGCGGACGAACCTTACGGCGGTATCTGATGGCATACTCCGATCGGCAGCCGTTTTGGTCGCATTTCTTCTCAGCGCCGCAACAGCGGGTGCCGCCGAAATCAGAGCGGATCCGTCCAGTGCCGCAGGCACGGGAGCGGTTTTAGAGGGGAAGATTGAAGCGGGTGACTTCGAAAAGTTTAAAAACTTTATTTTCAATGGTGAGAAAACTACCGAAATCTATCTCGCCTCTCCGGGCGGCGATTTGAATGAGGCCATGAAAATCGGCCTCTTAGTGCGAGCCTTAAAGTTGTGGACGGTTGTCCCGAGCAAAGCTTTGACTAATCAGAAGCATGATTTGGCTGTCGCTCGGCGCGATCTGAAAGATCCCAAAACCGATTACATGTGTGCTAGCGCGTGCTTTTTCATATTTGTTGCGGGCATCCATAGAAGCTCTGACGATCTAGGTCCCGCTATTCTCGGCATTCACAGACCTTTCTTAGCGGCGAATGACTTAAGCAGATTGAATATTGACCAAACGACAGCGGCCGATGACCGAGCGCGAACGACCGTCGAGAACTACCTGAAGCAAATGGGTGTGCCGTCGAAGTACGCTGAAAATATGTATTCTGTGCCAAAGAACAAAATACAATGGATTAGATACGATGAATTCCAAGCTGATTTTAGCGGCTTCATTTCAGAAAGCAGACATTGATTGGGTGGTTGCGGGATGTCGGCTTGGAGTTGCAAGCGGACATGACGCGGTCAAATCGTTTCTGCTTTTACCCCAAAAGAGCGGCAGTTCTCGTGCTTCCGCTCACAGGGCATAATTGACCTCAAGCGTCGTCATATGACCGGCATTGCGCCAACAAAAAAGCCCCGGCCGAATGGCCGAGGCTGAGTTGGTCTGATGCCGGGGGTGTACAGGATGCCCAGCCTGTTCAGCATGGCACTTTGGGTGTAAACGAAGAGCACCATTCTTCATTTCAAGTTTTAAACAAAAGAGCCCTAGTCTTTCGGCCAGGCCCCAGTCTTTCGGCCAGGGCCTCAGGATCATTGAGTCGCCGCAGGGGACTTTGGCGGCAATTTTCTCAGCGACGTGTGAGTTGCTATTCGTTCGACAATTTAATTATCAACGCGGTTCTATTCCTAACATCGAGCTTCTGAAAAACGGCGTGTAGATGACATTTGACCGTGCCTTCGGTCAGTTTCAGGCTATGCGCTACAAACTTGTTCGGATGACCTTGGCAGACCAAGTCCGCGATTTGTTTTTCGCGTGAAGTCAACGATTTATCCGCATTCCACGATGACATTCCAAAATATCTCCACAGTCTGCCGGCGATTATTCGCCGATCGGTTGCAATGGAGATAACACCACGGCGAGGCGATTATTTCTCTGTCAAAAGACACACCCTGTGGGTAGGCGAATGTGCCATGATTTAAAGTGCTTATCAGAGAGACCGCTGCGATGCGGTCTTTCTGTTGTGAAAGCAGCTTAGTGAAAGCCCTTACTGATGGCCCAGAGACGGGCAGTTGACCAATGTTTGGCCCCCGTGCCTTGGTAGGAGGCACGCTCGCAATCGACATTGCCGTTGTCGCTGAATCGCCCGGTTCGGTTATCGAACAGAAGCTGACGGCAGATTTTGGCCTCAGGAGGCATAAAAAGTATCGAGCCCGTGTAAATTTCGTCATCGTTTGGCGCGATCGCGACCGGCGGTACTGCGCGCTGCCTCTTCGTCAAATATTCTCCGTTCACGAACAGGCCAAGCGTGAGAAAAGCCGCGACTACACCCACCGTGTGGAGGGAGTGAGGGCGCGAGCGGACTTTTGGGGGACGGGCGAAGCGACTCATACCGAGAAGGTTCGCCCAGATCGGTTAAAAGTTCTTCTACTTCATACGGCCCGGTCGAAACCAAACAAGGAGGGCCAACAGAGAAAAGCCGCTCGCCAATAGCAACGGTCGGAGCGACCACGCCCAGTTGGGCGGTCGCACGGTGGCGGCTAGTAAGAATGTCCTGGCTAGACCAACAAACCAAAGCTTATTGACCGCGTGCAGAGCGACTGGAAAAGTGTGATTTTCGATCTTCTTTGAAAATGCGTTTGTTAGTCTCGTGAATCCAAAAATGAAAAAAAACCCCGACCTTACGATCGGGGCTTAGTCAACCTGCTGCCGGAGCTCAGACGCCCCCCGGCCTTTACGAGATGACATACGGACGTAACGAAAAGCGCGGACCTTTATTTCGAATTTTAGCAAAAAGACCTAGCCAAAAGGCCAGGACTACAGGTGAACCGCAAAGTATTCCGTTATTATGTCTCAACCACGGGTGGCTAGTGCGGTGCTGGAGACTGTAACGAGGAATTCGACTTCGCCTTACCGGCTGGGGTTGCTCGGCGGATCGAAATGGGTAGCCTCAAATATAAACAAACAGTCTTATCACTTCCCAGATCGCCCCGACTGCAAATGCCGTGGAGAGCATGAGGCTCGCAACTGCTAGGCTCGGATAAATGAAGTCTCGAATTGGCATAGGGCGTCTCATGCTCAGCACGGTGTGTCCCCTAACGCCTTCCCAGGGTTTACGCGAGTCCGAACGCGAATAAACGTTAAATCGTAACCTATGCTCATCAGTATGCCCAAAAAAGGAAAAGAACAGCCGCGACTACGCTCACAGCGCCGATCCCGGCCAGAAAGCAGAGAATTAGATTTTGGAATCGATCAAGCATACGCCGATGGTACCAAAGCGGACGGGATGGGCCGATAGGCTACCAGGCGAATTTGCTGCCGCGTCGGATTCGACATCGCGCGACACGCCGCCTCAATTATTGTTATCGTCCACCCGAGCAGCCGCCGCTGCAGGCAATGTCGCCAAGTTTTTGATGCTGTGTGCTTTCGGTGCGAGCAATGACAAACATTGCGAGGACTGCCCAAGCTACAATTATGAAATAGGAGCGCATAATCTCCCCCACCAATTGGCCCGGGCAGCTAGACAGCAATCGTTGTTGCTTGATTCGGCAAGAGCAATTTGCCGCCATTCGGAATGATATTTGGGCAGCAAGAGTGTTCGTGGCACCGAGGCGACCCGCGCTCTCCCGGCGTTTAGCTCGCTTAATTCCCTACAGGGCCGGAATAAAAGCGAGTAACCTCACGGCCTAATCGCAGCGAGAAGCCAATGACGACTGCAAAGGAATGTCGGGAACTCGCCGCGGCCTGTCTTAGGTGGGCCGCCGTGGCGGGAACCGAGGAAGTGCAAAACACCTTCCTACGAATGGGTAGCGATTGGACAGCAGCAGCATTGAGGGTGGAGAGTTTGTTGGTGCCCTCGAATAAGCAAGAACCGGAGGAGTCTACCGCGGCCTAGCCAGGTGCAGCCGGCGCCAAGTTTTCAACGGTATCTCACCATCCTGGTTTCGGAGTGCACGCAGGAGGTGCACTCGTAGATGCGCTTCTCGTACCCAGGCTCGGCAGGCTCAATGAGCCCGAGCCGCATGGGTTGTTTGCATTTGGGGCACGGCCCAAACGTAAGGGGCTGCGGAGGCGGGTTCCGAAGCGATTCTGGCATTTGCACCTTAGAGGAGGAGATTCGGACTTCAGGAAGGCAATCGCTTGCCGCCTCGCAGAAAAGTGCGGCCAGGAAGCGATTGGCTATTGCGGCCGCGCTTCGGCGGGGTGCGGTAGCGGTCCTAGATGGTCGAATACCTGTCCCGCATCGCACAGGTCGAAATAGCCGCCGCACGCCGGGCAGCGCACGAAATGTTCGGCTTTGTCTTTTGGCTTTTGATCGTGATCAGCAAGCCACATGTAGTCGAGATAAGAACGGGAGGCACGGTAGTCGAGTCGGCCCTATCGTCGCAGCTGCGGCAGCTTGGCGAAGTCCATCGCCAGCAGGCGCGAGAACAGTTCCAGTCCTGTTCGCGGACTATTGGGTGACACGCTTATGTCGCGCGCGAATATTGCGGCCTTCACGGAACTGAAGGCGACACTCGGGCGTCAAATTGCTAATGTTTTGAAGCAAGCAGGATTTTACGCGCGTTTGGTCGGGAATATCGGTACTGCAAAAACGCATCGCATCACCCGCGCAGGTCATATCGGCGCTCGCCACGGAAGCGCGAAGCGTCGAACTCAGCACTAGGCTGAATAGCATTGCGCCTTTGCGGATATTTGTCGCCATACGGCCGGAGCGTTTTTAGAACCAAAGGAGAATAGCGAAGCTCAGGCTGCTATCTGCCATTCTGAAACTGCTTTTTTTGATGGCTTATTAAGATGAACTTTGCTGTCTACGTAATCCACCCAATCCACCGAAATCAGATGCGGCTTACCGCCGGCTTTGGGATCGTCGCCTGTTAAGACAAGCTCGGAAGCTTCCGTATGATCGACCGTTCCGACATGTCGGCCATCTGACCCCACGACTTCCATGTGCCCTTGAATACCAAGTGCCTTACTTTGAACTGGGATCAACCCCTCGACAAGGGCGCGCGCGATGTTCGTAAACAGATAACTGACTTGTAGTGCTGTGGCGACCAAGACGACAGCTAAGAACACAAAGCTCTTTTGAGTTCCACTCGCTACCTGGATGACAGCGGTACTAACTCCCGCCAGAATGATCGCCGGAATGAGGCTGAAAACATTAAAGCGTAGACCGAGCGCTGCGCCGATTAAAACGCCAATACCAATCGTCATCACCATTGCTATCCCCATATTGATAGCGGGACTTCGCAAATCCCCATTTTTAAAAACTACGTTCAATTGAACCGGGTTCCAAAAACGCGCTCACGATGGCGTGAAAACGGGAACTCGTAACCGGCCGTGAGAACCCGACCCGCACGAGTGGGCCAGTGCGCTCGATCAACCTCATCGATGGTAGCAAGCAGCGTCGTCGGAATATTAAGGCGCGAAAATCGCAAGTCCTCGAATTCCCGGCTGCACGGTTCGGTCGGACGTGATATGCGGGGGCGGCAATGGCCACTCGTTCTCGCCTCCATTTGGCCCGCACTAAGCTCATCGGTGCCTGGCGCAATCGGGCCGTGGGCCTCAAGGCGATCTCGTTCGGGCTCATTGGTGCCGTCAATACCACGGTCGATTACGCCGTTTTCCTTTTGGCGCGCGCGGCGCTCGCTCGATCCGCCGCTGCTCTTGGCATGTTCGTCTGGCTTGCGGATTCCTGCCGCTGCGGCAATCCCAAGACCATTCTATTGATCATCGCCAACGTTACGGCATGGCTGGTTGCGGTGACCGGCTCCTACATCATGAATTCTTCGATTACGTTTGCCACCGAGTCGCGGCGAAAATTGCGCTGGCGCGCTTACACGACATTCATCGTCTCCGGCATTGCCGGATTGATCGCCAACACCGCCGCTTTGGTCTTTGCAGCGGAAATTCTGTTGTTGCCGATTTGGTTCGCCAAGGCCATCGCCATCTGCGCGAGCTTCATCGTCAATTTTTCGCTGGCGCATTTTGTCGTCTTCCACACGCGTGGCGTACGGGGGGCCGATGACCCAGGAGGTCAGCGCCTCCGCTAAAGCCGGAAGCGGACAAATGCAGTGCGAATATTTGAGGAGAAAGAATCCTCCTCATACACAATTGGGCTGGCGAAGTGGCTCCGTCGCCAGAATAATCTTTCGCCGGCCATTGTAGCGGATGTCAGTAGACGACGACTGAGGGCGTTTTCGCGATCGCTCGAATAGGACGGCACCGGCATTGCCCCCAAACGAAGTCAGATCTTCTTTCTCGCAAGTTGCTGCGATTGCCAGTCCGATCGAAGCAAGGTGACTGCGGCGGTAGCAGTACACTGCGAGCAAGGCCCTTGCTGACGGTGAGACAGTTGCAATGATTTTGCTAAGCCCGTGTGTACTCGCGCGATATATCTCGCCCAACGTTTCATCGGGGACAGGACAGACTTCATCATCAAGAAGTGCAGGGTTTTCGGTGCCTAGCGACCATTCAACACAAGTCGCGCGGCATTAACCAAACGGAGTTCGGCGCCAAGGACGGAACTTGCAGAACCAGACGGCTGTCCCAGAGAGGTAGTTAACGATGTTTCAATTTGGATTTAAAGGTAGGGTGCCAAGGTGTGATAGTCTCCATGAGAATTAATACTTTGTAAGGGTTTGGGGGGTTCATGCGTACGGTGTCTAACTTCCTTTCGCGCGCGGGCGTCACGTCGAAATCTGAAACATCTCCTGGACCGGCGGACAGACAACCAAATATTGCCCGCCCTGAAGACCATGGCAACGCGTTTGCGGCCGTCGGCACGCGCATCGGCGAGGACAACGAGGCACTGCGGAACCTACTGATCGACACCGGCCACCAATTCGGCGCAGTCGACGACCTCAAGGACACTATCGGCAAGCTGGTAGAGCCCCTCCATAAGCTGATGGGCACGCTTGAGCACGAAAAATCGGATAATGCCAGCTTGCGAGGCGCGCTCGCAGAGAGTTGCGCGAGTCACGAGACGCTGCGCACAGAATTTCAACTCCTCGGAAAGAAGTCTTCTGAACTGGAAGACGACAACGAACGACTTAGGCGAGACTTAGTGTCAGCGCAGCAGACTATAGGCGAGGATGAAGGCGCCAAGGCCAAACTCAGTGACGAGATCGCAACTTTGCGGATCGCGATGGCCAATCTAGAGAGACAACTGGGAGACGAGAGCAGCAGTGTTCGGGTGCTGGACGACGAGAAACAGCTTCTTGTCGAACGTGCCGCTACTGCAGACAAACGTATAGTCGAATTGGAGGCGGAAACCGCACTTTCGCGCGAACAACTCTCGCTGCTGGAGAACGAGAAGAACTCCCTGCAGACGGCGCTCGACCAGACGCTGTCTGAGGCCGCTCGAACGTCTCGCCGTCTCGCCGAGAGCGAGAACGCCCTGTCAGACGCGCGAGCGCGACTCCAACAAACGGAAAGCAATCTGGCTGGCGTCGAAGAAGAGCGCAAAAGGCTAACCGCAGCCTGTGAAGAATCCAACGATCGACGACAAACCGAGGTCTATGCACTGAGTCTGAAGCATGATGCTATACGCTCACGCTCCGCTACCGCGGAAAAACTGCTTGCCGAGGTGCGGCAGAATTTGGTCTCGCGTAGCGAGGAGATCAGAGTTGCGGAAACCAAGCTTATGGAAGCGACCGTCGCTCGCAATGGGGCCCAGAAGAAAACCGAGCAGCTCGCCGTCGCCACCGAAGCTCAGGAGCGACAGATTAAGAAACTGGAGCAGGTGCGCCTGACCCTGACGGAACAACAAAAAGTTCTATCAGAGACCGTCAGAGCGCGCGAGGCGTCGCTCAATCACGCTCAAGGGAAAATCAAATCGCTCGCCGAGCGCGTCGAACGCTTTAGGCTAGACGCTGCGGCGAACCAAGCCAAGGCAGAGAAGCGCATCGAAGAGCTCAATGCGGTGATTGAGCGCGAACGCGCGGAGCACACCGTCGCCCAAGGTGCGCTCGAGACGACGCGCGAGAACTACGACCAAATTCAACGCCAAATGTCGACAGAGCGGGCGATGCGACGACACACCGCAAATGGTGGTGATAAGGTGGAAGCGTTCCCTCCGCCCTCTGCTACGGTTACCGCGGTCGCATTGAATGGAAGTTAGGACTCAGTTGGGGCAGGCCGTTATCGATTGGGCAGCAGCGATTTCTTGCGACCGACATTTTGTCCGATGTCTGCTTCTCTAATCGGCCGTTTGAGGTCAAGCGCTTTCAGACTATCCACCACTGCAATGTCGATGTCGCTCACGGGCTCGCGCTTCTCTTCGGAATCGGCACCAGGGCCCTTCCATCATGGGGTTCGAAGACGAGGTGGAACAATCTTTGGGTCGGCGTTGCCGTCAAGCTGAAGGCAGGTCCAAGCGGACATACGAACTCACCTCATCCCTCGTCCCGCGAGGGACATCATTCCACCGCTCGGTGGAGCTCGAGTTTTCCTCCTATCGCATTCGATCCTGGTACGGTCCTCATGCCGCTGCGACGTCTCGGGTCCAGCGGAACTCAGTGCCGTCGACCCAGATGCGGTGCATGATCACGGCCAACCGGCGTGCCAGCGCCACGATCGCCTTTTTCATCCCGCGGTGCCTGGCGATCTGCATCGCCCAGGCCTTGAGCCAGGACCATTTTGTCGAACGCACCAGCATGACCTGGGCGGCTTCGTAGAGCATCATCCGCATCATCTCGTCGCCACACCGCGATATGGCGCCTGGGCGATCGCTCTCGCCGGATTGGTGCCGGGATGGCGTCAGTCCAAACACCGCTCCGACTGCCTTGGAGTTCTTAAAGCGAGCCGGCACGTCGACGGTGGCGCGATAGGTCAGGGCCACCACCGGACCAACACCAGGGACCGTCATCAGGCGTCGGCACACGTCATCGTCCCGAACAATCGTCAGCAAGCGGCGGTGCAGGATGCCAATCTGCTCGCGAAGCACCCGTCGGACAATGAGCAGCGGTTCAACCAGAATAGCCAGGTCGGGGAGGTTCTCGACCAGCTCCTTGATGCGGGCCTCGAACTTCACCGTTCCCACTACGCCCACCTTGAGACCAAAGTTGCGCAAGGTCGCACGTAAGTCATTATCAACGGCGATGGCCTTCGACTGCAGCAGCTTGCGATGGGTCAGCAGCATCCGCAGCTTCTGACTGCGTAGCGTCTTCACATGCACCGGGCGATAAAGCCCCACGCGCATCATCTGCGCGATACCGCGCGCATCGTTGCGGTCCGTCTTGTTGATCTGCGCCTTCAACACTGCTCTCATGTGCCGGGTCTCGACACAAATCGCCGGCAAGCCTGCTTCGGCAAGCGCGCTGTAAAGCCATTGCGACAGTGGCCCGGCTTCCAGTCCGATCCGTTTGAAGTGGAAGGCCGGGTTCGTCAGCACCGGTAGCAGAGCTTCCGGCTCGCTCGCCATCTTCACTTCCCGAACGATCCTGCCCGTGTCATCCACAATGCAGACGCTGGTCTCCCTGACCGATACGTCCAGTCCAGCAAAATGGTCCATGCTGCGCTTCTCCTTCTGATGCTTGAGGCCCGTAACCACGGTGATCTCGTTTCACCATCAGCCTGAAGCGCAGCACCCAAAATCTTCAGCTATCCACAAGACATCGAGGCTTGAGTAAGCAGCCGGCACAATCGCGCGCCGCATAGAGGATCAGACGATCGCGACGCATCACCTCCTGCTTGCGGGCGAGAACATGACCCGCCGGACAGATATAGGCGTCCGCTTCCGGCTGATAGCTGAAGGCCGAACGGCCAAACAACGTACCGTGGCCCTGACTGTGTATCGACCGATTGGTCGGCACGCAGGCCGTGATGCCGTCAGCCTCGCAGGCCGCGGCTGCCGTGCCACTTGAGTAGCCGGCATCGGCCACTACCGTCAGATTTGAAATGCCGAGCGTATCCTTTGTTGCCTTTGCCATCGGGTATAGCTGGCGAGTGTCATTGGGCTCGCTTGTCACCTCGTGATGGACGATGAGGCCGGTGTCGACATCGACAGCGGTCTGCAGGTTGTAGGATGGCGGCTTTGGCCCTTTGCCGATCCCCATCGGCCGGGCATCGAGCTCACCCTTCACCAGAGTGTTGCGCTCTTCGCAATCGAGCTTAGCGGCGAGCTGATCGAGTTCGCCGCGCCGCGCCCTGAGGGCTTCAAGCGCCACTGCCGTCGCGCTCGGCACTTCATCAGGTTCGCGGGCATCGTTCTCATCTAAACCGACTAGATACTCGGCGATCCGGCGATCGAGATGGGCAGTCTCTTCCGCAATCTCTCGCCGGCCCATAACGCGTTTGGCGCTTGCCGCTGCCCGAAACTTGGAGCCATCGAGCGCCACCAAGCGCGCCGTGAAAAGGCCCTGATCTCGACAGAACAGCACAAAGGCTCGGCATGACCCCACGATCGCTGCACTGTTGTCGCGTCGAAAGTCCGCAATTGTCTTGAAGTCAGGCGCCAGCTGACGCAGAAGCCACATGACCTCGACATTGCGAGAGCACTCGCGCTCCAGCCGGCGCGACGAACGCACTTCGTTCAGGTAGCCATAAAGGTAAAGCTTCAGCAGGTCCCGTGGATCGTAGGGCGGCCGTCCGGTCACTGCCGGCACCGACCGCCCAAACCCGAGCCCCCTCACGTCGAGACCGTCCACAAATGCGTCGATCACTCGAACCGGTGCGTCCGCCGCCACGTAATCCTCGATCGCTGCCGGTAGCAGTGCAACCTGACCACGATCCTCGCCCTGAACATAGCTCATGAAAAAGGCCGCATCGTTGTTGATGCGGCCTTCTATATCTGACTCGCTTAGTTCTCACACAGCCTGCTCGCGGCGGTCTCTCCGAAATCCCGGCAGGTGCTTTGACTAGACGGCTGCGATTGCAGCGGCGTTCTTCCGCCTGTCACGTTTCCCAAGGAAACCCAAGAAGCCGAGGCCGCCGGCAAACAGCGGTAATGTAGCGGGAAGGGGCGTCGCGGTAATTTCACCGACAAATACCAGGTCGTCATAATCTTTATCGCTCGAGCCAGTATCGTTGTATCCAATCGCGAACCAGTTGGTTGCGGTGGTGCTTACTTCCCATCCTGACAAAAGTGCCAGACTGCTGCCGCAGACGCTCACACCGCACATTGGATTGACGTAAATGTCTGCGAAGCCTGTTTGACCGGAAATATCGCTAGTAGTTGGTCCACCGGCACTAATGTCGCTCAGACTGAAGCTAATGGGCGCGTTTGCGCCGGATCCGGTGGTGCTGCCGATTGAAATCAAACTGTCATAAGCGGTACTCGGTCCTAAATTGGAGTTGTGATTACCCGCTCCCAATGAACCGCTTGTAGTAGAAAAATTAAAAGTGCCTGAATTGAGCGATAACTGATCCTGATTGGCCGCCTCGTTGCCGAGAAAATACCAAGTCACGGAATAATTGGCCACCGTCGAGTTGACCGTACCACCACCCAACCAGTTGCTCATCGTCGAACTTGTCGTGTCTGTGATGTAGCCGCCGGCAGCATTCACAACATTGTTGTCCGGAGATGACGTGCCGTAAGATGTGGCTCCTGCGCCTAAAGCTGTGCCGTTACTAAGGTTAACGGTCGCCGCGTCAGATTGCGAACCAATCCCAGCAATTGCCAATGCGCCAGCGGCCGCTATTAGGGTACCCGCCGTTCTGCTTAATCGGATGCTCATTGCAGACCTTTGTTCCCGATAGGATTCGTGACAACTTATCGTCTAGCTCTCGAAGGGACAGCGCAATGAAGACCAAGTCAATATACCGTTAGTTATCATACCGTTGGTTGTACCTCTTTGAGGAATTGGGGCCGGAGTGGACGTGACGCTCTCAGATTTCGATGTCTGCTTTTACCTCTGAAGGCCGACGTTGATTGTGTCACTGGCAGGCCCGCTTCGGGTCATGAACTGCCTCGCCGGTCACTGGCGCGGTCAGCGCGGCAGAAACGAGCCTTTCCGGAAGTCGCCGGGTTCTTCGATCGCCTCGACTGCGGCGTTGAGCCGTCTCCGACGACAGGATATCAACCAACGCAAGATAGAGGCTGACAGGAAGCCAAGTCCGAAGCTGATGACGTTGCGACCATCGCGCGGCACGCGAAAAGTTGGTGTGTCGGCTGCATGATATGTCGCGAAAAGCCAGCACATATCGCAGCAGCGTGCGCAAATTTGTGTCGGTAAATGCGGCGCAAGGCCCCATGTTCGCGTCAATTTACGTGAAGTTAAGGATAATAATGCAATAACTTCGAGCAGCCGATCGTGTTGATCGGGAAAAATGCACTCGCCGGTACGGCACGTACAGCAAGTGCAAGCCAGTACGGCCTGTAGCCAGAAGGGTAGTACCATGTCTGATATCACTCTAACCTCGGGCATTCGGTCGAACCTGCTGTCGCTGCAGACTACGTCCGCCGAACTTACGTCCACGCAGGAAGCGCTTTCGACCGGCGACGCCGTCAACTCGCCGGAGCAAAATCCGAGCGCCTATTTCACTTCGCAGAATTTGACCAACGACGCGAATTCGCTGAGCTCCTTGCTCGACCAGATCGGCCAAGGCTCGCAGACGATCAACGCCGCCACCAACGGCCTCACCGGCCTGACCAGCCTGCTGCAGCAGGCCCTGTCGACGGTGCAACAGGCCCAACAGGCCAGCCCGACAACGGCGGGCTCGACGACCGGCTCGGTCGTCCTGACCACCAACACCCTGGGTGCCAATAACCTGCTGATCACCACGGGTGGCTCGACCTACACCGTTTCGATTGCGGCGAGCGCTGCTCTGACCACCATCGAGGCCGACATCAACGGCACGGCCGGGCTTGGCAGCACCGGCGCAGTGACCGCGACCGACGACGGATCCGGCCACCTCGTGCTTGTCGCCAACTCCCCCTCCACTTCCTTTACGGCCAGCGGAGCGGAACAGTCGGCATTCGGTTTGGCCAGCTCGGCCGTCACCGGTACGAGCACGACCGTCACCACGCTGCAAAGCAACTTCAACGGCCTGTTGACGCAGATCAATCAGCTCGCCTCGGACGCGTCGTACAACGGCGTGAACCTCCTCGGTGGCGACAACCTGACGATCGACTTCAACTCGAACGGCTCAAGCTCGCTAACCATCGACGGCGTGAACTTCAACGCCACCGGCCTCGGCCTGTCGACGGTCAGCGGCAATGGCGCCACGTCGTTCCAGAACTCCAGCGTGCTCGCGAGCACGGTCACGGCGCTTAATAGCGCGATCACGCAAGTGCAGAGCCAGACCGAGACGTTCGGCACCAACTCGGCCGTCATCTCGACCCGTCAGACGTTCGAAACCAACATGATCAACACGCTCCAGACGGGCGCCAGCAACCTGGTGGTCGCGGACCAGAACCAGGAAAGCGCCGACTTGTTGACCGAGCAGACCCAGCAACAGCTGGAAATCTCGGCCCTGTCGATCGCCAATCAGGCGAACCAGTCCGTGCTTAAGTTGTTCGGCTAACCCTTGCTGAACAGGCCTACGGCGAAGGCGGCGGGTGAAAGCCCGCCGCCTTCTATTTGTCCGACCGCGCTCGAATGCGGCACAAACAAAAAGACCGCCTCGCGGCGGTCTGTCTGAAATCAGCTTAGGTATCTGATTAGGCGGCTGCGATTGCAGCCATGTTTTTCCGCTTCTTGCACCGCGAGAGGAATCCCAGAAAGCCTAACCCACTCGCCAACATCGGCAGTGCCGCAGGTAACGGAGTCAATGCAACGCCGAGTCCATAACTGGCGCTGCTGGTGAGACTGATGTCATCGCTCGGGTCTGCGGCCGTAGTGCAAGCCGTCTGATCTCCGCACAATAAATTAATCGTCACGTAGTAATTACCCGCCGCCGCAAACGACAGAGAAATGCCATCGGTATCGTTATATAAGAGTGGGCCAACAGTGGAGGTGGGGGTAATGATCGGCGGCGTGCCACTCGTGTATGTCTCAGTCGTTATATAAAATCCTTCGATTGTACCGGTCGAACCCTCAGATATGTTCAAATAATCAGGCCCAGCGCTGATCGTGAAGTAAAAACCATACGTGGTTCCATTGCCACTATTCTCAATGTCCGAATGAGCAAAATCCGCCTGTATGTACGATACGTCCGGGCTGCTCGCTCCCTGGGGCGCATAACTCCCACCAACAAATAGCTGGTAAGGCCCCGGAGCGGTGTAATTCATTGCCATTGCCGGGCTCACAAACATGCCCAGCGCCGCGCCCAGTGACAGAGCGGGAATTGTTGCCTGTCCTAATATTTAATCATGAGAACCCCCATCGCTCGTCGCGGCCGACCCTGCAACCGAAGCGAGAAAATCTGCTTTAGCCAAGATCTAGGTGTCAATATATCCAAAGTTATATGAGGCCGTATTTCCACTGATTTTCGCGCTGCACACCCCGCTTCCGAGATGGGTCACAAGCGGACATCGCGTCGTGTCTGCGCCGCATCCGCTTTACCCCTGCAAGCGGACATCACTCGGCGCCATCTCGCTCTCGGCTTTGGACCAATGGGCAACCTTAGACCCATCCCACTCCGAAGCACTCCAATATTTTGCCCCACCTTCACCAAAGTTTCTCCGTCAAGCGGTGAAATCTTGCGTCGTAAAGTGCGAGGATGCCATCGGTGATTTTCAGAAAGGCTGGAAGATCGCTCGGCTGGATTATTGAAGCGTGCGGTGCCCTTGGCGCCGCCGCGGGCTTAGTTCTGCTATATGTCTCATTCTTAGCGCGACTTAAATTTGGCGAGTGGCCCACCTTTGATCTAAAAACTCTCGGCGACAATGCGCATTCGCAATGGCCGAGCCTTCAATTCACTACAACACTGCAAAAGGCGCTTGATACACTGCCGACAATTTTTCTAAATGCGCCAGCATGGGCTCCTTTTCTAATTGTCGGCGGAGGCATTTACATCCTTGGCCTTGTCAGCGTCAGAATTTTTGATGAATCCATCTTGAAACATGACAATGCGGGTTGACGCATTGTTTGACGGCTTCGGCCAAGACGATCCAGATCTTTTAAACTTTTCAGTTGTTGTAACTCACGGACAAGGCTCATCTTCCTTGACCGAGATCACAGCAATTCACAGAGTTCCACTCAGCGTTTCCAACTGCTGCCGCAATCTGCGGAACCTCATGTCGCTTACTGGTAGGAAAACCAGGGAGACAATAGGGAGAGATACCATGACGACGATAGCACCCAATCGTCATTCACGACCGGTGATGAGGTGCGTGCAATGTGGTGATGAGCTGCTTGCACCCGAATGGTCCGAATATCGTAATGAAAGGGAAGCGCGGTATCTTTGGAGCTGTTGGAAGTGCGACTGCTGTTTTGAAACCGTCGCTAAGATCGAGCCGATAGAAGATATCAAGACAAGGGACGATATTCTCCCAACGCTTCTGGTCGCAGATTCACGCTCCGCGCGGCCGCACGGCTAACCGAGCATTATCAAGAGCGTTTGAAATTAGAACAGTCGCTAGTTCAGAAAATAGGAGCCAGTCGAATAGCTGCGGTACCATTAGAAATGTGGTGTGTCCATTTGCATCTCCGTTCAACCAAAGTACCGCTAATACAGTCATAAGCAGCCAGCACATAATCGGCCTATTCATTTCAGCTTCTTGTCGGCACCAATCTTGAAGTTGAGGCAAACAAAGTAAGAGAAACGTCAGTCGATAAATGAAATTTGTGCCCAATAAAAATGTCCCGCAATAAATCGAGCTTCCAAAAATGAACGCTGTTCCAGCCAGGTTAGTAACTACTTTGCACGAAACACGATGGGAATGGACATTAAATAGTGCCCCCGCCGTTGCGCAAATTAAGACCAATGCGGTTAATAGGATGGGTGCCCACGTGTCCGCCAGTCCAAACACTGGGAGCCCTGCTTCAGTCCGCAAATAGTCGAGGCCAAGAAAAATGCTTTTGTAGCCGTAAGACAGGATGAATGTCGTGGGTACGTTTGAGCGAATAAGTAGGATGTATCGGAAGATAGCTATCAAATAGATTAGGGATAGTGCGGAGATAAGAATTGCATACAGCCCGTCACGTCGATTACCGCGAATTACGAGTGCGGCTGTAAACATCGGGAATAATTTCAATATCATTGCGAGGGTCGTAAGAAAGAGTGCGTAGTAATTTCGTCCTGTTTTTTGCTCGTCGTAAATCAGCGCTGCCGCTCCCGTGATCGCAAATATCAACAAATCGGGATTTCCGCGTTCAACACCCATCAGTACCGAGGGCGATAAAATTGCAATTAAAGCAATCACACCGTCGAGAGATGGGCGACCCTTGAATAGTGCGATGATGGTCGCGGTTGCGGCTGCTATCATTCCGCAAGAGAACCAAGCTGCATTTTTTCCGACGGCAATACGGCCAATCCAGAGCCAAATTGGAGGAATATTGAAATTGGCGGGGTTACAGGCATGCGGGCGATAGGGATCAACGCCTTTGGAGGCGCAGTCCGCATAGTCGATAACAACATGTGTGTCGAAGAAGGGAGGTGGTAATGGAGTCACACCAAGGCTTTGCCAAGTTGGACTCCATCCGAACATATACCCCAAGCATAGTAGTATAATCAGAGAAGCTACCACTCCGAGCGTGATGATCGCGACGGCGCCAATTCGAGAGAAGCTCACGTGGGATCCACGAATTTGAATTTACGAAACGTCGATGCGCTCTTAGACAAGAATGTCTTCAGTTGTGGTGGTTTGGCAATAGTCGCAGGTTGAGGCTTATCCACTTTGGCTCACAAGATGGGGTAATCAGTGGCCGAGCTTGTAAGTAGATGAAGACTTTGCGTGCTGCGCTTCAGACCGCTGGTGAAACGAGGCCGGTGTGTCCGGCCGTCTGAAAGCGCTCGATCGGAAACCCCCGCTGTAGTTCCGCTGGATTTCGGCGTGTAATTCCAATACCTTTGCGAGGTGGAGTTTAGTGGGGCACCACAATGGCAGATTACTATCCTGTTCTTGCTCATGCGGTTTCAAGATTGGCGAACAACAACCCTAAGGATCGCCAAGAATTGTACAAGCGCGCCAGAACAATTGCCGACGCGCAATTGTCCAGAGAAGACCTGCAAAGATCAGCATCGCAAATTATGCGAGAACGCGCCGCACTCGAAAGGGCCATTCGCAGAGTGGAGGCTGAATCCCTGTCGCCTCCATGTTATTCATCTGTGGATCCAGCTGCACCTCAGCTGCCAGCTGCCGCCGCCGTCAACGGCCATGATGCGGGAATGCGACAGATGCGTTCGATACAGAATCGGACAAAATCCACGCAAGTGGCTGCACAGCGCGAAAAAATAGACACTAAGAATTCGGCGCGGAAAGCAAATATTGATATGGCGATGATACCTGCAGAATTGGGGAAAATGCTTTTTGGTCTCGCCTTTTTTGTGGGAGCGACGGCGTTCATAAGCGTATTCTATATTTACGGTCTTGCGTTGGTCTCCGAGCACGTCATTGGATATCCAGTCTTACTCGTTGGAATGACGCTCATGATATGTCTTTTTGTTTTCCTCCCTCTGGGGGTTTTCCGTGAAGCTCGAAATTCGTCGAAGATGAGATTTACCAATTCGGCGTCGCGACCTGATTTTAAGCTTCTCAACAAGTCCAATCTCTGAGGCCAGATGGGTTATTGCAACCGGCAGTCACCGCCTGGCGCAAGATTAAGCATCGAGCAATGTCGCCTATTGCGGAGACACAGGTGATGCATTTAGCAGTATCATCACGGCAGTTCGCTTTAGGCAGGATCAAATCGTGTGGGATGAGGGTTGCGTTGGCGGCGCGCCGCGGCAGGCAGACTATTTTGTGGCGCCGGGGCTTTTGCTTGACTCCGAATCACTCTAGAATTTTGGTTTGATCGCTGCATGTGAGCCGGGACACAGATGCGCGCCATGGGGGCGTGGCTTGTCATCGCAAGAATTTCGAGACTTCGCGAACGAGTGTCTGGGCTGGGCGAAGACTGCCAAATCTGACAGCGAGCGGGATATTTTCCTGCAAATGGCTCAGGTTTGGCTCGAGGCTGCCGTCCGATCTGAGGTCGGCCCAACGAAAGCCCAACGGGCGCGTCAAGAAGTAATCACTCGTTTAGCAGGGTGATTCAAACCTCAAATCGTTCGCGCAGGCCGCGGCAGCTCTGGTAGCTTTGCGAAGTTCATGGCCGGCCGGCGAGTCTCATCTTGGGCGAGCAGTTTCGCCGCCGAGCCTCGCGCGCCACGTCTGATGGCCTCCGCGCCCGGCCAAGTCCCGCACCGCCCTGGTGGATCGATGTGGAGGGGTATTTGGGGGTTAGGCGTCCGCGCGATCGTAAACCAGCCATTCGCCGTGGTCTTTCGGCAGAAACTCTTGATCACAGTCCTCGCATGTCGGGATCATTCCCGGAGGGGTTTGGCGTCGAATGATTGAATATTTCGCGTGGCAGTGTGGACAGCCGAAGTTCTCGACCGCACTTGGCAAGGAGGTTCTCCAGCCCGTATTGGATTGGAGAAGACGTTGGAGAACTTCTCTGGTTTGGTTGG
This sequence comes from uncultured Alphaproteobacteria bacterium, assembly GCA_963743395.1. Classification (GTDB taxonomy): domain Bacteria; phylum Pseudomonadota; class Alphaproteobacteria; order Rhizobiales; family Xanthobacteraceae; genus BOG-931. Next base: position 48,040 of record CAVUPV010000002.1, read on the forward strand.
TCAATTTCATGGTGCACCGTTTGGCTAAACCATAGTGGCAAAAGTTAAATTTATGAGTCACCCTGGTTCGGGAGAAGCAAGAAACATTGCAAAGCCGACCCATTTATTTGCCCAACACCCGCAGCCTATGCTCCTCGCGCATTTCGTCTGCGCTGCTGGTTTTGACACCCCACGAACCTGGGAAATTGCGCTATCGTCGGCGCCGCTCGGGCCACCGTGACAGGGGACACATGGGCAAAGTCCGCAGCGGCATAGCAGCGCTCATTGAAGTTTTCCTGAAGGATGTGCTCCGTCTCGAAGGCGAGACTGAAGCGCAGGTCCGCGAGCGCGTACCCATTCATGTTGCGGAATACGAGAGGATGTTTCGCGATTCTCAACTGGAAGAGGGCAACAAGGACCTCGCTGCAAAGGTATGTCGAGCGTTGTGTCGCAGGAGCGTCATCAAGGACATGTCGAAGCGCGGGGGAACGCCGACCGAGGCGCACTTGCAAATAGTGCTCGGCAGCATCGCGCCCCCTGGTTTTTCGTCGAAGGACTATGCCGATGCCCCGCCGATTTCCCCCGCCCTTGACGATCGATGAGCGAACCGAAAGCTTCATGGTGAAGGACGCTACCGGGCTGCCCATCGGTACGTCTATTTCGAAATGAGCCGTGGCGGCAAATGTCGATGAAATGTCGCGCGACGAGGCATTCCTTACCGCGGTGCCGCGGGCAATCCTACATTCCGAGGCCGCCAGATTCAGAGCGCGGGTAGGATGTTCTCGTGCCCGGCCCGTTTCGACCTTTTATCCTATTCGACAGCTGTTCTAATTTGCAGTAAAATCAATCTCAGCTCGCACACGCGCAGCTGAGGGATCGCGCCATGGACAGTGTCGTAAGTGGCCTAGCCAAAACCGACGAGGATGTGCTCACTTCTGATGTCCCGGATGACGCGTTAGAACGTGCTGCAGGCCTTCCGGATGGCCGAGCCTTCACTTTGGCATATTGCACTCACGACTGGATGGCCTGCGGCTGGCCCATTTAGCAAAGCTCTTGCCTTCCCGCCCGGATTGGTCGCGCCCATTGCCGCCGCCGCTTCGCCCACCCGATTAGTTGCGACTCCCGGAAATGCAGCGGGACACAGCTCGTACTCCGAGCGCGCCCCGCTCCCCGTCCTCAAAAATCCAATCGGCCGATGAAAGCTAAGTCAGATTAAGCAACTGTGGCTCTATGCGGCCTGTCCCGCAGGGGCCACCTGAGCTCCGCAGGATTGAAAGAGGAAGATCGCTGCCACCGCACCTCTTGAACGTAGCTATCAATCAACTGACAAGCTTTTTCGACGGCGAAGCGGTCGGGCGTGACCTTGTTGATGTTGGAGATGTCCTGTTCGCTGTTGCGAATACTTGGATGAACCTGATCCTGGGGCATGATGAGCACCATCTACTAAACGCCAACACTGACAGGCTAGAATTTAGCACCAATTTTGGAAGAAATCAGGGCGACCCCGTCGCAGGTTTGATGAGAATAAGTGTGTGATTTAGCCGCTTCCGGAAACTTTCGTACCGGAAGGCAGACGCGCCCCCGTTCGCTATGATGGCGTACCGATAAGCCAGATTGCGTAGAGGCGGGATAATTATGGGCTATTTGAGGGAGGTGTAAACGCTCGTGAACAGGGAATTCACGTTTGTGCCAAGACTTAGCACGGCAGCCAGAATTACGATCGAGATGCCACCAGCGATGAGGGCATACTCGATGGCGGTTGCACCCTTGTCATCGGTCAGGAAACTCAAAACACGGGTCATCTGCTGCTGTTCCTGCTCAATACGCTCGTCCAGTGATCGACCGCGTCCCTTTGTTGGCGAACCGCCGCGGCAAATGATTGGTCAGTTCTGTAATACTGGCGCCACCTGCCGTCGTTATACATCTCGATGAGATGTCCCAGGGCCTGACGTGCGGCAAAGAGCCGATGTTCGGCGCCCTTGACCTCGACTGTGCTGGTCTTAGTCATCGCCCTAGCTTGCGCAAAAAAGGTAAAAATTAGGTGGCACCGGCAAGCGCAGGCCGGCCGGCGACCAAGAGAAAGGCCCGGCGAGCATTTTGCCGGCCGGGCCAGTCTGGGGGGAAACAGCCCCAGAGGATCTGAAGCAAGCCATCCTAGCATGAGTGCAGCGACGTTACGCTGACTTAGGTCACGGTGCCGGCAAGCGCAGGGCCGGCCCGCTTTCCCAACCGTGGGCGAGTAGCGGTTCGGGCGTGATGCTGACGAATGCGCAGACCGCATAGATGAAGTTTCGGTGGTCAAGCGGCTCGTCGTCGCCGTTGATGCCGCTATTCACAATTTGGAGTAATGGACCGTCATCGCGCGCTTGCACGGTCAATCCAGTGACCGTCCGTGCCTTGTGCGAAATGACGTCTTGGCGATCGCGTCTAGGCGCGGGAGAACCCCAATAGCTGTTGAGAGGCCAGGAAAACGGTCGAGAATCAGCGATTTGGGTGCTATCCGTTGAGCGCTCATCCGATGCCCTTTGGTGCGCCGGTTGGGAAGTGCCGGTGCGTCGCTCAAACGGCGCGTCGGGGCTTACAAAACTGCGCTGATCCGGGATTCACATCAGGGACAGTGCGCGCATTATGAACAGCACTGCGGTTTTGATCGGCTTCTTCGGCATTATGATTGCCGTACTGTCCGCCTTGGGGGCCGCTTATTGTTCAGAGCGAAAACCGGAGATGGCCAATGAAGACTTGGAATACGTGGAGGACGTGGCGCGCGAACAGGAGCAAGGAATCGCGGACAATCGAAAGAGAACTCCTGTGGCTAATCCATATGGTCGAAAATAATTATGCGCTCTCTGCTGCCCAAATTGAACGCCTAGATCGCGTGCGCAGTATGCTCCGACATGCCCGAGGCTAACCGCGCCAGATCACGCGCGGCCGGATCGCAGCCAACATTGATTTGACAAAATCGCCAAAGGGCATGCAGGACGTTCGGCAGCTTCAGTTTCGCTCAAATCCGCAAAACTGCAAATTTCACAATCGGCGTCAGATCGGGATTCATCTCAAGGGACAAGACGGTCTAATCACAAGATCACCGACGATGAACTAACGTACCCCTGCCGGAATCGGTCTCTAGCCGGCTGAGTAGAGCCTAGCCATGCAGTTCTATATCGAGCTCACCCGTACAGACGGGGCGACCACCGAGGTTGTTTATCGCACGCCCGTTGACGAGATGAGTGTGGCGCGGGCGAAAACAAAGGCCGCCGCGCTTTTGAGCCTGTACGCCGGCAGAGGCGCTAATGGGGCCCGAGTTTTGAACGACAAGAGCGAAGAAATCTGCAAGTTCTAGGCCCGCCAGTTGGTTCGATGCCCCCGGTTCCATGTGGTCAGTTTGATTTGACCGTGTTTTGGGCATAATAATAATGGGTCACGCCATAAAGCTTACCGGGTAACGCAAATCCCGGCTGCAAGTTGCAATCTTCGGCACCGCGCCGAGTAATTGCGCGTTATGACGGCTATGACCCCATCGGCCGAAAAAGAGCACGGCAGCGTGCGGCTCGAAGTGCTCACTTGCCGTGAGCAACAAGTCGCGGCTTTGGTCTGTCGCGGATATCCAAATAAGCTTATAGCGCAAGAGTTGAATTTGGCCGAAGGCACAGTCAAGATTCATCTACATACGGTTTTCCGGAAGCTCAACGTTAGCAGTAGAGCCGCGTTAATGTTCAAATTGTCTAACCGGTAGCTCTCGCGGTTCCTCGCTCTTTCATCGGATTAAACGGAACGGAAAATCTCACAGTCCCGTTTTCCTTTCTAATGAGCATTTGCAAATCCGGCGCCTCGTACTCGTTGCCGTCGTCCTCTTTGAGCTCTCTAATCATTCGCCCCGCGTAAGCGAGTGCGGCTCCGTCATCGGATAATTCGATTCCATCCGGATCGGTGTAGTCCAACTTGGTCGATCGGAGGTCGAAAAAATATTGCGGCATGAAGCATCTCCAAAGTGGAGAAGATTCTCAACGCACGCATAGCTGAACAGTTCGTTATTTACGCGTCCATTTCACGGCGACGCTCTGACCGATTCGGGCCGTCAGTATACCCCAACTCGGTTGTCTCCGCTTGCCATATGTCCCGCGAGTTTGTCTTAAACAACAAAAGGACTCCTGGGCGCGACGCCACAGTGCTGACGCGGTAACGTAAATTCGCGCCTCTTGTTGCATTCCGCCATCGCGACGTTAATGGGGGGCCATTCGCTGCCCCGACCACACGTGGCTGAGACATTGGCCCCCCCATCCCCCTGCGGCGGCTGAATAACGAAATAATTTGCAGCTACCTATAGCCCCGGCCGAAAGGCCGGGGCTTCTTTACTCGTGCTTGAAACAGAGAGACCGCCTTTGCGGTGGTCTCTCCGAGTTTCTCATTGCACAAACTTTCATAGGACTGCGCTAACGCAAGGGGCCCTCAGGTTGCGCGGGTCGTTCCGGGCCCTGCTTCGGATTTGAACCTATTGAGTTGAGTTGCGACGATGTGAGGGGCTGCGTAAGTCCCGGCGCCACCACGGATGATCCGGCGCCCGACGGTGGCGGCGCGGGCAGGGGTGGGGGAAGTTGCGAGTTCGCCGGCGCTGTACTGCCCTGTCCAGTCGGTTCTCCAATGAGTTGGGCACGAACCGGCGAAACGAGGCTGGCAACTACCGCCGCGACGATCAGGATCCATCGCATCATGATTATCTCCAACATCAAAGATTTCGTTGTGTAAAAGTCGTTTCCGTCAACTCGGTTCCCTCGACTGGTCTCGCCGCGGCAAGTCCAGGCCGCGCGCCCCGGCCAAGACGGAAAGCTCCGATTCCAAGGAGCCGGGGCTTCTAGATTTTAGCGATGGGGTCTGTTAGCGCCGTAATGCCCACGTCTACCCTGCTGGCTCGTTACCCATTCGGTACGGCAATATCACGCAGACTTAAGGCCCCGGCGTCGGCCGAGGCTTTTTTTGGGGCGTCTGGGACGGCTCGGTTCCGCATCTTTTTCCGCGAACCACCTATGCTGGTCAATCCACGCGCCGACTTCCGATTCGGAAGCGAATTTGCCGACGTGGTAGCCCGTCCATCAGGACGGGCTGATAATACAGTACGCATGCGGCCCCCCCGGCAGGATTATGCGCCCGCAGACGTGCCTGGCAAGTTGGTTTGGCTTATGCAGTTGACAAGGGGCACAGACGCGGAGTGACTATGGATGACGCAAAGTGAAGATGTGTGACAACGATCACTTCGCGGCACGGTTGCCTGTGCAAGATAGGATGATTCTTTTAGGAGGCCGCCATGGCAGCGGTGAAAAAGACCGGCACGCGGTTCGTTGGATGGTTCAAAAAATTCCGAGAAAAGACTCGCCCTCCCTACCGCTGGTACGAGCACAGCCTGTATGACGCCTAAACGCAGCTTCCCGTAACACACCCCAAAGGCTGATCATGAATGGCCCCGGAACCCCTCCGGGGCCGTGTCTTCCGCCAAGCGGGGATGATTGACCCCTACGTTATGAAGCGCGGTTTAACGTTCTGAATACATATTAGGCGCTAAAAATTGCTCGGCCGGATATGTTGAGTACCGGCTATACTGGGACGGGGAAACCCCGGCGCCCTCACGTCGGGGTTTCTAATTCACCCAAAGACGACCGGCAACAGATCAGGCAGAGCGAATGAACGAAAAACTACCGGCGCCGTGCGAGCCTTGCCACGGCTCAGGCTTGCGCAAAGGAAGTGCATGCAGCGAGTGCGGGGGCAAGGGCTATCGTCTATTTGTGAATGGAAATCAGATGTCCGTTCGACAAGAAAAGCCGCAGCGCTGGCGAGGTCCGCGTCCGGTCCAACGGTAACTGTTTCGCTCAGATTCTCGGCCGAGTGAGCGCCCAGCAAGTGCGGGCCGGTGGGCGGGCGGCGACTTCGGGCTGGCAGTAATCCAGGCCGCTACAAAACGCGACTGTCAGGCTCACCGTTCCGGCCTTCACAATGCCGGCCGCAATCTCAAGTGCTGCATCCGAGATTTCGTACATAAGCATTTTTTCTTCGATATTTTCGTTCATAGCACCGCCCCATGGTTCTCACCGAAGGCGAATGGTATCAATATTTTCCGACAATGTGCGCCCCCACTCAAAGGCGCCGCGGTTGGCGGTGAACTTCGCTAAGCTGCCGGACTTATTGCAGTCCGATAAACTCTCGTCCGTGCTCAGGGAGGCTCAGCCCTGTGCCAGTGGAGTTTCAGAATAGCGGGGGGATTGCGCCAAGCATACGACTTTGTTGTTAGCGACCTGGTTGAGCGCCGGACAAGCGCTGGCCGCCTCTGCCGGACATTCTCGGGTGGGGGCAGCTAGTAAAAGGTAAAAAGAATCCCGCCGACAATCACGGCCACTACGAATATCAGCAAAAGACCGCCCTTCCACGTTGGTTTCAATCCAACATAATTTGAATTGCGCTCATAGCTCGTCATGGATCTGTGCGGAGTGCTCCGACGACCCGCAGTCATGCCCTCAAGATCGCCGGAGCTTCCCGCCCCCCTGTTAGGGGCATCATCCGAACGCCACTTCGCGACCAAATTGCGAATAACCATTGTTCAAACGATGGTTACGCACACCCAAGCGCTGGGCCGCCTGGTGCCAGCCGGCAAAGCGACAAGACGTTTGATTTTTTGATAAATTTCGATTCGGAGTGACCCGTCGGCACGCTTCAAAGTTGCGTTGATTCGGGATTCACCTCAGGGCGCGATCGAACATATGGACACCACGGAGGTATGGATTGGCTTATCCGGCATTGTGATTGCCGTACTCGGCTGTTTGGTCGCCGTGTATCACTGGGAACGAAAACAGATCACTGATGAGCGAGAAGTGGAATACATAGAGGAAATGACGCGCGAACATGAGGAAGGGATTGCGGACAACCGCGAAAAGTTGGCGCGGCTAATCCGAATGATCGAAAGAAATCATGCGCCTTCTGCCACACTAACTGCACGGCTAGAACGCCCCCGCCGGTTGCTTCGCGAAACTTCGCGGTGAACGAAAGTCATCATGGGCATGTGGATGGGCATGTGGACAAATAGAGCTTGTTTTGTCGGTCTGGCCGGAACATTCTTGCTAGTCGCAGGCGCGCTGCCGCCCCATTGGGTGTGGCTGGCTTGATCGTTCTATTAGCGGCGGGGATCTTTGCTCTCTTGACACTCTTTGTTCGGTCTCAGCGGCGCGGCGCCAATTAGAAGATCGGCTCATGAGGTGCATATGCTGGAGCGCTTAGAATCGTTGACCCGGTGAGGAATCTCGCAATGGATGATCTGTCCCCCTCCGGTGACGGCCGCACGCGGCCGTTCAATTGGATAATCGGCCTTGTGGCGGGAACCGGCGTTCTCGTTCCGATAATTCTGGTACTGGGATCGATCGTCGATGCAGGAGTAATTTCATTCATCGTCATGGGCTTAATCGCGGTCTGTATCTCCGTCTTCACCTACACAATCGAAGTGACAAGGCAGGAAGAAGAGGAAGAACTGATCCGGAGTACCACGACACGTGCGAATTATAGAGCGCGAGCAACTGAGGCATTAAAAACCGAACTCGGGATGGCACCTGAAAGCCATAATCGAATCCGAAAAACGCTCTCGTGACTGATCCGCTGTGCTGCGTGATAAAGACATCGCTCAGCCGTTGTCCGACTCAGCGACTTGGCAGATAATCGACGAGAGCGGCTAAACCTTGCAGAGGCGTGTGCCATGCGAGACACGGCTTTTCTTCTAGCTCCGCTAGCCGTCCTTATTTATTTTCTGGTCTATCCCGACCAGTTCAAGGAACTGCTGGCTTGGATTGGCACCCTAGTTAACTAACAAGCGTAAATTCCAGCCTCTTGTTGCAGTCCTCCGGCGCCGCACTATGGATTGCATGTCGATGCCACCCGCCAAATCCACCTGCGGCGGCTGAGTAACGAAGCAATTATTTGTGCGTTAGGAAGCCCCGGCCAAAAGACTGGGGCTTTTTTGTTTAATGAGGAATGGCATTCCGAGAAACAAACTCTTGCTATGCGTTCTGGAGTAGGGCTGCCCTCAATCATCCAGGCTTTAACCGGAATCGCAGGGTAAGGCTTTTTTGCTTGTGCAAGCCGGCTTCGGCCTCGAGGCATCTAGCGCTCTCCCTTGATGCCGAGAAAAGGCGCGATGAAATCCTTCCACAAAATGTAAGCCCCTAGCGCCGCTATGGTAGCGCCTGCCACCGCGAGATTAAAGGGCGCGGCCGACCAAATCATGCCATCAACTATCAGGTACACGCCGCCCGCGATTATTGCGATCGATATGATTAGAAGAAGCGCGTTGGCCATAAGCTATTTATAACACAACCTCATCCGATAATCTAAAGAGCAGTTAGAGCCAAAGCCCGATCAGTTCGATCAGCGCGTTGCCATTGTGTGCTTTAGCTTTTGTCGGTGTCAGGTTGATACACACTCGTATTTTCTGACAAAAGCGTGTTGTCCTCGCGGCCAAATTTCGCGAACGCCAAATCAAACTGCATTGCGATCATCTGACCGAAAAGCTGCTTGATCGCCTCTCGATAAATCTTTGCCACTTCGATCGCGATCTGCCAGTTTTCTTCTGGAATGACTTTGCTCTGTTCGAAAGCCGATAGCTTGTGGCGAAGGTCCGTCGAGGCCGTAAGGTATCGCGGTTTCAGATTCGCACAAATCCAATCTGCCTCGCCGGGAGACCATCCGTTTGCGAGCGCCGCGGCGTGAACCATTTTCGTGACTTCCGGCCACGATCGCTCGTTGAATTCAGGAAATTTTACAATCAGGTCGGCCATTAAATTCCCTGAAGCTTTGTTTTTCTAACAAAATGACCTCGGCATTTGCGCCGAGGCCACGATCACCGCGGGAGTCGGCCTCTGTCGTGGCGCGCAACAGGCTGGGGGCAGGTCTGTGTCAGCCAGAGGGACATCCCGCATTTTCAAAATATCCGATTCTCAAATGGTTTTCACCTACCTTCCGCAAAAGCCGTAGCATTTTCGTTGGGTCGGGGCCCAGTACCGGAAGGGTGGGGCCCCCGTTTATCCACCAGCATCAGATCAACTTAGCCCCGGTGGCCAGTTTTTGATTGTTCGCCAACAATAAGGTCGCCTCGCAGCGGTCCCTCCGAAATCCAGACAAGTCTCTTTCTGCGCCACTAGTCGCGGCCGTGGTACCTTTTGGATCCACCTTGCAATAGGTCCATCAGGGTCCGTGTACTGATCTTGGGGTGCGACCCAATGGATAGCCGGGCATGTTGCGCAACCTGCCTTTGCCGGAGCCGATGCCGCGGCCGTCTGACGAGCGACGCCACTACTCGTCAAAAACACCCAGTGCGTTTGTGCGTCTTGCTTCTTGGACTGGCGCGTAACGTTAATTCGATGGAGTGTTGGATTTGCGCTGCCACGTCTGCTCAATGTCCAATGGACGTAAATTACTGAAAGCCAGGATTATTTGTGAGAGATATTGTGAGCGAGCGCAGTCTGGAAGAAACTGAAGACCATTCGCCGCTGGTTGGCATTGCACTTAGCGTTCTTGCAATATTCGGTTCTGTAACAATGCTATTGTTTCTTCTATCGTACATCTTCGCCATTCCGTGAGATTAAATTAGTCGTCCGCGCCCGCGGCGCGGGACAAGCGACAGCGAGCCCCGCGCCGGCTAACCTTAATTCAATAAGACGCTGGAATTAGCTCGCGGTACCTGTTCGAACTCTTGGGCGGGGGCGGCGCGCCATCTTCGACGCATTCCGCGCCGCCCTTAGAGCTCCGAGCGGTGCTTGCCTCGCGTCGCTCGGGGCTCGCCCTCTAAGTGAGCCCGAACAGACATTGTATATTCGAACTAAGAAGTTGAACCAATGAAATCGATTGTTCGGCGTTTCGTGAAAGACGAGGCAGGCGTAACGGCCATTGAATACGGCCTCCTCGCCACCCTCATCTCGCTTGCGATCATCACCTCCGTCACGAACGTCGGTGCCAACGTGAAGACGAAGTTCGCTGCCATTTCCACCGCTCTAAAGTAAGCTTCATCTCTCCTTGCTCAGGTCTGAGGAACAACTTCTTGGCGCCGGCAGGATCGCCGTTTTGGCGTCCTCGACGCCCTTAATGAGCGCGCTGATCGAGGCGGAGAACTCGATGCGAGCGGGGTCAGTCATTTAGATTTTTTCCTTCGTCGTACTGGGACCATACGCGCAAATCGCGGAACTTATTTCTTCGGTCTCGCTCGCTTTAAGCTTACGCGGTAACGTAAATCCCAGCCTCTCCTTGCAGTTCGACGGCGCGGCGCCTAGTCGTGTCCGTGATTTGGAGCCGTTCCGTCATACTCAGACACCACACATGAACCTAAGGAATTAAACCGATGAAGAATATTATTTCCCGTTTTGTGAAGGACGAGCGAGGCGTTACGGCCATTGAATACGGCCTCCTCGCCAGCCTCATCGCGGTTGCGATCATCACCACCGTCACGGGCCTGGGCACCAACCTGAACACGAAGTTTACTTCCATTTCTACGGCTCTCAAGTAAGGTTCGTCTCTCTCATATCAAAATGGCTCCGACCGCTTGTCGGAGCCATTTCACTTTCCGCTCCACTCTCCGCTCTATTAAATTTTGTGATTGCGCCCAGGTATGCCAAAAGCGCGCTCATTTGGGCGTTAGAAGCCCTTGTACGAAAGGCAGGGGCTTGGTTGGCACGATTTTAATGAACCGCGCGCGCCGCCAAGCCGACTAATAACGCCCGATACGAGGAACAACATGACAAATTTGGACACGGCGCCCGGCGTCGCGCGTTTTGGTGCTTTGACCAACCGAGAACGGCAGGTCGCTACGCTGGTTTGTAGCGGTTTGGCGAACAAGCTAATCGCGCATGAGTTGGCCCTGACCGAAGGAACGGTCAAACAGCACGTGTTCCGTATCTACCGAAAGCTCTGCGTTCGAAACCGCAGCGCGCTAATTATCGCTATGTTGCCTGTACCCGGTTCGGTCGGTACCCGCCTAAGCTAAATCCCGCCGCCATCTCGAACTCCCGGGACTTAGATATCCAATCGTCGAGTGCCGGCGCTTTGAAGTATTCGATGTAATCGAACACGTCAGCCTTGGCTTGGCTGCACGGCCGGCCAGATCCCCGGGTGCTTCGCGAAGCAGCCCTCGGCTTTCCCCGGGATGTCGCGAGCGGGCAACCTCCGGCTGCTCAGGCTGCATCTGATCTTGGCCGGGAAACGCCTGCTGCAGATCATCCGCCAGCGCCTTCACCCGCAACGCCCTACCTTAGGTGCCTCGTTGGGGGCTTTCATTGCATGAAATGTTCGATTTCCGCAGGGGGGGCGGCGGGACGAGGTGACCAGCCTCATGCCTACACTTTCGGGTTGCTCATATGACCAATTGCGCCGTTCCCTGAACTTCAGTTCTCAAAGATCGCCTCAATGAGATGCAGGCGAGACACACATGGCAGATTTTTGCAACGAGTAATGTCGCGCATCTTGTGCGGCTCGAGACCTGTGTGTAATGCCGAAAGCGGAAGTCAGGGGCTGAATGATGGGGATGAAGACTGCCAATCACGAACTGCGCCCAGAGCGTGACAAATACTATATGGAACTTGAGAGGCTCCTTAAGTTGCTTGCTGCCAAAAAGCGGTTGCTCGAAGTTCGGATCGGCAGCTTAGCGCTGGAACTTCGACGCGGTGAAACGGCTGAGGCACACGCCGTATTAGCCGCTCAACAACGCCTCTTGGACGGAAAACGGTCTCGCCACGCAGGGCAGGAACCGGGGGAACAGCGCGCAAAGTTTAAAACCCAGAACTGTGGGATCGCTCGATTTCCAAGACGGGCCACTATTTGAGTACGAAACCTTGATTTGAGTACGAAATCTTGGAGGTCTGTGACGGCGACATCCGAAGGCGAGACGTCACCCCCAAATTGCCGAATTCGAAGTATTAGCCGCGCCCGGTGCTCGGACGGTAGCCCGACTGAGCATGTCATGCAGGACGGTCGGGAAACCCAGAGTGGGGCGGCCTAATGCCCAAAGCCTGGCACATTATCGCCGAGACCAGGCAGACGAGCGCGCAATCCAATGTGGCGCCATTCAGGGAATATTTTGTAGTAGCGATCGCCAATTTGGACCAGGCTGTTGAATCCCTTCGGATGCGTAAGAACCTGTTTGATGCCAAGCTATCGGTGGTAGGAGAGGCAACCGTAGCTTTTATCGACGAGCTCGACATAACGGACGGTCAAATTATTTCGGTGGGAGCTTATTCATGAGGTACTATCCCCAACGCTCCCAGGGACTTCAACTGAACTCGTAAAGGTCGTCGCGTGGCGAGGGTCACCCCTTTGAGTGATATCGCCCACGAATACGCGACCGAATGTCATGGTCCTGTTGCCCCGTATCCCGCCTCTTTTCGTAGGCAATAAAGAAGCCGACATTGGTCGATCTGCTGATGCAGAAAATGAAAAAGCTCCGGCCAGAAACCGGAGCTTTCTACTAGAGGAGAGACGAAGCTTACCGAAGCTTACTTGAGAGCCGTGGAAATAGCAGTAAACTTCGTGTTCAGGTTGGTGCCGACGCCCGTGACGGTAGTGATGATCGCAACCGCGATGAGGCTGGCGAGGAGGCCGTATTCAATGGCCGTAACGCCTCGCTCGTCTTTCAAGAAACGCGAGAAAAGAATCTTCATTTGTTTAGCTCCGTAAGCCCATGTGTGTTGTCTGCGAGTGATCGAATGACTATCTTGGACTGTTCGGATGATGCAAGGCGCAATTAGCGTAAAATTGTAAACGGGTTAAATTGCACGATGAATGATCAACGTTAATTTGCGTCGTCGTTTGTAGACCGCGCAAGATCGATCGTCACTGCGCAGCACAAACGATCGCGGCGCTCACGCGACGATCGAAAACAGTCAACGCGATGCCGCGCGGCACATTACGGTTGACGACGAGGCCCAATTTACGTTGAGCCTACATGCCAAGGGTACCCCCTCAGGGGCGGGCTGGACCTGCAGCCAAACCAGACCGTTCGGCAGAATTATTAGCCGCTGATGTAAAGTGGGATGGCCGCCCGGGGCTGCTTGAAAGGGTCGGCTTTAGCCCAAGGCTGTCGACGTCGGTCGGCCGAAATTCATAACAGTTCATTAACCATTGTGTCTCCACGCTACATGCGTGCATCGCACTGACTCGCAATACACTGATGCGGCGCAACGGAATGGCTGGCAGGATCAAGCCGACCATTTTACCGTCATTCACACAATAGTGGGAAGAGCGGCAATGATCGTAGCTGAACAGGTGCGACGGCTATCATCGATAACGCCTGCAGCGTACCGCGACCGAACTTCCAGCGCGGAATTTGAACGTGAGCCAGAAACGGATAAAAGCGAGTTTGAGAATGAACTCGAACAGACGCGCGCAAAGCTTGCGGAGCGCGACACGGCCCTGATCCGCGCCAACCAGTGGATCGAATATCTGGCCGAACGGGGCGCCGAACTCGAACAGCAAGTGGCCCGAGATACCCCCGGTCTCCAAATCTTAACCGAACAAGCAGCGGCGCTCGCCGCGCAATTCGCGGCTGCAAATAAGCGTGTCGCTGATCTAGAGGGTGAACTCGGCGCGGCCCGCGAGGGGCTTTTTGTTCAGGAGAGCGAGAACCGTTCGTTGCAGACGTCGCTCAATTTTCTTGTCAACGAAAACTCGCGCCTATGCGGCCGCCTTACGGAATTTGAAGTCATGATCGACGAAGCTAACGAAACGCACCGGACTGAAACCAACACGCTGAACACTTATCTCGAAGCCGTGCTAACACGCGCTCTGGCTGCCGAGGAGTTGCTTGCTGAGGTACGGCAGGGTTTGCTGACGCGTCTCGAAGAGAAACGCGCCGTTGAGCATAAGGTTGCTGTCGATAGGACTTCCGCGCGGAATAAAACTGACGACGAACCTGAGCAGCCCCAGAACTCGCTTTTGACCAAATTGCCAGCCGTGCGGGTCACGCAATCCGCGCCGACGGTCGACTTTCCCAAAATTCGGGAAAAAATCAAGGCGCTCGATTTCCAGTTGCAATGCAAATTCAACAAACACGCCGTCGCCGAAGGTGCCCGCGGCAAGCCGGGGATGGATTGCGCCGAGCTGCGCGATAAATTGGAGAACGACGTCGGACGCGACGAAAAATATTCCGAACAAGCCGAGGTGCGTCATACTCAAGCGCTCCTCGCAACTATTCTCGTTTCTTGAAAACGGCACTGTGTTTATTGGTCGAATTGAGGTGCGTTTGTGTTTTTCACTTCATGCGCTGTTGAATCACAGGAAACGATCGGACTCTGCCGACGCATGACCGAATGCGGTGTATTATAGGTCAACGCCGTCGGCGATCAATCAGCCAAGTTTGGTGCGAGAGCCACAAATGGATGATCGAGAATTTCAGGAAGCGATAAAAAGGGTCCGTGAAGATCATGAGCATGCCATGAATTTGATTGGACATATGTCGCCGCTGACCGATGAGCAGAAGCACAAGATGGCGGTGACGCTTGTTCAGCAAAACCGGCAGTATGATGAATATTTCAAACGCGATGCGGAGATCAAAAGTAAGAGCGAGCTCACACAGGAAGCATGGAAGGCGGCGCGGCAAGCGGCGAAGGAAGATAACGTCGAATATCGCAAGGTCTTGCAGTCGGGTAGTTGGCTTAACATGGGGATTGCGTTAGCTATAGTAGTTGTAATTTTGGTGTTGCTGAAACTGCGATTCCCCTAAACGGGATTTTTTCAATACGTCTAGAAAAAAAGCTCCCGCTCTTGGCTTGAAGACTCGATCCGAAGCATCTTCGGTGCAACGCTTTCAACTCGAATACTGCCTCTCGTGACAGTTTCAGCAAGGAGTCGACTACCGCCTGAGCCTCTTATGCGCGGCGACAGGTTTCCTCGAGGCAAAGCGAGGGCTTTGAGTGCATGACTATGTTTTGGGTGCAATGAGCGTCCGGCGGGTTACCACCGAAAGAGACTGTGACCCTCGCTAAAGCGAATTCTCAATTTCAGATCGCTATTTGATCCAAACTGCAATTGTGGTTGAACCTTTTTGCACCGACCACTTATTCTTGCCGCCTGGGACGACGGTGTAGCAGTTGGTCTCGGACTGCTTCCAGGTCGTGCAGAAGCCAGTGGCGTCAAGCTTCCAAGTGCCAGAACTGGTGGCACCTGACTTTCCGCGAGGTTCGCGGGTCATTGTTCCGTCCGGCAAAAATATCATTTTGAACTTCGTGCCCCCCAGTGTGGAAGCAGTAAATGGTTGGCCGTTAAAGAAAGTTGCCTGAATGTCGTTCGGTTTTATGGGCGTGGCAAAGGCGGCGCATGTCCAAAGGAGTATGCCCGCGGCTGCTAATGGCCCTGCGCGCATCGTAGAACCCCCCCATCAAAGACCAAAAGTCTCGCCCGGCCGCCTGCAAAAGGACGCAACATTCACCTGATCAACCTGTAGCTCAGTTAGTGAGACATTAGCGTGGCGTGTTCCTTAAAGGGAAAGCCACAAAGCAAAACTCAATAATGCTGCTATGACAAGTCCCGTGCGCACGACCGCCCAATTCCCGATGGTTGGATCGGTGATGATTTTATCAATATGGGTCAATTCCCATAATGGATTGCCGAGTCTCCACCAGCGATGTTGCGCAGCTGCTGCCATGTTCACCGATCGCGGGGACGATTCTAGTTTACATTCATCCCGAAGCTGCTTCTGATAACGAATGTCTTCGGCCGTCGACTGATAAATGCTGTCGGAATACTCTCGCGCTTCTGCAACAGACATTCCGCTATCTCGGGCCCGGACAAAGGCTTCTACACGGCTGGGCACGCTCAGTTTGGGCGGTGTGTTCATCATGCTGACCTGCGGAATCGCTTGTCTCGCATGGCTCGAATCAGTGTGATTTCTAAAATCATAACACGTTTCAACGCTGAGGTCCGTGACCCACTTCACAATTTGGCAGCGAGGCGATGCGAAGTCTGCCTACAGTGAACCGGATATTTAGCGCTGCCGCCGTGCGGCAATGCACTGTTTCATTTCAGCGGAAGGGCGGTGCCGTGGTCGCGCCCCTTGTCCCCCTTGTGCGGGTTTGACTCCGCTATGGAGCAATGCACAAGGCGCCTCAGTGGAGGAATGCTGCAGGACGCCGGGTTTGACACGCGGTGTAACGTTTCAAGCTGAGCAAACTTAGGAGTTCCTGGCTAAAATGATGGGGGCCCAGCAGCACCGGCCATCAGTCACAAGCAACGCCAGCCGTATCCATACGGCCGGTAGTGCTTACGATGGTCTGGGAAGCGCCAGCAGGCGAAATAGCCGAACCAGTCGCAGCATAAGGCTGCTTTCTGAACACCAATCGCATCCTTGGCCGCACTCATCGGTAACGGCGCAGCGAACGTCAGTGCCCCTGCTGAGTTACCAAACATTACCACCGACAAAACGGTGCCTGCTGCGAAGGTCGTAAGGGGTATCTTCCGCATCGGAATCTCCCGAGAAGCTTGAATGCCAGCGAATCTTATTAGTTCCTAAATCGCGCGCCGTCGAGGGGCTCGGCGCCCTAATGCGACGGGACATCCGTCGAAATGATATGAACTTGCCGCGGATCTGACGAACAGCAACACAAAGATCGTTGGCTAGTGTCCCTTGGCTCGTGAGCGTTCAAATATAAACAAAGAGACTTATCGCTTGGCACATCAGCCCGGCTTTCCATGGCACCGAGACGACGAGGATCGTGGCTACTAGGCTCGAGTGAAAAACTCTTGAAGTAGCACGGGTGTCTGGCGTTCAGGACAGGGACAGCCACCGCGCTCTCCGGATCTAGGCGAGTTCGAAACACGAATAAACTTAAAAAGCCTCGACCGAATGCCCTGGGCTGACTTGGTCTGACGCTTGGCTGTCCCACCTTGTTGGTAACGTAAAGTCAAACTTTGAGGTCCGTAATCTGTCCTTCATGGTGGCTAATCGGGGAAGGGACATGTACGAAGTTACGAAATACGAGCACCCCCATATTTTGGTGAGAAACCGTCGAACGTTTGAGACCTATAAGTTTTTGGTTGGCATCAACGGAGTTCTAACGCCCAGCGAGTCGCGATCCGATCTAGGGGACGCTCGACGAACGGCGATTTTCTACTTAGTTGGAAGGGCGCGAGCCAACGCCGTGCTAGTAAAGACCTGATAGAGCAGCAAGAAATGCGCTCGATCTGCCAAGGCCTTTCCTGCTAGCTCGCTTCCTATTTGAACTGTTCTTCGCGTTCTGCCCGCACTGCACCCATTCTGTTGCGCGAGCCGAGTTGTAACCATCACGTATCGAGGCTTCGACCCTAAGCAACAGACGTGCTCCAAAATGTCCACTTTGCGGCGTGGAATTTCGCTGCGAATCAGAATACCTTATAGGCGTGAATGTTTGACGCATCGAACTGGCGTATTCCCCTGTTGTTGCCCCGCGCCAGTTTTGATGATGTGTCAAAGCTTGGCCCTGACCACGGGAGGTCAGGGCTTTTTTAGCGCGGCTCCATCGCGGCGAACCTTTGGCGGTCAACGTTTCTGCTACGTCTGGGAATGGATTTGGAGCCTCGATTTCATGATGCTCCTTTGTGGCGTGACGGTGAGCCGCAAAGAGGAAATACGATTTGCATTACGCCGTAAGCTCAAATGTGAAGTGGTCCGATAGGTAGGCAGACCATCGTCCATTTCTTGGGATTGAGTAGATAGCGCCAGGAGAATTTCTATGCGACGCATTCGATAGGGCAAGCCGATGCCTGCGGCGGAGATATTCTACCAGTTAGCGAACGACTGCCGTATGTGGGCCGACAAGGCCGATAGTGATCACGTCCGGCGGGTTTTTTTGCAATTAGCTCAAGATTGGACCGACGCGGCCCTTCGCGCCGATGGCCTGTCGCCGCTGAGCGATCAGACGCCGGCAGCTTAGCAAGACCCGTCCGCAGCGACATCCGGTTTCACATTGTTGACGGCCAATATTGCGTGTTGAGAGCAGTGGTCGGTTCACGCCGCCTTCAGCCGACCAAACATCAAATAGTTCGCGCCTTTCAGTTGACGCGATTCCACTTTCGTCACACCGTTTGCCGCCGCACAGGTTATGCGATCGCTACCGTCAAACTTGTAGGGGTCAGAAACCGGAATTGCAGCGTCCGTGTCTATTTCCCCGTCTGAGCCTGCCAAATACCGTAGGGCTGAATGTTATCAAGACGTGAAGGTGATTGTTCCAATTTTTGCAGTCAGCCTCGACGCTTTTGTCATAACTCTAGGCTATGGAGAGTGCGTTATGTGAGCGGGCGAAGACCCGCGAATGGGAGCGCGTGCCTTGCCATCAAACGAATTTCGAGCTTTCGCGAACGAGTGCCTGGACTGGGCGAAGAGTGCCAGATCTGATAGCGAACGTGATATCTTCCTGCAGATGGCGCAGGCTTGGGTCGAAGCCGCGATGCGATCCGAAGTCGGTCCAACCGAAGTCGACCGGGCGCGTCATAACGTAATCAACCGTCTGGCCCAAATATCATCTGCGCACGAGACTCACTTGTAACGTGAACGCAGCTCTGCATAGCTTCAGAAGCCCAAAACGATAGCAACGCTTCGGGATTTACCTCCGTACGCAGCCCTCAGGTCATTGGATCGTCACTCCAAACGACCACAGGACCACCCTAAAAATACGGGCCTTTTGCGAACCAGTACACAGTGCCACTTTGGCCAGCGGCAAAGACTGCACTCACACTCATGAAACGCCCTGATTGCGCACGGGATCCAAAAGCCGCTCAGACAAGACGCTTCCGATCACAAAAGCACAAACCGTCATCTCCCTTCGACGACGGAGTTCTAAGTGGCGAAGCATCCATGAATGCTGACTTAATCAAGGCGATGGCACTGCCTTCAATGGCAACGTCATGGAGACAAACGCTCAAAACACAAGCGCCCCAATCGTCGATGAGCGTGATAGTTCGAAAGTGAAAAGTGGCCAGCGAGTCGGCCGATTATCCCACCGTCGGATCCGAACGTTGTTGGTAAGAGTTTCGGAGATTATACTATGTGTGAGAAGACGGCTGACGAATCAGATGGACGATATTTGGTATTACGCGGAAGGTGAAAAATCGGTTGGGCCTCTGTCCCTGTCCGACATGACGTTCATTTTGTCTCGCGTCTCTGATGGCAGAAACGTTTTTGTTTGGCGAGAGGGATTCTCAAGTTGGATCAAGGCAGAAAGCGTGCCTGATCTCATCCCATACGTTATCAAATCTCCCACGTCGGCTGTCCTTCTGCCACGCGGGCTCCAAGAATCAAAAGCCGCTCCCACATCTCTCGCCGTCGCTAACGAAGTTCGCGGGAAGGCTGAACCGTCCGAAAATAATTATCGTGACCCGGTTGGAATTGGTGGCTGGCTTATTCTAGTCGCAATCGGGCAAGTACTTGGGCCTCTAAAATTTGTTGATTTCCTATTTAAATACTACGTACATATTAACGGAGATTTTTGGGCGGAATTTCCGATTACATTTTTTGGTGAAGCTGTTTTGAACAGCTGGGTCGTCGCAATCATGGGCTGCACAACGTATTTCTTTTTCACAAAGTCAAAACTTTTCCCCGCTTTCTTTATTTTTGAATGCGTTTCATATATTTCGCTGTCGCCTCTTTTGATCGTTTTCAAAGAAGTGATTCTCAATGCATATACGGGACAGTGGATACCTGTAGGGCTCGAACCAAAGCCGATCGGAGAATGGATAGCAACAATTATCCTCGCTGCTATTTGGCTTTCGTACGTAAAATTATCAAAAAGAGTAGCCAATACTTTTCGAAGATAGCCTGCAAACTCACCGTTGGTCGTGGCATCCATCGTGCCAGCCAGATACCAACGAAAGTGACGGCAGGAACGACGGCTATGCCGCTTCAACAGCAATAGGATATGGCAACCCGTCAGGATCTGAACTGAGATTAATACCGCATATCGGCATACAGCGGATCGACCGCCGCGCGTTAGGCAGGCTGCGGTTCGCTCGGCTCGACCGGCCCGATCCCCTTAGTAACAAAGATTCTGCAGTTTTTGCACTCGAAGGAATGCTTTACGACATTGGTGCGGAAATTTGAGACTAGACGTACGAATTGAAGCCGCTGACCGCAGCTGGGACACTCAGGCGGCGACTGATCGGCATTCACGTCTTCTGCAGCTGAGACGCCTCGGTCTGCCGAAGCTCGGCCGTTATGAGCCAACTGTCGGCTAGCGCGAGCCAGCTCTGCTGCTCATCTTCGGTTGCAGCGGCTTTGGCCTTTTGCTGACATTCTGCGGCGCGGCCCTGATAAATATCGAACGCATACATTCTGGTATTTTGCCTCCAACATCTTAGCAATTTCTTGCCGCGCACAACTGGGCGCAAACGTGCGATCTTTATCTTGGCCGGTCCTCGGTAGCGGGAGTACCGCCGCAAATGCAGGATCACCCCCGCCCAGACCTTCGAACAGGAGACGCCGCACGCCGGGCGAGCAGTTCGGGTCTTTGAAGACCCGAGCATTCAATCGGCGCCTATGTCACAAAGAGAAAGATCTCGGCCAAAATCCCGGGCGTTGAGTTCAACGGGCGATTTGCTGATGGCGAATACGCGGGACACAAGATGGTAATGGCCGTGGAGGGCACCAGGGCCTGGAGATTGCGTCCCTACCGGCCAAATCACTACTCACGCCGGAGCTTAGATACTTCTTAACGAACTGTTAACGATGCCTCTCCTTACTACAAACGAAGGAATCAAAAAAGCGGCCCAAATGGCGTCGATGTCTGCACCTGATGAAGGCACGTATATCGAGACGATCAACCGAGCAGCGATGATGCTGTTGGCGATGAGCTTTAGGCCTAAACTCAAGTCGTCGTTGATAGACGAAGTCATCACAGCAGTCGACCTGCGAGGCGGCCGGATTGACAATATATGGCTGATAAAATTCGATTTACGCGCGGTATTCGGAGAGGTTGTCGACAGGGCGATGGCAATATTATCGGCGGCGCTTCGCGAGCGACTCCCAGGTATCGTGGACGAGATGGACGATGCTTTCGGTAATAGGTTACGGCGGGTGCTAGCCTCGATCGAGCATTTTTTTCCAACCTTGCAATAGAGAGCCGAAAAAATAAGGCAAGCTGTTCGGCATATCCGTTGAGACATCTGCCTCAGGGTTCACCCACCTGATACCAGGACATTCCGTTTGACTTTAGTGCTGGTGGAATTGATCGATGATCCGATCGAGCCAGTTTTTTGATGTGTAACAAGCCGCTTGGGTAGAAAAGGGGAAACGACTATCACAACGCTTGGGCTCGACATTGAAATCGTAGTCGTTCGCAGCCATGCATCCAATTATGTATTGACTTCTGGGATTCTCTGGATCGTCTGCCTGTGACCCTTGAAAGAAACGATCGGCGTCTTTCTGACAATCAATTAACGTCTTGTCGCGGTCCGGCGAGCAGCCTCCCAGGCCGATTAGCGCCGCCCACAAAACGGCTTGCCGCACTGCGGGTATTGTGAAGCGTTGGGGAAGTGCGTCAACCCACTTGATGATAAGCTCCAGGTTGTCGTTGCGGCAAATTGTTGAGGCTGTCGTGCGTTGCCTTATTACCTAAAATGACAAATCTAAGGTGGTTTGGATTTCTACTTTTTGCAGGCTGCGCTAGCCGTGGACACTATTACCGGGCGCCGTGCGTTGGCTGATCGAGAATGGATCGGGTGATCGGCTAATTTATAATGTGGCTTTGCGAATCAATGCATTATTGTACCAGGTTCCAAAGGCCAACTTCTTTCTGTTAATGGCAGAACTATGCGCTGGCGTTGGTTTCACGTCCTAGACTGCTAGGGACGCTCTCGACGCGTCTGACGGCTCGAACTGGGCGACTCAGGTTTTTACCCTCGAGGCTGGACATTGGCCGGCGGTGCACTGACGTCTGCTTGGGGCCAGATTCGCTTAGAACCAGAGGAAGATATGCGCACCGATTCTGGCGCGTTCCGCCGCCGTTAACCTTTCCCGAGATGGTTAGAGGGTGTGGCTCTTCGGTGACAGCATTCCACGGTCGGGTGCGGTAAATTATGGGCAGGCTTGACTAGGAGCATCCGATGAAGCGGATCATTAGCGCGCTAATGTTTTCTCTCGTTGCTGCGGGTGGTGCACTCGCAGCGGACCTTCCACAACCGCCGCCCCCACAGGCTCCAGTACAGTACGTTCCGGTCGTAGCGCCGGTCTACAATTGGGGTGGCATCTATGTCGGCATCAATGGCGGCTGGGGCTTCGGCGAAGCCAAGTGGGCTGTAGGTCCGACGCTTCCGGGGGCCCCAGCTGGAGTGTCGAGTACGAATAACGACAACGGCGGTGTCGTTGGCGGCACACTCGGCTTCAATTATCAAATGAACGCGCTTGTGTTCGGCGTGGAGGGTGATTTCGACTATTCCGCTATCAACACCAATAGCACCCTCGCCGTCTGTAACGTCTCTGGGACATGCCAGACTGGAAATAATTGGCTGAGTACACTGCGCGGGCGTGTGGGTTGGGCAGTGGATCGCGTTCTGTTCTATGGGACCGCCGGTGGCGCTTTTGGCAATAACCAATCCACATTCAACGGCACCACTACTACCAATACACAAGCCGGCTGGACCGCTGGCGTCGGTGTCGAAGTTGCCTTCGCCGATAACTGGACGGCTAAGGTCGAATACCTTTACGTTGACCTCGGTACCTTTAACGGAAACTGCGCGACCACGACTTGCATTGAGGCTTCGCCCACTGGTGCCCCTATTCCTTTTAACGTCAAAGTGACTGACAATCTGGTGCGCGTCGGCCTCAACTATAAGTTCAACTTCTAAGTCGGAGAATGCCAAGGGCAGCATCGTGCGTGCGGAAAGCACCCAACGTCGTGGTGGTCTGGCGGCCGAAGCGTCAGCTCCGTTCGTCTCGGCCTCAAGGACAATTTCGGGCAGCGCCCATAAGACGGCCGTTCAA
Organism: uncultured Alphaproteobacteria bacterium; assembly: GCA_963743395.1. Lineage (GTDB taxonomy): Bacteria > Pseudomonadota > Alphaproteobacteria > Rhizobiales > Xanthobacteraceae > BOG-931. The sequence continues at coordinate 70,973 of CAVUPV010000002.1, forward strand.
ACCCTCTTGTGGGCGCTTAATCCGTTTCTCGATTTACGGCGATCGCGCTCGATCCCACTTCCTTTTGCAACGACCTTCTTGATGGTTGCCATTGATGAAGGCAAGGGTGTTAACGCATACGCCCGCGAGGTTGGCATACATCGCTCGATAATGTCCCGTTATCTCCGCGATATTGGTGCCCGAGCGAGAAATGGTGGCCCAGGGCTTGGGCTCGTCAGCGTGGAGCAGCACCCTGACGATCCTGTTAGAACCCAGGTCTTTTTGACTGCTAAGGGGCGGGTCATTGCCAACAAAGTCTTCAGCCAGCTGCAAAAGCTCAGCCGCACAGGGCTTTAAGCCAGTCCTTTTCAATAAGCGGATCGTCTGGTTCTACCAAGAAGTGAACATCCAAGGCATTTGGTGTCACCTTGGCGGATGAACGAGCATCCAGACCAACGTAACCCGCCTGCCGTGTTGGGCTATAAACATCGCTTTCGGGGGTCAGTCAGCCGCTTTTGCGTCAGATATTGGCGAACTCTAACTGCACCTGTACCGCACCAAGAGCGCAGTTCGGCTTTTTACACCGAGTTTTCGAAAGATGTTGTGGAGGTGGATTTTCACGGTTCCTTCACATAGGTGCAGTTCGCAGGCGATTGCTTTGTTTCTCAGGCCGCTCATGGCGAGCAGTGCTATTTCGCGTTCGCGTGCGGTCAAATGTGTGTACACCTCGCCTGCCAAATCAATCTTTTGGACTCGATCCAACATGATCCGCCTCCGACCCACACTAACCCCGCCATCAAACTCTCGCCCAGGCGAGGGTGTAACTATGTGATGGCCGACACAAATCGGCGCTTTAAACAACATCTTGAAAATGCGCAAGAATTTCCAGTTTTCTACCGGCAATGTGACAAATAATGAGCCACTTCCGTTTATCTGGAAAATTGGTACTGATTGCGCGCGGGTAGGTTACGTGTTCGATCGCATCGACGAGACGAAAGAAGCCCCGATCTTACGATCGAGGCTTCTTCGTTCTAACGCAGTGACTACAGACAGGTGCGAGGTCTGAGTAGCATCAGGCAAAATGGTTGGACGACAGTTGTTTCAAGCGCGTAAGTCGAGGGATAGCCCGATAGCGAAAGCCTTTTGCCGCGTCGCGCCCTCAGTCCGCTTAAGAACTCTAGCAATTACCCCAGCGGGCTTTTTCTTTCGCGCCAGAGATTTCAATTTGCCAATCTGTACAGGCGTCCAAGACATCCTTTTAGTTCGATTTTTCACTTGCATAGTCTCCAATGATCAAAACGCCGAGACCTGCAGTCGCTCAAGCAGCCTCAGTTCGGCGGCTGGTTCTTCTGCCGCTTAAACGACTCGAAATCAATACGAATAATCGATTGTATCCACCTGAGGGAGAAACCCCCTGGTTTTCCGAAGGGTAAACATTGAAGAAATTTAGATCCGGTGCCACCAATCTGCCTCGGGCCATTGGCACAGCGAGCACCATTGCTCAATAGGCGGCGTCGCAATAGAAGTTGGATACTTGGCGGGCGACGCAAGCTTTCTTACTGAGGCAAGCCGATTTATTGCTTGGCGCGCGCCAAGGAGGGTTGCTCGTAGCCCGAAGAAAATTTAACCCCGATTGTTTTGTGGTCACTCCAAACAATCCGACACGTATAGCGTGGATGGCCATGACGGGAGAGCCATAAGCTAAATTTTCCAGGTAGTTCATTGACGTCCTCGATGTCATCGAGGGCTAGTTTCGCACCGCTGTCGGATATGTCGATCAGTGTGCATTTTCGTAACGCCGAACTGTCGCCAACGTTGATCCAAGCCGGCTGTTCAATCGTGTCGGACGCTACATTGAACGTGTCGGACGCTGCATTGAATGCCATAATGCATTCCGTCAGCAATCAAAAAGTGTAGCGCTTTTGATTGCCTCTCTATCCTCGGCCAGTGGACTGCAAGCCAAGCTAACAATCGACGCGTTATGAAAACGCCAATCGACATTCGACATTTCGTCTTGATTTGAGCCTCTTTTCGATAATAATTTTGTTCATTGTCCAGCATTTTGAATTGCAGGCGCCATGCCTTTGCTAGCGCAAATGTTCCTGCGTTTGCCCCGAAGGCAAATGGATTCCTCGTCAATTCAGGCGGTGCGTTTTAGGTGCTTTAATCGCTCAGATTCCGGCATATCGCCAATGAGGCCACGCCGATTTAGTTTGCTGACGACTGCACTCCGCGACATTCCAAGGGTTTGCGCAATCTCGCTGCCGGTCAGTCCTTCCTTCCAAAGACGCCGCAATTCGAAACTCTTTTATCGCACTGCCATGGCTTACCGTTCATGTCCCTCTTCGCTTTTGGTACGGCGCTCGGGAGCGATATGACCAAATAATCTGCAGAACCAATGCGGGATTTTCTGGACGCCGTACTGCGACGGCACTTGGAGCCCAAGCCACCCTTGAAAAGGCAAGCGATGGTGTCAGAATGTTGGAGCCAATGATTGAGTTTAGCATGAATGACTATCTTGACTCGCTCAGGGCGCCGCTGCGCCGAGCCGTTGACCGTGCGCAAGGCGTGGTTACGCAGGAGCTGAAGTTGGTCTCACAAATGGGCCGTTATGGAAACAGGATCCAACTGGTTGTGGACAGGCTCCATCGCGAATTTGATACGGGCGTACTCGTCGCTCTTGCCAGATTGAAACGCGCCAGACAACAGGCCACGCATAATTATTCTGAACTTTGGCAAGCGACCGTACAAGAACTCGAAAACTTCACCCGAGAAATGAAGTCACTGGTGGATCGTGAGGGGATTGCCGGTCTCCAGCTGTCTCAATTAACATTGGTCAATTGCGAATTATCAAAGTTTGACGAAAAGCTTCGCGTGGCGTTGCAGCATTTCCAGGAGGGATTGCTCGACGTTGGCGCGCCACCTGTCCCAGACGCGACAGCCGGGAATCTCAGCGCGCCACTTACTAAGCGGCCAGGTATTCAGGCAGAAGTAGTTCCCACACGCCAAACGGCACCTGCACTACCTGATACTTCGACCCCCGATATTGCCGGAAGTCAGATTTCGGACGAATAAAGACCCCGATAAAGAGGGATGACGGCACCGGGGTGGTCCATCACTGACCTCTGCCGGCCCCGCACCAGTTTTAAATTTACGAGGCGACGGTTATCTTAACGACCGTGCGGGCCACGCTGGGGACGCCCACTAACGTTAGCGAGTAACGTGAATCCCGGTTGCTCGTTGCACCTGTTCGATGTCGCGCTATGGGTTGTGTGTCGACGCCATTTCTTCCCCCGTCCACGTGGCTGAGACAATTGACCGCCAATTACCCCTACGGCGGATAACGAAAAAATTTTCCAGCTTAGCTGAAGCCCCGGCCGAAAAGCTGGGGCTTCTTTTTGGGGGTGCAGGAGAATGGAGCGTGAGGAAAGTAGTCACCGATGCATGGATTATCTTGCTGACGGCGGGAATGGCTCTTTGCCTTCAAGGGTATTCTAAGTCCAATGATCCGTCGTTCACGGCTCTAGCAGAATTTAGAATCGGCAGGGCCTTCAATGTTCGTTGGTCTGGTCCCGATCTGTTAGGGGCCGCAACAGTGCGACCTTTCTCATCGCCGATCGGTGTAACCTTTCGATCGGGGTTTAATGATACGGTTGGGTTTGGCAGTATCAATTGACGCTTCGTCTTCGTCCCCCTTGCATTGACAACGATTACGCGCAAACGCCACAACCACAATAACAGATTATTCTCTATTTATCCGATTGCCCGAGATAGAGCGTGTAAATAATAAAAATCCCCAAGAGAACGATTATCGCGACAGGGATGAAATTGTACCAAGTCATGCCGCTAACAATATCGAGGCAGGTGGAATTCGGTGAGCCCCTCGCCGTCGCGCGCTGAGGGGTGTTGGACGCCTCGGCAGGGGAAGTCCACAGCGAAGGGCTCGCCCCATAATAGCACGCAACCGTCCGGCGCGGCCTCTACACGGCCCACCACCTGTGGCGTTTGTGCCATAATAGCGCGCAAAGCGGACTTCGAGATGACACTGAGGTTTGCGTTAGAGGGATAAAGCATCGACTGTGCGATCTAATGGGTGTCATCCGCCCAGATGCCGCCTTCAGGCCAAGAGTTTTCCACAGCGCAACTTGACCGATAATCAGTGTCCTGAGCACTCTTACAGACTGAGTGTGATAGTCTGTGAGCGTGCGATGGTCGACCATTTGGTGTGGGCGCAGGGTTACCGTAATCGAGCGGCCCAATGCCGGCTCTCAGCTCAGAATACTTCTTCGAGCGATTTTAGCGATTGTTATCGGTTGCTGACGCAGTACTACATTATGTTAGCGAACCTTGAAGAGGACTTCGTACGCAGGCAGGCAGCTTCTTTCAACAAAGACAAAATACTCTTGGCCGACTAAACCGCCGTTCCTTTTCATCTTCGCGTCCCCACACGTCCGCCTGACACACTGCGCGAGGCCATGATCCTCGCTTGCCGGAATCCTTAGTTCAGGGTCTGAACTTGAAGTCGACGCCTGCGCGGATCAGGTTCTCGTCGAAGCTGACGAATTGAGTGGGGGGCGCGCCGCAAGCTGATGTGCAGGACCCGTGGCTCAGATCAACAAAGAGGTATTCGATCCTGGCGGTCCAGTTGTCAGTGAAAGCGGCTTCGACGCCGGCACCAGCGGTCCAGCCGAATTTTGTACTGGTGTCGGTAGTGTTGAAGGCTGACGCCTGCACATCGCCGTAGGCGCCGCCAGCCGTGCCATAGAAGAGGACGCGATCCGCCGCAAAACCCGCTCGCGCGCGCGTCGTACCCAACCAAGTGCTCGAGGTTTTGCAATTAGCGCAGAAACTGCTCGGACCATTGCCACTGATAGGGGCATAGTCGAGATCGGTCTCCAGGCCGAACACGAACTGTTCAAACTGGACATTAACGCCTGCCGTGCCGCCGACAACGAAGCCAGAGGTATCGAAACTACCGGAATTTACGACCCCGCCAGTCCAATTGCTGCTGCCGACCCCGTAACCGGAGTTAAGGCCGAAATAGATGCCGCCCCAATTGTAGACTGGCACAGTCGCCGGAATGTATACGGCTGGAGCCTCCGGAGGCGGGGGAGGCAAGAGATCGGCCGCGAGTGCATGGCCCGCGGCTAGGATTGATACCGTCGCCGCAATAAGAATCCGCCTCATGATCGCTCCTCGGTCGAATCACCTTGATTCTAGGGTGCGTTTTGGCTGATTCGGCTTGGCCAATTGTTGAAATGACGTGGCTGAAAAGTCACACTTCATAATATTCTTAGACGCTTATGTTGCGACCGAGGGTCTCGCGATCAGTCCGCATCCGACACCGTGAAGCGGGAATGGCCGCATCGTCCATCGCCGCAGGCGATCGGGAAGCAGGCCGCCGATGCGGGTCATGAGTGCAAAAACGAACGCGGCCTGGTCGCGATCAAGCCCGCGGCCGATCAGATCGGCCGCCCTGCTTGGCGACATTGTAAATGGTTTCGGTCCGGATTCCCGCAGCATCATGGGTGTTCCGGGCAAATCACGCTGACGCCGATGCCGTAGGGCTGCAGCAGAGCGCGCAGCGCGAGGCCATAATTCAGGACTGCGGCTTTGCTCGCGCTATATCGGGCAGCGGAATGAAGCCTGCACTCGAACTGATGATGGCGATTTGCCCTCGCTCGCGCACCATCATTCACCAGTGATGACGACTGCGCTCGAAATCGGAGCCACCAAGTTGGACTCTCTGCCCTGTCTCACTCCCGGGCTGTCACTACGTCCAGTGCGACAGGCGCCAAGCCCGAAAAGCCGAGTTTATCCGCAGCTGCCGGCGAAACATCGATAATCCGACCTTTGGTGAATGGTCCGCGATCGTTGATGCGTACTATGACCGTTTGTCGGTTTTTCAAATTGGTGACGCGAACGAGTGTTCCGAAAGGAAGCGACCGATGCGCCGCAGTGAGATTTGTTGGTGAAAACGATTCACCGCTGGCTGTCTTTCCTTTTGAGTAGGAGTAAACCGAAGCGAGGGATTGCCCTACTTTGGCGATTGCGGGTTGACTAAAAACGACTAAGCAACTCAGCGCCAGCCAAAGTTTTCCTTTGGTCATGAACCGACCCCATAGAGATATGTTTGTTAATGGAATACTAACGGCGGCCCCCGGCAAAAGGTTCCGCTTTTAGGCGGCGCAGAGCTTGAGCATCGTCGCGGCGAGCACAGCATGAATTGACATTGCATTAGGTGACGGCTGAGGCGGACATCTACAACAACGCCGACTGATTACCCGATCTTTCAGCCATAACCGGACATGACGCGGTCAAATTGTGCGGCTATTGCTACTGTGCGCTTTGCTGTTGCCGACGGAGAAAGCTCAAAGTTTGATTTCTCATCCGATTTGCACCTGATCGGTTGTACTGTCGATACAAGTAAGATATCCGGGAATGAAATCCGCGTGGACTGACCAGCGCTGCTAGGTCCTGTCGTGAACCGAGATTATATTGGCCAGTATGGCGGCTTCCGATCACACTATATTTAAAATCCGACGCCTCGCTGAGGACGACTGGCAAATCGAAGCCCATTCCCCCGGCGCTGAGGTTCGGTACATCGCCGGATTTAAAAGTGAAGATACGGCCATGACTTGGATCGAAGATGGCCGCTCCAGGGAATGGGCTAAGGCGCAGGGCGATCCGAAATGACTAAGCCTCCTAAACACCGATTGAGTCAGTTTGAATAAGGCAAACCAGATAGGTTTGCCAATCCGCGAGCGGCGCATAATCGTTCTGGGGGAACTGGTATGCGTACTGTTTTGTCGCCGGTGATAAGGGACAGCATTTGGCGCGTGGAAATTATATGGGGCAATGGCACCAAACACTACTTCGGCAAATTCGCTTCCAAGTTTGAAGCCGATGCATGGATCAATTCGATCAATAAGTCGGACCGCATTTCAGAACGTGACAGTGTCGGCTAGCAGCCTTTCGGAGCCGCGCACTCGGTTTCGCTCGGAACCGTTGTGGCTGACGTAATTTTCCAATTCCTGTAGGATCTCTATCCAATTCATGCGCGCTTTCTTACGGGCATAATCGGTGATGATGCGCTCCGGGCACCCGCATGGCAGCTGCGAATTGATTTCGTCGATTGTTTCCTGACTTTTGGCAAGGTTCGCGCCGGCCTCAAGTTGAACCACTCGTTGGGCCAGAAATCTAATCCTCTCATCGGCGCTGGCCAGAGCGGCATCGCGCGTCTTGAAGCTCTTCTGCAATGCGTCCGCAACCTCGATCAGCGTCAAGCGGGACTGCTCGAGTTCCTGGACTTGACACTCTTTTACCTGAAGAAATTTCTGGAGCAGAGCGACTTTCTTATCGACTGTATTGCCAGGGACGTTCGCATCAACAAGCTCGCGCTCAGCGACTCGGTTCATCTCGGTATGCGCGGGAATGCCCAGCCATAGCCCCGCCTCGGCGACAGTACTCGAAGAGATCACTTCGAGGTGAGTGCTCGGCGTGTTAGCCTTGGTCGGACGTCTTTCGTTCGCTTTAAAGAGCGCGGCCAGCTTGGTACGTTCGGCCTCCGCCGCGGTCAACGCCGTCTTCTTCTGGTCGAGCTGAGAGCGCGCTTTAGCGACCGCGGATTCGCTTTCCGTGAGGCGGTGGGACAAACGCGACTTCTCGCTAACAATCAAACCGATCGACGTTTGAAGCGAATGGTTCTGGTTCTCCTGGAAAAATAGTTCTTCACGCGCTGAGGCGACGTCATCCCCCAGTTCCACGACCCGCTTGTTCGCAGCCGCGGTTTGTGCGGCCAACGTCCCCACATGCTGGTTTAGTATTTCTGCGGCAGCCGGCTCTCGCCCCGCTTGTTCGAACTTAGCAGGCTCGATTGTACTCGATTCCGGCCTATGTTGAAATTCGGCGCCGAGACTAGAGGACTGGCAGGTCACAAGTTTCAACAATGGTCGCTGTCGTGCTTGTTCAGCTTTAGCCATAGCCGTCCTCACTACCGCCGTATGGGCAAGAGCGAAATGATCGAATCACTTCGTGGCTCGATGCACACAGCGTCATGGCGCAATAGTTAACAGTCGGTTAATCGGCATCGACTGGGCAGATGACGCCCTGCCGTTGCAATGGCCGCGCCTATGCATCACTTTTCGGCAGCGTTGAGTTCAACACCGTCAATACACACAACCGAGGTCAACGCGAGACAGCGTGATTTGGCGCGGATCATGTACGCCGCCTCGTCGCCGTCCATATCGATAGCGAACCGAGTCACGAGGGCATCGCTCGTCCGGCCCAAATATTATTCCAAGTGACGGCAAATTACTTTTGCCGAATCAAGCGACAACAAAATTGCATTATGATTGCCGGGCCGCTGGGGGCGATTATGGACGCTTATTTCATGATTGTGGCTTGGGCGGTCCTCGCAATGTTTGTCATTGCTCACACCGAAAGCACACGGGATCAAAAATCTGGCCACGTTGCCCGCACCGGCGATTGCTCGAGACATGTGGCTGGTGCCGATAACGGCATCGGGCAGGGGGTTGCGCACTGATCCTGATGGCAAGCCAACATGCCGGCGATTGCTTGATGTTCGCTGTGAAGTATTGCGACGTGTGCCTCTACGCCGGGTCAAACGTCTCCGGCTCATGGTCATATTTCAGCCGGATGTTAATTAAGTTAAGCCAACTTTTGGTCAGGATTAGCCACGCCCATTGGTCTGCATAATCCTTGCTGCTTCTCGCTTTGCGCAAGCAGCGCCAACATTCTTCGCTGGAAGTGGTGTAATTGCTGCCTTCAGGCATGCCGGTGTTCTGTTCTAAGGGCTCGTTCTTCTCTTCAAGTACGCAACTCCGTTGTTGAAAGTGAGAGTAAGCCCGATGAGGACACTAAGGGTCCCTTGGCGTATTATAGCTGAGTCGGCGGCGTCTTTACTGAGACTGATCTTTTCAACAGGTTCGGTAAGTTGGCGAAATTCGTCGTTTACCCGCGTGTTTCTTCGTGTGGCAGTAGCGTTGACAAACGGCGTTGCCCCGCGTTCATTCACTCAACAACAGTTGCACTACAGGTTTTTACGGAAGTATTTCTCCCAGCTGGGGTACGAATATGTTTCGTTGGGCATGCTTATTCGTGATATTTTTCGCGTTCGTCGCGGGCGCGTCGGCGCAGACGCAGATCTCCCCCGACAGTCGCCTCAAATCGATCGTCGACAAGAAAATCATCCGCATCGCCTACCGTACCGACGCGACGCCGTTTGCGTTCGCGGACGACAAGAACCAGGCGGTCGGTTTTTCGGTCGATCTGTGCCAGCTGGTGACGAAGTCGATTGCCCAACAGTTTAGCCTGCAAGATCTTACTATCCAGTGGGTGCCGGTCACCGTGCAGACGCGTTTCTCCGCGGTGTCGGGCGGTCAGGCCGATCTGGAATGCGGCTCCAGCACGGTCACCCTTGGCCGCATGAAGGACGTGGACTTCTCCAATATCATCTTTGTCGAAACCACCGGCGTCGTCGTCGCTCGCGCTTCGAATTTCAAGTCGCTTGCCGACATGGTCGGAAAGAAAATCGCAGTCATCTCCGGCACGACCAACCAGCGCGCCGTGTCGGACCAGAGCCAGCAGCACAGCCTGAACATTACCGAAGTGGCGGTGAAAGATCGCGACGAGGGTATTGCCGATCTGGAGGCGGGCAAGGTTGACGGCTACGCCAGTGATAAATTGCTTTTACTCGGCAACCACATGAAAAACGCCGATGCTTACGTCATGCTGCCGGATGATCTGTCGATCGAACCATATGGCGTCGTGCTGCCACGTGGCGATTGGGAGCTCCGCCTGGCCGTCAACACGGGCCTAGCCCAGATTTACCGCAACGGGACCATTATCACCGTGTACAAAAAATGGTTCGGCCAGCTCGGCCTTGATCCGGGCGTTCTGGCCAAGGCGGCCTATGCTTTGGGCGGATTATCGCAATAGGCCGGAACAAGGGTCTTTGCCGGACTCCGCGTCGGTGCGGTGGCTTGTGGCAATTGCACCGTCAGCTGACGATGATATGGGCGTGATTTCGTCCCCACATTAAATAATCGTGTGCCGGTGGCGGATCTGACCCGATAGGTGGCCGTAATCACCACCCTTGGTATTACGCCCGCTGTTTTCGCAGCTCAAATCTGCAACAGCGACGATCCCGAAAGCCGACATCGGACGGTCGTTCTCACGTGGATGCGAGCACACGCGCACCCGCAGCTATGCTAAAATTCAGGACAGGCAGAGGCTCGGCCGGAGCGGAGTTAACAGCCATGGCTAAAGGCGAAACGAACGATCGCGGCCACAGCGCGCTAGAAAGATGCGCATTATTCAACTCGCTTGACGAAAAAGCGCGCAACAAAATCGCAGCGCACGCGATGTCACGCGCTTTTTTGGCCGGCGAGTCGATATGTCGGGTTGGCGACCATGGCGACAGCATGATGGCGGTTGTTGTCGGTACAGTGCGAATTTCATTTCCGACTGTCAGGGGAAAGGAGATTATTCTCGCCGATCTTCGGCCCGGCGAGTTATTTGGCGAGATAGCGCTCCTTGATGGCAGGTCGCGTTCGGCCAACGCAAGGGCGCTTACAAATTGTCAGCTGTTGGTCCTGGCGCGCCGGGATGTGCTGCCGTTTCTTGAAGGCAACCCCGCGGCTTGCCTGAAGCTTATGGAAATGCTGTGCGCCAGAATCCGGCATTCCGACGAGCGAATGGCGGATATTGCATTCCTCAATTTGCCGGTGCGGCTCGCCAAAATCTTGCTCTCCTATCAACCGGCAGGCCGGGGCGCGACGAGGCTTTCGCTTTCCCAGAGTGAATTGGCAGAAATGACAGGCGGAACCCGCGAGAAGGTCAATCGCTGCCTGCGAGCTTGGCAACGCCAGGGCATTCTGGATTTAAAGAATCGCTGGACGATCATCCTTAAGCCGGAAGCACTGCGTAAACTCTTGGATGCCCTCTGACGGCTAGCGTTGTGCCCAAGAACCTGATTGCCGCTTGGAAACCGCTGCCAGAATGACGTTTTTGCTGTGACCCGCGGCACAGACATTTGCGGGAAATGCCGCCACATTCAAATCAGTCAAGCAAACCTCCGTCGCCAAAAAGCGATGTGATTGATGTTGGCAGGCGGCAGCACAGTGGAGGCTCCGATGAACTATCCATCTTTCCAGCGTGAACGGCTGATCCTGGCCGATCCAATGGATCCCCGACTTCGCCGAAACGCGACAATCTGGGATCACGTCGTCGCCGCGCTCAACGACTCCGAGCTGGTCGCGATCGCGCTATTCTGCACTCTCGGATTGGTCGTGACGCTCGGACTTTACTTCTTGTTTCCTGGTTTCGGCGCGCTTACGGCATCGCTGCAAGCATTTCTGTAACCGCGGCCGAGAGGGTCCGTGAGTTACAACCGAGACTGTCCGGCAGTACATCTAAACGCTTTAAAAGTGGTTCAGCCATGGCCAGTTCTGCGCGAGTAAAGGAAAGGGTTGCTGGCAGCAAGCGCGGCGAGTTTCTATTCGTCGCCCATGTTGCTGCGCCGGACGGCGGCTTCGGACGCAGCCTTGATGACGTGAACCAATTGAGTCGGCACGGCAGCGGCATTCAACGCCGATGGCGGCCTCGACGCCTCGCGGAGCGGGAGGCTTACGGCTGGTGCCTTGAAGGTTTGGAGCTCGCCAAATCCCTCAGACATCGCTTTGGAGGGCAAATCGTTCCAATAACGGCGCAGCCGATCCCGCAGCGACGTGACGCCGCTTCGCAAAACAGCGCCGCGGTGGAATCCGAATTGGAGAAGGCATCAAAAAACCAGATTTAATGCAGCGATTGCAGTTAGAATTGAAACTGCAGCTCGACGCGCGCGCTGCCTCGTCTAGCTTGCCACCGCAAATTCTTACAACTAAAGTACCTGAGGTATCAGGTAAGTATAGGACGGCAAGGTGCCGGGCCTTAATAAGGGAGGTCTTGAAAGTGGCTATTCACAAGAAAGTGCCGGATCCCAACAACCCGGGAAAAACAAAACACCTGGTGCTGCCAGCGTTTTCCTTTCAGCCGACGACTGCCCTCGCGCAAGTAATCGTCGACGCGTGGGGCGATCAAAATCTCCGAAGTCAGCTGTTGGCCCGGGATCCCCAAACTCACCTCCCGACGCAGGGCGCCGTTCAAACAGCCACAAAGCGGATCGCCGCCGCGGGCTTTGATTTGACTCGCGCCGTCGTAATCACGGAAGCAGAGCACGATAATGACTACATCATGCAATCGGATGATGAAATTGTCTTCGTGCTGCCGAATCAAAACCGAGTAACGGCTGCCCCAAAAAATCTTCTCGACACTGCCCAATTGCTGATGGGCTGTACGCCGAACGGAATCTAGCGCTGTTGCGCCTCAGTCTAAGGTGAGGCGGTATATCTCTAGCTTGAAAAGAGTTCGGCCCGGATACCAAATCGCATCTTCCAGGAAACTATCGCAGGCAAGCAACTCGGAAGTGAGAGGCTTCGAATGGAACGGCTGGTAATGGAGTGGGTCAACGTCACGGGCGACATGTCGATCATCGCTCGCGAGTCGGGTGAGGTTTGGTTTCATTCTCCGAGCGGGACAAAGGAAGCGGCAGATCCATTCGCGACGCCGATGACGGCGGCGGGCGCGCCGGGCAGCACGATCGGGCTGCTCGACGGCGCGATAAATCTCGGATTTGCCGGGATCGAAAACCGCCTCGCGCGCCCGGAGCCGACGCTCGTCGGCTATATCGTCGCCTTGGTCGGCGCCTATCACACGTCGGTCGACACGCCGCGAAATCTCCGCCGCGCCGCCGACCGATTTAAGGAGTTGGAGAGGCCCGAGGTCGCGGCTTACCTTGAAGAGCGCGCGCGCGAGGAGACCGGTCACGACCGACTCGCGCTCAAGGATCTGCGTGCGCTGGGTGTGTTCGCCGAGCGTCTCGTCGCCAACTTCATGCCGGAGGGCATCAAGCCGCTCTGCAAACGCTTCGATGATCTCTGTGTCGAGGACTATCCGATCGGCTGCATCGGCTATTCATACTGCCTGGAGCGCATCGCCGCGCTCAAGCAGGAGACCGATATCGAGAAAGTTCAGGCGCTGTGCCCGAGTGGCGTCGATGCGACCCGCTTCCTGAGAAGTCATAGCTGTCTCGGAAGCGAGGTCGCCCATGTCGAAGAGACGATCTCGTTCGTCGCGGCCCTTCCCGCCAATGACCGTATCAAGGTCGTTCAGGAGACGTATAAATCGGCATTGATCATGGCGGAGGGCTATAATCACGAGCTCCTCAAATCCGAGGCGGAGATGCTCGAGGAGCTTGAGAAGGCAGTCGGAGAGACGCTTTCTTGTAGTGCCGGTTCATCTCCTTCGCGCGCTGAAAAGCGCACCGCTCGGGCCGTGGCATGAGAGGCCTAGCGCGAGCGCGATAGTTATTGCGGTTTGGCATCGCTATGGCACGAAAGACGTCGCGCCTGGAGCGGTGCGCATTCTATAGCGCGTTTGCGAACTAGAACTATAAGGCTGACGTGGCTCCTAGCTACCGGAGCGATCCCGAGGGGATTGCACGGAGAGAGCGCCATCAAAGGCCCATCAACGAGAGGGGACATTAAATTGTCGCACGAACTTACCATCCTCATTGGCTAAAGTGTCTTGCACCGGGGCCTCTGCAGTGAAGAAGCCGATAACCAACGACTTGGCAGAATGGCTGGGTAGGCACGGTCTGGACGAGTACGCTGAAACATTCGGAGAAAACAATATCGAGTTCTCTGTCCTACCGGATTTGACGGAAAATGATCTCGAAAAACTTGGAGTTTCTTTAGGTCATCGCAAAAAACTGCTTAGGGCCATTGACGCATTGACGGCAGCGCGCCAGCCCGCCGACCCAACAACTACGATTGCGGACGTTACTGCGGTGCCGCCCGCCGTCGGGCAACAACGCGAGGCTGAGCTCCGTCAGATCACAGTAATGTTTTGTGACCTTGTTGGGTCTACGCCGTTATCGGAGAAATTGGACCCCGAGGATCTTCGTGCACTTATCGATGCGTATCGCGAGGCATGCGGTACGGCGGTCAGGCGCTATGGAGGAGAGGTAGCGAGCTACGCGGGCGATGGCGTGATGGCATTTTTTGGTTGGCCTCGCGCGCATGAGGATGATGCCGTTCGTGCTGTACACGCTGCTCTGGACACCCTTTCCGCAGTGACGAATATTTCAGGGCCCGTAACCTTGGCCTCGCGGGTTGGCGTCTGCTCCGGGCTCGTGGTGGTCCGTGACGTCGGAACCAGCGGCGCTGCGGCCTCGATGGACGCCGTGGGCGAGACTCCGAACATTGCTGCACGTCTGCAGACACTTGCGACGCCCAACTCTGTGCTGATCTCAGCCTCGACGAAACTTCTGATATCGGAGGCCTTCGACCTTCGAGATCTTGGCTTGCAGGAAATCAAAGGCCTAACCAAGCCCATTCAAGTGTATCGCGTGCTTGCCGCAAAGAGTATCGCAAGCCGGTTCGAGACGGCGCACGCAGACTCCCTTAGCCCTCTCATCGGACGCTCAATAGAATTGAGCTTGTTTCTCGACAGGTGGCAGAAAGCAAAGGAGGCCGAGGGCCAGGTCGTATTGCTTTCCGGAGCTCCAGGTGTTGGAAAATCACGACTCATCCACGAACTAAAATCAAGCATCCAGCGTGAGCCGCATTTTCTGTTGAACTATCAATGCTCGTCCTATCACAGCCAAAGTGCGTTCTTTCCGATCATCGAGCAAATCAAACAGGCGACCCAAGTAACAGACCGCGACTCCAACTCCGACAAGCTGATAAAACTAAATGCCTATTTTTCCAATGCAATCGACAATTCAATAGAGCTTGCTTTGCTCGCCGCGAATCTTTTGTCGATCCCCACCGAAAATAACCAAAAATTGTCCCAGCTCACGCCGCAGCAAATTAAAAATAAGACGATAACCAAGCTCGTGGACATGTTACTGGCGTTATCGTCTCAGCGTCCGACGCTATGCGTGTTCGAGGATGGGCACTGGCTGGATCCGTCGACGCTTGAGTTGCTCGAACTCGCCATAAGCCGGGTCGTTCACGCCCGCATCCTGCTTGTCGTCTCCTGCCGGCCTGAATTCCGGCCGGCGTGGTTCACGCGTGCGGATGTGACGACGCACTCACTCACTCGATTGTCGCGTGGCGAAGTAACGGCCATGATCAGGGATCTTTCGCGTGGCGAAACCATGCCCCAGAAGGTCGTCGACGAAATTATCGACAAGGCCGACGGCTTGCCATTGTTCATAGAGGAACTAACAAGCAGCGTCCAACGGACGCCGGTACGCGCTCGACCCGGGGATGGTGACATCAAGCGAACGTCGCCTCCAAGATTTTTCAAGGTTCCGGAGACGCTGCATGATGCGCTGATGGAGCGGCTCGATCGCGTCGCGCCAGGTCAGAGAGTGGCGCAAACTGCTGCGGTGATTGGGCGAGAGTTCTCTTATGATCTGTTGTCCTTCGCCACGGGAATTGGCGGCAATGACCTAAACTCAGCGCTCTCCGTGCTTGAGGAAGCCGACATCATTCATCGCGTCGACATTTCACCATCGGTGCGTTTTGCCTTCAAACATGTTCTGTTACGTGATGCGATCTATAATTCTTTGCTGAAGGGCAAACGACAGGAAATCCATGCCATTATCGCCGCAATATTTGAAACTCATTTTCACGAGCTTGTCGAAAGTCAGCCTGAGATTTTAGCGTATCACTACGGAGAAGCGGGCGGCCACCAAATGGCGGTGAAATATTGGCACGCGTCCGGTTTACGGGCGTTCGCCCACTCCGCCAATATCGAAGCCATTGCTCATTTTCGAAGGGCCCTCGAGGTTCTGGCAGCTTTGCCGGAAACACCTAAGCGTCACGAACAAGAAAGCGAGATTCAGTTGGCGCTGGGTATCCCGCTTATTGCCGTTCGCGGGTATGCAGCCGCAGAAACCCGCGAAGCGTTTGCACGAGCTCGTGCGCTATGCCTCAAGCTGGATAACGCACCCAATTATTCCCAAGCTCTTTTTGGGTTGTGGGGACATGCCTGGATGGGTGGCAAACACGACGAAGCGCTAAGCATGGCCAACGAGTTCCTGTCGCGATCGCGGGCATCAGACGATCCCATTCCGTCGATGGTTGCCCATCGCGTTATGGGAAGCACGCTGCTCACTATCGGCGAATTTCAGCCGGCAAGGGAACACTTCGAGCAAACGATCGCGCTTTCGAAGGTCGGGGGCAAACAACCGCTATCCGGCCTCTATATGGTCGAGCCGCGAGCGGCCTCGATACTGCTTCTGTCCTGGGACTTGTGGTTTCTGGGCTATCCGGATCAATCGTTGGCCCGTGTATCGGAAGCTCTTGGCTTGGCTAAAGGCCTTTCACAGCCGTACACCATAGCATTTGCTTATTACATGACTTCGGTTGTTCATCTCCTGCGCGGCGATCCCGATCGCGCGCTTGCCAGTGCCGAGACAAGCCTTGAAATGTCCCGAGAGCAACGATTCTCTTTATACGAAATTCTCTCCGTGGTTTCCCGGGGGCGCGCACTTGGCGAACTGGGGCGGCTTGAAGAGGCCAAGAAGGAAATAAAACGCGGCGTCGACGAAGCGCGCCGGTCGGGCGTCGGCTTCATGCTCCCGATGATGGAAAGCTGGCGGGCTGACATTCATGCTCAGTCTGGCGATAACGAAACCGCGCTATCGATTGTCGAGCAAACGCTGTCTGATCTTAATGACGTGACGGGCAGGGCATGGGAAGCCGAACTTTGCCGCCAGCGAGCACAATTGCTTTTGACGCTGAATGTAACAAGAGCAAGCGAGGCAGAGGCTTACCTCAAAGACGCAATCATCGTGGCGCGACGTCAAAGCGCCAAGTCCTTGGAATTGCGAGCCGCCAATACTCTTGCAACGCTATGGCGGACGCAAGAGCGGTTTGATGAGGCACGTAGTCTGATCGAACCGATCTATTGTTGGTTTACCGAAGGAACTGATACGGCCGACCTGAGGCGCGCACGTGACATTCGGGTTGCGCTGAACTAACGCCGCGCGGCCGGGCTCGTGCATCCGAACCTCAGGTGACCCGCCGGCGGATTTCCTCGATGACGATGCTGTTGTCCTGGTCGCCGTCGCCGTGGCGCAGGCAGGCTTCCAGAATCTCGGCGTGAATCGTAATCAGCGGCAATTGCTGGCCGGCCTTGCGCGCCTGGTCGAGCATGAGGTGTGCATCCTTGAGCGATTGCCGCACCCGGCCTTCCGGGGCGAAATCGCGGCGGACCATTTTCGGGCCTTTGGTATCCATGACCTGCGACGCGGCGGCCGATGAGCGCGCCACGTCAAGGAACACCGCCGTATCGAGGCCGAGCCGGGCGGCAAACACCAGGCCCTCGGCAAGCGCGAGGCGGTTGAGCGCAAGGATGAGGTTGACGGCGAGCTTGGCCCGGCCGCCATCGCCGGCCTCGCCGATGTGAAAGCGTTTTGGGAATAGCGCGTCGAGCACCGGCGCCGCGTCGGCGGCGATGCGCGCATCGCCGCCGATCAGCCCGACGCCGTCGCCCTGGCGCACCTGCTCGCTGGTGCCCGACACCGGCGCATCGAGAAAGCGCAAACGGCCTTCCACCCGCGCGGCGAGGGCGGCAATGCGATCGGGGTCGCAGGTCGAGGTACAGAGGACGATCTTGCCCGCCGCCGCCGGCAACAGCGCGCGCTCCACCACATCCTCGACCTGATCGGTATTGAACACCGCGACGACGATCGGCTCGCAGTCGCGGGCGATGCCGGCCAGCGATCCAGCCCGCGCGCCGATCTGCGCGAGCCGGTCGTTTTTCGCCGCGTCCACGTCGAAGCCGATGACAGCGCATCCGGCAGCGACCAGGCGGCGCACATAGACGTCGCCCATCAGGCCGAGGCCGACGACACCAACGGGTATTACAGCGGCCATGGGTCAGCCGAGCGGCGCGATAGCAAGATCGGCCGCCACCGCGTCAAGGCTTTGGCGCAAGGCCTTTGGCATCGGCACGCCGTGGGCGCGGCGGTCCAAAAGCTTGGCGTGGCTTTGCTCGCCGGGCAGCCAGATGCGCTCGACACCCGGCAGCCGCCGCGAATTGCGGATATCGCGGATGAGCCCGTCGACGGCGCGCTTGAATTCGGCCGGCGGCATGAAAGTCTCGATCGCGATCGCCGCGATCGCCTGGCCGGTATTGGTCGCGCTGCCGGTTTCCTTGACGAAATCGATCACCTGCCGCCCGATCGCCGCGCGGTTGAGCGCGCCGGCAAGGAGCCCGATGATCAGGCTCAGACCGTAGCCCTTGTAGTCGCCAATCGGCAGCAGATGGCCTTCATCGGCGCGCTTCGGATCGGTGAGCGGCTTGCCCTCCCGGTCGATCATCCAGCCGACCGGCATCGCTTCGCCGCGCTGTGCCTTGAGCCGAACCTTGCCATAGGCGGCGACCGTCGGCGCCATGTCGAGCACGATCGGCGGTTCCTCCAGAGCCGGCACCGCGACGGCCATCGGATTGGTGCCGAGCAGGCTCTCGCTTGAGCCCCAGGCCGGCAGGTGGTTGTTGCTGCCGACGGCGAAATAGAGCCCGATCATGTCGTGATGAAGCGGCATGGTCACATAAAGCGCGGCGGGACCGGCATGGTTGCTCATGCGCGCGCCGACCCAGCCGATGCCGGTGGCCTTGGCCTTTTCGATCGCGGCATGCGCGGCGCGGCGCATCACCAGATGGCCCATGCCGTTGTCGCCGTCGATCAGGGCCGCTGACGGCCGGTCGCTGACCACGCGGATATTCGGCTGGGCATTGACGCCGCCGGCGCGGAGCCTTCGCACGTAGAGCGGCAGGCGGATCACGCCATGGGTATCGCTACCGCGCAGATCCGCCTCGACCATGAGGCCGGCGAGCTGTTCCGCATCCGTTTGCGGCAGGCCGGCGGCGACGAAGGCTCGGGCGATGAAGTCTGCGAGCTGCGCAGCGGTAACGCGGGCGACTTCCTCCGGCATAGTGGCCATGCTCCTGTGCGCAGTTCGAGGACTGGTTTAACCCATCGGCGGATCATAAAATCAAATGAATTTGGGAGGTAAGCCGTTATGAGCACAATGACTGCGGAAAAGGTCGAGACGCTGGATGCCTGTTTCGGCAATTACCCCCACACCCAGCCGCTGAAAAACGGCGTCATCAAATCCGACCACGTCGTGCTGCGCTTCACCGAGGTCGAGCCGATCAACAAAGCCTTCCTGCAGATGGTGCGCCAGGAGAAATTCGACGTCAGCGAGATGGCGCTCGCCACCTATCTGCAGGCCAAGGCCTATGGCAAGCCGCTGGTGCTGTTGCCGGCGACCATGATGGGACGCTTTCAGCACGGCACCATGCTCTACAACGCCGAGCGCGGCGTGCTGACGCCGGAAAGCCTGCCTGGCCGCCGCGTCGGCGTGCGCGCGTTCTCGCAGACCACGGGCGTGTGGCTGCGCGGCATCCTGTGGAAGGATTACGGCGTCGATCTCGGCCAGGTGAAGTGGGTGACGTTCGAGGATGCCCACGTGCCCGAATACCGCGATCCGCCGGGAGTAGAGCGCGCCGCCGCAGGCAACGACATGCTCAAAATGCTGCTCGAAGGCGAGCTCGATGCGGCGATCTTCGGCGGCAATATGCCGAACGATCCGCGGCTCAAAAGCGTCATCGCCGATCCCGACGCGGCGGCGAAGCAATGGTACGGCAAGCACCGCACCGTGCCGCTCAACCACATGGTCGTGGTGAAGGCGAGCCTCGCCAAATCCGATCCGGGCGCGGTGCGCGAGGTTTTTCGCATGCTGCGCGACGGCAAGAAGGCCGCCGGGCTGCCGAAACCCGGCGCCATCGACAATATCCCGTTCGGCTTTGACGCGGTCAAACCGGCGCTCGAGCTCATGTCCAGCTATGCGCTGGAAATGAAGATCATTCCGCGGCGCTATTCGGTCGCGGAATTGTTCGACGACACGACGCGCGCGCTGCAGGGTTAAGCGCGTCAGCCGAAGGACTAGCTCTTTTAAAAAAATTGCGAGCGGCCGGCGAGCGTAGCAACCACCAGCCGCGCCAGCAAACTCCCGGCTGCCGCGGCAAGTGCAATGGTGGCGACATATTCGAATGCCTCCTGCCATTCGGCGGTGCCGCTCGGCAGGATCGAATGTCCGTCGACCAGGCCGACGATCGCCGTCATGCCGGCGACTGCGACAATCGCCACCGCCAGTCCCAGCGCCGCTGTCAGCCCGACACCGAGCCGCATATTGCGAAACAGCAGAAATCCGCATCCCGCCGGCACGATTATCGCGGCGATGCGCAGATAGATCGGATCGAGGTCGAGCTTCATGACGATCAAGTAGTGCGCAACGAGCAGGAGCACGACCGTGACGAGAAAATATGCCGGCAGACGAGACAGTCGCAGCTTCGCCGGTGAATAAATCTCCCTTGCCGGTGCGGTGGCCCGTTTCGCCAAAACCGGCTGCGGCTTGCCGTCTCCGGCCGGGTTTTCCGCCGGTTTGCCGCTCTTTTCGATGCCGAGCGCCTGATCGACCGATGCGATCAGGCGCTCCATGTGAAAATGAAAATCGACGCCGGAATCCACGCGCAAGGCATTGCGATACGCGAATGCTTTTATGGTGTTCGGCAACTTTTCTGGCGCCGGCATCTCGGCATTGTCGACCAGAACCGGAAGCACGAATATCTGCTGACTGAGCGCGGTCTGGATTTCGACCCGAACCGGATCGACCGGTTCGTGAATCCGCGCATCGCCGCCCGCGTGCTGCCCAAGCCACTCGGGCCCGATCACCGCGATCAGGACGCTGGCGCCGGTAAACACGCCTTGAATGTGCTCCCTGAAATCGGCGCCATAGGGAATGCCGCCGATGTCCATGAAAACGGTGTCGGCGCCGTATCTATGCACCAGATGATCGTGAATGCGTCCAGTGATCGCATTGGAATCCGACCTTCGGTAAGAAAGGCAGATTTGCGCCATTCACGTCATCCGCTATTGCGATACGCTGAATGTGAAATCGGTCGAGTTGGCGTGGCCGTCACTGTCCATCACGTTCACGCGCAGCGTGTGGGTGCCGGGCGGCACCTCGGCGTCCTCGACGTCGATCCCACCCGCGCTGATGTCCGGCTTAATTCTTTGCGTGAGATCGACGGCCGGAACCCTCATATAGGTGACCAGCACGGAATTGACGTCGACCGTGGTGTTGCCGTGACTGATAAATCTTATTTTCAGCGTCAGCGGGGATTTGATGGTGCCGGCGCCCGGCTGCGGAGAAACGACCATGACGGACGGTCCGCGCGATATGCCGCGCTCCGCGCCCAGCGGGTGATCGGGCGGCAACGCCGCCTCGGTCGCGGTGATGAGTTGCAATGCGAAAGCCGGCCCGGCGAGCATACCGCCGCCGAAGACCGCGGCGGCTCCAATCCATCGGCACGCAATCGTTTGCCCGCGCATGCCATAAAATAGAATTCCGGCGGCACCGGTGCAATCGTCCTCGCCAACCCCGATAGCGGTGCCGATCGCTCGCACCGCGTGCCAAAACGGGCGTAAACTATTGTGGCAAGTGCCCCCACAAATACCTCAGATTTCGACACAATCCGTCACCGTTCCGCCCCCGCGGTCGGCTCAGATCGGCGGACAGTTCGGGGAGCTGGGCGTCATGCGGTGCGGTGGAATAGCCGTCGTCCTCGCTGGTTTTCTGGCGGTTGCCGCGTGTACCAGCGCGGCGGCGCAGCAGACCGATTCCTCAATCACGGTTAACGGCAATCGGCATGTCGGCGCCGATATGATCCGCTCCTATTTCCACGCCACTCCTGACGGGCATTACGACGCCGCCGGCCTCGATGCGGCGCTCAAGGGGCTTTACGCCACCGGCCTGTTCAAGGACGTGAAAATCGCGCACGAGGGCGATCATCTCCTGGTGCGGGTGGTCGAAAATCCGACCATCGGCGTGCTTGCCTTCGAGGGCAACCGCAAGATCAAGGACCAGGATCTCAAGAAAGAAGTTCAGTCGAAAGCCAGCGGCCCGCTGTCGCGCGAAGTCGTTCAAGGCGACGTCGTGCGCATCGTCGATCTGTACCGCCAGCGCGGCTATTACACCGCAAAGATCGTGCCGCAAACCATCGCCGCCAAAAACGCGGCGGATCCCACCCGGATCAATCTCGTCTTCACCATCACGGAAGGCGACAAGCTCGCGGTCCGGCAAATTGCGTTCGCCGGCAACAGCGTTTTTTCGGCGACCAAGCTCAAAGCCGTGGTTCAGACCGGCACGACCAATGTGCTGAGCTTTCTGCTCAACAACGATATCTACGACGCCGACCGTATCGATGAGGATCGCGATCTGGTGCGCCGTTTCTATGCGGATCACGGCTACGCCGACGTGCGCGTGACCACGCTTTCGAATTACAACGCCGCGCAGAACGGCGTCGTCGTTACCTTCAAACTCGACGAGGGGCGGCAATATCGCTTTGGCAAGGTCGATGTCGTGTCAAGCGTGAGCGGCGTCGATACCGTGGCGCTGGGCGGCGCGCTGCAAACCCGGTCCGGCGAAGTTTACGACGCCGATGCCGTCGACAAGAGCGTCGAGGATATGGCGGTCGCGCTGGACAAAACCGGCGAGCCGTTTGCCAGCGTCGTGCCGAAGACCGGCCGCGATCCCCAGCGCGGCATCATCGATGTTGTCTATACGATCGGGCAAGGCAAGCGTCTCTATGTCGAGCGCATCGATATCCACGGCAACGCCAAGACGCAGGACGTCGTGATTCGCCGCGAATTCGATTTTGGCGAAGGCGACGCCTATAACCGCGTGCTGGTCGATCGCGCCGAACGTCACCTCAAGGCGCTGGGCTATTTCAAGACCGTCAAGATCACCGCCGCGCCCGGCTCGGCGCCGGACCGGATCGTGCTCGATGTTGCCGTGGAGGAACAGCAGACTGGCAACTTCTTCGTCTCCGGCGGCTATTCGACGACCGACGGGGTGCTGGGCGAGGTCTCGATCAGCGACAAGAACTTCCTCGGCACCGGCGACATCGCCAAGGCGTCGGTGACTTACGGCCAGTACGCCAGGGGCTTCGATATCGGCATCACCGATCCATGGTTTCTCGGCCAGCATGTCGGCGTCGGCGTCGATGCATTCGCTCGCCAAACCTTCGCCAACAGCAATCAATCCTTCAACACCAGCCTTTATGGCGCGAAACTCGCCGTCACGACGCCGCTGAACGAAAACCTGAGCGCCAGCTGGACTTACTCGATCTACAATCAGGGCCTGAGCCTCGACCCGGCGCTTGGCACGGCGTCGCTGCCGATCCGGCAGGCGGCCCAGGCCGGCTCCTATTGGGTGTCGTCGATCGGCAGCGGCATCACCTATTCGACGCTGGACAATCCGAGGGATCCGACCAGCGGCATTCGCGCCCAGACCAACAGCGAATTTGCCGGCCTCGGCGGCGCCGCGAATTTCGCCAAAACTACGCAAGACGTCCGTATCTATCAGCCGATCGCCGGCGACGTCGTCGGCATGGTGCGCGGGCAGAGCGGCTATGTGACGCCGTGGGGCGGCCAGCAATTGCCGCTGCTCGACGGTTTCTTCGGCGGTCCGCAACTGGTACGCGGCTTTGCCCCCTTCGGCTTCGGTCCGCGCGACATCACGCCCGGCACCACCATGGATAATCTCGGCGGCAATGTTTATTGGACGACGTCGGCCGAGTTGCAATCGCCCATCCCGTTTGTCTCGCCGGACGCGCAGCTCAAAGTGGCGCTGTTCTCCGATACCGGCAGCTTGTGGGCTACCAGTGCATCCAGCGTGTCGAGTTTCGCCTCGACGCTGACGCCATCGCAACAGATCGCGAACTCGCAGGCGATCCGTTCTTCGGTCGGGGCCAGCCTGATCTGGGATTCGATGTTCGGGCCGATCCGGGTCGACTATGCCTATCCGATCGCCAAGCAACCCTACGACGTCACCCAGCGCTTCCAGTTCAGCGCCGGCGGGTTTTGATCGGGACGGTGCGAATAATGCCCCGTGAGGGGTCTTTGCCGGCCATGCTGGCATTGCCGCCCAGTCTCAATTAAGATTCCTCGTAACCGCTCAACCGCGTATCGGCTTGTGTTTCGATGGATTCAGGGGAGGCCGTTCCCATGAGCTATGACAGCATTACCGTCAGCCGCTCGACGCCGCATATCGGGGCCGAAATCGGCAATATCGATCTGACCCGGCCGCTCAGCAATCGCCAGGTGCAAGAAGTCCACGACGCGATCATCGCGCACGGTGTCGTCTTCTTCCGCGACCAGAAGATCGATTTCGAGTCCCATGAGCGCCTGGTGCGCTATTTCGGCGAGCCGCACGTCCATGTCGGCGGCAAGGGCACGGCCTCACAGAGCATCCCGGGCCATCCCGCGATCCGCCGGCAGTATTTCGATGCCAGTTCCAAACGCGTGTCGGGGGAGGAATGGCATTCAGACCAGAGTTGCGCCGAGATCCCGCCGATGTACAGCGTCCTCTACCAGGAGCAGGTTCCACCCGACGGCGGCGGCGACACCATGTTTGCCTCCGCCTACAAGGCCTATGAGGAACTAAGCCCGGGGATGAAGACCTACCTTGATGGCAAGACCGCAACGCATGACGGCTCCCGCGTCTTCGACAAGGGCAAAGACGTCTATCCGGTCGCGGAGCACCCGATCGTCGTTCGTCATCCCGAAAGTGGCCGCAAGCTGCTATTCGTCAACCGCGAATTCACCAGCCACATTAACGAGGTGCCGGCGACCGAAAGCCGCGGCGTGCTGGAATTTCTTTATCAGCACATCGCGCGGCCGCATTGGAACATGCGTTTCCGCTGGACCAATCATTCGATCGCGTTCTGGGACAATCGCTGCACGCAGCATTATGCGATCTGGGATTATTGGCCCAATGTGCGCTCGGGCTACCGGATGTTCGTGAAGGGCACCGAGCGGCCGGCCGCCGCCTGATTAGCTCCGCCACAGCGGCGCGAATTGTGCGGCGACGACATCTTCGTAGGCGATGGCACCGTCGAGTAGGCCTTGCTTGCGGGAAAACTCCGTCATGCCGGCGATGAAATCGGCCGACAGCGTGGCGTCGTAATAGGGCAGGTCGCGGCGAATGAGATCGGCGATCAGCGCCGCTTCCGGCGGCGGAAATAATCTCTCGCCGACCGCGGTGGCGCGCGTCACGTCGGCCTTCAGAGCCGCTTGCGTTGCCACGATGGCGCGCACCGCGGCGGCGGCCGCATTCGGTGTGCGCGCGATCAGAGCGTCGCTGGCGGCAATGGTTGCCGCGGTGTAATTGAAGCAGTTTTTCGGGCCGTCGCCGCGCCGTACGTCGAGCACGACGGTGCCGACGCCCCGGCGCACGGCGACTTCGGCACCCATGCCGTTGGCCCAGAAGCCGTCGATCTTGCGCTCTTCCAGGGCCCTGGCCGCGGTAAGGCCGAAATTCACGACCACGCACGGCGCCGGCGCGGCGCCAGGCACCGGCGCGATCTTCACCTCATCGCGCGCAATGTCGATGCCGGCTTCGGCCAGAAGCCCGCGCAGGCCCTTATCCACCCACGGCGCGGCGCCGATGCTGCGGCCTTTGACGGCGGAGATATCGCCGCGTTTGGCATTGAGATCGGCATGCATCACCAGGAACCAGTACATGCCCTGCGCCTGGGCGCAGATGAGTTTCACGCCGCGAAAATTTGGAAATGCCGCCAGCGCTGAATGCGCCGAGCCGGCGACGAAATCGACCATGCCGTCGCGCAAAGCCGCGTAGGCCTTGTCGACTGGAAAGATAAGTTCGAGCGAAACGTCGAGCCCCGCGGCCTGAAAGAAGCCAAGCTCGACAGCCGCTTCAGCCGGAAAATACGAATTCGAGATCATGTCCGGGACGGCGAGCTTCATGAAATTCCAATCTCATCGGCTCGTCCCCGCGAAAGCCGGAACCCAGCAATGTCAGAGCCAGTGGCCTTCTGGATTCCCGCATCCGCGGGAATGAGCGGGTTATTGTCTCCTATTTCTTTCCATCCAGCAGCCAGCCGAATTTCTCCCGCGCCTTGCGCGTCACTTCGGGGCTCGGGGTGTTGGTCGGCGGGAATTTGTCGCGCCAATGAAACGGCCGGCAGGCATCGATGACAGCGACGGAATGAGTCATATCGCCGGCGGCGCGCTTCCACGGCGGTAAAGCGGGATCCGCCGGCGAATCCCAGGCACCGTTGATGAACTGGATCGACTGCGCCGGATCGGTGCGGGTGAGCATCGCCCACAGCAGATGATCGAGGTTGGTGACATCGACGTCGTCGTCGACCACCACGACATATTTCGACGCATAGGCTGCAGCGCCGCATTGCGCGGCGACGTGGCCGGCCTGCACGGCATGGCCGGGATATTTCTGCGCGATCGACACGCCGTGGAACAACCTCGCGCCGCCGATCTCGTGGCACCATACCTGCACCACGCCCGGCACGCCGGCATTGGTTATGTTCTGCTTGATGGTCGCCGAACGAAGCACGGCGCGATAGCGCGCCATCTCGTCGGGCCCGGCGCCCATCGGCGGCACGCCGAGCAGGATCGGGTCGTTGCGGTGATAGATCGCCTTGACGTCGAGCACGGTCGCGGGCTTGGCGCCGCCGGCATAATGGCCGGTCCATTCGCCGAACGGACCTTCGACCTCGCGGCGGTCGGGCGTGACAAAACCTTCCAGCACGATCTCGGCGCCCGCGGGGAAAGGCAGGCCGGTGATCTTGCCGCGCACCATTTTCATCGCCCGGCCGCGCAAGCCGCCGACAATGTCGATCTCGAAGGTGCCGTAGGGCGCTTCCAGTCCGCCATAGAAGAAGGTCAGCGGATCGCCGCCCAGCACCATCGCCACCGGCATCGGCTCGCCGCGGCTAAAATATTTAGCGCGATGGATGTCGCCGTGATGGCCCGCCGCGATCAACAGGCCGACCGAGGTGCGATCGTGCACCTGCGCGCGATAGGCGCCGGCATTGAGCCAGTTCTCTTCCGGGTCGCGGGTGATGCTGTAAGTCCCGGTGCCGATATAGCGGCCGCCGTCTTTCTCATGCCACACCGGCGCCGGGAATTTGGTGACGTCGACGTCGTCGCCCATCAGCACGTTCTCAAGCACGGGGCCGTCCTCGACGATCTCGTGCGGGATGATCTTTTGCTCCTTGAGAAAGGCCTCGCGGTAAGCGTCGCTCAGTTCCCACTTTGTCAGGTGGTCGGGAAAACCGAGCGTCATGTTGCGGCGCTTGCCGGCGAACACGTTCATCAGCAAGCGAAAGCCCTTGGGGCAACCGGGAATATCGTCGAACACCACGCAGGGCCCGGTTTCGGCGCGCAACACGGCTTCGGCGGCAAGGCCGATATCTTCCTGCCAGGTCGCGCCGGAGACATGGCGCACCTCGCCGAGCTGCTCGGCGAAAGCCAGCCACTCGCGCAGGTCGTCATAAACGATCGCGGCCTTGACGTTGCTGTGCTCCGGCGGGTTCGCCATTGGGTCCTCCTGGGCGGCCGTCAGGATGGCTGGCGCGGTGGTCTTGTCAATGCTCGGTTCCTCTGCCGTCATTGCGCCGCGCCATGGCGGCGTCGAAGGCGTCCGCGATGCTCTGTTGCGGAGCTTCGCGTCCGGTGAACAGGCGAAAGGCATCGACCGCCTGATAAATGCTGAGTTCACGCCCGGTCATCACGCGCGCGCCGCGCGCCCGCGCCGCCTGCAACAGCGGCGTCCACAGCGGCCAATAAACCGCGTCGGCGACCCACATCGTGTTGCGAATGAGTTCGCCCGGCACGGGGCTGCCGCGATCCGGCAGCATGCCGATCGGGGTGGCATTGATAATGCCGTCGGCGCCGTGGAGCGCCTCAGCTACATCGGCAAAAACGCGCAGTGCTACGCGGCCGCCAAGCCTCGCGGCGAGGGCCGCGGCTTTGTCGGCGACAGTATCCACAATACGCAGCTCGCGTGTGCCAAGCCCGGCCATTGCGAAGGCGATGGCGGCGCCGACGCCACCGGCGCCGACCAGAACCGCCGGCGCGCCGCCCGGCGTCCCGAGCACCTCGGTAAAGGCGCGGGCGAAGCCCGTTGCGTCGGTATTGTGGCCCACGAGCTTGCCGTCGCGAACGACGACGGTGTTGACGGCGCCGATCGCGGCCGCGGCGTCGGTCAGCGAGTTGAGGAGCGGGACCACGGCCTCCTTGTAGGGGAATGTCACGTTGATCCCTGAGAAGCCGAGCAGCCGAATGCCCTCCAGCACGAGGCGCAGCTTGGCCCGGTCGGCGCCGGCAATGTCGATCACCCGGTATTGCGCGCGCAAGCCAATTGCCGCCGCCGCCGCTTCGTGCATGAACGGGGCAGCCGAATGTTTGATCGGTGAGCCGAGTACGCCGAGCAGGACCGGCTCAGTGGCGATGCCCGGCGCGTTCATGCCGTAAGCTTTTGTTGCGGCTTGGGCTGCGCGCGGCGGCTCTTCATCGGCTCGAGCAAGCCGACAATGCCGCGCGGCATGAATATGATGCACAGCATCAGCAGGATGCCATAGATGGTGTTGGCCGCGCCGATGAAATTAGTGGCGAAGGCGACACGCAAGCCTTCGTTCAACGCGATCGTCAGCAAGGCGCCCACGGTCGGGCCAAGCATCGCGTACATGCCGCCGACGATCGCGGCGAAGACGATTTGCAACGACACGGCGATGCCGGAGACGGTCTCCGGATTGAGATACATCAGGTATTGCCCGTAGATCGCCCCGCCGAGCGCGGTCAGTGCGGCGCTAATCACGGTGACGCGCAGCTTCTCGTGCATGACATCGATGCCGATCGCGGCGGCGGCATCTTCGTCCTCGGCGATGGCATCGAGCACCTGGCGGCCGATGCCGCGGTCGATCGCCCGCCAGACGACGAGCCCGCCGATCCACAGCAAGAGCGAGATCACATAGAAGTAGTGCTTGTCGGGAAATTGCAGCGCATACCAGGAAAAGCCGACGGCGCGCTGCGATAGGCCCAGCGATCCGCCGGTGACGTCGCGCGCCGCGACGATCGAGAGCAGGACAACCTGGCTCAACGCCAGCGTGACCAGCGCGAAATAATGGCCGACGACGCGCAGACGGAAGCATGGATAGCCGATGATGAGGCCGAGCAGGGCTGCCAGCGCGACGCCAAGCGGAATGCCGAGCCACGGTGTTATGCCGTAATAGTTCCACAACAGCGCCGGAACATAAGCACCCACGCCCATGAACGCGCCGTGACCAAGCGAGACGAAGCCGAATCGGCCCATCATCGACCATGCGGTGTAGATGAAGCCCCACAGCAGGATCTGGATCAACAGATGCATGAAATAGGGTGGGATAAAGAACGTCAGGACAATGAGGATGCCGAGTGCCCCGGCCAATACCGCGTTTCGCGCGTTCATCGCGCGAGTATCCCGCGCGGGCGCACGAACATCAGCACGATAAAGAACGTGAAGGCGAGCACGTATGACAGCTCGGTGTTGGAATAATAGCCGCCTATGGAGATGATCTGGCTAATGACGAAGGCGGCGACGAAGCCGCCGATCATGTTGCCCAGCCCGCCGAGCACGCAAATCATGAAGATGAGCGGTCCGAATGTATTGCCGATGAAGGGATGGACGTCGTACTGCAATACCAAAAGGCAGGCCGCGAGCCCGGCGAGCGCGCCGCCGATCATCGACGTGACAATATAGATGCGGCGCTGATCGACGCCCATCAGGCCGATGATGTCGCGGTCCTGGGCAATCGCCCGGATCGCGGTGCCCATGAACGTGCGCCGAAGGAAAAAATAGAGCGCGACCGCGCCGACCAGCGCCAGCGCGAAGGCCAGCAAGCGCGCGAAACTGATATAAATGCCGTCAAGCTCGATAATCGGCAGGCGCACGCCGATATTCATAAAATCGGTGCCGAACAGCAGCGTCGCGAAGCTTTGCAGGAAAAACAGCAGGCCGCCGGTGGCAAGGAGCTGATTGATCGGCGCCGAACCGAGAATCGGCTGGATGATCAGCAGGTGCACAATGGCGCCAAAGACGGCGAGCGCAATAATGGTGGCGGCGCAGGCGAGCGGCAGCGGCCAGCCAAGGCCGGTGTAGAGCCAATAGACGAGATACATGCCGCACATCACGATGTCGGCATAGGCAATCCACACCACATCGATCACGCCGAAGATCAGGTTAAGGCCAAGCGCGAGCAGCGCCAGCACTCCGCCCAGCAGGATGCCGTTCACGATCGCTTCGAGGAGATAGATGTCCATCGCGGCTATAGCCCCATATAGCTCTTGCGGATGAAATCGTTGCCTTTGAGCTCGGCCGACGTTCCCGAAAGCTTAATGCAGCCCACCTCCAGGAGATAGGCGCGATCGACGACATCGAGCACCTGTTGCACGTTCTGCTCGACGATGAGCACGGTCAGCCCTTCGGCGCGGATGCGATGGACAAACTCGAACACCTGGGCGACGACAAGCGGCGCGAGCCCGGCGGAAGGCTCATCCATCAAAAGCAGTTTCGGGCGCGACATCATTGCGCGGCCGATTGCGCACATTTGTTGCTCGCCGCCGGACAGCGTGCCGGCCAGTTGCTCGCGCCGATCCTTCAGCCGCGGAAACAGCTGGTAAATCCGCTGAAGCTGCTCGGCGAAATGTGCTCGCGCCTGGGGGATGAAGGCGCCGATCCGTAGATTGTCCTCGACGGTCAGTCGCGGAAACAGCCGCCGGTTTTCCGGAACGTGAGCGATGCCCTGCTCGACCATGCGATGCGCGGTGAGACCGCCGACGGAACGGCCTTCCAGCACCATCGCGCCGCCGCGTAGCGGGATAAGCCCGGAGATGACACGCATTAATGTCGTCTTGCCGGCGCCGTTCGGCCCGATCACGCCGACCGCCTCGCCGCGGGTCACGTCGAGCGACACGTCGAACAAGGCGCGCATCGAACCATAACCGGCGGATACGGCGGCAAGGGACAGCATGCGTTCAAGCCCGCCCCTTGCCGAGATAGACTTCGGTCACCCGCGCATCGATGGCGGCCTTCGCAGGGGTGCCGTCGAAAATCTTCTCGCCGTGGTCGAGCACGATGACGCGATCGACGATGCGCATCAGCACGCCCATGATGTGCTCAACCCAGACGATGGTTACGCCCATGCGGGTGCGGATGTTTTCGAGAAGGCTCGCGGCGTGCTCCATCTCGGTCGAGTCGAGGCCGCCGAGACTTTCGTCGGCAAGCAGGAGCCGCGGCCGGGTGGCGAGCGCGCGCGCGAGTTCGAGCTTCTTGAGCGCCGCTGCGCCAAGCCCGTCGGTCATTGCCGACGCGTCGGTCGGCAACCCGACGAGGCCCAGCGCTTCCCCGCCCCGTTGCCATGCCTCGGCGCGCGACAGGCCTCCGGCACCGCCGAAATAAGCGGCGAGCGTTACGTTCTCCAGAAGCGACAGCCGGCGGAATGGCCGCGGGATCTGGAAGGTGCGGGCGATGCCCTGACGGCAGATCGCATGCGCGGCAAGGCCGGCGATTTCCGCGCCTGCGAAGCGGATCGATCCCGTGCTCGGTCGCAAATTGCCTGCGATCAGATTGAACGTCGTGCTCTTGCCCGAGCCGTTCGGGCCGATCAGGCCAAGGATCTCGCCCTGGCGCACTTCGAAGGAAACCTGATTGATCGCCAGGAATCCTCCGAAGCGTTTGGTCAGCCCGTCGACAACGAGCATTTTAGCGCATGGCGTAGACGGACGATGCCGGCAACGGGAGGACCGGATCCTGGGTCCTGATATTGTTCGGCCACACCACCGAAATGTGCTGGCCGGCATTCTGCATGACGACCGGCGTCGAGCGTTCGTTCTGCCCGGAAAGCTCGGTCCCGGGAGGATAGAATTTCACGCCGTAACCCTGGATGGTGCCGCCGGCCGGAATATCGACGTCGAGCGCCGCCTGACGCACCGCCTCCGGATCGAAGCCGCCGTATTTCTGCTTGGCGACCGGCAGCACGTTATTGAGCAGAACCCAGGTCTGGTTGAAACCCATCGAGCAATGCGGCGGCACATCGGTGGCGTTGGTCTTTGCCTTGTAGCGATCGACCATGATTTTGGTGAGATCGCCCAGGCCGGGCGCCAGCGTCGCGGGATCGAGCAACTGCGCCGGCACCGGATCGATGTTGCAGAAATTGTCGATATCGGCGCCGAAGGTCGTGCGCAATTTATCGAGCTGGCTGTAGCCGGCGCCGTCACCGACCAGCATTTTGAATCGCAAACCGTTCTCGCGCGATTGCCGCAAGAACAGCGTGATGTCGGGGTTATAGCCGGCGTGCGAAATGATATCGGGGGCGGCCCGCTTGAGCTGAGTGACCAGCGAGGAAAGGTCGGGCGCCGCCGCCGAATAGCCTTCGTTCATCACGATCTGCAGACCTTGCTCCTTGCCGAACCGCTCGCTGGCGTCGGCCACGCCGGATCCATAGGGTCCGTCTTCGTGAATGATCGCGACTTTGACGCTCGCCGGATCGGCGCCGAGCTTTGCCTTGGCATTTTCGGAAATGAAATGCGCGAAGGCTTGACCGTATTGGTCGGAATGGATCTGCGCCCGGAAGACATAGTGCAGGTTCTTGTTCTTGAAGACCGCCGTGGCGACCGCGGTCGTGATCCAGAGAATCTTTTTCTGCTCTTCCATTTTGGCGGAGAGCGGCACGGCATGGGCGCTGGAATAGACGCCGCTGACGATGTCGACCTTCTCCTGGTCAATCAGGCGCTCCACCTCGTTGATCGCGACGTCCGCCTTGCTTTGCGAATCCGCGTTGACGGGCACGACCTTGTACTTGCCGCCGGCACCGCCGCGCTCATTGACGAGATCGATGGCGATCTGGGCGCCCACCGCGCAGGCGGCAGAGCCGCCGGCCGCGAACGGGCCGGACAAGTCATAGATGACGCCGATGCGGACGCTCTCGGCGTCGGCGCACGCGAAACGTGTTCCGAGACCTAATGCGGCGGTAGCCGCCGCGGAATTCTTCAGCAGCGATCTGCGTGAGGTCGCCATGGCAAGTTCCTCCCCCTGTGTTTGCGGTTCTGTTGCCGGTTTGTAGCGACGGAAACGCCAGTATTTGGAGATCGACCTGGAAAGTCAACGCGCGTCCCGAATGGCAATTGTCGCGGCGCGGCGATACGCTGCGCCTTAAAATAGATCATCCAGCGGGTATCGATCGCATGGCTGAGCGCTTTTCGACGATTACAGTTGAGAAAATCGGTCCGGTTGCACGGTTGACGCTAAACCGCCCCGAGCGCGCTAACGCGCTCAATGCGATCATGCTCGGCGAGATCGGCAGCGCCCTTGACGAGATCGAGCGCGATGCCGGTTTGCGGGCCTTGATCGTGCGCGGCGCGGGCGCCGCATTCTCCTCCGGCTTCGATCTTAAAGAGCAGATGGAACGCCATCCCAAAGGCGTCGAGGCATGGCGGCCGATCCTGCGTCACGATTTCGATACGATCATGCGCTTTTGGCATTTCCCGCTGCCGACCATTGCGACGGTGCGCGGGCCGTGCCTGGCGGGCGCCTGCGAGCTGGCGCTGGCCTGCGATATCACGATCGCCTCGGATGACGCGTTTTTCGGCGAACCGGAGCTTAAATTCGGCGCTGGGATTGTGGCCATGCTGTTGCCATGGATCGCCGGTCCCAAGATTGCCAAAGAGATCATTTTGCTCGGCGAGGACCGAATCCCGGCTGCCCGCGCGCGTGAGATCGGCATGGTCAATCGCGTCGTGCGCCCGGACGAGCTCGAGCAAGCGGGGCTGGCGATCGCCGATCACATTGCGGCGATCGATCCAGATCTCGTGAAAGCGACCAAGCGGGCCATCAATCGGGCATTCGAGGCGCGGAATATGCTCGACGCGCTCGAAGAGGCGCTGGCCATCGACCTGGCGATTGAAGGCGCGGGCTCGCCCGACAAAATCCAATTCATGGAGATTGCCCGGCGCGATGGTCTCAAGGCCGCCCTTGTCTGGCGCGATGCGCGATTCCCGGGCCGCACGGCATGATCGGCGTTCCAGGTGGCGCTCTTGCCGGGATTCTTTTTGGGGCTCTCAATTCACCGGGCCACGCCGTCGACAGCACGAGCGGCGAGACGAAAAATCCCGGCAGTTTGTTGATGTTGGCCGAGCGCGTCCGGCTGGCGCTCGTCGGGCTCGATATTGAGCCGAATGAACCTGTCCATGTGGTCATCGGCAACAGACCGTCCGATCTCGGTGCGCTGCTTGGCGTCTGGCAGGCCGGGGCGGTCGCAGTGCCGATACACGTTTCTGCGGCGGCATCGACCGTCGAGCGCGTTCAACGTATGTCGCGTGCGCGTTTTTCAATCGACGGCGATCGGCTTGATGCTTTCGGCCAGGCGGCGCCGCCGGATCGCGCACTATTGGCTGATGCCGCGCTCGTCATCTTCACCTCGGGGAGCACCGGAGAACCGAAAGGCGTCGTCGTCGGACACCAGCGGCTTGCCGACAAACTTTCGGTTCTCGATTCGCTATTGAAGCTTCGATCGGATGACGTCGTGCTTTTGCCGCTGCAACTCAGTTTTATCTTCGGTCTCTGGATCAGCTTGCTTGCCCTGATGAAGGGCGCCCGATTGGTGCTGGTGCCGAAGTTTACAAGCGAAGCCATGAAATCCGGGCTCGCCGAAGCCAGCGTGCTGGCCGGCGTGCCGACGATGTTCCGAACCTTGCTGAGCAATCCGGCCGTGGCCGCGCCGAAGCTGCGTTCGGTCCTCAGCGGTGGTGAAGTGCTTTCACCGGCACTGGCGCGCGCCATCGTGCGCCTCGCGCCCGTCGAAATACACGACCTCTACGGCCTGACCGAAACCGGTTCGTGCGATTTCTGCTTAGGCCCCGCGGAGCAGCCGCAAGGTTTCGGTACGATCGGGCGACCGACCGAACACGTGGTGTTTCGGCTGGTGCGCGACGGCCGCACGGTCGCGGCCGGCGAAGCGGGCGAACTGCAAATCCGCACGCCATTCGGCATGGCCGGTTACCTCGACAATCCGCAACTGACGGCGGCATCGTTCGACGGCGGCTATTTCAGGACCGGCGACGTCGCGCGGCTGACCGCGGCCGGATATGTCGAGCTCGTCGGCCGCGCCAACGACATTATCTCGCGGGGCGGCAACAAGATTGCGCCTCTCGAGATTGACAATCTCCTGGCCGAGCACCCTGACATTGCCGCGGCGCTTTGCGCCGGCGTCGCGGATGAGCGGCTCGGCGAAGTCATCCACGCGGTCATTGTCCCGCGTGCCGGCGTCCGCATCGACACCGCGGGCCTGCGGGACTGGCTCGTAGCGCGTACCGAGCGGTTCAAGGTGCCGGATGTCTTTCATATCCGCGACGCGCTACCCAGCGGATCGAGCGGCAAAGCGGACCGCAGGGCAGTCGCGCAACTGGCGGCGAATGCGGCTGATCGCCGTTGACAACAAGCCGCCCGGCGCGCCGATAATGTCCGCCTGCGAGGAAGCCCAAAGAGGAAAATATGAACCGCCCATCGTCCGGATTTCCGCCGATCATGGACAAACGCGGCGCGCCACAGATGCGCCGCTTCGACGAGCAGCGTTGGCTCATCGACAACATCATCCGCGCCAACGGCATCGACTGGGACCAGCCGCGTTCGCTCTACATCCATTTGCCGTGCGGCATCGAGGCCAATGCCGACTTCGCCGGCATCCGCGAGCGGGTGAAGAAAATGGCCGATATCGGCCCCGCTTTCGCCGCGGTGGCGCGCCGCCGCGAGGCCAAGGCCAACGCCGCGGCGCAGGCCGATCGCAAAGTCACCGCGCGCGATAATTTTTTCATGGCCGCGCTGCATTGGGGCGCGGCGCAATGGCCCTACGACGAGAACGACGAAACCAACGTCGCCTATAACAAAAAGAAGCGCGAGTGCTACGCCAAATACGCGGCGCTCGCCGACCATCACGTCGAGGCGGTATGGGTGCCGTTTGCGGGCAAGGCGATCCCGGCCTGGTTGCATTTGCCGCCGAATTATTCCGGCGGCCGGCTGCCGGTGGTGATCGCGATACCGGGCATGGACAGCTACAAGGAAATCCAGGTCGCGCTGTACGGCGACAAGTTCCTCAATCGCGGCATGGCGGTGCTGGCGGTCGACGGGCCGGGTCAATACGAAGCGCCGATGATCGGGCTGTATTTCACCATGGACAACTGGATCGCCACCGGGCCGGCTTTGGTCGACTGGATCGTCGCGCGGCCGGAGCTTGACGCAACCCGCATCGGGGTCGCCGGCACCAGCTTCGGCTCGCTGTTCGGCACCGTGCTTACCGCCAACGAGCCGCGCATCAAGGCTTGCGCGGTGATGTCGGTGTGCCATGAGCCGGGCTGCCACACCATCTTTGAGGAAGCGTCGCCAACCTTCAAGAAGCGCTTCATGTATATGTCGGGCATCACCGACGAAGCCGAGTTCGACTCCTTCCGCGAAAAGATCACCTGGGAGGGACACGCCGACAAAATCCGCGCGCCCTATCTCTGCGTCGCCGGCGAGGCGGATGAACTAAGCCCGCTCGAACATTCCGAACGCCTGATGGCGGCGCTCAACGGGCCGAAGCAGATGGTGGTGTATCAGGAATCGCGGCATTCCGTCGGCAACGTCCCGGCCGCCAATCTCGGCCCGTTCCCGCCGATCCTGCTGGCCGACTGGCTCTACGATCGGCTTGCCGGCAAGGCTTTCGTCAGCGAGCGTTGGTATGTCGCCGGCTCTGGCGAGATCGATAAGACGGCGTATTGAGCGTCGCGCCGCTCAGATGACGTTTCTGTTGAAGTAGGTGGAGCCCCAGATCACGATAACCCAGATCGCGGCCAGAAGCCCGAGTGC
Source organism: uncultured Alphaproteobacteria bacterium (assembly GCA_963743395.1). Lineage (GTDB taxonomy): Bacteria > Pseudomonadota > Alphaproteobacteria > Rhizobiales > Xanthobacteraceae > BOG-931. The sequence continues at coordinate 107,797 of CAVUPV010000002.1, forward strand.
CAGGATCGCTTCCATCGTCACCTCCCTCGTCAACTCTTTCGTCAACTTCCTGTCAATTTCCTCGCGCGCATTTCTCCGGGAATTTCTTGTTGGCTCGCCGGCTGCCGTTTAATCGGTAGCGTGCGGCGATGCGACCACGCTGTCGGTCGCGGCGGCTTGCCGTGTCAGTTCCCTGGACAGCCGCTCCGCTTCGTCTTCCATGCCGATCCAGCGCAATTTGCAAATCAGCTTGACCAGCTCGTCCGGACTGCGTGGTGACGCGGACGCATCGGCGGTATTCTGTCGCTCGAGCGACACTTCCATGGCCATTTTCTCCCATTTTCTCTTTGGCGCGGTGCAAGGGATCGCGCTGAGTCGTTGCGCAGTCTTGACCCCACGGCGAAGTTAAAGCAAGGCATCAGGAGTGCGCCGCAACATGGTTGGGGACTCTGCAACACGGCCTCGCGCTGCGCTTTGGCGCATATAGGCCAAGCGCGCGCTTTGCTCTAAGCTTGCGGCGATGTTGCCTCCTGCCTGGGTCAATGTAAGCCGAAAGGATTTGTGCAATGGCGAAGAAGAAGCATGAAACCGAGAGCGTCTATCGAGTCGTCGACGTGGTCGGCGTCAGTGAAAAATCGTGGGAGGACGCCGGCCGTCGTGCGGTGGAGACCGCCGCCAGTTCGTTACGCGATCTGCGCGTCGCCGAAGTCACGCAAATGGACATGAAGGTCGAGGACGGCAAGGTCACCGCCTTCCGCACCCGCGTCGCGCTGTCGTTCAAATACGAATCGTGATCGCGCAGGCATCGCCCGGCGGCAGGTCAGGGCCGCACCGCTTCGATCGTCGCCGGCGGACTGTCGGTTCTATCGCCCGGTCCATTGTGTTCGGTCGCGATGTGGATGGTATTTTCCGCGATGCTCACCTCGCCGCTCCAGCGGTCGCCGAGCGCGACGGTGCGGATATTGCTGAGGTTGATGCGCTGATAGGGCTTGCCGTCGTTGTCTAAACCCGGCGCCGCGGCGAGATCGAGAATGTGCAGATAAATGAAGTCGCCGGGGCCGCCGCCGCTCCAGCTTGTCAGCACGACGAGAAGGCCGTTAGCGGTCGCGCCGTAATAGGTGTAGCCAGTGACCTCGTTGGTATTCCTGGTTTTTTGGCTGAACCAGCCGTGATCGTCGGCGATGGCGTCGTAATAAAGATTGCTGCCGGTCGCGGCCAGCGCGTCCACGGTGACCCAGATGGCGCCTGAGTCGGCCATGTCTCCGTCGCCAAAATCGCGGAAAATCTCCGGCGGAATGGGCTTGCCGTTGATGGTGAAGCTTTTGCGGACTTCGGCGACGAGCGCGGCCGGCGAGGCGCCAGCCGGCGCGGCTTGCCGATCGGCAGCATTGGCGATGCTTGGCTCCATTCTTGACGCGCCGGCACAAGACATCACGCAACAGACGGCGAGAGCGGCAACCCACTGGCACAGCGATCCCGTGCGCACCAAAACCTCCTCCAGCCGCTGTCAGCTCGCGATCGCTTCGAGGCGGCGGTTGGTGACGGCCGGCCCGAAACCGCCGATGACGGCGATCACCACCAGCATGGCGCCGGCGATGAAAGCGAACACGCCGATGGTGCCGTAATTACCGAGGAAGAAGGCGATCAGGAAGCCGGAGAAGATCGCGGAGAACCGGCTCCACGAATAGACGAAGCCGACTGCCCGGGCGCGGATGCGGGTCGGATAAAGTTCGGCCTGATAGGCATGGAATGAAAACGACATCCAGTTGTTGCACAGCGTAATGAGAAGGCCGCACACGATGACGCCGGCGGCGGTGGTCTGCTGCGCGAACAGCAGCCCGAACGCGGCGATGCCGGCCGCGGCGCCGGCGATCTGCCATTTGCGCTCGAAGCGGTCGGCGAACACCGTGCCGATCAGCGGCCCGACCGGCGCCGCCACCGCGATGATGAACGTATAGGCGAGCGACTTGGTCACGCCGATGCCCTGTGAAATCAGCAGTGTCGGCACCCAGCTGGAAAAGCCGTAATAGCCGACGGTCTGGAACAGATTGTAGATCACCAGCATGACAGTGCGGACGCGATAGGCGGCGCTCCACATTTCGCTCCAGGCGCCGGTCTTGCGCATCGCTTCGCCGGCGACCGGTTGCGGCGGCGGCAAATCCACGCCGTCGACGCGAATTTTATTTTCCAGATCGGCGACGATGGCTGCGGCCTCCGCCGCGCGGCCGTGCTGCTCGAGCCAGCGCGGCGATTCCGGCAGGCTTCTGCGGATCCACCAGATCACAAAGGCGCCGATCGAGCCGATGATGACGACGATGCGCCAGCCGTCGATTCCGAAAACCGCCATCGGAACCAATTGCCAAGCGAGGAAGGCGACCGCCGGCACCGCTGTGAACATGACGAACTGGTTATAGGCGAAGGCCGGCCCGCGCTGCTCCTTCGGCACCAGTTCGGACACGTAGGTGTCGATGTTCACCAGCTCGACGCCCAAGCCGATGCTGGCGATCAGCCGCCACAGGTCGATGGTCTCCGGCGTCGTCTGAAACGCCATGATGAGCGCGCCGATCGAGTACCACAGCAGCGCGAAGGTGAAGATGGAGCGGCGGCCGAACCGGTCGGACAGCCAGGAGAAGGCGAGCGTGCCGATGAACAGGCCGAGAAAAAGCGCGGCGACGAAACTGGCAAAGCCCTGCAGATCGAACAGGCCGGCCGTGGTCGGCTTGAACAGGCCCGCCTTGAACAGGCCGAGCGCGACATAGGCGGTGAAGAACAGGTCGTAGAACTCGAACCAGCCGCCGAGCGAGAGCAGCGTGACCAGCCGCCGCGTGTGCCGCGACGGCGGCAGCCGGTCGAGCCGCGCCGCAACGGTGATCGCCGGATCGACCGCCATTGTTTTTCCCTCCCGCCGCGCCGCTTTTGCACCCTGCGGCTTTCGCCCGACCCGGCGGATAGTATACGAGCTTGGATGGGTCGCAATCATCGGGCTGCAAACACCGGGGCCGCAATCATGGACGTTTTCGAAGCCGTCGATTCCCGCATGTCCTGCCGCTGGTTCCTCGACAAGCCGGTCGATGCCAAAATCGTCCGCGACCTGATCGCGCGCGCCGCGCGCGCGGCGTCCGGCGGCAATTTGCAGCCCTGGCAGGTTTATGCGCTGAGCGGCCCGCCGCTCGTCGAAATCAAGCGGCAGGCCACGGCGCTTGCCGCCGCGCACGATCCGCGGCACATCGATGCGGAATATCCGATTTATCCGGAAACGATGTGGGAGCCCTACAAGGAGCGCCGCGAGTATCACGGCGTGCAGCTTTACGGCGCGCTCGGCATCGATCGCGGCGACGCCGAAGCGCGCCTCAATCAGTACAAGCACAATCTCGAATTCTTCAACGCGCCGGTGGCGCTGTTCATCGGCATTGAGCGCAAATTGGGCCCCGGCCAGTGGGCCGATCTCGGCGGCTACATCCACGCACTGATGTTTCTGGCGCGCGGCTACGGCCTCGATAGCTGCGCCCAGGAATCCTGGGCGCGCATGCATCGCATCGTCCGCCCCTTCGTCGCCATGCCGGCCGAGCAGATGCTGTTCTGCGCCGTCGCCATCGGCTACGGCGACCACACCCACGCGGCCAATGCTTTCCGCGCCCCGCGCGCGGAGCCTGCGGAGTTCTGTAGGTTTTTCGGGTTTGAGTAAAAGGCTCGCCCGCGGACTCTCTCCCCGCACGCGGGGAGAAGGTGGGGGGAGGGGAGGGGGCCCTCCGCCGGGCCCAAGCTTTGAGGCTCAGAATTGCGGCGGCGTCCCCCCGCCCTAGCCGTTTCGTAACCCAACATTAACCGCGCCAACATACGCCGTCTTTCATCCGCGAAGTTTCCGCTTCTCTTCCTACAAATGCCCGCAATTCCACGCTCACTGTACGCCAGGGCATAGTTGGGACTCGGTCGGGGATTTGTCCGTGAAAAAACTCGCGATCGCTGCGGTCTTGTGCTGCTCACTCATCTGCTCGCCGGTCGAGGCCAAGACGTTCGTCGCCGTCTTATGGCCGATGTTCGGGCCGCTGCCGGCGATCGGGCTCGTCGAGCTCACCGCCGAACTGAAAACGACGCCGGGCGTCGAGGTCGAGACTTATGTGCACCAGGCGTGGCCGTCTTTGGTCGATGACCTCGGCCGGCTGCCGCCGGGAACGCACACCGTCGTCGTCGGCTACAGCCTTGGCGCCAACAGCTCGGTCTTTGTCGCCAACAACGCCAAACACGTCGATACGATCATTGCGCTGCAGCCGTCGATGCTGAGCTGGAACCCGCCGCTCGATTCGGGAAAGGTCGGGCACATGATCGAAATCTACAATCCCAATCCGTGGCTGACCTGGGGCGGCATGGGATCGAAGAAACTCGTCGGCGACAATATCGAATACATCGAGAACAGCGACTCCCATCCGGGCGCGCAGTTCAATTCGGATTTCCGCCATCTGGTGAAAACCGAAATCGCCAAGTTCACCGCGGAGGATCGCCTGGAAAGTGCGCAGGCCGCGACGCCGTTCGAATTGGCGCAACTGGCGCGGCCGACCATGCTTAATGTCGCGGAGCCGCCGCCGGCGGATAGACCGGGCGATGTGGTCCGGCAGGACAATTCGGCGGCCGAGAGCCGCCGCCAAATTGCCCAAGGCGAAATCCTGGATTTGGTGAAGCCGGGCGAGCACTGATTTGCGGCGCCGGACTGGGTCGCGGCGTCATGGCCGGGCTCGTCCCGGCCATCTCGATTTAAAAGCGCAAAGCCGTGCCATTGGTACCGGGATGCCCGGCACAAGGCCGGGCATGACGGCTTCATGGCTTCGTAAGCCTGAGGTTATTGATCCGCTCAATTTACGCATTACGTCCAATATGATATGACCCCCGCAGGAGAGCAGCGATAAATCTCAACGCGCTCGGCTATGTCGGCATCCGCACCAAGAATCTCGACGATTGGGCGGATTACGGCACGCGCTTTCTCGGCATGCAGGTTGTCGACAAGAGCCGCGGCACGCTCGCTTTGCGCATGGACGACCGCAAGCAGCGCGTCATTATCCATAGCGATGCGGACGAGGGGCCGTCGTTCTACGGCTGGGAAGTCGCCGACGCCGCGGCGCTCGACGCGCTTGCCGCGCGTCTGGAGAAACACGGCGTCAAGGTCGCACGCGGTTCGCATGCGCTCGCCGAAGAACGCCGCGTCAAGGATTTGATCGTTTTTGCCGATCCGATCAGCAACCGGCTCGAAGCGTTCCATGGCGCCGAAGTTGCGAGCGATCCGTTCAAGCCCGGCCGTTCCATTTCCGGCTTCCGCACCGGGCCACTCGGCATGGGCCATGCCGTGCTCACCGCGGAGCGGCTCGACGACGTGGTGCCGTTTTATACCGAGATCCTCAACTTCAAGCCGACCGACTACATTCTGAAACCGTTCAAGGCCTATTTCTTCCACATCAATGCGCGGCATCACAGCCTCGCCTTCATCGATACCGGCAAGAACGGCATTCATCACATGATGTTCGAGGTCTGCTACCTCGACGATGTGGGCCAGGCCTACGATCTGGCATTGCGCAAGCCGGAGATGATCGGCACCACGCTCGGCCGTCACGTCAACGATCACGTCACCTCGTTTTACTCGCATTCGCCGTCGCAATTTCTGGTCGAATACGGCTGGGGCGGCCGCACCATCGATACCGCGAACTGGACGCCGCACGAGCGCACCGAAGGACCGAGCCTGTGGGGTCACGACCGCATGTGGCTGACGGACGAGGGCCGCGAGGAAGCGCGCAGCTTGCGCGTCAAGACGGCGCAATCGGGCGGCCGCGAGCCGGTCAATGTGCTGGACGGCAATTATCTGCGCGCCGCCGACGTCTGCCCGTGGTGGAGCGCCAACGTGCCGGCGCGAAAAACCGGCTAGTTCTTCCGCTCGTACCCCCGAAAGCGGGGACCTAGAGTTTTCACTCAAACTGGATTCCCGCTTGCGCGGGAATGAGCGGATGGGGAACTTCTCCCCTCAGACTGGATTCCCGCCTGCGCGGGAATGAGCGGACGATGACTTAATTCGACGCGCGGCGCATTGCGCTCCAGGTGCCGTAGCACTGGTTGTTGCCGGCGCTCCAGCGGCCGCCGCCAGCGTCGCCGTGCAGCCGGCCGTAACCGGTGGCGCTGCCAAGCCCTTTGCTCACCGTAACGGCGATGCCGCCGCTGGCAATGACATTGCCGGAAATCTGATAGCTGAAGTCGTTTTCGGCCTGCACCACCCGGCCGCCGACGATGCGCGCCGGATAGCGGTAGCTCGGGTCGCAGGGCCCGAACTGGGTGCGGATCGACACGCTCCACAGCCCGTCATAGGCGCCCGAACGCTTACGTGCATGCTTCGTTGCCGCGTCAGATGGCGCCGCGGTGCTCGCCACCAGCAGGCCCGCAATCGTCATCGCCGTCAACACGCCCCCCAATGACCTCATTTGGTCGCTCCCGGATTTTCGCCATCAGCCTTTGCAGGTTTGCCTCGCTCAAGGTTTGGCGCCGCCGCTTGGGTCGGTGGCCGGCTGATTTTGGTAAGGCGGCGGCGCGCCGGCAAACGGATTTTCGCTCTGGCCCTGGTCGAAGCCGGCATTGAACAGGGCTTTCATATAATCGGGGTCGAACGGCCCGCGGCTCGGCGCGGAAAAACCGGCCGGAATGGTGGCGACGTTAAAGCCGATGCCGCTGTTCTTCGCCGCGACAAAAGCGCGGTCGAGCATCAGCCGCAGGTCGACCATCACCGCGGTGCCGACCGCCTGGGCGAGGATCGAGGGCGTCGACGGCTGGACGACCGCGAAATCCGGCTGCAGCCCGGCGTTGATGACGATGTAAAGCTGCGTCGCTGGAATCTTGTAGCCGCTGTCGCTTGCCGTCAAAGTAGGCGGCGCGAGGAAGAATTGGCCGCCGACGCCGCCGTCAACGTGCATTTCCTGGAAATGCTTGCCGTTGGCCTCGACGTCGATCAACACCGGCGGAAAGGCGCCGGGAATGCTGCCCGAGGCCAACAATACGGTGCGGAACAGATTGAGCGCCGCATCGCCACCAGCCTTGTCGGCGGCATGCACGGCGATGGCGCCCATGTTCCAGACCACGGAGCGTTCGGCGTCGAGGTCCGTGGTGACCACGAACAGGCGCCGGCCGTTCTGGTAGGCCGCGGCGATGTCGGCCAGCAAGGCCGGCGTGATCTCCTTGGCGATGAGATCCTTGAGCGGCCAGGAATCGACAAAGCTCTCGCCGGTCGAGCCGACTTCGAAAATGTCCGCCGCGGTGATTGCGGTGTAGGCAGCCTTGAGCGCGGCATCGTATTTCGCGCCGGCAAAGGCAAACGGCGCCATTAGCGCACCGGTGCTCACTCCGGTGACGACCGAATAATCCGGCCGCTTGCCGGCCGCGCTCAAGCCGTTGAGGAGTCCGGCGCCGAACGCGCCGTCTTCGCCACCGGTCGAGAGGATAAGCCACGGCCCCGGTTGCGACGGCAGCGCCTTGGTGTAATCGGCCACGGAACCCCCGAAGAACCGTGCGTCGGGCATGCCGGGAATTGCAGCGGCGGCATCGTCAGCCGCGGAAAACGGTGTGCGCGGCGGCAGTTTGGGTTGCCCTGCGGCGGCGGGTGCCGCCGGCGCCGCCGCTGGCTTTTTGGCATGGGCGCCAGGCGAAGGGTGCGCGCTTTGCGCCTGCGCGATGGCTGCGGTGTAGGGTGAACTGCCTGGAAAGAAACCAGGCGCCGCGAGGAGGGCGGCCGCCGTGCACGTGCAAATCGTCCAGCGCGCGGATGGGGTCATGAGAAAGTAAGTGTCCCGAACTTGGAAAAAGGTTCAGTTGCGGTCGAGGCGGCACGCGCGGCGAATGACGGTGAGCAAATAAGACCGGCCGGCAAGGACTTCAATCTGGCGAATTCGTGCAATCTCATGGCTTGCAGGTTTTGGCCCGCAGGTTTTTATGCCGATTCTCATGTCCAATTCCTGTGCTCAATTCTCATGCAAGTGTTACGGCTCTGCGACGTATCGGCTCAGGCCCGGCGCTCGGCGACGAAATGCGCGCCCTCGATGAGGATTGCCGCGGCGGGTCCAAACGGCGCGAGCGCCGTTTCGGCATTCGCCACGAGCTGCGTCAGCCGCGCTTTGGCGCCGGCGATGCCGAGCACGCTGACGAAAGTCGCCTTGCCGGCGGCGGCGTCCTTGCCGGTCTGCTTGCCGACCAGTGCCGGATCGCCTTCGATATCCAAAAGGTCGTCGGCGATCTGGAACGCCTCGCCGACCGCCGCACCGTAGCGCTCCAGCGCGGTGCGCTGCGCCGCTGTCGCCGCTCCAAGAATGCCGCCGGCCTGGCAGGCGAAACGCAACAGCGCGCCGGTCTTCATCGCCTGCAAGAGCCGCACATCGCGTTCGCCGCGGTGTTGCGCGCCGAAGCGGCCCTCGGCGGCGAGATCGAGCATCTGCCCGCCGGCCATGCCGCCGAGGCCGGCGGCGCGCGCCAGCGTATTGACCAGTTCGCTGCGGATCGCGGGATCGGCATGGCTCTCTTGGCGCGACAGAATATCGAAGGCGAAGGTCAAAAGGCCGTCGCCGGCGAGGATCGCGGTCGCTTCGTCGAATTTGCGGTGCGCGGTCGGCTGGCCGCGGCGCAATTCGTCGTTGTCCATGGCGGGCAGGTCGTCGTGCACTAGCGAGTAACAGTGCACGCATTCCAGCGCCGCGCCGGCCATCAGCGCATTGCCGCGCGGCACATCGAACAGGCCCGCGGATTCGACCACCAAAAACGGCCGAAACCGCTTGCCGCCGGCCAGGCTGGAATAACGGATCGCCTCAAGGAGGCGCGCCGGCCGGTCTAATTCCCCTGGCGCCGGGGTTGCGGTCAGGAGCCGGTCGAGCAGCGTCTGCGTTTCCGCCGCCACCGCATCGAGGCGGGCGAGGAAAGGGGAGTTCTTGGCGTCCATGTTTTTGGCGTCCACGGGGGTATTTTTGGGGGATATTTCCCGGCGTTCCAACGTCGCTGCGGGCTCCTATATCAGGCCTTACATTTAGGGGATAACGAGCGGCCGGCAGAGGGGGAGAGCCCGTCGAATCCGGCGTAAACGGCCCCAAGCAAAGGACTATCTGTGGCAATCGGGCTTATAGCGTCAATGGTGCTGGCGATCTGGCTTTATCTGATCGCCGCGCGCGGCGGCTTCTGGTGGGCGGCCGAGCGCGATGAGCCGAGCACGGCGTGGGACGGACCGTGGCCGGCAGTGACGGCCGTCATCCCGGCGCGCGACGAGGCCGAAACCGTCGGCGAGACGATCGGCTCGCTGTTGCGGCAGACCTATCCCGGCGCCTTCAATGTCGTGCTGGTCGACGATCAAAGCCGCGACGCCACCGCCCGCGTGGCCCGCGAGGCCGCGGCGGCTTTTGGCGCCGGCGAACGGTTGACCGTCATTTCGGGGCGCCCGCGGCCGGCCGGCTGGACCGGCAAAGTGTGGGCGCAGCAACAGGGCGTCGAACATGTCGAAGCCGTGCCGCAGCCGCCGGCCTATATCTTGTTCACCGACGCCGACATTGTTTACGAAGCGGACGCCGTGGCGTCGCTGGTCGCGCGCGCGCGCGAGGGCGGGCTCGCTCTGACCTCGCTGATGGCGAAGTTGCGCTGCGAATCTTTCGCCGAGCGCGCCTTCGTTCCCGCCTTCATTTTCTTCTTTCAAATGCTCTACCCGTTCGCCTGGGCCAACGATTCACGGCGCGCCACCGCCGCCGCCGCCGGCGGCTGCATGCTGGTCCGCGCCGACGCGCTGCGGGTTTCGGGCGGGCTTGGCGCGATCCGCGACGCGCTGATCGACGATTGCGCGCTGGCGAAGCTGCTGAAGTCGCACTACGCCATTTCGATCGCGCTGACCGAGCGCGTGCAGTCGATCCGCGCTTATCCGGCCGTTGCCGACATCCACCGCATGGTGTCGCGCACCGCCTATGCGCAGCTGCGCTATTCGCCGCTGTTGCTCGGCGGCACCGTTATCGGTCTGGCGCTGACTTATCTCGCGCCGGTCGCGCTGGCGATTTTCGCCGACGGCGTGCCGCAGTTCATCGGCCTGATCGCCTGGCTGTTGATGGCGCTGGCGTTCCGGCCGACGCTGCGGTTCTACCGCATGTCATGGCTGTGGGCGCCGGCGCTGCCGGCGATCGCCGCGGCCTATATGGCGTTCACCCTTGATTCCGCCTATCAGCATGCGCGCGGCCGCGGCGGCATGTGGAAAGGCCGCGCGCAAGCCGATCTTGCGAACAAGCCCAATGTTTCGGAACCGGGAATGAACGACGCGGCCGGATATGACGCGAACGATCGTGACGCGAACGATCGCGACGCCAAAGATTGGCGCTCGGGCAAGGGCCATCGCGACGAAAATTTCCCGGTGGCGTCCTGGCTGATCGCGCCGCGGCACCGCGGCATCATCCTGGCGTTCTACGATTTCGTGCGCACCGCCGACGACATCGCCGATCACGCGACGCTGCAGCCGCCGGAAAAACTCGCGCTTCTCGATCGGCTCGAAGCGGGGCTGTTGGGCGCAAACGACGACGATGCGGTCGCGGTGCGGCTGCGCGCGGCGCTGGCCGAGCGCAATCTTTCGCCGCGGCACGCGCAGGATCTCATCGCCGCGTTCAAGCTCGACGTCACCAAGCTGCGGTATCGCGATTGGGACGACCTGCTGTCGTATTGCGCGCTCTCGGCGATGCCGGTCGGCCGCTTCGTCTGCGACGTCCATGGCGAGAGCCAAGCGGTCTGGCCGGCCAACGATGCGCTGTGCGCCGCGCTGCAAATCATCAATCACCTGCAGGATTGCCAGGACGATTATCGCAATCTCGACCGTGTCTATATTCCGCAGGACGCGCTTGCCGCGAGCGGAACGAGCGTCGCGGCGCTCGACGCCGAGCGTGCGTCGCCGGGGCTGCTCGATTGTTTGCACCAGCTCGCCGCCCGTACCGAACGCCTGCTCGGCGAGAGCGACGGCTTCGCCGCCTCGATCGCCGACCGGCGGCTCGCTCTCGAAGTCGCCGTCATCGACACGCTGGCGCATCGGCTGACCGCCATGCTGCGCACGCGCGATCCGTTGAGCGAGCAGGTGCATCTCTCCGTGCCCGCCGCCGCCGGGCTGACGCTGGTCGGCATCGCGCGCGGCGCCTCGCGCCGCCTCGGCCGAAAATTTTCCGCCGCCGCGCATAAGCCGCGAGGCGCCTGAGTGAACAAGCCCGACCAGGCCGCACGCGTTGCCTCCGGCAGCTCGTTCTATAGCGGGATGCGGATCTTGCCGCGCGCGCAACGCGAGGCGATGTACGAGATCTATGCGTTCTGCCGCGCAGTCGACGACATTGCCGACGACCCCGGACCGCGCGAGCCCCGGCGCCAGGCGTTGGCGGCATGGCGCGGCGAAATCGACCGGCTTTATGACGGCCAGTCGCCGCATCCTGGCGGTCTGGCGCGCGCGGTCTCAGCCTTCGGCCTGCGGCGCGAAGATTTCATGGCCGTGATCGACGGCATGGACATGGACGTGATTGCCGACATCCGCGCCCCCGATCGCGCCACGCTCGACCTTTACTGCGACCGCGTCGCCTGCGCGGTCGGGCGGTTGTCGGTGCGGGTGTTCGGCATGGCGGAAGAGGCCGGTCTCGCGCTCGCCCATCATCTCGGCCGGGCGCTGCAGCTCACCAATATCCTGCGCGATCTCGACGAGGACGCTGCGATGGGGCGGCTTTATCTGCCGCGCGAGGAACTGCTGGCGGCCGGAATTAACGCGACCGACCCCGCCGTCGTGCTGGCGCACCCGGCGATCGCAAAACCTTGCGCGGCGCTCGCGGCGCTGGCGCGCGACGCGTTCGACAAAGCCCGCGCCATCATGGCGCAAAACCCGCGCCGCGTGGTGCGGGCGCCGCGGATCATGGGCGAGGCCTATCGGCTCATCCTCAAGGCGCTGATCGCGCGGGGTTTTGCGCCGCCGCGCGCAAAGGTCCATTTGCCGCGTGGAAAATTCCTGCTGATCGTGTTGCGCAACCTCGTCTGATGGCACGTACTGTCCACATCATCGGCGCCGGTCTTGCCGGTCTCGCCGCCGCGCTCAAACTCAGCGCGCGCGGCGAAGCCGTGACGGTGCACGAAGCCACCGCTTTTGCCGGCGGCCGGTGTCGCTCATACCACGACGCCGCGGTCGGCATGGTGATCGACAATGGCAATCATCTTTTGCTGTCCGGCAATCATGCAGCGCTCGATTTCCTGCGCGAGATCGGCGCCGGCGATCGTCTAATCGGTCCGCCGGCGGCGGAATTTCCTTTCACCGATCTCGCCGGCGGCGAGAGCTGGACGCTGCGTTTCAACGATGGCCGCATGCCATTGTGGATTTTCGACCCCGCCCGGCGCGTGCCGGGGACGCGCGTGCTCGATTACCTGATGCTGGCGCGGCTGGTTCGCCCGCCGCCCGGCAAGACGGTCGGCGAGGTCATTGGCTGTGACGGGCCGCTTTATCGGCGGCTGGTCGAGCCGTTGCTGCTCGCCGCGCTGAATATCGATCCGCCGCATGGCTCGGCGAAACTGGCCGCCGTCGTGATCCGCGAAACGCTGGCTGCCGGCGGCCGCGCCTGCCGGCCGCTGATCGCGCGCGATGGCTTGAGCGCGACGCTGATCGAGCCCGCGCTTGCGCGTTTGCAAGAGCGCGGCGCGCAAGTGCGGCTGGAACATCAGCTGCGCAATATCCGTTTCGGCACCAGGCGCATCGATGCGCTCGATTTCGGCGGTGAGACCGTCGCGCTCGCCGACGAAGACGCCGTCATCCTCGCGGTGCCGCCTTATGCCGCCTCGGCCCTCATCCGCGGGCTCGAAGCGCCGACCGAGTTCCGCGCCATCGTCAATGCGCATTTCCGCATCGCGCCGCCGCCCGGCCAGCCGCCGATCCTCGGCGTCATCAACGGAACGGTGGAATGGATCTTTGCTTTTTCGGGCCGGCTGGCGGTGACGATCAGTGCCGGCGATCGCCTGGTCGACCGGCCGCGCGAGGAATTGGCGAAGGCGATCTGGGCGGAGGTAGCGAGCGTGACAGGGCTGCCCACAGACCTGCCGCCTTGGCAGATCGTGCGCGAACGCCGCGCCACCTTTGCCGCGACGCCGGCGCAGGACCTAAAGCGGCCCGGCGCCGAAACCGCGTGGCGCAATCTCGTCCTCGCCGGGGATTGGACAAATACCGGCTTGCCCGCCACCATCGAGGGCGCGATCCGCTCCGGCAACCGCGCCGCCGAATTGGCCGCGCGCCCGGACCGATAAAACCATGAGCGCAGTCGATCTCGACCGGCATATCGACGCGGCCACGCAGGCGCTGCTCGCCCGCCAGCACGACGACGGCCATTTTCTGTTCGAGCTCGAAGCCGACGCCACCATTCCGGCCGAATACGTCTTGCTCCGCCATTATCTCGGCGAACCGGTCGATGCCGCGCTGGAGGCCGGCATCGCCGCCTATCTGCGCCGCATCCAAGAGGCGCATGGCGGCTGGCCGTTGTTCCGCGACGGCGCCTTCGACATGAGCGCGACGGTAAAAGCCTATTTCGCGCTCAAGATGATCGGCGAGCCTGCCCAGGCCGAGCACATGCGCCGCGCCCGCGAGGCAATCCGCATGCGCGGCGGCGCCGCATGCTGCAATGTCTTCACGCGCTGCCTGTTGGCGCTCTACGGCATCGTGCCGTGGCGCGCCGTGCCGGTGATGCCGGCCGAGATCATGCTGCTGCCGAAATGGTTTCCGTTCCACCTCGACAAGATTTCGTACTGGAGCCGCACCGTGATCGTGCCGCTTTTGGTGCTGATGGCGAACAAGCCGCGCGCACGCAATCCGAAAGGCGTCACTATCAACGAGCTGTTTCTCGATCCGCCGCAATCGCTCGGGCCGGCGCCGAAAGCACCGCAGCAGAAGGCGTCATGGTTTTGGTTCTTCCGCATCGTCGACGACGTGCTGCGCGCCGCCGAGCCGTATATTCCCAAGCGCACGCGGCAGCGCGCCGTCGACGGTGCCGTCGCCTGGGTCGGCGAGCGGCTTAACGGGCAAGACGGTCTCGGCGCGATTTTCCCGGCCATGGCCAACAGCGTGATGATGTACGACGCGCGCGGCTATCCGGCCGATCATCCGCAGCGCGCCATCGCGCGGCAGTCGATCGAAAAGCTCCTCGTCGTCCACGAACACGAGACCTATTGCCAGCCCTGCGTGTCGCCGATCTGGGATACCGGCCTCGCCTGCCACGCGCTCTTGGAAGTCGGCGGCGAGGCAATCGACGCCCGGGTCAAGCGCGGCCTTGACTGGCTCATTCCACTGCAGGTGCTCGACGTGCGCGGCGACTGGACCGCGCGGCGGCCCGATCTGCGGCCGGGCGGCTGGGCGTTCCAATATGCCAATCCGCATTATCCCGACGTCGACGACACCGCCGTGGTCGCGATGGCGCTCGAGCGCATGGGGCGCTTGGTCAACGCCGACTATCGGACCGCGATCGAGCGCGCCCGCGAATGGATCGTTGGCATGCAGAGTGGCAATGGCGGATGGGGCGCGTTCGACGCCGACAACGAATATTATTATCTCAACAATATCCCGTTCGCCGATCACGGCGCGCTGCTCGATCCGCCGACGGAGGATGTCAGCGCCCGATGTCTGTCGATGCTGGCGCAGCTCGGCGATAGCGAAAGCCCGGCGGTCAAGCGCGCCATCGCTTATCTGCGCCAAACCCAATGCGCCGACGGCTCGTGGTTCGGCCGCTGGGGCATCAATTACATCTACGGCACCTGGTCGGTCTTGTGCGCGCTCAACGCCGCGGGGTTTGGCCGCGATGCGCCGGAACTGCGCCGGGCGGTCGACTGGCTCGCCGCCATCCAGAACGGAGACGGCGGCTGGGGCGAGGACGGCTCAAGCTACAAACTCGACTATCATGGCTACGAGCAAGCGCCATCGACCGCCTCGCAGACCGCATGGGCGCTGCTTGGCTTCATGGCTGCTGGCGATATCGATCATCCCGCCGTCGCGCGCGGCATCAAATATCTCGCCGACACGCAAGGCGCGGACGGTTTTTGGACCGAGCCGCGCTACACCGCCACCGGTTTTCCCCGCGTGTTTTACTTGCGCTACCACGGCTATGCGAAATTCTTCCCGCTGTGGGCGCTGGCGCGCTACCGCAATATCAAGAGCGGCAACGAGCACAAGATCGAGTGGGGAATGTAAGGTTCGCCGTCAGCAAGAGGCAGCCGTGAAACAAGCTTTCATCTGTACGACCTGCGGAACGCAATACGAGCTGTTAGAAGCGCCGCCGGCATCGTGTCTGATTTGCGATGAAGAGCGGCAGTACGTGCCGCCGTCCGGCCAGGTCTGGACGACGTTGCCGAAATTGCGAATGACCCACATGGCGACGTTTCGCCGTGAGGCAGAGCTGATCGGGATCGGCACCGCGCCGCTGTTCGGCATCGGACAGCGTGCTCTGCTGGTGCGGAGTCCCCACGGCAACGTGCTGTGGGACTGCATTGGCCTGATCGACGATGCGATGGTCGAGATCGTCAACGGCCTCGGCGGCCTCAAGGCGATCGCCATCTCGCATCCGCACTATTATACGACGATGACGGAATGGAGCGCCGCTTTCGGCGATATTCCGGTCTATCTGCACGCCGCCGACCAACGGTGGATCATGCGGTCCGCGCCCTGCCTCGAACTCTGGCGCGGCGAGACGAAGGAAATATCGCCCGGTCTCACGCTGATACGCACCGGAGGCCATTTTCCGGGCGGCACGGTAATGCACTGGGGGCAGGGCGCCGGCGAAAAAGGAGCCTTGCTGTCCGGCGATCTGCTGCAAGTCACCGCCGACCGCAAATTCGTCAGCTTCATGTGGAGCTATCCGAACTTCATTCCGCTCGGAAGCAAAGCCGTGGCGGCCATTGCGGCACGGCTCAAGCCGTGGTCCTACGACGTGATCTACGGCGCGTTCTGGGATCGTGTCATTGCGTCGGACGGCAGGCGCGTCACCGACGCCTCGGTCGCGCGCCATCTCGAAATCCTGCAGCGCGAAGCGGACTGAGGTGTCGTTGTAATTGGAAGATTACGACTTCGGCCAATCGCGCCACGTAAGCCAACGATTGACATTTGTAAGTTATTGGCTTACAGTTCTTACCTGTGATCAGGAGCTTCAAAAGTAAGGGTCTTGCCGAGCTTTGGGAGCATGGGCGGACCGGAAAGATCGATGCGAAGATGCATGCGCGCATTTTGCGCCGCCTGGACCGCCTGGATGTTGTCGCGCGGCCGGAGGAAATGAACATTCCAGGCTTTGATTTACATCCGTTGCGAGGCTTTCAGCCGACCCGGTATTCGGTTCATGTAAACGGACCGTGGTGCATCACGTTCGAATTTGACGACGGCGACGCCTGCCGCGTGGACTTCGAGCAATATCACTGAGGAGAACAATCATGGCTCATGTCGCCAAGCGTAATCCGGCCCGCTGCCCGACGCATCCCGGCGCATTATTGCGGCAGGATGTGATTCCAGCGACGGGGCGGACCAAGGCCGAGATCGCGCAGTTTCTCGGTATTTCCCGGCAGCATCTCTATGACATTTTGCGCGAACGCAAACCGGTCTCTCCGTCAGTCGCTGTTCGGCTCGGCAAGCTGTTCGGCGATGGCGCTGGGGTTTGGGTGCGCATGCAGGGTGCTTACGATACCTGGCATGCGGAGCGCGAAGAGGACGTGAGCAAGATTCCGACGTTGCGGGCAACGGCGGCGTAACGGCGCTGGCACGCTACCGCAATCTCACAAGCGGCAACACGCGCGCGGTGGCGTGGGGGATGTAGGGTAGGTCGTCATTCCGGGGCGCGGGCTTTGGCCCGCGAGCCCGGAATCCATAACCACCGCCCGCTCAATTTGGCGCCTGCCGAATTCATGCCGCTAGAACCGTGATTATGGATTCCGGGCTCGGCTTTTCGGCCGCCCCGGAATGACGGATAAATCACGCCACGTAGCCGCCGCTAAATACGATTAAGGCGACGCCAGCGTCCCGGACTGTAACCCTCGTTTCTGGAAAAAACGCGGGTGAAATGGCTTTGGTCGACAAAGCCACAGGCTTGGGAAATATCCGCGAGCCCCAATGCCGGATCCTGCAACAGTTCTTTGGCGCGCTCGACGCGCCGCTTGGTCAGCCATCGGTGCGGCGAAATACCGGTCGCCTGTTTGAACGCGCGCGCGAAGTATCCGCTCGACAGCCCGCACTCATTGGCGACTTGGGAGATCGAAGGATCGCCCGCCAGATTGGCGTTGATGAACTCGCGGGCGCGCCGGAGCTGCCACGACGCAAGGCCGCCGTGTGCGCTCTGCTCGGCCGGCGCGCCGCCATAGGCGCGCGCGACGTGGGCGAAGAAAGCAAGCGCGATACAGTCGGAAAACATGGCGGTGCCGTCGCCCAGATGCTCCATCGCCCCGGCGAGCGCTTGCGCCAAACCGAACAGGACCAAATCGCGGGCACCAAAATTCGGCGCGTAAAGCCCTTTCACCCGGCGAATGCCGGCTTCATTGGCCATCTCATCGAGCGCAATGTGCGGGATGTAAAAGCGAAGCGAATCGAAAGGAATATCCAAACTGACGACCGGATTGTCGCCGAGGTCAACCAGCTGTGCATAGCCGAGACGCATATCGGGAACTTCTCTGCGCCGTCCTGCCGTCCACAGGTCCGAGAAAAACGGCAGCGACAATGGAACGTGGAATGCAAAAGCCTCTTCCGGTGGCACGGCCAACGAACGACCGCGCATCGGACGGCCGCTCCGCATCCGCGAAAATCCGATTCGTGCTCTTGATGATCTCCGCGCCAAGAGTGTCGGCGGACGATCTATCCGGAAGCGTCTGGCAAGGTCGTCTTCGATCGCATCCGCACCCATCATTGCCTCCAAACAGTTGCTAAAGCGGCAATTAATTCTCGTGAGCGACAAAACACTCTCGCGCTCTCAACGCGAGCTTCCACCGTCCCGGACGGAGACAGGATAAACGCCCCATAATCATTAAAACAGCGGCAAATCGCCAGTGGCGTTGTCTGTCGCGGCAATTTTTTCAGGCGAATCCTGCAAACTGGTCAAATTCGTACAATTTTGCGCGCGCTGCGAACGATAGCGTCTACTCAACCCTAGGGCCGTCGAACTCGGGGCGGTTCATCGATGCTGCTGACAGGAGAGATGTCATGAAGAATCTTTACGTGGTTGCCATGCTCGCCGCTATGCTTGCGGGTGGGACTCTGGAATCCGCCTCGGTGCAATCCGCATCGAAGACGGGTATCAAGAACGTGGTTTTGGTCCATGGCGCATTCGCCGACGGCTCCGGCTGGGAAGCCGTCACCAAGATCCTCGAGAAGGATGGCTACACGGTGTCGGTGGCTCAGCCGCCCGAGACCTCCTACGCGGACGATGTCAAGTACGCGAAGGCGGCCATCGACGCCATGGACGGGCCGGTGGTTCTGGTGGGCCATAGCTATGGCGGATCCATCATCACCGAGGCCGGCAACGATCCGAAGGTTTCGGCTCTGGTCTACATCGCCGCCTTTGCGCTCGATGACGGTGAGAGCTGTGCGTCGATCGAACAGGCCCTGCCGCAAGCCTCCAAGGCATTCAAAGCGGACAGTAACGGCAACTGGTGGATAGAACAGGCGCATTTCATGGCCGATTTCGCAGCCGACGTTCCGCCGGCCGTGTCCCACTTCATGGCCATATCGCAGGTACCGATCTCGACCGACTCGTTCACCCACAAGGTCACGAGCCCCGCCTGGAAGACCAAGCCCACCTGGTACATGGTGGCCACCGCAGACCGGTCGATCAATCCGGACCAGGAGCGCATGATGGCAAAGCGCGCCAATGCCCGGACGGTCGAAGTGAATTCCAGCCATGTGGCCTACATGTCTCACCCGAAGGAATCAGCCAAGCTCATCGAGGAGGCCGCCGCCCACGCGTCGGCTGGTCATTGAGGTGACGACGCGGCAACGTCATGGAAAATCAAATTGTCATCCGGTCTCCCGATGCAACGTTCCGCGCCTACAGGTCGCGGCCGGCCAAGTTACCCGCGCCGGCAGTGGTCGTTCTCCAGGAATTGTTCGGCGTTAACGCCGATATCCGAGCGACCTGCGATGAGTTGGCAGCCCAGGGGTTCATCGCGA
The DNA here is from genome assembly GCA_963743395.1 of uncultured Alphaproteobacteria bacterium. Classification (GTDB taxonomy): domain Bacteria; phylum Pseudomonadota; class Alphaproteobacteria; order Rhizobiales; family Xanthobacteraceae; genus BOG-931. Next base: position 126,938 of record CAVUPV010000002.1, read on the forward strand.
TCGCGCCGGACCTATTCTGGCGGCAAGAGCCTGGCGTCGATCTCAACGTAAGGTCTGAAGCTGACTGGCAACACGGCCTGCGACTTTACGCGGCGTATGATCGCGATGCGGGCGTGAAAGATATCATAGAAACGGTCCGCGCCGCTGTTGAGTTGCCAGAGTCGACCGGAAAGGTTGCCCTGCAGGGGTACTGCCTCGGTGCATTGATGGCCTTTATCACGGCCGCCCGCTATGAGGTCGATGCCGCCGTTGCTTATCATGGCGGCGATACGGAAAAATACCTTGGCGAGGTTGGTGGGTTGGACGCCCCCCTGCTGATGCACCTCGGCGAGGAGGACGAATTCATTTCCAAGCCCGCGCAAGCCGAGATCAAAGCGGCGCTCGCAAAAAAGCCGAACGCGACCGTTTACAGCTATCCGGGTCAGCGTCACGCCTTCTCCCGGCACAATGGAAAGCACTACAATGCCGCGGCGGCGGCGCTCGCCAACAGGCGGACAAGCGAGTTTCTCCATCAACAACTGCGGTGAGCTTCGGTCGCTCCGCCCCCTGGCCGCGGCAGGCAGAAGAGGATGCAGAAGCATGCATGACGCGACGAACGGAGGACAGCAACACCATGTCCGATGAAATTGTGAAAGCCAAAATTCGGCGAGCGCTCTTGTCGGGGCCTGATTGCATCACGAGATGAGGCCACCGTTGCGGAAATGGATGCTCACGGCAAGATGACCGTGTTGCGTCCGGGCGCGAACCAGTGGGTGTGTGTTCCCGGCAACGAAAACATCGTCGGACAGGCGGATATGTGCGCCGATCCCATGGGAATGCGGTGGATGATGGACGCGATGGCGCAGAAGCCCAAGCCGTCGAATACCGAGCCCGGACTGATCTACATGCTCAATGGCGCTTTGCAGCGAAGCTACACTGATCCGTTCGATCGGACGAGCCCGGCTATCCCCATCGGCCCGCACTGGATGATCATTTGGCCTTTCGACGCGACAGCCGCCGGGTTGCCGACGGTCATGCGCGACGCCGGAACTCTGGTGATGTTTGCCGGCACGCCTTATGCGCACCTGCATATCTGTGGTTCGCCATGGGACGGCGACGAGTACCATCCGGGCGACAGGGCTGTTTGGACGATGACCTACGCTCGGCCGCACGAGAAATGAACTCGGCGCATCCTTTGATGATCTGACGCAGGTCTGACGTTGCGGGACGAGACTACGCCGCGCTAGCTGAAGCTTGCGCCGGAGGCTGCGCGGCTTTGGCGGCTTTCTCGCGCGCCTCGTTGGCGCGCATCGCCGACAGCGTCTGCTGCACCTGCCCATCGAATACGTATTGCGCGGGCCGCTGGTCCGCCATGGAGATTTCCGGCGCCATCGGGCCTTCGGTCTTCACGCCGCGCAGGCCGATCAGCATTGCTTGCAGCGGGTGGTCCATCATCGCCTGAGCCGCGGTCGGCTCGTAGCCGCAATGCGCCATGCAGTTCGCGCACTTCTCATACTGGCCGGTGCCGTAGAGATCCCAGTCGGTGGTGTCCATCAGCTCGCCAAACGTCTTGGCGTAGCCTTCGCCGAGCAGGTAGCAGGGCTTCTGCCAGCCGAAAATGTTGCGGGTCGGCATGCCCCACGGCGTGCAATGGAATTCCTGATTGCCGGCGAGGAAGTCGAGGAACATGCTGGAATGCGTCAGATTCCAGTTCTTGTCCTTGCCGAGCGCAAAAACTTTGCGGAACAACTCCTTGGTCTTGCGGCGACTGAGGAAATGCTCCTGGTCGGGCGCGCGCTCGTAGGCGTAGCCGGGCGAGATCGAAACGCCGACGCCGAGTTCCTCGGTGAGGTCGAGGAATTTGGCGATGTCTTCCGCCGGATGGCCGTCGAACACCGTGCAGTTGACGTTGACGGCAAAGCCCTTGGCCTTGGCGGCCTTGATCGCCGACACCGCTTTGTCGAAGCCGCCGTCCATGCACACCGACTTGTCGTGATGTTCCTTGATGCCGTCGAGATGCACCGAGAAGAACAGATAGGGCGACGGCTCGAACAGATGCAGCTTCTTTTCCAGAAGCAGCGCGTTGGTGCATAGCGAGACGAATTTCTTGCGCTTGACGATGCCTTTGACGATCTCGCCGATTTCCTTGTGGATCAGCGGTTCGCCGCCGGGAATGGCGACCATCGGCGCACCGCACTCGTCGACCGCATCGAGGCATTCCTGCACCGACAGGCGCTTGTTGAGGATGGCATCCGGATAATCAATCTTGCCGCAGCCGGTGCAGGCGAGATTGCAGCGGAACAAAGGTTCCAGCATCAGCACCAGCGGATAGCGGGTGCGGCCGGCGAGGCGCTGGCGCAGCACATAGGCGCCCACCTTTGCTTTCTGACGTAGAGATACACCCAAGACCGTAATCCTTTTTGTTGATTGTTCGCCGGAGCGTTCAGACTTTTGCCGTCACGCGGCCGGCGGTGACGCCGTCGGTCAATTCGGGCGGCAAACGGAATTCAATCGTCTCGTGGCGGCCGTGCAGCTGGCTCACTTCAACGGAGCCAAGTCGCCGCAGCGCGTCGATGACGTCTTCGACCAGCACTTCCGGCGCCGAGGCGCCGGCGGTGATGCCGACGGTCGCGGCATTGCGGAACCAATCCGGGTTCAGTTCGCTGCCGTCGGCGATCAGGTAGCTTGGCGTGCCGTCCTCTTCGCCGATTTCGCGCAGCCGGTTCGAATTGGAACTGTTCTTCGCGCCGACTACCAGGATAACGTCGACCAGCTTTGAAAGTTCACGCACCGCGGTCTGCCGGTTCTGCGTCGCGTAGCAGATGTCGCGCGTCTCCGGACCGACCATATCGGTGAAGCGCTTATGCAGCGCGGCGATGATGCCGCGGGTGTCGTCGACCGACAGCGTGGTCTGCGTCACATAGGCGACCGGCGTATCGGCGGGAATGTCGAGCGAAGCGACGTCGTTCTCGGTCTGCACCAATGTCACCGGCTCGGCGATCTGGCCCATCGTGCCTTCGACCTCGGGATGGCCGGCATGGCCGATGAGGATGAGCCGGCGGCCTTGGCCGACATAGCGCTTGCCCTGGTTGTGAACCTTGGTGACCAACGGGCAGGTTGCATTCAATACCGGCAGATTGCGCGACGCGGCTTCTTCCTCGACGCTCTTGGCGACGCCGTGCGCGCTGAAAATGGTGACTGCATTGGGCGGCACTTCGGAGAGATCCTCGACGAAGCGCGCACCCTTGGCCTTGAGGCTTTCCACGACGTGCTTGTTATGCACGATCTCGTGGCGGACATAGACCGGCGGCCCGAATTTCTGCAGCGCCCGTTCGACGATCTCGATGGCGCGCACCACGCCGGCGCAGAAACCACGAGGCTGGGCGAGAATCACTTTCATCAAGTCCTCCCGGTCCAAAAGGCCGGTTCATTCAAACTGCGGCCATGCGCCGCAACCGCGTTGTTTATGGTCCAGTGACTTAGGTTCTTACTTGGCTGCGGAACCGCTACAATCAACCCCGGCAACCCCGAACTGCCCCCGAGGTCTTTCCCCCTTAAGGACGTCCTGCCCCTTAAGGAATTGGCCGCCGCGCCGGGCAGCGCGATCGATGACCCCGTAAACTGCCACCATTGGCCGGAATTGAGCGGAAATACGGCTCTTTGTCCAGCCGCGCCATACCAGGCTCGCGGAGCGCCTGCCAAGCGGTCCACCGGGGCCTGGAAGGCCCTTCTGCCCAGCGAATCGAACCTTCAGTCAGCTGGACCCGTCCAACCTTCTAATGCGTTTTCCCTGCAACCGGTTCGGGGTTCCGTTTATTAGACCCCTGATCGACAGCTTTACCGTGGCGTTCGGCCTTAGCAGCGAATCGGTTGCCGCAATGGGCCGCAAAAGGCGGCGTGGCCATGGTCCGACCAGGTTGCAAATGTTCGACTGGTGCAAATGACGGCGAACAGCGTAGGAAAATATCCCAGATTTCACTTTTACCGCCATTCAAGGCATTTATGGCCAGTGCATGGCATGCAGCCGCCTCCGTTTCGCCTTTGTCTTAACGCCTCAAACGCCGGTTCTTTCACCGATCTTCCAATCCCTCCGCCCCTTCCATTGCGCTGACCTGACCACCCCATGAAAATGATCACCGCCCTTGTCGTCCGCGCGATCGATTTTTGCGCGCAACATGCGTGGCAGGTGATCGTCGTATCGGTCCTGCTGACCGTCCTGTCGTCCTGGTATGCGGTGACGCATTTCGCCATGACGACCGACGTCAACCAGCTCATTTCCCCGAACATCCCGTGGCGGCAGCGCGAAGCGACCTTCGAAAAGGCCTTTCCGCAATACGAGTTGATCGTGGCGGTGATCGATGCGCCGACGCCCGAACTGGTCGATGAAGCGACCGCTGCGATGGTGCAGCGGCTGTCGCAGCAGAAGGAGCTGTTTCACTCCATCGAGGAGCCGAAGGGCGGCAGTTTTTTTGCGCAGAACGGCCTGTTGTTCGAATCGGCGAAGGATCTCGCGCCGCAGATGAAACTGCTGACCCAGGCGCAACGCCTGGTGCAGGTGCTGGCCGGCGACCCGACGCTGCGCGGTGTCGTTCAAGTCCTGCAGTTCGGTCTGCTCGGCGTGCAGGGCGGCGAGCTCAAGCTCGATCAGATGACGTGGCCGCTCAATCACGCCGCCGATGCAATCGAGAAAGTGAATGCCGGACAGCCGGCGAGCTTCTCCTGGCACGAAGTGGTCGAGGGCGCCCCCGCCACGCCCGATGAAAAGCTTCGCTTTCTGCAAATCGCCGCCACGCTCGACTATTCCGAGCTCGAGCCCGGGGAACGTGCCACCGACGCCATTCGCCAAGCGGCAAGCGATCTCGATATCGGCACCAAATATCAGGCGCGCCTGCGGCTGACCGGCCCGGTGCCGATGGCCGACGAGGAATTTGCCACCATCAAGGACCATGCGGCGCTGAACGCGACCGTTACCATCGCGGTCGTTCTTTTCATTCTGTGGCTGGCGCTGCGCTGGGTACGCATTATTTCGGCCGTCTTCATCTGCCTTGTTGTCGGGCTTTCCGTTACCGCGGCGCTTGGCATGCTGATGGTCGGCACGCTCAATCTCATCTCGGTCTATTTCGCCGTGCTGTTTGTGGGGCTTGGCGTCGACTTCGGACTTCAGTTCAGCGTCCGCTACCGGGCCGAACGCTACGAAAACGACAATCTGCGCGAGGCGCTTTTGCAAGCGGGCCGCCGCGCCGGCGCGCCATTGACGCTTGCCGCCTTGGCGACCGCGGCGGGCTTTTTCTCGTTCATGCCGACGGTTTACAAGGGCGTATCCGAGCTCGGCCAGATCGCCGGCGTCGGCATGCTGATTGCGTTCACCACCAGCATCACGCTGCTTCCCGGCGTTGCTGAGCGTGTTCAAGCCGCCGAGCGAGCCGCACCATCTCGGCTACTCCGCGCTGGCGCCGGTCGACAGCTTTCTCGCCCGGCATCGCGTGCCGATCCTGATCGTGACCGCCGCCGTCGTCGTGTCCGGACTGCCGCTGCTTTATTGGTTGCGGTTCGATTTCAATCCGATCAATCTGCGCAGCACCAAGACCGAGGCGGTCGCGACCTATCTCGAACTCAAGAACGATCCGGAAAGCGGCGCCAACGACATCCAGGTGCTGGAGCCGTCGCTGACCGACGCCGATCAGGTTGCCGCCAAGCTGCGGGTCTTGCCGCAGATCTCGCGCGTGCTCACGCTGTCGAGCTTCATTCCGGACGATCAGCAGCAAAAACTGCCGCTCATCCAGGATGCGGCGAAGACCCTGGTTCCGGTGCTCAATCCCGCCAGCGCCAACTCCGCCGCCGACCGACGCGCAAAACGTCAGCATGATGAATTCCACGATCGACTTGCTCAATCGGCTGGCCGGCAACGGCACACAGTACCGGCGCCGTTGCGGCGCGCCGCCTCGCCGCCGGCGATGACGGCTCTCGCCAAGGCCGATCCGGCGGTGCGGCAACGGGCCGAAACGGTGTTCGTGCAGCCGTTGCACACCGCGCTCGACGATCTGCGCAATCTGTTCAAGGCGCAGGAGATCACCCGCGCCAATCTGCCGCCCGACCTGACGCGCCAATGGGTGACGCTGGACGGGCAGGCGCGCATCGACATCGCGCCGAAGGGCGATTCCAACGACAATGCGGTATTGCGGGCCTTCGCCGGCGCCGTTCAGAGCGGTGGCGCCGAACGCGACCGAAGGACCGATTTCCATCCTCGAGGCGCGCCGCGCGATCGTCGGCGCCTTCATCGAGGCCGGCGCCTGCGCGCTGTTGTCCATCGGCGTATCCTGCTCTGGATCACGCTGCGCCGGTTTAGCGACGTGCTGTTGACGCTGGTGCCGCTGCTTCTGGCCGGCGTCGTCACGCTCGAGATTTGCGTCTTGGTCGATCTGCCGCTCAACTTCGCCAATATCATCGCGCTGCCGCTTGCTGTTGGGCGTCGGCGTGGCGTTCAAGATCTATTACATCATGGCGTGGCGCGAGGGGCAGACCAATCTGCTGCAGTCGGTGCTGACGCGCGCGGTGACGTTTAGCGCGCTGCACCACGGCGACCGCCTTCGGCAGCCTGTGGTTTTCCAGCCATCCCGGCACGTCCAGCATGGGCAAGCTGTTGGCGATCTCGCTGCTTGACCACGATGGCGGCGGCGGCTTTGTTCCAGCCGGTCCTGATGGGCAAGCCGCGCGAGCAGAAATCAAGCGCGATAAGCGGCGCCGGGATTATCGCTGCGTGGAATTATTGCCGGGCGGCGCCAGTTCCGATTTGTGCGGCGCCTGCGCCGGCGGGAGCTTCGGCGCGCTTGGCGGCCGGATTGGACCGCCGGATTGGGATTGAGCGACGGATCGAGCATGCTGTAGGCGGAATCCGGCAACCGCGTCCAATATTGATTTTCGCCTAACATTTCGACGCCGATATAGCCGCGCACGATCAGCGTCTGGCCGTCGGGCGTAACCTTCATCGTCGCTTTGTAGATTTTGCCGTCGCGCGGATCGAGGATTGTTCCGCCGCCGTATTTGTCTTCGGCCTCTTGCTGCATGCCGCGGATGATTTCGAGGCCGAGCCAGGGATGGCCGTGGCGATCGTCTTTGCACTGGTCGCACACCGACGTTCGGATTTTCGCCGGGCTTGAGGAACATCCTGGCGATGATGCCGTCATAGACGCCGTTGTGGTTGCTGATCAGGAACCAGCCGGTCGGCTGCTTGGTGTCGTCGTCGAGCGCCTGCCACAGGCCGGCCGGCAGGTCGGATCGGCGCTGCGGGCGTGCCCGGAGGCGGCGAGAGGCATGAACGCCCGCCAGCGATGCATACAACGTCGCGACCAGGTCACAAGATTTACTCGCATCCTCCGAACTCCTGGAAGGCTCCGGGCGCCACGCTTACAGCACCAGCCCGTTCCGCCATATGGCGCGATTGCGACTGCAGTTTTATCCCGTCGATTGCGAACGGCAGATATGCCCGTCGCTGGCCCCTGCAATGCAATGGCTGCCGCAATGCCCGTCCGGCCATACCCCGGCGCCCGGAAATGATCGTGGCCGCGCCGAGCGGCCGGTCAACATGATCCACGCCATGTCGGACGGCGCCATGCGGCTTGTCGTCCCGCAGCTCCGTCCCGCTACAATTCAGTCCGCGCGGTCGCGTTGTCGCACGTGGGGATTGTGCCGACGGCAGCGCGATCGGGGAACCGGCGTGAGGATCAAGGCGATCGAGCCCATCGCGGTCAGTCTGCCGATGAAGAAGCCGGTGCAGATGGCCGGCGAGACCGTCGCGCGCGCCGATAATCTCTTGGTCCGCGTCGAGACCGAGGACGGCGTCGTCGGCTGGGGCGAGGCCGCCTCGGCGCCGACCATGACCGGGGAGACCGTCGCCAGCATGATGGCGGCGGTGGAGCATATGGCGCCGGCCTGCGCGGCCGCGCGCGCCGATGATTTCGCCGGTGTCTCGCCGTGGCGATGGATGCGCGGATGTACGGCAATAGCGGCGCCAAGGCCGCTATCGAAATCGCGTTGCACGATCTCGTCGGCCGCGCCACCGGACAGCCGGTTTATGCGCTCCTTGGCGCGAAACGGCGCAGCCGCATTCCGGTTCTGGCCGTCATCGGCTCCGAGGATGCCGCCGCCGATCTGCGCGAGGCGCAAGCGCGCTTCGAACGCCGGCTATCGCGCCTTCAAGATCAAAGTCGGTCTCGGTTCGCGCCGAAGCCGATGCCGAACGCACGCGCGCGATCTGCCTTGCTGCTCAAGAGCGGGCGAGAAGGATTGCCTCGTCTCGGCCGACGCCAATCAGGGTTTTGGCGTCGAGGCGGCGCTGCACTATGTGCGCGCGGTTGCCGATTGCGGGCTCGATTTCTTCGAGCAGCCGGTCGACGCGCACAATCTTGACGGCTATGGCGCGAGTCGCGGCCGCAAGCCGCGTGCCGATCGGCGCCGACGAGGGCATCCATTCGCGCGACGATATCGAGCGGCACCATGGCACAACGGCCGCCAAGCGGCGTCAGCCTCAAGGCAATCAAGCTCGGCGGGCTCTCGCGCGATGCTCGACGCCTGCCGATTGTGCGACCAGCTCGGCATGGCGGTCAATATTTCCTGCAAGACCGGCGAATCGAGCGTCGCCTCGGCCGCCGCGTTGCATGCGGCCGCGGCGGCGCCGGCGATCGCCTGGGGCCTGACCGTCACGTCTCCGGGTCTCGCCGAAGATGTCGCGGTTGAGCCGCTGCGCATCGACCGCGGCCATGTCGAAGTGCTCGATGGTGCCGGCCTCGGCATCGAGGTCGACGAGCGCCGGGTGCGGCGCTGCCAGCAGGAATTCAGACGCGTGGCGTAAAGCCACCGAAAAGACCGGGCGCGATGCGATGAACGATACCGGACGACCGGACGAGCACTATCGCTTCATCGGCAAACCGATGCCGCGCAAGGAAGACGCGCGCCTGATCACCGGCAACGGCCGCTTCACCGACGATTTCAATCTCGACGGTCAGCTTCATGCGATCATGGTGCGTTCGCCCTATCCGCATGCGCGCATCGTCGCGATCGATGCCACGCCGGCGCAAGGCGATGCCCGGCGTACTCGGCGTTTTCACCGGCGCCGATTGCCTGGCCGACGGGCTCAAGCCTATTCCGCACGATCCGCTGCCGAAGACCAAATTCGACATGAAGCTCACCGGGCCGGGCGGCGGCGCCGTGTTCGTCGGCCCGCATATGCTGTTGCCGGCGGACAAGGCCCGCCATGTCGGAGAGGCCGTTGCCATGGTCGTGGCCGAAACCAGGGCGGCCGCCATGGACGCCGCCGAGGCGGTCGAGGTGCGGTACGAAGAGCTACCCTTTGTGCTGCACTCCGAAGATGCGATGCGGCCCGGCGCGCCGGCATCTGGGACGAAGCACCAGACAACATCCTGGTCGACACGCTGTTCGGCGACAGGGAAGCGACCGACCGCGCCTTCGCTGTGGCCGCGCATGTGGTGGCGAAAGATTTCCATGTCGGCCGCGTTACCGGCGTGCCGATGGAGCCGCGCGCCGCGCTCGGCTATTACGATGCCGCCAGCGGCCGCTATACGCCTCCATGCCGGCTCCGGCGGCGCGGTGCGGCAAAAGAGCGAGCTTGTCGACTGTGCTCGGCATTCCGCCGCAAAACCTGCGCGTAGCTGTCGCCCGACGTCGGCGGCAATTTCGGCACCCGCAATCGGGTCTTTGTCGAGTTCGGTCTGGTGCTGTGGGCGGCGAAAAAACTCGGCCGACCGGTCAAATATCTCGCCACGCGCTCCGAAGCGTTTCTGAGCGATTATCAGGGCCGCGATCTCGTCACCAAGGTCGAATTGGCGCTCGACGCTAAGGGCCGCTTCCTGGCGATGCGCGCCACCAATATCAGCAATGTCGGCGCACGCTGCGTATCGTTGTCGCCGCTGAGCAAGGGCGCGGGTCTCATTCCCGGCTCTTACGCGATACCGGCGACGACATTGCGCGCGGTTGCGGTTTTCACCAATACCATGCCGACCCAACGCCTATCGCAGCTCCGGACGGCCGGAAGTGACCTATGCGATCGAGCGGCTGGTCGACGCCGCCGCCGACCGGCTCGGCATCGACCGCATCGCGCTGCGCCGCAAGAACCTGATGCGTCCGGAGGCCATGCCGTATCGCAACTGCGGTCGGCATGCTCTACGATTGCGGCCGTTACGAGGAGAATATGGACTGGGCGATGGATATCGCCGACTGGAAAGGATTTCCGGCGCGCCGCCGCGCAGCGAAGAAAGCGCGGCAAGCTGCTCGGCCTCGGCCTTGCGAATTATGTCGAATCCTCGATCGGCGCGCCGCGCGAGCAGGCGCGCATCAAGGTGCAGCCGCAGATCAAGCCGGGCCGGCGCGCGTCGACGTCGTTATCGGCACGCAGCCGGCCGGGCAGGGCCACGAGACGAGTTTCTCGCAAGTGGTCTCCGACCTGCTTCAGCGTTCCGGCCGAGAGCGTGCGCATCATCCTCGGCGACACCGACGTGGTGCACGCCGGCGGCGGCACCCATTCCGGCCGCTCGATGCGTCACGCCGCGACGGTGTTTTCCAAGGCCGCCGTCGATCTCATCGCCAGGGCAAGGCAGATCGCCGCCGTCGTCATCGACACGGCGCCGGACAATGTCACGTTCGACGACGGCCGGTTTGGCGCGCGCGACACCAACCGCAGGTTCGATTTTCTCGAACTCGCCAATGAAGCCGGCGCGGCACAAACTTCCCGAGGCGCTCAAGGACGGCATTGCGGTCGTCACCGACAACGAGATGCACGAACCGGTGTTTCCCAACGGCACCGCGCGTCTGCGAAGTCGAGATCGATCCCGACACCGGCGCGATGGCGATCACGCGCTACGCCTCGATCGACGACGTCGGCCGCTGCATCAATCCCTTGATCGTGCATGGCCAGACCCACGGCGCGATCGCGCAGGGCGTCGGCCAGGCGATCTGCGAGCAGGTCTATCTCGATCCGGATTCCGGCCAGCCGCTGACCGGCTCGCTGATGGATTACGGCATGCCGCATGCCGACTATGCTGCCGTCGTTCGATACCGGTATCGCCGAAGTGCTGTCGCCGACCAACCCGCTCGGCATCAAGGCCGGCGGCGAAGGCGGCACCACGGCGGCGCCCGCCGCCGTCACCAGCGCCATCCTCGACGCGCTTGCGCGAGTGTCGGCGTGCGCGACATGCCGATGCCGGCAACGCCGTACGCCATCTGGTCGGCGATCCAGGACGCTAAAGAGCACACGCCAAAGCGCGGCAACGCGGCCGAATGATGCCGGTCGCTGCGCCGATCCTCGCCCTCGACAAAATCTCGCAAACGGTTCGGCGCCATCGTCATCGCCGACGCCATCGACCTCGCTCTCGCAGAAGGCGAGGCGCTCGGCATCATCGGCCCGAACGGCGCCGGCAAGACGACTTTGTTCGGCATCATCAGCGGCACCGTGCCGCCGGATTCCGGCCGCGTGCTCTATGCCGGCGCCGACATTACCCGCATGCCGCCGGCGCGGCGCTGCGCCATGGGCATCGGGCGGTCGTTTCAGATTCCGCTGCCGTTCGGCGGCATGAGCGTGTTCGAAAATCTCGTCGTCGCCGCGGCGTTCGGCGGCGGCCGCCGCGAGCACGACGCCTATGCGAGCTGCATGGACATTCTCGAACGCTGCGGACTTGCCGACAAAGCCAATCGGCCGGCGGGCAGTCTGACGCTGCTCGACCGCAAGCGGCTCGAACTCGCCCGCGCGCTCGCCACCGATCCCGCGGTGCTGCTGCTCGATGAAGTCGCCGGCGGGCTGACCGAGCGCGAATGTCACGCGCTGATCGAGCTGATCCGCGAGGTGCGCGCAAAGCGGCGTCTCGATCGTCTGGATCGAGCATGTCGTGCATGCGCTTGCTCGCCAGCATCGATCGGCTGCTCGTCCTGCTACAACGGCGCCTTCATCGCCGACGGCGATCCGGCAGACCGTCATCGCAGAGCCCGCAAGTGGCGGAGATCTACATGGGGATCGAGGCCGATGCCTGATCCCCGCAAGTCCTGGCGCCGCTCCTCGCCGTGCGCGCTCGATGCCTTCTACGGCGATTTCCAGGCGTTGTTCGGCGTCTCCATGGACGTCGGCGCGCGGCGAAGCCGTTGCCGTGATCGGCGCCAATGGCGCCGGCAAGAGCGCGCTGCTCAAAAGCATTGCCGGACTGTTGCGCACGCGGCCGGAGGCGATCGTGTTCGACGGCGCGCCGATCGGCGGCATGCCGGCGCTACGCGGTCGCCGCGCGCGGCATTGCGCTGGTGCCGGAGGGCAGGGGACTTTTTCCGTCGCTGAGCGTCGAGGAAAATCTTCTGATCGGCGGCCAGCTCGGCCGGCCGGGGCCATGGACGCTGCGGCGCATCTATGAGCTGTTCCCGGTCCTCGCCGAGCGCCGCGCGCTGCCGATCGACCGCGCTGTCCGGCGGCCAGCAGCAGATGGTCGCGCTCGGCCGCGCGCTGATGGCCAATCCGAAATTGCTGCTGTGCGACGAGATCAGCCTCGGTCTGGCGCCGATCGTGGTGCGCGACATCTATGCGCGGCTGCCGGCGATCTTGCGCGAAGGCACTTCGATCGTGCTCGTCGAGCAGGACGTGGTGCAGGCGCTAAGGCCGCCGCCAGCCGCGTCTATTGCCTGCAGGAAGGCCGCGTCGCGCTCGCCGGCGCATCGAAGGATCTTGACGCGCGAGCAGATCGCGGCGGCGTATTTCGGGGTGTGATTTTTCCCCTCCCTCACAAGGGCGGAGGGAGAAGGCGTGCCGTGATGGAATGGATCAACGTCATCCTGCAAGGCGTGCTGGTCGGCGGGCTCTACGCCATGTTCGCCGCCGGACTGTCGCTGATCTTCGGCGTGATGCGGCTCGTCAATATCGCGCATGGCGATCTCATCGTGCTCGCCGGCTTATATCGCGCTGGTGACGACAGCAAACGCTCGGCATCGGGCCGCTGACTTCGCTGATCGTGGTGGTGCCGGTCATGGCGCTGATCGGCTATGCGCTGCAATGGTTCGTGCTCAACCGCACGCTCGGCGACGATTTGTTGCCGCCGCTCCTGGTGACCTTCGGCCTCTCGGTCATCATCCAGAACGGATTGCTCACGCTGTTCACCGCCGACAGCGTCAAATTGCAGGCCGGCGCGCTCGAAGTGGCGACCATCCGGCTCACCGACGGCGTCTATGTCGGCGTGCTGCCGCTCCTGCAATTCGCCGTCGCCGTCGCCGTGATCGGCGCGCTTGCAATTCGTGTTCTATCGCACCGCGCTCGGCCGCGCCTTCCGCGCCACCGCCGACGATCCCGGCGGTGGCGCAGCTGATGGGCCTCGACAACCGCCATGTCTTCGCGCTCGCGATGGCGCTGTCGCTGGCGGTGGTGGCGATTGCCGGCGTGTTCCTCGCGGTGCGCGCCAATTTCGATCCGTCGCAGGGCCCGGCGCGGCTGATCTTCGGCTTCGAGGCGGTCATCATCGGCGGGCTCGGCAGCCTGTGGGGCACGCTCGCCGGCGGCCTTATCCTCGGCGTCGCGCAGGCGATCGGCGCGCATCTCGATCCGGGCTGGCAAATCCTCGCCGGCCACATCGCCTTTCTGATCGTGCTGGCGGTGCGCCCGCAGGGCCTGTTTCCCAAGGTGCGCACATGAGCTTGCAACCGGCGTGCAAAGCGTGCGCGTGACTTTCGCCAGCCGCTCGAGCCGCGTCGCCATGGCGCTCTGCGCGCTGGCGCTCGCCGGGCTCGCCGCGGCGCCGTTCTGGGGCGGCCGCGACGACTTGCAGCTTCTGTCGGAAATGTACGCCTATGTCGCGTTGGCGAGCCTGTGGAATCTGCTCGCCGGCTATGCCGGCCTCGTCTCGGTCGGCCAGCAGGCCTATGTCGGGCTCGGCGCCTATGTGCTGTTCGCGCTCGCCATCCTCGCCGGGATTTCGCCGCTGTGGGCGATTCCGCTGGCGGGCATCGTCGCCGCCGCCGTGGCGGTCCCGGTCGCGGCGCTGGTGTTCCGGCTGCGCGGCCATTATTTCGCGATCGGCACCTGGATCGTCGCCGAGGTGTTCCGGCTTGTGCGCCTCGCAGGTGTCGGTGCTCGGCGGCGGCTCCGGCACCAGTCTGCCGGCCGTCGGTGATTATCGCCATGGCGCCGTCGCGGCAGCTCCGCGATTTCCTGGAATACTGGATCGCGCTCGCGCTCGTCGTCGCGGTGCTGGCGCTGATCGTGCTGCTGTTGCGCTCGCGCTACGGGCTGGCGCTCAAGGCGATCCGCGACAGCGAGCTGGCGGCGACCTGCAACGGCATCGACGTCAGGCGCACCAAGGTGCTGGTCTATATCGTCACCGCGGCCGGCACCGCCATGATCGGCGCGCTGATTTTCCTGCAAAAGCTGCGCATCTCGCCGGACGCCGCTTTCAGCGTCAACGACTGGACCGCCTTCGTCATCTTCATCACGGTGATCGGCGGCATCGGCCGCATCGAGGGACCGATCGTCGGCACCATCGTCTTCTTCCTGCTGCGCCAGACGCTGGCCGATCTCGGCACGCTCTATCTGATGATGCTCGGCCTGGTGGCGATCCTGGTCATGCTCGCGGCACCGAAGGGCATTTGGGGGCTCGTCGTCGAGCGGTTCGGCTGGCCGGTTTTTCCGCTTGAACGCCGCGTGGTATTTGACGAACGTAGCGCCGCGCGGGCAATGACTTCCGCCGGCAGCCGGTAGAAGCCGACAGGGAGAAACGAACAATGGCGAACAAGATCATCATCAGTTGCGCGATTACCGGCTCGATCCACACGCCGACCATGTCGGACGCGCTGCCGATCACGCCCGATCAGATCGCCACCCAGGCGATCGACGCCGCCAAGGCCGGCGCCGCCATCCTGCATCTGCACGCTCGCGACCCCAAGGACGGCCGGCCGGTCGTCCGATGCCAGCGTGTTCATGCAATTCCTGCCGCGCATCAAGCAGGCGACCGACGCGGTGGTGAACATCACCACCGGCGGCGCGGTGACCATGACGGTCGATCAGCGCATCTCGGCCGCCAACACGCTATCGCCGGAAATGTGCTCGATGAATATGGGCTCGATGAATTTCGCGCTCTATCCGATGGTGAAGCGCTACAAGAACTGGAAATACGATTGGGAGGAAAGCTACCTCGCCAATTCCGACGGCTACATCTTTCCCAATACGTTCCGCGATATCGAGAAGGTGTACGACACGCTGGGCAAGGGCCACGGCGTGAAGTTCGAGCACGAGTGCTACGACACCGGGCACCTGTACAATCTCGCCCATCTGGTCGACCGCGGCCTGTTCAAGCCGCCGATCTTCCTGCAGCTCATCTTCGGCATCCTCGGCGGCATCGGCGCCGACCTCGACAATCTGTTCTTCATGAAGCGCACCGCCGACAAGCTGTTCGGCAAGGATTATCTGTGGTCGGTGCTGGCCGGCGGCCGCCATCAGATGAATTTCTGCACCACCGCGGCGATGCTCGGAGGCAATGTCCGCGTCGGCCTTGAGGATTTGCTCTATATCGGCCCCGGCAAGCTCGCCAAGAGCAACGCCGAGCAGGTGGCGAAAATCCGCCGCATCGTCGAGGACCTCGGCTACGAGATCGCGACGCCGACGGAGGCGCGGGCGACGCTCGGGCTCAAAGGCGGCGACCGGGTGAAGTTTTAGGGTTGTCATTGCGAGCGAAGCGAAGCAATCCAGAATGGCTTTGAGGATATGGATTGCTTCGTCGCTTCGCTCCTCGCAATGACGTGAGTGTAAGGTCATGAACACGATCGATCTCAATAACCGCACCGCCATTGTTACCGGCGGCGCCCGCGGCATCGGTCTCGCCACCGCGCAAAAGATGCTGGCCTCCGGCGCGGCGGTGGCGCTGTGGGACATCGATGCGGATGCGCTGACCGCGGCCGTCGCGGCGCTCAAAGGCGGCGGCCGCGTTCATGCCGCGCGCGTGGACGTGACCGACGAGGGCTCGATCGGCAACGCCGTCGCCGCGCTCGTTAGCGATGCCGGCAAAATCGATATCCTGGTCAACAATGCCGGCATCACCGGCGGCAATGCGCCGTTATGGGAGCTCAAGCCCGACCTGTGGCGGCGCGTCATCGAGGTCAATCTCATCGCGCCCTACCTCACCTGCCGCGCCGTCGTGCCGCATATGGTCGCCGCCGGTTACGGACGGATCGTCAACATTGCCTCGATCGCCGGCAAGGATGGCAATCCCAACGCCTCGCACTATTCGGCGTCGAAAGCGGGCTTGATCGGCCTGACGAAATCGCTCGCCAAGGAACTGGCGACCAAGGGCGTGCTGGTCAATGCCATCGCGCCGGCGGCGGCCAAGACCGAGATGTTCGGGCAAATGACGCAGGCGCACATCGATTACATGCTGTCCAAGATCCCGATGAACCGTTTCGTCACGGTCGAGGAACTGGCGGCGATGATCGCTTGGCTGGCGTCGCAGGATTGCTCGTTCTCGACCGGCGCGGTGTTCGATATTTCCGGCGGCCGCGCGGTGTATTAATGACATGCTCACCGCTTCGCCGTCGCGGGCTTGACCCCACGGCTAACGCGAAGCTAAACCCTGATCCCTGATTGGGCGGTTAGCTCAGCGGAAGAGCACTTCCTTGACATGGAAGGGGTCAGAGGTTCGATCCCTCTACCGCCCACCAGTGTACGCTCGCGCAATTGTATTCCGTCACCCTGAGGTGGCCGCGAAGCGGCCCTCGAAGGGCGACGGGATCCAGGTCGGCTGTCGCCGACCTGGATAGGTAAGCGATTCTGGCCGTGCATCCTTCGAGGCTCGCTTCGCTCGCACCTCAGGATGACGGCACAATAGCCGTCATCCGAGATATAGCTGTCTCAGCTCTTCGGCGGTGTCGCAGGCACCACGTCGGACACGCACTTCTTATCGAAGCTTGTCGCGGCGGCGCCGGACAGCTTCGCTGCTTTGGCGGCGTCCTTGCAGCACTTCGTCGCGGCGCTCTTGAGCGCGGCGCCATGCAGGTTTTTCGGACCGATCGTGCTCTGGCAGGTGGCGCCTGCGGTATCGGCCGGTCCGGCAGCGGCCGCCGGGGCAGCGGGCGCCGGTGCAGGCGCCGGTGCTTGCGCCAGCGCGGTGCCGACGACAAAAAATGACGCCACAACAATTGCAATCGTTCTCATCTTTCGCTCCTTACTTGCTTCCCGGTCTTTGAAAATGCCGCCCCTCCGAGACTTCAGTGCTGGACTACGCCATTCGGGCTCGCTTTGTCGACGATCTCCGGCAGATATTGCGCCAGTATCTTCAGGGTTTCATCGACCGGCAGGCCCATCTGGCGCGCGAACTGCTGCACCTGGGAATTGCCGAGCACCGCTTTCAGCTGATCCGCGGTAATCGGCATATTGGTGCCGTTGCCGAGCCAGGATTGCACCTGTGGGCCGAGACCGCCTTTTTCCAGTGCCGCCATCAGGCCGGGCAGATCGTGATACTGCGTCTGCGCCAGTACCGTATTGATCAGCGCCGGCAACGCCTCGGATTCCAGTGCGCCTTTAAGACTGTCAAACAGACCCATGATGACCCTCCATGCGCCGATTCGAAAACTTTATTGCGGCGCGGTGTCAATAAGACGACGAAAGCTTAGTCGAAGGCGGCACGCCGTTCCAGTGGCCCGCAATCGGTTCGCGGCCGGCTAAGCCGCCGCCTTGCGCACGAACAGGCCGAACCCCGCGATCGCCGCCAGCATGAGCGAGATCAAAACATTGTAACCGGCCAGCGAAATGCCGAGCCAGCGCCACGCCGCCTCGTCGCAACGGACAATTTTCACCGAATGCAACTGATCGAACAGCGAGCCGCCGGTATTGAGATCGTCGAGCGGTCCGGTGCAATCGGCCGGACCGGCCCAAAGATGCCATTCGACGCCCGCGTGATAGGTGCCCATCGCCACGTTGCACAACACCGCGACCATGATGGCGAGAAAGCCGATGGTGAGCAGTTTCGGCGGCGCCCGCACCAAGGCCGCGATCGCCATCAACAGCGAAAGCGGAATGACGACGTGATAGGGAATGCGCTCCTCGAGACAGAGCGGGCAGGGCGGCAGGCCGACCGCGTATTCGAAAAACCAGGCGCCGCCGAGCGTCGCCAGGCTCAAGGCGAACACCGCGAATGCCGCCGCGGCGGCCGGCTCGGCGCGGGCCCGGTCGATCAGGCCCGGCCGCATGACGGACGTCCGGTTCATCGCATTCATCGTCGTTCTCCCGCGGCGCCCTTAGGCCCGCAATGTGCCGATCCACAAGGCGGAAGCAAGGCCGTTGCCAAGCGGGCGCGCCGTCCGATGGACGGCCGCGCCCACCGACGATATAGAATGCGCTTTATGCCCGTGTGGCGGAACTGGTAGACGCGCACGACTCAAAATCGTGTTCCGCAAGGAGTGTGGGTTCGATTCCCTCCACGGGCACCACTGCCAAAATCGGCGTTTGATTTAGCTGCGCCTTTTTCCAAAGAAGTCTCACTCAAGAAATCGGGATCGAGCTTCGTCTTTTCTGCCGGTAAGCTGGTGTATCAGAGCGCGGTTGGCTTCTACTTAGGGACTTCCAGCTTGCCGCCTTGACCCGCTACGATGCTGCTGTGAAGAAAAAAGCGGACGCGCCCCGGACATCGAATTCGATCCCCTAATGCCAGTTTCATAGCGGCGCGGGAAAGAACAGCAACGATGATAGATATACTGTTCGCTGGTATCGGGTGGACCGACCTCGCGATCACCCTGAACCGGGTCGCGGTTGGCACATTCTTTATGCTGTCGGGATATCACAAGCTCTTCAACGCAGAGCGGCACCGTACAGTCGTCGATGAACTTAAGGCGCTCGGCGTTCACGCAGTGGGTTTCAATCAATGGTGGGTGCCGTTGGTTGAGTTCAGCGCCGGCGGCGCCGTCCTTATCGGGTTGTTGGCGCCACTCGCCGCGCTTGGCCTGCTTGTCATCATCCTCGTCGCCATCGCCACGTCCGGGCGGCAGCGCATCAAACTCTACAAGCCGATCGATGAAGCAGATCGCATCGACGATTGGCTCTACTTACCGGAGACACTTTATGCCTTTATGTTGATCATAATCATCTCGGCAGGCGCCGGGCCTTACAGCCTCGATGCCCTGATCCTGGGCCTGATGAATAAGCACGTCGCGTAAACACCGCGTTCTTACCGGCTATATTCCTCCGATGCCGCCGCACGCCGGCAAACCGGCGCCATCATGAGTGGTCCGCCGTGATTGTCACGACTTTTCCAAACGCTGTGCGTGTCATCGAGCACACGTTGATACCGTTGAAAGACGGCACGATGCTGGCGGCCCGCATCTGGTTGCCGGAGGGTGCTGAACAAAACCCGGTTCCTGCGATCCTGGAATATCTCCCCTATCGCAAGCGCGACGGCACGTACGAGCGGGACGCGCTGACCCATCCCTATCTGGCCGGTCACGGTTACGCCGGTGTTCGCGTCGATCTTCGCGGCAGCGGCGAATTCGACGGGACTGCTGCTCGACGAGTACGCCACGCAGGAACAAGACGACGGCCTGGAGGTGATCGCCTGGCTGGCGGCTCAACCCTGGTGCAATGGCTCGGTCGGGATGATGGGAATTTCCTGGGGCGGGTTCAACGGACTTCAGATTGCGGCGCGCCGTCCTCCGGCACTCAAAGCAATCGTAACCATTTGCTCAACCGACGATCGATACGCCGATGACGCGCATTACATGGGCGGCGCGTTTCTCACCACCGCCGGACTTGAGTGGGCCTTTTTCTTTTTCAGCTTGATGTGCCTTCCGCCCGATCCGGCGCTGGTCGGCGATAGCTGGCGGGCGATGTGGCTGGAGCGCCTGCAGAACATACCGCTGTTCCAGGACAATTGGCTGCAGCACCAACGGCGCGACGCGTACTGGAAGCACGGGTCGGTATGCGAGGACTACGCAGCGATCCAATGCCCGGTCTATGCCGTCGGTGGTTGGACCGATGGCTATAAGAATGCCATCCCGCGTCTGCTTGAGGGACTAAAGGTACCCCGCAAGGGTCTCATCGGTCCATGGGCCCATGCTTATCCGCACTTTGCGCTTCCCGGCCCGCAAATCGGGTTTCTCCAGGAAATGCTGCGTTGGTGGGATCATTGGCTCAAGGGCGTCGATACGGGTGTGATGGATGAACCGATGCTGCGGGCGTGGATGACGGAAAGTGTGAAACCGGCGACCCACCACGACACCTTGCCGGGCCGATGGATTTCCGAACCGTCGTGGCCGTCGCCAGGAATAATGCCGCGGCGGCTGTTCTTGACCGATGCGAGGCTGCGAGACGCCGCGGCACCTTTGATGGCTCGCGCCGTGTGCTCGCCGCAGACGGTTGGCAAGTGTTCAGGCGACTGGGTGCCATTCGGTCGTGGGCGCGATCAGGCACGCGACCAGCAGGAAGATGACATGCGCTCGCTGGTTTTCGAGACGACGCCACTCGATGAGCCGATCGAGATCCTTGGCGCTCCGATCGTGACGCTCGATGTCGCGTCCGACCGGCCGGTTGCGAATCTGGTGGTTCGACTTTGCGATGTGCACCCGACCGGTGAATCGCTGCGTGTCAGCTATGGCGTGCTCAACCTCACGCATCGCGAGGGCCACGAACAGCCCGCTCTGCTGGCGCCGGGAGAGCGCTACCGCGTCCGCATTCAGCTCAATGATGCGGGCTCGGTATTTCCGGCCGGGCACAAAGTGAGGCTTGCGATATCTACGGCTTACTGGCCGATGATCTGGCCCAGCCCGGAGACGGCGACCGTGCAGATTTTCGCCGGCACGCTCGATCTGCCGCAACGACCGCCCAACGCCGCAGACGCCGGGCTCTCGCCTTTTCCGCAACCGGAGACGGCGCCGCCCGAGAAGCCAACCATCATTCGTCGCGATGGTGTGCGGATCGAACGTATCGACCGCATCGGTCTGGAATTGGGCACACAGGACAAGATGGAGTTTCACGTCGAGGAGAATGATCCGCTCAGCGCCGTTGCTGAATTGCATCATACCCAGACTCTGTCGCGAGACGAATGGCAAATCCGGGTCGAGACGCAGCTGCGGATGTCATGCACGCGCAATGCCTTCCTGCTGCAGGGAAGTTTGCGCGCCTTCGAGGGCGCGAACGAAGTGTGTCATCGCGACTGGGATCGCTCTGTTCCTCGAGATGTCTTATGATAAACGGCATCGACGATGCGCTCATTCTCGCAGCCCGTCTTCTTCTCGCGGCACTGTTTCTGATTTTCGGCTGGAGAAAGCTGAGTGATTATTCGGGCACCGTCAGTCAAATGGTGCAGCTTGGCGTCCCGACGCCGGTCTTGGCTACTGTCGTATCGATCTTTATGGAGCTTCCGGTTGCGTTCGCGGTCGCTGTTGGCGCGTTCACGCGTCCCTTGGCTGCACTCATGGCTTTATACGCGCTGGGAACTGCGCTTATCGGGCATCGCTACTGGACGGTGAAAGGTGCGGATTTTGTCGACAGCCTGGACGGCTTTTACAAAGACCTCAGCATTATGGGAGGCTTCTTGCTGTTGTACATTACCGGTGCCGGAAAATTTTCGATCGATGCATTGCTAAGCATCGCCGCTCCATGACCTGTTGGCTTTGGGCCGAGGATGCAACCTTCATGTCGCCTATGTCCGGTACCGGACATGTGATCGACGATTTCATCGACACCCACCCCGACGAAGCATAATCTCGTCCTCGATGGTCAAGCGGGTCGCTTGACTTGGGTGCTAAAAAAAACGGCAACGCACCGAACTTGCCGTTACCTATCAATTGGCAGCCTGGTGCCCATCGGTAGGCACAAAAATCCAACTCTGAAATCCGCCGCTCGGGCATCGTAGAGATCGGCCGGCAAGTAGTCACATCTTCCGGGAGTCCCCGCGCGGGCTCTGAGCTAGTTAGGGTTTCTGACCGGAGGCTCGGATATGTCGCTAGACAGCACGCTGACTGCAACCGCTCACTCGAGGCTGCCGAACCCGGCCGCGGCTCGCTTCGCTGATAAGCTTTATCGGCTGGATGGCGGTCACTCGCTCGCGAACGACGAGTCGGTCTGGACTCCCGGCGAAAATGTCGGGCGGAGCATCGAATTCTCGTCGACTTGCTGGCTGATACAGCGGGGAAACGAATGGTTACTCTGGGATACGGGTGTTCCTCAATCCGCGTTGAACGACCCCAAAGGCTGGTCAACCCTGCCTAAATTGATCGTCTACCATTTGGATAAGACACTAACCGATCAGCTCGCCGAGATCGACCTTAAGACAACCGATATTACCTATGTTGCGCTGTCTCATACTCACGGCGACCACATTGGCAATGTCCGCTTGTTCCCGGATTCAACGGTTCTGATACAGCGGGCCGAGTATGAATGGATCAGTTCTCCCGATGGCCCGAACGACAACGTCAATCAACTGAAGGCTCTCGCACGCAAGCTTATGGGTACTCCAAAGCATCTTAGACTGCTCGATGGTGATACCGATGTATTTGGCGATGGCAGTGTTACCTTGGTTTCCACGCCGGGACATACTCCCGGAAGTCAATCATTGTTGGTGCATCTGAAGAATTCAGGCTTCATCATTTTGTCCGGCGATGTGGTTCATCTGGAAGAGAATTTTGAAAAGGACACGGTGCCGTCCTTGAACACGGATAAGACCGCCTCAATCGCCTCCATGGAAAGGATCAGGCGGATGATCGCAACGTACAAGGCGAAATTTTTTATCAATCACGACAAGGCGGAATCCGACGCACTAAAGCTGATCCCCGCATTCTACGACTGATATCTCCATCAGAGCGCTTAAGTTCCTGATCTGACGCCAGCGCTTTCTTGGGTGATCAGTGCGATGACGACCCAAGTAATATACGTCAAGCGGAATGACTGAGCGCCTGGAGCGAAATTATGACAAGTGGAACTTCTCTGACAGTTGCAGCGGCGTCAATTGTTGGTCGTCATACGCAAGCTGCTTCGCTAGAGTCGACGTCCGCGACAACGACCTACCACCGCAAGACAGTTGATGGCGTCGGAGTTTTCTATCGCGAAGCTGGTCCGAACGACGCGCCGACGATCGTGCTCCTGCACGGGTTTCCGTCTTCCTCGCGCGAGTTCGATACGCTCATTCCCTTGCTTGCAACACGCTATCATCTGATAGCGCCGGATTTTCCAGGATTCGGTCAGAGTGAAGCCCCGCCACCATCGTCGTATGTGTACACCTTCGACAATTTGGCCAAGACGATCAAGAGCTTCTCGAGCAACTCAACATCAACAAATACACCTTCTACCTTCATGACTATGGCGGGCCGGTCGGCTTTCGCATCATCGCCGCACATCCGGAGCGGCTGCAGGCGCTTATCATCCAGAATGCCAATGCGTATATAGGAAGGCTTGGGCGCCAAGTGGGCCGCCATTGCGCAATATTGGGCCGATCCGAAAGCGCATCCTGAAGTGTTCGATGCATTCGTGTCGCTCACAGCGACCGAACAGCGTCACACCCTCGGCACCTCGCATCCCGAACGTTATAACCCGGATACCTGGACTGACGAGTACGCCCAC
This sequence comes from uncultured Alphaproteobacteria bacterium, assembly GCA_963743395.1. Lineage (GTDB taxonomy): Bacteria > Pseudomonadota > Alphaproteobacteria > Rhizobiales > Xanthobacteraceae > BOG-931. The sequence goes on from CAVUPV010000002.1 coordinate 150,486, forward strand.
CTGTCGAGACCCGGCCAAGGCGAGATCCAGGCCGGTCTGCTGTACGACTACCGGACAAACGTCGCTTCGTATCCGGCGTGGCAAGCGTGGTTGCGCGAGCACAGGCCACCGGTTCTTGTGGTCTGGGGGCGGAACGATCCCTCGTTCATCGCTCCCGGTGCGGAGGCGTTCGAGCGCGATCTTCCGGACGCCGAAATCCACCTGCTCGACGCCGGCCACTTCGCCTTGGACGAGAAGAACGACGAGATCGCGAGTCTCATTCTTGCGTTCCTGGCCAAACATTCCGTCTGACCGATCGGTAGATTATTCCACGCGTCTCTGAACTTTATATCCCCCGAGTCCAAATAGGAGTCCTCCATGAGCGAAGTACAAGTCGGGCAGAAAACCTATCAGATGCCGCCGCAGGATGGGATTACCATCGCGCACTTTATCACCGTCGCCGACATCGAACGATCGCTTCGATTTTACGAAACGGTCTTCGGCAGTCGCATTCTGAGCAGAGGCGACAGCAAAGGCGCGCCGGGGTACCTCCAGATCGCGAACAGCTGGCTCATTGTCAATGTCGGGGGTGGTCCGACACCCGACAAACCAACGGTCACGCTCAGCGTCCCCGCCAACCCCGATTTAGTCAGCAGCTTCATGAATATCCGCGTTGCCGATATTCATGCCTGCTATGAACTATGGAAAAGCCGGGGGGCCGAGTTCATCACCGAGCCAAAGCCCAAATACGGCGAGACGCGCTGCTACATTCGCGATCCTGACGGCTATATTATAGAAGTTGGGCAAAGCAACCCGGGCGTCACTTACGGCTAAACGGAACGATACGTGAAAGCATCCGGAGGATCGGTCATGCGGGCGCAAATCTGCTTTTTTGTCAGCATCCTCTTCAGTTTCGTCGCTTGGGGTGCAGTCACCGGCGGCCTGATCTTGCCGGAACTGCGCCGCCGAGGCCGCAACGAAGCTTTGCGGCCGCTGCTCATGTTTCATTCTTTCCGCTTCGTCGGCTTGGCGTTCCTGGTCCCCGGCGTCGTGTCCCCCGATTTGCCGGCGGCTTTCGCCGAAGGCGCCGCCTATGGCGATATCGTCGCCGCGGCGCTCGCTTTATTAACGCTGGTCCTACTGCCCGACAGGCTTGGCATCGTCGCGGCCTGGGTATTCAATCTTTGGGGCAGCGCCGATATCCTCCATGCCAATTACGAAGGCATTCACTTAGGCGTCCAAGCCGGTCAATTGGGCGCTGCCTACTTTCTCCCGACGTTCATCGTGCCGCTCTTTCTGATCACGCACGGACTCATGTTTTGGCTTCTGCTGCGAAACGAAAACGAAGCCGCCGTGCCGGCCGCGCGGCGGCTCGCCTAAAGGGAGCCGCGCCACGACCTACGCGCTCCCCCGGTATCGGCAGGCAACACGGACCATGCGCGATGTTTGTGCGCGCCTGGAGCCCTTTCAATCAGAACCGTGGAATTTTGCGCCGAGCGGTAGATTGGCCTGAACATCAGGAGATCGGAGGTCCATCATGCCGAACTACGACGCAATTATCATCGGCGCCGGACAGTCTGGCCCGGCCTTGGCGCGGCGATTGGTGGCTGCAGGCCGGAAGGTCGCGATCATCGAACGCAAGCTGTTCGGCGGCACATGCGTGAACACGGGGTGTACTCCGACCAAGACGCTGGCCGCGAGCGCCTATGTTGCGCATGTTGCACGCCGCGCTGCCGACTACGGCGTGATGATCGGAGGGGCCGTCAATGTCGACATGAAAGCGGTCAAGGCGCGAAAGGACGCGGTTGTGGCTGTATTCCGCAATGGCGTTGAGCAATCACTGAAGACCTTACAAGGGTGCACGGTTTACCAAGGCCATGGCCGCTTTGTTGCGGAAAAGAAAGTAGCGGTGAATGGCTCTGAGCTGACGGCCGATCAGATCTTTATCAATGTTGGCGCGCGAGCCGCGATTCCACCGATACCCGGCCTCGACCAGGTTCCGTACCTGACCAACAGTTCGATGATGGACATCGATGTCCTCCCGGCACATCTCGTGATCCTTGGCGGCAGTTACATTGGCCTCGAATTTGCTCAGGCCTATCGTCGTTTCGGTAGCGAGGTGACCGTGATCGAATTCGGACCGCGCTTGATCTCGCGGGAGGATGAGGACGTCTCCCAAGCTGTTGCCGGTTTCCTCAAGGAGGAAGGCATCGACGTGCGCGTCAACAGCGAGGTCGTCGGTGTGGAAAAGCAGGGAGAACTCGATTGTGGCGAAAGTCGAATCGAGCGGGAAGGTCTCACAGTTTGCCGGAACTCATCTGCTGGTGGCGACTGGCCGGCGGCCAAACACTGACGACCTTGGCCTCGACAAGGCGGGTATCGGCACAAGCGCGCGCGGGTATATCCTGGTGGATGACCAATTGCGTACCAACATTTCCGGTAGCTGGGCGATGGGCGACTGCAATGGCCAAGGCGCGTTCACGCACACGTCCTGGAATGATTTCGAGATCGTGGCAGCGAATCTTCTCGACAAAGATCACAGACGGGTGAGCGACCGCATCACCGCCTACGCGCTCTATACCGATCCGCCGCTTGGCCGGGCCGGGATGACCGAAGCGGAAGTCCGCAAGATGGGCAAGTCCGCGCTGATCTCGACCATGGCGATGAACGATGTCATGCGCGCGTATGAGAGAGGTGAGACCAAGGGTTTCATGAAAATCCTTGTCGACCGGGATAACAAACAAATACTGGGCGCCTCCTTCCTGGGACTCGAAGGTGACGAGGTCATCCATTGCGTGCTCGATATCATGTACGCCAAAGCGCCCTACACTGTGATACAACGCGCGATGCACATTCATCCCACAGTGTCGGAATTTATTCCGACTATGATGGATAGGCTCAAGCCGTTGCAATGATCGGGCAGCGCTGAATTAAGCAAGAGGAAGTCAGAGAGGAGCCGATGAAGTCCGTTAGGGATGGTATCAACACAGCGGCCAAGCCAAGCGGAACAGGTTGCGTCGAATGCATGGCCGCGGGTAAATGGTGGTTGCATCTTCGCAGATGCGCCCAATGCGGTCACATCGGTTGCTGTGATAGCTCGCCAAATCAGCATGCATCGAAACACCATGCCGCTACGGGTCACCCGATAATTCAGAGCTTCGAACCGGGCGAGCATTGGTTTTACGACTATCGCACTGAAGAATCCTTCGCCGGCCCGAAGCTTCCCCCTCCTCACTGCCATCCGTTGGATCAACCCACACCGGGACCGGTCGGGGCCGTGCCATCAAACTGGCAAACGCTGCTTCACGAATAGGACGCGCGCGCCGGTCAGCGATTCCCGCGGCAGCTTTCGGCGGTAAAGCAGCGGCGCCTTCTGGTCAACAGGTCCTGGTCCCGCCGGTTTTCCGATATTGTTGCGCAGCGGTGACAGCAGCTACGAAGGTCGCCTGTTATGATCCTTGGAGGTCCTCTTAGCCTTTGTCCTGCATGCGCGGAGTTGAAACGTGGTGAGAACGATCAGCCTGCTCTCCATAATTATCGCCGCCACATTGGTTGGTATCTCTGGTGCAAGGAGTGGGCCGGCCGATTCGCAGACATCCGGCCAAGTGTGGTCGCTCCGGTCTCCGTTTGGCATAGTTTACGGCATCATTTCGCGCGAAGTAGTGGACTATCCCACCACGCGCGTCGGAGGAACCATCGTCGTCAGAACCAACCAGCGGCGCCTCTACTACGTGCTCGGTGGCGGCAAGGCGGTTCGCTACGGCATTGCCGTTGGAATGGAGGGCTATGCTTGGTCGGGCGTCAGCACAGTTACGGCAAAACGCGAATGGCCGGACTGGACGCCCACGTCAGGTGAACTGACGCGGTTTCCAAATCTGCCCAGCCACATGGCAGGTGGTCCGGATAATCCATTAGGTGCGCGCGCACTCTATCTGGGTGATACGCTATACCGCATCCACGGGACTAACGAGCCTTGGAAGCTTGGTGGCGGCGTGTCTTCAGGCTGCATTCGCATGTCTAACGATGACATCATCGACCTGTATAATCGTGCCAAGATTGGCGCGACGGTAATTGTGCAGCGGTGATGTCTGCGAATCCGTTCATATTTTCGTAGAGTAATGCCTCGCTGACGGTTGAGTCTTAGCGCGCTCTCAGTAAGCAAAATGCGAAGGGCACCGGCCGAGACCGGCGCTCTTGTCGCTTCACATGTCGGCATTGATATCCGTCTGCAGCGCCGCGGCGTTCGCGGCATCGTTTTGTTGTTCGGCCGCGGCAATGCTGGCGTCTAAGTCCTGGAGGGACTGGTCCTCCTGCTGCATGGCTTGGTCCGATGCGTCGATGGCCGCCTGTGACTGACTGTTATCGACGTCGACCGCGGGCGACGGTGAATCGAAGGTCGGGTCGTAGCCGCCGCCGGTATCGCGCGCGGAGCTGACCGTGACCGGAATCGGCAGACCGAACAGGCCCTGGAACAGTTGCGCGATACCAGCGGGCTGGACAAACGCGGGCCTCTGATTGCGCGCGACAACACGGTGGGTGACATGCGCGGCCGCTGCCGGATGCGGAATGGGAATATCGGCGGCGAACGCGTTTGTGGCAAGCGCGAGCGAAGCGACGATCACGCCGCAACGGACGAGCGATTTGGTAGTGTGGGATCTGATGCGCGAGATCATGGCGAACTCCTATGTTTGTCGGCTTTCGCCGAAGAGAGTCCCCAAACGCCACGCAGCTAAGGTAGGCACCGCCGGATGAAGACCGCGTGGCCGGCCCATGAATTCGCGTCCATATTGTCGGTAATGGGATAGGCCGCGCGCGTGTGCGCGGTTTTTGCCGCAATGCAGCGCGCACAATCCATCGGCCTGTTGCATCGCAAGTGGAATTTTTCCCCGCCTCCCTTCACACCGGCGGCAAAGCTTGGTCACGCCGTTGCCGACAAGGTGGCTACTAGCTCGCGGTAATAGTCCGAGGATCGCTGGCCGGATTTTCCGCGCCCCTTTTTTGCACTGCATGAGTCCGTTTACGGTCCAAAGTGGAAACGCCGGTCAGCGGCTGCCGCGGCAGCTTTCGGGGGTAAAGCAGCCGCGCCTCTAACTCGGAACGTCGATGAAATCATCGAAATTGCCGAAATTTAACTGGTAAGCCACTGCGGGCTCGGCTTGCATGTGGCCTTTCTGTGGTAGTTTCGGCTGGAAAGGGTAATTCTTCGCACGGTGGGCGACCCCCCAAATGTCTTCATTGTCGGACCTCCCCGAAGTCGTCGGCTTCTTCAGCTATTCACGCGAGGATGACGACGCGTTCAAAGGATCGCTGTCGGCTCTTCGGGACGGTATTCAGCGTGAGTTGAGTGCGCAACTCGGCCGCACCAAGCGAAACTTTCGGCTATGGCAGGACCAGGAGGGGATTGCGCCCGGCAGGCTGTGGGAATCGGAAATCAAGGCGGCGGTCGACCAAGCAGTGTTCTTTATTCCGATCGTCACGCCACGGGCGGTCAACAGCGAAAATTGCCAAATCGAATACGGAGCCTTTCTGGACCGCGAACGCAGGCTTGATCGTACCGATCTCGTTTTTCCCATCCTCTACATCGGCGTTCCGGCGCTCGAAAATGAGGCGCAATGGCGCAACCACCCCGTCCTTTCGGTGGTTGGCAAGCGTCAATACGTCGATTGGCGGCAATTTCGCCATCAAGACATTCAGACGACCGCCGTGCGCGAGGCGATCGAGCGTTTCTGCGGCAAGATCGTCGAGGCGCTGAACCGCCCATGGCTGTCGCCGGAAGAAAGACGTGAGCAGGAGGAGGCCGAAGCTCAGGAGCGGCTGGAAGTCATGCGCCGCCAGCAAGAACCCGAAGCCAAGCAGGCAGCGGAGGAGGCAGCCCGCCGCAGTAAGGATGAAGCCGAAGCACAACGCGTCGCGAAAGAGCGCCAGCGTGCGGAGGCCGAAGCCGAGCGGCGGGTGCAGGAAGAGAAGGCTCGTAGCCAAGCGGAAGCGCAGCGGCGCGCCGGCGAAGAAACGCAGCGCAAGAGGGATGACGCCGAAGCGCAGCGGATCGCGGAAGAGCAAGGGCAGCAGCAGGCCAATGCCGAACGGCTTGCCCAGGAAGAGAAGGACCGCATTAGCGCAGCGGAAACGGCGCGACTTGCCGAGGAGGAAACGCAGAATAAAAAGGCGGCGAGCGAAGCGGCAGCGCCTTCAGACAAAAAAGCGCTTAGACGCACCCTAACCATAGGTTCGCTCGGAATGATTGCCGTGATCGTCGGGGTCGCCGTTTGGCTTGTAGAGAGCCAGCCAACCCCTCATTTTACTGCAGCGACCAATACTTGCATCTTTGGATCCGGCAGCACTGCACTCGCTGCATGCAGTCAGGAGATCGCGCTCTATCCGAAGGATGAATGGGGCTACAGCAATCGCTGCCGAGCCTATATTAACTTGGGCAACTACACCGCCGCGCTTGCCGACTGCAATCAGGCGCTCGCGCTCGATCCGACGAAGAATTGGACTGCCTATTATAATCGGGGATTCGCCTACGAGAAATTGAGCATAAATGCCGCGGCAATCGCCGATTACCAAAAAACCCTAACCATGAATCCTTCGTCCAATTGTACCAACTCGCTCAGGATGCATTAAAACGCCTTGGTGCCAGCCCGGCAGCGCCAAGCGGTCGCTGAACGAGCTTGGTCGCGTGAACCATAATACTCATCGGTCGGGGACGCGCGCCGACATGGTGATCGAATGGGAATGCCGTTTGCTGCGGTACGAGTCCGCTTGTGTCCCAAAGCGGACAGGCCGGTCAGCGACTGACGCGGCAGCTTTCGGGGGTAAAGCAGCCGTGCCTCTAGCTCGGTCGCGTGGCAGCTAACGAGCCGAAGCGGACATTGAGCATGCTTTGGTGCCGAGGACGCTACGCTGATCATCCGATTTCTTTGTAATTTAAGCGCCACGAAAGCCTGAGGGGAAGGTCGGTGTGATGAACACGGACGACACGCTGCCTCCAGCTGTCGGAGTTTATTGAATCAACGAAGGTGACTACCCGGCGCTGCTCAGAATTTTCGACGACGGCGATAAGCTGCCACGCACATTGAAGGAGTGGCTGAGGATTGCTGAGGAAATGGAACGCGGCCTTGCTGCCTACGGACACGTTGTCCTGCGCGTTCGTATTGATCCCGAAACATTCTCGGACTGGTGTGCCACCCGAGGCGCGAAATCGAGTAGTGAGGGGCGAAAAAAGTTCATCGCTGCGGCGGTCTACGAGAAATTCGGCGAACAAAAGTGACGGTTGTCGATCAGTCGAGAAGGATCACGCGAGCACCAGCCGGCTTGTCGACGCGGTGTTCCGCCGCAGCCGCCACAGAACGAGGCCATGGAGCATAAGCGCAAGCGGGACAGCGAAGGTGGGGACCATAACCAACGGATTGGATGAGATGAGGAGGTTCGGCGCGTCGATGGCAAAGAGATGCGCCCGGCCCGGCGAGGCCGTAAGCCCCGTCTCTTGCTGGCCCTTAGTGGATATCTTGCGCAACGAGAGAAAACTGCCACACCGAAGCCCAACGGGCGAAGACGGGCCAGCCGCAAGCCGTTGGGCTGGATGAATTGACGCGCGGCGGTGTTATTTCCCTGAAGGATCCTCGGCGCGGGAATTATTCGTGGCGAACAGCACCATGAGATTGACGTTTGCTATTGCCGCCTTTGCGGCGGCGATGTGTTTGCATAGTTCGGCCAGCCGGGCGGCTTATGGCAATTCGCCATGGTGCTTCGTCAAAGGCGGCGAGGATGCGTACTGGGACTGCCAATACCAGAGCTTCCAGGCGTGTCTTCAGGCGCGCATCGGCGCGGGCTTCTGCAATGTGAACCCGGCCGGGCCGCCGGCAACGCCGGCACAGCCGCAGAATCGAAAACGGCGCTCTTGAGAACGCGCGCATGGCTTGCGCCGGCGCGGCCAACCCTGCATCGTTGAGCAGAGCGCAGTCCGATGAAATTCGCCCACTTCTCCCATATCTGGGCCAAGCCCGGCATGACGCCGCACCGGCGCTACGAAGAGCTGTGGCGCGAGCTGCAATTATGCGACGCGCTCGGCTTCGATTATTCGTTCTGCGTCGAGCATCATTTTCGTCCCGACGAAAGTTGGATGTCGTCGCCGAGCCTCTATGCGGTCAGCGCCGGCGCGCGAACCAAGCGGCTGCGCATCGGGCCGATGGGTTATATCGTGCCGCTCTATCATCCGCTGCGGCTTGCCGAGGAGATCGCCATCGTCGATCAGATGCTCGGCGGCCGCATGGAGGTTGGCCTCGTTCCCGGCATCAACGCCGATTATTTCCGCCCGTTCGGGCTGGATTACAGCCAGCGCAAATCGCCGACGCTGGAATTCGTCGATTATCTGGGCGCGGCATTTGGCGACACCCAGCCGTTCTCGTTCCACGGTCGAGATTTCCACACCGACAACGCCCGGATTGCCGTCGCACCGGTGCAACGTCCGCATCCGCCGCTATGGATGATGAGCCGCGATCCGCAGACGCTCGAATTCTGCGCGCGGCACGCCATCACCCCCGGTTATTTTTTGGTCTATCCGCGCGCCGACGCCGCGCCGCGCTATCGCAAATTTCTGGCGGACTGGACGGCCGCGGGTCACCGGCAAAAACCCAAAATCGCTTATTGCACGGTGGTCTATGTCGACGAGACCGACGACAAGGCGATCGAGACGGCGTCGTTCCGGGCCAGCCGCGCCTATGAGGGGTTTTTGGCGCCGGCAAAACCGGGCGCGACTTTCGAGGAACGCGCGAAAGAGCATGCCAAAATGTTTGTCGGCCGCGGGGAGCCCGGCGCGTCGGAGATCATGCAGCATCTGTTCGATGGCGATTATCTTCTCAAGCACGACCTCGTCTTCATCGGCTCGCCGCAAACGGTGGCGGCCAAAATCCGCGCCGCCGCGCAGGCCGGCCTGTTCAACGTCTTTATGGGAGAATTTAATTTTTCCGACCTGCCGGAGGATGCGCTGCTGCGCTCGATAAAACTGTTCGGCGAACAGGTGATCCCGGCGCTGCGGGGCTATGAGCCGTTCTAGAGCTCCCTCTCCCCGCGCAGCGGGGAGAGGTGAATCACTGTCCCTTGGCCAATTCCGGATGCGCCCGTAGCCGCGCCTTGTTCAGCGCATAGATAAGGAAGGTCACCACCGCGCCGACGGCGAAGGGGATCGCCGACCACATATAGAGCTGATCGACCGGCAGGCCGACGAACAGCGCGCCGAGGAACGGGCCGGCGATAGCGCCGAGCCGCCCGATGCCGAGCTGCCAGCCCGAGCCATTGGCGCGCAGCGAGGTCGGATAGATCAGGGCGCCGACCACGTTGATGCCCGACTGGATGCCGAGCACCAGCGCGCCGGCAAAGAACGTCGCCACGATCAGCGCGGTGGTCGAGGTCAGGCCGGCATAGCCGATCGAGCCGACCACCGGCACCGCGATCACGAACAGGATGGCGATGGCGAGGAAACGCGCGCGTTGCAGCCACCAGCACAAAACCAGCGCGCCGACGGTGCCGCCGACCTGCAACGCCGCGCCGGCCAGCGCCGCCGTCGCCGGCGCGACGTGAGCGGCGCCCATGAGCGTCGGCGTCCAGCTGATCAGGAAGAAGTAACCCATCAGATTGCAGGCGAACATCAGCCAGGTCAGCGGCGTGATCGCCGCCAGGCCGTGGGCGAACAGATAGATCGGGTTGGAGCTCGGCGATTGCTGCTCGTCCTCGACGACGAAACGCGCATTGGGCGGCACCTTGAAGCCGGGCCGAATAGAGGCGAGCAGCGCCTCCATTTTCGGCCGCTGGCTCTCATGGATGGTCATGAATTTGATCGATTCCGGCAGGCCCATGATCGCGGCCAGCGCCAGCACGATGGGGACGATGCCGCCGATCTCGAACAGGATCTGCCAGCCGTAGTCCGGCACCAGCGCCGCGCTGGTGAAGCCGGCCAGCGCGCCGCCGAGCGGAACGAGCCCGGCGGCAATGATGGCGAGCGTGGCGCGCAGGTTGCGCGGCGCCGATTCGACGTTGATGGAGACGAGATTCGGGATCACGCCGCCGATGCCCAGCCCGGCGATCAAACGCAGCACCGACAATTGCGTGAGGTCGGTGGAATAGGCGGCGGCGAAGGTGAACGCGCCGAACAGCAGGTTCGACAAAATCAGCGCGGTCTTGCGGCCGTAGCGGTCGCCGATCCAGCCGAAAATCTGCGAGCCGAACAGCACGCCGATATTGCTGGCGGACAGCACCAGCCCGAGCGACTTCGGCGGGATATGCCACTCCTGGATCAAATGCGGCGCGGCGAACGCGATGGCGCCGATGTCGTAGCCGTCGATCATCGCCAGCAGTGCCGACCACATGATCAGCTTGATCTGGAATGAACCGAGGCCGTGCTCGTCGAGAAAGTGCGAAACCTGAACTTCCGCCGCGCCGGCCATCGTTTCCCCCGAATATTTTATGCGCCGTCAGGCGCCGTTGGCGCAAAACCTAGGGCACAAGCCGCGCAAAGGAAAGCGGCATTCCCGCGCAGCGCGCGGTTGGGCCGCCGCCCCGCGATGGCTATCGATTGACGGCTTGCGCATAACTATGATGAGCGGCAGCCGGCGCATGACGCGGCGGGGGGCCCGTGGAGAGGCGAGTGAATAGGCGATCGTCGTTTCCGCTCTTGCGTCTTGCCGTTCTTGCCAGGGCGTTTTTCATCACACTTTCCATGGCGGCGCCGGTGCTACCGCCGGGGGATGCATTGGCCGATACGCCGTGCAGCGGGCACCAACTGCTGCCGGCGCCGCGACCGCAAGGCAGCTGCCAAACCGTCAAGCCGAAGTCCTTTGCGGCGCCCGACAAAAAGACGATCGCATCGGTGGCGGCCGTGGACAAAAGCCTCAACGCCACGCCCGACATGGAAAGCAATGTCGTCATCCGCTCCAGCGCCGCGCCACGCTGGCCTCCAAGGATTATTCATCGCCGAACGGCGCCAACGGCTATTACGTCCTTAATGCGAAATGGTCGCCGGATTCGCAATTTTTCGTTTACAGCATGATGTCGTCGGGCGGTCACTCGCCGTGGTCGTTTCCGATCTGGGTGTACAGCGTCAAGAAGAACGCGTTCGCCAGTTTCAGCGACATGATCAACAGTTCGCCGACGATCTCGGGAACGTTCACGATTGCCAAGCCGCATACGCTCAACGCCAGCATCTGGAAGCAGCCGGGCGATCTGACCGACAAAGTCCCTGTCAGCGTCGATCTCGAAACGGCGTTCGATAAATTACCGCCGCCGTCGAAATAGCGCTCCGGCTTCTCATATTGCCATAGACGCGCCGCAGGCAGCGCTTGAGCAGCAGCGTTTCCTCACGCGACAGGCCGGCAATGGCCGCCTGTTCGTATTCGCGCGCGACCGGGATGAGACGGGCGACAAGCGTTGTGCCCCTGGCGGACAGTTCGACGGTGACTTCGCGATTGCTGTTCGTGGAGCGGGTGCGCAGCACGAGGCCCATGCGCACCAGCCGGCTCACCAGCCGCGACAACGTCGAGGCTTCGATGCTGGTCAGATCGACGATATCGATCTGGCGCTGGCTGCCGTTCGCTGCCAGCGCCGCCATCACCCGCCACATGGCGATGCTCAGGCGATGCGGCACCAGCGCCTCGGCGCCGAATTGATCGGCGATGATGGTGCCGACCCGGTTGACCAGGTAGGGCAGATAATCGCCGAGATCGAGCTTGGAGGTGTGTTTCACGGGCTGCTTTGTATCAGCAGATTAGTGCGTTTACAACAGATGCATTTTCAACTATTCTCCGACTAACAAAATCCAGCGTCAGGGGAGGCCACCATGGAGTTCGGTTATTTCACGCTGAGCGACAATCACTACGAAAACAATTTGCGCTCATCGAACCAGTTCGTCGCCGACATCACCGCCGAGGCGCTGCTTGCCGACAAGCTCGGCATGCATTCGGCCTGGATCGGCGAGCATCATTTCAACTCGCTTGGCGTGCTGTCGTGCCCCGAGATGGTGCTGGCCTATGTCGCCGCCAATACCACGCGGATCAGGCTCGCCCCCGCGGTCACCGTACTGCCGCTGCACCATCCCATCCGTGTCGCCGAGCAATGGGCGACGCTCGATCTTTTGTCCGGCGGCCGCGTCGATTTCGCCTGCGGGCGGGGCTACGACCAGCGCGAATATGGACCGTTCCATGTTTCGTTCCAGGACAACCAGGGCATTTTCGAAGAGGGCCTCGAAGTGGTGCGCCGGCTGTGGGCGGCGGACGACCGCATCTCGCATCACGGCAAATATTATTCGTTCGACGACGTGCGCATCACGCCGAAGCCGGTACAGCGGCCGCTGCCGACCTATGTCGGGTCATTCTCCAAGCCGTCGATAGAATTGGCGGCGCGGCTCGGCTGCGGATTGATCGTGGCGCCGTTCGCCGCCGCGCTGAGCTATGGCGGCCTCAAACAGGTCGCCAACCTTTATCAGGAGACTTGCGCCAGGCAGGGCAAAGCGCGAGGCCGGCTGATGTGCAGCTACTTCATCCATTTCGCCGACACCAAGGCGCAGGAGGATTCGCAGCGCGAGCGCCAGATTCGGTATTACCGCGAATGCGTCATCCCGGCGCTGCCCGGCGATCCGAAAACCGCGCCGCCAAGTTATCGCTATTTCGTCGACATGGTCGCCCGGCTGAGCAAGGTCAAAGCGGAAGATTTGACGGAAAACTCGGTGCTGCTCGGCTCCTCGGCGCGCATTACCGAAACCCTGAAAAAGGTCGAGGCGGCCGGCTACGATGAAGTCATTCTCTACTTCAATGTCGGGAGAAGCCGCATGGCCAGGTCAAGGACGAGATGGCGTGCTTCATGGCCGAAGTCGCGCCGGCGTTTGGCGGGGCGCGCAAGGAGCACGCGGCTTAGCTCACGCCGTCATGTCCGGCCTTGTGCCGGGCATCTCGATCTATTGGGCGCGGTGCGTTTGCGCAAATAAATTGAGGAGTGTCGGGGATGTATCGGCTGGTGGTAGCGGACGTGGATTCGCCGTCGTATTTCGTGGCGACGGCGGCGGTCGAGCTTGGCTTCTTCAAGGCGGAAGGCATCGACATCGAATTCGAGCCGGTGTTCGGCGCGGCCGGCGGAATGGAGCGGCTGTGCGACGGCGCGGTGCATTTCTTCGGCGGGCCGGCCTATGCCGCAACCAGCGTCTTCCCGGGGTGGAAGGGCGTCCAATTCCTGTGCGCGCTGGCGCAGTATTCCTACTGGTTCATGGCGGTCCGCACCGATCTCGACGTTGCGCGCGGCGATATGAACGCGCTCAAGGGCTTGCGTATTTCCTCGTCGATGGCGTTTCCGGTCATGGGACTTCGCTACATGCTGGATCAGGCGGGGATCGACCTCGAACGCGACAACGTTCGCATTGTGCCGGCGCCGTCGGCGAAACCGGGCACGCACTGGCGCGGGCGCGTCGGCGTCGATGCCCTCGCGCAAGGCGCCGACGCCTATTGGGGCAACGGCATGCGGGTCGCGATCGGCGAGAGCCTCGGCGTCGCCAAGCTCCATCTCGATCTTCGCCGCGGCGACGGACCGCCAGGCGCGCGCTGGTACAACTTCGCGGCGCTGACGACGACCGAGCGGCTGATCGCGGAACAGCCGCAAATCGCCGCCGGCGCGGTGCGCGCCATCGTCAAAGCGCAGAAGGCGCTCAAGGCGGATCCTTCGCTCGCCACCCAGATTGGCAACCGCCTGTCGTTCCCGGCCGAAGAAGCGTCGCAGATCGCCGGCCTGATCGCGCGCGATGCACCGTTCTACGACGCCAAGATCGTCCCGGCAGCGGTCGAAGGCTTGAATAAATTTGCGCTGGCCAATCGGCTTATCGCTGAGCCGATCCCCTACGATCGGCTGGTTGCCGCGCAATTCAGCCAGCTGTGGATTTAGCCGAAGTGGTGCGGGCCTTGCGGGCCCCATCACCGCGAATTTTTCCGGCTGGATCCGGATTGCTGCAGGTGCAGCAGCTGGATGTTGAGCGCTGTGAGCCAGGTCAGATCCCAGGCGTCGGCCAGGTTTTGCGGGTCACGGACCTTGGTCGTCGTGTAAGCGCCGTCAATGCCGGCATGATAGACGTCATCCGAAATGTCGCGGAGCGCTTTGACGACCTGTGGGCCGGTCAATGTCCTGGCATTGGTCTCCAGCGTCTTCCAAAGGCTGGCGCGGAAATTCGCCAAGTCCTGCAAGTGAATTTTAGGCTGTTTTTTCCGACGCGGCATGGCGGGCCTCGGGTTAGGCCTTGTTAACGCGGCCCATCCGCAATTGGTGCCGCGACAGACACAACTGGCACGCCAAATTGAATCCAAAATTCAAACTCACACTCAAACATGGGCGTGGATGCTGGCTTGTGCCGGATATGGGGGCTGTCGAGGGGATAGGTGCGATAGCGTACTGAAGTAGGCGGGCTAGGTGAGAGAAAAGTAAGTCGCGGTAGCGACTACAAGCGACACCATGACGCCGAGCGCCCAAAGGAAAAACCCAAACGAGGGCTCGCGAATGCGCCGTTTGCCTGGGTTTGCCATTACACTCGATCCCGTCGACTTGCTACCGTCAGGAAACGCCCTTCCGAGCGCGGAACAGGAGAACCACAAAAACCAGCTTGAAGAAAACCGTTCGCATTGCGCGGCCGTGCGTTGATCATTTCCGTGCCTGTTAAGTCGAATGAAGCCGAAATTGTTCCCTTGCCAAGGCGTCCAACGCCGCGGTGCGTGCAAAGGCACGAGGGTATTCACGGCAATTTGGGCTGATAGGCCAGAGCGTCCGCGGCCGTGTCGTTTTTGACCGCGCCCAGCGCCGGCAGTTCGCCGGCGGCTTCCAGCACCGGATAGGCGACGGAGCAGATGTGCGAATGGATGCGCTTGAGGTCGGCGAGCACGTCGAGATGCAGCGACGTCGTCTCCAGGCTTTCGGGCCGGCCTTCGCGCAGCCGGTCGAAATGCCGGTCGGCGGCGTCGAGCTCGGCTTTGCGCAGCTCGGTTTTTTCGCGCAACAGCTTGCGGGCGGCCTCGACGTCGCCGGTCATGAAGATGCCGAAGGCGGCTTGCAGGCTCTCGCAAACGCGCTTGTGGAACGCGGTCAGTTCGGCCGCGCCTTCAGGCGAGAACTGGTAGCGCCGCTTGATCTTCTTGGTGGCGAGCTCGCTCAGATTTTTGTCGATGATGTCGCCGATATGCTCGAGATTGATGGTGAACGACACGATCTCCATGGCGCGGCGGCCCTCGCGCTCGTCGAGCGAGTCGCGCGTCAGCCTGGTGATGTAGAGCTTGATCGCCTCGTCGAGGCGGTCGACCACATTGTCCAGCCGCGACACGTTGCTCGCCAGCGTGCGATCGTTGTTCATCAGCGCGGTCATGACGTCGCGCAGCATGGCCTCGACGGTATCGCCCATGCGCAGCGTCTCGCGCGCGGCATTGGCGAGCGCGAGCGGCGGGTTTTCCAGCGCGGCATCGTCGAGATAACGCGGCACCGAGATATCGTCCGGCCGCTTCCTCTCCGGCAGGATGCGCACCAGGAGCCAGGCCTCGGCATCGAGCAGGCCGATGAAAAGCACGGCCAGCGCGACGTTGAACAGCAGATGGAATTCGGCCGTCATCTTCGCGGCGTCGGGCTGCCATGCCGACAATTGCCCGCGCGATCGGGTGCAGCGACGGCGAGCGCGATCAGGATGCCAACGAGCCGGTTGATGAGATTGCCGACCGGCAGCCGCCGGCTCGCCGGATCGCCGCGGACGCCGGCCTCGATCAGCGGGTTGATGGCGCTGCCGAGATTGGCGCCGAGCACCAGCGCCAGCGCGGCCTCCGGCGTGACGAATTGCGAAAATGCAAGCGACATCACCAGCAGCACCACGGCGACGCTGGAATGCGCCGCCCAGGTCAGCGCCGCCGCGATGAGGATGCACAGCACCGGATCGTTGGTGATGGAGGCGAGCAGCGCGCGCACCGCCGGGGCCTGTTCGGCCGGCGCCAGCGTGTCGAGCAGGATGTGCAGCGCCAAAAGGATCAGCCCCAGCCCGATGGCGATGCGGCCGATCGCGCGGGGCAGGCTCGATCCGCCGACGCGGAAGGTGACAAGTCCGATCACGAACAGCACCGGCGCGACCGCGGAGATGTCGAACGACAGCAGCTGCACGATCAGCGTGGTGCCGACATTGGCGCCGAGCATGATCGCCAGCGCGGGCATGAGGCCGACCACGCCGTCAGCCGCCAGCGAGGCGGTCATCAGCCCGGTCGCGGTGCTCGATTGCAGGAGCGCGGTCAGTCCCAGCCCGGCGGCGAAGGCGGACAAGCGATTGCCGAGCGCCTTGCCGAGAAAGCGCCGCAGGTCGGGACCGAACGCGCGCAACACGCCGCTCAGGACCATGTGCAGGCCCCACAGCAACAGCGCAACGCCGCCCATCAGGTCGAGTAGAACGAGCGATCCCATCTCAAACAAACTCCTATGGAACCCATTTAGGTCCAAGCAGAAGTTGAGACAACCCTCCGCGAGTTCGGCTGAGCTAATGACACGCGGCCGTCCTGCCCACGCTCGTCGCGGGCGTCCACGTCTTGCGTCCTTCGGACGTCCCTAAAGACGTGGATGGCCGGAACAAGCCCGGCCATGACGTCAGAGTTTGGCAGTATGCAAAAAATCTTACGGATCGAGCTCGGTATCCCAATAGAGATAATCGAGCCAGCTATCGTGCAGGTAGTTTGGCGGGAACAACCGGCCGTTGCGGTGCAGGTGCTGCACCGTCGGCTGGAACGGCCGCTGCGACGGCCACATTTTCAGATTCGTCCGGCGTCAGGTTGCCCTTCTTCAGATTGCACGGCGAGCAGGCGGCGACGACGTTGTTCCACACCGTGTGGCCGCCGCGCGAACGCGGCAAGAGGTGATCGAAGGTCAGGTCGTCGCGCGTGCCGCAATACTGGCAGGAGAAACGGTCGCGCAGGAAGACATTGAACCGCGTGAAGGCGGGATGGGTCGAAGGTTTTACATAAGTTTTCAGCGACACCACGCTCGGCAGCTTGATCTCCAGGCTCGGCGAGCGCACCGCGCGGTCGTAATTGGCGACGATGTTCACCCGCTCGAGAAAGACGGCCTTGATGGCGTCCTGCCAGGACCACAGCGACAGCGGGTAATAGCTCAGCGGCCGAAAGTCCGCATTCAGCACGAGAGCCGGAAAGCCCGATTGCGATACATGAGCGTTCAAGACGACGCTCCCACCTCGAACTCAATGCCGCAGTGCGGCGTTGGGCGCTAGTTTATAGGCAGGCGTGACAGGATTGTGAAGCCCGTTCCGGGTGACTTGCCTATTGCCGCGAATATTCCGCACCACCGGCGATTCGCGCGGCCTCGAGGGGCTGGCGGCCGCGGATCAGGTCGGCCGCCTTTTCCGCGATCATGATGATCGGCGCGTTGATATGGGCGCCGACCAGGTCCGGCATCACCGCGCCGTCGACGACACGCAGCCCCTCGGTGCCGAACACGCGTAATTCGGCATCGACCACCGCCATGCGGTCGGAGGCGACGCCCATCTTGCAGGTGCCGAGCGGGTGATGAACGGTGATGCTGGTCGCGCGGATATAGGCATCGAGATCGGCGTCGGACGTTGCGGCTTCACCCGGCCCGATCTCGCGCGCCATGAACGGCGCCATCTGGGCCTGCCGGCAGACGTCGCGGGCAATGCGAAGGCCGGCGCACAGCGTCTTCCAGTCGTTGTCGGTGGCCAGAAAGTTCTGCCGGATGCGCACCGGCTGTCGCGGGTCGGCCGAGGTCAGCTCGACGCGGCCGCGGCTCTCGGGCCGCAGCACCACGGCGCGGCAGGCATAGGCGTCCGGATAGGGTTTTCGGAACGGCCAAAGATAAGGCGTTGCGGTGAACGGCGCAGCGTTGAAGATGAGTTCGATATCGGGCAGCGCGGCGTCGGGGTGAGATTTCAGGAACGCCAGGCGGCCGGTCGGCAGCTCGGTCGCGGCTCCTTTGCCACTGAGATAAGCGCGGAACAGAGCCGGCACGATGCGGTCAAGCCGCATCGCCTTGTGGAATGGGCCCGGCTCTTTGCGCTGGTAGACAATCGCCGCGGAGATGTGGTCCTGCAAGTTCTTGCCGACGCCGGGCAGCGCTACTTTCACGGCGATGCCGTGGGTGCGCAATTCGTCCGGATCGCCGATGCCCGACAGCATCAAAAGCTGCGGCGAGTTGATGACGCCGCCGCACAGGATGACTTCTTTTCCGGCGTGCGCGGCGATGTTTTGGCCGTTCTGGACATAGTCGACGCCGGCGGCGCGCTTGCCGTCGAACGCAATTTTCGTCACCAGCGCGCCGGTTTCGACGGTGAGGTTGTTTCGCGCCAAAGCCGGCCGCAAATAAGCGTCGGCTGTGCTGCAGCGGCGGCCGTCTTTCACCGTCATCTGCCAGGCGCCGAAACCTTCCTGCTGGGCGCCGTTGTAATCGGGCGTCGCCTTATAGCCGGCGGCGCGTCCGGCGGCGGCGAAGGCATCGACCAGCGGATCGGAAAACCGCGTCATCTGCGTCGTCAGCGGCCCGTCGCCGCCCCGATAAAAACTGGCGCCGCCTTTCCACGATTCCTGGCGCCGGAAATACGGCAGCACATGCGCATAGGACCAGCCGGTAAGCCCGGACGACGCCCAGCGGTCGTAATCGCCGGGGTGCCCGCGCGTATAGGCCATTGCATTGATCGAGGATGTGCCGCCGATGACGCGGCCGCGCGCGCATTCGAGCCCGCGGCCGCCTGTCGTCGCCTCGGGCTCGGCGAAATACTTCCAGTCATGCTTGCGTTGGGCCAGCATCCGCACCCAGGCGATCGGGATCTTAATCCACGGATCGCGGTCCCAGCCGCCAGCTTCGAGGAGCAGCACGCGCGTGCCCCTATCCTCGGTCAGCCGGTTAGCCAGCGTGCAGCCGGCAGAACCGGCGCCAATGATGATGATGTCGTAGCTCTTGCCGTCCGGCATGATGCGACCCGCTTGCGCAAAACTGTAGCGAGACGGCAGCCGGCCTGTCCACGGCAAAAAGGTTCCTAGAACCCGAAGAATTTCTCGCGCAACGCGTCTTCGTATTGCTTCTTCGCCGTCTTCAACAAAGCTTCTTCGTGCTTGATCGCCGCAATCCATTCCTCGACCGCCGCCTTATAGGCGTTCTGCATCTCATCGAGTTCGGACGTATCGGTCGTCGCGATGTCGCTTGCCCTTTCGGACTTCCACAGTTAGCTCTGGGTCGCGTTTAAATGTCCGCCCTGTATCGCGCGCGTGACAGCGAAGGCCTTTGGCCGGCCGTCACCGTGAACTGACCCGGCGCTGGCATGTGCGGAATCAGTTCACCCGATATTTCCGCAAAACCGCCTCGTCGACATCGATGCCGAGTCCGGGACTTTGCGGCACGCGCATAAATCCGCCGGGCGCCTCGGCCAGGTCGCCAAGCGGGCTTGCTTCGAGGTCGAGATAGAACCGTTCGATGGTCGGCCGTTCCGGCAGGCTTGCCGCGAAGTGGATGGTGGCAATCAGGCCGGGGCCGAAATAGGGCGAGTGCGGCGCAATCTTTGTGCCGTGGCGATGCGCCATATCTGCAATCTGCCGCATGGCGCTCACCCCGCCGATCTTGGTGATGCTGGGCTGAACATAGTCGACCCCCGCGGTGGTGATGAGCTGCGCCATGTCGGCCAGCGTTCCGGCGTTCTCACCGGCGGCGAGCGCAATGCCGCCGTCCGCCTTCAGGCGCGCCATCCCGTTGTAATCCTCGGGCGGCCACAGCGGCTCTTCCAGCCACTTGAGATTATAGGCTTGCAGCTTCTTCGCCACGTCGATGGCCTGCGGCACGGTCCAGGCGCAGCTGGCGTCGACCGTGAGCGCGACATCGGCGCCGATCGCTTCTCGCGATGCCGCGATTTCGGCGAGGCCGATTTCGTGCAGCTTGACGTCCTGGTAGCCGCGCTCGACCGCCTTGGCGCTGTTTTGTCTGACCACATCGGCGTCGCCGTAGCGCAAGAGGCTCGCATAAGCGGGCATGCGCTCGACCGTTGCCGCGCCGCCCAGTAGGCGATAGAGCGGCTTGCCGGCAAGCTTGCCGGCAATGTCCCAGAGCGCGATGTCGAGCGCCGAATGCGCGAAGCCGACCGGGCCGTTGCGCGAGCAATTGCGTTGCTTGTAGGCCACGTCGCGCATCAGCGCCGCGATGTCGGTCGGGTCGCGTCCGACCGCCAACGGCGCGATCGCTTTCTCCACCGCAACCCCGGTGATGCCGCAGGCGGCAAGGCCAAATCCCTCGCCCCAGCCGATAACGCCTTCATCGGTCGTTACCTTGACGAACAGCGTCTCCATTCTCGGCCACTGGATCGCCGCGGCATTCGCCGCCGCGTTGCCGAAGTCGTACGGCACGCTGATGTGGAAAGGCTCGATGGCGGTGATTTTCATTGTCTTGTTCGTTGTTCTTGCCGAGGGCGTTGGTGCCTTGGATAGACACTATGATATGACAGGCGGCAATCCCCGCCTACTCATGCGACGCCGGAGATTTTCTTGCACGTCAACGACAACCTGACCACCGAACGCAAAACCTTCGTCGCCCATCTCGAATGTTCGGCGACCGGCGAGCGGCACGCGGCCGACGAGATTCACAATCTGTCGCGCGCCGGCAAGCCGCTATTGGTCCGCTACGATCTCGCCGGCGTAAAAGCGGCGTTGAGCAAGGACGCGCTGGCCGCCCGTCCGCCCGACCTGTGGCGCTATCGTGAACTGTTGCCGGTGCGGCGCAAGGAGGACATCGTCAGCCTCGGCGAGGCGATGACTCCGGTTTTGCCGCTGCCGAAAGTGGCGGCCAAGATCGGCGGCGGCGAACTTCTGGTGAAGGATGAGGGCCGGCTGCCGACCGGCTCGTTCAAGGCGCGCGGCCTGGTCATGGCGGTGTCGATGGCCAAGGCTTTCGGCATCAAGCACATGGCAATTCCGACCAACGGCAATGCCGGCGCGGCGCTCGCGGCTTACGCCAGCCATGCCGGCATCAAGACCACGATCTTCTGTCCCGAGGACACCCCGGAAGTGAATTTGAGCGAGATCGCGCTGCAAGGCGCGACGGTCTATCGCGTCAACGGCCTGATCGACGATTGCGGCAAGATCGTCGGCGAAGGCAAAAGCAAAGTCGGCTGGTTTGACGTCTCGACGCTCAAAGAGCCGTATCGGATCGAAGGCAAAAAGACGATGGGACTGGAATTGGCCGAGCAGCTCGGCTGGACCGTGCCGGATGTCATTTTCTATCCGACCGGCGGCGGCACCGGGCTGATCGGCATGTGGAAGGCCTTCGCCGAGTTGGAGGCGATTGGATTTATCGGCGGCAAGCGCCCGCGCATGGTCGCCGTGCAGGCCTCCGGCTGCGCGCCGATGGTGCGCGCCTACGAGGAGGGTGTCGAACACGCGCCGCGCTGGGATAACGCGCAGACTATCGCGTCGGGCATCCGGGTCCCGCAGGCGATCGGCGATTTTCTGATCCTGCGCGCCGTGCGCGAGAGCGGCGGTTTTGCCATCGCGGTGTCGGACGAGGCGATTACCGAAGGCCTCGACGAAGTCGCGCGCGAGGAAGGTTTCCTGATGTGCCCCGAAGGCGCGGCGACCTATGCCGCCTACAAGCAGAGCCTCGCCGACGGGCGGGTTAAGAAAACTGAGCAGACGGTCCTGTTCAATTGCGCGACCGGGCTCAAATATCCGTTGCCGCCGATCCACCGCTCGCTCGACCGCCACAAGCCGATCGATTTTTCTATGTTCTAACGACGGGAGTGCCGTCGCGGTATCCTTAACAATGTCTTGCCCCGTGCCGGCAGGGCCGGGTTTATGCGGTTCCCGCAACGAATAATCAATTTGTCCCGCCTATGAGCGGAGGGTGCGGATCCTGCCGTCGGGGCCGGATCGGCCGGCAGATTACTCAACGGGACACGTTCGTCATGGTGCGCAATCTGGTGACACGTTTTCGCCGACAGGTTTCTCGTTTCCGCGAGGCCGAACGTGGCGCGACGGCTGTCGAATTCGCTTTGATAGCGCCAGCGTTTTTGGCGATGCTGTTTGCCATCCTACAGACGACGTTTTTTTTGTTCGCCCAGCAGACGCTGCAAAATGCTGCAGTCGAGGCGGGCCGCATGTTCATGACCGGGTCGGCGCAATCCAGCGGGCTCACTCAAAGTCAATTCGCCAGCGACGTCTGTCCGATGGTTTCGGCTCTTTTCAATTGCGGCAATCTCCAGATCGACGTGTCGACTTATTCGTCGTTTAGCAGTGCCAGCACTGCGGCTCCTTCCCTTTATAATTCCAGTGGCAAACTCGTCACCTCTGGTACATACAGTCCTGGCACTCAGGGCGAGATCATGGTCGTCCAACTTGCCTATCCATGGCCGATTATCGGCATGCCGCTCGGATCAGTGTTGCCGAACAGCGGCCAAGGTACAACGGAGGTTATGGGCGTCAGTGCGTTCCGGGTGGAGCCCTATTGATCATGGTAGGGATCGCGACGGTGCGAGTGAATATTTTTCGGCGATTCATTGCGTCGACGCGTGGCGTGGCCGCGATCGAATTCGCCATGATTGCGCCGGTCCTGGCGGTGATGTTTCTGGGAACGTTCGACGGCGCGCGAGCTATCGCCACTTACATGAAAATGCGCTCGGCGACTTTCGCGTTGGCTGCGATCACTAATCAGTATTCAACGATCCAGTCGTCGGATATGGCCACGATTGTGGGTGCGACCTCGGCTATAATGGCGCCGTATTCGAGCTCGCCGATAACCATCACAATTTCGCAAGTAACGATCAGCAATAAGGGCGTCGCGACGATCAGCTGGAGCTACTCCCAGGGTGGCACCGCCCGCGCGCAGGGATCATCAATAACCCTTCCGGCGACCGCGCTCGATGTGAATGGCAGCTACCTGATTTTGGCCGAAGTAAGCTATAAATTTACGCCGATGTTCGGTTATTTCAGCGCCGGCAACATCACGTTCTCGGACAATCTTTACGTCACGCCGCGCGTCAGCAATTGCATCAATTACCCGCCGCAGAGCGTTGCGGGTTGTATCCTCGGTTAGCCGCGCATCTCTTCTAATATAGCTTGAAAACCGTCGGTCCGTCGGCGCAGTGACGCGCCTGCCGAGTTACCGGTCAAGCTAGTCTTGTCGCTGTCCGTATGACGGCGGAAAAGCTTAGTTCGAAAGGTGCGCCGTACTCACGGCCTGATTGAACATCGCGATCAGCGCGTTATTGATAGCGGTCGGCGTGCTTGCAGTGTAGAAGAAGTTCGGCGAAGCGCAGGTTTGCAGCGCCGGTGGAATATTGGGAATGTTATTGTTGGCATAGATATCTTCGCTATTGGCGAAGGTCGTTGCATTCTGAATTGTCTCATAAGGAATGTAGAGAACTGCGATCGTTATGCCGCGCTTCTTCATCGTTGTGCAGTAGTCTGTAGAAGTTACCGTGTTCGGTGGTATGACTGTCGCCGAATTGTTATATGGAACTGCGGACGTGGCCGACCAGTTTTGTGACGACCAATTTCCGTTCCATTGCGTTTGATAATTCTGAGATCCGTCGGTGACTATAAAGACATAGGGCAGCGGACTGGATGAGCTGAAGCCGGTTCCGACGGTTGTGATTAGGCTGTTCATGCTGGAGAATGCATTCTCGAAATGCGTGCCACCGGATCCAAGGCTTGCGTTGGCGCCGGTATCGAGAAGGCTCGCGAGGTTCTGCGCAGCAGTGCTGATCGCGCCGGTCAGGTTCGTGGTCAGCGCGAAATCGGTATAGAGATTCTGGATGAACGGATAGAGCCCGACCTGATATTGATTCGGAACGAGTTCGTTACTCGATGCGTATGAAAGTAATTGCGTCACGGCATAGCCGACGGCGTCGGCGCGCAACTGGATGCACGACGTTGTTCCTGCTGCCGAACAGGAACTGACTTGCGGGTTGGTCCAATTCACCTTACCGCCCGTGGAAAGCGTCGTTCCCAATCGCGAGATGATGAAGCCTTGGCAGTATCCCCCCGGGGATGGGTTAGTGGCACTGCCCACCGCAGGATTGTTAGATGAGCCCGTGGGCCCCTGCTCCGATTCCGGGCAAGCTCCCGACGCGGTAAAGTGGCAAGCGAAGGTGCAACCGTTTGGATAAAGAGTATTGTTGTCTGGATTGACGGCCTGCAATCTCGTCTGCTCATTTGTCGTCGACGGGAAACTCATGGATCCCGAGACGTCCAGCATCATATAGAAATTGATGTAGCTCGGAAGTGAATAGCTCGCGGTGGACGTGCCACTCACCGTAATGTTGTGATAACCCATTATCCCCATGAAGGTGGTGGGGACCATAGCGGTGAAGGATACGACCGCAGTCATTGTCGTACCGCTCACTGTAACGGTCGCAGTCGGGGTTAGATTCGAATAGCCGACATCTTCCGGCGAGGTCGCCAAATTCGCATTGAAGTAATTGGATGCGAAAGTCGAGCCGCCGGAAACGGTGCCACTGCTCGACATGCTCTTAGCAGTGGTGACGACGGCGGAATTGACTGAGACGGTGGCGAGACTTGCCGCGTCGGCGGCTGCCTGCAGTTTGGTCTTGATCATGCTTGCGGTCGAATAATCGATCGCGCAGCCAACGGCGGCGATCATCGGCAGCACTGCAAACGCGCTCATGACCGCCACGTTGCCGCGTTTATTCAATCGAAAATTGGCGACGAGCGACCGAAACCGCGCGACTTGCCCGGATCGAGAAAGTTTGGAGATTGCGGATATGACCACTGGCGCACCTGACCCGACAGGCCAGTTCTAGGCCGAATTTGCTAGGAAATCGTTACTTGATAGGCCAGTGGGAGGTTAAAACTTCTAGTTTTCTCAGCGGCTTACGCCAAATCGCCGGGCCAGGAACTCACCGCCATGGCGCAAGCCTTCGGCATCGATGCCATGCCCAACCCCGGGGGATATATGCCATTCGACCGACAACCCGAGCGCGGCGAGCCCCTGCGTCGCCTGGAACAGCGCCTGGGGTGGGATCAGATCGTCGCGGTCACCGTGGACTAGGAGCATCGGCGGATGCGATTTGATCTCGGCGGCAAAGGCTTTGAGGTCGCCACTTTCCGGCACCACGAACCTGCCGGAATAGCCGACGATCGCCGCCGGCGCGACGACGCGGCGCAGGCCGACATGCAGCGCCATCATGGTACCCTGGCTGAAGCCGACCAGCGCCAGCGCCGATCGCGGCAGCTGGTGGCGGGCGAGTTCGGTGTCGAGGAAGCGGTTCAGGAGCGGCGCCGCCTTGTTGACGCCGGTCCAGCGCTCATTGTCGTCGCGGAAGGTGAGCGCAAACCATTGCCGGCCGACTGGCGCCTGGCCGCACGGCTCCGGCGCATGCGGCGAAGCGAACGCCGCGTGCGGCAGCAATTGCTGCCAGGCGCGGCCGATCTCGATCAGATCGTTGCCGTCGGCGCCATAGCCGTGCAGGAAAACGACCAGCTGCCGCGCGGGGCCGGAGAGCGGCGCTAACCGCGGGCCCTCAAGTTCAGCGGCCATTGCCACTCCTCTTTTGCCTCTTTTGCGGAATCTTTGCCGCGACCGGCGTGCCGTCACGTCCTTTGACGGCGCGATAATAGGTCCACAACACCCGTGCCGCCACGGCGCGCCACGGCCGCCACGGCTCCGCGAGCGGCCCCATCTCCTTCACGCTCGGCCGCGCGTGCAGATGAAAGGCAAGCCGCGCCGCCTCCTGTAGCGCAAGATCCCCGGCCGGCCAGGCATCGGCATGGCCGAGATGGGCGAGCAGATAAATATCGGCCGTCCATGGCCCGATGCCGTGCACCGCGGTGAGCGCGGCATGCGCCGTGTCGGCCGGAATGTCGGCGAGCGAGGCCAGCGGCAGTTTGCCGTTGGCGACGGCGCGGGCGATTTCCTTCAATGCTTTTATCTTCGACCGCGACAGTCCGATCCGCGCCAGCTTGGCAGCGCGCGCCTTGATGATAGCGGCCGGCTCGAACGGATCGAATGCCGCCTCAAGCCGTCCCCAGATCGCGCCGGCGCTTGCGGTCGAAAGCTGCTGCGACACCACTGTCGCGGCAAGCCCGGCGAAACCGCCGGGCCGCCGCCGCAGCGGCGGCCGGCCGGCCGTCGCCAACAGCGCGACAAAGCGCGGATCGGCTTTCTCAAGCGCGCTCAGCGCCGCGTCGAGATCGGCTTCGGTACGAATGTGGGTCAACATGATACAGTGAGGCACGTGAATCTCGAAAAGCGCAACGCCGATGTACAGCCGCATCTTGCGTTTTGCACCAAGCCCGAATGGATTTCTGCATCTGGGCCATGCCTACTCGGCATTGCTCAATCACGACATGGTGCGGGAGCTGGGCGGCCGGTTTCTGCTGCGCATCGAGGACATCGACGCGGAGCGCTGCCGGCCGGAATACGAGGCGGCGATTGACGAGGATTTGCGCTGGCTCGGCATCGCCTGGGCGCATCCGGCGCGACGCCAGAGCGAACATCTAGACGATTATGCCGCCGCCGTCGCCAAGCTCGAAGCCCAGGGCCTCTTGTATCCGAGTTTCGAGAGCCGCCGCGAATTGACCGCGCTGGTTGCCGACCTCGACCGGCAGGGCGGCTGGCCGCGCGACCCCGACGGCGTGCCGATCTATCCGGGGCGCGCCCGCAGGCTTTCCGCCGCCGAGCGCCAGCGCCGCCGCGAGGCGGGCGAACCGTTCGCGCTCCGGCTTGCCATGGATCGCGCGGTGGCCCGCGCCGGCGTGCTCACCTGGACCGAGACCGGCGCCGGACCGCGCGGCCAGACCGGCCTCGTTACCGCCGCGCCGCAGCTGTGGGGCGACGTCGTTCTGGCGCGCAAGGAATCTCCGACCAGCTACCACCTCGCTGTCGTTGTCGACGATGCCTTGCAAGGTGTTACCGACGTGGTGCGCGGGCAGGATCTGTTCTGGTCGACCAGCATCCATCGGCTGTTGCAGGCGCTGCTCGGACTGCCGGAGCCGGCTTATCATCACCACAAGCTCATCCTCGACGATGAAGGCCACAAGCTTTCGAAGTCGACCCAGTCGACGGGCCTGCGCGAATTGCGCGCCCCCGGCGCAAGTCCACCCGATATCAGGCGCATGGTCGGGTTGGGCCGCTGAATTTCAGCGGTGCAGATCGCCGCGCGGCTTGTTTTGTTGCGCCCACCGCCATGCCATGGTGGATGCTGGCGCCCTGGGGAATTGCAATGGCGCGATCGAGGACCAAACAAAAATCCGCCGTCAGGCCGGCGCGGCGCAGGCCGCGAAAAACGTCGCGCCGGCGCGCCGCCGTGCCCGCCGCCAATGAGGCCGTGCTGGCGGTGTTTGCGCACGACATCCGCACCGCGCTGACCGGCATCCTCGCGCTCGGCGAATTGCTCGCCAGTTCCAATCTCGGCGAGCGCGAACGGCGCTGGGCTGCCGGCATCAAGGGCAGCGCCGAACATCTCGCCTCGCTGACCACGCTCGTCATCGACGCCGCCAAAGCCGATGCCGGCTCGCTCGTGCTGCAACGGGAGATTTTCCGGCCGCGCCGCCTGCTTGATGATTTGCGCGAGACGCTTGTCGCGCGCGCCGAGACCAAGGGCCTCGGCGCCGAGGTAACAATCGCCGACGATCTTCCGCAATTGGTGGTGGGCGATCCGGTGCGGCTGCGGGCGGCGCTGGAGAACCTTATCGACAACGCGGTGAAGTTCACCGAACGCGGCACAATCCGGCTCGATGCCCGCTTTAGCGTCGCCGCGCGCGGCCGTGCCAAACTGAGCTTTGTCGTTACCGACAGCGGCATCGGCATTGCGCGCGCCGAGATCAAGCGATTGTTCCGGCCGTTCGCGCAAGCCAGCGCCGAAATCGCCCGCCGCTACGGCGGCGCCGGCCTTGGCCTTGCGGTCGTCAAGGTTTTGGCGAAGCGCATGGGCGGCGATCTTACCGTCACCAGCACGCCCGGCCGCGGCTCGCGCTTTTGCCTCGCCGCCGTCCTGCCGGTCGGGGCCGCCGACGCCGGCGAAAGCGGCAGTGCGCCGGCAAGCATGGCGCCGGCGCGGCGGCTGAAAATTCTCTGCGTCGAGGATAATCCTTATGGCCGCGTCATCCTCAACACCATTCTTACCGAGCTCGGCCATCGCGCCGATTTTGCCGGCACCGGTGAGGAGGCGGTCGAGGCGGTGAAGCGGCGTTACGACGCTGTCCTGATGGACATCACGCTGCCGGGCATCGACGGGCTGGAAGCGGCGCGGCGCATCCGCGCCATGGGCGGTGCTGCGGCGGCAACGCCGATCGTCGGCATTTCCGGCCGCACCGAACCCGGCGACGCCGACGCCGCGCGGGCGGCCGGCATGAACGATTACCTGCGCAAGCCGGTCAGTCCGTCGACACTGAGCGCGGCGATCGCGGCGGCGGTGCCGGCGTAATTATTCCGCAGCGTCGGCCGGCTTCACGTCCGCCTCCGCCGAGCCTTCGACGATGCGCACGAGGTCGGCCATGATGCGGTTCAGCTCGAAATCCTTCGGCGTATAGACTTCGGCGACGCCCGCGCTTTTGAGCGCGGTTGCGTCGGCCGGCGGGATGATGCCGCCGACCACGACCGGCACGTCGTCGAGGCCAGCCTCTTTCATGCGCGCGACCACGTCGCGCACCAGCGGCATGTGCGAGCCGGACAGGATCGACAGGCCGACGACGTGCACGTCCTTTTCCGCCGCCGCCGCGACGATCGCCTCCGCGGTGAGGCGGATGCCGTCGTAAACGACGTCCATGCCGGCGTCGCGGGCGCGCGCGGCGATCTGCTCGGCGCCGTTGGAATGGCCGTCCAGCCCCGGCTTGCCGACCAGGAATTTCAGCCGCCGGCCGAGCTTTTTCGACACCCGGTCGACCTCGGCGCGAATGTCGTCGAGCCCTTCGGCGTCGTTGCGCATGGCGGTGCCGACGCCGGTCGGTGCGCGGAATTCGCCGAACGCAGCGCGCAGCGCAAAACCCCATTCGCCGGTGGTGACGCCGGCTTTGGCGCAGGCGATCGAGGCCGGCATGATATTGGCGCCGGTCTTGGCGGCGCGGCGCAGCGCCTCAAGCGCTGAGGCGACGGCTTGGCCGTCGCGCGCGGCGCGCCAGGCGTTGAGCCGCCCGACCTGGCCGGCCTCGGCTTCCGGCGACACGGTGAGGATCGTCTCGGCGGCGTCGGCGAGCGGCGAGGATTCGGTTTCGACAAAGCGGTTGACGCCGACCACGATTTGCTCGCCGCGCTCGATCGCCTCGACACGCCGCGAATTGGATTCGACAAGCTGCTGTTTGAGGTAGCCGGACTCGACGGCGACCACGGTGCCACCGATCGCTTCGATATGCGCCAGCTCTTGCTTCGCGGCGGCTTTCAGTTCGGCGACTTTCGCCGCCACGGCCGGCGAGCCATTGAATATGTCGGCATATTCCAGAAGGTCGGTTTCGTAGGCGAGGATTTGCTGCATGCGCAGCGACCATTGCTGGTCCCACGGCCGCGGCAGGCCGAGCGCCTCGTTCCAGGTCGGCAACTGCACGGCGCGGGCGCGGGCGTCTTTCGACAGCGTGACGGCCAGCATCTCGATCAGGATGCGGGCGACGTTGTTCTCCGGCTGCTGCTCGGTTAAGCCCAGCGAGTTGACCTGCACGCCGTAACGGAACAAGCGGTGCTTGGCGTCCGTCACGCCGTAGCGCTGCTGCGTGATCTCGTCCCACAGTTCGGTAAACGCGCGCAGCTTGCAGATTTCGGTGACGAAGCGCAGCCCGGCATTGACGAAAAACGAGATGCGCCCGACCACCTCGCCGAACTCGTCGTCGGCGACCTGACCCGACGCCTTCACCGCGTCGAGCACGCCGATGGCGGTAGCGAGCGCGAAGGCCAGCTCCTGCACCGGCGTGGCGCCGGCTTCCTGCAGGTGATAGGAGCATACGTTCATCGGATTCCATTTCGGCATTTCCTTGGTCGTGAACAGGATCACGTCCTTGGTCAGCCGCATCGACGGCGCCGGCGGAAACACATAAGTGCCGCGCGACAGATATTCCTTGATGATGTCGTTCTGCGTGGTGCCTTGCAGTTTTGCCCGCGGCACGTTTTGCTCGTCGGCCAGCGCGACATAGAGCGCGAGCAGCCACGCCGCGGTGGCGTTGATCGTCATCGACGTGTTCATCTCGCCGAGCGGGATGTCTTTGAACAAAGCGCGCATGTCGCCGATATGCGAGATCGGCACGCCGACCTTGCCGACTTCGCCTTTGGCCAAAGAATGATCGCTGTCGTAGCCGGTCTGGGTGGGCAGATCGAAGGCGACCGAAAGTCCGGTCTGTCCCTTGCTCAGATTTTTGCGATAGAGCTCGTTCGACGCGGTGGCGGTCGAATGCCCCGCATAGGTACGGAATATCCAAGGTTTGTCGCGGCGCGGCGGGTCGCCCATCGGTGTTCCAACGCAATCCGGCCCGGGTAATGTGGCGCGGATCTTATTGCAACGCAACATTAGCGATCTCACCGCAGGGCCGAAAACGCGTTGTCATCCAACGTGCGACGCCGCTGGCCGCGATTGTCACGGTTTTAACTGTAGTTCCCGGAAATTGCCGGCATGTACGTAAAGCCCCCTAGCTTGCCGCCGGATCTCCAGGCTGCCTGGCGTTACTTCCTGATCAATTGGATCGTCATCGGCGCTATGGCGCGGTGCTCGCGCTGAGCCTGATGGTCACGGACTTCTCCATCGAACTGACCGGGCTTGCGATTTCCGTGGGCTATGTCGGCATTTACGGTGGCTTTGCGCACGCCAATGCCTGGTCGCCGCTGCGGCGCGATCCGCAGGTGATGTTCGTCCTCGGCGGCACCGCGCAAATCGTCCTGATCACCGCGATCATGGCGCCGCTTACCTACATCGCGGCCTCGACAAACCTGCCGATGCAGGACGCCAATCTTCTCGCCATCGACCGCGCGTTGCATCTCGACTGGGCGGCCTATGTCGCCTTCGTCGACGCTCATCCGGCGTTGGCGGCCTGGCTGAACTACAGCTGATCCGCTGGCCGATCTTCGCCATCCCGATCGCGCTCGCGGCCGTGGGACATTATCGGCGGATCGAGGAGTTCACTTTTGCCTTCGGCGACGCCTTGGCGGCGATCACGATCCTTTCCGCGCTGATACCGGCGATCGGCGTCTATCAGCAGATCGGGCTTGATCCGGCCACGCTCAAGAACATCGATCCGCGCGCCTATCTAGATCAGTTACGTGACCTGCCGCTGACGCGCGGAGGAGTGTTGCGCCATCTCGAGCTGTTGGAACTGGGCGGCATCGTCACCTTTCCGAGTTTTCATGCCGCGTCCGCGGTGCTCTATGTCTGGGCGCTGTGGCCGGCCAAATTGTTCCGGCCGCTTATCCTGCCGGCGAACGGCTTCATGCTGGCGGCGACGCCGATCAATGGCGGTCATTATTTCGTCGATCTCATTGCCGGGATCGTCATCGCAGTGTTCGCGATCGTGGCGATGCGTTCGGCCGGGCATGTGATTGCCCGGCGGCGGCTCGGTCTTGCGCGGCCGGCGGCGATTGGCGGCGTTATGCCGGAACCGAAGGCCGAGGCAGTGCCGGCGGAGTGAAGGGCGTGTCAACGAGCGTGCGCCGCGCCACCAGGGCCAGGACGATCAGGACCGCGGCAAGGCCGACCGCGGTTTTCGCGTAGGGGAAGCTGAGGATAAGCGCGGCGCCGCAGGATAGGCCGAGAACTTCGCTCAAGAGAAATCCGCGTTCCAGCGCGTAGCGCAGGAGAAAGGCCGTGGCGACCGCCAGCACGACGAGGTCGTACATATAAACATAAGGCGTGACGGCGAGCGTGCCGGCGGCGAGCGCGGCGGCCTTAAGATCGAATGGCGCGCGGCTTCGCCACAGCAAGGTGACGGCGACGGCGACGGCGAGGCTGCCGATCGCCTGCACCGTCCACGCCAGTTTTTCGCTGCCGCCGTGCGCGCGGACGAGACCGAACAGGCTTTGCAGCCGGCCAAAGTCGGCGCGGCCGGCGCCGAGGATTTCGTGGCCGGTGATCGGCAGCCAATGCATGAAGGCGTCCCAGCTCGCGCCGCCGAAAGCCGCCCATGACAGCGCGGCGAGCGCCGCGGCGACCGCCGCGGCGACGGCGATCGTGCGCCAGCGGCGGTCTGCGATCAGAACGAGCGGAAACAGCAAACCGAATTGCGGCTTGTAGGTGAGAAGCCCGAGGCAGACGCCGGCGAGCGCCGGGCGGCGCTCCAGCAAGCCGAGCGTGCCGCCAATCAAGGCGGCGGTGAGAAAACCGTTTTGCCCGGCAGTCACGTTCCACAGAGCAGCGGGAAAGCCGAGCGCGACAAAAATTCCGGTGCGGCCGAGCACGCCCGCCATTGCCGCGACATAAGCGGCGAGTGTCGCGATCAGCGACACCAGCGCGGCGGCGATAAACGGCAGGCTCGCCAGCGCCGCGGCAAAGAACAGAAACGTCGGCGGATAATGCCAGCCGTAATAGTCGTCGAAGTCGTGGCCGATGACGGCGACTTCGGCTCGCTTATGGGTCGGCCAGTCGTAAGCGGCGGCCGGGTTGCCGTCGCGCGCCAGTTGTCCGGCCGCGACCACGGCAACAAAATCGTTGGCGATCGGCCGGTCCGCCGCGTCGAGGAGAAAATCGCCCTTGAGAAAAGTCCCGCCGAGCACGATCAGAAAGCCGAGCGCGAGCGTCAGCCCGGCGAGCCGGATCATCCGCGCGGCGGACAGCGGCGGTGTTGCGCGCGGCAGGCTCTCTTGAACGGCGGTCATGAATGCGCGCTCAATCTCAGCGCGCGAAGGCTCAAAACCTTCGCGCCCCTTGACTTACCGCGCATTTCTTTCCGCCGTGTTAGCGCCCGATCAGGCGCGCTTGATCAGCCGGATGATGACCAGAAGGATCACCGCGCCGATAAAGGCGTCGATGATTGCGCCGATCACATCGCCGCCGAACAGGGGAACCCCGATCTGCGGAAACAACCAGCCGGCGATGAAGGCGCCGACAATGCCGACAACGATGTCGCCGATCAGGCCAAAGCCGCCGCCTTTGACGACCATGCCGGCCAGCCAGCCGGCGACCGCACCGACGATCAGCCAAATAATAATGCCCATGTTTTCCCCCGTTATTTGCTTTCCCTGGCAAGGGAACAGCGATCAGCGCATTCCATTCCGCGCCATCGAAAGCTTAGGACTTTGCCCAATGGCTGTCAGCAGCCCCATGACTTCTCCCGCCTGTAACTAATTATTGCGCTGCAACATAAGGTGCGGCACACTGCGGATGTCTGGCGCGACCATCCTGTCGCGCCTGTCCGGTGCAGCCGGGAGCCCGTGATGGCCGTTGCGCAAAAGAAACCCTCAGCCGCGCCGCTGAAGGACCTCTACGAGATGGGCGAAGTCCCGCCGCTCGGCCACGTCCCGGCGAAAATGTATGCCTGGGCGATCCGCAAGGAGCGCCACGGCCCGCCCGAGACGGCGATGCAGCTGGAAGCGGTTCCGACCTGGCCGATCGCCGAAGACGAGGTGCTGGTCTTCGTCATGGCCGGCGGCGTCAACTACAACGGCATCTGGGCCGGCCTCGGCCAGCCGATCTCGCCGCTCGACGGGCACAAGCATCCGTTCCACATCGCCGGCTCCGATGCGTCCGGCGTCGTCTGGGCGGTCGGCTCCAAGGTCAAGCGCTGGAAGGTCGGCGACGAAGTC
The DNA here is from genome assembly GCA_963743395.1 of uncultured Alphaproteobacteria bacterium. GTDB lineage: Bacteria > Pseudomonadota > Alphaproteobacteria > Rhizobiales > Xanthobacteraceae > BOG-931. The sequence goes on from CAVUPV010000002.1 coordinate 184,182, forward strand.
ATCATTCATTGCAATCAGGACGACGGCGACGACGAGGAATGCAATGGCGGCGATCCGCTATTGTCGCCGTCGCAGCGCATCTGGGGCTACGAAACGCCGGACGGCTCGTTCGCCCAATTCTGCCGCGTGCAGTCGCGCCAGCTCATGCCGAAGCCGCGCGCATCTGACCTGGGAAGAATCCGCCTGCTACACGCTCACATTGGCCACGGCCTATCGCATGCTGTTCGGCCACGCGCCGCACATCCTCAAGCCCGGCGACAACGTTCTGGTTTGGGGCGCGTCGGGCGGGCTTGGCGTGTTCGGCGTGCAGCTTGTCGCCGCCTCCGGCGCCAACGCCATCGGCATCGTGTCGGATCAATCGAAATCCGAATACGTGTTCAATCTCGGCGCCAAGGGCGTCATCAACCGCAACGAATTCAAGTGCTGGGGCCAGATGCCAAAAGTCGGCACGCCCGAATACGACACCTGGGTGAAAGAGGCGCGCCGCTTCGGCAAGGCGATCTGGGACATCACCGGCAAGCACGACGTCGATATCGTGTTCGAGCATCCCGGCGAGGCGACGTTCCCGGTCTCCTGCCTGGTCGTCAAGCGCGGCGGCATGGTCGTGTTCTGCGCCGGCACCACCGGCTACAACATCACCTTCGACGCGCGCTATGTCTGGATGCGGCAGAAGCGGGTGCAAGGCTCGCACTTCGCGCATTTGAAGCAGGCCAGCGCCGCCAATCAGTTCGTCATCGACCGCCGCGTCGATCCGTGCATGAGCGACGTGTTCCCGTGGGAAAAAATCCCCTATGCCCACGAACTGATGCGCACCAACAAGCACAAGCCCGGCAATATGGCGGTTCTGGTCAACACGCCGCGCCCGGGCCTGCGCAATTTCGAAGACGTGATCGAGGCGCTTGGTAGCGTCTGACGTCCGCTGCACTCAAACGGCCCGGCGCTGAGACCGCGGCCTAACTTTTCCCCACCCGCTCCGGCGTCAGTTTTTTGATCGCCCGTTCGCGCGCGATCGCGGCGTTGAGCTCGCCGCCATAGATGAAAATCCAGGCGGTGAAATACAGAAAGACCAGCGCCGTCATGGCCGAGGCGAGGCCGGCATAATAGTTCACATAGGTGTAGGAGAAATCCGACAGATAGCGTCCGAAGACGAAGCCGCAGAGCAGCCACAACCCCAGCGTCGCGATGATGCCGGGCCAGACCTGTTCGATCGCGCGCCGCCCGGCTGGCAGCCACATGTGCAGGATCAAGAGCGCCAGCGTGAGAACGAACGTCGCGGCGGCGAGACGGCCGACATTAAAGTGACTTTCGAGCGGCGCCAGCCAAACCGCGTAAGCGAGCGCGGCCTTGAAGACCAGCGGGCCGAGCACGACGAGGAACGCCAGCGCCAACAGGCCGATCGCGCCGACCAGCACATAGCCGATCGATTCCAGCCGCAGCAGCCACCACGGTCGAGCCTCGTTAAGCCCATAGGCGCGGTTAAGTCCGATGCGCAGGCTTTCGATGCCGCTCGACGAAAAATAGAGTGCGAACACTGCGCCGAGCGTGAGGATGTCGCCGCGCGCGGTGGTCAGCACGTCATGCATTTGCACCGCGATGCCGCCGGATACCTCCTGCGGCCAGGCGGCGATGATCAGCCGCGCCACTTCGTCGGCGAGATTTTGCGAGCCGATGAAACCGGCGATCGCCGTCACCAGAATCAGGAACGGGAACATCGACATCAGGATCGACAGCGCGATGTGGCTCGCGATCGCCCAGCCGTCATCGGCGTTGAAGCGTAAGAACGCGTCCATGGCGATATGGTAGCAGAGCCGAATGATGTTCAACGCTGACAACCTCCGCCGCGAGCTTATCCCCGCGCAAGCGGGGGAGGGGGCGCACTTCCGATTCGTTGTCGAGAACTACGCCGCCTGCACGTCGGTGAGGAAGCGCCGCACTTCGCCTTGCAGCTTTTCCGCCTCGTCGGCGAGCGTGTCGGCCAGCGACTTGACGTCGGCGGCGGTGGCGCGGGCGCCGGTTGACGCGCCGGCAACGCGGCTCATCGCCTCGGAGCCGCTGCGCGCTTCGCAGGAGGCGCGATTGACGCCCTGGGCGACCGAAGCGACGACGGTGTTCTGTTCTTCGACCGTCGAGGCGACGATCGTGGCGATGTCCGCCATATCGTCGATGATGGTGGAGACCTGCTCGATGGCCTGCGCGGCGTCGGCGGTAGCCGACTGGATGGCGCCGATCTGGGCGGCGATTTCCTCGGTGGCGCGTGCGGTCTGCGCGGCGAGCGATTTGACTTCGGCCGCGACCACGGCGAAGCCGCGGCCCGCTTCGCCGGCGCGCGCCGCCTCGATCGTGGCATTGAGCGCCAACAGGTTGGTTTGGCCGGCGATCGCCTGAATGAGGCCGATGACCTCGCCAATGCGGTTGGCGGCGCTGCCAAGCTCCGCCATGGTGTTGACGGTGCGCTTGGACTCGGCAACCGCGCGGCTCGCGACGTCGGTCGATTTGGAAGCCTGCGAGGCGATCTCGCTGATTGAAGTCGCCAGCTCCTCGATCGAGGAGGCCACGGTAGTGACATTGACCGAGGCCGCGCCGACCGAGTTCTCGGCGGCGCGCGCTTCGGACGACACCGCGTCGGCGGCGTCATTGAGTCCGCTCGATGCGTTTTCCAGGCGGCCGGCGGCCTCACGCAGCCGGTCGAGCGCCTGCTCGACCGAAGCACGGAATTCCCGGATCAGGGTGGCGATCGCCTCGGCGCGCCGTTCGCGCGCGGCATTGGTTTCGTTGTGCACGCCGGCCAGCCGCTCGCGCTCGATCATGTTGTCGCGGAACACCACTACGGTGCTCGCCATGGCGCCGATCTCGTCATGCGCATGACTGGCGGGCAGCTCGGCCGAGGTGTCGCCGTCGGCGAGCCGTTTCATCGCGCTGGCCAGATCTTCGAGCGGGTTGGTGATGGAACGGCCGATGCGCCACGAGCAGGCGAGTCCGATCAGCACCACCGCCAGTCCCACCCAGACGATGAAGCGCTTGGTCTGCGTCCGCGACAGCGTCAGCGCGGTTCCTGCGGAATTGGCGTTGAATTCCGCCGTCTCGATGATGCGGTCGGCCTCCGGCAGCACGCTCGATGTATCGCGGCCGATCAAGTCCAGGAGCGGCTGGATATTGTCGGTGCTGGCGACCCATTGCGCAAAACTCTGCCCGTAGGCCTGCACCTCTTTATTGAGCTTCTCCTTCATCGGCGGTGCGCCATCCACCGATTCGAAGATGGCGTTGAAGTGCCGCAACTCGTCGGCGAAGTGGCGTTGCGCGGCCGGATCGCGTGTCATCCGGTATTCGATCTCGTAACGGCGCATGGTCAGAAGCGATATCGTCAGATTGCCGCTGTCGACCGCGGCGACCCAGGACAAATCGTTCTGGATGATATTCTCGACGGCGCTGCTCGCCGTGACGAGGTCGGCATTGAGGCCTTCGCTCTCGTTGAAGCCGAGCGACTTTTGCTCGGTCACCAGGCTCTCGAAGCTCGACCCGAGATCGCGCACGGTGATCCGCAGCGGGATGATGACGTCCTGCCGGGCGGCGCCGAGCGAGGCCTGGATGCGGTCGAGACAGGTCATCGCCTGCGCTTGGCCGTCGTTGAAATTCTTGACTTCGGCGTCGGAAGGATGTGCGACGAAATCGCTGGTCGCGGCGCGCATCGCCAACAGTCCGGCCTTGAGGTCGCGGCTGGCGTCGGCAACCTCGGTGTTGCGGTGCACGGTGTTGAAGGCGCTCTCGACCGCGGTATCGCCGGTGAGAAAGGCGATGCCGTTTGCCAGGAAACCAACCACCGGAATGACGCCGAGCACAACGATGCGGGCGCGCACCGACAGCCGCGAGAAAATATTGGCGAGGAACATCGAATACCCGTTGCAGCGGCACTGTTCCGGCGAAAGTCCAACGCGCCGCGGTAATCCCCCGCCAGCACACAGTAAATTGGTTAATATTTGGCAAGAAACGGGTGGATTGACCCCTCGTTCCAATCCTCCCTCCTCGCATGGCGAGGGAGGGTTGCGCCGGTCTGTTCCTCCCGCCGAACCGGGGTGAGGAGCCGAGGTGGGGTCGCAGGCGAGACTGCCAAAAATGGGCATTTTCGGCCGCTCATTTGCATTTGTGCACCGCACGCGTAATGTTCCGGCCCTAGGCTGGGCCGCCGGGCCGTCCTTGAAGCAGCGCATCGGAGCCAGACATGCCGCTTGCCGATTCCCTTATGCCCGCGGGCCACGACCTGGTCGCTCCGCTTCGCGAGGCGGTCACGGCTCTCGAAGCTTTATTCGACGATGCCCGCCGCGCCGTTGCCAACCGGGTGACGATCGAAGGCCGCCCGGTACCTCGCATATTCGACCGCGAACAGCGCGCCACTCACGGATTGGCGTGGCTCGGCACCTATGTCGAGGCGGTCCGGCAGTTTGAAGCCTATGCGCTGCGGCTGGCGGCCGGCGGCAGCTTCGGCGAGATCGAAGACCTCCTGGTGCGGATTGGCGCCGGCGAATACCTCGCCCAGGTGTTCGGCGGCATTCCGATGAGCCAAAGCGAGATCGTGCGACTGTCCGATCTCGGCCTGACCGCGGCTGCGATCGGCGGCGCGTGTCACGCCCGCGATCGAGCATCTCATCGCCACCGGCAATACCGCGCAACGCCGCGCCCGCCTCGTCGAACTGATCCGGCAGCAGAACGGCGCGACGGTCGGCGCCTGCGGCCTCGAAGACACGCTGGATTCGATCCGCGAAGAGATGCGCAAATTCGCCGACGACCGCGTCGCGCCCTATGCGCAAGGCTGGCATCTCAAGAACAACTACATCCCGCTCGACGTCATCGGCCAGATGTCGGAGCTCGGCGTGTTCAGCCTGACCATCCCCGAGGATTACGAGGGCATGGGGCTAGGCAAGGAATCGATGTGCGTCGTTTCCGAGGAATTGTCGCGCGGCTATATCGGCGTCGGCTCGCTCGGCACCCGCTCCGAGATCGCCGCCGAATTGATCCTCGGCTCCGGCACCGAGGAGCAGAAGCGCAAATGGCTGCCGAAGATCGCCTCGGGCGAGGTGCTGCCGACGGCGGTGTTCACCGAGCCGAATACCGGCTCCGATCTCGCCTCCTTGAAGACGCGCGCGGTGCGCCAGGGCGACGTCTATAAAGTGTATGGCAACAAGACCTGGATCACCCATCCGGTGCGCGCCGACCTGATGACGCTTTTGGTGCGCACCAATCCGGCGGAGACCGGCTATCGCGGCCTGTCGATGCTGCTCGCGGAAAAGCCGCGCGGCGACGACGGCGATCCGTTTCCGGCACCCGGCATGACCGGCACCGAGATCGAAGTGCTCGGCTATCGCGGCATGAAGGAATACGAGATCGCGTTCGACGGCTTTACCGTCAAGGCCGAAAATCTGCTCGGCGGCGTCGAGGGTCTCGGCTTCAAGCAGCTGATGGCGACGTTCGAGGCGGCGCGCATCCAGACGGCCGCACGGGCGATCGGCGTGGCGCAGGCCGCCATGGAACAGGCGCTGACCTACACCACCCAGCGCGTCCAGTTCGGCGAGCCGATCCTCAATTTCCCGCGGGTGTCCGACAAGATCGCGATGATGGCGGTCGAGATCATGATCGCGCGGCAGCTCACTTATTATGCCGCGCGGCAAAAGGATTCCGGCCGGCGCTGCGATCTGGAAGCCGGCATGGCGAAGCTGTTGGCGGCGCGGGTTGCCTGGTCCGCGGCCGACAACGCCGTGCAGGTCCACGGCGGCAACGGTTTTGCCGTCGAATTTCCGATCTCGCGCATCCTGTGCGACGCCCGCATCCTCAATATTTTCGAGGGCGCGGCCGAAATCCAGGCGCAAGTCATCGCACGGCGCCTGCTCGACGGATCGAACTAGACACGTTGTCGTGCGCTCGCGGAGGCGGAACAAAACGCGCCTCCGGGGAATTGGCGGACCGATGACGATTGTTCCACATAACGCGTATGTTTTTGTCGGCGACGGCCGCAAGGCGCTCATTTTGCGCAATGACGGCGATACACAGCTTCTCAATCTCAAGACCGAACGCGTTTTCAAGGACCAAAATCCGCCCACCCACGAGCAGGGCACCGACCGTCCCGGCCGGGAGCATTCTTCGGTCGGTCCGGGCCGCTCGGGCGTGGCGCAGACCGACTGGCACGATCTTGAGGAGCACAAATTCGCCCGCGATGTGGCAACCGCACTGGAGAAGCTCGTTCGCGAACGCAACGCCAAGGTTCTGATCGTCATCGCGCCGCCGCGCGCGCTCGCCGATCTGCGCAAGACTTTCCACGAGGATGTCAAGAAAAAGATCGTGGCGGAGATCGACAAGGATCTGACCAAGCTTCCGCTCCACGAGATCGAGAAGCACCTCGCCGGGTGAGCTCGTCGGCTCGAACTAGCCCGAAAGCTGCCGGGATTGACGGCGATATTCACGTTGGTGAATGTCGGCCGATGGAAACGCTTACACCGCCGAATTCAGGGAAAACGCCCGTAACCGATTCGAAACAGGCCTGGCTGCGCCTGGCCGCGACCATGCTGGTCTCGACCATCGGCGGCGTCGGGATGTGGTCGGTGGTGGTGGCGCTGCCCGCCGTGCAGGCGGAATTCGCCGTGCCGCGGGCGCAAGCCTCGTTGCCGTTCACGCTGGCGATGCTGGGATTTGCGCTTGGCGGCGTGGTCATGGGCCGGCTTCTCGACGTCGCCGGAATTCTCGGCCCGCTCGCCGTCGGTGCGCTGGCGCTTTGCCTCGGCTATCTCGGCGCGGCCAGCGCCGGCAGCCTTGTCGTATTCGCGCTTGCGCATGCCGTCATCGGGTTCGGCACCTCGGTGACGTTCGGTCCGCTGATGGCGGACATTTCGTACTGGTTTGTCCGTCGCCGCGGCGTGGCGGTGACGTTGTGCTCATCCGGAAATTATATCGCCGGCACGGTGTGGCCGCCGGTCGTGCAGCACGCCATCGCGCTCTACGGCTGGCGTGCAACGCATGTCGCCATCGGGCTGTCCTGCGGCGCGGCGATGCTTTTGATCGGCTTTGTCGCATTGCGCCGGAAGGCGCCGGCGGGGCTCGTGAATGCCAGCGCCGCGACACGCACGGCTTCGCCTGCAAATCTCGGCCTTTCGCCCGGCGCGCTGCAAACCTTGCTGGCGCTGGCATCGGTCTGCTGTTGCGTGGCGATGTCGATGCCGCAGGTTCACATCGTCGCTTATTGCGGCGATCTCGGTTACGGCGTCGCCCGCGGCGCCGACATGCTGGCGCTGATGATGGCGTTCGGCATCGTCGGCCGCATCGGTTCGGGATTTATCGCCGACCGCGTCGGCGGCTTGCCCACGCTGATGCTGGGATCGGCGCTGCAAGGCGTCGCGCTCTTGCTCTATCTTCTCTATGACGGGTTGGTTTCGCTCTACGTCATCTCGGCGGTATTCGGCCTGTTCCAGGGCGGCATTGTCCCGAGCTATGCCATCATCGTGCGCGAATATTTTCCGGCGAAGGAGGCCGGCGCGCGTATCGGCATCATTCTGATGATGAGCCTGTTCGGCATGGCGCTCGGCGGCTGGATGTCGGGATATATTTTCGATCTGACCGGGTCGTACCGCGCCGCATTTTTCAACGGGCTGGGCTGGAACGCGGTCAACGGATCGATCGTGCTGTGGCTTTTGTTCCGGCGCCACCGCTCGCGTATCGCTTATGCGTGAGCTTTGAGCGGCGGCTCTTTCAGCAACAATCCGACATTGCCGGACAGGATGGCCTCGCCGTCGGCGCCGAGCGCGCGGATATCGCGGACGAAATCGCGCACCACCTCGCGCTTGCGGATTTCCTGCGGATAGTCGGTGGCGAACACGATTCTTGACGCCGGAATTTCAGCACAGCCCGGCCTTGATCGCGCCGATGCCGCCGGCAAAGCCGGCGGTGTCGAACACCAGATTGTGCGCGATATAGTGGTCGAAATCCTTCGCGCCTTTCGCGCCGTGACGCTTGTTGCCGGCGGTGCCCCAAAAGTCCTTGTCCTGGAAGCAGCGGATGCGCGCCAGCATGCCGGCGATGCCGCCGGACAGATGCGCCACGTGCACCGTCAGTTCGGGATGGCGGTCGAACACGCCGGAATTGACCAGCCGGATCGTCGCCATGATCAGCGAAAATTCGCGGCCGACCGCGCGCGCGGTATCGTAGGCGTCGAATTGCTGCGCGTGATTGAGTTTTAGCGCCGGATGCACGAACACGAACATGCCGAGCTTGCAGACCTCGCTCCAGAACGGCTCGATGGCCGGATCGTCGATCCATTTGCCGTCGAATTCCGAGGTGATGGTCACGCCCTGGAAGCCGAGCTCGTGCCGGCAGCGCGCCAGCTCCTTCAGCGCCGCGGCGCCGCCGAGCGGATGCGCATGCGCCGCGCCGATGAAACGGCCGGGATAATCGCGCTCGGCCTGCTTCGCCTTGTCGTTGACCAGCCGTGACGTCTCGAGGTCGGCGCACATGCCGGCGGCGCTGGTCAGCCAGGCGGCGTCGATGCCGGCGACATCCATCATGCGCACGTGCTCGTCGAGATCGTAAAGCAGCGAATGCACCGTATAGCTCGGCGCGCCCGACGCATCGTAATTGAGCACCAGCCGGTCGCCCGGATCGTCCTTGATCAGTTCGCGCGGCGTGAAATGGTGCTGGAAATCGACGATCATCGGGCAGGCGTCCTCCGTCTCTGCGGTTCTCTTATAGCGCATGCCGCAGCGCTCGTCATTCCGGGGCCGCGAAGCGAAGCCCGGAATCCGTATTCGCTGACCTGGGTTATGATTCGGACTTGCGCTGCGCGGCAGTCGACGGTGCTACAAGAGCCATGGCAAATTTCATGTCCTATGTCGCGGTCCCGATCGCCATCGGCGCGGTCGCGCTCGTGCTGCTGGCCGGTCTCTTCAACATGATGATGGGCGGCTCCGGCAACACCTCGCAGAAGCTGATGCGGCTGCGCGTGCTGCTGCAAGCCGTCGCCATTGGCGTCATCATGTTGACGCTCTGGTTCATGGGGAAATGAGCCCAAGCGAGCTCCAGGCAAAAATGGTCAAGCTCAACAAAATCTATACCCGCACCGGCGACGACGGCACGACCGGCCTCGGCACCGGCGCGCGGCGCAAGAAATACGATCTGCGCATCGCCGCTTACGGCACGATCGACGAGGCCAATGCCGCGATCGGCATCGCGCGGCTGCACACCGGCGCAAGATGCTTCGCTCGACGGAGCGCTGGAGCGCATCCAGAACGATCTGTTCGATGTCGGCGCCGATCTGTGCACGCCCGACCAGGGCAAAGGTCCCGGCGGCGCGCGGCTTACGGTGACCGACAAGCAGGTGGCGTGGCTGGAAAGCGAGATCGACCGGCTCAATGCCGATCTCAGTCCGTTGCGCTCCTTCGTGCTGCCGGGCGGCAGCGCGCGCCGCCGCTTATCTGCATCTGGCCCGCACCGTCTGCCGGCGCGCTGAACGGCTGATCGCCGAATTGAAAGATGCCAAAGGCGAAAGCGTCACTGCCGAACTGTTGCAATACGTCAACCGGCTGTCCGACTATCTGTTTGTCGCCAGCCGCTACGCCAACGACAAAGGCGCGCGCGACGTGCTGTGGAAACCCGGTCAAAATCGCTGAACACGATGGGTGAGTGATGGGCCGGCTCGACGGCAAGGTCGCAATCGTCACCGGTGCGGCGAGCGGCATCGGCCGCGCCAGCGCGATCCTGTTCGCGCGCGAGGGCGCGCGCGTGGTCGTCGTCGATCAGAATTCGACCGGACTGCACGCAACCGTCACCGCCATCAGCCGGGAAGGCGGCGAGGTGCAGGGTTTCGGCGCCGATGTCGGCCAGGAAGACCAGGTCAAGGCCGTCATCGACAGTACGCTGACGGCGTTCGGCGGCATCGACGTCGTTTTTGCCAATGCCGGCATTCTCGGCGGGCCAGCGCCGCTGCTCGAACAGACCGCGGAACAGTGGCAGCAGATCTTGCAGACCAATCTACTCGGGCCGTTTCTGGCGATCAAACACGCCGCGCCGCACATGATCAAAAAGGGCCGTGGCTCGATCGTGCTGACGGCCTCGACCGCGGGGCTGCGCGCCGCCGCCGGCAGCGCGCCTTATAGCGCCAGCAAAGCCGGCGTCATCAGTCTCGCCCAGACGGCGGCGAATTCGCTCGTCCGGCACCGGCGTCCGCGTCAACGCGATCTGCCCGGGCCTGATCGAAAGCGGCATGACGCGCGCGATGTACGAAAGCGCGCGCGAGCGCGGCACGCGCCGGCAAGATCGGCCAGCTCAATCCGCTGCAGCGTGGCGGCGAGCCCGAAGAAATTGCGGCCATGGCGCTGTTTCTGGCCAGCGACGAGTCGTCTTACGTCAACGGCCAGGCTTTTCCGGTCGATGGCGGCCTTTCCAGCACTTTGCCCTTCACGCGGTCGATCCGTTGACCAGCCCCGCGCCGGCCGGTAGGTTTCCCGCACCGCAGCACGGCCCCGAGCGCCGCAAGCGAGGACCGCAGCGGCAAAGAAGAACGGCCATCCAGAAACCTAAAAAGCCACCACGATGAAAATTCTCGTGCCCGTGAAACGGGCGATCGACAAGGATGTGAAAATCCGGGTCAAGGCCGACGGCTCCGGCGTCGAGCTCGGCAACGTCAAAATGTCGATGAATCCGTTCGACGAGATCGCCGTCGAGGAGGCGCTCCGGCTCAAGGAGGCCGGCAAGGCGACCGAGATCGTCGTCGCCTCGATCGGCCCGGCGCAGGCGGCGGAGACGATCCGCACCGCGCTGGCGATGGGCGCCGACCGCGGCATCCTGGTCAAGGCCGACGGCGCGGTCGAGCCGCTCGCGGTCGCAAAAATCCTCAAAGGCATCGCCGACGCCGAACAGCCCGGCCTCATCATCATGGGCAAGCAGGCGATCGACGACGACTGCAATCAAACCGGCCAGATGCTGGCGGCGCTGCTCGGCTGGCCGCAGGGCACCTTCGCTTCCAAGGTGGCGCTCGACGGCGACGCCGTGATGGTGACGCGCGAAGTCGACGGCGGCTTGCAGACCGTCAAGCTGAAAATGCCGGCCATCGTCACCACCGATCTGCGGCTCAACGAGCCGCGCTACGCATCGCTGCCCAATATCATGAAGGCGAAGAAGAAGCCGATCGACGAAAAGATCCGCCGCCGATTACGGCGTCGACATCAAGCCGCGGCTGGAAGTGGTCAAGACCACCGAGCCGCCGGTGCGCAAGGCCGGCGTCAAGGTCAAGACCGTCGCCGAGCTGGTCGACAAGCTCAAAGAGGCGGGAGCGATCTGATGCCGACGCTTCTTCTCGCCGAGCACGACAATGCCTCGCTCAAGGACGCGACCAACAAGGCGCTGACCGCCGCCAAGGCGCTCGGCGCCGACGTGCACATTCTGGTCGCCGGCCACAACTGCAAAGCCGTCGCGGAGGCCGCCGCCAAGCTCGACGGCGTGAGCCAAGGTTCTGCTCGCCGACGCGCCGGCCTATGAGCACATGCTGGCCGAGCCGACCGCGGCTCTGATCGTGGCGCTTGCCGGGCCGTACGAAACCATCATGGCGGCGGCGACCACGACCGGCAAGAACATCATGCCGCGCGTCGCGGCGCTGCTCGACGTGATGCAGATTTCCGAGATCATCAAGGTGGACGGCGCCGGACACGTTCGAGCGGCCGATCTATGCCGGCAACGCCATCCAGACGGTGCGCTCGACCGATGCCAAGAAGCGCGTGATCACGGTGCGCACGGCGGCGTTCCAGGCGACCGGCGAGGGCGCGCGGCGGCGCCGATCGAGACCGCCGCCGCCGCGGCCGATCCCGGCACTTCCGGCTTCGTCGGCGAGGAATTGTCGAAATCCGAACGGCCGGAATTGACCTCGGCCAAGATCATCATTTCCGGCGGCCGGGCGATGCAAAACCGCGAGAACTTCACCAAATATATAGAGCCGGTGGCCGACAAGCTCGGCGCCGCGGTCGGCGCGTCGCGCGCCGCGGTCGATGCCGGCTACGCGCCGAACGATTGGCAGGTCGGCCAGACCGGCAAGGTGGTGGCGCCCGATCTCTATATCGCGGTCGGCATTTCCGGCGCCATTCAGCATCTCGCCGGCATGAAGGACTTCGAAAGTCATCGTCGCCATCAACAAGGATGAGGAAGCGCCCATCTTTCAGGTCGCCGACTACGGATTGGTGGCCGATCTCTACCAGGCCTTGCCGGAACTGGCGACGCGAGCTCGACAAGGTCAAGCACTGAGCGAATCTGGCGCGCGGCGAGATCGTCGTAAAAGTCGCAAAAGGTGAATTGACATGGTCGAGGTCAAGGAACGGCCCAAGCGCACAGGCGCGCAGACGCGCGGCGAGCAGGCGGACAGGATGGCTCATTCCATTCGCAAGATCGGCATCGTCGGCGCCGGCCAGATGGGCAACGGCATCGCCCATGTCTGCGCGCTGTCCGGCTTTCACGTGCTGCTCAACGATATCGCCGGCCGAGCGCATCACCGAGGGGCTCGCCACCATCAGCGGCAACCTGGCGCGCCAGGTCAGCCGCCAGCGCATCAGCGACGAGGAGCGCCAGGCGGCGCTCAAGCGCATCGCGCCCGCCAATACGCTCGACGAGCTCGGCGACTGCGATCTGGTGATCGAGGCGGCGACCGAGCAGGAAGAGACCAAGCGCAAGATCTTCAGCCGCGCTGTGCCCGTCGCTCAAGCCGGAAGCCATCGTCGGCACCAACACGTCGTCGATCTCGATCACGCGGCTTGCCGCCGCGACCGACCGGCCGGAGCGCTTCATCGGCATTCATTTCATGAATCCGGTGCCGCTGATGGAACTGGTCGAGGTGATCCGCGGCATCGCCACCGACGACTCGACGTTCGAAGCGACCAAGCAATTCATCAGCCAAGCTCGGCAAGCAGATCGCGGTGGCGGAGGATTTCCCCGCCTTCATCGTCAACCGCATCCTGCTGCCGATGATCAACGAGGCGATCTACACGCTCTATGAAGGCGTCGGCAACGTCGAAGGCGATCGACACCGCGATGCGGCTCGGCGCGCATCATCCGATGGGACCGCTCGAGCTCGCCGATTTCATCGGGCTCGATACCTGCCTCTCGGTCATGCAGGTGCTGCACGAGGGCCTGGCGGATTCCAAATACCGGCCGTGCCCGCTGCTGGTGAAATACGTCGAGGCCGGCTGGCTCGGCCGCAAAACGCAGCGCGGCTTTTACGACTATCGCGGCGAGAAGCCGGTGCCGACGCGCTGAAAATTGTAGCCCGGATGGAGCGCAGCGACATCCGGGGTTAGACGGAAAGCGGCAATCGCCGCTCCCGGGTTTCGCTTGGCTCAACGTCCTAGTCATACGACTTTTTACGCCGCCGCGGCGGGCATCTCGCGCCGCGGTGTCGCGCCAGCACGGCAGCACCGCGATACGGTCGAACCAGGCGCGCAAATGCGGGTAAGGGGCCAAGCGGCATCTCCGCTTGTTGCGCGTAGAACATCGGTGCCGCGACGGCGAAATCCGCAACGGTCAAGGTATCGCCGACGAGATATTTTCGCTGCGCCAGATGGGCGTCGAGCATCGCGGCCTCTTTGTGAAACGCCTCGACGCCTTGGCGACGATCGCTTCGTCGGACGGCCCGAGATTGAGAGCTTCTTGACCACCCGTTCGGTACAGGACGGGCGCCCAGGCGTCCCGGGTCCAGTGCGCGAGCGTCCAGCTCTGCCAGCGCGTGATATCGGCACGGGTGCGCGGATCGTCCGGCCACAGCGAGATTCGCTGTCTTGCCGGCGATGTATTGCATGACGTGCCAGCGGTTTCCCACAGCGTGAAGTCGCCGTCGGTCAAAGCCGGCGTCGGCCGGTCGGATTGACGGCAAGGAAGGCCGCCGTTTTCGGTGTCGCCCTTGGCGAAGTCAAGCGCACGAAATCGACCGGCACGCCGATATGGGCGGCGAGCGCGCGGACCTGCCAGGTATTCGGCGAGGGAGCAAAGCCGTAGAGTTTCATGATCGTCTCCTGTGGTTGGAACTTCACGAAAAAGATCCTCCATCTTGTCGAGCGCGCTGGTCCAGCCGCCCTGATGGCGGTCGCGCGCGTCGGCGTCGAAGAATTGCTCATGCGTGAGCGTCAACAATGAGCCGTCGCCGTCGGGCTTGATCTCGATCGTGACCAGCGATTCGCGTTCCGGCGTCGTTATCCAGGCCCAGGTGAAGACGAGCTTCCGGTCGGGAATGAATTCGCGATAGACGCCGCTGACGTCATGCCGCTCGCCGTCGGGCGCCTGCATCACCCAGCGGAAGCGGCCGCCAAGACGGGCGTCGCATTCGACGCTGAGACTTTGACGCCGTCCGGCCCCATCCAGACTTTCACTTTTTCCGGATCGGTCCAGGCCGCGAAGACTTTCGCTGGCGGCGCCTTTAGCCGCGTTTGAGCGTGAGGCTCGGTTTGGTGGCTTGTTTGGGTGGACATGACTCTCCTCTTCCTCCAAAAATGCGGCAAGACTGGACAGCCGCTCGGACCAGAACTTTTCGTAACGGTTGAGCCATTCGAAGGCGTCGCGCATCGGCTCGGCATCGAGACGGCAGGCGACGACGCGCCCGGTCTTTTCGCGCGCAACCAACCCGGCATCGGACAACACGCCGAGATGTTTCATGACCGCCGGCAGCGACATCGCAAACGGCGCGGCCAATTCGCTCACCGACAGATCGGGGTGTTCGGCAAGCCGCATCACCAGCGCGCGCCGTGTCGGATCCGACAAGGCGGCGAAGGTGCGGTCGAGCGCGGGCTCTTGAAACTTAACCATATGGTTTAGTATCAGGCCGGCGCGGGCGTGTCAACTCTTCCATGTCATCATCCGCGAAGGCGGATCGATCCAGTATTCCTGAATGTCGGTCGTTAGCCTGAATTGCAGCGGTCGTGGTTACTGGATGCCCCGCTTTCGCGGGGCATGACAACTCGTTGCTCTGTCCGAGCTTTGATCGAGCTAATGTCCCGATGGCGGCGTCGACGGCACCGCGCGCATATATTCCGTCTTCGGCGCCCTGTGGTGCTGCTGTTTCGCCGCAGCGGGACCTGCAAAAATCGCCGCGCCGATCAGCGCCAGCGACGTCACGATACTGATCGACAACCGCATTGTTCTTTCTCCCGTCAGGTGACTCCGCGACTTTCACTCCGCGCCGGCGATCGAAGCGAGCCGGGCTACTCACTACTCACTATTGTGCCGCGATCGCCGCGCTGACGAGCTTGACGCCGTCGTCGCTCGCCCATTCGGCCGGGCCGGCCATGGCGCCGATCTCGCAGCCGGAACGGTCGACCATGACGGTGGTCGGCATGCCGAACGCTTTGCCGGCCTCTTTCAAATCCTCGAAAATTCTCGCGCTGGCGTCGGTGTAATAGGCAAGGTGGCTGACGCCGATCTCCTTGAGAAACGCCAGCGGCTTTTCCGGATCGCGGGTGTCGATATTGACGGCGACGACGTCAAAGCCGGAGCCGCCGAGCATGGTCTGCAGCGCGTCGAGCGCCGGCATTTCGCGGCGGCACGGTACGCACCAGGTCGCCCACAGATTGAGAAGAACGGTGCGGCCGCGCCAGTCGACGAGCGTGCCGGTCATGGCCTTCGGCGTCCTTGAACGCAAGATCGGGCAGGTGGAATGGCGTTTGCGCCAGCGCCAGCGCGGCAACCTCGCCGTGAACCAGCGGCGCGAGCTTTTTGGCGGTATTAACCGCCGCCTGACAGGCCGCGTCGGCTGGATTGCTTCGCGGATGCTCAATCCCGTATACCCCCGCCAGGACCACAAGCACTCCGGCAGCCGCCGCGGCCGAAACAAGCCGCAGACGGCCGATTTTGCGCAAAGACGGCTCGGAAGGCTCGGTCATCAAGGATTGGATTTCGGTAGACGTGTCATGAGCAACAAAATGTGGGGCGGTCGGTTCGGTTCCGGACCCGACCCGATCATGGCGGACATCAACGCCTCGATCCACTTCGACCGTCACCTTTACCGGCAGGATATTGCCGCCAGCAAGGCGCATGCGGCGATGCTCGCCAAACAAGGCATCATCACGGCGCAGGATGCAAAGCGGATCGCTCACGGTCTAGACACGATCCTGTCAGAGATCGGGCGTGGCAAATTCGCCTTCAAGCGCGCGCTCGAGGACATTCATATGAATGTCGAGAGCCGGCTTGAGACGCTGATCGGGCCGGCGGCGGGCCGGCTGCACACGGCGCGCTCGCGCAACGACCAGGTCGCAACCGATTTCCGGCTGTGGGTGCGCGACGCCATCGACGAGATCGACGCGGCGCTCGCCGCCTATCAGCGCGCGCTCGCCGAGAAGGCGCTTAAGCACGCCGACACCATCATGCCGGGATTTACCCATTTGCAGCCGGCGCAGCCGGTGACGTTCGGCCATCATCTTCTTGCCTATGTCGAGATGGCGGCGCGCGACCGCGGCCGCTTCGCCGATGCGCGCCGCCGGTTGAATGAAAGTCCGCTCGGCGCCGGCGCGCTCGCCGGCACGTCGTTTCCGATCGACCGCGCCATGACGGCGAAGGCGCTCGGCTTCGACCGGCCGATGGCGAACTCGCTCGACGCGGTCGCCGATCGCGATTTCGTGCTGGAGACACTGTCGGCCTGCGCCATTGCGTCATTGCATCTGTCGCGCTTCGCCGAGGAGATCGTGCTCTGGGCGTCGCCGCTGACCGGGCTGATCTCGCTGTCCGACAAATTCACCACCGGCTCGTCGATGATGCCGCAGAAGCGCAATCCGGACGCGGCGGAATTGGTGCGCGCCAAGACCGGCCGCATCGTCGGCGCGCTCGTCGCGCTGATGACGGTGATCAAGGGCCTGCCGCTCGCCTATGCGAAGGATTTGCAGGAGGACAAGGAAGGCACGATCGACGCGGTCGGCGCGCTCGCTTTGTCGCTCAAGGCGATGACCGGCATGGTGGGCGATCTTGCGCCCGACGTGAAGTGGATGCGGCTCCTGGCGGGCGAGGGCTATTCGACCGCCACCGATCTCGCCGACTGGCTGGTGCGCGTTCTCAAGCTGCCGTTCCGCGAGGCGCATCACGTCACCGGCAAGATCGTGACCAAGGCGGCGTTGCAGGCTGTGCCGCTCGACAAGCTGCCGCTTAAGACCATGCAGGCGATCGAGCCGCGCATCACCAAAGCGGTGTTCGCCGTGCTGTCGGTCGAGAAGTCGGTCAAGAGCCGCGCGGTCTATGGCGGCACCGCGCCGGGCAATGTCCGCCGCGAGGCGCAACGCTGGCTCAAACGGCTGCGGAAAAAGCCCTAAGTGTTTGGCAATGCCTTTTGGCGATGATGCGCCGACACAATGTCGCCGCGGCGATGCGCTGTGTTAGGCGGCTTGGGAATGGGCCGCAAAAGGCGGCTGGGGAGCGTGTTTTGGCTAGGGGTCCGACTGGTATTTCCACAGGCTGCAATGGCTGCCGGGCTGGCTGCCGTACTGGCAGCCGCGCTTTGCCTGTCGGCCTGCGGGCGCGCCGGACCGCTCGAATTGCCGCCGGGGCCCGCGGTGACGCCGGCGCCGAGCGCGCAACTGACCCAGCCCGACGGCTCGCCGGCGCCCGGCTCGTCGCAAGACACCGCCGTGAAAACCGGCTTCGATACGCGCGGCAATCCGGTGGCGGCGACGGGCCAGAAACGACCGTTCATTCTCGATCCGCTGCTGCAATAGCGCCTCCGTCATTGCGAGCGCGGCGAAGCAATCCGGGCTGGATTGCTTCGTCGCTATCGCTCCTCGCAATGACGCAAAACATGCTCTAAACACGTGCCATGCACCATTTCGCTTATCGCGACGGCGTGCTCCATGCCGAAGCGGTCAATCTGAACACGCTGGCCGACGCCGTCGGCACGCCGTTCTATTGCTATGCGAGCGCGACCATCGAGCGGCACTATAAAGTCTTCGCCGGCGCCTTCGCCGATGTCGACGCGCTGGTCTGCTACGCGCTGAAGGCGAATTCCAACCAGGCGGTGATCGCGACGCTGGCAAAACTCGGCGCCGGCGCCGATGTCGTCTCCGGCGGCGAACTGTTGCGCGCGCGGCATGCCGGCGTGCCGGCCGGCAAGATCGTGTTCTCCGGCGTCGGCAAGACCGCAGACGAGCTCGCGCTCGCGGTCGATGAGAACATCCTCTGCGTCAATGTCGAGTCCGAGGCGGAGCTCGAGCTGCTCGCCGCGATCGCCGCCGGCAAGGGCCGCACCGCGGCTATTTCCATCCGCGTCAATCCCGACATCGATCCGAAGACTCACGCCAAGATCGCCACCGGCAAGGCGGAAAACAAATTCGGCATTCCGATCGGCCGCGCCCGCGCCGTCTATGCGCGCGCCGCCAAGCTCAAGGGCGTGCGCGTCGTCGGCGTCGACATGCATATCGGCAGCCAGATCATCGATCTCGAGCCGTTTCGCGAAGCCTTCGCGGTGCTGGCCGACTTCGTCACCGTGCTGCGCAGCGACGGCCACTACATCGGCCATATCGATCTCGGCGGCGGACTCGGCGTGCCCTATCGCGAGGACAACGAGCCGCCGCCCGATCCCGACGCCTATGCGGCGATCGTCAAGCGCGCTACCGCGGGGCTCAACTGCAAGCTCATTTTCGAGCCCGGCCGGCTGATCGTCGGCAATGCCGGAATTTTGGTGACGCGGGTGCTCTACGTGAAGCGCGGCGAGGGCAAGACCTTCGTCATCGTCGATGCCGGCATGAACGATCTGATCCGCCCGACGCTCTATGACGCGCATCACGATATCCGCGCCGTTGCGCGAGAGCGCGCCGGGGGCGCGCCGAATCATTGCCGACGTGGTCGGCCCGGTTTGCGAATCCGGCGACTATCTCGCGCTCGACCGTTCGCTGGTCGAGCCGAAGCCCGGCGATCTCCTCGCCGTGATGACGGCGGGGGCCTATGGCGCGACCCAGTCGGGCACCTATAACAGCCGCCCGTTGATCCCCGAAGTGCTTGTTCGCAATAGACGAATATGCGGTGGTCCGGCCCCGCCTCGGCGCCGAGGACCTGATCGCCCTCGACCGCCTGCCGCCGTGGCTGTGAGCCGGCCGCACGCTGGCTCCGATCTTGCTTTGCTAAACGTTACCGGCGGTTCGGTGCCTTGAACCGGCCCTCATGTTAACGTGTTGTCTGCACAAGACTTTGCAAAATCGGCGGCTGCGGAGCCGCAACTGACGGGTCATTGTGTGACGGAACAGCCTGTGCCACAAGCCGGTCCCGAGCAGCACGCGGCCGATGCCGCGGCAAAGGCGTTGCTTGCCGCGGCGGTGCGGCGCGCCCGCCTGGCGATTTTCTGGGAGCGGCTGTGGCCGGCGCTCGCCACGCTCGCGACCGTCATCGGTCTTTTCCTCGCGGTGTCGTGGCTCGGCGTCTGGCTGTGGCTGCCGCCCTTGGCGCGCGCCTTAGGCCTTCTCGTTTTCGCCGCCGCCGTGGTCGCGGCGCTGCTGCCGTTTGCGTGCTGCGCATCCCGGCGCCAGGCGACGGCGTGGCGCGGCTCGATCGCGACAGCGGGCTGCCGCATCGTCCGGCCACCTCGATGGCCGACGCGCTGGCGGTGACGTCGAAGGATCCGTTCTCGCTGGCGCTGTGGAACGCCCATGTCGAGCGCGCCCGGCGGGCGGCGCGCGCGCTCAAGGCCGGCATGCCGGCGCCGCGCATCGCCTGGCGCGATCCTTATGCGGTGCGCGCGCTGGTGCTGATCGCCTGTATCGCGACCTTCGTCGCCGCCGGCGGCGAACGCTGGCGGCGGGTCGCGGCGGCGTTCGACTGGCACGGCGTGATGCTGCCGGCGGATTTCCGCGTCGATGCCTGGGTGGTGCCGCCGGTTTATACCGGCAAGCCGCCGATCATTTTGCCCGGCATCCATCCCGGCGAAACCGGCGGCGGCGGTGCAGGCGGACGGACCGGTCGCCGTGCCGGTCAACTCGACGCTGGTGGTGCGCTCGACCGGCAAGCTCAATATCGCGGTGTCCGGCACCGGCGGCGTCGCCGCGTCGAACGAAGACGTGCATGCGCCGGCCGGCACGCAGGAGCGCCGCTTCAAGATCGCCGGCACCGGCACCGCGACGCTGCGCGGCGCCGGCGACGATCTCACCTGGCCGTTCAACGCCATTCCCGATCGGCCGCCGACCATCGCGCTGACCAAGGATCCGGAGCAGCAGAACCGCGGCTCGCTGCTGTTGTCCTACCGGCTCGAAGACGATTACGGCGTCAGCCAGGCCGAGGCGACGTTCGCACGCAAGGACGATCCGGACGCGCAAGGCCGCCGGCCGCCGCCAAGCCGCATCCGCTGTTCGGTCCGCCCGATTTCGCGCTGGTCCTGCCGCAGGCGCGCACCAAAAACGGCGTCGGCCAGACCATCAAGGATCTCACCGATCATCCCTGGGCCGGCGCCGATGTGACGATGACGCTGGTCGCCCATGACGAGGGCGGCAACCAGGGCAAGAGCGAGCCGTTCACGTTCCGGCTGCCGGAGCGCGTCTTCACCAAGCCGCTGGCGCGGGCACTGATCGAACAGCGCCGCAATCTGGCGATGGACGCCAATGCGCGGCCGCTCGTCATTACCGCGCTCGATGCGCTCGCCATCGCGCCGGAGAAATACACGCCGGACGCCGGCATCTATCTCGGGCTGCGCACCATCTTCTGGTCGCTGGTGCGGGCGAAGTCCGATGACGATCTGCGCGACGTCACGGCGCGGCTGTGGCAGATGGCGGTCGGGCTCGAGGACGGCGACATCGCCGACGCGCAGCGATGCGCTGCGCAACGCCGAGAACGCGCTGCAGCAGGCGCTCGATCGCGGCGCCAGCGACGACGAGATCAAGCAGCTGATGGATCAGTTGCGCGCGGCGATGGACCGCTTCATGGCGGCGATGGCCGAGCAGATGCAGAACAGCCAGCAGCTCGCCCGCCCGCTCGATCCGCACAGCCATGTGCTGAGCCAGCAGGATCTGCAGAACATGCTCAACCGGCTCGAGGAGATGGCGCGCGGCGGCGCCAAGGAGGCGGCGCGCGCCATGCTGCAGCAGCTCGAGCAGATGATGGAAAATCTGCAGATGGCGACGCCGGACGGCAACGACGACGGCGGCGACGACATGATGTCGGAGCTCGACCAGCTCGGCGACATGATCCGCCAGCAGCAGGATTTGCGCGACCGCACCTTCAAGCAGGGGCAGGATCAGCGCACCCAGCAGGGCGAGCCGCCGCAACCGGCGCAGCCCGGCCAGCACGGCAGGCCGGGCCAGCCGCAGCAGCCGGGCAGCGGATCGATGGGCGAGTTGCGGCAGAACCAGCAGGCGTTGCGCGACCAGCTCGGCAAATTGCTCGACGATCTCAAGAACCACGGTTTTGGCGACAACGTGCAGGGGCCGGAAGGCCAGGGCCAGA
The DNA here is from genome assembly GCA_963743395.1 of uncultured Alphaproteobacteria bacterium. Taxonomy (GTDB): domain Bacteria; phylum Pseudomonadota; class Alphaproteobacteria; order Rhizobiales; family Xanthobacteraceae; genus BOG-931. The sequence goes on from CAVUPV010000002.1 coordinate 205,587, forward strand.
GCGGTGCCGGCCAGGATCCGATGGACCAGCTCGGCCGCGCCGGCGACGCCATGGGCGACGCCGCCAACCAGCTCGGCCAGAACAATTCCGACGATGCGGTGGATTCGCAGGGCCGCGCGCTCGACGCGCTGCGCAAGGGCGCGCAAAGCATGGCGCAATCGATGCAGCAGCAGATGGGGCAGGGCACCGGTTCCGGCCGCCGCGGCGGCCTCGGCATGCCGCGCGCCGCGCAGGACACCGATCCGCTCGGCCGGCCGCTGCGCGGCCGCGATTACGGCGACGACTCGACGGTGAAAGTGCCGGGCGAGATCGACGTGCAGCGCGCCCGCCGCATCATCGAGGAACTGCGCCAGCGCTTCGGCGACTTCGCCCGCCCGCAGGAAGAGCTCGACTACATCGAGCGGCTGCTGAAGGATTATTAGAATCTCCATCGCCCCTCCAGCGCTGCGCGCCCCCGCTTTCGCGGGGGAGGATGGCGGCACGCCGCGTTGACACCCTCCGCCATCGGCCTATTTTAAGGGTGTTCCGAGGGGTGCCCGGAAGCGGGCTGAGAAAAACCCTTAGAACCTGATCCGGGTCATGCCGGCGAAGGGACGGAAACTTCTCGCGAAAATCCGCCCCGCAGCCGTCCCGGATCGCCCGAACAAAACGCGTCGCCGCCTGCGCGCGTCAAGGAGCGCACCGATGAACAAGCCATTGTCCGAATCCGAACTCGCCACGCCGAAGGTCACGACCGGCCCGATCGCCGGCTCGCGGAAAGTTTACGCGGCGCCCGACGCCGCGCCGGACTTGCGCGTGCCGCTGCGCGAGATCGCGCTGTCGGAAGGCTCGGGCGAGGAGGCGGTGCGGGTTTACGATCCGTCCGGCATCTACACCGACAACGACGCCGCGATCGACGTCGAGAGGGGCCTCAAACGCGTCCGCGTCGAATGGGTGAAAGAGCGCGGCGGCGTCGAGGCGTATGACGGCCGCCCGATCAAGCCGGTCGATAACGGCAACGTTTCGGGAAAACACCTGGCGCGGAATTTTCCGAATACGCCGAGGCCGATGCGCGCTTCTTCTCCCTGCCTCCCCCTGCAGGGGGGAGGCCGGCTGGCGGAGCCAGCCAGGATGGGGCAGTCCGCAAATCTCCTCCCCACCCCGGCGCTTCGCGCCGACCCTCCCCCTGCAGGGGAGGGTAAAGAGCACCCCATCACCCAGCTCGAATGGGCGCGGGCCGGAATCATCACCAAGGAAATGATCTACATCGCCGAGCGCGAAAATCTCGGGCGGAAAAAAATGCTCGACGTCGCCCAGGAAGCCCATGACGACGGCGAAAGCTTTGGCGCCTCGGTGCCGCTGTTCGTCACGCCGGAATTCGTGCGCGACGAGGTGGCGCGCGGCCGCGCCATCATCCCGTCCAACATCAATCACGGCGAACTCGAGCCGATGATCATCGGCCGGAATTTTCTGACCAAGATCAACGCCAATATCGGCAACTCCGCGGTCACCTCTTCGGTCGAAGAAGAAGTCGAGAAAATGGTGTGGGCGATCCGCTGGGGCGCCGACACGGTGATGGACCTCTCCACCGGGCGCAACATCCACAACACCCGCGAATGGATTTTGCGCAATTCGCCGGTGCCCATTGGAACAGTGCCGATCTATCAGGCGCTGGAGAAGGTCGACGGCGATCCCGTCAAGCTCGACTGGGAGTGCTACAAGGACACGCTGATCGAGCAGTGCGAGCAGGGCGTCGATTATTTCACCATCCACGCCGGCGTGCGGCTCGCTTACATCCACCTCACCGCCAACCGCGTCACCGGCATCGTCTCGCGCGGCGGCTCGATCATGGCGAAGTGGTGCCTGGCGCATCACAAGGAAAGTTTCCTCTACGAGCGCTTCGACGAGATTTGCGACCTGATGCGCAAATACGACGTGAGCTTCTCGCTCGGCGACGGCCTGCGCCCCGGCTCGATCCGCGACGCCAACGACCGCGCCCAGTTCGCCGAACTGGAGACGCTCGGCGAACTGACCAAGATCGCCTGGGCGAAAGGCTGCCAGGTGATGATCGAAGGCCCCGGCCACGTGCCGCTGCACAAGATCAAGATCAATGTCGACAAGCAGCTCAAGGAATGCGGCGAGGCGCCGTTCTATACGCTCGGGCCGCTGGTCACCGACATCGCGCCGGCCTACGACCACATCACGTCGGCGATCGGCGCCGCCATGATCGGCTGGTTCGGCACCGCCATGCTCTGCTACGTCACGCCGAAGGAGCATCTCGGCCTGCCGGACCGCAACGACGTCAAGGACGGCGTCATCGCCTACAAGATCGCGGCGCACGCCGCCGATCTCGCCAAGGGGCATCCGGCAGCGCAGTTGCGCGACGACGCGCTATCCCGCGCGCGTTTCGATTTCCGCTGGATCGACCAGTTCCACCTGTCGCTCGATCCCGACACCGCGCTCAAATACCACGACGAGACGCTGCCCAAGGATGCGCACAAAGTGGCGCACTTCTGCTCGATGTGCGGACCGAAGTTTTGTTCGATGAAGATCACGGCTGACGTTCGCGAGTACGCCGAAGGCCTGACCGACAACGAGAAGGCCGCGC
>CAVUPV010000003.1:0-446195 GCA_963743395.1 uncultured Alphaproteobacteria bacterium
CCCGTCGGCAGCATTATGTGGACGCCTTCTCTTGCAAGTTCCTGCTTGATGAAATCGAACGTTTGGTATTCCGTGAGAGTAATCGGGTGATAACCGAGGCCCTGCATTTTCCGTGGTGGGTACTTGACGTATGTGCTCATCAGCTTTCTCAGCTCAGTTTCCATAGGCACGGCCATCCAGCTGCGCTCCGTGAAATTATTCATGAAGATGTCGTAACGCTCTTGCGGATCCTGCCACAGGTCGAAGATTTGCGGCACGGTCGCCACATACTGTTGAGCCCCTTTCCAGCCGAGGTTTGTATCGACCGCGAGGCCGCCGGTCGGCTGGCCGTCGCTACCGCGGAGGTTGAACACGAATTTGTAGTTGTTGTAGCGGATGGCGCCCGGCGTCAGTTCATCCTCGGTGAAGTAGTACCACGTTGTGCGTCCTGACATACCGGTGCCAAACAGAACCGGGGACAGGTCGTAGCTGTCAAAGATGATAGGCTGACCGTCGCGGTCGTTCTCCGGAAGTTTGCCGATGCCGGCCAGCGACGCGAAGGTCGCCATGTAATCCAGACCGCCGACAATATCGAAATTTCTTGAGCGGGCTTTGATCTTTGGACCCCACGCGATGGCTGGTACACGGTTGCCACCCTCGCGGTCTGTGCCTTTGGTACCGCGAAACGGCGTGTAGCCGGCGTCCGGGTAAACGTCCTGCCACGCACCATTGTCCGTCGTCCAGAACACGTAGGTGTTCTTGTCGAGGCCGAGCGAACGAATTTTATCCATGAAGCGCCCAATGCGCGTGTCTGCCTCAACGATGGAGTTGGCGAATTTGCTCTTGGACGGAGACTTATGGATAAATTCCGGGGCCGGCAGGTTCGGCTGATGCACCTTCATGAAGTTGACACTCATGAAGAATGGTTGGCCGGTCTTGGCCGCCTTATCGAGATAATCGGTCGCTGCCTTCTCCACATAGGCGTCCAGGAATGGAATCCCGACGACACCTTGGGCCGGCGTATCAACGTACTCACCACTGACTTTGAACTCTTCGCGCGCTGCCTCACCCACATTGCCGGACAGTGCGCCTTTGGTTACCCGTTGGAACATATCCCGTAGCTCCGGGGCCATGTCGGGAAACCATTCCGGATCACCGTAGGTGTAGGCGTTGAGATGATAGAGAAAGCAGTACTTCATCTCGTCGTAGCCTTGGGCAATTGGGAGCGCGTAGTCGGCTTCGCCTAGGTGCCATTTGCCGGTGAAGAAGGTGCTGTAGCCTGCCGTTTTCAGCACCGACGCCAAAGTCCACTCGGCGTGCGGAAGTCCGCCGCCCTGGCCTTGGAACGCGACCGTCGTCATGCCACTGCGGTTGGGAATGCGTCCCGTCTGCATCGCTGCGCGCCCGGGCGTGCAGCTTGGCTGCCCATAGAACGAAAAAAATGTCATGCCTTCGTCGGCCATGCGATCGAGATTAGGCGTCGGCATGCCGCGGCCTGGGCCGCCGCCGTAGACGCCGGCGTCGCCATAGCCGAAATCGTCTGACGTAATCAGGATGATGTTAGGTTTGCCCGACGGCGCGGCTGGCGCTTGCGCTGTTTGAGCGGACGCAACAGAGCCTAATGCTCCCGCCGCGGCCAGCGTTGTGCCGGCCAGCAGCATGTTGCGGCGATTTATCGTACGGTCGTTGTCGTTATCGGTGGGCATTTGGTGCTTCCTCTTTCATGATGCAGCGAAAGCCGAGATGGCTCGTGGACGTATCGACTGGCTCCGCATGGCGCGCAGCGGGCCGGTAACGGCGGCAGTAATTCGGCGCGCAAAGATGTGAGCCGCCTTTGATGGCCTTGCGCGGGATTTTGATCTCAGGTTGACCGGGATCGCAGCTCGCGTCCTCGCGCCCGCCCCGTGGATTTTCCGGAATGCAGCACGCCTTTGGCGCGTCGGCTTCGTGCTTGCCAGTCCACCAGTCCGTGGTCCATTCCCACACATTGCCGATCATGTCGTGGACGTCGTAACCATTGGGCGGAAAGGATTTTACCGGTGAGGTGCGGTCGAAGCCGTCGTCGCACCGATTTTCGTGGGGGAAATTTCCCTGCCAAGTGTTGGCCATGTGTTTGCCGCCAGGCGTGAACTCGTCACCCCAGGCATATTCGGCTCCGTCGAGGCCACCGCGCGCGGCAAATTCCCATTCTGCTTCCGTCGGCAAATCCTTACCGGCCCATTTGGCGTAGGCGAGCGCATCGCCGAAGGTGACGTGCACTACCGGATGATTGTCGAGCGCGTTGATGTTGCTCTTCGGCCCGTAAGGATGACGCCAATTCGCGCCTTTCATTAACGTCCACCACTCACCCCAATTGCGCAAATCGACCGGACGGTTCGGCGGTGTGAACACCAGGGAGCCGGCAAAGATCAAGTCCGGCAGTGAGCCGGGATAATCTTTCGGATCGGGCACGGTTTCGGCGAAGGTAACGTGACCAGTGGAGCGGACGAATTCCTTAAACTGGTGGTTGGTCACAGGCGTGCGGTCGATCCAGAACCCATCGATGGTGACGCGGTGCGACGGCGCTTCTTCGGAATAATGCTTATCCGATCCCATGCGAAACGTGCCGCCGGGAATCCAGGCCATGTTGCTTGGATGAGTGAATACCTCAATTGCGGCGCTTTTTACCGCCATGGCACATCCTTTTGAAGCGGTTGCCGCCGAGGGGCAGTTTCCTCACTTACCTCGCGGCCGTCCATTAGGCCCTAGGTCCGGTACTCGGGTCCGGTACTCGGGTCCAGTACTATTGTCCTACGGTCACGACCGAGCAAAACTCAATGTGACCATAATAGGTCCGCCTTCGGGGGGATAGCGACCGAACCTCCTATAGCAGGCATGTTGAGCCTGCTGCCGAGCCGTGATTCAAGTCCCTAACTGAAGGGGCCGAATCATGCGCTACGAACTCACCGACAATGAGTGGATTGCCATCAGGCCGATGCTGCCCAACAAACCACGCGGCGTGCCGCGGGTGAACGACCGGCGGGTGCTCAACGGCATCTTTTGGGTCTTGCGATCAGGTGCGCCGTGGCGCGATCTGCCGGACAACTTTGGCCCGTACACCACCTCCTACAATCGTTTCGTCCGCTGGCGCAGGGCTGGCGTGTGGGATCAGCTTATGAGTGCGTTGGCCGCAGGCCATGATACGGCCGTGCAAATGATTGATACGTCCATTGTGCGCGTGCATCAGCATGGAGCCTGCATCGCTAGCAATAGTGAACAGTTGATGGGCCGGTCGCGCGGCGGATTGACGACCAAGATTCATGCAGTCGTCGATACCAGTGGGTTGCCTGTTCGTCTCGCACTGACCACTGGCGAAGCGCACGACAACCGTCTTGTCCTTACCCTGCTATCTGCCTTGAAATCGGGAGCTATGCTGCTCGCCGATCGCGGGTTTGACGCTGATTGGATCAGAACGTTTGTCAGCGAGCACGGCGCATGGGCAAACATTCCGCCAAAACGGAACCGGACGGAGCCGATCTGCTTTAGCCGCCACCTCTACCGTGCTCGCAATTTGGTCGAACGGTTCTTTAACAACATCAAGCAGTGTCGGCGGGTCGCAACGCGCTATGACAAGCTGGCAGCAAACTACCTTGCCTTCATCCAACTGGCATCAATTAGACTATGGCTGCGCTTTAATGAGTCCGCGCCCGAACAGCATCCGCAACCGGTATATCCGTAATAGTAGACAGGATAGTAGAAGGTAGGAGCAACAACGATCATCGCAGTGCCGACGCCATAACCAGGGTAGCCGGAATTAGCATAGCCATAGCCAGGGTTGGCATAGCTAGGGTAGCCGTAACCGGCATTGCCGTAGCCTAGCGTACCGTAGCCATAACCACCGTAGCCCATGCCACGATAGCCGTAGCCACGATAGCCCACGCCGCGATAGCCGTAGCCACGGTAACCCACGCCGCGATAACCACCGTAGCCTATGCCACGATAACCGCCGTAACCCCACCGCGCATCCGCCGTATCGGACATCGCCAACGCCGAGGCGCTGAAGATCGTTGCTGCGATGATTGCAGTCGAAATCTTTTTCATAGCATCACCTCGTTTCACTTATGCAGTGCATGCGACTGTCAGATCATAGCTGAGTATGGCCCCCAAGGTGGATGAGAAGCCAAAAATTGAGTCGCTCGGTAAATGGATTAGGTAAAAATGGAATCTCACCGCGTCTCATAAGAGTCTCCAATCGCCGTTCTATTGATCCATGGTGCAGGTGCAAGGCGGCTTCCGCCAGTTTCAGCCACTCAAGAGCCATCTCGCGTTGAATGTCTCGGGTACTGGGATCGCTGGCCATGCCTGTCGTCAGACAATGATAGGCGTAACGCGCGTACTCTTTGTGCTTTTCGTTGCTAGGAACCGCCACGATTTCATTTGCTGCCTTCATCGGGCCAACTTGGGCTACATTGCCAGTGCGAGTTTGTTCACATTCGACCACCCTTCAAAACCGGCCACGATCCTGATAACGAACCGCGCGCCGTCCCATATTTCGAGATCGAGGCCGTCCAGTTGCTTTCGTGCTTCGTCGGTTGCCTCAGTGTCGCTGGGGCAGACGATGATCGCGGGGACGCCATTAATGTGGTTGGTCCCACTTAAAAGCGAATAAATGCGGTACTCGCGGATAGCGTAAAATGAACATAATCGCGTGACGAAATTCGAGCGTATTTTTAGTACGAGACTGTACCTAGAGTGGGGATATCTTCGCCCAGCACGGTAACGCCGCAGCCACGACAGGAAAACGTCCACGGTTTCTTGGTAGCGGATATCGCGTGCTTAGTCGGGTCATCTCTGATCCGCACACCGGGCAATCTCGCAGCCTTTTATCGTCACGCTCCATTGCGCGGCCCTCCCCGATGAAGAGAATGAGCCTACGCGCGATCTTAGGGAGCCTCTGCCCAAAAGTGATCAGTGTTCAAAATGGATCAGTGGCTTACAGGTTAGCGGTTCTCAGCCCCGCCTAGCTTTTATCGGCCCCGTTGCTTGCGCGCTACGCGGCCCATCTTTTCTCGCCGCCTGATCGGCGAGTTTGAACCACTCCGCTGTCATTTCGCGGTGGTTGATTTTATCTTCTGGTTCGGCAGTAGTCCCGCCGTTCTCAGACAATGCGCAGCATAACTCTGATATTCCACGGCCTTGTCGGCTTGTGAGATCGGCACTGCTTACCCTCCAGTGATTTATGCCCCGGGGTGCAGCCTGAACACGCTCTTAGCGCGTTTCCGTAAACAAAGGATCATTCAAAAGGGACCATCCCCATTTCAAAAGGGGCCAACTAGCTGCCGGACCTATGGGAAAGGGGCCAGTACCGGCCTGGGCATAGGAACAGATCGAGAATTTAGAGTACTCCTGAGAACTTTGCCGAGGGCTCTCAGACCGGGATGTCCGATTAGGGTCATTCGCGCCATGAACTTTCAGCGAAGACTGCCAACACACTTCCGCTTGACCCCAAAAGCTGACTTAGATGCAGAAGGCCGAGAAGTGCAGCGAAGGGCCACTTTCCGCTTCACGCATCGCAGCAAACAACATTGCTGTTCGATCAACTCGTGGGCGACACGGCACCAAGCCAAGACGGAATGCGTGATAAAATCATAGGTTGATCATGACCAGTATAGGTGACAAAGTGGTTGCGTACTCCAGCAGCCAACAACGGGGGGGGGTGAACATGATAACCAGCAAGCTTCTCTTGTGCGCAGCATTGGTGGCAATATCGATGCTGATGTACTTGGAGATCGGTCTTACATCGGCATCAGCGAAGGGATGTCGGCAGGGGCAGGATTGTCAGTACGGCGCTTCGGGGCAGGCCACTAATAAAAGTAGGGGAAATAAATCGATGAAATAGCTGGGCCTTTGTTCGGCTATTGCGGGCGGTGGCTTGTGCTTCGCGACCGTCCGCAGGACTTTCTGAGACTGCTGCGATGCACACTCCACTTCCGAGTTGGGTCATTCGCGACTGGGTTGAGCCAGTAGCAGGTCGGGCTAGGTCCGCTATTCCCCGAAAGCGGAAGTAAATTCGGGGCATTAGCGGCAACGCCATAGGCCATGGCGGGTTGATGGCACTGCCCGAGACGTGATTCAAGCCTCCGAAACTGGAGCACCGAATCATGCGCTACGAACTCAGTGATTATGAATGGATCGCGATCAAGCCGATGCTGCCCAACAAGCCGCGCGGCGTTCGGCGTGTAAATGACCGTCGCGTGCTGAATGGCATCTTTTGGGTTCTGCGTTCAGGTGCGCCATGGCGCGACCTGCCAGTGAATTATGGTCCCCGCACCACTTGTTACAATCGCTTCGTTCGTTGGCGGCGGGCTGGCGTCTGGGACCAGATCATGGAGGCGCTGGCTGCCGGTCATGACGCGGCGGTGCAGATGATTGATACCTCCGTCGTCCGAGTGCACCAGCACGGAGCCTGCATTGCGGACAACAATCACCAAGATATGGGTCGCTCGCGAGGGGGCCTGACGAGCAAAATTCACGCGGTCGTGGACACCAATGGCCTGCCGGTCCATCTCGCTCTCACGCCCGGTGAGGCGCACGACAATCGGCTGTGTTCGGTTCTCCTCAGCGCCTTGCTTCCACAAACGATGTTACTCGCGGATCGTGGATACGACGCAGACTGGATCAGGGAGCTTGCCCGTCAGCAAGGAGCGTGGGCGAACATTCCGCCGAAACGAAATCGCAAAGACCCGATCTGCTTCAGCCCGTATCTGTATCGCGCGCGGAACTTGATCGAGCGGTTCTTCAACAAGATCAAGCAATGTCGGCGTGTCGCGACCCGATATGACAAGCTCGCAGCCAACTATCTGGCGTTCGTTAAACTCGCATCAATCCGAATTTGGCTGCGTGCTAATAAGTCCACGCCCTAGATCTGCCCATTCAAGATCGCTGTCGTTCAATGCCTCGATGTTTCGATCGACTAGACGGATAGTCCAAGTCGATGGCAGCAACGCGGCGATGGTGATCAGGCCAAGCGGGGCCGTTGGGTAACGCGCATTGAATATCTCGCATGCCGCCGCAAAATTCCAAAATGTTTCGGCCCCGAAGCGGGGATAAATCATCAGCACATTACATGGGTGCGGCGACGACATTAATTCACAATGCCTCGGCTCAAGTCATTACACCATATCATCTTCTATAGCCCAGGAAAGGCGATAGCTCGTAGCTCCTGCGTTGCCTCATTAGGGGACATCGAGAGGCGTCCAGGGCGATTTCCGCTACCCCCTTTGTGGGCCTAAGCCATGATAGCTCTGGCCCTTACAAGAAGGAGTGGCTAATATGCCTTACGCCTTCTTGGCGCGGCGTTGCTTATTTTTGCGACTACCGCAGAAGTGGATGCGGCGGAGACTGCTGCGGGATCAACTTTATACATCTGTCGCGACGTGATGGCGGATAGCTCGGGATTAACTCTGACTGTGATGTGGGTCGTCGGATAGGCCTCGGGTGTCAATAATTTGACAAGGGCGGATTTTCTTAAAGGCAAGGACGAGCTGCATTGCGCGCGGGAGACGCCAACGCGCTCAAGGCGCGTGTAGCAAGCATAACTCTGAATTGACTTTCTCGGATTTTGTCTTTGAAGTACGGACTGTGGTGACCCGTCTTCGGGCATATCATGGATATCTGATTGTCACACGCACACAATCGTCCTGACTGGCTTGAGGAAGCTTACGACCCGCCGATGACTCAGTTTTGTGTGATTTATCATAGCCGGCCCCGGTGGTTACGGGTAGGGTAGCGCCGAGGCGGAAGTTGCTAGGGGGAAGACGCATCATGAAAAACGCCTTAGGTTTTTTGGTAGTCGCGAGCGTCGCGCTAACGGGTTCTTTGACGGCACAAGCTGCAGACCTTCCGCAGGCTCCGCCGCCGCAAGCGCCGGTCGCGTATATCCCGGCTCCGGAGCCGGTCTACAATTGGGGCGGCATCTATTTAGGCGTCAATGGCGGCTACGGTTTTGGAACCGTCAAATGGACACCGTCTGGTAGTGGTGCCAGCTCAAACAGGAACAACGGCGGCATCGCTGGCGGCACGCTGGGATTTAATTACCAGATCGGCGCGTTCGTGATGGGCGTAGAGAGTGATTTTGACTGGTCCGGCATCAACGGCACCACCGCCAACGCCCTCTGCAGTGCCACCGGCAATTGTCAAACTGGCAACAGTTGGCTGAGCACGGTGCGCGGACGAGCTGGTTTCGCGGCGGATCGCATCCTATTCTATGGAACTGCCGGCGGCGTCTTTGGCAACGAGCAATTGACAGCCAACGGCGCCACCACCACCCACACACAAGCTGGCTGGACCGCCGGAGTTGGCGTCGAAGCTGCTTTAGCCCAGAACTGGACCGCTAAGCTCGAATACCTTTACGTAAATCTCGGCACCGGCACCTGCCCTACGACAGTTTGTACAAATAGTGCCACCCCTGTCGCCGTGGGCCTCACCGACAACCTGATACGCCTCGGCGTCAACTATAAGTTCAACTTCTAACCGCCACGGGGCAGTTTTGTATCCTGAGCTGGACGACAGCTCCAACTACGTCGATACGATTGCGTTTCGACAGCAGTTGCACGCGCTGGAGCTCGGCATCGGCAGTGTGAGCAAGCCTAGAAGTTGATGGACTGCAGTCATAGATGTGGGCGCCGTTAGGCTCCCACAACTCGCAGGAGCTACTCGGCGCAAGAGCTTGTATTCTCGTGGTTCGATGCAAAGACCCGACTGTGAACGTCCTCGCCTCGCAGCTGTGTTATAGGAAGGTCGGAATAGGCGAGTCCTCACGCCAGATCGGGAGTGATCCGGGGGATCCCGATTAAAGCCAATTCCACTCGTCCCGGGCGTCAATTCAGACTAGGCTTACAGTCCGATCAACGCATCGGCGGTATGGCGAAATATAAGCGCCAGATCGTGACGCGAGCCTGCGCTCATTCTCATAGGCTCAACCAGGGGGCGGGATGATGAAGCGAACTTCCTTTATCTTCGCACTGTTGTTTTTGTTCGGCGCAATCGGGACGGTGCATGCGCAGACACTGAGCTACGCCGACGCGATCGACCAACTTGCCGGTGCCTGCCGTGGCGATCTGCAAAGATATTGCCGCGGCGTCGAGCTCGGCGGCGGGCATCTCAAGGCCTGCCTCGACGCGCACCAAAATGTGGTATCGCCGCGATGCCAGCAAACCCGCGCCGATGTCTACGCATCGATTGCCCGGCAAATCTCCGCGCAGCGGAATATCGGCGACATCTGCAGCGCGGATATCGAAAGATTATGCGGCACGTCACACGCCGATGCCCACCTTGTGGAATGCCTGCTCAGCGTGGCCCCCGTGGCGATCAGCCCGCAATGCAACCAGGCATTCACCGACACCGGCTGGCGCACGGAAAGGGCTCAGCGATGAAACCCCATCACATCTACGCCGCGTCGGCTCTGACGCTCGCGCTCGCGTTGACGGCTGCCATGGCGGACACGCGGTTGAACTCAAATCAAATCACCAACAGTTTGGTGGCCGTCGATGCCCAACTCTCAATGACGGCAGCCGAACTGCGGCAGGGCGCGATAGACAATATCAAAAATTACCCGGGCACGACCGCAATTGGCCATCTGCTGGTTTATCCGCAGATGGAAAAACTGGCTCAATTCACCGTCGAGGTTAACTTTGATTTCGGTTCTGCGGCGATTCGACCGGAGTCCTACCGCAACGTGGGCGCGATAGCCGATGCCCTGCATAATCCGATCCTGCTGGGTTATGGCATCCTTGTCATCGGCCATACCGATACGGTCGGCGGCCGCGAGTTCAATCTGAAACTGAGCCAGCGGCGCGCCGATGCCATCCGTGACGCTCTGATAGATCCGTTTGGGGTCAATCCTGGAGTGCTCCAAGCGGTCGGTCTCGGCGAGGAACAATTGCGCGATCCGCAGCATGGGACCGCGGCGGTCAATCGGCGCGTTCAACTCGTCAATGTCGGCAAGAGATTCTGCTTCGGCCGCTCGGGTGAGCAGTTTCAGTGTCCGTGAAGGCGGCCGGCTGTCTCTTAGCTCATAACTAGGTCGCGGCGCGCACCGTCAGAGATTTTGAGACAAGAGTCACCCTGTTCGCGGGAGAGCCTACCGCATCCGATTGGATTTTAGGTTTGCATGAGGAGCGCGGCAATACATTCATCGACGCCCCTGCTTCCTTTTGAACCACAAAAGAGGCTGATACCATCCTCGTATTCCATCGGTTCGATGGCGATCAGTGCGCTTCTTGGCTCGGCGCCGGCGGCACTTCCCAGGGCAGCTTTTCGATTTCGCTCAGAGGTCTCGTCTCATCCGACAGAAATACGACCACACGCAGTCCATCCGTATAATAGGGGTCGCCCGTGAGATTCAATCGCGGTGTGGACGTCGGGGCTGCACCCACGCCAGATACAAAGCCGTATCGTTGTACAAATCCTGACATTAGAAGATCCTGCAAAAGAAAATTTCGGTCAAAATCCACATCAGGACCAACTTTGTGTGTGGTCAAGTTCCACGTCTGATCCGTCAAGCGCACCCCGATGTCTCGGCTCACTTGACCGATCCACACCCTGCGGGTTTCGAATGTGTAGGGCGAAAGCCAGAGCCTTGCGTGGATCCGCTCGTTGATCGTCGATCGCGCCTTTTGCAAAGCCACATCCTCCCGGCGACCAAACACGTAGAGCGGACTAACTGGCGACGTCAGGTACTCGTCCCGAAAAACGAATGCCCGGACAGTCTCAGTGATACTGGCGATGTCGAGCCTCTGGGTAAGATGCCACTCGCGAGCGATAAACGGAACAATTGGATCACTTTTGCTTTCCACAACGACGAGATTCAGAGGATCGCCGTCGCGGGTCCCATCTGAGTTTGTCGTACAGCACGCGTACTTAGTTAGGGTCGTTCTCAGAACGTCGAGGTCCAGGTCCTTAATTTCCCGGCCCGGATAAATGCTATTGGCTCGAACGCTTGTGCCAATAAACGAAGGCCCTGGAACTTTCAGTACGAATTCGAATGTTTCCAATTGTCCATTTCCGGCAATCAGGATATGCGCGTATTTCACACCAGCGTCGAGAACCCCGTACACAAAACCTGTTGTGTGAGAGTGAGGTGGCAGCGCGCTTGATATTTGGCGCTGGAGAAACAGAGTGTCTCGCGCATGGTTGGCGGCAAAGGAAAAAACACCGTGAAATCTGTAAGACACTTCGTAGGGCGAATAATATTCGCGGTCCATCGCAATTGGGAGAAAAACGAATGGCTCGTCGGTTTCGTTTTCGATTGAAAGCCAGACGGGCTGAATGCCATATTTCGCGAGGTCTTCTCCGAAGCTTCGCTGACTTTCGCGCGATCCAAGTGCACTTGCATTCACTGTTATTCCAGACGTGGATTTCTGCTGTGCCCGCGCAATAAATTCAGCATCGCCGCTTGCGTCTGGATTAAACCGAAACGAGCTAATCGTCATCATCGCCCCTGCCGAGATGCAGAGCAGTAGCGCAATAATCAATACGGTGAGGATTCGGGAAGTTTTCATAATAACGTGCCGGACTGAGCCTCTCATTTCCCCTGTGTTCGGTTAGGACTCTGCGCCGACGCAGGCAACGAAAGCATCGCCTTGGGGCGAACATCCCAAGTAATAAAGATCTCTTACATGCAACGTAAGGCCATCACTGTTCCGAGGCGCTTACTCGTTGATCCCTTAATCGGACATCTCCCGCTGCAAGCTCGGGCGACAGCCCGCGAAGCATCGCTTTCGCGACAGGGTCATGTGGATACAGCTGCAAAATCTCCCGATATCGATCTGCAGCCGCGGCAAACTCACCTCGTTCGAAGTAACTTGATGCGTTGCACGTCATCTCGCATAATTTCTGGTCGTCTCCGCGAAGTTCTAGCTCCGGGTCGTCACTATTTCTGATCCCGAGCAACTCGTAGATCATGAATTCGTGCATGCGACCTTTGACCTTTACTCGACGCAAGGGTCTTGCCACGATGTCTGCCTGGACGGCTTCGAATACACTGTCGCTGATGCAGATTGCAGTGCCGAATGTCTTGTTCATGCCTTCGAGACGGGCCGCGACGTTGACGCCGTCGCCCATCACCGTATAGCTGAGCCGCTCGGACGAGCCGACATTACCGACAAGCACATTCGCGCAGTGTAATCCAATGCGCATGCGAATGTTCGGCCGGCCCTCTGCAACCCAGGCCAGGTTCACTTTTTCCATGCGCCGCGTCGCCCGCAAAGCGCCGGCGCACCCGCGCAAGATATGGTCGGGGCGAAAAATCGGCGCGCCCCAAAACGCCATGATGCCGTCGCCGATGAACTTATCGACCGTTCCGTGCTCTTCCGTAATCGCCCCGGACACCCCTTCGAAATAGGCAGACAATTGATCGAGAAGATCGCTCGGAGCCAACTGCTCCGCATGCGTCGAGAAATTCTCGAGATCGGAGAAAAACACGGTCAGAAAACGCGGTTCGACCCCCAAGGCCAACGGAATACCCGACTGGATTAGCTGTCTTACCACATCCAGAGGTACGAACGAGGAAAACGATTGCAGCGAGTTGCGCAACAGTGCGGCAGCTGACTGAAGCTGTGCGATTTCTCCGATACTCGACCTTCGTACCGAAGGCGCTTTGAAGGACATGCTCTCGACCGATTTCAGTTCTTGCGAGACTGTAGCAATCGGTCGCGCAAGCCGCGCTGATACGAAATAGATCAAAAACAGCTCTATTGTGGTGAGGGCGACGATAATGAAAAGCATCTGTCGGTTCGATGCCTCGAGAGTTCCGACAAAATCATTGGTCGGTGTCAAGTTAATCACCTCCCACGGTTGCCCGAAACTATCCGGGAACCGGGTGAAGGAGGCGCTCACCTCTTCTCCGTTCAGCGGTGAACGGAAAGAAAAGTTGTCTTGGTTGGTTTGACTATGCTGTCGATAAGCGGCGCGAGCGTTGTCGTCAGCTACATTGTCCAATCTGGCGACCTCTATTTGGGTGCCCACTGAACGAACGCCCTTTTGCATTTCGGAATGGGCAATGATTTCTCCATTGGTCGGATCCGCAATGATCGTCGTGCTATGCGCGCTGGTACGATGACTTGCGAGAAAGCGCGATAAGATATCCAACGTGATATTAGCCGTGGCGCAGCCGATGAATTCGCCGTTGCGCATAATCGGAAATCTCACAAAAATCACCGGGTATCCGGTATCCGGATTAATCGAAGGTTCCGTGACTACCAGCGACCGGGATTCTTTGGCGGCCTGGTAGCCTTCCAGCGTTCTTATATCCATCGTCGTGGCGACATCGTATCCGCCGACGACATGAGGCCAAGTATCGAAGAATGTTCGATGGCGAAGGCGGCCTTTGCCTGCTGAGAAATCGTCGATGAAACTTGAGTGCCAGTTTGCAGCCGCCGGAATTTTTGGATCGGAGCGTCTGCGATCATCGTCGACCCGAGTGACGACGCGATGGTAGCCATCTTCAAAACTCACATAAGCCGCATCGATCTGAGGCGCAGAGGTCAACGCTTCGTAGAGAAAGTCTCGGCTTTGTTCCTTTTCGAAAGAAAGCAGGATCGGCGCTCGCCGCCGTAGCTAGGAGCCGGAGCGTACTCCCGACCGGCTGGATGAGGTTTTCCGCGTTCTCAATACTTGCCTGACTGTTCTTAGCAACATCCTCATGCAGCGTGGAGGCGATGGCAACGGAGTTGGCATGGTGGTTATACAACAGGATAAAGATGAGGATTGGAATGCTGAGACAGACAAACAATACAGACATGACGACGCTGAGCCTAGGTGTTCCAAGTGCAACCTTGAGACGACGGTCAAGGACCGCAATCCAAAGCCATATCAACGCCGCAACGATGACCAACAAGACCAGGCCGAACAGCGTGTATTTCAGCCAACTCGGCACCGCGCCGTAATCGGTTCGGAAGATCAGCCATTCGGGCTCGCTTCCACCGCCCAACATGCCAAGATCGCGGTAAGTGTCTGCGATATTCTTCCAGTGCTGGGCGTTTTGATAACCGAGCTGGATCAAATCCGGCTGGACCAGCGCTTTCGTTTGAATCGCCTCGAACAGCAAGGCTTCGCGGCTCTTCAGCTGGGAGTAGCGGCGCAAAATGAGGTCGACGGTTTCCTCCTGATGCGACAAAGCGTATCGCCAGCCTTTCAGACTGGCCTCCGTAAAGGCTCGCACTCGTTCGGGGTGTAACTTGAGTTGCTGCGCGGAGGTACATAGGCTGTCGCCGTAGAAGTCGATCCCGAAGGCGCGCGGCGAGAATGTCTGATACGGCGCGCCAAGCTGGTCGAGGACGAAGGGCTCGTTCGTGCTGTACGCCACCATGGCGTCCGCCTTGCCGCTGAGCAGATCTCGCGGATCGCCGTTATGGGGCACGCGCGGCAGGCTGCCATAGTCGACGCCTTCGCGCTTAAGCATCGCCGCCAAGTCGTCGCTTCCCGGCGTATCCATCAGGCGGTGCCCCTTTAGCTCGGACACTGTGGCGATGCCGGCGCGACGGGGCACCAAAAGGATGGCGGCGGAGTGCTGAAAGATCACAGCCAGCACCACCAGGTTCCGGCCGTTGGCCCTGTCGAGCAGAACGCCGGAGGTGCACACCCCAAAATCGGCCTGGCCTACTGCCAATGCTTTGGCGGCGTCGACATTCGGGCCGCCCTCGCGAATCTCGACGTCGAGGCCCGCATCCCGATAGAAACCCTGCTCAAGGGCCGCGTAATAGCCGGCAAATTGAAATTGGTGCTTCCACTTTAGCTGAAGCGAGACTTGGTCCAGCGCCCAAGATGGGGTTGTGAGCAGTGCGGCAATTGCCGTCATAATCACGTAGCGCCAGCACACCGCTCGCCACGGCGATGTACCAGCACTGCTCCTGACCGATTGAAGCGACGGTCTCATTTCTGGATCACGCCCCCGACGAAGTCGAACGATATCACGCCTAAATCTCGAGGTCTGTGACCTACGTCGCCCCAACGTGCGCGGCTCGGCCGCGTCGACCCTCCTAGCCCTTTATCTTGGCCATCGCGTCCATGGCCTTTTCGCCGGGATGATCGAGACAATATTCGATGAAAGCTCCGGTCTGCTTGTGCAGAACGTCGGTATCGAAGTTTGAACTTCCCGACTTGCCCAACAAAAACCCATGCAGGAACGCAATCGTGACGTCGCGGTTGTCGCCGTGCTCGCGCATTATGTCTTTACAGCTGTATTGATCGACGTTGCGGGTATTGGCGTTTTGCGCCGAAGCCCAAGTCCCGCCGAGCCCGAACAGTACTATGCCGGTGGCAGCGATATTGCGATAAGTCTTCATCATAATCCCCCGCACGACAATGATCGAAATATGCCAACACAATCGGTATCGCCGCTGAACGTCGCTGCGCCCAACGTCGCCGGCGGCGGTGCAGCGCCTGCGAGATCGCTGGAGAGGCTGCTAATGGGAAACGAGTTGCTCGACGCCGACGCACAGTACGTGCCGTTGTAAAGCGGGTCGCAGGACGCCTGCGGTTGCAGCGCTTCGCTTGCGGAACGCGAAGCCTGCGCCTGTTGAGCGGGCGGGCCTGGCAATTGAAGGGGACCTTGCGACTGTTGGGCCAATGGCTGCATCGGCGGTGGCGGCACCGGCGACGGCGCGAAAGCATAGGGCGACCCGAACGGGCGGCGCGGATTGTCGGCCGATGCAGTCGCGGCAGCAGTCGGATTGTCGATACAGACGCCGCCGACGCCGGTGACCGATGCGTAGCACTGCGACAAAGTTGAGAAACTACAATCGAGCGAGGTGCCGTCGGAATATTGTGCGCAATAGGGCAGCGTCGAGAAGCCGCCCTGCGCGTGTAGCGGCGACAGCGTCAGTAAGTAAGAAAAAGTTAGGATGAAAGCGAGAACACAAGCGCCTTGAGCCGCCGCGATATCTTGTTGGCCGGCACGACAACCCCCGCGGCTTCGGCGCTGGGCGACGACGCCGATCATCGCCAAGTCGCCGGACGCAGCTTAAGCGACGACACACCCAGCACCACGTTGACCGCGATCGAGCCTTGAAGCGATAGCGGTTGCAGCGCGAAGGTGCGGGTCGAACCGCCCACTAGCACATTAGCGCCAGCGCCAATGCCGAGGCCGAGATCGCCGGTGGCGCCAACATATTCGCCAGCAAGCGCGCCCGGAGCTATGCCGGACGTCGGCGCGAACACTCCCCAGCCCAATACGCCGCCGGCGCTGACACCGAGGTCGAGTCCCATCGTGTTGATGGCACCATCGTAATATTGCGGCGGTGCCGGTGCCAATGTCGGGGTATAGGTGCACTGCATCGGCTGATGGCCGACGATGATAAAACCGACGCTCGGATTGACCGTGCACATCAGCGAACCCACCTGGGTCCAATTCGGGCCTTGAGCGGCGGCGGGCAGCGAAAGCGCCGTCAGGAAAGCGATTATCGCAAGCAGTAACCGGTGGCGGATCATAGCCGTCAGCCCCTCTTTTCGAATGGATGGAAATAGCACCTGCACCATGGCGATGAGGTCAACGTTTTAATGCGCGATGATGCGGCGCACATCGGCGAGCGCTCGTTCGCAGGCCTTATAGTTTCCGGCAACGTTAGCGGCGCGCGCCCGCGCCATGGTATCGCGCACTGCGTCGACCTTATTGCGCGATACTTCGCCCATTTTTTCTTCGACGGTCGCCATTCCGAACGGAGTCGGCTGATCGCCCATGCCCGCGCTGACGCCCGCCGGCACAAACGGCCCGGCTGCGGCAATGGCCTCGACCCTGGCATCGATGCGCGCCTGCATGCGATCGATGTCATCCGAGCAGGAGGCGGCGTAAGCCACCGACAGTGACGCGCAAAGTGCTGCGGCGCTCCCTGTTATCATTCGCAGATTGTGCATTACGTTCCCCCCCAATTCAGCCCATTGAATAGGGCGGGCGCGCTTTATCACGCGCCCCCGCCCGCCGTCTGCTGTTGGCTTATTGCCCTTCGTGCATCTTCATCATCTGCTCGACCTTCTCTTTGACCTGGGCGAGATTGAAGGATGCGGCTTGTTGCATCGGTGGGAAGTCGATGAACGATTGTGCCGCCGCTCCAACGGTCTGCTGCACCTGCACGAAGCGCCAGAATTCGCGCGCCATGAATTCGTTCATGTAGCCGCCACCCATGTCATTGGTCGTCTCACCACGAATCGATGGCGTCCTTTCGAACGGATCCTGGCGGATGTTGACGATCGTCGGCATGTCGGTCGTGACTTTCTCGCCTGGCCAGCCGAACGGCTGCTGGTAGAACTGAAACTTGAAGTCATCGATACGGATGGCACCGAGTTGGGATTCGCCGAAGTAGAAAACCTCGTGCCGCGCCGACGGTCCCTTGCCAATTATCAGATCCATCTGGTTGTAGCCGTCGAGGTGGTTTTTGTAGGTCTGGCCGTTGATCTGCACGCTTTGCAGAAGCTGCTGGACGATGTTCGGATTGCCGGCCGCCGCCACAAGTGTTGGCAGCCAGTCCAGACCGGAGAAGATGCCGTTCTCCACCGAACCCGGTTTGATTTTGCCCGGCCACCGGGCGATGCACGGCACCCGGAAGCCGCCTTCGTACACCGTGCCTTTGGTGGCGCGAAACGGCGTCATGCCACCGTCCGGCCAAGTGAACACTTCGGCGCCGTTGTCGGTGGTGAAGATGACAATAGTGTTGTCCGCAATACCGGTATCGTCGAGATGCTTGAGCAAATCGCCGATGTCGTCGTCCATCTGCGCCATACCGGATTCTT
Source organism: uncultured Alphaproteobacteria bacterium (assembly GCA_963743395.1). Taxonomy (GTDB): domain Bacteria; phylum Pseudomonadota; class Alphaproteobacteria; order Rhizobiales; family Xanthobacteraceae; genus BOG-931. The sequence continues at coordinate 17,743 of CAVUPV010000003.1, forward strand.
CGAGGCCGTAATTGCTTTGGAAGTTCATCTTCGCCTGATACTTCTTCGACAGATAGGTGAAGACGTGCATGCGCGTCGTGTTGTGCCAGATGAAGAACGGCTTGCCGGCCTGTTTGGAGCGGTCCATGAAGCCCTTGGTCTGCTCGACCAGAACTTCGTCGAAGGTCTCCATGTCGTACTTGGCGGCGCGGCCCTGCTGCCACATCTGATGATCCCCGCTCATGTCGTGGAACGGCGCCAGCGGGCCTTCATCGACGATGCGTTGTTTGCCGACCTTGCCCCAGCGCGGCTGTACCGTCGGATCGTCAACATCGGTCGCGTAGGAATGTACGAGATTGCGCGGTCCGTATTTTTCGATCCATTCCTGCGGATAGTCGAACCAATATGGATCGGACATCGCATCGAGGTGATAGAGGTATCCGAAGAATTCGTCGAAGCCGTGCACCGTCGGGAGATACTTGTTCATGTCGCCGAGATGGTTCTTGCCGAACTGCCCGGTCGCGTAACCCATCGACTTCAGCAGAAGAGCAGTCGTCACCGACTGCTCCGGCATACCGACGTCGGCGCCGGCCTGCCCGACCGTGGTGAGGCCGGTGCGTAGCGGGATTTGTCCGGTAATGAAGTTCGCGCGGCCGGCCGTGCAACTCGCTTCAGCATAATAGTCGGTAAAGCGCATGCCGCCGGCGGCGAGCTTGTCGAGGTTCGGCGTCTTGCCGGACATGATGCCCTGGTGATAGGCGCCGATATTGAACCAGCCCACATCGTCGCCCATGATAACGAGAATATTCGGCTGTTTGCCGGATGCCGCCGCTTGTTGTTGGACTTGGGCGACGGCCTTTTGCACGCTTGCGGCCGTTCCCATTGCCGATGCCGCGGCGAGCGTCGTGCCGGCAAGAAGCATATCGCGCCGGTTCACTCGTTGCGTTGTCTGTTGCGGTGAAGGTTTCGCCGTCTTGCCGTTATTGTCGTTGTCACCCATGGGGTTCCTCCCGTTAGGTTAAATTACGTTGCGTTCCGCTTCGTCAGACCCTCTTAAATTTCATCGACGTCACTTAGATTTCCTCGCTACACATCTGAAACCCACATGGCTGGTCGAGGTATCGACGGGTTCGGCATGCCGTGCCGCCGGGCGGTAACGGCGGCAATAATTCGGCGCGCACAGGTGCGAGCCGCCTTTGATCACTTTGCGTGGAATCTTAATGTCGGGAAGGCCCGGATCGTAGCTCGCCTCCTCACGGCCGCCGCGCGGATTTTCTGGAATGCAGCACGTCTTTGCGGCGTCGGCCTCGTGCTTGAGTGTGTACCAGTCGGTGGTCCACTCCCACACATTGCCGATCATGTCGTGCACGCCATGGCCGTTGGGCGGAAACGCCGTGACCGGCGAGGTGCGGTTGAAGCCGTCTTCGCAAAGATTCTGTCGTGGAAATTCGCCCTGCCAGGTATTGGCCATGTGCTTTCCGCCCGGCGTGAATTCGTCGCCCCACGCGAATTCAGCACCGTCGACACCGCCGCGCGCGGCATATTCCCATTCGGCTTCGGTCGGCAGATCCTTGCCGGCCCATTTCGCATAAGCGAGCGCATCGTCAAAGTTGACGTGAACGACAGGATGATGATCGAGATTATTGATGCTGCTTTTCGGGCCGTAAGGGCGACGCCAGTTCGCGCCTTTGAGCAAGATCCACCATTGACTCCAGTCCTGCAAATTTGCGATGCGCGGCGGCGGCGCGAAAACGAGCGAGCCGGCAAACAGCATATCCGGCAACGCGCCTGGATAGTCCTTCGGATCGGGTACGCGTTCGGCGAATGTAACGTGGCTTGTCGCTTTGACGAATTCTTTGAACTGCCGATTAGTGACCGGCGTGCGGTCGATCCAAAAACTATCGACGCTCACGCGATGCGAAGGCGCTTCTTCGGGATAATGGCGATCCGAACCCATGCGGAACGTGCCACCAGGAATGCGAACCATGTCCGCATTAGATCGACGGCCGCTTTCCAGGCCTTGCGATCCCCCATTGGCGTGAAGATCGTCGAGCACCAATACGATCTCCTGTCCCGTTCAGAAGCGGTGCGCCCGGTACTGAATTCGCCGGTAAGGACGCAACCAGAGCATCATCAGTCTAGGCACGCCCCGCGACAATGGCGAGACGAATTACAGACCTGGCGGTATCGAGGTACGCCGGCAGCAATCCGACGAACGGCCATTCCGGCTTTGAAATTTCGATTTAGCGTCATTTCGGCAACGAAAATTTACATTCGATGGTTTTGACGAAAATTGACTCGTGTCTCCGATTGGCCCGCCTAAAATGGCTGGCGTCGATAGTTGAGGCGCATTGCACAGTTCACGCATCGCCGATGGGCCGGGGGCGAAAATGAAACCAACTGCGGCACTTTGCGGATCGGGTATCGCGTGGTTTACGCTTCGTCTGCGCAATGTTCGATTGGGTTTGCTGTGCGGCGCGCTCACCCTCGTGGCCATCTTCTCGGTTCCCGCGATTTCACACGCTGACGAAGGTGGCGTGAGTTTTTGGCTTCCTGGTCTATTCGGAAGCCTCGCGGCCGCGCCCCAGCAACCGGGCTGGGCGGCAACATCGCTCTATTATCATACGACGGTGTCGGCGAGCGGCGACGTGTCCCTTTCACGCGAATTCCAGATCCATGGCATCCCTTTAACCGCATCGGCGCGTGCGAACGCCAACCTGAACGCCACCGGGGATCTCGGGGTATTTATGCCGAGCTACGTGTTCGCGACGCCGTTTCTGGGCGGCCAGGCGGCACTGAGCATGATGACAATATATGGCAACACCAGCACGTCCCTAGCAGGTACGGTAGCCGGTACGGTCGGCCCCATCCCATTCGGCCCGCTCTCTGCGAACATTAGCAACTCGACGACGGGCTTTGGCGATCTTTATCCGACGTTTGCAGTCCGTTGGAACCAAGGCGTCAACAACTTCATGACGTACATTACCGGCGATGTGCCGGTCGGCGACTACAACTCCTCCAGCCTGGCGAATATCGGCATCGGGCACGGTGCGATCGATGCCGGGGGCGGCTACACCTATTTCAATCCGCAAACCGGGCCATGAAATCTCGGGTGTGCTCGGCTTCACCTACAATCTGATGAATCAGTCGACGCAATATCAGAATGGCGTCGACATGCACTTTGATTGGGGCGCATCGCAGTTCTTGACCAAGCAGGTGCAGGTTGGCCTGGTCGGCTATGTCTACGATCAGCTGTCCTGCGATAGCGGCTCGGGCGACCGTGTCGGCTGCTTCGAGTCCCGCGTGGCTGGCATCGGTCCGCAGGTCGGATTCATCTTCCCGGTCGGTGGCATGCAAGGCTATCTCAATTTCAAGGGTTATGGAGAGTTCGACGCGGCTGCCCGGCCTTCCGGCTGGAACGCCTGGGCCACACTGGTAATCTCGCCGGCCGCACCTGTTCCCGCGGCGCTGCCACGGCCAATGATCACAAAATAGCTTCGGACGCTCGAGATTCTCGGAAGTCCGACAGTGAGAGCGCGTGCGTTTGCCGCGGGCATGCCCATGAGTCAGAACAAATGTATGCATCTGTGGTGGCCTTGGGGCATGGATTGGGTGGGAGCCTGCCGTTGATCGTGACGACCGTGATCGTACACGTCATTGGAGTGATGCTTATTTTCAAAGGCTTTGTAGATGCAACGGGTGGCGCAGTAGTCCGCCGCCGCGTCGTCTTGATGTTCATCGTATCGATGGGTTCAGCTTCACCGCTCGCGGTGCTTCTTCACGGATGAGGGAGCTACCTGGGCCGCATCTCGGCGCATTGCCCGACGACCGGTCGGCGATTCTTTATTCGCTCAGCGCGATAACGACCTGTGCTCATGCGACGGTTTATCTGGAAGACCGGTGGCAGGACGCAATCGACGCTGGCTTACCCGCTATCACTGTAGCGATCACCGTGTTGCTCGTTTTCGTTGGATCATGCTGGGGCCCGACCCGGCAATGCTACGTCCTTGGTTACTCCATTCATCAGCGCTTGCCCTGTCGGCTCCTCGGCAATCCTAGAATGATCCGCCTGACATCCCAGTCGGACCGCTGTCCCCTCTACGCATTGCCGAATACGCATATCGCGAGAGCAATTTCTGGGGCATTCTACTAGGCACAACTGCAACCCACCATCGATGCGGAGTTGACCATGTCACGGAGCCTTTCTTCTTCGGGAGTAAACCGGCGGGCGCTGCTCTCGACACTGGCGACGCTGCCGGCTTTAGCCGGATTGGGCCTTACGGCTGCGCAGGCGCAATTGCCAGCGGGGTCTGCACCGCAAGGGCCGCTGCCGGCGGACCCGCTAGCCTCGTGGAATGAAGGACCGGCGAAACAGGCGATCCTCGACTTCGTGCGCGCTACCACTGACCCGGCAAGCCCGAAGTTAGTGCCACCTGACGAACGCATTGCAACTTTCGATCAGGACGGAACTCTTTGGGTTGAACATCCGGTCTACAGCCAGCTTATTTATTGCTTCGACCGGGTGCCGGCGGTGGTCAAGGCGAAGCCGGCACTTGCCAAGGTTGAGCCATTCAAGACCGTGCTGTCCGGTGACCGCGAGGCAATTGCGAAGCTGCCGCTCCGGGGCTTGGAAGAAATTGCTATGGCCACGCTCAGTGGCATGACGGTGGATGAGTTTGATGCCGAAGTGAAGAAGTGGCTCAGCGTCGCCAAGGACCCGCGATGGAAACGGCCGTACACCGACCTAACGTACCAGCCCATGCAGGACGTGCTGAGTTATTTTCGCGCAAACGGCTACAAGACCTACATCGTAACCGGCGGCGGCCAAGACTTTGTGCGCCAGTACTCTGAGCGCGTCTACGGCATCCCGCCCGAGCAGGTGGTCGGCAGCGCTGGCGACACGACATACGGCTACGACAAAGATGGCAAGCCGATCCTGACCAAAGATCCAAAACTCCTGCTTAACAATGACAACGCAGGCAAGCCGGAAGGCATTCACCTACAGATTGGCCGTCGTCCACATGCAGCGTTCGGCAACTCGACCGGGGACCGGCAGATGCTCGAATACACCGGAGCCGGCGACGGTGCGCGGCTGATGATGCTGGTGCTGCACGACGACGCGCAGCGCGAATATGCTTACGGTCCGGCGCAAGGACTTGCCGGACACGAAGGTCGGTACATTCACCCAGGCGCTCTATGACGAGGCGAAGAAGAGACGGCTGGACTGTAATCAGCATGAAAAACGACTGGAAGCGCATATTTGCGTTCGAGTAGCCGCAAAAAGAAAGGCGACTTCCGCTCTGGGTCTGTGAACAGGCGTGGAATAAGGACCCCGTTTTCGGGGTGATCGGCATCCAATCGGGACCCCGGGGCTGAGGGTCCACACTGGCTTCCATGATTATGGAAGCCGAGGTTGGGATGCTGATTGTGGAGACGATTGCGAAGATCCGTCGCGCATTTTTCGTACAGGGCAAGTCGATCAAAGCGATCTGCCGTGAGCTGGGTGTATCTCGGAAGGTCGTGCGGAAGGTGATCCGGTCGGAGGCGACCGAGTTCCGCTACGAGCGAGAGGCTCAACCGCTTCCGAAGATTGGGCCATGGCGGGACAAGCTCGATCAATTGCTGGTGTCGAACGAAGGGAAGGCGGCGCGTGAACGTCTGACGTTGATCCGACTGTTCGAGGAACTGCGCGGGCGCGGCTACGACGGCGGATACGATGCCGTTCGGCGCTACGCGCGGCAGTGGAGCAAGGAGCGTGGTGCATCGACGGCCGCGGCCTACGTCCCGCTGAGCTTCGCGCCGGGAGAAGCCTACCAGTTCGACTGGAGCCACGAGGTCGTCCTGCTGAGCGGCGTGACGGTGATCGTGAAGGTCGCCCATGTTCGGCTCTGTCACAGCCGGATGCTGTTCGTGCGGGCCTATCCGCGCGAGACGCAGGAGATGGTGTTCGACGCCCACGACCGGGCGTTCGCTCTGTTCAAGGGCGCCTGCCAGCGCGGCATCTACGACAACATGAAGACGGCGGTGGAGACGATCTTTGTCGGTAAAGATCGTCTCTACAATCGCCGCTTCCTGCAGATGTGCAGCCACTATCTGGTCGATCCGGTCGCCTGCACGCCGGCATCTGGCTGGGAGAAGGGTCAGGTCGAGAACCAGGTCGGGCTGGTGCGTCAGCGCTTCTTCACGCCGCGGCTTCGGTTCAAAAGCTACGACGAGTTGAATGCCTGGCTGACCGACCAATGCATCGTCTACGCCAAGGCGCACCGTCATCCAGAACTGACCGAACAGACGATCTGGGAAGTGTTCGAGGCGGAACGGCCGAAGCTCGTTCCCTATGCTGGCCGGTTCGACGGCTTCCATGCAGTGCCGGCGTCGGTCTCGAAGACCTGCCTGGTGCGCTTCGACAACAACAAATACTCGGTGGCCGCCAGTGCGGTCGGCCGTCCGGTCGAAGTCCATGCCTATGCGGACCGCATCGTGATCCGCCAGGACGGGCGGATCGTCGCCGAACATCCCCGATCGTTCGGCCGCGGCGACACGGTCTACGACCCCTGGCATTACGTGCCGGTGCTCGCCCGCAAGCCCGGCGCCTTGCGCAACGGCGCGCCCTTCAAGGACTGGGTGCTGCCGGCCGCCATGGAGCGCGTCCGGCGCAAGCTCGCCAGCGTCGACGATGGCAATCGGCAGATGGTCGACATCCTCACCGCGGTGCTCACCGACGGACTGCCGGCGGTCGAGACGGCTTGTGCCGAAGCGATCGCCCACGGCGTTCATTCCGCCGATGTCGTTCTCAACATCCTCGCCCGCCAGCGCGATCCCGGCCCGCCGGCCACCATCCTCACGCCGGCCGCGCTGACGCTGCGCCATGCGCCCGTCGCCGATTGTGCCCGTTACGACAACCTCAGGAGAACCATCTGATGGAACGAACTCAACTCTTCGACCTCATGGGCGAGCTCAAGCTCTACGGCATGAAGGCTGCCTTCGACGAGATCATGGCCACGGCCGTCAAACGCCAGCATGAACCCCAGCGCATCGTCGGCGATCTGCTCAACGCTGAGATCAGCGAGAAGCAGGCGCGCTCGATCAAGTACCAGCTCACCATCGCCAAGCTGCCGCTCGCAAAGGACCTCGACGACTTCCAGTTCGAGGGTACGCCGATCAACGAGACGCTCGTCAACGATCTCGCTGGCGGCGGCTTCATCGCCCAGCAACGCAATGCCGTGCTGGTCGGCGGGACTGGCACCGGCAAGACGCATCTTGCCATCGCCATTGCCAGAAGCTGCATCCGCTCCGGCTCCCGCGGCCGGTTTTACAACGTGGTCGATCTCGTCAATCGGCTCGAGACCGAGACCCGTAACGGACGGCAAGGTCGGCTCGCCGATCACCTGACCCGCATGGACTTCATCGTCCTCGACGAACTCGGCTATCTGCCGTTCGCCCAGTCCGGCGGTCAGCTCCTGTTCCACCTCGTCAGCCGGCTCTACGAGCGCACCTCAATCATCGTCACCACCAATCTCGCCTTCGGTGAATGGCCGAGTGTGTTCGGCGACGCCAAGATGACGACCGCGCTGCTCGATCGACTGACCCATCACTGCGATATCGTCGAGACCGGCAATGACAGTTGGCGCTTCAAGAGCCGAGCCGACGATCACACGACAACCCGCGCTCGCGCCGTCTCCGCAACCCCGGCCAGCTCCGACGGCGCGAGCGCTATCGCTCAAAGACGCAAAACAAGGGGGTCCCTTTTGGATGCCGATCTGGGGTCCCAATCCAATGCCGATTGACAGCATGTCACCGCGCACGCGACGGAGGAGACGGCGTTGGGAAGGCAATTGGGGGCGACGTTGGCAACCGATTGCCCGTCATCCCTGTTTCCGCAGTATCCCAATAGCCTCCTCATTGCAGCCGCCAAGCTCATTGCAGCTGCCAAGACGTCAATTCGCTCGACCTAGATTTTGTCGATGTCGGGCTCCCGGCCGCTTGATCCGGATCAATCACGCGATCCATCGCGGGTTAGGACCCTCATTTCGGGTTTAGTACGTCTGAGGCATACGGTCACATCAGCGTGATTAATGCCTTTGCGGTTTGTGACGGCTTTTCCAAGTAATTGAAGATATTGCAGCCGCGCAGCCGCTCGCCTCAGCGTGGCGGAGCCGGATGTTTATTTTGGTCGTCGGAAGCGCTATACCGATTGCCTGACTTGATCCTGGCTTGTTTTGGGAAAGGGGCTTTTGGGTGAAGAAGAGCAGGAAAGCCGCATTTGCTCCGAAAACATTTCTCGCCAAAGTGGGCGATGGGAAAACAATAACCAAATATCACAAGAACCAAGTCGTTTTTTCACAGGGTAACGAGGCAGACGCAGTTTTTTTCATCCAGAGTGGCAAGATACAACTCACCGTCGTTTCTGAGCGGGGCAAGGAAGCAGTTATCGGGATCCTCGGACCGGATCACTTTTTTGGCGAAGGCTGTATGAATGGCCATCCGCGGCGGGTGACAACGGCTACGGCGATCGATCCCTCCCTGATTACACGCATTCCAAAAGCAGCAATGATTGCTACCTTGCATGATGAACCGGAATTTTCTGAATTGTTCATGGCGGATCTGTTGAGTCGGAATAGTCGAATTGAAGAGGACCTAATCGATCAATTATTCAATTCGAGCGAGAAGCGACTGGCGCGGGCGCTTCTACTTCTAGCGAATTTCGGCCAAGAAGCCACGGTTGAACCGATCGTCGGAAATTTTAGTCAGGAAACTCTCGCGGAGATGATTGGCACGACCCGATCGCGCGTGAGCTTTTTCATGAACAAATTCCGCAAATTGGGCTATATCGAGTACAACGGAAAACTGGAAATTCGTAACTCGCTGTTGAACGTGGTGTTGTACGACAAGCCTGAGATCAGGAAGCACGACGCAGGCGAAGGACCGAGATAGCTTACCGGTGTGTCGGGATGCTGCTCGAATTTCGGGTTCTCGCTTAGCTCCCTACGCTCGAGGGCGAGATCCGCGTGTTGGACCCTCCTGTGCGACCGCTCTGTAAGGCAGGCCTACTGTCCGCTTTAGGGTCATAAGCTGCCGCGATGATCACCGGGAGGCGCGGCTGTTTTACCTCGGAAAGCTGCCGCGGCAGGCGCTGGCCGGCGCGTCCGCTGGCCGCCCGAGAGTGATTGCAAAGTTCCGCTAGGTGCAGATAACACTGATTACAGCGAGTCCGTCGGCTCAGTTCAAAATATAAAAGAGCTCCGGCTGCCTAAAGCTTGGGGGCGACGTGAGGCAACCGGAGCTCGTCTAGTATTCGGCGTGACACCGGATCTAGACTCGCCAATTGTGTCCATTTGAGCGGGGCAGAGTTTGTTCAATTTTGACCATTCCATCTTGTGCAGTGTCGCTATTCTTCAGGCCTCACTCAAGCCGAAGTGCACAAGCGGCTGATCCAGGAAAAGGAGATGAATAAACTCCCGAAATTCCTCGACTGTTTTGCGGATTATGCTCGGGCTTGGGTTTTGTTGAATGACCGGGCGAAACTGCTCTCAATCGGATTCATGATCCTGCGATGTCCGGGGCACTGTTCGATTTGAGGCCGGTGGACATTTCGCCAGCCGGTTGGGAAGTGTAGTCGCCGATCTCCTGATCGCCTCGAAGTAAGCCGTGGGCGGAATTGCAATGATGCCGTTACCGCCATGGATCGTGGCCGGCACGCTTTGCCGCCGCAACTGTCTTCGCCCGGCTTTTCGTCCTCCTAGAACGCGGCAAGACAAAGTATCCCGCTCTCGAAGACAGAAGGCATAACATTATGGAGTCCAATTCCGTTCAGCCCAAGGCTTTCGAATCGGGGCCGAGATCGAAATCCGATGCGAAAGGCGATTTGAAAACCCTGCCTCTGGCGGATGTGGAGAAAAGATTGGGGTCGTCGGTGAATGGCCTCAGTCAAGCCGAAGCGCAGAAACGTCTGACCCAATATGGGCCCAACGAGATCGAAGGAAAGAAGACCAATGAATTCCTGAAATTCCTTAGCTATTTTTGGGGTCCCATCCCGTGGATGATCGAAGCGGCGGTGATCCTGTCGGCCGTGGCCCGGCATTGGCCAGACTTCGGCATCATCCTCCTACTGCTTCTGGCCAACGCTGTCGTCGGCTTTTGGGAAGAACACCAGGCTGGCAATGCCATTGCTGCCCTGAAGGCCACGCTGGCGATCAAGGCCAGGGTGAAACGCGATGGGAAGTGGGGCACCCCGGCCGCGCGCGAGGTGGTGCCGGGCGACGTCATCCGTGTCCGTATGGGCGATATTGTACCGGCGGACGCGCGCTTGCTGGAAGGCGACCCGATCGAAGTGGATCAGTCTGCGCTGACGGGAGAGTCGTTGCCCGTTACGCATAAATCCGGCGGGGCAGTCTTTTCCAGTTCGATCGTTCGTCAGGGCGAAATCGGCGCGCTGGTCTATGCCACGGGTGCCAATACTTATTTCGGTCAGACGGCCGAACTGGTGCAGGGAACGCAAACCGTCAGCCACTTTCAACGCGCGGTTCTCAAGATCGGCAATTACCTGATCATCCTTGCCGTGGCTTTGGTGACGACGATTATTGCCTTCGCGCTCTTCCGCGGCGACCCGATCCTCACCACATTGCAGTTCGCCTTGGTATTAACTGTGGCCGCGATTCCCGTGGCGATGCCCACCGTATTGTCGGTGACCATGGCGGTCGGCGCGCGGCTGCTGGCTAAGAAAAAGGCGATTGTGACCCGGTTGGTGGCAATCGAAGAACTGGCGGGCGTCGATGTGTTGTGCGCAGACAAAACCGGTACCCTGACCCAGAACAAGCTGACTTTAGGCGATCCGTTCGGCGTAAACGAGATCCCCGCCACGCAGGTGATCCTCAATGCCGCGCTGGCGTCGCGCGCCGACAATAACGACGCCATCGATCTGGCCGTTCTGGCCGGCCTGAAAAACGATCAGGCCATGAAAGACTATAAAGTAACTCATTTCCAGCCATTCGATCCGGTCCATAAACGTACCGAGGCCACCGTCGCGCGCACGGACGGAAGGGCATTCAAGGTCACAAAGGGCGCGCCGCAGGTAATCTTGGCGTTGTCGGCCAATGCCGCGCAGGTGAAGTCCGACGTCGACAAGGCGGTCAACGAATTCGCGGCGCGCGGCTTTCGTTCATTGGGCGTTGCTCGGGCCGACGGAGACGGCCAGTGGCAGTTTCTTGGTGTACTGCCCCTGTTTGATCCGCCAAGGGAGGATGCCAAGGCAACCATCGCGACCGCGCGACAGATGGGCGTCAAGGTCAAGATGGTGACGGGCGATGCACTGGCCATCGCCCAAGAAACCGCCAAAAAATTAGGGATGGGCACAAATATTCTCGATGCCAGCGGGTTCGGCAATTCGAAGCATCAAGAGACGGCGCAGTTGGCTACGTCCATCGAGAAAGCGGACGGCTTCGCCCAAGTGTTCCCCGAACACAAGTTTCATATTGTGGACGTGCTGCAAAAGCGCGGCCACATCGTCGGCATGACGGGCGACGGGGTAAATGACGCGCCCGCGCTGAAGAAGGCCGACTGCGGCATCGCCGTTTCGAGCGCCACCGACGCCGCGCGCGCCGCGGCGGCCATCGTGCTGATGACGCCCGGCCTGTCGGTGATCATCGACGGGATCAAGGAGAGCCGCCGAATCTTCCAGCGGATGAACAGCTACGCGATCTACCGCATCGCCGAGACGCTGCGCGTACTGTTGTTCATGACGCTGGCGATTCTGGTCTTCAACTTTTATCCGCTGACAGCGGTGATGATTGTGATGCTGGCGTTGCTCAACGATGGCGCCATCCTGTCCATTGCTTATGACAATGTTCACTACAAGGATCAGCCCGAAGCCTGGAACATGCCTGTGGTGCTGGGAATCGCCACGGTCCTGGGCATCATCGGGGTCATCTCCGCGTTTGGCCTTTTTTATCTTGGCGAGCGAGTATTCCACCTCGACCGCGCTCACATCCAGACGCTGATGTACCTGAAGCTGTCTGTTGCCGGACATCTGACGATCTTCCTGACACGCACGCGCGGCCCGTTCTGGTCTATACGCCCCGCCCGGATTCTATGGGGCGCGGTGCTCGGCACGCAAACGCTGGCGACTCTGATTGCGGTGTATGGGGTGTTCATGACCCCCCTCGGCTGGGGTTGGGCACTCTTCGTTTGGGGCTATGCCCTGGTTTGGTTCCTACTGAATGATCGCGTGAAACTGCTCGCGTATCTGATTTTCGATACCATCAAACGCGATTCTGCAGGTGATGAAATTTTACTTATGCAGCCGGCCCCGTCGAAAGGATGAAGATGAGGATCGGTTCAAAGGACTTCGCGTAGCGGAAGCAGACGACGTAAATTAAAAAAATGGCCCACGAAGGTCGATCCCGTGCACCGCACGAGCTCCGCCATAACCAGATGCTCCGGATCACCACCGGGAAGCCAGATAGATCGAGGGCCATCAACGGGTGAACTCTGCGCTCGGCGGCCGATAGCGTATTCGTGCTTCTTCGCCCTTGGCAGCCCATTAGATCCCGGCTGCCCTGCTGCCTTTAGTCGCTGCCATCCGCAAGGACTCCGTGGGAAAGTGCCCAGGTATGGCGTGCGATCTGCTCATCTTCCTGCGAGGGGAGAACGTACACCGCGCAGCTCGATGTCGGGTCACTTACCCGGCTTTCTCCGGCACGATTCCGCGCCGGATCGAGGTTGACGCCAAACCAAGATAAGCCGCCACAGATTGCCGATCGCACCTCGAAATCATTTTCGCCAATGCCGCCAGTGAACACGAGCAGATCGAGCCCACCGAGCGCTGCGATCATCGCGGCTACCTGCTTGCGCACGGAATAACAGAACATCTGAATGGCAAGCCGTGCATCGGCGTTCGACGCCGCGACTTCTTGCAACCGCCTCATGTCGCTACCAACGCCCGAAACTCCCCGGAGGCCGGAAAGATGATCGACCAGCTGTTCAAGCATGGCGGCATCAAAGTTCTTCTCACGCATCAAATAGACCAGAACGCCTGGATCGAGATCACCGCTGCGGGTGCCCATGATCACCCCACCAGTTGGAGTCAATCCCATACTGGTATCGATTGACCTACCGTCTTTAACCGCGGTCACACTTGCGCCATTGCCGAGATGGGCGATCACGATGCGGTTTGGCAGTTCATTTGCAAGTTGGTGCACAATCGATTCGCACGAAAGACCGTGAAACCCGTACCGCTGGATTCCTTCCGATTGCAGTTCCTTTGCAATGGGAAGCACCCGCGCGACCGCCGGCAATTCGGCGTGAAAGGTAGTGTCCAAACACGCCACCTGTGGAAGCCCCGGAAAATGCTCTTGGGCGAAGCGGATCACCGCCAGAGCCGATGGAATATGCAGGGGTGCGAAGGCGGTCGCTGCTTCGAGTTGCGTTAAAACCGTATCGTCGATGAGGCAATGATGCCGGAGTTTTGGCCCGCCATGCACAATGCGATGCCCGATCGCGTCCGGCGCAGGCATTTTTGCATCGATGAGAAGATTTCCGATGCGGATGATTGCTTCCTGTTGACTCGGAATGGGGTCCGTCGAGGTGAGCAACGCGTTTCCGCGCAGAGTCTTCGGCATGGTATTTGCCGCTTTTATCGCCGATCGACTCGGCCTCGCCAGAAAGCAGCATTTTGATCCGTGAAGACCCCGCGCCGTACAATCCGAATTTGAGCGAAGAAGAGCCGCTGTTCAGCGCAAGTACATTTAACTCAGGCTCGTCGTCCGTCATTCGCTGTCCGGCGGAAACATCGCTCTCACCCGGTCCAACGCCAGTCGCTGACTTCAGGCATGTCGTCGCCGTGCTCGCAGATATAGAGCTTGTGGCGTTCCATGGCCGCCCAGTAGCGCGCGGTCGCTTTCTCTACTTGATCGCTGAAGCGTGGAATTCGTTGGATAGCATCCAGCGCGAGTTGATAGCGATCGAGATTGTTGAGCACGACCATATCGAAAGGCGTCGTGGTCGTGCCCTCTTCCTTGTAGCCGCGCACATGAATATTGTCGTGATTGTGCCGCCGGTAGGTCAGCTTGTGGACCATAGCGGGGTAGCCATGGAAGGCGAAGATCACCGGCTTGTCAGTCGTGAACAACTCGTCGAAATCCTGATCTTCCAGACCGTGGGGATGCTCGGATTGAGGCTGCAACACCATCAAATCCACCACATTGACAACACGGATGCGGATGGTGGGGGCATGGGCGCGCAAGAGTGTCACCGCAGCGAGCGTCTCTAACGTCGGCACATCGCCGGCGCAGGCCATGACGACATCCGGATCGCCGGCATCGTTGCTGGCCCACTGCCAGATACCAGCACCGGCGGTGCAGTGGCGAACCGCTGAATCAATGTCGAGCCACTGCCACTCCGGTTGTTTGCCGGCAATGATCAAATTGACGTAGTTGTGGCTGCGTAAACAATGATCCGCTACCGACAGCAGGCAGTTTGCGTCGGGTGGCAGATATACGCGTACGACATCAGCCTTTTTGTTTGCCACGTGATCGATGAAGCCCGGATCTTGGTGGGAGAATCCGTTGTGATCCTGACGCCAGACATGCGACGTGAGCAGATAGTTCAGTGATGCGATCGGCTTGCGCCAGGGGATCTTCTTGCTGACCTTGAGCCATTTTGCATGCTGATTGAACATCGAATCGATGACGTGGATGAAGGCTTCGTAGCACGAGAAAAAGCCATGGCGTCCGGTGAGGAGATACCCTTCAAGCCAGCCTTCGCACAGATGTTCGCTCAGCACCTCCATGACGCGGCCATTGACGCTGAGATTGATGTCGACATCTTCGACCTCAGCCATCCATTCCTTGCCGGAGGCTTGGTAAACGGCGTCCAGCCGGTTCGACGCCGTCTCGTCAGGGCCGAAGAGCCGAAAATTCTTCTTGTCGAGATTAAGTTTCATAACGTCGCGCAGGAATTTTCCGAGGACCCTCGTCGATTCGGCCTCGACACTGCCCGGCTTAGGCACCGTTACGGCGTAATCGTGGAAGTGGGGCATCGATAATGGGACCAGCAATTCGCCACCGTTGGCGTGCGGATTGGAGCCCATGCGGCGATGGCCCATCGGCGCAAGTGCCGCGAACCTTTCGCGAAACTTACCTCGTTCGTCGAACAGTTCGTGCGCCCGATAACTCTTCATCCAATCTTCGAGCTGCTTAAGATGATCGGGGTTCTTGAGATCGGCGATTGGGACCTGATGCGCACGCCAAGTCCCTTCGACCGGCTCGCCGTCGACGAACTTCGGCCCGGTCCAGCCTTTTGGCGTGCGGAACACGATCATGGGCCAACGCGGCCGCTTCAACGTATCTGGAGAGGAACGTGCCGCCTTCTGAATTTCGTGAATCTCCGCCAGGATCGCATCAAGCGTGCCGGCCAAACTTTGATGCACCACAGCGGGGACGTCGCCTTCCACGAAATGTGGTTCATAGCCGAAACCGCGGATCAGGTCGGTCAATTCCCGACGGCTGATGCGCGCGAGCACAGTCGGGTTTGCGATTTTAAATCCATTGAGATGAAGGATCGGAAGAACCGCCCCATCTCGTGCCGGATTGAGAAACTTGTTGGAATGCCAACTGGCGGCAAGTGCGCCCGTCTCCGCCTCACCGTCGCCGATAATGCAGGCGACGATTAGATCCGGATTGTCGAAGGCGGCGCCATGGGCATGGACAAGGGAATAGCCCAGCTCTCCGCCTTCGTGAATTGAGCCGGGAGTTTCCGGCGATACGTGACTGGGAACCCCGTACGGCCAAGAGAACTGGCGAAACAGCCGATGCAGCCCATTTCGGTCGCGCTCGATTGCCGGATAACGTTCGGTGTACGAGCCTTCGAGATAGGTCATCGCCGTGATGCCCGGTCCACCATGACCCGGACCGATGACATACATCATGTTCAAGTCGTTCTCTTTGATCAGCCGGTTGAGATGGACGTAGATAAAGTTCAATCCCGGCGTCGTGCCCCAATGGCCGAGCAGGCGCGGCTTGATATGTTCGAACTTGAGCGGAGACTCCAACAACGGATTATCTTTTAGATAGATCTGCCCGACTGAAAGGTAATTTGCCGCGCGCCAATAGGCGTCCATTTTCTCCAGCAGATCGGGCGACAGCGTGACTGGCATCGCTGGACTTAGCGGGGAGGCATCTTCCGTAAGCAGGGTTTGTATAGGCATCAATTTGCTCCTGCAGGCGCCGCGGCGCGGTCCGTCATACCGGCGCCGGATGAAATCCGTCGCTGTGATGCTAGGCCTCGATGATCACCTTGAGCGCTTTTGTCTTAGCGGCGTTTCCGAAGGTGTCATAGGCATCGAGGATACGGTCGAGTTTGAAACGATGGGTTATCAGCCGTTTGGGGTCGATCTTGTGAGATGCGACTGTCTTAAAGAGCATCGGTATGGTGACGGTGTCGACCAGCCGCGTGGTGATGGAAATGTTGCGGTCCCACAGGCGCTCCAGGTGGAGAGCCACATTCTGTCCGTGCACCCCGATATTGGCGATGGTGCCGCCAGGCGTGATAATTTTCTCACACAACTCGAAAGTGGCCGGAATGCCCACCGCTTCGATGGCGGTGTCGACGCCGCGGTTGCCGGTCATCTTCATGATCGTCTCCACGGCGTTGCCATCGCTGCTGTTGACGCTCGCAGTGGCGCCGAAGCGCTTCGCCATTTCAAGGCGATTGTCATCGAGATCGATCATGATGATCTCGGCAGGTGAGAAGAATTGCGCGGTGAGCAAGGCCGCAAGCCCGACCGGCCCCGAGCCGACGATCGCTATGGTGGCTCCCGGCTGAACTTTGCCATTCAGCACGCCGCATTCGAACCCGGTCGGCAGGATGTCGCTGAGCATCACCAGCGCTTCATCGTCCGCTCCTTCGGGAATGGGATAGAGGCTGGTGTCCGCATACGGGATACGGACAAACTCAGCCTGCGTGCCGTCGATGCTGTTGCCGAGGATCCAGCCACCGGTCGTGCAATGGGAATACATTTGCTTCCGGCAATACTCGCATTTCCCGCAGGCGCTGATGCAGGAGATAAGAACACGATCTCCCGGCTTGAACGCCGTGACGGCCGGGCCAACCTTGTCGACAATGCCCACGCCCTCGTGGCCCAGAATGCGGCCGGGCTGACAAGTCGGGACGTCACCCTTGAGAATGTGTAGGTCGGTTCCGCAAATCGTCGTCTTTACTATTTTGACGATCGCGTCCGTGGGCGCCGTGATTTCTGGCTTTGGATGGTCTTCCAGCGCCTTCTTGCCCGGTCCTCGATAAACGAAAGCCTTCATCGTTGCTGCTGTTGCGTCTCGGATCCGCGTTACCGGTCTTGGTAGTGTTGCGAGAGCCATGTTCTGTCACCTTTCAGGTGAACTGGTTGTTGGTTCGGACCATGTTCACCGTACGATTTTGGTATGATCCCCTTCGGCAATTCGACAAAAGCAAGAGAAAAAAAACAAGGACTACAGACGATACCCTTCAATAAGGCGTTGCTCGGGGTCTGATCAAAATTGACCGCTTTCAAAAACGTGTAGTCGCCATTTGCTTGCGCGGCCTTCCTCGCCAAATCAAAGAGCGTGTCAGGTATCTTCGTGTTCTTCCAACGGGAATTCGGCAACAGCCGTTCCATCCGCATTCATGATGGTCATTTGCCAATCCGAAAACCGAACGTAAACATGCCTTCTGCCCGGAGCTTGTTGGCAATCTCCCTGGCGCCATTGCAGGCCGCCTCCATATTCGAGAAATCGAGCCTCGTTCGGCAACTACGGTCGTGTTGTTCGAAAATTCGACTTTGAACTTTGGCATGCCAAAGGGGCAACGCGGACGAAGCAATTAAGGTCCATCAAGCGCCGGCCGTCTGAAATTCTTGGTCTGCCCGAGCGCTCTGAATGCCCGCCTTGGGTCATAGGGAATGATTTCGACACAGCGGGAATACCCGGCTCATCGAGAGCATCACCGGGTGACGTCTGGGATACGCACTGGCACTGGCAATGTCACCATCTTGATGCCGGGATCCTGCCGATCATCGGCAATGTGAAAGCCGAGTTCGGCACACATGGCAAGCATGGTCGTATTTTCCGACAGTACTTGGCCGCAAACGGTCTTGAGGTCCTTATGCGTTGAAAATTCGATCATGCGTTTCATCAATAGCCAACCAACTCCGTGGCCCTTAAGTCGCGAGCGCACCAGAATGGCAAATTCGGCGCTTTGTCCGCTTGTGTCATCATGCAGACGCACCACGCCCAGCATCTTTCGGTTTTGCTCGTCGACGGCAATGAAGGCCATGGCGCGGGCCGGATCGTAGTGAATGAGTTTATCGAGCAGCGCATGATTCACTTCGCGCAGCGACCCGAAGAAACGCAGCCGCAGGTCCTCCGCTGTCACGTCGCTCAGAAAATCGGGATAGAGGGCAGCATCCTGCGCCTCGAGCCGGCGGATCAAAACCGGCGTTCCATCGCGCAGGATCAAGCTTGGCTCGTCAAGTGCCATGTCGGCGGCGTAACGCGGCAGGGAATGATGCCCGCAGCGACCTCGTCTTGGCTGGTCAATATTGCACAGACTCCTATCGGCAAATGGCCGGCGTTGCAGATCCGCATGTCCGCTTTGGGTCTAGGCTGTGTGAAAACGTGCGCGCGCGAGGAAGGCGCAGAATTGTTTTCTCTATTGCCTTCTCCCGACAGTGATCGCCAGCGTTTTTGTTTTTCAAATTGACGAAGTCGAGACGAAATTTCTATACGCAAATTCGATTTCGGAGTTTTCACACAGCCTAGGTCGATGCCGTTGAAAAAGTCGGCGCTTATAGTGGAAAGCCGCCCTCGAGCGATTTGAATGGGCTGGCACCCGAGTTGCTTTCTGGCTTTACGGGTGCCGATTGGTACCGGCTTAGACGCTAGGTTGAACCGGCAGCCTGGCACCGACGCCTACGCAAACGACGCCGGCCTCCGGTTGGGCGGTGGTCCGAGAGCTCGAAGCGCCATGGTCTTGAGGTTCTGTACGATGGCGGCGAGATGGAACTCATCGCGCGCACCGGAAAGACCCCGCAGTCGCATGCGTTCGAAGCCGTGGTGAATCTTGAGGTGAGCAAAGCGCATCTCGACGCGTTTGCGTTCGTCGCGCGACTTGAGGAAGGCCTTGGTGCGCATCAGCCGACGCGCCACATCGCGGGCATTTTCTTGCAGATCGCGAGGAACATGGCGCGCGGGCGAGTTGGGGCAGCACTTCATCTTAAGCGGACAGGCATCGCAGTCGAACTTTGAAGCGCGATAGCGTAGCAAGGTGCCATCGTACACGGTGCCGGTGGTGCGTAGCACCTTGTTGTTGGGGCAGACGTAAACGTCTCGTCGTTTATCCCAGCGAAAGTCGCTACGCGAGAAGGTGCCGTCATCGCGCTCGCTGGCATCGCGAACCGGGATATGCGGTGCGATCCGGCGATCGACCAGCCAACCCAGAAAGCGGCCAGTCCCATAAGCGGTGTCGGCGGCGAGCCGCTTCGGCTTCATACCGAAGCATCGCTCAGTGCGGTCGAGCATCGTCTTGGTAGCTTCGACCTCGTCATAGGTGCGCGCTGGCGTCGGCTCGACATCGACAATGACCGCGTTCTCGATGTCGATCAGGTAGTTGAGCCCATACCCGAACTGAACCCGCTTGTTGGCCTTGGCGGTCCAGGCCGAGCAAGGATCACTCGGCGATATCACCTTCGGCGGCTTGCGATCCGGATTGGGTTCAATCTCGACTTCAAGCGCGGCGAGATATTCCTTGACCGCGCGCGTCTGGTGCTCGGGCTCCGCCCATTCGATCTCGTCCGGCGCCTTGCCGTGGTAGCGGCTGGCGTTGGCTTCCAGCACGCTCGCATCGACGGCAAATCCCACACCCTTGACCAGGCCGGCGGCCATGCAGGCCCGCACTACCGCCTCGAATACCTGCCGTAGAATGTCGCTGTCGCGGAAACGGCCATGGCGGTTGACCGAGAATGTCGAGTGATCAGGCACCGGATCGTCGAGATCGAGCCGGCAGAACCATCGGTAGGCCAGATGCAACTCGACTTCCTCACACAGCCGCCGCTCGAAGCGGATGCCGTAGCAGTACCCCACGATCAGCATCCGGATCATAAGCTCGGGGTCAATCGAAGGCCGGCCGATCTCGCTGTAGAACGCCGCCAGTTTCTCGTGCAGGTTAGACAGTACTCCGGTCACCACGGGGTTGATCCGCCGCAGCAGATGACCAGTCGGAATGCGCCGCTCAAGGTTAAATAGATAGAAAAGCTGGCTCTGATCGCCCCTCTGCCGGCCCATCATGGCAAACCTCCGCCGCCAAAAGTCTCAGCAGACGGAATCACTGTTCGCCGAAAATCACGAGCCCTTTTTCAACGGCATCGGCCAGAAGGCGAAGTTACGGCTACGCCTTCTTCGACCGGTGGCGGGCAGCAGCCCGTTTCTTCTTGACATTTGGACGCATTGACGGCGCATCACTCAATGGCCGGCAACACTCTGATCTGATGCTCAAGCAACTGATGAAACTCCGCATGGTTCGGTGGGACCAGCAAATCGCTGCGGTTCTAACTTGAGCCCTTTAGATCGCAGTTAGGATGTCCGGTCAGTCTAAACGAGCGACCACGACTAGGCGCTTTACTTGGTGCTTCGTGTATGCGTGCAGAAATGCATCGTAGTCCCTGAACGACACGCAGCCGTTCGACTGCCCATTTGGCCCAAGCATGAAACTATGTGCGAGCAACCCCGTCCGACCCAAGGTTTTTTGATCGTCGACCGGAATGAGTCTTAGGGCGCGCACACCGTGAAAGGGCTGTTCTCGCAGTTGGAGATTGTAAATGTTGGGAGGCGTGGGACCGCGATTTACTCCGTCGATCTGATCGGGATCATCGAGGCTTTCAGCGAAACCCGAATGCGCCTCGAGTTTAGTGCCGTCCGGCATGTAAACCGTGTGGGCGCTAATGTCATACACTGCCGTCCATTGATCGTAGCGACTCGTAACGTCTGCTGCATCTAACTGACTATCATCCGTAGCGGCGGAGGCGAGCCTGACCGAAGAAGGCGAGAGCTTCCCAAGAAGCTTCGCAAAAAACCTCTGAAAAGCATTCTTATTATCGCTCACCGGACTTTCAGGTGTTTCAGAGCTCTGAGTGCTAGCCTCTGAGGTCAACGATTGTGCCGTCTGCCGCCGCGAGGATCGCGGCGTAAAAGCTAATTGCCGCTCTGCCAGAGGATTCCCCTCCGCCATTGGCGCGCTATTGGGGCTCACAGCTGCTGCGAGCTGGAATGGTACTGTGATAAGAGACACTGCCGCAATTGCTTGCTGAAAGTCCGACGGTTGCGAGAAGGTCTTTGAAAAAATCTCGCGCGAAAAATAGACATCAAAACGAGAGTCTAAGAATAAGTTGTAGGAGCTAGTGCTCACCGGGCCCCGTACCGGCGCGTGTCGATCATGTTGTGGTTCAGCGACAATGAGACCGAGCAGCCAAGCAATTAAGAAAGACGTTAACGTCGCCGCCGCGACACGGCAGACGCTATGGCGCACTGCAAACGATTCAGATTGATACGCCCCAAAATAATGACGCACTCCGAGCGTCATTAGCATCGTCCCCCCTAACCCAGATCAACTCGGTTTCCGCACGATGACCGCGCTTGGCGCGCAATCGACCGAAAAAACCTATGGATTTCCCCAATCGCTGCACGCATCTCACGGGCCGAATTAGGCAATTCGGTGGCAGTCAGGTCAGCTAAGAGACATTATCAACCACTAAAGGGCGACGCGTAGGCGATGAAAACCAGTCTGAGCAAGCGTGAGCCCGATCGTGGCGGTAAGTCAAACTGAGGTCTTGTAGCCTTTATCAGTAAGCGTCGGCTCACCCGAAGCGGTGTCGGTGATGAGGCCGGCCAATTTTAATTCGGGAATGCCCTTCTTAACAGTCTTCGCGCTGCCAACCTTCATATTCAATTGAATCATCGGAATACACTGCACCGGGCAATCGGTTGAACGACTTCATCTTTTGAAAAACTTCTTGAGCCTCCCAACTGAGCCCACCGCTATCAGTCATATTGCGTCACTCTCACGCTCTCGGTCGTCATGCCATTTGAGGTGCTTCAAACTACCAACGTACGCGCCGTCCAACACTTCAAGTTGGTCGCTGTAGCCGCCGACCCGGCGGCAGGTCATCACCGAGCAAATCTCTTACGTCCGTTCTTAGTCCGATCGCATCGATCTGAAATAATGTTCGGCGTACTGGTAGTAATTCTCTGCTCCGACGGTGTTGCCGACTTGGGCTTCAGCACGGGCGAGCGCCAGATACCGTTCATAGCTTCTTTGCGCGCTTTGAGAATTCTTCGGCTCGGGGCGAGCGGCACTCGATGTCCACCGCTTCGAGCGCGCAGCAAATGACGCTGCCGGTCTGGGTTGGTGCGATTCATGATTGTCTTTCGGCGATCTTGCATAACTCACTTTTTGGTGGTTGCGGCCAAAATGCTCCGTGCGACGATCGCAATTTCTGGAGCTAATTGGTTCGATTTTTGCGGCGCGAAACTTGCCGTCACTACACGCGAAATAGATGAATTAAACATGCGCCATAACACGAAAGCGGGTGAGTCCTGTTGTTCTTTATCTCCAACACCCCCATTACTCGTGTATATAGGCAAGCACTGGCTTGTCTGAAGAGCTGCCTAAAAGACGGCGACGTACCGAAGTCTCCGTGTTCTTGCAATTGGCAGCCATAGTGCCCATCGGCAGGCACGATTTCAAATATCAACTCTGGTTCCTACCACGGGTGCCATCGGCACCCGAATTGTGCATTTCCGTGCACTCGCGGCCTGATGCGTTGGCCACGGGTGTCGATTGCGGAGATTCATGGCAGGCAAGATCAAGGTCACGCCGCAGAAGGAAGAGATGCCGGAGAAGGAAGATCCCGAGATCCCGCTGCTCGACCTTTCGGACGCGGCGGTCAAGAAGTTGATCCGGAACGCCAAGAAGCATGGCTATGTCACCCACGACCAGATCAACGCGTTGCTATCCTCGGAGGAGGTCAAGTCCGAGCAAATTGAGGACATCCTGGCGAAGTTGAGCGAGATGGGCGTCAACGTGGTCGAGACCAAGGAGGTCTGAGCTTGAGGAAGACGAGAAAGAGGCGGCGACCCGCGAGGAGCCCGAGGAGGAAGCCGAGGGCGAGAACGCGCTAGTTGAAGTCCAGCAACGGCCCGTTCCGGCCAAGTCCGGGGCCAAGGAGCCTGTCGAGCGCACCGACGATCCCGTGCGCATGTATCTCCGTGAAATGGGCTCGGTGGAACTCCTTTCGCGCGAGGGCGAGATCGCCATCGCAAAGCGAATTCGAGGCCAGCCGCGAGGCCATGATCGCGGGACTCTGCGAGAGCCCGCTCACGTTCCAGGCCATCATCATCTGGCGGGACGAGCTCAACGAGGGCAAGGTTCTCCTTCGCGACATCATTGACCTCGACGCAACCTATGCCGGCCCTAACGCCAAGGCCATGCCGGCGCCAGTGATCGGTCCCGACGGCCAGTTGATCGTGGACATCGCCATCCCCAACCAACCGGGCGGCAGATGCAGGCGCCGGCACCCGCGACCGCCATTCCGTTCAAGCCAGTCGGCGAAAGCACCGAGGCGAGGCGACGGCAGCCGATGGGACGATCACGGAGAGCAACCCTGACAATGACGACGACGATATGGAGAATTGGCTCTCGGTCGCCGCAATCGAGGCGGAGCTCAAACCCAAGGTGATCGAGACCTTCGACACCGTCGCTGGCACCTACAAGCGGCTACGCCGCCTCCAGGACCAGGACATTCAGTTCCAGCTCAAAAGGATGTCGATCTCTCCGGCGCAGGAGCGCAGGTATAAGAAGCTGAAGAACGAGATAATCCGCGAAGTGAAGTCGCTTCGGCTGAACCGAGCACGCATCGATGCGCTGGTTGAGCAGCTCTATGAAATCAACAAGCGCCTCGTCGGCCACGAGGGCCACTTAATGCGGCTCGCGGAGAGTCATGGGGTTTCGCGCGAGGACTTCCTCAAGAACTATCTGGGCTCCGAGCTCGACCCGCTCTGGCTCAACCGTGTGTCGAAGCTCTCGGCCAGGGGCTGGAAGAACTTCGTCGCGCGCGACAAGGACCGCATCAAGGAGCTGCGCACGCAGATCCATATGCTGGCGACCGAAACTGGGCTCGAGATCGGCGAGTTCCGCAAGATCGTGCACATGGTGCAAAAGGGCGAGCGCGAGGCGCACCAGGCGAAAAAGGAGATGGTGGAGGCGAACCTGCGCCTCGTCATCTCGATCGCCAAAAAATACATAAACCGCGGTCTCCAGTTCCTCGACCTGATCCAGGAAGGCAACATCGGCCTGATGAAGGCGGTCGACAAGTTCGAGTATCGGCGCGGCTACAAGTTCTCGACCTACGCCACCTGGTGGATTCGGCAGGCGGTCAGCCGCTCGCTCGCCGATCAGTCGCGTACCATCCGCGTTCCCGTGCACATGATCGAGACGATCAACAAGATTGTGCGCACGTCACGCCAGATGCTCACCGAGATCGGCCGCGAGCCGACGCCGGAAGAATTGGCGGAAAAGCTCGGCATGCCGCTCGAAAAAGTACGCAAGACGCTGAAGATTGCTAAGGAACCGCTCTCGCTCGAAACGCCGATCGGCGAGGAGGGTGACTCCAACCTCGGCGATTTAATCGAGGACAAGAACGCTATCCTGCCGATCGACGCTATGATCCAGTCGAACCTGCGCGAGACCACGACCCGCGTATTGGCTTCACTGACGCCACGCGAGGAGCGCATCGTGCGTATGCGCTTTGGCCTCGGCATGAACAGCGACCACACACTGGAGGAAGTCGGCCAACAGTTTTCGGTGACGCGCGAGCGAATTCGGCAGATCGAGGCCAAGGCACTGCGGAAGCTGAAACACCCGAGCCGATCAAGGGTCCTCAGAACGCTTCCTCGAGAGTTGACGTGCCGCGTAGGCCACGACTAAACCGCCATCTTCAAATCCTTGGCCGCCCGGAATGCGACTTTTTTGCTTGCTTTGATTTTGATCGCTTCGCCCGTTGCGGGATTACGCCCCATACGGGCTGCGCGATTTCTGACTTGTAGGATACCGAGGCCCACAATACGGACTCGTTCGCCCTTCTTAAGATGCTTTGTGATCATGCTGACAAGATCGCCGAGAAGGGCTTCACCTGCCCGTTTCGTCAATTGATGTTCCTCGGCCAAGGCAGCGGCAAGATGCTTGAGCGTAACAGGGCGAGTGGTTTTGGCCCCAGCGGTTGGTTTCTTCGACTTAATTGACGGCGCCATGATAAATACTCTCCCGAAAGCGCGAAATGCGCTACGAAATCATGGACGTGATTCGGCAACAAAAGAAAAGTGCTTTCGGGAACGATGCATATTGCGCCCGTAGCCGATTTTAGCCGCACCAATCTCGCATAACGTCCATTATGGAACTTTGCAATTTTCGTCCGTACCAGGTTTTCTACTGCCGCCTGCGCGCTGGGATAACTCAGCGTGGCTCATCCTGCAGGACGATCAGGAGCCCCCGCCACAGATTTCGATTCCATTGCCGATGATCTTGCCTGCAAGATAGATACGGGTAAATTAGAAGGGAATGTCGTCGTTTGACACAAGCAATCGGTCCGTCTCTTTGGCTTTAGAGAGCTTGTCACTGGTTTCGCTGTCAGCGCTCAAAATTGCATCGATTTCCTTGGCGACTTCTTCTGCTTTCTTATCCCGTCGCGCTAGCGCCTGTTGGGTGGATATAAATCCTGTCGGATCTTCGCCCATCTTAAGAGAGATAATCTTTACGCCCCGGCCGACAGCGAAACCGACTTCCTGCTGAGTCCAAAAACTTTTCGAAAATCCTGGCGTATGAATCGCAACAAAGGCGTCCATCGCGTGAAGAGCGCGCTCGATTTCCTTCTGCCATTCCAATGTAGGATGAATATCCTCATGAGCTACGAACCCACTGATTCCGTATGATGACAGGCAATCTTTGAGTCGCGTGGCCTTGCCCTTATCTTTGGATATATGGCTGATGAACAGTCGAAACTTGTTTGTGTTTTGCCAATTCTTCGGCGTGCCACTGGCGAGAACCTGGCCACGAGGTACGGCGATGTCTAGTTCGTCGGCAATTTTGAAGAGAATATCGTTCGAGACGCCTTGAAGGGCAGCCTTTGAATATACCCACTTACTGTTGTAGTCCCCCGTGGCACCGGGTGGCTTGATGCCAAACTCAGCCAAGAATGCATCAATGTCGTTGTAGGTAAAGCGAGATTGTAGCTCGCGTCCCACCTTATCTATCAGGGCAAATTTCTCTGACACGCGCATTTGTGAATACTACCACGGCGTCGCATTTTTGGAGCGCGCGTGTAATTGCTTTGCTACCCCCGATTAAGCCGAGACTGGCGCCCGGCAACGACGAACGAGTTTCCCTATCAGTGAAATCGGTCAAGGGAGCGTGTTTCGAAATTGGCCAAATTGAGCGTCACACGAAACAGCGATTTTATCGGGATCCGCAAAACCGTATCTTGGCGCAAAAGTACAGAGCCTCAGAGAAAAACAGCCTGAGAGAGAGCGTTCTTGCTTGCCGACGGCTTGTCGGAGTTCAGAGGCTCCAGCGTCCAAGAAGCCAAAATACGCGCTTCTAACCGGCGTTGGCTGCGGCCGGAGAATCGGTTCTGGAAAAGGCTTGGCGGAGGGAGTGGGATTCGAACCCACGATACGGTTTCCCGTATACACGCTTTCCAAGCGAGCGCCTTAAGCCACTCGGCCACCCCTCCGCAAGGGAAAACAGGGCGCAATATAGCGGCGGGGACTCGACTTACAACCCGCGCTTCGCATGCGGAATCGCCCCCGCCGCGAGCCAGACTGCGGAACTTTCATCCCCTCATCCCGTTATTACGCCAGTCCTGGCGAGGCGACACAGGAGGCAGTCATGGGACGCGGTTTATTGCTGTGGCTTATAGGCATTCCATTGCCGATTATTCTTCTGATCTGGGTGCTTGGCGGCCTGCACGGGTGATATTGCCAAGCGGTTTAAGAGTGACGCGAAGTGTACTAGCCCGGCGCGAGCCGGGCCTCTTTTTTGCGCGCTTCCGCCGGACCGGGCGTTACCCTACATTAGGTGGATGAATTCGCCCGATGACGATTACCTCGTCCGACCCGACCCGCTCGATCCGCGCCTGACCGAACGCGTCAAGGGCATCGACCAGACCGGCGCCAAGATCGAAACGGCGGTGACAGTCGAACGCGCGCTGACGATCTTCCTCAATTCGCAGGAGATCGTCACCGCGATGACGATCGGCGACCATCCGGAATATCTCGCGCTGGGTTACTTGCTCAACCAGAACATGCTCAAGCCGGACGACACCGTCACCGGCGTCGATTACGACGAGGAATTGTCGGTCGTCGTGGTGCGCACCAAGCGCAAAACCAATTACGAGAAAAAACTCAAGAAGAAGGTGCAGACATCCGGCTGCGCGCAGGGCACCGTGTTCGGCGATCTGATGGAAGCGCTGGAAAATGTCACGCTGCCGGCAGCGGAACTGCGCACCTCGTGGCTCTACACGCTCACCCATAAAATCAACACCACGCCGTCGCTTTATCTCGAAGCCGGCGCGATCCATGGCTGCGTGCTGGCGATCAAGGACCGGCCGCTGGTCTATATGGAGGACGTCGGCCGCCACAACGCCGTCGACAAGATCGCCGGCTGGATGTTCAAGCATCGCGTCGGCTCGGCCGACAAGATTTTCTACACCACCGGACGGCTGACCTCGGAGATGGTGATCAAGACGGTGCGCATGGGCATTCCAATCCTGATCTCGCGCTCCGGCTTCACCGCCTGGGGCGTCGATCTCGCGCGCAAGGCGAATTTGACGCTGATCGGCCGCGCCCGCGGCAAACGTTTCATCGCGCTCGCCGGCGAGGGCCGCATCGTGTTCGATCAAAACCTCGCTTTTGTCGAGGAAGAGACCGCCAAGCACCGGCGCAAGGCCGCGGTGCATGACGAATAGCTCTATCGCGTTGTCATGCCCCGCGCAGGCGGGGCATCCAGTATTCGCCGCAAGTGACGCGTTTGCTGGATCGCCCGGTCAAGCCGGGCGATGACGGCGGAGAAGACTCTCGGGCTTGTGCTCGCCGGCGGGCTGGCGCGCCGCATGGGCGGCGGCGATAAAGCCCGTATCAAAATCGGCGGCGTCACCATCCTGCAGCGCGTGATTGCCTGCCTGACCCCGCAATGCAGCCGTGTAATTCTCAATGCCAATGGCGATCCGGCGCGTTTCGCCGATACCGGTCTGCCGGTGATCGCCGACAGCGTGCCGGATTTTGCCGGCCCGCTCGCCGGCATTCTCGCCGGTCTCGACTGGGCGGCGGCGAATGCGCCGCAATGCGAATGGCTTGCCAGCGCGCCCGGCGATTGTCCGTTTCTGCCGGACAATTTGGTGCCTCGCCTGCATGAAGCGCGTGTCGCCGCCAATATGCCGCTGGTTTGCGCGCACTCTGGAGAGTGGCGTCATCCGGTCGTCGGGCTGTGGCCGCTGACGCTGCGCGATGATTTACGGCGCGCCCTGGTCGACGAAGACTTGCACAAGATCGAAATCTGGACCGCGCGCCACGGCGTCGCCATCGCCGACTGGCCGGCCGACCCGATCGATCCGTTCTTCAACGTCAACACGCCGGAAGACGCGAGACGCGCCGAGGCGTTGGCCGCGCAATATCAGCCGACCAGCGACGCGTAGGAAAGAAAGCCCACCGTCGCGCCGGGTTCGATCGTAGTCACGTCCTCTCCGAGCTCCGCCAAGCCGTCAGTCTCGGTCAGCGAGGTGAGGACACCGGCGCCGTCGTGCTCATGCTTGACCGCTTCGATCGCGCCGTCGGCCGCGGCGCGCAAAGCAACGCGCACGTATTCGCGCCGGCCTTTGCGTTTCTTGTAGGAAAATGTCGCGCGCGCCGGCATAGCGAGGAGCGGCTCCGGCAATGCCCCGGCAAGCCGCAACAACAATGGCCGCACCACCCGCACGAAGGTGACGAAGACCGCGACCGGATTTCCCGGCAGGCCGACGAAGGCCGCGCCGCCACCGTTCTTCGCGCCCAGAATAACGCCCATTGCCACCGGCCGCCCGGGCTTGATCGCAATGCGCCAGAAAACGATACGGCCGATGCTTTCGACGGCCGAACGCACGTAATCGGCTTCGCCGGTCGAAACGCCGCCCGACGTGAGCACCAGATCGTGGTCGGCGGCAGCCGCCGCGATCGCGGCGGCAAGCTCCTTCGGATCGTCGCCAAGAATGCCGAGGTCGGTGACTGCGGCGCCAAACCGCGCAATCAAGCCGGCAAGCAGATAGCGGTTGGAATCGTAAAGCGCGGCGCGCGGCAGCGCCAATCCCGGTTCGACGATTTCGTCGCCGGTCGAGAACAACGCGATCCGCACCCGCCGGTAAACCTCAAGCTTGGTGAGACCCAAAGCGGCGGCCAGCGCCACATGCTGCGCGCCGAGCCGCCGGCCCGCCGGCAGCGCTATCCCGCCGGACGGCATATCCTCGCCGGCAAGCCGGCGATTGGCGCCCCGTTTGAGCCCGGGCGGCACGATCACGTCGCCGCCCTCAACGCGGCAATCTTCCTGCATGAAAACCGTGTCGGCGCCAGTGGGCATCGGCGCGCCGGTAAAAATACGGATCGCTTCGCCGGCCCCGGCCGCTTGCGTCGCGGCGTGGCCGGCGGCAACCCGGTCGATAATGACGAAACGCTTCTCCGCGCCGGGATCGAGATCGTCGCCGCGCACCGCAAACCCGTCGACGGCGGAATTATCGAACGGCGGCACGTTGACGGGCGCGATAACGTCCTGCGCGAGCACCCGGCCGATCGCGTCACGCAAGGACACCGATTCGCGTCCGTCGACCGGCGTGACGCGCTCGGCGATCAGGCGCTCGGCCTCCGCGACCGGCAGCAGCGGGCCGTTGAAGGCAAAGCAATCGTCGCTGAGCTGGGCCATTACGCCTCGCTCCGCGGCGCTTTATCCATGTCGCCGATCCGATCGGGCGCAAGCGCCTCGGCTTGCAACATCGTGGCGATGGATTCCACATCGCCGAGCATCAGCACCGGCAGCTGCGCTTGCTGCAACGGCGCGTCGGTGGCGATAGCGACGATGCAATCGTCGTCGGGATGCAACAGCGGCTTGCCGATCACGGCCCGGTAAACTTCAAGCTTGGGATGCCGATGCCGCTTGAACCCTTCGACGATGACGAGATCGACCGGACTGAGCTTGGCCAGCACGTCATCGAGCGGCGGCTCCGGTTCGTCCCCCAATTCGTGGACGATAGCCCAGCGCCGGCTCGACACGATCGCCACTTCGCTGGCGCCGGCCTGACGGTGTAGCCAGGAATCCTTGCCCGGCCGATCGGTGTCGAAGTCGTGATGCGCGTGCTTGACGGTGGCGACTTTCAGGCCGCGCCTGACCAGCACTGGAATCACATTGGTGACCAGCGTCGTTTTGCCGGAACCGCTCCAGCCCGCAAGGCCGATAATGCGCATGCCCGCATTATATGGGGTCCATGCCGAGCGCGCGAATACGGGCGCGGGCGGCATCGTCGCGCAGCGCGGCAAGGAAAGCCTG
This sequence comes from uncultured Alphaproteobacteria bacterium, assembly GCA_963743395.1. Lineage (GTDB taxonomy): Bacteria > Pseudomonadota > Alphaproteobacteria > Rhizobiales > Xanthobacteraceae > BOG-931. Next base: position 48,358 of record CAVUPV010000003.1, read on the forward strand.
CACGCCCGGCCGATCCCGGCGCGCTTCCAGCAGTAGGAAATCATATTCCTCGGGCGCAATCGGCAAAAACGATAGTCCATAGAGGCGCGCCACCGGCTCGATGGCTACGCCCCAGTCGGCGCGGTTTTGGGCGACGGCCGCGGCTACCGCGTTGTGCGAACGAGGCTGGTTGGCGTAACCGGCCGGCCGCGCGCCGCGCAAAATCCCATCGATCAGCACGCGGGTGCCAGATCCGGGATTGCGGTTGACCATCAGCACGGCGGAATCGGCCAGTGCCGCCTTGAGCGCCGCTTGGGCGCTACCGCCCTCAAACCGGGCGTCGCCGGGGCGAAAGACGAAACCCTGCATGCGCCGCCAACCCGGCACCAGCGCAAGACCGGGACTGAGCAGATGCTTGTTGTAGATGCCGGTCGCCGGATCGATCAGATGAACCGGCGCGAGATCGCATTCGCCGCGGCCCAAAGCGGCAACGCCGCCGAGGCTGCCGACGGCGATGGTGCGCGCCGCAAAGCCGCGCTCGGCCAGCACGCCGACCACGATATCGAGCGCGATATCGTGACTGCCCATGATGACGAGGTCGGGCGCGCGCGCTTCTTCGCCGATCAGCGTGACTTCGGCCTCGGTGCCGGCATCGAGTGCCGAAGCGAGCGCGTCGATCGCCAGAAACCCATCGGCCTGGGAGAACGCGGTAACGGCGCCGGAGCCCTTGCCGGTCGGAAACGCGATCAGGCCGTCGGCGCCGGCAACCAGCGAAACCAGCACGAATTCCTCGCGGCCGAGTTCAGACGCGATGCGCACCGGCACCTTGGCGTCAATCGTGCGCGCGGCCTCCGGCAAGAGACCGGCGCGCGCGCGGATGATAGGCGCGACAAAAGCATGGAAAGTGAAGATCGCCGAGGTGGGAAATCCCGGCAGTACGACGAGCGGTTTGTCGCCGACGACCGCGAGGCAAAGCGGCTTGCCCGGCTTGAGCGCCACCCCATGCACGAGGATGCCGGGCTTGCCGAGCCGCGACACGATGCAATGCGAAAGGTCGCCCGCGCCCTTGGACGTGCCGCCCGACAGCACGACCATGTCGCATGAATCGAGCGCGTTGCGCATGGCGAGTTCGAGCGCGAGTTCTTCGTCGGGAAACGCGCCAAACGGCACCGGCTCGCCGCCGGCTTCGGTAACCGCCGCGGCAATGATGGCGCCGTTGCTGTCATAGACGCCGCCCGGACGAAGCGGTCGGCCGGGCTCGACCAGTTCGTCGCCGGTCGAGAGCACGGCGACGCGCGGCCGGCGCACGGCTTCGACCGCGGAAAAGCCGCACGCCGCGAGCATGCCGATTTCGCGCGAGCCGATATGCGTTCCCCGGCGCAGCAGCGTCTCGCCGCGCGCAATGTCGGAGCCAGCATAAGAGACGAACTGGCCGCTCGCGACGGCGCGGCGCACTTCGATGGCCGGCGCGGCATCGCCTTCCATGAGTTCGGTGTGCTCGATCATCACCACGGCATCGGCGCCGCGCGGTATGACGCCGCCTGTCGCGATGGCGGTCGCGGTGCCGGGCATGATTTCGACCGCCGGCGCAACGCCGCAGGCGATCACTTCGGCATTGAGCATCAGGTGCTTTGGCCGGCCGTCGCCGGCGCCGGCAGTATCGGCGGCGCGCACGGCGAAGCCGTCTACGTTGGCGCGGTCGAACGGCGGCGCATCGACCGGTGCGATCACATCGCCGGCAAGGACGCGGGACAGCGCCGCCGACAGCGTCACGGTTTCGCCGCCGAGCGGCGAGCGATCGACGCAGGCTTCGAAGCGCCGGCGCGCCTCCTGCGCCGAGACCACTTCGAGGAACTGCTCCTGCCGCGCGGCGCGGCGCACCGCGTCGAGAATTGCCGCGCCGGTAATCTGCTTCGATTTTATGGCCATGGCCTCACGGCGACTTGCGTGCCTGCGGGAAATCCTTCGCTATCGGCGGGAACGACGATCCAGCCGTCGCTGCGCGCCAGCGCGGTGAGTGACAGATAGCCGGACCCGAGCGGTTCCGCCATGCCGCCCGAACAGCTCACCGCAATGAGCTCCGTCATGCCGATCGTCGAGGTGACTTTGCGCCTGAGGGGGAGGATCGCCGCAGTTTCCTCGACAGAACCGCCGGCAAGCTTCGCCACCAGGGGGCGCCCGATCAGGAGCCAGACCGCCAAGGCTGCATCGAGACGGCCGGGAACGAGCAGCACCGGCCGCGCGCCGGCAAATCCGAAGGCCGCGGTTTCGCCGGGCGAAATGGCGATGCCGTGGCCCTCGACACGGCCGAACCGCGCCAGCGAATGCACCGCTGCATCGCGCCGCCCGCTGCCGGTGCCGCCGACGGCAATCAGCGCGGCGGTTTCACTGTCGCCGAACGCGGTCTCGTCGAGCGTGATCGACCTCCCGGTGACGACGCCGCCCGCTTCGCCGGCGGCACGCAGTATCGTCGCCAGCGCCGCACCGATCGCCGGCGATCTCGCCTCGCCACCATGGACGACGTGGATGCGCGGCGCGCGAATCGTCACGTCCTTGATTCCCGCCGCCGCCATGATCGCGATGTCGATCGCGCGCGCGCGCTCGCCGGCGCGGCGTAACGGCGTGCGCGCCGTGGCGTCGCCACCCGCCGGAAGCACCCCGTCGCCTGCCGCAATGGTAGCGACGGCTTCGGCGTGAGCGGCGCGCTGCACGACCGCATCGAGCGGCAACACCGCGTCGGTGTCGCCCGGCAGCGGCTCACCGGCATCAATACGGCGCGCCGCTGTCGGCAGCGGCACCGGCATGTAGGGACCGGCATCGGCGACCGTGGCGGCGGCCACGGCAAAACCGTCACACATCGCGATGGCCCGCGGCGGATGGCCCGGCGCTATGACATCCTCGGCCAGCGTGAAATCGCGCGCCGTCTCCACCGCCGATTCTCGCGGCGTCACGGCGCCGACCCGCGCCTCGATCAGCGCAAGGATCGCGGGAAGCGGCGTCAGCCGTGAAATGCGCTGCGTTGACGTGCTACCCGAAAGTGCCATCGCTTCTCGGCATCCCTCATGTCATGCTCCGCGAAAGCGGAGCATCCAGTAAACACCGAACTGGCAGTATATATCGCAAAGTCTGTGGTTAATGGATCGTCCGCATGCGCGGACGACGACAGTCAAAACGATCTTGGCTAAGCGAACGAATGATTGAAAAGACGCTCAATCTGCGCGGCCTCAAATGCCCGCTGCCGGCGCTGCGCACGAAGAAGGCGCTCAGCAAGGCACGGCCCGGCGATATTTTCATCGTCGAATGCACCGATCCGCTCACCGCCATCGACATCCCCAATCTGCTCAATCAGACCGGCGACGAGCTCGAAGATAGGCGCAAGGACAAGAAGCTGCTAATCTTCCGCATCCGCAAAAAATAACCCTGCGAATTTACTCCGCGGCCACGCGATGCGCGGAGACACCCTTGGCCTTTACCACGACCTTGATCGCATCGTCGACACGGTCTTTGGCATAGCGGATCGCCGTCGGCAGGTCGTCGAGCGCGAATGTGTGGGTGTGGATCTTGGTGGCGTCGAAACGCTTTTGCGACATGAACGCTTCGGCGCGATGGGTGGCGCTCTTGCCCTCGCCGCGGATGCCGTAGAGATAAATGTTGTTGCGCACGATATGCGCGACATCGACCGGCGTCTCGGCATGCGGGAACGCGGCGAGGCATACTTTGCCGCCGCGATTGACCATGCGGATCGCCTCGTTGACCGCATTCGGCGCGCCCGAGCATTCGACGACGTAATCGACGCCCCTGCCGCCGTTGAGCCGCTTCACCGTCTCCACCACATCGACGTTGCGAATGTTGATGACGTGATCGGCGCCGAGTTCCTTGCCGATTTTGAGACGGTTGTCGCGCGTGCCGGTGAGGATGACGGGATAAGCGCCCATCGCCTTCGCGACCGCCACGCCGAGGAGGCCGATCGGGCCGGGTCCGGTGACGACGACGCTCTCGCCGGCGACAAGGCCGCCAAGCTCGGTGAGCCCGTACATCGCCGTGCCGGCGGTCACCACCAGCGTCGCTTCCTCGTCCGACATGGCGTCGCGGATGGCGATGACCGTGTTGAGATTGTTGATCTGGTATTCGCAGAAGCCGCCGTCGGTGGTGAAGCCGTTGGCGCGGTGGCCTTTGTCGACGTCGCCGTAATTGAGGCCGTAGTTGTGGCACGACGTGTACATGCCGTCGCGGCAACGCTTGCATTGGCCGCAGCCGGCGTGGATTTCGACGGTGACGCGCTGGCCGATCGGGAACTCGTCGACGCCCGGACCGAGCGCGACGACCGTGCCCATATATTCGTGACCGGGCGTGAAATTCTTGTTGAACGGCTTGCCGCCCTCGATCAGCGCCGGCGAGCCGTGATCGATGATTTCCAAATCGGTGGCGCAGATCGCGACCGCATCGATGCGCACCAGGACCTCGGCGCGCTTGGGCACCGGAACCGGCTTCTCGGTGAGTTTGAGCTCGCCGGGATTGCCAAGCACCCAGGCCTTCATCTTGTCCGGGATCGGGAAGTCCGGGCTGGTTTTCACTCCGGGCGCTGTTTTCATGGCGTTCTGCCTTTGGCGGTTTCCTTGGGCGTTATCGTCGGCGCTTATAGAGATTTTCACGTCAAAGCGAAACCGCCTGTCAGGCCGGCTCACCGGCCGCGTCGCGGTCGAGGTCGATAAAGATATCGTCGCCTTGCAGCAGTACATTATACGTGCGCAGCGCCACCGCGCATGGCGGCGACCTCACGGCCCCGGTCGGCACGTGGAAGGAGCCCATATGCACGGCGCACTCGATCACGTCACCGTCCAGCATGCCGTCGGCCAGGCTCGCCGAAGCGTGCGTGCATTCGTCGTCCGTGACATAGACCTTGCCGCCGATCCGATAGACCGCAAGCCGCCTGTCGCCAGCCTCGAAGGCTGTGACGGTTTCCGGCGCAATATCGGCTTGCGCACAAACCCGGACGACATTGTCCGCCATGGTACTTTCCCCTGCAAAGCGGCACCCATTATATAGTCAGTCCTTGTAACCGAAGAAAAGCCAGGTCGGAAACGCGATGCAGGTTCTGGTGATCGGCGCTGGAGTCATCGGGCTCGCGGTCGCGCGCAACGCCGCGCTGGCCGGCCATGACGTCACCATCGCCGAAGCGACCGGCGGCATCGCCAACGGCGTGTCGTCGCGCAACAGCGAAGTCATCCACGCCGGCCTGTATTATCCGACCGGCACGCTGCGCGCCCTGCACTGCGTGCGCGGCCGGCGGATGCTCTATGAATTCTGCACCTCGCACGGCGTCGCGCATCGCAAATGCGGCAAGCTCGTTGTCGCGACCAACGAAGCGGAACTGGCCAAGGTCGAGACCATCCACGCGCAGGCGCAAAAGAACGGCGTCGAAGGCACGGAGATGATCGGCGGCAATGCGGCCCGCGCCATGGAGGCGGAGCTTTATTGCGTCGGCGCCCTGTGGTCGCCGGAGACCGGCATCATCGACAGCCACGGCTACATGCTGGCGCTGTGGGGCGAATTTGAAGACCGTGGCGGCATGATCGCGTTCCAGACGCCGGTCGAGCGGATGAGCTACAAGGTGCCGCATTGGCAGGTGGAATTCGGCGGCGGCGACCCCGGCACCGTCCAGTTCGACGCGGTGGTGAACGCGGCCGGCCTCGGCGCCCAGGCGCTCGCCCGGCGCATCGAGGCTTATCCGGCCGAGAAGGTACCGCGGCTCGTGCTCGGCAAGGGCAATTATTTCGGCTTCGCCGGCCGTCCGGTTTTTTCGCGGCTGATCTATCCGACGCCGATCGACGGCGGCCTTGGCGTGCACGTCACCCTCGATCTCGCCGGCCGCATGCGGTTCGGTCCGGACGTCGAGTGGATCAGCGAGGAGAATTACACGGTCGATCCGCGGCGCGCCGACGGTTTCTACGCGCGCATCCGCACCTATTGGCCCGGCCTGCCCGAGAACTCGCTGGTTCCGGATTATTGCGGCATCCGCCCGAAACTCACCGGCCCCGGCGAGGGCCAGGCCGATTTCATGATCGCAGGTCCGCGCAGCCACGGCCTGCCGCGATTGGTCAACCTGTTCGGCATCGAATCGCCGGGGCTGACATCCTCGCTGTCGATTGCCGAAATGGTCGTCAAAGAACTGGAATGATTAGCGTGCGGTGCCGCGCATATTGGCGCCGAGATTGGCGGCGGACGGCGCGTTCTGCTGCATGGCAATCGTGCCGGGATCGTCCTCGACCGGCGCCGCGTTGTCGCGCCGGGTCGGCTTGCCGCCGAACGCCGAAGGGCTGAGCTGGGCGGCGACCGCGGATTGATCGACCGGCGTGAAGGCGTCGGCGTTGCCGTTGCGGCCGCTATAGGCGACGATTCCCTGTTTGGTGGAAACCATGTCGCCGGGCCGCAAAGTCGGATCGGCCGACAGATCGAACGGCGCCAGGCCGAATGCGTCCTTGCCGTTGCAGGTGCAATTGGCGACGAGCTGCTTGCGGTAGATGAAGGCGGTGTCGAGGTCGGCGTAATGCGCGCCGTCCTTGGCGACCGCAGCGCCGATCTCGCTGCCGAAATACACCTTGGTCTTGCTCGCCGGGCACATCGCCCGGCAGGTCTCGACCGGCGTGGCGTTGGTCATATGCTCGAGTGGAAAGTGCTGGCCGTCGCACAGCCGCACGCAATAGGCGACGACATGGCCGGTATCGCCGTTGCCCTGCCGCACGCTCTGAGGCCCGAGCGGAGCCGGTGACACCGGCGCCGACGGTTCGGCATAGGATTGCGGCGCTTGCGGCGGCGGTTGCTGGTCCTGCGAGGGGCCGAACAGGAGGTCGAAGAAGCCACCGGCTTGCGCCGTGGCCGGCACGATCACGGCAGCGCCCAGCACGCCGAAAAGCACGGCTGCGCACCACTTTTGCTCAAAACGCCGACACTCCACGGCAAAACCTCTTCAGCCACGCCTACTTGAGTTAGGTCCCATTTAGGGGAGGCACCCTGCTCGATAACGGCGCCGCAGGCGGGACAGTTCCCGCGTCCTTTTCCGACGCGAGAATGGCCGAAAAGGTTCACCATCGTGTGGCGGAATGGCCCCGCCACGGCGGATTTGCGGCTATGGCAAAGAAATTGTGAACGGCGCGCTGGCGGCCGTCAGCGAACGACGAAAAGCCATGTCACTGCGGCGAACACCGGAACCAGCACCATGATCGCCCAGCCCAGGTAGACGAAAAAGCTCGGCATCTTGATGCCGCGCTCGGTGGCGATGGCATAGATCATGAAATTCGGCGCGTTGCCGATATAGGTGAGGGCGCCCATATAGACCGCGCCCATCGACATCGCCGCCAGCGCCGGCGCCAGCGTCGACATCAGGTCGGCCGCGTTGCCGCCGGCGAGCTTAAAGAAGACGAGATAAGTCGGGGCGTTATCGAGGATCGCCGACAGCACGCCGGTGAGCCAGAAATAGGCGACCTGGTGCGGGGCGCCGTTGGCGCCCGTCACCGTGGCGAGGAGCCACGCGAATGAGCCGTCGTGGCCGGCCGCCAGCATCGCCAGCACCGGCGCGGCACAGACGAAAATTCCGGCAAACAGGATCGCCACTTCGGCGATCGGCTCGAACGTAAAGCCGTTGGCCTCGCGATGCTCGTCGGGCGTGACCCATAGCGAAACCAGCGCGGCCAGGATCAGGACCGCGTCGCGCGCCAGATCCTGCAGCGGCAGCTGCGTGCCGTAAATCGTGAAGGCTATGCCGGGATTCCATATCGCGGAATCGATCACCGCGGCGACGATGAGCGCGAGCAGAAGGAAATTGACGATGCCGCGCACGCGCAACGGCAGCTCCACCGTGACTTCGCCGACCGGCGCCGCGCGGCGGTCTTTGCGGTAGAACCACAGATCGACCACCAGAAACAGCGCCAGCAGGTAGCAGGCGACAAACAGCGTCGGCCGCCACAGATTTTGCAGCGGCCAGAGAAAATCGACGCCGTTGAGGAAGCCGATAAACAGCGGCGGATCGCCGAGCGGCGACAGCGCGCCACCGATATTGCCGACCAGGAAAATGAAAAACACCACGACATGCACGTTGTTGAGCCGCGCCGCGTTGGCGCGAAGCAGCGGCCGGATCAGAATCATGGCCGCGCCGGTGGTGCCGACGATGCTGGCGATCAGCGTGCCGAAGGCGAGCAGGCCGGTATTGACCAGCGGCGTGCCGCGCAGCGCACCGGTGACCAGGATGCCGCCGGCGACCACGTAGAGGGCGAACAGGATGGCGATGAAGCCCAGATAGTCCGCCAGTAACTGATGCACCAGGATGGCGACGGCAACATCGACCCCGCGGAGCGCCGCAAGCGGCGTGAGCGTCAGCGCCGCCCAGGCAAAGGCCAGCTTGCCGTAATGACGGTGCCAAAACGCGGGGGACAAGAGCGGCGCAAACGCGATGGTCAGGAGAATGCCGGCGAACGGCAGCGCCCACGGCCAGTATAATGTCGCTCCGTCGAGGGACGCACCATTGGGTGCGGCTGCCCGTGCCGCGCTTGGCGCAAGTGAGACGACGAGCAAGATCATGAAGCGCGCGATCATGCAATGCACTTTGCCACGGCGTCATGGCGATTGCATTATGCGAGGATCAATTTAGCCGGAGAGACAACTGCCATGCCCAGTCACCGCTTCCTTAACCCAAAGACGATGCACGCCACGCGGGGCTACTCGCATGTGGTGGAAACGCGAGGCCCGAACCGCACCATTTATCTCGCCGGGCAACTTGGCAGGACCGCCGACGGCACGTTCGCCGGCGCGCCGGGCGACTTCCGTGCCCAGGCCGTGCAGTGCTTCGAGAACATCAAGACGGCGCTCGCCGCGGTCGATGCCAATATCGGGCACGTCGTGAAGATCACCGGCTACTTCGTCGACCTGGCGCACCTGCCGATCTACCTGGAAGTCCGCGATCAGTACGTCAACACCGGCGCGCCGCCGGCCAGCACGGCCATTCAAATCGTAAAGCTGGCGCACGAGGGGGCGCTATTCGAGCTCGAAGCCGTCGCCGTGGTGCCGGAGAGCTAAGCTGCGGCATAACGGATCGGTGGCCTGCCGATTTCGCTGTGATAGGCTAAGCCGATACGCTCGCAATAATCGCTTGGGGGAGGACATCGTGAGCTTGGTGAAACGGGATTTTGTCGCGCGGACCGGCGCGATTGTTTTGTCGCTGGTGCTGGGGTGCGGTGCGGCGCTAGCGCAGGACAAGACCTATGCGATGAAGATCACGCTGCCGACGCTGAACGATCCGAGCTTCGTGTTTGCCAAGAACTACGCTGCCGCGATCGAGAAGGATTCCGGCGGCCGCATCAAACCGGAAATCTTTCCGGCGAGCCAATTGGGCAGCATCCCGCGGCAGATCGAAGGCACCCAATTCGGCGCCATTCAATGCGCGGTCATTCCGCCCGAATTTTTTGTCGGCGTGGACGAGCGCTTCGAAGTGCCGTCGGCGCCCGCACTCGTCAATTCCATGGAACAGGGGCAACGCCTCGCCTCCGATCCGGCGGTGCTCAAGCTGATGCTCGGACTGGGCGCCGACAAGGGGCTCCACGGCGTCGCGCTGTTCATGAACTCGCCGCAGTCGGTGATCGCGAAAAGCCCGATCCGCCACCTCGCCGACTTTCAAGGCAAGAAACTCCGCGTGCTCGCCTCGCCGTTTCAAACCCAGGCGATCTCGCGGCTTGGCGCAACGCCGGTGGCGATGACGCTCGGCGACGTGGTGCCGGCGATCCAGCAGGGCGCCGTCGACGGCGCCGTCGGCGGCATCGTCGTATGGACGCCGATGCACTTCGTCGACGCGGCGAAATACGTGACCGAAACCGGACAGCCCGCCGTCTATGCGATCGTTGAAATCAGCAAGACTTGGTACGATTCACTGCCCGCCGACCTGCAGAAAATCGTCGACAGCGACGCCGCGTCCCAGCAGACGGCAATCTATCCGGTGTCCATCGACATCGTCGGCAAGGCGCGCAAGGGCTGGACCGACAGCGGCGGCGAACTGATCAGCTTGCCGCCCGACGAGCAGGCGCAAATGATGAAAACATTTTCGAGCGTCGGCGCCGACGTGTCCAAAGCGAAGCCGTTGCTCAACGAAGCCTACGGCATCGCGACCGCCGCGGCGGCGCGAGCGCAGTAAATTCGCCGTCGGCGAAAAGTCAGGCGTCAGCGCACGCACGGTGCGCCATGCGATGAGACAGCGCCAGCACGGCGAAGATGCTGATGATCGACGTCGCCATCACATAAAAGCTTGGCGCCATCTTATCCGCCGTCGCGGCGATCATCGACGTCGCGATCAGCGGCGCAAAGCCGCCGAATAAAGTTACCGAGATATTGTAGCTCAGCGCCAACCCGATGCCGCGGGTGCTGGTCGGGAATATCTCGCCCAGCAGCGCGGAGATCGGCCCCAGACATGCGGCGATCTGCAGGCCAACCAATGCCTGCACCGCGATCAGCGTGGTCAATGTCGGCCAGGTGTTCAACGCCAGGAACAACGGATAGGTCGTCAGGCACACCGACGGCAGGGCGATCGACAGTACGCGGAGACGTCCGTAGCGATCCGACAGCGCGCCGAACATCGGTCCCATCACCATCGAAGCGAAACCGGCGACGAAGGCGCCGACATACGAAGAGGTTACCGGAAAATGCAATTGAGTCACGGCGTAGGTCGGCATGTACGTTTTGTGAACGTAGTTGAACGCGGTATTCCCCGCGACCAGGCCAATCCCCAGGAGGAGGAACATGCCGTCGCGGCGCAGCACGACACGCAGCGGCGATTTCTCCAGCTTGACGGCGGCGGCTTCGCGGAACTCCGGCGTCTCCTCGACCTGGCTGCGGATGTACAAACCGAGCGGCCCTATCAGCAAGCCGACGCTGAATGCGACCCGCCAGCCCCATTCGCTCAGCTGATCCGGCGTCAGCGTGTAGCTGAGAATTCCCGCGATCCCGGCGGCAAGAACGGTCGCCAAGCCTTGGGTCGAGGCTTGCCAGCTTGCGTAGTAGCCGCGCCGTCCGGCTGTGGCATATTCGACCATGAAGGCGGTCGACGCGCCGAATTCCCCGCCGGTTGAAAAACCCTGCAGCAGGCGCGCAACCAGGACCAGAAGCGGCGACGCGATGCCGATCTGCGCATAGGTCGGCGCGAAAACCAGCATTGCCGTGCCGACGATGATGATGCTGATCGACAACGTCAGCGACTTCTTGCGCCCGAACCGGTCGGCATAGGAGCCGAGAACGATGGCGCCGAACGGGCGCATGACGAAGGAAATTCCAAAATTGGCGAAGGCGAGCATCAACGAAACGGTTTCGTCCGCGGTCGGAAAAAACAGTCTGCTGAGCACGACGGCGAAATAGGCGTAAATCACCAGATCGTAGAATTCGAGCGCGTTGCCGATGCTGGCGGCGCAAACCTCTTTCCAGGGATTGCGCGCCGCGCCGTTAGGCAGGATACCTTTGTCGGGCGATTGAACTTGTGCGGACATACGGTCTCCCGGCGCAATCAAGCGTAAGCCATCGGGGCGGACATGACCATGGCGTGGCAAGCGGCTCGATACCTGCTGGTGAGTTTTGCCGTTTTCAGCGGCGCGGCCGTCTTCGCTCAAAGCGCCACGCCGGTGACGCTGATGACCGCCGGCGACGGCGGCGTGTTCCTGCCCTATGGCGAAGGCATCGCGAGCTTTCTTGCCGCCAAGGGAATTACCATCGCCGTGAAAAAGAGCGCCGGTTCGAACGAGAACCTGTCGGCGATCGACGCCGCGGCGATGACGATCGGAACCGTCTTCATGGGGTCGGCCTATGACGCAATGAACGGAACCGGCTGGGCCGCGGGCCACAAACACGAGAACTTGCGCGCGCTGTTTCCGATGTACGAGACCTCGTTCCAGATCGCGGTGCTGCGCAAAAATGCGATCGTATCGCTCGCCGGCCTCGACGGCAAAAAGGTCGGCGTCGGTCCGGCGAAAGGCCCGGCCGAAGTGTTCTTCCGCGCCGCCGCCGATGCCGCGCAGGTGACCCCGGTCATCGTCAACGGCGATCCGGCAGAGCTCGTCAGACAACTCCTCGCCGGCGAGATCGACGCGCTATGGCAAGGCGCCGCGGTGCCCATTGCGTCGCTCCGCGCCGTGACCGATCAGGCCGACGCGATCGTCTTCGGGCTGACCGAAGCCGAAGCGGCGGCGATGCTGCAAAAATTTCCGCAGCTCGCGGCGACGACGATCCCGCCCGGAAGCTACAAGGGCCAAACCGCCCCGATCAAGAGCGTCGCGGCGTGGAATTTCGTGGTCGCCAACAAAGACCTTCCCGCCGATGCCGCCTATGCGATCACCAAGACGGTGCTGTCGGCCGGCGATCCGAAAGCCGAAATCTATCCAGCCGCGGCGCAGACGCGCGCCGTGAACGCCGGGATGGACCGGTTCATGCCGTTCCATTCCGGCGCGCTGCGCTTCTACAGCGAGACCGGCATCAAACTCGCGGCGCCCTGACGGGACTTCACGTCATGACCGGGAGCGCTGCGGATCAAGCCGGATTTGGCACGTGGATTGCATCGTCATCGGGCATGACCGATGAGAAATATGTCGCGCTGCTGGTATGGACCATCTGCGTGCTGATGTTCGCCTGCGGAGTCGTTGCACTCGGCCAGCACCCCGAATGGTTCGGAGCCTGACGGGGCACGTCCCGCCCCAGCCAGTCGTCACCGGCGCGCGAAAACAATCATGAGAAGTCCGGCGACCGCTGTCGCGCCGCCGTAATAAATCCATTTGCTCTGACTGATCATGAAACTCTCGGCGGGCCACGGGATGTAGCCTGAGCCTTGGCCCATCCAGAGCAGACCTATCGCCAGAAAAATTATGCCTGTCAGGGTCAGCAGCGTTTTCATGCATGCGAGACCTAATGCGCCGCGTCCCAATTGTCGGCGGCGCGCGCCTCGACATGCAGCGGCACCGATAGCGATACAGCCGGCATCGGCGCCTCGACCATCACCGCCGCAATCACCGGCAGCGTCTGTTTCACCTCGGCATCGGGCACTTCAAACACAAGCTCGTCGTGCACCTGCAGCAGCATCTGCGCCGCGAGCTTGTGCTTCGCCAACGCCGCGTCCATGCGGATCATGGCGCGGCGGATAATGTCGGCGGCGGTGCCTTGCAGCCGCGCATTGACCGCGGCACGTTCGTTGAACGAGCGGATCGACGCATTCGACGCGCCAATCTCCGGATAGTGGCATTTGCGGTCGAACAGCGTCGTCACGTAGCCGTGCTTTTTCGCGAACGCCTTGGTCTCTTCGATGTAGTCGCGGATGCCGGGGAAGCGCTCGAAGTATTTCCTGATATAGGCGCCGGCCTCCTCGCGCCCGATGCCGAGCTGGTTGGCGAGCCCGAACGCGGAGATGCCGTAAACGATGCCGAAATTGATCGCCTTGGCGCGGCGGCGCACCTCGGCCGGCATGTCCTTCACCGGCACGCCGAACATTTCGGATGCCGTCATGGCATGAATGTCGAGACCTTCGCGGAACGCCTTGCGCAACGGCTCGATGCCGGCGATCTCGGCCAAAAGCCGCAGCTCGATCTGCGAGTAGTCGGCGGAGACGAGCTTATGGCCCGGCGCGGCGATAAAGGCGCGGCGGATCTTGCGGCCGTCCTCGGTGCGGACCGGGATGTTTTGCAGGTTGGGATCGGACGACGATAGCCGCCCCGTCGTCGTCGAAGCCAGTGCGTAGCTGGTGTGCACGCGATGGGTCGACGGATGAACGAAGCCTGGCAGCGCATCGGTATAGGTCGATTTGAGTTTCGACACCTGCCGCCAGTCGAGGATTTTTTGCGGCAATTCGTGGCCCTGTTCCGCCAACTCCTCGAGCAGCCGCGCACCGGTCGCCCATTGGCCGGTCTTGGTCTTGGTGCCGCCTTCAAGGCCGAGCTTGCCGAACAGGATGTCGCCGATCTGCTTCGGCGAGCCGACATTGACCGTCTCGCCGGCGATCGCGTTGATCTCGGCTTCGAGCGAGGCGGCTTCCTGGGCGAATTCGCCGGACAGCCGGGACAGGATATTGCGGTCGATCGAAATGCCGCGGCGTTCCATGTCGCCGAGGACGCGCAGCAGCGGCCGCTCCAGGATCTCGTACACCGTGCGCACCCGTTCGGCGGCGAGCCGCGGCTTGAGCACGTGCCATAGCCGTAGCGCGATGTCGGCCTTCTCGGCGGCATATTCGGTCGCCCGGTCGATGCCGACGGCATCGAAGCCGATCCTGGTCTTGCCGGTCTTGATCAGCGTGCCGACATCGAGGGCGGCATAACCGAAAGTGCGCTCGGCCAGCGAATCCAGGCCATGACTGTTGCGGCCGGCGTCGAGCACATAGGACATCAGCATGGTGTCGTCGTACGACACGATTTCCAGGCCGCGGCGCATGAACACTTGCCAGGCAAATTTCAGATCGTGGCCGATCTTGATCACGCCGGGGTCGGCAAAGAGCGGCTGGAGCGCATCGAGCGCAGCGCGTTCCGCGATCTGATCCGCCACCACATCGCCGCGGAACAGGCCGGCACCCTCGCCGTCCTGGCGATGCGCCAGCGGCACATAGCAACTCTCGTTCGGCGCCACGGCCAGCGCGATGCCGCACAGCTCCGCGCGCATCGGATCAAAACCATCGCTTGCGATATCGAGCGCGACGACGCCGGTATCGCGCGCGCGCTCGATCCAGGCCGCCAACCTGTCAAGGCTGCGCACGGTTTCGTATTTGCCGCGCTCGAATTTGGCGGCGCGCGCCGCCTCGGCCCGCGCATCGACCAGCGCCTTTGGCGCGAGAATGACGGTGGCGCCTTCCCCTCTCCCGTTCCGGGAGAGGCCGGCGGCCGCAGCCGGCCCGGTCGGGACTTTCGCGGGCCCGCTTGGGCCATCCCCCGGCGAGGCCGTAGGGGCCTCGCCGCCCTCTTCCGCAGGGGAAGAGAGTGAAGACGCGCCGCGTCCCGCCAGTTTCGTATCCGGCTCGACCGCGCCAGCATCGATCTCGGCAAATTCGGCGACGCGGCGCGTGAGCGAACTGAACTCCATTGCCTTGAGGAAGGCGATGAGGCGCTTGTGATCGGGTTCGTGCACGGCGAGATCGCCGAGCGGCACGCTAAGCTTTACATGATCGTCGAGCGTGACCAGCTTCTTCGACAGCCGCGCTTTCTCGGCGTTCTCGATCAGCGACTGGCGGCGCTTGTCCTGCTTGATCTCGCCGGCGCGGCGCAGCAGCGTTTCCAGATCGCCATATTCGCCGATCAGCTGCGCCGCGGTTTTGACGCCGATGCCCGGCACGCCCGGCACATTGTCGGTGGAATCCCCGATCAGCGCCTGCACCTCGATGACTTTCTCCGGCGGCACGCCGAATTTCTCGATCACCTCGGCGCGGCCGATTTTCTTGTCCTTCATGGTGTCGAACATGATCACGCAGTCATTGACGAGCTGCATCAAATCCTTGTCCGAGGACACGATAGTGGCGGTAGCTCCGGCCTCGCAGGCTTCGCGAACGTAAGTCGCGATCAGATCGTCGGCCTCGAAACCGTCCTGTTCGAGGCACGGCAGGTCGAAGGCCTGGACCGCTTCGCGAATGAATTTGAATTGCGGCCGCAGATCGTCGGGCGGGTCGGGCCGATGCGCCTTGTAGTCCGGATACATTGCGGTGCGGAAGGTCTTCTCCGATTTGTCGAACACCACCGCGAGATGACTAGGCTTGTCTTCCGCCTTCATGTCGCGAAGCAGCTTCCACAGCATGTTGCAGAAGCCGAACACGGCGTTGAGCTGCAAGCCATCGGACTTGCGGTGGATCGGCGGCAGCGCGTGATAGGCGCGGAAAATGTAGCCCGAGCCGTCGACCAGGAAGACGTGGTCGCCTTTCTTGAGCGATGCGGCCGTGGCTTGCGGCTTCGACGGTTTTTGAGCGGCTTTTTGTACGGCTGGCATGATGATCGGTAATATATGAATTCCGGTCGCATTAGCACCGGCCAACGGACCAGACTGTGGACATTTCTCCTCTTCCGATCGATGCCGCGCTGCCGGACCTCGCGGCGGCGCTGCGCGCGGGCAATGCCGCCGTGCTGGTGGCGCCGCCCGGCGCCGGCAAGACCACGCGAGTTCCGCTCGTTCTTGCCGGCGAGAATTGGGCAAGGCAGCGGCGCATCCTGGTGCTCGAGCCGCGCCGGCTCGCGGCCCGCGCGGCGGCGGAGCGGATGGCGCGCACGCTCGGCGAGCGGGTCGGCGAGACAGTGGGCTTGCGGGTGCGATTCGGCTCGAAGGTCTCCGGCAAAACCCGCATCGAAGTCGTCACCGAGGGGATTTTCACTCGGCTCATCCTCGATGACCCGATGCTCGACGGCGTCGCCGCGGTCCTGTTCGACGAATTCCACGAGCGCTCGCTCGATGCCGATCTCGGCCTGGCGCTGGCGCGCGACGCCCAACAGGGCTTGCGCGAGGACCTCAAGCTCCTGGTGATGTCGGCGACGATCGACGGGGCCCGCATTGCCGGACTTCTCGGCAGCGCGGCGGTGATCGAAAGCGAAGGCCGCGCTTTCCCGGTCGAGACGCGTTATGCCGGCCGCGATACCCGCCCGATCGAACAGCAGATGGCCGACGTCATCACGCGGGCGATGCGCGCCGATCCCGGCTCGGCGCTCGCTTTCCTGCCCGGCGCCGCGGAAATCCGGCGCACCCAGACGCAGCTTGAAAATCGCGTCGACCCGACAACCGACGTCGTGCCGCTTTACGGCGCGCTGGCCGGAGAAGAGCAGGATCGCGCCATTCTCCCCGCCCCGCCTGGCCGCCGCAAAATCGTGCTGGCGACGTCGATCGCCGAAACCTCGATCACCATCGATGGCGTGCGCATCGTCGTCGATTCCGGGCTGGCGCGGGTGCCGCGCTATGAGCCGGATGTCGGGGTGACGCGGCTCGAAACCGTTCGCGTGTCGCGCGCGGCGGCCGATCAGCGGCGCGGCCGCGCCGGCCGCATCGAGCCCGGCATCTGCTACCGGCTGTGGGACGAGCCGCAGACCGCCGCGCTTGAACCCTATGCGCGGCCGGAAATCCTGGCCGCGGATCTTTCCTCTTTCGCGCTCGACCTTGCCGCCTGGGGCGCCGCCCCGGAGAAACTCGCCTTTCTCGATCCGCCGCCGCGGGCAGCGCTCGCCGAAGCGGCAGCGCAGCTTGTCGAACTCGGCGCCATCAATGCCGATGGCCGCATAACGGATGAGGGCCAGCAGCTGCGGCGTCTGCCGCTGCCGCCGCGGCTCGCGCGCATGGTGGTCGACGCCG
Source organism: uncultured Alphaproteobacteria bacterium (assembly GCA_963743395.1). Lineage (GTDB taxonomy): Bacteria > Pseudomonadota > Alphaproteobacteria > Rhizobiales > Xanthobacteraceae > BOG-931. Next base: position 65,653 of record CAVUPV010000003.1, read on the forward strand.
CGGCCGCAGGCGAAACGCCGCTCGCCGCCCAGCTTGCCGTGATCATCGGCGAACGCGGCCTCGACGGCGATGGCGCCGACCTGCGCGAACGCGTCGCCGCACTGCGCCGCGACCGCTCGGCGCGAGGCCGCGACGCCAGAGCGATGGCGGAACGGTGGGCGGAGATAGCCTCGCAATCCCCCGGAGCGCACAAAGACGGGGATGAACTCGGCGTCGGTGCACTTGTCGCACTCGCCTATCCCGAGCGCATCGCCAAAAACCGCGGCGGCGCGGCGGCGGCGGGCGCGTTCCTGCTGGCGAATGGCCGCGGCGCCAATGTCGATCCCGCCTCCCCGCTCGCGCGCGAACCGTTCCTCGCCGTCGCCGAGTTGACCGGCAGCGCGACGCAGGGCCGCATTCTTTCCGCCGCGCCGATTACGCTCGCCGAGATCGAACAAAAGTTCGCCGAACGTATCGTGGCACGCGAGGACATCACGTTCGATGCGGCGAGCGCGACCCTGCGCGGACGCAGGAGCCGAAAACTCGGCGCCATCGTGCTTGCGGAGCGGCCGATATCCGTCGCGCCGGGCGTAGCGACCGCGAGATTGTTGACCGACGCTCTGGCCGGCACCGGCATCGGCCGGCTGCCATGGACAAAATCGCTCAAGCAATGGCGTGACCGCGTCATGTTTCTGCGCCGGAGCGAAGGTGGTGAATGGCCCGACCTGTCCGACGCGACGCTGACGCAGACACTCGGCGATTGGCTCGCGCCGCTGCTCGCCGCCAAAACCGCGCTGGGCGAAGTTACCGCTGATGAATTGGAGCAGGCCTTGCACAATGTATTGCCCTACCCGCTCAAACGCCGGCTCGACGACGAGGCGCCAACCCATTTCGAAGCGCCGACCGGCTCGCGCGTGCCGGTCGATTACGAGGCGGAAGGCGGCCCGAAAATCGCGATTTGGGTGCAGGAGCTGTTCGGGCTCAACCGCCACCCGGCCATCGCCGGCGGCAAAATTCCGCTCGTCATCGAACTCCTTTCGCCGGCGCACCGGCCGGTGCAGACCACGCGCGACCTACCGGGGTTTTGGCGCGGCAGCTACGCCGCCGTGCGCGCGGAGATGCGCGGCCGCTACCCCAAACATCCCTGGCCCGACGATCCCGTGGCGGCTAGCGCGACAAGGCGGGCTAAACCGCGGAAGAGCTAGACCAGCGACCGTTCGCAAACCGGCAATTGTTTAGGCAGCTGGTTCAGCAGGTTCGCGATTGCGGAAAAAACACGCATAATTTCTGGCCCGGGAAATGCATGTTGTGGAGATGATCGCGGTCGCAATGGATGTCGATGGCGTATCGATTATCATGGCACGGTAATGCCGATTCTCAGCATCAGACACATCACGACATATCATTATAATCGCGCGGTTGCGTTCGGCGAACACCGGATGATGTTGCGTCCACGCGACGACGACGATCAAAAGGTCATTGCGACGGAGCTCGAAATCACGCCCAGTCCGAGGCAACTCGCCTGGACGAGGGATGGCTTCGGCAATCACGTGGCGACCGCTCATTTTGCCGCCCGGGCCCGCGAGCTTCGCTTCGCCAGCAGCATTCGTCTCGACCATGAGCCCACCGACTTTCGCGCAACCGATATAGAGAGTTTTGCCCGCACCTATCCGTTCGCCTACGCGCCGGACGAGTGGCCCGGCCTCGAACCTTTCCTCCGGCCGCTGTCTCCGCATCCCTCGGTCGATCTATGGAGCGCGGCGTTCTTTCGTAAGGACGGCTCTGCCGACACTTACGAACTGCTCGGCGACATGACACGGACCATCAGGCGGACCTTCAAGCACGTCGCGCGGTACGAGAAGGGAATCCAGGCGCCGGCCTGGACGCTTATGCTCGGCAGCGGCAGTTGTCGCGACCTTGCCGTGCTCATGATAGCGGCGCTGCGCACGCGCAGAATTGCCGCCCGGTTCGTGTCCGGATATCTGCATTTGGCCGATGACGGCGACGATGGTGCTGCCGGCGGCAACACCCACGCCTGGGTCCAGGTTTACGTGCCTGGACCGGGCTGGGTCGACTTCGATCCGTCGGCTGGCGTGGTGGGAAATAAGAACCTCATCCGCGTCGCGGTCGCTTCCGACGCGCGCGAGACGATCCCTCTGCAGGGCACCTGGTTCGGCACGGCGGCGGATCATCGGACCATGAAAGTCGCAGTGAAGGTCACTACGGCAGCGGCTCCCGGCGCCCGGGATTGCGGAAACCGCGGGACGATGAATAAGCGCGTCGAAGATGGGCCGACGACGCTTTCCGTCGCCGCCGCGACGGGGCGCGCTGACGGGTAGCGGCCGCTGGACGAGAACAGCGGGCCCAATGGCGATGCCGTTGATTGGAAGGCAGACGCCTTATTCCGGCGGCACTTCGTCCGCCCAGACGCGGAATCCGGACAAAATTCCTGGGCCAAAGGTATGGGTTAAAGGCACGTCCGCGGCATCGCGGCCTTGCGCGATGAGGATGCGCCCGATCCGCGTGTCGTTGTTGCGCGGGTCGAACGTATGCCAACGGCCGCCGAGATAGACTTCGATCCACGCCGCGAAATCATTGGGCGGATAGGGCGGCGGAATGCCGACGTCCGTAAGGTAGCCGGTGCAATAGCGTGCCGGGATGTTCAAGCAGCGACAAAAAGTAATGGCAAGGTGAGCGTAGTCCCGGCACACCCCGTTGCGCTCTCCGAATGCTTCAAATGCCGTTCTGGTTGCACGGGAGTGCTCGTAACCGAAGGTAATATGATTATGGACGAAGTCGCAGACGGCTTGCACCCGCGGCCAACCAAGCGGAGTGTTGCCGAACAGCCGCCAAGCCTCGTCGGCTAGACGATCGGTCTCGCAGTAACGGCTGCCAAGCAAAAATAATATGACCTCCGCCGGCAAGTCCCGAACCTGGTGCTGCATGGCGTTGAGTTCGGTCGGATCCGGCAGGCCCGGGTCGCGAATAACGGCGTCCGTGCCGAGGCTGAAATGCCCGCCTGGCGCGACAAGGCGACTGCACCAATTTCCGAAACTGTCGCGGTAGGCTTCGATGGGAACCGGAGGATTCGTTATCAGATAATCAGGACGCTCCAGATCGGAACAGCGCGAAAAGTGCACGTTCAACGTCAAAATCATAGGCGTTGCCTGCGGAAACTCGAAGTTGAGCTCGCAGCCGAGATGGATTCGCATGAGATCACGCCACCCGCTTGCCTTCCTTTGTATCCATCCCTTTGCAGGAAGGCAGACAAAGATGTTGTCGGTGATCACTCACATCTAAGACTGATTAGACCAGTTGCGAGGTCAAGTTTTAGACAGAAAGACCGAAATTTGGACAGAACCATAGACGCCACATGCGTTCCATTTCGAGGAAATGTCTTAGCGCCGCGCTTACCATTGCGATCCAAATTCGGCCGAGTATTGCGCGGCATTAGGCCCTTGTTCGCCGTGGCCTGATGAGATGCGGCCGAACATCGCGGATTTTTCCTCATGCGCTCGGTCATTACCTTCGCCGCCTTCGCTCTTGCCGCCGGCGTCATTGTGCCGCGCTACGCCGCGCAAATGCACGGCCCCGGCCAAGCGCCGACCATCATGGCGGCCCACCCGCTGGCGCCCGCCGTGGCGGCAGCTTCCACCGGAGACCGTTCCGTCGTCATCTCGCCCGGCAGCAACGGACATTTCGAGGTCGAAGGCCGCGTCGACGGCCGGCGCATGGACTTCATGGTCGATACCGGCGCTTCGGTGATCGCGCTGACCGCGCGCGATGCGGCAATGCTCGGCATCCATCCGGCCGAAAGCGAATACAGCGCCATGGTCAGGACCGCAAACGGCGTCGCCCACGCCGCGCCGGTCATGCTCGACAGGGTCGAGATCGACGATCTCGAGGTGCGCAACGTCCCCGCCATGGTGATGCCGGATGGCGCATTGTCCGACAACCTGCTCGGCCTGTCCTTCCTGCAACGGCTGCATCGTTTCGAATATTCGGACGGCAAGCTCGTTCTGGAACAGTAAACCGTCATTGCGAGCGAAAGCGAAGCAATCCAGGAGTCTCTCGCTCCGAGCCAGCCGCCCTGGATTGCTTCGTCGCGCCGCTCGTCGCAATGACGGCGACACGCCCGGCCGCCGGTGGTCGCTACGCAACCATTCCTGTCTTCCGCCGTTTAAGCTATTGCTGTCGGGCTTTCGATTCGGACCATTTTTTCAATGTTTCCCAAGCCCAAGCCTTCCCTCAAGCCGAACACCTACGCCTATGAATCCGAGCCGATGGTGAAGCCCACCGGCTTTCGCGAATACGACGCGCGCTGGCTGTTCGGCAGCGAGATCAACCTGATGGGCATCGAGGCGCTTGGCCTTGGGCTCGGCACGCTCATTGCCGAACTCGGCGTCAAATCAGAAATCGTCACCGGCCACGATTTCCGCTCCTATTCGGCGTCGATCAAGATGGCGCTCACCAACGGGCTGATCGCGGCGGGCTGCACGGTGCATGACATCGGCCTCGCGGTCACGCCGATGGCCTATTTCGCCCAATTCGACCTCGACGTGCCATGCGTCGCCATGGTCACCGCCTCGCACAACGATAACGGCTGGACCGGCGTCAAGATGGGCGTCGACCGCCCGCTCACCTTCGGTCCCGACGAAATGGCGCGGCTCAAGGACATCGTGCTGACCGCGCAGTTCAAGCCGCGGGCCGGCGGCGGTTACAGCTTCGTCGAGAATTTCCGGCAAAAATACATCGCCGACCTCACCAGGCGGCCGAAGCTCAAGCGGCACCTCAAGGTCGTGTGCGCCTGCGGCAACGGCACCGCCGGCGCCTTCGCGCCGCAGGTTCTGGAAAAGATCGGCTGCGAGGTGGTGCCGCTCGACTGCGAGCTCGACCATACTTTCCCCAACTACAATCCGAACACCGAAGACATGAAAATGCTGCACGCCATGCGCGATGCCGTGTTGGCGAGCAAGGCCGACGTCGCGCTCGGTTTCGATGGCGACGGCGACCGTTGCGGCGTGGTCGACAATACCGGCGAGGAAATTTTCGCCGACAAGGTCGGCGTCATGCTAGCGCGCGATATTTCCGCCAACCACAAGAACGCGCTGTTCGTCGCCGACGTGAAGTCGACCGGATTGTTCATGACCGATCCGGTGCTGATCAAGAACGGCGCCAAGACCGATTACTGGAAAACCGGACATTCCTACATGAAGCGGCGGGTCAACGAGATCGGCGCCATCGCCGGCTTCGAAAAATCCGGGCACTTCTTTTTCAACAAGCCGTTCGGCCGCGGTTACGACGACGGGCTGATCTTTGCCTTCGCCGTCTGCGACATGCTCGACCGCAACCCAGATAAGAGCATGGCCGACCTCAAAAACGCGCTGCCGAAAACCTGGGGCTCGCCGACCATGTCGCCGCACTGCGCCGATGAAGAAAAGTACGGCGTGGTCGATGCCGTGGTGAAGCATTTCGAAGCCGAGAACAAAGGCGGCGGCAAGGTCGCCGGCCAGCCGATCCGCGATCTGGTCACGGTCAACGGCGTGCGGGTGACGGTGGAAGACGGCACTTGGGGTCTGGTGCGCGCCTCCTCCAACAAACCCGAACTGGTCGTGGTCGTCGAAAGCCCGGTGTCGGAAGCGCGCATGCGGGAGATGTTCGCCGCGGTCGACGGCGTTCTGCGCACCCATAAGGAAGTCGGCGAATATAATCAGACGATATAATTCATTCGTCGTTGCCGGGCACAGCCGTCGGAACGACGGCGTCGATCAAGTGACTACACTTCCTGATAGACGTCGATCTCGATCGCGCCCGGAAACATCGCCCGCCACATTTGCACAAAAGCCTGCATTTTCGTGTCGCTGGCCATTTTTTGCCGGTTGAGCTCCCAGTCTTCACGGGCCTCGTATTCGAGGATCTGGATAAATTTCGTCGGGTCGTCGACGTTCTGCAGCAGGCGAACCTCGGCACTGCCGAACATTTGATAAAACGGCGCCGCGGCCTTGATCATCGCGGCGAGTTGACCGGAATCCGCCGTCGGCAGCGTGAATTTCAATTGCAGCGTTCGGCGGACTTTGGGCGGCTCATCGTTGCTCATCGCCGGCTTTCCTAATTGAACGTATCGCGAAAGCGGTGTGCCGGATAGACGCCGAGAATCCGCAACGTCTTCGGCTGCGAAACGAATTCAAGTTCTTCGAGCGCAAGTTCGAGCGCGCGATTCTTCGGATGACCCTGCACATCGGCGTAAAACTGCGTGGCGGCGAAGGTGCCGTCGACCATGTAACTTTCGAGCTTGGTCATGTTGACGCCGTTGGTGGCGAAACCGCCCAGCGCCTTGTACAGGGCCGCCGGAATATTGCGCACCTGGAAGACGAAGGTCGTGACCACCCGCTTTTCCTTGCGGCTCGCCCATTTCGCCTCGCGCGCCAGGACGACGAAGCGTGTGGTGTTGTGTTTGGCGTCGGCGACGTCTTTTTTGAGGATGCGGAGGCGGTAGATTTTGGCCGCGAGTTTGCTCGCCAGTGCCGCGCGCGAGACGTCTCCCGCTTCGGCGACTTCTCGTGCCGCTCCTGCCGTGTCGGCGGCGACGACCGCTTTGAGGCGCAAGGCGCGAATGATATTGCGGCACTGCCCAAGAGCGTGCACGTGGCTCTCGACCGTCTTGATTGTTCGCAGGGTCGCGCGTTTCGGCGCCATCAGTTGATGCTGCACCGGCAGGAACCATTCCGCCACGATGTGGAGCCGCGACGCCGGCATCAGATGATGGATGTCGGCCACCCGGCCGGCCACCGAATTGTCGATCGGGATCATCGCCAGCGCGGCGCGGCCTGAGCGCACCGCGGCGAAGGCGTCCTCGAAGGTCGCGCACGGCAGCGGCTCATAGTCCCGGTACGCCTGCCGGCAGGCGATATGGGAATTCGCCCCCGGCTCGCCCTGGAATGCGATCTTCTTGCGTTTGGATCGTTTGGATTTCTTGTGCTTTGCCATTTTGCGTTTCGTTATTGCGCGCGTTTCTAAGTCGGTGCCGCCCTGCCCGTTAGCATGGCGCGCGCCTTTTCCAAATCTTCCGCCGTGTCGACGCCGAGCGGCACGGTATCGACGATCTCGACGTCGATGCGCATGCCCGCCTCCAGCGCGCGCAATTGCTCGAGTTTCTCGCGGCGCTCGAGCGGCGACGGCGGCAATGTAACGAAGCGTTCGAGCGCCGCGCGGCGGTACGCATAGAGGCCGATGTGGTGATAAAGCGGCCCCTCGCCGGCCGGCGCGCTGGCGCGGGTAAAATAGAGCGCCCGCAACCGCGACGGCGCGACCGGCGTTCCCACCACCTTCACCACATTCGGATTGGTGCGTTCCCCGGCCACTTTGATCTCGGCGGCAAGCGTGGCGATGTCGACGGCGCTATCGGCGAGCGGGCGGAGTGCCGCGGCGATGGCCGCGCCATCAAGGGTCGGCAGATCGCCTTGCAGATTGACGATGATCTTGGCGCTGCCTTGCGAATCGACTTTGCCGAGCGCTTCAAAAATGCGGTCGGAGCCGGACGGATGGTCGGCGCGCGTCAGCACCGCGCGGCCACCGCCTTTATCCACAACGGCGGCGACGTCCGGCGAGTCGGTCGCGACCACGACCGGGCCGACACCGGCGGCTTGGGCGCGGCGCAGAACATGCACGATCATCGGCACGCCGGCGATATCGGCGAGCGGCTTGCCCGGCAGCCTGGTCGCGGCCATGCGGGCGGGAATAATAATGAGGACATCAGCCATCGCGTCGGTAGTCCGTGCGCGTGCTTATACGGGTTGCAAGACGCGGGGCAAACTGGCTAATTGTGCACTGCCCACCACCCGCCGGCTGCGGAGCTTTCCAGCGATGAATTCGTTCGAAATCAACAAGATTCTTGGCGCCTTGCTTGGCACCTGCCTGGTTCTTGTCGCAATGCACATTGCATCGGGCGCGATCTTCACTTCGGAGCCGCCGGCCAAGCCAGGTTACGAGATCGCGGTGAAGGCGGAAGAGACCCCAGGCGCCGCGCCGGCAGCGCCCGAGGTCCCGTTCGACACCCTCCTGGCCAGCGCCTCGGCCGATCGGGGCGCGCAGGTCGCCAAGCAATGCCAGGCCTGCCACAACTTCCAGGAAGGCGCGGGCCCCAAAGTTGGTCCGGACCTTTACGCGGTTGTCGGGCGTCCAGTCGCATCCGTGCCGGGCTTCAGCTATTCGGCGGCATTGAAAGCGCTGGGCGGGACTTGGACATTCGATGCGCTCAACAAGTGGCTGACCAAACCCAGTGCCGATGCTCCCGGGACGGCGATGACCTTCGCCGGCCTGTCGAATGCGAAACAGCGCGCCGACGTCATCGCCTACCTCGACAGTCTGTCGCCCCACCCGATGCCGCTACCGACCGCGCAAGGGGCTGCCGCGCCGGCTGCAGCACCGGCGGCTCCGGCCGCTCCGGCTGCAGCCCCGTCCGCTCAGCCCGGCACTTCTTCGGCACCGCAGCATTAATCGCATTCGCCGGCCACGGGGATGTGAAAGCCCATATCGTCGCGGCTGGGGCCGCTACGCTGGCGCCGCAGCCGAAAACGCGGATATAAACGTCGCAGAAACGCGCCAAGCTAGAAACTCATCGGGGAGGTACACGTGAATCGCCGGTCCGTGCTGAAATCTGCGTTACTCGCGCTCGCCGCCCGGCGGCTTCCGTTGCCCGACTGGATTGTTCCCGCGGAGGCACAGGACAAAAACTGGCAGCACGGTCTGTCGCTGTTCGGCGACCTCAAATATCCGGCCGGTTTCAAGCAGTTCGACTACGTCAATGCCAATGCGCCCAAGGGGGGCGTGGCGCGGCAAATCGCGCTTGGCACCTTCGACAATTTCAACGTGGTGGTCGGGGGCGTCAAAGGCTCGCTCGCCGCCGGCATCGATCTCATCAACGAGACCCTGTCAGTCGCTTCGCTCGACGAAGTTTCAAGCGGATATTGCCTGGTCGCCGACGGCGTGAGTTTTGCGCCGGACTTCTCCTGGGCTGCGTATCGGCTCCGGCCGCAGGCAAAATGGCATGACGGCATGCCGATCACGCCGGAGGACGTGATTTTCTCCTTCGAGGCGCAGAAAAAAAACAGTCCGCAACTCTCCGCCTATTATCGCCACGTCGCCAAGGTCGAGAAGACCGGCGACCGCGAAGTCACCTTCACTTTTGACGCCCCCGGCAACCGCGAACTGCCACAGATCATCGGCGAGCTTACCGTGCTACCCCAGCATTGGTGGCAAGGCACCGACAAGGACGGCAAGCAACGCGACATCGGCGAAACCACGCTCGAGCCGCCGCTCGGCAGCGGCGCCTATCGCATCAAGGACTTCGCGCCCGGCCGCAACATCGTCTACGAGCGCGTCAACGACCACTGGTCCAAAGCCATCAACGTCAATATCGGCAGTTACAATTTCGACGAGCTGCACTACGAATATTTCCGCGATTCGACCGTCGCGCTCGAAGCATTCAAGGCCGATACGGTCGACTGGCGCACTGAAAACAGCGCGAAAAACTGGGCCACCGCCTACGACTTCCCGGCGGTCGGCGATAAACGCGTGCTGCTCGAGGAATTTGCCATCCGCAATGTCGGCATGATGCAGGCCTTCGCCTTCAACATCCGCCGCGAAAAATTCCAGGATCCGCGCGTGCGGCTCGCCTTCAATTATGCATTCAATTTCGAGGAGATGAACAAGCAGATCTTCTTTGGGCAATACCACCGCATTTCAAGCTATTTCGAAGGCACCGAACTCGCAGCCAGCGGCCTGCCGAGCGGCAAAGAGCTCGAACTGCTTGAAACCGTGCGCGACAAGGTGCCACCGGAAGTTTTCAAGAAGCCCTATGGCAATCCGGTCAACGGCACGCCCGAACAAATTCGCGACAATCTGCGCGAAGCAGTGCGGCTGTTCAAAGAGGCGGGTTACGAGGTGCGCGACCAGCAACTGGTCAACAGCAAGACTGGCGAGCAATTCACCGTCGAATTCCTTGCCGAGGACCCGAGTTTCGAGCGCGTGTTCCTGTTCTACAAGCCCTCGCTCGACCGGCTCGGCATGAATGTGTCGGTGCGCACGGTCGATGAGGCGCAATTCGAGAACCGGCTGCGCTCGTGGGATTTCGACATCATCACCATGGCCTGGGGCGAATCGCTGTCGCCGGGCAACGAGCAGCGCGGCTATTGGGGGTCGCAGGCCGCCGATCAGCCCGGCTCGCTCAACATGGTCGGCATCAAGAATCCGGCGGTCGACGCGATGATCGACCAGCTGATCTTCGCCAAAAACCGCGCCGACCTCGAAGCCGCCGCACGCGCGCTCGACCGCATCCTGTTGTGGAACCATTACGTCGTGCCGCAATGGACTTATGGCAGGGTTCGCACCGCCCGCTGGGATCGCTTCGGCCACCCCGATCCGATGCCGAAATACGGCCGGGCGGCTTTCCCCGCCGTATGGTGGTGGGACGCCGAAAAAGCCAAAAAGACCGGATAGCCGTTAGCGCATGATCCGGACGACCCGCCGCCGCGTGCTCAAGCTTGCCGCCGGCGCTCTTGTTGGATTCGACCCGTTGCGCGCCGGCATTCTGCCCGCCCGCGCCGACGATTTCATCGAATCCCACGGCCTCTCCTCGTTCGGCGATCTCGGCTATGCGGCGGACTTCCAGCATTTCCGCTACGTCGATCCGAACGCGCCGAAAGGCGGCAACTTTTCGCAGATCGGACCGGACCAGGCTTACAACCAGAATTTTCTGACCTTCAATTCGCTCAACACTTTCATCCTCAAGGGTGACGCGGCGCAGGGCATGGAGATGACCTTCGCCACGCTGATGGTGCGCGCCGGCGACGAGCCGGACGCCACGTATGGGCTGGCGGCGGCCAAAGTGCGCCGCTCGGCCGACGGGCTGAGCTATCGTTTCTTCATCCGGCCCGAAGCCAAATTCCACGACGGCACGCCGCTTACCGCACAGGATGTCGCCTTCTCCCTCAATATCCTCAAAGACAAAGGTCATCCGCTCATAATTCAGGCGCTGCGCGATTTCGCCGGCGCCAAGGCGGACGACGACGCCAGCGTCACGGTGAGTTTCAAGCCGAAACGCGCGCGCGACGTACCGCTGTTCGTCGCCGGCCTGCCGATTTTTTCGCGCGCCTATTACGCGACCAAACCGTTCGACGAATCCACCCTCGACGTGCCGCTGGGCTCCGGCACCTACAAGGTCGGCCGCTTCGAGCCGGGGCGTTACATCGAATACGAGCGCGTCAAGGACTGGTGGGGCGCCGATCTGCCGGTGGCGCGCGGGCAAGACAATTTCGATATCGTTCGTTTCGAATATTACCGCGACCGTGACGTCGGCTTTGAAGGTTTTTCAGCCGGCAATTACCTCTTTCGCGAGGAGTTCACGTCGCGCTTTTGGGCGACGCGATACGATTTTCCCGCGGCCAAGGACGGTCGCGTCAAGCGCGACGAAATACCCGACGATACGCCCTCGGGCGCGCAGGGCTGGTTCATCAATACGCGGCGTCGGCAATTTGCCGACGCCCGGCTGCGTGAGGCGCTCAACGATGCGTTCGACTTCGAGTGGACCAACAAGACGATCATGTATGGCGCCTATCTGCGCACCGTGTCGGTGTTTCAGAATTCCGACATGATGGCGCAAGGCGAACCGAGCAGCGGCGAGGTGGCGCTGCTCGAACCGTTCCACTCAAGCCTGCCGGCCGAGGTGTTCGGCGCTCCTTATACGTCGCCGGTCTCCGATGGCTCCGGCGAGGACCGCGTATTGATACGCAAGGCGGCGCAGCTTTTGCAGGATGCCGGCTGCGCCATCCAGAATGGCAAGCGCGTGCTGCCCAACGGCGAGCCGGTCACCGTCGAATTTCTCATCGACGAGCCGTCATTCGAGCCGCACCACATGCCATTCATCAGGAATCTGGCGACGCTCGGGATCGACGCGACTTTGCGCATCGTCGATCCGGTGCAATATCAGTCGCGGCTCAAAGACTTCGACTTCGATATTGCCATCGACCGTTTCAGTTTTTCGTCCACGCCGGGGAATTCGCTCCGTTCGTTCTTCTCCTCGCAGGCGGCCGCGCTCAAAGGCTCGAATAATCTCGCCGGCATCTCCGATCCGGTGGTGGATGCGCTGATCGACACCATCGTGGCTGCCGATTCCCGGCCTGCTTTGGTGACCGCCTGCCGCGCGCTCGACCGGGTGATCCGCGCCGGCCGCTACTGGATTCCGAACTGGTACAAGGCGTCGCACTGGATCGCCTATTGGGACGTTTTCGGCCGGCCCCCGGCGCAACCGCGCTATTTCCGCGGCATTCCCAATACGTGGTGGCATGACCCGGTAAAGTCGGCGAAAATCAAGCTGCCGGGCTAGACCTGACGCCGCAAGGCGGACTGGACCTGGGCCGGGGATTGGGCAAGGTGTGGGGTAACGACGCAAAAGCGTCACCGAGACTGCTAAACTCGCTATAACCCGCCCCAAGCGGGAGGAAAAACAGTGCCGGAACGCCAATGACCGCCTACATCGTCCGCCGCATTCTCTTCATGATCCCCACGATCTTTGGCATCATGCTGGTGTCATTTATCGTGGTGCAGTTCGCGCCCGGCGGACCGGTCGAGCGCGTCATCGCGCAGCTGTCCGGTACCGATACCGGCGCGACCTCGCGCATTTCCGGTTCCGCCAGCGGCGACTTCGCGCGCGGCGGCGGGCAAAGCGGCGCGCAGTTCGACGTCAATTCCAAATATCGCGGCGCGCAGGGGCTCGACCCCCAATTCATCAAGAGCCTGGAAAAGCAGTTCGGCTTCGACAAGCCGGCCTACGTGCGCTTTTTCATCATGATGGGCAATTATCTGCGCTTTGATTTCGGCAAGAGCTATTTCCGCGACGTCAGCGTGCTCGAGCTCATCAAGGAAAAGCTGCCGGTCTCGATCTCGCTCGGCATCTGGATGACGCTATTGAGCTATCTAATTTCGATTCCGCTCGGCATCCGCAAGGCGGTGCGCGACGGCTCGCCGTTCGACACTTGGACTTCCGGCGTCATCATCATCGGCTACGCCATTCCCGGCTTCCTGTTTGCGATCCTGCTCATCATCCTGTTCGCCGGCGGTTCGTTCTTCCAGATTTTTCCGTTGCGCGGGCTGGTATCCGACGACTGGGCGCAATTCCCCTGGTGGGAAAAGATTCTCGATTACTTCTGGCACCTGGTGCTGCCGATCATTTCCATGGGGCTCGCCGCTTTCGCCACCATGACGCTGCTCACCAAGAATTCGTTCCTGGAAGAGCTGCGCAAGCAATATGTCCTCACCGCGCGCGCCAAGGGCTGTTCCGAGCGGCAGGTGCTGTACGGCCATATTTTCCGCAACGCCATGCTTTTGGTCATCGCCGGCTTCCCGGCCGCGTTCGTCTCCGCTTTTTTCGCCGGCTCGCTGTTGATCGAAACCATTTTCTCGCTCGACGGCCTCGGCCTGTTGAGTTTCGAGAGCGTGCTTAACCGCGACTATCCGGTCGTGTTCGCCAACCTTTACATTTTCGCGCTGCTCGGCCTGGTCGTTAATCTGATTTCCGACCTCACCTATACCTGGATCGATCCCCGCATCGATTTCGAAACGCGGGAGGTGTAGGTGGACGCCAAAACCTTGCCAAAAAGCGCCCGGACCGCGATCGAGCCCGGCATTCCGCCGGAGCTCAAGCCGGACAGCGAGCCGGCCGGCCCGATGGGCCTCAACGCCCTGCCGCGCGGCTTCGAATTCTCCCCGATCAATGCGCGGCGCTGGCAGAATTTCAAAAACAACCGGCGCGGCTTCTGGTCATTATGGATTTTTCTCGTGCTGTTCGTGCTGTCGCTTTGCGCCGAGTTCATCGCCAACGACAAGCCGCTGTTCATCCACTACGACGGCAAGAATTTCTTTCCGGTCTTTTTCACCTATCCGGATACCGACTTCGGCGACGTGCTCGGCACCGCCGCCGATTACCGCGATCCCTATCTGCAAAAATTTCTCGACGAGCATCACGCCATTGAGATTTGGGCGCCGATCCGATTTTCCTACAGCACCATCAATGACCGGCCGCCGTCGGCGTTTCCGTCCAAACCGACCTGGCTTCTCAACGCGTCCGATTGCGACTTCGCCGCCAAGAACGGCTACTCGAAATGCGGCACGCTGGAATACAACTGGGTCGGCACCGACGATCAGGGTCGCGACGTGCTGGCGCGGTTGATCTACGGCTTTCGCGTTTCCGTGCTGTTCGGACTCGTGCTGACCATCGTGTCGTCGGTCATCGGTGTCGCCGCCGGCGCCGTACAGGGCTATTTCGGCGGCTGGACCGATCTCCTGTTCCAGCGCTTCATCGAGATCTGGACCTCGGTGCCGGAGCTTTATCTCTTGCTCATCATCTCTTCGGTGCTGGTGCCCGGCTTCTTTGTGCTGCTCGGGATTCTCCTGCTGTTTTCCTGGGTGCGGCTGGTCGGCCTGGTGCGCGCCGAATTCCTGCGCGGCCGCAATTTCGAATACATCCAGGCGGCGCGCGCACTCGGCGTCTCCAACCGCGTCATCATGTTCCGCCACCTTCTGCCCAATGCCATGGTGGCGACCATGACGTTTCTGCCCTTCGTCATGTCGTCGTCGGTGATGACGCTGACCGCGCTCGATTTTCTCGGCTTCGGACTGCCGCCCGGCTCGCCGTCGCTCGGCGAGCTGTTGTCGCAAGGCAAGGCCAACGTTCAGGCGCCCTGGCTCGGTTTGACCGGCTTTTTCACAGTTGCGCTGATGCTGTCGCTCTTGATCTTCGTCGGCGAAGCGGTGCGCGACGCCTTCGATCCGAGGAAGACCTACGCATGAGTAGGGAACTTTGCCTTTGCGTTCGCGACCTCTCCATCGCCTTTCGCTCCGGCGGGCGGGAGACATTGGCGGTCGACCGCGTGTCGTTCGACATCGTCAAGGGCGAGTGCCTGGCGCTTGTCGGCGAATCGGGCTCCGGGAAATCGGCAACCGCGCTCTCGATCATGAAGCTGCTGCCCTATCCGGCCGCGTATCATCCATCGGGCAGCATCGAGTTCCACGGCCGCGACCTGTTGCAGCTTCCCGAGCGGGAGATGCGGCAGGTGCGCGGCGACGACATCACCATCGTCTTCCAGGAGCCGATGACCTCGCTTAACCCGCTGCACACGATCGAAAAGCAGATCGGCGAAATCCTCCTCCTGCACCGCGGTCTGACCGGCGCGCCCGCCCGCGCGCGCACCATCGAAGTGCTCACCCAGGTCGGCATTCCCGACCCGGAAACCCGGCTCAACAGCTATCCGCATCAGCTTTCCGGCGGCCAGCGCCAGCGGGTGATGATCGCCATGGCGCTCGCCAACGAGCCCGATCTGCTGATCGCCGACGAGCCGACGACCGCGCTCGACGTCACCGTGCAGGCGCAAATCATAGCGCTCCTGAAGGACATCCAGGCCCGGCTCAATATGTCGCTTTTGTTCATCACCCACGACCTCGGCATCGTGCGCAAAATCGCGCAACGAGTCTGCGTGATGAAGGATGGCAAGCTGGTCGAGCAAGGGGCCGTCGAGAGCGTTTTTAATTCGCCGCAGCACCCCTATACGCGGGCGCTGCTTGCCGCTGAGCCGAAGCCGGATCCGGCGCCGCCGCAACCCGACGCGCCTGTGATCCTCGAAACGAACGAGCTGAAGGTCTGGTTTCCGATCACCTCCGGGCTGATGCGCAAGGTGGTCGGCCACGTCAAGGCCTGCGACGGCTTGTCCCTCACCTTGCGCAAAGGTGAAACGCTTGGCGTGGTCGGAGAATCCGGTTCCGGCAAGTCGACACTGGGGCGCGCCATCCTGCGGCTGATTTCCTCCGACGGGCCGATCGTGTTCATGGGCCAGCAGCTGCAAGGGTTGCGCTTCAAGGAGATGCGGCCGTTCCGCCGCGACATGCAGATCGTATTCCAGGATCCCTACGGTTCGCTGTCGCCGCGCATGTCGGTCGCCGACATCATCAAGGAAGGATTGAAAGTCCATTTTCCGGACGTACCGGACCATCAACGTGACGAGCGCGTGATCCAGGCGCTGACCGACGTCGGGCTCGATCCCGCCACGCGCTTTCGTTTTCCGCACGAGTTTTCCGGCGGCCAGCGCCAGCGCATCGCCGTGGCGCGCGCGCTGGTGCTTGAGCCGAGCTTCATCGTGCTCGACGAACCGACCAGCGCACTCGATATGGTGATCCAGGCGCAAATGGTCGATTTGCTGCGCGACTTGCAAAAGCGGCACAATCTCACCTACCTCTTTATCTCGCACGATCTGCGGGTGGTGGCGGCGCTGGCGAGCCGCTTGCTGGTGATGCGGCACGGCGTCGTTGTCGAATCCGGCGAAGCCGCGGAACTGTTTCGCAATCCCAAAACCGACTACACGCGCGCGCTGTTTGCCGCGGCATTCAATCTCGAAACCGCACCCGAAGGCGTGGTCGAACAATAAGACCGCCTCCGCGCCGGCGCGAGGCGAAATGGGCGAACACGATGAAGCGCTTCACCGCGTTGCTGTTTGCTTTGCACTTTGCCGCGGCGTTGCTATTGGCGACACCGGGCCATGCCGAAACCGTCAAATTCGTGGTGCCGTTTGCCGCCGGCGGCCCGGTCGATCAGTGGGCGCGCATCGTCACGGCCGAGCTCGGCGCGAAGCTTGGCGCCGATGTGATCGTCGACGACCGCGGCGGCGCCGGCGGCGCGATCGCCGCCGAATATGTGGCGCACGCCACGCCGGACGGCACGACTGTCCTGTTTGGCAGCTTCGGCGCCTGCGTGCTGAGCCCGATCCTCAAGCCGCCCTCGGCCTACGATCCGGTCAAATCGTTCGAGCCGGTGATGCGCGTCGGCGCGGTGCCGTCCCTGCTGGTGGTGAACAACGAACTTGGCGTCAACACGATGCAGGAGCTGATCGCCAAGGCAAAAACGCAAAAGCTCACCTATGGCTCGGCCGGGCGGGGCACGACGATGAATATCGCCGTCGAAATGCTCAACACGGCGGCCGGCGTGAAGATCACCCATGTGCCCTATCGCGGCGCCGCGCCGGCGATCACCGATCTGCTCGGCGATCATGTCGACATGCTCAACGCCGATTTGCCGGTTCTGATGCCGCTGGTGAAGGCCGGAAAGGTCAAGGCGATCGCGCTTTTCGCGCCGGAGCGCACGCCGCTTATGCCGGATCTGGCGAGCACCAAAGAGCTTGGCCTGCCAAGCGTGGTGATGGAAAACTGGTACGGCGTGCTGGCGCCAGCCGGCACACCGGTCGCGCTACGCGACAAGCTCGAACAGGCGCTGCTCGCCGTCGTCGCCATGCCGTCGATCCAGCAACGCTTCGCCGAAAACGGCCTGCACGACCCGCTTGGACATACGGCTTTCACGGCGCTGCTCAAGCAGGAATTCGCCGACTGGCCGGCGGAAATCCAAAAGCTTGGCATCACCGGGGAGTGATTTTTCCGAGGCTACTTCGCCTTCCGCGGCGTCAGCTCGGCGAGCGGCACCCCTGACGCGATCTTCTCCTCGCGCAGCTTTTCCGCTGCGGCATTGCGCTGCGCGCGCTGCAAGACTTCCGCGGCGCGCTGGCGCGGGATGAAACAAACGCCAGTCTCGTCGGCCAGAACGAGATCGCCCGGATTGACCGTGATGCCGCAGATCGACACCGGCTTATTCACGGCTACGGTTTCGACGCGCCATTTGCCGGTGATCGGGCTTACGCTCCTCGACCAGACCGGAAGGCCGATGGCGCGGGAATGATCGACGTCGCGGGCGCCGCCATCGACGATAGCGCCGATCTCGCCCTGGCGATGCCCGATCGTGGCGGACATGCCGCCGAGATTGGAAACTTGATCGACGCCCTGGACCACAAGCACGTCGCCGAACTCGGCGAGATTATGCGCCTCGATCTCGCCCAGGCCGGAAATGCCGGCCTTCACTTTTTCCGGCACCGGCGCGGTCGCGGCGACATTGCGGACTGTCAGCGCCCGGCCGACGACGCGCGCTTTCGGATCATTCGGGCGCAGCACCGCCGCCGGAACGGCGCCGACGATGCCAAGCTCATCCATTGCATCGGAGGCTATGCCGGTGAGATCGTGCAATGCGCGATAGCCATCGACAACATCGCGCGGTAGCGCCGGCAGATCCAACATGCCGAACGCCTCGGGCGGCAGCTTGCCAAGCGTTTCCTTCGTCACGGCTTGACGACTCAGAATCCGAAAAGTTTTGCCGGATTATCGACCAGCATCAGGCGGCGCGTGCGTTCATCGGGCGCGATTTCGGCGATGAGGTCGACAAGCTCGCCGTCATTCGGCACGGCGTTATGGTTCGGATGCGGCCAGTCGGTGCCCCACACCACGCGCTCCGGCGCATGCGCGGCAAGATCGCGCGGGAAGGCTATCGCATCGACATAAGGGTATTTCTGCTTGCTGATGCGGTCGGTGCCGGAGAGCTTGACCCAGATATTGCCGCGGTCGAGCAACCGGCGCAGCACCGAAAACGCCTTGCCATGCAGACCCTCGGCAATGTCGATGCGGCCGATATGGTCAATCACCACCGGCGCTTCGATCGTGGTGATGAACTCGTAGAGATCGACAACATTATTGCCGCCAACGTGCATTTCGATGTGCCAGCCGTATGGCGCGACCTTCTCGATGATCCTCAGCATCTCCTCACGCGGCTTCGCCGGCCCCAGATGCCCGGTGAGAAAATGCAAGCGCACGCCGCGCACGCCGGCGTCGTCGAGCCGCTCGACTTCGGCATCTGCGACCGAGGGGTCGAGCAGCGCGGCGCCGCGATAGCGGCCCTTGCCAGCGGCGAGCATGTCGACAAGCACCCGGTTATCGGTGCCGTGGCAGGTCGATTGCACGAAGACGCCGCGCTGGAAACCGAGAAACTCATGCAGGCGAAACAGATCTTCCTTGGGCGCGTCGGCCGGCGTGAACGGCCGGTTCGCCGCGTAGGGAAACTTGCTGTGCGGGCCGAACACATGGAAATGTGAATCGCAGGCCAGCGGCGGCAGCGTGATCCGCGGCTTTTTCGGATTGGCGTCCGGCGGCGGAATAGTCGGCGTCAGATCGTCAGGTCGGATGGCCATTGTTGCTCACTATAATGGGTGCTCAGTATTTCGGTGTTTTCAGTCGCAGCGCGCCGTCATGCCACCGTCGACCACGATTTCGGTGCCGGTGATGAAACGTGCTTCGTCGGAGGCCAGAAACAGAACGGCATTGGCGGTGTCGCGGCCGTCCCCCATGAAACCGAGCGGGATGCGCGCGACGCGCGATTTCAATAACGCCTCGACGTCGCCGCCGGCGCGCTGCTTGGCGAGCCGCACTTCGACCATCGGCGTATGCATCTGGCCCGGCACGACGGTGTTCACGCGGATGCCTTTGTTCGCATATTGTACGGCGGTGACGCGCGAGAACTGGATGACCGCCGCCTTGGCCGAGGCATAGCCAATCTGGGGCGAACCGGTAAAGCGAATTCCAGAGCTCGACGCGGTATTGACGATGGCGCCGCCGCTCTGCCCGACCATGACCGGTATTACGTGCCGGCAGGCGAGGAACACGCTTTTGAGGTTGTAGTCGATCTGCTTGTCGAAAGTCTCTTCCGGCATTTCGGCGACGCCGCCGGCGGCCGAGCCGCCGACATTGTTGACCAGGATATCGATGCGGCCGAATTTCTTGCGGCAGGCCTCGGCCATGGCGCCAACTTGCGCGTCATCCAAGGCATCGCAGACATGGGTGGTAATCTCGCCGGCATTGCCGACGCGCGCGACCGTCTCGGTCATCGAGTCGGCATCCTTGTCGACGGCAAAGACTTTGGCGCCTTCGGAGGCGAACAGCACTGCGGCGGCGCGGCCATTGCCCCAGCCCGGCCCGACACAGCCGGCCCCGACGATCAGCGCGACTTTCCCCTCGACACGCCTCGGCACGATGCGTCTCCCCTTGGCCTTACGTCGATGTTAGAGGAGCGCTTACGGCTGCGCCAGCGTGGCCATTTCGGCGGCCCGGCGATAGCTTCCGCAAGCCTCGCGCCGGCTGGGATGCCGCGTCGCGCCGGACTGGAGGCAAGATGCCAAGCGAACTCGAACGACCCGTGAGCAAGATTCCCGAAGTCACGCTGGTGTTCTGGATCATCAAAATCGCGGCGACGACGCTGGGCGAGACCGGCGGCGATACCGTGACGATGACGCTGAATTGGGGATACCTCGCCGGAACGGCGCTGTTCCTGTCGCTCCTGCTCGTGCTGGTCATCCTGCAGATCGCGGCGAAAAAGTTTTATCCGTGGCTGTACTGGGCGACCATTGTTGCCTCCACGACCGCCGGCACCACCATGGCCGACTTTGCCGACCGTTCGCTCGGCATCGGTTACGCCGGCGGATCGTCGCTGCTGTTCGCCTGCCTCATGGCCACGCTCGGCGCGTGGTACTGGTCGGAGCGTTCGATCTCGGTCCTCACCGTCAACACGCCGAAGGTGGAAGCGTTCTACTGGATCGCGATTACCTTCTCGCAGACTTTGGGAACGGCTTTGGGCGATTGGACGGCCGACGATACCGGCCTTGGCTATGACGGCGGGGCGCTGCTCTTCGCCGCCGGATTGGCGGCGCTGGCGGCGGCCTACTTTTTTACCAACACGTCGCGGGTCTTCCTGTTCTGGGCCGCGTTCATCCTGACACGTCCGCTCGGCGCGACGGTCGGCGATTTCCTCGACAAGCCCGTGAGTAACGGCGGTCTGGCCTTGAACCGGCCGATCGCGTCCGCCGTCATCGGCGCTTTCATCATTGGCTGCATTGTCGTTCTGCCGCAGCGGGCGGGCCAGCATCCGGGACAATCCGAGACGGCGTGACGATGTTAGGCGGCGCGCGTCCGCCATTCGCGGAAATGCCACCACAAGACGACGGCAATCCCGAATACCACTCCGGCCAGCAACAGCAGGATCAGCGCCGAGTTTTCGACCCACGCGATCGCCGGAATGCCGAGCGCCATGATGAGCCCGAGCAGGCACACTTGCCAGGACAGCACATGCACGCCTGCGGTAAAGGTGCCGAGCGTCAGGAGCGTGAATATGGCAATCCCGGTGGCGCTGGCGCTGAACACCCGCTGCACGCTCGACAACAGCAGCATGTTCATCACCACCAGGAAGGCGAACCAATGCAGCGCCTGCGTCGCGATCAGCCGAAACCGCGCCGTATAATCCGTTGCGTTTTGCCAGCCGGAGCCAACGCAGACCAGCGCGATGAGCGGCGCCAAAATCTCCCAGTAGCCGGTGATCAGCTGCTTCGAAAAAGTCGTATAGGCGACGCCGACCATGGTCAGGATGAGCACCAGGCTGAAGGGAACCTCCCTGACCCAGAAACCGACATGCATGAATTTATGCGTCGTGCCGGCTTGTGGCACGCTCGGCTGTACGGCCGAACCTGGACCTGGATCTGCGGTGCTCATCGCATCTGCTCAGCGCTTCTGGTTAAACTCGCCTGGATTAGATCACACGGCGTGGTGCCGCGCGAGCCGCCGCACGCCGGTGATCTCACCGCCGCCGGCGCGGATGCGCGCGACGGCATCGGCGATCGGCTCGATCGCGACCGCCATGTGAAAGGCGTTGGCGTGAAGGAGATTTGCGGGGTCGCGCACAATGGCGACGTGGCCTTTCCAGAATACAAGATCGCCGCGTTCGAGACCGGCAATGCCGGAAGCGACGGATATCGGCTTGCCCAGCGCCTCTTCCTGCATATCGCTGTCGCGCGGACAGGCGACGCCGCAGGCGGTGAGCGCGATCTGAACGAGACCCGAGCAATCGAGCCCAAGCGCGGTCTTGCCG
Source organism: uncultured Alphaproteobacteria bacterium (assembly GCA_963743395.1). Classification (GTDB taxonomy): domain Bacteria; phylum Pseudomonadota; class Alphaproteobacteria; order Rhizobiales; family Xanthobacteraceae; genus BOG-931. Next base: position 87,461 of record CAVUPV010000003.1, read on the forward strand.
CCCCACAGATAGGGCGCGCCGGCAAATCGCTCCGCCACCGCGACGAAGTCGGCTTCATGTTCGCCGATGGGGACAAGATGCGCCGCCGGAACATAAGCGCCGGCTGGCGTCACCGCCATGCGATCCTGCATGCGCGTCACGGCGAGCTTCGCGCCGAACGGCAGCGCTTCGAGCGGCGGCACTTTGATCGACGGTCCGGGAAAAGCAAAGGTCCGCAACGCCACGACTTTGTGGGTCGGCGTCGCTGCGGGCGGCACAAGCGCATTTGACGGCAACCAGCCGACATAATGGTCCGAGGCCAGCTGGCCCCACGCCCAGCCTTCGGCGTTGGTATCGTAGATCGTGACGCGCTCACCCTTGAGCGCTTCGGTATCGAGCGGCGCTTCGGGGTGCGGTTCATGCCGCAACGGCGCTTGCGGTTCGATGACTTCCATCACGCGGCCTTCGACATAGCGTTTGGACGATACCTTGCCCTCAAGCGTCTTCGCGGCGACATCGGAGCGGGCCGGCGTGACGCGAGGATCGAAGGCGCGCATTTTTTTGCCGTCAGCCGTAGCGCGCGGCGAGAAGGGCATAGAGCGCACGCGCGACCTGGCATTCGCCGCCTTCCGGCCGGCCGGCTTTGGCCGTCGCCGTCCAGGCAAACAGGTCGAAATGGACCCAGGATTTCGCGGTGACGAAGCGCCGCATGAACAATGCGGCGGTAATCGCGCCGCCCTGGCTGCCGCCGACATTGTTGAGGTCGGCGACTTTGGATTCGAGCATGGCTTCATAAGGCCGCCACAGCGGCAGCCGCCATAGCGGATCGTTCTCGCTCGTGCCGCGCTCCGCGAGCTCGCCGGCCAGCGCATCATCGTCGGTGAAAAAGGCCGGCACATCGGGACCGAGCGCGACGCGGGCGGCGCCGGTCAGCGTGGCGAAATCGGCGATCAGCTCGGGCTTGTCTTCGTCGGCCAGCGTCAGCGCATCGGCGAGAATAAGCCGGCCCTCGGCATCGGTGTTGCCGATCTCCACGGTGATGCCTTTGCGCGACGTGTAAATATCGCGCGGCCGGAAGCTCGACCCAGCGATCGAATTCTCTACCGCCGGGATCAGCACGCGCAGGCGCAACTTCAACCCGCGTGCCATGATCATGTGCGCGAGCGCGAGCGCGGTGGCCGCTCCGCCCATGTCCTTTTTCATGTTGAGCATGCCGGTGTCCGGCTTGATATCGAGACCGCCGGTATCGAAACAGACGCCTTTGCCGACCAGCGTGACGCGCGGGTCCTTGGCGTCGCCCCATGACATGTCGATAAGCCGTGGCGCGCCGGCGGCGGCGCGGCCGACCGCGTGGATCAGCGGAAAATTCTTCTCCAGCTCTTCGCCGACGATGGCGTTGATGGTCGCACTATGGCGCGCGGCAAGCTTGCGCGCGGCTTGCTCAAGCTGCGCCGGGCCCATGTCGTTGGCCGGCGTATTGATGAGATCGCGCGCCAGCGTCACCCCCTCGACGATGCGCTGCAGATCGTCGCGATCGACGCTTTGCGGCAGATCGAATTTGGGGGCGCGCGCCTCGGCCTTGCGGTAGCGCGTGAAGCGGTAGGTGCCGAGCGCGAAAGCGAGCGCGGCCAGCCGCGCATCGTGCGGTGCGTTGGCAAAGCGATAGACGCCGTCCGGCAGGTGCGGCGGCAGGCGGCCGGGCAGAAACAAATCCTTCGGTTCGTCGGCGGCTTCGAGCCCGAACAGAACGCCACCCAGAACCGCACCCTGATCCCTCCCGCCGGGCAACAGAAGATGCCGGCCGGGTTTCGGCTCAAAGCCGGCGGCGTCGGCGAAGGCGCACGCCTCGGGGCCGACAACCTTTCGCACGTCGGGATAGCTCGCCGCCATGACGAACCAGATGGGGACCGCGCCGGCAGTGCCGTGTGTTACGAAAATCGTGTCCATCGCGTCCATCGGCGTCCTGCTAGCCTGCCGTCCCTCACGAAGCATCCTCCCCTAGCGCGGGGACGGAAATCAACATCTGTCACCAATATTGCAACAACGGCCGGTGCGCCGTACGCACAGCGGCCCTAAGTTTGCTGAGGCGACAGGTTACTCTTTTCCCGTTGCACCCGGCTGTGCCGCACGCCGTAGAACAGGTAGATGCCGATCCCGATCACGAACCAGGCCGCGAGCCGCAGCCAGGTGTCGAGGGGCAATCCGAACATCAGGAATACGGCTGAAAGCGCGCCGAGCGGCGCGACAAGATATACGGCGGGGACCTTGAACGGCCGGTCAAGCGACGGCTCCCTGATCCGCAACACCAGCACGCCCGCGCAAACGATGGCGAACGCAAACAGCGTTCCGATAGACACCAGTTCGCCGACCAGGCCGATCGGCAGCACGCCCGCCAGGACCGCAACAACGGCGCCGGTCACGATCGTCGTCACATAGGGCGTGCGAAAGCGCGGATGAATTTTCGCCGCGACTTGAGGAAACAGCCCGTCATGCGCCATGGCATAGAGGATGCGCGGCTGGCCCAATATGCCGACCAGGATCACCGAGGTCAGTCCGAGGATGATGCCGAGTTTTACGATGGGCGCGAGCCAATTGAGCCCGACGGCATCAATACCGACGGCGATCGGATCGGCGACATTGAGCTTATCGTACGACACGATGCCGGTGAGGACGAAGCCCACCGCGAGATAGAGAACGGTGCAAATGGCGACCGGCGCGAGAATGGCCCTTGCCACGTCGCGCCTTGGTTGGCTCGCCTCCTGCGAAACGGTGGAGACCGCGTCGAAACCGAGATAAGCGAAGAAAATGACCGCTGCGCCGCGCACGATGCCGCTCCATCCGAACTGGTCCGGTCCGAGGCTCGGTGGAATGAAATGTCCGGCCGGATTGGCCGGCGTCACCCAATGCGCGGTCGAAACGAAAGGGGCGCAGGCGACAATAAATAACACCACGATCGCGAGCTTGATCGCAACGATGACATTATTGACGCGCGCGGACTCCTGAATGCCGAATACAAGAAGCGTCGCGATCGCAATGACGATCGCCATCGCCGGCGCATTGATGATTGCGCCGGTCATGTGCCAGGTGTGCTGCGTCGCGTCGTAGCTCAACGGCGAGCCGGTAAAGGCATCGGGAATAACGATGCCGAAATCCTTCAGGAAGCTCACGACATAACCGGACCAGCCGATCGCCACGGCGGACGCGCCGAGCGCATATTCCAGCAGCAGGTCCCAGCCGATGATCCAGGCCACGAGCTCACCAAGCGTGGCATAGGCGTAGGTGTAAGAGCTGCCCGCGAGCGGAACGGCCGCCGCCATTTCCGCGTAACAAAGGCCGGAGAGGCCGCAGACGATGGCGCCCAGAACGTAGGACAGTGTGATCGCGGGGCCGGCATTGACCGCAGCCGCATGCCCGGTCAGGACAAAAATACCGGCGCCGATAATATTGCCGATGCCGAGCGCAATCAGGTTAAGCAACGACAGGCTGCGCTTGAGCTTTATTCCGCCCGGCTGCGTTTGCCCGTCGTCAGCCTCGGCCTCCAGCGTGGCAATGGATTTGCGGATAAAAAAATGCGGCATAACACCTGATAACGAATGAAGTTCGTTTGGGTTTCCCGTGTCAGACGATCCGCGTCCGCTCGTCCCCGCCGCCGATCGGTGTCGGGGGTAAACTCCAGCGGGAACCCAGAATGCAGTCTGGATTCCCGCTGGCGCGGGAATGAGCGAGAGAGTGGCTCACAGCCACGGCATCAGCGAAGCGTGGATCACGTCCGGTATGCCATCGCCGCCGACAGATCGGATGGCGAGGTCGACATCGTCGAGGCCGAAGCGGTGGGTGGTGACGAGTTCGAGCGGAAAGCGCTTCGAGGCCAGTTGCGCCAGGGCAAGCTCGCAAGCCTTGTAGCTGTGGCCGCGCGCGCTTTTCATGGTGATGAATTTCACCGTGAATTTCTCCAGCGGGAAATTCGGAAACTGCGCCATCTCGCCTTGCGCGACAATGACGCCGCCCTTGCGCTTAAGCGTCTCGATGCCGAGCAGCATCGGGATGGTGCCGGCGCCGGCCGTGCAGTCGAGCGCGACATCGACGCCCTTGCCGCCGGTGATTTCCATGACGCGGGCGAGTGGATCTTCTTTTTGCACGTCGATGACATAATCGGCCCCGAGTTTTTTGGCGACGTCGAGGCGCGCCTTGTCCTTGGACGTGCCGGTGACGACGATCAGCGAGGCGCCGGCCTGCTTGCAGATCACGGTTTGCGACAGGCCTTGCTGGCCGGGGCCCTGGATCAGCACGGTCGAGTTGTAGCCGACGCCGCCGTCGAACAATGACCACTCGACGCCATTCGCCATCGGCGTTACCAGGCCGGCAAGTTCGGCGGAGACGCCTTTGGGAACGTGATGCACGACGGAGTTCCACGGCAGATAGACATATTGGGCAAAGCCGCCCCACAGATGCGGCGCCTTTTCCGCCGAGGTGTAACCGTAGCGGATCGCATCCGGATTGGTGCGCCAGTTGGTGTTCTCGCAATGCCGGTACTGGCCGGCATGGCACCATTCGCATTTGCCGCAAGAGACATAGTGCTCGACAAAGACGAGGTCTCCCTCCTTAAACCCTTTGCGTCGCGTGAATTCGCGGCCGGCTTTGGCGATGGTGCCGATATTCTCATGCCCCATGATGACCGGCGCGCTCGACGGCGGGTGCTTGTAAAGCTTCACGTCGGTGCCGCAAATGCCGCCGACCTCCATCTTCATCAGCGCGGCATCGTCCGCGATATCCGGCATGGGATATTCGCGGATCTCGGTCGTGCTCGGCGCGGTGCGCACCGCCGCCAATACTTTCTCCGCCACGATCACTTCCTCTCTATCGTCATGCCCGGGCACCCGGGTCCGGCCTTTGGCCGGCCCAAGTGCAAGCTTGCGCCGGGCATCCACGACTTACTACCTTAGCAAGTAAAACAAAGACGTGGATGGCCGGGACAAGCCCGGCCATGACGGTGCAGATTGCCATGCTCGGCTTCACCCGGAATAGTCCCGATAGGACCGCGGCGCTCGACCGCGTGCGCGACTGGACGCGCGCGCGCTTTGCGCTGGCGCCGGACGTCACCGTCATGGTGTCGGAGATCGCCTGCGCGGTGCCGGGCTGTCCGCCGATCGAAACGCATATCGTGTTCTGGACCGAGCTCGGGCGTCACCATTTCAAGATCTTCAAGCCGGTCGCCGGCGCCGCCGAGGACGACCTGCCGCCCGCCTTCATGAAAAACGCACTGGTCGCGCCCGACGGTCTGGACTGCGATTGCTGCTGACATCCTCCCCCGTGAAAACGGGGGAGGGGGACCATGCGAAGCATGGTGGAGGGGGCGTCTGCCTAGAGGAGTTGCAATGTTTTTGATGTGCTTCAGCGTCCGCTTAATAGACACGCGCGCAAGCACTCGCTGCGTGACCGACAACGCCCCCTCCACCGCGCTACGCGCGGTCCCCCTCCCCCGCTTGCGCGGGGGCGGAAAGAAGCCCGGCATTGGCCAGCCCCGCGGCCTGACGCTTAGCGACGCGGTCCATCGAAAAGTGCTCGATCGCCTCGTTGAACAGGCGATAGAAATTGAGCTCCGCCCGCAGGTGGAGAAATACCGCGCCCAAACCGATCGCCGCGCGATCCATGAATACAAATTCGCGCGGCACCGTCACCGGTCCTTTCTGCTTGAGCGCCTGATGCACGCGGAACGCCTCGCGGCGCCCGTATTCCGACGGCTTCACACCGTCGGCGATGGTGCGCACCCGGTCGTCGAGCAGCGGCGCGTAGATGAAGCGCGCCCAGATGTTGAGCGTGTCGATGAGATCGCGCGATAATTTGCGGAAACCCCAGGTCTCGTAGGCATGCACGACGAGATCGTCCTCGCCGCGCAACAGCCCGTGATAGAGGTCGACAACGCCGCGCACGAATTTCGGCGCGAAAATACGGATGCAGCCGTAATCGAGCAGGTTGATGCCGGCCGGTCCCGAAGGTGTCTTGCGCGGGCCGTCTCCGGCTAATCCGAAGACGGTGTAATTGCCGAGATGCGGATCGCCGTGGATGACGCCAAAGCGGCTGAACGGAAACCACCAGGCGGTGAACATCGCGGTCGCGAGCGCATTGCGCGCTGCCAGCGGATCGTTTTTGTGGGCGAGCATTTTGCTGCCGTCGAGCCAGTCGAGCGTCAGCAGCCGGCCGGTCGACAGTTCGGGCCAGGTCCGCGGCACGCGCACGCAATCGACGCCGGCGAGCATTTCGCGATAGAGCGCGGCGTGCTTGGCTTCACGCCGGTAATCGAGCTCCTCGCGCACGCGGGCGCCGATCTCTTTGCCGATCTCCGAGGTATCGATGGCAGAATCGAGACGGCGGCGGATCGCCAACAGCCATCCCAATTGCTGCAGATCGGCTTCGACGGCGGACTGCATGTCCGGATATTGCAGCTTGCAGGCCAGCGCCGCGCCGTCAAGCGAGCGGGCGCGATGCACCTGGCCGAGCGAGGCGGCGGCCGCCGGATGATGCTCGAAGCTTTCGAACTTGCTCGCCCAATCGGCGCCGAGCTCCGCCATCATGCGGCGCTTGACGAAAGCCCAGCCCATCGGCGGCGCTTCGCTCTGCAGCTTCTGCAATTCGGCGGCATATTCGGCTGGCAGCAAATCGGGAATGGTCGCCATCAATTGCGCGACCTTCATCAGCGGCCCTTTGAGCCGGCCGAGCGCCGACGACAGCGCGCTCGCGTCGCCGGCGCGATCCGGCTCGCTGCCGAGCAGCCGCCGCCCCGCATAGCGCGCCGCCACGCCGCCGACATTGGCGGAAACCCGCGCATAGCGAGCCGCCCGGGCGGAGAAACGATTTTTTTCGCGGTCGGGTTGTTCGGGGTGCGACATGGGCTCAGGATCCTTCAGAGCCCGAGATAAGCTTTAAGAAGAACGAATGCTACAAGCTAACTCTTCGCAAGGGATTCGAAGGTCTCGCGATATTCATCCATGCATTCGCGTGCGATCTTCATCGCATGATCGTGGGCTGTCGTAACACGGTTTATCTTTAGGCCACTTTCAACCTGATCAATGCTGAGGATGTCGCCAACGCTCCAACCGAGCTTGAGCGAAGATTCAATCGGTAGGTCGATCAGCAACTTATCTCCGCACTTATGGATGGTGCCTTGCATGATATCGTTACCCTTGGCTTTTGCCTTTGCGCGCGTTTCAACTTACTGGCAGCCTAAATCTTGCGCAGTAAGTTGTCGCTTCGCGCGTCTGACAATTTTATTCTGATCGCGAAGCTATTCCAAGCCTTCCAGCTCGGTAATCATCCGATCGATGACGCCGAGGCCGCCCTGCCAGAAGGCGGGATCGCGGGCGTTGAGCCCGAACGGCGCCAGCAATTCGGCATAGGGCTTGGTGCCGCCTGCCGACAGCATGGCGAGGTAACGCTCGGCAAAACCCGCCGCGGCGTGCTCGTAAACTGCGTAGAGCGAGTTCACCAGGCAATCGCCGAACGCATAGGCGTAAACGTAGAACGGCGAGTGGATGAAATGCGGGATATAGGCCCAGAATGTCTCGTAGCCGGGTTTCAACTCGATCGCCGGGCCGAGACTCTCGCGCTGCACGTCGAGCCATAATTCGCCGATGCGCGCCGCGGTCAATTCGCCAGTCTTGCGTTCGGTGTGGACGGCGCGCTCGAACGTATAGAATGCGATTTGCCGCACCACGGTGTTGATCATGTCCTCAACCTTGGCGGCGAGCATGGCCTTGCGCTCTTTCATGTCGCGCGTCGCGGCCAGCAATTTGCGGAACGTCAGCATTTCGCCGAACACGCTCGCGGTTTCGGCCAGCGTCAGCGGGGTGGGCGCCATCAAGGCACCGTTCGGCGCCGCCAGCACCTGATGCACGCCATGGCCGAGCTCGTGCGCGAGCGTCATCACGTCGCGCGGCTTGCCCTGGTAATTGAGCAGCACATAAGGATGCGCCGACGGCGTCGTCGGATGCGCGAACGCGCCGGGCGCTTTGCCCGGCCGCACCGGCGCATCGATCCACCGCTCGGCAAAAAACCTTTCGGCAATAGCCGCCATCTTGGGCGAAAACGCACCATAGGCCTCAAGGACCGTGTCCTTGGCCTCTGTCCAGCCGACTGTGCGCATAGCGACGGTCGGCAGCGGCGCGTTGCGATCCCAGGACGGCAGCCGTTTCTTGCCGAACCATTTGGCCTTGAGCCCATAGTAACGATGCGACAGCCGCGGATAGGCGGCGCGCACCGCGGCCACCAGCGCATCGACCACTTCGCGCTCGACCCGGTTCGACAGATGCCGCTCGTCGGCAATGTCGGCAAAGCCGCGCCAGCGGTCGGAGATTTCCTTGTCCTTGGCGAGCGTATTGGTGATCAGCGCGAAACCTTGCACATTGTCCTTGAACGTATGCGCCAGCGCTTGCGCCGCGGCCTTGCGCTTTGCGCCAGAGCGGTCCTGGAGAAAATTGAGCGTCGGCTCGATGGCGAGCGTCTTTCCCGACACCTTGAAACGCAGATTGGCGATAGCGGCATCGAATTGCCGGTTCCAGGCGGAATAGGCCGTCGTCGATTTTTCGTGAAACAACTGCTCGACGCGATCCTCGAGCTGGTAAGGCCTGTAGCGGCGCACATCCTCAAGCCACGGCCGGTAATGACCCAGCGCGGGATCGGCCATCGCGGTTTCAAGCACCGCATCGTCGACGCGGTTAAGCTCAAGGGTGAAGAACAACAGATGGATGGAGGCGGCGGTCAGGCGTTCCTGCACATCGCCGTAGAATTTGGTGCGCGCCGGATCGACCGTATTGCCGGCGTGGACAAGCCCGGCATAGGAACCGAGCCGTCCCATCAGATCGTCGATCGCCTCGTAGCGGCGCACGGCTTCGGCGAGGCTCGCGCCATCGAGCGTGTCCGATTTGGCCAGGCCCGCCAGATCGGCGAGCTTGCCCTTATACGCATCCTCGAAGGCCGCGCATTCGACGGCCACGCGGTCGAGGTCGCGATTGATCGCCGGATCGTCCAGACCGGAATAAAGATCGTTGAGATTCCACTCCGGCAGAGCGCCAAGACGGGATGGGACACGGGTTTTGTTTCCGCTGCGGCCTTTGCCAGCCGGCTGTTTGAAGGCAGTCTTCTTGGCGTTTTTGGACATGCGCTGACTTGATCTCACCGCAATCTCATGTGGCGCAGGGTTGTGGCTGCCGCAAGGCCGCGCCAGGTCCTATTTAGCCGGCCTTGGCGCGACTTGCGACAGCGAAGCGCCTATGCTTTCTCTCACCGCCAAGGTCATACCGAAACGGTGTTAGACCAACTCAGAAAGCCGGGGAAAGTGCTCATGCGCAAGTTCCGTAGCAAGTCTTGTAACTTTTTCGTTGGCATCGCCATCGGAACTGCCGTGGCCGCCGCGCTCGCGACGCCCGCATCGGCCCAGCAGTCGGGCGGCGCCAAAGTCGGCGTGCTCACCTGCCAAACGTCGGCCAGCATCGGCTTCATCGTCGGCTCGCACACCAGGATCAAATGCAGCTTCGCGCCCGACAATGGCGGCCCGCCGGAGAATTACTACGGCTCCATCAACCGCGTCGGACTTGACCTCGGCGTCACCGGCGGTGGCGTCATGGCGTGGGGCGTGATCGCGCCGACCAATGGCTGGCACCACGGCGCGCTGGCCGGCACCTATGGCGGCGCCAGCGGCAGCGCATCGGTCGGCGTTGGCGTCGGCGCCAACGCGCTGGTCGGCGGCTCGCACCGCTCCTTCGCGTTGCAACCGCTGTCGGTTTCCGGCCAAGTCGGCGTCAATCTGGCGCTCGGCGTCGCCGGACTGACGCTGCGATCCGCTCCGTAGTCGACGATCGGCGCGGACGACGGCGACGCGATCGCATTTCGCAACCAGCTCTACGCGGAAAAGCTCATCGCCGGCGCCGCGGGCAAGCCGTCCGCGGCTTAACACCCCCTTAAGCCTCCCTGCCGCAAAGTGCCCCGAAACGGCACAGCGTATCAGGCCGCCGGGGTAGCCATGACCATTCTCATTGTCGATGACGATCCGGTGCAGTGCCGGCTGCTCGAAGGCGTGCTGCACAAATTCGAATACGAGACGATCACGCGCGACAGTGGCGAGGCCGCGGTCTCGCTGCTCGCCGGCTCCGACGGCGCGCGGATCGATTGCGTGATCCTCGACCTCGTCATGCCCAATCTCGATGGCCTAGGCGTGCTGGCGAGGCTCCGCCAGGCGGCGATCAGCGTGCCGGTGATCGTGCAAACCGCGCATGGCGGCATCGACAATGTCGTCTCCGCCATGCGCGCCGGCGCGGTCGATTTCGTGGTCAAACCGGTCAGCGCCGAACGGCTGCATGTCAGCCTGCGCAACGCGCTCAATGCCAGCGCGCTCGAAGGCGAACTGGCGCGGATCAAGCACAGCCGCTCTGGCACGCTCGGTTTTACCGACATCATCACCAAGAGCGCCAACATGCATGCCGTCATTCGCATGGCGGAGAAGACCGCGGCCTCGACCATCCCGGTCCTGGTGGCGGGCGAGTCCGGCGTCGGCAAGGAATTGATCGCGCGCGCCATCCACGGTTCCGGCGAGCGCCGGTCAAAACCGTTCATCGCGGTGAATTGCGGCGCGATGCCGGAGAACCTCGTCGAGTCGATTCTGTTCGGCCACGAGAAAGGTTCCTTCACCGGCGCCACCGAGCGCCACGCGGGCAAATTCGTCGAGGCGTCGGGCGGCACCCTGTTTCTCGACGAGGTCGGCGAATTGCCGCACGCCGCGCAAGTCAAACTTTTGCGCGCCATCCAGGAGGGCGAAGTCGAGCCGGTCGGCGCGCGCAAGCCGGTCAAGGTCGACGTGCGGCTCATCTCGGCCACCAACCGCGACCTGATTGCCGACGTGAAAGCCGGCCGCTTCCGTGAAGACCTGTTTTACCGCTTGCACGTTTTTCCGATCACGGTGCCGCCGCTGCGCGAGCGGCCGACCGACATCCCTGCCCTCGCCCGGCATTTTCTGGCGCGGTTCGCCGCGGAGGAAGGCAAGCGCATTCGCCTCGTCACGCCCGAGGCACTACGCGTGCTCACCGCGTTTCATTGGCCCGGCAATATCCGCCAACTCGAAAATGCGGTGTTCCGCGCGGTTGTGCTCGCCGAAGGCGAAGCCGTCGGTCTCGACGAATTTCCGCAAATCGCGGCGCAGGTCGGCGGCGTGATCCCGGCCGACACAGCCGAACTGCTGCCGGCGATAATGGTGGAAGACGACGAACCCGCACTGATCTCCGCCCCGTTCGCGGACGATGAGCCGGCCGCCGATTTTGGGCCGGCTCTCGCTCCCGGCGACACATTGCCGCTGCTCGATGCCGACGGCGAAGTGCGGCCGCTGGAACAAGTCGAAGCCGCGCTTATCCGGTACGCAATTACCCATTACCGGGGGCAAATGTCGGAAGTGGCGCGGCGGCTGCAAATCGGCCGCTCGACACTCTATCGCAAGCTCGAAGCGCTCGGTTTGAATAACGAGCGCGCTGAGGAGGATAGCGACCCCGTGGCCGTAGAGCGACAACCGCTAAAAATCGCCTGAACCGCCATAATCTCCCCGCTGATCACAGCGACAAAGTGGGGCGGCTCACGTAATGTGCCGCCGCCGCGGCCGATATCACCGGGGCTAACGCCATAATCGGGGGTGATACCCCGAACGTGGGAGCTTTGCGGCCGCTACCGCGGAGCTCTCCAAGGAGACGTTGCAATGCCCGGGATTCGTGTCGATCGGCTGCTCGGTTCGACTGCCCTTCTGCTGCTGCTTTCGGCACCTGCCGGCAGCGTTTTTGCGGACCCGATCGCGGATCAAGCCAACAAACCGGCGATCCCGGCCTCCGACACCGCCAATACGCCAACCCCGGCAGCCGTTACCGGGGCGCCCGGCAAGGATACGTCCGCACCCGCGGTCGCGACGCCGGCGGCGGAAGCCCCCGCCGCGGCTGCGCAGCCTGCCGGCGCCGCGAACACGCCGGCCGCAAGCTCCGCGACCGCGCCAACGCCCGCCGCAGCCGCCGCGCCGGCTGCAAGCCCGACGCCTGGCGTCGCGGCCGTCACCGGCCCCGATGCCGCGATCGCCGACCAGTTGCGCAATCTCTCCAGCGGCAAATTCGATAACGTCATCGGCAACAAAAAAGACCACGCCGAGATCGACGCGTTCTATTCCGGCCGCAACTATGCGCCGCTCTGGATCACCGACGGCAAGGCGAGCGAGCGCACCGCCGCGGCGATCGCCTATCTCGGCCATGTCGATACCGACGGCCTCGATCCGGCGGATTATCCGACGCCGAATTTCGCTTCGCTGAGCGATCCGGCCGATCTCGCCGCGGCCGAGATCAAAATGACCATGACGGTCATCACCTATGCGCACCACGCCAGCATCGGGCGGGTGCATTGGTCGCGCGTCACAGCCGACGCCTCCTACGATCAAACGGCTCCGGCGCCATCCGACGTTCTCGCCAAGATGGCCGGCGCCACCGACGTCGCTGCCGCGCTCGACAGTTACGAACCGCAGACCCCCGGCTATCTGGCGCTCAAGGCCAAACTCGCCGATCTCCGCGCCGGCAAAGTCGCCAAGGACAATCCGCAGATCGCCAGCGGCCCGGTGCTCAAAGTCGGCATGCAGGACGATCGCCTCCCGCAACTGCGCGAACGGCTTGGCGTTCTCGGCGACGGCGGCACGACCTACGACAAAACAGTCGCCGACGCGGTGAAAAAATATCAGCAGGACCACAATATTGGGACCACCGGCACGCTCACCGCCGCGACCGTCCAGGCTCTCAATGGCGTCAAGCCCGATCAGGTGGCCGACATCATCCTCGCCAATATGGAGCGCTGGCGCTGGATGCCGCACCAGCTTCCCGACACGTACGTCATCGTCAATCTGCCCGACTTCACATTGCGGGTGATGCACGACAACAAACTGGTCTGGATGACAAAGATCGTGATCGGCAAGCCGGACATGCCGACGCCGATCATGACGGCGGATATGAAATACATCACCATCAATCCGACGTGGAACGTCCCGCCTTCGATCATCAATCACGAATATCTGCCGGCGTTGGAGCAGGACCCCACCGTGCTCGACCGGATGGGGCTAAAGCTCGATCACAATCCGGACGGCAGCATCCATATCTGGCAGCCGCCGGGCGACAAGAACGCGCTCGGGCGCATTCGCTTCAATTTCCCCAACAAGTTCCTGGTCTATCAGCACGACACGCCGGACAAATACCTGTTCGCCTCCGACAAGCGGGCGTTCAGCCACGGCTGCATGCGGGTGCAGGATCCGCAGCACTATGCCGAGGTGTTGCTGTCACTGGTTCGTCCGAGCGACGGCTACAGCGAAGACCGCATCAAGAAGATGATCGCCAGCAACGATCAAACCGACATCCAGCTCCCGACCTTCATTCCGGTCAACCTGACCTATCAAACCGCGTTCGTCGACGACGAGGGCAAGCTGCAATTCCGTGACGACGTCTATGGCCGCGACAAGGCCCTGATTGCGATCCTTAAAGGCGACGACCGCAAGGTCGCGGATATCCCGATCGAGCACAAACAGGACCCGTCGCATCTCGAAGTCATGGCCATGCCGGATCAGCCCTCGCTTTTCGGGGGGCGCAGCCTGTTTGGCGGCGGGGGCAGCTATTATCCCAATGGCGGCAGCTATTCCGGCGGAGACAATTTCTTCTCGCGGCTGTTCGGTGGCTTTGCCGCCGCGCCGCCCGCGCCTGTCCACCGGCCGGCCCACGCCCGGAGGGTGACCCGGTCCGGCGATAGCGTGGAGCGCTAAAGCCCCGGTTCCGCCGTTTAGCGGCTTGTTTCCCGCATCGGGCGGCCGTCCTGCCAAAGCGTGCTTTCCGGCCATATTTCGCCACAGTGGGGCGTTAGCCCTATTGTGGTCGGGGGTGGGGTTTCGTCAGGTTCGGGGTCGGCCCTTCCCAAATTAGCAATGCGTTAACGTTTTCCAGGCGGCGGCGTGCCGTTGCCGGGTCAGCGCTTTTGACGCGTCAATGCGGGATTGCCAGTGCACGTCGGTAACGCGCGCCCGAAAACTTGCCGCTTGTCCGCGTCACACGCCGCCTATTCGTGCGGTCTTGTCCTTCTCGCTTTCCTATTCGGTTCGAGAGCCCTGCAAAACGCGGTCGCCGAGGGCGACACGCGCACGATCACGATGCATCACATGCATACGGGCGAGGACATCACCATCACCTACAAGCGCGATGGTCGATACGACGAAGCCGCGCTGAAGAAGCTCGACTGGTTCCTGCGCGACTGGCGCCGCAGCGAAGCGACGCAGATGGATCCGCGGCTGATTGATCTCGTCTGGGAGGTCCAGCGCGAGGCGGCGCCAAACACCCCGATCCAGATCGTCTGCGGCTACCGCTCGCCGCAGACCAACGCCATGCTGCGTCACCGCAGCACGGGCGTCGCGCGATACAGCCAGCACATGCTCGGCCGCGCCATGGACTTTTTCATCCCCGGCGTCGCGCTCGAACAGCTTCGCGAATACGGCTTGCGCCTGGCGCGCGGCGGCGTCGGCTTCTACCCCGAATCCGGCTCGCCCTTCGTGCACATGGACGTCGGCGGCATCCGCATGTGGCCGCGCATGACGCATGAGGAATTGGCGCGGGTCTTCCCCGATGGCCGCACGGTGCAAATCCCGACCGATGGGCGGCCGCTTTCCGGCTATGCGCTGGCGCTGGCCGATGTCAGGAAACGCGGCGCCATGCCGTCGGACACTTCGCTTGAGGCCGCGCGCGCGGCCGGCCTGGATGTCGGCACGCAGGTCGCAAGCAACGACCCTCCGCCGGCAAATCCGTTCGCCAAGCTTTTGGGCCTGACCAGCGACGATGAGAATGAGGACGCCGACGCCACGCCGGCGGCAACGCAGCCGAAGCCCGTCGTGCTGGCCGGAATTGCTCCCAAGGCTACGGCGGCAGTCGCCAAAGTCGCGGCCGCGATAGCAAAACTGCCGCTCGTCCACATCGCCAAGCTGGCGATTCCGGCCGCGCCGGCGGCGCCAGCACCGGTAAAAATGGCGGCGCTGACACCGAACCAGGTCATCGTTTCGCGCGGCTTCTGGCAGGGACCCGCTGACGCCACCGGCGCAGCCAACCCGCTGGCGAGCGCCGCGCTGGAGCGCCAAGCGACCGAAACAAGCACTGCAGCCGACACTACGGGCTCGATTGGTCCGTTCGCCAATCCGCATGACGGGGCGTCCGGTGCCGTGCTCGCTTACGCCGAGCCACCGGGTCGCGACGTGGACACCGGCGGCGACGCGCCGACCGGCATCGCCGCGCTGCGCGCCGCCGCCAGTCCGGCCCAGCAGGGCGCGCAACTCGGAACCACCATCGCGGTGAAGCGCGCCGCCGATCAGGTCGCCTCCGCGATCAAGACCGCCAGCGCCTCCTCGATAGCCGTCATCAAGGCCGACGTGCGTTTCGATAATCCGTGGCTGCGCGCCGTCGTGCTGTCGCCGAGCGTGCACCGTTTCCTCACCACCGCGGCGCTCGGCGCGCGCGACCTCACCTCGCTCGCGGCGCTGATGGTCAAGCCGAAAAATTCGGTGATGATGACGTTTGCCGCCGATCCCAATCCCGGCCTCGACCACGACCGCTTCAGCGGCACCGCGATCGTGTTCGTCTCGACGGTGAGCTACCCGACCCGCACCGCGCTGCTGCAGTAAGGTTCGTCATTCCGGGGCGCCGCGAAAGCGGCGAACCCGGAATCCATAATCACCGCCGCACGGACCGTACTCAGAGCCGGAGCTGAAAGCTTCGTGGTTATGGATTTCGGGCTCGCGCCTTTGGCGCGCCCCGGAATGACGGCTAGGCCAGCATCCCGAGAGCGTGCATGTAGGTCTCGAGAATAGCCTCCTGCTCCTTGCGCTCGTTGACGTCCTGCTTGCGCAACCGCACCACCACCCGCAGCGTCTTGACGTCGTAGCCGTTGCCCTTGGCCTCGGCATAGACATCGCGGATGTCGTCGGCGATCGTCTTCTTTTCGTCCTCGAGCCGCTCGACGCGCTCGACGAAGGCCTTGAGCTGATCCTTGGCGAAGCGGCGGGCGGGCTGGTCGTCTTTGGCGGCGGCGGCGGTAGCCATCAGGGACTCCTTGACGTTTGAGTCCGCAGGTTTCGAAAGCGCGGAGCCTCAGGTCAAGCCGCGCGCGCGTTCATCCACGCTCTGCACAGGACGGGGGCGCATAAGGGGCGCGTCAGAGCTTTTGGCTTGCTTTTTCGAACGCTGCCTTCTGATCGGGCGACGCCTCTTTCTGGTTCTTGGCGCGCCATTCGTCGTACGGCATGCCGTAGACGATCTGCCGGCTTTCGTCCTTGGTCATCGCAATGCCCTTGGCGTCGGCGGCATCCTTCATCCAGTTCGACAGGCAGTTGCGGCAGAAGCCGGCCAGATTCATCAGGTCGATATTCTGCACGTCGGGGTGCGAGCGCAGGTGCTCGACCAGCCGGCGATAGACGGCGGCTTCGAGTTCCGTCCGGGTCTTTTCGTCGGTAGCCATGGTCACCTCCGCGGGTTAGCTATGGCAAAGATAAAGATGCAGTCCGGGCGTTTCCATAGTCCACTTTCCCTTCGCCATCGGCAAAAGCAGGGTCGTCTTGGCCACGCCATCGCGTGAATTGCTCGAAGCTTTGTTCTGGGCGGCGGTCGGCGCCGCGCAGCCTTCGCGCTGCCTGCCGCCGCAACTGCCCGAACCGCCATCGCGCGGCCGGCTCGTCGTGCTCGCCGCCGGCAAGGGGGCGGGCTCGCTGACCGAAGTCGCCGAACAGCACTATCTGGCGCGCATGCCAGCGAGCCGGCTCGACGGCATTGCCGTCACCCGCCATGGCTATGGCCGGCCGACGCGACAGATCCCGGTGGTCGAAGCCGGCCATCCGGTGCCTGACGCGGCCGGGCTTGCCGGCGCCGAACGCATGCTGGCGCTCGCCGACGCGGCGGGCACAGACGACCTGGTGCTGACGCTGCTTTCCGGCGGCGCCTCGGCCAATCTGATCGCGCCGGCCGCGGGCATCACGCTCGGCGACAAGCAGGCGACGACGCGGGCGTTGCTGCGCAGCGGCGCCAATATCGGCGAGATCAACTGCGTCCGTAAGCATCTGTCCCGCATCAAAGGCGGCCGTCTCGCCAGCCGCGCTTTTCCGGCGCAATTGGTTACGCTCGCCATTTCCGACGTGCCCGGCGACGACCCGGCGGTGATCGGCTCGGGGCCGACGGTGCCGGATCCGACCACGCTCGAAGACGCGCGCGCCATCGTGCACAAATACCGGCTCGATCTGCCGGAAGCCGTCACCCGCGCGCTGGCCGATCCCAACAACGAATCTCCCAAGCCCGGCGACCCGGCTTTTGCCTACAGCGCCTTTCGGATCCTGGCCCGTCCCGCCGACGCGCTGGCCGCGGCCGAAACCTGGGCGCGGCAGGCCGGTTACGACTGCGTGGTGCTCAGTGACCGCCTGCAAGGCGAAGCGCGCGAGGTTGCCGCCGCGCATGCCCGGCTCGCCCGCGACGCCGCCGTTGCTGGCCGCCGCGTGGCGATCCTCTCGGGCGGCGAACTCACGGTCACGCTTCGCGGCGGCGGCCGCGGCGGCCCGAACCAGGAATATGCGCTGGCGCTCGCCATCCATCTCGCCGGCGCCAAGGGCATCGCCGCGCTGGCCGCCGACACCGATGGAACCGACGGCGGCCGCGGCCAGCCTGACGACCCGGCAGGCGCCTTCGTCGACAATACGACCCTGGCGCGCGCCGGCGCAGCCGGCCTCGATCCTGCCGCGTTTCTCGCCGACAACGATTCAACGGGGTTTTTCAACGGCATCGGCGATTTGTTCACGCCCGGCCCGACGTTCACCAACGTCACCGACTTCCGCGCTATCGTCGTTGACAGACCGTGATTTTGACGCGGGAATCCGGCTCTGACGCGGAACCTGAAGCGGAAATGAAGCGAGCGGCTTTCTCAAAAGCATTTCGGTTGCCGTTCGTCGCCGCGCCAGCGGGGACGAAGCGCTGGATTCCCGCTTGCGCGGGAACGACCGGATCGGGCGTGCTGGCGTTGGGGCTGTTCATGCTGGGCGCATCTACGTCCCCCGCCGCGGCCGACTTCCGGCTGTGCAACAACACCGCCGGCCGTATCGGCCTCGCCGTCGGCTACAAGGACGCCGACGGCTGGACCACGGAAGGCTGGTGGAATTTGCCCGCCCGGACCTGCGAAACGGTGCTCAAAGGCAACCTTGTCGCTCGTTATTATTATGTCTACGCCATCGATTACGATCGCGGCGGCGAATGGATGGGCCAAGCCTATATGTGCACGCGGGACAAGGAATTTACGATCCGCGGCATCGGCGACTGTCTGGCGCGCGGCTACGATCGCACCGGCTTTTTCGAGGTCGATACCGGCGAGCAGCGGGCCTGGACCGTGCAGCTCACCGAATCAAGCGAGCAGCCGATACAGAAACCGACGGCAGGCAATCCGCCAGGCGCCATAGCGCCCGCCGGAGGGGGCGCGGCGCCAGCCGGCGTGCCGCCGACCGGCGCGGCTCCCTCGCCGATCTCGGCGCCGCCCGGACTTCCCGCCAAATGAGACGGCAGCGGCGCACCAAAGTCGTTGCCACGCTGGGCCCTGCGTCCTCGGATCGCGCCGTGATCGCCCGACTGTTCCAGGCCGGCGCTGACGTGTTCCGCATCAATATGAGTCACACCAACCACGAGCGCATGCGCGAACTGGTGACCACAATCCGTTCGGTGGAAGCCGAGAACAACCGGCCGATCGGCATTCTGGTCGATTTGCAGGGGCCGAAACTGCGGCTTGGCGCGTTCAAGGACGGCGCGGCCGAGATCGACAAGGGCCAGGATTTCATTCTCGATGCCGACGCTGCGCCCGGCGACGCCACGCGCGTGCAGCTGCCGCATCCCGAAATTTTCGCCGCCATCAAGCCGGGCGACGCCCTGCTGATCGACGACGGCAAGCTGCGACTGGTCGCCACCGAAGTTTCGCCGCAACGCATCGTCGCGCAGGTCGAGGTCGGCGGCAAAATATCCAATCGCAAAGGCGTCAGCCTGCCCGACACCGTAGTGCCGGTGGCGGCGCTGGCGCCAAAGGATATCGCCGACCTTGAAGCGGCACTCGATGCCGGCATCGACTGGATCGCGCTGTCGTTCATCCAGCGGCCGGAGGACATCGCCGAGGCGAAGAAGCTCACGCGCGGGCGCGCGGCGGTGATGGCCAAGATCGAGAAGCCGCAAGCGGTGGCGCGGCTCGGCGACATCCTCGAACTTGCCGATGCGCTGATGGTCGCGCGCGGCGATCTCGGCGTCGAAATGCCGCTGGAAAAGGTGCCCGGCGTGCAGAAGGAAATGACGCGCGCCTGCCGCCGTGCCGGCAAGCCGGTCGTCGTCGCCACCCAGATGCTGGAATCGATGATCGCAAGCCCGGTGCCGACCCGCGCCGAAGTCTCCGACGTCGCCACCGCCATTTTCGACGGTGCCGACGCCATCATGCTGTCGGCGGAATCGGCGTCGGGCCAATATCCGGTCGAAGCAGTGGCGACGATGAACCGGATCGCCGAGGAGGTCGAAGACGACGCTGCCTATCTGCCGTCGCTGCATGTGCTGCATACCGAGCCGGAGGCGACCGGCGCCGACGCGATAGCGGCGGCGGCTCGTCAGGTCGCCGAGACGCTCGACCTCGCGGCGATCGTGTGCTGGACCTCGTCCGGCTCGACCGGCATGCGGGTGTCGCGCGAGCGGCCGAAATGCCCGATCGTCGCAATTTCTCCGATCGAAGGCGCGGGGCGGAAATTATCGGTGGTGTGGGGTATCCACTGCGTGATCGATGAAGACGCCCACGACCAGGACGACATGGTGGAGCGCGCCTGCCGCATCGCGTTTCAGGAGCGCTTTGCCAAAGCCGGCCAGCGCATCATCGTGGTCGCCGGCGTGCCGCTCGGCACGCCCGGCGCCACGAATTTCATGCGCATTGCCTATGTCGGGAAGGAGAAGACGGGTGAGTAGTTTCGTAAGTTTGGTTAGGATGATTCTGCAAAAATATCGTCAAGGTCGCGCCGCCCATCCAGCACGCGAACAATTTCTGGAACATCATTGTTCACGCGATAAAAGACGACGTGGGGTCGTACCGCAATCGAGCGAAGCCCTGGCCGCACTTCATCACGGGCTCGACCAGCGAACGGATGGTATTCAAGCAATCGGCACATTTCGACGATTTCACGCACGATTTTGTCGGCAATATGCCGACCGGCGACTTTCGCGTAGTAGCTCCAGATTTCCGAGAGATCGGCGCGCGCGTCCGGCGACCAGATGATGGGTCGCCTAGGATCGACCATGCCGCTCGTTCTCTCCTTTTAGAAAAGCTTCAACGTCCAGCGGCTCGCCTTCGCCAGCATCGAGCGAGCGAATGCCCTTGTCGATATCGGCACGTAATTGGCGCAGTTTCTCGACGTGCGACAGCAGCCGCTGAGCGATCTGTTCCTGATCCGCGTCCGGCAGATTCGAAACTTCTGCTATCGCTTTTTCGAGTGTTTTCACCATAGCGCGAATTATATCACGTAGGGCGGATTAGCGAAGCGTAATCCGCCGCTTTCTGCAGAATGGCAGGTTACGGTTCCGGCTAACCGCCTAAAGACCACAGACTTTCTGCCATCTCCTCGATTTCCGCAATCACCCGATCCGCCGCCATGTGGTGCAGCATGTGGCCGATGCCCGGCAAAACGACGAGCTTCGCCGTCGGCACGGCTTCGGCAAACGGCATCGCGTGACGCCGCGGCGCGACCACCATATCGCGGCTGCCGGTCATGACGATTGTCGGCACCGCGATCGTCCCGTATCGCTTCGCTTCCTTGCCGAGAAACGCGCGCAGATCGGCGACATCGCGCGCATTGGCGAGAAACGTCGCCGGCCGCAGCAGCAGCAATGCGGCGGTTCGCTTGAGGTAACCGCGCGGCGGCAGTTGCGGCAGGAATGCCGAGCCCATCGCCATGCCGATGAACGGCAGGCTCAAAGGCAGCGCCAGCGTGTGCGCATAAAGCCATCCGGCGACCGGCGCCGCAAAGAGCGTGTAGAGCCCAGTCATGCTGCGGTTGAACGGATAGAGCGGCGGCGCGAGTAGAACGATGCCGGCGACGCGCCGCGGATGATCGAGTGCAAAGCTTGCCGCCAGCGCGCCGCCCCAGGAATGGCCAACCACGACCGCGCGCGCAACTCCAAGCTCATCCAGGACATCGCGCAGCATCGCCGCCTGATAGGCCGGCGAACTGCCGCGCCGGCCCCTGCGCTCGCTCCAACCCATTCCGGCGCGATCGATCAGGATGACACGGCGGCGCGCGGCAAGCCGTTCGCCGAGCGCAAGCCGCATGTCTTCGAGATTGCAGCCGGCGCCGTGGATGAGCACGATCGGCGCGCTTTGTTGGGCGCCCGCGTCCGCACCAAGCTCGACGACGTGCTGACGCAAGCCGCCGATGTCGATCAGGCGGCCGCGCCGCGGATGCGCGCGTTCGATCAGCCGCGCGCCGATAAAGCTGATGACGGCGCCGGCGGCGAGAATTTCGGCGGCGACGTTAAGCGCGTGCATTCAGGTTTGAATGGTTTTGCCATCGAGCCAGCGCGCGCCTTGCGCATAAAGCGCATCGAGATCCGGGCCTTCCATGCCGGGCATGTCGGTCTTCACCTTGTAGCCGATCTTGCTCTGCAGATAAGCGAGGTGACGATACCCTTCCGGAAACTGCGCGAGCAGGTTCTGATCGAGCGACAGCTTTGCCGCCGGATCGACCGGATCGAGCCGGTCCTTCTCATAGATGAGCCGGCGCAGCACAAAACCCCAGCGGCCGTCGCGTTTTTCGAAAAAATCGTAGAAGCGGCCGGTGCAGACGACGTCGCAGATCACGCCATCGACCGGGGCGCGCTGCGAAATGGTCATCTTGGTCTGCGCGATGGCGCGCGTGTCGGCGACGTCGATCACGCTGCCGCCGAGGAAGTGCAGGATACGCACGCCACGCGCCCAGCCGTCCTGGTTGGCCTTGATGAATTCCTCGAAACTGCCCTGAAACCAGGTCGCCCACATGCGGCCGTCGGCATGCCAGACGGTGCGGAAACGGTCCCAAAGCCGCGCGTCGCGCCACACCGCCCAGTTCTCGACCAGCTCACGGATGATGCGTTTATCGTCGTCACTGACAGTCATTGCTCGGCTCCCGTCATTGCGAGCGTAGCGAAGCAATCCAGCGCCGTGAAGCAGCATCTGGATTGCTTCGTCGCGTCGCTCCCCGCAATGACGAGGGAGCGTGATGTTCTCAGATATTCCGCCCCTCGACCTTGTCGGTCAGCGTCCGCACGACGTCGGGGACATTCTCCAGATGCGGATCGATCGCCAGCGCCTTGCGATAGGCGTCGAGCGCGTCTTTGTCGTCGCCGATTTCCTGCAGCATCATGCCGAGCCCGGACAGCGCCCCGAAGTGGCGCGGCTCGCGCGCCAGGACTTCGGCGATGTCGGCGATCGAATGGGCGTAGTCCTGCTTGAGATAATAGACGGTGGCGCGCCGATTCCAGGCTTCGACATAGCCCGGCTTGATGGCGATGATGGCATCGAGGAGCTTTATCGCCAGATCGTAATCCTTGTCGTCGGTCGCGTCCTTCACCCGGCTCATCAAGAGATTGCAGGTGTCGCTGCCCGAAGCGATCCACACCGCCCAGATGCGCCCCTCGATCGCCTTGGCGCTGGCCAGGTCCGGCGCGATTTTCAAAGCGCCGAACAACGTGTCGAGGCTGTAGGTTTGTTCGCCACGCTCGGCCCGCGGCAGATCGCCGGGCGGCGACATCAAGTCCTGCGGGCTTTGCGCCCAAACCGGCGTGGCCGCGAAGGCAAAGACTGCGGCGGAGACAACGAGCGGGAATCGAAAATTCATGCGCAAGAGTCTATTCTCCCGTCGCGACGCGGCAAGCCGGAAAAGTACTCAATCACGTGAGGAATGCGGCGGAAATGGGCAGTCGCGCCCTTAACCCTGGCGGGCCTTGAAGCGGCGATGCGTCTTGTTGATGACGTAGACGCGCCCTTTGCGGCGTACGATGCGGTTGTCGCGGTGACGGCCGCGCAGCGATTTCAACGAATTGCGGACTTTCATGGCAGCATTCCCTTGAGCATGATCTTGTCCGAAAACGGCACCCACTTTTCGGCGCCATGCTCTGATGTTGCCGGTTGATTAGGGGTGTGAGGTGCCATTGTCAACGTTCGGGGCGGCGCCGGAAAAGCGAATTTGGATTGAACGCAATGAATAAAGGATCCGCGGTATTGCGGTTCATTTCCGGCGTCGGCAAGAAGGGTCCGGCCTGCTTCCTCATCGAGGCGGAGGGGAAACGCCTGCTGCTCGACCTGGGCGAAGGCCCGCCGCCCGGCTGTCTGCCGCAGATCGAGGGGCTCGGCCGTGTCGATGCGCTGGTATTGAGCCACGGCCACAGAGACCATGTCGGCGGCCTTTCGCTCCTTCCGCAAATCGGCAACCCGCCGGTTTATGGAACCGGGATCGTGGCGCGGGGACTGCCGAAGGACATCGCCGCGCGAGCGCTGCCGGCAGGCGGCATGGCGGAGATAATGGGCATTCCGATAGAGACCGGCCGTAACGGCCACGCGCCGGGTGGCATCTGGCTGCGCTTCGCCATCGGTGACGGCTTTCTCTACACGGGCGACTATTCGGCGGAATCCGCGCTCTATGCCTACGACCCGCCGCAAAGCCGCGTTGCGACCGCGCTGATCGACTGCTCCTACGGGGCCTATCAAAAGCCGCTCGCCGAATGCTGGAACACGCTGGCGCCGTTCGTGGAGCGCGGCCCGCTTCTGCTTCCCGCTCCGGCTAATGGCCGTGGGCCGGACATCGCGCTCGAACTGATGCGCCACGGCTTTGACGACATTTTCACCGACGACGCCACACGCGACGCGGTGCAGCGCTTGCGCGGCAGCGACAGCATTTCGGCGCGACGGGTATCGGCGGCGAGATCGAACGGCTCGCCGCGACGATCAAGCCCATCGACGGCGCGCGCGGCGTCATGCTTGCAGGTTCGGCCGACGGCACATCGGGCGCGACGGCGCGGCTTCTCCGGCAATTCGAACCTTCGCCCGAAGTGGCGATCCTGTTCACCGGCTATGTCAATCCGACCACGCCGGCCGAGCGGCTGACCAAAAGCGGGCGTGCGCAGACCCTGCGCTGGAATGTCCATCCACGTTTGTCCGACACTGTCGCGCTGGTCCGCGCGACGCAAGCGAAGACGGTGATCCCGGCGTTCTGCGACCGCGCGGAGCTTGCGGCGCTCGGCGCCGCGCTGGCGCCGGCGCGGGTGACCATGGATGAGGTGGTCGAGATCTGACTAGCGCGCCTGCTGGCCGCGCAGGTGCGGATGGCCGATGCCGAGCGGCTTGGCGTCGAGCAGCACGATCGCCAGCCGCGCCGGCTCGGCGCCGCGATTGATCCAGGCGTGATTGGTGCCGCGCTGGACCATGATATCGCCGGCGCGAAGTTTTACGGTCGTCTCGTCCATCGCCATGTCGATCTCGCCGGCCAGCATGACGATGTAATCGATCGTCTCGGTGCGATGCATTTCCGAGGCGATACCGGGCGCGAATTCCATGACAATAAAACGCGAGCCATTTTCCGGCGGCGCGGTGCCGAGAATGCGCGCGCCCATGTCCTCGGCCTTCTCGCCGACGGCGATATCGGCTGGCATCGCGTCGGTGCACCACAGCAGCGTCGAGGCGACGCCCTCGCGCGGCGTTTTGGAATTGCCTGCCGGCCCCTCGTGGATGACCTTGGCGACGTTATTGCCGTCGTGGCCGGTGACGACGCGGCGGATCGGTGCGCGGCTCATGAAGGTCCTCCGTAGAATAAACCGTCATCCTGAGGTGGCCGCCAACGGGTCCGGCCCGAAGTGGCAGGCCCGATGACAAGCTGCGCGGCGCTCGAAGGCGAGGCGCTGCGGCCGTCGCCCTTCGAGACTTGCTTCGATCGCATTCGGCTTTGCTAGACGGCGGTTGCGCCTTCGGCACCGGTCCTGACCGCCGCGCCGCTCTCAAGCGCTTCGCCCTCTTCGTCCGGGCCGCTGAGAATGCCGACGAGCTTGTTCCAGGCGCGCAGCGCATAGCCGAGCGGGAGCGGCATGTGCTGCCGGCAAATCGAAACTTTGCGAATCTCGCTGCGTCACATGCCACAGCATGCTGCTGCCGGCGGGGAAATAGATCATATCGCCCGGACCGACGCGCGGCTGACACCATTTCGATCTGTGAGAAATACTTCGCCGGAAATGACGTGCGCGATTTCGTCGCAAGTGTAGTGCCAGTGAAAGCGTCCGGGTGTGCACGACAAGGCGATGATCGCCGAGGTGCGATCCGCGCTTGTCGACAACCGTCTTGACTGCGCCTGCGGCGAGCCTTCGACGATCCAGTGCGAGGGGATAGGCGCCGGAGCAAGCCCAACGTCGACGGGAGCCGCAAAATCCACAGGTTGTGACACGGGGATGCTCCAGGAAATTGCACGGCCATTAAACCGCGCCACTCCCGAAGAAAGCGTAAACGGCGGCGCGAAGTGGCTGATTTAGCGGGCGGAAGTGTCGGCCGCGCCACGCAGGGTGGCCGGCCAATCGCGCCAGGTCCGGCGCAATCGCGTCCCGCCCATGGCGACTGGCGGCGTCCGCCGTTCGGGCTTGCGGGCGAGCAAAAATGCCGTCCACTTTTCATAGATGCCGATCGCGGCCGGACGCCACGGGCATTGCAGTCCGGCTTCCAGTGCGCTTTTGGGAAACTCGGCGATCAGTTCGGGTTTGCGGCCGCTGAGCGCGCGCGAGCGGAACGCCTCGGCCAGCGCCGCCGCCTCGGCATCGAAATAGCCGAGCGGCATCGCCGGGTAGCGCTCACGCTCGCCGCCGAGGAAGCGGGCGGCGTCGCGCCGGTACTCGCGCAGCAGCGTGTCGGCGTCGTATTCGGGGTGACCCTGGAAATACAGAAAGAAGCTGTTATCGAGCTTGGCGAACATATCGACGCCGGCGCTGCCCGAGCGCGTCAGGATCTTGTAGCCGCAGGATTTCAGCGGCCGATCCGGCAGGTCGTTGTAGCGGGAATGCGGAACGCAGACCGGCACCGGAAAATCCTGCAGCATCGGGTGGTCGGCGACGAGCTGGCAGTCGAAAATACCAACCAGCTTTTCTTTCAGGGCGCGGCGCTCGATACCGTCGGCATGCAGAACGGCGGCGTGCGCGGCAAGGCACGACCAGATCGCCGACGCGGTGTTGTCGCGCGCCCAATCCACCACCTTGGTTAGGGTCTCCCAGTACGGTTCGTCCGCGAGATTTTTGGCGCGCGGCTCGGTCCCGGTCACGATCAGTCCGTCGAGCGGCGTATCCCACAGTTCGGCAATGTCGCGATAGCGTTCGGCGAATTCCTGCCGCATCGCCTCGCCGCGCGGTACTGTCGGGATCGAAAACAGTTTGAGGACGACGACCGCCCTCGGCGCCGCGGCGCGCAGCAACTCGGTGAACTGCCGCTCGGTCGCCTCGACCGCCGCGTCGGGCATGTTGTTGACGAGGCCGACGGTAATGCAATTGCCGGCGTTGAGCGCGACATCCGATCCAAGCCGGCCGGAATCCAGGAAAAGCGGCATCGCTCTCCGCCGCCTATTCGGCCGCGATCAAGGCCGCGCGGCACGAATTCGATGCCGCGAGCGCCTGATCGAGATCGGCGATGATGTCGTCGATGTGCTCGATGCCGACGGACAGCCGGATCATTTCCGGCCGAACGCCCGCCTTGCTCTGCTCCTCGGCCGACATTTGCCGATGCGTCGTCGAGGCCGGGTGGCAGGCGAGCGACTTGGCGTCGCCCATATTGACCAGCCGCTTGAACAGATTGAGCGCGTCGTAAAAATTCTTGCCCGCGGCGACGCCGCCGGCGATGCCAAAGGTCAATAGCGAACAGGCGCGGCCGCCCAGATATTTGCGCGCCAGGCCGTGATACGGATTGTCGGCGAAGCCGGCATAGTTGACCCACTCGACGCGCGGATGCTGCCGCAGAAATTCGGCGACCCGCCGCGCATTCTCGACATGACGCTCGACGCGCAGCGCCACCGTCTCGATGCCCTGCAGCAACAGGAATGACGACAACGGCGACAGCACGGCGCCGGTGGCGCGCTGATAGACGCTGCGGCAGCGCGCGACATAGGCGGCAGCACCGAAATGCTCGGTATAGACCAGGCCGTGATAGGACGCGTCGGGCTGATTGAACATCGGAAAGCGCCGCGCATTCGCCTTCCAGTCGAATTTGCCGCTGTCGATGATCGCGCCGCCCATCGTCGTGCCGTGGCCGCCCATGAATTTGGTCAGCGAATGCACCACGATGTCGGCGCCATAGTCGATCGGACGAAGCAGGATCGGCGTCGCTACGGTGTTGTCGACGAGAAGCGGCACGCCGTGGCGCGCCGCAACGGCGGCAAGCGCCTCGATGTCGCAGATATTGCCCGCCGGATTGCCGACGCTCTCGCAAAAGATCGCGCGCGTATCGTCGTCGATCAGCTTCTCGATCGCCTCGGGGCTGTCGGATTCGGCGAAACGGACGGTGATACCCTGGCTCGGCAGGATATGCGCGAACAGCGAATAGGTCGTGCCGTAAAGCTGCGGCACCGAGACGATGTTGCAGCCGAGCGAACTGAGATTAAGCACCGCGTAGTTGAGCGCCGCCTGTCCGGTGGCAACACACAGCGCCTCGACGCCGCCTTCGAGCGCGGCGACGCGGCGTTCGAGCACCGCGGTCGTCGGGTTGCTGATCCGGCTGTAGCGGTAGCCCTCGGCTTCGAGATTGAACAACGCGGCGCCGTGATCGGCGCTGTCGAACTCGTAGGCCACCGTTTGATAGATCGGTACCGCGACGGCCTTCGTCGTCGGATCGGTTTCGTAGCCGCCGTGGACGGCCACCGTTTCGTTCTTCATGTTGTCCCGCCGCCTGTCAGAAAACGACTGTGATACTAGGCGGATTGGGTTTCTTATCCGTGGCCAGCAGGGCGGACAACGCAAGCACGGCGAATTCGAGGGAATAACGTTAATTGTTTGCCATCGCCGCTTGTCACGACGCAACACGCGGCAAAACACGGAAGCATTTGCGCAGATTGTTCAAGTTTTATCGATTGTGGAAGCGAAAGATTCACTTTGTTGGATGATCATTCGTGCATGGCTTTGATCGAATTCGAACGCGAAGCGCAGGTCGGCAGTGGCAAGGACACGGTGCTTGCCGACTGGGTGCGGGCGCTCGAAGCGACCGCGCCGATCGAGGCGAGCCCGCGGCGCATTCTCCCCGGCGTGATCGCGGAGATGGCGCAGAGCCGTGGCGACGCCGAAGCGCTGATCTCGGAACGCGGCACTTTGACCTATCGCGCGCTCGCCGAACGCGCCAATCGATACGCGCGCTGGGCGCTTTCGCAAAATATCGCCAAGGGCGAGACCGTTTGCCTGATGATGCCGAACCGGCCGGAATACATGGCAATCTGGCTCGGCATCACTTCCGTCGGCGGCGTCGTTTCGCTCATCAACACCCAGTTGCGCGGCCAGTCGCTCGCCCATTGCATCGACATCGTCGCGCCCAAACATGTCATCGTTGCAGCCGAACTGACCAAACAATTCCGCTCCGCAACGCTGTCGAGCCGGCCAAAAATCTGGTCGCTTGGCGGCCGCGAATTCTTGCGACTGGATCGTGAGATCGAACGATTCTCGCCGGCGCCGCTGACCGCGCCGGACCGCGGTTCGATCACGACCGCCGATCGTGCGCTCACGATTTACACCTCCGGCACGACCGGCCTGCCCAAAGCCGCCAATGTCAGTCATCACCGGCTGATGCAGTGGAGCCTCTGGTTCGCCGGGCTGATGGATATCGGTCCCGACGACCGCATGTACGATTGCCTGCCGATGTATCATTCGATCGGCGGCGTGGTCGCCACCGGGGCGCTGCTGGTGCGCGGCGGCTCGGTCCTGATCCGTGAAAAATTCTCGGCGCGCGAATTCTGGACCGAAATCACCGACTGGGACTGCACGCTGTTCCAATATATCGGCGAGCTGTGCCGTTATCTCGTCAATGCGCCCGCCCATCCGCGCGAGCGCAAGCATCGCCTGCGTTTATGCTGCGGCAACGGAATGCGCGGCGACATCTGGGAGAAATTCCAGGCGCGTTTCGACATCCCGCGCATTATGGAATTTTACGCGGCCACCGAAGCCAACGTCTCGCTCTATAATGTCGAAGGCAAAGTGGGCGCCATCGGCCGCGTGCCACCGTTCCTGGCGCACCGCTTTCCGCTGGCGCTAGTGCAATTCGATACCGTTGCGGGCGCGCCGGCGCGCGACGCCGTAGGACACTGTATCCGCTGTGCAACGGGCGAGACTGGCGAAGCGATCGGCCGCATTCGCGACGGCTCAGCGCAGCCCGGCGGCGAATTCGAGGGCTATACCAGCGTCGCCGAGACGGAGCGGAAAACCCTGCGCGACGTGTTCGAGCCCGGCGATGCCTGGTATCGCACCGGTGACCTGATGCGCAAAGACGCCGCCGGCTTCTACACTTTCGTCGACCGCATCGGCGACACCTTTCGCTGGAAGGGGGAGAATGTCGCCACCTCGGAAGTCGCCGCGGCGCTCATGGCGTTTCGCGGCATCGCCGAGGCGACCGTCTATGGCGTCGCCGTGCCCGGCACCGAAGGCTCGGCCGGCATGGCGGCGCTGGTCGCCAACGGCGAAGTGGATTTTACCGAGCTGCGCCGCCATCTGCGCCGCCATTTGCCGTCCTATGCCCGCCCGCTGTTCCTGCGGCTGAAGGATCGCATCGAGGTGACGGGGACGTTCAAGCAGAACAAAGTCGCGCTAGAGCGCGAGGGTTTTGATCTCACCATGGTCGGCGATCCGATTTATTTCGACGATCCGGCGCGCGAGGCCTATGTACCACTCGACGCCGCGCTCTACGAGCGCATCGACGCCGGCAAGCTGCGGCTCTAGCGCGCCGTCATCTGCAGCCGTTCGAGACCGACGCCAGGAGCGGATTGAATTCCGCGGCGGTCAGATAAGCCGCCAATATCGCGCCGGGATAGTTGTCGTTCTTGAACGAGGTCACCGCGATCAAGAAATTATTATTCGGCCCTTCCGTCGTGCTGAAATTCGCGATCCAGGCGCCACCGCTGGTTCCCGAGGTCAGATCGGTGATCGACTGCCAGTGCACCACGAGATCCGGCGGCGCTTCGGGGAACATCGGAATTTGATTGGCAAAGAATACAATGCCGTCCGCCTGCTGGATGACTTCACCATCGAGAATATCGACCGCGTAGCCGACACGAACGGCATCGTCCACCTTGCCTTTCCAGTCGAGCGCATAGGGCATCGTGCCGGTCGGGCTCGTGCCATTGACCAGCACCATCGCGAAATCGTGCTCGCTCGCCGCCCGCAGCGCTATCCCCTGCTGGTCGTCGTTCATCGATGAAAAATTCGCCGGCAGCGTCCACAGCGGCGAGGTCAGGGCGCACACCGTCTTAAAGGTCTGCGAGCCTTCGCCGTTCTGGTACTGCAGAATGAAGACCTGCTTGCTGAGGTCGAACCACGGGCCGGTGGGATTATCGGGCAGGTCCTTGATGCAGTGGCCTGCGGTGAGGACCACATTCGGCCTGATGAATTGACCGGTGCACTCCGAAACCAGATTTGGATCTTTTTTGGTTGGCGTCGGATTGATCAGCATGCCGACCCATTTGAGCGGCGCCACGCTCGGATTGCCGGTGCTCACCGGCTGGTTGTCCTGCTGGGCGAGGCGGATTGCATTGTCGCGCGGTCCCGGCGCACCGGTCGGCTTGGCAAAGATCGGCGTTGTATCGGCGAAATTGGCCCAAGCGCTGGCGGCGGCGGTCAAAGCTGCGCACAGCGCAATGGCGACGCAAACCCGGTACATCGATTCCCCCTCAACGCCTCTTCGCCTATGATAACATTGACGACCCGGTGCAACACAATGCAGCTTATGGTCGGCGCTGGCGCCGCGGAATGCACCGCCGCGGATCGAGGGGGATGCGCATCATGAACGGTAGAGGGCGCAATATCGCAGCCGGCTGGGCGTTTACGCTCCTGGTACTGACAACGGCGACCCCATCGCTCGCACAAGCGCCGACACCTTCGATCAAGGATCAGCTGGTCGGCTCCTGGCAGCTCGAATCGATCACCATCAACAACATCGTACCGTACGGCGCCAATCCCCAAGGCTCCATGATCTTCACGGCCGACGGCCACTATTCCGTCATCGTGCTCAGCAACGGCGGCGCCAAAAACATATCGTATTTCGGCACCTACACCGTCGACGCGGCCGGCGACATGGTGACCATGCACATCGGCGGCAGCACGCACGCCAAAGCAGATGGCCGGGATCAAAAACGCGTGGTCACATTATCGGGCGATGAGTTGATTGTCGCAAATCCGCCGTCGTCCGGCCGCGGCTCGATCAAGTTGACCTGGAAGCGGTCGAGCTAGACACCGAGCCGTTGCGGCGACGGCATTTTTGACCGCTGGAGACACTGATGGATAGCGTCGCCCCATCTAAAGCGACAGCGCGCGAGCGGATGACCCGCGAATTGCGGGAATTCGCCGTTATCTCAGCTTATTTGTGGGTCTGCTTCACTGCGCTCGCTTATCTGAAATCGGCGATTTTACAGGCGCATGGCATCGCCTTCGCGCCGTTCGGCTTTGCCTTAGCGAAGGCCTTGATCTGCGCCAAATTCATCCTGGTGGGACGCGCGCTTCACTTTGGCGAACGGTTCAAGACTCACCCGCTTATCTGGCCGACGCTGCACAAGTCGTTCGTCTTTCTCCTGCTGTTGATAATCCTGAACGTCATCGAGGAGATCCTGGTCGGACTCATCCACGGACGTCCGGTCCTGGAATCTGTCGCCGGCATGGGCGGCGGCACGATCGATCAGATGATCGCCACCAGTTTCATTATTTTGTTGATTTTAATTCCGTTCTTTGCCTTTCAGGCGCTCGGTGAAATCGTCGGTGGCCGCAATCTGACCCGGTTGTTCTTTGAGCACCACCGTGACGTCCGCAATGCCTAAAGTCCGGCGGACGGCCGGTCGCTTAAGCCGTCGCGCCAGCGTCCACGGTCAGCACCGCGCCGGACATGCTGCGCGCGCTGTCGCTGAGCAGATATTCGACCGCGCCGGCGACATCGTCAACGCTGGCGAGCCGGCGTAGCGCGCTTCGCCGCATTACCTGCTGGCGCTGCTCGCCGGCGAGCCCGTGCGTCATCTCGGTATCGAGAAAGCCGGGCGCGACCGCATTCACGGTGATGCCGAGCCGGCCGACTTCGCGCGCCAGCGAACGGGTGAAGCCGAGCATTGAAGCCTTGGTCGCGGCATAGACCGAAAGTCCGCTATAGCCGGTGAAGCCGACGATCGAGGCGACATTGACAATGCGGCCGGCGCGTTCCGACATCATCGAACGCACGACGTATTTGCTCAAAACGATGGGAGACAGCGTGTTGACGCGGATCAGCTCTTCGATCTGCGAATTGTGCATCGTTGCAAGCACGCCATCGAGCCCGATGGCCGCGTTGTTGACGAGGCCATAGAGCGGACCGAATTCCTTGCGGAGCTTGCGCACCAAATCCGGAATTTGACCGGTCTTGCCGAGATCGAAGGGGATAAAGTGCAGCCCGCCACGCTTGCCGCGCCTTGCTTGCGCCATCGCCGCCGTCAATTCCCTGGTCGGCTTGCGGGCCACGGCGATGACGCAATAGCCCGCGGCGGCGAGCTTGCGGGCGACGCCGAGCCCGAGCCCGCGGCTCGCGCCGGTGATCAGGACAACGCGCGCGCGGGCGGGCTTTTTAGCCATAACGCCGCACCAGTTTGCCCGTCGCCGCGACGTCAAGCGCCGACACGAAACTGATCGCCGCCGGCACTTTGTGACGTGGCAGCGCGTCGCGGCAGAATTTCAAAATGTCGCCCTTGACCGTCGCCAGCTCGCGGCACTCGTCCTTGCGTTCCGGCTTGAGCACGACATCGGCAATGACGATCGAACCGGTCACCGGACTTGCCTTGGGCCGGACCAGCGACATGCGCACCTGCGGATGCCGGTTGATTACCGCCTCGATCTCTTCGGGATGGACCTTCAAGCCGCCGATATTGATGATGCCGCCGCTGCGGCCGGCAAAGACATAACGATCGCCGCGCAATTCGACCATATCGCCGGTGTCGACAAAGCCGTGGCTGTCGCGCAGCGCCGCGTTAGCGCCGGCGCCGGCGTAGTGCGACGCGGTGCGCGGCGAACGGATGCGCAGCGAGCCGCCCAGTACTTTCATTTCGACGCCGTTACGACGGCGTTCGATGAATTCGGCGGGAAAGCCGGCGAGGCCGTCGGTCACCTCGAAGGCGACGCCGGCTTCGGTCGACGCATAAGCGTGGCCGACGCTGGCCCGCGGAAAGGCGCGGTGCAAGCTGTCGAGCACCGCCTGGTCGGCGATTTCTCCCGACAGTCGCACATAATGCGGCGAAATTTTCCGGATTGCCGGCGACATCAGCGCGCGCCGCCAATGCGACGGTGTGCCCGACAGATGCGTCACGCCACGCCGGCCGAGGCGATCGAGATGATCGGCAATCGGCTCGCCGGCGCTGGACAGGACAAGCGACGCACGACCCAACACCGCGCGCAAAAAGATCTGCAAGCCGCCGTAGCGGCGGACATCGTAGAACGTGCCCCACACGACCGGAGTTTCGGAGGATTTTCGCTCGATCGGCGCGGTCAGGCCGGCGAGGCTGTGCACCACCATTTTCGGCGCGCCGCTGGTGCCGGAGGTGAGCAGCACCCATTCGGTTTCGCGCGATGCTCCGGGTAGCTGCGTATCCGGCGCGATATCCACAGCACAAGCGATACGCGGGATACCATCCAATCCGGCGCTTGCCGGCGAGGCTCGATCGGCCACCACCGCGTCGATCTCGGCCTGCGCGACGACCGACGCGAAATGATCGGAACTGGCATCCGGCGGCAAAATGGTGAGACGGTGCGCGACGCCGTCAAGTTCGATGAGCGCCAACGCACTCGTGAGCTGGCTTGCGGTGGCGACAAGCACCGACTTGCCAGCCAATTCGCCAAGCCGCCCGGCGAAACTCGTTCCGCCGGCGAGATCGGTGACCCGCGCAGACGCGGCGCGCTCCCAGAAGAACCGCTCCGCCGCCGGATTGCCGATGCGCTGCCGCAGCGGCTGCGCCTCAGCGCGCGCCATTTTCGTAAACTTTCACGAAGTCGCCGAGCGTCACCGGAAACTGCGCGTCCTCGGACGCCGTGAACGGATCGACGCCGAGCCGGTCTTCGAGACGGGCAACCAGCACGGCAAAGCCGAGCGAGTCGAGGCCTGAATCCAGCAGCACCAGATCATCGCGCAATGGCGCCAGAATCTTGCCGTGCTCGCGCGCGATCTCCGCCATCTGATCCATTATGGTTAATTTTACCGACATAGCTGCAAGGCCTACGGTTTGTTCATTTCGAACCGATATATTCCGGCAACAATTACGATCAAGTTCACGACAGGGACGTGGTCAACGCCAATGGTTTCCTCGGTACCTGGAATCCGCTGCCGGCAGATCGACGAAGGCGACACTCCCGCCGTCGCCGAACTCCTCACGCGCGGCTTTCCGAACCGCAACCGCCAGTTCTGGTATCACGCGCTCGATCAGTTGACGCGGCGCGCGCCGCCGTCGGATTTGCCGAAATATGGTTACCTTCTGGAAACCGACGGCGTGCTGGTGGGCGCGATCCTCCTGATCTGCTCGACCGTGCGCATGGGCGGCACGCTGGCGCCGCGCTGCAATCTTTCGAGCTGGTATGTCGAACCCGCATTTCGCGCCTATGCACCGCTTTTGGTGTCGCAGGCGCTCCGCCACAAGGAAGCCACCTATCTGAACGTTTCGGCGGCGCCCCACACCTGGCCGATCATCGAAGCGCAGGGTTTCTCCCGCTACAGCGAAGGCATTTTCGTTTGCTTTCCCGCGCTCGGCGCCGGATCGAAAGGCGGAAAAGTCGAGGCGCGCGACGCGCAGCAGCAGCCGGCGGCGGGCGTCGATCCGTTCGAGCAGGAGATGCTCGCTCAACATGCCGAGCATGGCTGCATCAGCGTGTGGTGCGCCACGGCCGACGGCAATTATCCGTTCGTGTTTCGTCCGCGCATGGTCAAAGGTTTTGTGCCGTGTGCGCAGCTCATCTATTGCCGCGACATCGCCGACTTCGGCCGCTTCGCCGGACCGCTCGGCCGTTACCTCGCGCTCCGCGGCCGGCCGATCGTCATCGTCGATGCGAACGGACCGATACCGGGACTGCTCGGTATCTTTCGCCGCGGCAGCAAGCCGAAATATTTCAGAGGCCCGCAGCGGCCGCGGCTCGGCGATCTCGCCTATACCGAATACGCCATTCTGGGCGTGTAGGACTTGTCATGCTCCGCGAAGGCGGACGATGACGGCGTGGGCTAGATCGTCAGTGCCTGGCGCACACGCGTCGGCCATTTCGGCAGTTCGACGCCGTGGGTGGCGAATAGCGCCAGCGCCAGCCGGTCGATGCCGAAAGCGACGCAACCGGTATGCGCCGTCTCGCCAGCCTCGCTGGACAAATTCCACGCTGCGCCGAAATGATCGCGGTGATAGTTGAAGCTCATGCAGGCGGTCGGCTCCGTCTCCGAATGCACCGGAACGAGCAACTCGAATTTCAACGCCTGTTCGACCTGGCTCATCGCCATCAATTTTCCGCCGCGGCCGAAGAACGGATCGCTCGCCTGATCGATGCAATAGGGCAAACCAAGCTGGCCGGCAAAGCTTTCGGCGCGCTTCATCCAGCGGGCGCGGAATTCCTGGATTTGCGCCGGCGTGCCGACGCGGACATATTCGCGCATGCGGAAGGATTGCAGCCGGTCGAGCATTTTCGAGGGTTCGCGCCGGAAGCAATCGCAGACCACGTCGAAGATCAATCCGGCGGCCGGCACGCTGCCGCGGCTTGCGGCTAGCGGATAGACCGGATAACAGGCGGCCGGGCTGAGCACGAGATCGGCGGCGGCAAGCGCCGGCGTCCAATCCGCGCCGGCCTCGTAGCGCTCGACGCTGTCGCGGATATGCGCCTCGTCGCCGGTGAGGCAGCTCACGCAGCCGAGAAAATGCGGGAAGCTCTTGAGGTAGCCGGATCTCTCCAGCTGCCGGCGGCTCATCACCGGCGGAAATCGCAGCACTTCGGTGTCCGGCTCGCGGTAGCGCGAGATCAGCCCGGAAAGACCATTGACGACTTGCTCGAAGAGCTGCGTCCGCGCGTAAACGCCGTCAATGCCGTCAATGCCGCTCGGCAGCAACAGCGCGTCCGCGTTCGAATCGAGCGAAGGGGGCGAATTCACCGGCTGCTTGAATGCAACGTTCATATGTTTTGCGCCTCTTTTGTCGAATTGTTTTTAATGGCGATGGTTCAACCGCCCAGCGAATTCGGCGCGCTGCCAAGCAGCGAAGCGGTGGCGATATTGGCAAGGATGCGGTCGTTGCTGATCATGACAGGCGACGAAAGAATGTCGCGCAAATGACGGCCGATCGAGAACTCGCTGTCGTTGCGATAGCCCGCCAGGCCGCAGGTCTGCATTGCGCTCATGACTGCGGCGACGGCGAGCTCGGACGCGTTCACCTTGTGCAAATTCATGCCGGTTTGGAAGTCGATGGCTTCGAGCGAGGCCGGATCGGCCGACGCTGCTTCGAAGCGCGCCACCGCACTGGCAATAAGGCTGCGCAGCGTGCGCAGCGTCGCGTCGGCGCGCGTCAGATGCGCCGCGGCGGGCGGCAGTGTTCCGCCGGCGCGTTGCGCGGCCTTGCGCACGAAGTTGCGGGCGCGATCGACGGCGGCGGTGGCGATGCCGGCCCATGCGGCGCTCCAGAGCAAATGCGCGACCGGCATCATGGTCTGGGCCTGAATTTTTTCGTAGCTCACCGGCAGGATTTGCTCGCTCGACCCCGAGGCGACGAGTTTAAATCCTTCGCTACACGTGCCGCGCATGCCAAAGGCGTCCCAGCCGGACAAAGGCTCGAGCTTGTAGTCTTGCTTGAGAAACGCGACCAGCACCTGATCGGAGCTTGCCGCATCGGCGCAACGGCGCGCGGTGGTGACGACAGCGTCGGCGGCCTTGCCGTAGGAGATGACCGTGGCTTGCCGCTCAAGCGTGATGCGCGAGCCGTCGCGTTCGATCGGCGCGGCGCTGTTGCGGACGTCGCCGCCGTTTTGACCTTCTGTGGTGGACGACGCCAGCAGCAATTGTTCGTTGCAAAGCCGGCGCAGCAGGAGCTGATGCCAGGCGCTCGATTTGCCGTGCCGCACCAGGCAGGCGACCTTGGTCTGGTGCATGGCGTAGATCATCGCGGTGGAGGCGCAGGCGCGACCCAGCGCGTAGCAGACATCGACAATGTGGGCGATAGTGGCGCCGTCGCCGCCAAGCTCGCGCGGCACGCCGATGCCCAACAGGCGCTCGGCACGCGCGGCGGCGATCGCCTCGTCCGGAAAACGCGAATCTTTATCGACCGCAGTGGCGTGGACGGCTGCAACCGCGGCGACCTTTGCGGCGCGCGCCGGGAAATCCGCCGTCGCCGCGGCGCGCAAATTGCTCGCGGCGGTCAGAATGCCGCGGGCGGCGGTTCGCGCCGTTTGAACGTCGGTATCGGCCTCTAGAACTGCCGCGGTTCGGGGATTCATCACCATTCTCGCGATAGAATCGACGCCTCTCGCATTGCAATGCGATTGTTATGGACGCTAGAGCTATCGCAAAACTTACAAATCCTCGTGGCAATGTCTGGGAATTAGCACGCTTCTTTGGCGTAAAGGTTACCAATCACAAACTTATTGTGTGATAACCATTCGCTCACGCGCGACTGCGACCAGCGTTGTCAAAAGCCGCAATTTTTCGCATTCGAATTTGGGAAAAATTCACCGTGCTTGAGCGCAGCCAATCACCCCTCGCATCCCTCGCGTCCCCCACCGGGCGCATCGCTGTGCTGGTACAAAGGCTTCTGGCCAAGCGGTCGATCGCGACCCGGGCCGGACGCGACGACGATCTGACCGAGAGCGGCCTGACCTCGCTCGACATGGTCAATCTGATGCTGGCGGTGGAATCCGAGTTCGACGTCAAGATATCGGACAGAGACATGACGCCGGCCAATTTCCGGACCATTGCGCGGATCGAGGCGCTGGTCGGCGCCTTGCTGGAACACGCATAGCTCCCATTCGCCGAATTGTCCCTGCTTGAATCGCTGTTGGCTTTCGCAGCGTTCCAATGAGATGATGTGCGCCGTTGCCGATGGGCCGGGCCATGCCAGCAAAAACCGTCTATTACGCCAGCGTCGGACCGGCGCTGACGCTCTACGATATCGATGTCGAAGCTGCCGCCCTGACCAGGCGCGGTTCGGTGACGCTGCCGGCCAATATCCAATATGCCTGGCCGCGCCCGTCGAAGCGCTTTCTCTATGTCGTGTCGAGCAATGGCGGGCCCGGCGTGACCGGCGACAAACATTTCGCCAGCGCGCTCGCGATCGATCCGGCGAGCGGTGCATTGCGCCTGCACGGCGATCCGGCGCCGCTGCCGTCGCGGCCGATCCATGCCAGTGTCGATGCGAGCGGCGACTTTCTGCTCACCGCCTACAACAATCCGAGCAACCTCACGGTTCATCGTCTCAACGCCGATGGCACGGTCGGCGCGCCGGTGGCGCAGCCGCAAAAGCTCGACACCGGCATTTACGCCCATCAGGTTCTCGCCGCGCCGGGCAACCGCGCGGTGATCCTGGTGACGCGCGGCAACCACGCGGAAGCCGGCAAGCCGGAAGATCCGGGCGCACTGAAGACCTATCGTTTCGAAAACGGCGTGCTGAGCAATCTCGCCTCGATCGCGCCCGGCAGCGGACCTGGCACAGGACTTGGTTTTGGGCCGCGCCATCTCGACTTCCATCCCACCGAGCGATGGGCTTTCGTTTCGATCGAGCGGCAGAACAAGATTTATGTCTATGAGCTCGACGACGCGGCCGGCCTGGCGCGCGAACCGACGTTCATCAAGGACACGCTTACCGATCCCGCCTCGCCGGCGGCGCAGGGCGCCGGCCCGATCCATGTTCATCCGAACGGTAAATTCGTCTATCTGACCAATCGCACCTTTCCGGCATCGGGAGCCGGGTCGATAAAAATCGCCGAAGGCGGCGAAAATACCGTCGTCACTTTTGCCATCGACGGCAAAACCGGCGAACCGAAACGCCTGCAAAACATCGAAGGTCACGGCGTCCAGTTGCGCACCTTCGGCATCGATCCCGGCGGCCGCTTGCTGGCGGTTGCCAGCATCATGCCGCTGAATGACGGCTCGCTGCCCGCCGGAATCATGACCTATCGGATCGGCGGCGACGGCACGCTCTCGTTCGTGCGCAAATACGACGTCGACGTCGGCGACGCGCAGCAGTTCTGGAGCGGCATGGTCACGCTCGGCTGAAGACGGCGCCACGCGCAAGGTCCGACAAGGTCCGATTTCGGCGCGAGGTTACACCGGTGTGCCTTCTTGTTCGATGAAACCGCGCTCCCATTTTTGCCGAAGAAAATCCCGCATCGAACAAGGGAGAGCGGTGATGTCGATCCGCCCCGTCAAAAGCATCGTCAGGTCGAAGCCCACCATCGAAGGCGCCGGCGTAAAGCTCAATCGCGCCTTTGGCTTCGGCAATACCAGCGAGTTCGATCCGTTCCTGCTGCTCGACGATTTCCGCAACGACCGGCCCGACGATTATCGCGCCGGCTTTCCGTGGCATCCGCATCGCGGCATCGAAACCATCACTTATGTGCTGGCGGGCAACGTCGAGCACGGCGACAGCCTCGGCAACCGCGGCAATCTCGGCGCCGGCGACGTGCAATGGATGACCGCCGGCAGCGGCATCATGCATCAGGAAATGCCGCAGGGCGACGCCAACGGCCGCATGCACGGTTTCCAGCTGTGGGCCAACCTGCCGTCGTCGCTGAAAATGACGGCGCCACGCTATCAGGACGTCAAGGCCGCCGAAATTCCCGAAATCACCGACGACGACGGCACCCGCGTGCGCGTCGTGTGCGGCGACTTTTGGGGAAAACGCGGCCCGGTCGAGGGCGTCGCCGCCGATCCGCGCTATCTCGACATCTGGGTGCCGCCCGGCAAGCGAAAGGTCCTGGCGGTCGAGCTCGAGCGCCACGCTTTCGCTTACGTGTTCGAGGGCGCCGGCAGCTTCCGCGCGGCGTCGGCGCTGTTCGGCGTGCTCACCGAGAAAACCGACGGCGTCAACGAAACCGTGGTGCGCGAGCAGACCGGCAACCGCTCGCTCGTTCTGTTCGATAGCGGCGACGAGGTCACGGTGCAGGCCGGCGAGCAAGGCATCCGCTTTCTGCTCGTCTCCGGCAAACCGCTGGAGGAGCCGGTCGCCTGGCACGGGCCGATCGTGATGAACACGCAGGCGGAGTTGCAGCAGGCGATCGCGGAGCTGCGCGGCGGCACCTTTATCAAGTAGCTCGATCCGCTCGTCCCCGCGCAAGCGGGGACGACGCCAGTGCCGTTTTACGCTCGGATTCCCGCGGTCGCGGGAATGAGCGGGGAATGTCGCCTTTCACCGCAAATCTGCTATCCTCCGGCGACGTTAAATCGTGCGGTGCCGCAATTCCGCACGCAACAACAGTTGCGCAGTCAGGGAGGATGCTCGCATGAAAAAAATCGCACTTGTTCTCGCCGCCGCGGCCGCACTGTTTGCCACCGCGCTGCGCGCCGACGATTATCCGTCGCGGCCGATCACATTCGTCTCGGTGTTCGGTCCTGGCAGCGCCAGCGACACGATCTGCCGCATCGTCGCCGACCCGCTCAGCGCCGCGCTGAAAGTGCCGGTCATCGTCGAAGATCGCCCCGGCGCCGACGGCGTCGTGGCGGCGCAATATGTCCAGCATGCGGCGCCCGACGGCTATACGCTGATGATGGCGACCAATTCGCCGCTGTCCGCCGATCCGTTCCTGCTCAAGGACGTGAGCTACGATCCGGTGAAGGATTTCACGCCGGTGTCGCGGGTGGGAAGTTTTACGCTGATGCTGGTGATCAATCCGAGCCTCCCGTTCCATTCGGTCAAGGAGCTGGTCGACTATGCCAAGGCCAATCCCGGCAAGCTGTCGTTCGCCAGCGGCAACACCGCTGGCATCGTCGGCGGCAAGACGCTGGCGCATTGGGCCGGCATCGATCTGCTTCACGTCCCCTACAAAAGTTCGCCGCCGGCGATAGAGGACGTGATCGCCGGCCGCGTTTCGATGATGTTCGCCGATTTCACCGTCGCCATGCCGCATGTGTCGGCGGGCCAGGTGCGCGCGCTCGCCATCACGCGCCTCAAGCGCAGCCCGCTGTTCCCGGATCTGCCGACCATGGACGAGGCCGGCATCGAGGGCTTCGACCTCGACGCCTGGGCAGGCCTCGTCGCGCCGGCCGGAACGCCGCCGGCCGTCGTTGCCAAGCTCAATGCCGCGCTGCGCCCCATCATCGACGGCCCGGACGTTCAGGCGAAATTCAAGAATGTCGGCTTCCAGGGCTTTTCCTCGACGCCGGGCGAATTCGGCGACTACATCAAGGTCCAGCTCGGCAAATGGCAGAAGATGGTGAAGGACGCCAACATCCAGGCGGAATGACATCTTATCTTCCCCCTGCCCCCGCGTCGGCGGATGAGCGACATCGTTCTCGCGGCGCGATTGCGCGCGAGTTTTGCAAGCCGCAATGTCAAACAGCCCCGGATCGTAGCCCGGATTGAGCGCAGCGAAAGCCGGGAACGACAGTTCGGCTCATACGCTGCTCCCGACTTTCACTTCGTTCAATCCGGGCTACGAAACAAAGAAGGAAGCGGAACGCCGACAGACGCACTGGTCAATGATCCGCACCAGCGGGTGCGGCTCGCGCCACGAAGAGCCGGCTTGCGCCGACCCTCCGCTTGCGGGCGCGCTCGCCTGTCGGCGCGTTCCACCACGGTTCTTGCGGCAGCGACCGAACGCCACCGCTCAGCTCCAGTCACGCGCTTCCCGGGACGGGACTAGGTAGGAACGGGCGTTACCCGCTCCCGGCCGTCCACGGTGCAGCGGGTTTCCCCGCAGAGCGGTCATAGTGCCGGCCCGGCGTAACGACCCGAAGCCGCCCGGGAGCGAAGCTGACAACTCCGCCCGCGGGAACCGC
The DNA here is from genome assembly GCA_963743395.1 of uncultured Alphaproteobacteria bacterium. Lineage (GTDB taxonomy): Bacteria > Pseudomonadota > Alphaproteobacteria > Rhizobiales > Xanthobacteraceae > BOG-931. Next base: position 129,701 of record CAVUPV010000003.1, read on the forward strand.
CTCGCCCCTACCGACCGGCGTCACCCGGCGGCGTCCTTCTTGGGCGAGATTTGATTCCCTGTAGAGTAACTGAAACGGAGACTGACGTCAACAAAAATGTGACGCACCAATTCCGTCATCCTGAGGTGCGAGCAAAGCGAGCCTCGAAGGATGCACGGCCGACGCGGCTCAGGCCGTTCGCCCTTCGAGGCTTGGCGCGTAGCGCCGAGCACCTCAGGGTGACGGATCACATCGCTACTCGCCCTTCATCCCCGCCGCTTTGACGATCGGGTACCATTTGTCCATGTCGGCCTGCTGATAGGCGGCGAGCGCGGCGGGGTTTTGCTGCACGACCGGCACGATCTCCTGGCCGAGATCGGCGAGGCGGGCCTTCACCGTCGGATCGGTCAGCGCCTGTCTCGCCGCCGCGGCGAGCTTGGCGATCACCTCGGGCGGCGTGCCCTTGGGCGCCCACAGGCCGTGCCACAGCGCGCCGTAGAAACCGGGCAGCCCCGCCTCATCCGTGGTCGGAATGTCGGGCACCGCCGGAGAACGTGTGCTCGCCGCCACGCCATAGGCGCGGATCGTATCGGCCTTGATCTGCGGCACCGAGTTCGACAATTGATCGACCATGAAATCGATGTGTCCGGCGATCAAATCCTGCATCGCCGGCGCGGCGCCGCGATACGGTACCAGCTGGAATTGCATCGACGTCATGGTCTCGAAATTGATGGCGCTGACCTGCGCCACCGGCCCGCCAAGCCCGACCGAGACGGTTTTCTGATTGTCTTTGAGCCAAGCCAAAAGCTCTTTCACGTTCGCCGCCGGGATTGTTTTCCGGCTGACGACGATCTGCGGATTGCTCGTCATCAGCGCGACCGGCGCAAAATCCTTGATGACGTCGAAATTGAGCGAATAGAGCGCACCGGTGAGCAGGTTGGATCCGTTATTGCCGATCGACAAAGTGTAGCCGTCGGGCGCGGCGTGCGCGACGCGGCCGACGCCGATGCTGCCGCCAGCGCCGCCGGCATCCTCGACGACGATCGGCTGGCCGAGCGGGGCCTGCATCTTGTCGGTGATGATGCGGGTCAGCACGTCGGTCGGACCGCCGGCGGCAAACGGCACGATGACCGTGACTGGACGCGACGGATAGGAGTCCGCCCAAGCAGGTGAAATTGCGGCTGTCAGCGCGGCCAGAAATGCCGCGGCCATGATGTGGCGGTGAAGTCTCATGTCCCTCCCCGAAGGTGCTGCGCGATTTCGCGTCTATGCCGGCAGTCTAACGTATGCCGGGCGGATGTGCATCCGCCCGGCGCGTTGCCGTTGTGTCCTCTTTCGGGGGTGAAGCGGACACCCCGCCACGTCATTGCAATGTCCGCTAATGACGGTGGTCTCAAGTGATCGACGCAACACTTTATCTTACAGGCAAAGATGGAGTGTATGGCGATGGGTCGAGGGTATCGGCGAGGCTTCACTACGGCAGAGAAGACGGAGTTATGGGATCGCTGGCAGCGGGGTGAGTCGTTGAAAGCGATTGGGCGAGCGTTTGGTAAGCCGTCATCATCTGTTTATTTCCAACTGGCGCCGCATGGTGGGATTCGTCCTGCGCCACGGCGTCGCTCAAGGTTGGCCTTGACGCTGTCAGAGCGCGAGGAGATATCCAGAGGCCTTGCGACGCATCGATCGGCACGATCGATGGCTCGGCTGCTGGGTCGTTCGCCTTCGACGGTAAGCCGAGAACTTAGCCGGAATGGCGGCTATGATCGATACCGTGCGGCTTTGGCGGATGAGAAGGCCTGGGCCCGAACTTGTCGTCCGAAACGCTGTAAGTTGGCGAGCAGTCTGCGGCTACGACAGGGGGTGGCGAGCAAGCTCAGACTGAATTGGTCGCCCGAGCAGATAGCCGGTTGGCTCAAGCGAGCACATCCTGGCGATGAGTGTTATCACGTGTCACACGAGACGATCTATCGCAGTTTATTTGTTCAGGCCCGCGGCGTACTGAAGAAAGAGCTGCTTAGCCATCTTCGATCGAAGCGGACGATCCGTCGGTCTCAACGGGTGGATCCGAATGGCGATAGACGTGGGCAAATCAAGGATATCGTCTCAATCCGTGAGCGACCGGCAGCGGTCGAAGATCGGGCGGTTCCTGGTCATTGGGAAGGTGACCTGCTGTCCGGGTCGAGGAACAGCTACATCGCGACCTTGGTCGAACGCCATACGCGTTACGTGATGTTGGCAAAGATAGCCAACAGGGACACGCAAACGGTAGTTTCCGCGCTCATCAAGCAGGCGAAAAAGCTACCCAATGAACTATATAAGTCCCTGACCTGGGACCGAGGCAAGGAGCTTACGGATCATCGGCGATTTACGTTGGCGACCAATATCGACGTTTACTTCTGTGATCCGCAAAGTCCGTGGCAGCGCGGTTCCAACGAAAACACCAATCGCCTGCTAAGACAGTACTTCCCGAAGGGGACCGACTTGTCGGTGTATTCGCAAACCCATCTGAACAAAGTGGCGCGTCAGCTCAATGAACGGCCACGTGAGACTTTGACATTCGAAACCCCAGCAGAGAGATTTAACGCCTGTGTTGCGTCGACCGGTTGAGCCGGCAACCCAAAGCGGACATTTATCGACTCGCTACCGCCGAAACTCGGGCTCACTCATGACGTCCTGCTGCGGAAGACACTCCTAGTTGAAAGCTCTGTGCCTGCCGGAACCAGCAATCTGCGTAAAATTGCTTACACACTTAGATATCTTGGTATGCAATTTTGAACAGACGGCTACTGCCGAGGAACGCAGGCTGGTATCGGGATCGGGGCACGAGGTTGCCCATGTCGATAACAGAGCAGTTCTGGCAATACGCCAAAGAGGCGGTTCTCTTGGCCGCCACCGCCAAAACCGATGAGGACAGGCAAAGTCTGCTTGATCTCGCGCGGACCTGGACGCAAGCAGCATTAAAAGAGCGGCAGTGTACCCCTTCGAGTGTCCTCACTTGGCCTGGCACGGCAGGACGTCAGCATGTCTATTGACCCTTTTTGAATGACACTTGCCCGAAATGTCGCAAACCGATCAGGCTGAAGACCATCACACCACATCCGACACGCTATGACCTTGCGATCCACAACTTCGAGTGCGCGGACTGCGGCATCGTAAAAACTAAAATCGTCTTGCTAAAACTGGGGTGTCGCGGTCTGAAGCGGCAGCTTAGAGCATCGACGGGGCCGCCTGGATTGGCGGCCTCTTTTGACATTCAATCCGTAGGCACGATGTCTGCTTGTGGCAATCCGTAGGCACGATGTCTGCTTGTGGCAATCCGTAGGCACGATGTTTGCTTGTGGCCCAAAGCGGACACGCCGGTCAGCGACTGCCGCGGCCGCTTTCGGGGGTAAAGCGGACATCGGCCAAGTGCCGGCTGGCAACCTCGACTTACGAGTGCCCGCCCCAGCCTTTCCGCCTCCCGCAAGCGGGAGACGGAGTCGCGATGACGTATTATTGCGGCACGCCCCGCAGCGGCGCCGGCTGCTCGTCGAGCATCGCCTGGATCGCGGCGCGCGTGGTGTCGCGGTCGAGCCCATGCTTTGCCACCAAGTCCTGGCAGTCGGCGAGGATGGCGTCGGCGTCCTGCATGAGTTTCAGCCGCTTGAAGCTGTCGTCGTAGTCGAGCCCCATGCTGATGCCGAGGATCTCGTACATATTGAGGATGCGGAACGGCCAGTCGCGCTCATGCGCACACAATTCGCGGTGATCGGAGTGATAGACCGCGACCAGCGCGTCGATGCCGGCCGCTTGCGCGGCCTCGAGCTCGGCCTCGTGCAATTCGCGGCGGTAGGTTGGATTGATGCGCAGGCTGTTGGATTGCAGCCCGACCGCCGGCTGATGCAGATCGACCACCTCGATGCCGGGCACCGCCCACAAAATCTCCTCCGCCGCCTCGACCACGCCGCGGATGCCAGGATGCTTGTGCAGAGCGATCCGCATCGGCACCGGCTCGCGCAGCAACGGCCGCAGCCGGTCGAGTTTGTTGCGGATGAACATCGTGAACGGCGTCATCTCGAACGGCTTTGAGCCGCGCGTACGCTCGATGGCAGGCAGCGTCTGCTCAGTGAAATTGACGTGACAGGCCGGGCACCACGACACCACTTGGCCGGTCTTGCTCGCTGCCATCTTATCGAGCGTGGCTTCGGCGACGCGGCCGAACGTGGCGGTGTCGCCTGAGCGCATGGGCTGCACACCGCAGCAATGGGTCGGACCGCCCATCACCTCGTAGCTGGCGCCCAATCCATCCATGATATCGAGCGCAAGCAGCGCGATGTGCGGCGTCTTGAGAACGTTGCAGCCGGTATAGAAGACGAAATCGGGCGGGCTATCGGACAGGCGCGGCTTGTTCGCGCCCTGCCCCAGCCGTTCCAGCAAAACGTCGTCGAGCTGGAGGCGTGAAATATGTTTCACATCGTGGGCGACGTGGCGGAAGCCCTCGACGCCCTTGCGGCGCTGCGTCACGGCGTCGTCTTTGCCGCGCACCATGGCGACGCGCGCCATGTGCAACACGAAGCGCGGATTGACGCCGTAATCGCAGGCCTCGATGCAGTCGCCGGAGAGCAGGCACCCCGATGCCCATTTGCGCGCGGCGTCGTTGCCGTCACCGTGGCGCAGGATGTCGATGATGCCGTCGATGACGTGAACCGGATTTTGCCGCTGTTCGGCCGTGAGCCCGGCCGCGACCGTGGTCGGACAGGCTTCGACGCATTTGCCGCAGCGCGTGCAGGCATCGGCCATGACATCGGCGCGCGCCCGCAAGGCGGCTTCGAATGTCTCTCTCGGCATATCGCCCATGACGTGGAGCGTATCCCCGACTCAGGGCCGATTGAAGGCCCCATAAAGTCGATGTAAGACCGGTTTCCCGCATCAACGCCCGGCCGCCTGCCGGGCAAATCCATGACAAGATCGGCGTAAACGAGGACTTCGATGGGTGAATTCGCGATCGGCCAGCCGGTACCGCGGTTCGAGGATCCGCGCCTAATCAAGGGCGGCGGCCACTATGTGGCCGACATGGTGTTTCCCGGCACGGCGTTCGGCTATGTGCTGCGTTCGCCGCATGCCCATGCGCGCATCCGCTCGATCGACACCACGAAAGCCAAATTCGCGCCCGGCGTGCTCGCGGTCCTCACCGCCGCCGATTACAAGGGCGCGGGTTTCGGCGACCTGCCGGTGCCCGGCGGATTGCAGCGCCGCGACGGCGTGCCCGGCTACCGGCCGCGCTATCCGGCTTTGGCCGAGGACCGGGTGCGGATGATCGGCGACTATGTCGCCTTCGTCGTTGCCGAGACTTACTATCAGGCGGTCGACGCGTCAGAACTGATCGCGGTCGATTACGAGCCGCTGCCGGCCGTCGTCTCGACTGGCGACGCGGCCAAGCCGGGCATGCCGCTCGTTTGGGACGACTGCCTCAACAATATCGGCTTCGTGCAGATCGAGGGCAACAAGGAAGCGACCGACGCCGCCTTCGCCCGCGCCGCGCATGTGGCCAAGCACAAATTCGTCATCAATCGCGTCACGGCCGCGGCGATGGAGCCGCGCGGCTGCGTCGGCCTGTTCGAGCCGATCGAGGGCCGCTACACCGTGTACACGACCTTGCAGCGGACCAATGTGTTCCAGACCGAGCTGTCGCAGTTCGTCCTGAAAGTGCCCGACAGCAAGATCCGCGTCGTCTGCGGCGACATCGGCGGCAGCTTCGGCATGAAGTCGGCCGTCTATAATGAAGTCGCGCTGGTGCTGTGCGCGGCCAAGCTCACCGGACGGCCGGTCAAATGGGTGGCGACGCGCTCGGAATGTTTCCTGTGCGACGCGCAGGCGCGCGACAATGTCACCGAAGCGGAACTGGCGCTCGACAAGGACGGCAACTTCCTCGGCTTCCGGGCCAAAATCATCGCTGCGATCGGCGCCTATATGCAGACCGGCATGCCGGCCTTTACCGGCAATCTCGGCACGCTGGCCGGCGTCTATCGCACGCCGGCGTCGTACATCGACGTCACCGCCGTGTTCAGCCACACCCAGCCGGTGCGGCCGTATCGCGGCAATGGCCGCCCCGAGGCCGGTTACGTCATCGAGCGCATGGTCGATCTCGCCGCCGACCAGCTCGGCATGGATCCGGCGGAACTGCGCCGGCGCAACACCATTCCAACCAGCGCCATGCCGTTCAAAACGAGCGTGACCTTCACCTACGATTGCGGCGAGTTTGAAAAAAACATGGACCTTGCACTCGCAGCCGCCGACAAGAAAGGATTTGAAAAGCGCCGCGCCGAGGCGCGCAAGAACGGCAAGCTGCGCGGCTTCGGTTTTTCCAACACCATCGAGCGGTCGGCGGCGGCCGGCCTCGAAGGCGCCGAGATCAGATTCGACCGCACCGGCTCGGTGTCGATCTTCTCCGGCAGCATCAATCAGGGCCAGGGCCACGAGACCGCGTTCAAGCAGGTGGTGTGCGACCGGCTTGGCCTCGATCCGCACGAAGTCACGTACATCCAGGGCGATACCGATCAGGTGTTTTTCGCCGAAGGCACCGGCGGCTCGCGCTCGGCGGCGTATTCGGGCTCCGCTTTCACGCTCGCCGCCGAGAAGATCGAGACCAAAGGCAAGGCGATCGCCGCCAAAATGCTCAAACTCGACATCGGCGACGTCAACTTCAACGAGGGCCTGTTTTCCAGCCAGAAGACCAATCAGACGCTGACCATCAAGGACGTCGCCAAGGCTTCGCTCGACCCGAAAAACCTGCCCGACGGCATGGAACCCGGCCTGATCGAGAAGGCGATTTATAGCGGCAAGGTGGCGAGCTATCCGAACGGCGTGCATGTCTGCGAGCTGGAGATCGACGAAGACACCGGCACCGTCGAGATCGTTAATTACAACGTGGTCGACGACGTCGGCACCGTCATCAATCCGCTGTTGCTGCACGGCCAGGTCGACGGCGGCATCGCCATGGGCATCGGCCAGATCCTGATGGAAGACATCAAGTTCGACACCGAGGGCCAGATCCTCACCGGCTCGTTCATGGATTATGCGATGCCGCGCGCCGGCGACATGGGCGCGTTCCATGTCGACTCCAATCCGGTGCCGACCAAGACCAATCCGCTCGGCGTCAAGGGGGCCGGCGAAGCCGGTTGCGTCGGCGCCATGCCGGCGGTCGCCAACGCGCTGGTCGATGCGCTCTCGGTGCTCGGCATCGACCACGTCGCCATGCCGGCGACACCGGAAGTGCTGTGGCGCGCCATCCACGGGGCAAAGGAGAAATAGTCTCCGTCATTCCGGATTGCTGCGGAACGGCAAGTCCGGAATCGATATTCGCTGACCATGGTTATGGATTCCGGGCTCCTCGCTTCGCTCGGCCCCGGAATGACGGGGTCAGGCCGCGACAATCGCGACGCCCTGAATTTCGATCATCATTTCCGGCTGCGCGAAACCGGCCACGGTGATCGCCGCGCTGGCAGGAAAATCCTTGCTGAAAATCTCGCTGCGCAGCTCGGTCATGCGCGTGGTGTGGCGCGAGTTGATCAGGAACACGGTCATGGTGACGAGATCGGCGAGTTTTGCGCCGGCTTCGGCGAGAGTCTTCTCGATATTGCGAAAGGTCTGCCGGCATTGCGCGTCGAAGTCCCCGGCAAGCGATTTGCCGGCATCGTCCACCGCGCCGGTGTGGCCGGCGAGCCAAATGGTTTTGCCGCCTTCGACGATGACGGCCGGCGAATAAGCGCGCTTTGCCGGGCGGGCGCCGCCTATGAATGACTTTTTCACCAGTTTCCTCCCTCAAATTGTCATGCATGGCCATGACAGGCCATGGCGGCCTACATTATAGACCATGACGGCGACCGCTCAGGGCACAGTTGCGAACACGGCCGCGCCGCTGGCCGGCGTGCGCGTGCTCGAATTCTGTCACACCATCATGGGTCCCACGGCGGGGCTGATCCTCGCCGACCTCGGCGCCGACGTGATCAAGATCGAACCGGCGGACGGTGACTCGACCCGGCGGCGCATCGGGTTCGCCGCCGGATTCTTCGCCACCTTCAACCGCAACAAGCGCAGCTTCGCCGTCGACCTGAAATCCGACGACGGCCGCGCTTTGCTGCATCGGCTGGCGGAGACCGCCGACGTCGTTCTGGAAAATTATGCGCCGGGCACCATGGAGCGGCTCGGTTGCGGCTATGCCGATCTGGCGAAGATAAATGCGCAGCTCGTCTATTGCGCGCTCAAGGGTTTTTTGAGCGGCCCCTACGAGCATCGGCCGGCGCTCGATGAGGTGGTGCAGTTCATGGCCGGGCTTGCTTACATGACCGGACCGCCGGGCCAGCCGCTGCGCGCCGGGTCGTCCGTCGTCGATATCATGGGCGGCATGTTCGCGGTCATCGGCGTGCAGGCGGCTTTGCGCGAGCGCGAACGCACCGGCCGCGGCCAAATGGTCAAATCCGCCTTGTTCGAATCGACTGCGTTTTTGATGATGCAGCACATGGCTGGCGAAGTGGTGACCGGACAGCCGATGCCGCCGATGCCGTCACGCGAGGGAGCCTGGGCCATTTATGAGCCCTTCGAAACCGCCGACGGCAAGCAGATCTTTGTCGGGTTGACCAGCGACGGCCACTGGCGGCGCTTCTGCCAGGAATTCGACCGCGCCGACCTGGCGCAAAATCCCGCCTATGCGACCAACGAGGACCGCGTCCGCGCGCGCCCGGCATTGTTGCCGGTGGTCGCCGGGATCATCGCGCGGCACAAGCTCGCCGCGCTCGCCGAAATGTTCGACCGCATCGATATTCCTTTCGCCCCGGTGGCAAAGCCTGGAGACCTGTTCGAGGATCCGCAGCTCAACGCCGGCGGCCGCATGCTAGACATCGATTTTCCCAACGGGGTGCGCGCCAAGCTGCCGCGCTTGCCGATCGAGATCGGCAGTCACGATTTTGCGCTGCGCCACCAGGCGCCCGGGCTCGGCGAGCACACCGCCGAAATCCTCGCCGAAGCTGGCCTTGCGCCGGCCGAGATCGCGGCGCTGACGAAACGCGGCATCGTCACCGTCAAGGCTGAGCCGGAGAACGAACGATGAGCGACATCCCGGCGGCGGTGCACATCAACGAAGAAGGGCCGCGCGAGGGCTTTCAGATCGAGCCGGGTCCGATCCCGACCGCGCGCAAGATCGCGCTGATCGATGCTTTGTCGCAGACCGGGCTCGATCACATCCAGATCGTCTCCTTCGTCAATCCGAAGAACGTGCCGGGCATGGCGGACGCCGACACGGTCGTCGACAACATCACGCCGCAGCCGGGTGTCGCCTACACGGCTCTGTGGCTCAACGAGAAAGGTTTTGCCCGCGCGCTCAAGCACGGCCGGCTGACCAATACCGGCACCATCCAGCTTGCCGCGTCGGAAAAATTCTCCAAGCGCAATCAGAACCGCGACGCCGCGCAGCAGCTCGCCGGACAACATGCGATTGTCGAGTTGTACAAGGCGGCCGGCATCCCGGTCGAGCGCGGCAGCATCATGGCGGCGTTCGGCTGCAATTTCGCCGGCGATATTCCGGTCGCCCATGTCGTCGCGCTGGTGACGCAAATCCTCGACGTGGCGAAACAGCACGGCGTTGCGCTGAGTTATGTGACGCTGGCCGACACCATGGCCTGGGCGACGCCGCTTGCGATCAAGCGAACCATCGGCGCTTTGCGCGAGCGCTGGCCCGATCTCGACTTCGCGCTGCACCTGCACGACACCCGCGGCATGGCGATCGCCAATGCCTATGCCGGGCTCGAAATGGGGGTGACGCGGTTTGATTCATCGGTCGCCGGCCTCGGCGGCTGCCCGTTCGCCGGCCACGCCGGCGCCGCCGGCAATGTCTGCACCGAGGACCTCGTCTTCATGTGCAATGAATTGGGCATCTCCACCGGCATCGATCTCGACGCGCTGATCGAATGCGCCAAACTTGCGGAAGACGTCGTCGGCCATCCGCTGCCCGGTTCGGTGATGAAGGGCGGCACGCTGGCGAAATTCCGCGGCTGATCATTCTCCACTCGTCCCCGCGAAAGCGGGCACCCAGAAGGTGGATTCCCGCTTGCGCGGGAATGAGCGGTTACTGAGTGCCTTCTATGCCTCGCCCAAAATTTTCCAGATGCCGCTCGCGGTGGCGACAATGCGGCTGCCGACCTTCAGCTTCGATTCGATGAACAGCAGCGAACGCGTCTCGCGCACGATCTCGCAATGCGCCTCGACGAAGTCGCCCACCTTCACCGCGCCGATGAATTGCATGTTGATCTCGATGGTCGCGTGCGGTTTTTCGCCGGTGGCGCGCCGCCCGGTCATGCCCATCGCCTGGTCGGCGAAGGTCGTCAGCATGCCGCCATGGACGATGCCCCTGTGGTTGCGATGCTTGTCGGTGGAAACGAAGCCGAACAGGGCGTCGCCGCGGCGCCAGATCGGCCCGACCAGCTCGCCGAAATTATGCCCGCGCACGCGGTCCCAGCCGTGCGCGGCCGGATCGAAAGCTTCGACCGCCGCCGGTTTATCATTCATGCGCGCACCGCAACCGGGCTCGGATGGCGCGCGGCGAGCCGGCGGGGCAGATCGGCAATGAGCTTCTCCGCATTGGCGCCGCGGATCAGCGCGCGGCCGCCGGCGCCGAGCGCGGCTACCGCTTCGACATAACCGGCGACCTCACCAGGCTCGCGCACCGCTTGCGGATAGTCGCTGGCAAAAACGAGTTGCGACAGCGGCAGTTCCTGCAGCCCGAACTTGACCCAATGCGCGCCCCATTGCGCGGCGTGATCGGGGCCGGCCCAGCCGGCGATGTCGTAGTAAAGCCGCTCCTCGAGATAATGATCGAAGGCGTGGCGCGGTTCGCGGCCATGGCGGGGAATCTTTGCCGTGCCCCATTTGCCGCGCTGCTGAAAGCCGCGGATGCGGCCGAGATAGCGGCCGATGCCGCCGGCGAAATGCGAGAACTGGATTTTCAGGTTCGGCAATTCGTCGAGCAGGCCGCAATCGATGAGACGCACCGCCGCCGTCATCAGCGAGAACTCCCAGCCGAGCATGCGGCCGAGATCGTCGGCATCCATCCGCGCCCAGGCGATGACGCGCGGCAGCGGATGGATGAAAACGTAAAGGCCAAGGTCGGCGCACGACGTCCAGAATGGCCGCAGTTCCTCGCAGTCGAGCGGCTGGTCCTGCAATTCCGAAGCGATGACGACGCCGGGAAAGCCGAGCTCGACGGCGCAGCGCTTTAATTCGGCCGCCGCCTCGCGCGGCTTGAGCGCCGGCACATGCGCCAGCCCGATGAAGCGGCCCGGATGCGCATGCTCTGCTTCGCGCATGCGGTCGTTGATGGTGCGGCAGATCGCGATATCCGGCTGGTCGAAGCCGAGCCCGCAGGACAGCACACCGGCATCGATGCCGGCGGCATCCATCATGCGGACATGCGCGGAGAGATCGGCGAGCAGCGGGTTGAGAAAATAACTCGGATTGCCGTCGCGATCGAGATCGACCGTGGCTTTGGCCGGATCGCCCTTGAACAGGTCTGGCGGCGTGTAATGTTGCTGGAAGTCGACGAGCATTCGGTTACTCTTTTCATCATTCCGGATCGGCGCGAAGCGACGAGTCGGAATCCATGACCACTATCGTTCGAGGTTAGCACTCCGCGCAAGTTCTGAGAGTACGGTGATTATAGATCCCGGGCTCCTCGCTTCGCTCGGTCCCGGAATGACGCGAAGCGCGTCACATGATCGCGAATTCGATGTTGCGGCGGTCGGTCACCAGCATGGCGCCGGGATAATGGGTAATGCAGAATTCGGGCTTTACCGCCATCATCACCGATTGCGGCGTCACTCCGCAGGCCCAGAACACCGGGATTTCGTCGTCGCCGATCGGCACCGCGTCGCCCCAATCCGGCTTGGCGATGTCTTTGATGCCGATCATTTCCGGCTTGCCGAGATGCACCGGCGCGCCATGCACCGAAGGGAAACGGGTGGTGATCTGCACGGCGCGGATGGCGTCGGCCGGCTTCATCGGCCGCATCGAAACCACAAGCGGGCCGTGGAACGGACCCGCCGGCTGCGTCTCGACCGAGGTGCGATACATCGGCACCGTGCAGTCGCACGTCATGTGGCGCAACTCGATGCCGCCTTCGACGAGCGCCTGTTCGAACGAGAACGAGCAACCGATGGCGAAAGTGACGAGATCGTCGCGCCAGTATTTCAGGACGTCGATCGGCTCGTCGGCAAGCTTGCCGTCGCGCCAGACGCGGTAGCGCGGCAGGTCGGTGCGGATGTCGAGATCCTCGGCCAAGACCGGAATGCGGGGATCGCCTGGCGCCGAAACGCCGATCAACGGGCACGGCTTCGGATTATTTTGGCAAAACTGCATGAAATCCTGCGCCAGGTTTTGCGGCAGGATGGCGAGATTGGCTTGCACGAAGCCGGGCGCGAGGCCCGATGTCGGGCCGGAATGCGTGTTGCGCCGGATCGCGAGCCGCGCGGCGCGGCCGGTCGTCAGCGCCTCGGGATTTTCCCGTCGCATCGTGGCGGTCGCCATGATCGGCTCCTTATCCGTTATCGGTTTGCCGTGAAGCTCTTGCCCACTTTATCATCAAGCCGGCACGGAAAAAGCCGTTGGCCGCGACGATCTTACGCGCGGAAATGCCGGATCGGACGGGCGCCGGAAATGCGAATTCGGTTGAAACCGCCGTCAAAGTCGCGTTTGCTAAGGGTCTAATTTACTTGCCAGAAGCCCGTTTTAAGGGCCGGCACAGGCCATCAGAAAATCCAGAGGAGACTACCGATGACCGAGAATTGGAAACACGAGGAATGGGCAAAAGACATCTGGTACCGCGGCAAGGTCACGCGCCGCCGCGTTATCGGATGGGGCGGCGGCGCGATCGGCGCCATGATGCTGGTGCCGGCGCCGTGGCGGGCGGCTTTCGGCGCCGCCAAGTCCTACAAAGTCGGCTCCGAGCAGCCGCTGTCGGGCGCCGGCGCGGCCGGCGGCAAAACCGCGGTGGTCGGCCTGCAAATGTCGGCCGACCGTATCAACGCCAATGGCGGCATCAACGGCCGTCCGGTCGAGCTCGACATCGTCGACGACGAGAGTTCGCCGGCCGTCGCCCGGCAGAAAACCGCGAAAATGGTGGATGAGGACAATATCGACATTCACGCCGGCGGCTTTCTCTCCAATATCTGCCTCGCCTGCATGCCGGTCTGGCAGGACGCCAAGATCGTCAACATGATCACCGTCTGCCTCGACACCACGCTGACCACGTCGGCCTGCAACCGCTACACCTTCCGGCTCCACGATTATGCGCCGGCGCAAGCGGTCGCCTTCGCGCCGACGCTCACCAAGATCGGCAAGAAGTGGCACATCGCGCACAGCGATTATTCCTGGGGCCAGTCGACGCGCGATGCTTATATCGCCGAGATCCAGAAAAACGGCGGCACCGTCGTCGGCACCACCGGCATTCCGCTCGGCACCGCCGACATGACGCCGTTTTTGTCGAAGATCTCGGGCGATTTCGACGGCTTCTTCGCCATTTTCTTCGGCAAGGATGGTGTCACGCTGGCCAACCAGGCCTATGACCTCGGCCTGACAAAGAAGTACAAATTCGCCGGCGACGGCTCGATCTCGGAATCGACCAACCTGATCGCGGTCGGCAACAAGCTCGACGGCTTCACCGGCATCAACCGCTACATCCCGGTGTTCGACGGCGCGCTCAATACGCCCTATCTGCACCGCTTCTTCGACGAGGCCAAAGCGCGGCTGGCGAAAATCGATCCGTCAGGCCCGCTGCCCGACAAGTACGTGCAGTCGAACTATGAAGCGCTCAACGCCATGAAGATCGCGATGGAGAAATCGAAGTTCGACAGCCGCGACGATTCGGCGAAAGCTGATCGAAGCGCTCGAAGGTCTTGAAGTGAAGGAAAGCGACGACTTCCCGCAAGGCGATAAGGTGCTGCGCAAGGAAGATCATCAGGCCTTCTTGCGCGAGTTCATCTTCACCATCGGCGGCGGCACTTATCACCTTCAGCAGACGGTGGATAAGGACAAGACCTTCGTTCCGCCGGCCTGCCACTTCCCGTCGGCTTAAGCGATCAGTCCGAAGCCTCTAAGTGCGCGCCCAACTATCGACCGAGCTCCGCCCCCCGGCAACCGGCCGGGGCGCGGAGCCGGAGCCAATACTCAAGACCGAATTGCTGTCCGTCCGGTTTGGCGGACTCGCCGCGCTTTCGGAAGTCAATTTCGAGATTGCGCGCGGTGAGGTGCGGGCCATCATCGGACCGAATGGCGCCGGCAAAAGCACCTTTTTCAACTGCCTGACCGGCGTGCTGCGACCGACCGGCGGCCGTGTCGTCTTCAACGGCGAGGAAATCTCCGGCCTGCCGTCAAACGCGATCTCGCAACGAGGCATCGCGCGCTCCTATCAGATCACCAATATCCTGCCGAACGCCACGGCGCTCGAAAACGTACGCATCGCCGCGCAATCGCGCCGGCATGGCTGGAACATGCTGGCGCATCACAGCGCCTTCGCCGACATCAACGGGAAAGCGGAGGCTGCGCTGCATTCCGTCGGGCTGCTCGGCAAAGCCGGCGAACTGGCGAGCAACCTGTCGCATGGCGAGCAGCGCAATCTCGAGATCGGCATCGCGCTGGCGACCGAACCGAAACTTCTCTGCCTCGATGAACCCACCGCGGGCATGAGCCAGGCCGAGACCGATGAGACGATGGAGCTGGTGAGGCGGATCGCCCAGGACCCCGCAAACAGTCTCACCATCCTGATCGTCGAGCACGACATGAACGTGGTGATGGAGCTTTGCGACCGCATCACCGTGCTGCACTACGGCGCCATTCTCGCCGAGGGCACGCCCGAGGAAATCCAGCAAAATCCGAAAGTGCTGGAGGTCTATCTCAAGACATGAGCCGCAGAGCAACATGAGCGATTTGGCCGATGGACGTGCGCCGCTCGTCCTGCTCGAGGAAGTGCATACGTATTACGGCAAGAGCCACATCTTGCATGGCGTGTCGCTCACCGTCGGCCCGGGCGAGGTGGTGGGCCTGCTCGGCCGCAACGGCGTCGGCAAAAGCACGACGCTCAAGACCATCATGGGGCTGGTGCGCCCGAGCCAAGGCAGCGTGCTGCTCAACGGCAATGCCATCACCGGCCTGCCGCCGCACAAGCTGGCGCGGCTCGGCATCGGCTACGTTCCGGAAGACCGGCGTATCTTCCGCCTGCTCACGGTGATGGAGAATCTGCGCACCGGCCTGGATCGCGAGGGCGTCACCGAGGAGAAGCGGCAACACCTGCTCGACAAAGTGTACAATTTTTTCCCGGTTTTGGCGGAGCGGCGAAACCAGGCCGGCGGCACGCTGTCCGGCGGTGAGCAGCAGATGCTGGCGATCGCGCGCGCCATGATGCTGGAGCCGAAAATCATCCTGCTCGACGAGCCGACCGAAGGCTTGATGCCGCGGATGGTTTCGCAGATCCGCAACATCATCGAGTTTCTGCACAATGAAGGCGTCGCCATCCTCCTGGTCGAGCAGAACGTGCCGTTGACGCTCGACGCAAGCCAGCGCGTCTACATCATGGAGAAGGGCAGCGTCCGCCACCATTGCGCGGCGTCCGAGATCGACGTGCACCATCCGGTCATCAAACAATATCTGGGGGTGTGAGCGATGGGCGCGATCGGTCAATTCTTCCAGGCCATTCCTCTCGATCTCATCATCATCCAGACGGTAAACGGCATCGTCACCGGCATGATCCTCGCGCTGGTCGCCTCCGGCTTGACGCTGATCTTCGGCATCATGGACGTGGTGAACTTCGCGCATGGCGAACTGTTCATGTTCGGCGCCTATGTCGGCGTCGTCATCGTGGCCGCCACCGGCAGCTTCTGGCTCGGCCTGGTCGGAGCGGCGCTGATCGTCGCCATCCTCGGCGCGGCGCTGCAGATCGTCACGTTGCGGCCGCTGATCGGGCGCGATCCGCTCAACACCATTCTCGTCACCTTTGGCATTTCGCTGGTTCTGCAAAATTTCGCGCTGTGGGAATTCGGCCCGACGGCACGGCGCATTCCGGAGCCGATGAGCGGCGCATTCACATTGTTCTACCTGCAATATCCCTGGTACCGCATTTTCATCGCGGCGCTGTCGGGCGTCATCATCGGCGGCTTCTGGCTGTTCCTGAAATACGGCAAATTCGGCATCTGGATCAGAGCCACCGCGCAGGACCGCGTGATGGCGCAGGCGATGGGCATTCCGGTGCCTTGGGTTTACACCGGCGTGTTCGCCATCGGCGCCGCCATGGCGGCGGCGAGCGGGGTGCTGTTTGCGCCAACGACCGGCGTCGATCACAGCATGGGGCTCGATTGGGTGCTGCGCGCCTTCATCGTCGTCGTGGTCGGCGGCATGGGCAATCTCGCCGGCTCGATCGCCGCCGCCATCTTCATCAGCCTGCTTGAAGCCTATGCCGCGATCTGGCTCGACCCGTCGCAGGCGGTGATCGTCTCCTTCGTCGTGCTGATCCTCACGCTGTTATTCCGTCCCACCGGCTTGTTCGTGGCGACACCGCGATGACCGTTGCGCCGCTCGATAAGACGATGCCGCTCGACAAGATGAAGTTGAGCCACACCGCCGTTTTCTGGATCGGTTTTTGCGTGGTGATAGCGCTCTTGATCGTGGCGCCGCTGTTTCTGCCCGAGTTCTGGCGCCGCTTTCTCACCGAATGCCTGATCTGGGGCCTGCTGGCGATGTCGTCCGATCTTTTGATCGGTTACACCGGCATGGTCTCGTTCGGCCATTCGGCATTTTTCGGGCTTGGCATGTACGGCGCGGCGGGTGCGCTGATCGCGGTCAGTCCGCCGAACCTTTGGCTCGCCATCCTGGCCGGACTGGCCGGCGCCGCCGGCGCCGCCTTGTTCGTCGCCTTTTTCTCCATCCGGCTGCGCGACATCTATTTCGCCATCACCACGCTGATCTTCAGCCAGATCTTCTACGTCATCATCTTCACCTGGACCAAGGTGACCGGCGGCGAGAACGGCCTGATCTTCACCCGCCCGCATCTGTCCATCCCGTTCCTCTACGACGCGCGCTTTAACTCGACGACCATGCATTGGTTCGTGCTGGCGGTGGTGACGGCGTCCTATTTGATCCTGCGGCGCGTCACCCAATCGCCATTCGGCATGGTGTTGCAATCGATCCGCGAGAACGAGGCGCGCACCCGCGCCATCGGTTACGCGGTCGAGCGCTACAAGATGATGTCGGTGATGTTGTCCGGCCTGTTCGCCGGATTGGCCGGCGTGCTTTACGCCGTGCAGAACCAGTTCGTCGCGCCCAACTTCGTTTACTTTCTCACCTCTGGCGACACCGTGATGTATAACGTCATCGGCGGCGTCGGCACGCTGGTCGGGCCGATTGTCGGCGCCGGCTTTTTCCAGCTCGCGCGCCAATTGCTGTCGCAACTGTTCGGCGATCAGTTCCCCTACCTGATCCCGCTCGGCATCGTCTTTATCGCGATGATCATTTTCCTGCCGCAGGGCATACTTGGCTTCGCGCGAAGGTGGCTCAACCGGTAGTCGGGACCGGAATTGTCACCATCGGGCAATTCAGTGGCAAATGGCTCCAGCATTGGTGATCATTTCGCCGTGCGCCATTGGCTGGCAGTAGCCGGTGGATTTGGGGGCTGCCGGAGCAGACGGAGCCGGAGCAGCCGGTACGGGCGCCGTTTTCGCAGTATGTTTCGGCGGCGGCTCGTCAGCGACACAGGTGCCGCCCTCACTGTGCTCGCCGCGCCCGCAGATCGCGGGGCAGACACGCTTGGTGGTACCGCGCACCGCATTGATGGCGTCCGGCGAGAGGTCGTCGGGCATGTCGAGAGACGTCAATTTGATGAAGCGGTGCCAGGCCGCTTTGGTCGCTTCGTCGAAGTCGCCATTCACCTCACCGAGAAAGCAGCCGACACGTTTGAGCTCGGTTTGCAGCGAACGTGTCAGTTCACGCGGATCGGGAGCGGTGACAGTGGCAGCAGTGATCGGAACCGGCGGCGGCAGTTGAACAACGGGAACCGCCGCAGAGCTCGGCGAGGCATTTGCTTCAGATGATGGAGGCGGTGCGGATTTTGGCGCGGTGACCTCCGGCGCCGGTGTCGGGACCGGAGGGGGCTTTGACACGGTGACCTCCGGCGCCGAAACCGGTGGTGGCTTGGGCGCAGTGATTGCCGGAGGCACTGAAGTCGTCGCAGGCAATGCAGACGGTGCTGGTGCAATGGACGGCTTAGCTGCCGGCGGCGACACGGTGGGTGCGACTGAAGCTTGCTGATTGGACGGCAGCGTGCCCTTCGATTGCATCCAGAGGTACGCGCCGCCTCCAAGCACCGCGGTCGCGAGCGCCACGACGGCAATCGTCGGCAAAGACAGGGCGGAAGCCTGCCGCGGCTCAAGATCGCGCAGCCGCGCGCGAATTTGGTCCATATCCGCGCCCTTCTTGTACGTCGCCAGGAAGGATTTGAGCAACACCTGATCGGTGCTGGCCGCCGCACGGTGATAGGCGTCTTCGCGGGTCTGCAATGCCGCTCGCAGTCTCTTCGCCTCGTCGGCGAAACCGCTTTCGGGATGGACGGCAAGGAAAGTGTCAAACGCAAGCGCCGTGCCAACGCGCTTCGCCTCGGCCAATTCCCGTTCCTCAAGGGCGCGTTGTTTGGCGGTCGCTTCCTGTTGCAGAGGCGTTCCGCTTCTTGTCGAGCGCGCACCTCCTCGGCTCGCGCCTGCTGCGTGGCCTCCGCTTGCGCTTGGCGATGTTCCTCGATGTCGCCGAGCACTTGCTGCAGCGATTTGACCAGACCCGCCGTGTCGGCCCGGAACCGCTCATGAGTGAGACGCACTGCGTTACGCCGCACCAAAGGCCGCATGACTTCCGGAAGCTCCTCCGCGCGCGGCATCTGGGCGTCGCCGACTAAAACCGGGATCACCCGCTTGCCCTGGGTCAGGGCAGACGTGATCTCTATGCGGACAAAATCATCCGGATCATCGAGACGGCGATTGCCCCCGGCATCGCGCGCGTCGATCCAGCTCTTGCCGATGACCGCCAGCACGACATCGCATTCAGCCACGCGCTCATCGAGCACGCGCCCGAAATCGAGGCCCGGAGCAATATTGTCGACGTCGAGAAAAAGCTGTTCGGGCTTGAAGACGTCTTGCAAGCGATCGAATAGCCGGCCGGCGGCCTGAGGGTCGTCGCCGCGGCGATAATTAATGAAGATCTTCCCCGCCACCCCTAGACCCCGCGGAAAGAGATTCCCGAAATCCCGCAGTAACTTAGAAAATACCGTCGATTCGATGGGACAATGCCGGACATAGCTTACTTGAAAACGTCAACACTTGGCACCCCGGGCACGTCGGCTTTTGGCCCAACGCGGACTCTGATGAGCAAGGTCGCGGCTACTTAGGGCAACAGCGCTCAGGCCGAGCTCTTTGTCAGAAAAGCCGCCAGCGCGGCGGCGTCCTTCTTGTCGCCGTTCTCGAAATTCTCGGCGAATTTCTCGTAAAAATCCGCTGCGCCTTCGTAGAGTTCGCGCGCCGCCGGATCGTCGCCGACAAAGCCGGCGATCTCGTGCATTTCCGCCACCCAGCGATAGGCCTTGGGCGGCATTTGCGCGAGGCTGCGCTTGAGCCAGGGAAACAATTCCTTCTGGCTCGATTGCAATTCGTCGAACAGCGCGTCAGCGGAGCCGGCGCGCGCCGCCGCCAGCATCATCGCGGCCCCGATCGCCTGCGTGCCCTTGGTGATGCCGGCATAGGACATTTTTAGCGCCGAGGCGGCGCTTAGTGCGCCGTCGAGCACGCGCACGTCGAGCCCATAGTCGCGGAGCGTAGCGAAGCGCGCGGCAGCGGGCCCGGACGCATAAAAGCGCGGACTGCCCGCGACCTTGCTCTCGCCTGCCGCCGCCGGCTTCGGCGGCGAGCCGATGATGCCGGCGTCGACGAAGGCACATTCGGTCGGCGCGATGATGGCGGCGACCTTTTCAGCGGTTTTCGGATTGACGGCGTTGCAATCGACATAAACCGGCTTGGCGTTGCTGGCGGTGAGCGCCGGCGCGAAACGCTGCGCCAGCGACAGTGCATCGCCCGGCGGCAGGATCGACAGAATGAAATCGGCGCCGGCGATCTCGTTGTCGCTCGCCCCCGCCATGCCGACGGCCTTGGCCCGCGCCGCGGTCTCCGCGCTTCGGTCCTTTAACGAAGTGAGCACTTTGAGCCCGTTATCGGTGAGCCTTTTTCCGACCGCGGCGCCCATGGCGCCGGGCGCGATCACTGCGACAACAGGAGTCATGAATACCTCATCCTCGTCATTCCGGGACGCCGCGAAAGCGGCGAGGAGCCTGTCATCGGGCCGCGCGACTTCGTGCGGGGCCGTTGGCTCGGCCCCGGAATGACGATCTTATACTGTTTCGCCCGACTTCGCAGCCGGTGCTTTCTTCAGCCGCCGGCGCAACGCCGGCACGCGACCGTCGGCGGTCGGCTGATAAAACACGCTGTAGCGGGCCACCGACTCGGCGAAAGCGCGCGCGTCGGCCGGCTTTTTCACTTCGAAGGAATCAAAGCCGGCGCGCACCAGGAAAGTGAACTGGTCGCGCAACACGTCGCCAGTGGCGCGCAGCATGCCGCCATAGCCGTATTGCTCGCGCAACAGCCGCGCCTGGCTATAGGCGCGGCCATCGCGGAATTTTGGAAAATGCAGCGCGATAAGCGCCAAGTGCCCGAGCCATGGCTGCAATTCGGCAACGCGGCGGTCGTTCGGCCACGATACGCCGAGTGAGCCGTCGCGACGGGTGAGCGCGTCAGCATCGGCGAAAAATCGCTTGGCCGAAACGATCACCGGGACGCGGTCGGGAATCGGCGCTTCGTCATCGACGCGGATATAGCGATCCTCGACGATTTTGCCGTTTTCAACGAGCGGCATAGACGCGCTCCCGGAACGGCTCGATCCCCGTCCGCTTGACGGTGTCGATGAACAACTCATCCGGCTTTGCCCGCAGTTCGAGATAGGCCGCAGCGATGTCCTCGACCACATCGACAACCTGCGCGTAAGGCACCGCCGGACCGAGCAGGGTGCCGAGCACGGCATTCTCGTCGGCCTTGCCGCCGAGCGTGATCTGATAAAACTCCTCGCCGTTCTTCTCGACGCCGAGGATGCCGATATGGCCGACATGATGATGGCCGCAAGCATTGATGCAGCCGGAAATATTGACGTGCAGGCGGCCGAGATCGCGCTGCAGATCGAGATTGTGGAAGCGCCGCGTGATCTCCTGCGCGATCGGGATCGAGCGCGCATTGGCGAGGCTGCAATAATCGAGGCCGGGACAGGAAATGATGTCGGAGATGAAGTTGACATTGGGCAGCGCGACGCCGACGGCGTCGAGCGCGCGCCATAATGCCGGCAGGTCGCGCTGCGCGACATGCGGCAGCACCAGGTTCTGCTCGTGACCGACGCGGATTTCGCCGAACGAGTAGCGATCGTCGAGTTCGGCAATGGCGTCCATTTGCGCGGCGGTGGCATCGCCGGGCGTGCCGCCTTCGGGTTTTAGCGACAGCGTCACGATGGCGTAGCCGGGGACCTTGTGGTTGGCGACCGAATTGCCCATCCAGGTGTCGAAACCGCGGTCGGCGCGGCGCGCCGCGGCAAGCTCTCGCGGACTGTCGGTGAGCTTTTCATAGGCCGGATAGCGGAAGCGACCGGCGATCTCGCCGACCACCGCATCATCCAGCGCCAGCGCGCCGTCTTTGATGCTTTGCCATTCGGCGTCGACTTCCTTGGCGAAAGCCTCGGGGCCGAACTCGTGCACCAGAATCTTGATGCGCGCCTTGTAGATATTGTCGCGGCGGCCGAACTGATTGTAGGTCCGCAGGATCGCCTCGACATAGCTCAGGACATCGCGCTTGTGCAGGAACGGCTTGATGGTCTGGGCGAGGAACGGCGTGCGGCCGAGGCCGCCGCCAACCATGACCTCGAAACCGAGTTCGCCCGTGCCGTCCCGATGCAGGCGCAAGCCGAGGTCGTGGATGCGCAGCGCGGCGCGATCGTGCGCCGCGGCGCCCACCGCGATCTTGAATTTGCGCGGCATGAACGAGAATTCGGGATGCAGCGTCACATGCTGGCGGATGATCTCGGCCCACAGCCGCGGGTCCTCGATCTCGTCGGGCGCGACGCCGGCCCATTGGTCGGTGGTGATGTTGCGCACCACGTTGCCACTGGTCTGCATGCCATGCATGCCGACGCTGGCAAGGTCAGCCATGGCGTCGGGCAATTCGGCGAGCTTGATCCAGTGATACTGGATGTTCTGCCGCGTGGTGAAATGGCCGTAGCCGCGATCGTATTTGCGCGCGACATGGGCGAGCATGCGCATCTGCTCCGACGACAAGGTGCCGTAGGGAATGGCGGTGCGCAGCATATAGGCGTGGAGCTGCAGATAGACGCCGTTGAGCAGCCGCAGCGGCTTGAATTCTTCTTCGGTCAATTCGCCCGACAGCCGACGCGCCACCTGGTCGCGAAATTCGGCGACGCGTTCGGTGACCAGCGTGCGGTCGAAGGCATCATAGACGTACATGGAAGGGGCCTTGCATCGAAGGGGCCTTGGAAAGGGCCTTGCTGGCCGGCCGTTCAGGTTCGCGCGTGTTCTCTTTCGAGCACCCGCGCCGCGGTGGCGACACTGACCGGCAGGTCGATGGTCGGCCCGCCAAGCCGGATCAGCTCGCGCAGATTTCCCGGACGCACATGGCCGCCCGGCAACAGCTTGACCGGCGTCACGTAAGCGCCGACAGCGCCGAGATCGTCGGCGACCGCCGCCGTCATCAGCTCGTGCGCGAGCGCGGCATCGGTGGCGATGGCTGCGGCATCGAGCGTCGTCGTCCAGCCGCCATCGGCAAGGCGATAGATCACCGCGCCGTCGCCGGCGCGATTGGCGGTCACCACGACGGGGCCGGTGACTTTGATTTTCTTCTGTTCGAGCGGGGAGGTCATGGGCGCCTCTTGTAGAATGTTCTTCTATATATGAGGTTTACGCTGACGCAAAACAGCAGAAAACTCCTCCAAAATTCGAGATCAGAGGAGAAAAATAGCCCCAAAATGTGCCCGCGCTGAGAACGTCCTTGCTGCGCGCGAAGCTGCGCGTTTCGTGGCAACAATACGGGGAAAGCGCAGGCGGGACCCCAATGAGTGGCGCGCGGGAGGATTTTCGGCCAACCCGGTTCGGCGCGGCGACGCCGGCGAAGTGTTCGCCGCTTTTCTCCGTCTCGGACTGACGAGCTTCGGCGGTCCGGTCGCGCATCTCGGCTACTTCCACGAGGAATTCGTAGTGCGCCGTCAATGGCTCGACGAAAAAACCTACGTCGATCTCGTGGCGCTGAGCCAATTTTTGCCGGGGCCGGCGTCCAGTAAAGTCGGCATTGCCATCGGCCTGTCGCGCGCCGGGTACCTCGGCGCGCTGGCGGCATGGACCGCATTCACCGCGCCGTCGGCGATTGCGCTTGTCCTATTTGGCTACGGCGTCACCTCGCTCGGCAATGTGCTCGGCTCCGGTTGGCTGCATGGACTGAAAGTCGCCGCCGTCGCGGTCGTTGCCAATGCGGTGCTGACGATGATGCGCGCGCTGGCGCCGGATCGCGAACGCGCGACGTTAGCGGTCGCCGCCGCCGTGCTGGCGCTGGCGATGCCGTCGTCGTTCGGCCAAATCATCGCCATCGTGCTCGGCGGCCTCACCGGCTTCGTCCTGTTCCGCGGCACGCCGGCGGACCCTCACACGCCGCTGCCGCATCCGGTCAGCCGGACCGTTGCGAGCGTGGCTATCATCGCCTTCTTCGCCATCCTGATCGGCCTGCCGCTCGTGAATGCGGCGGCGCCGCACCATTCATTGCAATTGTTCGACGCCTTCTATCGCTCAGGCTCGCTGGTGTTCGGCGGCGGCCATGTCGTGTTGCCGCTGCTGCAGGCCGCAGTGGTGCCGCCAGGCTGGCTGAGCAACGACGCGTTCCTCGCCGGCTATGGCGCGACCCAGGCGGTGCCCGGCCCGCTTTTCACATTTGCCGCCTATCTCGGAACCGTCATGGGCCCGCAGCCCAATGGCTGGACGGGCGCGCTCGTTTGCCTCGTCGCGATCTTTTTGCCGGCCTTCCTTCTGGTGATCGGGCCGCTGCCGTTCTGGGACGCGATGCGGCAACGGCCGTGGGCGCAAGCGGCGCTGCGCGGCGTCAATGCCGCCGTGGTCGGCTTGCTGCTCGCTGCGCTCTATCGTCCGGTCTGGACGTCCGGCATCAGCAATGCGGGTGATTTTGCGTTGGGCGTCGCGGCGTTCCTGCTGCTGTATATGTGGAAGACGCCGCCCTGGCTGGTCGTTGCATTCTGCGCGCTCGGCGGCGCGGCGCTGGCATTTTTTCCGTTACCCTGATGACGGAAGCGCGTGCCCGGTCGCGGTCGCGGCGACCTGCGCGGCATCCTCGGGCGCGGCATTGCCGCGCCAGACCACATGCAGATCCGGCCGCGTCAGCACAAGATCGTAGCCATAAACCTCGCGCGCGACGGCGTCCGGCACTTCGATCTCCGTGACCGGCGCGCCGCGCGTGGCAATGGCGCGTTCGAGCGGACCGGCGTCGGCCTTGGTGCCGCCGAGTTTGAGGATCGCGTAGCCGCCGGGTATCCGGTCTGCCATCGGCGTGCCGCCTTCGAGCCAGACATGCGGCAGCCGCGCGCCCGGCCAGGTGGTCGGCTGATACTCGCGAAACAAATGCTCAGGCCCGCCGGGAATGTTGCAGACGATCGGTGAATCGACATAGCGGTAACCGAGCTCGGCGCCGATCATTTCGTTGCTCTTGCGCTGCTCGACATCGGCGACCGCGATAAGATTTTTCCGGGTTTCGGCGCCGGGCGGCGTTGCTTCGCGGATGTCCGGCCGCCACATCGAACGCCACTTGCGCCGGCCGATAGTGGCATAGCGCGACGCGCCGACATTGCGGTCGCCGACCTGCCGGCGCTCGGTCTCGTAGGATGGCAGCAGCGCCGGGCCGCCCCAGCCGGCCAGTGTCGCCGCGAGCTTCCACGACAGATCGACGGCGTCGCCGACGCCGGAATTCATGCCAAGCCCGCCGGTCGGAATGACGAGGTGCGCCGCATCGCCGGCGAGGAATACGCGGCCCTTGCCGTAGCGATCCGCAAGCAGAAGATTTTGCCGCCACGGCGCGCACGACAGCATGTCGTATTTGACCGGAATGGCGACGGTGCGCCGAAACGCCGCTTCCATCTCTTCGCCGGTGTCGACCACGGAGTGCAGCGTCCAGTGCCGGGTCGAGTCCTGCATGATCAGGAACGTCGATTTGTTGTCGGCGACATGATAATGCCGGCCGTGACCGGGACCGTTTCCGACCGGCAGTTTTTCGAACAATTCGTCGCAGCGGAACAGCGCCTGGCGCAAGCCGAGCAGATTGCCTTCGCCGGACAGGCCGATGCCGAGCTCGCGGCGCACCGCGCTGTTGCCGCCGTCGCAGCCGGCGAGATAGCGGGCGCGGACCTCGCGCGTCGCGCCGTCGGCCGCCTGCACCCGCGCGGTGACGCCGGCATCGTCCTGCCGTAACGACAAAAATTCGCAGCCGAATCGCACCGTAACCGCCGGCAGCGTTTCGGCGATCGATTTCAGCAGCGGCTCGAGCGTGTATTGCGAGATCAGCTGATAGGGCTCGAGCGGCAGCGTGCCGTCATTGCTCGCGCGCGCCGCCTTGCGCGCCTCATCGACCGACGGATAGGGCAGATGCAGCAGCGGCGGCTCGTCGAGCGCGAGCATGATATAGACGTCCATCGGACAATCGGACCGCAGCCCGGCGGCGCGGATCTGTTCCGCCAGCCCCATGCGGCGGTAGATTTCCATGCTGCGCGCGTTGATGCGCTCCATCTTCGGCAGGAACGCCGGCTGCGGCTTTTGCTCGATCAGGGTACAGCGCACGCCGCGCTTGCCGAGGTCGATGGCCAGCGTCAATCCGGTCGGCCCCGCGCCCACGATCAGAACATCGCTATCCATCGTGTCTCGCTTGCCGGAGGTGCCAAACGGTGAATAAGGCCAATGCAGCCGATGAGGTCAATCCGCCGGTCACCCCGACGGCATGGCGGCGCCGAGTTCCTTAAACGGCGTGTAGGTCGCGTCGCCGCAGAGTTCCGGCGTGGCATCGACGAATTGCGACATCTGTCCGCCGAAATAAATGGCGACTTTATTCTTGGCCTGGCCGCCGCCGTTGAGCTGCACGCATACGACATAACGCTGGCTGTCCCCGACCGGCTTGAGCACCGGCGTGGAGATCAGCGCGCCCCGGAAGTCCGCCCGGGTGGTCAGCGATTGCGCAAGAAATTGCGAGATCTGGATGCGGTAGTTGTTGGGCAACGCATTGGGATCGATGGCGGCGTCGTCCTTTTTCGCACTGCTGCATCCGGCAAGCGCCGCGGACAGCAGCACCGCCATGGACCTTGCGCGAAGATTTATTGCCGCCGGACGCACCTGGGCCGACCCATCCCTCATGTCACTGTCGCCCATTATACAAAAATGGGCGCCCTCGATCACCCGTGGATCGGCGGCCGGGAGGGCCGGCCTTGCCGCTCCGGTCATTCCTCCGGCGCCGGGCCGCACCAGCCCGGCAGATAGCCGGCTTCCATGCTTCGCGCCAGTTGCAGGGCCTTTTCCACCGCGCGGTCGAAATCGCGCTCGACGGTCTTGCGCTTCATGCGCCGGCGCAGAAAATCGGCCCAGAGAAATTCGGAAAATGGCGTCGTGTCTTTGGCGAAGCCGCCGGCCCGGCGCAATTCGCCGGCCAGCGAGCGGAACGGATCGTCGACCATGTCGGTCACCCGTTTGGGAATATCCCGGTAGTGGCGGCGCTCGCCCTTGGCATCGAAAGGATGCATCCAGGAGCGATTGTCGAGGACGGTCCAGAACGCATCGGGCTCGAGCGCGCTCAGGTTGGCCACGACGGTCACCGCGACCAGCTTGACCCCCTCGTCATGCAGCGCCAGCGCGAGGTGGTGGTGATCGATGATGTAATGGCGCTTCTTGGGGCCGAGGATCACCGGGATCATATGCTTGCCAAGAAATTTTCCCGCTTTTTTCATCCCGGCATCGCGCCAGTGCTTGCGCTTGGCCGCGACCTCGCGCATGCCGACCGTGATTTGCGTCGGACGAAGATCGGCGATCGAGACCGTGGTCAGTAGCGGTTCACGGACCGGCATGTGCGGCTCTCTCAACAGACGGCTCCCAAACGCGGATCAATTCGTGTCGGCGGCATTCGACAATTTGTCGAACAGCCCGGCGATGTCGCTGCGGATCGTCGCCAGCCTGGAAAATTGGTCGGTCACGGTCGTCACGCGCTGTTCGAGGTCCTGCTTGGCCTCGACGAAAGTATTGACGCGCGCGGCAAGGTCGCCGTTCTCGCCGGCGTCCAGAAACTTGATCCTGGCGATAAGCCGGTCGCGCAGGTCCTGCACCTGAGCGATAAGATCGGCGATGCCGCCGTCCTTCGCTTCGAGCGGAGCAAGCCGCGATTGCAAATCGCCGAGCCTGGTTTTCAGCTGGCCGAACGTCGCCATGGTGCGCTCGATGTCGTCGAACCGGCCTTGCGTCGCCTTGATGAATTCCGACACCGTTTCGATGCGGGCGCCGGTATCGAGCACGCCGCCGTCGGAAATGCCGAGCAAATCGAGCGCGCGGCCAAAATTGCCGGCGAGCCCTTCGATGTCCTTGCGCAGCGTCGCCAGGCCGGAAAATTGCAGTTCGAGATTGGTCAGGCCCGCGTTGAGCTTGTTCTTGTCATCGGCAAAGGCATGCACGCGCGCGGCGAGGCTGCCTTGCGGCGTTTGCTGCAGGGCCTCGATCTCCGCCGCCAGGCGGTCGCGCGTCTCGCCGAGATCCTTGATGCGGCGGGTGACGCCGTCCTTCGCCGCGGCGTAGGGCGCAAGCCGACCGCGTAATTCGACATAATCCTGCTTCAGGCCGGCGATCGTCTTCGACGCCTGTTCGATCTCGTCGCAGCGTTCATGGCTCTTGCGGACGAATTCCGTCAAATTCTCCAGCCGCACCGCGATGGCGGTCGCATCGTCGCCACTGGCGATCTCGGCCAGCACCCGGTCGATGTCGGTCTCGCTGCTGTCGAGTTCGGCGAACAGCCGTTCGATCGAGCGCCGTTTGTCGAGCACCGGCATCAGGCGTTCCCGCAAGCCCTGCTGCCTCAAGCGCAGCTCATCGACGCGCGACTGCAGATCGCCGATCTCGTTGCGGCTGTCCTGAACCTGCGCCAGGCGCTCCGCCTCGGTGAGCCGCTGCGCGACGGCGCCGATCGCATCTTCGGGATCGGTGCGGGCAAGCTGATGCACCGATGCTTCGGCGGCGACCTGCGAGCGCGTCATCTCGCGCACGCCCTGCCGCACGCCGTCGAGCCGCAGTTCGAGCGCGCTGGCGGCTTGCTGTTGCCGCATCAGCCTCTCACCGAGCCACAGCGTGGTGGGGATAAAGGCCAGCGGAACGAGGACGGCGACAAACCACGCCAGCTTTTGCAGGAGCGGCTCGGCGCGAAATGCCTCGAATAAAGCGGCGATGTCCCCCGCCTGGGTTACAACAATGAACCCAAGTGCGACGATAAACAGTAAGACGCCAATACCGACGGCTTTAGGCATTCAATGCGTACCCAACCCAGCAAATACTGCGCTTTTGGTACGACAGGCGCGGGTCGTGCACAAGTGCATGCGGGCGCGGAGGGCGGAGTTCGTGTTAAAAACGGGCTCGATATGATCGCTCCGCGCCACATCGGACGGCACTTGGAAACAGCGCTCTGCGGCGCAGTCGCGATCTTGGCGCTCACGCTGGCCCTTGGCACCGGCCGGTCGCCGGCGTGGGCGCAGCAGCAAGGTGCCCAGCCGCAGCTACGCCGGTTGCGGCGAAGCCGGCAGCGCCAAGCTGCCAGCGTTCGGCATTCCGCGTTGTCGTCGATGTCGGCCATACCGTCGACGTGCCCGGCGCGTTGAGCGCGCGCGGCATTCCCGAATACGCGTTCAATCTGCAACTCGCCCAGGATATCGATAAAGCGCTCCTCGACGCCGGCTTCGACAAAACCGTGCTGCTCATCACCGCAACGGCGCCGTGGCGCGGCCTGGTCGAGCGCGCGGCGAAAGCCAACGCCATGCACGCCGACCTGTTTCTTGCCATCCATCACGATTCGGTGCCGGACAATCTGATGCAGACCTGGCAATACGAGGGCCAGCCGCAACAATACAACGACGATTATCCCGGCTACGCGCTTTTCATCTCGAACGATAACGCCGATCGCGCCGGCAGCCTGATGTTCGGCCATCTGCTCGGCAAGGAACTGCAGGCGCGCGGCCTGCACTACACGCCGCATTACACGCTGGCGCTGATGGGACATCGCCGCCGCGAACTGCTCGATGCCGATGCCGGTGTCTACCGCTACGACCAGTTGATCGTGCTGCGCGAGACGCGCATGCCGGCACTGCTCTTGGAGGCCGGATCGATCGTCAACCGGCAGGAAGAACTGGAATTGGGCACGACCGAACGCCGCGCGCTGACCAGCGCCGCGATCGTCGCCGCGGTCGATGAATTCTGCGCCACGCGTGCGCATCCGGCGGCGGCGAAAACGGCGGAGCCGCCAAAAACCGCCGCCCATAACGACAATTCCGCTCCGCACGCCCGGTGAGCGCTCGCGCCGGCGCGGTCTGGTTGCTTGCCTAAGCGAGTGTGGCGAGCATGACGAAATTCCAGAAGATTGGCACCGAGCCTGGCGGCACAGAAATAAACGACTCTTCTGCGGACCAGAACTCGCAGGTGATATTCTAGTCTAGATGACTAGAATTACAAAACCGAGCCCACCCAAAGCGGCCAAACTCCGCCGACGAACACGCAACCGGCTACCGGCCCATTGGCTGTTACAGGACGCAAAGGCGCGCTTTAGCGAGTTGGTGCGCCGGGTTCGCAGCGATGGGCCGCAGCGCGTGACCGTGCACGGACGCGACGAAGTCGTCATCATTGCCGCCGAAGAATTCCGTCGCCTCAGAGGCGATCCAACCGGCGAAGTTCTGATCGCTGCGATGCGCACGTCGCCGCATCGCGACATCGACATCGAGCCGAGGCGCACGTCGATGCCCGTACGTAAGGTCGCCTTGTGACGGGATGGCTGCTCGATACCAACATTCTGTCCGAGCTGCGCCGCCCCAAGCCGGAACGAAAAGTTCTTGCTTTCGTCGCCGCGCAACCGCTCGATCTCCTCTACGTCAGCGCGGTGACGCTGGCCGAAATTCGGTTTGGCATCGAACGCGCCAGCGGCTCCATTCGCCGCGCCGAGCTGAATGACTGGCTCGCGCACAAGGTGCGGCCGATGTTCGAAGAGCGGGTGCTCGCAATCACCGAGGACATCATGTTCAAATGGCGGCTGCTGGTCGATAACGGCCGCAAAGCCGGCCATACCTTCTCGCAGCCCGATCTGATCATCGCCGCGACGGCGCTCCATCACGGTCTCACAGTCGTCTCCCGCGACGTGAGCGACTATCAAAAAGCGCGCGCACCGGTGTTCAATCCATGGGTCGAAGCAGCGGGCAAGCAGGCGTAGGGTGGACAAAGGCGCGCAGCGCCGTGCGCACAACGGGAATGCCGCCGCGCGGGCGATGAGCGTTTACACCGGCGCGGTGATGCGCTTTCGCAGCGACAGCGTGGCGATGATGATGAAATTCACAACATTGACGCCCAGTCCGGCGGCAAACGCCGGCGCGTAGAAGCCGAAGTGGTCGTAGATTATTCCCGCGACCCAGCCGCCCGCCGCCATGCCCCAGCCGCTGCACAACAACAGCGTCGGCATGCGCCAATACGATTCGCCGACCGGAAACAGTTCGCGCGAGGCCAGTATATTGGCGGGAACAAGCCCGCTGAAGCCGAGCCCGAACAGCGCCGCCACCGTGAACAGGCCGACCTCGTCCTGCGTCACGACGAACGCCGCCATGCCGACCGCCTGAAGGCCGGATCCGGCCAGCATCGTATAGAGGCCGCCGATCCGGTCGGAGATCACGCCCCAAACCTGGCGGCTGAAGAACGCCGCGCCGAGCAGCACCGACACCATCGCCGCGCCATGCGCGGCGCTGATGCCGTGATCGGTGCAAAACGCCACCAGATGCGCCTGCGGCATCGCCATCGGCAGGCAGCAGGTGAAGATCGCGCACATCTGCAGCGCGAAGACGAGATTGGGCGGCCAGCCCAGGACGGATCTTTTCGCCGTGCGCCGCGCCCGTCAGCGTCGCGTGATGCGGCGTATCGGGCGGTGGATTGAGCACCACGAGCGCGGCCGGCACGATGAGAAGCAGCTCGAACGCGGCGTAATAAATCATCGTCTGCCGCCAGCCGATAGCGGCGATCGCCGGCGCGAAGATCGGCGGCCAAAACGCGCCCGGCGAGATAGGAGCCGCTCGAGATCAGCGCCAGCGCCGAGCCGCGCCGGCGGTCGAACCAGCGGCTGGTATAGACATAGAATGGCGCATTGATGCCGCCGAGGCCGAGCAAGCCGATGAACAGGCCGTGTCCGATGTAAAGCGGCCAGGGCGGACCCCACGTCGAGACCGTCAGTCCGACGGCGATCATCGCCGCGCCGAATATCACGGTGAAACGGATGCCGAGGCGCTCGGCGACGCGGCCCATCAGGATGCCGCCGACGCCGGAGCCGATCCACATCAGCGCGCCGGCGAAAGCCGGGACCGAGCGTTCGCCGTTGACCTCGGCGGCGATGTTCTTGAGCGCGACGATGGTGACCCACGGCGCGCCGAAGGCGATGGCCATGATCACCAGCACGGCGCTGGCGACGACCCACGACGCGCGAGTCTCAACCGATGAGAATGTAGTTTGCAGCATTGCCCGGCACGACTGATCGGCATTGAGCATATAGCAGCGGCCAATACCGGCCGGCCATAAATATTCACGGAACCGGGAATAAAACCCGCCGCCGCCCAATCCCCTCCTCGGAAGCCGCAAAAGCCGGCGATGCTTCGCCGCGCTTTCACCTGCAGAGGAGAGATTCAATGAGCGAATCCGATCGCGACGACGGCGTCAGCCGGCGCAAAGTGCTGGAATGCATGACCTGGGTCGGCACCGGCGTGCTGTGGACCGTTGCCGGCGGCGTGCCGCACTCGCT
The DNA here is from genome assembly GCA_963743395.1 of uncultured Alphaproteobacteria bacterium. Taxonomy (GTDB): domain Bacteria; phylum Pseudomonadota; class Alphaproteobacteria; order Rhizobiales; family Xanthobacteraceae; genus BOG-931. The sequence continues at coordinate 161,884 of CAVUPV010000003.1, forward strand.
CGGCCTGATGGGCGAGGCCAACGCGCAAGAGGTGCGCGGCCTAAGCTTCCTGCAGATCAGCGACAGCCATGTCGGCTTCGACAAGCCGGCCAATCCGAATGCGCTCGGCACGCTCGAAGAGGCCATCGCCAAGGTCAATGCGCTGCCGAAGAAGCCGGCCTTCATGATTCACACCGGCGACATCAGCCACTTGTCGCTGGCATCGCAGTTCGACGACGCCGACCGCATCATCTCGCAGTCGCGTCTCGACGTGCATTACGTCCCGGGCGAGCATGACTTTCTCGATCCGGACCAGAAATTCTACAGCGAGCGTTACGCCAAGGCCGCCAAAGGCACCGGCTATTACAGCTTCGACGCCAACGGCGTGCACTTCATCGGTCTGGTCAACGTCGTCAACCTCAAGGCCGGCGGCCTGGGCTTTCTCGGTCCCGATCAGCTCGAATGGCTCGAAGACGATCTCAAGGGCCGCTCCGCTTCGACGCCGATCGTCGTCTTCGCCCACATCCCGCTGTGGACCATTTATCCGGATTGGGGCTGGGGCACCGACGACAGCGCCCAGGCGCTGTCCTACCTCAAGCGCTTCGGTTCGGTGACCGTGCTCAACGGCCATATCCACCAGGTCATGCAGAAGGTGGAAGGCAACGTCACGTTCCACACCGCGCGCTCGACCGCGTTTCCGCAGCCGGCGCCGGGCACCGCGCCGTCGCCGGGACCGATGAAGGTCCCCGACGACCAGCTGCGCAGCATGCTCGGCATCGCCAGCGTCACGTTCAAGCAGAACGAGCAGCGTCTCGCCATCATCGACTCGCCGCTCAAAGCGTAAGGAGGCTTTGTCATGTCCATCTCAAGCACGGTGCGAAGCGCACTCGTCGCCGCCGCGCTCGGCGCGGCGACCGCCACCACGCTGGCCGCGGTTGTGTTGCCGGGCTGGGCGGACACCGCGGCTTCCGCGGGCGCGGTGTCGATCGACAATTTTACCTTCGGCCCGCAAAGCCTGACGGTGAAAGCCGGGACCACCGTCACCTGGACCAACAAAGACGACATCCCGCACGGCATCGCCTCGGCGAACAACGGGTTCGCCAAATCCAAGGCGCTCGACACCGACGACAGCTATTCGTTCACGTTCACCACGCCGGGCACCTACCAGTACTTCTGCTACATCCACCCGCATATGACGGGCACGATCGTGGTAGAAGCGGCCTCGGGCAGCAACGCCACGCAGTGATGCTCGATCGGCCGCAGCGGGTTGGACCGACAGCATTTTGGACGGCCGAGCGCAACACGATGACAGGTGATGCGAATGCCGAACAAGACAAAGCGCGGCGTTTTCGCGACGCAGCGCTGCCCTATCTCGACGACGTGTATGCGCTGGCCCGCTATCTCATGCGCGGCAGTGCCGACGCCGAGGACGCGGTGCAGGAATGCTACCTGCGCGCGTTGCGCCATTTCGATAGCTATCGCGGTCCGGCGATGAAACCGTGGCTGTTGGCGATATTAAGGAACGTCTGCAACGCCGAATTCGCGCGGCGCGGCAAACAGGAGATTGCGGCGGACTATTCCGAGGACGAGCCCGCGGCGGAGCAGATGCCGATGTGGCAGGAGCCGCAAGCCTCGCCGGAGACCGCGCTGTTGCGCGAACAGGACGGCGCCACGATCCGCCGGCTCGTCGCCGAATTGCCGCAGCCGTTTCGCGAGGCCATCGTGCTGCGCGAGGTGAACGAGTTGTCCTATCAGGAAATCGCCGAAGTCGCCGGCGTGCCGGTCGGCACCGTGATGTCGCGGCTGGCCCGCGCGCGATCGATGCTGCGTTCGGCGTGGAACGTCGCGGAAGGATCCCCGCCAATCACGACCTCAGGAACGTCGCCATGAATTGCGCCGAATGCGAAATCCTGCTGCACGCGCTGATCGACGGCGAGCTCGATGCCGTTCATGCCCGCGACGTCGAGGCGCATGTCGCAACCTGCACCGGCTGCGCCGAGAAACTCAAGGCGTTCCGCGCCATGCGCGAGGCGATGGCCGGAGCCGACCTGAAATTCCCCGCGCCGGCGAGCCTGCGCAGTCGCATCGAAGCGGCGCTACCCTCGCCTTCGGCGGAGATCATCGCGCCGCGCAAATTCTTTCAGCCGTCGCGCCGATCGTTCTTTGGCGGCTTTGCCATCGGCTCGGCGCTTTCAGCCGCCATCGCCGCGACGCTCGTCATCGGCGTATTCCGGAGCGATCAAAATCAGCAGGTCGCCGACGAAGTCGTCTCGGCGCATATCCGCTCGCTGCAGGCCGGCCATCTGATGGACGTGGAGACCAGCGACCAGCACACGGTCAAGCCGTGGTTCGACGGCCGGGTCGACGTGGCGCCGCCGGTCATCGACCTCACCGCGCAGGGCTTTACGCTGCTTGGCGGCCGGCTCGATTACATCGACGGCGAGCCGGTGGCCTCGGTCGTCTATCAGCGCCGCAAACATGTGATCAATCTGTTCGTCGCGCAGCGCCTCGGCATCGCGCACGCCGGCGCGATCGCCGAGACGATCCAGGGCTACAATGTCCGCCACTGGTCGGAGCAAGGTCTCGATTTCTGGGCGGTGAGCGACCTTGCCGGCGACGAACTCGACGAGTTCGTGCAAAAAATCTCGGCTGCCGTGCATCCCACCGGGCCGTCCTGACTGGCCTGCGGCGTCCATTACCGGGTAAAAGCCAAGTTGGCATACGGGCGTTTGAAAAATGGGCGTTTGAAAAAACGCCGCCCGCAACCCATTTGGCATGTCAAACGTTTAAGCGTCGGTCATGGATCAACGTGTCGACAACGAACGCCGCTCCGATTCGACGCCCGCCCGCGAGGCTAGTCCTCCCGCCGGCGCGACGAAACCGGCTGGCGGCGGTACGGCGACGAAAAAACGCTCATGGCGCGATGTCTATAACGAGCGCCGCGGGCTCGTCATTCTTATCGCCATTGGCGGCGTCTTCCTGCTCCTTCTGCTGTTCCTCTGGTGGCTCCATGCCAGAAACTATGAGTCCACCGACGACGCCTTTATCGACACCCGCACCGTGCAGATCGGCGCGCAGGTCGCCGCCGCGATTGTCGACGTTCCGGTCACCGACAACCAGCTGGTCGATGCCGGTGCCGAGCTCGTCCGTCTCGACGATCGCGATTTTGTCGCCGCGCACGACCAGGAACAAGCGAGCGTTGACAATCTCATCGCGCAAATCGCCGCCCAGAAGGCCAAGATCGATCAAGCCGAAAAGCAGACTGCGCAGTCGCAAGCCGCACTGACCTTCGCCCGGCAGGAAGACGAGCGCTATCAGCGGCTCGTCAAGACGGATTCCGTAACCGTCGAACAGGCGCAGCAATACGCCTCGAACCTCATGCAGGCCGAGGCGACCTACGCCGCCGCGCAGGCCAACGCCATCGCGACCGACAAACAGGTTCCCGTGCTCGAGGCGCAGTTGAAAACCTCCGAGGCGCAATTGGCGCAGGCCAACGCCAATTTGTCGCGCACCATCATCACCGCGCCGGTTGCCGGCCGGGTGACGAGGTTGACCGCCGCCAAGGGCCAATATGCCGCCGTCGGTCAGGCCTTGATGATGTTCGTGCCGCGCGACGTATGGGTGACCGCCAATTTCAAGGAAACCCAGCTCGACCTGATGCGGCCGGGCCAGCCGGTCGCGATCGAGATCGATTCCTATCCCGATCGCACCTTCAAAGGCCACGTCGACAGCATCCAGTCCGGCAGCGGCACCGCGTTCAGCCTATTGCCGGCGGAGAACGCCACCGGCAATTACGTCAAGATCGTGCAGCGCGTCCCGGTCAAGATCGTGTTCGACCAGCCGCCCGACGTGCTGCTCGGGCCGGGAATGTCGGTGGTGCCGACGGTCAAGGTGCGATGACCGATCAATCGCCGCGACCCGCAGGCTGGGATTCCAGCCGTTCGGCCGCCGGCGACCGCAATCCATGGCTCGTCGCCGTCGTGGTTTCGATCGCCACCTTCATGGTCGTGCTCGACACCGCGATCGCCAATGTTTCGCTGCGCTACATCGCCGGCAGCCTCGCCGCCAGCGTCGACGAGAGCACCTGGGTGGTCTCGACCTATCTGATCGCCAACGCCGTCATCCTGCCGGCAAGCGGCTGGCTGTCGAATGTGTTAGGCCGCAAGCGCTTCTACATGATCTGCGTCGCCGTGTTCACGGTGAGCTCGCTGCTTTGCGGGCTGGCGCCGAGCCTGAGCGCGCTGATCTTCTTTCGCATCCTGCAGGGGCTCGGCGGCGGCGGCATGCCGACCAGCGAGCAGGCTATCCTGGCCGACACGTTTCCGCCGGCGCGGCGCGGGCAGGCGTTCGCGCTGTACGGCGTCGCCGTCATCGTGGCGCCGACGGTCGGCCCGACCATCGGCGGCTGGATCACCGACAACTTTTCCTGGCATTGGATCTTCTTCATCAACGTGCCGATCGGCATCGCTTCGCTCGCCCTGGTGCATTGGCTGGTCGACGAGCCGGAAGTGCTCGAACGCGAGCGCGCCGAGCGGCTTGCCGGCGGTCTGAAAGTCGACTGGGTCGGTTTCGCGCTGATCGCGATGACGCTCGGCTGTCTCGAAGTCGTGCTCGACCGCGGCCAGATCGACGATTGGTTCAAATCGGGCACGATCATCATATTCTCGCTCCTTGCCGGAATTTCGTTCCTGGTTTTCGTCCCCTGGGAGCTCAATCAGGACGAGCCCATCGTTGAGCTTCGGCTGTTGTTTCATCGCCAGTTCGGCATGGCGTTTTGCGTCATGCTGTTGATCGGCGCGATCCTGTTCGGCTCGAACCAGATCATGCCGCAGCTATTGCAGACCGCGTTCCCCTACACCGCCATGCTGTCGGGTCTCGCCATGATGTGGGGCGGCATCGCCATGCTGGTGATCATGCCGATCGCCGGCGTGGTGACCGGCCGCTTTCAGCCGAAATATCTGATGGTCATCGGCCTTTCCGGCATCGCGCTGTCGATGTGGTATTCGACCTCGCTGACGCCGGACGCGAGCTTCGATTATTTCAGCTGGGTGCGCGTCTATCAGATGGTCGGATTGCCGTTCCTGTTCATTCCGATCAATACGGTGGCCTATGACGGCCTGCCGGCGAACAAGACCAATCAAGCCTCGGCACTGATGAACGTCGCCCGCAATCTCGGCGGCAGCATCGGCATTTCACTGGCCAATGTGGTGCTGACCCAGCGCGAGCAGTTCCATCAATCGCGGCTTGCCGAAAATACCGTGCCGTCGTCGCCGATTTTCCACTCCACGGTGCAGCAGCTGACCCAATATTTCATGTCGCACGGCGCCGCGCCGAGCGATGCCAACGGCCAGGCCATGGGACTGATCGGTCAGCTCATCCAGAGCCAGGCGACGATCTTGGCCTATATCGACGTCTTCTATGTTTGCGCCATAGCGGCGGCACTGATGATTCCACTGGTTTTGATCCTGGTCCGGCGGGTGCAAATTCAAGCCCACGCGGCCGTGGGTCACTGATATAATAATCCCGTAAAACGATCGGCGGAATCGTCCTGCTGCGGAATTTTTGTGCCAGATAAGTGTTGATTCAACGACGCAAACGCCGCGGCCGGGTCGCGGACGTTTTGCGCGATGGAGGAACGCCGATGCCGACGCCGGCCCAAGGATCGCGCCCGGGGTTCGCGGTCATGATTCGCGTCATCGCGGCGCTTGGTTTGCTGCTCGCGCTGGGCGTGTTTGTTCGCGCCGCCCCGGACGATCCCACCACAATCAGCGTGACCATGATCGACTACAAATTCGAGCCGGACCATCTCGTCTTCCAGCACGGGGTTCACTATCGGCTGCATCTGGAAAATCACGGCAAGGATACCCACGAATTCACCGCGCCGGTATTTTTCGCCACCGCCAAAATCGACAATCCCGGCGCGCTTAATCACGAGCGCAGCGAGATCGTGGTCCCGCCCGGCGGGATCAAGGATGTTTTTCTCACTCCCGGCAAGCCGGGAACATACGATCTGCGCTGCGCCGATCACGACTGGAACGGTATGACGGGCGGTATCACGGTCCAATAGCGGCGCGGCCTGTTCGCATCCCGCCGCCCGCCTGCGTCGCAGGCAAGTTGCTGAAAAATGTAACTTTCCGGGCGGAGCGACCGGCTGCTCCGGCGCGGAAACCGATTCATGAAAACGAAAGATCGATTTGCCGCATCGCGCCCGCTGATGCCGGGTGAAGGCCGAATTCCCGGCGCTCGCCGCCGCGCCTGAGGCCCGCTGGCGCTGAAATGTCCCAGGACCGCCTCACTACGGCACCAATCTTGCTTGATGCTGTGGTCAGGGTTGGTGGGCTGACTGACACAGAGATCGCTCTGGGAAAAAGGAGTCGCCAATGTGTGACTTTAGCCTTCAAAGCGTGCGGTCGAGGCCGGCGGCAGTCGGCGATAAACTCGTGACACGTGACTTTGGGACCGGGACCCGCGGGTTCTCGGCCTCGGACGACCCCGGAATGGCAGTGTGCATCCGGCCGGGCACGGAGCTCGCTTTCGTGGGCGACGTTGCCTGCCTGCCGGCCGGGTTGCTCGGCTGGAAGACCAAGACGATCAATCACCAAACGGCCATCTTTCGCCAAGTCAACAAGGACAAGATGGCCGCGCATCACGACGCGCTCGAATTTCCGGACGGGCGCACAGTGCTGTTGACGCTGTTGTGCGAAGGCCAGGAGGCAACCGTGCTGCAGTTGCCGGCCCAGCCGAAAAACGAAGACGAGGCGCGCGAACAAGAGCGCGTCAGTTACGTCGGCTAAGACGTCCTTCGCATCCAAGAAAGGCCGGCCGCCCCGCTTGGGCGGCCGGTGCTTTTTCACAGTCGCGCGCGGCAAGAGGGACGACGGCAAATAACAAGCGCATCTCGATCTCCATTTATTAACATCCAGCGGGTTAATCGGTCTGGCGAAACCACGTTCCACGGATCGGCAATGCCGTCCGCGCATAAGGAACGCACTACGCGCGCCCGCGTTTGATGTGTAATAGCCATGGGACGGACGGACGCTCGGTCCGCCCGGATTTTGCCGTCACTCGATGCCGTAACTTGAGGCCGTGACTTGAGGCCGCAAGAAGTGGGACAATCGTCCCGCTCGCTGGGGGCGGGGATTTTCATGCCGCACCGCTGTGAAGCATTGGTGGCGAGATCCATGCCAAAAACCAAGCGATGAATAATTCGCAAAACCAACCGGCAGCCCAAGGTCTGCCCGCGGTCGCGCCCGCGGCTCCGGAGGTGACCGCAGCCGACCTCGCGGCGCCGTCGGCCGGGGCGCAATTCCTGCGCGTCTTTCCGCCGATCATGCTGCCGATGTTCCTTGCGGTCGCAGATCAGACCATCGTCGCCACCGCGTTGCCCGCGATCGCCTCGAGCCTCGGCCAAATCGAGCGCGCCTCATGGGTGGTGGTGTCCTACCTGATCGCCAACACCATCGCCGCGCCGGTCTATGGGCGTCTCGGCGACACCTTCGGCCGGCGCTGGATGATGATCATGGCGCTCAGCATCTTCATGATCGGCTCGGTGCTGTGCGCGCTCGCCCCCAATATCGAGCTACTCACGGCATTCCGCGTCGTGCAGGGATTCGGCGGTGGCGGCCTGATGACGCTGTCGCAAGCCTTGATCGGTGAATCGATCCCGCCGCGCGAGCGCGGCCGTTATCAGGGCTATCTCGCCGGCATCGCGGTGAGTTCGAACACGTTCGGCCCGGTCGCCGGCGGCTATCTCACCCAGGCTTTCGGCTGGCAATCGATCTTTCTCATCAACATTCCGCTCGGTCTCTTGGCGATGGCTTTCGTATTCCGCATTCCGGCGCGCCAGGGCGACCGCCGCCGCACCACCTTCGACTCGCCGGGGCTGGTTCTGTTCATCTTTTTTGTCGGGCCGGTCATCCTGGCGCTCGAACAGGTGCAGCGCATGGAGTTGAGCACGCTGCCGATGGCGCTCGGGTTGCTGGGTTTCGGCTTGGTTTCGCTCGGGCTCCTCGTCTGGCAGGAAAGACTGACGACCTCGCCGCTTATTCCGCCGCTCCTGTTCAAGCAGGCTTCGATCTGGCGCAGCGACGCCATGGCGGCCTGCCACGGCGCGGCGCTGGTTTCGTTGATCACCTTCATGCCGATTTATCTGCGCGCCGTGCGCGGCACCTCGCCGGGCGAGACCGGGCTGATGCTGTTGCCGCTGACCGCCGGCATCGGCATCGGCTCGATGCTCACCGGCCAGATGGTGACCCGAACCGGCTTAACCGCGCCGTTTCCGACCTACGGCCTGATGGCGGCGACGGTGGGATTGGTCTTTCTCGCCTTCTTTATCCCGCATCTGAGCACGGCCGAACTGGCGTGGTCGTTCTGCGTCATCGCGCTGTTCATGGGCACTGTCATGGGCGTCGTCCAGGTGACGGTGCAGGCGGTGTCGGGACCGCGGCTGCTCGGCACCGGCGCGGCCATGGTGCAATTTTCCCGCTCGGTCGGCGCCGCGTTCGGCACCGCGACGGTCGCCGCGATCCTGTTTTCCATCCTCGGCGCGACCGACCGCGACACGGCGAATTTGTTCGGCACTATTATCGAGCGCGGACCGGACGTCCTGGCGACGCTCTCGCCGGTGCGGCAGGCAATCGTCGAGGCGCAAATCGCTGATGCCTTCCGCGCCGCCTTCCTCACCATCGCCGTATTCACCGGCGTCGGCACGGTTTTGGCGTGGTCGATGCCGCTGCGCCGGCTGTAGCGAAGCGCGCGTGGCGGCGGCATTGCGGCGCGCCGCGGCACGCGGCACACTCCGCCGATAAAATCCGGGAGGCGGACATGATCGTCGACGCGCAAGTTCATTTTTGGAAGGCCAATACGCCGGAACGGCCGTGGCTGCCGGACCGCGTGGCGCAGCTTCCCGAGCCTTTTACCGCCGACAAATTCGTGCCGATGATGGACGAGGCCGGCGTCAGCCGCGCCGTCATTGTGCCGCCGTCCTGGGAGGGCGACCGCAACGACTGCGCGCTCGAAGCGGTCGCAAAATATCCCGGGCGCTTCGCCATTATGGGGCGCATCCCGGTGGAATGATCCGAAATCGGCGGCGCGCCTGCCGGACTGGAAGAAGCAGCCCGGCATGGTCTGCATCCGGCTGACGTTCCATCCGCCGCAATGGAAATGGCTCAGTGACGGCACCGTGGACTGGTTCTGGCCGTTGGCGGAGCAATACGGCCTGCCGGTGATGTTCTACGGCGCGCCGATGCCGAACTTCGCGGGCGTCGCCGAACGCTACCCGCGGCTGCAAATGATCGCCGATCATCTTGGCGTCACCGGCGACGTCGCCAAATCCGGCAAATTGCCGGAGGCAATCGCCGAGACCGCGGCGCTCGCCAAATATCCGAACGTCTCGGTGAAGCTGTCGACGACGCCATTCTACTCGAACGAATCTTATCCGTTCCGCGACATGACGGTGCATATCCGCCGCTTGTTCGACGCCTTCGGCCCACGCCGCAGCTATTGGGGAACGGACCTGACGAACTCCTACGCCAAGGCGACCTACAAGCAGCGCGTCACCCACTTCACCGAGACGCTCGATTTTCTCTCCGCGGCGGACAAGGAATGGGTTATGGGCCGCGCCATCCTCGAGCGGCTCAATTGGAAGTAACAAGTTGAATGACCAAAATCCTGCTGACTCGCCACGGCCATGTCGACGGCATCAAGCCGGAACGGTTCCGCGGCCGCCAGCCGCTCGATCTGACCGCGCGCGGGCGCGCCGAAGCTGCCGCCATCGCGCATCGCATCGCCGGCAGTTTTAGGCCGAGCCACATCTATACGAGCCCGATAGGCCGCAGCGTCGAAACGGCGACCGCGATCGCCAAGGCCTGCGGCATCGCGGCGAAAACCTGCGACGACCTCAACGACATCGATTACGGCGCCTGGCAATTCAAGACGTTTGCCGAGGCAAAGGCGCTCGATCCCGTTTTATTCGACGCCTGGTTTGCGGCGCCGCAGCTTGTGCGCTTTCCGAACGGCGAATCCTTGCAGGACCTGGCGGCAAGAACGGGCAATGCGCTGCGGATGGTGCTGGCGCGCCATCCCGGCGCGACTGTCGTTCTGGTCGGCCATGACAGCGTCAACCGCGCGCTGCTGCTCGAACTGCTCGATCTGCCGCTGTCGGCCTATTGGCGGCTGGCGCAGAATCCGTGCTGCCTCAACGAAATCGACATCGGCGACGGCAAGATTTGCATCCGGCGCATCAACGAAACCGCGCATCTCGATGCGATCGAATTCATGAGCTTCGTCGGCCGCTCGGTTCCGCGCCTCGAAGACGGCCCGCTTGTCACCGGCAATGGCTGCTTCGCCGGCGATGTCTCGTTCGCCAATCAACTGCATATGCGTGTGGTCCGTTCCGCGCATGCGCATGGACGCATCGTCTCGATCGACACCGGCGCGGCGCGCGCCGCGGCGGGCGTGGGCGCGGTGTGGACCGCGGCCGACGTCGCCGATATTCCGCCGATCGATTTTCGCCTCACCCGCATCGAAGGGCTTGAGCCGTACCGCCAGCCGATCCTCGCCACCGGCCGTGTGCGCTATGTCGGCGAGCCGGTCGCGGTCGTCTTTGCCGCCGATCCGTACAGCGCCGAGGATGCCGCCGACCTCGTGAACGTCGAGATCGCGGCGTTGCCCGAACTGCTCGCCGCCGACGCACCGCCGGGCGAATTCGCGACCGGCCACTCGACCGAAGCCGCCATCGTCAGCAAGGGTTTTGGCGACGTGAGCGCGGCCTTTGCCGGCGCGCATGCGATCGTCGCCCTGGAACTCAAGCTCGGACGCCACAGCGGCGTGCCGCTGGAAACGCGCGGCGCCATCGCACGCTACGATGCCGGACGCGATGTGCTCGCGCTTTACGGCGCCGCCAAGGTGCCGCACTGGAATCGCGACAGCCTTGCCCGCATGCTCGGCCGCCCGGCGTCCTCGGTGCATTTGCACGAAGGCCATACCGGCGGCGGCTTCGGCGTGCGCGGCGAGCTTTATCCCGAGGACGTGCTTGCCTGCCTCGCCGCGCTGCGGCTCAAGCGCCCGGTGAAATGGATCGAGGATCGCCGCGAGCATCTGCTCGCCACCAATCACTCGCGCCAGCAGCATTACCGCGTGCGCGCCGCGGTGGACGAAGCGGGCCGGCTGCTCGCCATCGACGGCGAATTTTTCCACGATCAGGGCGCTTATGTGAGAACGCATGCCGCGACGGTGCCCGATCTCGCCGCGACCATGCTGCTCGGCCCCTATCGCGTCGGCGCCTATCGCATGGCCGGCCGGATTCGCCTGACCAACAAGACGCCGTGCGGCACCTATCGGGCGCCGGGACGGTTCGAGAGCACCTTCGTGCGCGAGCGGCTGATGGACGCCATCGCGGCGCGCCTTGCCATCGATCCGGTGGAAATCCGCCGCCGCAATCTCATCGCCATGGCCGAGATGCCGTTTGCGCGCCATCTCGACACTCTCGGCACCGAGATGACTTACGATTCCGGCGACTATGCCGGCCTGCTCGACAAGACGCTCGAAGCGGTCGACTGGCCGAAGCTGCGCGACGATCTGCAGCGCCGGCGCGAGGCCGGCGAAGCGGTCGGCGCCGGGCTTGCCATGTTCGTCGAGAAAAGCGGGCTTGGGCCCTATGACGGCGTGCACGCCAGCATCGACGCCACCGGCGCGGTCGAGATCGTGACCGGCGCGACCTCGGTCGGCCAGGGCATGGAAACCGTGCTCGCGCAGATTTGCGCCGATGCGCTGGGCGTCGATTATCGCTCTGTGCGCGTGGTGCACGGCCAGACCGACCGCATCGCTTACGGCATGGGGACGTTCGCGTCCCGCGTGACGGTGATGACCGGCGAAGCCACCGGCATCGCGGCGAAAAAACTTCGGCAGAAGGCGATCGCCGCGGCGGCCGGCCTGCTGCAGTCGCCGCCCGAGGCGCTCGACGTGATCGACGGCAAAGTGGTGCGCAAGCTCACCCCGAACGGACCGTCGGTGAGCCTCGGCGATGTGGCGCGCGCGCTCAATCCGGGTTCAAAACTGCTCGGCGATGCGACGCCCGGACTTGCCGCGAATGGCTTTTTCGAATCGCAGCACATGAACTATCCTTATGGCGTTCATTTCGCCGTGGTGCGCATCGACCGCGAGACCGGCGGGATCGCGGTCGAACGCTACTTCGTCGCCTATGACATCGGCAAAGCGGTGAACCCGATGCTGGTCGACGGCCAGATCGTCGGCGGCGTGGCGCAAGGTCTCGGCGGCGCGCTGTTTGAGGAATTCCTTTACGACGTGCGCGGCGAACCGCTGTGCGTCACTTTCGCCGACTACATCATGCCGACGGCGCGCGAAGTGCCGCCGATCGGTGTGCTGATCACCGAAGACGCCCCCTCGCCGCTCAATTCGCTTGGCGTCAAAGGCGCCGGCGAAGGCGGCGCCAATGCGGTCGGCGCCGCAATCGCCGCCGCGATCGACGACGCGCTGGGCCGGCCCGGCGCGGTGAGAGAGCTTCCGGTCACCCCGCAGCGGTTGCGAGAAATGCTGCGCGGCCGGCAACGCAGTGCCGGTATTTGCGGATAAGCTGCGGGCCCATGCAAATTCGCGCCCACCACATGCAATGGGGAGCATTGTTGCTCACGGCCGCGGGCACAATCGTCGGCCTCTATTTTCTATTGGCCTACATCGTGCTGCCGTTGTTCTGGCAGCACTACGAGCACCAGCACGGCCTCGAAGGGCTCACCATGGTGACGCGCACCGCCGCCGGCATTCCGGGCGATCCGATCAATGTCGGACTGGTCGGATCGCGCGACGACGTCCTCTGCGCCATGAACACCGCCGGCTGGTATCCCGCCGACCCGATCACGCTGCGTTCGAGTATCGAGATCGCCGGCAGCGTGCTGCTTGACCGGCCCTATCACGATGCGCCGGTCAGCCATTTATATTACAACGGTCGCCGCCAGGATTTGGCCTTCGAGAAACAGGCGGGAACCAGCGCCGACCGCCGGCACCATGTCCGGTTCTGGCGCGCGCTCGAACGCGGCAAAGAAGGACGCGCGGTTTGGCTCGGCGCGGCAACCTATGACCGCGGTGTCGGTTTCAGCCGGGACGACGCGCGGGTGACCCATCACATCGGGCCGGACGTCGACGCCGAACGCGACCTGCTCACCGCCGATCTTAAGGTCGCCCGCGTGGTGCAAACGATCTATGACGTCACCGGCGTCGGTCCGACCGTCGACGGCCGCAACGGCGAAGGCGACCACTATTACACCGACGGCGACATCAAGATTTCGGTCCTGGTGGCGAGCTGCAACCAGCGCAGCGAAAATATCGCCGTGCTGGAAAATCCGCCCTTGGTGGCGTTAAAGAACCTAGCCTGGGACGCGATTGCCAGGACGATTTTGTCGGAAGCGCTGCCCTCTCCGACAAAATAAAGAATAGGGAGCGCTCGCTGCACCGCCGTCAGGATTCGGCGGCAATAAAATGCGTGACCTTTGGCGGCCCGGACAAATTAAACCGCTGCACGGCCTCTTGCACCACACGATCGGCGTTGGTGACGCGCTCATGCTGGCGCAAATGCTCCATCCAGGATTCAACAAGGAATGTTTCGAGGATGCGCCCTTGCTCCGCCGCGTCCTCGAACACGCCCCAGGCATAGGCGCCGTCGCGCCGCCGCCCGTGTTCGAGCGCGGCAATGGCGTCCAGAAAAGCGTCGCGATCCTGCGGCCGGATGCGGTATTCGACCGTCACCAGCACCGGGCCGCGGTCGCGCTCGATCGTTTGATCGGTGAGCGGCGCCGGCCAGTGCATCGACGGTGTCAGGTCGATGCCGGCGCCGGTTTGCAGTTTCCACGGCCAGGTCAGCACGATTGCTACGACCGCGCCCGCGGCGGCGAGAAAATGCGCCATCGGCAAGCCGACCGATTCGGCGATCTCGCCCCACGCCGCACTGCCGATCGCCAGGCAGCCGAAAAATACGGTCGAGTAAAGCGCCAGACCGCGGCCGCGCACCCAATCGGGCAGCGCGACCTGCGCCGACACGCTCAGTGTCGCCAGCGAGGCGATCCATGAGGCGCCGGCAATTGCGCTCGCCGCCAATGCCGTCACCGGCTCGTGGGCAATTCCGTAGAGCACCATTGCAACGGCCTGGCCGAACGCGCCAACCGCCATGACGCGGTCTGGCCCGAGTTTCACTTTCAGCCACGGCAGAAAAAATGCGCCGCCGACCGCGCCGGCGCCAATGGCGCCGAGCAGGATGCCGTACAGGCTTGGTCCGCCGGCGATCTGCTGGCGCGCGACCAGCGGCAACAGCGCCCAATAGGCGCTGGCGAATAGGAAAAAGCCGGCGGCCCGGACCAGCGTCGCCCGCAGATGCGAATTGTGCCGGGCATAGCGCAGCCCGGCCAAAATCGCCTGGCCGAAACGCTCGGCGGGCAGCAACCTGCCGGCGCGCCGCGCCGGCCGCCACCATAGCAGCGACACCACGACGGCAAGATTGGACGCGGCATTGATCCAAAACGGCGCGACGATGCCGTAGGCGGAAATTGTCACCCCGCCGAGCGCCGGACCGAGCGCGCGCGAGATATTAACGCCGACGCTGTTGGCGGCGATGGCGGGCGGCAAATCGGGCTTGGCAACGAGTTGCGGCACGACCGCCTGCCACGCCGGGATGGTCATGGCTCCGGCCGCGCCGATCAGGAACGTCGAGACCAGGAGATTGACCGGCGTCGCCAATCCCAAGCCGACCACGACCGCATAGACCGCGGACACCACCGTGGTCAGGATTTCGACCACGATCAGATATTTGCGCTTGTCGAAAATATCGGCGAGCGCGCCGGCGGGAATGGCGAACATGCAGATCGGCAGTGTGCTTGCCGCCTGCACCAGCGCGACCAATAATGCATCGGGATTGAGGCTCGTCATCAGCCAGCCGCAAGCGGCGCTGTACATCCAGCCGCCGACATTGGAGACGAGCGTTGCCGTCCAGATCACCGCGAAAGCGGGATGGCGGAACGGCGCCGCGAAGGACATTGGCTGCGGACTGGGCTCCGGGCTGGGCCGCGGAGCGGCGGCGGGAGCGCTCATCACGCTGGCGGCTTGTGCGCGAGCCAGCGGCCGGCTTCGGCGGCGGCAAACAGTTCCGCCAGCGCGGCATTGACCTTGCCGGGCTCTTCGCTCGTGATGGTGTGTCCGGACCGCGGAATCACCAGGAGGCCCGCGGTCGGCGCGGTGCGCTTGAGAAAGACGCTGCCGTCGATACAGGTCTCGTCCTCGTCGCCGACGATGACGAGGAGCGGCGGCGAAAATTTCTTCAGCTCCGGTTCCATGTCCCACAGCGTCGGACGCTTGCTTTGCAGCATCGCCATGGTGAGCGCGTGGCCCTGCGCGGCGTGCTCGGACAGCATGCGGACGAATTCGGCATAACCGCGCGGATCCTTGTATCTTTGCGTGTTGCGCGTCGGGCCGTCGGCATAGATCGCCGCCGCTTCGGCCATGGTTTTCTCGGTGAACATTCTGGCGTTTTCGGCGGCCTGCGCGCGCATCGCCTGGCGCGCGGTCGGATCGGCGAGCGAGCCCCAGCCGCAACCCGCCGCGGTCACCGAAATGCAGCGGTCCGGATGGCGGATGCCGACATGCAGCGCCGTATAGGCGCCCATCGAATGGCCGACGACATGCGCCTTGCCGATGCCGAGCGCATCCATCAGCGCGATGACATCGCTCCGCGCGATATCCTGACCGTAGCGCGCCGGATCGGAGGGGGCGTCGGACGGCGGATAGCCGCGCTGGCTGTAGGTGACGCAACGATGCGACCGGGCGAAGCGGCGCATTTGCGGCTCCCAGGTGCGGTAGTCGCCGGCGAATTCATGCACGAAGACGACGGGCGTGCCCGTGCCGGCTTCCTCGTAATAGAGATGGACGCCGTCCGCGGTTTTGATCTTGGGCATTCGATGCGCCTCATTCCTCCCGGCGGTCGCAGCCGCGCCGCTTTATCGCCGCGGCATGGTACAAAAAACGCGGGCTAGGCTGCAAACCGGCGCGGCGCCTTGCGGCGACGCTCCATCACGCAAAAAAACAAAAAGAATGGGCCGTCCGTTGCCGGACGACCCATTCGCGTCGCCTGATATGGTGCGGGCCGATCAGTTCTCGGCGATCACGCCATCCAGAAGGGCTTGTTGATCTCGCGGTGCGCTTCGC
This sequence comes from uncultured Alphaproteobacteria bacterium, assembly GCA_963743395.1. Taxonomy (GTDB): domain Bacteria; phylum Pseudomonadota; class Alphaproteobacteria; order Rhizobiales; family Xanthobacteraceae; genus BOG-931. The sequence continues at coordinate 178,066 of CAVUPV010000003.1, forward strand.
AGCGAGTAATTCCGATGTCGCGCAAAGTCGCGTCGCTGAGGCTTTCCAGTTCATGCCGCGACCGCGACCGCCGCTGCCACTCGGCAATCCTCAATCTGACGTGATACCAGCGAGAGGGACGATCCATCCGGAAGCTGGTCGTTGTGGTGGTGTTCATGGCTCGCTCCATACCCGGCCTTTGTTCGTAGGTTGAACCTACTGTGAGGTTGCAGCGCGGGATGTGATAGGGAGCACAGTCTGTCGTTTTTGATATAAGCCATTGACTTAACATTATTTTTAGCATCGAGCCGGGGGATGTTGCGGTGCTATCCACCGAAGCTGGACGGCCTTTGCAGGCGACAGCGACTTCAAAAGGCCGTTTCAGGCCGCCCGCGGCTCGGCTGGAATCGCGATTTCGCACATTCCGGTCACCGGCTCCGGCAAGATTGCCGCCGTGACGTCATAGCCGACGACTCGCATAAGGCGGGAGGCCGGGCACATGGCGACGGCAAGCCGGGTATAGGGATTGAGCACCGGCTCGCGCACCCAATCGAAATGCGGCGCGGCCAGCGCACCGGCAAAGCCCGCCAGCGATTCGCGGCGCGCCCGGCTGTAGCTTGCGGCATCCGCAAACGAACTCGACAAGAAGCGGCGTGTTCCGATGCGGCCCTCCCAGTGTGGCCGGCTCGGCACCCAATCATTGGCGGCGCTGGTATTGTCCTCGCGGGTGACAAAACCAGTCTCGGTGCGCTCGATCACGCAACGCTCCTTCGCCGCGCAGCCTGCCAGCACATAAATCACCGGCCGCGCCACTGGCGTGCTTTCCAGCATACGCCGCGCCGCGGCGTAGTCGGCGCACAGCTCGAAGGTCCGACGCAGCAACTGATCGGGCGGCATAAGGCCATCCGCCCGCCAGATTGCCAGCGCATTGGCGGCGAAATCATAGGCGCGCAGCCAGCGATGGACGGTGCGGCGGCGCAGCGGCGCCTGATTGACGCAAGCGGCGAATCGCGACGGCGCCATCGCGGTGAGCGCGCCGACATAACCGGGCCAGGTGACGCTGAAAAAATCGCCGCAGTCACCGCGCATATGCGCCACCTCGGTATAGCGACCGAGACCGTTAAACGGCCAATCCAGCGTGCGGACCAGCCACGGCACGCCATTCTGCTCGCAGGCAAGCGACGTGCACGCCCATTGATAGGACGCATTGAGCAGCCAGACGCCGGAGAAATCGAGACGGCCGGCGATCTGCGCGATCTCGGCGACGTAGGGCGAGCGCGAGCGCGACAGCCAGGTGCGGGAGGCCCAATCGAGCGCCGGCACGAGCGGCAAAGCGGCGCGGGGGAAAAAGCCGAGACAGGCGTCGCGCAATGCGCGCGCTTTCACCGCGCTGTCCTGCGCGTGGCGCGGCGGACCGCCGTCGCGCACGTCGATCACTGGAATCGCCGGCAGTACCATCATTGCCAAGCCGCGAAGCGAGACAGCGGATCGCGGGCCGGTCTCATCAGTTGCCCGGCCAGATGCCGACGGTGCGGTCGTCGCTGCCCGAGGCGAGCCGGCGGCCGTCGGGTGAATAGACGAGCGCCCGTATGTTTCCCGAATGTCCGGGCAGCGAATGTATCGCCTGTCCAGCATTGGCGTCCCACATCTGGATGCTGGAATCGCTACCGCCGACGGCAAGCCGCCGGCTGTCATGCGCGAAGGCAAGCGCATCCACCGCGCTGAGTTGCGTCGAGAAAGTGTGCACCTGAAAATCGAGCGTGTTCCACACCACAACCACGTCGCCGCTGCCAGCGGCGGCGATCCGCTTGCCGTCGGGCGAAACCGCCACCGCCAAGATTTGCTGGCCGGGCTGGCTCTTGAGAACGTGCAATTGCTGTCCGCTATCGGCGTCCCAGGTCCGCACCGTGCCATCGGTGCTTCCGGAAACGATTGTCTTGCCGTCGGGCGAATAGGCCACCGCCGTCACCGCGTCGGTGTGGCCGATAAGGGGGTGCACGATGGCGCCGGTATCGGCATTCCAGATTTTGATGGTGGCGTCGGCATTGCCGGCGACGACCCGCGTGCCGTCCGCCGACACCACTAGCGACAATACCGGCGGAAGGCCTTGACCGAAATTATAATTCATCTCGGGCCGCATCAAAGGCAGCAGCCGTTGCCCGGTTTCGATATCGCGGACGGTAATAATGCCGTATCTGCCGCCGGACACTAAACGCCGTCCGTTAGGTTCGAACGCGATCGTGTTCGCCGCTTCCTCTTGATCCGTCAGCGTGTGCAGCAGCGAACCGCTGCTGGCATCCCATATCAACACCGACTTGTCTGAGCTTCCCGCTGCGACCAAGGCCCCATTGGCCGAAAAGACGACCGTGCTCACCGGCCCGGCATGTCCGGTAAGCGTGAGCAGTCGATCCTGATCGTTGCCGGAACCGCGCAGGAAGACGCCGAACACCACGGCGAGAACGACGAGCGCGGCGCCGGCAATGCCAAGCCGGACCATTTGGCCCTGACGGTCCGCCGGCCAAAAAGTCTCGGACGAGATCTGCGGGATAGGCAGCGTGATCGCGGAGCGTTCCTTGCTCGACTTGCCGGGCGCGGTGCCGGACGTGTCCAGCAGCGCCGCGCGCGAGCCGGTATCCCGCTTTTGCGCCGGATCGATAACCGCCTGCCGCGAGCCGGTGTCGGCTTTCACGCTGCCCGGCATCCTGGTCTCGGCGCTCGGCGGCGATTTCTGCGGCTGGCCCAGTATCGCGTCCATCGACTTGATCAGCCGGTCCATGTGGTAATCGAAGTCCTGGCCGGTATCGACGCGCACCGCGTTGCGGAAGGCGAAGTCCTTCAGGCTCGGTGGCAACTGTTCCGAGTTCGGCATCGTGGTGGTGCCGATCAGTATCGGGATAAGCGGCGTGCGCCGTCGGAGCGCGGTTTCGATTTCGACGCGCACCGCGTCGGATTCCTGCTGGATTCGATCGGACGCGCCGCTCGCCGCGCCAAGCCAGTTCGGCCCGATGACGGCGAGCAGGATATTGGTCTTGCGCAGCATCTCGTTGATGTGGACGCGAAAATCGATGCCGGGGGGAATATTGTCGATGTCGCGGAAGATCGCGTCCCGGCCGTAATAGGCGGCGAGCCGATCGAAGATACGACCCGTCATCGCCTCGGAATCCGCGCGGCGGTAGGAAATGCTGATCTTCGGCATCAGCCTTGTTCCCGCCGGTCATGACGCATTGCCGACCCCTTGCACTTCCAACCGGGCATTTCAGCCCCGTCCGGAAGGATTAGCGCGCCCCTGAGCGAAATCTATAGCATGTCTTGCCGCGAAATCAGCCGGGGCGGCGGCCGAAACCCACGCAAAAAGCCACACGGACAAACAAGTTCCGCCCGCCGAACTCACCGCAGGCCACGTCGCTCATTGCGGAGCGCCAATTCCTCAGGCAAAGTTCAATCTACCGCCCGGCCGGCACGGCCGGCGGGATGCTTCGCCCAGGAGGGTTCGATGCGCGGTATCGGCACAGCCTCGATCGCCAAATCATCGATCGCAATATCCGCCGCCTTCATGCTGGCATCGGCCATGGCCGTACTGCTGCCCGCCGAAGCCTCGGCTCAGATCAATATCGACGGGCTGATCCGAGGCGCGCTGCAACAGCGCGGCGGCTACCCGTACGGCTATCGCGCGCCGACCCATCACGCTTCGCCTTCGCATTCCGATTCGGATGACAATTCGGCGGCCGACAGCAAGAACGGCAAAGGCGTCAAGAGCACAAACGACGGCGCCGACAACAACAACAAATCCAGCTCCGGATCGGGCGGCCCACAATCGGCCTCCTCGGATGCACCAGCCAAGGGCGGCCCATCCGGCGGTTCCGGCAGCGGTGGCGGCGGGGGTGGCTCTTCGGGCAGCGGCGGCCCGCCGAAAACGTCCGACGACATGCCGAGCTTTGCGCCTTCGCGCTAACCGGCCTCGCCCGGACCTAAGCCTTCACTGACTCTTGTTATTGCCGCTGCTGAGCTTCGGGCTCAGACGGTCGTAGGCGTGCTGCGCGTCGACGCTGCCGTTGCGCGCGGCCTTTTGGTAGAGATCGACCGCCGCCTGATCGCTTTGCGCCGTGCCCAGGCCCTTTTCATTCATAAAGCCGAGGCGGAACTGCGCGTCGGCAAAGCCCTGATCGGCGGCCTTTGAGTACCACACGATCGCCTGCGCGTAGTCTTTATCGACGCCGCGGCCGAAGAAATACATATCGCCGAGATTCTTCTGTGCCTTGGCAAAGCCCGCATCGGCGGCCTTGCGATACCAGACCACCGCTTCGGCATCGTCCTGCGGCACGCCGTCGCCGCCGGTCGCCAACAGAATGCCGAGCAGATTTTCTGCGTCGGGATAGCCGCCGCTGGCCGCGGCGCGATACAGCTTCACGGCGCGCTGCACATCCTGAGTGGCGCCGACCCCCTTCTCGTACATAACGCCGAGCCGATATTGCGCGTCGGGCCAATTCTGGTCCGCCGCTTTGAGATACCACGACAAGGCCTGAGCGGGATTCTTGTCGAGGCCGCCGCGACCGAAAAGATACATGTCGCCGAGATTGGTCTCGCCTTTGGCAAAGCCCGCATCGGCGGACTTTTGATACCACTCGACCGCTTTGACGTCGTCGCGCGCCAGACCGTCTTCGCCATTGGCGTATTCCACGCCCAAGGCGTTCTGCGCCGCCGGGTCGCCGCGATTGGCCGCGGCCAGGATGTCGTTGAGCGAGCCCAATGGCGCATTGCCCGAAACTGCGCCAGCGGGAATTTGCGGCGATGCCGATGTCAGCGCCGTCGTCAGGATGGGTGAACGCGCCACCGAAGCCGCAGGCGCCACCGTCGCGGGCGTGACCGTGGCGACCACCGCCGGCGCTCGTTTTGATGACGGGAAAAACAGAAAGCCGAACACCAACAGGCCCACCACCAAAGCGGCGCCGGCGCCGAGCGAGGCGGCGCGCAAGTCGGGCGACAACCGCTCCCAGAACGGCAGGAACTCCGCCGGCAGCGCCATCAGTTTTTGCCACAGCGACTGCTCGACCGGCGTGACGACAATGGGAAAGGCCGGCGTTTCGAGAAGCCGCGTGTCGTTGTGCAGGATTTTGGGCGCGTCCATGCGCAGCGACGAGGCGCCGAGCGCATCGCTGAAAGCGCGCGTCGACGGAAATCGCTGCGCCGGCTTTTTGGACAAAGCCTTCAACAGCGCATTCTCGACGCGCGGATCGAGACCGGGCACCCGCGGAATGAGGCGGTCCGGCCGTTGATTGATCTGCGCCTGCATCAGATCGTATTCGCTGGCAGCGGAAAACGGCGGCGCGCCCGACAGCATTTCGTAGAGCACGATGGCGAGACTGTAGAGGTCGCAGGTGTCATCGCCCTCTTCGCCGCGCAATTGCTCCGGCGCCATATAAGCCAGCGTGCCGACGATGCTGCCGCTGCGGGTGAGCCGCTGCGAACCGCGCACGCGGGCGATGCCGAAATCCATGATTTTCAGCACGCCGTTTTCCGCGATCATCAGGTTCGAGGGTTTGATGTCGCGGTGGATCACGCCCATGCTGTGGGCATAGGCAAGGCCGTCGGCCGCCTGGGCGATAATGGCAAGCGCTTCGCGCGCCGGAATCGGCGCGTTGCGTTCCTTGATGATGTCGTCGAGCGTGTGGCCGCGCACCAGCTCCATCACCATGTAGAGATTCTTGTCGTCCGGAATGAGCGAATAGATCGTGGTGATGTTGGGATGGTTGAGCCGGGCGAGGCTCGTCGCCTCGGCCCGGAACCGTTCGACGAAATTGGTATCGCTCAGAAGCTCCGGCCGCAGCGATTTCAGCGCCACTTCGCGCTGCAGGATGGCGTCGAACGCGGCATGGACCTGCCCGATGCCGCCTTCGCCGAGCTGTTCGCGAATTTCGTATTGGCCGATCGCCTTCTTCATTTCTTTCAGCCAACCTGGTTCGGCGCGGCGTCGGGCTTCGGCGCGGCCTCGACCGGAATCTTCATGCGGCGGGTGGTCGGCTCCGGCGCCGATTTCGGCTCGGCCGCTTCGGCAACACTGAAGATGCCGAGTGAAGCATTATCGTGACCGCCGGCGGCAAGCGCCGCCTCGATCAGGGCATCACAGGCATCCTGCGGCGGAAGCCGGCCGGCGATGTCGGCCATCTTGGCGTCGGGGACGAGGCCGGACACCCCGTCCGAGCACAGCACCAGGACATCGCCGAATTCGAGCGGCAGGCCTTTGGCGCCGATGATCGGCCGCATCTGCTGGCTGGTGCCGAGCGCTTGCAGAATGACATTATGCATAGGGCTGTGGTCGGCCTCTTCCTGCGTCAGCGTCCCGGCATGGACGAGCTTGGCGACCAGCGTCTGGTCCTCGCTGAGCTGGATGAACTCTCCACTCCGCAACAGATAGGCACGGCTGTCGCCGATATGCGCAAGCCATGCCTTGCGGTCGCGGAAGGCGAGCACGGTGCAGGTCGTGCCCATACCTTTGCATTGCGGATGTTCGGCGGCGTATTCGAGGATCGCCCGGTTGGCGGCGGTGAATGCGGCGGCCAGCACTGTCGGCACCGGACCTTCGAGATCGTAATAGAGCCGGCGGATCACGTCGGCGGCTAGCGCGCTGGCGACTTCGCCGGCGGCATGTCCGCCCATTCCGTCCGCGACCAGAGCGAGGCTGCCGCGGCTGTCCGCGATCGCCTTGTCCTGCGGCGTCACCCAGGCGACGGTGTCTTCGTTGAGCTCGCGCACGAGCCCCGGGTCGGTCCGCAAGGCGCCAATGATTTGCATCGCAGGCAGAGTTCGAACCATGTCTGACTACACCCTGTCTGACCACTCGGTGCGTGGCGGCGTCTGAATCGAACCGGACCGCCAGGCGGGTTTTGAAAAGAGCGCCGCGGTCTTTACTGCGCGTTGCGTTGCGGTTGCATCAATTCATGCACGTACGATATCGGCACCGCGAAGGCAACGTGCTGCGCGGAGCTTGAGCGCAGCGAATCCAGCGCGATCACCTTGCCGGCCGAGTTGAGCACCGGGCCGCCGCTCGATCCCGGTCCGGCATAGATGTCGAGCTGATAGGTGTTGCCGACCGTGTCGTAGGTTTTCACGTCGGCGTTGGCTTGCTGGTCTTTCTTGGTCGGCAACAGCGAGACGACGCCTTCGGTCACCGTAGGCTCGGGAATGTAGATATCCTGCGTGCGCATCATGCCGCCTTCGTTGGTTTCCTGGCGGGCGTGCGTCTTGTTCGACACCGCGGAATAGCCGAGCAGAATGACCTTCTCGCCGACCTGCACGGTGTAATCGTCCGCGAGATCCAGCTTGCTCACCGGCTCGCTGACCTCGATCTTGACTTCGGCCACGTCGGCATCGATCGAAGTTCGCAGCAGAGTGGCATTGATGTCGATCCTGGTGCCGGGAAACTGCACTGTCAGCAGTTCGTTGCGGCCGAAGACCTCGCGCGAATCGCCGGAGATCGAGAACGGCCGGGTCGCTTCGAAAAGCCAGCCGCCGCTGTTGGGGACCCAATTGACCAGCTGGTCAAGGTCAATACTCTGCTTGGTCGGATAACGGCCGCCTTTGAATTCGAAATTGTAGACGGCGCCGCGGGCGCCGCTGTTGCTGGAAAAATCCTCGTAGGGTGACGACCAGCCGGCGACGATGGCCTTGTTGGTGAGAATGAAGCCCTGCTCGCCGATGACAAAGCCGCTGCCGTTCTCGCTGCCGCCGATCTGCTGATAATTGCTGTCCTTGTCGTTATCGAGCGTCAGCCACCGTACGATGCTGCCGTCATCCATCCGCACGTAACAGGGCAACCATTCGCCATCGACGTTGGCCATCTTCTGAAAGACCGGCCGGTTGGTGCCGCGATCGTAAAGCTGCCACTGGCTGCGGATGAACACGGTCGCGTCGCCAAGCCGTTTGATCTCGGCGGGCGGGATGCCCATTTGCTTGGAGAGGCTTTCCTCTTCCTGCATCTTGTTGGCCGCAGCGACCTTTTCTTGTTCGGCAAGCTGCTGCGCCAACAGATTTGCCTGATTCTGACCGTGCCAATAGAGCGCAACACCGCCGATGACCGCGAGCAGCACCACCGCGGCGAGCGCGGCGATCCAGACCTGGCGGGCCTTGCCGCGCTCTTCGGTCATCATGCGCAGGATGGTTTGCTTGCCGACCGGCACTTTGCCAATGGTGGAGGGATCGCTCACCGCGGTTCGCTGCGCGGTCCCGGTATAAGCCGCGACCTCGGTGGTTTGCGGAACTTCCGTGGAGGCGACGATGCGGGTCGCCGCCGCCTCGATCGCGTCCATCGCCCCCATTTGCCGCGTGCGCGCCGGCAAGTTCGCCGGCCGCGGCTGAACGTCGAAGGTGAATTTCGGACCGCCGGCGCCGAGTTCGACGACGTCGTCGGGCAACAGCTCGACCTCGCCGGAAATGCGCTCGCCGTTCAGCAATGTGCCGTTGCTGCTGTTAAGGTCGGCGATGCGAAAATACAGTTCCTTATCCTGCTTGATGCGAATGACGGCGTGCTTGCGGCTCACCGCGTCGTCGCGGCCCAGATCGTAGACAATCCTGCTGGTCGGATCGCGGCCGAGCGTGATTTCGCTCAAACCCTCGAGATTGAATTGCTCAATCTGGTTCGTCTTGGATCCGCTGAGATGGCGAATCACAATTTGCGTCGCGGATGCGGTCATGAACTTTCCCTCAATCGCTCACCGGGCGGTTGGCGCTCCCGCCAGCCAAAAGAATCGCGGCGGCCTCGCAGCTGCCCGAACCGGGCAATAGTGCAGATCGGAGCCCTCATTATGACATTACTTGAACGGATCGCTTTTTCAACGGGATTTAGGCGGGTGGAACCGGCGCCCGGCGGTTCCAAAAGTTCCAGTTGACGCGGTATGCTGGGGCAAAAGGAGGACCCCAATGGAGCTGAAATCGACGCGCCGTATCGTGACCGGGCATGATGCCAAAGGCAAAGCCATCGTGGTGTTCGATGCGCCGCTGCAAGCCAAGCAGCGCAGCCCGGGCGGCAACGGCATGACGATGTTATGGTCGACGACCGAATTCCCGGTCGACGTATCCGGCGCTATGGATCGCTCGCTCAACCATGTGGGCGTGCCTCCGGTCACGAACGGCACCGTCTTTCGCATCGTCGATTTCGCGCCGGCGCCGGCGCACGCCCCGCCGGTCGATCACCATCAGATTCTCATATCGATGGGCATCGACCCGGCGACGCAAGGCTATGGGCGCCACGCCAATACCCATCGCACCAGGACCGTCGACTACGCCATCGTGCTCGATGGCGAGATCGACATGCTGCTCGACGACAGCGAGATTCACGTCAAGGCGGGCGACGTTCTGGTGCAGCAGGGCACCAATCATGCCTGGGTCAATAACGGCACCAAGCCGTGCCGTATCGCCTTCATCCTGATCGATGCCAAGACGCCGCCGGTTTGGCAGCACGTCTGGAAACCATAATATCTTCAAACAGATAGAATTATAAACATACCGGTTTGTGTGACCGACAAAGCTGTGACTTACATCACAGCTTCATCGTGTCCATCGGCGCAAACCACCAACAATCAGGCAGGGCGAGGGAGGGGGTACATGCGCAACCATCAGACGGGTTCCCGCGACGGACCGAACACGACCTCTTTAGCAAGAATGGCCTTGACGGTAGCCACCGCTACGCTTTTGACGTCGGCTGCGCTTACCATGATGCCGACCGCAGCCTCGGCCTTCAATCTCGGTGGCCTCGTGCACGGCGCTATCGCGCAATACGCCGCCCGCTATGCCGGCGGCGACCACTATGCCGGGGTCCACTTGGCCTCGCATCAAAGCCGTCATTCCAATGACGACGATGACGACGCAACGCCGGGTTCGACCAATACGCCGCCGCCGAGGGACATGGCCACTGTGCCGCATCGCGTGCAGGATACCGATCGCATGACGCCGCAAGTGACGGACACGGTGCGCGTGGTGTCGGTCGGCAGCTCCTATTCGGACGAACCCTCGTTCGCACCGTCACGCTGAAGGCTTGTCGCGCATGAATGCCGCACCGGCGGCCGCGCTCCGGTTTGTGTCTTTTGAAGATCTAAAGACTATTCCGCCGCTTGCTGGTGGCGATGGAATAACGGCACAAGGCGCGCCCGCTCGCCGGCACAGGCGACCACGGCGTGGTTCTCCGGTACGGTCACCCAGTTCTTGTCGCGGTCAAACGGCTCGGAAACGATGACGATGCCGCGATCCGATTCCCGGTAATAAAGCGTATTGGCGCGATCGTTCACCGCATAGCGGAAGGCATAGAGGTCGCGCCCGTTGGCGAGCGCCGCGGTGAAGCGAAAGCGCTCGCCCGGCTCGCTCCCATTCACATAGTCCGTGAGCACGCCCAGGATTTTCTCCGCCGCGGCAAGCGGCTTGTCGATCCCGGCGCCCATCATGGCGAGAAAGATCGCTTCGGAATCGGTGGTGCCGTTGCGGGAGGGATAGAGCTCGTCGGGAATGAGCGCCTCGACCTGCCGGCGCCAGCGACCCCAATTGCCCAAAAAGCCGTTGTGCATGAACATCCACTTGCCCGAGGCGAACGGATGACAATTGACGCGGGTGATGGCGGTGCCGGTCGCGGCGCGGACATGGGCAAAGTACAGGTGCGACTGCAAATGCCGGCACAGATAACGCAGGTTCTCGTCCGACCACGCCGGCCTGATCTCGCGATAGAGCCCGGGCTCGGGATGCAGCGCGTACCAGCCGAGGCCAAAACCGTCGCCATTGATGCTCGCGGTCGATTCCAGGGCATGGATGCTCTGCGAGATCAGCGAGTGCGACGGCTCGGTCACATAGTGCTCAAGCGCTGTAGTTTCACCGCGATAAGCAATCCAGCGGCACATGACGATCGCCTTTTTTGGGGCCTTGAGCGCTAAGCCACCAATGTAGCATCCCGAATCCAACGAGACACCTTATGTAAGGCAATCTCGGCACCTTCGTGTTGATTTTCAGTAAAAATCCGCAACTGGGCGTCGGCCGAGGTGCCGCCGCTGACGATTTTGCGGCAATGTTCCACCTCCTCGGTGCAGCCCAAAACCTCGGCGTCGGCGCCGATCAGAGCCAGTAGCTCGTTGAGCAGCTCGCCCACGGCGATGCCACCCTTGCGGCTGACGAATGTGCCCTGCACGCCATAGCGCTGGGCCCGCCACTTGTTCTCGACCGCGATGGAGCGGTCGACCACGCTGACGTCGGCGTTATGGGCCGGGTTGGTGTACAGGAAACGCGCCAGAGTCCGATACAGGGAGGCGATCGCCACTGCGTCGGCGATCCGCGTGCAGCAGTCCGGCGCCCGCAGCTCGAGTGTTGGATATTTCAGCGAAGGCCGGATCGCCCACCACAGACGGCTCGCGTCCTGCATGGCGCCGGAGGCGATCATGGCGGCGATAAAAGCGTCGTAATCTTCGTTGGTCCGGAACAATTCGGGCAGGCCGGTGCGCGGCAGTTCGTCATAAGCGGCGAGCCGATAACCCTTGAGCCCGGTGGCTTCGCCCTGCCAAAACGGCGACGAAGTCGCGAGCGCGATGAACAACGGCAGATACGGCATCAATCGCGCCATCACGTCGACGCGGCGCGACGGGTCGGGAAATTCGACATGAACGTGCATGCCGCACAGCATGTTGCGCTGTCCGATCATCTGCAGGTCGTCCATGACTTTATCGTAGCGGTCCTTGGGGGTTTGCACCGACTCGCGCCAGGAGGCGAGCGGATGCGTCCCGCAGGCCATGATCGCAAGACCGTGCTGCGCCGCCGCGGCAGCCGCGCTTTGCCGCAACCTGAACAGCTCATGCTTGCTGTCACCGATCTTTTGATGCGGCTCGGTGGCGACTTCGATCTGGGCCTGAAGAAATTCCCGTCCGACATGGCCCGGCGTGCCGAAGTCGGCGGCCTCGAATAATTCGTCCGGCGTCTCCGCCGGCGTCTGCAATGTCGTCGCGTCGGACAGGAAGTATTCCTCCTCGATGCCGAACTGGAACTTGTCGTCAGCCACGAAAGTGCGCGCATGCTCACCTTCCGGCACCATGGTCCGGATGCGCAGCCGGTGTTGTCGCGGATCGAATCTGAATTCCATGCCGTCAAACTCCCTGAGTCTGCAGCCAGCATTCCAGCAGCGCGACCTGCCAAAGCTTTGAGTGTCCCTTCGGCGTCAATTCGCCTTCCGGATTTGCCAAGAGCCGATCGATATAGGCTCGGCTGAACAGTCCTCGTTGCCGCGCCTGCGGCGCCTCAAGAACGTCGCGGACGAAATCGAAGAATGCCCCACGCAGATATTTGAGCGCCGGCACCGGGAAATAGCCTTTGGGCCGATCGATCACCGCGTCGGGAACGATGCCGCGCGACGCTTCCTTGAGAATGTATTTGCCGCCGTCCCGCACCTTCAGCGTGGCCGGGATGCGCGCCGCCAGTTCCACCAGCTCGTGATCGAGGAAAGGCACACGGGTTTCGAGGCCCGACGCCATCGCCATATTGTCGACCCGCTTGACCGGATCGTCGACCATCATGATCTGGGCGTCGAGTTGCAACGCCTGGTCAATCGGCGTCGCGCTATGGCACTGGCGGAAGAAATCTTCGACAAAATCGCGGCTGTAATCGCCGTTCATCAGCGCCGGCGCCAGCGCCTCTCCCATTTCGGCATGATCGCGGTCGAAATAGACGCGCGCGTAATCTGCGGCCGCGTCGTTCGAGCGCATCAGCACCGGATACCAATGGTAGCCGCCGAAAACTTCATCGGCGCCCTGGCCGCTCTGCGCCACTTTGACGTATTTCGAAACTTCCTGCGACAGCATGTAAAAACCGATGGCGTCGTGGCTCATCATCGGCTCCGACATCGCCGCGACCATTCCCGGCAGCGCATCGATGGCGCGCGACGAATCCACTTTGATGCGGTGGTGATCGGTGGCGAAAGTTTTCGCGATCAGGTCGGAATAACGAAACTCGTCGCCTTCGACGTCGCCGATTTTCTCGAAACCGACGGAAAATGTTTTTAGGTCCTGTTGGCCTTGCGCAGCAAGGAGCGCGACCAGAACCGAGCTGTCGAGGCCGCCCGAAAGCAGAACCCCGACCGGCACGTCGGCGACGCGGCGGCGTTCGACCGCTTTGCCGAGGGCGACACGGATCGCCTCGCGCCAATCCGCTTCGGTGAGGCGGCGATCCTCGGCGCGCGGGCCGACGTCAAGCTGCCAAAAAACTTCCTCGCGGCGCTGGCCGTCGGGCTCGATCGTGCAGATCGTGGCCGGGGCAAGCTTGCGCACGCCCTTGATGATCGTCATCGGCGCCGGCACCACCGCGTGCCAGCTCATGTAATGGTGCAGCGCGGCAGGATCGATCGCGGTATCGACGCCGCCTGCGGCCATCAACGCAGGCAGTGTCGAAGCAAAGCGGAAGCGGCCCGGCTGCTCGGCATAGTAGAGCGGCTTGATGCCGAGCCGGTCGCGCGCCAGCACGACCCGGCCGGAATTGCGCTCCCAGATCGCGAACGCGAACATGCCGTTGAAGCGCTCGACACAGCGAGAGCCCCACTCCGCATAGGCCTTGAGGATGACTTCAGTGTCGCCCTGCGAGAAGAATCGGTAGCCTTTTGCCGTCAACTCGGCGCGCAACTCGCGAAAATTGTAGATGCAGCCGTTGAAGACGATCGCCAGGCCGAGCTCGGGATCGATCATCGGCTGTTGCGATGCGGCGGCTAGATCGATGATGGCGAGGCGGCGGTGGCCGAAGGCGACACGATTCTGCGAAAATGTGCCGCCCGCGTCCGGACCGCGCGGCTGCATTTGCCGGGTCATCGCGGCCAGCGAGCTGCCCGCAATGTTGCCGTCAAATGTCACCTCGCCGCAAATGCCGCACATTTCATCATGTCCCGAACTGGAGTCCGGCCGCCCACCGGCACGCAATAACGCTTGTGGAGCGAAGCAGGTTCCTGGAAAGCTTTGTGTTGCGGTGCAAGGACTTGCGGGCCGGAAAGCGTGGCTGAGATTCGCGCATCTGATTCGCGCGAATTGTCTTCACCCGAGCAGGCGGCGCACCGCAGAACTCCATCCGGCAAGTTTTCGCGCGCGGGTGGCGACATCCATCTGCGGCGAGAACCGCCGCTCCAGCCGCCAGTGTTGCGCAAAGCGATCCGGCTCGGGAAAAAAGCCGGCGTGCAAACCGGCGAGATAAGCCGCGCCAAGCGCCGTGGTCTCCTTGATTTGCGGCCGGTCGACGATATTGCCGAGCAGATCGGCGAGCCGTTGCATCGTCCAATCGGAATTCGCCATGCCGCCGTCGACCCGCAAAGTTTTGAGCGCGGTTTCGGCCTCCGGCCAATCGGCTTTCATCGCGGCGAGGAGATCGGCGGATTGGAAGCATACGCTTTCGAGCGCGGCCTGTGCGAGCTCGCGCGGGCCGGTCGCGCGAGTCAGGCCAAACAGTGCGCCGCGCGCATCGGGCCGCCAGTACGGCGCGCCGAGGCCGACAAAAGCCGGAACCAGAATGACCTCTTGGGTGGGATCAGCCTTCGGCGCGAGTTCGTCGGTTTCGCCTGCGGTTTTCACGATGTGCAAACCGTCGCGCAGCCATTGCACCGCCGCGCCGGCCACAAAGATCGAGCCCTCGAGCGCGTAACTGCGCTTGCCGTCGAGCTGGTAGGCGACGGTGGTGAGAAGCTTGTGTTTCGACGGCACCGGCGTGTCGCCGGTGTGAAGGAGCGCAAAACAACCCGTCCCGTATGTCGACTTGACCATTCCCGGCGTGAAACACGCCTGCCCAATCAGCGCGGCGTGCTGATCGCCGGCGATGCCGCAAATTGGAATCGAACCGCCGAGCAGTTCGGGATCCGTCATGCCGAACGCGGTGGAGCAGTCGCGCACTTCCGGCAGAACCGCCCTCGGCACGCCGAGAAGCTTGAGCAGCCCGTCGTCCCAACGGCCTTGGTGGATGTCGAACAGGAGCGTGCGCGAAGCGTTGGTCGCATCGGTGGCGTGGACTTTCCCGCCGGTGAGCCGCCACAGCAGATAGGTGTCGACGGTGCCGAAAGCGAGTTCGCCGCGCTTGGCCCGGTCCCGCACGCCGGCGCCGCTCGCCAACAGCCACGCCAGCTTGGTGCCGGAAAAATACGGATCGAGCAAAAGCCCGGTCTTGGCCGCGACGGCCGGCTCATGACCGGCAGCCTTGAGGCTCGCGCACAGATCGGCGGTGCGGCGGTCCTGCCAGACAATGGCGCGATGCACCGGACGGCCGGTCGCGCGATCCCACAACAGCGTCGTCTCGCGCTGATTGGTAATGCCGATGGCGACGATATCCCGCGCGGTCACCCCAGCCTCGCGCATCGCGCCGCGGCAGGTTTCCACGGTCGTCGTCCACAAATCCTCGGGCTCGTGCTCGACCTCGGCATCGGCCGGGAAATGCTGCGGGAATTCCCGTTGCGCGAGCGCGGCAACCGACGTATCGGCGCGAAACAGCAAGGCCCGCGTCGATGTCGTGCCCTGATCGATCGCGAGCACATAAGATGTCACGCGATACCCCTCCCCGCGGACCCGCCGCAACGCGTCTTCACAATACAATGATTTATCGGCATCGTGACCGGCGACAGCGAGGCCACAATGACAAACGATCAGGCGGTTTGGCTGGCGTCCGGTGTGCGCACCCCGTTCGTCGCCGTGGACGGCCCCTTCGCCAAACGCGATTCGCTCACGCTATCGGTCCCCGTCGTGCTGGCGATGGCGGCGCAGGCGACCGGCACCATCGATTTCGGGGTGTGGGGATCGGTGGTGCTCAATCTCGCCTATAACAACCTGGCGCGCGAAGTCTGGCTGGAAAGCAAGCTCGATCCGCATGTGCCAACGTTTACGACCATCATGCAATGCAGCACCAGCATGGTCGGCGTGTTCGAAGCGGCCGGGATGCTCGGCGAAAAGCGGGCGGCGCTGGCGCTGGTCGGCGGCGTCGAGAGCATGAGCCGCGCCCAGATCGGCCTGACGGAGAATCTCTCGGTTTGGCTGCGGCGCGTCTTTCAGGCCCGCAGCGTCAGGCAACGTATCGAGCTCCTGCGCACACTGCGTCTGCACGACATCCGGCTTCGTGTGCCCGAAGTGAAGAACCGCGTCACCGGCCGCAGCATGGGCGAACATACCGAGGATATGGCGAAGGACTGGAATATCGGGCGGCAGGAGCAGGACGAGCTGGCGCTCGAAGGTCATCAACGCGCCGTGGCAGCGCAAGCGCGCGGTTTCTTCGCCGATTTGATCATTGCGGTCGACGGCGTCGACAAAGACCACTTTCCGCGCCGCGACACCTCGCTGGAAAAGCTCGCCAAGTTGAAGCCGGTGTTCGATCGCACCAGCGGCCGAGGCACGCTCACGGCCGGCAATAGCTCGCCACTGACGGATGGCGCCGCCGCGATCTGGGTCGGCACCGATGCCGGTATGCAACGGCTGCCGGCCGCGCTGCCGCGGGTGCGCCTGGTGGATTTCGAAATGGCGGCCGTCGATATCTTCACCGAGGGTCTTCTGATGGCGCCGGTTTCCGCCATTCCCCGCTTGTTGGCGCGGCACGGCTTGAACTACGAGGACATCGCGCTGTGGGAAATTCACGAAGCATTTTCAGCGCAGGTGCTCTGCCACATCAAGGGGCTGCAGGATAAGGATTTCGTCCGCCGCAAAGCCGGCGTCGAAAATACCTTCGGACGCTTCCCGCGCGAACGCATGAATCCGAACGGCGGCAGCGTCGCGCTCGGACATCCGTTCGCGGCCACCGGCGCGCGCATCTTAAGTCAGGCGGTCAAGGAGCTTGCCGCACTGCCGCAGGGAAGCCGCGCCATCGTCAGCATCTGTTCGGACGGCGGTCTCGGCACGGTCGCTTTGCTGGAGCATTAAGGGCGGCGAAAACCGCCTTACACATTTCCGGGCCACGCACTAACGCGATGTCTGGTTGCGGAGGTCCGCCACGTCCTTATCGGTGAGATTGGACGGCGCGCTGCCGAAACGCGTGGTGACGTAATTGGCGACGGCGGCGATTTCAGCGTCGGAATAGGCGCCGCCGAAGGTCGGCATCGAGATGATGCCGTCCGGCGTGTGCCGCGCGGTGCCGGAAATCACGATCTGGGCGACATTCGTCGCGGTCGGATCGTTCACCGCGCGGGCGCCGGCAATGGTGGCGAAGGGCGAGATGGCGCTCACCCCCGTCCAGTTGTGGCAACTGACACAGGCCTGCTCAAACACTCTCTTGCCGGTCGCGTCCGCCGTCGCGCCGCCTTCCTTGGGCGAAGCGGGCGCCGGCGGCGCAATCGTTGCCGGCTCCGACGACGTCACCGCCGGCACGCTGCGCACGTAACCGACCAGCGCGTGGATGTCGGCCGGCGCCAGCTGGCTGAAACTCTGGTCGACGGCTTCGCCCATCGGCCCCGCCGCCGTGCCGCGGCCCTGCGCGTGACCGTTCGCGAGATAGGCGAACACTTCGTCGTCGCTCCAGCCGCCGATGCCGGTATCTTTGTCGGACGTGATGTTGAAGGCCTTCCAGCCGGCCGCCACCGCGCCGGCGAATTTCTTGCGGTTGTCGAGCGCGAAGGCGAGATTGCGCGGCGTATGACATTCGCCGCAATGCGCCAGCGCCTCGGCGAGATAGGCGCCGCGGTTCCATGCGGCGCTCTGCGCCGTGTTGGGCGTGAAGCGCGTATCGGCGTTGAACAGCAGCGACCAGAACACCATCGACCAGCGCTGATTGAACGGGAATGTCAGCGTGTCGGCGGGATTGTCGGCATGCACCGCGGGCAGGCTGAACAGATAGGCCTTGATCGCCAGCGCGTCCGCGTCGGTCATGTAAGTGTAAGACGCGTACGGCATGGCCGGATAAAGCCGCGCGCCATCCCGCCGTATGCCGCGCTGCACCGCGTTGAGAAAATCCTGATCGCTGTAATTGCCGATGCCGGTGTCCTTGTCGGACGTGATGTTGGTGGAATAGAGCGTGCCGAACGGCAGCGGAAACGCCAGCCCGCCGGCATATTGCGCGCCGCCGGGCGCGGTGTGGCAAACCAGGCAATCGGCGGCGCGTGCGAGATATTCGCCGCGCTTCACCGGGTCGGCATTGGCAAGCGCTGCGGGAACGCCGGTCGGATCGGCGTCGTGATAATCCGCCAGCGCGACCGTCGAGCCGCCGGCGAACGCCATCGGCCCCGGATTGAATGTTCGCCAGCCGATTACAGCCAGAGCAATCAGGACGATGACAATGACTGCGAGTATGCCGCGTGCGCGCATGACATTCACGCCTTGACCGCAATCGCGGCGCGGTCGATCGGCAGGCGGCGCAACGCGACGCCGGTCGCCGCATAGATCGCGTTGCGCAGCGCCGGCGGACCGGCGGTGCAGCCGGTTTCGCCGATGCCGCCCGGATCCTCGCCGCTCTTGATGACATGCACGTCGATGTTCGGCACCTGGTCGATGCGCAGCATGCGGTAGTCGTTGAAGTTGGATTGCTGCACGCGGCCCTTGTCGATGGTGATCTCGCCGTACAGCGCGGCGGTGAGGCCGAAGATCAGCCCGCCTTGCAGCTGCGCGGCGATGGTGTCGGGATTGACCGCGATGCCGGTGTCGACCGCCGAGGTGACCCGGCGCAGATGCACTTCGCCGTTGTCGTCGACTTCGGCTTCGACCACGGTGGCGATGAAGCTGGCGAACGACGGCTGCACGCACACGCCGCGCCCGGTCCGCGGCGGCAACGGCTTTCCCCAATCGGATTTTTCCGCCACCAGGTCGAGCGCGGCTTGCAGGCGCGGATTATTGCCCAGCATGCCGCGGCGGAACGCGATCGGATCCATGCCCGCCTTGCGCGCCAATTCGTCCATGAAGCATTCGGTGGCGAACACGTTGTTGTTCGGCCCGACACCGCGCCAGAATCCGGTCGGCACGGCGGGCGGTTCGGCGCGCACATATTCGACCTGGCGGTTGGGAATGTCGTAGGGCATGTCGACGGCGCTATCGACCGCGTCGATATCGACGCCGTTCGCAAAACCGGCGGGAAACCAGCGCGCCATGATCGACGAACCGGCCACACGATATTTCCAGGCGACGATCTTTCCCGCCGACAAACTCGCGGAAATGATGTCGCGATAGGCCGGGCGATAGACGTCGTGCTGGACGTCTTCTTCGCGCGTCCAGACCACCTTCACCGGACCATCGACATGCTGTGCGATGCGCACGGCGCTCGCCACCATGTCGGATTCAAGCCTGCGGCCGAAACCGCCACCGATCAGGTGGTTATGCACGGTCACCTTGTCGACAGGAAGACCCGCGGCCGTCGCCGCAGCTGCCTGCACGCGCGTCATGACCTGCGTGCCAGTCCATATTTCGCAGGCGCCCGGCGTGAGCGAAACGGTGCAGTTCATCGGCTCCATCGTCGTATGTGCCAGGAACGGCAGCTCGTATTCGCCGTCGAGCCTGTCGCCCTGCGTCAAGCCTGTGGCGACGTCGCCGACGGATTTCGCGACGGCGCCGTCCTGCTGGCTGACGGTACGCAAATTCTCCCAGATATCGCTCGAATTGACCTGCGCGTTCGGTCCTTCGTTCCAGGTGACGACAAGCGCGTCGAGACCTTTCTTGGCGGCCCAAAAATGATCGCCGACGACCGCAACCAGATCGTCGAGCACGACAATTTGTCGAACGCCGGGAATGGTCTTGGCCGCGCTATCATCGACATGCCCGACTTTGCCGCCGAATACCGGGCACTGGGCAAGCGTCGCGAATTTCATTCCCGGCACCATTGCGTCGATGCCGTAAATGACCTTGCCGTCGGTCTTGTCCCGGCGTGTCGAAGCGCTTGAGCGGCTTGCCGATCAGCGTGAAGTCTTTTGGGTCCTTCAGCGGCGGATTTGCCGGCACCGGAATAGCGCCGGCCGCATCGACCAGATCGCCGTAAGCGAGCGTGCGCCCGCTCGCCGCGTGCATGACCTTGCCGTTAGCGGCGGTGCAGCTTGCCGGATCGACCTGCCATTGCGCCGCCGCGGCCTGGACCAGCATCGTCCGCGCCGCCGCGCCGGCGCTGCGCAACGGCTTCCAGAACGCGCGGATCGAATTGGAATTGCCCGTGGCCTGGATGCCAAAAATCGGATTGCCGTAGAGCTTGTCGTTGGGCGGCGCGTGCTCGAGACACGACCTGCGCGTAATCGGCGTCGAGCTCGTCGGCGAGGATCATCGCCACCGCGGTATAGACGCCCTGCCCCATCTCCACCTGCGGCATGACGAGTGTCGTCTTGCCGGCATGATCGATGCGGATGAAGGCATTGGGCGCAAACTGGCCGGCCGGACTGTCGGCGGCTGCTCCGGCTCGTTGACGGGCGCCGCGCGCAGCGGAAGATGAAAAGCGAGCACGAAACCGCCGGCCAGGCCGCCTTTGATCACGGCGCGGCGCGAGGGAGGCGAGATGCGGATTTTTGCAAGCGCGCGCATCGCCGCCTCCTAGGCCTCGTCCGCGGCGTGCTTGATCGCCTCGCGGATGCGCACATAGGTGCCGCAGCGGCAGATATTTCCCGCCATCGCCGCGTCGATATCGGCATCGTCGGGATGCGGGTTATTGGCGAGCAGCGCCGCCGCCGACATGATCTGCCCGGACTGGCAATAGCCGCACTGGATCACTTCCAGATCGAGCCAGGCTTTTTGCACTTTCGCGCCCGCCGGCGTGGCGCCGATGCCTTCGATCGTGGTGACGGCGCGATTGCCGATCGAGCCGACCGCCAGCAGGCAGGAGCGCACCGGGTTGCCGTCGATATGCACCGTGCAGGCGCCGCATTGCGCGATGCCGCAGCCGAATTTCGTGCCGGTCATCCCCAGGACATCGCGCAGCACCCACAGCAGCGGCATGTCGTCGGGGACGTCGAAAGTCTTGTCTTCGCCGTTGATCTTGAGTGTCGCCATCGCGATCTCGTCCTTGCGGCGCCATCGGATCCGCAATTAGTGACCACCGTTACCGATCGTCAGTATGACACGGCGGCAAGTATGGAAATTGGATTGCTCCATGCCAATTTGTACATTCTTGCGCTGGATGCGCGCCGATCACTGATTGTCCTCCAAAACGCGGCGGTTGTCATCGCCGTCTTCTATCAGGGGCTCGGAACGAAAAAGGTCGCGTCCCGCCGGTTGCTCGATTGAAACCGGATCGGATGCCGGAAAGGTGTTCTTGAGGGCTTCATCGAGCGCGTTTTCCAACCGTTTGCGCTTGTCGCGGACGCTATCTTCTTGATGCACTTTTGGTTTTCGGTAGGCGATCATGTCGGCTACTCCGGCGCACTAAAGCGAACATGCGTTCGCGTTGCGAAGCAACATCTCGGCAGCGTCTTTAAAGATGGGGAGCCAGTCTGCTGGCGCAATGAGGCGGCGATCGGCATAGCTGCCCTGACGTCACAGATGTTGCGTCAAAAAACGATCACGCTGCGAATTGACCTGCCTTCGCGCAACGCCGCGAATCCGTCGTTGATCTTGTCGAGGCCGATGCGCTGAGTGATCAGTTCGTCGAGCATCAGATCGCCGTTCAAGTAAGCGCGGACCAACATCGGAAAATCGCGCGCCGGCCGTGCATTGCCGTAACTGGATCGCCGGATGCGCTTTTCCTGCATCAAAGAGCCCCAGCGGAATGACACTTCTTTTTCGACGTCGATCTTGCCGAGCCACACCACTTCACCGCCCGGCCGCACCGCTTCCAATGTCAACTGAAAAGCGAGTGCGCTGCCGGCCGCCTCGATCACGCAGTCCACGCCGCGGCCGCCCGTCTGCTTCTTGCTCAGCGCGACTGCGTCCTGGTTGCGCGAATTGATTCCGGAGGTCGCTCCCATTTTGCCGGCCAGTTCGAGTTTGGCGTCGTCGATGTCGACGGCGATGATGGTTTTCGCGCCCGCCAAGCGGGCGCCTTGCACGGCGGCCAATCCGACCGCGCCGCAGCCGACTACCATAATGGCATCGGCACGCCCGATACGCGCGACATTGAGCGCGGCGCCGACGCCCGTCGTCACGCCACAGCCGACCAGACAAGCACGATCGGCAGGAATGTCTTTCGGGACAGCGATGGCCTGCTGATCCTGGACGACGCAATATTCCCCGAAGGCGCCCAGGAACATGAGATGCCTGAGCTCCTCGCCGCTTTGCAGACGCGCTTTGCTCCGGCCGTCGAACTGCACCGCCTGCGGACCTCTGGCGAGGTACTCTTCACACAAGATCGGAAGATCGCGATCGCAATAGAAGCAATGCCCGCAATGAGGATTCCAGGACAAGATGACGCTTTCGCCTCTGCGCGATGGCGCAACGCCGGAACCGACGTCCTCGATCACGCCCGCGGCCTCGTGGCCGAGCGCAATCGGCATCGGATAGCGAAGCGAGCCATCGATCACTTCAAGATCGGTGTGACAAAGCCCGGCCGCGCCAATCCGCACGAGCACATCGGACGGCCCAAGCGGCGCGGCTTCCACCTGCTCGATCACGAGCGGTGTGCGGGCGCGATGCAGCACGGCGGCTTTATAATGGAGGGTCATTATACATTCGATTCTGCCGGCCCGCGTCAGGTGTGACGACTGGCGGTTGCCAAATAAGCGTGCTCCAGCCGGTGCGGCAGATCGGCCTCGCCGGTTGCCGCTTCCAGCACGATCGAGCCGCGCGCGAGCGCGTAGACGCGATCGGCGAGCGCCAGCGCTTTCTCGATCAACTGCTCGACCAGCAACACCGCGGTGCCGGCTTCGCGCAGCCGCCGCACCACCACCAGCACGCGATCCACCAAGACCGGCGACAGGCCGGCGGAAGGCTCGTCCAGCATCAGCAATCGCGGCCGCCGAACCAAACCCTGCGCCACCGCCAGGATCTGCTGCTGGCCGCCGGACAGCGCCGCCGCGCGTTCGTGGCGCTTGGCGGCGATTTCGGGAAAGAGTCCGAGCGCCTCCTCGACGCGCGCGGCGCGTTCGCCGCGCGGCAGGTCATAGGCCGCCAGCAAGAGGTTATCGAGTACCGCAAGTTGCGTGAACACACGGTGTCCCTCGATGACATGCGCCAGGCCGGCCTTCACGGTATCGCGCGGGCTTAGACCGGCGAGATCGCGACCGGCGAAACGCACGCTTCCCGACCACGGCAGCAGTCCCGACACCGCGCGCAATAAAGTGGTTTTGCCGGCGCCGTTGGGGCCGAGCAGCGCCACCACCTCGCCCGCGCCCACCGTCAGGTCGATGCCGCGCAACACGCCGATCTTGCCGTAGCCGGACGAAAGTCCGGCGATATCGAGCAGCGGTTCAGCCGCCGAGATAGGCATTGACCACCTCCCGATGCGAACGGATTTCGGCCGGCGTTCCGGCCGCCAGCATCTTGCCAAGATTGAGCACGGTGACATGGTGGCAGATATTGAAGATCAGATCGGCATGATGCTCCACCAAGAGCACGCCGGTGCCGGTACGGGCGATCGCTAGCACGAGCGCGCCGAGCCGCCCGATCTCGTCGGCCGAGAGTCCGGCCGCCGGCTCGTCGAGCAAAAGGAATGCCGGACGCAGCATCAGCGCACGCGCGATCTCGGTGAAGCGCAATTCGCTGTGTTGCAGCCGGTCGGCGCGCACCGCGGCGAGCCGTTCCAAGCCGACGGCAGCCAAGGCCAGCATGGCGGTGTCGCGCAGCATGACCTCGTCGCGCCGATGGCGCGGCAGCGACAGCAACGATTCGACGAAAGTGCCCTCGCCGTCGATGGTGCCGCCGATCATCACGTTTTCCAGCACCGACGCGGCACCGACAATGCGCGGGGTCTGGAAGGTGCGCGCAATCCGCATCTGCGCGCGGCGGTGGCGCGCCAGGACCGGCAGCGCGACGCCGTTCAACCGCACCGCGCCGCGCTGTTGCGCGTAGTAACCGGAGATGACGTTGAGCGTCGTGGTCTTGCCGCTGCCGTTGGGGCCGATCAGTCCATGCACTTGAGCCGGCCGGATTTCGAGATCGAGACCGCCGATCGCCTGCACCCCGCCGAAGCTCAGCGCCACTTGTTCCAGCCTCAAGACGCCGGCATCGGGCGGCGTGCCGAGCAGCGGTACGAGGAGGTCGGGCCGCGGCACGATCGCGCGGTCGCTCTCGAGCGGCCGGCGGTTCTTGAAATCCAGGATGTCGGCAATTCCGCCCGGGATCGCTAGCACGATAACGAGCAGCAGCACCGCATAGAGAAATGTCGACCATGCGACCAATGGCGCGGCAAATTCCGGCAGCACCGTCAAAAGAATGGTGCCGAGCAGCGGGCCAAGAATGGAACCGCGCCCGCCGATCAGGATGGCGATGAAGAACAGGATCGACAAATCGAGCGTAAATGCGTCCGGCGTGATGTAGGATTGCAACGTGGCGAACAGGCCGCCGGCCACCGCGGCAACGGCGCCACTGAACAAGAACACGGCCGTCAACAAAGCGGGCTTGGAAATGCCGCTGGCTTCCGCAGCGACCTCCGCGTCGCGGATCGCGGTGAGCGCGCGGCCGAAGCGACTGGCCGCGACATTGGCCGTCATCCAGGTGCAGATCGCCGCCAGGCCGAAGCAGAAATAATAAAAGCCCCACGGCGAGGCAAAGGGTTTCGGAAAAATCGGTCCGGCAACGCCCACCCCGCCGCCGGTAACGCTCTGCCAGGCCAGCGCTACCTGGGTGACGATGGTGGCAAAGCCAAGCGTCGTGATGGCGAAATAGAAGGTGCGCAGCCGCAGCGCCGGCAGGCCGACGATCAAGCCGAAAATGGCGCCGACCACGGCCGCAATCGCCAGCGCCAGACAGGGCGACAATTCCGGCGTCACGTTGCCGGCCACGAGCACGCTGGTTGTGTAGGCGCCAAGCGTCAGCAACGCCACCCAGCCAATAGCTATCTGACCCGCGAAGCCGACGACCAGGTTGAGGCCGGAGACCAGCACCCAATAGACGCAAGCGCGGGTCGCGATCACGCCCCAATAGCCGCCGCCGAACAGCGGCAGCGTGAGGCCGAAAACCAGCAGCACAAGGAAAGGCAGAGCCGCGCCGATCGTGCTTGCCGAGCCGAGCGCATTGGCGCGGCTCGGGAGCAATTGGACCGCCGGCGTTTCCATCAAACCCGGCGTGGCAAAGCCGCACCGGCAAGCCCCTCGGGGCGCGCCAAGAGCACGAGGATGAACACGGTAAAGACCGCCACCGAGGCGAAGATGCCGCCGACGAGAAAGTTGGCGGTTTGCTGAAACAGGCCGAGCAGGAGGCCCGCGATCACGGCACCGCGGTTGTTGCCCATGCCGCCCAGGGCGACCGGCACGAAACCGTAGAAAGTCAGCATCGGCGCATTGCCGAAGAAAGCCAACAGCATCTCGCCGCCGGCAAAGCCCGCGAGCGCGCCGATGACGCCGGCGAGCGCGTAGCTTGCCATGCGCAAGCTTCTTTCCGGCAAACCGAGCGCGCGCGCGGCGAAATTGTCCTCGGCGATCGCCAGGAAGGCGTGACCGACCAGCGTGTGGCGATAAAGCAGTTCGAGGCCGACGATCACGACCACGCAAGCGAGCATCGGCAACCAGAATTGCTGATCGAAAGTGCTGCGGGCGAAATCCAACAGCCGCGGAAACGGCCGCGCGTCGGTGCCCCACTCGATCGCGGTGAACTGCTGGACGATCAGCGCCAGCGCCAGCGTCGAGAGCACGTAGAGATGCTGGTCGAGGCTCTTGAGCACCGGCCGCACGGCGACGATCTCGGTGACGATGCCGAGGATCGCGCCGCCTGCCAGCGCCAGGAGAAGGCCTACGGCGACCGGCAGGCCCATACGCGCGATGAACAGCGAGCCCAGCACGCCGCCGAGCATGCCGAGCGTGCCAGCGGTGAAGCTGAACACGCGCGACGCCGAGAACATCACGTTATAGGTGATGCCGATCAGTGCGTAGATGCAGCCGATCGCCACCCCGGACAAGACGATCGATACGACCATCGGCTCAGGCGCTGTAGCCCGGCGCCAGGTTGAAGGCGCCGTCCTTGAGCGAATTGGCCTCGACCATCACCACTTCAGTGTCCGGATAACCGTTGTGCTGGTCGGGCGTGAAGGAGATGTCGCCGTAGACGCCGGGGAAATTCTTGAGCTGGTTGAGATAGCCGAGGACCTTGTCCGGCTCCGGGCCGACGGCCTTCATCGCTTCGGCGATCAGCCGCGGGCTGTCATAGCCGAGCGCGATCCACCACAAGAGCGTATCGCCCATGTCGACATTGGCGCTCTTGAGACGGTCGAGGAAGGCGCCGGTGCGATCCGGAAGTTTGCCGCTCGGCATGTAGCAAACGTTGCGGAAATTGTTCGGATAGACCTTCGCCCAGTATTCGGGTTTTTCCAGCAAGGCTTTGGTCTGGCCGGAGCCGAGCGTGGTCTGGCCGACGATCGGCACGTCCCAGCCCATATCGCCGCGCGTGTTGATGATGCGGGACAGGAAGCCGGCATTCACGCTCCACGGCATGATCGCTTCCGCGCCCGCCGATTGCATGCGCAACAGCTCGGGCTTGAGATCCGGATTGGCGGCATCGACGTTGCCCTGATAGACCACGTCGGCGCCTTTGGCCTTGAGCATCGGCACGTAGGCGTTGACGGAAGCGGTGCCATAGCCGGTGGTGTCGCTGATCACCGCGACCTTCTTGTGATTGAGCACTTCGACCACGTAACGGTTCGCGGCGCCGCCGATCTGCTGGTTGGTCGGCGCGTTGCGGAAGCACATCGGATATTTCTGCGTGTCGACCAGGCTGTCGACCCAGCACGGATGCATTTGCAGCGTATTCGAGCGCGCGAGCAGCGGCACGACCGCGAGCGACTCGCCGGAATTGAGCGGCCCGAATACGACCTGGACCTTCTCCTGGTTGGTCAGCTCGGCGGAGGCGTTGACCGCTTTGGTCGGATCGCTCTGGGTATCGCGGACGACCAATTCCAGCTGCCGGCCATTGATGCCGCCGGCGGCGTTGATCTCCTGCACCGCCAATTGGGTGCCGCGGCTGATGCCGACGCCGGTGGACGACGAGGGACCGGTGAGCGCCGGCAGATAGCCGATGCGGATCGGGTCGTTTGTGGCGATCGCCGGCTTGGCTAAACCGGCCGCGACAGCGGCCGCGCCTGCCGACGCCAGCGCTTGACGACGAGTGATCGACATTTTGATATCCTCCCTAAGGTCTTGGTTCACTCCCAAAGCTTGCTCGAGTTTTTCGTACTCTTACGACGTACTATAGCTCCGGCTTGATGGTTGGCAAAGGGTGATGCTTCTTGCTTTGACATTCGTGTGACGAGGAAGCGGTCCTCCAGAGACCGCATCAACTGAGGAAAACGCATGCCGAATTCAGAGACGTTCGACTTCATCATCGTGGGTGCCGGCAGCGCCGGGTGCGTTCTGGCCAATCGGCTGACCGCGTCGGGTCGGCATCGCGTGCTGCTGCTGGAGGCGGGTCCCAACAACTGGCATCCCGTGGCTTCACATTCCGCTCGGCTTTGGCAGGCTGTTCACCGACAGCCGTTACAACTGGTGCTACGCGACCGAGCCGCAACCTGGTTGCCACAACCGCGAGGTCATCGCGCCGCGCGGCAAGGTTCTCGGCGGCTCGAGCTCGATCAACGGCCTGATCTATATCCGCGGACAAGCGGAGGACTTCAATCATTGGCGGCAGCTCGGCAATGCCGGCTGGAGCTTCGACGACGTGCTGCCGTATTTCCGCAAGGCGGAACACAACGAACGCGGCGCCGATGAATTCCATGGCACCGGCGGTCCGCTCGGTGTTTCCGACCTGCGCGACCGCCATCCGCTCGCCGTCGCCTATGTCGAGGCGGCGGTGCAATGCGGCTATCCGCGCAACGACGATTTCAACGGCGCGGTGCAGGAAGGCGCGGGCTATTACCAGACGACAATGCGCAACGGCATCCGCTCCTCGACCGCGGCGGGCTATCTCAAGCAGGCGCGCCGGCGGCCGAACCTGAAAGTCGTCTCGGATGCGCTTGCCACCCGCATCGTCTTCGACGGCCGTCGCGCAACCGGCGTCGAGTATCTTGCCGGCAGCGAGCAACGCAGCGCCAGCGCCAATGTCGAGGTGATCGTCGCGTCGGGCGCATTCAATTCGCCGCAGCTCTTGCAGCTCTCCGGCGTCGGACCGGCGTCGCTTCTCCAGTCGCACGGAATTCCGATCGTCGCGGATGTGCCGGGCGTCGGCAACGACCTCAACGACCATTTCTCCGGCCGCATCATTTTGCGTTGCAAGGAGACGACCACCGTCAACAATGTGACGCGCAACTGGGCCACCAAGCTTGCTTACGGCGCGCACTACGTTCTCACGCGCCGCGGCTACCTCGCCGTGCCCGCGGTCTCGTCGGCGGTTTTTGTCCGTGCGCTGCCCACCTCGGCAACGCCGGATTCGCAATGCTCGATTTCGCTGTTCTCGGCCGGGAGCCATCGGCGGCGACCTGCACCCGTTCCCGGGCGTGACCGGCAATTGCGTGCTGCTGCGGCCGGAGAGCCGAGGTTATGTGCGCATCAAATCGGCCGATCCGCGGCAGGCGCCGGCCATCAATCCGAATTATCTGGCGACACAAAAAGACTGCGAAACGATCACCGCGGGCGTCAGCGTCATGCGCCGCATCTTTCAGGCGCCCGCGATGGCGAAATATATCGTCGAAGAGATCGAGCCGGGCGCGCAATGCGACAACGATGCCGAATTGCTCGATTTCATCCGCCGCCGCGGCTCGACCACCTATCATCCCGTCGGCACCTGCCGCATGGGCCCGGATCCGAAAGCGGTGGTCGACGAGCGACTGCGCGTGCGCGGGTTCTCAGGCCTGCGCGTGGTCGATGCCTCGATCATGCCGGCGGTCGTTTCCGGCAATACCAACGCGGCCACGATCATGATCGGCGAAAAAGGCGCGGACATGATCCTTGCGGACGCGAAGGCCGGGACTGCCAATGTTGCGCGCGCGGCTTAATGGCCGGGCGGCGGCGCAATCGCCTTCACGTTGTTCGCGGCAAAATCCGGCGGCACGTCGAACTTGCCGCTTTGCAGGTCGTAACGGCAGCGCCAGTCGTTGAGCGCATCGATCTGGCCGTGTTGACCGGTGGGCAACACGCTGCCTGACAACGAGACGACGATGTAGCGGCTGTCGGGCCAGTTTTCGCCCATCGCGTGGTAATTGTCGTCAACACCCTTCACCAGATCGGCCGCCATATGGAAATCCGGTTTCGGGATTTTCCGGGAAACGGGAAGGCTGTTGAAATAGGCCCAGGCGAGGTCGTCGAGCGGCTTTGCGGTCGCGGCAACAAAACCCTGCGGACCCAAATTGTATAAGTACAGGCTTTGCTCTCCTGAGCCGGTCTTTTGCATGCGCACGACCCATTGCGAATTGTTGGTGAACCTGAAACCCGCCGAATAGTCGGGTTGCTCCGGCTTGAGCATGGTCAGGAAGTCGCTCCGTCGAGCCCAAAACTGCCATGTCAGATCGCCGTCCGCAGCGGTCTTTTTATATTGTTCGATCGTGGTCGCGCCGTCGGGCGATTTGGCCGTGTCATCCGCACTGAGCTCATAGTCGGCGGGCGGTCCCGCGGGCTGGCCCACCGCCGCGTCGATGGTGCAGGCGAGAAACAAGCCGATCGATAACGTTAAAACTTTCCGGTTCATACGTTAGCCTGAGATGCGGCGCTAGGATTTGTCCATGGCATTATCGGCGACGAGCTCGGCGCCGTTGATGTAGCTTGCCGCGTCCGAGACGGCGAAGACGATGAGATTGGCGATTTCCTCGGGCGTGCCCCAGCGCGTATCGCGCATGCCCTGATTGTTCGACCACGACGCCCGTTCGCGCGCGGCGTCTTCGGCACTGAGTTTTCGCTTGGCAAGCTCGCGTTCCCATTTGGCAAAGCGCTCCGGCGTATTGATGAAGCCCGGGATCACGCAGTTGACGCGGATGTTGTGCGGCGCAAGCTCGTTGGCGAGCACCTTGGAGAACCGGATCTCGGCCGATTTCGCCGGCCCGGTGCAGGAGGACAGGAACGGCGGGTTTAGTGTCATGATCCCGGTCTGGCCGCTGACATTGAGGATGCGGCCGCCGCCCCGCGCGATCATCATCGGCACGATGCGCTGACAGATGCGAAATTGCGCGAAGAAATTGATCGCCATGCCGTCGACCAGTTCCTCGTCGGTCACGTCGAGAAAAGGTTTGTAGGTGCCGGTGCCGGCATTGTTGACCAGAATGTCGATGTGGCCGAGCTTGTCACGCACGATGCGCGTAATTGTTTCGATCTGTTCGACTTTGGTCACGTCGAGCGGATGCGTCTCGATCTTCGCCTGGGTGGTCCGCATGATGTCGGCCGCCGCATCGGCAAGCGCCGTTTCCCGGCGCGCGCAGATCAGGACTTTCACGCCCTCCCGCGCCAGCGCGCGCGCCGTTTCAAGGCCTATCCCCTTGCTGCCGCCGGTGACGAGCGCCGTCTTGCCTGCAAGTCCGAGTTCCATCGCCATCGCCCCTTTCAAAACGACGATCAGGCCGCATCCACCGGAGAGACATTTGCCGAAGAAAGATTGCTTCCAATCGCCGTCCCGATCTTGGCAAGGGGTAAGCGTTCGGGCAACCCGTCCAGTGCGCGCGGACATGGCGTGCGCCAACACATCGTCACAGACCCCGGTTTAGAGATGTGCTATCGTTGCCTAAAGTCCGGGGCACAAGACCGCGCAAACAATGGCCCGAGGGAGATGACATCCCGTGCCGATCGATCTTTCACAGGTGGACTGGCTCTATGTCGCGGTGCTGGCGGTGTTCGTCTTTGTTGCGACCTTCGTAGCCAACGTCTTGTCGTTCGGCCGCCGAGGGCACGCCGCCGTGCTGGCGGCGATATTGTTCGCGGCGATATTCGTGTTCTGGACTTATTACCCGCACGGCCTGCCGCTTCCGACATCGATAGCGGGCCAGAAGTCGCCGGTCACCCCAGTCGCGCCGGCCGCGTCGAGCGTGCCGCAAAGGCCGAGCAATCCGGTGACGGACATCACGCCTTCCGCGAGTCCGCCCGTTCACTAATTGTCGGCTCCCTCCTAAGGACACGGCGGCGCCACTTCCTATTTTTGCCCAAGGCGGACTTCGCTGGGTTAACGCCGCGTTAACGCGACGCATTGGATGGTCACCGTTAGAACAACTCGGAGACCTCACGATGCTGCCCGAACACCACGCTGTTCTTGAGGAGGAACCCTGTCCTGTCGCCGATCAAACGCTGGGTGAGATGTATCGCGCCAGCGCGCATGGGCTGAACGAACTCATTGCGACCGTCTCGCCAACGGCAAGGGCTTTGCTCGCCGTTTATTGCTACCGCCGCGCCCATCTTGCTTCGATCGGATTGGCGATCGCCGCAACCTGCGAGAAAGACGATCTGACTTCGCTGGGGGGCAACGCGGGCGCCGCGCTGTTCGAGCGATCGCGCGAAGCTCCGCAGTCATCATTCCCTGATACCCGCGCGAATGGCCGACGGAAAATCACTCTGGCGAACGAGCCCAAGGCTGACGTGCAAGAGTCTCGTCCTGATTAGACCGTTGCCAAAACAAGAAAAGCGTTTTTTTGTTTATGTGTTGGGAAGCCGACGCAGAAATGATTGTCGAAGCTATGTCGGCTGGACGACTGACATAAAGAGACGACTCCAGCAACACAACTCCGGCTTAGGAGCCAAGTCGACTCGAGGGCGGAAATGGATTCTGCTCTATTCCGAACGTTGCAAAACCCGCAATGAAGCCATGAGTCGCGAGTGGCACATCAAACGTGACAGAAGGTTTCGCGCCACGCAGCGCGAAGCCATTCGGCCTGATTAAAAAATCAGCTTTCGCCGCGGCGCTAATCGCAGAAAATTATCCAGCGGCGCGCGACACCGGGAATTCCCGGAACATGGAAATCGACTTGTGATGCTGCCATCGCTCATAGGACGTAACCGTGTTGATTAGCAGCATCGAGACTGTCATTGGACCGACGCCGCCTGGCACCGGCGTTATGTAGGACGCTTTCGCCGCCACGCCTTCGAAATCGACGTCGCCGACGAGTCTGCCGTCGCTGAGCCGATTGATGCCAACGTCAATGACCACGACGCCGGTGCGCACCATCTGGGGCAAAATCAGATTCGGATGCCCCGCCGCGACGACCAGGACGTCGGCGAGCAACGTGAACTGCGCCAAATCGCGGGTTTTCGCGTGACAAATGGCCACGGTCGCTTCGCGTTGCATCAACATCAATGCCATCGGCTTGCCGACGATATTGCTCGCGCCGACAACGACGACGTTTTTGCCCTCGAGCGAAATATTCTCGTGTTCAAGCAGCTTCAGCACCCCATAGGGCGTACAGGGCGGAAATACCGTGCCTCCAGACACGAGTCCGCCGACATTGTAGAGATGGAAGCCGTCAACATCCTTGTCGACCGCAATGGCGTGCAGGATGCGCGCCATATCGAAAGATGGCGGCAGCGGCAGCTGAACCAGGATGCCGTGAACGGCCGGATCATCGTTGAGGTGAGCAATTCTGTCGATTACAACGTCCTGCTCGACATCGAACGGATAATCAAAGCGGAATGACTGTGATTCCGACATCGGCGCATGCGCGGATCTTGTTTCGCACATACAATTTTGAGGCGTCATCCGAGCCGACGACTATGACCGCAAGACCAGGCGGCGTTCCGCCGTGAGCAACAATTTGTTTGATGCGCTCGCGACATTCGTCGCGAATTTTCCTGGCCACCGCATTCCCGTCAATGATATTTGCCGTCATGTTTCATCCAGCCACAACAGACGCTCCGGCGCCGTTGCCCCCTCGGCTACTCCTTGACCATGCGTTTCGCATAAGCGTCGACGAAGTCCGCCGCGGCCTTGCTGCCGCGCGCGAACGACTTCATTGCTTCCTCGTGCAGGAGGCCAAGCGCCTTCATCTTGATCGCGTTGGCCGCGTCGTTTTCGGTAATGTCGTCTATGTGGCGCGGCCGCGGCAGATCGACTTCGATGACAGCGCGCACCTGCGTGGGAATGTTCGTCATGATGAGGATTCGGTCGGCCAGATAAATTGCCTCATCGATATCGGTGGTGACGAAAAACGTGGTGCGCCGGAATTCTTCGTAAAGATTGGCGTAGTATTCCTGCATCAGCTTCTTTGTCATCGCATCGAGGCCGCGGAACGGCTCGTCGAGAATCATAATATCCGGCTTGTTGATCATCGAGCGGGCCAGCTCCGCACGCCGCTGCATGCCGCCGGAAAGCTGCGACGGATACTTTTTGCGAAAGCCGTCCAGGCCGACCTTTTGCAGCAGCGTTTCAGCAAAGGCGTGCATTTCCGGCGTATCCTCGCCACGAGCGCGCGGCCCGAACATGACGTTGTCGTAGGTGGACATCCACGGAAACAGCGCGCTTTCCTGGAACACGACGAGCCGGTCGAGGCCGGGACCGGTCACCGCTTTGCCGCCAGCAAGCGTGATGGCGCCGCTTGTCGGACGCTCGAAGCCGGCAAGCAGCCGGATCAGCGTACTTTTGCCGCAGCCCGACGGCCCGATCATCACGGTGAGTTTGCCGCTTTCGATGGTGAAGCTGCAATTCTGCACGACCTGCTTGGCGAAGTCGACGGCGCCATAGGATTTGCTGACATTGCTGACCGTAATCTCGCCGCCGGCCGAACCGAGCGGCCTGGACCCGAGCGATGAGATGGCGGACATTTGCTGCATGTTCATATCTGTGGTCGCTCAACTCTCAGAAAGCCACGGCGTCATCCACTGCCCTACCTTGCGGAGCACCGCACTCGACAGGTAGCCGGCGATGCCGATGCTGATCATTCCGGCGACGATTTGCGTGTAGGAACCGCCGACATAAGAATTCCATATAAAGAAGCCGAGCCCGCCGCCGGAGCCGCTGCTGCCGCCGCCGGAAATCATTTCGGCGGCCACCACCACCGCCCAGGTAATTCCGACACCGACCGTGGCCCCAACCACGATTGAGGGCAAGGTGCCCGGCAGGATGATGCGGCGAAAGATATCCCACGTCGAGGAACCCATTGAACGCGCCGCCTGAAAATAGCGGACGTCGATCGCCTGCGCGCCGCCGAGCACGTTGATAACGATCGTGAAGAACGCTCCCAGAAATGTGACGAAAGCGATCGAGAGCTCCTGGGTGGGCCAGAAGATGATGGATGCCGGCACCCAGGCAAGCGGCGGGATCGGCCGCAAGACTTCGAATACCGGAAAGGTGATGCCGTAGAATGTCCGGCTTACCGCCATCGCCAGGCCAAGCGGGATGCCGATCAGCATCGCGGCAAAAAACCCTTCGAAGACGCGCAGCGTACTCAAGAACGCGCTCATCCAGAAAGCTCGACTCTTGAACGAGTTTGAACAGCTCCACCAGGACGGCGGACGGCGGAGGAACCTGCGATACCCAGGGAAACGCAAACCCGAGCCACGCGTGCGATCGCGATCCTACCTCCCAGAAAATCAGAAATCCGATGATGGCAACGATGCCGCGCCAAAAATCATCGCCTTTAACCAAGGAAGCGATCTTCAGGCTCACGGCTTTCGCGTCGGGCATGATCAGCGCTCCTTCTCGCCGGCGGCGAAAGCCTTGATCGCCTCTTCGTGCACGGCGGCGGCAGTCTCATCCATGAATTCGCGGAAACGCTTGGTGGTAAGCACGCTGTAATCGCGCGGATGCGGAATATCGATATCGAGAATTTTCTTCGGCCGGCACGGCCGAGTCGTCATGATGACAACTCTATGGCCGAGGAAGATCGCCTCTTCGAGGTCGTGAGTAATGAAAAAGATCGATACGTGAGTCTTGTAGAAAATTTCGAGCAGCGCCTCGTGCATCACCGACTTCGTCAGCGAATCGAGCGCTCGGTAGGGTTCGTCGAGCAGCAATATCTTCGGATCGTTCATCAGTGCACGAACGATCTCGACGCGACGCCTCACGCCGGACGAAATCTCACCGGGATAATTGTGTTCGATGTCGCGGAGGCCCGCATCGGCCATCATGTCGCGAGCCTTTTCATAAGCTTCGGCGCGCGACATCCGGCCCTGCATGATGGGGACCGAATGTCACGTTTTCGATGTTGGTCTTCCAGGGAAATAGCGCACCGTTTTGAAAAACGACGATCCGATCGGGCCCGGGTTGCGCCTTGAGCCTGCCGGGTCCGCACAGCATTTCGTCGTCAAGGCTGGATGCTGCCGGACGAAATACTGTGGAAGCCGGCAATGGCGTTGAGCAATGTCGTCTTGCCGCATCCGGAAGGGCCGACGACAACGGTGATCTTTCCGGGCTCAACGTCGAAGGTGCAGTGATCGACGGCAAGAACGCCGCCATCGCCGGCGCCGTAGATTTTGACGACGTCGTTGATGCGAACGCCGCCGGTGCGGGCTTGCGCGGCCATCGGCGAAATGCCCCGCGCCGGCAGCGGTTGCACGCTGCCGCTCACCTGTCGCCTCCCAGCGCGAGTTCCCGCGTGCGCCATTGCATCAAATAATCGCCGACAAGGCGAACCCCGGCGCTGGTGATGTATCCGACAATTCCGAGCGTAACCATGCCGATAATGATCGTCGGATAGCGGACCATTGTATATGACGTATTGATCAGATAGCCGAGACCGTATTGTCCGGAGACCATCTCGCCGGCCACCAGCGAGAACCAGGCGACGCCGACGGAAATCTGCAGTCCGGTGAATATGAACGGCATCGAGCCAGGAACGATGACGTGGCGAAAGACCTGCCAGCGCGTCGCACCAAGACAATTCGCCGCCCGGATGTAAGACACATCGATCGATTTGACGCCAAGCATGGTATTGAGCGCTGTGGCGTAGAACGACGCGAGGAACGTCAGGAAGATGACCGGCGTTTCCGATCCCTTGAACATCACGATGGCGAGCGGCACCCAGGCCAGCGGCGGCACTGGACGCAGCAGTTCAAAAACCGGGAAAACGTATTGCTTGAATCGCTCGGACCATCCGAGAAAAAGTCCAAGCGGAACGCCTATGACGGTTGCAAGAAAGAAGGCGATAGTGATGCGGCGCGTGCTGACCCAAATGTGCATGTAGTATTCAGGCGTGAAGATCGACGTCCCATAGGTCGGATCCCGACTGAACCACTCGCGGAAAACCTCGGTCGGTCCCGGCATTTCCGAGAAGCGCGGCAGCTTCCACACCTCAACCGAGAGATACCAGAAGCCGATAAATCCCGCGAAGCCGATCAGCATCAGATAAGGTCTTGGACTTCTGACCCAAAGCGAGAAGCGATGCAGCGCGACCGCCGTCGCGCTGACGCCATGCGACGCATCGCCCGCCGTGACCCGATTTACATGATTGGTCAAAACGCTCGCTGGGCTAGTCTCTGTCATCATGAACTTTGACTATCTGCCAGCGCACGAGATGCGTGGGCAGGGAATGCATGGACATTCGCACGGACCAAAGCGGATCAATCATGAAAGCTGTCAGGGGCCGGTGTACGCCGAGTCTGGAAGCGCCTTGACGACCCCGACTGGCGCCGTCAGACCGCGCGCGTTGAGAATATCGTCGGCGAATTGCGGGACGACGGCGTCAGGCCGCAAGTCTGCACTGATGCTTTTGATCTCGAGCAAGAACTTGGCCGCCTCCTGAAGGTGCTTCATCGCGTCCGGGGTAAATCCGTAGGACAGTGTCAGGCGGGTATCGGTGCCGCCGCTGGATTTCGGATTCGTTCCGAAAGCCGCTGCCCACAGCGCCTTTTCCGGGAAACCGGTTGTCTGCGCCAACGCCATGCCGGCGATGTCCATCGCATTTTTGGAATCGCCGAAGTACAGTTCCGCGTCCAGCTCCGCTTGCAGCCATGCTTTGGCGACATCGGGGCGTTGCGCGATCAATGCCTGCGGCATGATCATGTAGCCGCCGTCCAGTTCGTTCACCGACGCACCGGTGGCGACCTTGCGGGCCAGACCGTCCAGAACGAGATGCGATGCCGTCGGCTCCCAGACAACGGCGGCGTCGATCTTGCCCGCCCGGAAACCGCTGGTGATCAATTCAATATTTTGATTGAGGTATTGGTCGGTTTGGATATCCATGCGCTTGAACACCGCCCGGGCGAAGCGGTCGGCGCAACTGCCTTGCGGAACCGCAACCGTTTTCCCCGAAAGCCATTTGATGGCCTCGTCGGGCGACTTGAAATCCGGAGCGTCGTTGCGCACCAGAAAGATATTGCACTGGTCGTAACCAAGCCCGAGCGTCGAGACGAGACGCAGATCGCGGATATCCGATTTGCTGGTGGCTACGATCGAGGGCATGTCGCCGGCGTAACCGATGTCCTGCTTACCCGCGATCATCTGGTTGACGATGATGGCGCCTTGCAGACCGACCTGAAAGTTGACCGTGGATCCCTTCGGCAAATATTTTTCGTAGAATTGCTTGCCGCGCATGATCAATCCGGACCACGATTCGGTGTAGTAGGGTTGATAGCCGACAGTGAGATCGATCGGATCGCCCGGCTTGCCATAGCTCTTGTCGTCCGCCGCGCCGGCCGGGGCCGCTATGAAAAAACTCGCGGCCACACCGGCAATTGCGGCCAGCAGCAGTCCGGCGGTTTTCATCCTCCCGATTGGGCGCGGCGCGCCGCCCGGGGAAAGCCGTAATGAGCAGCGGTGAGAACTCTCGAGCATCACAACCTCCCCTGTAGGATTGCCTTTATTCTATCCGATCTTTGAAACTCTCCGGTTTCTTCGATCGTCTAATCCGTCAGCGCTCTCAGCCTAACACAGTGTCCGGTTGCGCGCGCGTGGCTCTGTGGTCGCATCTCCGGTCGATGAGCCGACAGCCGCTTGGTTTGCTAGGCAGATGCTTGGTCAAACCGTCAGGCCCCCAACCGCGACCGCCACTGCCGAACATGACAGGACCCATCGATGCGGAGAAAATCGTTCCTCCTAATCCAACGATAGAGCCGCACTATCACCTTCACCCCAGGCCGAACCGCCGAGCGCATCGTTCCACATCGGGATTGGCTGGATTTTTCGGCCAATCTCGAGGTGATTGCTCAGTCTATTGGCAGATAAGAAGCTTCGATTTCCGGCACTCTTACGTCAGTGGCTTACCGGCGTATTTTGGCTTATATAACCGAACGTTCAGCGTTTCGGTCCTATGAGTTCTCGGTAATCCTAAGGCACTTCCAGGAGCACGCGACGTGGCAGCAAAAAATCATCGGCAATGGATGGCCGATCCCATTCTTCAGCCAAGCGAATGGGTGGATAGCCGCATTTATTCCGATCCGCAGATTTTCGAAGAAGAGCTCGCCAATATCTTCAGGAAGACCTGGATCCCGGTCTGCCATGAATCCGAGCTGCCGAACGCATACGATTTTCGCACGACCACCATCGCGCGCGAGCCTGTCATCGTCTGCCGAGGACCAGATAACGAAGTTCGCGCCTTTCTCAATGTGTGCCCCCATCGTGGCATGATCATTGAGAGGCGGCCTTCGGGAAGTTTCCTGGAGGGTCAGCCTTCCGGAAATCCGAAACGCATGACCTGCATGTTCCATGCCTGGCAGTACGACATGCGCGGCAATTGCGTTTACATCAGCCGCGAAAAGGAAGGTTACCAGGAACGGCTATGCAAAGAGGACGTCGGCCTGCGCCGGCTGCGCTGCGAAGTGAAATTCGGCGGCTTTGTGTGGATCAATCTCGACGATAATCCGCAAGTGTCGCTCGAGGATTGGGCCGGGCCTGCGTTCGCCTGCCTGCGGAAGACACTCGAAGCCGAGCCGCTCGAGGTGTTTCACTATCACAAGGCAATCGTGAACGCGAACTACAAGCTGTGGCACGACACCAATTGCGAATTTTATCACGACTTCATGCACTACCATAACCGCGTGACCGGCTTTAACGAGGCCTATTTTGCGCGCAAAAACGAGTCGTTCGAGCACGGCCACATCGTCGTCGGCACATTCGAAGTTAATTATCAAAACTACGAGGGCTTCGACAGCCGCGCGGCTCTATCCTTTCCGCATCTGCCGCCGAACCAGTGGTACATGATCGATCTGTTTCCGGGCATGAACTTCAACCTGCGCGGCTCGGCGCTGCGTTTCGACGTCGTCACGCCGCTCGGCCCGGACAAGGTGATGATCGAGTTCCGCGGCTTCGGGCTCAAGCGCGACACGCCGGAAGAGCGGCAGATCCGCATCAATCATCACAACTCGATCTGGGGACCGTTCGGCCGAAATCTGCACGAGGACCTGATCGGCGTGCAGGGCCAGGGTACAACGATGGCAACCGGTTCCGAACCGCGCCGCATTCTGCAGGGCCGCCACGAAAATCAGACCATTCACGATGAAAACGGCATGCGGCACTATTATCAGGAGTGGGGCCGCTGGATGAACCGAACGCCGAGCAAACCTGACCTGCCGTATTCGGAGCCGGTTTCGGTTGCCGCGGAATAACGCCAACGCGGATCAATCCGCTGCGGGTTCATTTTCTTCTGTTGATTCGGCGCTGCGCAGCGACCGCCGGAGGTTGGCTGATCGTTTGGTACTTTTGATGGGGCCTCGCCGTGGACGTAGCCGCACTCGTTCGTGACACAATTTACCGGTCAACCATCCTGCTCGATCAGCAGCATTGGAGTGACTGGCTGGCGCATTGCGACGATCAGTTCCAGTACGCGATCCGCGCCTGGAGTCCGGAGATCAATAAGGACGTGACCTATCTCGCGCTCGACCGAAATGGACTTGCAACCATGGTCAAGCTGTTGCCCAAGCATAATACCGAT
The DNA here is from genome assembly GCA_963743395.1 of uncultured Alphaproteobacteria bacterium. Lineage (GTDB taxonomy): Bacteria > Pseudomonadota > Alphaproteobacteria > Rhizobiales > Xanthobacteraceae > BOG-931. Next base: position 217,753 of record CAVUPV010000003.1, read on the forward strand.
CACTCGCCGCTGACCCGACACACATCTGTCTATACGGTCGATGTGGATGAAGACATGCAAATGGCGAAGGCGGTAAGTTCCGTCGTCGTCTATCAGAACCTTCTGGATGGCATCAATTCGCACATCGACGCCGGCGAGAGCCGCGTGTTCCTGGTCGGCAAATATATCGACACGTTCAAGATCGAGGATAACAAGGCGAAATTTGTCAGCCGCGAAGTGCGGATCGAAAATCGGCGGCTCGACAAAGGTTCGCACTGGCCAATCTGATAAGGCAGCGAGCCAGGCGGACTGCCCTCGCCTCACTGCCCCGGGAAGATCAGCGATGACGTGGAAGCGTATATGCGACGTCGCCGAGGTCGCCGCGAACTCGGTGAAGCAATTCGACGTCGATGGTATCCCGATCGTGGTTGCCAATTATGGCGAAGGTTTTCGCGCCATCCCGCCGGTTTGCCCGCATATGGAAGAGCCGCTCGCGGAGTCGGCCGTCATCGCGCGCTGCATTCTCACCTGCACCAAGCACTTGTGGGCGTGGAACCTGAAAACTCTCGCAATGCAGGGCGAAACCGAAAAGCCGCTTAAGACCTACGAAATCAGGGAGGAGAACGGCGCCATCCTCGCAAACGTCGAAGACGAAATGACCTACGAGTTCGAGAGCGAGGACGACATGGACGACGATTTCTTTAAATAACTGCCTCTTCCCACTTAGCGACGGCGTCGAGCCTCGATGAAGATCACGGTCCAGAACAAAAACGCCGAGCTCGCTTTCGACTGCGGCGCCAGCGAATCGATCCTCTATGCCGGCCTGCGGCAAGGCATCAATCTTCCCTTCGAATGCGCCACCGGCACCTGCGGAACCTGCCGCGCGCGCGTCGTGTCGGGCGAAGTCGACGTGCGGTGGAAAGAGGCGCCGGGCGGCGCACGCCTCAAGCCCGAAAAGGGCGACATTCTGATGTGTCAGACGCGCGCGCGCTCCGATTGCGTGCTGCGCGTGCCGTCAGAGCTCCTGATCCTGGAGAAATCGCGTCCGGGGCGACGCCAAGGTACCATCCGCGGCCTCCGCAGACTGACCAAGGATGTGGCGCATTTCGACCTGCACTTGTCGGCGCCCATGGCATTCGAGGCTGGCCAGTTTGTGGTGCTCGAAGCCGAGGGGATACCCGGCGGACGCGCCTATTCGATGGTCAACTTCGATGCCGACGTCGACAAGCTGGCGCTCGTGCTCAAGCGCAAGCCGGGCGGCCGCTTCAGCGACTGGATGTTCGACGAACTAAAGAATGAAATGGGCGTCGAGGTGTTTGGCCCACTCGGCCGCGCCGTGTTTCGTCCCGAAGAGGCGCGCAACGTGGTCTGTATTGCCGGCGGCTCCGGAATTGCCGGAATGATGTCGATCCTCGAATGCGCGGTGCGCGCGGATCACTTTCGCAACCACAGAGGCGCGGTTTTTTTCGGTGTCCGCACGCTCGCCGATACTTTCTACCTCGCGCAACTGTCGCGCTATGCCGAGGCCTCCCACGGCAATCTCGAAGTCACGTTAGCCCTGTCGGACGAGGTGGCTGCAACGCCCTTGCACGCCGAGTTTACTGCCCTCAAGCTTGAAAGCGGTATGGTTCACGAGGTCGCCGCGAGAGTGCTGGCCGGGCGCGAGCGTGATTTCCTCACTTATATTGCCGGGCCGCCTGTTATGGTCGACAGTACGATACGCTCCCTGATCGCCGGCGGCACCGTCATCAGAGATATTCGCTATGACAAATTCGGTTGACGCCGATCCGGCGGAATTGACCCGGGCGCGAACCGAAGCGATCAACCTCGTCCAGTGGCTTGCCCGCATCGCCAACAGCTATGTAAGCGACGGCCCATTGGAGCAACGTACCGATCTCGAATTCCGCACCGCGGACGCGGCCTTCGTCACCAAAAGCTTTGGCGCGGGTCTTGCCCTGGAAATGCGGCTGCCCAGTCTCGAATTGCAGTTCCTCGAAAACGGCAAGTCGATGCCTCACACCTTCGATCCCGAGGAGCATTCGCCTACGGAGGTTGAAGCGTGGCTTCTGGTCGAATTGCTCCACCGCGGCGTCGATCGGGACAAATTCTCCAAGGTCCTGCCCTATGAGCTTGCCGGACTGAGGACGGGCGATGCCGAGGACCATTCGCCGCAATCCTGCGAACTGGGTCTTCGGCAACTGACGGCGTGGTTTCAAGGCGCGGCGGTTGCGCTGGAGACGGCAGCGCGGTCCGCCGCCGGAAAAAATGTTCGCATCCTGTGCTCGCCGCAGACGCTCACGCTGAGGTGCGCATCCGAGCCGGCCGGGAAGCAAAACGATCTCCATTTTTCGCCTGGAGATGAGCAAAGCCCCGAACCCTACTTCTATGCCGATCGCACCGCTACGAACGGCGCCGTGCGCAATCTGAGACGGCCTATTCTCATGGGATCGACACTATTGGCGCAAAACGATCCGGCGGCGGTCGCCCGGCAACTATTGGAACTCGTGTCCGGATGACGACGATTCGCAGAACAATCTTCAGACGCGTTCCAGCTTCTTCCGCCTCGTGACCGGGCCGTCGTAAATCACGGGATTGTCGCCTTCCAGGCGTTTGCGCAATTCGCCCGATTTATTGAACTTTTGCACAATCGACACGAAGGCATTGGCCATCGGTAGCACAATTTCGCCTTCCGCCCAGAACAGGCCGACCTCCTGGGTGACGACCGGATCGACCAGCCGCAGAGCGCGCGTGCCGCGGTGCAACCCCGGAGCGTGAGCGAAGTGCGACGGGATGAAGGTGCAGAGTTCCGTGAACTGCACCTGGAACATCAGATGCAGGATCGATTCCGATTCCACACGGGGAACCGGCGAGGCGCCAATGCTCTTGAAGACCTGATCCACGAAACGCCGCTCGTGCATCGATGGCCGCAGCATCGCCAGCGGCAACTGCAACGCCTCTTTCCATGTGATCGTATCGCGCTGCTGGAACTCCGGCCGGTCCGGCACCAAAAGACTGAGCTGTTCGGTATAGATCGGCAGCGTGTTCTTGCGTCCGAGATCCGCCTTGTCGAGATAGGTCAGCGCGACATCGAGCGAGAAATTGTTTAGTCCCAGCTTCATCGCTTCGTTGCCGATGAACTGCACATCGACGCGGACGCCGGGGTATTTGTTGCGTACGGTTTCGATCAGATGCGGCAGCACCGGAGACATCGACGGCATCGCGCCGATGCGCAGATGTCCGGTGAGGTGGTTCTGCATCATTGCGACCTCTTTACGCATCGCGTCGCAATAAGCGAGCACCGCGCGCGACCACACCGCAACGCGTTCGCCCTCCGCCGTCAATCCGTGGAAGCGCTGGCCGCGTCCGCGAAGGAAGATCGGAACGCCGAGTTCCAGTTCGAGCTGTTTTATTCCGCTGGAAAGGCTGGGCTGCGTGACGTTGCAGCGTTGCGCGGCGCGACCGAAGTGACGTTCCTCGGCCACTGCGACGAGATAGCGGAACTGCCGGATGAACATCTCACTGACTCGCGATAATTAGCTATCCTGGGCGCGACGGCCATCGTACTCCAAAATAGACGCCACTTAAGAAAAATCTTGAAATAGGTCACTTGGTCTTAGGTGAGGACCCCTTGTTGCAGTGCAAAATAAATCTCACTCCATGCGATTTCGCGATGATATTCGGACATAAGACCGGACGGCAGACCGGACGGCGCCGGTGACGATAGCGGCGTTCATCTGGATCGCGCTCCTTGGCACGTTTTCCGGCCTGCTGATCGGATGCATCGGAATCGGCGGCGTCATCCTTGTACCGGCGCTGATCTTTCTCGCCGGACTGCCGATCCAAGTCGCCATTCCTGCGGCAATGTTCGCCTACATCTTGTCGGGGCTGGTGGCGACCGCGGTTTTCGCGCGCAACAAATCGATTCATTGGGGCATGGCGATGTGGCTTTGCCTCGCCGCAACGCCCGCGGCGTTTGCCGGCGCATGGGCTGTCAGCGTATTCGACCCGCGATTGCTGGCGGCGCTTCTTGGCCTCCTCACTTTTCTGTCGGGACTCAACGCGCTGCGGACGCAGAAGGTGGCCGACCTCTCCGATAAGGAAGTACCTGGTAAAGTCTTGCTCGTCATTGGAGCCGTCACTGGATTCCTGTCTTCGGTGACCGGGACCGGCGGCCCGATGGTGCTGGTGCCGATCCTGATCTCGATGAGCGTTCCGGTGCTGACCGCCGTCGGCTTGAGCCAGGCCATCCAGCTTCCGGTGGCAATTGCAGCAACGCTCGGCAATATCCTCTACGGCAAGCTCGACATGACATTGGCCGGCGTCCTCGCTGCGAGCTTGACCGTCGGATCGTGGTTCGGCGCCAATCTCGCCCACAGTGTGCCACGCGCCGTCTTGCGCGGTATCGTTTCCGCTGTTCTTGTGGTCATCGGCGCGTTCATCCTCGCCAATGTCTGTTGGCGGCTGGTGAGGTGACTGGTCCGATGGCGCTTGCGGATTTTCAACGGATCGACGATTTCGGCGACGCGGCAGCGGAAGCAAAAGCCTGCCGTAGCGCCTGCGCGCTGTTCGATTTCTCGTTTCTTGAATGCGTCCGCCTTGAAGGCGCAGGCGCACGCGACGTTGTCGAAGCCTTCACCGGAAGATCGCTGGACGCGCTGGGTGTCGGGAATATCCGCTACGCCCTGCGTGTCGATGCCGAAGGTCACGCGGTCGCGGATTTGACCGTTTGGCGGACCGGCCTCGATAGCTATGACGTGATGAGCGGACGCCGCGAAGACCGTGTTGATTTACAATGCCGCGCGGGGCCCGGGCTTTGCATAACCGATATCGGCAGCAAAACGGCAACCCTCGCACTCCAGGGCCCCGGCTCGCTCGAAGCATTGAGCCGGCTCGGCGATGTCGGTGCAATCGAACCACTCGGTTATTTCAGTTTCAGCCACGCAAAGCTCAATGGCATCGAATGCCGGATCGGGCGCCTCGGCTACACCGGCGAACCCGGTTTCGAGATCATTGTCGCAAAACGGCACATACGCGATCTTTGGCAAGCGCTGGCGGCCCACGCGCGGCCCGCCGGGTTCATCGCCATCGATATGCTACGGATCGAGGCGGGCTTTGTGCTGTTCACCAACGAATTCCGCCTGCCGGTTGCGCCAGCGGAAGCGGGACTTGGAAACTTCCACCGCTCGCCGTCCGCGGCGCCTCAGGTCTCGCTCATTTCTTTTCGCGCCGATGCGGACGGGCTGAATTGGCCGTGGCAGCCGGCGCCGCAGCTCAAGCGTCCCGACGGCGCCCGGCGAAATTGTTGTGACATCGGCCTGTGACAGCGCCTTCGCGGGCGGCATTCTCGGCCTCGGCTATGTGCTCGCCGGGACGCAAGCCGGTTTGCACGATCCCACCGGCGCATTTCGCAACATCCGGCGGACATCCATGCCGTTCTACGATACGGCCAAGCACCGTGCTCGCGCACCGTGGCGTTCATTCCGGACCAAGAACGGTTAGTCATAGCCGAAGGCAAACATAAGATAGGTCGTGCGTATTTGACTGGCTGTGGTACTGAGCGCCCCATGCCGCCTCGCGGGCGCAAGAACGGCCAACCGGTTCATTCCGCTACCGATCTTTCCCCTCATAGGCCCATTTTGTAACCCAAGGGATCAGTCATGGCTGACGCGCCGGCACGCCGAAAAGTCACCATCAATACGCTCAATGCCAAAATGAAGAAGGGCGAGCCGATCACCCAGCTCGCGGCCTATGACTATCGCACGGCGGTCGTCTCCGACCGGCTCGGCATGGACATTCTTTGCGTCTCCGACACCGGCGGCATGATCCTGTTCGGCCACAAGAGCACCGTCACGGTCAGCTTCGACGAAGTCATGATGATGTCGAAGGCGATCGATCGCGGCTCGAAATACGGCTTGCGCATGGTCGACATGCCGTACTGGAGCTTCCACGTTTCGCCGGAACAGGCCGTCGAAAACGCCGGACGCTTCGTGCACGAAGCCAATGCTGAAGTGATGAAATGCGAAGGCAACAAGTATCACGCCAAAAATATCGAAGCGATCGTGCGCGCAGGCATTCCGGTCCAGGGCCATATCGGCATTACGCCGATGCGCATGCCGCAGCTGGGCGGCTTTGTCGCGCAGGGCAAGACCGTCAAGCGCGCCAAGGAGCTGGTCGACGACGCCAAGGCCATGGTCGATGCCGGCTGCTTCTCCATCCTTTGCGAAGTGACCACCTCGGAAGTCGCAGAGTATCTCGCGCAAACCCTGCCGGTGCCGGTGATCAGCCTCGGCGCCGGAAATTGCGCGCACGGCGTGCACATCATTTCATCGGATCTCTTCCATCTTTGGGAGGAGCACGTTCCGCGTCACTCGCGCATTTACACCGATCTCATCCCGATCATGGAAGACGTGATCTCGCGCTACATGAAAGACGTCGTGAGCCGCTCTTATCCGGGCGAGAAAGAGACCGTGTTCATGAGCCCGGAAGAATGCAAGGCGTTCGCAACCGAAATGAAGTGGGAACGCAAACTCGAAGAGCTCGGCTCGCCGCAGAAAAAGACCGCCTGATCGGTTGGACGGCGCCAGAGACCAACCATGCCGCTGAAGACCGTTATGCCATCGCAAAATGGCAATTGCCGAATATTAGCCGCGACGACCTCGAGCTGCTCGAGAACGGTAACGCAGAAAATGATTCAGCGCTGCTCGGTCTTTAAATCCAATCATCAAATGCGTGGTTCGCAGTGATTGCCGAGATCGCTAGAGTCGCGAACCCGTTGGAGATTCCGCGACGGCTGCGTGCCGTGGTGCGCGCGCGTGAATCGAGCCTCATCTTGCTTGCGGTTCTGGTGGGCGCCGTCGGCGGCCTGGTCGTGGCCGGCATGGGAGCGAGCGTCGATCTTTTGCATAAGTGGCTCTTTCACCTGGAGGGCAGCGAGCGTCTGTCGGCAAGGCTTACGATCGATCCGCTTCTGGCGTTTTCGGTTCCGTTGCTCGGCGGCCTCCTCTTCGGCATCGGCAGCGAAGTCCTCAAACGATGGCGGCCGGAAGGGGAAATCGATCCGATCGAAGCCAATGCGCTGCACGGCGGCCGCATGTCGCTCCTCGGCAGTATCATCGTCGCGGCGCAGACGGTGTGGTCGAGCGGCGTCGGCGCATCGGTCGGCCTCGAGGCCGGCTACACGCAGCTTGCAAGCGGTATCGCGTCGCGCATCGGCAATGCGTTCCGTCTGCGTCGCGGCGACCTGCGCATCCTGGTCGGTTGCGGCGCCGCCGCCGGCATTGCCGGCGCATTTGGCGCTCCCCTCGCCGGCGCATTTTACGGCTTCGAACTGATCCTCGGCAGCTACGCGCCGGCAAGCCTGGCCCCGGTCGGCATCTCGTCCCTGATCGGATTTTTGGTCGCGCGTTCGATCGAACCGGCCGATCTCGGCGTCGTCCCTCCCGACGAGGCTATTCTCGTGACCCACGATCTCTTCCTTGCCGCCATGCTTGGCCTGCTGTCGGCGATACTTGGCATCACCCTGATGCGCGGGGTCGCGCTGTGCGAAGCGCTATTCGTGCGGATCAAGGTGCGGCCGATACTGCGCACCATGACCGGCGGCCTTGTCGTCGGCCTCATGGCGCTCGTATCGCCACAGGTGATGTCGTCCGGTCATGGCGCGTTGCACATTATCGGGACGCTCGATCTCTCGATTCGCACCGTGGCGGTCGTTTTCGTGCTGAAAATCGCAGCATCGATCGCGTCACTGGGTTCTGGGTTTCGCGGCGGCCTGTTCTTTTCCTCGCTTCTGATCGGCGCGCTCGGCGGCCACCTGGTCGCTGAATCCATCTCGCAACTCTGGCCGACAATCAATGTCGATACCAACGCGGCCGCGGTGATCGGCATGAGCGCATTGTCGGCGTCGGTCATCGGCGGGCCGCTGACGATGACCTTCATCGCGCTGGAAACAACTGGCGACCTGTGGCTCAGCACCGCCGTGCTCATTGCCGTGATCATTTCAGCGCAGCTGACCCGCGAGGTGTTCGGCTACTCGTTCGCGACCTGGCGCTTCCACCTGCGCGGCGAAACCATCCGTAGCGCCGCCGATATCGGCTGGATGCGAGACCTCAGTGTCGAGAAGATGATGCGCCAGGACGTGCAGACGGTGCACAACGGCTCGACCATCGCGGCATTTCGCGAGGCATTCCCGCTGGGCTCGACGGCTTATGTGGTGGCCGTCGACGAAGCCGACCGCTACGCGGGCCTCGTTCAGGTCGCGGACGTTTATAGTACCGAAATCGCGACCGACAGTTCCATCAAGGATATTCTGCACTTTTCCCAGGAAATGCTATTGCCGAGCATGGCGGTCAAGGAAGCGGTTCTTACTTTCGACCGCGCAGAAGCAGAAGCGCTTGCGGTCGTCGATTCGCTGCTTGATCGGCGCGTCGTCGGCATCCTGACCGAGGCTTACGTGCTGCGCCGTTACGCCACGGCATTGGAAGGGCGGCGACGCGATCTCACCGGCGAATAGGTTCGTCAGTTACGATGCCGAGCGGGCGGACTGCGGCACCGGAAATGCAGTGATGATCTTCAAGAATTCCTGCGCCGCTTTTGACTGATATCGCTCGCGATGGTGGAGGACGAGGAACGGGCGCGTCGGCAATGGAAACGCCATCGCGACAAGCGTGCCGGCGCGGAGCGCCGCCTCCACAACCAGTTCCGAGATCGCGGTTACGCCGGCACCCGCCTCGACAGCGGCGCGCACCGCTTCGTTTGTCGGCAGTTCGAGGACTATCTTCAGCGCCTCCGGCGACACGCCCCTGCCGGACAGCGCCGCTTCGAACTCCGAGCGCGTGCCCGAACCCGGCTCGCGCAGCACCCAATCGCCCTCGGCAAGGTCTTTCTCGGTGAGCCGCTTTTTATGCGCCCACGGATGGCCGGCGCCGACCACGATGGTCAGCTGATCCTGATCGATGGTGCTTTGCTGAAGCGCGACGTCATCGACTCGGCCTTCGACAAAGCCGAGCTCGGCCGTGCCGTCGATCACGGCCTTGGCGGTTTGCGCGGTATTGCCGACTGCGAGCTTGACCTCGATCTGCGGATAGGCGCCGCGGAACGCGACCAGGCGCGGCGAAAGCCAGTAGCTTGCGATAGTCTGACTGGCATGGACGCTGAGCGTGCCGCGCTTGAGCCCGCTCATTTCGGACAGCGCGAGTTCGGCGGTGGCCGCGCGGGCTAGGACAGCGCGGGCTTCGCCTAGGAACAGCCGGCCCACCTCGTTCAACTCGATGCGGCGGCCGACCCGATCAAACAGCGTTACGTTATAGCGGCTTTCGAGCGCGGCAACGGCGGCACTGACGGCCGACTGGGTCAGCCGCAGCGCTTCGGCTGCGCGGGTGACATGTTCGCATTCGGCGACCGCGACGAAGATACGAAGCTGCTCAAGCGTCATGCCTCAAGAATAGGCGGTAACCTTCACCAGCACGAGCGCGAATGTGGCGATAAAAACCCAAGCCGCCGCGGCCAGCAGCAGCGGCTTGAGGCCTTCGGCCTTGAGCTTGCGGAAGTCCGTCTCCATGCCCATCGCCGCCAGCGCCATGGAGAGCAGGAAGGTCGTGCCCAGGGCAATCGAGGCCTTGGCGCCGATGGGGATGGTGACGAAGCTGTTGAGGATCACCATGGCGATGAAGCCCAGCACAAACCAGGGCATCGGCGGCGCGGCCCGAGAGGCGAATTGACCGGTAGCCTGGGCGGCCCGCCGCATGGCGACAAGACCCAGTGTAATGACGACAGGCGCCAGCATCATGACGCGGGTGAGCTTGGCCACGGTGCCAATCTCGCCGGAATGGTTGCCGTCCTGGAAGGCGGCGGCGACCACCTGCGCGATTTCGTGAATCGACGCCCCGCTCCACAGGCCGAAAGCGGCGGGGCTCAGATGCAGCAGTCCCGGCAGGAGCGGATAGAGCAACATCGAGAGCGAACCGAACACCGTGACGCAGGCCACGGCATAGGCGACGTCCTTGTCGCTGCCGCGCGTCACCGTATTGGTCGCGATCACCGCGGAGGCGCCGCAGATCGAGGTGCCCGCAGCGATCAGTTCGGTCAGCTTGGCGTCGACGCCCATCACCCCGCCCAGCCATTTGGTGAAGGTGAAGGTCGCGATCAATGCCGCCGCGATGACGGCAACGCCGACGACGCCAACTTGCGCGACCTGCGAGGCCATCAACTGCAGCCCAAGCAGGACGATGCCGAGCCGCAGCACACGCTTCAGGCTGAATGTGACGCCGGACTTTGCCCAGGCCGGAGTACCGAGGCAATTATGAAGCGCCATGCCTATCAGTGTCGCGAGAATCATCGGGCTAAAAATCGCGACGCCGGGAATGCGCCGCAGCGCGAAGGTGAGCCCGGCCACTCCCGCCGTCAGCACAAGGCCGGGAACGGCCGCGAACGCGCCGGCGTCGGCGCCAGCTTGCCGGACAATTCGAACCGCCGGCGCATTGCTGACGAGAATGGAGTCGCTCATGCCGGTTTCCTTTTTCGGATCCAGCATGCTGCGCTGCGATCACCAAATCCAACCTATTATTGTTGTTTGATTGCCCTGCGAAATCGATTGAACGCGCGCGACGTTGTTTTCGCGGCGACGCCGACCGCCGCACCTAAGAAGATTAATCGAACGAAACGTTCGCTTGCGTGAATGATAAAACTCTCACGCCACATTCGAATGATTGTAAGTCTTCGTTCCGGCGGATACCCTCACTGCCAAAATGAGGACAGGGAGGAACGCTGGGCAATGTTAACCGTCAATCCGTTCGCCGCACTTTCATCGTCCGTCCCGCCCGTCGCCATGCAGACATACGTCGTGGCGATGGCAATCCTGGTTGCGGCAGGCACTCTCTTCGACGTCGTGCATAAAAAGAGCGCCAGATATTTTTTCGACAACTGGCGTAATTCGAAGAGCAACGGGCGGCGGCAGGTCGGCGGCGGTGAGATGGTCTCGCTCGCCGTGCAGACAGTCGCGGTCGATGTGCTAGCCTCCGGCGAGTTCTGCAACACACGCCGGCGACTCGCTCATCTCCTGACCATGTACGGCTTCGTGATCTATCTCGTCACGACACTCGTCATGGTGTTTGCCTATCCGACGCAGGCCACGCCGACGCCCGATTACCTGCCGGTGCTTTGGTATATCGGCGGACTGATGGTCTGCCTCGGCGGCTACTGGTTTTGGTTCTTCATCCGGGTCGATGTCGCCGCGGAGGGCAATTCCCCGTTCCGCTTCGAGCGCGCCGATCTATTCGTCGTGTCGCTCGTCCTCAGCGTCACATTTGGCCTGCTCTGGGCCTACGCGGAGACGTCGGGCCACGTCCGCTCGTCTTACATTCTCCTCGGCCTGTTCCTGATCGTGACCACATTCCTGTTCGTCTCGATCCCGTGGTCGAAGTTCTCGCACATGTTCTTCAAGCCCGCCGCGGCGCTCGAGAAACGAGTATCGAAGGCCAACGGATCAGCCCAGAATTTGCCAACGCTGACGCGTGACGATCCCGAACAACAGAAACGGCATTCCATGGAGCTGTTGCGAAACGCTCCGATGCGAATGGGACTCGGCATCAAGCGCGAAGCGCCACGCCACTATTAGAAAACAGGTCGCAAGTTCTACTGGAATGGCTAAAGGAGCCGGCTAATGCCAACGTTCGTCTATATGACAAGGTGTGACGGATGCGGACATTGCGTCGACATCTGTCCCTCGGACATCATGCACATCGATCCGACTTACCGTCGCGCTTACAACATCGAACCGAACATGTGCTGGGAGTGCTTCGCCTGCGTCAAGGCTTGCCCGCAGAATGCGATCGACGTGCGCGGATATGCTGACTTCGCTCCGCTCGGTCACAGCGTTCGCGTCATTCGCGACGAAGAGAAAGGCACGATCGCCTGGAAGATCAAATATCGGAACGGCACGGAAAAGAATTTCCTATCGCCGATTACGACCAAGCCTTGGGGGCAGGCGATCCCGAAGCTCGCCGACGTTCCCGCGCCCAGCCAGGAAATGCGCGACAGCCAGCTTCTGTACAACGAGCCAAAGTGGATCCGCATGGATGACGACGGTTTGCATACCCTTCAGGCAGCCGGTCTTAAGCTGAAGAAAGGCGTGTACTACTGATGGCCTACAAAACGATCATCGAAGACAACATCGATATCTTGATCGTCGGCGCGGGCCTGGGCGGCAGCGGAGCAGCCTGGGAGGCTAGATTCTGGGGTCAGGACAAGAAGATCGTTATTGCCGAGAAAGCGAATATCGATCGCTCCGGCGCGGTCGCCCAGGGTCTGTACGCCATCAACTGCTACATGGGGACCCGGTGGGGCGAAAATAAACCGGAAGACCATGTTCGCTACGCTCGTATCGATCTGATGGGGCTGGTGCGCGAAGACTTGCTGTTCGATATGGCCCGTCACGTCGACTCAACGGTGCATCAGTTCGAAGAGTGGGGCCTACCCATCATGAAGGACCCAAAAACCGGGCGCTATCTGCGGGAGGGGCGATGGCAAATCATGATTCACGGCGAGTCCTACAAGCCTATCGTGGCCGAGGCTGCCAAGAAATCTGCTGACAAGGTATTCAACCGCATCTGCGTCACCCACCTGCTGATGGATGACGGCAAGGAGAACCGGGTCGCCGGCGCCGTTGGCTTCAACGTGCGCACGGGCAACTATCACGTCTTCAAGTCCAAGACCGTGATTTGCGGCGCGGGCGGCGCTTCCAATATCTTCAAGCCGCGTTCGGTGGGCGAAGGTTCCGGCCGCACCTGGTATGCACCCTGGTCATCCGCGTCCGCCTATGGGCTGATGATCGAAGCCGGCGCCAAGATGACGCAGATGGAAAATCGCATCGTGCTGGCGCGCTTCAAGGACGGTTACGGCCCGGTCGGTGCCTATTTCCTGCACCTGAAGACCTACACGCAAAATTGTCTGGGCGAGGAGTATGAATCCAAGTGGTTCCCCGAACTTCAGAAAATGGTCGGAAAGGAATATCTGGATCCGGAAGCTTCGCACTTAACCCATAGGCCGATCCCGACCTGTCTGCGCAACCATTGCATCATCAGTGAAGTGAATGCCGGCCGCGGCCCCATTCACATGGTGACCATGAAGGCCTTCCAGGATCCTCATCTGGAAGAGGTCGGTTGGGAGAACTTCCTCGGCATGACCATCGGCCAGGCGGTGCTGTGGGCTTCGACTGACGTCGATCCCAAGAACGAGAACCCCGAGCTGACCACATCCGAGCCCTACGTCATGGGCTCGCATGCGACCTGCTCGGGCGCCTGGTGCTCGGGTCCCGAGGACGTTTCTCCGCCCGAGTATTTCTGGGGCTACAACCGCATGACGACGATCGAAGGCCTGTTCGGCGCCGGCGACGCGGTCGGCGGCACGCCGCACGCCTTTTCATCGGGCTCGTTCACCGAGGGCCGTCTCGCGGCGAAGGCTGCCTGCAAATATATCGACGACGGCAAGGCCGAAGGCATCGTCATATCCGACGAGCAGATCGCCCGCCGCAAGAAAGAAATCTACAAGCCGATCGAGCACTACAAGATCTACCGCAACGAGATCGTCGCCGGCGACGTCAACCCGCACTACATCAATCCCAAGCAGGGCCTGGATCGTCTGCAGAAGCTCATGGACGAGTATTGCGGCGGGGTAACGGTCAGCTACATGACCAACGACAAGCTTCTGAACATCGCACTCAAGAAGCTCAAGGTCATGGAGGAAGATCTCGAGAGCCTGGCCGCAAAGGATATTCACGAGCTGCTGCGTGCGTGGGAGTTGAAGCACCGGCATCGCGCCGCAGAGTGCGTCACGCAGCACACTCTGTTCCGCAAGGAGACGCGCTGGCCGGGCTACTACTACCGCGGCGACGCCATGAAGGTGGACGACGCAAACTGGCATGTGCTGACCGTTTCGCGCCGCGATCCGCAGACCGGTGAATACACCATGGAGAAGGCGCCCTGTTATCACCTGGTTGGGGCGGACGAGTAACAATTCCTCCGTGCGAACGATCGCGTTAAACGTCCGCCTGGACGCCAAGAAAGACTAACATGTCGCTTTCGATGCTCTCCACAAATCCGGTCTTTCACGGCCCCGGAGAACCGCGCGTGAACATCATTGAAAAAACCGACGAGGAAATACGAGCCGTCGCCGAACCTTTGTGGCGCGACCTCGTCAGGAACTCTAACGAGGGCAAGTACGGAGACTTCGTCAAGAATTTCTCCAGTTCCATGGCGCTTGCCATGAATGAAGTTACGGTTGGCCATCAGTTCACCAACAGCGAGCTTGCCAGAAATCTGTCTGGACACTTCGACTATCTTGGCATTATCCGCCGAGGCCGAGCATGTCACGGTTCTCTACCGGCAACGCAGCACAAAAAAGGACGGTGAATGGCTAGGCCGTCTTGTCCTCGGCTATGAGGATGGAGAAATCAGGATTTTCGGTGCGTCCATCTTCTGAGCCGCTCGGATTCGACATGAGTGAAACCGTCCACGATGGCAAGTATGTCGAACTTACCTACAAGGTGACCGACAAGAAATCGGGTCATGTTCTCACCATGGTCGAGTTTCCGTTGGGCTATGTTCACGGACACAATGAAATTCTGTCCCCCTTCGTACACGCGCAACTGGAGGGCCGATCTGCGGGCGAGGTCATCAAAGTGCCAATCGACGGCAATCGGATCTTCGGCGCCAGGGACGAGTCGCTGGTTTTTACGGATCACATCGAGAACGTTCCCGAGGAATATCGGAAGGTCGGTACTTCCATCCTCATGGAAAACGACAAGGGTCAGACCCGCAGCTTTCTCGTGACGAGGGTCGACGACAAGACGCTGACGGTCGACGGCAACAATCCGCTTTGCGGCAGAGAGGTGGTCTTTACGCTCGAGATTGTGACCGTGCGTGAGCCTACCGAGGAAGAAGCACGAGCGGGCGGAGCGATCGGCACACAGGCCGCCATCGATCCGTCCCTCATGCGACCTGTTTGAGTGACAATCCCCGTTTCAATGCAAAAGGTGACTTATGAGCAGCGAGCAAAAACCAATCACCAAAGTTCCTGACGGCCACGCGCGCTTTCTGACGACACGCCAGAAACCGGCAAACGAAAAGGGTTTCGTTGGCTTTGAAACCGTCTGGGAACCGTTCCAGAAAGAAGCCGACTACGAGACTCCAAAAAGGCCGTAAACTGCCATGTCGAAGCTCGTGCCGCCGCACAATTCGGAGCAGGTCAAGCCATTGCTGCTGCCGGAGACGGAGCGGACGGAAGAGCGCAAGCGGGCGGCGAAACTCAGAAAAATTCCGCTCGACTCCCGCGCCGTCTCCGACGTCTTCATGTTGGCGATGGGAGCCTATACGCCGCTTGGCGGCTTTATGGGGCATGACGACTGGCGCGGCTCATGCCTGGACATGAAACTGGCCGACGGCGTGTTCTGGCCGATCCCGATCACGCTTTCCGCAACCAAAGACCTGGCCGATAGCGTCCGTGCCGAAGAAGAGGTCACGCTGGTCGACGGCGAGACCGGCGAAATCCTTGCCCTCATGGAGGTCCGCGAGAAGTATTCGATCGACAAGCTATTCGAGGCCGAACACGTCTACCGCACCGCCGATCCGAAGCATCCAGGCGTTGCCAAGGTGCTGGCGCAGGGCGACGTCAACCTCGCCGGCCCGGTGTCGGTGTTAAGCGAAGGCGAATATCCCGCCAAATATCCCGACCTTTACATCCGCCCGGCGCAGTCGCGGGCCATGTTTATCGAGCGGGGCTGGTCGAACGTCGCCGCCTTCCAGACCCGAAATCCCATGCACCGCAGCCACGAATACCTGGTGAAAATCGCCATCGAGGTCATGGACGGTGTTTTCATCCATCAGGTGCTCGGCAAGCTGAAAGCAGGCGACATCCCGGCCGATGTCCGCACCCGGGCGATCCAGGCGATGATCGACAATTATTTCCGCCCGGGAACGGTCATTCAGGCGGGCTATCCGATCGAGATGCGCTATGCCGGTCCGCGCGAGGCGCTGCTTCATGCCCTTATTCGCCAGAACTTCGGCTGCTCGCACCTGATCGTCGGGCGCGATCATGCCGGCGTCGGCAACTATTACGGTCCCGTTCGACGCGCACCACATTTTCGATCAGCTATGGCCTGGCGCGCTTCTAACCAAGCCGCTGAAGATCGACGTCACGTTCTACTGCCGGAAGTGCTACGGAATGGCGACGGCGAAGACCTGTCCGCACGACCCGCAGTATCACATTTCGATCTCCGGGACGCAGCAGCGTGAAATGCTCTCGACCAATGCGGACGTGCCGCCTGAGTTTAGCCGGCCGGAAGTGGTGGCGATCCTCAAGGAGTATTACGCGGGCTTGGGATCGGCAGGCTAAAGTCCGGCATCATGATCATCGCGCAGATTTCCGATACCCATTTAGCGCTGGACATAGCCGACACCGATCAGAGAATACGCGACTTCGAACTCACGATTGCGGACATAAACGCACTCGATCCCGCACCCGACGTGATCGTTCACACCGGCGACATCGTTCATAACGGACGGCCGGACGAATACGCCCAGGCGGTGGCCACGCTCGCGAAGGCGCGGGCGCCGGTTTATGTCCTGGCCGGCAACAAGGACAACAGGGCGAATTTGCACGCGGCGTTTTCGCCACGCGGATATCTCGCGCCCGATTCCGACTTCATCGACTACGCGATTGACGATTATCCGGTCAGGCTGATTGCGCTGGATACGCTGAGTTCGACCGGCAACAAGGGTGACTTTTGCCCGGAGCGGGTCAAGCGGCTGAAGAAGCTCGCCGATGCGGGGACCAAACCGATTGCGATTTTCACGCACCATCCGCCGTTTGAAGTGACGGTGGGGCCGGAGCGGCTGCACTTCGAGACACCGGAGATGATGTCGCGGCTAAGCCAGGCCATACAGCAATCCGGGCGGGTGGCGGCCGTTTTCAGCGGCCATGTGCATCGTGCCGCCGCCGGCCATGTCGGGGCCATTCCGGCGACGGTCGTGCAATGTATCGCGACGACGCTGCGCAGGGGCGAATATCCGCTCGACATGAAGACACGGCCGGTCTATCACCTCCATCGGTTCGATCCGGCTTGGGGCTTTGCCACTGAGACGCGGATAGTGCCAGCGGAGCCTGCGCCGGTGGCGCGGCGCTGACGCGGCGTAAGGCGCGCGGGCACGGCGCCACACACAAATTTCATTAGTCGCGTCAATCGTTCCATAGACCGAACGACAGAGATTTCCCGCCCGTTGCCGCTAAGCTTGAGAACAATAATCCCCGGCCTCTCGATGGAGAGCAAGCCGGCGAACACATGGGGAGGGCACCGTGGCGAACGGCTCCGTTATCTATGATGAGGCATCCCGCCGCATGGCCGATGAAATCATCGCGGCCGAGGCGCGGCACATTGCACAGCGAAACCGAACAGGACAGGACTGCGACTGCAAGGAGGGGATGTTTCCGCGCTCGGCGCCGACCGATCGCCGGAGATTTCTTTTCGCTGCCGGTTCGGCCGCCGGCATGTTGGGTTCGACTGCGGCGATGGCACAGAAGGCGATGCCCGGCGCGGTCGAATACGACGTGCCGGCGGATCCGACCAAAGTGCCGGGACGCGCGGTGGCGGCCGACGGCGGCTACGGCACGCGCTCGCAATTCGAAACCGAAGTGCGCGTGCGCTTTCCGACCGCCAACGAGTACACGTCCTGGAGCCTGACGCCGCTCGACAAGATGCTCGGCAATCTCACGGCGTCCGGCCTTCATTTCGAGCGTCACCACGGCGGTATCCCGACAATCGATCCGGCCAATCACCTGCTGTTCGTTCACGGCATGGTGGATTTGGCGAAAAAATTCACAATGGCCGATCTCAAGCGCTTCCCCGCGGTCACGCGAAAGCACTTTATCGAGTGTTCGGGAAACGGCCTGACCGAATGGAACAAGCCGACCGCAAAAACGGTGCAGGGTACGCACGGCCTGCTCAGCACATCGGAGTGGACCGGCGTGCAATTCGCCACGATTGCGCGCGAGGTCGGTCTGCAAGATGGCGCGACATGGGTACTGGCCGAAGGCTCCGACGCCGCGGTCATGACCCGCAGCATTCCAATGGAAAAGATGCTGAAGGACGCGTTGCTCGTTTATGGCCAGAACGGCGAGGCGATACGGCCCGAACAGGGCTATCCGCTGCGGCTACTGCTGCCCGGGTACGAGGGTAATACGCACATCAAATGGCTGCGCCGGCTTCAGGTCAGCGACAAGCCGTTCATGACGCGCGAAGAGACTTCGAAATACACCGACCTCCTCGCCAACGGCAAAGCCCGGCAGTTCAGCATGGAGATGGAGGCGAAATCGGTGATCACCTTCCCGTCCGGCGATATGAAGCTGCCGGGTCCGGGGTTCTACAACATCACGGGTCTCGCCTGGAGCGGACGTGGCAGGGCGCAGTCGGTCGATGTTTCCGTTGATGGCGGCCAGACCTGGCAGCCGGCGCAGCTTAACGTCACCGCGGAACCGGTCTGCACGGTTCGTTTCAGTTATCCCTGGATGTGGGACGGCAAGCCCGCAATCCTGCAAAGCAGGTGCACGGACGAGACCGGCTACATCCAGCCGACGCTCAAGCAACTGATCGCGATCCGCGGATCGAACGGTCCGTTCGGGTCGATTTACCATCTCAATGCCATCCAGAGCTGGGCTATCGATCCGACGGGGGACGTCTCCAATGTCCATGCTTAACATCACGCTGAAAACCGGCGTAATTTTTATCGCTGTTTTGGCGTCCTCCGCAGCATTCGCGCAAAGCCAAACGCATTACGGCTTTGGCGCAACGGCAGACCCACAGGAATTGGCGAAATTCTTCTCTATCCCGGCCGATGGCACCGGCCTGCCGCCCGGCAGCGGTACACCTGCGACCGGCGCGAAAGTCTTTGCCGACAATTGCGCCGCCTGTCACGGTGACAAGGGTCAGGGAAATCCCGCCAAAGGCGTTGGCGGCGATCGCCTTCTTGGCGGCCGCGGCACGCTGGCGAGCGCCGCGCCGATCAAGACGGTGGAGAGCTATTGGCCGTACTCCACGACGCTGTTCGATTATGTAAAGCGGGCCATGCCGTTTAGCGCACCAGGCTCGCTCAGCGACGACGAAGTCTACGCAGTTGTGGCCTATATCCTCTCGGAAGCAAAGATCATCAAGCCGACCGACACGATGAACGCGGCCACACTGCCGAAGGTTGTGATGCCGAACCGTGACGGCTTTATCCCGGATGCGCGTCCAGAGCTGGAGCTCTATCACTGATCGGCACTACTCGGGTAGGAACGACGAAAAGAGTGACGCTTCACTCATCACCTCCGGCACGATCACGACAAAACAACAGGCGCGGCCGGCGAACCGCAGCCCTTCATAAAGGCATGCTCCCCTCGACTATGCGAAATTCTGCAACATCGACTCACGCACGAACTTTGGCAGTTCGGCGAGATCGCCATCGCCATAATCGTCAGCGACCGCGGCCGATAGCGAAGCCAGCGTCGCCGCCGACAACGGCAGCGGCACGCCGGTGAGCGCGCCGGTTGCCACCGCCGACATCAGATCCTTTCGCAGGGTGCGGATATCGAGGGTCATCTCGGCCGGACCGCCCTTGATCACGTCGATCTTGCTCTTGAGCCAATTGCTGGCATAGGGCGCCTCCTGCAAGACGTCGAGCATCTGGTCGAGCGTGAGGCCTTGCTTCACCCCCAATGCCAGCGACTCCGACACCGCCTGGATGTAGGCGCCGAGCCCGAGATTGACGGCGAGCTTCATCGCATAGCCGGCGCCGTTCGGACCCATATGCGCGATGCGCCGTGTCATCTTCTCGAGCACGGGACGGGCGCGCTCGAGATCCTCGCTGCGGCCACCGACCAGCGCGAATAGCATGCCGTCGCGGACCTGCGGAATTGTCCCTAGCACGGGGAACTCGATCAATCGCGCGCCCTTGGCCTTGACCTGCCCCACAAGCTCGCGGCCGGTCATCGGCTGCAGCGTGCTCATTTCGATGAACAGCTTGCCCGTGACGTCGCCGGCGAGGAAGCCGTCCGGCCCGGTGAAAATGCGCCGCACGCCGTGATCCTCGGTGATGATCGAGATCACCACCTCGGATCCTGCGGCGACGTCCCGAGCGTTGGCTGCGATCCGCAGGCCGCCACTCGCGAGCGCCTGATTGGCGGTGGGATTGTGGTCCCAGCCGGTCATCTCGAAGCCTTGCTGGCGTAACCGCTGCGACATCGCCGCGCCCATTCGGCCCAGTCCGACAATCCCGAGTTTCATGAAGTGCTCCCTGTTTGCACAACGAATGATCACGACATCGGTGCTGGATAGCACTTTTGCCGCACTATAATTGACAGCATTCTGTGCTGAGATAGTGTGTTGCCGTCAACGCCACCCCTTAATCGGCGCGGCGGCGACAATAGAAAAGTCGGCCGCGAAAAATAATGGCGGTCCTGGGAGGGCACCATGACATTTCGAATTCCTGTCGCTGTGACCACTTGCGCGCTGGCAGTTGTACTTGCCGGCACGATGACGCCGGCGCCCGTGTCGGCGGCCGATTACACGCTGAAATGGGCCGTCGTCACCCGCGGCGATATGCAGGAAAAATTCGGCCGGAAGCTCGCCGAATTGCTGCCGGCGGCGACCAACGGTCGGGTCGAAGTACAGGTTTTTCCGGGCGCCCAGCTCGGCAGCCCCGCGGCGATGATCGAAGGACTTCAGCTCGGTACCGTCGAGGGCTACGAAAACCCCGCCGACTTCTTTACCGGCGTCGACTCGCGCTTTGGGGTTTTCAGCATTCCGTTCCTGTTCAAGGACACCGCGCAAGCCAACAAGGTTCTCGCCGATCCGGAATTCAACGACTATGTGCTGAACATGGCGACCGCGAAGGGGCTCGTCGGCGTGAACCTCGCGGTAGCGGCGGAATCGCTTTACTTCGGCGCCAAGAAGCCGCTGCGCACGCTTGACGATTTCAAGGGCCTGAAGCTGCGCGTCAACGCTACGCCGGCTGAGCGGGCGCGCATGGCCGCGCTTGGCGCCACCGCGGTGCCGATGGGCCTGCCGGAAATGATCACCTCTCTGCAAAACGGCGTGATCGACGGCACAATGAGCGGCATCTCCATTTATACCAATTTCAATCTGCAAAATATCGGCAAGACGCTGCTCGAAACCCATGACACGCTTCTGGTTTCGTTTGGCGCGTTGAGCAAGCCCTGGCTCGACAAAATGCCGCCCGATCTAAGCAAGATTATCGTCGACGAAGCGCGCAAGCTGCAACCATGGTCGCGGCAGACCGGCGTCGACGAGGTCGCCGAGCTGCGCCAGAAATGGATCGATCGCGGCGGCGAGATCGTGACACTGCCACCGGCCGATCAGGCCGAACTCGAGAAGCGCCTGAAACCGATCGGCGCCGACGTCACCAAAGACGATCCGGCGCTCAAAGCATTCTACGACAAGGTCACGGCACTCGCGGCGAAGTATCCATAAACCCGCGATGCAAAGGGGCCGAAGCGTCACCGCAAGGCAAGTGCTTCGGCCGATTCCACGCGGCGCGCGCGCAGATCATGGACCTTGCGGCGGCCGTCAAGCGGTGAAGCCTTGCGTGCGCGGGGCGCGAAGGTAGCAAATGCCGGACGCAAAGCCGCCTTCGCGGCAAAAGCAGATCGAAGAGTTTATTTTCGTTCGGATTCCGTACGTGTTGTCCGGCACGCTGTTCCTGATTGCCGTGGTGCTGAACATCGTCAACGTCATCGGCCGCTATGTGTTCGGCATGCCCGTATTCTGGGCGGAAGAGGCGCTGACATTCACGGTAATCTGGATCGTGTTCTTGGTCGTAGGAACAATCACTTATCGTGGCGCGCATCTCAACATGGACCTGGTATTTTCCAGGATGCCACCCGGCTTGCAGCGCCCGGTGAGAATAGCGATAGCGATCGCGCTCATCGTCTGCACGGTCTATACGGCGGTGCAATCGTGGAAGGTGGTCGAGCTTCACTACCTGACCGGCGGAGTCACGGCGGGAACGAATATTCCGTTGGTCATCCCCCACTCGGCCCTACTGTTTGGTTTCAGCTTCATGGCGCTGGCGGCGATCGTGCGTCTACGTTCCTACGTCATCGGCAAGTTCGATTGAGCGGCGAGCGCCATGTATTGGGTCATGGGTTTTCTCCCGTTCGCGCTGCTGCTGCTCGGCTTTCCGATCTTTCTTCTGCTGCTGATCACATCGCTCGTGATCCTACTCGGATTTTTCGATCTGCCGATGACCGTGGTCGCGCAGGATATTTTCAACAGCCTCAACAAATACGCGCTGCTGGCGGTGCCGTTTTTCGTCTTTGCCGGCAGTCTCATGTCGCGCGGCGGCATCTCGGTGCGGCTGTTACGCTGGGTCGGATCGCTGATCGGCGGCTTTCGCGCCAACGTTCCGTTCACCTCGCTCGGCTTTGCGGCCTTGTTCGGCGCCACCTCCGGGGTAACAACGGCCGCCACCGCGGCGATCGGCACACTGACTTATCCGCGCATGCGCGAGGCCGGTTATAGCGAGAGTTTTGCCTCGGCGCTCATCACGTCGGAAGGCGCGCTCGACAATTTGATCCCACCTTCGATTGCGATGATCATTTACGGCATTGCGTCGGATACTTCGATCATCCAGCTATGGACCGCCGGTATCGGCCCATGCATTCTGCTGGCGTCGTTTTTCGGCGGCTATATCTATTATCACTCCGTCAAAGTCGGCATCGTCGATAACGGGCGATTCTCGCTCAAAGAATTATGGCAAGCGACGCGTGACGGCGTCTGGTCGTTGGGCGCAATCGTCGTGATCATCGGCGGAATTTATTCCGGCGTGTTCTCGCCGACCGAAGCCGCCGGCGTCGCCAGCGTCTATGCCATTATCGTCAGCTATTTCATCTATCGCGAAGTGACGCTCGCCGAGATATTCGAAACTGCGGCGCGCGCGATGTACCTCACCGGGCTGATCTTCATCATCGTGGCAATCGCCGGCCTGTATTCGTGGCTGCTGACGATCAGCGGCATCGCGCAAGCCCTCGTCACGGTGATCACCACCATGCATTCCGAGCGGTGGGTGGTCTTGCTGGTCATCAATCTCTTCCTGTTGTTCATCGGCTGCTTTCTCGATCCGGCGTCCGGCTTGGTCATGCTGGCGCCGCTTCTGGCGCCGGTCGCGGCCTCGCTTGGCGTCGATCCGATCCATTTCGGTGTCATCGTCGTCATGAATCTGACGATCGGGACGTTCCATCCGCCGTTTGGATTGAACATTTTCGTCATTCAGGCGCTGTTCAAGACGCCGTCGGAGACACTGTACAAGGGTTTGATACCGTTCGTGATATTGGCGGTGATCGCGTTGCAGATCGTGACCTATGTGCCGGCGATTTCGCTCACGCTCGAGCACGTTATGTTCCGGTAAGGTCACACCGTCCCGCTTTCGATCATTCCGGCGACGTTCTTGAGCGCCGCGCGCAGATTGTCGAACATCGCGATGCCGTCGGCTGCGATTTTGCGCTTGACCGCATGGCCGCGCGCGCCCGGCAGGCGCGGCGGCGGCGCGCCCGCCAGAGGTTTCGCCTTGCCGATGACTTGAGCGACGTGCGTCACGCGCGCGCCATAAGCCTCCTGGCCGGCAAAAGCCGCCGGATTGAGCACGATGAAAAACTGGCAGATGTTGCTCGGCCGCTTGACGACGTTCTCGTAGGTCACCTGAAAGCCCGGCTCACCGTCGGACAGCGCGCTGCAAAAAATCTCGACCACCAAGGCAAGGGCATAGCCCTTCGGGCCGCCGATCGGCAGGATCGATCCTTTAACGGCCAGCGCGGGGTCGGTCGTCGGCTGCCCGCCCGGATCGAGCGCCCAGCCTTCCGGGATGGATTTCTGGCCGGCGGCCAATGCATGCCGGATGCGTGACCGCGCCACCGCGGCGGTCGCCATGTCGACGACGATCGGATCGGCATCGGGCACCGGGAAACCGACGCCGATCGGATTGGTGCCGAGCAGGCCTTCAATGGCGCCAGTCGGCGCGATCGCCGGCTGGGCATTGGTGAAAGCAAGCCCGATCAGTCCCTTCTCCGCGGCGCGCTCGGCGTAATAGCCCGCGGCGCCGAAATGGCTCGAATTGCGCACCGCGACAGCGCCGAGGCCGTAGCTGCTGGCGAAGCCGATCGCCATATCGAGCGCGCGCCGGCTCGCCACCAGGCCCAAAGCGTGGTCGGCATCAAGCACCGCGGCAGCGGGCATCGTCTGGCTCACGGAGAAGGCCGGATTGCTCTTGATGGTGCGATCGAGAAGCCCGCGCGTATACAGCGGCAGATGCACGACGCCGTGGGAATCCGAACCATGCAGTTGCGCCCATAATGCGACTTCGGCCGCTATGTCGGCGTCCGGGCGGGGAACGCCGCAAAGCGAGAAGACGTCGGAAGCGAGCGCCGCGAGCTCGGCCGGCGCGGCACGATCGGCGCCCGCGACGTCGCGGAGCCTCTTGGCTAAAGCGACTGCGTCCTGCATCGGCGCCTTCATCGTTCCCTGCGTCATGCCGGCGCCGCGTCGGGAAAAAAGGCTTCGGCGTTGCGGTGGAAGATCTTCTCGTAGACGTCCTCAGAGTAGCCGAGCGAGCGCCAGTCCTCGATCAGCCGCTCGTGCGTCAAGGTCGGCCAATCCCAGCCGAAAAGGATGCGGTCCTGCAGGCGCCCGCCGATTTCTTTCTTCAGAGCTGGCGTAAAATATTTCGGCGACCAGCCGTGCACCTCGTATTGCACGTTGGCCTTGTGCAGAACAATCGCGATCATGTCGTCCTGCCACGGCCACGCCGGCCGGCCGGCGAGAATCTTGAGCTCCGGGAACCGTGCGGCGACTATATCGATATGACGCGGGTGGCCGTCCTCAAGCACGACCCCCATGCCGCCGGGCATGCCCTGCCCGATGCCGGTCAGCCCCGTCATCAGCAGGACCGGGACCCCTACGTCGATCGATAGCTTGTAGAACGAATCCCAGATCGGATCGCTGGGCGGAAAACGAAGGCTGTTCTGACTTTGGCAAAAACCGAAGAAGCCGGAGTTGCTCGAGGCGAGCCGCGCATATTCCGTCAACCAAAACTCCTTCTTGGTTGGATTGATTGCAAGCCAATTGCCATAAACCACATCTCGATTATTACGGGCGAATTCCGCGGCGTAATCGTTCGAGGCGCGGATCTCGTCGTCATCGGTCATTCGCCAGGTGCGGTAAATATCGAGGATGCCGCGGACGTTCCGTTGGCGAAAACCGTCCGCCATTTCCGTCTCGGTCTGGAACGTGCGCTTGCGCTTGAAGATGCGCTCGGCATTGGCAAGCTCTTCGGCGGTGCGGTGATGCAGCCCGGCGCGGGTCGAGAAATGCGAATGGCAATCGAAATAGTGCACCGGCTTCACTTCTTGTCGTAACGCTGATCGAGAATCCGCCTTGGCTTGCCTTCGCGGCCGCGGTTCGACCATTCCATCAGGGCGTCCTCGGGCACCAACTCGACGTTAAGCTTCAACCCGAGATCGGAATGCAGCCGCTTCTCGATATGCTCCTTTAGCCCGTCCCAGCCGGGTGCGTCGTCGCGCACCTCGACCTTGACCGTCATTACGTCGCGCACGACACCGTCGCGCACATTGCGTTCGGCGATGCAGAGCCACTCGCCGGTGGTGCGGTTGTCGCTCTTGATCGCCGGCAAACAGGCCTGCGGCCAGATGCTCACGCCGCGGATGCGCACCATGGTATCGCTGCGGCCGAGCATTTTTTGCATGCGGCGGAAACAGCTGCCGCATTCGCAGCGGTCGGTGGCGACGATGCGGGTGAGGTCGCGCAGATTGAACCGGATCATCGGTTGCTGGCGGCGGTGCAGGATCGTGCACACCATATTGCCGATCTCGCCGTTCGCGACCGGCTTGTTGTCCTCGATGCCGACGACTTCGAAGAACGTCGAATCCTCGTGGAAATGCAGGCCGGCCTGCTGCTGGCACTCGAATGCGCCCATGCCCATCTCGTGAGTGCCGTACATATCATAGACCTTGCAACCCCAGAGCTCCTCAAGCTGATTGCGGAAAGTGTTTTCAGTATCGGGGCCGAGCCCGCAGCCGAGAAACTTGGTTTTCAGATCGCGCACGTCGAATTTCAGTTCGTCGCGGGCGACCTTGGCGAGCTGGGTGGCGTATTCGGGGCGTACATACCAGACGTTGGTGCCCCATTCCTCCGCGATCTCGATCTGGCGCCGCGATGCCGTCACCGCCCCAGTTCCGGTGGTGATCGGCAGCGCGCCAAGATAGTCATGCGCGCCCTTATAGGCGCACCAGCCGGCATTGCCGAGCGAACAGGTGTGCGGGATTTGCAGACGATCGCCGGGCCGCACGCCGCAAATGTAGAACACGCGCGCGATAGTCAGCCCGTTGAGCTCCCATTCGAGCGGAGCATAGAGCGTCGGCCGCGGTTTGCCGGTGGTGCCGCCCGACGTCTGCAGCTTCAGCGGCTGGGTGCGCAGGATATTGTCGACATCGCCGTTGATCAGGCCGAACGGCGGATTCTCTTCTTGGTCTTTCTTGATATCGGCGGAATCGAACATCGGCAGTTTGACGATATCGTCGATGCTTTTGATATCGCCCGGTTCGAGGCCAGCCGCCTTCCAGCGGCGCTGATAGAAGCCGTTGCGCCAGCCGGTTTTCATCAGATCGAGAAACTGCTCATTCTGAAAGCTGCGAATCTCGTCGGCTGACCATTTCCAGCGGGTTTTGGCGAAAACGTCCGGCACCGGATAGCGCCTGTACAGCTCATCCCAGTCGATCGAGCGGTGATAGATCGGCAGTGACGTCTCGGTGACGGTGCGCTCCATGACGGACATTTACATCTCCACATTCATTTCACGCAACGGCGCGACCGGCCGCCACGCGGCGCGAACCACCGGCCAGCGCGCGTGTTCAGGTCTTGTAGTCGGGTGCGACGCGATCGAGCTTGCGCAGGAGCGCCCGCCACGTCATTTGGTTGAAAGGCTGATCGCCGTCTGAGATGATTTTGGCCTGACCGATCGTCGCGTCGAGGACCGCCTGCGGCGGCACGTAGGGCTTGATCGCCCCGGCCAGGGACCGCACTTGCGTTTCGCAGGCGCGGATGACAAGGAACGCCAGCATATAGGCTTCATGCACCGTATGGCCCCACAGCACGAAGCCGTGACCGCGCTGCAGGACGATCTGGCTGTTGCCGAAATTCTTCGCCAGGCGCTGACCTTCTTCAGGCGTCGACAACAGGCCTTCGTAATCGTGGTAGCCGATCGGGCCGAGCCAAAGCGCATATTGATTGCCGCGAATGAGCCCCTGCTCCTGCATCGCCACTGCCGTCGCATACTTGGTATGCAGATGCATGACGCATTGCGCCTGCGGATAGGCGTCGTAAATACCTTTGTGGAACGGGAAAGCAAATTTGTGCGGCAGTTCGTCACTCGGCTCGACATGATCGCAGTTCTCGTCGAGTTTATGCAGATTCGAGGCGGTGACCTCCTCGAACAATATCGCCGCCGGATGCATCAGAAACTGGTTGGGGTGGTTCGGAACGCGCGCGGACAAATGCGCGAACAGGAGTTCATCCCAATCCTGCATCGCAGCAAGCCGGAAGGCCGCCGCGAGATCGACGCGAACCTTCCACTCCGCGGGGTCGATTCCTGGCTTTAGCGCCCGGGCGGCACGTGTCGAGGCCTGCACGGCGTTCCTCCCTTATGCGCGCCTGTTGCGCGCTCTATTGTTGCAAATTATGTCCGCCGGGAACCGCGTTGTCCATTGCCGTCGCGTCGCGGCCGAGCGCGGCACAGGTGAGTGTTTCGCATAGCTTTTTCGTCGTGATACAAAGATCACACGATGACCGATACCGCAGCCCTCAATCGCCGCTCGCTCCGCGCGCCGCCGCGGGTTGATGAAAGCAAGTTGTCGCAGGCGCTGCAGGACCTGTTCGCGACCTGGCGGCTTTCACTAAAGCAGGATTTCAAAGGCCTCACCGCGACCGGCGAGGTTGTCCCGGACCTATTACCGCTGCATTCGACCGGCGCCTCGACCCAACCGGTGCTCGCCGCGGTCAACGCGTTTCTCGCCGCGCTCGACACCGATCAGCGTGCGGCTGTGAGTTTTCCGTTGCGAAGCGAGGTATGGCGGCAGTGGAGCAATATTCACCGCAATGTCATGCGGCATGGGCTCTGTTTTGCCGAGTTGGGCGAGCACCAGCGCGAATTGGCCTACGCCATCATGCGGGCAGGGCTCGGCGCACGCGCTTATGAGACCGCGCGCAATGCCATGCGGCTCAATGAACATCTTGCCGAGTTGACCGGGCTGCCCGATGAGTTCGGCGAGTTTTACTATTGGATCAGCATTTTCGGCACGCCTTCGCCGGACGCTCCGTGGGGCTGGCAGATCGACGGGCACCACTGCAACATCAATTGCTTCGTGCTCGGTGACCAAGTGGTGCTGACGCCGATGCTGCTCGGCTCCGAGCCGGTTTTGGCTGAATCCGGAAAATATAAGGGCACGACGGTGCTGCGCGACGAGGAGGCGCAGGGCTTCGCTTTCATGAATGCGTTGACGCCGGACCAACGCCAAACGGCGACGATCGGCTATGATCTGCCGTTCGACGGCTTCGCGTCGGGATTCAAAGACAATGTCGTCGTGCGTCCCGTCGGGCTGCGGGCGAACGACATGACGCCCGTGCAGCGGGCGTTGCTGGGCGGCCTGATCGAGCTCTACACCGACCGGCTGCCGCCGGCGCAGGCCCAATTGCGCCTCGATGAGGTCAAGCAGTATCTGAACGAGACGATCTTCGCCTGGATCGGCGAGTTCGATCCGGTCGCGCCGTTTTATTATCGGATCTATAGCCCGGTGATCTTCATCGAGTTCTATCACCAGCCCGGCGTGGCGCTGCCCAATACCGGATATAACCGGCGCCATGCCCATGCGCTGGTGCGCACGCCCAATGGCAACGACTACGGACGCGCGCTGCTGTGTCAATACCAATCGAAGACACGCGCTTAATCAGCCACGCCCGCGGTATTGCCGCTCAAAACCTCAGCCACCCAATCGCATATCGCTTCGCGCGTCGGCGCCACATTGTCGACGCCGCAATGCTCGGCGCCACCGTCCGCCATCGTCTGAACGTAAAGGTCCGCTTTCGGACTGGAAACGCAGTCGGCAACCAACTGCTTTGCCTGACTGAGCGGTATCTGGCGATCATTCTCGCCGTGAATGCACAGGATCGGACATTTGATCCGCTGCAGAATGCCCTTAAGCGACAGCTTTGCAGAAACCTCAATGACCTCCTCGACCGACGATTTGTCGAACACCCAGGCGACATGATCCCAATAATGCGGCACCGGCAGGCGTTGCTCCTTGGCCTCGTATCGCCGCCGTTGGGTTTCACCCCAATCGTAATTGGCACCCCAGGCGACGGCGCACTTGAAGCGCGGCTCGAACGCCGCGGCGCGCGGTGCATGGTAGCCGCCGAGCGATAGCGCCATCATGCCGATCCGATCGCGATCAATGCCAGGCACCGATTGGAGAAAGTCGACCGCGGCCGTCGCCGGGATTTCGGCCTCGGGAGAATTGTGCAGCCCTTTTAGCCGCAGCGATTCGCCGACGCCCGGATTGTCGACAACGAGCGTTGCGATGCCGCGCTCCGCAAGCGCGCCAGGAACGCCAAGCAGATAGATAATTTCCTTGGTGACGTCGAGCCCGTCGAAATGCACCATGCATGGTGCATCGCCGGCCGATTTCGCCCCGACGAGCAACGCCGGCAGCGATGTATTCAAATAGGGCACCTCGACGCGCCGACAATTCTGCCGCGTGTGCCTGAGAAATAGCGCAAAGCAATCGAGCGCTTCGCGGTACGCTTGCTTGCGCGGCGCAAAATCAGGCCGCTGCATGCGCTCCGCCTGGATGAAATAGATGAAAGCGCGGCGGTATTTCGCGCCGGCGCTGAGAAGTCTCCCACGCGCCTCGTCAGCCTGCGCGAGCCGCCGCAGCTTTGCCCCGAGATCGCTCCAGGCGGCGTAGAACTTTTCCGCCGCGGTGTGATCTCGCGTCGTGGCCAGCGGGCGAAGCGAACGCGAGGCATCATCGATATCGCCAATGCTTCCGCCCATCGCCAAGGCCAGATTCACGCCCATATTCCACACGTAATTGTCTTCAAAATACTCGAACATTTTTTCCCTTATGGCGTGGCTAGCGGTCAGTCGGCGTCCCACTCCCCGTTCGCGGACTAAATCATCCGCTTGCCGCGAACGAAAGTAAAAACCTAAACAAACATGGTGGGCCCGGAAGGACCCGAACGTCCAACCAAGCGGTTATGAGCGCGCTACCTTGCCCGAAAAAGTCAGTGATCATTGGCAATTTCGCCAACGCTCGGTGACCAATGTTCGCGTTTGGTTGCGGCGTATTATTGGTCATTTATTGGTTGGACAAGAATTGCAGGGCTGCATGAAGTCACCGGTCTCCGTGTCCGTTAGGGGGTAAAGCGACGCGACCGCTGCCAGCCACCGCGGCAGCTAATGGCCCAAAGCGGAAATGCGAGGACCGCCACCCGATGTCCGCTTTCGGGGGGCAAAGCGGACATCGTAATTGACTCCGTCGGGGCACCGTTTGATCCAGACGGGACGTTTGCTATCAGATTCACGAAGCAGTTCCGCCAGGGTCCAGACTCAAGGAGCTAAGTCCCCTGATTTCGTTCAACCCTAAAATGCGCTGCCGTTGGCGAGACGTTTTTATCAATGCCATACCACTGCATCAGCGTGGTATAATCTTTCATCGTATAAAGCTGATGATCCTTTGTCAGAAATTTCGTTATCTCACGCTGAGTGGGAAAGGAGAAGTAACGGCCTCTTGAATTGTCCTGTGGATGAGCTGTTAGCGGCTGGCTGCTGTTCAGCTTTTCAAGGGCGTCCGAAATTAGGGCTGCACCACCTTCATAAAGCATGGCGATGTTCCATAATACGGAACGTCCGTTATCAGCGGGTATTTTGTGAATGCCGATAATTTTTCCGGTATCAATCGTATTATCGGTCACGTAATGGAGTGTGCAGCCGACGTGTGTTTCATCGCTCAGCATTGCCCAAAAAGTGGCGAGTATTCCGCGATAATCCGGTAATACACCTGCGTGCAGATTGATAATGCCAAACTGCGGAATATTGATTATGGGAGACTTAAATATCTGCCCAAACCGGATGGAAATAATCACATCAGGATTAAACTGCTGGACATATGCCAAACCCTCATCGCTGTTAATGTTAGAAAATTCTCTGACGGCTTTGCTAACTGTAGCCTGCGCAAGCCGTTTGAATGATTGAAACCAATTATGCGGGGAAGTTTGGTTTTGTTCTTCCAATAATGGAAAAAGTCCGTTTTCTATGAGACGATTCTCAAGTTGTTCCCATTCCTCAATCGCAGGTGCTTTGGATGATGACTTTTTACCAATGCCTTTCGACAATACAAAATCAAATACATGACCTTCCAATGCATCCCGCAATCGGTTGAGGGCTATATTGCTGATGAAGTCGCGGTTGAGGCACAGCAGGATACGCATAATAGCCTACAGCGTTTGGCTTCCCTTCGCGGCATTGGTCCTAGCGCCGCGCGAGATTCGGCACCTGTTTGTGGATTCTTTGCATTTTGTTCCCAGCTTCGCCGCACAGGTAATGACCAAAGCGGACATCACGGACTCGACGGCACAGTTTTATTTACCCCCACTGTGACCGCCGCCATCGCTCGGAGAAACGGATGGGGCGCCGCTAGGCCCTTCTGCTTTCGGCGGGGTCGCAACATATGCTGACGGTAGGGGTACGGGCTTGCCCGTCGTCAAGTTGACGTAAACGCCATTGCGAAAAGCTGCACCAGGGCTGCACGGCATAGCTCTATCAAAGGTTGCGATTCCGATGGTCAAAACAAATGTCGCAACGATGCCAATGCTGACTATGCGAACGATTTTCATTTGAACCTCCCTGGCGAGAAACTCCCGAAACATACGACGATCCAGGACGCGCTGCCACGATCGATGGGCCGGTGTCTGCTTTTGGCCATAGCGGACGCGCCGCCGGCGACTGTCGCGGCTGGCTGCTTTTGGGGGTAAAGCGGACGCGACACGTGCTATATCCAAAGATATATAGGGTACTTCCTACCTTGACGTCCGCAACTCATCCGGCAGACGATCTTTTCGCCGGACGTGTGGAGGGACGGGGCAACGAAATCCAGCATCGCGGACGAGATGCGGATCGAGCATACGCGGCAGGTATTGGGCGACCTGATGAAGCTTTCGGTTTGCTCGTCGAGCGACCAAGGGCGTTGGGAAGCGGCGGGACATTGCTATAGCGTGATCAGATTAGTTACGCTTGGCGGGGTGGTGGGGGCAGCGAGTTCGCGTATGTCTGTTTGCGAGTGTTTCCTGTGCGGTAGGAAATTCCAATTCGGTCCGTACGAGTACGATGGACGACATATCGAAATTTGGGAAATCGATGTCTGCCGCCCTTGCATTAGAGCAAATTACGACGGCATCGATCTGGACGAGTACCCCAAGCTGAAGAAACTCCTCGAAGATAAAATCTGGCTGGTGATCCCACTAAACTCATCGGGGTTACTCGATATCCCAACAGACTGACGACCGATCACTGTGGAAGGTCGACCAGGGCGCGGGAAAGCGGCGCGGGATTGAACATCATTCGCGCCGGTCGGCGACAGCCGCAGCAACTTTCGGGAGTAAAGCAGCCGCGCCCCGGGTTAGCTCGCCGTGGCAGCTTATGACCCATTCCGGACATGCCGCCTCATTCAATAACATCGTCGGCGATGACGAGCAGCATCGGCGGCAGAGTGAGGCCGAGCGACTTCACGGTCTTGAGATTGATGATCAACTCGAATTTGCCACGCTGACGTAATGCGCTTGTTACCGTTTAGAGGTATCGCACCATATCCCATACTAAAGACATTGGTCCGCACCTGTCAGCTACCGCGCTCCCCAGAAACAACGGCCAACTAAGAGAGCACTCGTGAGCCTACGTCACTCGAAGCGTACGTCTCCACATTTCCAAATTGGGCTCGCAGCATCATGTAAGACGCTCTTTGGCGTTCCACTGATGCTGATGATGCCGCTGATCGCCCAAGCCAGTCCCATTTGGTCCACGGGAACGCCCGCCAACGCCTATATGGCAACCCCTACGCCTGCTTCGCCGAATTTTGGACGGAACCCTGACTAACTTCGACAGCCTGCCCTCGTGCGGAACATTCCTCGGGCGTAACTGTTTCGAGTCCGGATGGTCTCTACGCAATCCCTTACAGTTCGCGATCTGCACCCAATGAGCTATTTGACGACAGCGCCGGAGGGAGTGCAAACATTGCTATCACGACTGCTTCCGGCGAAAGCGCAATCGGCGTTGGGATCGCGGACTTTGATCCCGTCACCATCACGCTCCAGGCGCTGGGTGCCGGCGACGTTGACTTGGGTACCCCGTATACAATCACAGTTCCGGAAACAACATCGAACCCCGGGAATGACTATTACTACGTCACGGATACGACCGCCGACATCTACGGTATCCAGATCATCCAGTCATTCTCCGGTCCAGGAAATTATTCGGGCTTCGCGGTCGACGATATACAGGCGGCGACGCCGCTTCCCGCCGCCCCCCACTTTTCGCCAGCGGCCTCGGCGCGATGGGTTTGTTTGGTTGGCGCAGGAAGCGGAAGAATGCTTCTGCGATCACCGCTGTCTGACTAAGGCACCCAATCGGCTTTCGGAGAGACCGCTGTGTGGGGCGGGCTTTCTTTTTTGCCGCCAATGTTGCGGTGTGTGAGTCCGCTTGTGACCCAAAAGTAGACATTGGCATACCGCTGCTAGATCATTTACGGCTGGAGCAAGTACTTGCCGGCCTATAGAGGGCGTCCGCCCTAGAAATTTGGCCTTGGCGGCGCAGTCAACACAACGCTGCATTCCCGGCACTCGAACGTCCGCAGATCAGGCCGCCCCGACCTGCGAATTGATCCTGCGAACCGCATCGGATTTCCGCAGCCGGGGCATTCCGCTGGGCGGTCCTTGTTAATGAGGCGAACAAACGAGCCCATTGAGTGGGCTAGGCCGCGGCTATGCGGGCAACCGGCGCCCGGCGTTCCAAAGCCTCGTAAAGCTCGGCTGTCTTGAGCCAACTGTCGGCCACCGCTAGCCAACTTTGCTTTTCGTCCTCGTTTTGAACAGCTTCGGCCTTGTGTTGACATTGTGCCGCGATGTTGCGGGCTACGCTATACTTGGACATTTTGGTTCCCGGCGCTTACACGCGACTAATAGAGAAAACCGCCACAGTGGGGCTTTCTCCAGCCCGGTACATTATGGCCAAACTGGTATGCGGCAGGTTAAGGCGTCTGGCATGCGTGGTAAGTCGCCAAAATTGAAGGTGTCCGATGCGGAACCGGCTCTAGCCACAACTGTTGCAAATCGGACTCATCGCCGTAAATTCCAAAACCCTGTGCGGCGATTTCGTTTGTGCCAAATTCAGAATCAGCGCAAATAGTTTTCAACAGAAAAATTTGCGGTGCCGTTCCACGGACTGCAGCAACATCAAGAGGAGCATATGCCTGACTGTGAGGCGACTAAATCAGCGCGTCTTATCGTGGTGGGAAATGAAAAGGGTGGCTCGGGCAAATCCACTATCGCAATGCACGTCGCGATCGCACTGATAAAGTCTAATAACCGCGTCGGCACACTCGATCTGGACTCAAGACAGAAGACCTTCACGCATTACATCGAAAATAGATTTGCTTGGGGCGATCAGACTGGGTGCAACCTTGAGATCCCGAACCATATTTATTTTGTAGAAAATATGGACCATCCGACCGCGGAAGAAGAAGCCGCGGATGGCGTCGCCCTTGTTGATCTCATTAAGGGTTTGGCGGTTAACAACGACTTCATCGTGATCGACACACCTGGCCGCAATAGCTATTTGGGACGCCTCGCTCATTCAATGGCCGACATTCTAATAACGCCACTAAATGACAGCTTTATCGATCTGGACGTACTTGGCACGGTCGATCCTCAAACGCTCGCGGTGACCGGCATGAGTCATTATTCCGAGATGGTGCAGGAAGCGCGCTTGCAACACCGTCAGCGCGACGATGTCAGTACAGATTGGATTGTGCTGCGAAATCGGCTTTCGATGCTTGGTTCGCGCAACTCGCGGCTCGTCGAACAGGGGTTGGCTGAGCTGTCGCGAAGACTCCATTTCCGGCAGGTTGAAGGTTTATCGGAACGCGTGATCTTTCGAGAGTTTTATTCGCGCGGATTGACGGCGCTCGATTCTCTCGATGGGAAACTTCTGGGCGCACGGCCGACAGCGTCACACGTCGCTGCGCTGATCGAAATAGAGACGCTTTTGAATGCAGTCGGATTGCGCGGCTCGGCAGCGGGTGGTCCCGTAATCCAGCGAGATAGCAACGCGGCCTGATAGACTTTTGGCAGCTGTAGGAGTCAGAGCCCGAAAAAGCAGGAGTTTGCATTGGACGACCTGCCGTTGAGAGTTCCGAGAAGAGTTTCAGCCGCGATTTGCAATCGCGCTGAGCACCAGCCCAGTCCGATTCGCGACACGCAGCTTTCGGTAGATGTTATGAAGGTGAATCTTCACCGTGCCTTCTCGGACCCCGAGTAGTCCCGCGACAGCTTTATTCGCCAGACCCTTTGAGACGAGACGGGCTATTTCCGCTTCCCGCTTTGTCAGCGCTTGATCACCACCATCGTATGCGTTCCAACCATCAGGATTGTCAGTCAAATTTGGCTCCCTTCTAGAGGCTTGTGCTGCACCGTTGCGCGACCACACCTACTCATACCATTATGCTGCGTCGCAATGTGACGGCCGTCACAGATTGAAGAGTTTTACACAAGATTATGATATTTATAGACTTTTACGGTGTATTAGCGGCCACGACACCGTTTTGCCGATGCGAAAAGAGCGGGTGAAGGCCATTCGATCGGAGTTTGGAATGCTGAGAATTACATCTTGCGTTGCAGGGGCATTGTTTCTGATTGCGGCCTTGACTGCTGTCCTGGCAGCCGGGCTTCAATTAGTTCCCACCGATGGCAATGCCATGGATCAAAGTGCGCAGCGGCACGTACAGAATGATACGATTCTTACGCAGCCGTCGGCGGCACACAAATACCCTCAAGCGCAGGGCCCGGCCAAAGTGTATTTGCTGCGGGGCTTTCTGAACATTTTCTCGCTCGGCATGGATGACCTCGCCGCCAAGCTTAAGGCCGATGGAATTTCGGCAACGGTCATGAACCATGCCGACGCCGACTTCGTCGCCAGCCAGATCATGACGGCATACAATGCTGGCGAGCACGGTCCTTTTGTGCTGATCGGTCATTCGCTCGGCGCCGATGCCATCGTCGAGGTCGCCGATGCACTGGCGCGCTACAACATCCCGGTTGCGCTCGTGGTGCTTTTTGACGGCACTGAGCCGCACCAAATCCCGCCGAACGTTGCCGTCGCGATCAATTACACAAAGCATTTCATGATCGCGCCAGCGTCCGGGTCTCGCGGCTCTGTTTCAAATGTGGATCTCAGCGGTGATGCGAGCATCGATCATCTCAGCATCGACACCGTTACATCGTTGCAAGCGCGGACTCTGAATTACGTACTCCAGGCCGCATCGGCGGTACCGCGCGAGCCGGTATCGCGCCGACAGTGAGACGACTAGGCAGGGGAAAGGCCCAAAGCGACGTTGAAAAACCAATACGCGTCAGTCTGCTTTTGGCCCGAAGTGGGACACGCCGTCTTGCTGTGTTCGTGTCGGCTTTCCGGGGTAAATCAACCGCGCCTCTGGTTGGGTTGCGCAGCGGCTAATGACCCAAAGCGGACATGCGACGCTCTGCCGCGGTAGCTTTCGGGGGTAAAGCGGACTCCACGGATTGAGTGCATCGTGTCCGCTTTTGACCCAATTAGACCCGGAACGGCATTAAAGATCCCTCGAATCAAAGGCTCGCAACTGCCTCGTCGTAGTAGGAAAGGTCTATGCACTTTTCAGGCGGTGGTGGATCTCCTCCCATTGTCCTTCCAGCTCTGCTCGCAGCTTCAGCACGTTTTGAGGCCTTGCATGTCGAATTTGGCGTCCTTTGCGAACCCGTCGGTAGGATCAGTGACCACGGCGTAAGAGTTTGCCGCGATGTCGAGTGGAACCTTGGTCCTATCGGCCAACAACTGAATGGCTCCCGTTTTGTTGGCGGGGTCGAGAATCCAGCGGCGCCCTTCCACGACAGCTTTGATATAGCGCAAAAGTGTATCGCGGTTAGCCTTCGCCCATTCCCGCATTACCGGCCGGTCCCATATCTTTCAGGCAATTGCCATCGCGCGGAAAATAAATGGCAGACCCATTATTCCGGCGGCATCGGGAGTAAAGCAGACACGGTCGCGATCGGCCGGCGCGGCAGCTTCTGATCCAAATCGGACACGCCGGTCAGCCAGTGC
Source organism: uncultured Alphaproteobacteria bacterium (assembly GCA_963743395.1). Lineage (GTDB taxonomy): Bacteria > Pseudomonadota > Alphaproteobacteria > Rhizobiales > Xanthobacteraceae > BOG-931. The sequence continues at coordinate 255,240 of CAVUPV010000003.1, forward strand.
TCGGGAGTAAAGTAGACACGACGTAAGTAGGACTTCATCGCTGGGAACGTTTGTCTCATCTGGCGGCTTGCGTTGCCTTCTTCGGCGCGTGCGTAACAATCGAACGCGCCCACGCGCAGACCACAAATGCTTTACCTTATGCGGTGGGCACAAACCCTACGCCCGCTGCACCCCGCCCAGTAGTAAATCCCCCAACTGCAGAAGATTATGGCGCAGCCCGCCTCAAAGCTTACGCGGTAACGTAAATTCGCGCCTCTTGTTGCGTTCCGCCAGCGCCGCGCTATGGATTGCTCGTCAAGGCCATTCGACTGCCCCGACCACACGTGGCTGAGACATCGGCCTCCCCATCCCCCTGCGGCGGCTGAATAACGAAATAATTTGCAGCCAACCTATTGCCCTGGCCGAAAAGCCGGGGCTCCCTTTTGGGTACGATTCTGATGAACCAATCGCGTCGCCAAGACGACCAATGGCGGCTGATACAGAGAACAACATGACGAATTTGGACATGGCGCCGAGCGTCGTGCATTTCGGCGCTTTGACCGACCGCGAGCGGCAAGTAGCCACGTTGGTTGGTGGTGGCTTAGCGAACAAGGTAATCGCGCGTGAGTTGGCCCTGACCGAAGGAACGGTCAAACAGCACGTGTGCCGTATCTATCGAAAGCTTCACACGCAAAACCGCAGCGCGTTGATTATTGCCATGCGCAATCCAAAAAATTAACACTCAATTATGTCTACCGATCCCAAAACCCCGCTTTCGCTTTTCGAGCGCGTCTGGCCGGCGACGTTCATCACCATTTCTTTGATCGCCGTCCTAACTTGGACGGGCATTATCGGGTACGGAGTTTTCCGTTTAGGCGCGTTGGCGTTCTAGTTTTTACTTTGCGTTGACGCACGGGGTGCGACGTTGGGCTGTGGTGGCGGCGCGTTGCTCTCCTTACCCGGTCATTGGGCCGAGTTTTTGTTTTTAGGTCTTCGTTTTTTATTGAGAGACACAATCGCGTCGCCGAATTGTCATGCGCGAGATCAAATAATCAGTCGCGCAAGTCCCTTGTACGTAACCTTTGGCTGAGCTCGGTATTTTCAACGTCCATTCCGACATTCCGCCGGGCTCGTCAGCACTATTCAGTTGTTCGTTCGCCTTGCGGAGCGGATCTTTGGGTGTGCAGGCAACGCCCGTCCGCTGCCTATTGGCGCGAGCCATTCCGGTGGTTCTGAGGAAGTGGGCCTATATGCAGGCGGACCTGCTGTTGTCGAGTACATCTGTGTAGTCGGTCCGGGTGGCGGAGCCGGTTGCCCTTGCGTCTGAAATACCTGCGCCGCGGCAACTGTGACCGTAGCCGCAAGACCGGCGACAGCAATCACAAGACGTTGCATTTCGACTCCGTAAAGATGCTCAACTCAGTTAGCCCCCACGTTCGCGGGATTTGTGTGCACGAAAGGCGCCGGGCCCTTGAAATCATACGACTGGGCGGGGATCGCTGATCAGCAAGTGCCGCGGCAGCTTCTGGCCCATCCGCGACGTGGCGTACGCCCCGTCGTGAACTGCATCGGCGATCGAGTCAGTATTGATGGTGGTAGTAGTGGTGGTGCCTGCCGTACCCGTAGTGTCTTCTTGAATTTGGTCCGTTCGGATCTGTGTACTCATGCTGACGTCTGACCCAGTTTGTTGGATTAGATCCTGTAGGTGAGACATGTTTTGGGAATGCCCCACCTCGGGCAGAGCCCGGTGATGGATAAGCAGGTCCCTGTTGAGCCTGGACCGGCGAAAGAATGCAGGCAATTGCTGCTGCGATGATCAGAACGCGTAACATCGGCTTTGTCCTTCAAATCGCTTTTAAAGATGCCGGAGCTACTTGTCAGCATTTGGCTGACGTCCGCTTGCCGGCCCTAAACTGAGGGCGAAGCGACCTTTTTGACCCACGGCAACATCGACCGACGGCCAACCCTTGTGTTGCGTGTTAGCCCGCAGTGAGTAGGAAATCCTGCCCATAACGATCACTTGTGTTTAGGTCCGCCGCGAAAGGCTATCGCTTCGAGTTCGATTCGGACAGCATCATCGATTGGAATGACGGGCTGAGCCTCGAATACAAAAGCCAGCGAGTGCCGCGGCAGCTTTCGGGGGCGAAGCGGACGCCGTAATTCGACGTGCCGCGGTAGCTTCTGACCCAAGGCGAACATTGGGGATTGACCAGCGTACGAGGCCTTTAGGACGCTGTCGGGCGGATGTTGCTATAATTCAGCTTCGTGTTGCAGCTTCGCCTTGTTCTCGAGCCAATAATAACCGGACGACCGGCTGATCAGCTTGCGACGCTTCCAGTAATTCAGAATGCGGCTGACATTCTCTCGCGCAATGCCCGCCATGGCGGCGAGGTCGCTCTGGCCGATCTTCTGACGAATAACGATGCGGCCAGATCCGACATCATGGCCGAAAACCTGCGCTAGTTCGAGCAGCGTAGAGGCGACACGTCCGCGCAGCGGCAAAAAACTCCCTGCCACGACCGCTGCATTGGTCTCGCGCAGACGCGTCGCCAGCAGCATCACCAAGGACTGGTAGATCTCGGGATGTTTTTTGGCGAAATCCTCGAACGCGGCGCGGCTTAGAAAATTCAACGTGGCGGCTCGTACCGCAACCACCGACGCCGAACGCGGCCGCCCATCAATGACGGAAAGCTCGCCGACAATCGCGCGTGGGCCGAGGAAGGCGAAGATGCGTTCATTGCCAGAACGCGAGACCATGGTGACTTTGAGCAATCCACTTTCGACGCGATAACAGCCGTCACCAGCATCGCCAGCGAGGAACAACACCCTGTTCTTATTGAGCCGCATTGGCTTCGCATTGGTGAATAAGGCGGCCGAAAGATGCTCGGGCAATTCCGACAGTAGGTACAGCCGGGCATCGATGGGTGGCAAGTGTTCAATGGATCCGGACCTCGGAGGCATACCTACTTCCCCACTTACTTGCCAACCGGCGCGTCATCTCGCGAATGCCAATACTCGGTAGTGCGCAAGTCAAATGGCATCTGCGTCTTCTTTTCAAATGTTCGCCCGGCCGAGGGGACAATTGCTGTCTTTGACTCTACAAAACTTCGGCCGGGCGCTGGGCAGCGCTCAAGTAAATCTACACTATTGCCAATGTGCATGTAAGGAGGCGATGTCCGCGTCTGACCCATAAGCGACCTTCTGCTGTTTCAAATTTTGCCGGAAAGCTCACCTGCTGCGTTCCATCGCTGTCACCCCGCAATTGTAGAAGGAGTGGGGCGAAGCGCCGAAGAACTGCTAATGTTCACATAAGGGCGGTAGGAAACCCATCTCCTAGTAAACGCAACGGAGGATATCGTCATGGCATTCTACTTGATCCAAGTCGTCTACAAAGATGCCGCCGCCAAGTCGCTGGTCATCCATCCGCAAACGCGCGAAGACGTCATCAGCAAGACCTGTAAATCACTCGGCGGAAAGCTGCATTCGTTCTTCTTCGCATTTGGCGAATATGATGTCGTGGCCATTGCGGAATTGCCGGATAACGCCGCCGCTGCCGCGTTTGCACTGGGAACCGCGTCTAAGGGGGCCATCTCGAAATTCCATACAACGGTCCTTATGACCGCGGCCGAGGGGTTAGAGGCGATGAAGAAGGCACAGAAGGTCGATTACGTGCCGCCGGTAATGGGTTGAGCCGCAGAACGGAGCGCCGCAACGATGCCCGCTTTCGGGGGTGAAGCGGACACCGTAGTTCAATGACATGATGTCTGCTAATGACCCGAAGCGGACGCGGAGTGTACGTTGCAGCACTCCAAGCTGCTCGAGGCACGGCATAGAAGGGGACGCCTGACGGAAAGTACCCTCGAAACCGTGCAGCACGGCTTGTGCAGTGCTCTCAAAATCGATGCTTATAGTTTAAGCTGACGTGAACTCGTCAGGGCGGCTGCAACAGCATGACACGATTGAGCAATCTTATTCGCCGTGAAACGACGCGTGGCTTCCAAGTGCCAGCCTGGCTCGAGCGTCTTGCGTCCGTCGGTATTGTCACCGCCAATCCCGAGGTCGCGAGGCGCCAGCGGATCACGAACATCGCCGTTTTCGCTACTGCCGGCACTTCGCTCTCCCATTTGGTGATCAACGCGCTACACGATGCCGGCGGCCTCCTCACAATCCACGCGTTGAATGCGGTGGCTGCGCTGTCGGCGCTCTCGATACCCCGCTTGCATCGTTATGGCGAGAACACCGGAGCCATTGCACTGGCGACACTGGTGTTGGTGAGCACCATGATCTTCGTTTGGCTGCTCGGCACGGCAAGCCACCTGCAAATTTATTTCACGTTGGTCGGCGCCATGCTGCTTTTTATCGGCACGCAGAACTGGAAACTGTTTTTGCTATATTTCATATTGTTCACGATGGCGCTTCTTATTGCTTTCAAATACGCCCCTCCGGCGGGGCTGATTATGCCGCAAGACACGTCGCTGCGGGACATGCTTACCAGCGATGCAATTATCAACACAATCACGATCAATGCTATCATTATATTCTATACCGTGGCGGCGTTGCGCCGCGCTGAGATTGAACTGGAGAACGAGCATCAACGCTCAGGGGCTCTCGTCACCACCATGATGCCAGCATCGATCGCGACGAGACTCAAGTTCGAACCTGATAAACGCATCGCCGATCGCATCGAATGTCTCAGCATTCTCTTTGCCGATCTGGTCGGGTTTACCACGGCGGCCCATGATCTGCCGCCCGATCAGGTCGTTGCCTATCTGGACGAGTTTGTGCGCGGCTTTGATGTGCTGTGTGACCAGCATGGGATTGAGAAGATCAAGACCATCGGAGATTGTTATATGGCCGTCGCCGGCATCGGCGGCGATGGCATTGGTGGCGCAAAAGCCATCGGCCGGCTCGCGTTGGCAATGCTCGAGGCCAACAGCCGCCGCCCGTCACTCGGTGCACAACAGATGCGGTTGAGGGTCGGACTGCATTGCGGCCCCCGCGACCGCTGGCGTGATCGGCGATACCCGCTTTTCCTACGACGTCTGGGGCGACGCAGTGAACGTGGCCGCGCGCATGGAATCTCACGGCATGCCCGATTGCATCCACGTCCCCAGGCACTTGCGATCCATTTTCGCAACGTAGCGTATTCAGCCCGATTACAGCTTTCTGAAGAACGAAGACAAGCACTACACGGCCACAATACCCCGGCCTCGTCGGCCATTGCAGTCGCCCTCCTTATCAAAATGAAATGTCAGTATGGACTCGGCGGTTTTGATTCCTCAATAAAGGAAATTAGCGAAGCGCCGGGCACCGATAGCAGCCGAGCCCGCAACTCAATCGCAGTCAACAAGTCATTGACTGCTTGGCCGTGCCCAACTTGCTAGGAAATGGATCTTTCTTATCGAGTTGACATACTCGCCGCCAAACTAACTCCAAAATGATGTTTTTTCTCAGAGAGGCAGAGGCTGTTTTTATGAGGGATAAACGCTGGGCCAATGCAGTTGCTGCCTGCTCCGCGGCCAGGGCAGCGTGATCGCGGCCAATAGCGTTGCGGAGGCTCGCACTCAACCCAGCCGTGGAATGATGTCGCTCGCCGGACGATGGAGGAGCGAAAGCAGACATCACAGAGGTCCGACGGATCGAAATTTACACTTTTTTCGTCAGTAGCGCGGTTTAATAGCCGCGTAATCCGTGGAGAATTCCGTGTCCCAGACCGTGATTTTTGCTGCGCCCGCCGACGTTGAGCTTGTGCCCGCGCCGATCCCCACGCATTGGATCATTGACGGGACGCCACAGGCGTATTCGAAGCGATTGGCGACAAGCGCAGATGGTACATCTTCGATCATGGCGTGGTCATGCACGCCTGGCCGGTTCAAGTGGCTCTACAACGTCGATGAAACCCTGCACATTATCTCGGGCGAGACTTTTGTCACTGATGAGAAAGGCGAAAGGCGGCGGCTCGGACCGGGTGACATGGTGTTTTTCCCCGCTGGCAGCATAAGCATCTGGCATGTGACCAAGGAGGTGAGAAAACTCGCTTTCTGCCGACACAGCATACCGCGCCCGCTTGGCTACGCGCTGCGCATCTGCAAAAAGCTCGCCGCTATTCTGAGCGGTCCCGCCGAAGACGCTGACCCCCTCGCAAGCCGGCCGATTGCCCGCGTTGATCGTGAAGGTGTAGGGGCGATCTAGAGCGCGTTCCCGTAGCCAATGACCCACGTGCCAACCTTACCGCGCTGCTGCAGCTTCTGGCTCCCGTGTGGGCGCAGATTTTCGGTCAGCAAAGTCGATGGAGGAGTTCGTAAGTCCGTAATCCAAACAAATAGATCGTCGTGCATTTCGGAACTCCGGCAATGTAGGTATAACCGTGGTGTTTACGCCATCGCTCGTTTCGATCACGAAATCTTTTCTGGACTGTCGTTTCCAACGACCAGACAATGCGCGAAAGTGCGTGTCAACTTTTTTTAGGGACGATCGATGAGTTCCCAATTTGTGAGCCCGGCGTCGTCGCGTCGTACATTCGTGGGATGGTCGATAGCAATTGCAACAAACTCGGTTCTAAACAGTCCTAAGAGCGCAAGCGCCCAAACGGGGGCGACCGTTGCGACCCGGGCGATTCCACACTCGAACGAGCAACTTCCTGTTATCGGGCTAGGCACCGCGAACGACTTCCAAATAGAGCCGCAAGGAGCCGACAAGATCACGCTCAAAAAGGTCGTCGACGACCTTCTGGCCCAAGGCTGCAAATTGATTGATACCGCTTCTTCCTACGGGGCAGCTGAAAGTGTTCTCGGCGACCTGCTTTCAGATCAGGATCGCGCAAAGGTTTTTCTGGCCACCAAGATCGAGGACGGTAGTAGCAACGCGGGCTTGGCGGAATTGCGAAAATCGCTCGAACGGTTGCGCTATAGGCAGGTCGATCTGCTGCAACAACACAATGTAAGGGATTCACACCAGGATTTGGCGCCATTCCGCGATTGGAAAGCGCAAGGACTTTGCCGCTATATCGGAGTCACCACAACCTTCAAGAACGACTACGACGCCGCCGAAGTGGTCATCCGGCGGGAAAAACCGGACTTCTTCCAAGTCGATTATTCGTTGGCCGACCGTACTGCCGAAAAGCGTTTGTTACCCGCGGCTCAGGAGGTCGGCACGGCAGTCCTGACCGCGTTGCCGTTCGGGCGCAGTTCGATTTTCACAGCGGTGCGTGGCAAAAGCGTCCCGGAATGGGCACATGAATTTGGTGCGACGACTTGGGCACAATTCTTTCTGAAATTTCTGCTCGGTCATGAAACTGTGACGGCCGTGATCCCCGGCACCACAAATCCCGCTCATCTTGCCGACAACATCAGCGCCGGCCGTGGACCATTTCCGGACGCGAGGCAGCGAAAAGCAATGATCGATTTCTTCACCGAGCTCTGAGCCAAGCGGGTGACAATGTTGTGATCGATGTCGTGGGCGGATTGCTTGCTCGGTCTCGGTATTTTGATCAAATATGTCCTAACGTGGAGGTTTCCTACCGAACCGCACCGAAGAACGCTCAGGAAAGAACATGTCCGATCCCAATCGCGCCCGTTTTGACCGCCGTTCGCTGCTTCGTGCCGGAGCGTTTGGCGGCGTTGCCTTCGTAACATTATCGATTTCGCGTAGCGCCCTGGCCGAGGGTACCCCGCTGAAAATCGGTGTCATCGGGGCCGGTCACATTGGCAGCACCATCGGATCGCTCTGGGTGAAATCAGGTCACCCAGTGATGTTTTCGTCCCGGCACCCGGAAGAACTGAAATCTCTGGTCGATGAACTCGGCGGCCTTGCGCAAGCAGGTACAGTTCCCGAAGCCATTGACTTTGGTGATGTCGTTTTTATTGCCGTGCCCTATGGCGCTTATCCGCAGATCGGCAAGGACTACGGAAGCAAGCTCTCTGGCAAGTTCGTGCTCGACGCAGGGAACGCCGTCGCAGTACGTGACGGCAACGACCTGACGGCGGAGACCAAAGCGGAAGGTATTGGCCTGACCTCCGCAAAAATGTTTCCAGGAGCGCGCATCGTACGTGCCTTCAACAGCATGGGCTACAAGTACTTCGAGTCGGAAGCTAATCGCGCCGGTGATCGCATGGCCGTTCCAATTGCTGGTGACGACAAGAACGTGTTGAACATCGCCTCGAGGCTTGTGCATGATGCCGGTTTCGACCCTGTCGTTATCGGGTCACTGGCGCGGGCAAAGGATTTTTCGCAAGGGAACCCACTCTATGGGCTTCGGCTGACGGCGGCTGAAATGCGTCAAAGGGCTGATGCGCTGAAGTAATCACCGGGATTTTATTGAATGGCATTCGCAGATGCGCTGAAACTTTCACACTCCACTTTCCATCGTTTTCTAAACAAGATCATCGACGTTAGGCCCAGCGAGGCTACTGCCCTCGCCTGGGCATGGCTCTATATATTTTCGCTGCTGTCGGCCTACTATATCCTGCGTCCGATCCGCGATCAGATGGGGGTCGCGGGAGGGGTGAATAATCTGCAATGGCTGTTCACCGGCACGCTGGTCGGGATGCTCGTACTCAACCTGCCGTTCTCTTACCTCGTCAAGACGTTTCGCCGCGAGAAATTCATCGCGATCTCCTACCGGTTCTTCGTTGCAAACATCCTGCTGTTTGCGATGGCCTTATACATTGCGCCGCCCGAACAGACGATCTGGATTGGGCGCATCTTCTTCATCTGGACGTCCGTATTTAACCTGTTTGTCGTCTCGATCTTCTGGCAAATGATCGTCGACGTTTTCACGGCGGAACAGGGAAAACGGCTGTTCGGATTTATCGCCGCCGGGGCCACGCTGGGCGCTATCGCCGGATCTATTTTCACCGTATCGACCGTCGAGCACATGGCGCCGGCCTATCTGATGATAGGCTCAGCGATCATGATCGAGATCGCCGTCCTGTGCGTACGCCGGCTGTCCGGCCTCTCGAAGGCCCTATCGAAGCGGCCTCAGTCGGAGCAAGACGATGAAAAGCCGGTCGGCGGAACGTTACTTGCCGGCTTTCGCGATGCACTGGCGTCGAGCTACCTGCTGAACGTCAGTCTGTTCCTGTTACTCTATGCAATAACGTCGACTTTTCTTTATTTTCAGCAAGCGAGTGTCGTGAGCCATGCTTTTTCCAACCGCGCCGCCCAGACTCAGTTCTTCGCTTCCCTCGATCTCGGCGTGAATGTCCTCACTCTCATCATCCAACTCTTCCTCACAGGCCGCATTCTCGAGTGGTTCGGAGTCGGCAATACGCTCTCCATGCTGCCAGCCGCAAGTGTATTTGGCTTCGGCGCAGTCGCGTTGTTGCCGTCGCTTACGTCACTTGTCGCATTTCAGCTGATCAGGCGCGCCGGCAACTTTGCAATCGCGCGGCCGACGCGCGAGATCCTGTTCACAGTGCTGCCGCGCGAGGACCGCTATAAGGCAAAGAGCTTTATCGATACTGCGATCTACAGGCTCGGCGATCAGATCGGCGCTTGGTCGTTTGCACTCCTCTCCTTTCTCAAGCTTGAGATGACCGAGATCTCCATCGTTGCCGCTGCGACTTCGGCAATTTGGCTGGCCAATAGTTGGTGGCTTGGGCGCAGACAGGAGATTCTCGCACAGCAACAGGAGGCAGCAGCAACCCCTACCCTAAGTGTTCAGACGAAGCCTCCGCGATAATCAGAGTGGGCTCAGGCGCAACAGGAATAACATGCGCTTGCTCCAGTGAGCTTTCTTGCTGTCCGCTCTCAGCGGACGCGCTGATCTGCGACAGCCGCGCCAGCTTTTGGGGGTAAGGGAGCGCCCCTCTGATTAGGCCGCGTGGCAGCTTCTGACCCAGAACGGACATGCTCCGGCTGCATCGGCGGGCGCGCGCGACTCAGGGTGTTGTCGGGGTCTCCACCCTAGAGGGCGAGCGCATTGCGTCTGTTGAACGTCTTTCCAAGGGAGCCACCAAGCCAACGCACGACTCCGGCCCAATTGAGATCAAGTAAGATAATTCGGGGCTATGGCGGGTTTGGTTAACGCATCGGTCCGGGATCATTTCTCCCCGGTGTTGTTGTAAAGCCACGGAATCTGACGGTCGGAAGGTGTAAAATGATTGCCAGCGATCCAACCATTGGGGACGATCATGAAAAGAATTTCTCTAGCGACCGCGGCATTTTTTGCTTTCGCGGCAATCGGCTCTGCCGGCGCCGCCGACTTGCCGCCGGCGCCAGCGTACAATGCCCCAGTGGCCACGCCGCCGCCAACCTATAACTGGACCGGCTGCTATCTCGGCGCGGGCGGCGGCTTTGGAATGTGGAATCAGGACATCACCGCCATCGGGGCGATCCCTGCCTCAACCGCCGGCGGCAGGGGATATTTCGGACAGGGTCAGGTCGGTTGCGATTATCAGTTCAATCCCGGTTTCTTAAATGCAAACATTGTTGTTGGAGTCTTCGGCGACGGAGATTTGGGCAGCATGAAATCGCACACAGACATCGACATCGGCGGACTTACCGGACAAGAGAAAGAAACAAGCACTTGGGCTGTCGGCGGCCGGATCGGCTTGCTGGTGACGCCGAGATTTTTGCCCTACACGTCCGTTGGCTACACCCAGGCTCACTTCGACCAGGTGAATCTTGGCGGTCCAGGTGGGCCTGGTTTCATAAACTCGCAAACTTATAACGGCTACTTTATCGGCACCGGCTTCGAATATGCGTTTGATTTTCTGCCGGGCTTATTCCTGAAGAACGAGTATCGGTTCTCGAGCTACGACTCCGCTACGCTACCAATCGTGGCAACGGGTGGAGGCACTATAGCGACGCTTACTTCATCGAAATACATACAGACATTTTCAACCGAACTGGTCTACCGCTTCAACTGGTTTAGATGATCGCGAAATACTGATCGGGCAAGCCTCTCTGATAACCACTGCTCGCGTCAGGAGCAGCGACAATTTCGTCCGAAAGGACTGTCCGCTTGTGGCCCAAAGCGGACACGGCATTCAGCGAGTGCTGCGGCACCTTTCAGGGTTAAAGATGGGGTAATCGGCCGGCAGCTTGTGGATAGCTGAGGGATTTTGGGTGCTGCGCTTCAGGCTGATGGTGAAACGAGGTCACCGTGGTTACGGGCCTCAAGCATCAGAAGGAGAAGCGCAGCATGGACCATTTTGCTGGACTGGACGTATCGGTCAAGGAGACCAGCGTCTGCATTGTGGATGACACGGGCAAGATCGTTCGGGAAGTGAAGGTGGCGAGCGAGCCGGAAGCGTTATTGGTGGTGCTGAAGAACCCCTCCTACCGCTTCAAGCGGATTGGGTTGGAAGCAGGTCCGCTGTCGCAATGGCTTTTCGGCGCACTCGCCGAAGCGGGTTTGCCAGTGATCTGTGTCGAGACGCGGCAAATGCGGGCGGTGCTGAAGGCGCAGATCAACAAGACCGACCGCAACGATGCGCGTGGCATGGCGCAGATGATGCGGGTTGGGCTTTACCGTCCGGTGCATGTGAAGACGTTACGCAGTCAGAAGCTGCGGATGCTGCTGACCCATCGCAAGCTTTTGCAGTCGAAGGCGATCGCCATCGATAACGACCTGCGCGGTACGTTGCGCAACTTCGGTCTCAAGGTGGGCATGGTCGGGATGGCGAAGTTCGAGACCCGCATCAAGGAGCTGGTCGAGAACCTACCCGATTTGGCGATGCTGGTCGAACCGCTGCTCATTGTACGGCGGGTGCTACGCGAACAGATCGGCATCCTGCACCGCCGCTTGCTGGCCGTTGTCCGGGAGGATGACGTGTGCCGGCGCCTGATGACGGTTCCAGGTGTCGGTCCAGTAGTGGCACTGACCTTCCGCGTCACCGTCGACGTGCCAGCTCGCTTTCGGAACTCCAAGTCGGTCGGGGCAGCGTTTGGATTGACACCATCCAAGTATCAGTCGGGCGAGAGTGAGCGAACCGGTGGCATATCGCGGTGTGGCGACGAGATGATGCGGGTGATGCTCTATGAAGCGGCGCAGACCATGCTGGTCGTTTCGACGAAATGGTCATGGCTCAAGGCGTGGGCGATGAAGATTGCCCGGCACCGCGGAATGAAGAAAGCAATCGTCGCGCTGGCACGCCGGTTGGCCGTGATCATGCACCGCATCTGGGTTGACGGCACCGAGTTCCGCTGGACCCGAGACGTCGCAGCGGCATGAGGACCGTGCAGGATCGAATGCGATAGGAGGAACTCGAGCTCCACCGAGCGGTGGAATGATGTCCCTCGCGGGACGATGGATGAGGTGAGTTCGTGTGTCCGCTTGGATCTGTCGTCTGTTTGATGGCAAGGCCGCGGTAAAGATTGTTCCACCTCGTCCTCGAACCCCATGATGGAAGGGCCCTTGTGCCGATTCCGAAGAGAAGCGCGAGCCCGCGAGAGACATCGACACTGGAACGGTGGATAGTCTGAAAGCGCTTGACCCCAACCGGCCGATTAGAGAAGCGGACACCAACTGTCGGAACAATCGCGGCAGCTAATGATGCTGTGGACGGCGCCCGCTCTGCGGCATCAGAGTGCCAAAGGGTGGTTGCGCTGAAGCAAACCACATTGAGGGGAGCCGTCCATGGGCGAGATTAGCACGATTGGTTTGGATATTGCGAAGGCTGTGTTCCAGGTTCACGGGGTCGACGGTTCGGGCGCCGTAGTGATCCGCAAGCGCGTTAGTCGCGCCAAGATGCTGGAGTTCTTCACCGAGCTTCCGCCGTGCCTGGTTGGGATCGAGGCCTGTCCGTCAGCGCATCACTGGGGCCGCGAGCTGCAGTTGCTCGGCCACACCGTGAAGCTGATGCCGCCGAGCTATGTGAAGGCCTATCTCAAGCGCAGCAAGAATGATGCGAATGATGCTGCAGCGATCTGCGAGGCGGTGACGCGACCGTCGATGCGGTTCGTTCCGATCAAAACAAAGGAGCAGCAGACGGCCTTGATGTTGCACCGGACCCGGCAATTACTGGTGCGTCAACGCACGATGTTGAGCAATGCTTTGCGCGGACACCTGGCCGAACTCGGTATCGTGTCGGCCAAGGGCCGCAATGGAACGGGAGAGTTGCTCAGGATCATCGCGGTTGGTGCGGATAACCGCCTTCCCGCAGCCGTCCGCGGCATTCTCGATGTGCTGGCGCGGCAGTATGGCGCCATCGGAGCCGAGATCGGATCCATCGACAAGAGCATCCTGGCTTTGCATCGCTCGTGCGAGGTGAGCCGGCGGCTGGCGGAGATACCAGGCATCGGTCCGCTCGTCGCCACCGCCCTGGTTGCCGAGATCGGCGACTGGAAGGCGTTCTCATCGGGGCGCAATCTTGCTGCCTGGATCGGGTTGGTGCCCAAGCAGCATACGACCGGCGGCAAGGACCGGCTCGGCAGCATCACCAAGCAGGGCAATCGATACTTGCGCTGGTTGCTGGTTGTCGGCGCCATGGCCGTCATCCGCTACGCAAAGCTGCACGGTACGAAGAACCGGCTGTGGCTCGCACGATTAATCGAGCGCCGGCCGACCAAGGTGGCGGCTGTCGCGCTCGCCAACAAGATTGCACGCATGGCCTGGGCCATCATGGTTCGCGGCGAGAGATACAAAGAGCCGAAGCTGTCGATGGCGACATGACAGATGCCAGCAGATCGATCGGCAACACCAATTGGCGAGGGCATGACGACGTAATGCAGATACGGTCGTTCCGGGGATCGGGAGAACCCGTTTGGGTCATCGCACATTAGAAGTGCGTGTTAACGATTGGGACCCGATCCGCGCAGAGCATTAGGGCCAGCGGCCATACCTGCCGCATCAACAGGCCGGACACGTGACCGCACCCGACCAATGCTGCACCAACGTCAGAAACCTCTTGCCATGGCGCCGTCCACACGTGACCCAAAGCGGACACGAAGCCGAGCGCCGAAAATGAAGCCCGCCATCATGTCTTATAGCCATCTAGGAGCTTCTCGAAGCTTGTTGGAAATGGGAAAACAAGAAGAACGTTCCAACGAAGTATTTTTCAATACCAAAAATCTCAGCCGCTTATCGATTACATCAATTCAAGCTGGCATCGCTGCTATCGCACTTCCGGCACACATTTCAGCCAATGCTCCTGCCGGCCTTTCGTTTGACAAAGCGAACCATTGTGCAAGCGAGCGGATACGGAAACTCGAATTTAAAAAATGCGCATCTCGATATCAAACATTAGTTTTTTTATTTTAAACATAAAAATACATGTTTTAAGTGACACGATGACTGCTGCAAAATAATCGCAATCTCCCTTCTTTCCGCATATAATTTCGGATTACAAAGTGGTGAAACGTCGCATGTCGACGACTGGTCCTCAATCTTTTAATCGAATGGGGCGGTCGAATGTCGAAAAGAAAAGGCCAACGATCTCGCACACCAGTGCACTGAGTTCATACGCAGGGGACATGATTTTTCGGTGGTTTGGTCGTCTCTGCTCAAAAGTCACACCCTAGTTAATCGCAAAGCGCGAGTAGGAATCGAACGCAAGGAGTCTGGTGGATATTCCTTTGATTACGGGCGAGCAGCTCGTGTTCGATGCAGACGTAAATGAGTTTCGTGTCCAATAAAATGCGTGAACGGCACAGGCACAAGGCAATCTGGCAAAATGTTCAGTTCAAAAAGATGAAACCTAAAGGGAGCGCGATATGTCGGGAACTCTTGTCAATCTCATCATTCAGATAATCGCCGGTATTGTTGGCGGCCACGCCGTCGGAGCCACGTTCAAGGGCTACACGCTCGGCGCAATTGGCAACACAATTGCGGGGGCTGTCGGCGGAGTTGTCGGGGGTGGGCTTCTTCAGGAACTAGCACCTGCGATGGCGAGTGCAGCAAGCAATGTCGATATCGGGGCGCTCGTCGGTCAAGTCATCGGCGGCGGCTTGGGAGGCGCCATCTTAGCTGTCCTCGCTGGCGTGACGAAATGGATGGTAGTACCTCCGAAGTCGACCTGACGCCACGCGGCTCGTTCCAAAGCTAAGTAAGCCCCTTCTTCGATATCTGCTTTTGGCCCGTCTCTGCCAGGACGGTCAGGCGGCTTTGCGTCCGCTTTCTAGGGTGACACCGCCGCTCCGCCGTTTGGTCGGCGAGGCAGTTCGTGACCCAAAGTGGAAGTCACCTTGAAGGCGGCGATGGCCGTATTTCCTCAGCAGACGTGCGGTTTGCTCGTTGGGAGCGCTGCCGCCACGGGGCCCAAAAATAAATCGATTGCAACATTAACATAGATTTTTTATCAATAGTAATATGGATTCTAAACATCATTTCTAATGCTTTCCCATGATCACCGCCGGCCAACTCCGAGCCTCTCGCGCGCTTCTTGGCATCGATCAGCGCAAACTCGCTGAAGAAGCTCGGCTGTCGCTGCCAACCATCCAACGGATGGAGGCGAGCGAAGGGGTCATCCGCGGCAATGTCGATTCGCTTATGAAACTCATCGCAGCGCTCGATGGGCTCGGTATCGACCTCATCTCCGACAACGCCGCGAGCCAAGCCGGCGGCCGTGGTGTGCGGCTGAAGACGTCAATCTCGTGACTCTGACCATCATCCTTGTTTGCGCCGCGGTTCTGCTGGCGCTGGGCCCGCTCGCTGTAGCGCTCGGACACTCGCGCGCGGTAACGCCGCTCGTTTACGGCGCGAGCATGGTCGCGTCGGCGGTTTCACTTGCTGCCGCGATCGCGCACCTTCTCGGCGCAGCGGGGCCTGAAACCATCACGCTGCCGGTTGGCGTGCCGTGGCTCGGCGCACATTTACGCATTGACGCGCTCTCCGCCTTTTTTCTCGTCGTCGTCGATCTCGGCGCCATTAGTGCCAGCCTGTTTGCGCTTGGCTACGGGCAGCACGAGACGGCGCCGGGGCGCGTGCTGCCGTTCTATCCGGCGTTCCTTGCCGGCATGACACTCGTGGTGCTCGCCGATGACGCCTTCACCTTTTTGCTGTCCTGGGAGTTCATGTCGCTCATGTCATGGGCGCTGGTGATGTCGCACCATCGGGTGCCCGAGAACGTGCGTGCCGGCTACGTGTATCTGGTGATGGCGAGTTTCGGCACGCTCACTTTGCTGCTCGCCTTCGGCCTGCTCGCCGGCCCCGACGGTCTCTACACATTTGCCCAGATGCGCGCCGCGCATCCCTCCGCGGCGCTGGGCGCAGTAGCGCTGATCCTCGCCCTGATCGGCGCTGGCTCGAAGGCCGGCCTTGTGCCGCTCCACGTGTGGCTTCCGCTCGCGCATCCCGCCGCGCCGAGCCACGTATCCGCCCTGATGAGCGGTGTGATGACCAAGGTCGCCGTCTACGGCTTCGTGCGCATCGTGTTCGATCTGGCCGGCCAGCCCGCCTGGTGGTGGAGCATGGTCGTGCTCGCATTCGCCGGAGTGACGACGGTCATGGGTGTGCTTTATGCGCTTATGCAGCACGATCTCAAACGGCTGCTCGCCTATCATACGGTCGAGAACATCGGCATCATCTTCATCGGGCTTGGTCTCGCGCTTGCCTTCAAGACCCACGGAATGGTCTTCGCCGCGGCTTTGGCGCTAACTGCGGCGCTCCTCCATGTGTTCAACCATTCGCTGTTCAAGAGCCTGCTCTTCTTCGGCGCCGGCGCGGTGCTCAATGCGACTGGCGAACGCGACATGGAGCATCTCGGCGGCCTAATCCACCGCATGCCGCAGACCGCATTCGTCTTCTTGATCGGCTGCCTCGCCATCTCAGCGCTGCCGCCCCTCAACGGTTTCGTCTCCGAATGGCTGACGTTCCAGGCGATCCTGCTCAGCCCGCAACTGCCGGCATGGGGCCTCAAGCTTATGGTGCCGGCCGTGGGGGCGCTCCTCGCGCTGTCCGCCGCGCTCGCCGCCGCTTGTTTCGTCAAAGTATATGGGGTGACGTTTCTCGGCCGCCCTCGAACCAGCGCCGCCGAAGGCGCGAAGGAAACCAACTCGTTCTCGCTCGCCGCGATGTTCTTTCTCGCGGTGCTCTGCCTCGTCGCCGGAATCCTGCCCGGCCTATTCATTGACGCGCTCGCGCCGGCCAGTTCCGCTCTCGTCAGCGCGCACATGCCGGTGCAGACCGGCACGCAGTGGCTCTCGATCGTTCCGATTGCCGCGAACCGCAGCTCCTATGACGGTCTGCTGGTCTTTCTGTTTATGATCATATCGGGCACGCTCGCGGCATCGGCGATCCACCGCTTCGCCTCGAACCGGCTGCGCCGCGCCCCGGCCTGGGATTGCGGCTATCCCGACCCCAGCCCAGCCACGCAATACACAGCGATGAGCTTTGCACAGCCGATCCGGCGCGTGTTCGGCACGCTCGTGTTCCGCGCCCGCGAGCACGGCGACATGCCGCCGCCCGGATCGACACGTCCGGCGCGACTGACGGTGGAGTTGCACGATCTCATCTGGGAAATGCTCTACGCGCCGATCGTTGTCGGTATCGGCTTTGCCGCGGATCGTCTCAATCATCTGCAGTTCCTGACCATCCGCCAATTCCTCAGTTTGGTGTTTGGCGCGCTCGTCATCATGCTCTTGGTGCTCGCCATATGGCCGTGACCCTCGATCTGGCCGTCCAGTGCGCGCAAATGCTGCTGGTGCTGCTGCTGGCGCCGCTCTTCACCGGCTTCGTGCGCAAGCTGAAAGCGCGTTTGTCGCGGCGGCAGGGACCACCACTGATCCAGCCTTATCGCGATCTCGCGCGGCTGATGCGCAAGGACGTGGTTCTGGCGGAAAGCGCCTCGTGGCTATTCCGCGTCATTCCGTATCTCATTTTCGCTGCAACCTGGGTCGCGGCATCGTTAGTGCCGACCTTCCGCACCGGGCTATTGTTTTCCTGGTCGGCCGACCTCATCGCCATCATCGCCCTGCTCGGCAGCGGGCGTTTTTTCCTGGCGCTCGCGGGGCTTGATGTCGGAACGAGCTTCGGCGGCATCGGGTCGAGCCGCGAGGTGATGATCGCCTCGCTCGCCGAGCCGGCGATGATCATGATCGTGTTCACGCTGGCGCTGATCGCTGGATCGACGCAGCTGTCCACCATGGCGGAATTCATGGCGTCGCCGGAGGTCGGGTTGCGCGTCTCGCTCGGCCTCGCGCTCGTCGCGCTCATCATGGTCGCGATCGCGGAGAACGCACGCATTCCGGTCGACAACCCGGCGACCCATCTCGAATTGACGATGGTGCACGAGGCCATGGTGCTCGAATATTCCGGCCGGCATCTGGCGCTGATCGAGCTCTCCGCCTCGCTCAAGCTCATCCTCTATGTTTCCGTCATCGGCTGTCTATTCGCGCCCTGGGGTCTTGCGCCGGCCGGCGCGGCAGTAACGGCGCTCGTGATCGGAGTTGCGGCCTATATCGTGAAACTCGCCGTTGGCGGCTTCCTCCTCGCGCTGTTCGAGACGTCGATTGCCAAAATGCGTGTGTTCCGCGTGCCAGAATTTCTAGGTGCGGCGCTGATGCTCGGCCTGCTCGCGACGCTGCTGCGCTTCGTATCGGGAAGCTTCTGATGAGCGGAATTGATTTTGACATCGCCCATCTGCTCGCCGGCTCGCTGGTGCTGGTGAGCTTCCTCGAGCTTTATCAGGACCGCTTGTACTCGCTGCTCAATATCTATGCCGCGCACGCGCTGGTGTTGGCGGCTTCGGTCGCCTGGCAGGCCTTCATACAGGATGCGCCGCATCTCTACATAACCGCCGGCATCGCGCTGGTCTTCAAGGCGATCGTCATCCCGTTAACGCTGCACCGGATCATCGTGCAACTCGGCATTCATCGCGAGATCGAGAACGTGGTGGGCGTCGGAATGACCATGCTCGCCGGCATCGGCCTCGTCGCGCTCTCTATGGTCGTGATGCTGCGGGTCACGCAAGACGCCGATCCACTGGCGCGCGAGGACCTCGCATTCGCGCTCGCCGTCGTGCTGCTCGGCCTGTTGATGATGGTGACGCGGCGCAATGCGGTGAGCCAGGTGGTCGGCTTCATGTCGCTGGAAAACGGCCTCGTGCTTGCGGCGACCGGGGCCAAAGGCATGCCGCTTGTCGTCGAAATCAGCGTCGCATTTTCGATTCTCATTGCCTTCATCGTGATCGGAATATTTTTGTTTCGTATCCGCGAACGCTTCGACTCGGTCGACATGCAAGCGCTCGACCGGTTTCGCGGAGAACGCCGATGACGTTCGATGGCGTGATGGTCAATCCCCTTCTCGGCGTGCTGGTCGTTCCCGCCGTCGCGGCCGCATTGGCCGCGATGCTGCCGGATTATCGGATAACCGCGCGGCTCAACGTGCTGGCGACGTCGCTGACGTTGATCTGCGCGGTCGCGCTGTTATTCGCAAAGCCGCAACCCGGCTCGTATCTTCTCATTGATGATCTCAACGGCACGTTCATCGTACTCACCACGTTCGTGGGCTTTACCACGAGCATCTTCAGCGCGAGTTATATCGGCCACGAGCTCGACATCGGCAGACTGACGCCGTCATCGGTTCGATTCTACCATGCCATGTATCAGGTGCTGATGTTCGCGATGAATCTCGCGCTTGTCGCCAACAATATCGGCCTGATGTGGGTGGCGATCGAACTTGCCACGCTGACCACGGTGCTGATGGTCGGCATCTACCGCACCCACGAGGCGCTTGAAGCGGCGTGGAAGTATTTCATTCTCGGCAGCGTCGGCATCGCGCTGGCGTTGTTCGGCACCATTCTGGTCTACATGGCCGCGCGGCCGGTGGTAGGCGAAGGTCTCGACGCTATGGTGTGGTCGGTGTTGGTCCGCCGCGCAGGGGCCTTCGACCCAGCATTGCTCGATGTCGCCTTCGTCTTCCTGCTGCTCGGCTACGGCACCAAGGTCGGCCTTGCGCCGCTGCACGCCTGGCTGCCCGACGCGCACGCCGAGGGTCCGACACCGATCTCGGCGGTGCTGTCGGGATTGCTGCTCAATGTCGCGCTCTACGCGCTTTTACGCTTCAAGATGCTGTTATCGGCGAACGCGGCGGCGCTCACACCGGGTCCGTTGATGGTGACTCTCGGATTGCTTTCGCTCGTGTTCGCTTCGTTCATGCTCTATCGCCGGCGCGACATCAAACGCATGTTCGCCTATTCGTCGATCGAGCATATGGGCATCATCACTTTCGCCTTCGGCATTGGCGGCCCGATCGCCAATTTCGCTGGCCTGCTGCACATGACCATGCATTCGCTCACCAAATCGGCGATCTTCTTCGCTGTCGGCCATGTCGCGCAGGTCAAAGGCACACAGCGCATTGCCGATATAGGCGGGCTCACCGACACCCATCCGGTGCTTGGTTGGGGTCTGATCCTGGGCGTTGTGGCAATCGCTGGGCTGCCGCCGCTCGGCATTTTCATGAGCGAATTCCTGGTGGTGAGTTCAGCGTTTGCGCGCGAGCCGCTGCTGGCGATCGTTCTCGTCTTCGGAATTCTAGTCGGCGTCGCGGGGCTGTTCCTGCGGCTCAACAGCATTGCATTTGGGGAGCCGCGCGGTCCAAGCGCCAAGGCGCAGGCCTCCTATGTGCCGATGTTTAGCCATCTCGCACTCGTACTCGTCGCCGGCGTCTACATGCCGCCGGTGCTGGTCGTGTGGTTTCAGAATGTCGCTGGACTGCTGGGATAAACCGATGGCCGCGATCATCGACACCATTCAGGGCAGGCGAATCGAAGATCATCGCCCATGGCCGCGCCTGGTCGTCACGCCGGACACCTGGTGCAAAGTGGCGGAGGAAATCGCCGCGGGCAACGCCACGTTGCTCGGCCTCTGGGGCGATGCAGCCGCATCCTGCACGGTGCACATGGCGTTCATCGAGCGGGATAGCAAAAACATTGCGGTCGTGAGCGTTGAATGTCCGGACGAAACGTTCCCGTCGGTCGGCGCGCTGCACCCGCCGGCCATCCGGCTCGAACGCGCCGTTCACAGCCTGTACGGAATTGTGCCGATTGGCGCGCCGGACTCGCGACCCTGGCTCGACCTCGGCTTTTGGGGCGTTGAGCATCCGCTCGGGGCACGCACGCCGGCACCGGATGTGCGCCCCGCCTATCCGTTTCTCCCGGTGGAAGGCGAAAGCCTGCATCAGATCTCGGTAGGCCCGGTGCATGCCGGCATTATCGAGCCGGGACATTTCCGGTTCACCGCTTCAGGCGAAACCGTGGTGCGTCTCGAAGAGCGCTTGGGCTATACGCATAAGGGCATTGAATCGCTGATGGCGGGTGCTCCGATCGAGCGGGCGGCGGGACTTGCCGCCCGGACGTCGGGCGACAGCACTGTCGCCTATGGGATCGCGTTCGCTCATGCCGTGGAGGCGGCGCTGCAAATGAAAGCGCCGCCACGGGCGCAATATTTGCGCGCACTGATGGCGGAGCTCGAACGGCTGGCGAACCATTTCGGCGACATCGGCGCGATCTGCAACGACGCCTCGTTTTCCCTCATGCACGCGCATTGCGCCATCCTGCGCGAATTGGTGTTGCGCGCGGCCGAGACCTGTTTCGGGCATCGTTTGATGATGGACCGAGTCGTTCCTGGCGGCGTCGCGGCCGATCTTCATCATGATGGGGTTATGTCGCTGAAAGACGTGCTGAAACACTTTCGGCGGCGGTTCCCGCGCCTGGTCGACCTTTACGACAACACGGCCTCCCTGCAAGATCGCACCGCGTCGACCGGCATCGTTACCATCGAACTTGCCCGGCAGTTTGGCGCTCCCGGCTATGTCGGCCGCGCCAGCGGCCGCAATTTCGACGCGCGGAAGACGCCTGGCTACGCGCCATACGATGAACTCGACTTTGCCATTCCCGTGCTCACGGCGGGCGATGTGAATGCGCGCGTATGGGTGCGCATCCGCGAAGTCGAGCAAAGTCTGGCGCTTATCGAGCAACTTATCGAGCGGCTGCCGAACGGGCCGATTGCAGCCGCGCTCGCCGGCGGCGCCGGCGAAGGATTGGGTTTCGCGGAAAGTTTCCGCGGCGATGTCCTGGTCTCCATGCGGCTCGATGGCGCTCACATCGTGCGTTGCCACCTGCGCGACCCGTCGTGGTTTCAATGGCCGCTGCTTGAAGCGGCGATCGAAGGCAACATCGTCGCCGACTTCCCGCTCTGCAATAAATCATTCAACTGCTCGTATTCAGGACACGATCTGTAATGCGCAAAACCTTGTTCGAGAGCCTTACTCACCGGCCGCTGACAGAAGCGCCGCCGGCTCCGGACAACTCGGCGCTCGCCGAATTGGCGGCGGCCGTCGAACGCGCTGCGCGACGCCAACTCGGCCGCAGCCTCGCCATTCGGCAAATTGATGCCGGCTCGTGCAACGGCTGCGAACTCGAAATCCATGCTCTCAACAATGCCTTCTACGACATCGAGCGCGTCGGCCTGCGCTTTGTCGCTTCGCCGCGCCACGCCGATGTGCTGCTGGTGACCGGACCAGTAACCAAGAACATGCGCGAAGCACTGGAGCGTACCTATCACGCCACGCCGGATCCAAAATGGGTCGTTGCGCTGGGCGACTGCGCAATTGATGGCGGGATTTTTGCGGGCAGCTACGCCGTGACCGGTGGGGTGTTCAACGTCGTGCCGGTTGACCTGCACATTCGCGGTTGCCCGCCGAGGCCAATTGAAATTCTAAAGGGATTAATTGCCTTGTTGGAACATGTGAGCGAAAAAGCGAGCATTCCCTGAAACGGTATGTCGATGTTGCGCCTGTTACATGCAGGACTCGTAGCCGCGGGCTGCCAGCTAGGCGCCATCGTGATCATAACCGCGTTCGCATTTTTGTTAGCATCGCAGGATATTATTCTTCAAGGCACGCCGACGACACCTCGGGATCCCGAAACCTCCTGGAATTCTGTGTCCTCTCTTTTGATATGGGCCTATCTTCTAATTGCGACGGGTTTGGCATTCACCAGCAGCCGTTCTATTGACCTCACCGCAGCCCGCATTCGCGCAGCATCCGAACTCATGGGCCTCACTAGACCGACAGATGCGCTGATGACGCTGGTCGTTCAACTCGTCATTTGCGCCATCATATTCGCGATGTTCGCATTGGAGTCGGCGCCCGAGATGCTAATTAAGGGTGCCACCCATTATGGCTACGCCCCTGCTGCTTCGATTATTTGGGGAGCCACATTGAGCCTTGGTGTAGCGTGTTTTGGCGCGAGCGCCCACGCGGCCCTGAAAGCACTTAAGCGATAATTGGGAGATTGCAGGCCAACACAAGCTCACGTCAGTCGGGACAGTCCGTTTTTGATGCTGTGGACGGCTCCTCCACCGGCACGTGAGTGCCATGGATGTGGGTGCTGATAAGGCCCCACAATTCGGAGGAGCCAAGTCATGCAAACGATTACGACAATCGGTCTGGATATCGCGAAGTCAGTCTTTCAGGTTCACGGCATTGATGCCGAGGGCAAAGTTGTGCTGCGTCGCCAGCTCAAGCGGCGCTACGTGGTGGCGTTCTTCCAGAGGCTGCCGCCATGCCTGGTTGGTATCGAAGCCTGCGCGTCGTCGCATCATTGGTCGCGCGAACTCCAGGCGCTTGGCCACACCGTTCGCCTGATGCCACCCGCCTATGTGAAGCCCTATGTAAAGCGGCACAAGAATGATGCCACTGACGCCGAGGCGATCTGCGAGGCGGTCACCAGGCCGAACATGCGGTTCGTCGCGACCAAGACGACCGAGCAGCAGAGCTGCCTGACGTTGCATCGTACCCGTCACTTGTTCATCCGCCAGCAGACCTCAGTGATCAACGTCATCCGCGCTCATCTTGCGGAGTTCGGCATCGTCGCTCCGATCGGGCGGAATCTTGGCTGCTACCTCACCGCTTCCGTGTCTGTTCGCGATCGTTGCCGCGGCATAGTCGGTTGCAGCCGCCAGCTTGCCTGCTTCTCTGGCTTCTATCTCGGTTCGTAGCGGGGTTCCCTGACAGTAGGCAATGGCAGGATGGCGCGGCGAGGATGCACGGCTCTGCTCGGCTCTAGTCTCGATCACCACGCCGGAGAAGCCGGCCTTCTCCAGTTCGCCACGGATCAGCGCCCTGTCGTGGTAGCCGTGTGGCGTGCGTGCCAGAAAACGTGGAGGATCGTTCGGAAAGACTTGCGCGAGCGCATTCGTCACATCGCTCGCGAATACGTTCTTTTCAATGCGATCCCATACATTGAACAAGAAATATCCCCCGGGCTTGAGGACCCGCTTTGCCTCTCGGTAGCCAGATTGGCGATCGGGGAGGAACATGACGCCAAACTGGCAACAAACGACGTCAAAGGCAGCATCTTCGAACGGCAACGCCTGTGCATCTGCTTTGCGCCAGCTAATGCGATTGTCGGCGACTTGTCGCGTAGCAGCGTAGTCAAGCATTGGCTGGTTGAGGTCGGTTACGATGTAGCGGGCCCCCGGCGAAAGTCTTGGCGTCAATGCTCGGGTGACGACGCCACTGCCGGCAGCAGTTTCTAAAACGGTAATTGGCGACAACGAAGCTACTCGTTGTGCCAAATCGTTGGCGAAATCCTCAAAAATCAATGGGACCAGATAGCGGTCGTAGTTTTCTGGGATCGAGCCAGAAAACACCTTGTCGATTTCAGACACCGCTCGCCTCCTGTGCCCTTATTCCCGTGAGTCTGTTGGCTTCTGACAAGCTAAGGCAAGTGGTGAGCACCAATTTGGCGCTGACCTGGTTGTCCGCTTTAGGTCATAAGCGCAAGTGATGCCCGTAAATCGGAATGTCCGCTTTATTCTCAAAAGCGGACATTAGTCGGACGTTGGACTGGTGTACCGCAACAAAATGTGGCGTTATTCGACGACGCTGTCGGCGCGGGCAAGCAGCGTTGGCTGAATTTCCAGGCCCAGCGCTTTCGCCGTTTTCAGATTGATAACGAGCTCAAATTTGGTTGGCTGTTGGACGGGTAGGTCGGCAGGCTTTGCGCCTTTCAAGATGCGATCGACATACGACGCTGCGCGCTGGTAAAGGTCAGCGGTATCGACGCCATACGACACCAAGCCGCCGCTGGTGGCGAAGAAACCGAATGCATAAACAGCCGGCAGTTGATAGTGGGCGGCCAATTCGATGATTTGTTGGCGATTAACAGCCATCATGGGGCTTGGTAACACGAGCAGACCCCCAGTCGACCCATCCGCAAATGTTGCGATCGAATGATCAAACTCGGAGGCGTCTTGAATAACACCTGCAATCGTCGTCACCCCGATTATCGAAGCAGCAGTCTCGGCGGCATGCAAAAACGCTCGATTAGCGGCAATCTTTGCGTCCAAAAGCACTAACGCCCGCATTACCCGAGGCGCGATGTCCTTGAGAGTTTGCAGCCATTTGCCTCCTATCTCAAACTCGAATGAGGTAAAACCTGTCAGATTGCCGCCAGGATGGGCCAGACCGTCAACAAATCCAGTGCCGACTGGGTCGCCAACCTGCGTAAAGACAGTCGGTATGGTGCGATTGGCTTGGCGTAGCGCTGCCAAGAAATCATTGCTGTGAACGACAATCACATCCGGAGCGAGATCGACGACTTCAATCGCGTATCGGCGCATGCGATCGGGATCGGCGCCGCTAAAGCGATAGTCCAGATGAACATTGCTCCCTTCAATCCAGCCTGCCTCTCGAAGCCCCTGCACGAGCCCATCGATGCGGCGTTTCGTTTCGGGATCGCTTTCGGTCGTGCCGATAAGTACACCGACCCGCCGCATTCGATCCGCTGGTTGCGCACGCGCCGCGAGCGGCCACAAAGCCGCACCGCCGAATAGCGCTATGAACCCCCGCCGCCTCATGGGCCTCGTCCTTAGGCTGAGGGCGACACCTTATCACGCTGTTGATCGCGAACTGCCCTTCGCATTGCGGCAAAATCGACCGTCCATGTCCGCTTTGGGTCACTAGCTGCCGCGACGCGGTCGCATACGAATGTCCGCTTTGCCCCCGAAAGCGGACATTCATTGCAGCTGTCAGGATGACTGGCCAAACATGTCGTCAAATGTGTCCGGTCAGCAAAAGTATGATACCGACAACCGCATTAGTCGCAGTCATGATTATCCGCGATATCGGATCGAGACCGAGCACCGGCAGCACAAAAAGTAGACCGATCAATATCAGCAAACCGTAAGGCTCGGCACGGGACAGTGGGCGCGCCAAGGCGGCTGGAAGGATGCCCACCAGAATGCGTCCTCCGTCCAGGGGCGGAATCGGCAAAAGATTGAAGATCGCCAGAACGACGTTGAGGAGGAGAGCGTTTTTTAGATTTGCCGCCAACCACTCCGCCGCGGAAGCTGGAATGTAGCCAACGATATGAAATGCGAGTGCGGCGGTCATCGCCAAAAACAAATTCATGCCGGGACCGGCCGCCGCGACCAATATCGTATCCAAACGCGGGCGACGAAGTGCGCGAAAATTGACCGGCACCGGTTTCGCGTAGCCAAATAGAAAGGGCGCACGCAACAGCAACAGCATAATCGGCAGTACGACCGTTCCAAACGGATCGACGTGGACCAACGGGTTGAAACTCACACGACCCAAACGCCAAGCAGTGTCATCGCCCAGAAGATGCGCGACGTAGCCATGCGAGGCTTCATGGAATGTAATGGCTATGAGAGCCGGAATTGCCCAAATCGATATTTCGTAGAGGATCTGATTAAAAGGTCCATTCATCCGGCCTACCCACTCCCGTTTCGAACCGGTCTCAGTGTTTTTCGAACCAAGTCTCCGCCGTCGAAATTTGGATATCAAAAAATGGCTATCGGAGACTTGGCGCATAAAAACGCGGGCCAAGGCAATATTGGCTTAGATTTCCGGTACAGAGACTTACCGATCCCCTGCTAAGCCACGGAACATGCGTAAGTTTCGTTTCATCGCGGAGAAGCCCAACAGAGACGGGTCTGGCTGGCTGGGGCGCCTGGATTCGAACCAGGGAATGGCGGAATCAAAATCCGCTGCCTTACCACTTGGCTACGCCCCAAAGCACCGGCGAGATTCCGCTTCGATTTTCGCCGGTTTCTTGCCCCGGATGAGGTGCGCAAGATAGCGGTGCGACCCTTGCGGATCAATGAGCGCGGCGGCCGCCGCGCCTATCGCCATTCGCCATGCACATTATAATAATGTGCGGCGGCCGGTTTGCCGGCTCCAGCACAGGGAAATCATGCCCGATACAGTCATCGTGACCGATGAGGACGGTGTCCGGACCATCCGAATGAACCGGCCGGACAAGAAGAATGCGCTGACGCAGCCGATGTACGCGGCGATGACCGCAGCGCTGCAGGAGGCCGCGGCGAGCGCGGCGATCCGCTGCGTTCTGATTGCTGGCGGTCCCAATGCTTTCTGTGCCGGCAGCGATATCGGCGAATTTCAGCAGCGCGCCGAAGGCGGTCTTAAATCGATCACCATCGATTTCCTTTTGGCTTTGGCCAAAAACCCGAAGCCCTTGGTGGCCGCCGTCAACGGCCTCGCCGTCGGCATCGGCACCACCACGCTCCTGCATTGCGATCACGTCGTTGCCGCGGCCGGCACGGTGTTCGCCACGCCGTTCGTAAAACTCGGGCTTATTCCCGAGGCGGCGTCGAGCCTGCTCGCGCCGATGCTGATGGGACACGTGCGCGCCTTTGAGCTGCTCGTCATGGGCCGCCCGCTGTCCGCCGCGGACGCCAAGGCGGCCGGCCTCATCAACAGCGTTGTCGATGCCGCCGAAGTCGAACAGGCGGCGCTCAAAGCGGCGCGCGAAATCGCGGCGCTGCCGCCCGGCGCCGTCGCCGTGGCGCGCAAGCTGATGCGCGGCCATCTTGACGCCATGGTCGAGCGGGTCGATACCGAGGCGATGCATTTCAAGGAGCGTTTGCGGTCCGACGAGGCGCGCGCCGCTTTCGCGGCCTTCCTCTCCCGCAAAAAGTGAGGCGCGCGTGTCGCTTGCCGGCAAGACCCTGTTCATCACCGGCGCGTCGCGCGGCATCGGGCTGGCCATTGCGCTGCGCGCCGCGCGCGACGGCGCCAATATCGCGATCGCCGCGAAGACAACGCAACCGCATCCAAAACTTGCCGGCACCATCTATACCGCCGCCGAAGAGATCGAGCGCGCCGGCGGCAAGGCGCTGCCGCTCGTCGTCGACGTGCGCGACGAGACCGTGGTACGCGACGCGCTGGACCAGACCGCGGCAAAATTCGGCGGCATTGATATCGTCCTCAACAATGCCAGCGCCATTCAGCTCGCGACCGTCGCCGACATCGACATGAAGCGGTTCGATCTGATGCACCAGATCAATGCGCGCGGCACTTTCGTGGTGTCCAAATGGGCGATCGGCCACCTGGAAAAGGCGGCGAACCCGCACATCCTGATGCTCTCGCCGCCGCTCGACATGAAGGAAAAATGGTTCGCGCCGCACACTGGCTATTCCATGGCCAAGTTCGGCATGAGCATGGTCGTGCTCGGGCTCGCGGGCGAATTGCGCGGCAAAGGCATCGCCGTCAACGCATTGTGGCCGCGCACGGTGATCGCCACCGCCGCGGTGCAAAACCTGCTGGGCGGCACGGAGATGATGCATCAGGCGCGTAAGCCGGACATCATGGCGGACGCAGCTTGCGCGGTATTCGCGCAACCTTCGCGCGACTTCACCGGCCGCTTCCTCATCGACGACACGTTTTTGGCGCAACAGGGCGTCACCGATTTCACGCGCTATCGCGTCGATGCGGCGCAACAGCTGGCGCGGGATTTCTTCGTCCCTGACGACATCGCCCCGCCGCCGCATGTCGAGACGGTCGATTATTTCGGAGACCGCGTGTGACCTATAAAGCCCCGCTCGCCGATATCGGCTTCGCGCTCAAATACGGCGCCGGCTTACAACCCGCGATCGAGCAAGGCCTGTTCGGCGAGCTGACGCTCGATGACGTCGACGCCGTGCTGGCGGAAGCCGGGCGCTTCGCCGGCGAAATCATCGCGCCGCTCAACCGCGCTGGCGACACGTTCGGCGCCGCATTCAAAGATGGCGTCGTCACCACCGCGCCAGGCTGGAAAGAAGCGTATCGCGGCTGGCGGATGGGCGGCTGGAACGCAGTCACAGCGCCGGCCGATTGGGGCGGCCAGGCGCTGCCGCAAATCGTCAACGCTGCCTGCACCGAAATGTGGCATGCGGCGTCGATCGGTTTTGCCAACGGCCCGATGCTGACCATGGCGGCGATCGACGCGCTCAACGCCCATGGCACCGATGAGCTCAAACGCACTTATCTGGAAAAGCTGGTGTCCGGCGAATGGATGGGCACGATGCAGCTCACCGAGCCGCAGGCTGGCTCTGACGTCGGGGCGCTGCGCACGCGCGCCGAGCGCGCATCCGATGGCACCTATCGACTCAAAGGCCAGAAGATCTTCATCACCTATGGCGAGCACGATTTCACCGACAACATCATCCATTTCGTGCTGGCGCGCTTACCCGACGCGCCGGCCGGCACGCGCGGCATTTCATTGTTTTTGGTGCCGAAATTTTTGCTGAAAAACGACGGCTCGCTTGGCGTGCGTAACGACATCCACGCCCACTCAGTCGAGCACAAGCTCGGCATTCACGGCTCGCCGACCTGCACCATGATCCTCGGCGACCAGGGCGGCGCGATCGGCTTTCTGATCGGCGAGGAAAACGGCGGCATGGCCGCCATGTTCACCATGATGAACCGCGCGCGGCTCGCCGTCGGCCTGCAGGGTGTCGGCATCGCCGAATGCGCCACTCAGCAGGCGCTGGCTTATGCGCGCGAGCGCAAGCAAGGCCGCGCCATCGGCGCCAAGGAGGCTTCGCCGATCATTGCGCATCCCGATGTGCGGCGGATGCTGTTGACCATGCGATCGCTCACCATGGCCGCGCGCGCGATCTGTTACTCGACCGCAATGGCGCTCGACCGCGCCGAACGCGGCGCCGACCAGGCCGCGCGTGAGGCTGCATACGCGCAAGCGTCGCTCCTCACGCCGGTCGCCAAGGCGTTCTCGACCGACATCGGCAACGAAGTGGCTTCGCTCGGCGTCCAGGTGCATGGCGGCATGGGCTATATCGAGGAGACCGGCGCGGCGCAGTTGTTTCGCGACGCGCGGATCGCGCCGATCTATGAAGGCACCAACGGCATCCAGGCGATCGACCTCGTCACCCGCAAGCTGCCGTTTAAGGGCGGTGCCGCCGTCGCCGCGCATCTCAGTGAATTGCGCGGCGTGGTCGAAAGCGTCAGCGCCAGCAACGATCCAGCCTTCGGCTGGACCGCGGTGCGGCTTGGCGACGCGGTCGAGAGTCTGGCGCGCGCCACCACCTGGCTGATCGACCGCCTCGACAAGGAGCCGGATGCGGTCCTGGCCGGCGCCACGCCCTATTTGCGGTTGTTCGGCTATGCCACCGGCGGCTGCCTGTTGACGCAACAGGCGCTGGCGGCGATACGGCTTGGCGCCGATGCGCCGGCGCGGATCGCAATTACACGGTTCTTTGCCGAGAATTTCGCCGTCCATGCCGGCGCGCTCGAACGCACCGTGGTCGAATGCGCACCGGGGCTGCTCGGCGCCGACGCGGCGCTTTCGATGAACGGATGACGGGTTTCGCCGAAGCTCAACCCATCCTACATAGCCAAAATGTCCACGCTGCTCATCACCCACCCGGCCTGCCTGCAACATTTGACGCCGCTCGGCCATCCCGAGCGGCCCGACCGGTTGCGCGCGGTCGAGCACGCCCTGGAGGCGGAAAAATTCCAGGCGCTGTCCCGCATCGAGGCGCCGCTGGCGCCGTTCGAGATCATCGCGCTCGTCCATCCGATGGATCACATCACGTCACTGCGCGACGCGACCCCGGACGAGGGCATCATCCATCTCGACGCCGACACCCCGATGTCGCCCGGCAGTTTCGAGGCCGGCCTGCGCGCGGCCGGCGGCGCCATTTTCGCCGTCGACGAGGTTTTGGCCAAAAAGGCCGCCAACGCCTTTGTCGCCACACGGCCACCCGGTCACCACGCCGAGACCGCGCGGCCAATGGGGTTCTGCTTCTTCGACAATGCCGCGATCGCCGCGCGCTACGCGCAGGATCATCACGGCATCGCCCGCGTCGCGATCGTCGATTTCGACGTGCATCACGGCAACGGCTCGCAAGAGATTTTCTGGTCCGACAAAACGGTGATGTATTGCTCGACCCATCAGATGCCGCTGTTTCCAGGCACCGGCGCGGTCGGCGAGAGCGGGGAATACAATACCGTCGTCAACGCGCCGCTGCGCCCCGGCGACGGCGGCGAGAAATTCCGCGATGCGCTCGACAGCAGGATCCTGCCGCGGCTCAACGAATTCCAGCCGGAGCTCGTCATCATTTCCGCCGGCTTCGACGCCCACTACCGCGATCCGCTCGCCAATATCAATCTCGACGAGGTGGATTTCGCTTGGGCGACGCAAAAGCTCATGGAGGTCGCCGACCGCCATGCCGGCGGCCGCGTCGTCTCGTTGCTCGAAGGCGGTTACGATCTGCAAGCTTTGGGCAACTCGGTCGCCGCTCATGTCACCGCGCTGATGCGGGGATAGCGGCGGCGCGCATGCGGCAAAAGGGTTACAATTAACGACGTGAGTCGGAGCCGGGCATGGCGCAGAACAGCAACAGCGATATTGGCAAACTGCCGTTCGAGCGGGCGATCGAAGAACTCGAATCGATCGTCAAGCGGCTCGAAGAGGGCAAGGTGCCGCTCGAGGAATCGGTCGCGATCTATGAGCGCGGCGAGGCGCTCAAGCACCGCTGCGAGGACCTTTTGCGCCAGGCCGAAGCGCGGGTGGAAAAGATCACACTCGACACCGATGGCAAGCCGACCGGCACCCAGCCGCTGGACGTCGAATAAAATTCAAAACTGGCACTTGACTCTTTAGAACAAATAGTGAACACTCGCCTGTTCGGGTCAAGGGGTAAGACCAATGGATTCGGACCAACGAAGCGCCTTTCTGCGCAAGCTCGATCAGGAATGCCCGTATCAGGTGGTGCTGCCGCGCCGCCAGCTCGCCGACGACAGCGAGATCATGGATTTCCTCATCAGATACGTCGAGAAATTCGACATGTATGTCGAGGACGATTACGCAGCCTTCGTGCGCTATTGCTTCGCCGATCCGCTCGACGCGGAAATTTTCCGCTCGCGCTTCGAGCCGAAGGCGGAGCGTTTCAAGCTCGCGGGATGATTTTCCCCGGCCTATTGGCCTGATTGAAAGAGCGAGCAAGCGGCAAGCGAGAGAATTACTTCGGCAGCTTCTGGCGCACCTTGCCGATTTCGGCCCAGGCGTCGTCGCGCGAATGCTTTTTCACATTGAGCACGGTGAACTGGTTGCCCGCGCTGGTGCGGGGCAGCGCCTGCCATGACACCGGCATCGACACCGGCGCGCCGGCGCGCGCACGCGTCGAAAAAGGCGCCACCGCGGTCGCCTCGCGCGAATTGCGGAAATAGTCGATGAAGATTTTGCCCTTGCGCAGCGCCTTGGCCATTTTAGCGGCATAGAGTTTTGGGCTGTCGGCCGCCATTTGCGATGCGATGCGCGCGGTAAAGGCTTTGGCCGCATCCCAATCGGCGCCGTCGATCGGCGCCACTACATGGACGCCCTTGCCGCCGGAAAGTTTTACGAAGCTTTTGAGTTTTTCCGCGTTGAGCCGCTCGCGCACCTCCTGCGCCGCGGCGACGATCGCCTTCCAGGACACGCCCTCCCCCGGATCGAGATCGAAGACCATGCGGTCGCAGATTTCGAGCCGTCCGAGTTTTGCGCCGCGGACGTGGATTTCGAGCGCGCCGGACTGCACCAGCGTGATCAGATCGTCGAGTTTTTCCACCGCGATCACGTCGTGCTCCTTGGCGTCGACGACATGACGCAGCGGCGATTCCTTGATGTTGGCGGCGATGTGCTTCTGGAAAAATGTCTCGCCGCCGACACCCTCCGGAGCGCGCACAATAGCAAGTGGCCGGTCGATCACATGGGGCGCCATCAATTTCCAGACGCTCACATAATATTCCGCGAGATCCTGCTTGGTGACGCCGGCGTCGGGCCAATAGACGCGTTCGGGATGGGTGAGTTGGACATTGGCGACTTCGGCGCTGCTTTTTCCGGTGCGGCTTTTCGCCGGCACCGACTTGCGCACCGCCTCGCGCTGCGCGGCCGGCTTCGCTACTTCGCGCACTACTTCACGCGCCGGCTTGTCCTCGCGCAAGCCTTTATACGCCGCTTGCCGCAGCAATCCGTCTTGGGTGATGCCGCGAAATTCCGTCTCGACCACCACTTCCGGCTTCACCCAGACGACGTTCTTGCGCCGCTCGTCTTGCGGCAAGACGAGCGGGGGGCGGTCGACGCGCAGCCCATTGAGCCGCTTCCACAACTCGCGCGCCGTCTTCTGCGTATAGCCGGTGCCGACACGCCCGGCATAGCGAAGCTTGCCATTGTCGTGGAACGCCACGGTCAGCGCGCCGACGGCATGAGGCATCGCCGTTGAGGGACTAAAGCCGGCGACGACGAATTCCTGTGCGTTGTGACACTTTACTTTGACGAAGTTTTCCGAACGCCCCGGGCGATACGGCGCATCGCGCAGTTTCGACACGATACCTTCGAGATTTATGTCGCAGGCATGCTTGAAAATCACCGCGCCGTCTTCGTCCAAATGATCGACGTAGCGAAGCGGCCCGGTCCGACTTTGGCCTTTGAGGAGCTGCCTGAGCGCCGCCTTGCGCTCGACCAGCGGTTCGTTGCGAAGGTCACGGCCGTCCAGATGCAACAGGTCGAACACCCAGTAAACGAGGCGGTCGCCGCGGCCGTCCTTTAGATCACCCTGCAACATCGAAAAGCTTGAAACACCCTGCTCGTTTTCGACGACCAACTCGCCGTCCAGCAGCGCGGTGTCGGCCGGCAGCGTTGCCACCGCCTTGGCGATGCGCTCGAAGCGGTGCGTCCAATCGAGCGCCTTGCGCGTGAGCAGCCGCACCTTGCCGTGGTCGAGCCGCGCTTCGATGCGATAGCCGTCGAGCTTGATCTCGTGAATCCATTCCGGCGCTTGCGGCGGAGCGGTGTGTAGCGTGGCCAGGCTCGGTGGCACAAAATCCGGCAAGCGGCCTTTTCTTTTGCCTTCTTTTCCGGCGCGCGGCGCCGGCTCGGACCGCTTGCGCGCCACTGCGGCAACGGCGGGTTTGCTCGAGGCTTTCGCTCTCGGTTTGGTCTTCCCGGCGCTCTGGCGGGGCGCTTCGCTTTTGGTTTTTGCCGGCGACGCTGCCGCCGCCCGTAATTGCTCGCGAAACTCGCGCTGGCTTTGTGGCCAAGATCCGGCCGAAGCTTTGGTGACGACTTTCTTGGCGTTGCGGTTGCTGTGCCAGACGCGCTTTTTGCCCTTGCCTTCGGCGATCTCCTCCAGGCTACGCCCGGTCGCGACCGAAAGCGGCTCGACCTCGCCAATGTCGGCCTTCCGCCCGGTTCGCGACGCGTCGTCCTTGCCTTTGATGAGGAGCCAGTTCTGATGCCGGTCACCGGGACGGGCGCGCATCCGCACCAGATGCCAGCGGCCGTGCAATTTCTCGCCTTCGAGCGTGAAATCGAGGTGACCTTTGGCATAACCCCGGTGCGGGTCGCCGTCGGGAATCCAGCGGCCGCGATCCCAGATCATCACCGTGCCGCCGCCATATTCGCCTTGCGGGATGGTGCCCTCGAACGTGTTGTATTCGATGGGGTGGTCCTCGACATGCACGGCGAGACGCTTGTCGGCGGGGTCGAGGCTCGGGCCCCGCGTCACCGCCCAGCTTTTCATCACGCCATCGAGCTCGAGACGGAGGTCATAATGCAGGCGCGTCGCGTCATGTTTCTGGATGACGTAGCGATTGCCCGCCGCGCGTGACTTATGGCCGCGCGGTTCCGCCGTGACGTCGAACTTTCGCTTCTTGCGATATATTTCGAGCGCCACGTTGCTCAAGCTCGCACGTTTGCTGCCCGGGGGTACCGCCAAATGTCCGGCGGATTGTGTTGCGGCACCCTGGCAAAACCTGGAACCCTACATAACTTGAACGATACACGGGCTATGGGGTTGTAGGGGTAGTATCCGAGTAGCACCGGACTCTAGATATAAGGCTCTGGAAAGCCTAGCGGTTCCCTCCAGGCCCTGCCGTGGGCGCAACATGATCCAAAAATTGCGTTTACAGCGGAGAGTGTGTAAGGACCCAGAATCCGTGAGTCATTCGGGGCTTCCGAGCCCGGAATAATCGGCGTTCGGCCGAAACAAGACATTGGTCTGAAATAGGCAAGACATTGGTCTGAAATAGGAGCGTAGCGTGACGGTTTCGTCGAAGACCCCATTGCTCGACCAGATTAAGACCCCCCAAGACCTCAGGCGCCTCGAATCCCGCCAGTTGCGGCAGGTCGCCGACGAACTGCGTCAGGAGACGATCGATGCGGTTTCCGCTACCGGCGGCCATCTCGGCGCCGGCCTTGGCGTGATCGAGCTGACGGTAGCCCTGCACTATGTGTTCGACACCCCGGCCGATCGCGTCATTTGGGACGTCGGCCATCAAGCCTATCCGCACAAGATCCTCACCGGCCGCCGCGACCGCATCCGCACATTGCGCCAGGGCGGCGGACTGTCCGGTTTCACCAAGCGCGCCGAGAGCGAATACGATCCGTTCGGCGCCGCGCATTCCTCGACCTCGATCTCGGCCGCGCTCGGCATGGCGGTGGCCCGCGATCTCGAAGGCAATCAGAATAATGTCGTCGCCGTGATCGGCGACGGCGCGATGTCGGCTGGCATGGCCTATGAAGCGATGAACAATGCCGGCGCCATGAATTCGCGCCTGATCGTGGTGCTCAACGACAACGACATGTCGATCGCGCCGCCCGTCGGCGCGCTGTCGGCCTATCTGGCGCGCCGCGTTTCCGGCCGCGGCTATCGCCGCCTGCGCAAAATCTTCCAGGGCATCGCCAAGCGCATGCCGAGCAAAATGCTCGAGCAGCGGGCGTTGGCGGTGGAGGAATATGCGCGCGGCCTTGTCACCGGCGGCACGCTGTTCGACGAGCTCGGCTTCTTCTATGTCGGCCCGATCGACGGCCATAACATCGATCACCTGTTGCCGATCCTGGAGAACGTGCGCGACGCCAAGAACGGGCCGTTCCTGGTTCACGTCGTCACCCAGAAGGGTAAAGGCTATCTGCCGGCAGAAAAATCCGCGGACAAATACCACGGCGTCGTCAAATTTGACGTCGCGACCGGCGCGCAGGTCAAATCGAAGCCGACCGCGCCCGCTTACCAGAAGGTCTATGGCGAGAGCCTGATCAAGGAAGCGCGCAAGGATCCGAAAATCGTAGCCATCACCGCGGCGATGCCCTCGGGCACCGGCATCGATCTGTTCCAGAAAGAGTTTCCTAACCGCACCTTCGACGTCGGCATCGCCGAGCAGCATGGCGTGACGTTCTGCGCCGGACTTGCGACCGAAGGCTACAAACCCTTCGCAACCATCTATTCGACCTTCCTGCAGCGCGCCTACGACCAGGTCGTGCACGATGTTGCCATCCAGCGGCTGCCGGTGCGCTTCGCCATGGACCGCGCCGGCCTGGTCGGCGCCGACGGTCCGACCCATGCCGGCGCCTTCGACATCGCCTATCTCGGCTGCCTGCCCGGCTTCGTGCTGATGGCGGCGGCCGATGAGGCCGATCTGGTGCATATGGTGGCGACCGCCGTCGCCATCGACGACCGGCCGTCGGCGCTGCGCTATCCGCGCGGCGAAGGCCGTGGGGTCCCGATGCCTGAAGAGGGCAAGCCCCTTGAGATCGGCAAAGGCCGCATCCTGCGCGAAGGCACCAAGATCGCGTTGTTCTCCTATGGCGCGCGGCTCGGCGAATGCCTCAAGGCGGCCGATGAGCTTGCCGGCTACGGGCTGCCGACAACCGTCGCCGATGCGCGGTTCGCCAAGCCGCTCGACGTCGACCTGCTGCTGCGGCTTGCCCGCGAGCATGAAGTGCTGATCACCATAGAGGAAGGCTCGATTGGGGGCTTCGGCGGCTTTGTCATGCAGGCGCTTGCCGAGCATGGCGTGCTCGATCGCGGCCTGAAAATCCGCTCGATGGTGCTGCCGGATCTGTTCATCGATCAGGATTTGCCCAATACGATGTATGCCAAAGCCGGCCTCGACGCCAAAGGCATCGTCACCAAGGCGTTCGAAGCGCTCGGCCAGAACGTGCGCGGCGAAGCGGTGAAGCTCGCCTGACGCAGGCTCTTCCGTCATCCTGAGGTGGCCGCGAAGCGGCCCTCGAAGGATGGACGGCCCGGCCGGGCCGTCGCCCTTCGAGGCTCGCTTCGCTCGCGCCTCAGGGTGACGGTGTAAGACTTCATGACCACCCGAGAACGTGCCGATCGTGTGCTGGTCGCGCGCGGCCTCTTCGAGAGCCGCGCGCGGGCGCAGGCCGCCATCGCCGCCGGCCGGGTGAGTGCCGACGGCATCGTGGTGCGCAAGCCATCCGAGGAAATCTCGACGGGCGCGGCAATTGTCGCCGAGCCGGAACACCCTTACGTGTCGCGCGGCGGGATCAAGCTTGCGACCGCGCTCGACGCATTCGCGTTTGACGTCACCAGGCGCGTTTGTCTCGACGCCGGCGCCTCGACCGGCGGCTTTATCGAAGTGCTGCTTGAGCGCGGGGCGCGGCGCGTCTACGCGGTCGACGTCGGCAGCGCGCAGCTGCATGCGCGCCTGCGTGGCCGCACCGACGTCGTCTCGGTCGAGCAAACCGATATCCGCAAGCTTGATCCGTCGCGTTTGACCGAGCAGCCGGATTTCGCCTCGGTCGACGTAAGCTTCATTTCGCTCAAGCTCGTCATGCCGGCCATTGGCCGATTGCTCGCCCCGCAGGCGCAACTCGTCGCGCTGATCAAGCCGCAATTCGAGGCGACCCGCAGCCACATCAAGAAGGGCATCGTGCGCGACGAAGCGGTCCACAAAGTCGTCTGCGAGGATATTGGCGCGTTCATCGCTTCGCTCGGCTGGCGCGTCGGCGGCCTCGTGCCCTCGCCGATCCGTGGTGGCGACGGCAATCGCGAATTCTTCATCGGGGCCGAACGTGGTTGACCGGCGTGATTGAGCATATTGCGATCGAACGCATCGGCCATCGCGGCGACGGCGTAGCCGATGGCCCGGCGGGGCCGGTCTATGTGCCCGGCACGCTGCCGGGCGAGACGGCCGAAGTCGAAAGCGTGCCCGGCCAGTCCGACCGCCGGCAGCTCCTCGCGATCGAAAAGCCGAGCCCGCAACGCATCGCGCCGATCTGCCCGCATTTCGGCATTTGCGGCGGCTGCGCCTTGCAGCATTGGCAGACAGAAGCTTACCGCGCGTGGAAGCGCGATCTCGTGATCGAGGCGCTGCACCAGGCCGGTATCGACGCGCCGGTCGCCGCTCTCATCGACGCGCATGGCGACGGCCGCCGCCGCGTCGTGTTCCATGCGCGAAGGACCCGCGACGTGCTCGAAGTGGGCTTTTCGGCAGCGCGCGCGCATCGCCTGATCGGCATCGACCGCTGTCCGGTTTTGGCCAAAAGCCTCGACGGCGCGCTCAAGGCGGCTTGGGCCGCCGCGGAGACGCTGGATCCCGTCAAAAACCCGATCGACATCCAGGCGACGGCAACCGACCAAGGCCTCGACGTCGATCTGCGCGGCTCCGGGCCGCTGACGCCGCAATTGACGGCGGGGTTAGCGCGCGTCGCCGCCCAGCAGAATCTGGCGCGGCTGACGCGCCATGGCGAATTGATTGCGCAAGCGCGCACGCCGACGCTCCGCATGGGCGCCGCGACGGTTGTGTTACCGCCGGCGGTGTTCTTGCAAGCGACTGCAGCCGGCGAGGCGGCGCTAGTGCGGCTGGTGCTGGACCATTGCACTTCGGCAAAAACCATCGCCGACCTGTTCGCCGGCGTCGGGCCGTTTGCGCTACGGCTGGCGGAGCGGGCGCGGATCACTGCAGTCGACGAAGACGACGCGGCGCTCGCCGCGCTCAGCCGCGCCGCAGCGAGCACGGCCGGCTTAAAACCTGTCGCGGCCGAGCGGCGCGACCTGTTCAAAAATCCACTCGTTGCCGCGGAGCTTAATCGCTTCGAGGCGATCGTGTTCGATCCACCGCGCCAGGGCGCGCAGACACAGTCGCGCGAAATCGCGGCCAGCCGGGTGCCGCTGGTTGTCGCGGTGTCATGCAATGCCGGAACTTTTGCGCGCGATATGCGGCTACTGATCGACGGCGGCTATCGGCTCACGTCCGTCACGCCGGTCGATCAGTTCCGTTACTCCGCCCATGTCGAGATCGTCGCGCGGCTGGAGAGATGATCGGTGTCTCTCAAATCCCCAGATAACGCGACTTGACCTCATCGTTCGCCCATAATTCGTCCGGCGGCGCCGAATAGACCAGCCGCCCTTTGCTCATCACGTGCACGAAGTCGACGAGCTTTAACGCCAGCGCCGCGTTTTGCTCGACGAGCAGAATGGAAAGACCCTCCTGCTTGAGCTTGGCAATTGCTTCCCACAAGCCCTGAATGATGATCGGCGCCAGACCCTCCGACGGCTCGTCCATGATCAGACAGTCGGGATTGGTCATCAGCCCGCGGCCGATGGCGAGCATCTGCTGCTCGCCGCCCGAGAGCGTGCGCGCGCGCTGACCGCGCCGTTCACGCAGGCGCGGGAACAGCGCATAGACCCGCGCCAGATTCCAGCCGTGGCGTTCGAGACTGCGCTCGGCGACCAAGAGATTGTCCTCGACCGACAGCGTCGGAAACACCCGGCGGCCCTGCGGCACGAGCCCAATGCCGCCGCGGACAATGGCGAACGACGGATTGCGGGTGATGTCGGCACCCTTGAAAAAGATCCTGCCGCGGCGGGGCGGCACAAAACCGACGATGGAATTGACCAGCGTGGTCTTGCCGACGCCGTTGCGGCCAAGCAGCCCGAGGATCTGGCCCTGTTCGAGCACGAGCGACAGGCCCTGCAGCACGTAGGCGTCGCCGTAATAAGTGTGGATGTCCTGCACGTCGAGTATGGGCATCGCTTCAGCCGGTCCCGAGATAGATTTCCTGCACCTTGGCGCTGGCGCGGATGTGCGCGGCGGAACCGCTCTCCAATACTTCGCCGAAATGCAGCACCGAAATGTGGTCGGCAACGTCGAAGACGATATCCATGTCGTGCTCGATCAACAGGATCGCCATTTTCGGATCGAGCGCCTGCAAAAATTTCGCCATTTCCGCTGATTCGCCCGATGACAAGCCGGCGGCCGGCTCGTCGAGCAAAAGAATGTCCGGATCGCTTGCCAGTCCGACCACGATTTCGAGCTGGCGCTGTTCGCCATGTGAGAGGTGGCGCACCTCGATATCCTTGCGGTCGATGAAGGCCGCGCGCTCCAGTAGGATATGAGCTCTGTCGTAGACATCGCGATAAGACGACAGAAACCGCCACATCACGAATTTCGACGCGCGACGGCCCTTGATGGCCAGCAGCACATTGTCGAGCACGGTCAGCCTTGGAAACAGACTGGTGACCTGAAACGTCCGCGCCATGCCGAGCGCGGTGCGGCGATGGCTCGGCCATGAGGTGATGTCCTGGCCGAACAGCAGCACTTGTCCCGAGGTCGCCGGAAAAATCCCACTGATGAGATTGAACAAAGTGGTTTTGCCGGCGCCGTTCGGGCCGATGATCGCCTTGCGGTCGCCGGGCATGATTTTCAGCGACACGCCGCGCACCGCGCGCAATCCGCCGAACGCTTTCGACAGCTCGCGCAATTCGAGCACCGGCTGGCCGCCGTTGGCGGGATTCATTGCAACACCCCTCCCGGCCTTTCCCCCGCCCGCGAGCGGGCGAGGGTTTGGCGGAGAGTTTTCATTCGCAGTTCGGGCAGGCCGGGAAGTCGCGGCTATAGACCGGCTGTTGCAGGAACTTGTCCTTCCCATAGGTCCAGAACTGGCTGACATTCGGATAGGTCTTGATCACGGTGTTCCATAGCTGCGGCTTGTCGTCGCCGAACAGCGCCACCTTCTCGACCTTGCGGATGTAGATATTCTCGATCGGATTGCGCATATCGTCGAACGACACTGGTCCGCGTGCGGCATCGATCTTCAAGGCCAGCATGGTCTTGATGAACGCATCCGAGCCGGGGAATTTGCCGCCGCTTTGCTTCATCGCCTCGTCGATCATCTGCGCTGTGGTGTAGTTCGCCTCCGCATAGTAGCCGGGCACTTCGTTGTATTTGGCGCGGAATTCCTTGACGAAGGCCGCGTTCTTCGGAGTCTGCAGCGCGGCGCTGTACATCAACGCCGAAACGTCGCCG
Source organism: uncultured Alphaproteobacteria bacterium (assembly GCA_963743395.1). Classification (GTDB taxonomy): domain Bacteria; phylum Pseudomonadota; class Alphaproteobacteria; order Rhizobiales; family Xanthobacteraceae; genus BOG-931. Next base: position 296,455 of record CAVUPV010000003.1, read on the forward strand.
ATGACATCATCGCTATCGAAGGCCAGATTGTAATCGTCGTAGCTGGTGCCGCCGGCGATGATCGGCAATTTGACGCCGGCGTCGCGCAACTGCTTGGGAAATTGCGGCGACATCGGCCCGACCATCAGTGAATAGATGGCGTCGGCATCGCTCTTGATCGATGGGATATACGGCCCGAAGTCCTTGTTGCCGAGCGGCGGCCAGATCTTCTGGATGACCTTGCCGCCGCAATCCTCGAAGGCCCGCTGGAAACCGCCGGCCGATTCGTAGCCGAAGGCATAGTCGGCGGCGATGGTCACGACTTTCTTGTAGCCCTGGTCACAGGCCCATTGGCCGAGCGGATGATTGGGCTGCGAGCTCGCCCAGGTGGTGCGGATGAAATACGGATATTTGTCGAGCTGACGCTGGGTCAAATCGTCGGCCGCCGCGATGGAGGAAATGTAGAGCGTCTTTTCCTCAGTCGACACTGGCGCCAGCGCATAGCCCTCGGATGCGAGCACGCCGCCGATAAACATGTCGACGTGATCCTGCAGCACCAGCTTCTTGGCCTTGGTGACCGCCTCGTCGGGCTTGGCCTGACTGTCCTCGACGATCAGCGTGACTTTGGCGCCGCCCAGCATGCCATTGTGATCGTCGAGATAAAGCTGGAAGCCGTGCACCATGTCCTGGCCGGTTTGCGACAGGAAACCGGTCGTCGGCGCGATGAAGCCGATGCGTAAATCATCCGCGCGGGCCGGCGCGTTCATGCTCAAGCCGAGCATAAGACAACAAGCCAACAGCGTCGGACCGACGCAGTATCGCAATGTGCCTATCATGACTTTCCTCCCCTTGTTATGGCGCCTTCCGTCATGCGTCAGGAAGGCTTTGGTATCAGTTTCTCCGGCGCCGCCTGCCGAATGCGCGCCGGAAGTCCCATCAAGCCCATCGGCAGATAAAGGATGGTCAACACATAGACGCCGCCCAGCACGTACTGCCACCAATGCACCAGCGTGCTGAGATATTCACGCAAGCCGAACACGATCGCCGAGCCGATGGCGCCGCCGACCAGCGTGCCGGCGCCGCCGAGTACCACCATCAAAAGCGCGTCGACCGACGTGGTCAGCACCACGGTGTCGGGGCTCACCAGGCCATTGGTGTGCGCCCAGAGAACGCCGGCCAGTCCGCCGATGGCGCCGGCAATGATAAAGGCGATGTATTTGTGCAGCCAGGTATTGTAACCGAGGATGCGCATGCGCAACTCGCGCTCGCGGATGCCTTCCAGGCTGCGGCCGAACGGCGAGCGCACCAGGATATAGAGCAGCAGCAAAGTGACGGCGAAGAAGGCAAAGACCAGAAAGAAGAACGTCCGTTCATTTGTCAGATCGAGACCGAAGCTCGGCCGGCTGGTGACATTGATGCCGTTGTCGCCGCCGGTGAGCGAATTCCAGCGATAAGCAAGACCCCAGACGCATTGACCGAGCGCGAGCGTGATCATCAGGAAATAGACGCCGGTGGCGCGCACCGCGAACAGCCCGAAAAACGCCGCGGTCGCCGCGCCCAGCAGCATGCCCAGCACCACCACCAGCCAAAAATCCCAGCCCAGGCCGACATGGTATCTGGTCGCGAGGATCGCCGTCAGATACGCGCCGAGGCCGAGATAGGCTGCCTGGCCCATTGAGGCGAGGCCGGCAAAGCCGAGCAGAATATCCACGCTCATCGCCAGGATCGCGAACACCAGCGCGCGGGTGGCGAGCAGCACTACGAATGAACTGGAGTGCGGAATGATATAAGCAAGCGCCAACAGAACGGCGGCGACGGTAAGGATTTTGGTTTGCTGGCTCATCGACAGGCCGTCCTCAATCGCGTCCGAACAGACCGGTCGGCTTGATCGCCAGGATCAAGCACCATCGGCGCATAGAGCGTGAAATAGGCGAGTTCGGGAAACAACGCCTTGCCGAAATTATCGGCAAGGCCGACCAGCATGGCGCCGATCGCGGCGCCGCCCAGGCTGCCCATGCCGCCGATGATGACGACCGCGAAAGCGAGCGGCAGCATTTCGAAATCGAGGCCGGGATAAACGCCGAGAAAGGCGCCGCCGATCACGCCGCCGAGCGCCGCCAGAAACGCGCCGAGCGCGAAGATGAACATGGAGATGCGATTGGTGTCGATGCCGACGCCGCGCGCCATTTGCGCATCGTCGACGGTGGCGCGCACCGCGGCGCCCATGCGCGTTCTCTCCATCACAAGCCATATCGCGATGCCGATGACGAGCGCCATGGCGATCATGAACATGCGGTAGAGCGGCAAATATAGGCCGCCGACCACCACGCTGTGCCGCAGCGCGCTGGGCGGATCGATCTCCATATTGTTGCCGCCCCAGATGTCGAGCGCGCCCTGCTGGAACAGATAGGCGAAGCCGACCGTCAGCAGCACCTGCCGCAGCGGATCGAAACCGATCGGGCGCAGGAACACGCGCTCCATCACCAGGCCGATCAGCGCCACGGCGAGCGCGCGATGCGGGCAGCGACAAGGTCCATGAACCGGTCGTCCAGATCACCGATAGCGCGATATAACCGCCCCAAAGAAAATAGGCGCCATGCGACAGGTTGACGATGCGCATGACGCCGAAAATCAGCGACAGCCCACTGCCGATGAGGAACAGGAGCGCGCCGTAGGAAATGCCGTTGAAGGTCTGTATCAGCCAGAACCGCGCATCCACGGATGCCGTCCCTCCCCTTCGTTTCCCCTCACCGCACCTTACCCCAGGTCCGGCTTGAGCGGATAGCCGAGGGATGCGACGGATTGATCCTGCCGCATTTCGTGATATTGCAGCGGGCAATCGGATCTCAGCACCAAAGAGGCTTGCAATGGCTAGCGTCCTGTTTTCACCCATCACGCTGCGCGGGCTCACGCTGCCCAATCGCGTCGTGGTATCGCCGATGTGCCAATACAATTCCGACAACGGCTCGGCCAACGATTGGCACCTGATGCATCTCGGCAGTTTCTCGCTCGGCTGCGCCGGGCTGGTGATGACCGAGATGACCGACGTCAATCCGCAGGGGCGAATATCGCCGAAATGCGCCGGCATGTGGTCGGACGACAATGAGAAAGCGCTCAAGCGCGTGCACGACTTCTGCCGGCAATATGGCGTCGCCAAGCTCGGCGTGCAGCTCGCCCATGCCGGGCGCAAAGGGCCGACCACGCCGCCGGCGGCGGGCGGCAAGCCGATCCTGACCAAGGAGGAAGGCGGCTGGACGCCGGAGGCACCGTCGGCGATCCCCTACGACACCGGCTGGCCGGTGCCGCATGCCATGACCAAGGACGACATCAAGCGCTGCATCGCCGAATTTGCCGCCGCCGCCAAACGCGTCGACCGCATCGGCTACGACGTCATCGAGCTGCATGGCGCGCACGGCTATCTCGCCCATCAATTCCTGTCGCCGCTCTCCAACCACGCGCACCGACGAATACGGCGGCTCGACCGAAAACCGCATGCGCTTTGCCATCGAAATGTACGAAGCGGTGCGCGCGGCGTGGCCGGAGCAAAAACCGCTCGGCATGCGCGTCTCGGCAACCGACTGGGTCGACGGCGGCTGGACGCCGGAAGAGACCGTGCTGCTGGCCAAGAGAGCTGAGGAAGCGCGGCATGGATTATATGGATGTGTCGACCGGCGGCCTCGATCCGAAGCAGAAGATTCCACTGGCGCCCGGGTATCAGGCGCCGTTTGCCGAGAAAGTGAAGAAGGAAAGCGGCATGACGGTGATGAGCGTCGGCCTGATCGCCGGCTATCATCAGGCCGAGGAGATCGTGGCGTCCGGTAAGAGCGACTTCGTCTGCCTGGCGCGCGGCGCAATGTGGGACCGCAACTGGGCCTGGCACGCCGCGCAAGAGCTCGGCGCCGAAACGCCCTATGCGCCGAAGATGGCTGGCTGCAATCCCAAACTGCGGCCGCAAGTATTTCCGAACGGTATGCCGATAAGCTGAGCCGGCGCGGCACGAACGATGTGACCGCTCTTCAATCGCTTCCACGGAACCGAGCAGGTAAGGCATGACGGAAAAATTCGGGCGTCTGGCGCTGCACATGTGGACCATCGACACCACGCCGCTTAAGACCGCGCTCGATGCGGCAGGCGCCGCCGGCTATGACGCAGTCGAGTTGCGCCGCACCGATTTCAAGCGCTGCCTCGATGCCGGCATGACTAACCCGCAGGTGCTCGATCTCATCCGCAGCAGCGGCATTTCGGTCGGGGTGCTTGGCGTCGAATATGGCTGGCTGTTCGCCACCGGCGACGAAAGCAAGCGACTATTCGCGGTGTTCCGGGAAAGCTGCGAGAACGCCGTCGCGCTCGGCTGCGATATGCTCATGAGCGCGCCGGGACCGGTCGGCGGCCCGATCAAGGACGCGATCGAATATCTCCGCCGCGCCGGCGACATCGCCGCGGAATACGGCCTGCGCCTGGCAATCGAATTCAATTCGCAGCACGAAGTGCTCAACAAGCTCTCGGTGCTTCGCGAACTGCTCGATGGCGCCGGCAAGCCGAATTGCGGCTACCTGATCGACGCCTATCACTTCACGCGCAGCGGCGCCGGCGGCCGCGGTTTTGAGGACGTGCCGGCCGAGCGGATCTTCTGCTTCCAGTACAGCGACCTTTCGCCCAATCCGGTCACCGGCGCGAAGCGGCCAACCGACCGGCTGCCACCCGGCAAAGGCGTCGTCAAATGGCGCGAGATGCTCGGCCTGCTGGCGGAGAAAAAATTACACCGGCTATTTGAGCTATGAAGCGCCCAATCCCGATCAATGGGCGCGTTCGCCTTACGATGTCGCGCGCGAGGGCGCGGAACTCACGCGCCAATTGCTGCGGGACGCGGTCCCCGCTTATGCCGGCGCATGATCCAAAAAGCGGGAACCGGCTTTCGGATAAGATTATGGACGAATAAAATTGAGGTGCGCCATGGCGGAACAAGAACTTCCGATTTTTCTCGGCTTGAACGACAAATCCATCACCGCAATCCCGCCGACGGTCGAGAAGCAGCGCTACATGACCAGTGTCGCGCCCAAGGCGGCGAATCCAGGCAAATGGATCGAGCAGCCGCGCATGCCGATCCCGACCGGCGAGCACGCCGTCATCGAATGCAGCGGCAAAATCCACAGCATCGCCGGCTACGCCAAGCACCGAGTCGATCAGAATTTTCATCAGGTCTATGACCCGGCGGCGAAATCGTGGTCGCTGAAGGCGCCGTTCCCTCACCCCTGCAACCACGTCGCGGGCGTTTCCGTCGGTACCAAAATCTACACATTCGGCGGCTTCGTCGAGCAGAACCGTTGCCCGCATTCCAAATGCTTCGTTTACGATTCCGTGACCGACCAGTGGGCGCCGATCGCCGGGTTATCGCGTCCGCGCGGCGCGATTTCGGCAATCGTGCTCGACGGCAAGATTCACCTGCTCGGCGGGCGCGATGTGCGTTCGGTGGAGTGGCACGAAGTCTACGATCCGGCGACCGACAAATACGCGGATCGCGCCAGCATGCGCGGCTCGACCGGCACGCAGCCCTTTGTCGGCCAGCGCGACCATATGGGCGTCGCCGTAGTGGATGGCAAAATCCACGCCATCGCCGGCCGCATGGATTCTTATGACTTCAACACCTCGCTCAACGCCGTCTACGATCCGAAGACGGACAGTTGGAGTTTTCGCACGCCGCTGCCGACGGCACGCAGCGGTCCGTCCTGCGTCTATATCAATGGCAAGATCGTGGTGTTCGGCGGCGAGGCTACCGGCCGCGTGTTCGGCACCAATGAGGCCTACGATCCCAAGACCGACAGCTGGGAAGCGCTGACGCCGATGGCAATACCGCGTCACGGCCTGCACGGCGCGACCTGCGCGGTGATCGGCAACATGGTGCATGTGCCCGGCGGCGGCCCGGTCCCCGGCGGCCAAGTGCAGGGCGCCTATCACGACGCCTTCACCTTCGGCTGATCGTCCGAGGCAATTTTAGTTTTCCAGATTGGCGCCCTTGGTTTCCGGCGTGCGCAGAATGGCGACCATCGCCATCACGGCGTAGAACATGATGATAAGGCCGATATAGAGATAGGCCTCGTGAACGCCGTAGGCGCGCAGGATCTGCCCGGACACGATCGGGATCAGTCCGCCGCCATAGATCTGCGCCACCTGATAGCCGGCACTGGCGCCCGAAGCGCGATAGCGGGTCGGAAAATTCTCCGTGTAGAAAGTCGGTATCGCGCCGTAGCCGAAACCGAACACGAAGCCAAAGCCGATAATCTCGGCGATGGCCGCAAGAACGAAACTGCCGGTATTGACGAGGTAGAAATACGGCAGCGCGAATACGAACAATACCGCGGCTGAAATCAAGAGAACGGTGCGGCGATTGAGGTAGTCGGCCATGAACGAGCCGAAGATCATGAAAATAAACATGAATCCTGCGGCAATGAGGCCGATTTCTTCCGGCTGATTGCCGGTGAAGCCGACGGCCTTCATGTAGCTCGTACCGAACACGAAATAGAGGAAGAACGCGCCGCCGAACATGGCGTTGACCAGCGAGGTGCGCAAAATGGTCCACGGCATTTCGCGCCAAACCTGGCTCGCCGGATATTTGAGGATGGTGATCTGCTGTCTGTGCTGTTCGAAAACGAAACTGTCCATGGTACGCGTTCGGATGATCAAACCGACGATCGCCACCAAAAAGCCGACGACGAAGAAAATGCGCCAGCCCCAGGACATGAAGTCTTCCGGCGTCATCAGCGATTTGACGAAGATCACCGAGCCGAAGCCGAGGAGCAAGCCGAGCGGAATGGCGAAGCCGACCCAGGCGCCCCAGAAGGCGCGGTATTTGGAGCGCGCCGCCTGTTCGACCACCCAGGTCGATGCGGTGCCGAATTCGGCGCCGAAACTGATGCCTTGCAGCATGCGGAACGCTATGAGCAGGATCGGCGCGGCGATGCCGATCGTGTCGTAGTCCGGGGTGAACCCGATCAGCAGCGTGCTGACGCCCATCAGCACCAGCGCATAGACCATCGCGTCCTTGCGGCCGTAAACGTCGGCGATATTGCCGAAAATGTAGGCGCCGACCGGGCGGATGATGATGCCAAGGCCATAGACGCTGATCGCCGCGGCCACCGCGGCAAGACCCGGCAGTTTGAAGAACACGCCGCCCCAGACCGTCGCCGCGATGACGCCGGTGATCAGGAAGTCGTATTGTTCGATCACCGAGCCGATGATGGCCGCCAGTGCGACTTTATATATCTGCGCGGTGGTCGGCGTTGTGGCCGGAGTTGTGGCGGCGACACTCATTGGCTTTCCCCCAAATCACATTCCGATTTGCGATCGGATTTGGCCGGCGCGACGTCGCGCCTGGCAAGTCGTTTGAGGATTATAGGCCGAATAGCGGACGCGCCAACCGGGCCTTAGCCCTCGACCGGCTCGGTGCCGACGATTTCGATGCCGAATCCGGACAGCCCGACATAAGTCGTCGTCCGCGATGGTGTCAGCAGCCGGATGGACGTGACGCCGAGATCCTTGAGGATTTGCGCGCCGAGGCCGATTTCGCGCCATTGCCGCGTGCGCGCTTCGCCCGACGCGGTATCCGACGTTTTGGGAATGGAAATCACCGGCACGCCCGCGGTGCCGTCGCGCAACAGCACCAGCACGCCCCTGCCCTCGGCCTTGAACCGTCCGAGCACGTGGCGGATCAGCTTGGCGCCGCCGAACACGTCGGAGATGATGTTGGCGCGGTGCAGCCGGGTGAGCACATTCTTGCCGTCGCCGATGCGGCCATAAACGAAGGCCATGTGATAGACCGGGTCGAACGGCGTGAGAAACGAATAGCCGGTCAGCGTGCCGATCTCGGATTCGACCGGAAACTCGCCGGTGCGTTCGATCAGTTTGTCGCGCGTCTGGCGATAGGCGATCAGCTCGGCGATGCTGATGCGCGACAGCTTGTGCCGCTCGGCGAAGGCGGCAAGCTCGGGCCCGCGCATCACCGTGCCGTCGTCGTTCATCAGCTCCGCGAGCACGCCAACCGGCGGCAAACCGGCAAGCCGGCACAGATCGACGCAGGCCTCGGTATGGCCCGAGCGCATCAGCACGCCGCCTGCCTTCGCCACCAGCGGAAACACATGACCCGGCCGCACGAAATCGGAGGCGCCGGAATTGCCGTTGGCGAGCGCGCGCACGGTATTGCTGCGCTCTTCGGCGGAAATGCCGGTGGTGAGCCCGTGGCGGACGTCGACCGATACCGTAAACGCGGTGCCGAGCGGCGCATCGTTGAGCGCCACCATCGGATCGAGATGCAGCCGGCGGGCTTCCTCCGGCGCCAGCGGCGCGCAGACGATGCCGGACGTGTTGCGGATGATAAACGCCATCTTCTCCGGCGTGCACAGGCTCGCCGCGACGAACAGGTCGCCTTCGTTCTCGCGGTCGTCGTCATCGGCGACAATGACGATTTCGCCGCGCGCGAAGGCGGCGACGGTGGCCTGGATGCGTAGATGCGCGTCGTCCATTTCCATTTCCACGGTCGCGTCAGCGCGCCGGCGGCGTAAACGGCCACGCCGGCGTGTCGCCGACCTGGCCGCGCTGGCGTAGATAATGGTCGGCGATCACGCAGGCCACCATGGCTTCGCCGATCGGCACCGCGCGGATGCCGACGCAGGGGTCGTGGCGGCCGGTGGTCGAAATCTCGGTCTCGTGGCCGTAGCGGTCGACGGTCCGGCGCGGAGTGAGGATCGAGGACGTCGGTTTGACGGCGAAACGCGCCACCACGGGCTGGCCGGTGGAAATGCCGCCGAGAATACCGCCGGCATTGTTGGAGAGAAAACGCGGCTTGCCGTCATTGCCGAGCCGCATCTCGTCGCCGTTCTGTTCGCCGGTCAGCTCGGCTGAGCCGAAATCCGGCGCCGATCTCGACGCCCTTGACCGCATTAATACTCATCAAGGCCGCGGCGAGATCGCCGTCAAGCTTGCCGTAGATCGGTGCGCCGAGGCCTACCGGGACGCCTTCGGCAACGACCTCGATGACCGCGCCGATGGAAGAGCCTTCTTTGCGCAGGCCATCGAGATAGTCGCCGAGCATGGCGGCGGTCTTGGCGTCGGGACAGAAGAACGGATTCCTGTCGACCTCGGCCCAGTCCCAGCGCGCGCGGTCGATGCGATGCGGGCCCATCTGCACCAGCGCACCGCGCACGTTCAGTCCCGGGACGATTTTGCGCGCCACCGCACCGGCGGCGACCCGCATCGCAGTTTCGCGTGCCGACTGGCGACCGCCGCCGCGATAATCGCGTAGGCCATATTTGGCGTCGTAGGTGTAGTCGGCATGACCGGGACGATATTTGTCCTTGATGTCGGAATAATCTTTCGAGCGCTGATCGACATTGTCGATGAGGAGCGCGATCGGCGTGCCGGTGGTCACTTGCGCGCCGCTTGCCTCGTCGGTGAAAACGCCGGAGAGGATTTTGACCGCGTCGGGCTCCTGACGTTGCGTGGTGTAACGCGATTGGCCAGGGCGGCGGCGATCGAGGAACGGCTGAATGTCGGCTTCGGTCAGCGGGATGCGCGGCGGACAGCCGTCGATCACGCAACCGATCGCCGGCCCATGGCTTTCGCCAAAGGTGGTAACGCGGAATAAGTGACCGAAAGTATTGAACGACATGACGCGCGTGTGACGCTGAATGGTGTGAATGGAGACATGAGCTTGATTGCGGCTTGGTAGCCCGCACACTTTATAGGGTCAAATCGGCTCCGTTCTGGCGTCGCGTCGTTCGCACATGCGGCAGAAATGATGGCCCCGCGTTCGCGCCTGCAATATTCTGCCGATCGATTGCGCAGCCTTTAACCGATCTTACTACAAATATTCATGCGGCATTCATCTCGCTGAACGCTGATTAATGAAAAGCTGAATATCCGTTAAGCCACGGAAAAAACAGGGTTATTCGCCATTTTTCGATTGTGGTCCAAACGCCCTTCTGGCATTGTTCCGGTCGGTTAGGGGGCAAAGACCCAGGGACCGAGATCTGAGACCGAGATCAGCCTGCGACTGAACCAACCCTACCGTAGGTTCATCACACAACAAGGAAGACCCATCATGGCGAAGAAGAAAAAGGCCAAGAAGAAAACCAAGTCCTAAGCTTGGAATTTTTTCCCGAAGCGCCCACGTGGCGCTTCGTCAAAGCGACCGGACGAAAGTTCGGTCGCTTTCGCATTTTGGGACTCCCGCTCGTCGCCGTGAAAGCGGCGATCCAGTGAGCAAATTCCGGATTCCCGCCTGCGCGGGAATGAGCGGAAAATGAATCTACGCATACCGCGCCATTTTGCCGTCGGCGAAAACATAGACGACGCCTTGCGCGATTTGCGCATGCGTCGCCTCCTCTTTTGGCAGCACATTGAACAGCGCCATGAGCACGCGCACACCGCCACCATGGGCGGCGACCACGGTGTCGCGCGTCAGCGAGGCATACCAGGCGTCGATGCGGCCGGTCAGCTGGCGATAGCTCTCGCCGCCGGGCGGCGCAAAATCCCACTTGCTGCGCTCGCGCTCCTGCAGAAGGCCAGGATAGCGGGCGTCGATTTCCGGCAGCGTCGATCCTTCCCACTCGCCGTAGGAGATTTCCAAAAGCGTGTCGTCGATATCATAGCCCCGTGGGTCGAGCCCGAGCGTGGCGCGCAGGATCTCCATGGTGGCGCGCGCCCGCTTGAGCGGGCTTGCCATATAGGCGAAATCGGCCGGCTGGCGCTCGTCGCGCGCGAACAGATCGCGCAGCAGTTCGCCGCACTCCGCCGCCTGCTGGCGGCCACGCGCGTTGAGATCGGTATCGCGGTGGCCTTGCAGCCTGCCCTCGACATTGAAGTCGGTCTCGCCGTGACGGACGTAATAGAGCACCGGCATCTTGTTCGGCCGCGCGCTTTGGGCGTCACTCCTTGCCGACGGCGATGTCGGGGGCGTCCGGATGCTTCATGCCGACGATGTGATAGCCGGCATCGACGTGATGCACCTCGCCGGTGACGCCGCGCGACATGTCGGACAGAAGATACGCGCCCGCTTCGCCGACTTCCTCGATGGTGACGTTGCGCCGCAGCGGCGCGTTGTACTCGTTCCATCTCAGGATATAGCGGAAGTCGCCGATGCCGGAGGCGGCGAGCGTCTTGATCGGGCCCGACGAGATGGCATTGACGCGGATGTTTTTCACGCCGAGATCGGCAGCGAGATACCACACCGACGCTTCCAGCGCGGCCTTGGCGATGCCCATGACGTTGTAGTGCGGCATCCACTTTTCCGCACCGTAATAGGTCAGCGTCAGCATCGAACCGCCGTTCGGCATCAGCTTTTCGGCTCGTTGCGCAACGGCGGTGAACGAATAGCAGCTCACCAACATGGTCTTGGTGAAATTATCGGCCGTAGTGTCAACGTAGCGGCCGTCGAGCTGATCCTTGTCGGAAAAAGCCATGGCGTGGACAAGAAAATCGATGCCGCCCCACGCCGATTGCACGGCCGCAAACACCGTATCGATGGTCTTCGGCTCGGTGACGTCGCAATGGCCGAGCACGATGCCGCCGACTTCCTCGGCAAGCGGCTCAACACGCTTCTTCAGCGCGTCACCCTGATAGGTGAAGGCGAGCTCGGCGCCATGCGCACGGCAGGCTTTGGAGATGCCCCAGGCGAGCGAGCGATTGTTCGCCACCCCCATGATGAGACCGCGTTTGCCGCGCATAAGGCCCGAGACTTCTGGCATTCCCTGACCTCTACACGATTTCCGACCCCGGCCTCCTATGGCATAGCGTATTAGGACCATCAAGCATCGGCCGTCGCACGGAATAGTCGGCGGCGGGTGGGGTTTTTGTTTGCAGGCGCGCCGCTGAGACCGGCCGATAGGCGGCACAGCTTAACGGTCCTTAACAGGTGAAATGCTTGAGTGAGTTCCGCGAGGGGATCGAGGCGGCTATTCCGGCGTTGCGGCGTTACGCGCGCGCGCTGACCCGCGACGCCGAGACGGCGGACGATATCGTGCAGGATACGCTGGTTCGGGCGCTGCGTTCAGAGCATTTATTTCATGGCGGAGATACGCGGGCATGGCTTTACACCATCCTGACCAACCTCAACCGCAACCGGTTGCGCACGTTGTCGCGGCGCCCGGTGCTGACGCCGATCAAGGACAGCGACGCAACCACCGGCGGGCCGGAAGCCGGCGGCCGCGATATCAGCCGGGCGCTTGCCGAACTCGCCGAGGACCAGCGCTCGGCATTGCTGCTGGTGGTGCTCGAAGGGCTAACATATCGCGAAGTGGCGGAAGTGCAGGGTGTACCCATTGGGACCGTGATGTCGCGGCTGGCGCGCGCCCGCAACCAGATCAAAGCCTATCTCGACGGCGAGCGCCCGGCACTGCGCCGCGTGAAATGATGAAGAGAGCGAACGATGAATGATCGAGACCAGATTGTGAGCGAAGATGAGCTCAGCTCCTATGTCGACGATGAATTGCCCGCCGAACGCCGCGGTGCTGTCGAGGCATGGCTCGCGAGCCATCCCGACGATGCGGCCAAAGTCGCGGTCTGGCGCAAGCAGGCTGAATTGATCCGCGCACGCTACGGCGCCATCGCCGACGAAAAGCCGCCGCGACAACTCGATGTCGGGGTCCTGACGCGCCGGCATCGCAGCGCGGTCGCCGCGGTTGCCGCCGCGGTGATCGCGGCATTCTTGGCCGGCGCCGGTGCCGGCTGGGCGATTCACGGCGTCGGGACGCGCGGCCCGTCGGATCTCGCGCTTTTCACCTCCGATGCGCTCGATGCCTATCGGCTCTACACGGTCGAGGTTCGCCATCCGGTCGAGGTGCCGGGCGACCAACGCCCGCATCTGGTGGAATGGCTGTCGAAGCGGGTCGGCGAGCCGGTGCGTGCGCCCGAACTCGACAAGGTGGGATTGAAGCTGGTCGGCGGCCGGCTCCTACCAGGACCGACCGGGGCGACCGCGTTCTTTATGTATGAAGGTCTGTCGGGCGAGCGGTTCACGCTCTATTGCGGCCGGACCAACGATCAGGAGATGGCGCTGCGCTACACCACCGGCGAACAGAACGCCGCCTATTACTGGGTTGATCAGAATCTGTTTTATGTGCTGAGCGGACCGGCGCAGCAGGATAAGCTGCACGACATCGCGCAAGCCGCCTACGATCAGATCGACAGCCGGACGCCGCTCTAGGGCGGGTGAGACGCCGTTCCTTTTCCGCTAGAGTTGCCGACAAGGAAATTCGATGACGCGTGTATTCATCAGCGGCTCGTCCGACGGTCTCGGCCTGATGGCCGCAAAGCTCCTGGTCGAGGGGGGCCATCGCGTCACACTGCACGGCCGCAACGCCAAACGCGCCGACGACGCACGGCGCGCAATACCGCAAGCGACCAATGTCGTCATCGGCGACCTGTCAAGCATTGCCGGGGCGCGGCGCGTCGCCGAACAAGTCAATGCGCTGGGCCGGCATGACGCCGTCATCCATAACGCCGGCATCGGTTACCGGGAACCGCGCCGTGTTCAAACCGCCGACGGTCTTGAGCATGTATTCGCGATCAATGTGCTGGCGCCTTATCTGCTGACAGCCTTGATCGTCCGGCCCGATCGGCTGGTGTATCTCAGCTCCGGAATGCATACGGGCGGCGACGCTAATCTCGACGATCCGCAATGGGCGAAGCGGCGCTGGGACGGTGCGCAAGCTTATTCGGACAGCAAATTGTTCGATGTGGTGTTGGCGTTCGCGGCCGCTCGGCGCTGGCCGGACGCCTTGTCAAATGCCTTGGAGCCGGGCTGGGTGCCGACAAAAATGGGCGACCCCGGTGCGCCGGACAATCTGTCGCTCGCACCCGTGACCCAGGCGTGGCTCGCCGTGAGCGACGACCCGGCCGCCAAAGTGACCGGGCAATATTTCTATCACCAGAAGCCGCGCCGCGTGCACTCCGAAGCGCGGCGCACTGATCTGCAGGAGAGGCTGCTGAGCTATTGCGCCGAGCTTACAGGCGTTCCGCTTCCGGGATAATTCGGATGCGCAACTGTGCTCACATATCCTTACGCGGATCGTAGGATCTGTCCGCCTGCCACTTCTTCATTAGCGCTTCGAGCTCGGCGTCGCGCTGCTCCGGCAACACGATGCGCACGGTGGCGAGAAGATCGCCGTGGCCTGACTTCGCGGGAAAGCCCTTGCCCTTGAGGCGGAATGTGCGTCCGCTCGAAGTCCACGGCGGGATGGAAAGTTCAACCGGCTTGTCGAGCGTGGGCACGCGCACCTTGGCGCCGAGCGCGGCCTCATAAAGCGTCACCGGCAAATCGAGCCGCACATCTGTGCCTTCGAGCGTGAACAGCGGATGCGGCGCGATCGAGACGGTGATGAGGAGGTCGCCCGGACCGGCCTTGCCGGCCATCCCCTGACCCTTGAGCCGGATGTGCTGACCGTTGGTGATACCAACGGGAATCTTGACATCGACATTCTTGCCGTTCGGCAGATGCAAGCGCTGCGTCGAGCCATTGGCCGCGTCGGGCAGCGATACCGACATCTCGGCTTGCACGTCGGCGCCGACGCCGAAATCCTCCGGCTCGAATGCCGAAGCGCCGCCGCGCGCGCCGCGGCCGAACGCTTCCTTGAGGATGTCCTCGAACCCGCCGAAACCACTACCGCCCGGCCCGCCGGCGCCCGCGGCGCCTCGTCCGCGCCGGGTGGTCCGGGTGAAACCTTCAGGACCGAAATTGAAGCTTTCGAAATTCGCGTCGGGGCCAAAACCGGCGCCGGCACCGCCAGGCCTTGGACCGCCACCGCCAAAACCTTCGAAGCCGCGAAAGCGCGGCTTGCCTTCGGCATCGATTTCGCCGTTGTCGAACGCCTTGCGTTTGTCCTCGTCGCCGAGGATTTCGTGCGCGGCGTTGAGCTCGGCAAAGCGTGACGCCGCCTTCGGATCGTTCTTGTTGGCGTCGGGATGCAGCTTCTTGGCAAGCCGCCGATAGGCGCTCTTGATGTCGCCTGCGTTCGCCCTGCGATCGACAGCCAAAACTTCATAGGGATCACGCATCCCCTAAAGACTCCACGTTCGAGATTTCGGGCCGGCCAGCCCGCCCCACTTCACACCGCACGACACGCTAATGTGGGAATAAAACGGCCAGGAAACAATGTAACATGACGCAAGACCAGGTCGAATCGGCGCTCGCTGGAGGCGATGATAGCCCGCTTTAGCCCTTGAGCGGCGTGAGACGTCTGACTTCCCAGGCGCCGCTGGCAGTGCGGCAGGCGGCCCCTCGAAGCCAGTCCTGCGCTCCGCCGTGCACATAGCTCGCCAGGAAATCGCGGCACGACAAGCCGCCTTCACTATAGGCAGTGGCGAGCGGGGTGATATTGCCGCCGGCGCCGGACTGCGGATTTTGCCAAGGCACGCTCGAATCCCTAGCCCCGCGCGCCAGCACATCCGACGCGGCGGCGCGCGCATAGGCCAGATCGATTTCCGACGGCGGTGCGGCGGTGGCGGCGGACTGGCCGTCCGGCCGCGCGATCGAACCGGTCGGCTGCGTATCGCTGTCGTTCTTTGAGAACATCGACGAGAGTTGGTAGGAGCATCCGGAGACGCCAAGCGCGCTGGCAACGACCGCGGCGGCCGCTATACCCCGGGAACACCGACATAGGCGGAGCGCCGCCGTTCCATTATATAGGCACCAGCGGCCCGCTTCCCGATCGCCGCACACGACCACTTGGTGGATACTCCGAGAATGTCCGATGCGGCGCCCATAGAACACCCGACACGGTTAACGGGCGGTGACTTCACCGAGGCCGACGAGCCCTTGCGCCTGTTTGCCGCCTGGTTCGCCGAAGCTGAGCGCGCCGAGCCGGTCAACCCCGACGCCATGACGCTTGCCACCGTCGATGCCGACGGGCTGCCCAATGCGCGGATGGTGCTGCTGAAAGGCTTCGATGAGCGCGGCTTCGTGTTCTACAGCAACGCCGACAGCATCAAGGGCCATGAGCTTGCCGCCGCGCCGAAAGCGGCGCTGACATTCTACTGGAAGTCGCTGCAGCGGCAGGTGCGGCTGCGCGGCATCGTGGAACCGGTGTCGGGCGAGGAAGCCGACGCCTATTTCGCCACCCGTTCGCGCATGGCGCAGATCGGCGCCTGGGCCTCAAAGCAATCGGCGGCGCTGGAAAGCCGGCTCGCCTTTGAGAAAGCGATCGCGCTCTTTACCGCAAAATTCGTCATCGGCACCGTGCCGCGGCCGCCTTTTTGGGTCGGCTATCGCGTTGTGCCGAGCGAGATCGAGTTCTGGCAGGAGCGGCCGTTCCGCCTGCACGACCGCATTTCATTTGAGTGTGCGGGCGCTGGCGCGCCCTGGACCAAAACGCGACTTTATCCATGAACACGGCACCGAAAAGCAATCAACCGCGCCGCACGCTGCTCCTGACCGGAGCGAGCCGCGGCATCGGCCACGCAACGGTGAAGCGCTTTTCCGCCGCCGGCTGGCGCGTCATTACCTGCTCGCGCCATCCGTTCCCGGAAAATTGCCCGTGGGAAGCAGGACCCGAGGATCACATCCAGGTCGATCTGTCCGATCCCGAAAACACCGAGGCGGCGATCCTGGAAACCAAGCGCCGGCTCAACGGCGAACTGCACGCGCTCGTCAACAATGCGGCGATCTCGCCGAAGGCCGCGGGCGGCAAGCGGCTCGGCTCGATCGAAACCTCACGCGACGACTGGCATCATATTTTCCAGGTGAACTTTTTCGCGCCGATAATGCTGGCGCGGGGGCTACTCGACGAGCTCGGCGCCGCCAAAGGCTCGGTCGTCAACGTCACCTCGATAGCCGGCTCGCGCGTGCACCCCTTCGCCGGGACGGCCTATTCAACCTCGAAGGCGGCGCTCGCCGCGCTGACCCGCGAGATGGCGGCCGATTTCGGCTCGCGCGGCGTGCGCGTCAACGCCATCGCGCCGGGCGAGATCGACACCGCCATGCTGTCGCCGGGCACGGAAAAGATCGTGGAAAATATTCCAATGCACCGGCTCGGCACGCCCGACGAGGTGGCGAAGATCATCTACGTGCTGTGCACCGACACCGCGTCCTACGTGAACGGCGCCGAAATCCACATCAACGGCGGCCAGCACGTGTGACTAGCGCACCTTGAGGATGAGCTTGCCCCGAAAATGCCGGGACTCGCTCAATCGGTGCGCGTCCGCAGCCTGCGATAACGTATAAAGCTTCACTTCGGGCGGGCGCACCGCGCCGGAGGTAATGAGTTGGGCGATGCGATCCATCGCCGCGCGCGAGCGCGCGACCGGCGGCCGCAGCGCGGTCACGTCGCCGCGCGTCGGCTTTGGCGCCTGCATACCGGAGCCGATGAAAGCGGCGCGGCCGCCGGGCTTTAGCACCACGAAGGATTTTTTCGCCACGTCACTGCCGACGGTTTCGAACACGGCATCGACACCGCTCACCGCTTTGGTGAAATCCTGCTTGTTGTAGTCGATGACTTCATCAGCCCCCAGGCTGCGCACGTAGTCGACATTCGCCGCGCTTGTCGTGGTGATCACGCGCGCGCCGAGATGCTTGGCGAGCTGGATGGCGAAGCTGGCGACGCCGCCGGCGCCGCCCTGAATCAAAATCGTCTCGCCGCGTTTAAGCTGCAGCACGTCGGCAACGGAATTGACCGCGGTGAGCCCGGTGAGCGCCAGCGCCGCGGCATTGACGTGGGACAGTCCGTCCGGCTTCCTGCCGATGATCGCCGATTTGATCGCGATCTTCTCGCAATAGGTTCCTTCGCGGCCGGCATCGAGCACGCCGAACACCGCGTCGCCGATCTTAAGGTCGTCCACGCCGCTGCCGAGCGCGCTCACCATCCCCGAAAAGTCGCGTCCCGGAATCGCCGGGAATTTCGTCTGGCCGCTGTTTGGATATTGGCCGGCGCGAAATTTCCAGTCGGCGGCGTTAACGCTGGCCGCCATCACATCGACCAGCACCTCGCCCGGCGCCGCCACAGGGTCGGGCAAATCGCCGTATTTGAGGACGTCGGGACCGCCAAATTGCTCAAAATATGCGGCTTTCATTTGGATTCCTCACTCCCCGAAGTGCCGCGAATTTATGCGCTGGATGCGCGGCTGCCGTTTCATACAACGTTGCGGCAAAGCCGCCCACCCGGCAAAAAGCCATCACCACCGCCCCGGTCAGGCTTGTCGCCATGGACCGTTACGATAAACTCCCATCACGCCGCCGTCTGTAAGCGGACGCCGGGATAATTCAGGGAGGTTTTACTCATGATTAGGTCGCAAAGGCGCGTGTTTGCGCCGATCGCGCTTGCCGCGGGCGTGAGCCTGACCGCGCTGGCGCTGGCAACGCCGAGCCACGCCGAAGACACCATCAAGATCGGCGTCATCGCCGAGGCGCAGGCCGTCGCCGGTTCGTCGATCCCGCAGGCCGCCCAGTTGGCCGCCGACGAGATCAATGCCGCGGGCGGCGTCAACGGCAAGAAGATCGAGATTTTCACTTACGACGATCATTCGAAGGCTCCGGAAGCGGTTCTCGCCTTCCAGCGCGCCGTCAACCAGGACCATGTCAATGCAGTGATCGCGAGCTATATCAGCGAAGTCGTGCTCGCGCTCGAACCCTGGACCGGCCGCCTTAAAACCGTGATGGTCACGCCGGGCGCCGCGTCCGACGTCATCACCCAGAATATCGCCAAGGACTACGACAATCTCAAATATACGTTCCATGGCTATTCGACGTCGACCAGTATCGCCGACGCGACCTGCGACGCCGCGAAGGACCTTCTGGTCGGACAGCTTCACATGAAGTCGGCCGTCGTGATGAGCGAGGATGCGGCCTGGACCACGCCGCTTGACGCCGAATATCTGAATTGCCTGCCGAAAATCGGCATCAATGTCGTCGATCATATCCGCGTATCACCCGACACCACCGACTTCACGCCGATCTTCAACAAGATCGAAGGTGAGAAGCCGGACGTGATCATCACCGGCATTTCGCATGTCGGCGTGCAACCGACGGTGCAGTGGAAGCAGCAGGAAGTGCCAATCCCGATGTTCGGCGTGTCCTCGCAGGCGACCAATTCGAGCTTCTGGAACGACACGACCGGCGCGGTCGAGGGCGTGCTCTATCAAGCCTTCTCCGGCCCGGGCGTGGCGGTGACGCCGAAGACGCTGCCGTTCGTGACCGCGTTCAACAAGCGCTACGGCAACAACCCGTCCTATTGCGGCTACACCGCCTATGACGAGGTCTATTACATCGCCGATGCCATCAAGCGGGCCGGCTCGACCGATCCCGACAAGTTGGTCGACGCGCTCGAAAAGACCAACTGGACCGGCACGGTTGGCCAGATCCAGTTCAAGGGCAAGGACTCGCCGAATCCGCACGCGCTCAAGATCGGCCCCACCACCATCTCCGGGCTGATGCTGCAATGGCAGGACGGGAAACAGGTCAACCTGTGGCCGACGAATGTCGCCAACGGCAAGCTGAAGTTCCCGGCCTTCATCAAGCTCGGCTCGGCCAACTGACGAGCGACGAGTTCGGACGGTCGTAATCTCCCCGCCCGTATCCGCGAGCGGGGAGATTTTTTGATGTGTGCGTCTTGTTGGGGATACGTGCGTGGGCGCGGTGTTTTGGCAAATCCTGATCGACGGTTTTGCGATCAGTTCGCTCTACGCGCTCGGCGCCACAGGCTTCGCACTGATCTTTGGTGTTTCCGGCGTCCTTAATCTGTCGCACGGCGCGCTGATGGTGGCCGCCGTTGTCGCCGCCTGGGCCGCCGGCGACCAGTTGCATGTCGGACCCTATGCCGGAGCGGCGATCGGTATCGCGATCGGTTTCGGCGCTTCGCTGCTGACCTATTTCATGGTCGTGCGGCCGTTGCAGCAGAGCCGCAAAATCCGGGAAGAGGAAAAAGAGATCTTCATCCTCACGGCGACATTGCTGTGGGGCGTGATGATCCAGGAGCTGATCGCCTACCTCTACACCGACAATGCCAAGACCGTGTCGCCGATCGTCGAAGGCGTCGTGATGATCGTCGGCGTGCGCACGCCGACGAATGAAATTTTCACCGCTATCGTTTGTTGGCTCGTCATTGCCGTGCTTTGGCTGCTGGTGAACCGGACTCGCGCCGGCAAAGCGGTACTGGCTGCCTCGATGAATCCGCGTGGCGTAACGCTGCTCGGCACCGAACTGTCGCAGATCTATATCGCCGTCTGGGCGATCTACGGCCTCCTGGTTGGCATTGCCGGCGTGTTGCTCGGCATGTTCCTCGGCGTGTCCTCCTATAGCGTCGGACCGCTGACCGCGAGCGCGTTTTCCATCGTCGTGCTCGGCGGGCTGGGCAGTGTCTCCGGCGCGCTGATCGCCGCTTATGTCGTCGGTTATCTCGAAACCATCACCGCCTATCTGATCTCGCCCGCCTATCGCACCATCCCGGCGCTGCTTTTGCTGGTCGCGGTGATGTATGTGCGCCCGCGCGGGCTGCTGGGACGGCGCTAGATGCAGTCGCTTTCCACCTCGCGCATCCTGCTCATCGCGTTTGCTGCAGTCATCGCGGCTGCGTTTCTGCCGTTGTGGGTGACCGGTTACATCCTCGCGTTGCTGACGATTGCCTATTACTCCGGCGTCTTCGCCATGTCCTGGGATCTGCTGTTCGGCTTTGCCGGCGAGGTCAATTTCGGCCCGACCTTCCTGATCGGCACCGGCGCCTATACGGCGGGCATTCTCGACACTCTCTACCAGCCGCCGATCTGGCTTTGCGTTGCCGCCGGAACGGTCGCCGCCGTGATCGGCGGCGTCGTTCTGGCCCTGCCGGCACTGCGGGTGCGCGGGCCCTATTTCGGGCTGACCACGCTTGTTGCTGTGCTCATGCTGGAGAACTTCATCATCGTCGATGCCCATCTGACCGGCGGCGAAAACGGGCTGGCTATACCTGACGTCATCTCGATCAGCGACACCGTCAATTACGAGATCGCGCTGTGGTTCATGGCCGTCAGCGGCGCGATCCTGTTTTGGCTGGCGCGCTCGCCGGTCGGGCTGATCCTGCAAGCGAGCGGACAGGACGCGGTGCAGGCCGGCGCGCTCGGTTTCAATGTGACCAAGCACAAGCTCGCCGCGTTCATCATCAGCGCCTTCTTCTCCGGACTTGCCGGAGCGCTGCTCGTCTTCTACGTCGGCTCGGCATCGGCGAGCTCTGTGGTCGACATCACCGTCGGCGTCCAGATCATCATCGCCGCCGTGATCGGCGGGCGGCGCACCATCCTCGGCGCCGTGCTCGGCGCGATCTTTCTTGTCGCCATGAGCGAAGCGCTGCGCCCGATCGGCGACTTGTCGAACTTCGTCGTGTTCGCCATGGCGCTTCTTGTCGTCTTATTTTTTCCAAGCGGCTTCTTCGGCCTGCTGACGCGCAGCAAGGAACCGAACTGACATGGCGGCCGAAGCGCATCTCGAGGTCAAAGGCCTCACCAAGCGGTTCGGCGGCCTGGTCGCTGTCAAGGACATGTCGCTTTCCATCGAGGCCGGGAAAATTCTCGGCCTGATCGGCCCGAACGGCTCCGGCAAATCGACGGTGATGAAGCTCATCATGGGCATCGAGCGGCCCGATGCCGGCTCGGTACGCATCAACGGCACCGAAGTCGCCGGCTGGCCATCGCACCGGATTGCGCGGATGGGCGCGGGCATCGTGTTCCAGCATTCGCGCCCGCTGCACCGCCAGACCGTGCTGGAGAACATCAAGCTCGCGCTGTTGCCCGACAGGCTGACCCGGCTATTGGCCGACACCGAAACCGATGCGCGTGCTCGCGTTATCGCCGCGCGCGTCGGCTTGAGCGCCGCGATCCTCGACCGGCGTCCGGCGACGCTGCCGTTCGCCGATTTGCGCAAGATCGAGATCGCCAAGGCGATCGCGCGCGATCCGCAAGTCCTGTTGATCGACGAGCCGTTTGCCGGGTTGACCCCGACGGAGACCCAGGCGTTTTCCGATCTTATCTGCGAGTTGCGCGATGACGGCCGCGCCGTGCTCCTGGTCGACCACAATGTCAAAAGCGTATCGCGGCTCGTCGACCGGGTGCTGGCGATGTATGTCGGCGAGCGGATTGCCGAAGGGTCGGCCGACGAGGTGATGCGCAACGAGACCGTGCGGCGGGTCTATCTCGGCGGCAGTATCGAGACCGCGGCGCGCCCGGAATCCTCGTTCCGCGACGCCGCCACGCCGTTTCTGGCGGTGGACAATGTCAGCGTCCAATACGGCAAGGCGCAGGCGCTCCGGAACGTCTCGATCCACGTGCATGCCGGCGAATTCGTCTCCATCGTCGGGCTCAACGGGGCCGGCAAAACTACCCTGTTCAATACGATTTCGGGATTCCTGCCCTATTCCGGCGAAATCCGCCGTGAAGGTGCGCCACTGCGCGGCCACACCGCGGCTTCGATCGCCCGGCACGGCATCGTGCAATGCCCGGAAGGACGCGAGCTCTTCACCGACATGACAGTGCGCGAAAACCTCGATATTGGCGGCCAGCATCTGCCGCCCGCCGAGAGCGCCGCGCAGATCGAATGGCTGTTCGATCTGTTTCCAATCCTGCGCAACCGTCAGAAGCAGAGTGCCGGCACGCTGTCCGGCGGCGAGCAGCAGATGCTGACCCTCGCGCGCGCGCTGATGATGAAGCCAAAGCTGCTGATCCTGGACGAGCCGACGCTCGGCCTGGCGCCGGTCATCCTCGAGCAATTGTCCAAGGCACTGGAGCGATTGCGGCAGACCACTCCGATCACCGTGCTGCTCGGCGAGCAGAACGTCACCTTCGCGTTGCCGCATGCCGACCGCGTCTATGTGCTCGAACACGCGCACATCGTCTGGGAGGGCGGGCCGGAAAAGTTCGCCGCTGAGATGGGCACGGGATATTTGTAAAGCGGCCGAGCAAGACGCCGAAGGCGATTGCGAACTACACTCGCGCTGTATTGAATTCATACCGAGGAGCGTCTGACATGATCCGCAAGGCTAAAGCGGTTTGGCGCGGGACCGGCCGCGCCGGCAGCGGCAATCTTTCCACCGATTCCGGCGTGCTCGCCGACACCCCCTATTCGTTCAAGACCCGCTTCGAGAATGAGAAGGGCACCAATCCGGAGGAGTTGATCGCCGCCGCCCATGCCGGCTGCTTCACCATGGCACTGGCATTTCAGCTGCAGGCTGCCGGCTTCACGCCGACTGAGCTTTCGACCGAAGCCGCCGTCAGCCTCGATCCAGAGGGCCAGGGTTTTCGCATCAGCCGTTCGGCGCTCACGCTGCGCGCCAGTGTGCCGAATCTCGACGAGACCACGTTCACCAGGCTCGCCGGCGCTGCGGAAAAGAACTGTCCGGTGTCCAAGGTCCTCAATACCGAGATCACCCTGGACGCCAAGCTGGTCTGAGCTCACGCGTCCCCGCTTGAAAGACCGGTCATGAGTGCCCAGCCTGCCGCCGCGCTTTCATCGTCGCCCAAAGTCACCGAGATGCGCGTGGTCCCCGTGGCCGGCCACGACGACATGCTGCTGAACCTTTCCGGCGCGCACGCGCCGTTTTTCACCCGTAACGTCGTGATCCTGCGCGACAGCGCAGGCCATACCGGCATCGGCGAGGTACCGGGCGGCGAGCGGATCCGGCAGACCTTGGACGACGCCCGCGAACTGGTCGTTGGCCGTCCGATCGGAGCGTACAACGCGATCCTCAACGCCGCGCGCAAAAATTTCGCCGAGCGTGATGCGGGCGGACGTGGATTGCAGACTTTCGATCAGCGCGTAACGATTCATGCCGTTACCGCGCTGGAGACGTCGCTGCTGGACCTGCTCGGCCAGCATCTCGGCGTAGCGGTGGCGGCGCTGCTCGGCGAAGGCCAGCAGCGCAAGGCCGTGGCAATGCTCGGCTACCTCTTCTACGTCGGCGATCGCACCAAGACCGATCTGCCCTATCGGTCGGAGCCGAACGCCAATATCGACTGGTTCCGTCTGCGCCACGATGAGGCGTTGACGACGCAAGCCGTAGTGCGCCTCGCCGAAGCGGCTCAGGCGCACTACGGATTCAGCGATTTCAAGCTCAAGGGCGGCGTGCTCGCCGGAGAACGCGAGATCGATACGGTCACCGCGCTTGCCGCGCGCTTTCCCGATGCGCGCATCACGCTCGATCCGAACGGCGCCTGGTCGCTCGACGAGGCAGTGCGGTTATGCCGCGGCATGCATGACGTGCTGGCTTATGCGGAAGACCCATGCGGCACCGAGCACGGTTATTCGGGCCGCGAGATCATGGCCGAGTTCCGCCGCGCGACCGGGCTACCCACCGCGACCAACATGATCGCCACCGATTGGCGGCAGATGGGTCACGCGATCCAATTGCAGTCGGTCGATATCCCGCTGGCCGATCCGCATTTCTGGACCATGCAGGGCGCGGTGCGCGTGGCGCAGATGTGCCGCGATTGGGGTCTGACCTGGGGATCGCATTCCAACAATCATTTCGACATTTCGCTGGCGATGTTCACGCACGCTGCCGCGGCGGCGCCCGGCAAGATCACGGCGATCGACACGCATTGGATCTGGCAGGACGGTCAGCGATTGACTAGGGAGCCGTTGCAAATCAAAGGCGGGATGGTGCAAGTGCCGGACCGTCCCGGCCTTGGCGTCGAAATCGACTTCGACCAGCTCGAGAAGGCACACGAACTCTACAAAGCGCACGGCCTCGGCGCCCGCGACGACGCCATGGCCATGCAATATCTGATCCCCGGCTGGACCTTCGACAACAAGCGTCCGTGCCTGGTGCGGTGAGCCCGGCTCTCACGCGCGGAGGAAATCCAGCACCGCCGTCTCGGCGAGCACGGCCTGCGGAATGCTGTGGCGCGCCGAACAGGCGCGCTCTTCGGTGGTCTGCGTCGCTTGCAGGTAGGCGCCGAGATGGCGCGCGCGCTCGATGATCTTCCTGTTCTCCGGCAGGCGCTCCGCCTCAAAGCGGCGCAGTGCCGCTTCGACCTCGCCGGCATCGAGCGCCGCGGCAAGCGCCGCCGCGTCGTCGGCCGCTTTGGAGACGCCGGCGGCGACATGCGGCCGCGCCACAAATGCCGCATCGCCGATGATGGCGACACGGCCAAAGGCAAGCTGGGGGCTTTCCAGATCGTAGATCGGTTGCAAGATCGGCTCATCGATCAGCCGCACGATGTCGCGGAACTGCGGCGCCAACAGCTGCTCCGCCGCGGCACGCATGGCAGCGATCGGCGGGGCGCGAATGAGCGGCGGCGGGATCGAGATCGAATGAGTGACGCCGTTTTTGTCGGTGAGGAGACGCGGCAGCTCGGTCGCCTCGTCCGCCGGACGATACCACACCACATTGTAGCGGCGCTGTCCCTCGCGCAACTCGTTGTCGGGCCCCGCCACCGGATAGCCGAGGCATTGCTCGCCGGGCGGCAGACAGAACGTCATGTCCATGAACATTTCGCGGTGGATCGCCGGCGGGATTTCGCTTTCCGCCAGCAAGGCGCGCCAGGCGACATAACCGGCATAGAGCGGCACGGCCGCGGGCAGGCACTGCTGGCGCACCGTCGAGCGCAAGCCATCGGCGCCGATCAGCACGTCGGCCTCGAGCGTTCGGCCGTCGCTCAGATGCGCACGCACCCACATGGCGTCCTGCTCGAAAGCCGTGAGCCCGCAGGCGCGGTGATAATGCTCCGGCGGGAACACATCGCGCAGCACGCGGTAGACGCGCTCCCAGGCGGTGAGTACCTGCGGGCATTCGAGCGTCACGGCGACGCGGCCGGCGCGATCAAGGATTTTTCGCGTCGTCATGGCAACGCCGAGATCGCCGGTATCGAGCCCGAGCGCGTCCAGGCGCGCGATCAGCTCGGCCTGGGCGACGATCCCGGCGCCACGGCCGGCAAGTTCCTTTTCGACGCGCTCGAAAATATCGACGTCAAAACCGCGCCGGTTGAGCATGATGCCGGCCAAAAGCCCGCTCATGGAGCCGCCGATGACCAGCGCGCGACGTTGCCTCCCCATGCGAAATTCCTGCCGCTCCCGAAGCTTTCCTAAGCCGGAAAGGTTTTCTATATTGTGCCTACAATCCGAGGAGGAACGCTATGGCACTGACCATGCTGGATAAGTCAACCGACCGCTCCGAAAAATCGGCGTGGCCGCCGGCGATCGCGGCCGAATTCGAGCGCGAGCGGCAGAACAATAACGGTTGCGTCGGTTCCACGCTGCTGTCCGAAAACGACAAGGTCCGGGTCTGGATCATCCGGCTCGCGCCTGGCGAGCGCATCGGCTTCCATCGCCATGTGCTCAATTACTTCTGGACCGCGGTTTCGGGCGGCCGCGGCCGCCAGCACGTCCACGACGGCACAACCGTCGAATATACCTACCAGCCCGGCGAGACCCGTCATGAGACCTACGGCGCCGGCCAGTACAAGGTCCACGACCTCGAAAATCTCGGCGACAAGGAGATGGTGTTCATGACCATCGAATTCCTCGACAGCGCCAACAAGCCGCTCGCCATTCCGGATAAAGTCCGCGCTGCGGCATAACGCAGCGCACTTCCGAATAACGCAAACCCCTCTCCCCGCCCGCGGGGAGAGGTTTTTTCTAGCCAAGCCGAAGGGGTTCCTGCACACTCGCTATGGGCTGAGTGAGCGCGGGCTGAGTAGCTGGGTAATGATTTTTTCCTACGATCTCCTGATCAACGCCATCGTGTCAGGCATCATGATCGGCGGCTTTTACGCCGCGGTGTCGTGCGGCATAACGATATCGTTCGGCATTCTCGATATCGTCAACATCGCGCATCCCGGCTTCATCATTCTCGGCTCCTACGTCGTCTATGTCGTCAATGCGGCGACCGGGCTCGATCCGATCCTCACCGCCATCGTCATGACGCCGGCGTTCTACGTCCTCGGCGCCGGCATGTATCAAATCTATTACGTCTCGTTCGAGAAACGCGGCCAGGAATCGCTGCGCGGGCTGGCTTTTTTCTTCGGAATTTTGTTCATCACCGAAGTATCGCTCATTCTGTATTTCGGCGTCGATTACCGCTATGTCGACGCGCCCTATATCGGACCGACCTTGCACTTCGGCGAAATCGGCTTGCCGTTGCGCATTCTGGTGCCGTGCCTGGTTTCGCTGCTCCTCATCGCGGTGCTGCAGCTTATCCTTACCCGCACTTTCGTCGGCCGCGCCATCATGGCGGTGTCGCAGGATCAACTGGCGCTGCGGCTGATGGCGGTCGATCCGATCCGCATCAAGCGCATCGCGTTCGGCATTTCGATCGCAACCGCGTCGCTCGCCGGCGCCTTCCTCATCATCATCCAGCCGGTCGAGCCGTCGGTCGGCCGCGAATATATCGGCCGCATCTTCGCGATCTGCGTGCTCGGCGGCATGGGCAGCCTGCCGGGAACCGTGATTGCCGCGATGCTGATCGGCATTGTCGAAAGCCTCACCTCGACATTCTATGGCCCGTCCTGGGCGCCGGCGGTGTCGTTCGGCTTTTTGCTGTTGACGCTGGCGGTGCGGCCAGCCGGCCTGTTGGGACGCTGACCGTGCGCACGCCCGTTTTCCTCCTCATCTGTCTCGCCATTGCCGCCGCGGTCTTCGGCGCCGCGATGGCGTTCGACAACGATTACGTGTTCTTCGCCGGCTACGTCATCATGCAATACATCGTGCTGTCGACGGCGTGGAACATTCTCGGCGGCTATTGCGGCTATGTGAATTTCGGCTCCGCCGCTTTCTTCGCGCTCGGCGCCTATTCGACGGTGGCGATCTACAAATACACGACGGGCGGCGACGAACCTTCGACGTTTTCGATGCCGATACCGTTTCTGATGCTGATCGGCGGCGCAGTGTCGGGCGCGGTCGGCTTCGGCATGGGCTACCTGACGCTCCGCCTGCGCGGCGCGTTCTTCGCCATCGCCACGCTGGCGCTCGCCGTCGTGCTGGAAACGCTGGTGGTCAACTGGGACTATGTCGGCGGCTCGCGCGGCGCTTACATCATCCGACCCGAGGACATCTGGCCGATCGGCAATTACATCCGCTATCTGTTTCTCATCATGATGCTGCTCGCCGTCGCCGCGATGACCATCGCGCGGCTGATCGAACGCTCGCGGCTCGGTTACGGCTTCGCCACCATCCGCGACGATGAACTCGCCGCCGAGGCCTCCGGCGTGCCGACGCTGCGATTAAAGCTCATCGCCACCACCATTTCCGGCGGATTGATGGGAATGGCAGGCGCGCCGTTTCCGTACTACATCGGCTTCCTGCAGCCGGACTTCGACCTTCGGGCTGGATTACGCCGTCAACTCGATCGCCATGCCGCTGATCGGCGGCACGACCAGTTGGGTCGGGCCGCTGATCGGCACGCTGCTCCTCGGCTCACTGCAGCAGATCGCTACCGTGACGATTTCGTCGGCGGTCAATCTGCTGATTGTCGGTATTCTTCTGGTCTTCTTCGTCGTCGTCGCTCCGAACGGCATTGTCGGACTGTTCCACACTTATTTTCAGCGCAAGCCGGAAGAATTCGTCGGCCGCCGCCGCGTCGACACCGATGCACCGGGGACTGTGCCATGAACGGTGCCGGCGCAAAGACCGATCTCCTTCAGGTCGAAAATCTCGGCAAGCGTTTCGGCGGCTTTGTCGCACTCGACAACATCTCGCTCTCGGTCGCGCCGGGCGAGCGGCTCGGCCTGATCGGGCCGAACGGCTCCGGCAAGTCGACGCTGGTCAATTGCATCTGCGGCACGCTGCGCAATGAGCAAGGCAGCGTGCGCTTCGACGGCCAGACGCTGGATGGCCTCGAAGCCCATCAGCGCACCCATCGCGGCCTGTCGCGAAGCTTTCAACTGCCGCGGCCGTTCGTCAGTCTGAGCCTGATCGACAATATCCGCATCCCGCTGCTTTACACCGTCACGGCGCGCGGCACCCATCATGCCGCGGACGTCATCGAGGACCGTTGCGCCGACCTTTTGCGCGAAGTGGGTCTCGAAGCCAAGGCGCGCCACCTGCCGCGCGATCTTACCCAGGTCGAAATGCGCAAGCTCGAATTGGCGCGCGCCATGGCTGCGGAGCCAAAACTCCTGATCGCCGACGAGGCGATGGCCGGCCTCACCCATTCGGAAGTCGAGGAAATATTGGCTCTGCTCGTTCGACTCAACGAACAGGGCGTCACCATCGTCCTAATCGAGCACATCATGCGCGCGGTGATGAGTTTCTCGCGCCGTCTTGTCGTGCTGGTGTCGGGCAAGAAAATCGCCGACGGCCAGCCCGACGAGGTCATGCGCGATCCCGAAGTCGAGAGGGCTTATCTTGGCTAGCAGCATCACCATTGCCGGCATTCACGCCGCTTATGGCGCGGTGCGCGTCATCGATGACGTCTCGCTGAAGGTCGGCGAAGGCGAAACCGTGGTGCTGCTTGGTACCAATGGAAACGGAAAATCGACGCTGATGAAATGCATCATGGGCATGGTGCGGCCGAGCCAAGGCTCGATCATCGCCGAGATCGACGGCATCCATCACGACCTGATCGGCCGCACCACCGAGGAGATCGTCGATCTCGGCATCGCGCTGGTGCCGGAAGGCCGCCGGCTGTTTCCCCGGCTGACGGTTGAGGAAAACCTTTTGCTCGGCGCCTATCGGCGCGCGGCGCGGGCGGAGCTTGATCGCAATCTCGCCATCTGCCTCGAAACCTTCCCACGGCTGGCCGAACGCCGCCGCCAGCTCGCCGGCAGCCTGTCGGGCGGCGAGCAGCAGATGGTCGCGCTCGGGCGCGCGATGATGCTGGCGCCGAAAATCCTTCTGGTCGACGAGCCCTCGGTGGGCTTGGCCCCGATCCTGGTCAGCCGCACCATCGACGCGATCAGCGAAATGAAAAAGCGATATTCTTTGACTGTTTTGATGGCAGAGCAGAATTTCACCCAGGCGATCCGCGTCGCCGACCGCGGCTATGTCATCGTCCACGGCAAGATCGCCTTTGAAGGCCGCTCGACCGACGAGCTCAACAATAACGATCTGATCAAGAAGTTTTATTTGGGACTGTAGGCTCACTGCACCGGAAAATCGAAATAAGTGTCGGGAAACGGCTCGTTGCGCAGCGTGAAATGCCACCACTCTTTGTCGTAGCCGCGGAAGCTGCGCCGCCGCATCGCCGCGGCGAGCAGCATGCGGTTGGCGTGCTGCTCAGGCGTGACGCTCGCATCGGTCCATGATTTCGGGCTGAAGAAGTCGAACGGAGTGCCCATGTCGAGCTCGTGGCCATCGGCTGTCGCCAGCGTCAAATCCATGGTCGAGCCGCGCGAATGGCCGGAGCGCGAGGCGATATAGCCGTCGCGGAACAGCGTGCGCTTGTCGACATCCGGATAGAACTCAGGCTTTTCGGCCTGGTCGTTGAGGTCGCGCGCCCAGCGCACGAAATTCATCACGGCGCGAACCGGCCGGTAGCAATCGAACACTTTGACGACGAGACGTGGGGCGAGGTCACGGGCAACGCCGGCAAGCGCGTCGGCGGCGGCCCGCGTCATGAGACAGTGCGGAGCCTGGTAGCCCTCGATCGGCCGGCCGACGAAATTATGCGACCCGGCATAACGGATGTCGGCGGTGAGCCCCGGCACCGCAGCCGCGGCATCGACGAAAGTGGCGGGACGGTCCTGCGCGAAAGCCATTTGCGTCCCAGCCGCCGCGACCAGCAGAAGCGAAAGCGCGATCCTGTCCTTCATCGATAAAATGTGCACCGACACGGCCCGCTCCACAAGCAGGCGGGCGACCCGCGCCTATTGCTATCGTTCCGTGAGCCCGACACAATCGCCGCGGGGGAGAGGTGGATGGTAATCAAGCGCCCATTGCCGCCGGCTGCGGGTCACGCGCGGCCATTGCGCTGGCCGCAATGTTAGAGCCCGATAACTGGAAGAAATTGGCGCAAAGCATTCGCGCCGGCCAATGCACGCCGTTCCTCGGCGCCGGCGCTTGCGTTCCCACCCTACCCGACCGGCGCGGAGCTGTCGCGCGCGCTTGCCCGCGATTTCGATTATCCACTGGACAATCGCGACGATCTCGCGCACGTGGCGCAATTCATTGCCATCAAGTCGCGCGACATCGTTCAGTCCCAAGCATGAAATTCTCAAACGCATTGCCGCCTGCGGTTATCCGCGCTTTGAGGGCGCCGAGCCGCATCACGTGCTCGCGTCGTGGCCGTTGCCGGTCTATCTGACGACGAACTATGACGACTTTTTGGTCAAGGCGCTGGAAGCCAACCAGCGCAAGGCGCAACACGACTTTTGCCGCTGGAGCCGGGAGCTCGCGGATCGTCCCGGTGTCTGGCAGCGCCAGCCGGGCTACCAACCGACGGCCGAAGCGCCGGTCGTCTATCATATGCACGGCTGCAGCGACGTTCCGGAGTCGCTCGTCGCCACCGAGGACGATTATCTGGAGTTCATCTACAACATCGCCAGAAGCGGCTCGATGACCAAGACCGTCGACCGCCCCTGGGAAATGCTGCCGCCGCCGATCATGCGGGCAATCTCGAACCATTGCCTGATGTTCCTCGGTTACGGCCTGCTCGATTGGAGCTTCCGCGTCATTTTTCGCTGGCTGGTCCTGTCGCTGCGGCAGACACAACGACGCCTCAAAATCGCGGTCCAGCTTTCGCCTTTTGCCGACGATGCGGCCAACGAGCGAGCGCAAACCTATATGCGGGAATACTTCCATCACGTTTTTGACGTGACGATTTTCTGGGGTGATGCGCAGCAATTCATCGCCGAGGTGCAACGTCACGTCGTCGCGTTGCAAGACGAAGTCCCTGAAGTCCAACGCCAGATCTGCCCAGGACAGGTTTCCGAAGGCCAGCTCTCCAAAGCGCAAGTTTCCGAAGTGCAAGGCTGATTATGGCCGCCCGTGACAGCCAGCCTTATGTCGGGCCGCGGCCGTTTGAGACTACAGACCGCAACCTGTTTTTCGGCCGCGAGCGCGAAGCCGACGATATTTTGTCGCTGATCATGTTCCATCGCACCGTGCTGCTCTACGCGCAGTCGGGCGCCGGCAAGAGCTCGCTGATCAACACCTCGATCATTCCAGACCTGCAGGCCGGCGGATTCGTGACGCCGCCGGTGGTCCGTATCCGCGGCGCACCGGCGGAATCTTTGGCGGCTGCGGCCAATGTCTATCTCGCCAATATCCGCTACGCGCTCACGCCCGAGACGCCGGAGGACGCGCCAGCCGGCGCCGCCGAACCCTCGCTGCTCGATGTTCTGCGCCGCTTCGCTCCGCCGCCGGACGGCCAGGGCCCGGTCCTGGTCTTCGATCAATTCGAAGAGCTTTTCACCACCTATCAGGACCGCTGGCAGGAACGCGAGGGCGTGTTCGCGCAGATCGCCGAGGCGCTGGATGGCATCCCGACGCTGCGGGTTCTGTTCTCGATGCGTGAGGACTTCATCGCCGAACTCGATCCGTTGATCCCGCGGATCCCGCAAGGCATCGACGTCCGCTATCGGCTCGAGTTGCTGCGTCACGACGCGGCGATCGCCGCCGTGTTCGAGCCGGCCCGGCTGTCCGGAGTGACATTCGAAAACGCCGCTTCGGACAAACTGGTCCGCGATCTGCGGCAAATCAACGTCGAAGGCCAGGAGGGCCGCCCGCAACAGGCCACCGGCGAATATATCGAGCCGGTGCAGTTGCAAATCGTCTGCAAACGCATGTGGGATCGGCTTCCCGAGGGCATCGAAGGCATCAACGAGAACGACCTTGAGCAGTTCGGGGACGTCGGCGAGGCGCTGCGCGAATTCTATCTCGCGGCGGTCCGGCGGGTCGCCGAGCAGACCGATTACCCGGAAAAGCTGATCCACCTCGGCTGCACGCAGTTCGTCACGGCGAGCGGCACCCGCAGCATGATCCATCGCGCCGGCGACAATATCGGCATGCTGCCGAGCGCGGTTGTCGATTCGCTGGTCGATCAGCATTTTCTGCGCGCCGAGATCCGCGCCGCCGGGCGCTGGTATGAGATCAGCCACGATCGGCTGATCGCGCCGGTGCTCGAACGCAAGCTCAACGACGAGGAGCTCAAGACGCTGCTTCGCACGCGCGATCTGCTCAATGCCAATCTGGAAAACTGGAGAGCGGGACGGCAGTTTGAAGAGCATGGTGAAATCCTCGCCGCGCTGTCGCGCGTGCAGAGTGAGCTGGTGCTGTCCGACGAGGAGCTCGAATTCCTGTGCATGAGCAGCATTGCCACCGGTTTTGAAATCCCGGCCTGGGTCGGCCGCCTGAAGGCGCAGGTGCCGCAATTGCTGGAAACCATATTGTTGCGCGCGAGCGGCCATCAGGACGCAACAATAAGACGGAATGCCGCCGTCGCGCTCGCGCAGGCCGATCTCCCGGCGATGGACACCGAGCTGGTCCGGCTCGCGCTCCAGGACACCGACACCGAGGTGCGTAAACGGGCCGCAGCCGCCATGGCTCACGCCA
This sequence comes from uncultured Alphaproteobacteria bacterium, assembly GCA_963743395.1. Taxonomy (GTDB): domain Bacteria; phylum Pseudomonadota; class Alphaproteobacteria; order Rhizobiales; family Xanthobacteraceae; genus BOG-931. The sequence continues at coordinate 329,864 of CAVUPV010000003.1, forward strand.
ATCGCTCCGCCTTGATGACGCCGGTTGTTGCGCAGCTGACCGGCGCGCTGCGTCCGCGAGCGCTGATGGCGCTTGCCCGCATGCGCGACGAAGGCGTCGCCGACATCGGCCCCGCGGGCTTGGCGCAGGCCTGGCGGACGATCCGTTTGCCGGATCGCAGCCTGGTGATCCTGACGCTCGGCGTGGTCCGCTTGCGCCAGCGCTGGGCCATGATCCTTTACATCGGAACGCTCGGCGGCCTATTCGCCGGCTTATACTGCGGCTTAGCGCGCGTACCGGCAGCCGTTTTTTCCCTGACCATTACCAACCACAATGACAGCTTCGGCAAAGCCGCCGGCAGCGCGCTGTTCCAGGGCATGGCGGGCGGCATTGTCTGGGGCGGATTCACGCTCCGCCTGGATCGCGCTCGGGCTGGATTCTGATCCGGCGGCTGGGCCGTCGCTGGATGAACAACCGTTACGCCGTAAATCTCCTGTTCGGCATAATCGGCGGCACGCTCGGCGGCATCGGCGTATTCGCCGAAATCTTCTTCGTGTTCGAGCCGTCCGCGCTCGCCAAGTTGCAATGGATAACTTCGATCCAGTCGGACTCGCTCGGCAACTGCATCGGCACCGGCTATTGCCTGTTTCACCCGGGGCTCGGCCCGGCCTTCGGGGCGGGTGTCGGCATCGGCCTCGCCGCGCTGCACGCGTCCTCCCGCTGGCAGGATTTTCTGGCGCCCCATATTCAGGCCGGGAAAATCGTACAATGGTGGGCGACCGCACGGCGCATTATCGCGCTTAGCATTGTCTATACACTGGCATCCGGCCTCCTGCTCTTTCTGTCCGGTTTGATGTTTGTCGTGTTCAAGGGCTTTCCGCTCTATGTGGTGCTGGGCGAAACCGCGTCGATCTATATCGGCAATATCGGCACGCTGGCCGGCATTCTTCTGGGGCAGCTCATCATGCGGGTCGGCTTCGTGATCCCGCCGCTGGCGGATTGACGATGGCACAGGACACGCTGTTCGGCACCCGGCCCGCGTTCGCGATTACGAATATTCGCGCGCGTGCCGGCAGGGATCCACGTAGCGCCGCCGACGGCCGCAAGCTTGCGCTCATTGTCGAGGGTGGCGCGATGCGTGGCGTATTCTCCTGCGGCGGTGGCGTAGCGCTCGAAGCTCTCGGCCTGACGCGGGCCTTCGACGAGGTCTATGCCTGCTCCTCCGGCGCGATCAACGCCGCGTATTTTCTGGCGGGCCAAGCGGCCTATAGCGTGAGCATCTATTATGACGAGGTGAACAACCGGCAATTCATCAATCCGCTGCGCATCAAAAATATCCTCAGCATGGATTTTCTGTTCGACGAAGTGATCAAGCGCAGGAAGCCGCTCGACGTCGAACGAGTGCTCGCATCGCCGACAAATCTCCGCATCTCGATTACGGACGCGCGGACCGGCGCCGGATTTCTGGTGGACAGTCGGGACGACCGATATGCGTTGCTTGACAGTTTGCGGGCATCGGCGACGCATCCGCTGCTAAGCGAGCGTTCGATCCGGCTCGGCGACCGGGATTGCTTCGACGGCGGCTTCGCCAATCCGCTGCCGATCAAAGAGGCACTCGAAGCCGGCGCCACCGACGTATTGCTGCTACTCACGCGGACGCCCGATTATGTAGATCCGCGGCCGGGATTTTTGCTGCGGGAATTGTTTCGATGGCGCTCTGCGCGCGGTAACGCGACGCTGGTCGCGGCCGGGCACGGCATCCATGTCCGCGAGAACCAATCGCGCGATCTTGCGCTTGGCCGGCGCGAGCCGCCACCCGGCGTAAATATCGTTGCAATCTGTCCCGACGCGGCCACGCACCTGACGCGGACAATGACAAACAGGGCGTCGCTCAAGGCCGCGGCCGTCGCCGGCGCACACCAGGTGCTACTGGCCTTCGATGCTGATTCCCGCCGCGTCAGCGAAATCTGGCCGGATGACGGTCCCTGGCGCGGCTTATAACTTTTTGCCGCGTAAAATGCAGTGGCCGAACATCGTACTTTCGTAGGGTCCGCTCAATTTGCGGTTCGCATCCGACAGGTCGGCCGAGAGATGCTGCTGAATGAGCCCATAGGTGCGATCAAAACGCATGTTCTTGCCGTTCAACACACCGTTGGAAATCGTGCCCTTGTCCCAAAAATTCGTTTCGAGAAACTGGCCGGTAAATGCAGTGTCCTGCTGTTTGATCTCCATGATGCCATGGAATTCGCCGTGGTCGCAGGTCGCCTGCCACTCCCATTTGCCGCTGAGAATATCAGCGGTTTCCGCACGCGCCGGAACACAAACAGACAGGCTCCACGACGCGATGAGAAAGCCTGACGAAATGCCAAACCGCTTGTTCGACCTCATCTGCCTACCCCCGTAGCGCCGTTTGCGATCCAGATAATAGTCGCTGATAAATCACTGCGGCAAGGCATGCACTTCGACTGTGACATGCGATAGGCCGGCGAGACCTGCGAGCCGCTGCTTGTACGCCGCCGGCGGTTGCGGCGCTTCGGAAACCACCGACACCATCACCGCAAGGTGACCCGGCCCGACCTGCCAGATGTGCAGGTCGCATACTCGGTCGCCATCAAGCTCCATCAAGCCGCGAATGTGGCTTTCAAGCCTGGCATCGGGGACAGCGTCGAGCAGCACGCGCCCGGCGGCGCGCAGCAGACCGATCGACCAGCTCGCGATCACCACCGAGCCGACCAGCCCCACCAGCGGATCCATGAAATTCCAGCCGAATGCCCAGGCCGCGGACAGTCCGGCAATCGCCAGAATCGAGGTCAGCGCATCGGCGAGCACATGGATGTAGGCCGCACGAAGGTTGATGTCGTGATGGCGCGCGCCGTGGCCATGATGCGCGTGATCGTGGTCGTGGCCGTGATCGTCGTGATCGTGGCCGCGATCATGATCGTGCGCATGGCCATGTTCGTCGCGCAAAAGCCACGCGCTGGCGAGATTGACGCATAGCCCGAGCACCGCAATCGGAATGGCCTCGCGAAAATGAATCGCGACTGGGTTGAAGAGCCGGAGCGCCGATTCATAGGCGACGCCGAGCGCGATCATTCCCAAAATGACGGCGCTGGAGAACGCGGCAAGCTCGCCGAACTTGCCGGTGCCCAGCGAGAAGCGCGCGTCCTGCGCGTGGCGTCGGGCGAACAGATAGGCAAGCCCCGCGATAGCCAGCGCCGCGACGTGGGTTCCCATGTGCCAGCCGTCGGCCACGAGCGCAATCGAACCGAACAGCGTGCCGCCGATAATCTCGGCGACCATCATGCAGGCCGTCAGCGTCACCACGGCCCAGGTGCGCCGCTCGTGCTTGCTGTGATGCTCACCGAGGAAGGTGTGGTTTTGCGTCCATGGATCGATGAAATCGAAATTGGGATGCATCTTGCACCTGGATTATCTGCCTGGATTATTGTGGGCAGGCCGAAACCCACTCGCCCTCGAGCATATTCTGCGAATCGACCATCTGCATTCCCGCCATCGCCGCCTTGCTCCGCACCGTCGCCGTGTAATGATGCGGGCTGTCGAAGTTGAACTCGCCGGAAAGGTCCATGTCGAGCTGACCCTTGCAGACCAGATGCCAAGTGAGCCGCGGCCCTTCAAGGCTGCGTTCGATCGGCGCACAAACAGAATTAATGGTCTGCGGGACCGGCGAGAAGGTGGCGCCGAGATCCTGGGTCTGTTCGGCGGTCAGGCATTTGGAGGATTCGTGCGGCGGCCCGACCACGCCGGCGCTCTCGGTCCGGATGACGATTTTCCACAGGCCGGGATCGATGCCGTCGGCGCAAGCTGTGGCACCCGCAAAGCCAAGGGCCGTCAGCGCCAAAGCCGCGCCGGCGACAGTGCGGTCAACTGCGGACATCCGTGGCCTCATGAACATCAAACTCCACTCCTGGCGCCAACTTACCCGATCCTGACGCGACCTTGGCGCGTAAATATTGCCGCCCGCCGTTAACCACCCAGTAACCATATACCCGGCACATTTTGCCTGGGAGGCATACCCGTTTCCACCGCACTCTCGGGGGCAGCCTTGGACACGAGCGCGGCTCCAATTCTCCGTGCCGGCGGCACGCCAGCCGCAGCGCATAGCTTTGAACCACGCGATCGCAATCGACGGGGCGCAGCCGGCATGAGCGAGGCAACATCGGCCGATCGCGGCGAGACGGCGATGTCCCGGCTCGCCGACCTCGGCACCATGCTCCGGCGCAGCGATATCGCGCTGGCGCTCGGCATGATGTCGATCCTCGTCATCCTCATCCTGCCGCTGCCGCCGCTCCTGCTCGACTTCTCGCTCGCGGTGTCGATCACCTTTTCCGTGCTGATCATGATGACGAGCCTGTTCATCCAGGCGCCGCTCGAATTCTCGGCCTTCCCGACCGTGCTGCTGATCTCGACCATGCTGCGGCTGGCGCTCAACCTCGCCTCGGCGCGGCTTATCCTGGCGCACGGCCACGAGGGCACCGCCGCCGCCGGCCATGTCATCCAGGCGTTCGGCAACTTCGTCATGGGCGGCAATTTCGTCATTGGCATCATCGTCTTCACGATCCTGGTGATCGTGAATTTCGTGGTCATCACCAAGGGCTCCGGCCGCATCGCCGAAGTAGCGGCGCGTTTCCACTTGGACGCCATGCCCGGCAAGCAGATGGCGATCGACGCCGACCTCAATGCCGGCATGATCGACGAGAAGGAGGCGCGGCGCCGGCGCAAGAACCTGGAAGACGAATCCGGCTTTTTCGGCGCCATGGACGGCGCCTCGAAATTCGTCCGCGGCGACGCCATCGCCGGCTTGCTGGTGGTGATGATCAATATCCTCGGCGGCATGGTGATCGGCATCGTGCAGCAGGGGCTGAGCTTCGCCGAAGCCGCGCACACCTACACGCTGCTCACCGTCGGCGACGGACTGGTCACCCAGATCCCGGCGCTGATCGTCTCGACTGCCGCAGGCTTGCTCGTCTCCAAGGCCGGCGTCAGCGGCTCCGCCGACAAGGCCCTGTTGAGCCAGTTCTCCGGCTATCCCAAGGCGCTCGGCATGTCGGGCGCGGTTATGCTGATCATGGCGATCTTGCCCGGCATTCCGATGATCCCGTTCTTGGCGCTCGGCGGCGGCGCCGCGGGCCTGGCCTATCTGATCGACCGCCGCGCCAAACAGGCGGTCGCCGCCGAAACCAAGCAGGCCGATATCGCCAAGGCGGCGCCGGCCGAGGAGCCGATCGCGGCGTCGCTGAAGATGGACGACCTCAAGATCGAGCTTGGCTATGCGTTGTTGCCGCTGGTCAACGCGCCCGACGGCTCCGACCGCCTGACCGAGCAGATCAAGGCGTTGCGGCGTTCGCTCGCGATCGAGATGGGTTTTGTCATGCCCGCGGTGCGCATTCTCGACAATGTGCAGCTTGAGGCCAACACCTATGTCATCAAGATCAAGGAGGTCGAGGCCGGCAGCGGCAAGGTTTGGCACGGCCAGTTCATGGTCATGGACCCGTCGGGCAATCAGGTGACGCTGCCTGGCGTGCACACCACCGAACCGACCTTCGGCCTGCCCGCGACCTGGATCGACGCGGCGCTGAAGGAAGAGGCCTCAGTCAAAGGCCTGACCGTGGTCGACGCGGCGACCGTGCTGGCGACGCACCTTACCGAATTGATCAAGGCCAATATGGCGGAGCTGCTCTCCTACGGCGAAGTCCAAAAGCTGATCAAGGAACTGCCCAAGGAGCAGAGCGAGCTGATCAAGGACATCGTGCCGTCGCAGATCAACATTTCCGGCATCCAGCGCGTGCTGCAAATTCTGCTCGCCGAGCGGATATCGATCCGCGACCTGTCGACCGTCCTCGAAGGCATCGCCGACGGCCTGCCGTCAACCCGCAATGCGGCGATGCTGGCCGAACATGTCCGCGCCCGGCTGTCGCGCCAGCTCTGCGCGCAGCATGTCACCTCGGCCGGCACGCTGCCGATCATCGCGCTCACCGCCAAATGGGAGCAGACCTTTGCCGAATCGATCGTCGGTCAGGGCGACGACCGCAACCTCGCGATGCAACCCTCGAAGCTCACCGAATTCATCAACCTGGTGCGGGACAAATTCGAGCAGGCGGCGAAGGACGGCGAAGCACCGGTGCTGGTCACCTCGCCAGGCATCCGGCCCTTCGTGCGCGGCATTATCGAGCGCTTCCGCGCCCAGACGAGCGTGCTGGCGCAATCGGAAATTCATCCGCGCGTGCGGCTAAAGACCGTCGGCAGTATTTGACTTATTCGAGCCTGGTCTTTTCCGAAAACCGGACGTCCACTTTTCGGGATCATGCTCTAAGGCGCGACGGACAATCCCACCACGTGATGCTTCTCGATCAGGCGCGCCACCAGGCCCGACTTCTTTGCTTCGGCAACGAAATCGCGAAGGAAGGCCGTGCCCGCAGTATTGCCTTTCGCCGTGCCGATCGCCTGCTGGATGGTGGTGTAATTATCGGGAAGAATTTTGCCCCCCGGCACCTTCTTTACGTCTTGCAACAGTCCCTGCCGCAGACTGGCGAGCGCATCGAGCTTATCGCTGATGAACTGGTTGAGCGGTCCGTCGGCGGAATCGGAGCGAAGCAGCGTCGCGTGTTTGAGATTGCGCGTCAGCCACAGATCGTAAGCGGCGCCGCGGCGAACCGCGATGCGTGCGCCGGCACAGTCGACGTCGGCGACGGATTTGAACGGCGAACCCGCGGGCACGAGATAGGTCGCCTCGATCTCGCAATAGGCCGGCGTAAACGCGATTTTTTCCGCCCGCGCCGGTTCCGCCCCGATAAGCCCGATATCCCAGACATTGGATCCGCCGGCATCCGCCAACTGCGATGGCCGTTCGTATTTCACGTAAGCGACGGGGACGCCGAGCCGCTTGGCGATCTCGGCCGCCATATCCGGCGCCACCCCTTGCGGATCGCCCGAAGGGGTTTTGCCGGTCACCAGAAGTCCGTTGCCCATATTGATGCCCGCGCGCAGAACGCCCGTCGGGGCAAGTTCGGAAGCTAGCTCACTCACGATTTGATCCTTCCAGAAATAGCTGGCGCTGCATGGATTTAACCGACTTTCGCAGCCGGGTCGCGCCCCGCCGGCCGGAACCAACTTTGCGATCAACGGTTATCACGGGTCTTCAAGGTTCGGTGAAGACGCGTTTTGCCCCTTTAATCAGTACCTAGTTGTTGCAGGCGAGTGAACCCATTCTTGAACCTTTGGACCCGGCTGCCGCGACTAATGGGCAGAAACGGGAGGATGTCATGAATCATTCCATGTACAGCGCCGACCGCACGACCCATTTGAAGATCGTGGTCATCGGCCTCCTCTGCGCGACAATGGTGGCGGTGATCGGAATATTCGCCAATGTCGGCAGCCTCGATCTCGGGACGGCGCCTTTGGTCAAAGCCGGGCAGCCGACGGCCATGAGCGGGCAAGTCCCGACCGTTCGGTAACGTCAGCAGTCGCGAATCGGTTTGACTTGTCCCCGCCCTAAGCGGGGACAAAGCATTTCAGCTGCGTTTTTCGATTCCGCTGTCGCGGGGATAAGCGGAACGGCGCTCAGCTCGGCGAGCCCGGCAGCGATTCCACCATCGCACCGGTAAACAGTATCGGGCCAGTCGGCACGCCCTTCGTCGAACCGCCGGCAGGCTCCAGCGAGATCGCGTAACTCGCCGTGCGCAAAGCGCCGGCATCGAAATCCGCCGGTATCGGCCGCGTCGTGAATTCGTCGTTGCCGACGAGTCCGAGCGAATGCGGGCTCGCGGATTTATTTGGGATCAGCCAAAGCTCGTAGCTGCGGTCAGCATCCGACGCTGCGGTCAGTCGCCGGACCGTGAGTGTCCGACTTTGCAGGTCGACGGTAAGCAGAAATGCCGGCGCGGTCGGCTCCTGTTGGAGGACGGCGACGAGGCGCGCATCGGACGGCTTGGTCTGCGAGGCCACCCCTGTCGGCGACGGCCGGCTCAGCGGAATGAGCCCGGGAGCAAATTGGCCGACCCCGATATAGATCGCGAGCAGCGCAGCAATCGCGCTCATGGCGACAGTAAAGCCGCGCCAGCGCCTCGTCTCGCGAGCGAGATAGATGATGTCGGCATTGCGCTGAACCTTGGGCGGGGCGGCTTCGGGTGGCAAGACCTTTGCCTGCTCCGCTGGCGGCTCGGGCGGAAGCAGGCTTGAGGCGAGCGCCGAGACCAAAGCCTGGTCGTCGAGATCCCGCGGCGGGCCGGTCAGATCCAAATCCTGCGGCTCCGAGAGGAGGCTCCGGCTCCGCCGTCATTTCCGCGGGCGCATCAGGCGCTATGCCAACGGTCGGCTCGGGCGGCGTCAGTGGCGCGCTTTCGCCAACCGCCGCAAAATCGGCTTCCCCCGCGGGGTAGCCGCGCGATCCGTCGGCCTCGATCCCGGTTTTGATCCTGTCCCACACCTCCGCCGGCGGCTCGACTGCTTCGACCATGACGTTGAGCTCGCCGAGCCGCCGTTCCCAGACGCGCACGATCTCGGCAAAGCCGGGATCGACCAACAACATTGCCTCGGCCTGTTCACGCTCGTCCGCGGCGAGCGTTCCCAGCACATATTCGGCGGCAAGAGCATCGCGATCGTCGTCGTACATCTGAACCTCAATGGACTTTCTATGCGCCCATACACTCGCGAATTTCGAGCAGACTGCGGCGAAGCCAGGTTTTGATCGTGTTGACGGGAATATCGAGCTTCTGCGCCAGCTGATCGCGGCTCCAGCCACTGTAATAGGCCAAGAGCACAATGCGCTGTTTTTCCGGGTCGAGCTTACCGAGGCAGGACAGCAGCCGCTTGAGCTCCTCGGTCATTTCGCGCCGCGCTAGCGGCGCCGGCGTCTCGGCAGCGACTTCCAGCGCCTCGGGCTCCTCCTCGATCGAGATATCGGCGCGTTTGCGCACGATATCGATGGCCCGGTTGCGCGCCATCGCCACCATCCAGGTGATCGGACTGGCGATTGTGGGATCGAACTGGTCGGCCATCTTCCACACCTTGAGATAGGTTTCCTGCATGACCTCTTCGGCCAATGCCGGTCTGCTCAAGATACGGAGCAATACCCCGTAAAGTTTCGCCCGGGTCGCCATATAGAGGCGCTCGAACGCGGCCGCGTCGCCCCTGGCGACCTCACCGAGCAACCAGACGAGTTCCGTCTGCATCAACATGACCACCCAGCCCCCAAAAGAGCGCCCAACAGAGCGCCCAAGAGCTGGCCCCACTCACCCGCACTCATAAACCCGCATCCAATGGTACCCGCCAAGAGGGTACCCGCACCGACAGACCCTCACCCCGGCCGATTATCGCCGCCGAGGGTGGGCTTCGTCGAGAGCTGAATGGGGGTCAAGTGGCAGCACTTGGCCGCCCGTTCCCGCCGAAAGCGGGAATCCACAGGGCCGGGGATGGTCAAAAAGGCCGGGCCGCCGCTTGCCCGATCACGATCGGACCCAGTCGGATTTGGCGGTTAGGCCGGGGCGGCGCCGCGGGCGCGCAAGAGTGCGATGCTGTCGAGCTCGGCCTGTTCGGCGTCGTTTTCCGCCTCGCGCTCGCGCATCTGGTCGCGTTCGTCGAGCAGCTCGACCTTTTTAAGGTCGTCGAAAGCCTCGCCCAGCGCGCCTTTCGCGTCCTCAAGCTGCAGGCGCAGTTCGTCGGCCGAACGTTTGAGGTTTTCGCGGCGCGTGATCGCCGCCTTGGCATAGGTCGGATAGGCAAAATGCCCGGGATCGTGGATGCCGGCGCGATCCTGCTCGACGCGAATCTCGCGCTCGAGATCGGCTGCCATGCGCTCGAATTCGGCGATCATGGTTTCGATCTGCGCGACCTTGCGGCGCTTTTCGTCGACCTGAAACTTCTTCAGGCGAATGAGCGTCTCTCGGGACTTCATCGACTACTACTCCCCCGAAGCCAGTCCGAAAAAATTGGGGCCAAAGGCCGCGCAAATCCCACCGCGAGGGGCCCCCATCGCAAGGATTGTGGCACGGATAACGTTAGCTTTCGGTTTCCGAGGCGGCCACAATCTGGGCCAAGCGGAGATAACCTTCCGCCAAGCTGGTTGCTTCTTCCTTACCTTGGGCCAGGAAGTCCTCGATCGGCTTATGCAGCCGGATGGCCTCATCGACCTCGGGGCTCGACCCGGCCCGATAGGCCCCAAGCCTGATAAGCTCCTCCATATCCGCATAGGTTGCCATAATCTGCCGGGCCCGGGTCAGGGCGGGCAGATAGGCGGGGTCGGCCGCCCGCGGCATCGTCCGCGACACCGATTTCAGCACATTGATGGCGGGGTAGCGCCCGCGCTCGGCAATCTGTCGCTCCATGACGATATGGCCGTCGAGAATGCCGCGCACGGCGTCGGCGATCGGCTCGTTGTAGTCGTCGCCATCGACCAGCACCGTGAATATGCCGGTGATGGTGCCTTGCTCGGTTCCCGGCCCTGCCCGTTCGAGCAACCGCGGCAGTTCGGTGAAGACGGTCGGCGTATAGCCTTTGGCGGTCGGCGGTTCGCCGGCGGAAAGTCCGATCTCGCGCTGCGCCATGGCAAAGCGGGTGACCGAAGTCCATGAGCACCAGCACGTCCTTGCCCTCATCGCGAAAATATTCGGCGATGGCGAGCGTCACATGGGCGGCCTGGCGGCGCATCAAAGCCGGCTCGTCGGAGGTCGAAACCACCACCACCGAGCGGGCGAGACCGGCGTCGCCGAGATCGTCCTGCAAGAATTCCTGCACCTCGCGGCCGCGTTCGCCGATCAGCCCGATCACCGTGACGTCGGCCATCACATTGCGCGCCAGCATCGACAACAGCACCGATTTGCCGACGCCGGAGCCGGAGAAAATGCCCATGCGCTGGCCGCGGCAGCAGGTCACGAAGGTATTGAGCGCGCGCACGCCCAGATCGAGCGGCGCGCCGACCCGGCGCCGCGCATGCGCGAGCGGCGGCGTGTTGCGGAACTGATACGGCGAGGGTCCGAACAGCAGCGCGCCCTTGCCGTCGATCGGCTCGCCCAGCGCATTGACGACGCGGCCGAGCCAGCCGGCCGACGGCCGCACGGCGCCCGCAACCGAGGTCACCAGCGCCCGGCAACCGCGGCGCACCCCTTCGAGCGGCGCGAACGGCATCAGCAGCGCGTTAACGCCGGAAAAGCCGACCACCTCGCAGGGAATGTTCTTGGCGGGGGTCTCGATCACCACCCGCGCCCCGACCGACATCGCATGCAGCGGGCCGGCGACCTCGACCATCAGCCCACGCACCCCGACCACACGGCCATAGATCTCGACGCCGTCGAGCTCATTGATCTGTTCGGCGAGCGCCTTCATCGCCGGGCCGCCTGCCGCCGCCGGCCGTCACCCGCGCCGCAATCCCCGCCACGATCCGCGGCATGAATCCGCTGCCGCTGCAAAAGAATGGTTACCCGGTAGGCCACCATCTTAATCGCTTGTTTACCCGGGACGTTAATCATTGCGGTGTCGTCCTTAGGGCCAAGGCAGGCTCGCCCAGCCAGGACGGAGGGGCGAGTCGGATGAGTCGGTTAGCGCCGAAACTTAATCTGGGACATGAACGCAAACGTGGCTAAAAAACCACTACCTCGCAACATCTTACGGCGATTCGCACGAATTTGCCTACTGGATGCTTGCATGGAGGAATCAGGTTTTGTTAACCATAGCGCCGTTAGTGTCCCGAATCAGTTTGTCCATGGCGTTTTCCAGGGGCCGCCGCTGCGGCTTGCCGACCTTGAGCCCTCGCGGCGAAGAAGGGGACTGGCATGCGCGTATTGCTAATTGAAGACGATAGCGCCACCGCGCAATCGATCGAGCTGATGCTCAAATCCGAGAGTTTTAACGTCTATACGACGGACCTCGGCGAAGAAGGCATCGATCTCGGCAAGATCTACGACTACGACATCATCCTCCTCGATCTGAACCTGCCGGACATGTCGGGCTTCGAGGTTCTTCGCAGCCTTCGCGTGTCGAAGGTGAAGACCCCGATCCTGATCCTCTCCGGATTGGCTGGCATCGAGGACAAGGTGCGTGGTCTCGGCTTTGGCGCCGACGACTACATGACCAAGCCGTTCCACAAGGACGAGCTGGTGGCGCGCATCCACGCCATCGTGCGCCGCTCCAAGGGTCACGCCCAATCGGTCATCAATACCGGCGATCTGTGCGTCAATCTCGACACCAAGACCGTCGAGGTCAACGCCGCCCGCGTACATCTGACCGGCAAGGAGTACCAGATGCTGGAACTCCTTTCGCTGCGTAAAGGCACGACGCTCACCAAGGAAATGTTCCTCAATCATCTCTATGGCGGCATGGACGAGCCCGAGCTGAAGATCATCGACGTCTTCATCTGCAAGCTGCGCAAAAAGCTCGCCAATGCCTCGAGCGGCAAGAACTACATCGAAACGGTGTGGGGCCGCGGCTATGTGCTGCGCGAGCCGACCGACGACGAGGTCAAGATTCCCGCCTAACGAACGTGAGACCGAGCGAAGCGAAAACCCCGGCCTCTTCGGCCGGGGTTTTTGTTTGCGCCCTGGGCTTTAAGAGCCCGGCGGGAATCCCTCGTTTATCCAGGTCTTGTAGGTGTCGAGCGCGTGTTGCGGCCATTTTTTGTCGGGCGGCATGACGCCTTTTTCGAGCGCAGCATAAACATGGCGTGCATTGCCGTGGTCGGCAAAACCGTTATTGCCGGCGGGATCGCACATCCACGCCGCTTCGCCGAGCCGGACGCCCGCTTTGCTCATGCAGGCGATGTCTTGAGCCCGAAACAGAGGCCGGATGTCTTTTGCATAGCTTGTCGCCATCGCGCGCTCCTTAAGCCGAGCGCCAAGGGTTAGCACAGAATTGAACTTGCCGATGCGAGCCCGGCAGTGGGCTTTGCCTACCGGCCGCCGCTAATGGCGAACAGCCGCGGCGGGGGAGTTGCGGCACTCGTGGCCGACAGCCGGGACGGGTTCGGATTCGGCGTATAAAGCCCACGCTTGTCCGGCACCATCTTGAAGCGGTCGGTGAGCCCGATGACGGTTTCGGCGGCGCCGAGCACCAGATAGCCATCACTGGCGGTGACCCGGGCCAGCCGGTTGAGCACGTCGATCTTGGTCGCCTGATCGAAATAGATCAGCACGTTACGGCAAAAGATCAGGTCGAACAGGCCGAGCTGCGAAAAATCGGCAAGCAGATTGAGCTGCCGGTAGCGAACCATGGCGCGGAGTTCCGGGCGCGATCTGCCACAGTTCGCCGACCTGGGCGAAATGCTTGATGAGAAGCGCGATCGGCAGCCCGCGCTGCACCTCGAACTGGGTGTAGAGTCCCATCCGCGCCTTCTCCAGCACTTCGCCGGATAGGTCGGTGGCAAGCAATTCGATGCGCCAGCCGGCGATCTCGGATTCCATCGCCTTGAGAGACATGGCCAGCGAATAGGGCTCCTGCCCGGTCGAGGCCGCGGCGCACCAGATACGGATGGTGCGCGCGCTTTTGCGCGCCGCCAGGAGCGCCGGCATGATGCTGGCGCGGAAATGATCGAATGGCGTCTTGTCGCGGTAGAAGAACAACTCGTTGGTCGTCATGGCTTCGACGACGGTGGACATTAGCGCCGGTTCGCGCACGTCCTTAAGCTTGGCGACCAGTTCGCCAAGGTTGGCAAGACCGGCCTTGCGCGCGACCGGCAAGAGCCGGCTCTCGACCAGATATTGCTTGTCGGCGGAGAGCACGAGGCCGGAGCGCTCCTTGAGGCATTTGCGCAAGAAGTCGTAATCGAGCGGCGTCACGAGCGTACTCCTGAAAACAGCCGGATGACGCGCGGCGCGATCTGATCGAGCGGCAGCACTGCTGAGCACAACCCGGCCTGCGCGACCGACCGCGGCATGCCCCATACCACGCTGGATGCTTCATCCTGGGCCATCACGCTGCCGCCCGCGGCGACGATATCGGCGGCGCCGCGCGTGCCATCGGCGCCCATTCCGGTCAACACGACCGCAAGGCTCGCCGCGCCCCATACCGCAGCCGCCGAAGTGAACAGGGCATCCACCGCCGGCTTGCAGAAATTGATCGGAGCGTCATCGCCAAGCGCGATGCGAATGCCGTCGGGCCCGCGCACCACCCGCATGTGACGCCCGCCCGGCGCCACGTAGATGCCGCCTGCCAGGACCGGCTCATTGTGTTCAGCTTCATGCGCGCCACGGCCGCCGATGCGCGACAGATGCTCGGCCAGCACCGTGGTGAAGGTCGGCGGCATGTGCTGGATAATCGAGCAGCGGCGCGCGGTCGATCGCGGCGGGCAGTTTCTCGATCAGCGCGGCGAGCGCCTGCGGGCCGCCGGTCGAGGAGCCGACCAGGATCGCGCGCGGCGTCGCGGCGGAGAACGGCCGCAACCGCAGCGGTGGCGTTTCGGCCTGGTGCGGGAATGCGCGCGGCGCCGCCGGCGCGGTGCCGGGCAGCGACACAATTTTTCCCGGTGCGGGCCGGGCGTAGACGCGGCGCGGCGGCGGCGGGTTGCGGCCAAGCGTGCGGATTTTTTCGATCAATTCGCGCCGGAACGAGATCGATGTCGTCGTCTCGTGCGCGGTTTCCGGTTTGGGGATGTAGTCGGCGGCGCCCAGCGCCAGCGCCCGAAAGCTGATCTCGGCGCTCCGGCGCGTCAGCGTCGATACCATGATGACGACGAGATCGCGTTTCTTCTGCAACAGGATCGGCAGCGCGGAAATGCCATCCAGCTCCGGCATGTCGATGTCGAGCACCACCACGTCGGCGTCGCTCTCCTCGATCCGCGCCACCGCCTCGCGGCCGGTGCGCAGCGACGCGATGATTTGCATGTCGGGTTCGGCGTCGACCCAGCGCGCCAACAGGCTGCGCACGACGAGAGCATCGTCCACGACCATGACACGGATGGGCTTGTCGGCCCGGATGGCCGGACTTGTGGCAGCGAGGACGCTACTCATGCTACGCGAACTTTCGGTACTCTACTTGCACAAACGACTTGTACAAACGCAACGCGCCGCGAGGGTTAGATCAGCCCCACTTCCTGAAACTTGGCCTCGACAATGTCCTTGTCGAACGGCTTCATGATGTATTCGTTGGCGCCCGCGTGCAGCGCGCGGGCGATGTGGGCGACGTCGTTCTCGGTGGTGCAGAACACCACCTTGGGCCTGTCGCCGCCGGGCAACCGGCGCAGCTCGCGAAGGAAATCATAGCCGTCCATTTTCGGCATGTTCCAGTCGAGCAGGATTGCGTCCGGCATCTGACGCCGGCAATTCTCCACCGCCTCCTCGCCGTTCTCGGCTTCCGCGATCTGGAATTCGAGCCCTTCGAGAATGCGCCGCGCCACCTTTCGGATGACGCTGGAATCATCAACAACCAAACAGGTTTTCATAGTTTCCTCGTTCTACTCTTGCGCGGTCAATGCCGCCCCGATGTACCGTTTCAATCCAATTGCTCGTCATTCCCATTCACGCCGCCGCCGCCTCGCCGCCGAGATCCAACACCCGGTCGATGTCGAGCACGACAAGGAGCTGACCATCGAGCCGGAACACACCGGCGGACACCCGGGCGAGTTTGCGGTCGAGATTGACGGGATTGGCCTCGCGATCGCTGTCCGGCAGCTTGAGCACTTCGCCAACCGCATCGACCAATAGGCCGAACGACTCGGCGCCGGACTTCGATGCCGATCGCCATCGGCGTCATTCGCTCGGCGCGCGATTGCAGAGCGAGCCGATTGCTGAGATGGATCGCGGTCACGATGCGTCCGCGCAGATTGAGCACGCCGGCGATTTCCGGCCCGGCAAGCGGCACGCAGGTAATATTGGCGGGTTTGAACACATCCTGCACGCAACCGATCGGCAGACCGAACAACTGGCCGGCGGTGGTGAAAGTGACGTATTCGGTGAGGCTGCTGGAATCGTTCATGACGGTCACGCTGCCCGCTCGATGTCGGCGCTTTGTTCCTTGATGGCCGCGATCAGTCCGGCCCGGTCGAACTTGGCGACGAAATCGTGGAAGCCGACGGCGCGTCCGCGCTCGATCGCTTCGGCGGAAACCATCGTGGCCAGCGCGATGATGGGAATGCCGGCTGAGGCCGGTGTCGCCCGCATCGTCTCGGCGAGCGCAAAACCATCCATGTCCGGCATCTCGATGTCGGTCACGACGAGATCGAAGCGGGCATCGGCTTGCAGCACCGCCAGCGCCTCGGCGGCCGAACCGACGGCCGTGACCGAGTAGCCGGCGGCCTTGATCAGCGGCGCCAGGAGGTCGCGGAAGAAAGCTGAATCGTCGACCAGAAGAACCGCGCGCGCCGCCGGCACGGCGTCGTCGCGGCGGCGGAACCAATCCTCGAACGCCTGCGGCAGGAAGTGGCCGACGTCGACGATTTCGGTGGTGTTGCCTTTGACCACGGCATAGCCGAGCACGCCGGGCCGGTTGCTTGCCACTTCGATGTGGAGCTTGTCCTCGACGATGTCGACGATCTCGTCGACCACGAGCCCCATCGAGCGCCCGTTCGCCGAGAAGACAAGGATCGGCTGCGCGCCGTCCTGCTTCAATCCCGTCGCCGTGTCGATGCGAAGCAGCGGCATCAGCTGATCGCGATATTGCACGAGATGCCGCCCGTCGGAGACTTCGATGCGGCGGCAGTCGATCTCTTCCAGCCGCGTGACCAGTGACAGCGGCACCGCCTTCGGCTGCTGCGAGCCGGCGCGGAAAACTAGCAGCGAAACGGTGTCCTCGCGAACCACTTCCTCGCTCCGCTTGCGCTCCCGCGCGTCTGCCTGCGCCGCCACCTGCGTGCCGCGGCCAAGGGCCTGCGCCACGCCGTTCGGATCGAGGATCATAATGACCGAGCCGTCGCCGAGGATCGTGGTGCCGGAGAACGTCGCGATGTGGCGGAGCTTGGACGACATCGGCTTGATGACGATTTCCTCGGTGTGGAACACGCCGTCGACGACGATGCCGAAGATCTGGCTGCCGACCTGAGTGACCACCACAAAACCGTTGTCGCCGTCGGGCGCGCCGAGATGCAGAACTTCCCTCAGATGGAGAAGCGGCAGCAGGGTATTGCGCAGTCGCAACACCGGCGTGTCCTTGATCCGTTCAATGCGATGTTCGCCGCCGCCCCCAGCGCGCACGAGTTCGAGCACCGAGAGCTGCGGGATGGCGAAGCGTTCGCCGCCGGCCTCGACGACAAGCGACGAGACAATCGCGAGCGTAAGCGGAATCTTGATGGTGAAACTGGTTCCGGCGCCGGCAACCGACTTCAGATCAACCGTGCCGCCGATCTGCTCGATATTGTTGCGCACGACGTCCATGCCGACGCCGCGTCCGGAGATGCTGGTCACCTGGACAGCGGTGCTAAAGCCGGGCGAGAAGATTATGTTGCTGATCTCGCCATCGGACTTGGCCGCCATCTCGGCTTCATTGACAAGCCCGATCTCCAGCGCCCTGGCCTTGATGCGCGCGGTATCGAGGCCGCGGCCGTCGTCGGCGATTTCGATAATGATGTGACCGCCCTGGTGACAGGCCGAGAGCCGAATCGTTCCGGCGCGTGGCTTGCCGGCGGCGATTCGCTCGGCCGGGCTTTCGATGCCGTGATCGGCGCAGTTGCGCACGAGATGCGTGAGCGGGTCCTTGACGAGTTCGAGCACCTGGCGGTCGAGCTCAGTCTCGGCGCCGTGCATTTCCAGCTCGATCTCCTTGCCGAGATCGGCAGAGAGGTCGCGCACGACGCGCGGCAGCTTCTGCCACGCATTGCCGATCGGCTGCATGCGCGTCTTCATCACGCCTTCTTGAAGCTCGGCGGTGACGTTCGAGAGCCGCTGCAACGGCGCCTTGAAATCGGAATCCTCGTGCCGGCGCACGATTTCGAGAAGCTGGTTGCGCGTGAGCACCAGTTCCGAAACCGTGGTCATGAGATAATCGAGCGTGTCGACGTTGACGCGGATCGAATGGTTGGCGGCCTTGTCGCTTGCCTCGCCGGCGGACTTCTCACCGGCCTCACCGCGGCGATCGTCGCCGCCGCGCCGATCGTGTTCATTGCGGCGATCCTCGGCACGCCCGGACGCTACGCTCTCGCCGCGCGCCACACGGCCGAGCCGGTCGATAAGGTCGTCGTCGGACCCGCCCGGTTCCTGCTGCGCCGCCTCAAGCCCCTCAAGGATCGTCTTGATGCGATCGAGGGTCGAGAGGATCAGCGTCACGGCATCCGCAGTGACCGGCATGCCGTCGCGGAATTTGCCCATCAGTGTCTCGGCGGCGTGGGTCAGCGCTTCGAGCCGCGACAGGCCGAGAAAGCCGCAGGTGCCTTTGATGGTGTGAACGAGACGAAAGATGTTGCCGAGGATTTGGCCGTTATTCGGCTCCTGCTCGAACCGCACAAGCTCGGCGTCGACGAGGTCGAGGTTCTCGCTGGTCTCGGTCAAAAAATCCCGCAACAACTCGTCCATGACCTACGCGCCTTGTCACCGGCGGCGCTTTCCCGCCGGCACTCGCACCACCTGTATTCGGCCGACAGCCGCACACGGCGTGCGCCGTCCTCGCCAGGCGCACGGCGCCTGATCGGGCAGCGTCAGTCTGTTGCCAAAGGGTTTAATTTCGGTTGCGCGAAATGCAGATAACTTGCGGAAACCGCCGAATAATGGGGCTTAACGAGCCGTTACGACCACCGCGTCGCCCTCGGGAGCAGCCCCGACCGTAAGCCCGCAATCCCGGGCCAGGATGCCGGTATAGAGCGGCTGAATGGCATGGGCATCGACCGTGTGCGCCGGGCTGCCGCTGAGCAGTTCGGCGACCGCCTGCGTCAGCCGGGCGTTGAGGCCGGAAGCGGCCACCCGATAGCCAGTGCCGGCCGCGTCGACCGTTATCGTGCCGCCGCGGGGGATGGCGCCGACCGCGACCATCAGCATGTTGAGGAGCAGTTTCGCCCGGTTTTTCGGCACCAATTCGCGGGGCAAATTCCACACGATGGTGGTCTTGCCGTCCTCGATGAGGCCGCGCGCCGTCTTTTCCGCGTCACCCAGCTCGATCTGCGCGCCCGCCGAGCCGGCCGCGCCAAAAGCGAGCCGGCAGAATTGCAGCTTGGCGGAAGCCTGGTGCGCGCTTTTCTTGATCAGATCGAGCGCGAAAGTCTTGGTCTCCTCGTCCTTGTCCTCATCCAGCACTTCGAGGCCGTTGACGATGGCGCCGACCGGACTGATCAGGTCGTGGCAGACGCGAGAGCACAATAGCGCCGCCAGATCTAGCGCGCCGATGGTAATAGGACCGGTCACAGGGGCGGACATGCGAGGCTCCGCTTGGGCAAGATGGGTCCCGTCCGTGTCACAGCGCGGGCGATTCGGCAATCGTGCCCTTGTTGCCGCGCCGTGCTAAACCGCACCCCTTTTGGGGCTAAAGGAGCAATCCGTGCCGATGCTCGACGCTGCCGGCTACGCGGCCCTGCTGGAACCACTGACCGCAATCGCCGCCGGCGCGGCGCAGGCGATTCTCCATGTCGGCAACGGCGACGTGCGCCGCAAAGCCGACGGATCGCCGGTGACAACGGCCGACGAAGCCGCCGAAGCCCTGATCCGCGACGGTCTTTGCCGTCTTGCGCCCGGCGTGCCGATCATCTCGGAGGAACATGCCGAGCGCGAAAAGCCGAACATTCCGGCCGGCAAGGGCGCCAGTTATTTTCTGGTCGATCCGCTCGACGGCACGCGCGAATTCATCGCCGGCCGCGACGAATACACGGTCAACATCGCCGTCGTCAGCGACGGCGCGCCGATCCTCGGCATCATTGCCGCGCCGGCGAGCCGGCTAATGTGGCGCGGCATCGCCGGCCGCGGCGCCGAAAGGCTTGAAATTGCCGGCGACAAGCTTTCTGCGCCGAGGCCAATCCATACCCGGCCGCGGCCCGCGCACGACATGGTCATCTTGGTCAGCCGCTCGCATCTCGACGCGCGCACGCGCGCCTATCTCGAAGACTATCCGCAGGCAAAACTCGTGCAATGCGGATCGTCGCTCAAATTCTGCCGGCTCGCCGAAGGCTCGGCCGATCTTTATCCGCGGCTGGCGCCGACGCGGGATTGGGACATCGCGGCGGGACATGCGATTCTCAGCGCGGCGGGCGGCCATGTCGTTTCGCCCGGCCGCTCGCCGCTCGCCTATGGCGGCCCCGATCTGTTGATTCCGTCGTTTATTGCTTCGGCCGAGCCGATCACGGCGTAAGCGCTTGCCGCACTTCCGGCCATTTGCGGTCGGCCGAACCGGTCACGCGTTCCGGATCGGCGGCGAACGTGCCGCGCCGGGCGTCGTCATAAAACAGAAACAGTCTTTCGCCGGCAATGAGCCACACAGCCGGACTGCCCGCAACCGCGACGCCGCGCGCCACGCCGAGCGGATCGTAGCCGCCATATTGCGGCATATACACGTCGGGACTGGCCGCGAAGGCGGCGCGATTGCCGACATTGGCGAAGCGCCAGATCGTCCCGCCGTAGCGCAGTTCGAGATCGGCGCTGCCGGCAACCGGCTTGCTGTCGGTAAAAAAAGCGACCGGGTCGTAGCCGCCGATCGCGAGCCCGGTATGCCGATCGATGACGACACGCTCATTGGCGGCGGCCCGCGAGGTCGGCGGACCGGCCGCGAGCATGAACACCAAGGCAGCATAGGCCGAAAGCCCCACGCACGCGCCCAGCCCGACGTATTCGCCGGCGCGGTATCGCTTTCGTTTTGGCTGCCCTGTCGTCATAGTCGAGCCAGCGGCTGGAGTGATTCGGACCGACACTGCCTTGAGTAAACCCATCGTGTGAGCAAGGGGTTAAGCCGGGAGCCAACTATGAATCTCACCCTGCGGGTCGCCACAATCGCGCTCATTCTGGCTTCGCTCGACGCGCTGGTTTTGGCCCAGGCCGGACCGCCGCCGTCGGCTGTCCAGACTGTTCCAGCGCCGCCCCTGGCCGCGCCGCCGCCGGCTGTTCAAACCGTTCCTGCCGCACCGCCGCCGGCGGCCGAGACCGGTCCCGCCGCGCCGCCACAATCGCGGCCAGCGTCGTCAAACGAGTTTTCGCCAAACGAATTGATCGACGCCGGACATCGCTTTTTCGGCGGCGTCTCGCGCGGGCTTGCCATGATTGTCGAAAAGGCGGTCAGCCAATGGGGCGAGCCGAACGGTTACATCCTCGGCGAAGAAGCCAGTGGCGCCTTTGTCGGCGGCCTGCGCTACGGCGACGGCACGCTCTACACCAAGAACGCCGGCGATTTGCGGGTGTTCTGGCAGGGGCCGAGCATCGGCTTCGACGCCGGCGCCGACGGCGCGCGCACCATGATGCTGGTTTATAACCTGCCGCGCACCGATGCGATCTTCGACCGTTTCGGCGGCATCAACGGATCGGCCTATTTTATCGGCGGTTTCGGCATGACCGCGCTGGTCGCAAACCACATTACCCTGGTGCCGATCCGTTCCGGCGTCGGCTTTCGGCTTGGCGCCAATCTCGGCTACCTCAAATTCACCCAAAGCCCAACCTGGAATCCGTTCTGACCGGGCGGGTTCCGCCCAAAAGCGCGCCGATAATCGAAACGATGGCGCGGCGGGCAAAGTCGGTTTAGGTTAACGGGGTGTGAATGTGGTGCAGCCGGCACCCGCGTGGCATGCTTAAGCCACCGCAGCGGCGCGGCTGGAGGCGTAGCGTCATGATCGAACCGGTCATGTATCTCGGGATCGGATTCCTGGTTGCAGCTCTGCTCGGGCTGCTGTTCGTCCCGCTCGTCCATAATCGCGCCGTGCGCCTGACCGTGAAACGGCTGGAAGCGGCGACGCCGCTGTCGATCACCGAAATCCGCGCCGACAAGGATCAGCTTCGCGCCGAGTTCGCGATGTCGACGCGGCGGCTCGAAATGAGCGTCGAAAAGATGAAGACCAAGACGACGTCGCAGCTTGCCGAGCTCGGCAAGAAGTCCGACGCCATCAATCAGCTCAAGAAAGAACTCGGCGAGAAAACGGCGACGATCTTCGCGCTGGAAGCGCGCGACAGGACGCTGCGCGATCAGTTGCGCGCCACCGAGGAGGAATTCCAGATCAAGTCGGCTTCCTTGCGCGAGGCCGAACGCCAACTGGCCGACAAGGAATCGGAGCTGACCAAGCTGCTGGGCGAACTCGGCGAGCGTTCGCTTGTCGCCGACAGCCAGCGCACCGAGATCGCCGCCTTCCGCACCCAGGTCGAAGCGATGAAGATCAGCGTCGCCGATTACGAGCGCGCGGTAACCGAAACCGAACAGCGTCTGACGCGTGAGCGCACCGACGCCGAGACGACGGCGAGCGAGCTCACCGCGGCGCGCGGCAAGCTCGGCGACCTCGGCACCCGCACCACCGAAATGGAGCGGCAGCTTTTCGTCCACCAGACCGAAGCCGAATTGCTCAGCCGCCGCGTCCACGAACTCGAAGCCCGGCTCGGCGATCAGGGCCGCATGCTCGCCGAACGCGACTACCAGCTCGAGCGCATGAAGC
This sequence comes from uncultured Alphaproteobacteria bacterium, assembly GCA_963743395.1. Taxonomy (GTDB): domain Bacteria; phylum Pseudomonadota; class Alphaproteobacteria; order Rhizobiales; family Xanthobacteraceae; genus BOG-931. The sequence goes on from CAVUPV010000003.1 coordinate 352,320, forward strand.
ACGAGCTTGAAAGCGCGCAAAAAAATGAAACCGATCTGCGCGCTGAACTGTCGACCACGGGAAGCCGCAGCAGCAGCGCGGTGGACCGTTTCCGCGCCGACATTTCGTCGCTGGAAGCGCAGCTTGCCGCCGCGATCGAAGAGCGCACCAAGCTGCAGCGCGAAATCGGCACCATGAAGCGCGATGCGGAATCGACCTGGGCCGCCGAACGCGTCGAAAACGCGCTGCTGCGCGAACGCATCAACGACGTCGCCGCCGAAGTGGCGCGGCTGACCGCGACGCTCGAGGGGCCAGGCTCGCCGATCGAATCCATGCTGGTCGAAGCGGCCAGCGTCGCCCGCAACGCGTCGGCCGCGGCCGGCAGCCGCGACGAGGCGTCGACCGAGAACGGCGACAGCGCGCCGGAGAACAAGAATACGCTCGCGGATCGTATTCGGGCGTTGCAATCGACCGCTTCGCGCGTGGCGTCGACGAACTGAAGCAGTTTTCGCTCATCCCCGCGCAAGCGGGAATCCAGACTGGGTCCCTCTTTCGCGGGGACGAGCGATCAAGGCAGTTCGCTTGACACTCCGAAGCGCCGCACCTTACATCTGCGCCTCTTGGACGGGCGCTTAGCTCAGCGGGAGAGCGTTCCCTTCACACGGGAGAGGTCGTAGGTTCAATCCCTACAGCGCCCACCAGCCTTCGCCGCTTCGCGGCTTCGGCTGGCAAGCCAGCTTTACAAATCTCCGCGAAGCGGCGAAGCTTCCTCCACCAGATGCTCGCGCGGTAAAACGCCGAGCCCGCGCAACGGCTCGCTGCCCATGATCTTGAGCGCGTGCCACAGACTGACTTGGTTCGTCGTCAGCACCGGCTTGCCGAGATCGCGTTCCAGCCGTTCGATGATGGCGAACGTGGTCCAGTTGCCGCAAGCCAGCATCACCGCATCGGCGTTCGGCCGGTCAACGCGGCGTCCGACATCGTAGGCGGTCTGCGGATCGAGCAGGCCGATGTCGAGATTGCGTACGTGCCCGAGCGCCTCCTGCGCAAGCACCTCGAATCCATTGCCCTCGATAAACGCCGCCGCACTCGCATTGACCGCGTCGCTCCATGGCGCGCCCAGCACGATCCGCTTAGCCGAAAGCACACGCAGCGCCTCAAGCAGCGCGGTCGAGGCCGTGGTGGCCGGCTTGCCGCTGGCCGCGCTGATCCGCGCGATGAGTTCGCGGTCATAGCCAATGCCGTTGCGCGACGACGGCGCCGTCGCCGCAAAGACGATCACATCGACGTCGACATCGGCGAGTTTCCGGCTCTCGGCCTCGATCTCCTGGACGATCCGCAGCGTGGAATCGGCCTCCACGGTGCTCAGTCCCATGCGCGCGACATGCAGCGTGATGTGCTTGGGCAGCACGCTGCAAAAGTCCGGCTCCTGCACCGAGTTCGAGGATGGAAGCAGCAGACCGATGCGTCGCGACTCCTGCCGCCTTGCCATGGGAGATCCTTTGCGCCGTGCGCCTATTGTTCGACTTTCACGCCGCCGCGCTTGACGACGTCGGCCCATTTCGCGATTTCGGTTTTGACAAAAGGCGTGATGTCGGCGAGCGGCATGTCGAACGGCTCGCCGGCCACCGCGGTGAGGCGCTGCTGCAACACCGGATCGGCCAGCGCCTTGGTCACCGCCGCGTGCAACTTGTCGACGATCGGCTGCGGCGTATTTTTCGGCGCCCATAGCCCGAACCAGACGTAATATTGGTAATCCGGCACGCCGGCCTCGGCGACCGTGGGCACGTCGGGCAAGAGCGGTGAGCGCTGCGTTCCGGTGACCGCCAGCGCGCGCACGGTGCCGGCCTGAATCTGGCCGAGAGCGCTCGCCAGATTGTCGAAGAACACCGGCACTTGTCCCGAGATGACGTCGGCATAGGCCGGCTGCGCGCCGCGATAGGGCACGTGCGTCAGGTTGATGCCGGTCGTCAGCTTGAACAGCTCGGCAGAAAGATGCTGCCCGGTACCGTTGCCGGCCGAGGCATAATTGATCGCGCCCGGCTTTTCCTTGGCGAGTGCGATCAGCTCCTTGATCGAATGCGCCGGGAAATCCTTGCTCACCACGACGGCGAACGGATATTTCGAGAACATCGCCACCGGCACGAAGTCCTTGACCGGATCGTAAGGCAGATTGGCGAACAGGCTCGGATTCACCGCCATGTCGGCGATCAGTCCGGCGAGTAGTGTATAGCCGTCCGGCGTCGCATTGGCGGCAGCAACGGTTCCGACCACCGAGCCCGCGCCCGGCCGGTCGTCGACGAAGAATGCCTGGCCGAGTTGCCTGGAAAGCTGATCGGCGAACAGGCGGGCGTTGATGTCGGTGCCGCCGCCGGCCGTCGAGGGCACGATGATCTGGACCTGCCGCGTCGGATAGTCCTGCGCCGCAGCAGGCGCGGTGAGGAGGCCGGCGCATATCGCCGCCGCGGCAAATGCCGCGGCATGTGATCGGTCGAACACGGGCGTCCCTCCAGACTTTATCCGCTCAAAGGCGAATGACTATTTTGCCGAAATGCGCGCCGGAAGCCATGTGCTGGTAAGCCGCAGGAGTATCGGCAAAAGCGAAGACCTTGTCGATCACGGGCTTAAGGCCGTTCGCTTCGATGGCGCGGTTCATCGCCATGAACATCTGCGTCGAGCCGACCGAAATGCCCCGCACATTGGCGCGGCGGCCAAAGATCAATCCCGGATTGAGTTCGGTCGCACCGCCGCTCAGACCGCCGATCATCGTCACCTTGCCGCCGACGCGAATGGCATGAAACGATTTTGTCAGTGTCGCGGCGCCGCCGACTTCGACCACATGATCGACGCCGACGCCGCCGGTGAATTCCATCGCCGCCTTGTCCCAATCAGGCTTTGTTTTGTAATTGATGCCGAGCGCGGCGCCGAGCTCCTTGGCGCGCTTGAGCTTGTCGTCGCTCGACGAGGTGATGACGGCGCGGATGCCCATCATGCGCGCGAATTGCAGGCCGAAGATCGAGACGCCGCCGGTGCCTTGCAGCAAAATCGTGTCGCCGGCCTTGAGCTTGGCGTGCTCGACCATGGCGTGCCACACGGTCACGGCGGCGCAGGGCAGCGTTGCGCCTTCCTCGAACGACAGATGCGGCGGGATTTTTACGACGCCGTCTTCTTCCAGGAGTGCGTAATCGGCGAGCATGCCGTCGATGCCGCCGCCAAGCGCGCTCGCATGCACATCGGCCGCCGGCTCGCCGCCCTGCCAGCGTTGAAAGAAATTACCGGCGACGCGATCGCCGGCCTTGAAGCGGCTGACGCCGGGCCCGACCTCGATCACCTCGCCGGCGCCATCCGACAGCGGAATGACGTTGTCCCGCACCGGCACGCGGTACGAGCCGCGAACAATGCCGAGGTCGCGGAAATTAAGCGAGCAAGCCTTGACCTTGACCAAGACCTGACGATGGCCCGGCTTGGGATCGGGACGCTCGACCGGCGCGAGCGCCTCGATACCGGCGCCGCCTTTGGGTAATTGGTAAGCTCGCATGTTTTCCTCGTTGTGTTGGTGCCGCGTCCGAGGGCGCGGCTCTTATCTGCGTTCTTTCGAATTGTTGCCCTGGCCGCGCTGCCGTTGTGGTTGTCCTGGTCCGCCGCGGTTGAATGGCTGCCGGCCGCCGCCCGGCGGATGCTGATTGGGTCCGCGTTGATTGGGGCCGCGCTGATTGGGGCCGCGCTGATTGGGGCCGCGCTGATTGGGGCCGCGCAATTGCCGGCGCTGGATCGTCATTCGCCGGCCGATCGCGTGCGAGGCGTTCAATCGCTGCAGCACGCCGCGGTCGCGCGCCGCTTCCTGCGGCGGAATCTCGTATCGCACCGCGGCGATGCGGCCGCCGGGACCCGCGCGCAATGCAAAGGCGCTCGCGCCCTGCGTCAGCGCGCCGAGCCGGCCGCCCTGGCGGTCGAATACTTCGATCTGACCGACATGGCCGTCGGCATCCGGATAAAGTTTTATCGTCGGCGCGGCGGCGCCGCCCGCTGGCGGCACCTCGACGACGCCGGTCGTGCCGCGGATGCCGAGGGTCGCGGTGTCCGTCGTAATCGTCATGTCGCCGGTCTTGGCGACTAAGCTGGCGACGAAGGCAGCAGTGCCGGCCGCGACGTGGAATGTCGCGGCATTGCCGGCGCCGCCCTGCTGATAGACGAACGCATCGACGGCGATGCGCGTATTGGCCGAAAGACTGAATGTGGTCTCGTCGTCGAAGGTAATGCCGAGCGAAGAAGCCAGCGCCGTTTGCAGGAGGTCCTTTTCATAGACCGGATCGGCAACGCGCAACGGCACGGCGGCGGCGTTGCCGCGCGTCACGGTGGCGCTGCCCTCGAGCGTCGCCACCTGACCCACGGAGGTATCGGCGGCCGCGGCCGCCGGCGCTTGATTGGGCGGCGGAGCGGGCGGCACTTGATATTGGGCGCGGGCCCGGAGCGGCCACATCGCCGCCACGCCCGATAGGAGCGCGATAAAGTCCCGCCGTTTCATGATTGCTACCCGAATACCATCACGCGTCGAGGCCGCATCGTAACGGCCGAACGTGGCGCTGCAATGCCTTAATTTGCGATGCCGCGATTATTGGAATGCCGCCGCCAGTTCCTTCGCGCCCGGCTTTTTGCTCTCCGCGTCCATTTGCGTATTGGTCGCCGCCAGCAAACGCGACACGACGTTGTTGCGCTGGACCACCGGATTGTCGGCATAGCCGCTCGGCTGAAAGAAATTCGACGTCGGCACCTTGTCGCGCCACGGCAGCGGCAACGTCACCATGTCGAAGCCGTTGCCGTCGCCGGTGAGATTCATCATTTCCAGCTCGGCGGCGGTCAGTGTCGCGGTGATCCCCTTGCGGCGCGCGAAGATCACCGAGTCCAGAAGCTTCTGCGTCTGCAGCAAAGGGCCGACGTCGAGATCGAGATTGAGCGCGTGCACGCCGAGGCCCTTTTGCGTATTGGCCAAAATCTCGTGCTGGCCCCAATCGTCCGGAACGCTTTTCGCGAACACAATCATCTTGCGCAGGATGCCGATCTTGCGCTCCAGGGTCTGCCGCTGATCGGCCGGCAATTGCGCCGCTTGTATGTGCAAAACGTCGGCGAACCTGTTGCCGTCCTCGGCAACGATCTCGACCGAGTTGGTCCCCAGAAGCTGGTTATAGCCAAGCGCCGTGCTGACGGCGCGCGCATGCTTGTTATATTCAAACCCGGCTTCGATCTGATAGTCGCCGTTTCCGGTGGCCTCGAAACTGTAAATCCGCACAACCTGATCTTTGGTCAGTCCAGCCGCCTTGGCCAAAGTCGCATAAGCGAGCTTGAAGTCGCCGTCGCTTGGCGGCAGCCGTGGACTGAACTGGAACTCCGCCAGTGCCGCGGCGAGAAAATCGGCAACGATCGGCACCCGTGGCGGCGGTGGTGGCGGCGGCAGCGCGGGATTTCGCGGCTTCGGCGGCCCGGTATAGACCGGCGGCTGCGCGAGCACATAATCCTCGAGCGAAACATCTTCACCACGCGCGCGCTTGGCATTGCGCAGTTTGCGTTTTTCGGAAATCGAGCTCCAGTAGGCGCTCGCCGCCGCGGCATAGGGCGCGTGCGCCTGGTTATATCGTTCGAGCAGGCCATAGTACTGCGCCATCACCGCCGGATCGGCCGGCGCGGCCGCTAGCGCAACGAGCGAACAGGCGAGCCAGGCGGCAAGCACGCCAATGATGCAGCGATAGTTCGGACCGAACCCCATCGCGCCTTCATAGCCGATTCTGTGACGCAAAGAGGGCGGCAATGCCGCCCGCATGCCGCGACGCAAATTTAGTGTCAAGCGTCCCCGATTATTCGGCGCATCTGGTGTAACGATTGCCGGATTTGCGCGTTCAGCCTATTCTCCGCAGCGGGGGCGACAACACAACCTAACAACAATCACAACAGCCAATTATTCCGGGAGGAATCCATGCGTCATATGACTATGATCGCGACTGCGGTGTGCGCCGCACTCATCCTAGGTTCGACAGCCTTCGCGCAGCAGCCGGCCGCGCCGTCTTCGCCGCCCCCGCCGCCACCCGAGTATGGTTCGACTGTCACGATCAGCCAGGCCAAAAAGGCCGTTGCCGCGGCCGTCGTCCAGGCCAAGACGACACCGTACCTGTACGTTTTCGCGGTCGTCGATCCGACGGGAACCCTGGTCTATTTCGAAAAAATGGATGGCGCGTCTTATTCCTCGGTGGACATTGCAATCAACAAGGCGCGCAGCTCGGCAGAATTCAGGCGCCCATCGAAGGCCTTCTTTGATGCAATGGAAGCTGGTCATAGCTTTCAGTCGACTTTAGCGCCGTATGTGGTTGCCTCGGCCGGCGGCCTTCTGCTCATGGTCGACGGCAAGATCATCGGTGCGATCGGCGTCAGCGGCGGACCGAATGGCCTAATCGACCAGATCTCGGCGCAGGCCGGTGTCGACGCATTGAAATAGACGGACGTCTGCAAGTCGCGGCGACTGTCGCCGGCTGGAACGCTCTGTCAACCATCACGGCGAAAACTGCGGGATGTGTCCGTCTCGTCGGGCATCGCCGGCACGGCGTTCGGCCGCCTGCAAAAAAGCAGGCCCCGGTCCCGAGGGAGAGGGACCGAAGCCGCTCTGATGCCGGATGGCGCCCCATTGCTCGCCCCACCCCGACACTGCCGCGATCTTGCCGAAACGAAGTTGACCGATCGTTGACGGAAAGTGTCGATGTGAAGCGTTTGCGCCGGCCGATGGGGCGCTTATTTATTTGAGGCTGGTAGAGACCGTCGAGAAGGTCGTATTGAGGTTGGTGCCCAGCGCCGCCACGGTTGCAATGATTGCGACCGCTATGCCCGCCGCCAGCAGGCCGTATTCGATCGCCGTAGCGCCCTGTTCGTTGCGCAGAAAATTCCGAAGCAAATTGCCGGATTTGCTCATAGTCCTGTTCCTCTCACCCGTTGAAGTCGCCCCTCGTGCAGAAAGCTGTGCTCGAGTACGCATCGAGAATGCGCGTAGGGGAATGTACGGATGCGGATGAACTGAACTGTTACGCGCTTCGCGAAGATTCTCGGCAAAAAAATCGATAAAATTTCTAATGTCACATTTCCCGCTCAGCCGGCGGGTGCCCGCGAGAGCTTCTTTTCCTTGAGCTCGCCGAGATAATCGCGCCAATAGTCTTCGCGCTTGCTGCCGAGCTCGAACAGATAGTCCCAGCTGAAAATGCCAGTCGAATGCATGTCGTCGAAGACAAGCCGCACCGCATAATTTCCGACCGGAAGCACTTCGAGGATTTGCACATTCTGCTTGCCGCCGACGGTGCGGCGCTCGGCCGGCGAGTGACCTTGAACCTCGGCGCTCGGACTGCGCACGCGCAAATATTCGGCCGCCAGATCGAAACTCTCACCGTCTTCGAAAGCGACGGTGAGAGTCTTGCGGTCCTTGTGCAGGCGCAGTTCCGTTGGCCAAGAACTCATAGTCACACCCTCATCATCGCTGCCGCTCGTCGCCGCTTCACTCGAGCGTGATGTGGCCGTCGGTGATGACCTTCTTCCACTTCTCGTATTCCGACTTGGTGAAGGCCGCGCCGTCTTGCACACTTGTCGGCACCGGCGTCAGGCCGAATTTGGCAAAGGCCGCGCCGAGGTCCGGGTCTTGCAGCGCCTTTCCGACCGCGCCGTTCAGCTTGGCGAGCACGTCCGGCGGCATGCCGGCTCGGCCGTAGAGCGTGAGCCACACGTCGACGTCGTATCCGGGCAGGCCGGATTCAGCCACCGTCGGCAAATTGGGATAGACCGCAGAGCGAACGCTGCCGGTCGTCGCCAGCGGAATGACGCGGTTGTCGCCGGTAAACGGCAGCGCACCGGGGATGCTGGAAAAGGCCATTTGCACTTTGTTGCTCATAATGTCGGGGAACGAAGCGCCGATCCCCTTGTAGGGAACGTGCACGGCCTGGATGCCGGTCCGCAATTCCCACAATGCGGCGGCAAGGTGCGGCGCGGTGCCGACACCGGCGGAAGCGTAATTGAGCTTGCCGGGATTGGCTTTGCCGTAGGCCAAGAGCTCGGCATAGGTCTTGATGCCAAGCTGCGGGGCAACCACCAGCACCTCGGGCGACGAACTCACGCGCGATATCGTCACCAAGTCCGTGAAAATGTCATAAGGCAGCGATTTCTGCAGCGTCGGATTGATGACGATGCCCGGATCCATCAGCACGACGTTGTAACCGTCGGGGTCGGAATGGGCGACGAAGTCCACCCCGACAATGCCGCCCGCTCCGGGCTTGTTATCGGGGACGACGGTCTGGTTGAGAACTTCGCCCAACTTCTGCGCGAGCTCGCGGCCGGCGAAGTCGACGATGCCGCCCGGCCCATAGGGAATGACCAGGTGAATCGGCCGCGATGGAAAATCCTCGGCGCGAGCCGGCGCGGCGAGCGACAACAGCAGTGCAGCCCAGAGCAGGAGGCGCGCGACGGGTTGTTTTTTTGATTTTTCTGAGCGGTGCATTCAGTTCTCCTGTTCTCGGGCGGTCCAATGTGCTCTCGCGGCGCGAGCGCGTCAAAGCTTTATCCTTTTCCGCCTTGCGCGATCAGCGCGACAAGCTCGTGCGGCCGGATCGGCGATTGCGCGATGCGGACATGAAACGGCGACAGCGCGTCTTCGATCGCCGAAATCACCGCCGCGGCGGCGGGAATGACGCCCACTTCGCCAACGCCTTTGACGCCAAGCGGATTATGCGGCGACGGCGATTCTTTATACAGTGTCTCGAAATTCGGCACGTCCATCGCGGTCGGGAGCAGATAGTCGGCGAAAGTGGTGGTAACCGGCTGGCCGGCACTATCGTAGCCCATCCATTCGAACACGGCATTGCCGATGCCATGGGCAATGCCGCCATGAACCTGGCCTTCGACGATCGCCGGATTGACGCGGCGGCCGCAGTCCTGGATCGCGACGTAGCGCAGGATGCGCACCGCGCCGGTTTCGCTATCGACTTCGACCTCGACGGCGTGACAGGCGTTGGAATAAGCAAGCTGATCGACGCGAAACATCGCGCTGGATTCGAGGCCCGGCTCCATGCCCGGCGGAAAGCCGTAACCCGGCGCGCCTTTAAGGACGCGAGCCAGCTCGCCGAGCTTTACCGCAAGCTGCGGCGCGCCGACCACGCGCACCGCGCCGTCGGCGATTTCAAGGTCCTCCTCGGCTGCTTCGAGCATGTGGCTCGCAAGCTTGCGCGCTTTGGCGGCGACCGCCTGTGCCGCGATCTGGACCGACGATCCGGCGGTGACCGTCTGCCGGCTGGCAAAGCCGCCAAGGCCAAGCGGCGCCGCAGCGGTATCGCCGGCAATCACGGTGACGTCTTGCGCGCGCACCCCGAATGCCTCGGCGCAGATTTGCGCCAGCGCGGTGGCAAGGCCCTGCCCCATCGGCGCGGCACCGGTCGACACCGTGATGTGGCCGGTCGGCGAGACCGTGACATTGCCGAACTCGAACGGGCCGCGGCCGGTCCCTTTGATGCCGTGAGCGAGTCCGATGCCGATATGGCGATTCTGCGCGCGCGCCTGCGCCTGCCGCGACGGGAAATCATCCCACCCAACGGCATGCTGGACTTCCGCCTGGCAGCCGGGATAATCGCCGCTGTCATATTGCACCTGTTCGCCGGAGCGCGCCTTGAGCGGCTTGGGGTACGGCATTTTGTCGGCGGGGATCAGGTTGCGGCGGCGCAATTCGGCGCGGTCGAGTTTTAGCGCTTGCGCCAGGCGATCCATCATCCGCTCCATGGCGAAGGCGGCTTGCGGATAGCCGGCGCCGCGCACCGAAGAGACCGGCGCCTTGTTGGTATGAATCGCCGACACATCCATCGCCAGCGCCGGCACCACATAGGGACCGGTCAATGTCGTCGCGGAATTGTACGGGATATTGACGTCCTGCAGCGCATAAGCGCCGATGTCGTGAACGAGGCGACCGCGCAGGCCGCGGATCTTGCCATCATCGTCGGCGGCAAGCTCGATCGCCCAGTACTGATCGCGCTCCTGCGCCGCATTGGTGAAATGCTCGCGGCGATCCTCGATCCATTTGACCGAGCGGCGCAGCAGCGTCGCGGCGGCAACAACCGCCACGTCCTCGGGATAGACGCAAAGTTTCGGCCCGAAGCCGCCGCCGACATCCGGCGTTGCCACGCGCAGCCGGCTTTCATCGAGCACGACATAATCGGCAAAGGCGGTACGCAGATCATGTGCCTTCTGCGTTGACGCCCAGATTGTGGTCTCGCGATCGGCAATCTGCGCGAGGATACCGCGGCCCTCCATGGAATGCGCGGCGCCGCGGTGAATCCATAAGTCCTCATGGACGACATGGGCGGCCTTTGCGAACGCCGCCTCGACGTCGCCGTAGGCGACTTTATAGGCGATGACCTCGTTTGAATTGAGCTCGCGGCGCACCGCCGGCGCGCGCGTGTCGCGGCAATCGATCGCCGCGGGCCTGACGTCGTAATCGACCGTGACGAGCATGGCGGCGTCTTCGGCGACGTAGCGGTCGGCGGCGATAACGATGGCGACCGGCTCACCGACGAAAGACACTTCGCCGTCGGCGAGCACGAACGGCCAGCTGCGGTCGAGTTTGGTGCCTGAATTAGAGACCCGCAGCATGCGCCGCTGCTTCATCGCCGGGACGAGATCGTCTAGCGTCAGTACGGCGACGACGCCCGGCAATGCGCGCGCGGCGCCCGCCTCCACGCCGCGAATGAGCGCGTGCGGATGCGGGCTGCGCACGAAGGCGGCGTGCAATGCGCCCGGACAGGCGATGTCGTCGACAAAACGGGCGCTGCCGGTGAGCAGCGCCTGATCCTCAAGACGCGGAACGCGCGTTCCGATTAAATCGCTCAACTGATCCACTCGTTCAAGACCGGCCCGATCATAGCCGACCGCCACCGCCGCCGAACAGCGCGGCGAGCTTCGACCAAATGACGCGGAGGAGAAGCGACAGGCCGGAGATCGGTTCGGGCGACGCCGGCGCTACCGCCACGGCGGCCGGTCCGCCCGCCAATTGCGCGCGCAGATTATTCGCGAATTGTCCAATGATCTGCGACGCCACAGCCTCGATCATGCCGGCGCCGCGGCCATATTGCGCCACCGCGCCAGACAGCATGAGCTCGGCATGGATGACGACCTTCGAGCCGCCGCCGGCCGGCTCGATCCGGAAGATTGCCGCGGCGTTGGCGGCGCCGCGGCCCCTGGCGTCGCTACCCTCCGCTTTGACACTTGCGGTGCGGTTGACGGCATCTACATTTTCGAAGTTAACGCGGCCGGCAAAGGCAAGCGCCACCGGGCCGAGCCGGACCGCAATCTTGCCCTTGTAGTTTTGCGCGTCGACAATCTCAGTCAGTTCGGCGCCCGGCATGCATGGCGCGATGCGTGGAATGTCCATCAACAGCGCCCACGCCTCCGCCGGGAGAAGCGGAACGTCGAACGAATTGTCGAATTGCATTTAGTGTCCTCGGCGTACGCCGATCATTTCCGGGGCGCCGATCTTGTCCCAAATCCAGCGCGAGCAGGCGAGCAGCCGGTCGTCGTCGTAACGGTCCGCCACGAGTTGAATGCCGACCGGCAAATCATTCGGCCCGCGATGGGTCGGCAGCGTCAGTGTCGGCGTATGCAGCGCCGTCCAGATCGCCTGCATGCTGGCGTCGCCGGTCGCGCCGAGGCCGTTCGGCGCCTCGCCCGGCACACACGGCACCAGCAACACGTCGACCTCCTTGAAGACGTCAGGCAACAGCACACGGCATTCGTCGAGCCGCCGCATGCCGGCAACGTAGTCCTGCCGTGAGATTTTCTGGCCGTTCTCGATATAGCGCCGCATCTGCGGCGACAGCGCCTCGCGCTGATGGTCCCAGAGAAAGGCCATGCAGGCGGCGCGTTCGTAAAAACCAATGGTCGAGCGGGCGATAACATGCACGCCGTTGAATGCGTCCGGCAAATCGATCTCGCGGACCGTGGCGCCGGCTTTGCCGAGCTTCTTGGCGGCATCTTCGACCGCGGCCTTGGTTTCGTCCTGCGCCGTATCCCACAGATCCGTGCGCCAGACCCCGACCCGTGGCGCGGTGGCGAGTTTTGGCAGCGGCTGCGGCGCTTCCGCCCGTAACACGGCGGTCAACAGCGCGATGTCGTCGATCGAGCGCGCCAGCCAGCCGAGCGTGTCGATCGAGTCGGCGGCCGGCCAAACGCCTGCCTTATTGAACGTGTTGTAGGTCGGCTTGAAGCCGAAAATTCCGCAGAACGAGGACGGCCGCAGCACCGAGCCGCCGGTCTGGGTACCAAGCGCGGCCGTAACCATACGATCGGCAACCGCGGCCGCGGAGCCGCTCGACGAACCGCCGGGCGTATGCGCAGCATTGTGCGGGTTGGTGGTTGATGGCGGCGCGCTGCCGGCGAATTCGCACGTTGCGGTCTTGCCGAGGATCACGGCGCCGGCCCGGCGCAACAGCCCGACGCAAGATGCGTCGGCGCGCGGCCGGTTGCCGCGATAAATGGCCGAGCCCATCTCGGTCGGCATGTCGAACGTATCGATCGTGTCTTTGAGCCCGATCGGCACGCCATGCAGCGGGCCGCGCCGCGTTCCTTTGTCGAGCGCGCGGGCCTGGGCCAGCGCCGGTTCCGGATCGAAATTGACCCACGCTTTCACGACGTCCTCGCGCGCGGCGATCCGCGCCACGCAATCGCGCACGACCGCCTCGCAGGTGGTTTCGCCGCCGGTGATTTTGGCGACGATCTCGCTGGCGGCAAGGTCGTTGAGCGGACGTTCGACTTTCGCGTCCATGATGCAGCCTCGTCAGTTCTTGCCGGCGCGGCCGGCCGAGTTGCCGGCGATCTTGCCGAACACGGTGCCCGACATCAGCCCCGAGCCGCCCGGATAGTTGAAGTAGAAAAGGCCGCCGACCAGCTCGCCGGCCGCGTAAAGGCCGCGGATCGGCTGGTAGTCGGTATTGAGCACTTCACCGTCGGTATTGATGCGCACGCCGCCGAACGTGAAGGTGACGCCACAGGTGACCGCGTAGCCCTCGAACGGCGGTGCGTCGATCGTGTTCGCCCAATTGCTCTTGTTGACGGCGAGACCCGTGGTGCAGCGGCCATCCTTGACGTTCGGATTGAACGGCACATCGGTTTTCACCGCACCATTGTATTCCTTGATCGTCTTGAGGAATTCGGCGGCGTTGACGCCTTCGAGCTTTTGCGCGAATTCCTCGATCGTATTGGCGGTGACTTTGGTGATCTGCCGGATACGATATTCGTCGCGCTGCAGGTGCTTGGTCTTTTGATCGAAGATCTGCCAGGCGAACTGGCCGGGCTGTTCCAGCACCACGCGGCCATATTTGGCATAAGTGTAATTGCGGAAATCGGCGCCCTCGTCGACGAAGCGCTTGCCGGTGGCGTTGATCATGATCGAGAACGGGTAGGAGTGCTTCTGGAACTGATCGCCGACGGCGAGATCGCCGAATTCCGGCGCGTTCATCTCCCACTGCACGGCGTGACAGCCGGACCAGTTGCCGCGCGGCGCGGCGCCGATCTCGATCGCCATGCGAATGCCGTCGCCCGTGTTGTAACGGGTGCCGCGCACCTTGGCCAAATCCCAGCCGGCCCCGAGATAACGCGTGCGCCATTCCGGATTGGCTTCGAAGCCGCCGCAGGCGAGGATCACCGACTTGGCGCGCAGCTCGCGCACGTCGCCTTTGTCGCGCACGCGAATGCCCTCGACGCGATTGCCGTCGAACAGCAGATCGAGGCCGCGCGCCTGATAGCGGATTTCGATGCCGCGCTTCTTCGCGGCTTCGGTCTGCATGGCGACAAGGCCCGGCCCGCCGCCGACCAATTCCACCGTCAGGCCGCCCCAGAACTTGAACTTGCCGTCGATCTTGAACGCCTGGCGGCCATAGATCGGAATAAGCCGGACGCCCTTTTGCCGCATCCAGTTGAGCGAATCGAAGCTTTTGGTGACCAGCAGTTCGACCAGATCGGGATCGGCGCGGTTTTGGGTGATGCGCGCCATGTCGTCGTAGAACTGATCGGCGGTGTAAGTGCCGAAATCGGTGGTTTCGATTTCGGCCGGCGTGAGATCGGGGACGAGCGTCTTGATGTCGTCGATGCCGTTATAGACGACGCGGATCGAGCCCGCGGTGAAACGGCTGTTGCCGCCGAATTCATCCTCCGGGGCGGCTTCGAGCATGATGACCTTGGCGCCCTGTTCCTGCGCCGCCAGCGCGGCACAGAACGCCGCATTGCCGGCGCCCACGACGACTACATCTGCTGCTTGATTCATTTCCCGTTACTTTCCCTACCCCGGACATTTCGATTCGCCGTCATCATCCGCGAAGGCGGATGATCCAGTAATCGCAGGACACGTCGAAATCACCCGACGTTTGCAATTACTGGATGCCCGCCTGCGCGGGGCATGACAAATGGAAGAATGCCCTCATTGCACCTTATCACTCCGCCGCCTGCGCAGCGCCGCCATGCGCTTTCGACCACGCGGCCGGATTTTTCATGAATTTTTCCACTTCCTTGAGCTTGGCCTTGTCGAATTTGCCGCTCTTCTTCGCCGCCTCCAGGACGTCCCACCAGGTGGCGAGTGCGTGCAACGTAACGCCGAGGTCGCTTAGGATTTTTTTGCCTTCGGGAAAGATGTCATAGAAGAAGAAAACGAAGACGTGCTCGACGACCGCGCCGGCCTGGCGCAGCGCCTCGCAGAAATTGACCTTGCTGCGCCCGTCGGTGGTCATATCCTCGACCAGCAGCACGCGATCGCCGTCCTCGATGTGGCCCTCGATCTGCGCGTTGCGGCCGAAGCCTTTCGGCTTCTTGCGCACATATTGCATCGGCAGCATCAGCCGATCCGCGATCCAGGCCGCGAACGGAATGCCCGCGGTCTCGCCGCCGGCGACCGCGTCGAACTGCTCGAAGCCCACCTCGCGCTCGATTGTCGCCACGCCGAAATCGATCAGCGTCCGACGCACGCGTGGAAACGAGATCAGCCGGCGGCAATCGGTATAGACCGGGCTCGCCCAGCCCGACGTGTAAATGAAAGGCTTGTCCGTCATGAAGCGGACCGCATCCACTTCAAGCAGCATCTTTGCCGTCAGTTCGGCCATCACTGCTTTGTCGGGGAAGCCTGTCATTGTTCGATCCTTGAGCCTGTCATCGCCCGGCTTGACCGGGCGACCCAGTAAGCACCGCCGTTGCGGTCGGAGCAATTGCTGCTCCACTTGCGATTACTGGGCGCCCCGCCTCCGCGGGCATGACAATAGTGAATTATGCCACCACCTGCCACGCGATGGTCTCGCCGCCGCGATAGATCAGAGCACGCTCATCGGGACCGGCGACTTTGACCTCCTCCGGCGCGGTCCAGGGCATCTTTTCCAGTGTGATCCGTTCCTCGTTCGGCGGCATGCGATAATGCTTCGGTCCGTTGAGCGAGGCAAACGCTTCGAAACGATCGAGGGCGCCTTCCTCCTCGAAGATTTGCGCATAGGTTTCGATCGCGACCGGCGCGTTGAACATGCCGGGAATGCCGGAGACCGAGACCTTCTTGGCATAGGGATGCGGCGCGGAATCGGTGCCGAGGAAATAGCAGGCCTCGCCCGACGTCGCCGCCTTGCGCAACGCGAGCCGATCGCGCTCGGTTTTGATGACCGGCATCACGTACATGTACGGCTTGAGCCCATGGCCGAGCCAGTCGTTGCGCGTCAGCATCATGTGATACGGCGTGATCGTGCCGCCGACCTGCGGGGCGGCGCTTTTGACGAAATCGGCGCCGTCCTTCGACGACAGATGCTCCAGGATGAAGCGCAAGCCGGAAAATTGCCTGACCCATTTCGACAAGAGCTTGTCGATGAACACCTTTTCGCGGTCGAAAATATCGACATCGGGCGCGACATATTCGCCGTGCATCAAAAACGGCATGCCGATCTTTTCCATGCGCTCCAGCACGCCCACCACCTTGCCGTAATCGGTGACGCCGTATGCCGAGTTTGTCGTCGCATGGGCCGGATAAAGCTTTACGCCGGTGAACAGTCCGTCGCGAAAGCCGCGCTCGACGTCGTCGGGATCGGTGTCGTCGGTCAGATAGCAAGTGAACAGCGGCTTGAATTTCGAGCCTGGGGGCAGCGCCGCCATTACCCGCTCGCGATAGGCGGCGCCGTCGGCGGTGGTGCGCACCGGCGGCACCAGGTTCGGCATCAGGATGGCGCGGCCGAAATTCTTGGCGGTGATTGGCAGCACCGCCTTGAGCATTTCGCCATCGCGAACATGCAGGTGCCAGTCGTCCGGCTTGCGGATGGTGATACGCGTTGCGGTCATGACGCTACGTTACCCGATTGGCGCTGCGGCAGCGGCAAAGGTTTCCATCGGCGGTTCGTCGATCATGGCGCCGGTGAGATCGGCGACGCGCGCGAAACCGCGCTTGGCGCACCAGGCCTCGAGCCCCTCGATGATCGCGATCATGCCGGTCGGATTGCGGAAAGTGAGATAGCCGATCATCACGGCGCTGGCGCCGGCCAGCATATATTCGACGGCGTCCTCGACCTTGACGATGCCGCCGCAGCCGATGACTGGAATTTTGACCGCCTTGGCACACTGATGAACCATGCGCACGATGATCGGCTTGATGCCGGGCCCGGACAGGCCGCCGTATTTGTTTCCGATCGCCGGGCGAAATGTATCGGTATCGATCTTCAATCCCAAAATCGTGTTGGCCACAACGAGCGCATCGGCGCCGCCGCGTTCGGCCGCTTTGGCGACGGCGACGACGTCGCCGGCATTGGGCGACAGTTTCACCCACATCGGCTTATCGGTGGCGGCGCGGATGAGCTTGACCGCTTCGTAGGTGTGTTCATCATGCAGCGCGAAATTGCCGCCCTTGGGATCGCGCGTCGGACAGGAGATGTTCACCTCAAGCACGTCGATGGTCGACTTTGCCACGTCGCGCGCCATGGCGGCGAAATCCTTGATCGTGGTCGCCGAGATCGAGCCGACCAGCGGCGGGGTGAAGCGCTTGTAGTCCGGCACCTGGTGTTCGAAGAAATAGCCGATGCCCCTGGTCGGCAGCCCGATCGAATTGATCATGCCGCCTTCGACCTCGGCGGCGCGCGGCGGTGGATTGCCGGCGCGGTATTCGCGCGAGACGGTTTTCGCCACCAGCGCACCGAGCCGGTTCAGATCCATGACCTGGGCGAGATCGGTCGAAAAACAGCCCGATGCCGGCATAACCGGGTTCTGCAGCGTCACCGCGCCGATGTTGACGCGCATATCTACCATCCGACCGCCTCCTGCATGTCGAACACCGGGCCTTCGATGCAGACCCGGCGGAGTTCCTTTTTGCCGGCAACTTCGAAGGTGCGCACACAGACGTAGCAGGGGCCGAGCCCGCATGCCATCACCTGCTCCATCGCCACCTGGCCCGGAATGTTATGCGCGCTGCCAAGGCGCTTCATGAGCTGGAACAGCCGATTTGAACCGCAAGTAAAGAAGGCGTCTGCATGCTTTCGCGCGATCAGGCCGTCGAGGATTTTCTCGACGTTCTCCACCGCGCTGCTGCCATCGGTGTCGAGCACGCTGACAACGTCACCGGCTTCGCGGAAAAACGTGTCGGCCATGACGAAATCCCTGTCGCGCGCCGAAAGGATCGCGGTGACGCCGACGTCGGTTTCGCGCGCCAGCTGCGAGATCGGCCCAAGCGTGGCGATGCCGACGCCGCGGCCAAGGACGACGATATGCCGCCACGCCGGATCGAGGCGGAAGCCGACGCCGAGCGGGCCGACCATGTTGAGGTCGTCGCCCTTTTCCAGGGTCGCAAGACCGCGCGTGCCGCGGCCAACGCATTTGTACAGAAATTCGACGCGCGCGCGCTTGCGGTTGGTGCGATAAACGCTCTGCGGGCGGCGGAAAAACAATTCGCCGACGTCGGGCGACGGACACAGCAGATTGAAGAACTGGCCCGGCGCGACTGTGAGCGCCTTGGCCGAGGCCTCGACCACGAGATGCTTGTATTCGGAGTTCACCCAGTCGTGCGAAACGACCGGGCACAGCGATTCCTCGGCGGGAATATGCGGCAGTGCGGCCGCGGGGCCGCTGTCCGGCAGGCTTTTGCCGACGACAAAGGGATCGGACGCGAAGGGAACGCCTGCTGCCATGGCTCACCTAATGGGCCGGGCGCGTCCCAAAATCAAGATTTGTTCCAATTTTTGAACAGCGGCCCTGATACTTAAGCCGATTCAGTATCTTACGCCGCCACCGCCGCAGCCACCGCTTCGGCGTCGGGTTGCCGGTAGGTTTTGAGCCGCGGCAGGACCTCACGCGAAAACAGCGTGAGATTGTCCACGGTCTGCGCATGCGTGAGTCCGCCGGCCTGGCCCATCATCAGAAGATTGCCCATGCCGCCGCAATGGTCGCAGAAGTCGACGATCTGCGCATAGACCTCGTCGGGCGTACCGCAGAACAACACGCCGGCGCCGATCAGCTCGTCGACGCTGGCGGTTTGCATGGTGACGACGCGGCGATCCTTGGTGAAGGTGCGCGGTGGCGTCTCGCCGCGCAGCAGCCGCGCATTGTCTTCCGGCGGCAGGTAGCCGGGTGGATTGCGGAACGGCAGATGCACGATCGGGCTGGTGCGCAGATAGCCGGCGATCAGTTCGCCGCGCCGCCGCGCTTCCTCTCTGTCATGGGAGACCGCGACCAGCCCCAGATAAGCGAAACGGTCGGCGCCGGGCGCCTTGCCGTGCTTGCCGAGATAGGCCTTGCGATAGGCGTCATAGATTTTGCGCGTGCCGTAGCCGGTGCCGAGCGTCGCCATGACATAACCGCGCTCGCCGAGAACGCGCGCCTGGGTGGTCGAGCCGGTGGTCGACCACACCGGCGGATGGGGCTCCTGCCACACCCGCGGCCAGACATTGACTTGGCGATAGTGGAAGAATTCGCCTTCCCAATTGAAATTCTCATCGTGCGTGGTCATCGCCTTGAGGATGAAATCGTGCGCTTCCCAGAAGCGGTCCATCAATTCGGTCGGATTACGATTGGACGCCGCGATTTCGTAGGGAATGCCCTTGATGAAACCCATGTCGAGCCGGCCGCGCGAGATCACATCGATGGTCGAAAGCTCCTCGGCGACGCGCAGCGGATCGGGCCGGTGGCCGATCGGATAGCCGAGCACCAATAGTCGGGCCTTCTTGGTGGCGCGCGCCAAGACCGACAGCCCGACCAGCACCGCCGACGACATGCAGGTCGCGCTCTGGTGATGCTCGTTGAGCATGATGTCGAGGCCGAGCTCGTCGCACAGCTGGTACTCGTCGTAATAGCGGTGAAACAGGTCGGCGGCGACGCGCGGATCGCACTTGCAGTTGGGAAGAATGACGCGCAGCGATCCGGAATGATCGTTCCAGGTCGGGTAATAGGCCTGTTCGCTGAACTGATAGACTCGCATGGGCGTCACTCTCTTAGTTTTACCGCCTGTCATCGTCCGCGCAGGCGGACGATCCAGTATTCGCGGATTTCGTTGAGAGTATTCCGGGATTACTGGATGCTCCGCCTGCGCGGAGCATGACAGGAATAATGGGTGTTTCCAAGTTAACTGCCCCCCATGAACGCCATCACGCGCTCGGCAAAAATCTTCGGCTGCTCCTGATCCGGGAAATGCCCGGCGCGCTCGATCGTCTCGAACCGCGCGCCCGGGATCATCGCGCAATAAGCGCGGCCATAGGCCTCGCTGAGCATGCGGTCGTGGCTGCCCCACAAAAACAGCGTCGGAATACGGATGCGGTGCAGGCGGCTTGGCAGCCGCGGATTGTGAAAATACGGCGACCAGGCGAAGCGTGCCGTCGCCTCCCGCGCCCGCGCCGCAGCGAGCACCTCGGCATCCGGCAGCGCCTTGTAGTCGCGCCGGCCGACATTTGGATCGCAATAGGCGATGTCGAGATATTCCGGATCGGTGAGCGCGAAAATGTCGACGATGTCGCGCGTCTGCCGGTCGCCGACCTTGACGCCGACACCGTTGGCCATGACGAGCCGCGACAGCCGCGTGGCCGATTTCACCGCGATCTCGGCGGCGATCCAGGCGCCAAGCGAGACGCCAACCACGGTAAGGCCGGACAAATCGAGCTGATCGAGAAGATCGAGATAGAAATAGGACAGATCGTCGACAGTGCGCATGCCCTTGGCCAGTTCGGAGCCGCCGAAGCCGGGATGTGTCGGGGCGATGACATGGACGGTTTTGGCAAGCGCGTCGATCGCCGCCAGCGCCGGCTCGATGCCGTTTTCGGCATGCAGGAAAAGGAGCGGACGCCCCGAGCCGCATTCGATCAGATCGATACGCGAACCCGCTACGACGAGCGAGCCGGGCCCGCTCTCTGTCCCCTGAGACATTCCTCGTCCTAATACGCTTTTCAACGTTAGGGCGTTGTTCTACCACGGCAGGCGCGTTTTGCCATTGCGTGGGGCTCAAGGCTGGAGGCGAGAAAATGACGGACGGCGGCGTCACCATCCACAACGGCATCGCCTATGCCAATCACGACGGCGTCGAGTTGTCGGGCGACCTTTATCTGCCCAAAGCCGCGAAGGCGGCGCCGGCGCTGGTTGCCGTGCATGGCGGCGGCTGGGTGGCCGGCGCGCGCAACGCGTTCCAATACTGGGGGCCGTTTCTCGCCGCGCGCAGCTACGCGATGTTCTCGATCTCTTATCGGCTGGCAACCAAGACCAAGACCTTTCCGGAGGCGGTGCACGACGTGCTCTCCGGCGTGCAGTTCCTGCGCGGCAAGGCCGGCGGTTTCGGCATCGATCCGGCCCGCATCGGGCTGATCGGGGCCTCCGCCGGCGCGCATCTGGCGGCGCTGGCCGCGCTCGGCGGCAAGAAATTCGCCGGCGGCTATCCGAAAGATCCGTTCGCTTCCACCGATGCGGGCGTCAAGGCGCTGGTCGGCGTTTACGGCATCTACGATGCCGCGGCGATGTGGACGAATTACCAGGTCCAGGGCGGCCGCGACAATAATTTTCAGAAATTCATGGGCGCGCCGCCGATGGAAAACCGGCAGCTTTATTTCGACGCCTCACCGATCAGCTATGCGACTTTCGCCAATAATGCCATCGGCGTTCTCCTGGTCACCGGCACCGAAGACGCGCTGGTCGATCGCAAGCTGCAAACCGATCCGTTCGAGCTTGCGCTCAAGCAAGCCGGATTCTTCGTAAGGCCGTGCATTGTGCCCGGCGCGCCGCATTATTGGATGAACGATCCGATCGACGAGCCGGGCAGCTATGCCGGCTTTCTCGCGCCGCGGCTTTTGCGGTTTTTGGCCGAGCGGCTCTAGGCGCCCACCGGCGTCCCTCAGGGCTTCGTATCGATCAATGGCGGAAACTGCTCCAGGTTCGCCGCCCAGGCGCGCTCATACTCCATAAGTCTCGCAGTCTCGGCAGCGACTTCGGATCCGAATGTCTTTTTGAGCAGGTGGAGCATCGTGTCGATGCACAGCGATACGCCGCCGCCGGTGACGATGTCGCCTTCGTCGACAAGGCTCGCTTCACGCACCGCGACATTGGGATGCTGATCGCGCAGCTGCTGCAATGGCGACAGCTCGGGTGGAACGACGGCGCGCTTGGTTGTCGCCGCCTTATGGTCCAACAGTCCGCTGGCCGCCAGAATCATGCCGCCGGTGCAAACCGAGACGACGGGGATTTTCGCCGCCCGGCGCCGCAGAAATTGCAGCATTTCGGGCGAGCGGGCCTGCTCCGGCCAGCCCGGGCCGCCGGTGACGATCAGAACGTCGAGCGCAGGCGCGCTCGCCAGATCGTAGTCGGCGATGACGCGTAAACCGTTGGCGAGCAGCGTGACGCCGGAGTGCGGGGCGATGGTGCAAATTTCGATTTCGGGCCGGATGCGCCGCGCCATCGACAAGACGCCGAATGTCGCGAGGTCGATCGCCTCCACGCCTTCGTAGATCAAGACCCCGAACAGCATGCGGCCTCCGCGTTGCCACTTTGTGCGCCGGCCAACGCTCGATAGTGGAGCCCGCGCGGCTCCTTACTTACTTCTTTTGCGGCTTCTTACTTACTTCTTTTCCAGGAGCAAAACGCCTTCCTTGCGGATTAGGGGCTGGATCGCGGCGGCGAGCTTGGCGAGCAGCCAAGGCAGGAAAACTTGCAGGTTAACGTGGTCGCCCATGACGTCGATGGTGCCGCTTACCGTCTGGCCTATTGCACTGATGCGGAACTGCAGGCGGTTGTCCGTCCAGGTCTGCTCCTCGACCGCGAACAGATGGCCGTAATTGGCCTGGGCCTTGTCCAGCCCGGATTTCAGGCGGCGCACGGCTTCATCTTTTCCGAGGCGATGCGGGATTGAAACGATTAACGGCTTCGACATGACGCCTATATGGGAGCGCGAACGCGCCGGACAACGGCCGGCGCGTTTACCGGTTCATTGTTAATGGCGATCCCGATACATTTACCATCCCGCTTCTGTTATATCTGCGCCTCGATCAACTCATGGGAAAGACGCACCCGATGTTGAATCACCTGAAACGTTTTTTGAAAGACGAGTCCGGCGCGGCGGCGATCGAGTACGGTCTCATCACTTCGGGCATTTCCGTGGCCATCATTCCCGGCGTCAAGGACGTCGGCACCAAGCTGGTCGCGATCTTCACCACAATCCAGAACGCGCTGTAATCGGCGCCCGCCAAGCTCGAGCGGTCGGACCGCTCGATGACGCTATAATCCCAAATACGCTCTGCGTATCTCCGGCTTCGCCGCAAGCTCCGCTGGCAGGCCCTCGGTAAAGATGCGGCCTTCGGCGACGACGTAGGCGTAATCGGAGAGCGCCAAGGCAAGGTGCACGTTCTGTTCGACCAAAAGAATGGTCAGCCCCGCTTCCTTGAGCTTTTTCAACGTCGCCAACAGCTGATAGACCACGACCGGCGCGAGGCCGAGCGACAATTCGTCGATGATGAGAATTTCGGGATCCGACATCAGCCCGCGCGCGATCGCCACCATCTGCTGCTCGCCGCCCGACAGCGTGCCGGCGCGCTGACGCTGGCGCTCCTTCAGCCGCGGAAACAGCGAAAACATCTGGTCGAGCCGTTCGGCGTAAGAGCGCGATGTGCGCTTGGAGAAGGCGCCGAGTTCGAGGTTTTCGGCGACGCTCATCATTGAGAACAATTGCCGGCCTTCCGGCACCAAGGCGAGACCGCGGTCGGCCTTGGCGTGGCTTGGCATCCGCGTCACGTCCTCTTCCTCGAACAGGACGCGGCCGCGCCACGGCGTGATGCTGCCGGCGACGGCGCGCAAGGTCGTGGTCTTGCCGGCGCCGTTGGCGCCGACGATGGCCGTGAGCTTGCCGCGGCGCGCTTTCATCGACAGCCCCCACAGCACCTGCACCTCGCCATAGCCGGCTTCCAGACCTTCCACTTCAAGGAGCGTGTCAGACATTTGACCCACTCTCCTGAGACGCTTCTGCTTGCGACACAGGCGTCGCGTTGCCCCCATGCAGCTCGGCGGCGAGCTTCGGATCGCCGAGATAGGCCTCGACGACTTGCGGATTTTGCGCGACCTCGGCCGGCGAGCCTTCGGCAAGCTTCTCGCCGTAATTGAGCACCACGATGCGATGCGACAGGCTCATGATCGCCTGCATCAGATGCTCGATGATGAGAATGCTCACGCCGCGGTCGCGGATGCGGCGGATGACGGCGATCATGTATTCGACCTCGGTCGGATTAAGTCCCGCCAGCACTTCGTCGAGCAGCAAAAGCTTCGGCTGCGCCGCCAGCGCGCGCGCCAGTTCGAGCCGTTTCTTGCCGGCAATAGTCAGGTGCAACGCGAGCATTTCCAGCCGGTCTTCGAGGCCGACGGCGATCGCCGCCTCGCGCGCCACCTCGCGCGCGCGGCCAAGCGACAGGTTTTCGCGGCCGAAACATGCGCCCACCGTGCAATTCTCCAGTACCGTCATATTGGTGAGCGGCTGCACGATCTGGTGGGTGCGGGCGAGGCCGTGGCGGGCGACGAGGTAAGGCGCCTCTCCGGTGATATCGATGCCGGCGAAAACAATCCGCCCGGTATTCGGCGCGAACACGCCGTTGATGAGATTAAACAGCGTCGATTTTCCCGCGCCGTTCGGGCCGATCAGGCCGAGGATTTCTCCCTCGCGCATGACGAAGCTGAGATCGTGCACCGCTTGCAGCCCGCCAAAGCGCTTGCCGACATGATCGAGCTGCAAAATCGGTGTCGCGTTCGCCGTCATTCCAGCACCTTCTTGGTGCTCGGATAGCGGCTATAGATGAAACCCATCAGTCCGCTGGGAAAGAACAGCACGATGACGAGAAGCAGCGCGCCGGCAATAACGAGCTGAAAATTCGAGAACGATGCCGACGTCAACAGGTAACCGCGCAACTCCTCGTAGAGATAGGCGCCGACCGCCACGCCAGTGACGGTTCCCTGCCCGCCCAGCATGGCAACAACCAACGCCTCCGTCGACAGCGACAGATCGAACGCGTCGGACGGCTGGATGAAGGCGCTCTTGAAAAAATAAAGCCCGCCGGCAATGGCGGGCAGAAAGGCGGAGACGCTATAGACCAGCGCTTTATAGCGCGGCGTCGGCACGCCGAGGATCGCGGCGGCGTCTTCATTCTGGCCGATGGCGAGAAGGCCCAAGCCGAATTTCGAAGTCTTGATGGCGTAGCTCAGATAGAGCGAGGCTCCCATCACCGCCACCAGGAGAAAATAGATCACCCACAATGCCCGGCCGGGACCGCCCAGCGGCTGGAACACCATCGGCGAAATATAGATTCCCGCCGAGCCGCCCCACGGCTCGAAATTTTGCACGAAAGCCTGCACGCCTTCGACGATGCCGATCGTCGATAGCGCGAAAAACGGCCCGCGCAGGCGCAGAATGCCGAGACCGAAGATGAACGATAACACGCTTACGCCGATACCGGCGGCGAGCAAGCTCGGCGCCAGCGGCCAGTTATACGAGTTAATGAGCCAAACGCAGATATAGCCCCCGAGTCCGAAGAAGACGATGCTGCCGAAATTGATGTAGCCGGCATAACCGAGCATCAGATTGAGATTGCTCGCCAAGATGATGTAGATGGCGGCCAGCACCAGGCCCTCGCGCAGTGAAACGTTGTCGCCGATCAAGGGCGCGAATACGAACACGGCGATCACGGCCGCAACGATCCAGAAGAACGGGCGGCGCCACATCACAATGTTCCGCGCCGCGCGAATACTCCGCCGGGAAAGGCAATCAGCACCAGGACGAACAGCCCGAACTCGATCACCAGCGTCCAGCTCACTGGAACGAACGGCGTAACCGCGCCCTCGAGGACGCCGAGCGCCACGCCGCCAAGCAATGCGCCGATCGGATTGCCGAAGCCGCCGAGCACCGTCACGACGAAGCCCTTGAGCTGATAGCCGTCGCCGGACAGGACGGTGAACGGGAACAGCGTGCCGATCAGCAGGCCGGAAACGCCGGCCAGCGAAACGCCGCAACCGAACGCGATCGCGAGCAGCCGCGTCGACGGAATGCCGACCAGTTCGGCGGCTTCGCGATTATTGGCGACGGCGCGCAACGCCTTGCCGAGCCGCGTGCCGTGCAGAAAAAGGTAAAGCGCGGCGGCGATCACGGCCGCCAGAACGGCGGCGAGAATGTGGGCGCCGGGGAAAGTATAGCGGCCGATGCTAATCCCCGGCACCGATACCGCGACGTTGAACAAAGCGGTGCCCCAGACCCCCGTGCCGACGCCGATCAGGACGAGATTGACGGCAAAGGTCGACAACAAACTCATCAGCGGCGGCCGGCCGATCATGCGATGCACCGCGATCCAGTACAGCGCCACGCCGACGATGAAGCCGCCGACCAGCACCGGCGGCAAAGCGAGGTAAGGCGGCACGCCAAGCGCGCTCGTCAGCAAATAAAGCGCGAACATGCCGGCGACGATCATGGTGCCATGGGTCAGGTTGATGACATCCATGACGCCCCAGATCAAAGTGAGCCCCATCGCGGCGAGCCCATAGACCAGCCCGACCAGCACGCCGTCGATGATCGAAGCGAGAATGCCGAGCATGGGACGCTTTGGTGGCCGGGACCGGCGCGGGCGCCGCCGGTCCGCCGGGGCTTAGTGGGTCGCCGGAGGAATGGGATACATCAGATCGGCGGACTTCGCCGCTTCGGGCCAGACCACCTGGCGGCCGAGCTTGCCGTCCGGCATCTGCTGCCACTGCGCCAGCACCATGTCGTGAGCAGCCTGCAGACCGTGATGTTCGGGGTCGGTGGCGAATTTGATGCGGCCGAAGAAGGTGGTGACATCCATGGCGTTGAGCGCCGCGGTCACCTTCTCGGGATCCACCGATCCGGCTTGCTCGATGGCATGCTGCAGCACGGCGCCCTGGGTATAACCCGCGGCCGCGTGATAATCCGCCTTGGCGCCGAATTTGTCCTGGAATGCCTTGGCGAATTGCGGCGTCGTCGGACCGAATTGCGGCTGGTATGACACCTGGACTTCCCACTGCGAGGGCACGGTCACTCCTAGCGCGGCGGGCCCGAGCTCGCCGAATTTATCGTCGCCCGGCGCCACCAGGATCGACACCCATTTCATGTTCGCCTTCTGGTCATACATTTGGCGCGCCAGCGTCGCGCCGTCCGAATAATGGCCGCCGCCGAAGAACGCGTCGGCATTGGATGAAATGATCTTGTTGACGACCGGGCCGAAATCGGTGGTCGACGGCGCATAGGACTCATCCATCGCCACTTCGAGTCCGGCCTTGGTGGCCTGATCCTTCGCCGCGGCCAGCACCGCTTTCGAGAACGGGTCGTCGGAATAGACCATCGCGATCTTGGCGTGCGGTTCCTTTTGCGCCAGCGCGGCGACCGCGCCGGAGAGGTAAGAGCCGGCCGGCGTAATAACCATGAACAGATACTTGTTGCCGAGCATGAAGGGCTTGGCCTCGGCGCCGCCGCCGTCCAGCATGATCCTGCCGTACTGCTCGGAAACCACCGCCGCCGCCGCCGTCAGGCCGGACGAATACGGGCTGAACAGGAATTGCGCGTTGTCCTGGACGATGAGCCGCGTGTAGAGCTGCTGCACCCGGCCGCCGACGGACTGGTCGTCGTAAGTGACGAATTGCACCTTGTAGCTTTTGCCGCCGGCCTTGATGCCGCCCGCCGCATTAACCTCGTCGCGCCACATCTCGGCGCCACGGACAAGGCCGAGCGAGTCGACATTGAGCGGACCGGTCTGGGATTCGGTAAAGCCGACGGTGATCGTATCGGAACTGGCGTTGGTTTGGGCAAAGGCCGGAGCGGCGAGCAATGTCGCGGCGGCGGCAAGCAAGCAAAGCCGTTTCATCTATTCCTCCCTGTTCGCCTTCCCCAAAAAGGCGACTGCGAAATTCTAATGGCGGCGCTTCAGCCGGAATTTTGGCGAAGCTGCTGACACCCAGATTAGCAAAAAGCATCGCATAATACGGGCCTAAACGCCATCCGCGACAAAATCTCGCGCGGGCGACAGCCGAAGGCATTACAATCGGGCGGATTTAACGGGACAACACCAGATGAGCGGCAACGATATCGACATGCGGCTATTCGCCAAGAAGGCCGGAGCCAGCTTCAATTTTCCGGCCGGCAGCGTCATCTTCAGCAAGGGCGATCCCGGCGAGTGCATGTATGTGGTGCAGTCCGGCGTCATCGAGATGATGATCGGCGAACGGGTGGTCGAGGTGTGCGGCCCTAATGAAACGATCGGCTTCATGTCGGTGATCGACGACGCGCCGCGTTCCTCGACCGCGCGCGTCAAGGAAGCCTGCGAAGTCTCGGCGATCGACCGCCGCAAGTTCCGCTTCATGGTCGACGAGGTGCCGAACTTCGCGCTCTACATCATGGGCGCGATGGCGCGCCGCATTCGCGGCATGAGCCAGGCGATGTAGGCCGCCCGCCTTCAACTGGATTTATGGAAATGATTGGTCGGAGTGGCAGGATTTGAACCTGCGACCCCCTCGTCCCGAACGAGGTGCTCTACCAGGCTGAGCCACACTCCGACTGATGCCGCGGCTTATACAAGCGGCATTCTGGGCCTGCAAGCCGCCGCGCAGCGCCCGTTTCGCGCTTGCGTGTCCGGCTTAATTAGGCACTGACTTCGGCGATGACAGGCCCAGTGGCGACACGCGTAGCCAAACCCGACGCCGCGGCGATCGCGGATGCGGTGCGGTTTCTCGCCGGCGGCGGCCTCGTCGCCTTTCCGACCGAGACCGTCTATGGACTCGGCGCCGACGCCACCAACGGCAACGCCGTGGCGCGGCTCTACGCCGCCAAGGGCCGCCCCGCATTCAATCCGCTCATTGCCCACGTCACCGCAATCGAGGCGGCGCGGGCGCTGGCGCGGTTCGACGCCGATGCCACGCGGCTTGCCGAAAGTTTTTGGCCGGGACCGCTGACGCTGGTTTTACCGAAAACCGACGATTGCCCGGTCGCCGATCTGGCAACGGCGGGCCTCGACACCATCGCGCTGCGCGTGCCCGCGCACGACGTGGCGCGAAAAATCCTCAGCGGTTTCGGCCGGCCGGTGGCGGCGCCTTCGGCCAACCGCTCCGGGCACATCTCGCCGACCACGGCCGAGCACGTGCTCGCCGATCTTGGCGGCCGCGTCGATCTCATTATCGACGGCGGCGCGACGGCGGTGGGCGTCGAATCCACCATCGTCGCCTGTCTCGGCGAACCGGTGCTGCTGCGGCCGGGCGGCGTGCCGCGCGAAGCGATCGAGCGCACGCTCGGTCATCCGCTTGCCCCCGCCGTCTCCGGCGCCGAAGACGCACCGCGCGCGCCGGGAATGCTGGCCTCGCATTATGCGCCGCGCACGCCGCTGCGGCTCGACGTCGGGCAGGTGGAGGCCGGCGCGGCATTGTTGGCGTTCGGCCCGAAACTCGCCGCCGGCGCCGGCGGCGCGCTGCGAGTCCTCAACCTGTCCGAGCGCGGCGATCTCACCGAGGCGGCGGCCAATCTGTTCTCGCATTTGCGCGCGCTCGACGCAGCGGGTGCGAAAACCATCGCGGTCATGCCAATCCCGCGACACGATCTCGGCGAAGCCATCAACGACCGTCTGGCGCGGGCGGCAGGCGGGCGGTGAATGGCGTGCTTGCGCAGCGGCAAACCGACTGTCATCTTTTGGCTGGAGGAACGTGCCGGACCCATCTCATGCTCGATAAAACGCCCAATAACCCGCCGAACAGCACCAGCTCCACTTTGCTCGCGCGCTTCGCCGCGATCGTCGGCGAGAAATACGCCATCACCGACCCGGACTTGCAGGCGCCCTATCTGGTCGAGATGCGCGACCTGTTCCACGGCCACACGCCGATGGTGTTGCGGCCGGCCTCGGTCGCCGAAGTGTCGGCGATCCTCAAACTTGCCAACGAAACGGCCACCCCCATCGTGCCGCAGGGCGGCAATACCGGGCTGGTCGGCGGCCAGATTCCCCATCACAACGAGATCGTGCTGTCGCTCAACCGGCTCGACCGCATCCGCGAAGTCGATCCGGCCTCGAATACCATCACCTGCGAAGCCGGCGTCACCTTGCAGCGCGCCCGCGAAGCCGCCGCCGCCGCCGACCGGCTGTATCCGCAATTGCTGCCGTCGGAAGGCACCTGCACCATCGGCGGCAATCTGTCGACCAATGCCGGCGGCACCGCGGCGATCGCGCACGGCATCGCGCGTTCGCATGCGCTCGGCCTCGAAGTGGTGCTGGCCGACGGCCGCGTGCTCAACAACCTCAACAAGCTCAAGAAGGACAATACCGGCTACGATTTGAAAAACCTGTTCATCGGCTCGGAAGGCACGCTCGGCATCATCACCGCGGCGGTGCTGCGGCTGGTGCCGCGGCCGCGCTCGGTCGAGACCGCCTTTACCGGCGTCGCTTCGGCGGACGCCGCGCTGGCGCTGCTCACGCTGGCGCAAAACCGCGCCGGCGGCGATGTGACGAGCTTCGAGATCATGACGCGGCGCGGCATCGAATTGGTGCTCGACCACGCCGCGGGAGCGCGCGATCCGCTCGGCGCGCCGCATGACTGGTACGCGCTGATCGAACTGTCCTCGCAGCAGCGCGAAGGCTTGCGCGACGTGCTCGAGGAAATCCTGGCCGAGGGCATGGAGCAAAAGCTCGTCGTCGACGCCACCATCGCCGACAGTCTCGAACAGGCGAAAGCATTCTGGCGCATCCGCGAAATGTTCGGCGAGGTGCAGCGCCATGCCGGCGGCTCGATCAAGCACGACGTGTCGGTTCCGGTGGCCGCCGTGCCGGCTTTCATCCGCGACGCCAACGCCGCGGTGACCGCGCTCATTCCCGGCGCGCGGCCGTTGCCGTTCGGCCATCTCGGCGACGGCAATATCCATTACAATGTCAGCCAGCCGGAAGACGCCGACAAAGCCGCGTATCTCGAGCGCTGGGACGAGGTGAACGCGGTCGTCTTCGCGGTGGTGAAGAAATACGGCGGCTCGATCTCGGCCGAGCACGGCATCGGCGTGATGAAGCGCGATCTGCTGCCGTCGGTGAAAGATCCGGTCGCGCTCGATCTCATGCGCAACCTCAAGCGCATGCTCGATCCAAAAAACATTCTCAATCCGGGCAAGGTTCTTTAGCGAAGACGCAGGTGTCCGATAAATGTGTCCAAGGAGCAGGAGCGGGACATGAGACGTTTAGCAATCGCTGCATTCATGGTCGGGCTGCTGCCACTGACCGCTTTTGCGCAGAACAAGACCCCGATGCAGGCGCTGGACGATGAGAAAAAGCAGCAACACGCCGACACCGAGAAGGCGTACCAGGACGCCCTCAAAAGACTAAGAGCGAGCAGCGCGCCGGCGGCTCCGGTCGATCCGTGGCAACCCGTAAGGCCGGCGCCTGCGACGAGCGACGCGACGAAGAAGTAAAGCGGCGACCACCGCTGCGATCTACGCTCACTTTGCGAACAAACGCGCCGGCGTATCGACCAGGATGCGGCGGCGCATTGTCTCGTCCGGCGTCCAATCGTAGAACAGATCGAGCAAATGCCCGTCGTCCGGCATCACCTCGGCTGCGATCGATGGATGCGGCCAGTCGGTGCCCCACAGCAAGCGTTCGGGATTGGCGCGCAGCAGCGCGTCGTGCAGCACCTTCGCGTCGGGGTAGTCCGGATATTGCGTAGAGAGCCGGTACACCGCCGAGAGTTTCACATAAGCGCGTCCCTCGCCGACCAGCCTTAGCAACTCCTGGAAATTCTCGTCGCCGACGCCGGCGGCCGCCGGCACCATGCCGAGGTGATCGACGATCACCGGCATGTTACGGGAAATAGCGTCGAGCGCCGCCGCGGCCGGCGCCAGCATGCGGTGATCGCAAAAGAACTGCGCGATCCAGCCGAGATCGGCCATGGTGCTGCGAAACACTTCGAAAACGTCGAGCCCGACGCCGCGCCGATAATTCGGCGCTTGCGGGAATAGATGAAAGCGCAAGCCACGCATGCCGATTTTGTGCCAGTCGCGCAACACTTTCGGCTCGATGCGCGTATCGGTGATGGCGACGCCGCGCAGGCGTTTTGGAAATCGCGTCAGCGCGTCGAGCACGACGCTATTGTCGTAAACGTGAGCATTGCCTTGCACCACAAGGCCGCTGGCGAAACCAAGATGATCCAACAACGCAATCAGACGCTCGACTGGCGCGTCGGGCGGCGTATAGCCGCGGCCCGGCTGGTAGGGAAATTTGTCGGCCGGCCCGAAAATATGGAAATGCGAATCCCAGGCGCCGGGCGGCGGCACGATGCGCGGCCGTTTCGGCTGCGCTACCGGCCCGGCAATCCGTGGCGGCTCGTTGGGCATGTTCATCATCCGAGCTTGATATTGGCTTCCTTCACCACGCGGTTCCACAACTGCATCTGGCTCTCCACATAGGCGCGGAATTCTTCCGGCGTGTTGGGGCGTGATTGGATATTGAGTTCGGCGAAGCGCGCGGCGACTTGCGGCGAAATCAGCGCCGCGTTGAGCCCGGCATTTAGCTTGAGCGCGATCGCGGCCGGCGTGCCGTGCGGGACAAAGACGCCGTTCCAGTCATAGCCTTCGAATCCCGGCAGCGTGTCTGACAGCGGCGGGATATCCGGCAAGCTGGCAAGACGGCCCTTGCCGGTATGCGCGATCGCTTTCAACTTGCCGCTCTGGATCAAGCCGACTGCCGCCGAACCGTTGGCGAAGTAGAACTTTACCTGCCCGGCCATAACGTCGGTCATCGCCAGGCCGCCGCCGCGATAGGGAATGTGATTAATCTTGATCCCGGCGGCGCGAGCGAACAATTCGAGCAAAAGGTGTTGCAGCGTGCCGTTACCGGATGACGCCATGTCGATGCCGCCAGGCGACGCCTTGGCGAATGCGATCACGTCGGCAACGGTCGTCACCGGGACCGATGGCGTGACGACCAGGATATTCGCCACCTGCGCAACCAAAAAAACCGGATCGAAATCGTTGCGGTAATCGAACGGCAGGTCTTGATAGAGCGACGCGTTCACCGAGAATGCCGTGGCGTCATGCAGAATGGTGTAGCCGTCGGGGGCAGCACTGGCGACGACTTGCTCGCCGATCGTTCCGCCGGCGCCGCCGCGATTTTCGATAGCGAATTGCTGGCCGAAATCCTGGCTGAGCCTAGCGTAGATGATGCGCGCCGTGGTGTCGGCGCCGCCGGCCGGCGGATAGGGCACCATCACGCGCACTGGACGGTCCGGCCAAAGAATTTGCGTATCTTTGGTTTGTGCCCTGGCGCAGCGGGCAAACGGCATAGCCGCGACCGCGGTTAGAATTGCGCGTCTGGTGAGATCGGCCGCAACCATCGTCGCCCCCTGCTTTTGCCGAAAGCTTAGCACCGGGCGCGGTAAGAACGAATTGGCTTGGCTAGACCGACAGCGCGAAGGAGTCCATCAGGCCACGGCGGCCGGCCGGCGTGATGGTGAGCGCGCGGCTATCGCGCACGCGTTCGATCCATTTCAGCTCGAAGCAGCGCTGCGCCAAAGCGGCGCCGACCGCGCCGCCGATATGCGGCCGGCGTTCGGTCCAATCGAGGCACGGGCGGCAAAACACCCGGCGTTTGGCCCGCGCGGCGGACAGATCGACGCCGAGTTTCGACATGAATTCCATGCCGGCCGGCGTCACCTCGCCGGCCTCGTCGCCGAGGATGACGAATTCGCGTGCGCTCATCTGCTCGGCCAGCCCGACGCCGACTACGCCGGCAATATGATCGTAACAAGTGCGCGCGTGACGCAGCTTGTCGTCGAGTTTCGACCTCGGCTGAAAACGCGGCGGCCCCGATAGTGCGACATTCATGATGCCTTCGAGCATTTGCCCGACTTGAGGTCCCGCCAGGCGATAGTAGCGGTGGCGGCCCTGCTTTGCTTGCACGACAAGCCGCGCCGCGAAGAGCTTGCCGAGATGTCCGCTGGTCGTCTGCGGCGTGACGCCGGCGGCGAAAGCGAGTTCGGTCGCGGTCAAAGCGCGGCCGCCGAGCAGCGCGCACAGCATATTGGCGCGGGCCGGATCCCCAACCAAGGCGGCGACTTCGGCGATTTGCGGCGCATTCGACATGAGGCGACTATGAGCGTTACGAGGCGGCATTACCACCGCTGATACTTCGTTCGCGGCCGAAGCAAATCGGGCGGCCGACCGCGGCGCGCCCGTCGCGCCCGGCGCGAGTCTAAAATAACGACGCCTGATCGTCGGGCGTTTTGGGTTTCTTCGGCTTCGGTTTGTCGATTGGCGCTGCCGGCTCCGGTGGCGCGGGCACAGCAGATGCAGGAACGATCAGCGCTGCGGAATCGTTCGCGACGCGATTGACGGCGGGCGAGATCTCGTAGGCTTCCAGCAGCGCATCGCCCGCCGGCCTGATCAGCGCCGCGGCAACGCCGGCCTCGACTTTGGCACAGTCGAGCCACAGGTCGAACGCTTCCTGCGGCACGAAGACCGGCATGCGCTCATGAATTGCCGACAATGTGCGGTTGGGGCCGGTGGTGACGATCGCCGCGGTATCGATCTCCTCGCCGTTCGGCCCGGTCCAGGTTTCCCACAAGCCGGCAAAAGCAAGCGGCGGCGCGTTGTCGCCGGCGTCGCTTCTGGCGCGAACGAAGTAGGGCCGCTTCCGCCGCGCCGTATCGCGCGCCTGCCACTCATAAAAGCCGTCGGCCGGAATGAGGCAGCGCCGCCGCCGCATGGCGTTGCGGAAGGCCGGCTTGTCGAACACGGATTCGCCGCGCGCATTGATCAGGAGCGGAAAGGTTTTGGGATCCTTCACCCAGGACGGCAGCAAGCCCCAGCGCATCAGTGCGAAGCAACGCTTGCCATCGACAAGCCGAACAACCGGGATCGGCTGCGTCGGCGCCACGTTATAGCGCGGCGGGAAATTCGGCTGCTCGCCATAGCCGAACAGCGCCCGGATCGCTTCCGGCGTCGAGGTGATGACATAGCGTCCGCACATCGCTAAGGGTCCTTGCTCGACCCGATATAGGCCGAACTGGACGCGAATTTAATGAGCGATGCCGACAATGCGCGAACTTATCCGACGCGGCCTTTTCTTGCGGTCAGCGCCGCGATTTTCCGCGACGGCCGGGTGCTGATCGTGCGCCGGGCGCGGCCACCCGCCCACGGCCTTTACACGCTGCCCGGCGGCGGCGTCGAGCTCGGCGAGACCCTGGAAGAAGCCGTCATCCGCGAGGTCCGCGAAGAAACCGCGCTTGAGGTCGAGCCGATCGAACTCGCCGGCTTTCGCCAGGCGATCGCGCGCGACGGCGGCGGACGCGTCGAGCGGCATTTCGTTATTCTGCCGTTCGCCGCACGCTGGATTTCGGGCGAAGTTTCGCTCAACGAGGAATTGGCCGAGGCGCATTGGCTGGCGCCGGACGAGCTTGGCCGGGCTCAAAACGACGGAAGGCTTGGCTACGATCGTCGCCGCGGCGGCGGAGCGGATCGCCGCGATACGTTAGGGTCTGGCCCGCTACTTCCCTTTGTTCGCATCAATGCGTTTGACCATCGCAATTGCCGGTTCGTTTCCGGCAGCGGCCGCCTTCGCGTACCAGATGCGGGCTTGGGCATAATCCTTGGGAACGCCGTGACCGTCGAAATAAAGTGCGCCGAGATTGTCCATGGCGGCTACATTGCCGGCGGCTGCGGCTTTTTCGTACCACTGGCGGGCCTGACCATAATCCTGACCGACGCCGTTGCCGTTTTGATAAAGCCAGCCGAGGCCGTTCATGGCAAATGAGTTGCCCGCGGCTGCGCCTTTTTCGTACCACTGGCGGGCCTGAGCATAATCCTGAGCGCCGCCGTTGCCGTTTTGATAGAGCAAGCCGAGATTGTCCATGGCGGCTGCGTTGCCTGCGGTTGCGCCCTTTTCGTACCACTGGCGGGCCTGAACATAATCCTGACTGACGCCGAAGCCGTTTTGATAAAGCCAGCCGAGATTATTCATGGCGGCTGTGTTGCCCGCGGCTGAGGCTTTTTCGTACCACTGGCGGGCCTGAGCGTAATCCTGACTGACGCCGTTGCCGTTTTGATAAAGCCAGCCGAGACCATTCATGGCGGCTGGATTGCCTCCGGCTGCGGCTTTTTCGTACCAACTGCGGGTCGCGGCATAATCCTGGGGAACGCCGTTGCCGTTTTGATAAAGCACGCCGAGATTGTCCATGGCGGCTACGTTGCCCGCGGCTGCGGCTTTTTCGTACCATTGGCGGGCCTGAGCATAATCCTGACCGACGCCATAGCCGTTTTGATAAAACCAGCCGAGGCCATTCATGGCGAATGAGTTGCCCGCGGCCGCAGACCTTTCGAACCACTGGCGAGCCTGGGCATAATCCTGACTGACGCCGTAGCCGTTTTGATAAAGACCGCCGAGATTGTCCATGGCGGCTGCGTTGCCTGCAGCAGCGGCCTTTTCGTACCACTGGCGGGCCTGGGCATAGTCCTGACCGACACCGTTGCCGTTTTGATAAAGCCTGCCGAGATCGGTCATGGCGGCGACATTGCCCGCAGCCGCGGCCTTTTCGTACCACTGGCGAGCCTGGCCATAATCCTGGGAAACGCCGAAACCGTTTTGATAAACCCAACCTAGAGAGGCCAGGGCGTTAGCTTGCCCAGCGGCCGCTCCCTTCTCAAACCACCGACGTGCTTCCGCATAGTCTTTCGGAACACCCCAGCCGTTGAGGTAAAAGGAGCCGATATTGGCGAAGGAAAAAGTCACGTTCGCAGCCGCGGCCTTCTGATACCAATTGAGCGCCTGGCCATAATCCTGCGGCGCACCGTTTCCGGATTGATAAAGGCTGCCGAGACCGTTCAGAGCGGCACTGGAGCCAGCGGCTGCTGCTTTCTCGAAGAGCTGGCGAGCCTGCACGTAATCCTTCTGTGCATAGGCGATCCTTCCCGCCTGGAGAGTGAACCGCACAACATCGGGATACTGGCGTATCGCGGCGTTACAAGCCGTGAGCGCCGGTACGATATCGATTTGGTCGGTCAAAACGCCGGTAACGCCTGGCGGGCCCTGGGGATCACCGGGAAATCCCGCTAATCGATCGCAGTCGGTCACAAGATCGAGCCGCAGCGGATCGGACACCGCGGTCTTGGTGGCACTAGCGGCGGGCTGCTGTGCCGGAGTTGGTACAGCCACGACGGCGGGCGGTGCAAATTGCGCCGGCGAACCTGGCGTTGCCGGAACTGATGCCGGTGGCCGCCGTAACGTCACGACTCCATAGGCGATGCCCGCGATGACGATGACGGCGGCGCCGGCGATCATTGCCCAACGCGATCTCGGCTGCTGCATAAAGGTCGCCGGGACGGCGGCTGGCGCAGGATCGGTCTCGACCACTTTAGCAAGGGTCGGCGCGGCCACATCGCCCGGCAGTCCCGAAGCGGTCTTCGTTTGATCGCCTGATGGTTGATCGTAGCTGGCGTTGGCGATCAAGTCCGCCAAGCGGGCGATCGAATTTTCCCAGTCGTCGAACAGGTCGATCCACTGCCGGGTCGCAAATTCATAAGCGAAGGCCTCATTGGGGATCACGTCCTCGATCCGAACCGGAATGACCACCAGATTGTTTTGGCTGGCGATCGCGAGTTCTTTCTTGATCTCGTTGGAGCTGTTGGCGTTGGTGGTGAAAACCAGCACCATGATCTTGGCGGCGCGGATCGCCCGCACGATCTGTTCCTGGAAATTCTGGCCCGGCTGGATGTTGCGCGAGTAAACCCAGCAAGTGAGTCCGCGATTTTCCAGCGCCGTGCAGATGGTCCGGGCGACCTTCTGATCCTTTGACGAATGGCTGATGAATATGTGCGAGGCCACGAACACCCCTTCACTTCGGCGCACTGGGGCACCCCTCGCGCGGCCGGCTGCGACAGGCCTTCACCAGGGCATTAGAGCGCCGTTTTCCCCTGTCTGTGCGTAGCAAATCTATGAAAGCGCCGAAAGGAGGCCGGGGGCGCTTGCCGTGCGGTCCGCTCGCCCCCTATCCTCGCGGCAATGCCGATGCGCCGAATGTTGACTGCCGTTTTGCTCGCGCTGTCCCTCGCCGCGGTTCCCGCGCGCGCACAGAATTATTATTGGGGCGCGACGTCCGCTCCGGCGCCGGCCCCAAAACCGGCGACGCCGGTGCTGCCGAAACTGCCGGGGCAAGCATTGGCTCCGGGCCAGCCAGCAGGCCCGCCGCCGCCCGCGGTGCAGGATCAGCCGGCGCCCTACGACCCCGATTTGCAGCGGCTGTCCGAGATCCTCGGCGCGCTGCATTTCCTGCGCGGCATCTGCAACACCGCCGACGGCCAGAAATGGCGGATCGAGGCGCAAGCGTTGATCGATGCCGAAGCGCCGACCGGCGACCGCCACAACCAGATGGTGGCGAGTTTTAACCGCGGCTATCGCGGCTTTCAGCAGAGCTACCGCACCTGCACGCCCGCCGCCGATGTCGTCATCCGCCGCTATCTAGAAGAAGGCGCGAAAATCGCCCGCGACATCACCGCCCGTTACGCCAATTAGTGCCGGAAATGGCCGTCCCGGCGGCATTAACCCTGCCCCAAGGTTCGGCCTCAAAAGCCCGAAAGCGGCGTGCTAGTTTGGCCTTTGGGCAGGGACGCCGCGGGCTGCGGCGATGGCGTGAGAACGATGAGTACGGCGACACAAAATCAAGCGCCGCACGAGGCATTGACCGACCACGAGCAGAAGCGCCTTGCGCTCGGCTTTCTGCAGGACGCGTGGACAGAAGCCTCCCATGAAGGCATCGAGGGCGACTGCCTGGCGCAGACCGCGCTGTTTTTGGCGCTGGCCGAGCTGACCTCGACCTACGGCGAAGACGCCGCCGCGCGCTACGCGGAAAACTTGAGTGCGCGCATTCGCAATGGTGAATTCTCCGTCGAACTCTCGCGCCAGTAGCGCCTTCAGGCGCGCTTCGGATTGAGCGCGCGTAGGCCATAGAAGCCGCATAACACAGCTTCAATATCGGACGGGAAAAATGGCTTTTTGAGAAAAGCCGCGCCCTCTGAGCGCGCGCGCTGCGCCAGCGCAGCGTCCTGCACCGACGTCATCAGCACGACGGCGAGACGCCGCTTCTCGCGCTTGAACTCGGCGAGCGTCTCGAGGCCCGAGAAACCCGGCATGTTGTGATCGAGAAAGACAATGTGAAAGTCGGTCTGGCGCACCAATTCGAGCGCGGCAAGGCCTTCATCCGCCTCGCTGATCTCCAGCGGAAAGCGCGTTCCGGCGAGCGCTTTTCGCACGATTGAACGCATAGTGCGCGAATCGTCGACGACCAGAACGCGGCTCGGCATCCGCACCCGCATCGAGCGTTCCAGGAGCCATTGCGCCTGTTCGGTCCGCGCCGGCTTGCCGGCGAGCGCATCGCACTCGAACTCCTGCGCGCCGGCGCCGGTCGCCAGGTGCACGGTGAAAGACGGCTTGGCCGCCGCGCGCGCCGCGGCAACAAACTGGATTATTTGCTGCAGCGGCAGCGTGCCGTCGACATAGGCCAGATCGGCGCCGCCGGCGAGCAGAGCGCAGGCCGAGGCCGCATCGGCGCCTTCGACGATTTCGCTCGGCACCGCGCAAGCCGCCGCCGCCTTCCGAAACAGATCGCAAAGATCTTGATCCGGCGACATCAGAATCACACGTAACGAAAAAATCTCGTCGGTCATGATTGCCAAAAATTCAGCGTGAATGCGCGGACGCGCGCTGATGAATTAGTCCAACAAACAACTCTTTGTTCGGGATTATCGTTCCGCGGGCCCCCGCGCCGAATGGCGCGTCAAAGATAACACCGCTGTCGGAATTTCATTTCAGGTCGGCGACAATTTATTTTTTTGCGTACTGCACGCAAGGCGGGAAAACCTGACACCGAGATAGCGCTTGCGATCACATCGCCACGGGCTTAGGCATGGCAAATGATGGTTTGGATCGCATGAAAGCTGCCCTTCTTCCCGATCGTGGCATGGTCAAGGTCGTCGGCGACGGCGCCCGCAATTTCCTCCATGGCCTCGTCACCGCTGACATGCTCGAACTCACGCCGGGCGCGGCGCGCTTTACCGCGCTGCTGACGCCGCAAGGCAAGATCGTCGCCGATTTCATGGTGGCCGAAGCGCTGGCCGCGGATGGCGGCGGCTTTTTTCTCGACGTGCCTCGCGCGCTCGCCGGCGTGCTTGTGGAAAAACTCAATCTCTACAAATTGCGCGCCAAGCTGACGATCGAGGACTTATCCGAAACCCTCGGCGTCCTCGCGGCGTGGGATGGCGGCCGCAGCAGCGCCAACAAGACGAAATACGGCATGGCCTATGCCGATCCGCGGCTGCCGGCGCTCGGGCTGCGCATAACGCTGCCACCGCATCTCGCCGCCGCGACGGCTGCCGATCTCGGTGCGGCGCTGGTCGATGCCGGCGAATACGAAGCGCATCGCATCGCGCTCGGAGTGCCGCGCGGCGGTGCGGATTTTAGCTACGGCGTCGCCTTTCCGCACGAGGCCGACATGGACCAGCTCGGCGGCGTCGATTTCGCCAAAGGCTGCTATGTCGGCCAGGAAGTGGTGTCGCGCATGGAGCATCGCGGCATTGCGCGCACCCGCACCGTGCCGGTGCGCTACGACGGCGACGCGCCCGCCGCCGGCGCCGCGGTCACCGCGGGCACGCATCAGGTCGGCGCCATGGGCTCGGCCGCCGCCGGCCGCGGCGTGGCGCTGCTGCGGCTCGATCGCGTCGCCGAGGCCGTCTCGCGCGGCGAACAGCTCACCGCCGGCGGCGTGCCGATCCGGCTCGTCAAGCCGGATTGGGCACGATTTGCCTTTCCGGATGAAACCAAAGCCGCCGAATGACCGATCTCGCTCTCGCGGACGGCCTCAAGCGTTGCTCCTGGCCCAAACAGGACCCGCTCTACATCGCCTATCACGATGAGGAATGGGGCGTGCCGGAATACGACGATCGCGCACTCTACGAAAAGCTCGTGCTGGATGGGTTTCAGGCCGGCCTTTCGTGGATCATCATCCTGCGCAAACGCGAAAATTTCCGCCGCGCTTTCGACGGTTTCGTACCGGAGAAAATCGCGCGCTACCGGCCCGCCAAGATCGCGCGGCTGATGAACGATGCCGGCATCGTGCGTAACCGCGCCAAGATCGAAGGCGCGGTGCTTTCAGCTTGGGCCTGGCTTGACGTTATGGAAAAGGGTCCGGGCTTTGCCAAGCTGCTGTGGGGCTTCGTCGACGGCAGGCCGAAGATCAACCGCTATCGCACTATGGGACAGATTCCGGCAGAGACGGCGGTGTCGCGCGCCATGTCCAAGGAACTGGCGCAACGCGGCTTCAAGTTCTGCGGCCCGACCATCGTCTATGCCTTCATGCAGGCCGTCGGCATGGTCAACGACCACCTCATCACCTGCTACCGCCATGCGGCCGTCCAAAAAACCGCCGAATAAAAAGACTGCGCCGCAGGGTCCGCGCGCGTGGCAGCGGATGCTGTCGGGCCGGCGGCTCGATTTGCTCGATCCCTCGCCGCTCGACATCGAGATAGGGGACATCGCGCACGGGCTGGCGCGCGTCGCGCGCTGGAACGGGCAGTCGTACGGTGCGCACATTTATTCGGTGGCGCAGCATTGCCTGCTGGTGGAGGCTTTGGCGCGCGCGCGCGTGCCCCGGCTCGACCGCAGCCGCCGCCTCGCGGTGTTGCTGCACGATGCGCCTGAATATGTGATCGGCGACATGATCTCGCCGTTCAAGGCGGTGATCGGCGATGCCTATAAGGCGGTCGAGCGGCGGCTGCTCACCGCAATTCACATGCGGTTTGGACTGCCGGTAAAATCGCCGCCCGAACTCGAAGCGCTGATCAAGCTCGCCGACCGTCAGGCCGCGTACCTCGAAGCAACCCGGCTGGCCGGTTTCGAAGCCGCCGAGGCGCGACGGTTTTTCGGTCGGCCCCCCGTCTTCTCGGCTGCGATCGAGCGCGATTATCTCAAACCCTGGCCCGCCGAGACGGCACAGGCGCGCTATTTCGAGCGCTTCAAGAAGCTTGTCGGCGAGTAATGCTGCCCGAGATGACGTCACACTTGCGCCGTCTGCAATTGCTAGTGCGTCATCCTGAGGTGGCCGCCAACGGGTCCGGCCCGAAGTGGCCGGCCCGATGACAAGCTCCGCGGCCCTCGAGGGATACGGCCGAGATGCCGTCGCCCTTCAAGGCTCGCTTTGCTCGCGCCTCAGGGTGACGGTAAAAGATGCTTCCATGATCCACGTCTGCCCCCTCGCGCGCTTGCAACAGACTGTCGAAGATACCGGCGCCCGCCACGTCGTGTCGCTGATCGGCGACGAGGCGCGGCTGGCGCGGCCGAGCTGCATCGCGCCGGAAAATCATCTATGGCTGCGCCTGCACGACATCTCGGGCCCGCTCGACGGTTACATCATGCCGGATGAGGACCACGTCGCCGATCTGCTCGCCTTCGTGCGCGATTGGGATCGTAAGGCGCCGCTGGTCGTTCACTGCTTCGCTGGCATCAGCCGCTCAACCGCGAGCGCGTTTGCCAGCGTCTGCGCGCTCAACCCGCAGCGCGATGAGGCCAGCATCGCGCAGGCGCTGCGGCGCGCCTCGCCGACGGCAACGCCGAATATCCGCATCGTGTCGCTGGCCGATCGGCTGCTCGGCCGCGACGGCCGCATGATCGCGGCGATCGAAACGATCGGCCGCGGCGTCATGGCCGGGGAAGCAAAACCATTCCGGCTCGAACTGGAATAAGCATTTAGAGAGCCGCGATCACTCTTCGATCGCGGGCCGCAGCACCGGCCGCGTATTGGCGACCGGCGTCGCCCTCGGCGGCTCGGTCGGGTTCGTGGTGAGCTGCGTGCGCGGATTGCGCTGGTAAAAGTCGCAATAGGCAAAGCCCAGCCCGGAAAGCGAACCGCGGAAGCTGTGGTAGTCGAGCTTTTGCACTCGGAAGCACGGCGTGATCGGCAATCCCGACAGGTGCGCGCACATCGAGGTACCTTCGACTTTGATCGTGCCGGCGGGCAGCGCCGCGAACCGGGCCTCGCCCTGGCCGCGCATTCTGATCGTGCCGACGACGGAGCCATCGGGGAAAATGCGGCCCACGCCCGAGGTACCCTCGAAACAGTTATATGCGAACAGTTTGCCGACCACGAAGGCCCTGGCCTGTTCCGGCGCCAGATCTTCGGCAACGGCGGCGCCGACCCCGAATATGCCGGCTCCCAACAAACACGCACTGACAACGGCAACGCGCAGCGACATTGACGACTCCACGCTGGACAGCTTTCCACCTAGGGCGATGTTAACAAGATTTCTTAATCGTCCCCTTACCATACCGCCCCCGCACGATGGCCGAATTTCATGACTGAATTCGGCTGGATTTACCCGATCTTTACCACGATGCGCCCGCGCACCTGGCCCTCTACGATCCTTTGGCCTGCCGCGATGACGTCTGCCAGCCCGATCTCGCTCACCATCGCCGCGATCTTCGACCAGTCGAGATCGGTCTCGAGACGGCGCCAAGCCTCCCGCCGCAGCGGCAACGGACACATGACAGAGTCAATGCCGAGTAGCGAGATGCCCCGTAGAATGAACGGAGCGACCGAACCCGGCAAGTCCATTCCGCCCGCGAGTCCACAGGCCGCTACAGCGCCGCCGTACCGCGTCATCGACAGCACATTGGCGAGGGTCGTCGAGCCCACGGCATCGATGCCGCCGGC
Organism: uncultured Alphaproteobacteria bacterium; assembly: GCA_963743395.1. Taxonomy (GTDB): domain Bacteria; phylum Pseudomonadota; class Alphaproteobacteria; order Rhizobiales; family Xanthobacteraceae; genus BOG-931. Next base: position 395,514 of record CAVUPV010000003.1, read on the forward strand.
CCAGCGCTCCTTGGCTAGTGGGCGCGGCGGACCGGACAGCTCCTTGCGCTCGATGATCTCGGTGGCACCGAGCCCTTTGAGGTAGGCCGCTTCGTCCGGGCGGCCGGTCGAGGCGATGACCGGATAGCCGAGCTCGGCCAAGAGCGCGACCGCAACCGAACCGACGCCGCCCGCGGCGCCGGTTACCACGATCGGGCCGCGCGCCGGGTCGAGACCGGCGCGCTCCAGCGCCATGACCGACAGCATCGCGGTATAACCCGCGGTGCCGATCGCCATGGCGTCCCGCGTGCTGATGGTGGTGGGCAGCCGCACCAGCCAGTCGCCCTTGACCCGCGCCTTTTCCGCGTAGGCGCCCAAGTGGGTTTCGCCCAGTCCCCAGCCGTTGAGGATGACTTTGTCCCCCGCCTTCCAGTCCGGATGCGAGGAGGCTTCCACCGTGCCAGCAAAATCCACTCCGGCGATCATCGGAAAGCGGCGTACCACCGGAGCTTTGCCAGTGACAGCGAGGCCGTCCTTGTAATTCACCGTGGAATATTCGACGCGGACGGTGACGTCGCCGTCCATCAGATTGCTTTCGTCGAATTCGGTGAGCCGCACCGTCTGGCCGGCTTCCGCCTTGTCGATCACGATCGCTTTGAATGCCGCCATGCCGTTACTCCCGGCGCCAATGTGTCACGGCCGGGCACCGCCGTTCAAGGAACGGCGCACATCGCGCCTATGACCTGACAGGGCTCAAGCCGGCAGAGCGGCGACGCGCGGAACCGGCTTTTCGACGATCGGCAGATTGATCAAAGCGGACAGCACGCCGAACAGGATGGCGAGCCACCACACTGGAATGTACGAACCGGTGCGGTCGAACACCACGCCGCCGAGCAAGACGCCGAGAAAACCGCCGACCTGATGGCTGAAGAAGGCAAAGCCCGCCAGCGTGCCAAGCCACCGTGGGCCGAATAAGAGCGCGATGATGCCGTTGGTCGGCGGTACGGTGGAAAGCCACATTAGACCCATGACCGCACCGAAGGCGATGCATGTCACCGCCGTGACCGGGAAGGAAATGAAGGCGAAGATCGCCGCAGCGCGGACGAAATAAATAAATGACAGCAGGTAGCGCTTGGGGACGCGGTCACCGAGCCAGCCGGCGGCGACGGAGCCGACAATGTTGAACAGCCCGATCGTCGCCAGTGTCCAGCCGCCGACGGTGGCGGACAGGCCCTGGTCGATGAGGTAAGCGGGCATGTGCACCGTGATAAAGGCAAGCTGGAAGCCGCAGGTGAAAAAGCCGAGCACCAGCAGCAGATAAGAGCGATGCGCGAACGCTTCGGCGAGTGCGTGCCGCAGCGATTGCGGCGCCACTTCCATGCTCGCCGCATGATGGCTCGGTGTTGCCAGCGCCATTGCCAGCGGCAGCACCAGCAGCATGCTCACCGCAAAGACGGTGAGCGTGTTTTGCCAGCCGAACGTGTCCATCAACCCGACCGCGATGGGCGAATAAAGAAACTGCCCGAATGAGCCCGCGGCCGTGCCAAAGCCAAACGCGGTGGAACGCCACGTCAGCGGCAACAGCTTGCCGAACGCTGCCAACAGCACCATGAACGAGCTACCGGACAGGCCGAAGCCGATCAGCACGCCGGCCGAAATATCGAGGACTGGCCCGCTATTGGCATGCGCCATCAGCGCCAAACCGGCTGCATACATCAGCGCGCCGGCGCATATCACGCGCGCGGTGCCGAACCGGTCGGCGATGATTCCGGCGATCGGCTGGCCGATGCCCCACAGCAGGTTCTGCAACGCCAGGGCGAAGGCGAAAACATCGCGGCCCCAATGATTGGCGCTCGACAGCGGCGTGAGGAAAAATCCGAGCGAGGAACGCGGCCCAAACGACATCATCGCGATCAGGCAGCCCGAGCCGATGATCACGGCCGGCGTGCGCCAGGAATGGGCCGCGTTGCTCGCGGCAGAACTGGAATCTTTATTCATGTCGCCCCGGCGCTTAAAGTCTTCGAAACGGCGTGCAGCATAGAGCGCGGCACCAAATCGCCCAAACGATTATTGCGGCCCAAATGGGCTACGCATGGCTGGGCTGCCGGAAGGCGCATGGGTTTGCTGGAATTGGTCACAGTGGTAATGATTTTCCGCCTTCGCAAAGCCGGGGTGACCGATGTCGCTGATGCGTTCCGATGCCTTTCTGTCGCCGCTCGAGATCGAAGCGGCGGTGACGCGCGCCCTCGAAGAAGATTTAGGCCGCGCCGGCGATATCACCTCGACCGCGACGGTGCCGGAAGATACCGCAGGCCGCGCGCTGCTGAACGCCCGCGAGGCTGGCGTGATCTCGGGCCTCCCCCTTGTGGTGGCGGCGTTCCACCGGCTCTCGCCCGGCATCGAGATCACCGCGCACGCGCGCGATGGCGACGCGATCGAGGCGGGCGCTAGGCTGATGGAGATTGCCGGCAATGCCCGCGCCATTCTCGGCGCCGAGCGTGTCGCGCTCAATTTCTTGGGCCACCTTTCCGGTATCGCCAGCGCCACCGCGGAGTTCGCGCGGCGCATCGCCCATACCAAGGCGCGCGTGGTCTGCACCCGCAAGACCACGCCGGGGCTGCGGGCGTTGGAGAAATACGCGGTGCGCTGCGGCGGCGGCTACAATCACCGCTTCGGCCTCGACGATGCGATACTGATTAAAGACAACCACATCGCGGTCGCCGGCGGCATCGCAGCCGTGCTCAAGCGGGCGAACCAGGCCGCCGGCCACCTCGTGAAGATCGAGATCGAAGTCGATTCGCTCGATCAGCTCCGCGACGTGCTCGATGTCGGCTTGGCCGATGTCGTCATGATCGACAATTTCGATCTGGCATCCATGCGCAAAGCGGTCGCCCTGGTCGCCGGCCGTCTTGTCATCGAAGCGTCGGGCGGCATCACGCTCGACACGGCGGCGGCCATCGCCGAAACTGGCGTCGATTACCTCTCGTCAGGCGCGCTTACCCATTCGGTGCGCAATCTGGACGTCGGGCTGGATATCGAGATGTAGCGTTAGCCGCCTCAGGACGATAGCTATAATTTCGCGGTAGCCGCGGTCTTATCGGAATCCGTCGCCGGCATTGCCGAAGCCTGCGGACCTTTCAGCACTCCCGGATTCGCCGGCGCGGGTTCGGGACTTTCGCTCAAAACCTCGGGATCGAGCCGCACGCCGACCATGGCCGGCCCGTTGCCCCAGACCGGTTCGTCGTCGCCGTTGCCCCAATTGAGCGGACGATAAAATGTATGGACGCCGAGGTGATAAAGCCGCGCCATTTCGTGCACCCAGCTCGGGTGCACCCAGTAAGCATGATAGTGCGTAGCGTGGCCGACTTCGGCCAGCCAGATCTTGCCATCGAGCATGTCTGTGGAGATCAGCTTGGCCTGCTCCCACATATCGGGCTCTTCGATCCGATTGAGATCCTTGCCTTCGCAGGCGAAGGTGAACTGACAGGCCAGATGCCGTCCGGCGTTCTGATAGACGACGCCACAGACGTCGTTCGGGTAAACCCCGGAGAACACGCGGTTCATCACCACCTGCGCGACGGCCTGCTGGCCTTTGAACGGCTCGCCGCGCGCCTCGAAATAGACCGCGTCGGCGAGACATTTCTCGGCCTTCGCGCGCGGCTTGCCTTCGAGCCCGAGTTGCTGCGCGGGACTTAGCACCCGGCTGTTGTCCTTGCCGGTGATCGTCTCGCCGGCGCTGGTATCCGGCTCGGGCCCTTCGAGCGCCGAGAGTTGCACGCCGGGCTCCTCGACCGGCGCCACCAGGATCGGCTCCGCGCCCGGCGCCCAGCTTTGCAGGCCGGCGGGCGAACCCAGGCTGCCGTTGCCGAAATAGACCGCCGCGCTGCGGTCGGCGTCGCCGCCGTCAAGGAACGACAATTGATAGAGGCTGCCCGGCGCCCCATTGGCATCGGCATCGCCGGGCGCAGGAATTTCCGGCGGCTTGTCGGCCAGCACGGCGTCGTCATCGGGTACGCCGCGTGGCCCCCAAGCCGCCGCTTCGTCCTCGTGCGCATCCATTTGCGCAGCCGGCGGCGCTGCATCTGGCGTTTCGACATGCTGTTCCATATTCGCCGGCGCCGCGGGCGTGGCTGGCGCCACCGGCGCCGCCGAAACCGGCGCGCCGATCGGCTGCAGCTGCGGCAGACTCGCCGGTTGCGCCGCCGGCGCGGGCGACAGATTGCTCGCCGGCAGCCGGTCGCCCTTATGCTCGCGATTGACAGCAGGATATTCGATCTGTCGCGCCGGCCGGGCGGTCATCGGCTCGTCGACCTTCCACGAATACGCATCGAGCGAGCGCGAATCGAAATTCACCGTCTGAAAATAGCCGAGCGGCTCGGGAATGGCGGTGCCGATCGGACGCGAATAGCTGAATGTCGCGGGTTCGATAGTGCCGAGCGGCGAAGCGATCATATGCGCGAAGGCGCTTGCCGGCGCGCCCGGCCCATGCGCGATGAGAGCGGCGAGATCCTGATACCCGATCGAGGTCGGCATCAAGGCGGCGCAGCAGGCGCTGAGCCAGAAGCGCGCAGGACAATGCGCGCCTATTACGCGAACACGCGACGCAACCATTACCCCTCACGCCAACACGCGACGCAACGCGTACCCAAGGTTTAGGAAGAGCCACCGCAGTGGCGCGAATTCGACGGTTTGATTTATTGTCGAGTTAACGTTGCGAAGGCGTTAATCGCGCCAAGGCCCGCTCGTTTTGCGCGCGCCGATCGCCAACATGCTTGCGAAAGTGTTTTGAAAATTCCGCACGAACGCGCTTTGCGGGCGCGGCGTTGCGATTTGATTAACCACAAACAAAATAGGCGAATGGAACTTTGCAGTTCCGGCTAGGCGTCGACGGCCGCGCCCTTGCCGAGCGCGGCTTGCGCCGCGGCGAGCCGGGCGATCGGCACGCGAAACGGCGAACACGATACATAATCGAGCTCGATTTCGTGGCAGAACGCAACCGAAGCGGGATCGCCGCCATGTTCGCCGCAAATGCCGAGCTTGAGATTTTTGCGGACCCTGCGGCCACGTTCGGTAGCGATGCGAATGAGTTCGCCCACGCCGTCGCGGTCGATCGACACGAACGGGTCGGCCGGCAGAATGCCCTTCGCCGTGTAGATGCCCAAAAAGCTCGCCGCATCGTCGCGGCTGATGCCGAAGGCGGTTTGGGTGAGGTCGTTGGTGCCGAATGAGAAGAATTCCGCGGTTTCGGCGATTTCGCCGGCTTTGAGCGCGGCGCGCGGCAGTTCGATCATGGTGCCGACCTGATATTTCAGCTTGCTGCCGGTTTCCGCGGCAACCTTTTTCGCCATGGCGTCGATGCGTTCCTTGACTAGATCGAACTCGATCTTGGTGGCGATGAGCGGAACCATGATTTCCGGCGCCACCGGTTTGCCGGTGTCGCGGCCGGCGGCGGCGGCGGCTTCAAAGATCGCGCGCGCCTGCATCTCGGCGATTTCCGGATACGCGATGGCGAGGCGGCAGCCGCGAAACCCGAGCATCGGATTGAACTCGTGCAATTCCCTGGCGCGATCCGCGAGTTTTTGCGGATCGGCGCCCATCGCCGTCGCGACTTCGGCAATTTCCTTCTCGCTGTGCGGCAGGAATTCGTGCAGCGGCGGATCCAGCAGCCGGATCGTCACCGGCAAGCCGCCCATGATCTTGAACAGATCGACGAAATCGGCGCGCTGCATCGGCAACAGCTTGTCCAGCGCGGCGCGGCGGGATTTTTCGTCGCCCGCCAAAATCATCTCGCGCATGGCGCGGATGCGGTCCTCGTCGAAAAACATATGCTCGGTGCGGCACAGCCCGATGCCCTCGGCGCCGAATTTCATCGCGGCGCGGGCATCGGCTGGTGTGTCCGCATTGGCGCGCACCTTCAATTTGCGGAAATCGTCCGCCCATTTCATCACAGTGGCGAATTCGCCGGCCAGTGCCGGTTCGAGCATCGCCACTCTGCCGGCTAGCACCTGGCCGGCCGCGCCGTCGATCGTCAGCGTATCGCCTTTCTTGAGCGTGGTGCCGCCGGCGGTCATGGTCTGCGCGCGGTAATCGACGCGCAGCGAGCCGGCGCCGGAAACGCATGGCTTGCCCATACCGCGCGCGACCACCGCCGCATGCGAGGTCATGCCGCCGCGAGTGGTCAAAATGCCTTCGGCGGCGTGCATGCCGTGAATATCCTCCGGCGAGGTCTCCACCCGCACCAGGATCACCTTGCGGCCCTGGCTCTTGAGCAGCTCTGCCTCTTCCGAGGAAAACACGATCTCGCCGCAGGCGGCGCCGGGCGACGCCGGCAGGCCGGTGGCAATCACCTTGCGCTCGGCTTTCGGATCGATGGTCGGGTGCAGGAGCTGATCGAGCGCGCCGGGATCGACGCGCGACACCGCCTCCTGTTTCGTTATCAGCTTTTCCTGCGCCAATTCGACGGCGATGCGCAACGCCGCCTGCGCGGTGCGCTTGCCGCTGCGCGTCTGCAGCATCCACAGCGTGCCCTGTTCGACCGTGAATTCGAGATCCTGCATATCGCGATAATGCTTTTCCAGCGCGGTATGGATACGCTTGAGCTCGGCAAAGGCGTCGGGCAGCGCCGCCTCCATCGACGGCTTCGTGGCGCCGGCCGCCTTGCGCGCGGCTTCGGTGATCTCCTGCGGCGTGCGGATACCGGCGACCACGTCTTCCCCCTGGGCGTTGATCAAGAACTCGCCGTAGAGCTTTTTCTCGCCGGTCGACGGATTGCGGGTGAAGGCGACGCCGGTGGCCGAAGTATCGCCCATATTGCCGAACACCATGGCCTGCACATTGACCGCGGTGCCCCAGCTTTCCGGAATGCCGTGCAGGCGCCGATAGGTGATGGCGCGCTGGTTCATCCACGAGCCGAACACGGCGCCGATCGCACCCCACAATTGCTTGTGCGGGTCCTGCGGAAACGGCTTGCCGGTTTCTTCCTCGACGCGTTGCTTGTAGCGGGTGACGAGCTGATCCAGATCCTCGGCATCGAGATCGGTATCGAGCGTGTAGCCGTGGCGGTCCTTGTGATCGTCGAGGATTTCCTCGAAATGATGATGCGCGATGCCGAGCACCACGTCGGAATACATGGTGATGAAGCGCCGGTAGCTGTCCAGGGCGAAGCGGCGGTCGCGGGATTTTTCCGCGAGCGCTTTGACCGTTTCGTCGTTGAGCCCGAGATTGAGCACCGTATCCATCATGCCCGGCATCGAGGCGCGGCCGCCGGAGCGCACCGAAACCAGCAGCGGATTTTCGCCGCCGTCGAATTTTTTTCCGGCGATGCGGCCGACGTCGGCGAGCGCGGCCTCGACCTGGGCTTTCAGGGTTTTGGGATAGGTTTTGCCGTGGTCGTAGAAATAGGTGCAGACCTCGGTGGTGATGGTAAAGCCGGGCGGCACCGGCAGGCCGAGTGAGGCCATCTCGGCAAGACCCGCGCCCTTGCCGCCAAGCAGGTTGCGCATCGACGCGCGGCCGGCGGCTTTGCCGCCGCCGAACGCATAGACCCACTTGCCCTTGGTCTTGGGCCCGGCGCTGGATTCCGCCTTGGTTTTGGCCGCTGTTTTCACCGCCGGCGATTTCTTGACCGACCGTCGGAAGATTTTTGAGCGCGATTTGGCCATTGGACCGTGTGTGGGACCATGCGTGTGAGTGAACCCGGCCTAGTGATTACAATTCCCGACATGCGAAGCAACCCGCGCGATGAGGCGCGGCTATTGTACCCAATGATAGATGGCATTGAGCCCCATCAGTCCGACAATAATGAGGTAGATCGCGACGACAAGGTTCAAAAGTCGCGGCATGATGAGAATGAGGATGCCGGCGATGAGCGCGACCAGCGGCGTGACATGGGCGGCGGTGATAACCATGGTTTTTCCTCAAGGTTGGAATGGATTTTGGCGAGCGCAAAACAGCGCGGCCGGAATGGACGAGACTTAAACGCACGAGACGCCGTTCGGTTCTATGCGACAAAAGCGGCCGATTCCAGTCTCCTTCTCCCCGCGCGCGGGGAGAAGGTCGGGATGAGGGGCCTCGCCGCTGGACTCAAGATTGCCGCGCTCAGAATCGCGGCGAGGCCCCCTCACCCTCGCTTCGCTCGACCTCTCCCCGCGCCGCGGGGAGAGGTAATCGTTCACCCCTCGATCTTGGAAAAATCGGCCACGGCGCGAGTGGCGGCGCGGATTTCGTTGAGCAGTTTCAGGCGATTTTCGCGCAGCAGCTTATCCTCGACATTCACCGTGACCTTGTCGAAGAAGGCGTCCACACTCGGTCGCAGCTTCGCCATGGCGGTCATGGCGGCGGCGAAATCTTCTTTTTCGACCGCGCGTGTCGCCTCAGCCCTGGCAGCATCGATCACCTGCGCCAACGCCTTCTCCTCGACCTGGTTGTAGAGCTTGGCCTCTGGCGCGCCGGTATAGTGCCTGTTGTCCTTCTTCTCCTCGATGCGAATGATGTTGGTTGCGCGCTTATAGCCGGCGAGCAGGTTCTTGCCGTCATCGGTATCCAGAAATTTTCCCAGCGCCTCGACGCGACGGACGATGAGGAGAAGATCGTCCTGGCCTTCGAGAGCAAAAACTGCATCGACAAGATCGTGCCGCGCGCCTTGTTCGCGGAGCTGGACTTTCAGGCGGTCGGCAAAGAAGGCGAGAAGGTCGCCCGGCACAAGTCGACTGTCCATCAAGCCGTGCCGCGTCCCGGTTTCCAGCAGAGCCGCAATCGCGAATTCAATAACTGGAATTAATCGAAGCCGAATTGCATCATCGAGAACGATCCTGATGACTCCAAGCGCTGCGCGGCGGAGCGCGAACGGGTCTTTGCTTCCCGTTGGCTTTTCGTTGACGGCCCAAAAGCCAGCTAAAGTGTCGAGCTTGTCCGCCAGCGCCACGGCGACGGACACCGGATCGGACGGCACCAGATCATCAGGCCCTTTCGGCCTGTAGTGATCCTCGCAGGCATGGGCGACCGCTTCGTCCTCGCCCTGCTCCTCGGCGTAATATTTCCCCATCGTGCCCTGCAGCTCGGGGAATTCGCCGACCATTTCGGTGAGCAAATCCGCCTTGCACAGCCGCGCCGCGCGTTTTGCTTGAGCAGAGTCGGTGCCGACCAGCGGCGCCAGTTCCGCGGCCAATCGCACAATGCGTTCGATGCGCTCGGCCTGCGTGCCCAGCTTCTCGTGGAACACGATGTGCTTGAACTTCGGCAGGTGATCTTCGAGTTTTGTCTTGAGATCGGTCTCGTAGAAAAACTTCGCATCCGACAGCCGGGCGCGGATGACGCGCTCGTTGCCGGCGACGATGGCTTTGCCGCCGTCCTCGGCTTCGAGATTGGCAACGAGCAGGAATTTGTCGACCAGTCTGGCATGCGCGGTGTCGCGCAGCACAAAGCATTTCTGGTTGTTTCGGATGGTGGCCCGGATGACCTCTTCCGGGATTTGCAAAAACGTTTGGTCGAACGAGCCAATCAGCACCACCGGCCATTCGACGAGGCCAGTGACTTCGTTGAGGAGCCCGTCGTCGGCGACCAGTTCCAGCCCTTGAGCGAAGGCAAGCTGCTTTGCCTCGGTCAGAATGATGTTTTTGCGCCGCTCTGCATCGAGCACGACCTTCGCTTTGTCGAGCTTTTGCTGATAGTCGGCGAGCCGCCGCACGGTGAATTTTTCCGGCGCGAGAAAACGATGGCCGCGGGTCTCGTTGCCTGCGGCAATGCCGCCGATAGTGAACGGCACGATATCCGGGTCCTCGGTCTCCGGCCCGAAAGTGGCGACGATGGCGTGCAGCGGCCGTACCCAAGTGAGCGCGCCAGCCTGCGCTGACGCCGCGCCCCAGCGCATCGATTTCGGCCACGGAAAGCTTTTGATCACCTCGGGCAGAATTTCCGCCATCACGTCGAGCGCGGCACGGCCCGGTTTCTCGATCAGCGCGACATAAAAGTCGCCCTTCTTGTCGGGCTGCACTTTCGCCGCGACGATCGACTTCAGCCCGGCGGCTTTCAAGAATCCGGCGATGGCGTTGTCCGGCGCGCCGACGCGCGGGCCTTTCTTCTCCTCGCGGATGTCGGGCTGGCGCACCGGCACGCCGTGCACGGCAAGCGCGAGCCGCCGCGGCGTCACGAACGCCTTGGCGCCCTCATAGACGAGCCCGGCCGCAACCAGCCGGTCGGTGACCCCTTTGCGCAAATCCTCCGCCGCCCGCGCCTGCATCCGCGCCGGGATTTCTTCGGAGAATAGTTCGAGGAGAAGATCAGGCATTGTTCGCGCCGCGTTTATAGGGCTTTATGACTGCCGTCGCATAACGGCTCGTGCGCGGAGCGCTTGCAGGCGCAGAACCACACCTCTTCGCTGGTTTCCGCCTTCCATTCCTGCGGCCGGAATTCGGTGCCCTTGTGCGAGCCGTCGCAGAACGGCTGCGACTTCGAGCGCCCGCAGGCGCACCACCAATAGCTCTTGCCGGCCTCGACATTGATCGGGATCGGTTTCCGGCCGCCGATTTCACGTACGCCGCTCATAGTGCTTTCCCTCCGCCTTCGGTCGCGAGCCACGCCGCGCCGCACGCTTTGGCCAGCTCGCGCACCCTTAAGATGTAGCTCTGCCGCTCCGTCACCGAGATCACGCCGCGCGCGTCGAGCAGATTGAACACGTGGCTCGCCTTGATGCACTGGTCGTAAGCCGGCAGCGCCATCAGATGCCGGCCGCGATCGCCGGCTCCGTCGCCGCCGGCTTCCCAACCGGCCTCGAGATATTTTTGGCACGCCGCCTCCGCCATGCGGAACTGCTCGAACAGCATGACGGTATCGGCATATTCGAAATTGTGCCGCGAATATTCCTGCTCGGCCTGCAGGAACACGTCGCCGTAGCGCACGCGCTCGGCGCCGTCGCGGCCGTTGAAATTCAGCTCGAACACATTCTCGACGCCCTGCACATACATCGCCAGCCGTTCGAGGCCGTAAGTCAGCTCGCCCGAAACTGGCGCGCATTCGAAACCGGCGACCTGCTGGAAATAGGTGAACTGCGAAACCTCCATGCCGTCGCACCAGCATTCCCAGCCGAGCCCCCAGGCGCCGAGCGTCGGGCTTTCCCAGTCGTCCTCGACGAAGCGGATGTCGTGCAGCTTCGGATCGATGCCGATCCCATAAAGCGATTGCAGATAAAGCTCCTGCAAATCGTCCGGTGACGGTTTGAGGATCACTTGCAGCTGATAATAGTGCTGCAAGCGGTTGGGATTCTCGCCGTAACGGCCGTCCTTGGGCCGGCGCGACGGCTGCACATAGACGGCACGCCACGGCTTCGGACCGAGCGCGCGCAACGTCGTCGCCGGATGAAAAGTGCCGGCGCCGACTTCCATGTCATAGGGCTGCAAAATGACGCAGCCGTGGTCCGCCCAATAACGCTGCAAAGCAAGGATGAGGCCCTGGAACGAGTGCTCCGGGCGCATGTACGGCGGCAAAGCTTCGGTCGGCGCTTGCTTCATGAGCCGTTGTTGGTAGAACGCCTCGGTCAGGTCAAGCTGGATCGGCAATCGGGATCGACGGTCGGGCAGCGGAACGATAGCTCAGCCTGATAGCTGATTCCCGATCTTTGATGCCGCAAAGCGGAGGAAATTGTGCGCAAGGTTCGAATAATGCTGCTGGCGGTCGCCGCCCTGGCCATGCCGGCGACGGCGCAATTGGCGCAAGCGCAGGATTTTCCCAGCCGTCCGGTTCGCATCGTCGTCGCGTTTCCGCCGGGCGGCCCGACCGATTTCGTCGGCCGCCTGGTCGCCGACAAGATGACCGCGGAGCTTGGCCAGCGTGTCTATATCGACAACAAACCGGGCGCGAACGGCACGCTTGGCGGCGGCGATATCGCCAAATCCGATCCCGACGGCTATTCGCTGTTTCTCACCACCGCTGGCGCGGTGACGGTGTCGCCGCACATCATGCCGGATATGCCGTACGATGCATTGCGCGATTTCGCCCCGGTCGCCCTTGTCACCAAGGTCACCGAGGTGCTGGTCGTCACGCCGAAATTAGGGATCAAGACAGTCAAGGAACTCGTCGCGCTGGCCAAGGAAAAGCCCGGAACGATTTCATTCGCGTCGACCGGCATCGGCTCGCCGCCGCATCTCACCCAGATCCTGCTTGATAAGTCGGCGGGCGTGCAATTCCTGCACGTGCCCTATCGCGGCGCGGCGCCGGCGCTTACCGATCTTCTCGGTGGCCAAGTCGAGGTGCTCGTCGCCGACATGCCGGTGCTGATCGCGCAAATCCAGGCCGGCGCGCTCCTCCCGCTCGGCGTGGCGTCGGACAAGCGCGATGCCGTCCTGCCGGACGTCCCGACATTTGCCGAGCAGGGCTATCCGAACACCAACGGCTCGAACTGGTACGCGCTGTTGGCGCCGGCAAAGACGCCGCCCGCTGTCATCGCCAAGCTCAACAAAGCCGTCAACGATGCGCTCAACGATCCGCAAGTGCACGACAAGCTCGTCAAAACCGGTGCAACGCCGGTTGGCGGCACACCGGAATCGCTGGCCACCTTCATGAAGGCCGAATATGACAAATGGGGCCGCGTCGTTCAGGAAAACAACATCAAGGAAACACCGTAGCTGTCATTCCCGATTGCCAAAGCGGCAAGTCCGGAATCCATAATCACAGGTCGGCGAATATGGATTCCGGGCTCCTCGCTTCGCTCGGCCCCGGAATGACCAGAGCCCCTACCCCGGCCGATATTCGCCGGTCTTCGGGTCGGGTTTTAATTTCGGCATTGCATCGCGGTCGAGCGGCTCGACGGATGCATTGGCACGCACGTCATCGAGTTCGGAATTGACCCGGTGCACTTCCTTGGCGCACCAGCGGACAAAGACCGCCGCTCCCATGACTCCAAGCGCAAAAACGATAAGCGGCGGCATGACCGTTCTCCGATTTATCTTTTGAGCACGATCGGTCCGAAAACCGGCAGCCACCTTTTCGGGATCATGCTCTGGCTCTGGAATTACAACCCATAACGCGCCCAGATCGCGCGCGCTTCAAGCGTCGAAATCACGTCCTCGACGAAACCGAACTGCCCCTGCGGGGCTTCATTGCGGCCGAAAAGGCGGCGCCCCAATAGGCCGCGGTCGGCGGCAACAACGGGGGTAACGACCTTATCGCCGAATTGTTCGCGCAGAACGCTGCGTAAATCGCCGACGGCGTCGATCAAACCGAGTTCCAGCGCCCGCCGGCCGGTCCAGTACGCGCCTGAAAACAACTCGGCTTCCGGGCCGTTGAGCTTGCCGCCGCGGCGCGATTTTACCAGCGCTATGAAATCGTCGTGAATTTCGCGTTGCAGCTTCTTCAGCCGTTCGACGTCGTCTTCGTTCTCCGGCAGGAACGGATCGAGCATCGCTTTGTGCTCACCCGACGTATAGAGCCGGCGGTCGACGCCGACCTTGGCAAGCAGCTTGTCGAAGCCGAACGTGCCGCCGACCACCCCGATCGATCCGACGATCGAACTCGGATCGGCGACGATCTCGTCCGCTGCGCAGGCGATCATGTAGCCGCCCGAGGCGCCGGCATCTTCGACGAAAGCGATTACCTGACGTTTTTTCTCCTCCGCCAGTTCGCGGATGCGGCGGAAGATAAGGTGCGATTGCACCGCGGACCCGCCCGGCGAATTGATACTGATCGCGACCGCCGATGCGTTGCGCATACCAAAGGCGCGATCGAGCGCGCGGGCGACGCCGGCGAGGCTCAGACCCGGCCGTAGCGGCGTCGAAAATCCGACCACGCCGGTAAGCCGCACCACCGGCACCACTGGCGCGTCGCGGCGAAAACGGCTGGGGATGAGCGGGGTCAGCGCCGCGGCGCCCCGGCGGAAAAAGTTTCGGACGTGCTCCCCGGTCAACGGATCGGTCATAAAAATCTCATAGGAGAGGCCGCGTTAACCATCAAGTAACGCTTTGTTAATGGATGGAACGCTTTTTGCTTGCACTGTCAGTGCCATAAACAATGGCGGAGGCGAAAAGTGACGATGAAGATCTACTTCCTCTTGATGATTATCAGCGTTTTTGTTGGTCTTTCCTTTATTCCTCTTCGCAGCGAACCGAAGAAAAGCACCGCCGCGCCGCCCGAATCCTTGCCAGCGTGATGCCTAACGGCTGGGCAGAATTGGCCTGTAAGTTCCCGTATTAATTCTGGTATCGGTCGGCCCCAAATCTGTTTTTCAGTATCAACCCCTGGTCAAAGACAGCGCGGCGCCGTCGCGCAATACGGCTTCGGCTTCGGCGGTTGGCTTGCCGTCGGCATCGACGAGGACAAGGCCCGGCAGGACTTTGAGCGGGCCGCTTCTTTGCCTGGCGGCGTGGACCAGGACACGGATCGCGCCTGCGTTCGGCTTTGGATGGATCGGTATGACCGACAGCGCGCCGAAGCCGGTTGCGAGCGCGGCCAGCACGTCGCCCAGTCCGTCCGCGCGCCAGATCAGCGTGATCGCGCCTGACGAGCGAACAAGCCGCGCCGCCGTGCCCAACCATTGCTCAAGCGTCTGCGCCGAGGCGGTGCGCGCCAGGCTGCGGGCCTGATCGGGCGACGGGTTATGCGGCGGATTGAACGGCGGATTCATCAACACATGATCCGCCGAACCGATCTCGGCGGCGGCGAACGCAGCCGCCTGCGCGGCAACATCGAGACGAACCGCGCGCACGCGATCGGCAAGACCATTGCGCGCTGCATTGTCGCCCGCGAGCGCGGCGAGCTTAGGATCGATTTCGACGAGCGTGACGGCAAGCCTGTCGACGCGGCGCGCCAGCGCCAGCCCGGCCGCGCCGACGCCGGCGCCAAGCTCGATCGCCTCTTCGCCGGGCCGCGCCGGCGTTGCCGCGGCAAGCAGGATCGAGTCGTGTCCGAAACGATGACCGCGCACCGGTTGGCGCAGAACCAGCCTGCCGCCGAGCGCGGCATCTTCGCTGACTTCGCCGGGATCAACCAGCATCGGGACGAAGTTCGCTGCCGAAGCCCGCGTCCTCGAGCAACTCCCGCGCGACGTCGGCATCGTCTTCCTCAACCAGGATGCGTCGCGGAAAAATGCCGATCGAGCCTTCCAGCACGCTCATATTCTGATCGACCACCATATGCTTGATGCGTGCGCCCTTGAGCAGCGCTTCGATCGCCGAGATCAGCACGGCATCGTTGGTGCGGACGAGTTCGCGCAATCCTTGCCTCCGCTATTTAGCTCCGCCGCCGTTCCTCGCCTGGCGCTCGCAAGGCGAGATAGGCGATGAGTTTCGCCTCGCGCCGCCCGCGCGTGACGGTATCGAGGATCAGTCCGCAGGCGATTGAAAGAAATCCGAGCAGCATCAGCCCGGTCGAAAGCACCGCGGTCGGCAACCGCGGCACGATGCCTTCCTGCACGTAAGTGATGACGATCGGGATGGCGAGCCCGATCGACATGATGATGAGCGCCATGCCGAAGGCGCCGAACAGCGAGAGCGGCCGCTCGGCCCGGTACAGCTTAAGCACCGTCCAGAGAATGCGAAAGCCGTCCTGCCAGGTCGAGAGTTTCGACGCCGAGCCGGCCGGGCGCGAATAATAGGGCGTCGCCAACTCGCCCACCGGCAATTCCAGTTCGAGGGCATGAACGGTCAACTCGGTCTCGATTTCAAAGCCACCCGACAAAATCGGAAACGATTTCACGAAGCGCCGCGAGAACACCCGATAACCGGAGAGGATATCGCTGAAGGCGCGGCCGAATATATGCGCGACAAATCCGGTCAGCAGCCGGTTGCCGGCGCGGTGGCCGGGACGATAGGCCGCTTCGTCGCGATCGACGCGCATCGCCACCACCATATCGAGGCGATCCTCGATGAGCTTGCCGATCATCCCCGGCGCGCTCGGCGCATCATAGGTCGCGTCGCCGTCGACCAGGACGTAGATATCGGCCTCGATGTCGTTGAACATCCGCCGCACGACATGGCCCTTGCCCTGATGGGACTCGCGCCGAACCACGGCGCCCGCCGCTTTTGCGGCAGCGACGGTGTTGTCGCTGGAATTGTTGTCATAGACATAGACGGTTGCGCCGGGCAGCGCCGCGCGGAAATCGGCGACCACTTTGGCGATGGCGCGGCCCTCATTGTAGCAGGGCACCAGAATCGCCAAATCCAATCGCGATGTATCCATGCCTTTACCCTTGGCGGCAGGGTCGTTGATTGACATGCGCTCGCTCGCCCCTCGCCCGTATGGCATGACCGGGATAGCAGCCATACATGCCGGTATACTTGCGGCGTCACCATAGCGTTTCTATGCTTGTCCGTCCTGTGTGTGGAGTAACCTCAAGTGGCCGTTGTTGTCCCGTTCGAAAGTCCGCGTGAACCCTCGATCGACCCGCTGGTGGATCTGGTCACCGCCGACATGGATCGCGTCAATGCCACCATCATCTCGCGTACCGGCTCCGAGGTGACGATGATCCCGGAGGTGGCGAACCACCTCATCAATTCCGGCGGCAAGCGGCTGCGCCCGATGCTCACGCTCGCTCTGGCGCGCCTCGCCGGCTATGCCGGCGATGGCCATATCAAACTCGCCGCCGCTGTCGAGTTCATGCACACCGCGACGCTGCTGCATGACGACGTGGTCGACGAAAGCGAACTGCGGCGCGGCCGCATGGCGGCGCGCATGCTGTGGGGCAACGAAGCGAGCGTTCTGGTCGGCGATTTCCTGCTCGGCCAGGCTTTCAAGATGATGGTCGAGGTCGGCAGCCTCAAAGCGCTTGAGATTCTCTCCGCCGCCGCCGCGGTGATCGCCGAAGGCGAGGTGATGCAGCTCGCCGCCGCCAAGAACACCGCGACGACCGAGGATGAATACATCGCGGTCATTCGCGCCAAGACCGCCGAATTGTTCGCGGCGGCTTGCGAGGTCGGTCCTGCGCTGTCGGCGCGACAAAAGGCCGAGCAAGCCGCGAGCCGCTCGTTCGGCATGAATCTCGGCATCACATTCCAGCTCATCGACGACGCTCTCGATTATGGCGGCGCCGCATCGCGGCTCGGCAAGAACATCGGCGACGATTTCCGCGAGGGCAAGATCACGCTGCCGGTCGTGCTGGCGTTCCGCCGCGGCAGTGATGACGAACGCGAGTTCTGGCGGCGTACGCTGGAGCGGGGCGAAACGAAAGATGCCGACCTCGATCATGCCATCGGGCTGATGGTCAAGCATCGCGCGCTGGAGGACACGATCGGCCGCGCCCACCACTACGGCACCATTGCCCGCGACGCGCTCGCTCTATTTCCCGACTCGAAGATGAAATCGGCGCTCGCCGAGACCGTCGATTTCTGTATCGCGCGCACCCATTAGCCGCGCGTTAATTTTCCCCTGATTGTTAAGGAGTTTGCCGGCCGCCGCGCGAGGAACTCGCGCGCCGCGCAGGCGTTGTATCGGGCGATCCGGGGCAATTTGGGCCGATACGATGCAATCCCGCGAACTGCCTCAGCACGAAATCGGCGGCGATTCGCAGGCCGAGCCTCTCCCGGACGCCCCGTATTCGCCGATTCTCAAGGCCCTCCCGGCTTCCGTACTCGTAAAAGTGCTGGCCGATCGCAGCGTCATTGCCGCGCGCGATCGGATCGCTCGCTTGGGTAATGCATTTTCGCGACTGAAATTGCAGATGAAAAGCGACGCCGGCCTGCAAAATATGCTCCAGGCGTCGCTTCGGCACCGGTGCGGACTTTTATTGGCCGCTGTCCTCGCACTCCTGCCGGCGGCGTACCTCGCTTACTGCATCGCCACGATTCCATTGGCTGGCGCTTCGTCGATCCTGCCTGCGCCCAGCGCGATGGTGTTCGAAGCCGATGACGGCCGGCCGTTCGCGATGCGAGGCATCCTCAAAGGCCAAGGCATCGCCGCCGAGCGGATACCGACGCTCCTCGCCAGCGCGGTGACAGCGGTCGAGGACCGGCGGTTCTACCAACATGGCGGCATCGATCTGCGGGCGATAACGCGCGCCGCGTGGCACGACCTCACCGGCCGCCGGCTCGAAGGCGGTAGTACCATTACCCAGCAATTGGCGCGCCGGCTTTATCTCTCCCCGGACCGTACGCTCAGGCGCAAGGTGCAGGAAGCGCTCCTTGCGGAGTGGCTCGATCTTGCCTGGTCGAAAAATGAGATTCTCGCGGACTATCTCAATACCGCCTATTTCGGCGATGGCGCCTATGGCGCCGATTCGGCGGCGCAGCGCTACTTCGGCAAGAGCGCGCAACAGCTGTCGCTCAGCGAGGCGGCAATGCTCGCAGGTCTCATCAAAGCGCCGTCGGAGCTTGAGCCGGACCGCAATCCGGCGGGCGCTCAACAGCGGGCCGCCGTCGTTCTCGACGCCATGGTGACGAACGGCGCCATTACCCAGCAACAAGCCGATGACGCGCGGCAGCAACCCGCGGTGTTGCGCGCGCCTCCCGAAGCTCTGCCGGGCAGCAGCTACTTTCTCGATACGGCGGCAAACGAAGCCAAATCCCGGATCGGTCCAAGCACCGAGGATCTCACAATCCGCACCACGCTCGATCCTGAGCTGCAGCGGATCGCCGAGACCGTAATTGCGAAGCGGCTGGCGGCGGCCGAGAAAGCCAAGAATGTCCACCAGGCCGCGCTCGTCGCCATGACCCCCGATGGCGCAATTGTCGCCATGGTCGGCGGGCGCGACTACACCGACAGCCAATTCAATCGCGTCACCCAGGCGCGGCGACAACCGGGTTCGCTGTTCAAAGCCTTCGTTTACCTGACCGCCATGCGAAAGGGCTATACGCCGGACTCAGTCATCGTCGACCAACCGGTCAACATCGGCGATTGGGAGCCGGATAACTACGGCGACCACTTCTTTGGGCCGGTGACCCTGCGCACGGCCTTCGCCCACTCGCTCAACAGCGTAGCGGTGCAGCTGGCGCAGTCCGTCGGCATTCAAAGCGTGATCGATACCGCCAGACAGCTTGGCGTCCGGTCGGATTTGCCGGCGGTACCCAGCGTTGCGCTTGGTTCAGGCGCGGTCACTCCCCTTGAAATGACGCGCGCCTTCGCGGCTATTGCCACCAACACCACCAATATCGACGGCTATGCCCTGCGCGAGATCAGCAAGGATAGTCAGACCGTGTACACCAGGCCGGCGCCCGAGCTTTCGGCCACCGACAGTGCAACCGTCCACGCCGAGATGCTCGACCTGCTGTCGAGCGTAGTGCGCGAGGGCACCGGCACAGCGGCACGGCTGGATCAACCAGTTGGCGGCAAGACCGGGACGTCGGAGGACTATCACGACGCATGGTTTGTCGGTTTCACGTCCGATCTCGTCGTCGGCGTCTGGACCGGCAACGACGACAATACGCCCATGAATAGCGTTACCGGCGGCAGCCTGCCGGCGTCCATCTGGCACGACTTTGTCAGCGCCGCCGAAACGGCTCGACGGCCATCGGCCGGGCCAGTCACCGCCATGGGCGGCATGACCTCGGCCCGCACCATCAGTTTCGCCAGCATCGGAGCCGCGAACACCGCTGCGACGCAGAGCCGCTATACGGGCGGCTGGCAGCCGTTCAGGTTTCTGTTTCGGTTTTGAGATTTCGGCCTAGCCGGCTCCACCGAGTTCGGTCGCGCGCACCAACCAGTGTGAACGCTTCCTGCTTAGCGTTTCCGCCGCCATTGCCGCTTCGCCCGCCGAAGAAAACAAACCAAAGCACGTCGAACCCGAGCCCGACATGCGCGCCAGCCGGCACCCGGCGAGCCCGCGTAGCGCCGCGAGCACTTCCGCGATCGCCGGCGCAAGTGCGATCGCCGCGGTTTCAAGATCGTTCGCCTGCTTCGCCAGAACCTCCAAAAGCCGCTCCGAAGTCTTCATTTTCGCCACCGCCGCAAGATCGAGCACCGCCGCCGGCTCGCCCACTGGTTTCCAGCCGGCAAAGACGAGCTTGGTCGCGAGCGCGACACCGGGATTGACGAGAACCGCCGCAAGCGGCGGCAGATCAAGCGGCGCCGAAAGGATTTCGCCGATGCCGCGCATCAGCCGCGAGCGCGATTCCAGACAGACCGGCACGTCCGCGCCGGTGGCGCGCGCGGCGGCGTAAAGGCGAGGATCGCCGGAGGCAAGACCGTTGGCCGGGGCCAGAAGCCGCAGCGCGGCAGCCGCATCGGCCGATCCGCCGCCGACCCCGGCCGCAACCGGCAGGTTTTTCTCCAGATGGAAAGCGCCAAGCGCGATGCCGGGGATCCGCGCGGCAAGCTCGCTCGCCGCCTTGAGCACGAGATTGTCGGCGTCCGAGCCCGCATGCATGGCCTGTGGCCCGGCCGATGTAAGACTGAGCTTGCCGCCCGGCGTAAAGGTCAGGCGATCGCCAAGGCCGGCGAAGACGACCAGGCTTTCAATCTCGTGATAGCCATCCGGACGCCGGCCGAACACCCGCAGCGTCAGATTGACCTTGGCCGGCGCGTTTTCAACGAGCGGAGCGGGCAAGGCAGCGGCTTACCCGCCGTTGCCGGTTTTCTTCGCCTTGTCTGCGTCGGCCGCGGAATTCGCCTTGTCCGCATCAGCCGGCGAAGCCGCCTTGCCGGCGTCGGCTGCAGAAGACGTATCGGACGGCAGTCCGTCTTTGAGCTTGGCCTCTATCTTCGGCAAATCTTCCGGCTCCGGATTGAGATCCTTCGCATGCGACCACTGGAAGTGCGCTTCCAGCATCCGGCCGACGCGCCAATAGGCGTCGCCGAGATGATCATTGATGGTCGGATCTTCCGGCTTGAGCTCGACGGCACGTTCGAGATTCTTCACCGCCTCCTCGTAATTGCCGGTTTTGAAATAGGCCCAGCCCAGCGAATCGACGATGTAACCGTCATCCGGCCGCTGCTCGACGGCCTTGCGGATCATGTCCATGCCTTCGTCGAGATGGACGCCCTGGTCGACCCACGAATAGCCGAGATAGTTGAGAACGAGCGGCTGGTCGGGAAACAGTTCCAGCGCCTTCTTCATATCGGCTTCGGCGCCCGGCCACTGGTGCGAGCGCTCGTAGCAGATGCCGCGGAAGTAAA
Source organism: uncultured Alphaproteobacteria bacterium (assembly GCA_963743395.1). Classification (GTDB taxonomy): domain Bacteria; phylum Pseudomonadota; class Alphaproteobacteria; order Rhizobiales; family Xanthobacteraceae; genus BOG-931. The sequence continues at coordinate 416,523 of CAVUPV010000003.1, forward strand.
ACAAAACCCAATTCGACTTGTCCGGGTTCGGAACGGTGGCGATAGCTTTGCCATAGGTATCAGCGCAGCCGGCAAAATCCTTGCGCGCGCGCTGGATGTTGCCGAGTTCGATGATCGCTTCGGTGTCCTTGGGGCGATCTGCGATGACATGCTGCAGCTTCGCCTTGGCTTCGTCGGTGCGATCGAGCGCATCGAGATCGACGGCAAGCTGGATCTCGGCGTTGCGCGATAACGGCGAGTTCGCCGGTACCCGCTCATAGGCCTTGATCGCGAGTTCGGGCTTTTTTAAATCCTCGTAAAGATCGCCGAGCGAAAGCAGCGCCATCGCATGCGACGGCTCGAGGTAGAGCGCAAGCTGCAGATAGATCAGCGCCAGGTCCTCGCCGCCGCGCCGTCCGATCGATGCGCCGAGGCCGTACAGCGCTTCGGCTGCGCCGGCTTGCGGCGAATCGACAAGCGGCGGCAGCTTTTGGCCGTCGGATATGGCCTTCATTTCTTCGCTGATCAGCGGATGGTCGGGCAGCTGCTTGGCGAAGTCCGCATAGACTTTGAGCGCATCGTCTTTGCTGCCGTTGCGCGACAGCCATCGGCCATAGGCCTGCACCGTACGTAACGCAGTCGGATCGGCTTTGTAGGCGCTGGCAAAGCGGGCGCCGGCGTCCTTCTTGTTGCCGCCGATATCGAGGATGAGCCCGGCATGCAGATCCTTGAAGATGCCGTACCAATCGGGCCCGGACAGCTTATCCAGCGTGTCGACGGCGGTGCGCGTATCGCCGGCGCCCTCAAGCGCCCATGCCTGCAACAACGTCGCGGTCAGGTCGGTCACCGGGCCGCGCACCGACTGGGCAAATTCCCCACGCGCCTGTCCGTAATGCTTCTGCTTGAGATCGCGTATGCCGATCACCAGACGCGAAATGCGATCGGTGTGATCGACGTCGAGCAGCCGCTCGGCAAGTCTGCTGGCGTCGTCGACATCGCCATCGGTGAGCATGGAGAGAAAGGTGCGGCTGAGCAGATCGGGATTGCGCGGATCGAGCTTCAGCACGTCCATGTAATAGGCGGCGGCCGCTGCGGCGTCGCGCTCCGCGCCGGCGTGCCGCGCGGCAAGATAGCTGCCGGCCGCGTTTTCAGGCGAGAGCTCCTCTTGCGCCGGCGCTTGAACGGTCGCTGCCTGGACGGCAAGCGCCGACGGCAGGCAGAAAGCTAAGGCAATGCCGACAATGCCGGCGCGCCGGGGCAACAACAAATGAATCACGATATCTCCATTGGCGGACTGGATCGGCGAAGCGGGAATCGAGCGCCGGATACCATTAAATCGGCGCGAGAATGAACGTTTTGCCACATCGCCGCAAGGACGCAAACGCGGCAACGACGGCGCCTATTTCCCGCGCCCCGCGCGTCCCTTAGGCCCGAAGGGAGGCAAAATCGCGGCAGCAAGTCCCGATCACATATTCGGATAATTCGGCCCGCCGCCGCCTTCGGGCGGGACCCAGGTAATGTTCTGGTTCGGATCCTTGATGTCGCAGGTTTTGCAATGGACGCAGTTCTGTCCGTTGATCACGTAGCGCGGCTGACCTGCTTCCTCGATCCATTCATAGACGCCCGCCGGGCAATAGCGCGCTGACGGACCCGCATAGACGTCGTGCTCGGAAGATTTTTGTAGCGCCAGGTCGCGGACCAGGAGGTGCACCGGCTGATCCTCTTCGTGATTCGTGTTTGACAGATACACCGAGGAGAGCCGGTCGAAGGTGAGCTTGCCGTCGGGCTTGGCGTAGGCAATGGGCCGGCATTTCGCCGCGGGCTCCAGCGTCTCGTAATCGGGCTTGCGGTGCTTGAGCGTGCCGAACAGCGAAAAACCAAATGTGTTAGTCCACATGTCGAGCCCGCCGAGCGCGACGCCGGCGGCCGTGCCAAGCCTCGACCATAGCGGCTTGGCGTTGCGCACCCGCCACAGGTCGCGCCCGACCGGCGAGGCGCGCCAAGCCTTGTCGTAATCCGAAAGCTCGTCATTCGCCCGCCCGGCGCCGAGCGCCGCGGCAACATGCTCGGCCGCGAGCATGCCGGTCACCATGGCGTTGTGGCTGCCCTTGATGCGCGGCACGTTGACGAAGCCCGCCGCGCAACCGATCAGCGCGCCGCCCCGAAAAACAAGTTTTGGCACCGATTGCCAGCCGCCTTCGGTGATAGCGCGCGCGCCGTAACAAATGCGCTTGCCGCCGGCAAACGTGTCGCGGACGAGCGGATGCGTCTTGAAACGCTGGAATTCCTCGAACGGCGACATATAGGGATTGCGGTAGTTGAGGTGCACGACGAAGCCAACCGCAACGAGATTGTCGTCGTAATGATAAAGAAACGAGCCACCGCCGGTTCGGTTGTCGAGCGGCCAGCCAAGCGTGTGCTGCACCAGGCCGCTCTTGTGCTTGCCGGGCGCGACCTGCCAGAGCTCCTTTAGCCCGATGCCATACTTTTGCGGCTCACATTCCGTCCGAAGCCCGAAGCGTTCGATCAAGATTTTGGACAGGCTGCCGCGCGCACCTTCGGCGAACAGCGTGTATTTGCCGCGCAGCTCCATGCCGCGGGCAAAACCGGCTTTGTGATGACCATCCTTGCCGACGCCCATATCGCCGGTGGCGATGCCGGCGACCGCATCGTTCTCGAACAACACTTCCGCCGCGGCGAAGCCGGGATAGATTTCGACGCCGAGCGCTTCCGCCTTGCGCGCCAGATAGCGGCAGACATCGCCGAGCGAAACGATGAAATTGCCGTGATTGCTCATCAGCGGCGGCATCAGCATCGTCGGCAGCCGCAGCGAACCGGATTCTCCTAGATAGTAGAAGCGGTCCTCCGCAACGCCCGTCTTGATCGGAGTGTCTTCGTTGCGCCATTCCGGAATCAGGCTGTCGAGCCCGATCGGATCGATCACCGCGCCGGAAAGAATATGAGCGCCGACCTCGGAGCCCTTCTCGACCACCACCACGGATTTGTCCGGTGCCAGCTGCTTGAGCCGGATCGCAGCAGCAAGGCCGGCTGGCCCGGCACCGACAATCACCGTGTCGAATTCCATCGCCTCCCGGGCCGGAAGCTCCGCTGCGTTCATGGCCTGCTCCCCACCGCCGCGCTCTGGCGATCAAGCACGGCTTGGCGGCGTTTTGATCCCTCAGGCTCGGGAGCGGTAAGGTCGCGCGTGCGTTCGCGCGCATAGACATGAGCGGAAAATTCCACCTTCGGAGCGTCGCCAAGCGCGACTATAAAGGGGTCATCGCCGAAGGACGTGTAACGCTCGTAAAGCTCCTCCGCCGTCGCACCGGTTTTGTATTCCGCCACAAGCGACCGATCGACCAGCCGGTGGCAGGCGTCGAGCGCTTCGGCGGCGGTGGCGAACGTTCCGTGTTCGGCGCGCTCATCCTCGTCCGTGTAATGAAAATTATCGTCGATCATGACCTTGTAACGGGACATTTCCGGAGAGCCCGCAATGAGCGCCATACCAGAATAAGTGTTTCACGCTTTCATCGGCGCGCCTAGACTTGCAGGTCCAGCCATGCAATTTCCCCGCCATGAATATCCGCCGCCAAGACGCGCGTGAACTGATCGCCTTCTACCTCGACGCTGGCGCCGACGCGCTGCTCGGTGAAGAGCCGGTCGACCGCATGGCGGAAGAGACCCGAATTTCTCCGCCCCCTGAAAGGGGCAGGATGCCCGCCATAGCTGCCATTCCCAGCGAAGGCGCGGCGGCTGGGGCGCAAACACGCGACCCCTCCCTCGATCGGCTTCGCCGATCAGGGCCTTCCCTTTCCGGAGACGCGAAAACACGCGCGCCAGCGCCGGCGCCCGCTTCGCCCGAGGCCGCGGTGATGGCGGCACGCGAGGCTGTGCGCGCTGCCGCTACGCTCGACGATCTGCGCGGGCTCTTGGAGGAATTCGAAGGCTGCGCGCTGCGCGCGACCGCAACGCAACTGGTATTCGCCGACGGCAATCCGCAAAGCCGCGTCATGCTCGTCGGCGAGGCGCCGGGCCACGATGAAGACGTGATCGGCCGGCCGTTTGTCGGACGATCCGGCAAGCTCCTCGATCTGATGCTGGCAGCGATCGGGCTCGACCGCACCGGCGTTTACATCGCCAACGTCGTGCCGTGGCGGCCGCCGGGAAACCGCACGCCCACGCCACAGGAAACCGCGATCTGCTTGCCGTTCATCCGCCGCCAGATCGAGCTCGCCAATCCGGACCTTCTCGTCTGCCTCGGTGGCCCGGCGATGCAGACGCTGCTCGGCATCAAGGATGGCATCACCCGCGCCCGCGGGCGCTGGTATCCGTTCGACACCGGCAGCCGCGAGATCCGCGCGCTGGCGACCTTCCACCCGGCTTTCCTGTTGCGCAGCCCGCTGCAAAAGCGCTTCGCCTGGCGCGATTTCATGGCGCTCAAAAAGGCGCTCGCGGGATAGCTCCCCCGATTGTCCGCCAGGCTTTAGCGTATCGCCACCAGGATCGCCCCGGCGGCACCGGCGTCACGCCGAGCCAGTTCACCGCCGTCAGCCGTTCTCCCAGAAACAGCACATCGAATACGGCAACAAGGACGACGCTCAATTTGTCGATCGGCGCCACTTGCGCCGCATTGCCGAGCTTGAGCGCGCGGAAATAGCACAACCACGACGCCCCGGTACCGAGGCCGGACAGCAACAAAAACAAATACGTGCGGCTGGAGATTTGCGCCGGGTTCTGAAACTGCCGCGTCGCATAGACGGTGAGCGACAGGACGCAAACGACGACGATGGTGCGGATGAAGGTCGCCAGATCGGAGTTGACGTTCTCGACGCCGACTTTAGCGAAAATCGCCGTGAGCGCGGCAAACACCGCCGACAGCACGGCCCAAAATTGCCAGGAATGCTGCCAAGGAAACTGCCAAGACGAAAAAGCGCCGGCCTTCATGGCGTCAGTCTCTCCCCTGTTAGGGTCCTCGCCGATGGCTCTCCCCCTCGGCCCGAAACCGGCATATCATAAGCTAATTCGCCGCCGCGGGTGACGGAGTTCCTGTCATGGATCATGTCATCGATCATTTCATGGCGCTCGATCCGGTTCTGCTGGCGCGGCTGCAATTCGCCTTCACCATCTCGTTCCACATTATTTTCCCAACCTTCACGATCGGCATCGCGGCCTATCTCGCCACGCTGGAAGTTTTGTGGGGCTGGACCGGCGCCGACCGCTACAAGCGGCTTGCCGCGTTCTGGACCAAAATCTTCGCGGTATCGTTCGCCATGGGCGTCGTCTCCGGCATCGTCCTGTCCTATCAGATCGGCACCAATTGGAGCCATTTCTCGGCCGTGGCCGGCAACGTCATCGGTCCGTTGCTGGGCTACGAGGTATTGATGGCATTCTTCCTCGAGGCCTCGTTCCTCGGGATATTGCTGTTCGGCGGCGACCGCGTGCCGCGCTGGCTGCATGTGTTCTCGGCGGTCGCGGTCGCGGTCGGCACGTCGCTCTCGGCATTCTGGATCCTTTCGGCCAATAGCTGGATGCAGACGCCGGAGGGCTACACGATGCGAGACGGCATCGCTTATCCGGCCGACTGGTTTGCGATCATCTTCAATCCGAGTTTTCCGTACCGTCTCGCGCACATGCTCAATGCCTCCTTCCTCACCGGCGCTTTTGTCGTGCTCGCAGTTGGCGCACGCTATCTGTTGGCGGGCCGCCACATCGTGGAAGCGCACACCATGCTGCGCATGGCGCTCTCGCTGACCGCGGTGTTGGCGCCGCTGCAGCTTTTGATCGGCGACATGCACGCTGAAAACACGCTCAAATACCAGCCGACCAAGATTGCCGCCATGGAAGCGCATTGGGACGGCAGTCAGCCGGCGGCATTCGAATTTTTCGCCTGGCCGGATGAGAAGACGCAGAGCAATCTCTACTCGATCGCCATGCCGCATCTCGGCTCGCTCCTCGTCACGCGCGAATGGAACGGCCTGTTTCCAGGCTTAAACGACGTGCCGGCACAGGATCGGCCGCCGCTGCCCAACGTTTTCTTCGGCTTTCGCATCATGGTGGCGGTCGGCCTGTACATGATCGCCGCCGCTCTATTCGGCGCGTGGCTGTTGTGGCGCGAAAAACTGTTCGAGACGCGCTGGTATCTCATGATCGTCGCGCAAACCTGGTGGGTCGGCTTTATCGCCGTCATTTCCGGCTGGGTGGTGAGCGAAAGCGGCCGGCAGCCGTGGATCGTTTCCGGCCTGTTGCGCACCGCGGACGCGGTCTCGCCGGTGCCCGGCGCGAGCGTCGCCACGACGCTTATCCTATTCGTCGTCGTCTATCTCACCGTGTTCTCGTTCGGCATCTATTTCATCAACCGGCTGATTGCGCGCGGCATCCAGGAGACAGAGCTTGCCGAGCGCACGCCGCAGCTTGCCGCCGGCCATGTGACATTCGAGCAAGCGCCATGAATGGAGCCATCAGCGGAAACGTGGATGTCGGCACGCTCCTGCCAGTGATCTGGGCCGCACTGATCGGCACCGCGGTGGCGCTCTACGTCATCCTCGATGGCTTCGACCTCGGCGTCGGTATCTTGTTTCCGTTCGCCAGAAACGACGCCGACCGCGACCGCATGCTGGCCTCGATCGCGCCGATCTGGGACGGCAACGAAACCTGGCTGGTGCTGGGCGGCGCCGGCCTCCTCGTCGCCTTCCCGCGCGCCTATTCGATCTTCATGCCGGCATTCTATCTGCCGCTGATCGTGATGCTCCTGGCACTGGTCTTTCGCGGCGTGACCTTCGAGTTCCGCGGCCTGGCGCAGCGCAAGCCGTTCTGGAATGTCGTGTTTGCCGGGGGCTCGACGCTTGCCGCGCTGTGTCAGGGGCTGGTGCTTGGCGGTCTCGTGCAAGGCGTCAAGATCGAGAACGGCGCCTATGCCGGCGGCGCGTTCGACTGGGCAACGCCATTTGGATTGATGTGTGGCTTCGGCGTCGTCGCCGGCTACGCGCTGCTCGGCTCAACCTGGCTGATGATGAAGACCGACGGCGAGCTGGCGGCACGCGCCGCGTGGCAAGCAAAGGAGCTGCTTGCGGCTGTTTTGGTCTTCATGGCCGCGGTGAGCCTCTACACGCCGCTGGCGTTTCCGCGCATCGCGCAGCGCTGGCTGACGATGCCCAATCTCCTCTACCTGGCACCGGTGCCGATCCTGACCCTGCTGATCGCATTCGCGCAATGGCGCGCCATCGAGGCCCGCCGCGAGGCGGCGCCGTTTCTCGCCACCATCGGCCTCTTTCTGCTCGGCTATCTCGGCCTCGTGATCTCGACCTTCCCCTATATGGTGCCGCCAACGCTGACGATCTGGGATGCCGCCGCCGCGCCATCGAGCCAATTGTTCATGCTGACCGGCACGCTGCTGCTGCTGCCGCTCATCCTCGGCTACACCGCGTTCACCTATTGGCTGTTCCGCGGCAAGGTGCAGGACGGCGCGACGTACCACTGACCGACGGCTAGCGCGTCGCCGCGGCAACGCTGCCCGGCCGGATCACGCCCCAGCCCACCCACAATAGCGGCAGCCGTCCGCGCACCGGCCGGTCGAACGCGCGCGGCACTTCGGGAATAAGGTCGGGAAAGTAGGCGCGGATCTCGGGGGGCGGCGCCGGCGTGGTGTCGTCGGTCCGCCAGACCACGATGGCGCCTTTCTTGCGGATGTCATCGGCGGTGACGCCCGGCGAACGCGCCGGATCGGCGTCGAAGAACACGCTCGGCCGGCTCGGCGCGGCGAGCGCGACGAGCGCCGCCGTGCGCGGATCGCCGGTGACGACGGCGAGCGGCTGTCCGGTGCGGCGCTCGAAACTGTCGGCGAAGAAGCGGCCCATGTCATTGGCCGGCTGCGCGACGCTGAGATCCGTACCGGCAGTCCACGGCAAAAGCACGATCAGCATCGGCACGAAGACCGCCGGCACGACCAACAGACCGGCCCAGGCGAAGCCGAGAATGCGCTGGTGATAAAGCTCGATGCTGTCGCCGGCCAGCATGACAACGGCAAGCCCCGACAACACGACAAGCGGTGCGGCGCCGCCGAGCGGCAGCCTTTGCCCGGCCACCGCCGCAACGATTGTAGCGATCAAGGCCGGCACCAGCGCAAAGACTTTGACGAACGTCAGCGCGAAGGGATCGACCGGTGGTCGCGCGATCGGCAGCGCCGGGCTCGCCCGCACGCGCGGCCAGCCGCCCGCCAGCACGATCAGAGTGAGAAGGCCGGCGTGCGCGAGCAAAAGCACGATGAGCAGCCGCAGCCAGCCCGCGGTGTTCTGGCGCGCCGTCGCCGCTTCGCGCAGCCGTTCCAGCGCCGGCGTCAGATGGTCGCCCATGCCTTGCAGCCAAAGCAGATGCGGGAACAAAACCAGCGCCAGCCCAACCGCGACGATCCACGGTTCGGCTGCTTCGAGCGCGGCGCGGCCGCGTTCAGTAGCGGCGGTGAATACGGCCAGCGCGCCGAGAAGGATAGGGGCCGCGTCACTGGAGAAAAGCATCGCCGCCGCCGCGCCGCCGAGCACATACCAGGACTGCTTGTGGCCCTGCATCACCGCTTGCCAATAATGCAGCAGCACCACGGCCCACAGCGCCATGGTCAGGATCGGCGGACCGAAATTCGGCGACGGCACGGTGAACAGCGAAATGCCGGCCATCAGCAGCACGGCCAAAGCGGCATGCGCCGGCCCGACGATGGCGCGGCCGAGCGCGAACACGCACCAATAGGTCGTGACCACGCAAATCTGCGCCAGCACATAGACGCCGAACAGCCCGGCGATGCGAAACGCAATTTCGGCAAGCCAATAGGCGAGAGGCGGGCCGAACTGGCTGAACAGCGGGAATTCATGGCCGATGGCGAGGAGCTGCGCCAACTCCTCCGGCGGCGCCGAGTAAAACAGCATCGGCACCGCGATCCACACCAAAGCCTGCGACAGAGCCGCCACCCAGAACAGCAGAAGCGGGCGTGAGCGCAGCCATTCAATGTAAAGCGGGACGAAAAACATCGGACCGGCCGCGGATGTGTCTCAGGGAATTGATAGCTCAGAATTGAATTCTATGGAGGTAGAGCCCCCACCCTACCCTCTCCCTTTCTGGGGAAGGAAGACTACAAACCAAATCTCTTTCCTCTCCTGAAAGGAGAGGAATAAGCTGGGTCATCCTACGTTTGGGCTAGAGAGGCAATACGGCGGTAACGGCGTCCGCGGCGTCGTCGTCGATGAGGCCGAGCGCGTAGGCCACCGGCGAGAACGAGCGGCGGTGATGGACGGTCGGGCCGAGCCGGTCGAGCGCGGCGAAATGCTCGGGTACGCTGTAGCCCATATGTCGCTCAAAACCGTAGCCGGGATGCGCGGCGCCGAGACAGGCCATCAGCCGGTCGCGCGTCACCTTGGCGACAATGGAAGCGGCGGCGATCGAAGCCACCAGGCCATCGCCGCCGATGACGGCCTGGCAATCGCAGCCAGCATCGATACGGTCGCGGCCATCGACGAAGACCAGCCGCGGCTTGACCGGCAGCGCGGCAACGGCGCGGGCCAGCGCCCATAGCGACGCGCGCAGAATATTGTCGCGATCGATGCGCGACGGCGGCGCCAGCGCGACCGCGACCTGGGCCCGCGCGCAGATGCGTTCGTACAAGACTTCCCGCCGTTCGGCCGTCAGCCGTTTCGAATCGTCGAGGCCGCGCGGAACATCGTCCGGATCGAGAATGACGGCCGCGGCGACGACTGGCCCGGCGAGCGGTCCCCTGCCCGCCTCGTCGCACCCGGCGATCGGCCAAACGCCGCGCTTGAGCGCTGAGCGCTCGCGGCGGAATGTCGGCCGGACGATTTCCTGTTCACCGAGCGGCAGGCGCGCGGGCGCGCGACCTTTATCGTCAGGTTCATTGCGACTCATGCCGGCATGATGACCGTGCCGGGTATTGTCTGCAACGCGCCAAGTCGGCAGATTTGACGGTGCCTGGGGGATTGCGGGGATGAATTTGGGCCCTGGAACTCAGGCCAAACGGCCGAAAGGCGGATCGCATCGATGATGCCTCAATGGCTGCACGTAATTTCCGTCGCGTCTCTTGCCGCAGGGTTCGCGATCGCGATCCTCATCGCGCTCGATGAAGTCCGCCATCCGCAGCACATGTGGATCATGAACCTGGTGTGGCCGATCTGTGCACTGTTCGGTACCGTTTTCGTGCTCGGGGCCTATCTCGCTTATGGCCAGGCGCACCCGCATAGGCGCTCCCACGTGCCATTTGCCGTCACGGTCGGCATCGGCGCTGCGCATTGCGGTAGCGGCTGCACGCTGGGCGACCTCATTGCCGAATGGCTTGCCTATTTTTATCCGGCGGCCGCAATCATCTTCGGCTGGCAATTGCTGTTCGCGGAAAGAATGTTCGCGGTCTGGATTCTCGATTTCATCCTCGCCTTCGGGTTCGGCATCGTCTTCCAGTATTATGCGATGTGCCAAATGCGGAACCTGTCGCCGCGTCAGGGCATTATTGCCGCCCTCAAAGCCGACACGTTGTCACTCACCGCCTGGCAAATCGGCATGTACGGTTTTATGGCGTTTGCGCAGTTTTATCTGTTTCGCCAGATGCTCCACACGTCGCTGGATACCGCCAGCGCCGAGTTCTGGTTGATGATGCAAATCGCGATGATTTGCGAATTTATAACCAGTTATCCGGTTAATTGGTGCTCATCCGGATCGGAATCAAAGAGGCGACGTAGCCCGAGGTTCAAAACAGATCGAGCTGCTCGGTCGCCGGCCGCGGCGGCTGGAAATGCTCGGTCGTGGTCTTCACGCTCGTCTGGTTGAAGCCTAGCCGCTCGCAAGCCACCTCGAAGCGGCGGCCGATCATCCAGGCGATCGGGCCGGAGCCGGTCATGCGCTTGCCGAATGTGGAGTCGTAATCCTTGCCGCCGCGGGTATCGCGGATGAGCTTGAAAACATGCTGCACGCGGTCGGGAAAATTCTCGGTCAGCCACTCCTTGAACAGATCGCGTATTTCCAGCGGCAGGCGAATAAGGACATAGCCCGCCTGGCGCACGCCGGTTTCCGCCACCGCTTCAAGAATGCGCTCAAGCTCGGCGTCGTTGATCGCCGGAATGACCGGCGCCACCAGCGTCGAGGCCGGCACCCCCGCCGCCACCAATTGCCGCAGGGCGTCGAGCCGGCGCTGCGGCGTCGCGGCGCGCGGCTCCATGGTGCGCGCCAGCTTGGCATCGAGCGTCGTGACCGAGATCGCGACCTTCACCAGATCGCGCTTGGCCATACGGGCGAGAATATCGAGATCGCGCAGAACCAGCACCGATTTGGTCACGATGCCGACCGGATGGCCGGCCCGCTCCAAAACTTCGAGGATGCGCCGCATGATCTGATGGCGCCGCTCGATCGGCTGGTAGGGATCGGTATCGGTGCCGATAGCGATGATTTTCGGCACGTACCCTGGCGCCGACAATTCGCGCTCCAGCAAGTCCGGCGCATTGGGCTTCATGAAGAGCTTGGATTCGAAATCGAGACCCGGCGACAGGCCGAGATAAGCGTGCGTCGACCGGGCGAAGCAGTAAACGCAGCCGTGCTCACAACCGCGATAGGGGTTAATCGAGCGATCGAAGGAAATGTCGGGTGAATCGTTGCGCGCGATGATCTTGCGGGTGGCATCGACCGTCACCGTGGTCTTGAACGGCGGCAGTTCGTCGAGCGCCTGCCAGCCGTCATCGAAGGCGACGCGCGCCAGCGGCTCGAAACGCCCGGACGCATTGGACAGCGTGCCACGGCCGCGCCGGCGTTCGCGGTCGACGGCAGTTCCTAAAAATTCGCCCGCCGGCGGAGAGGGCAGCGGTGCCGGCGGGCGTCGCAACGCGGATGCGCTACTCACTTCAGGGCTCCTGGTTCAAAACTTCTCCTGCGAAGCTAACCTCCGTTAGTGAACAAAACAAGAACAAATCTTCGTGATCGCTGCCTCCTTAACGTGCTTGGAGCGCGGCAAATCCGGGCCTATTGAGCGTGCCGGGGGCACGTGGGTGGGGGGCCGGCGCAAGCCGTGGCTTTATGCTGAGCGTCATTATCCCGACGCAGGATTCCGACCGCACTCTGGTGCCGACGCTGGCCGCGCTCGTTCCCGGCGCCACTGCCGGCCTGATTAGCGAAGTCGTGGTGGCCGATGCCGGCTCGCGGGACGAAACCGCGGCGGTTGCCGACGTCGCCGGCTGCAATTTCATCACGGTCGAGGGCCCGCTGGGACGCCGCCTGAAGACGGCGGCGGCACAAGCCCGCGCGCCCTGGCTGATGTTTTTACGGCCCGGCATTGTTCTCGATGCGCCATGGACCGGCGAAGTCGAGCGCTTCGTGCAGCAGCCGGCGCGTTACGGACAATCGGCGGTGTTCCGGCGCGGCGGCCGATCGCAGTCGACGTGGCAAGAGATCGTGGCGATGATCGCCGCCAAGCTCGGCGGCTTGCCCCGACCCGAGCAGGGCCTTTTGATCGCCAGCGCGTTTTATGCGGCGCTCGGCGGCCATTCCGACCGGGTCAACGATCCGGAGCAGGATTTATTGCGCCGGATCGGCCGGGCGCGCAGCGTGCGGCTGACCACCAACGCGTTCCAGCTAGATACTTGACTTAGTCAAGCATCTCGAACACGCTGGCGTTATGGCACGCACCACCATGGCGCACCGGGACCGCGGCGGCGGCACCGCGGAAAATCGCGTCACCGAAAGTCGCATCGCCACCGTGCGCCGCTTCAACCGCTTCTACACGCGGCAGATCGGCGTGCTGCGCAAAACCTTTCTCGACAGCCCCTATTCGCTTGGCGAGGCGCGGGTGCTCTACGAGATTGCCAGCGGCCATTCGCGCACCGCAAGCGAGATCGGCCGCGCGCTCGATCTCGACGCCGGCTATCTCAGCCGCGTGCTGCGCGCTTTCGAAAAACGCGGCCTGATCGAGCGCAAAGCCTCCGCGCGCGACGGCCGGCAAAGCCATCTGACGCTGTCGCCGCGCGGCCGCGCGACCTACGCATCGCTGGAAACGCGCTCGCAACGCCAGATCGGCGCGATGCTGACTGGACTCAAGCCGGCGGAGCAATCGCAGCTGATCTCGGCGATGACCACGATCGAAACGCTTCTTGGCGCCGCTGCGGAGCAAAAGCCGGAAGCCACGCGCGACTATGTGTTACGCGCGCCGGTGCCAGGCGACTTCGGCTGGATCGTCCGGCGCCATGCCGAGCTCTACGCCCAGGAATATCGGTGGCTGGCGCCGTTCGAAGGCGTGTGCGCGCAAATCGTCGCCGACTTCGTCAACAAATCCGACGCCAAGCGCGAGCGCTGCTGGATCGCCGAGATGGACGGCGAGAATGTCGGCACGGTGATGCTGGCGAAACAGGCTCCGGCGGTCGCCCGCCTGCGCCTTTTGCTGGTGGATCCGAAAGCGCGCGGGCTGGGCCTCGGGGCGCGCCTTACCGACGAGGCCGTCCGCTTCGCCCGCAGCGCCGGCTACAAGAGGATCACGCTATGGACCCACAGCGTGCTCACCGCGGCACGCCACATCTACCAAAAGGCCGGCTTCACGCTGACGCGGAGCAAGCAGCGCACCAGCTTCGGGCAACCCGTCGTCAGCGAAGACTGGGATATGGAATTGTAGGCTAAGCTATCATTCCGGGGCCGAGCGAAGCGAGGAGCCCGGAATCCATAACCCCTGTCATTCTAATTGCGCCCATTATGGCGCGGACTTTCGAAAAACCTCTTTTCGTGATTATGGATTCCGGGTTCGCTCCTTCGGCGCGCCCCGGAATGACGCTAAACCGTCGCGCCCTTCGCCTTCGGCCGGCGCAGGTGTTCGTCGAGCCGCGGCATGATCTCGACGAAATTGCACGGCCCGTAGCGATAATCGAGCTGGTGCACCAGGATCTCGTCCCAGGCGTCTTTGCATGCGCCGGGCGAGCCCGGCAGGCAGAAAATATACGTCCTGCCAGCGACCCCGGCGGTGGCGCGTGACTGGATCGCCGAGGTGCCGATTTTCGGGAAACTGATCACAAGAAACAGCGCCGAGAAGCCATCCATCTTCTTGTCGAACAGCGGCTCGATGGCTTCGGGGGTGACGTCGCGGCCGGTGAAGCCGGTGCCGCCGGTGGTGATGATGACATCGATCATGGGATCGGCGATCCAGCTCTTGATCCGGGCGCGGATGGCCTCGATGTCGTCGGGCACGAGACTGCGTTCGGAGGCGAAATGGCCAGCGCCGACGATGCGCTGCACCAGGAGCGCGCCGGATTTGTCCTCCTTGAGTGAACGTGTGTCGGAGATCGTCAGCACCGCGATCTTAAGCGGCACGAACTCCTTGCGCTCGTCGATACCAGGCATGGCTACACCTTTACTAACTTCAGCCTAGACCATTTTCGCGCCTGCAGGAACTCACTCCTACAGCGAGCCCGCCGACAGCGTATTGCAGGCCGAGGTCTGCCCGGAATTGAAGCCGCTCGAGAACCAGCGCTTGCGCTGCTCGGAGGTGCCGTGGGTGAAGCTGTCGGGCACGACATAACCCTGCATTTCCTTTTGCAGGCGGTCGTCGCCGATCGCGGACGCGGTCTGCAGGGCCTGATCGACGTCGCCCGGATCGAGGAATTTGTGCTTTTGCTGGGCGCGGTTCGCCCACACGCCGGCATAGCAATCCGCCTGGAGCTCGATGCGCACCTGGAGCGCATTCGAGGCGGTCTGGCTGGACGATGCCTGCTGCGCTTCCACGGTGTGCAGAACACCGAGTTCGTCCTGCACGTGATGGCCAACTTCGTGCGCGATCACATAGGCTTCCGAGAATTTGCAGGCGTTCTCGCTGGCGCAGGCATCGAACTTGTCCTGCATGTCCTGGAAGAACGACATGTCGAGATAAACCTGCTGGTCTTGCGGACAATAGAACGGCCCCATCGCCGATTGCGCCAGGCCGCAGCCGCCCTGGATCGCGCCCGTGAACAGAACGAGCCGCGGCGGATGGTAGGTTCTGCCGCTCGCCGCGAAAATTTCCGTCCAGCGGTCCTCGGTATCGCCGAGCACTGCGGCGACAAAGTCCTTCGTCGCCGCGGTCTGCGCGTCGTCCGCCGGCGGCGGCCCATTCTGTTGGGTCGGCACGCCGCCGCCGGAGAGAATTTGCGCGCCGTTGATCAGCACGCTCGGGTCGATGCCGAGCGCCCAACCGACCAGGCCGAGAATAACGATGGTGCCGATGCCGAGACCATGCGCGCCGCCCGGCATGCTGAAGCCGCCGCCGCCGTCGCCGCGCTCGTCCTCGACATTGCTGCTGCGGCGGAAATCATCCCAACGCATGGTCATTCTCCTTCATTCGATCGGCGCGCCAGCGGTCTTTTCCAACGTGAAAATACAAGCAGACAACGCGCCATTAACCAAGTGTTTCCCGGCATTTATTGCCTAGTGACCGGTGTTTTCGATTAAGCCGATTTTTACCTTGCGACGGCATGATCCCGGCCGTCGGTTGTAGGTCCCGCGTCGCCGATCGCGTCGCCTGAGTCAGAGTTCTGAGTCATGGTTGTGTCGCGTCGCGGGGCGTCCGTCAGGACGCCCCGCGTGAGTTTTGAGTCCCATACGCCGCAAGCCTCCGCGCGCCAAGGTTCTGCGCGTATTGTCGTCGGCGATTGCGTCGCCGAGCTGACAAAGCTCCCGGCGGCTTCCGTCGACCTCGTTTTCGCCGATCCACCGTACAATCTGCAGCTCCAGGGCGACCTCAAGCGTCCGGACAATTCCCGCGTCGACGCGGTCGACGACGATTGGGACAAGTTCGCAAGCTTCTCCACTTATGACGATTTCACGCGCGCCTGGCTCATGGCCTGCCGCCGCGTCATGAAGCCTTCCGCCACGCTGTGGGTGATCGGCTCCTATCACAATATTTTCCGCGTCGGCACCGTGCTCCAGGATTTGGGCTTTTGGATCCTCAACGACATCGTCTGGCGGAAATCCAACCCGATGCCGAATTTCCGCGGCCGCCGCTTCACCAACGCGCACGAAACTCTCATTTGGGCGGCGCGCGACGCGGCAAAACGCGATTATACGTTCAACTATGAGGCGCTCAAGGCAGGCAACGACGGCATCCAGATGCGCTCGGACTGGTTCATCCCGTTGTGCACCGGCGACGAAAGGCTCAAAGGCCGCGACGGAAAGAAGCTGCATCCGACGCAAAAGCCGGAAGCTTTGCTCGCCCGCGTGATCCTCGCCGCCTCGCGGCCCGACGATCTCGTCCTCGATCCGTTCGCCGGCAGCGGCACGACCGGCGCGGTGGCGCGCCGGCTGCGCCGGCGTTTCATCGGCATCGAGCGCCAAGCCGATTATGCTGCGGCGGCTGAGAGCCGCATCGGCGCGACCGAGCCGATGGCGGAACCAGCGCTCGCTACCTTCATGACAGCGCGCGAGGCGCCCCGGGTGCCGTTCGCGGTGCTGATCGAGCGCGGCCTCGTGGCGCCGGGCATAAAACTCGTCGATGCCAAGCGCCGGCATCGCGCGCTGGTCCGCGCCGACGGCGCACTCGCGCTCGGCGAAAGGGTCGGCTCGATTCACCGCATCGGGGCTTTGGCGCAAGGGCTGGAAGCCTGTAACGGCTGGACTTTTTGGCACGTCGAAACGCCGAAAGGGCTGACCTGCATCGACGACTTCCGCGCCATCGTGCGATCGGAAATGGCGGCAGCCGCCGAGTAAAGCGGCCGGCCACGTCTCGGAGAACTACGTCCCGGGGATGACTTCAACAAGCAATTCAAGCGCGCGTTTGGCGAAGGCATCCATATTCGAAAGCCGATCGGAGCCGCCGGTGCGTAGCGTCATCGCGCGCTCGGCCGGACCGCAAACCGCAATACAGGTGTGGCCCGCCGGATCGCCGTAACGGTTGCCGCTCGGTCCCGTTGCGCCACTTTCGCCAAGGCCCCAGGTCGCGCCGTGCCGTTCGCGCACGCGCCGCGCGATAAGCAGCCCATAGGCCTCGGTCGCCGCTCGCAAGCCGAGCATCTCGGCATCGCCGATGCCGAGCAACGCCGCGCGCGACGATTTGGTATAGACCACGGCGCCGCCGAGAAAGTATGCCGAGGCGCCAGGCACAGCCAGGAGTGCCGCGGCGATGAACCCGCCGGTCGAGGATTCGGCGATGGCGATGGTCTCGCGGCGGGTGATCAGACGCCGTGCGATCGTCTCCGCCAGTGGCAGCAGCGCTTTCATAGATCACCTCGCCCGATTTGGCAGAGCACGCGAAAGATACCGATCTCGGCGCTCGGGAATTGCTTTGCCAATTGCGCGCCGACGGTTTCCGTATCTGCCTGATAAAGGGTGTCGATCATCAGCGCGCCGGCAATCTTCTTGTCGCCGCCGCGCAATTTCTCCTCCATCGATACCGGCATGCCGGCGGAATCCAGCGCAACCCATATCTCGGCGCCGGCGACAGACGTGTCGGCTGCGAGTTTTTCCAGGGTCGCCGACAGCGCCGCCTCATCCGGCTTCTGGCTGAACCGGGCGAGGACGGCGAAAGCGCCGCGGAAACTGCCGCGCCTGACAACGCGCCGGCACACAGTGCGGTTCATGTTGATGAATACCTCCGACATGATCGTGCGCGTCATCAGAGTCGGATTGTCGAGCCGTTCAAGATAGTGTTTTGACGTCAGCACCTCGGGCGCTTCGACAAGATAGAAATTGAAATAGCCAGGCGCACCCGAAATGCTCTTATGGCGGCGGCCGAACAGAAAACCCGGCACGGCAAGCCGCTCCTGCAGATGTTCGCCCTGGAACCATGCTTCGAACTCCGCCTCGCGCCCGGCGCGGCAATCGTTGAAGATCGCGAGTATTCCGGGCTGCGTCGTCATCGCGCGGCCACTACCATGATCTCGACCTTGTAGTCGGGCGAGGCGAGGCCGGCTTCGACGGTGGCACGCGCCGGCGTATTGCCGGGCGACACCCAGGCATCCCACACCGTATTCATCTCGGCGAAATTCGCCATGTCGGTGATCCAGATATTGGCCGTCAGGAGTTTGCTCTTGTCGGACCCGGCTCGGGCCAGAAAACCGTCGATCTGCGACAGGATGCTCTTGGTCTGCTCGGCCATGCTCTTGCCCTTGGGCGCGTCGGCGACGATGCCGGCCAGATAAACAGTATCGCCGTGGACGATGGCCTTGCTCATGCGCGGCCCGGTGTCGTGACGTTCGATTTTCATGATTGATCCTTTCGGGATTTCGTTTGTTGCCGGAAACTCACTCCGCCGGGAGCCCGTGGGCAATGACCTTGCGCATGAGGCTCGGCAACGCCTCCCCGCCAAGCTCCGAGATCTTAACCCAATGGGCACCTTGCGGCGCAGGCACCCTTGCGGGCAAGTCGGCCACATAGACCGTCAGTTCGAGCGGGAAGTGCGTGAAGACATGGCGAACGACGCCAAGCCGGCGATGCCAGACGACGCGGTTTTTGGCGGCAAAGCGCGGCGCGCTCCTGAGCGCATCGCCGTCATCGAAATCCGCCAGCCATTCCGAGATCGGCACCTCGGTCATGCCGCCAAGCAGACCCTTTGGCGGCCGCGTCCGCACCAATACAAAACCGTCCGCTCGCCGCGCCACGAAAGCGGCGCCGCGGCGCAGAACACCTTCGCGTTTGGGAGTCCGTCGCGGAAATGTCTCCGCCTCGCCGCGCCGATGCGCCGCGCAGTTCCTGTTCCAGGGACACAAGGCGCAAGCCGGATTCTTCGGCGTGCAGATAGTGGCGCCGAGATCCATCATCGCTTGCGCGAAATCGCCGAAGCGTCCCGACGGCGAGAGCGTGCCGGCGAGCCGTGAAATCTCCGGCTTCGCCGCCGGGAGCGGCGTCTCGATCGCATAAAGCCGCGCGATCACCCGCTCGATATTGCCGTCGACCGGCATTGCCGGCTCGTCGAAGGCGATCGCGGCGATGGCGGCGGCGGTATAGGCGCCGATGCCCGGCAAATCGCGCAACGCCGCCTCGCGCGCCGGAAGTTTTCCGCCGTACCGCTCTACCACGGCGCGCGCACAGGCGTGCAGATTGCGGGCGCGGGCGTAGTAGCCGAGCCCAGCCCAGGCCTTGAGCACGTCATCGAGCGGCGCCGCCGCTATCGCGCCCATATCGGGCCAGCGCGCCAGAAAACGCGCGTAATAGGGCGCGACCGCCTTGACCGTCGTCTGCTGCAGCATGATCTCGGAGAGCCAGACGCCGTAAGGATCGGCGCGCTGGCCGGGTGGCGCGCGCCACGGCAATTTACGGCGGTGCCGGTCATACCAGGCAAACAACGCAGTGGGTTGCGGTGACGAAACAGCCGCATGGCCTTGAGCGCGCTGTCGCCCGGTCGACTTCGCTGCTAGCGTCGTTGTCGCCATCGAGGCAGGCATGACAGAGCCCCGCACCATGGACAAGCCATCTCGGCCGTTCGCCAAGCCGCTGCGCGAGATCGCCGGCAAGATTGTCGGCGAGACGTTTACCCGGCAGGGATTTGCCTCCGCCGAACTGGTCACGCGCTGGTCCGACATTGTAGGCATGGAAATCGCCACCCATAGCGAGCCCATCAAGATTCAATGGACGCGCCCGCCGGAGGGCGAGGCGGCGGAACCCGGCGCGCTGGTCTTGCGGGTCGAAGGCCCGGCCGCGATCGAGATCCAGCACCTTGCCAATGTGATCTGCGAGCGTGTGAATCAGTTCCTCGGCTGGCGCGCGGTGGCGCGCGTTGCACTCCGCCAAGCGCCGCTGCGGCGCAGTCAGCGTCAAGCCGCGCCAGCGGTGGATCCCGTGGCCGCCGAACGCATCGCCGAAACATTGTCGGATGTCGGCGACGACGATCTGCGGGCGGCGCTGGCGCGGCTTGGAGCGGCCATCAAGCGGCCGTGACTGCGCTTATTACGGGGACTTGTGACAGGGGACTTGTTACGGAGCACTTATTACAGAAGACTTGTGACAGAAGACTTGGCGCACCGGCGCGCTAATGCCACATTCCGGCTGCATAAATTACTTTCCTGGATCAGGAGTTTCCCTTGCCGCTCACTCGCCGCCACTTGCTCTCGGCCTCTGCTTTTTTCACGCTCGTTGGAGGCGGAATCGCAGCCGGCCTCTGGCCGCGGCTGATCGGCCCGGCCAGGGCGGATGACACCGTTCCCCCCGCCGACCTGGCGCAGGCCGGGGCCGACGGCGACGTTGTGCTTGGCTCGGACAAAGCGCCGGTGACCATCATCGAATATGCGTCGATGGACTGTCCGCACTGCGCCCATTTCACCACCACCACTTACCCAGACCTCAAGAGCCGCTACATCGATACCGGCAAGGTGCGTTACATCTTCCGCGAATTTCCGCTGCATCAGATCGCGGTTGCCGGCTCTATGCTGGCGCGTTGCGCCGGCAAGGACAAATACATGGCCGTCGTGGAGGTGCTGTTTGCCAAGCAGGCCGAATGGGTCGTCGCGGAACCGCTGCAGCCGCTCGAGGGCCTCGCCAAGCAATTCGGCTTCACCGACCAGTCCTTCAGGGAATGCATATCGAATCAGAAGCTCGAAGAAGACATCCTTGCCGTCCGCGATCGCGCCATCGAGAAGCTCGGGGTCAATTCGACGCCGACTTTCTTCATCAACGGCAAGAAGGTTGTCGGTGACCTTTCGATCGAGCAAATGGCCAAGGAAATCGACCCCTATCTCAAGGAAGGATAAGGGTTTTTTGCCTCAGCCCCGCAGCGCGCAGCGGTGGCGCCAGCGCCCCCTGCCAGGCCCCCGGCGATGCGAAGGTCTGTATAATTCGGCGGGACAGTTGCGCTTGGAGTCCTGACGATTCATTCTCCGCGCCGATGCGGCACTCCACCCGCGCCGAACGGCCCAAATTCCCGGCGCGCGCGTTCACTGATTCCCAATCTTCGCCGCAGCCGGGGACACGGACCTAGCGAATGAAGCTCACGCGGCTGCGCCTGATCGGCTTCAAGTCCTTCGTCGAACCGACCGACTTTGAGATCGAGCCCGGGCTGACCGGCGTCGTCGGTCCGAACGGCTGCGGTAAATCCAATCTGGTCGAAGCCGTGCGCTGGGTGATGGGCGAAGCCTCCTATAAGGCGATGCGCGGCGCGGAGATGGACGACGTCATCTTCTCCGGCAATACCGAGCGCCCGGCGCGCAACCACGCCGAAGTCGCGGTTTCGATCGACAATAGCGAGCGCAAGGCGCCCGCCGTCTTCAACGAATTCGATACGCTCGAAGTGTCGCGCCGCATCGTGCGGGAACACGGCTCGACTTTCCGCGTCAACGGCCGCGAAGTGCGCGCGCGCGATGTTGCCATGGTGTTCGCCGACGCCTCCACCGGGTCGCGCTCACCCGCTTTGGTGCATCAGGGCCGCATCGGCGAGATCATCCAGGCGCGGCCCGATCAGCGCCGCCGCGTTCTCGAGGAGGCCGCCGGGATTTCCGGGCTGCATGCGCGCCGCCACGAAGCGGAGCTGCGGCTCAAGGCCGCCGAGCAGAATCTGGCGCGGCTCGAAGACGTCATCGGCCAGCTCGCCGCCCAGGTCGCCGCGCTCAAGACCCAGGCGCGGCAGGCTGTGCGCTATCGCAATATTTCCGGCCAGGTGCGCCGCACCGAGGCGCTGCTGTTTCATTTGCGCTGGATCGCGGCACAAACCGAACTCGGCGAGACGCAGCGCGGTAAGGACGAGGCGGTTCGCGTCGTTGCCGCGCGCACCGGCGAGCAAGCGCAAGCCTCGACCAGCCAGGCCCAGGTTGCCGCCGGGCTGCCGGCCTTGCGCGAGGCCGAGGCCAGGGCCGCCGCGGCGCTGCAACGGCTGATCATCGCGCGCGAAACCTTCGAACGCGAAGAGGCCCGCGCCAAGGAACGCATCGGCGAACTGGACCGGCGGATCGAGCAATTCGCCGCCGATCTGCAGCGGGAGCGCGCGCTGGCGGCCGATGCCGAGGCGGCGCTGCGTCGCCTCGATACCGAGGAGGCCGCGCTGGGGTCGGTGGCGCACGAAACCGATGCGCGGCTGACCGGCGTCAACGAGCGTGTCGCGACGGCTGAATCCGCGCTGGCCGGCTCGGAAAGATCGTTTGCCGAATTGACCGGCGCGCTGGCCGACCTGACGGCGCGGCGCAATGCGCTCCAGGCAGCGATGCGCGAGCATGGCGAGCGCGCGGCCCGCCTCGAAGCCGAGCTTACCAATATCAATGCCGGCCTTGCCGCGACCGACAGCGGCGCTCCGGATGTGACGGCGCTCACCGCGGCGTTGGCGGGCGCGCAGTCCGCGCTTGCCGAAGCCGAGCAAGCCGCACGCGATGCCGAGGTCGCACACGCCAAAGCCCGGGAAAATATCGACGCGGCGCGCTCGCCGCTCACCGCTACCGAGAAGACCGTGCATCGGCTCGAAACCGAGGCGAAGACCATCGGCAAATTGCTCGCGGTCGAGAACCAGAATCTGTGGCCGCCGGTGATGGATGCAGTCACTGTCACCAAGGGCTACGAGAAGGCGCTTGGCGCCGCGCTCGGCGACGATCTCGATGCGCCGGTCGGCACGTCGGCGCCGATGCATTGGGCCGGCGCCGCGCTCGATCCGTCCGATCCGGCTTTGCCGCACGGCATCGCCGCGTTGTCTCACTATGTCAAAGCGCCGCCCGAACTGGCGCGGCGTCTCGCCCAGATCGGCGTTGTCGAGCGCGCCGACGGCGCGCGGCTTGCCGCGACGCTAAAACCGGGGCAGCGGCTGGTTTCCCGCGAGGGCGATTTCTGGCGTTGGGACGGTTTCGCCGTCGCCGCTCATGCGCCGACCGGCGCGGCGCAGCGGTTGGCGCAGCGCGGCCGCCTGCAGGCGATCGAAGGCGAACTCGTGACGGCGCGCGCCGACGTCGAGGCCAAGCGTCGCGACATCGAAGCGGCGGAAGCCGCGGTCGCGGCGGCGGCCGCCGCCGAGACCGACGCGCGGGCGCGCTGGCGCGAGGCGCAGCGCATGACCGATACCGTCCGCGAGGACTATGCCGTCGCCGAGCGCGAGATCAGCCGCAATGCCGCGCGGATTTCGGCGCTCAAGGAAGCCAAACAGCGGATCAGCGCCGGCCGTGATGAAACTAGGCTCGCGCATAGCGATGCGGAAAAGGCGCTGGCCGCGCTGCCGGGCGCCGCCGAGATCGAGAAAAAACTCGCCGCGGTGAAAGAGGTCATCGCGCGGGAGCGCAACAGCTGCGCCGACCTACGCGGGCAATCGCAGGCCATCGGGCGCGAGGCCGAACTCGCCAATCATCGCCTGGTGGCCATCGCCGCCGAACGTCAGGCCTGGAGCGAACGCAACGATAACGCGGCGGCGCAGATCGCCACTCTCGACCAGCGCACGCAGGAGGCGGCCGCCGAGCGGGCCGAATTGCAAAACGCGCCGCAAAAATTTGCCGCCGATCGGCAATCGCTGATCGGCGCGATCGAGAAGGCGACGGCAGAGCGCCGCGCCGCCGCCGACCGGCTCGCCGCTGCCGAGACCAAACTTGCCGAAGCCGACAAAGCCGCGCGCGCGGCGCTCGAGGCGGTCGGCGAAGCGCGCGCGGAAGCCGCGCGCGGCGAGGAACGCCACGACGCCGCCAAACGCCGCCTCGCCGATATCGAGCATGAAATCCGCGAGGTGCTGCAAGTCGAGCCGGCCGCCGCCGCGGAGGTCGCCGAGCTCAAGCCGGATGCACCGCAGCCGTCGATCGCCGAAGTCGAGGCCAAGATCGAACGCATCAAGCAGGAGCGCGAGCGGCTCGGTTCGGTGAATTTGCTCGCCGAGCAGGAGTTGCGCGACGTCGAAGCGCAGCACGACAAGCTGACGTCGGAGCGCGACGACCTCGTCGAGGCGATCCGGCGGCTGCGACAGGGCATCCACAGCCTCAACAGCGAAGCGCGCGAGCGGCTTCTCACCTCGTTCCAGATCGTCAACGAGAACTTCAAAAAGCTGTTCAGCGAATTGTTCGGCGGCGGCACCGCCGAATTGCAGCTCATCGAGAGCGACGACCCGCTCGAGGCCGGGCTCGAAATCATGGCGAAACCGCCGGGCAAGAAGCCGGCGACGCTGTCGCTATTGTCCGGCGGCGAGCAGGCGCTCACCGCGCTCGCCTTGATCTTCGCCGTGTTCCTGACCAATCCGGCGCCGATCTGCGTGCTCGACGAGGTCGACGCGCCGCTCGACGATTACAACGTCGAACGCTTCTGCGACCTGCTCGACGAGATGACGCGCTCGACCGAGACCCGCTTCATCATCATCACGCACAATCCGATCACCATGGCGCGCATGAACCGCCTCTACGGCGTCACCATGGCCGAGCGCGGCGTGTCGCAGCTGGTGTCGGTCGACCTGCAAGGCGCGGTGAAGCTGCGCGAAGCGAGCTGAGGCAAGCGCGCGCCTGATCAGTTTCCGCTCAATTTGAATAATTTGACCGCATTGGTGCGGCCGATCTTCATCCGATCCGGCTCGCTGATCGGGCAGGCGTCGAACCAGCGCGCGGCGTGGTCGATATTCTCGAACGGCCAGTCGGTGGAGAACATGATGCGGTCGGCGCCGATTTCCAGCATCGCGTTCATCAGCGCCTGGGTGCGGAAATTGCCCGACGTGGTGAGATGAAAGTTGGCGCAGAAATATTCGCCCATGCGCTTCTTCGCCGGCCAGCTGTGCCGGTTGGGGATCCAGGCGTTGGAATTATCGACGCGCCAAATTCCATAGGGCAGGTTCTCGCCCATGTGGCCGAGCACGATCTGAAGCCGCGGATAGGCGTCGAACAGGCCCGAAGACATCAGCCGCAACGCATGCACCGCGGTCTCCTGGCCGAACGCCCAGATCGGGCCCATCAGCCAGGGATGGCCCTGGTAGATTCGCGCGTCGCGCGGCAGCGGATTGCGCGGATGCAGATAGAACGGCACGTCGAGCCGCTCGACCGTCGCCCAGAACGGCCGGTATTGCGGCAGGTCGTAATAGACCGCCGTCTCCGCGTCGCCGATCTGTGAGAAGCCGTTGACCAGCGCGCCGCGAAAACCGAGCTCCTTCACGCAGCGTTCGAGCTCGCGCGCCGCGCCTTCGGGGTCCTGCATGGCCAGCGCGGCAAGGCCCTGAAAACGATCCGGCCGCTTGTGCACCTGTTCGGCCAGATAGTCGTTGGCCTTGCGGGCGATCTCGGCGGCGCGTGCCTTTTCGGGAATGGCCTGCACGGCCGGCGCGTTGAGCGACAAGAGCGTTATCTCGATGCCCTGCTCGTCCATTTCGCGCAAGCGCCGGTCATGAATGTCGAGCACACGGCTTTTGACCTCCTGCCAGACGCGGTCGGGAAAATAGCCGTTGGAATCCTCGAGTGTCTCCGGAATGGCGAAGTGCTCCTCGAGTGCGACTTTGCCCTGCATGGTTCCTCCACTGGCTCTTTGGCCGGCCGGGCGCCGGCGGATTAATCTTAACACGGGCAATGCGCGCGCGGCGCGCCGGCAAGCCGCATGGCTGCCATCGCTGGCACGGTTCTGGCGACCTCGCGTCTCGAACGTCCCGTGCTGTCCCATTTCGGGGCGGCAGCGGGCGGCGTTCGGAAAACCGGTCGAGGCCGAGCGTCGCAGCGATGAACCTGCATCCCGCCTACACGCTGGCGACCCCTCCGCAGACAAGCCGGGTGCTGCGCGGCTGGGCGCTGCTGTCGCGAGGCACATTCTCGAGCGCGATTTTCCTCATCGACGTCGCCCTGATCGTTGCGATGTCGTTTGTCACCGGCGTCGCCTACTACCGCATCGCCTACGGCGACTTCGGCAACGTGTCCTCCTACGTCCAGGTCGGCGTGCTGGCGGCGAGCATTTTCGCCGTCTCCAACGTCTTCCGCGGCGAATACCGGCTGCCGAACTTCTTCGCGTTCAAGCCGCATGCCCGGCGCACCATCCAATTGTGGAACGTCACTTTGATCTGCCTGCTCATGCTCGGCTTCATGGCGCAGATCGGCGACGATTATTCGCGCGGCTGGATCGTGCTGTTCTATTTCGCCGCGCTAGCCGCCCTGATTGTGTCGCGCTTTGTTATCGTGCGCGTCACCGCGCTGGCCCGCGCCGCCGGGCTCATCTCCGCGCAGCGCATTTGCCTGATCGGTACCGGCACGCATATCGGCGCCTTCATCCAGCATTACGAGCCGTGGACGCTCGGGCTCAACGTCGTCGGCTGCCGCTTCCTTACCCCGGTCCCTGTCACCGCACCCGACGAGACCCGCCGCGCTGCGCTCGACCGCGACCTCGCCGAGGCAGTCGCCAGCGTGCGCAATCTCGAACCCGATGCCATTTATCTCCTGCTGCCGTGGTCGGCGACCGAGATCATCGACCGGTGCGCCGAGACGTTCCTGACGCTCCCGGTCGAGATCCATCTCGGCCCCGAGAAGATCCTGCACAAATTCGACGAAGTCGAACTGGCCAAGATCGGGCCGCTGGCGAGCCTGCAATTGACGCGCCTGCCGCTGTCGCGCGCGGAGGTCGTGCAGAAGCGCTTTTTCGATTTGTTGTGCGCGGCGCTGGCGCTGATCATCCTGACGCCGCTCATCGTCGCGGTCGCCATCTTGATCAAGCTCGACAGTCCGGGCCCGGTTTTCTTCGTGCAACGGCGCTACGGGTTCAACCAGCAACCGTTCCCGATCATCAAATTCCGCACCATGCGCACCCTCGACGATGGCGCCGTGATCCGGCAAGCACGACGTGACGATCCGCGATTGACCAAAATCGGCCGCTGGCTGCGGCGCTGGAACATCGACGAGATCCCGCAGCTGTTCAACGTGCTGACCGGCGACATGTCGCTGGTCGGCCCGCGCCCGCACGCGCTGTCGCACGATCACGACTACGAGCGGCGCATTTCGCTGTATGCCCGGCGGCACAACGTCAAGCCTGGCATCACCGGCTGGGCCCAGATCAACGGCTATCGCGGCGAAATCGACACCGACGATAAGATCCGCAAGCGCGTCGAATTCGACCTGTTTTACATCGACAATTGGTCGCTGTGGCTCGACCTGAAAATCATCGCCCGGACGCTGTTGTCGCCCACGGCCTACCGCAACGCTTATTGACGGCGCCCCCACCGCTCGTTCCCCCCGAAAGGGGGACCCACGACATGTTCAAGAAATTCCGGATTTGGATTCCCGCTTACGCGGGAATGAGCGAATGGAACTCAGCCCACCAACGTAGCGATGGCGGCGACCGTTCCCGCGGTGACAAGCGCCGTCGACAGCCACAATAGGCTGATGAGTAGCCATAGCGGCCGCGATTTGGCGACCGCGGGCGGCGAGAACTGCTTGATCCAGGATTCCAGCGCCGGTTGCGCCAGCCGCAGCGCGGCGCTGGCGCGCTCGATATCGACATATTCGCGTTCAAGCTGTTGCTGCTCGAAACGCAATAGCGCGCCTATGTCGGTGGTATCCTTATCGGTCGCGCGACGGCCCGCCGGGTCGGGGGCACGATCCGCGAGCACGAAGGCGTCGCCGCTGGAAGGATCTGACGGCAGTGTACGGAAGGAATGCCCCGACATTTGCGCACCTGGTTTGGCCGACTATTAAACGCCGCGGCCGGTCGACGCGATACGGATCCGGAGCTAACCTTAACGGCGGCGCCGGCGCTCGAAGGGTGCGGCGCCGGCGCCGGGCCGTTGAACCGCCAAACGATCGCGATCGTCATAGAGTGCGACTATCTATCATTGCCGCCGTAAATCCCTACCCGGGCGCGACCGGGGAGCCCGCCCAAGGAGACTGCCATGTCCACCTCGACCATCATTATCCTTGCCGTGATCGTCGTCATCGTCGTGTGGGCGATCGGGGTCTACAACGGCCTCATTTCCATGCGGCAGCGGGTCAATCAGGCCTTTGCCGACGTCGATGTGCAGCTTCGTCAGCGGCATGACCTCATTCCCAATCTGGTCGAGACGGTGAAGGGCTATGCCGCGCACGAGAGCGGCACGTTTGAAAACGTCGTCAAGGCGCGCAACGCCGCGATTGCCGCCCAGGGCCCCGAGCAGCAGGCGGTCGCGGAAAACATGCTCAGCGGAGCGTTGCGCCAGCTTTTTGCGCTGTCGGAGCGCTATCCCGACCTCAAGGCCAGCGCTAATTTCCAGCAGTTGCAAGCCGAGCTCGCCGATCTCGAGAACAAAATCGCGGCCTCGCGCCGCTTCTTCAACAATGCGGTGCAGGAATACAATACCGGCATTCAACGCTTCCCGGCCGCCCTGTTCGCCACCTCATTCGGTTTCGCGCCGAAAACGTTCTTCGATCTCGGCGACGAACGCGCCGGCGTCAGCGAGGCGCCTGCGGTGAAATTCTAGCGGGTCATTCCGGGGCCGAGCGCAGCGAAAAGCCCCGAATCCTAACCCCCGTCGTATGATGATAATGAATCTGGTCGTCGAGAACCTCGTGTTTCGTGATTATGGATTTCGGGTTCGCGGCCATTGGCCGCGCCCCGGAATGACGGGGTGGTGATCATGGCCGCTTATGGTCTTTACAGCCATATTCAGTCGAACCGGCGCCGTTCGATAATCCTGCTCGTCGGCTTGTTTTTTCTCGTCTATGTGCTCGTCTTTGCCGGCGCACTGGTGGCCGAAGGGCTGTCGGTCGACGCCGATATCAATACGCTGCTGCAGCTGGCCTGGCTCGATTTCATCAAAGCGCCGCCGTTCGCAACCCTCGGCACGCTGCTTTGGATCGCAATCGCCTATTACTTTCACCAGAACATGATCGATGCGCTGACCGGCGGCCGGGAAGTGCAGCGTGCCGACCAGCCGCGCCTCTACAATATTCTGGAGAACCTTTGCATTTCGCGCGGTATTGCCACGCCAAAGCTCAAACTGATGGATTCCGCAGCGCTCAATGCGTTCGCAACGGGAATGAATCAAAAGCAGTATTCGATCACCGTCACCACCGGGCTGCTCAACCGGCTCGACGACGCCGAAATCGAATCCGTGCTCGGCCACGAGCTCACCCATATCCGCAATGGCGACGTCCGCATGATGGTGATCGCCGTCGTCATTGCCGGCGTCGTTTCGTTTTTCGTCGAGCTGATCTTCCGGCTGTGGTTCTATAACGGCCTCGGTTTTCGCGGCGGACGCTCCAGCAATCGCCAGGGCGGCGGCGCCGGGATCGCGATCCTGATCGGCATCGCGCTGCTTGTCGTCGCCTATATTTTATCCTTCGTCATCCGGCTGGCGTTGTCGCGCTCGCGCGAATATCTCGCCGATGCCGGATCGGTGGAGCTGACGAAAAATCCCGATGCAATGATCTCGGCGCTGCGCAAGATCGAGGGCCGCGGCGAGTTGCCAGGCGCGACCTCGGCAGTCATGGAAATGTGCATCGATAATCCGCGCGAAGGTTTTGGCGAATTGTTCGATACCCATCCGACGGTGAATGAGCGCGTCGCGGCCCTGGTCAAATTCGCCGGCGGTCACGATACCGGCCCGATCGCGCTGCCGCCGCAGCAAGGCGGCATGGACGAACGTTCCGATCAGCCGACGCCCGCCGGTCCCTGGAGTTCAGCGCAGGATGAACCAAGCACGGCCGGCGGCGGACTATCGCCGCCGGCCTCTTCTGGAACACCTGACAGCCCCGCCGCACCGGGACCGTGGCTCGAGCCTGCCGAACCCACTTCGGCGCCGACTTCCGCGGGCCCGGCCGGCCCCTGGGGCCCGCGCCGCGATTAACCTTAACAAGTTACAAATGCCCGCCAAACCGGCTTGCCGGGCCGCCCGGCGGCCCA
>CAVUPV010000004.1:0-252665 GCA_963743395.1 uncultured Alphaproteobacteria bacterium
GCAACGCGCAAAGGACAGCATTGACGGACGATGCCATGGGAAAGCCGAGCCCCGACAGGCGTGAGACTTAAGATTGCAGTCCGCCGCTGCCCGCGTCCTTGCGCCGCCGGCAGCAATGCTTCCCCTTATCGGCGAGGATCATGGTCTGCTTCACGCCGGGAGTCGAACGATAATTCGGGGGCGAAAAGTCCCACGGCGCAGAGCAGAAGCGAAGGGGAGTTACGGCGGCTTTAGCGGACCGGAGCTGGTCCGCTGTCGCACTTGGCGATGATACTGGTCCAGTGATCGACGGCCTGCCGAGCCTCGCGAACCGCTTCGGCAAAAGCTTCTTCCTTTTTGTAGAAGAGGCGCCATTGGCCCTTCTCGTACATCTCGACGAGATGAGCCAAGGCGCGCCGGGCGCCGAACAGTTGCCGTTCGGCGTTGTTGCGCTGGACTTCCGCGGTGCTGGATTTCGTCATTGGTTGGCAGTATCGCCAAAAGACGTAAACATTAAATCAAAGCGGGTATAGGGCCACCTGATCAGGGAATTTCGCCGAAGCCACAGGGACTTCCTCGTAATCTACGAACGGTTAACCGACCGTAAAGAACGAAGCAGCGGGGCCAGTGGAAGGAGACAACTGGCGGAACTGCGCTGGACCTCATAAAGTTCAGGTTGAACACTCCTGCACTGCGGCGGCGAGCATGGAATGCTTCGACCAGCGGATCGGCAAGATTTTCAGCGGGCCATTTTTATCGCGCCAATGCATCGGGCGCTTTGTTCTCATTGGCGTAGGCTTGCTGGCCGGCACCGGCCTTGCCCATAGCGGCCCTTGCACGGCGCAAATCACGCAGCTCGAGCAGCAAATCAGCGCCATGCCGCCCGGCCCGCAGACCGGCCCGACCGCGCCGCAAACGCTGGGCGCGCAGCTTCATTTCCAGCCGACGCCCGAGGATGTTGCGCATGCCCAGCGCGTCGCCAACAAAGATGGCGATGCCGCGATCGCGCGCGCAAAAGCGGCGGATGCGGCGGGCGATGCCGCCGGCTGCAAGGCGGCGCTTGCCCAAGCAAAAGACCTTTATGCCATAAATCAGTAAGACGCTTCAATACGCCTCTTCGGCATAAATCGGATCCACGGAACCGCGCCACGGCCCGTGGAATTTCTCCAACAGTTCCTGCGCCGGCGTGGTGCCGCGCGCGTGGCGATCGTCCAGCACTTCGAGGTAACGCGTTTCGTCCTGACCGCTGGCGTCGAGGAGTTTACGCCGCGCCAGCCCGGCACGCGCGAATTTGAGAACCTCGGCCGCGATCTCGAACACGGTGCGGCCGGCAATCTTGGCGGCGAGCGCCTGCCTCGGCACATCGTCGCGCAGCTTTTGACGTTGTTCGGCGCACCAGGGCTTGACCAGATCCCATGCCGCATCGAGCGACGTGTCGTCATACAGAATGCCGGCCCAAAAGGCCGGCAACGCCAGGAGATTCGGCAGCGAGCCGGAATCGGCGCCGCGCATTTCGAGATAACGCTTGAGCCGAACTTCCGGGAATGTCGTGCTGAGATGATTGGCCCAATCGGAGATAGTGGCGCGGGCTCCCGGCATGGCCGGCAACTTGCCTGCCAAGAGGTCACGGAACGATTGACCCGCGGCATCGACGTAGTCGTCGCCATGCTTGACGAAATACATCGGCACGTCGAGCGCATAGTCGACCCAGCGCTCGAAACCCATGCCGGACTCGAACGCCCACGGCAGCATGCCGGCGCGTGCATTGTCGGTGTCGCGCCAGATTTCCGAGCGAAACGAGAGAAAGCCGTTCGGCTTGCCCTCGGTAAACGGCGAATTCGCGAACAATGCCGTCGCCACCGGTTGCAGCGCGAGCGAGACCCGCAGCTTCTTGACCATGTCGGCTTCGGACGAGAAGTCGAGATTGGTCTGCACCGTGCAGGTCCGGTACATCATGTCGAGGCCGTAGCTGCCGACTTTCGGCATGTAGCCGGTCATGATCTTGTAACGGCCCTTGGGCATTTTCGGCATTTCCTCGCGCGTCCAGCTTGGCGTCATGCCGATGCCGAGAAAGCCGATATGCAGCGGCTGCGCCACTTCGCGCACCTGCGCGAGATGCGCCATCAGCTCGCTCGACGTCTGGTGCACCGTCTTGACCTGCGCACCGGACAGTTCGAACTGACCGCCCGGCTCGAGCGAGATCGCGCCGCCGCCGGTGACGTCAAATAGGCCGATGATGTTGTCGCCTTCCATGATGGGCTGCCAGCCGAGCAGATGCTGCATGCCTTCCAGAAGCGCGCGAATGCCGCGCCGGCTCTCATAGGGCACCGGCCGGTGGCCCTCGATCGTGAAGGCGAACTTTTCGTGTTCGGTGCCGATATGAAATTGCGATTTCGGTTTAACGCCCTGGGCAAGCCAATCGACGAGTTCGTCGCGCCGTTCGATCGGCGTCAGGTCGACTTGATCACGCGCCATGCAGGGTCCCGGGAAAACGCGGCCGCGACCTTACACGCGGCGCAAGGCGAAGAGCAATTGGTGCGTCATATAGTTTATGCAACCGCCTTGCGCTTCTCGGGCGGGAAGCGGCGATAGAACGTGTCGCCTTTTTTCGCCATGTCGACGAGGAGCTTGCACGGCTTGAAGCGCTCACCATAGGTGTTGGCGAATTCGTTGCATAAATCGACAAAGGCTTTGGCGCCCATGCCGTCGATATAGGAGATGGTGCCGCCGGTGAACGGTGCGAAGCCGAAGCCAAGGATCGAGCCGACATCGGCCTCCCGCACGTCGGTGACGACGTTTTCCTCGATGCAGCGGGCGGATTCGAGCGCCTGGATAACGAGAAGCCGCCGCTCCAGCGTCGTCACGTCGAGACTGTCGGGGTCGAGCTTCTTCGACTGCAATTCGGCAAGGCCCGGCCATAGCCGCTTCGGGCCGTTCTGCGGATAGTCGTAAAAGCCCTTGCCATTTTTGCGGCCGAACCGGGCGCGTTTCTCCACCATGTCTTCGAGCAGCGTCTTCTGTTCCTGGTCGATCATCTTCGCTCCGAGATCGGCCTCGGTCGCCTTGAGAATTTTCCAGGCCAGATCGACGGCAACCTCGTCGGTGAGCGAAAGCGGACCGACCGGCATGCCGGCCATGCGGGCGACATTCTCGATCATCGCCGCCGGCACGCCTTCCGTCAGCATCAGATGGCCCTCGCGGATATAGGTGCCAACCACCCGCGAGGTGTAGAAACCACGCGAGTCGTTGACGACGATCGGGGTCTTGCGGATCGTACGCACATAATCGAGCGCCAGCGCCAGCGCGGCATCGCCGGTCTCCTTGCCCATGATGATCTCGACCAGCATCATGCGCTCGACCGGCGAGAAAAAATGGATGCCGATGAAGCGCGCGTGGTCCTTAAACGCGGCGGCGAGCGAGGTGATCGGCAGCGTCGAGGTGTTGGAGGCGAAGATCGCCTGTGCGCCGAGCACGTTTTGCGTCCGCGAGATCACCTCTTCCTTGACCTTGCGGTCCTCGAACACCGCCTCGACGACGAGATCGCAATCCTTAAGCTCGACGAAATCGGCGCTCGGCTTGATCCGCGCCAGCACGGTGTCACGCTCGGCGGCGGTGGCGCGGCCGCGATTGACCTGGTCGGTCATCAGCTTCTGCGAATGCGCTTTGCCCTTTTCCGCGGTTTCCGGATCGCGGTCGATGAGCACGACCTGGAGTCCTGCGAGCGCGCTGACATAGGCGATGCCGCCACCCATGAATCCGGCGCCGAGCACGCCGATCTTCTTGATCGTCTTGGCGGGCTTGTTGGCCGGACGCCGCGCGCCTTTGTTGAGCTCGCCCATCGAGACGAACAGCGTCCGGATCATCGCGGCGGCTTCCGGCGAACGCAGAATGTGGGCGAACCAGCGCGATTCAACGCGCAGCGCCTGGTCGATCGGCAGCTGCAGCCCCTCATAAACGACTTGCAGGATGGCGCGCGCGGCCGGGTAATTGTCGTACGTCTCGCGCCGGTAAATGGCGTTGGCCGGCGGGAACACCATCATGCCGGCCTTGGAATAGACCGGCCCGCCCGGCAACTTGAAACCCTCGGTGTCCCACGGCGCTTTCGCGATGGGATTGGTTTTGACCCAGTCCTTCGCCGCTTTGATGAGATCGCCCGCCGGCACTACCGCATCGACGAGCTTCATCGCCTTGGCGCGATTGACAGCAATCTGATCGCCCTTGAGCAAAAATTGCAGCGCGTCGGCCGGCGCCAGCATGCGGGAGACACGTTGGGTGCCGCCAGCGCCCGGAAACAAACCGACTTTGACCTCGGGCAGGCCGAGGCGGGTTTTGCCGTTGTCGGCGGCAATGCGATGGTGGCAGGCCAGCGTAAGCTCGAAGCCGCCGCCAAGCGCGGTGCCGTTGATGGCAGCGACCCACGGCTTGCCGCAGGTTTCAACGCGCCGGCACAGCAGCGACCATGCTCGGCTCTCTTCGAACAGCCGCTTATTCGCCGCCTCCTCGCCTTGCGTCGTCACGAGCTCGGCGAAGGTGCGGCTCAGCGTCTCCAGCATGGTGAGATCGGCGCCCGCGCAGAACGTGTCCTTGCCCGAGGTGATGATCACGCCCTTGACCGCGCCATCGGTGGCAAGCTCCTCGATGATCGCCGATAGCTCCGTCGTCGCCGTCGCGTCGATGACGTTCATCGTGCGCCCGGGCGCATTCCAGGTGACGAGCGCGATACCGTCGCCGTCGATGTCGAGACTGAAATTGGTGAAGGTAGTCTTGCTCTCAGCCATAGGATCAAACCCGCTCGATGATCGTGGCGGTGCCCATGCCGGCGCCGATGCAAAGCGTGACGAGGCCGGTGGAGAGATTGCGCCGTTCGAGTTCGTCGACCAGCGTGCCGAGAATCATCGCGCCGGTGGCGCCGAGCGGATGACCGAGCGCAATGGCGCCGCCGTTGACGTTGACGTTCGACGCATCGATCTTGAAGGCTTGCATGAAGCGCAGCACCACCGACGCGAAAGCTTCGTTGATCTCGATGAGGTCGATGTCGGACAGTTTCATGCCGGCGGATTTCAGCACTTTCTTGGTGACGTCGATCGGGCCGGTGAGCATCAGCGCCGGATCGGAGCCGATATTGGCGAAAGCGCGCACTCGCGCGCGCGGCTTGAGACCGGCCTTGATACCGGCATCCTTGTTGCCGACCAGGACGGCGGCGGCGCCGTCGACAATGCCGGAGGAATTGCCGGCGTGATGCACGTGATTGATGAATTCCACCTCCGGATGCGCCTGGATCGCGACCGCATCGAAGCCGCCTAGCTCGCCCATCTGCACGAACGAAGGCTGCAGCGCGGCAAGCGACTGCATTGTCGTGCCGGGCCGCATATGCTCGTCTTTGGCCAAGATGGTGAGCCCGTTGACGTCTTTGACCGGCGTCACTGAATTGTTGAAGCGGCCTTCGTCCCACGCCACGGCGGCGCGTTTTTGGCTTTCGACCGCATAGGCGTCGACGTCGTCGCGCGAAAAGCCGTATTTGGTCGCGATCAGGTCGGCCGAAATCCCCTGCGGCAGGAAATAATGCGCAACGGCGATGGACGGATCGACGGCCCAGGCACCGCCGGCCGAGCCGATACCGACGCGGCTCATCGATTCGACGCCGCCGCCGATCGCCATCTGCTGCTGCCCGGACATGATTTGCGCCGAAGCGAAATTCACCGCGTCGAGACCGGAGGCGCAAAAGCGGTTGATCTGCACGCCGGGCACTTCGTTGCCGTAACCGGCAACCAAAGCCGCGGTGCGCGCGATGTCGGCGGCGGCTTCGCCGACCGGATCGACGACCCCCATCACAACGTCATCGACCAAGGCCGTGTCGAGCTTGTTGCGCTCCTTGATGGCGCCGAGCGCCTGGCTCGCCAGATTGAGCGCAGTCACTTCGTGCAGCGAACCGTCGACTTTGCCACGGCCGCGCGGCGTGCGCACATGGTCGTAGATGAATGCGTCGGGCATGCAATCCTCTCCCTCTTTCGTCATTCCCGCGAAAGCAGAAATCCATAAACACGGTCCTCATTCGCTTCATTCACCGGGCTTATGGGCCCCCGCTTTCGCGGGGACGACGTTGATATAGTCATCCGTCCAATTGCTAGAATGCCTCCGCCGGCAAAGCCATGGTGCTCGCGGCACCGGCCTTGATGCGCTGCAAATGCGTCGTCGCCGCCGGCAGCACCCGCTCCATAAAGAAGCGCCCGGTTGCCAGTTTCTCCGTCATACGGTCCGCCGCTCCATTTTCGGCCGCCGCCTTGGCTTTGGCCGCATCGGCGATCAGGCACCACATATAGCCGAGCGCCACCAATCCGAAGAGATGCATATAGTCGGTCGAACCGGCGCCGGCATTGTCGGGATTGCCGAGTGCGTTCTGCAAAAACCACATAGTAGCCTGTTGCAGTTCGCCGAGCGCCTGACCGAGTGGACCGACAAACGGCGTCATCGCCGTGTCGGCGCCGCGATCTTTGATGTAGGCGGCGACTTCGGCGAAGAAAGCTTGCAGGGCGCGGCCGCCATCCTTCGGCAGCTTGCGGCCGACGAGGTCAATTGCCTGGATGCCGTTGGCGCCCTCGTACAGCATGGCAATGCGCGCATCGCGCACGAATTGTTCCATGCCGTTTTCGGCAATGTAACCGTGACCGCCGAAGACCTGTTGCGCCAAAACTGTATTGGCGAATCCCTGATCCGTCAGGACGCCTTTGATCACCGGCGTCAGCAAGCCCAGATGATCGTCGGCCGCCTGCCGCTCCTTGGCGTCTTCAGAGCGGTTGGCGACATCGTTTTTCAGCGCAGTCCACAAGACCAGCGCCCTGGCCGCCTCGTTGAAAGCCCGGATCGACATCAGCATGCGGCGCACGTCGGGCTGCACGATGATCGGGTCGGCGGCTTTTTGCGGAAATTTTGCGCCGGTCAAGGCGCGGCCGGCGAGGCGGTCCTTGGCGTAAGCGGCGGCGTTCTGGTAGGCGACCTCCGACATCGCCAGGCCCTGCACGCCAACGCCGAGCCGCGCTTCGTTCATCATGACGAACATCGCCTGCAAGCCGCGGTTCGGTTGGTCGATGAGCCAGCCGATTGCGCCGTCATAATTCATCACGCAGGTGGCGTTGCCGTGAATGCCCATCTTTTCTTCGATCGAGCCGCACGACACCGCGTTGCGCGCGCCGACTCCGCCGTCGGCAGCCGGCAGAAATTTCGGCACGATGAACAGGGAAAGCCCGCGGGTGCCTTCTGGCGCGCCGTCGATGCGGGCCAGCACCAAATGAACGATGTTCTCGACCAGATCGTGCTCGCCGGCAGAAATGAAAATCTTGGTGCCGGTGATCTTGTAGCTGCCGTCGCCCTGCGGCGCGGCGCGGGTGCGAACCAGACCGAGGTCGGTGCCGCATTGCGGTTCGGTCAGGTTCATCGTACCGGCCCATTGGCCGGCGATGAGCTTGGGCAAAAAGCGGGCCTTTTGCTCCGCCGTCGCGTGGGCCAACAACGCCGCGATCGCACCCTGGGTGAGGCCTGGATACATCCCGAACGACATATTTGCCGAGCAGAGGAACTCATTGATGGCCTGCGCCAGCACCACCGGAAGGCCCTGTCCGCCGAATTCGGCAGGCGCCGAGAGGCCGATCCACCCGCCCTCGGTCAGCCGTTTATAGGCGTCCTTGAATCCAGTCGGCGTGGTGACGCTGCCATCCTCTTGCCGGCGGCAGCCTTCCTTGTCGCCGACGCGGTTTAACGGGGTGAGCACCTGCTCGGAGAATTTCGCCGCCTCCGCGAGCACCGCCTCGACCAGATCGGTGGTCGCCTCGGCAAAGCCAGGCAGATTATTGTAGCGCTCGAGGTGAAACACATCGCTCAACAGGAACACCACGTCGTCGACCGGAGCCCTGTAGGTCGGCATGATGTCCCTCCCCGCTCGCGTCCACCCGTGTTGGGCCGGATCAGCCGCTTAGCGAACTGATCGCCTTAGCGTAGCTGATTCATGACGACGCGACGACGGCGATCTGGAACTCCGCCGGATCGCCGCAAGACGCTGTATTTTTACGCCAATCGGCCGTCCGGTGCGCCCATTAACGACTTGTTTACTCTAATCCGGAAAAGTCGATTCCGAGGACAGAAGACCGCGCCCCCGCCTCGTCTGTTAACGAGCCAAGTCGTTTAACGGGTCAAGGCTCAAGACAGGGCCATTCTCGTTCCTCCGGAAGTCTGGGCGCGCAATGAAATCTGGCGGTCCGTGGAATCTCAGAGGCCTCCGTCCAGAAACGCGCGAAGCTGCCCGCGACGCCGCGCGCCGGTCCGGCGTATCGGTGGGGGAATGGCTCAACTCCGTCATTGCACGCGGCGACGAAGATTACGGCGAGCCGATGCGCTTTGCTGAAGATCACGATGACGACGACGGCGGCTGGCGCGACGATTACCGCCGGGACACTCGCCAAGTGTCGCGCCAAGTGTCGCGCCGCGCTCCCCGCGAGCGGCACCGCGGCCGCGACCGCGACTATGACCGCGAAACGGCCATCGACCATGAAGCCGCGCTCGCTCGCGAGGAATTCGGCGAAGTCCATGCCCGCCTCGACAGGCTGACGCATCAACTCGAACGGATGGCCCGCACGGATGGGCCGCGCCTGAGCGGCGCGCCGGCGCCGCCGCCGGCTCGCGGACCCGCCGCGCCGATGGCGCGGCCGCGTCCCGTCAATCGGCCGCCGGCCAGCAATGGTATCGCGGTGGACGACGCGGTAGCCGAAATCGCCGAACGCCAGCGCGCGCTTTACGGCGAAGCCCCCGCCGCACCGCCCGAATTCCCGTCGGCGCCGCCACCGCCATCGTCGCCGTCGTATTCGCCCAATCCTCCTGGCATTTCCGAGGCGCTCGTCGACCTCAGTCACCTCGGCGAACAGCTACAATACATTACGACGCGCATGGAAGCGGCGCGGCCAGGAGCCGATCTGCAAAGGGTCATCAAGGCATTACGCCAGGATCTGCGCGAGATCGGCCGCCAACTCACCGAAGCATTGCCGCGCCAGGCCGTGGAATCGCTGGAGATCGAAGTCCAGACGCTAGCCCAACGCATCGATCATTCGCGCGAATCCGGCGTCGAAGCATCCGCGCTCGTCGGCGTGGAAGACCGGCTAGCCGAAGTGCGCGGCGCGCTGCACGGCCTCACCCCCGCCGAGAATCTGGTCGGCTTCGACGACGCGGTGAAAAAGCTCGCGCAAAAGATCGATCTGATCATCGCCAAAGACGACCCGGCAGCGCTCGAGCAACTCGAGACCGCGATCGGAGCGCTGCGCGGCATCGTCTCTCATGTCGCTTCCAACGATACCCTCACCAAAGTCGCGGAGGACGTGCGTTCGCTGGCGGCGAAGGTGGACGCGCTTGCCACCAGCGCTGCGAGCGGCAGCGCCGTCTCGGCGCTGGAGAGCCGCATCGATACGCTCACCAATGCGCTGACCGCCTCGACGCAGGCGGGCCATGCCGTCCCGCAAGAGCTGGATAAATTGTTGTCCGGATTGATCGAGAAACTCGAATGGGTGCAGCTCACTCATACCGATCATGCAGCTCTCGGCCAGCTCGAAGATCGCATCGCGCACTTGATCAAGCGGCTCGACGTCTCCGATCAGCGGCTTGGCAATCTGGAAGCGGTCGAACGCGGGCTTGCCGATCTGCTTGTGCATCTGGACAGGATTCGCGGCACCGGCCCGGCTGAACCCGGCCTGAAAATCAGCTCGGGCAGCGCGGTCGGAATCGAGCGCGATGTCGCCGAGATCAAGCGCAGCGAGCGGCGCACCCAGGATACGCTCGAAGCCGTCCACGGCACGGTCGAGCAGGTGGTCGATCGTCTGGCAATGATCGAAAACGACCTGCACGACGCCGCGCCACCGGTAGCGGCGATGTCGCCGCAGCCGGAAACGAGCGAGGCCATGCCGGCAACACCGGCGCCGAAACCGACGCCGCCGCCATCGGCTGAGTCTGGACCGCAGCGAACCGCCGCAGCGCGGCAACCAATCGATCCAAACCTGCCGCCCGATCATCCGCTGGAGCCCGGTTCCGCGGCGGGCTCGCGCGCGATGCTGTCAGCGGCCGACCGGATCGCTGCCTCCGAAGCCGCGGTCGACTTCGCCAAGCCTCCCGTCATCACCGATCCAGGAAAAAAGCCTGATTTCATTGCCGCCGCGCGGCGCGCAGCGCAGGCAGCGGCTGCGGCTGCGCCTTCGCCCGAACGCCAGCCGCGCGCTGAAATCGCCACCATGGAAAAGCCGGCAAAACCGTCACGGCTGCGCAAGCTCCTCGTCGCCGGCGTCGCCGCGCTCATCGCGATCGTTGGCGTCCACGTCGCCTTGCGCATGTTCCAGGACAGCGGATCGGCCGTTACGCCGCCACTACCGCAATCGGAGCAAACTTCGTCCGCGCCGCCCGCCCTGTTGCCCGACGCCGATCGGTCGAAGGAAGCGCCGTCGCAAGCCGGGCCGCTCGTGCTGCCCGTTCCGGACGCACCAGCTGAAACGCCACCGGCCACGATGCCAAGCGCGCCGCACGATGTCGCACCCAATTCGCCGCCGGCCGCCAATCCCGGCGCGGCGCCAGTGCAAATTCCCGGACGGCAATCGGCGTTGCCGCAGTACGGTGACATCACCGGCTCGCTGCCGCGTCGTGTCCCGCCGCCCGCGCTGTCGCCGGCACCGGCGGCTGTCACGACCGCAGCGCCCGTTCAGACCGCGGCACCTGCTCAAAGCTCCACGCCGGCTTTGGCCGTCGAAAAACTGCCCGCCACGATCGGCCGACCGGCGCTGCGCGCCGCCGCCATGGCCGGAGACGCGGCCGCGGAATTTGAAGTTGCGGCCCGCTTCGCCGAAGGCCACGGCGTTCCGCCGAGCAATGAAGAGGCCGCGCATTGGCTCGACCGCGCCGCCCAACAGGGACTGGCACTGGCGCAGTTCCGCCTCGGCGGTCTTTACGAAAAGGGCATCGGGGTAAAGAAAGACCTCGTTATGGCCCGCGACCTCTATACGTCGGCGGCCGGCAAGGGCAACGGCAAGGCCATGCACAACCTCGCTGTGCTGTATGCCGAAGGCATCAACGGCCCGGCCGATTATCGCACCGCCGCGCAGTGGTTCCGCAGGGCCGCCGATCGCGGCATCGCCGACAGCCAATACAATCTCGCCATACTCTACGCGCGGGGTATCGGCGTGGAGCAGAATTACGCGGAGTCCTACAAGTGGTTCGCGCTGGGGGCCAATCAGGGCGACAACGACGCGGCCAAGAAGCGCGACGAGATCGCTTCGCATCTCGATGCGCAGTCGCTGGCCACCGCGCAGGCCGAGGTGCAGAAGTGGACCGCCGTGCCGCAGCCGGACGAGGCGATCAGCGTCAAGACGCCACTGGGCGGCTGGGATCAATCGCCGCAAACGGCCAAGACGAAGCCGAAGTCAGCCTCGGCCAAGCCGCAGTCGCTCTAGGAAATTTCAATCCGACAGACAGCGCGCCGCGGGGACGGCATAGAGCCGGCCCTCGCCGAGCATGTGCGCGGTGAACGATAACGTGTCGAACAGCGACACGATGGCTCGGGCGCGCACGTTGAGACCGCCAGCATAAGCGCCTAAGGCCGGCATCACCAGCCGCTTGCCGTCGCTGGCGAAGCAGCGCCGGCCGACCGCGCGGCCGCGCCGCGACACCCGCGCTACAGGATGCAAGTGTCCCGCGATCTCGCCGTCGCTCTGCCGCGCCGCCGGTTCATGACGGAAGGTCAGTCGGCCAAGCGTCAAAACATCGGCGAAACGGCCGCCGATATTTTCGGCCGAATGCGGGTCATGATTGCCCGCAAGCCAGAGCCAATCGCGGCCGCGCTGCAGCGCGCCGAGCGCGACGCGGCTCGCGTCGGTCATCCGCGCCGGCCCGCCGCCGTCATGGAAATTGTCGCCAAGCGCGACAACGAGATGCGGTGCGTAGCGCTCGATGAGCCGCGCCAGCCGCGCCAACGTCGCGGCCGTATCGTAAGGCGGCAGCAACACGCCGCGGGCCGCGAAGGCCGAACCTTTTTCGAGATGCAGGTCGG
The DNA here is from genome assembly GCA_963743395.1 of uncultured Alphaproteobacteria bacterium. GTDB lineage: Bacteria > Pseudomonadota > Alphaproteobacteria > Rhizobiales > Xanthobacteraceae > BOG-931. The sequence continues at coordinate 12,047 of CAVUPV010000004.1, forward strand.
CGACGACCAGCAGCTTTTCGTCCGGCCAATAGATCGCGCCGGCCGGATCGGCAACGAGCGTCACGCCGGCGAGAATGAGAGCGTCACCCGCCCGTCCCTGCCAAAGCGGGATTCCAGCAATTGGATTCCCGCTGGCGCGGGAATGGCGGGAAAAGCGGTACCCCTCACTGCATCGCCTCCTTCACCAATTCGGCTTCGGTTTCGGCAAGCAGCGTCTCGGCCGCTTCGCCATAGACCGCCTCGCGCCCGATCTCCAGCATGACCGGCACCGCGAGCGGCGAGACATGGTCCAGCGACTTATGAACGATTCGGCCCTTGATACGCGAGAGCATTTCGCCGAGCCGGCGCACGTCAAGCAGGCCCGTTGAGGCGTCGGCGCGGGCCGCCCGCAACAAGACGTGGTCGGGCTGATGGCTGCGCAATACGTCATAAACAAGATCGGTCGAGATCGTGACCTGGCGGCGCGATTTTTCCTGGCCCGTGAAGCGCCGCTCGATCAGCCCGGCGATGATCGCGCAATTCCTGAATGTTCGCTTCATCAACGCCGATTCGGCGAGCCACGCTTCGAGATCGTCGCCCAGCATATCCTCGTCGAACAGCGCGTCGAGTGACAATTCGCCCTGGGTAATGCGCGCGGCGACATCGCCGAGCCCCCACACCGCCAGCGCGTATTCATTGGCGACAAAACCGAGCGGCCGCAGCCGCGCGCGCTCAAGCCGGCGCGTCAGCAGCATGCCGAGTGTCTGATGGGCGAGCCGCCCCTCGAACGGGTAGCAGACCAGGTATTGCTTGTCGGCGCGCGGAAAAGTCTCGACCAGCAATTCACGCCGGCCCGGCATTTGCGAACGCCATTGCTGGATTTCCAGCCACTCGCAGACTTGCGTCGGTAACTGCCGCCAGGCGCGCGGGTCGGAGATGATGCCGCGCACGCGGTCGGCGAGATAGGTCGAGAGCGGAAACTTGCCGCCCTCATAGGACGGCACTTTCGGCTCCCGCGACGCTGAGCGCGACACATAGACTTCGTCTTCGACCACCGCCTCGTATTGCAGAATTTCGCCGCCGAACACGAAGGTATCGCCCGGCACCATGGTCTCGACGAAATATTCCTCGACCTGGCCCAGAATCCGGCCGCCGCGCGGAATCACCTTCGAGACGCGCGAGCGCACCAGCCGTACCCTCAGCATGTCGGCTTCGACAATCGTACCGACATTGAGCCGGTAGCGCTGCGCCACGCTGGGATGGGTGATGCGCCAGCGGCCGTCGTTGTCGCGGCGGATGCGGGCGAAGCGGTCATAGGCCTTGAGCGCATAGCCGCCGGTAGCGACAAAATCGACCACCGCATCGAAATCGGCGCGCGCCAGCGCGGCATAAGGCGCCGCGGTCTTCACTTCCGCATAAAGCTCGTCGCTGAGAAACGGCGCGCCGCAGGCGCAGCCGAGAACGTGCTGGGCGAGCACGTCGAGCGCGCCGGCACGCAGCGGCAGCGTATCCTGCGCATGCGCCGCAATGGCGTCGAGCGCGGCCCGGCATTCCAGCACTTCGAAGCGATTGGCGGGGATGAGCACGCCCTTCGACGGCTCGTCCATGCGGTGATTGGCGCGGCCAATGCGCTGCAGGAGCCGCGAAGCTCCTTTTGGCGCGCCGACATTGACGACGAGATCGACGTCGCCCCAGTCGACGCCGAGATCGAGCGACGAAGTGCAGACGACGGCGCGCAGGCGGCCGGCCGCCATCGCGACTTCGACCTTGCGCCGCTGCGCCACGTCGAGCGAGCCGTGATGCAGCGCGATGGCGAGATTGTCTTCGTTGATGTGCCAGAGATCCTGAAAGATGCCCTCGGCCTGGCTGCGGGTATTGACGAAAACCAGCGTAGTGCGGTGCGCCTTGATGAGCGCATAGAGTTCGCCGAGCGCGTAACGGGCGGAATGGCCGGCCCACGGCAGGCGCTCGCTGGTGTCGAGCATGGTGACATCCGGCGCGGCGCCGCCTTCGGTGAGGATGAGATCGGCCAAACCTTCGCCGCCGCGTTGCGGCACCATAAAGCGGCACAGTTCGAGCGGCTCGGCCACCGTCGCCGAGAGGCCGATGCTGGTGAGATCGGGCGCCAGCCGAAATAGTCGAGCGAGACCGAGCGAGAGCAAATCGCCGCGCTTCGATGTGACCAGCGCGTGCAGTTCATCGAGAATGACGCGCTTGAGCGATCCGAATAGATAGGGCGCGTCGGCGGAAGCGAGCAACAGCGCAAGCTGCTCCGGCGTAGTCAGCAAAATGTCCGGCGGATCGCGGCGCTGGCGCCGCCGCTTGGAAACCGGCGTGTCGCCGGTCCGCGTCTCGATGCGGATCGGTAGGCGCATTTCGGCGACCGGCGCTTCCAGATTGCGCGCGATGTCGACGGCAAGCGCCTTCAGCGGCGAAATGTAGAGCGTGTGCAACCCGCCCTCGCGGCGCACGTCGCGGCCGAGGGAAACGAGCTTGCGCCTGTTTTCCCCCGCTGCTCGGGAAATGGCCGGTTTTGGCGCACTCAACTGCACCAGGCTCGGCAGGAAACCGGCCAGCGTCTTGCCGCCGCCGGTGGGCGCGATCAGCAGCACAGAGCGGCCGGCTTGCGCCCGCGCCAAAAGCTCCAATTGATGCGCGCGCGGCGTCCAGCCGCGGCCGGCGAACCAGCGCGCGAATATTTCGGGAAGCGGCGGGGTTTGTTGCTTATCGAGCAAAATCACGTCTCACGTTAGCCGCGCTTGCGGCCGCATCAAGAGCTATGCCTGACAAGCTGCCACGACAACGAGGCCTTCGACCGGTTCGCCTTTTTCCGTGCGTACCGTCGCCTGCTCGATCTTGAGCGGCGTAAGACCGGCTTCCTTCAGCGCCGCGCGCAGAGAGGCCTCGCCATGGGCGAACCGCAGCGTCGGCAAAAGCGCAGCGCCGTCATCCGGATGGGTTTCGACGGTGAACGCCAACAGCCCTTCCGGCGCGAGAACGCGCGCGCAGGCGGCGATGACCGGGGCGAGATCGTTGACATAGACGAAGACGTCGGCGGCGATGACGAGTCGGTATTTGGCGCCGCGCGCCGCTTCCTCGCCGAGAAAGGCCGCAAGCCCGGCGCCGACGAGACGATCGTAGAGGCCTTTGGCTTCCGCCTTGGCGATCATCGCCGGCGAGAGATCGACGCCGACCAGCCGGTCGACAAAGGGCCTAAAGGCCGCGCCGGCAAGCCCGGTGCCGCAGCCAAGATCGAGCATGGCGGCAAAGTGCATCGGCCGGGGGCCGCTCGACCAATCAGTGGCCCGCAACGACGCCTCGATTGCGCTCGTTAGAATCGCCGGGCCGCGATAATTCAGATGTTCCGTAAGCGCCGCGTCGTAGCGGCCGGCATACTGGTCGAACAGCCGGCGGACATAGGTCTCGGTCATCGCCGGAGCGGGAATTCCTGCGCCGAGCCGCGCCAGCTGCAGCAGCGCGCCGTGATAATCCTCAGGATCGGCGTCGCGGGCGTGGCCGAAGGCGGCAACGGCGCCGTCGCGCTCGCCGAGCCGTTCGCGGATGGCGCCGAGCGCGAACCAGGCCGTCGCGAAGCGTGGCGCGAGTTCCACGGTCTGGGCGAGAATGTCGGCGGCGCCTAAGAGGTCGCCGCGCGCGGCATGGTCGAGTGCCCATTTGTAGCGCCGGTCGGCGATGAGATCGCCTGAGGAGACAAAGAGCGGGCCGGTATCGGTCATCGCGTGCTCGCGCCCCGAGTGAGAATGACTATTTATGACTGGCGATGCGTCCTGAAGACATCCTAGCGCCGACACCGTCCGGGGTGTGCTGCAAGCTCGGCGGATTCCACATCGACCCGACGCGGCCGGTCGAGCGGGCACTGATCACGCACGCCCATTCCGACCATGCGCGCGCCGGCCATGGCGCGGTGCTGGCGACGCAGGAGACGCTCGATCTCATGCGGTTGCGTTACGGCGAAAACTTTGCCGGCACGACCCAGGCGATCGCCTACGGCGAGAGCGTCGGACTCGATGGCGCGAAGATCACGTTCCATCCCGCCGGTCATGTGCTCGGCTCGGCCCAGATCGCGGTCGAGGCGAATGGGCTGCGGATCGTCGCCTCCGGCGACTACAAAAACGTGCCCGACCCGACTTGCGCGCCGTTCGAGCTTGTTGCGTGCGACGTCTTCATCACCGAGGCGACGTTTGCGCTGCCGGTATTCCGCCACGGCGATCCCGACGGCGAGATCGCCAAATTGCTGCATTCGGCCGCGCTCTTTCCCGAGCGCGCCCATCTGGTCGGCGCTTATTCGCTCGGCAAGGCGCAGCGCCTGATCGCGCTGTTGCGCCGGTGTGGCTATAGCGCGCCGATTTATTTGCATGGCGCGATGGAGAAGATCACCAACTATTACGTCAACCGCGGCGTCGAACTTGGCGAGCTGCGCTTGGTGCGGGGCGCAACCAAGCAAAACCTCGCCGGCACCATCACGCTGTGCCCGCCGTCGGCTTTGAACGATTTATGGACGCGGCGATTTCCCGATCCACTCGCCGCCTTCGCTTCCGGCTGGATGCGGGTGCGCGCCCGCGCCCGGCAGCAGGGTGTCGCACTGCCGCTCGTGATCTCCGACCATGCGGACTGGGACGGTCTCACCGCGACCATCGCCGCCACCGGCGCCGGCGAGATCTGGGTCACACATGGCCAAGAGGACGCGCTGGTGCATTGGTGCGTGAGCCGCGGCCTCAAAGCGCGCCCGCTCGATATCGTCGGCTATGGCGACGAGGATGAGCCCAATGACACCGAGACCGCCGGGACGGAGCAATGAACCGCTTCGCCGAACTTTTGCACCGCGTCGCCTATGAGCCCGCACGCAACAATAAGCTGCGGCTGATGACCGAATATTTCCGCTCGACGCCCGATCCGGAGCGCGGCTGGGCGCTCGCGGCGCTGACCGGCGCGCTGACTTTTCCGCATGCCAAAGCGGGTCTCATCCGCAGTCTGATCGCCGAGCGCACCGACCCCGTTTTGTTCGAACTGTCCTACGATTATGTCGGCGATCTTTCCGAAACTGTCGCCCTGATGTGGCCGGCATCTTCTCCCTCCACACAAGGGGAAGGGGAAGAGCGAGCGGCGGGGAACCAAATAACCCTCACCACCGTCATCGAGACACTGTCGACGCTCGGCAAGACGCAATTGGCGGGACAACTCGCGCGATGGCTCGACGCGCTCGACGAAACCGGGCGCTGGGCGCTGATCAAGCTCGTCACCGGTGGATTGCGCATCGGCGTGTCGGCGCGGCTCGCCAAAACCGCGGCCGCCGCGCTTGGCGGCAAGGAGGCGCAGGAGATCGAGCTCATTTGGCCCGGGCTGACACCGCCGTATCGCGAGTTGTTCGCCTGGCTTGAGGGCAAGAGCGAAAAACCGGCGAGCGCCGATCCGGCGCCGTTCCGGCCGGCGATGCTGGCGCATGCGCTCGACGCGCCCGACCTTGCCGCGCTCGAGGCGGCGGATTTCATGGCGGAATGGAAATGGGACGGCATCCGCGTGCAAGCCGTCGCTACGCGTCAGGACGGCAAAACGATCGCGCGGCTTTATTCACGCACCGGCGAGGATATTTCGAAAGGCTTTCCCGATCTGCTCGACGCTCTGCATTTGCCCGGCGCCATTGACGGCGAGCTTCTGATCATGCGCAACCGCCGGGTGCAGACTTTCAACGTGCTGCAGCAGCGGCTCAACCGCAAAACCGTCACGCCGAAGCTGATCACCGAATTTCCCGCGCATCTACGCGCCTACGATCTCCTCGCCGATGGCGGCGAAGATTTGCGCGAGAAGCCTTTTGCCGAGCGCCGCCGCCGGCTGGAAGATTTTGTTGCGCGGCTAGGCGATGCGCGGATCGATCTTTCGCCGCTGATCGGCTTTTCCACCTGGGACGAACTCACCACCGCCCGCAACGGCCCGGCGGCGGCGGGCGCGGGCCCGGATGCCGCGGCAGTCGAAGGGGTCATGCTCAAACGGCGCGACGCCGCCTATCTGCCCGGCCGACCGAAAGGTCCGTGGTGGAAGTGGAAACGCGATCCGTTCATCATCGACGCTGTCTTGATGTATGCGCAACGCGGCCACGGCAAACGTTCGTCGTACTATTCCGACTACACGTTCGGCGTCTGGACGAATGGAGAAGACGGGGAAGCGCTGGTGCCCGTTGGCAAGGCCTATTTCGGCTTCACCGACGAAGAGCTATTGCAGATCGACCGCTTTGTCCGCCGCAACACGGTCGATCGCTTCGGCCCGGTGCGCGAGGTCGTGCACGAGCCCAATCTGGGGCTGGTGCTCGAAGTGGCTTTCGAAGGGTTGCAGCGCTCGACGCGGCACAAATCCGGCGTGGCGATGCGATTTCCGCGCGTCAACAGGCTGCGCTGGGACAAACCGCCTAGCGAAGCCGACCGGCTGGAGCGGTTGGAGACCATGTTGCAGCAGATCGAACAGGCGCATTCGGCAGACCGCGCCGCGGGGCAGATGTCGTGAGGAGAGGAGCAGCGCGACCTTCGCCGAAGATAAAGGTTCGCCGCGGCCGGTTGCACGATCTCGACGCGCTTCTCGCGCTGGAGCGGACCGTCTTCACGATGGATGTGCTGTCGCGGCGAAGCTTTCGCCGCTTCCTCGCCGCCTGCGGCGCCTCAGTCATTGTCGCCGAGGAAGCCGCCACGCTGGCGGGCTATGTGCTCGTCCTCTATCCGCCGCGCTCAAAGCACGCCCGGCTCTATTCGATCGCGGTCGCCCCGCATATCGGCCGGCGCGGCGTCGGAGCGCTCCTGCTCGGCGCGGCGGAAACCGCCGCGCGCCGGCACGGACGCCGCACCATCCGGCTCGAAGTCCATGAGCATAACGGCCGGGCCATTGGGCGCTATGAGAAATCGGGCTACCGGCTGTTTGGACGCCGTCGTCACTATTATGACGATCGCGGCGACGCGCTCCGCTTCGAGAAAGCGCTTATGGAACCTCGGCGGCGGTCCTGAGGCTTTCACAGACCGGCTCTGCTTTCGGCCCTCGAATAGATGGTGGACATCGCCGATGGCGCAGTCGCCAATCCATTTGAATCCGGCTATGACGAATCGTGCCGTACCCGACTTCGAACGCATGATCGGCCCTGCTGTCCATATCGGCCTCGACTGGAAAGGGACCCGCCCATGACCGGCTGGGTCATCCTTGTCGACCAAGCCCGCGATCTGCCCAACGCCGAGACCCCGCACAAGGTCATCAGCACCAGCGAGTATCTGGCGCGGCCTCGCCTGTTCGATATGGGACGGCCAAAGCTCGTCAACCTCGCCCGCTCCTACGCCTATCAGTCGAAGGGTTATTACGCGTCGCTGCTGGCCGAAGCGCGCGGGCATCGCGTGGTGCCGACCGTCGAGACCATGCTGGAATTGCGCGAGCAGAAGCTCTACGAGCATGCGCTGCCGGAGCTCGAGGAAGAACTCAATCGCTGCGCCAGGCGCGCCGATTTCCAGCCGGAGAGCGAGTTCAAGCTCCTGGTCTGCTTCGGCATCGCCCGCGACGAGCGTTTCGAGCCATTCGGCCGGCTGCTGTTCGACTGGTTCCGCTGCCCGGCGCTCGAAGTGATCATCGAACCTGGCAGCTGGCTTTCGATCGACCGCATCCGCCCGCGCACCATTACCCGACTCGCCAACGGCGAAGCCGAGTTCTTCCGTCAGTCGCTGCACAATCATACCAAGCGGGAATGGCGCGATCCCAAGGCGCGTTCGGTCGCCAAATACGATCTTGCGGTGCTTTACGATCCAAACGAAAAAACGGCGCCATCCTCGCCGGATACGATCAAGCATTTCGTCCGCATCGCCGAGAAAATGTCGGTCGATATCGAGCCGATCACCAAGCGCCAGCTCGCCGAGCTTGCCGAGTTCGACGGATTGTTCATTCGCGAAACGACCTCGATCGACAATCACACCTACCGCTTTGCGCGGCGCGCCTGGCAGGAGGGCATGCCGGTCATCGACGATCCGATCTCGATGATCCGCTGCACCAACAAGGTCTTCCTGATGGAGCTGCTACAGCAAAATCAGGTGCCGATGCCGCCGACCGTGATCCTTGCCGAGGACACCGATCTCTCCAAGGCGATTGACGAGCTCGGTCTGCCGCTGGTTGTGAAGATCCCGGACGGTTCATTCTCGCGCGGCGTGCACAAGATCGAGAAGGCCGACCAGTTCAAGCGCATCTGTGACGAATTGTTCGAGGAAACGGATCTCCTGCTGGCGCAGAAATTCATGCCGACCGATTTCGACTGGCGGGTCGGCGTGCTCGCCGGCGAGCCGCTGTTCGTGTGCCAGTACCGCATGGCGCGCGGCCATTGGCAGGTGGTGAAATACCGGCCCGACGGCTCGTCGCACGAGGGCGGCTTCCGCGCCTTCGGTCTCGAGCAGGCGCCACGCGAAGTGATCGATATCGCGGTGCGGGCGGCGCGGCCGATCGGCGACGGCTTCTACGGCGTCGACCTCAAGGAGACCGACCACGGCATCGTGGTCATGGAGGTCAACGACAATCCCAGCCTCGAACACGGCATCGAGGACACGGTCGGCAAGGACGAAATCTGGAGCAAGCTGTTGCGCTGGTTTATCGATCGCTTCGAGCAATAGGCGCCGCTGCGACCTTCGTCACCTGATCGAGCGGCCAGCGGGCGCGTGGCGCGAAATCGAGGCCGTCGGTGAGGTCAAGCGCCAGCCGCTCGGCGCCGGCCCAGGCGATCATGGCGCCGTTATCGGTACACAACGCCGGCGGCGGCGCCACGAGTTCGGTGCCGACTTCGAAGGCGACGCGGTGCAGCACTTTGCGGATCGCCTGATTGGCCGCGACGCCGCCGGCACAGACCAGCGCGGTCGGTACCCCGACCCGGACACGGAACATCGCCAGCCCGCTGCGCAGCCGGTCTTTGATCACATCGACCACCGCCTGCTGGAACGACGCACAGAGATCGGCGACATCCTGGTCGCTGAGCGGGGCGATTTTTTCGGCTTCGAGGCGCAACGCGGTTTTCAACCCCGACAATGAAAAATCGGCGTCGCGGCGTCCGAGCATCGGCCGCGGCAGCGTGAAGCGCGCGGGATCGCCTTGGGCCGCTTCCTTCTCCACCAGCGGCCCGCCGGGATAGCCGAGGCCGAGAAGCTTGGCCGTTTTGTCGAACGCCTCGCCGATCGCGTCATCCAGTGTGCCGCCGAGCCGGAGGTAATCGCCGACCCCGCGCACGCCGAGGATCTGGGTATGGCCACCGGAGGCGAGAAACAGGCAATAGGGAAAACCTGTTCCGTCGGTGAGCCGCGCCGTGAGCGCGTGCGCTTCCAGATGATTGACGGCGATCAGCGGCTTGTCGTGCGCCAGCGCGATCGCCTTTGCCGTGGTCAGCCCGACTATGACGCCGCCGATCAGGCCGGGCCCCGCCGCGGCGGCAATGCCATCGAGAGCGGCAAAGGAGACATGCGCCTCGGCCATCGCCCTGGCGATGATGTGGTCGAGCGCCTCGACATGGGCGCGGGCAGCGATTTCCGGCACCACGCCGCCGAATTCGGCATGCTCGCTGACCTGGGACAGCACGATATTGGACAGGATGCGCCCCCGCCCGTGGTCGGTCCGCATGACCACGGCCGCGGCGGTCTCGTCGCAGGTTGTTTCGATGCCGAGGATGATCATCGGTGTATTATACGCCGGCGATGACACAAACCTCGACCGAAACCTCCGTTTTGCGCATCGGTTCGCGCGGTTCCCCGCTGGCGCTCGTCCAGGCGCGCGAGGTGCAAAGCCGGCTCGCCGCGGCGTGCGGCCTCCCCGCCGCGCGGATCGCGATCAAGACCATCCGGACCTCCGGCGACATGATCCCGGGGCCGCTGGCCGAGGCCGGCGGCAAGGGTCTTTTCACCAAGGAAATCGAGGAGGCGCTGCTCGCCGGCGCGATCGATCTCGCCGTGCATTCCTCGAAGGACATGCCGACCGTGCTGCCGGCCGGCCTCGTGCTCTCGGCCTTCCTGCCGCGTGAAGACGCGCGCGACGCCTTTGTCAGCCGGAAAGCCGAAAAGCTCCAAGACCTGCCGAACGGCGCCGTGGTCGGCACCGCGTCGCCGCGGCGGCAGGCTTTGGTCAAGCGTCTGCGGCCGGATCTTGCCATCGTGCCGCTGCGCGGCAATGTCGAGACGCGGCTGCGCAAGATCGAGGCCGGCGACGCCGACGCAACGGTGCTGGCGCTGGCCGGCTTGAAACGGCTCGGCCTCGCCGCGGCGGCGCGTGCGATATTCGATATCGAGGAATTCCTTCCGGCGGTTGGCCAGGGCGCGATCGGCATCGAGACGCGGGCGGACGATTCCAGGACCCGTGCGCTGCTCGCCGCCATCGACGATCCCGACACCGCGACCGCGCTCGCCGCCGAGCGCGCCTTCCTCGCCGTGCTCGACGGCACTTGCCGCACGCCGATTGCGGGTCACGCGCAAGTGAGTGGCGGCACGCTGCGCTTTCGCGGCCTGATCGCCAAGATCGACGGCAGCGAGACGCTGGAGGTTTTGCGCGAGGGCCGCCGCGCCGATGCGGCCACGCTCGGCGCCGATGCAGGCCGCGAGCTCAAAGGCCGGGCCGGTCCCGGCTTCTTCGTACGGGATTAAGCGGTGAAGCTTCTGCTCACGCGCCCGAAAGCCGACGCCGAGCGCACCGCGGCCGCGCTGCGCGACCGCGGTCACGAGGTCGTTATCGCGCCGCTCCTCGCCATCGAGCTTTTGTCCGATGCCGATCTCGGCGCCGGACCATGGGCGGCAATTCTGGTGACAAGCGCCAATGCGGTGCGCGCGATCGCCGGACATCGCCGGCGCGACGAATTGCGAGGCGTTGCCGTTTTCACCGTCGGCCAACACACCGCGCAAGCCATGCGCGACGCTGGCTTCGCCGCCGTCACCTCCGCCGACGGCAATGTGGCCGATCTTGCCGCCGTCGTCGCCGCGCGACATAACGCCCGGAGCGCACCTTCTCTATCTCGCCGGCGAAGAGCGCTCCGGCGATCTTGCCGGCCTGCTGCGCGCGCAAAATTTTGTCGTGCAAACCGCGCTGGTTTATCGCGCTGTCACTACTGAGACGTTGCCTCGGCACGCCGCCGACGCATTGCAGGCCGGAATCGACGGCGTGTTGCACTTCTCGCGCCGCAGTGCCGAGGCTTATGTGAACGCGGCGCGCAGCGCCGGCCTTAATGCGGCCACGCTGGCAAGACCAATCCATTATTGTCTGTCCGCCCGGGTCGCCGAGCCGCTGGCGCAAGCCGGCGCCGGCACTATCCGGATCGCGGCGCGGGCGGAGGAAGCCGCTCTGATCGAACTCTGTGGCTGAATGTGCGTCCGCCGCGTACTATGCCGCCGTTCAAGCGGCTAAGTGCTTTGATTCGGTGACCGCGTGATCGGCGAACGCGCTGTGGAAAGAGCATGACGAGCGAGCCTGACAGCAAACCAGGCCGGCGGCCGCCGACCATCGAACTGACAGCGACGGAAGTCGAAAAGCCGGCTTCGCCTGGGGCGGCGCAATCATCGTCCGCGGCTGCCTCGCCGGACGGCGCCGCGGCCAAACCGGCAGGTACGAAGACAGCGGACGCCGATCCCGCCGGCAAAGGTTCCGGCCGGAGCTTTGGCAGCCGGCTGAAGTCGCACGCCATCAGCGCGGGCATCGGGGCGATCTTGATGGTTGCCATCGCTGCCGCGCTTTGGATCGAAGGCCTTATTCCGTCCCGCCAAGCGGCCACTCCGTCCGCTGCAACCGCGCCTGGAGTGGTCGCGCCCAGCGCGCCAACGACAGCAATCGACGGCGATTTCGCCGGCCGCGGCCGATCGAATGACGGCGGCGGAAGCGCAAACCAAATCGCTTGCCGATTCAGTTACGGCGCTGGCCCACAGGGTCGACGACATCGCCGCAGCAAGCCAAAGCGCAGCCAAATCGGCGGACGCCGCTCAGGCCGCGGCCGATGCGGCGAAGAACGCGGCGCAAAGCAACATCGACGGCCTGACAAACCGTATCGCGGCGCTGGAAAGCGCGGTGAAGGCGCTGTCCGACAATGCCGCGCATCCGGCGGCGGGAGCCGACGATCAGGCGGCGCGGCTGACCATTGCCGCCGAGGCGCTGCGCGCGGCGGTCGAACGCGGCGCGCCCTACCAAGCCGAACTCGCAGCGGTGCAAGCACTCGGCGTCGACCAGAACGCGGCCGCGCCACTTGCGCCTTACGCCGCGGACGGCGTGCCGAGCGCCGCTGCGCTGGCGCATGAGCTCGCGGCGCTTACCCCGGCATTGCAGCGCGCGGCCGACACGGCGCCCGGCGAAACGGGCTTTCTCGGACGGATCGAGAACAGCGCGCAAAGGCTTGTGCGCATCACGCCGGTCGATGCGCCGGTTGGCAACGATCCGTCGGCGGTCATCGCCCGCATCACGCTCGACGCCGCGCGTGACGATATCGCCGCGGCCCTCAACGACATCGCCGCACTGCCGGATTCGGCAAAGGCCGCCGCCGCCGACTGGGTCCAGAAGGCGCAGGCGCGCAACGCGGCAATCGCCGCAAGCCGACAGATTGCCGCCGACGCGCTCGCGGCGCTTGAGCAAGCCGGCCGCGCAATGATCCGCGTCGTTCTCTTTCTGATTATTGTCGGCGCGCTGGCGCTCGGTGTCGCCTGGCTCGCCGATCGGCCGGGCGACGTCGGTCGTCACCTGGCAGGGCCTGCGCATCGAAACCTCGCTGATGGTTCTCGGCGGCGCGGTTTTGGTCGCGATGGCGGTCATCGCGCTGGTCTGGAGCGTGTTGCGCGTCGTCGTGCGCTCGCCTTTCCTGCTGAAAAGACACTTGCGCCGCCGCCGCGGCGAGCGCGCCTACGAGGCGATCTCGCGCGGCCTCATCGCGGTCGGCGCCGGCGACCTTGCCGCGGCGCGCAAGCACACCGCCGACGCCAATCGGATGGTGGCCACCGAACCGCTCGCACTGCTGCTGAGCGCACAGGCGGCGCAGCTCGGCGGCGATCGCGGCGGCGCCGAGACTGCCTTCCGCGAGATGGCGAGCCGCGCCGACACCAAGGCGCTCGGCTTGCGCGGTCTCTTTATCGAGGCGCAGCGGCGCGGCGATCATTCGAGCGCCCATGCTTTTGCCGAGGAAGCGGCGCGCGACAACCCACAGCTTGGCTGGGCCGGCAAGGCCGTGCTCGAATTCCGCTGCCTGACCGGCGATTGGGCCGGCGCGCTGACGCTGCTTGAAGGTCAAAAGCCCGCGCTCGACAAGGAAACCTATCGCCGCCAGCGCGCCGTGTTGCTCACCGCCCGGGCGCTGGCCGTGGAGGATACCGATCGCGACGGCGCCAGGGCTTACGCGCTGGAAGCGGTCAAGCTCGCGCCGACCCTGGTGCCGGCGGCGGCGCTGGCCGGCCGTGTCCTTGCCGAGGGCGGCGAACTGCGCAAGGCATCGCGGGTGGTCAATAAAGCTTGGGACGCGCAACCGCATCCCGATCTGGCGGAGGTCTTCGCCAATCTTCGTTTCGGCGACGCGGCGCGCGACCGCCTCAAGCGGATCGAAGCGCTGGCGAAGAAAGTGCCCGGCCATATCGAAGGCGCGCTGGCGCTGGGGCGCGCCGCGCTCGATGCGCAGGAATTCGCCAAGGCGCGGGCCGCGCTCGCGCCCTATCTCGCAGCGCCGACCAGACGCGTTGCGGTGTTGATGGCCGAGCTGGAGCGCGCCGAGCGCAACGACGAAGGGCGCGCCCGCGAGTGGATCGCTCGTGCGCTCAACGCCGCGCCGGATCCGACCTGGACCGCCGAGGGGCACACGTCGAACCGCTGGCTGCCGGTCTCGCCCGGCGGCCGGATCGATGCTTTCGAATGGCGCGTGCCGTTGACCGGAATCGTGAGCGCGCCGCTGATTGAGGGCGGGCCTGCCGAGACAGCCGCCAAGCCCATTGCGATCGCGCCCGAGCCGAAGCCGGAAAAAGCTGCGGTCGCGCCGCTCGAAGTCCTTGCGCCTCGGCGGGGGAACGAGCGCAACCAACTCCATGCCGGAAGCCAAGCTCGAACCGAAACCCGAGCCCGTCATCCCGCTCGTTGTCGTCCCTGACGATCCGGGCCCCGACGCGATCGAGGAACACGAGACCCCGGTTGAACGCGACAATGGCGGCTGGCGCAAGATTTTCGGATAGAGCCGTCTCCGGCCTTTCGCCAGCCGGCTTGCCAATGCGGACCGCGGCGTGCATACCATCGCATGAATTATAGTGCATGAGGGTGCGTGCCGCCGTGACGACAGCAAAAGCCAGGACCCGTCGAAAGCCTGCCCCGGCCATGCCGGGCGGGACCGCCGTCGCGGCATTCCTCGCCGCCATCGGCCGCGAAGTGCGCCGCCATCGCGCCAAGCGCGGCATGACGCGCCGCCAACTGGCGGACGCATCCGAGACCTCCGAACGCTATCTGGCGCAGATTGAAAGCGGCGCCGGCAATCCGTCGGCAAGCGTGCTGCGCGCCATCGCCCAGGCGTTCGATCTGCCCGCCGCGGCATTGCTGCCGGAACCGGATGCGCGCAAGGCAAGCCTCGGCGCCATCCTCGAACTGCTCGCGCTGGCGCCGGAAGGCGAATTGCCGGAGCTTGCCAAACTGATCGAAGCCCGCGTGGCGCTTCCGGGCCGCGCCGACCGCGCCCGGCGCATCGCGCTCGTCGGCCTGCGCGGCGCCGGCAAATCGACGCTCGGCCGCATGCTCGCCGAGCCATCTCGGTTGGCCGCTCATCGAGCTCGACCGCGTCGTCGAGGAGGATTACGGCGCCAGCATTCCGGACTTGATCGAGATGGCCGGCAGCGCGACGTTCCGCCGTCATGAGCGCGGCGCGCTCGAACGGATCGTCGCCGCGCATGAGGCCGCAATCATCACCACCGCCGGCGGCATCGTCGCCAATCAGGAAACCTATGCGCTCCTGCTTCGCCGCAGCCACACGATCTGGATCAAGGCGCAGCCGGAAGATCACATGAGCCGGGTGATGGCGCAGGGCGATTTCCGCCCGATGGCGCAGAACCGCCAAGCCGGCTCTAAAGGGGCCATGGCCGACCTGATGGCAATCCTCGAAGCGCGCCGCGCCGACTATGCCCGCGCCGAGGCCGAACTCGACACGTCCGGCGAGGCCGTCGAGCAAAGCTTTGCCAAGCTGTTGCGCATCGTCACGCAGGCTGATCGGGCCGCAAACACAGGTGCAACTCGTGACGCTTGCCGACCAAGGCTTTCTCGACC
The DNA here is from genome assembly GCA_963743395.1 of uncultured Alphaproteobacteria bacterium. Taxonomy (GTDB): domain Bacteria; phylum Pseudomonadota; class Alphaproteobacteria; order Rhizobiales; family Xanthobacteraceae; genus BOG-931. The sequence continues at coordinate 27,287 of CAVUPV010000004.1, forward strand.
TGGCGCCGCTGCGGCTGGAATACCGCATGATCGGGCCGCGCCCCGACGCCGCGCCGACCATCGTGATGCTGCATGAGGGCCTGGGCTCCGTCGGCTTGTGGGGATCGTTCCCCGACGAACTCGCGGCGGCGACCGGCGCCGGCGTCTTTGTCTATTCGCGCGCCGGCTACGGCAAATCGAGCGGCGCGAAACTGCCGCGCACGACGTCGTTTATGGATGAGGAGGCGCGCGAGGTCTTGCCGCGCGTGCTGGACGCGATCGGATTCCAGCGCGGTCTTTTGCTCGGTCACAGCGACGGCGCATCGATCGCCACGATCTATGCCGGCAGCGTGCAGGATCATCGGGTGCGCGGCCTGGTGCTGATCGCGCCGCATTTTTTCACCGAGGAGGTCGGGCTCGCCGAAATCCGCCGCGCGCGCAAATCCTTCGATTCCGGCGCGTTGCGCGAAAAACTCGCGCCGTGGCACGCCGACGTGGAGGTTGCCTTCCGTTCCTGGAACGAGCCGTGGCTCGATCCGGCCTTTGCGACAATGGGACATCACCGACGCGCTCGGTTACATCCGCGTGCCGATCCTGATCGTGCAGGGCGAAAACGATCAATACGGCACGCTACGGCAGCTCGAAGCGGCAAAGGACGAATGCTTCTGCCCGGTCGAGACCGTGGTGCTGCCGGGCACCCGTCATATCCCGCATCGTGAAGCCGCCGAACCGACGCTCAAGGCCGTCGCCGATTTCATCAATCGGCTGTTGCAGGACCATCACGAGGGCGAACGGCGGGCCAATTCAGGGATTGCCGTCCCATGAATTATAGTGCATATGATAGACAGTATGAAATATAGTTCATAGGACGTGAAGGTTCGAGGACGTTATGGGCGACGTAAATCAGGCCACGCAGCGTCCCACGGCGGACGGCAAGACGCGGATCGATTTCCAGACCGAACCCGCGCGCTATCGCCACTGGAAGCTCACCGTCGACTGGCGACGTCGCGACGCTCATGATGGACGTCGACGAGAAGGGAGCGCTGTTCGAAGGCTACGAACTGAAGCTCAATTCCTACGATCTCGGCGTCGATATCGAGCTTGCCGACGCGATCGAGCGGCTGCGTTTCGAGCATCCGCAAGTGCGCGCCGTCGTGCTGCGCTCGGCGAAACCGCGGGTGTTCTGCGCCGGCGCCAATATCCGCATGCTGGCCGGCGCGAGCCACGCGCATAAGGTCAATTTCTGCAAATTCACCAACGAGACGCGCAACGGCATCGAGGATTTGAGCGAGAATTCCGGAATTAAATCGATCTGCGCCATCAACGGCACCGCCGCCGGCGGCGGCTATGAACTGGCGCTGGCGACCGATCACATCATGCTGATCGACGACGGCTCGGCCGCGGTTTCGCTGCCGGAATTGCCGCTGCTTGCCGTGCTGCCCGGCACCGGCGGCCTCACCCGCGTGTCCGACAAGCGCAAAGTCCGCCGCGACCATGCCGACGTGTTCTGCACTACCGAGGAAGGCGTCAAAGGCAAGCGCGCGGTCGAATGGCGGCTGGTCGATGACGTGGTGCCGGGATCGAAATTCGATGAAGCCGTCGCGGCGCGCGCGAAAGACTTTGCCGCAAAGTCCCGCCGCACCGGGGCGGGGCCGGGCATCAAGCTGACGCCGCTGACGCGCAGCTTCACACCTGCCGGCGTCGAATACGGTCTGCGTTGCGGTCGAATTCCAGCGCGCCGGACGGATTGCGACCATCACGCTACGTGGCCCGAGCGCGTCGCCACCGCGCTTCGGCCGAAGCGATGGTGTCGCTCGGCGCCAACTTCTGGCCGCTGGCGCTGGCGCGCCAACTCGACGACGCCATTCTGCACATCCGGATCAATGAACTCGATGTCGCGGCGATCGTCTTCAAATCGAGCGGCGATCCGGCCCAGGTCTTGGCCTACGACCAGTTCCTCGATGCCAACCAAAACCACTGGCTGGGCGCGAAATCCGGCTGTTGTGGAAGCGCGACGCTCAAGCGCGTCGATCTCACCTCGCGGTCGCTGGTCACGCTGATCGAGTCGGGCTCATGCTTTGCCGGCACGCTCGCCGAACTGCCGTTCGCGTCCGATCGATCCTACATGCTGATCGGGCCGCACGACGGCGACAACAAGCCGCCGGCGGCGATCGCGCTCGGCGACGGCAATTTCGGCCCTTACCCGATGTCGAACGGGCTCACCCGCCTGGGCTGCCGCTTCCTGGCCGACGCCGCCGAACTTGACGCCGCCAAAGCCGAACGCGGCAAAATGCTCGACGCCGCGGCGGCGCAAAAACTCGGCCTCGTCACCTTCGCGCTCGACGACATCGATTGGGACGACGAAGTGCGCGTCTTCCTCGAAGAGCGCGCCAGTTTCTCGCCCGACGGTCTCACCGGCATGGAAGCCAACCTGCGCTTCGCCGGGCCGGAAACGATGGAATCGAAAATCTTCGCGCGGCTGACCGCGTGGCAGAACTGGATTTTTCAGCGCCCCAACGCCATCGGCGAAGAGGGCGCGCTCAAGCGTTACGGCACCGGCCAAAAGCCGGTGTTCGATACGCGCAGGGTGTAACAGGAGCTGGCGATGAATATCGACAACGTCGACTACTCGACCAAGATTCCGAACAACGTCAATCTCGCCGAAGACCGGCAAGTGCTGCGCGCGCTCGAAAGCTGGCATCCCGGCTATATCGACTGGTGGATGGACATGGGGCCGGAAGGCTTTCAGAACGCGGAAGTTTATCTGCGCACCGCGATATCGGTCGATCCGAAGGGTTGGGCTAAATTCGATTATGTGAAAATGCCCGACTACCGCTGGGGCATACTGCTCGCCCCGCAGGAGGAGAACCGCAAAATCCCGTTCGGCCGCCATTGCGGCGAACCGGTCTGGCAGGATATTCCGGGCGAGTATCGCGCCATGCTGCGCCGACTGGTCGTCATCCAGGGCGACACCGAACCAGCGTCGGTCGAGCAACAGCGCTATCTCGGCAAGACCGCGCCGTCGCTCTACGACATGCGCAACGTGTTCCAGGTCAATGTCGAGGAAGGCCGTCACCTGTGGGCGATGGTCTATATCCTGCAGAAATATTTCGGCCGCGACGGCCGCGAGGAAGCGGCCGAACTGTTGCAGCGCCGCTCCGGCGACGCCGACAAGCCGCGCATGCTCGGCGCCTTCAACGAAGCGACGCCGGACTGGCTGTCATTCCACATGTTCACGTTTTTCACCGATCGTGACGGCAAGATGCAGCTCGAAAGCCTGGCGCAGTCCGGCTTCGACCCGCTGTCGCGCACCTGCCGCTTCATGCTCACCGAAGAGGCGCATCATATGTTCGTCGGCGAGACCGGCGTCGGCCGCACCATTCAGCGCACCTGTGAGGCGATGAAGGAGGCCGGCATCGAGGATCCGAACGACGCGGATAAAATCCGCAGCCTCGGCGTGATCGACCTGCCGACCATGCAAAGAAAGCTCAATCTGCATTACTCGCTGTCGCTCGATCTGTTCGGCTCGGAAGTTTCCACCAACGCCGCCAATACGTTTACGGCCGGCCTCAAGGGCCGTTTCCAGGAAATCAGGATCGACGACGATCACCGGCTCGAAAGCGCGACCTATCCGGTACTCAAATTCGTCGACGGCGAAATCAAGCGCGTCGACGAGCCGGCGCTGACCGCCATCAATATGCGGCTGCGCGACGATTACACCGCCGATTGTCAGCGCGGCCTCGATCGTTGGAACAAGATCATCGACCGGACCGGCGTCGCCTTCAAACTCGAATTGCCGCATGTCGGCTTCCATCGCGAGATCGGCGAGTTCAAGGACGTGCACGTGTCGCCGGCCGGCGCCATCGTCGACGAAACGACGTGGAATCGCGAAAGCAGCAAATGGCTGCCGTCGGGCGGCGATGGCGATTTCATCGGCAGCTTGATGCAGCAGGTGGTCGAACCCGGCAAATTCGCGAGCTGGATCGCGCCGCCGCGCATCGGCATCGACAACAAGCCCGGCGATTTCGAATACGTGAAGATCGCGGCGTAGCGCAGGCGCAGTTAGCGTCATGCCCGGCCTTGTGCCGGGCATCCCGATAAGTCTTGCACAATGGGTCGAGATGGCCGGGACAAGCCCGACCATGACAGAGACTCATCCCTTCAGGAACGCCAGCAGGTCGGCATTGATCGTGGCCGCTTCCGTCGTGGGCATGCCGTGCGGGAAGTTCTTGTAGGTCTTCAGCGTCCCGTTCTTGAGCAGCTTTGCCGACAACGGCCCGGCTGCGACATAGGGCACGATCTGATCGTCTTCGCTATGCATCACCAGCACCGGCACGGTGATCTTCTTGAGGTCTTCGGTGAAATCGGTCTGTGAGAAGGCGACGATGCCGTCGTAATGCGCCTTGGCGCCGCCCATCATGCCCTGGCGCCACCAGTTTGCGATGATGGCCTCCGAGGCTTTTGCGCCCGGCCGGTTGTAGCCATAGAAAGGGCCCTGCCGGAAGCGCGCGATAAAATTGCGAGCGATTGGCCGCGAGCTGCGCCTGCAAATCGTCAAATACTGCTTTGGGAAGGCCGTTTGGATTGGCCGCCGTCTTCAGCATCAGCGGCGGCACCGCGCTGATCAGGGCCGCCTTCGCCACCCGGCTTTCGCCGTGCCGTCCGAGATAGTGCGTCACCTCGCCGCCGCCGGTGGAATGGCCGACGTGAATGGCGTTTTTCAGATCGAGATGCGCCGTCAAAGCCGCGAGATCGTCGGCATAGTGATCCATATCATGACCGCCGCCCGTCTGGGTCGATCGGCCGTGGCCGCGGCGGTCATGGGCTATGACGCGATAGCCCTGACTGAGGAAGAACAACATTTGATTGTCCCAGTCATCGGCCGACAGCGGCCAGCCATGGCTGAACACAATGGGCTGACCTTTGCCCCAGTCCTTGTAGTAGATCTCAACGCCGTCTTTGGTTGTTACCACACCCATGACACGTCCTCTCTCAGATGCCGCCGGCTGAAGAAGCCGCTTAGCCTACACCCCATCGCTGCGGCGCCGGTGCGACCAAACAACACGAATGTGTGATGCAGCGAACGGGTCGAGCCCAAGCTTTTGCACCTTCAGACGAAACGGCGAAGAAAAATATCAGCGTTGTTTTGGATCCCTTATTTGTCAGACGAGGAATGGATTTCGGCAATGTAGCCGCCAGGGAATGCGACAATTGCGGCCGGACGCCCTTCCACGGTGTACGGGTCGACCACGACGGTAACGCCCGCGGCCTTTGCCTTGGCTAATGTATCGGCAAGATTGGCGACCTCATAACCGGCCATTTCGCGTCCGTATGGATACGGAAGATGTCCATCGGTGGCCAACACGGTGAACTTGCCGAAGGCGGAGTCAATCCGCACGCGGCGATAGGTGTCGTTTGGCCTGCCGATTTCGATGCCCGGTGCTTGTCGGTCGTCGGAAACGATCTTTCCGCGTGAGAAGGCCACGAAGTCGCGGACGAATTCGTCGGCGCGTTCGACAGACACATAGACCCTGTTTTCGGGAACGGTTTGCAGCTTCGCGTAATTGGGCGGAGTTGTGTGCCAATAGAGCTGCATATGGAGGCCGCCCGGCCACTCGATGATCACGTCGCGGCCGATCGGATCGGGAAAAGGAGCCACGACGACATCCGCGCCATGGGCCTTGGCCGACTGAACCGCCGACTCGAAGTCTGCTACGAGATAGCCCGTTCGCTCGACGCCAAAGGGATAGGGGATCGGCGTCTTGAAGCCGAACACAGAGAAACTGCCGACCGGCGTGAGCACGTATCGAAACATTGTTTCGCTGGGCGTAGGCGTGATGGTAATGACCGCCGCCTGGGACTCGGTTCCGCCGAATGTCGCCACCACACTCGCGCCGAAGCGGTCGAAATCCTCGGGCGCGACGTAAACGTGGGTCGCGCCGTATTGCGGGCCGACTGCGACAACCGGCGCCTGAGCAGCGGGCTTTCCTTTAGCCATGAGCGTGCCGCACGCGTTTCCGAGAAGAATCGCGGCGACAGCAAAGACTTTGATTACGCGCATTTTGCGGATTCCCCGGTCATGGCACCTTAGCCAGAATGGATTCTTCTTATCGCTCCGCCAGCGGCCCGTCGTGCAATCGCCCAAGATCGAAGCGATCGACCTCGCGGAGCAATTCGACGAATGCCTCGGCGCCGCGCTTGAGCGCCGCTTCGCCCTTTTCGGCGCTGGCGAGCGTCGCGTCGCCGATCGCGCCGGTCGCATTGAGATCCTGCGTCATCCAGGCGAAACCGACCGGCCGATAGGCGCCGAGCCATTTGAATTCACGCGCCATGGCGATCGTTGCCGGCGTCGCGTTGGGCGCTTTGTCCATCCGCACCGTGCCGGGCAGCGCCGCCAGCATCAGCGACGTCTCGATGTCGCCGCCGTGGATGCCGTGCTTCTTCTCGTCGTCCGAGAACGTGCCGTCCGGATAGCCGAAGCGATGCCAGCCGACGGTGACGGCGAGCATGCCGAGCCGTGCGCGCAGGTCGCGCGCCACCAATTCCATCGCCGCGACATTGCCGCCGTGGCTCGTCACCATGACGAGCTTGCGCAGCCCCGCCCGCGCCAGGCTGTCGCCAAGTTCGGTCCAGGCCGCGATCGCGGACGCCGATGACAGCGTCAAGGTGCCGGGATAGGCCAGATGCTCGGCGGAAACGCCGATGCGCTGTACCGGCAGGAATGTCACCGGCAAATCCTGCGGCAGAATCGGTGCGAACCCGCGCCAGATAGGCTTCGGCGATGAAAGTATCGACGCCGAGCGGCAGATGCGGCCCGTGCTGCTCCACCGCGGCGAGCGGCAGCACGGCGATCCAGCGCGCCGGTTTCGGACGCCGGCGATATCCTGCCAGGTCATTTCCATCCAGTCGCGGTTGGGCAGCGTCATACGGTTCACTCGCCACTTTTCGGGATCATGCTGCTATTCTCGCGTCACTGATGCCAAGGAGCAACTGATGCAGGGGGCGAAAATAATCTGCGGCGCGCTGGCGGGTGCTCGCCGCCGCGCTCGCCGTTCTCCCGACGTCCGCCCAGGCGCTCGACAAAGTGCGGTTCGGCACCAATTGGGTGGCGGAGGCCGAGCACGGCGGCTTTTATCAGGCGCTCGCCGACGGCACCTATGCGAAATACGGGCTCGACGTGACCATCGTGCAGGGCGGTCCGAATGCGAATAACCGCATCCTGCTGCCGGTCGGCAAGATCGACTTCTTTCTCAGCGCCGACAATCTGCAGGGCTTCGACGCTGTCGCCCAAAACATGCCCACGGTCGAAGTCGCGGCTATGTTCCAGAAGGACCCGCAGGTGCTGATCGCGCATCCGGATCAAGGCATCGATAAATTCGAGGATTTGAAGAACCTGACGCTGTTCGTATCGCAGGAGGGCGTGGCTACCTATTTCCAATGGCTCAAGGCCGACTACGGATTCAAGGATTCCCAGGTGAAGCCTTACACCTTCAATCCGCAGCCGTTCCTGGCCAATAAAAACAGCGCGATGCAGGGCTATGTGACGTCGGAGCCTTTTGCCATCGAGAAGGCGGCGAAAATCACGCCAAAAGTCTTTCTGCTCGCCGATCAGGGCTTTTCCGCCTATTCGACGCTGATCGAGACGCGGCGCGATCTCGTCGACAAGAAGCCCGATCTGGTGCAGCGCTTCGTCGATGCCTCGATCATCGGCTGGTACAATTACATCTACCACGACAACAGCGCGGGGAATGCGCTGATCAAGAAGCAGAACCCGGAAATGACCGACGATCTTCTCGCCTATTCGGTCGGCGCGATGAAAAAATACGGCATCGTCGATTCCGGCGACGCTCCGGCGCTCGGCGTCGGCGCCATGACCGACGCGCGCATGAAGGATTTTTTCGACGAGATGGTGCGCGCCGGCGTCGTCAAAGCCGGTCTCGATTACCGCAAGGGCTACACGCTGCAATTCGTCGGCAAGAAAGTCGGGCTCGATCTGCGGCCGAAGCAATAACGACGCCATCAATGACGCCGGATACCGCACACCGTTCCGATCCTCTCGTCGCGTTGCGCGGCGTCGGCAAGACGTTTCCCAACGGCACGCTCGCGCTCAAGGGCTTCGATCTCGACGTGCGCGCCGGCGAGTTCGTCTCGCTGCTCGGCCCATCGGGCTGCGGCAAATCCACCGCGTTGCGGATCATCGCCGGCTTGAGCGAGCCAAGCGAGGGCGCCGTGTCGTGGCCGGCATCCCAAGCACGGGCCACGCGGAGCGAGAGCCGCATCGGCTTCGTGTTCCAGGAACCGACGCTGATGCCGTGGACTTCGGTGTTCAATAACGTGCTGCTGCCGCTCAAGCTCAAGAACATTGCCGCCGACAAAGCGCGGGAACGCGGTCGTGGCGGCGCTCGACCGCGTCGGCTTGAAGACATTCGGCCGCGCCTATCCGCGCGAATTGTCGGGCGGCATGCGCATGCGCGTCTCGATCGCGCGCGCACTCGTCACCGAACCGCAACTTCTGCTGATGGACGAGCCGTTCGCCGCGCTCGACGAGATCACGCGGTTCAAGCTCAACAACGATCTGCTCCAGCTATGGCAGGCGCTGGGCACGACAATCGTCTTCGTCACCCATTCGGTCTTCGAGTCGGTCTATCTGTCGAACCGCGTCGTGGTGATGGCGGCGCGGCCGGGCCGCGTGTTCACCGAGCTTAAGATCGACGCGCCCTATCCGCGCGACCAGGATTTCCGCACCTCGGCCGAATATGCGGCGTCCTGCCGGCGCGCGTCGGAGGCGCTGGCACAGGCGATGGCCGCCGGAGGCGAACGATGAACGCACACCTCAATCGCGAACACCGCGACCGCGCGCTGCGCGTCGCGCTGCCTGTCATTGTGCTCGCGCTCGGGATCGCGATCTGGGAGGCGGTGGTGCGGATCGAAAACATTCCGCCCTACGTCCTGCCCAGCCCCGGCCTGATCTTGCGCACGCTCATCGACGATTGGGCGCTGCTGTTCCAATCGCTTCTGGTCACGCTGTCGACGACAATCGAGGGATTTCTGCTGGCGGCAGTCGGCGGCGTCGGGCTTGCGGTCCTGTTCAATCAGTCGCGGCTGGTCGAATACTCGCTCTATCCCTACGCCGTGATCCTGCAGGTGACGCCGATCGTCGCCGTCGCGCCGCTCCTCTTGATCTATCTGCCGCAGCACGCGGCCGTGCTGGCCTGCGCCTGGATCGTGGCGTTCTTTCCGGTGCTGGCGAACACGACGCTCGGCCTGCACTCCATCGACCGCAATCTCGCCGACCTGTTCGCGCTCTATGGCGCCTCGCACCGGCAGATATTGTGGAATCTGAAACTGCCGTCGGCGCTGCCTTACATCCTCGGCGGCTTGCGCATCGCCGGCGGGCTGTCGCTGATCGGCGCGGTGGTCGCCGAGATCGCGGCGGGCTCGGCGGGCGCCGGCTCCGGTCTCGCCTACCGCATCGCCGAATCCGGCTACCGGCTCAACATCCCGCGCATGTTCGCGGCGCTGTTGCTGCTGTCAGTCGCGGGCATCGCGATCTTTTATCTGCTCTCGCTCATCAATTATCTGGCGCTGCGGCGCTGGCACGAAAGCGCGCTGGCGGCCGAGCGATAATTACGCATTGGGCAATGCCATCGCCAGCACGCGCGCGACATGCATCGCCTCGCGTCCGGCGCCGTCATGGATTTGATGCCGGCATGACGTGCCGTCGGCAACGATGATGGCGTCGTCCGCCGCCTTGCGCACGGCGGGCAATAGCGACAGCTCACCCATTGCGCGCGATACATCAATAGTATCAGCGTGATAGCCGAACGCACCGGCCATGCCGCAGCAGCTCGATTCGATCGTCTCGACGTCGAGTTCGGGAATGAGTTTCAGCGTTGCTTCGACGGCGCCCATCGTGTCGAAGGATTTTTGATGGCAATGGCCGTGCAGCAGCGCTCGCTTCTTCAGCGCCGCGAGTTTGAGAGTGAGCTTTCCGGCCGCCGCCTCGCGCGCCAAAAACTCTTCGAACAGTACCGCGTTGGCGGCAACCTTACGGGCTGCATCGCTTTTCAGCAGCGCCGGGATTTCGTCGCGGAAGCTGAACAGGCAGCTTGGCTCGAGACCGATCACACGGCATGCCCTGCTCCACAAATGGCGCAAGTGCGGCGAGCGACCGTTCCGCTTCTTGCCGCGCTTCCTTCGACCTTGCCGACGGCGAGGAAAGTTCGGCCGCAACACAGCGGACGTCCGCCATCGGCGGGCGTGGCGAAATGAACCTGATAGCCAGCCGCCTGTAGCACCGCATGCGCGGCATCGATATTTTCGCGCTCGAAGTATCGATTGAAGGTGTCGGCGAACAGAACGACTTCTTTGCCTGTTCCTTCCCCGCTTGAGGCATTGGTGGGAAAATAATCTCGCCGCCATTTCGGCAAGCTGCGCCGCGCGGAAAAGCCGGCGATTGCTTCGGACAATTTCGCCACGCCGGGCAAACGGTCGCGCAAATTCATCAGCCACGAGAATTTTGCCGCATAAGGCGCATAACGCGGCAGATAGCCGACGAGGCGATCGTGCAATGACAGGCCGTACTTTTCCGTCCGTGGCGCGCAAAACTTCGATTTTCATCCGCGCCATGTCGACGCCGGTCGGGCATTCGCGCCGGCAGGCTTTGCAGGAGACGCACAGTTGCAGCGTCTCGGCCATGGCGTCGGAGGTGAGCGCGTCCGGGCCGAGTTGGCCGGTGATGGCGAGCCGGAGCGAATTCGCGCGGCCGCGAGTCACGTCGCGTTCGTCGCGGGTGACGCGGTAGCTCGGGCACATGACGCCGCCCTTGAGCGCGCGGCAGGCGCCGTTGTTGTTGCACATCTCGACCGCGCCCTGGAATCCGCCGCCGGCGCCCGGATAGGCCGACCAGTCGAGCGCGGTCGTCATGTCGCCGGCATGATAATGCGGCGCCGTAACGGAAATTGATCCGATCGTCGAATTTCGGCGCCCGGACGATTTTTCCGGGATTGAACAGATGCTCGCGGATCGAAGGCGTCCTTGACCTCTTCGAAAGCGTGCACCAGTTCGGCGCCGAACATCATCTCGTGGAATTCCGAGCGCACGATGCCATCGCCATGTTCGCCGGAATGCGAGCCCTTGTAGTCGCGCACCATGGCGAAGGCTTCCTCGGCGATGGCGCGCATCGCGCGCACGTCCTTGTCGAGCCGCAGGTTGAGCACCGGTCGCACATGCAGGCAGCCGACGGCGGCGTGGGCATACCAGGTGCCGCGCGTGCCGTTTCTCTCGAAGATTTCCGTGAGCCGCGCCGTGTAGTCGGCGAGGTGTTCGAGCGGCACCGCGCAGTCCTCGACGAAGGAGACCGGTTTGCCCGCGTCCTTCATCGACATCATGATGTTCAGGCCGGCGGTGCGCACTTCGGTGATGCCGGCCTGCAATTTCGGATCGAGCACCTCGACTACGCCGCCCCATTTGGCGCCGCTGTTATCCCAGGCGATGCCGAGATCGCCGACGAGCGCGCCGAGCTGTTTCAGCCGGCGCAGATTTTCGTCCCAGTCGTCCTCGGCAAATTCGACAAACAGGATGGCTTCCGGATCGCCGCGCAGAAACGCGTCCACCGTCGGCTTGAACATCGCGATGTCGCGCGCCAGCCCCAGCATGGTGCGGTCGATCAGTTCGACAGCGATCGGCCGAAGCTTCACGATGTGCTGGGTCGCCAGCATGGCTTCATGAAAGCTGCCGAAGTGGCAGGCGCCGACCGCGCGGCGGCCAAGCAGCGGTGAAAGTTTGAGTTCGATCCTGGTCGAAAACGCCAGCGTACCTTCGGAGCCGACCAACAGATGCGCGAGATTGATGTCGTTCCTGCCGGGGACGAGCGCGTCGAGATTGTAGCCGCCGACCCGGCGCTGCACCTTCGGGAAGCGCCGCTCGATCTCGCCCGCCTCGCGCGCGGCGATGGCGAGCAGGTTCCTTACCAGCGCCGGCGGCACGTCGACGCCGGCATCGCCGATGCGGCCGAAATGCGCGCGCGCGCCGTCCGGCAGCACGGCGTCGATCGCCAGCACATTCTCGCGGGTATTGCCGTAGCGCAGCGAGCGCGCGCCGCAGGAATTGTTGCCGACCATGCCGCCGATGGTGGCGCGCGACGCCGTCGAAATATCGACCGGAAACCATAAGCCCGTCGGCTTGAGCGCGCGATTGAGCTCGTCGAGCACGATGCCCGGCTCGACCACGGCGCGCCGGTCGGCCGCATCGACCTCGATGACGCGGTCGAGATGGCGCGAGCAATCGACGATGATCGATTCGTTGACAGTCTGGCCGGCCTGCGAGGTGCCGCCGCCGCGCGCCGTCATCGGCACGCCTTCGGCGCGGCAAATCGCGATCGCCCGTTCGGCTTGCGCGACCGTTTGCGGCGTCACCACGCCAAGCGGCATCATCTGGTAGTGGGATGCGTCGGTGGCATAGCGCCCGCGCGTGAACGCGTCGAAGCGCACGTCGCCCACCGCTTCCGCCTTGAGGCGGCGTTCAAGCCCCGGCATGAGCCGCGCTGGCACGCTTTTCCTCCACCGCCAAAACCGACGCGATAACAATGCCGTATGGTTCACGTCAATTGGACTTGACCCGAATGTCGCATTCGCTATTCAACGCCACAAGCCGCGAGCGTTCTCGGACCTGCGCCGCCGGGGCAAATCAATTCGTCCGAAGGAGTACCGATTATGCCGCAGAATGCCTCGCGCGCCGCCGGGCGACATTTCCTGCAAATCCCGGGGCCGACGCCGTTGCCCGACCGCGTGCTCCGCGCGATGGATACCCCCATCATCGACCATCGCGGCCCGGAATTCTCAAAACTCGCCAAACGCTGCCTCGAAGGCATCAAGACGATCTTCAAGACGACCAATCCGGTCATCATCTACACCGCGACCGGCACCGGCGCCTGGGAAGCGGCGCTGGTCAATACGCTGTCGCCCGGCGATCGCATCCTCATGGTCGAAACCGGCCAGTTCGCCACGCTGTGGAAAGTGATGGCCGAAAAGCTCGGGCTGAAGCCCGAATTTATTGCCGGCGACTGGCGCACCGGCGCCGACCCGGCGAAGATCGAGGAACATCTGCGCAAGGACAAGGCGCATGCGATCAAGGCGTTGTGCGTGCTGCATAACGAGACCGCAACCGGGTGCCTGTCGCCGATCGAGCCGATCCGCAAGGCGATCAACGCCGCCGGCCATCCGGCGCTGCTTATGGTCGACACCATATCTTCGCTGGCTTCGACCGATTACCGGCATGACGAATGGGGCGTCGACGTCACCGTCGGCGGCGCGCAGAAAGGCCTGATGCTGCCGCCGGGCATGTCGTTCAACGCGGTGAGCGACAAGGCGCTGCATGCGGCGCAGTCGTCGAAAATGCCAAAATCGTTCTGGTCATGGGAGGACATGCTGACCATGAACAAGATCGGTTTCTTCCCGTACACGCCGGCGACGCAAATGCTGCAGGGCCTCGCGGTCTCGATCGACATGCTGCACGAGGAAGGGCTCGACAATGTGTTCGCGCGCCACGCCCGGCTCGCCGAAGCGACGCGGCGCGCGGTGCGCGGCTGGGGCCTCGAAATCCTGTGCCGCGAGCCGAAATACTATTCGCCGACCGTGACCGCGGTGCTGCTGCCCGACGGCCACGACGCCGATGCGTTCCGCAACCTCGCGCTCGACACTTTCAACATTTCCTACGGCGCGAGCTTCGGACCCTATGCCAAAAAATATTTCCGCATCGGACATCTTGGCGACGTCAACGACGGCTGGCAGGTCGGCGCACTGGCGGCGACTGAAATGGCGCTGGGCGTCGCCGGCATCCCGCACAAGAAGGGCGGCGTGCAGGCGGCAATGGATTACATCGTGTCGGCGCATTCAAGCGGCGCGCGCGCGGCCGCGGAGTAAGCCCAATCGCCATTCCGGGGCGCGCGAAGGCGCGAGCCCGGAATCCATACCCCCAGCGCCGCGAGTATGGATTCCGGACTTGCCGCTTCGCGGCAATCCGGAATGACATCCGCTACGTCAGCGGCACCGACGCGACCTGGTCCTTGAACGCCTTGCGTCCGGAGATCGCCGCGTACCAGCGCTCGAAATTGGGATACGGCGGCCGATCGGGCACCAGCTGGCGGTAACGATAGGCCATGATGCCAACCGGAATATCGCCGTAGGAAAAGCCATCGCCGGCGAGATAAGCGGTCTTGGCGAGCTGGTCGTCCATCATTTTCACCGCGGCGGTGGTTTTTTTCTTTCCCTGTTCGATCGCCGCGTGATCGCGGTTTTCCGGCGGCGTGCGAATCAGACCCCAGAACACGGGGGTAATGGCCGGCCCCAACACAGAGAGCTGCCAGTCCATCCACTTGCTGGCTTTGCCGCGCGTGCGCAGGTCGGCAGGTTCGATCACGGTCGCTTTATGCTTGGCGGCGAGATAGCGGACGATCGAGTTCGATTCCCACAGCAGGAAACCGTCCTCTTCCTCCAGCGTCGGCACCAGCCCATTCGGGTTCATCGCCAGGTAAGCCGGCTCATTGTTCTTGCCGAACGGCCCGCCGATATCGATGCGCTCATGTGGCAAGCCGATCTCGCCGACAGCCCACATCACCTTCTGAACGTTCGACGAGGTATTGCGCCCCCAGATCTTGATCACGATTCTACCTCCCCACCTAAGCGCGCGTGATGGCCGGACTTGTTCCGGCCATCCACGTCTTGGGCTGTCACTATCCTGTAAGACGTAGATGCCCGGGACAAGCCCGGGCATGACGGACGAGCCATGCGCCAGACGTCAATCGATCCGGCGCGCTTCTTCAGCCAGCATGATCGGGATGCCGTCGCGGATCGGATAGGCAAGCTTGGCGGCGCGCGAGATCAGTTCCTGCTTCTCGGCATCGTATTCGAGCGGGCATTTGGTCACCGGGCAGACCAGGATTTCAAGAAGCTTCGGATCGACGCCGTCGGCCGGGCGGTCGGCGGACGGGCTAGGCGTGGACGGACTGGACATCTTGCGCTCCGGTTCGCGGCCTCTTCTTACTGCAGCGGTGTGTCGCCCGGCGTCTTGCTCTTGGCAAGCTCGATCTCGGTGACGGCGATCAGGATCTCGGCCCTGGTTTTCAGGTCGGGCGCCTCCAGCATGGCCTGTTTCTCGGCGGCGTCGTAGGGCGACATCATCGCCAGCGCGTTGACCAGGGCTTCGTTGGGGGCGTTCTCGATCCCCTCCCAATCGGCTTTGAGATTGTTGGCCTTGAGAAACGCGGTGAGCGCGCGCAATAGCGCCTTGCGGTCGACTTCATCCTCGCCTTTGCGGGCAGTGAAGTCATCGATGAAGGGCTCGTAGGACACCCGGCACTGCCGATACGGCGTGTCGACCGCGAGTTCCTCCTCGACGCGAAAGCGTGCGACGCCGGTGAGCTGGATGAGGTAGCGGCCGTCGCCGCTCTCGGCAAATTGCGTCATCCGTCCGACGCAGCCGACCCGGAACAGATGCGGCTTGTTCTTGTCACGCCCCGGATGCACCGCATCGGGCTGGATCATGCCGACCAGACGATGCGTGGAGCGCAACGCGTCATCGATCATCGCCAGGTAACGCGGCTCGAATATGTTGAGCGGCATCTGCCCGCGCGGCAGCAAGAGCGCACCCGGCAGCGGGAATACCGCAATGATTTCGGGCAGCGAATCCGGTCCCTTGTAGATCGCATTCATCGGCATGTCGCGCTCCACTCGGCGACGGCACCGGATAATGGTTCACGCAAAGAGGGCACCGGATAATGGTTCACGCAAAGAGAATGGACGACAGCCGCTTGCGGCCCTCGATCGTGGCCTCATCGGCGGGCCCCCATGCGTCGAAAAACTGAACCAGCTGCTTGCGGGCGCCGTCGTCGTTCCATTTGCGATCGCCCCTGACGATGGCGATCAACTGTTCGAGCGCGTCCAGCCGGCGGCCCTGGCCGTTGAGCGCAAGGGCAAGATCGAAGCGCGCCTGGTGATCGAGCGGATTGGCGGCGACTTTTTGTTCGAGTTCGGCGACCGGCCCGACCGTTTTGGTTTGCTCGGCGAGATCGAGCGCGGCGCGGACCGGGACGACCGCTGCGTCGTTCTGCTTGGCCTCGGGGATCAAAGCGAGCGTCTGCCGCGCCTGATCGAGCGCGCCGGTCGCAACGTAGCTGCGAGCGAGGCCCGCCAGCGCCGGAACGTTCGCGGCGTCCTCAGCCAGAAGCTGCGCGTACATTTCCGCGGCGCCGGCGGCATCGCCTTCGGCCAGCGCGGTCTCGGCGGCCTTGAGCAAATCCTTGGCTTCGCCGCCAATGCGGTCCTTGGTCAGCCGCTCAAGGAAAGCGACGACCTGACTCTCCGGCAATGCGCCCATGAAGCCGTCAGCGGGCTGTCCATTGACGAAGGCGATCACTGCCGGGATCGACTGAATACCCATCTGGCCCGGAATGGCCGGGTGCTCGTCGATGTTCATTTTGACGAGCTTCACCTTGCCCTTGGCTGCCTTGACGGCCTTTTCTAGGATCGGGGTGAGC
This sequence comes from uncultured Alphaproteobacteria bacterium, assembly GCA_963743395.1. GTDB lineage: Bacteria > Pseudomonadota > Alphaproteobacteria > Rhizobiales > Xanthobacteraceae > BOG-931. The sequence continues at coordinate 43,800 of CAVUPV010000004.1, forward strand.
TGTTTGCACGGTCCGCACCACGGCGCCCAAAAGTCAACCAGCACCGGCTGACGCTTGGATTCCTCGATGACGTCCTTGACGAAAGATTGCGTCGTCGTGTCCTTGACCGACACATCCGCTGGCGCGGTTCCGGCTTGCTGCAACATCGACATTGACTTGCCCTTAAAGACTTGCCCCTGGACTCGCTCTTGGAACTTCTCTTGGCCCCGGCGGGACGAAATCGGTCTATTCGCCTGATTAAATGGGAATAAAGGCCACGAATGCAATCATGGTTTTGGGGGTGCGCCCGAAACCGGTTCGATCCGGGGGACATGCCCGGTGGCTTCGAGGAATTGAAGCAGCCCCTCGCGGGAAATCGTCGTGGTGCCGGTGTTCACCAAAGGGTGAAAGTTGAGCACCTCGTTTCTCATCATGGCGGCGTCGAGCACGACTGTCACGCGGCCACCGGTGTCGTTGATGACGGCGAACGGGGTCACCGAGCCGGGCTCGACGCCGAGCAGTTCGCGCATGAGTTCCGCCGAACCGAACGAGAACCGCCCGCTCGCGCCCACCAGGCGATGCAGCGAGCGGAGCTCGATCTCCGCGTCTTCGGCTGCAACCACGAGATAGGAAGCACCCTTCTTGTCGCGCAGGAACAAATTCTTGGTATGTCCGCCGGGGACCGCCCCCCGCAGCTTTCCGCGCTTCCTCGACCGTAAATACGGCCGGGTGCGTAACGGTCTTGTGCGCTATACCGAGCTGATCCAAATAGGCAAAAAGCGCGTCGGGCGAGACAGCCATTCGCCAGGTTTTAAGGGCCAGCCCGGCGGTTGCAAAGCCGGTAAGCTCTTTGGCATAGCTTGGCGTGGCCATAAGCCGGTGCGAATGGCCGCTTACCCTTCTCTCGGATGCGGGTGTAGCTCAGGGGTAGAGCACAACCTTGCCAAGGTTGGGGTCGAGGGTTCGAATCCCTTCGCCCGCTCCAAAATTCCTTAGATCGCTCATCGTGGAACATAACCTTTCGTCTGGCGGCCAGCGCGCGACCGGATTGCTGCTGCTCTGGCTTTGCGGCGCGTGCTTGCGATTGACCGTGCTGGCGATACCGCCGGTGGTGCCGCTCCTGCATGCCGATCTGCATCTGTCCGAAACCGATATCGGCTGGTTATCGAGTCTGCCGCCGATGCTGTTTGCTATCGCGGCAGTGCCGGGGTCGCTGCTCATCGCCCGCTTTGGCCTGGTGCGGGCCTTGCTGGTCGGGCTTTTGCTCAACGCCATCGGCGGAACGGCGCGCGGCGCCATCCCGGATGCAGGCTTGCTCTACGTCTCGACAATCGTGATGGCGGCCGGCGTCGCCATCATGCAGCCGGCGCTGCCGCCGCTGGTGCGAACCTGGTTTCCGGAACGCATCGGTTTCACCACCGCGGTTTATACGACCGGGCTCCTCATCGGCGAGATCCTCGCCGCCGCGCTCACCATTCCGCTTGTCCTGCCGCTCGTCGACGATAGCTGGCGGCTGAGCCTCGTGATCTGGTCGGTTCCGGTGGTGGCGACGGCGCTGCTGGTCGCGATTTGCGCGCCGCGCCTCGGCGGCGCCAAAACCGCCGCACCGATTGCGGGGCGCCGCTGGTGGCCGGATTGGCGCCGGCCGCTCATCTGGAAACTCGGTCTCATCCTCGGCAGCGTCAACGCGACTTATTTTGTCACCAATGCTTTTCTGCCCGATTACATGACGGCCGACGGCCGGCCGGACCTGATCAGCGCCGCGCTCACCGCACTCAATGTCGGCCAGTTGCCGGCCGCCTTTCTGATGTTGGGCTTTGCCGGGCGGCTGGTGACGCGGCCGTGGGCCTACGTCGCGAGTGGCGCGCTGGCGCTGGTCTGCCTCATCGGTATCCTGACGACGCACGGCATCTGGATCGTCGTCTGGTCAGGTATCCTCGGCTTCACCGGCGCGGTCACCTTGATCCTTGCCCTGGCATTGCCGTCGGTACTCAGCGCGCCGGACGACGTGCATCGCACCTCGGCGGCGATGTTCACGATCAGCTACAGCCTGGCGATGGTGCTGTCGGTGGTCGGCGGCTGGCTGTGGGATTTTACCCATACGCCGTTTGCCGGTTTCGCGCCGGTCGCCGCTTGCGCGATGTTAATCATCGTGCTGGCGCCGACGGTCAGGCACGCAGATCGCCGGCGGGCGAACGGCCAACACGCCGCGACCGCGCCTTAATAGCCGACGGCGAGCGCACCGCGGGTGCGCGGATCGGCGGCGCCGACGATACCCGCCGGCGTGATCAGGATCGAATTCGCCGACGTGAAGGGCCGCTGCGGCACCACTTTGTCGCCGCGCGCCTGCAGCGCCGCGACGAGATCGCCGGCGAGCCCCGGCTCGGCATAGACCTGATCGGGCAACCATTGGTTATGCACGCGCGGCGCCGACACCGCGCTCGCGATGTCCATGCCGCGGTCGATCACGTCGACGACGATTTGCAGCACCGTCGTGATGATGCGGCTGCCGCCCGGCGAGCCCGTAATGAGGAAGGGTTTGCCGTCTTTGAGCACGATGGTCGGCGTCATCGACGACAGCGGCCGCTTGCCGCCACGCGGGGCGTTGGCATCGTAGCCGATTAGCCCATAAGCGTTCGGCGCATCCGGTTTGACGGCGAAGTCGTCAAGCTCGTTGTTGAGGAGAATGCCGGTGCCTTCGGCCACAAGACCCAATCCATAGCTGAAATTGAGCGTGTAAGTATTGGCAACGGCATTGCCGAATTTGTCGACGACCGAATAGTGCGTCGTATTGCGGCCCTCCGGCTGAATACCGCCGCCGGCGCGAATGTCGCTCGCCGGCGTCGCGTGATCGGGATCGATGGTGGCGCGCCACGAGGCCGCGTAGCTCTTGGAGATAAGCCGCGCTACCGGAACCGCGACGCTGTCCGGATCGCCAAGAAACAGCGCGCGATCGGCATAGGCGCGCTTCATCGCTTCGATCATCAGGTGAAGCTCTTGCGCGTGGTCCACATGCGCCAGGTCGTACCCCTCAAGGATATTCAGCATTTCGACGAGCTCGACCCCGCCCGATGACGGCGGCGGCATCGAGATGATGTCGTAACCGCGATAGGTACCGCGCACCGGCATGCGTTCGATCGCGTGATAGGCTTTGAGATCGTCAACAACCATTACGCCGCCTGCGGCCTGCACGGCGGCGGCAAGTTTTTGCGCAATCGGCCCCTCATAGAACACGCGCGGACCGTCGCGGGCGATACTCTCAAGCGAACCCGCAAGATCGCTTTGCACCAGCCGATCGCCGGACGACAGCGCGCTGCCGTCAGGCTTGAAGAAGATCTTTGCCGTCGATGGCCAGCGAGCGAGCCGCGCATTCTCGTTAGGGCGCGCCTCGGCCTTGTCGTCGGCGAAGATGAAGCCGCCGCGCGCCATGGCGATCGCCGGCGCGAGCAGATCGGCCAGGGTGAAATGGCCGGAGCCATATTTCTCCTCGGCCAGCGCCAGGCCGGCGACGGTGCCAGGCACGCCGATCGCAAGGGCGGAATCGCGCGACTTCTGCGGGTCGGCATTGCCCTGATCGTCGAGGAAGGTCTTGGCGTCGATCGCGGCAGGCGCGGTTTCGCGATAATCGATTGCGGTGTCGCCGCCATCGGCGCGGTGGATCATCATGAAGCCGCCGCCGCCGATATTGCCGGCGCGCGGATAGCTCACCGCAAGCGCAAAGCCCACCGCGACCGCGGCATCCACCGCATTGCCGCCCTTCTTCAGAATATCGACGCCGATCTGCGCCGCGCGGCCCTCCTGCGCCACCACCATGCCGTTCGATGCGACGACCGCAACCGTCGGCGGAATAGCGGCGTCGGCCGTCGCCTGCGCCGCTGCGCCGCTTGGCGCGAGCACGGCAACCGCAAACAGCAAAGCCGCGCGAGCCGCCGCGGATCGGCCGAATGAGGCATTCGCTTGCACCCGTGCGATGTAAAAATCCGCGAAACTCACGGCGGCCCGGATCCGGCTACAGCATCGACGGCAGAACGCGGTCGGGCGGGCGATGGCCGTCCAGGAAAGTCTTGATATTGACGATCACCTTCTCGCCCATGTCGACGCGACCCTCGATCGTGGCTGAAGCGAGATGCGGCAGCAGCACGACCTTGCCGGCGCGAGCGAGCTTGACCAGCTTCGGACTGACCGCCGGCTCGTGCTCGAATACATCGAGGCCGGCGCCGGCGATTTGCTCAGCCTCGATCAGCCGCGCCAGCGCATTCTCGTCGATCACCTCGCCGCGCGCGGTATTGACGATATAGGCGTCCGAGCGAACGAGCTTGAGGCGGCGTGCCGAAAGCAAATGGTACGTCGCCGGCGTGTGCGGACAATTGATCGAGATGATGTCCATGCGCGAGAGCATCTGGTCGAGGCTTTCCCAGTACGTCGCGTGCAACTCCTCCTCGATTTGCGGCGTGACGCGGCGGCGATCGTGATAGTGAATCTTCAATCCGAAGGCGTGCGCACGGCGCGCTACCGCCTGGCCGATGCGGCCCATGCCGACGACGCCGAGACGCTTGCCCCAAATACGATGGCCGAGCATCCAGGTTGGGCTCCAGCCGGTCCATTCGCGATCGCTGGTGAGCACTTGCGCGCCTTCGGCCAATCGCCGCGGCACCGCGAGAATGAGCGCCATGGTCATATCGGCGGTATCCTCGGTGAGGACACCCGGCGTATTGGTCACGGTGATGCCGCGCTGCACGGCGGTCGCCACGTCAATATTATCGACGCCGTTGCCGAAATTGGCGATGAGCTTCAACCGCTCGCCGGATTGGCTGAGCACCGACCGGTCGATGTGGTCGGTCACCGTCGGAACGATGACGTCAGCGGTCCTGGCAGCCTCGACGAGCTGCGCCGGGCTCATCGGCCTGTCGGCAGCATTGAGCCGCGCGTCGAACAATTCGCGCATGCGCATTTCGACGCTGTCCGGCAGCCTGCGGGTGACGACGACCAGCGGCTTCTTGGCGGGTGCCATGTCCTGCCCTTTGCCCGGTTGAGCGCGCAATTCGGCCTGAAAAATCGCCCGGCCGCAACTGCCGTTTGCCGCGCCGCCCGTTCAGGTCTCTTTAACCCCGCTCGCCGACACTAAAACCCGGGAGGTGGTTCATTAAAAACTCTGTACCAGATGGCTGCGCTGGCCACAAAGCGCGCCGGTTTTCCCGGCTTATGCGTGCGGCCGCGATCGCCGCCGCGCTGACGCTGACCTGCGCCGCGCAGGCGGCGCCCGCCGGGAACGATCCCTCCTCAAGCGGCCTGCCGGTGCCACGCTTCGTAAGCCTGAAGGCCGATCGCGTGACCGTGCGCGGCGGTCCCGACAAAGACCATGACGTAGCCTGGATCTATACCCGCGTCGGCTGGCCGGTCGAAATCACCGCTGAATTCGAAAACTGGCGGCGCATTCGCGACTCCGATGGATCGGAAGGCTGGGTCTATCATTCGCTGTTGTCAGGCAAGCGCATGGCAGCCGTGCAGTTGAAGTCGAAGACCGAGCTGGCTCAGCTTTACGCCAAGCCTGATGCGAAGAGCGCGGTGACAGCGCAACTGCAGGTCGGCGTGCTGGGCGCCGTCAAGCAATGCACCGGCGCCTGGTGCCAAATCTCCGGCGACGGCTTTGACGGCTGGATCGAGCAGAACGAGCTGTGGGGCGTTTATCCCGACGAAAAGATCGAATGAGCCCCCTTCACGCCTCGCACGCGGCTCGCTATTGACCCGAAGCGTCGATCAGCGTGGTGAAGTAGTGCCAAATTACCGTTTGTTCTTCGCGCGCCCCGGAGTTTGCGCGCTCAGGAGCGCCGAGCAATGCTCGCCCCAAGCCGTTCCCCCAGTTTCATCGAGCTTTATACTCCGAAGCTGCATACCGTCCTTCGCGAACACTACGGGCTTCTTGAGTTTCGGGCCGATCTCTTCGCCGGACTGACGGTCGCGATCGTTGCTTTGCCGCTATCCATGGCGATCGCCATAGCGTCAGGCGTATCGCCGGAACGCGGACTTTACACGTCGATCGTGGGCGGCTTTCTTGTCTCGGCGATCGGCGGCAGCCGCTTCCAGATCGGCGGGCCGGCGGGCGCGTTCATCGTTCTCGTCGCGGCAACAGTCGACCGCCACGGACTGGACGGCTTGATCATCGCCACCATCCTCTCCGGCTTCATGCTGCTCGCACTCGGCTTTCTCCGGCTCGGTACTTTCATCAAATATATTCCGTACCCGGTCACGGTCGGATTCACCGCCGGGATCGCCGTCATCATCTTTTCCGGCGAAATCGCGGACCTGTTTGGATTGAAGCTTGCCGGCAAAGAACCGGGGCCGATCATCCCCAAGTTCGTGGCTTTGTTCGATGCCGCCTCCACCGTCAATTCGGCAGCCGTGGCGGTTGCTGCACTCTCGCTTGGCGCGATTGTCGCGGTGCGGCGCTGGCGTCCGCACTGGCCGGCCTATCTGATCGCCGTCGTCCTCGCCAGTGTCGTCGCCTCGGCGTTCCAGCTTCACCTTGAGACAATCGGCAGTCGATTTGGCGGCATTCCCAATTCGCTGCCAATGCCGCACTTGCCGATGCTGTCCCTGGGCAAAGTGCTGGACGTGCTGCCAGCAGCCGTCTCGTTCACGCTCCTGGGCAGCATCGAAAGCCTGTTGTCCGCGGTCGTCGCCGACAGCATGACGGGACGCCGTCACCGCTCGAACGCCGAGCTGGTCGCGCAGGGTGTAGCGAACATCGCCTCGGCCCTGTTCGGTGGCATCTGTGTGACCGGCACAATCGCCCGTACCGCCACCAACGTGCGTGCCGGCGCGCGCGGTCCCATCGCCGGTATGATGCACTCCCTCTTCCTGTTGCTATTCGTTCTCGTAGCGGCGCCGCTGGCGACTTACATTCCACTCGCGGCGCTGGCCGCCATTCTTTCCGCCGTCGCCTGGAACATGGCGGAGAAGCATCAGTTCGCGACGCTGGTTCGCGCTTCGCGCGGGGATGCGGTCATCCTTCTCACGACGTTTCTTCTCGTGGTGTTCCGCAGCCTGACTGAAGGCATCCTGATCGGCTTCGCCCTCGGTACGCTGTTGTTCTTGCATCGCATGGCGCAGTCCGTCGAGGTGGAGCAGGAGAAGCCCATTCTTGCAGAGAGGGACGTGCCGGATACATGGAACGGCAATCGGGGCAAGCCCTACGATGCCGCTCTCGCTACCGACCCGGATATCATCGTGTACCGGATATCGGGCGCATTCTTTTTCGGCGCCGCCGCCACCGTGGCGGCCGCACTCGACCGCATCGGCGAGCATCCCAAAGCTTATGTGATCGATTTCTCGGCCGTATCGGTGATCGACTCGACCGCGGCGGCAACGATCGAGGGCTTCGTGCGCAAGGCCCGCCGTCACGGCGCCGCGGTCTATGTCGCTAGCGCACCGCCGGCCGCGCGCCGCATGCTGCTAACGCAGGGCGTGCGCCCGCCGGATGTGTTCTTCACGCTGAATCTTGACGATGCGGTATCAGCCGCAGGCACAAAAACACAAAGCGGAGCGTCGATTCAGCCGGCGTGACAGGAAACGAACCGGAACGGTTCTCAGCGGCTCTTGCGCCGCAGCCGCACCACAACATCGATGCGGGCGATCTCGTATCCCTCGGGGGCGACCGGCGCCTTGCCGACCACCACATCGCTCGACGGGATATCCATGAGATCGTTTTGATCCTCGATGAAAAAATGGTGATGCTCGGAATTGTTGGTGTCGAAATAGGCCTTTGAGCCGTCCACCGCGACCTGACGAAGAAGGCCGACTTCCGTGAACTGATGCAGCGTGTTGTACACGGTGGCGAGCGATACCGGCACCTTGGCGCGGGTCGCTTCCTCGTACAGCATTTCCGCCGTCACGTGCCGGTCGCCTTTGGCGAACAGAATCCAGCCGAGCGCCATGCGCTGCCGGGTCGGCCGCAAGCCGACGTCACGCAGCTTCGACTTCACGTCGTGCCACGGGCAGCCGGTCAGGTCGCCGCGGCCCGGATCGTTGGTAGGCATCGCCGGCATGGCAATCACCGGACGGACGGACACGACGGGACGCGATTCTGTCATAGCGGCACCACAAGCGTCGGCCGGTCCGGCCGACAAGATCGTTGCAAGTGAAATTATTATACGCCACCCTGCGCCGGCTGCAACTGCCTCGCGGTTACGCCGCAGGGGGTCGCCCACCGCGCCAAAGCGGCGCGGGGACTGCGGCTTTGCCGCATTCTCCCCATATGTTAGGGATTAAGGCACTGGGTGGAAGCGGCAGAGCTGAACCAAAAATGCTGGAGCGCCGTTCGAATTTCGAATACGAGGACCTGCTGGCCTGCGGGCGCGGCGAGCTATTCGTCGAGGGTCCGCAACTGCCGCTGCCGCCCATGCTGATGTTCGACCGCATTTCCGAAATCGGGGAAGTAGGCGGCGAATACGGCAAAGGTCTCGTCCGCGCCATGCTCGAGCTCAAGCCCGACCTCTGGTTCTTTCCCTGCCACTTCAAAGGCGATCCGGTGATGCCGGGCTGCCTGGGCCTTGATGCGCTATGGCAATTACTCGGCTTCTTTCTCGGCTGGCTCGGCTCGCCGGGCAAAGGGCGCGCCCTCGGCATGGGCGAGATCAAGTTTTCCGGGCAGGTGCTGCCGACCATGAAAAACATCGTCTACGGCATCGACATCAAGCGGGTGATGCGATCGAAGCTGGTGCTCGGCATCGCCGACGGCTGGCTCTCGGCGGACGGTTCGGTGATCTACCGTGCGCTCGATCTCAAAGTCGGCCTGTTCCGCAACACAGAGCCGCAGGCTAGCGAAGCCTGATACGCCAGCACGTCGAAGCATGATCCGGACAAGATCATGATCAAACCAAGAATCTGAGGGCGGACGAGGCAAACATGAAACGCGTGGTCGTCACCGGGATGGGCATCGTCTCGTCCATCGGCAACAACACGCAGGAAGTGCTGGCGTCGCTGCGCGAAGCGAAATCCGGCATCGTCCGCGCCGACAAATATGCCGAGCTCGGCTTCCGTTGTCAGGTCCACGGCGCGCCGACGCTCGACCCCAGCGAGGCGATCGATCGCCGCGCCATGCGCTTCCTCGGCGGCGGCGCCGGCTGGAACCATGTCGCCATGGAACAGGCGATCCGCGACGCCGGCCTCGAAGAGACCGATGTCTCCAACGAGCGTACCGGCATCATCATGGGCTCCGGCGGTCCGTCGACCCGGACCATCGTCGAGAGCGCCGACATCACTCGCAGCAAAGGGCCAAAGCGCGTCGGCCCGTTCGCGGTGCCGAAGGCGATGTCGTCGACCGCCTCGGCGACGCTGGCGACCTGGTTCAAGATCAAGGGCGTGAACTACTCGATCTCGTCGGCCTGCGCGACTTCGAACCATTGCATCGGCAATGCGTTCGAGACCATCCAGGTCGGCAAGCAGGACATGATCTTCGCCGGCGGCTGCGAGGAACTCGACTGGACGCTTTCGGTGCTGTTCGACGCCATGGGCGCGATGTCGTCGGGCTTCAACCAGACGCCGGACAAAGCGTCACGCGCCTACGATGCCGACCGCGATGGTTTCGTCATCGCCGGCGGCGCCGGCGTGCTGGTGCTCGAGGAACTCGATCACGCCAAGGCGCGCGGCGCGAAAATCTATGCCGAAGTCGCCGGCTATGGCGCAACCTCCGATGGCGCCGATATGGTGGCGCCGTCCGGCGAAGGCGCGATGCGCTGCATGAAAATGGCGCTCGCGACCGTGACGCCACCGGTCGATTACATCAATCCGCACGCCACCTCGACGCCGATCGGCGACCTCAAGGAGATCGAGGCGATTCGTGAAGTCTTTGGCGCCAAATGCCCGCCGATCGCGGCGACCAAATCGCTTACCGGCCATTCGCTCGGCGCCGCCGGCGCCCAGGAGGCGATTTATTCGCTCCTGATGATGAATTCGGGCTTCATCTGCGAAAGCGCCAATATCGAAAAACTCGATCCGGCCTTCGCCGACATGCCGATCGTGCGGACGCGTCAGGACAACGTAAAGCTCGGTTGCGTGTTGTCGAATTCATTCGGCTTCGGCGGCACCAACGCTTCCGTCGTGTTCAAGCATCCGGACGCCTGACACATGCCGGGTCTGATGCAGGGTAAGCGCGGCCTGGTCATGGGGGTCGCCAACGATCACTCAATCGCCTGGGGCATCGCCAGGACGCTTGCCGCGCATGACGCCAAGCTCGCTTTCACCTACCAGGGCGAAGCGCTCGGCAAACGCGTAAAGCCGCTGGCGGCTTCGATCGGGGCCGATCTTGTGCTGCCGTGCGACGTCGAGGATCTGGCCTCGGTCGATGCGATCTTTGCCGAGCTTGGCCGCGCCTGGGGCACGCTCGACTTTCTCGTTCATGCCATCGCTTTTTCGGACAAGTCGCAGCTCGCCGGCCGCTATGCCGACACCACGCGCGAGAATTTTCTGCGCACCATGCTGATCTCGTGCTTTTCGTTCACCGAAGCGGCACGGCGCGGCGCCGCGATGATGCCCAATGGCGGCGCCATGGTCACGCTGACCTATAACGGCGGGCTTCGCGCGATGCCGAACTACAATGCCATGGGCGTTGCCAAAGCGGCGCTCGAAGCCTCGGTGCGTTATCTCGCAGTGGATTTCGGAACAAGCGGCATCCGCATTAACGCCATCTCGGCGGGACCGATCCGCACGCTGGCCGGCGCCGGCATCAGCGACGCGCGCGCGATGTTCGCGTTTCAGCAACGGCATTCGCCGCTGCATCGCGGCGTGACGCTCGACGAACTCGGCGGCGCCGGGCTTTACCTGCTTTCGGATCTGTCGACCGGTGTCACCGGCGAAGTCCATTTCGTCGATTCCGGCTACAACGTCATCGCCATGCCGCATCCGGACGCGCTGCGGGCCGACCAAAGCCGGCCGCCGGACAACGGGGGGAAGTGAGCGCCTTCGACCGGTCGTCGCCGCGAAAGCGGGGACCCAATAATCCGCGACGTGGATTCCCGCTTTCGCGGGAATGAGCGGAGGGTTTAGCTCTTACAACGTCGCCAAATGCGGCATGACGTCGGAGCGAAACAGCTCCAGCGAGCGCAGCGCGTTGTCAAGCGACATCGTGCCGAGGAAGAGGTAGGTCAGCAGATAATTGATGCCGAGTTCCTTGACCTGGCGTTCGATCGCGGCGCGCACCGTCGCCGGTGAGCCGGCGATGACCGATCCGTTGGCCAGACAGTCTTCAAAGCTCTCACCGTGCGGAATTTTCAGACGCGAGGTCAGGTTGGTATCGCCCTGGTTCACGCGCAGCCAATTCATGTTTCCGAGGTGATAATCCATGGCCGGCTTGCCGATGCGATGCGCTTCGGCATCCGTATCGGCGACGAAGATGTGCCGCATCGCCCCGATAACGACGCCGCCGGGAAATTCCGGCTTCGGCTGTGCCGGCGCGCCGCGCTTGGCCAGCGCTTTCGTGTAGGCATTGATATTGGCCTTAGCCAGCGCCGTCGGGCCGAGCGTCACGAAGTGCAGCCCGTGCTCGCCGCCCCAAGTTGAGCCGATCTCGCTCGAAGACGCATACCAGAACGGCGGATGCGGCTGCTGCAGGGGCCGCATCGCGATCGGCACCTTCTCGTAGAAATAGGTCTCGCCTTTGTAACTAAGTAAATCCGTCGTCAATCCGGCGCTGATGCATTTGAACGCATCGATAAAAATGTCGCGCGACTGGTCGTGCACGACCTTGTGGAATTTGAGCTCATAGGGCGAAACGCCGCGACCGACGCCGACATCGAGGCGGCCGTGGCTTAAGTGATCGAGCATGCAGATTTCTTCGATCAGCCGCAGCGGCGAATAGAGCGGCAACAGATAAACCATCGTGCCAAGCCGCATGCGCCTGGTGGTGCGCGCCAGCGCGCCAAGATAGACGCCCGGCACCGGCACCATGTTGAGCGGCGTCTGGTGATGTTCGGCGACGTGCAGGCAATAGAAGCCGGCCGCGTCAGCGGCTTCGGCGAAGCGCAGCCGCTCGTCGAACAGCGTAGCCAGCGGCCGTTCGCCATGCTCGACGTGATCGAAAAGTCCGACTTTCATGGTGCCTCGTTGACTGTATTGACGCGCTTGAGCGCTACTTTTTCTTTATCAAGCCGATCTTGCGGCCCATAGCGGCGCAATCCTCGTCGGTTTTGAGCGCCGCCGCATGGATGCCGTGGATCGCCAATTCCTCGTCGCGATCCTCGGTGTCGCCGGTTACGCCGACCGCGCCGATGACGTCGCCGCTATCGTCGCGGATCAGCATGCCGCCGCCTTCGGGAAAAATCTGCTCGCCGCTCGCCGCGATCAGGTAGCGCATGAAGATCGGCCGCTCCTGTGCTCGCTCGCGGACAAGCTTGGAGCTGCGGCCGAGCGACAAAGCCGCATAGGCTTTGCCAAACGCCATCTCGAAACGGATCATGGAGGAGCCGTCCTCCTTCTTGAACGCCTTCACCTTGCAGCCGGGCTCGACCACGATCACGCTGATGGGCCGGCAATTGAGCGCCGCGCCGCGTTCAATGATGGCATCGATAATGCGCTCGGCCTGGGCGAGCGTGACTGTAGTCATGAAAATCCTCCCGCCGGCGCGTTGTGCCATCTTCCACGGCGCTCTGCCATAGCGCCCGTTGCAGCCCTTGTATCTCCTGACGCCCTCTTGTTTCCCCTTGCCTCGCTCGGCCAAGCGGGCCACATGTGCCGGGCGTCATGCCGGTTCTGTCCCCCATCGCCGTCGACCGTCTGGTCAAAATCTACAAGACGATTCCAGCCGTCGACGGCATCTCTTTCGAGCTCGCGCCTGGATCGGTGACGGGTCTGCTCGGCGGCAATGGCGCCGGCAAGACCACGACCATCGCCACGATCATGGGCCTGACCACGCCGACGTCCGGCCGCGTCACGGTGCTTGGCGCGGAAATGCCGCGGCAGCGCTATCGCGTCCTGCAGCGGATGAATTTCGAAAGCCCCTATGTGGCGATGCCGATGCGGCTTACGGTTCGGCAAAACCTGAACGTGTTCGGCATGCTGTATGGCGTGTCCGATCTGGCGCCGCGCATCGAAGAACTCGCCGGACAGCTCGACCTCACTGAACTGCTCGACCGCCCGACCGGCAAGCTCTCGGACGGACAAAAAACGCGGGTGTCGCTGGCGAAAGCGCTGATCAATTCTCCCGAACTGCTGCTGCTCGACGAGCCGACGGCATCGCTGGACCCCGATACCGCCGACTGGATACGTGCGCATATCGAAACCTACCGCCGCGCCCGCAATGCGACCATGCTGATCGCCTCGCACAACATGAACGAAGTCGAGCGGCTGTGCGAGCGCGTCATCATCATGAAGCGCGGACGCATCGAGGACGACGACACGCCGGCGAGACTATTGGCGCGCTACAGCAGGCAAACTCTCGAGGAAGTTTTCCTCGACGTGGCGCGTGGCCGCGGCGTCGAGCGTGAGGCCGCACAATGACCGCGCGCACCGAACGCGCATTCGACTATTCGCCGCGCCGCGCCGCGGCGATGATGCTGCGGTACTGGTACTTGTTGCGCTCGTCGTGGCCGCGGCTGCTCGATCTTGTCTATTGGCCGACCGTGCAGATGATCACCTGGGGTTTCCTGCAATATTACATCATGCAGAACGCCGGCTTTTTCGCGCGCGCCGGCGGCACCTTCATCGGCGCGGTGCTGCTGTGGGACATCCTGTTCCGCGGCCAGCTCGGCTTTTCGGTCTCGTTCATGGAGGAGATGTGGGCGCGCAACATCGCCAACCTGATGATGAGCCCGCTGCGCCCGCTGGAATTCATCAGCGCGCTGATGGTCATGAGCATCGTGCGGCTCGCGATCGGCGTGATCCCGGTGACGGTGCTGGCGCTCGCCTTCTTCGGCTTCAACCTCTACGGCCTCGGTTTTGCGCTGGTGGCGTTCTTCGTCAACCTGATGCTGACGAGCTGGGCGGTCGGCGTCTTCGTCTCCGGGCTCGTACTGCGCAACGGTCTCGGCGCGGAGAATCTCGCCTGGTCGATCATGTTCCTGTTCTTGCCGCTGACCTGCGTTTACTACCCGGTGACGACCTTGCCGCTGTGGCTGCAGCCGGTCGCCTGGATGCTGCCGCCGACCTACGTGTTCGAGGGCATGCGGGCGCTGTTGATCCAAAATGTCTTCCGTTCCGACCTGATGATCGACGCGCTGTTGCTCAACATCGTGTTTCTGGCCGGCGGCGTGTTCGCCTTCCTGAAACTTCTGCAGAGCGCGCGCCGGCACGGTTCGTTGATGCAAGCCGGCGAATAGCGGGGAAACGGTTCCAAACCGGCGGCGGGAGCGGCATGTGCGGTGCGAATAGCAGCAAAGCGTTGACCGCCGCGAGCAATCGCAGGCGGGGCTGCTTAGCTATAGGAAACTCGAAAGAAATTGCATTTATGTTGGCGTTATGACATATCCAATCGGCAATGCTGCACTGCAGCAAGAAGCCCAAAAAGGTCCATCGATGGCCATCGGAGAGTTTGGCGGCGCGCCTGCGGTGCCGGGCGAAAGCGGCGCGCTGCTCTCGGCAGCGCCGCTCTACTGGTTCTACGAAATGAGCCACGCCGCGCTCAACCCGTCCCGCGCCTGGGCTGACGCCACCCGCTTGTTTTTCAAGAATCCGGTCAATCCCCTCTCCTTCACCACTTTCGGAAAATCCGTCGCCGCCGCCTGCGAATTGTTCGAGCGTTCGACGCGCCGCTATGGCCGCCCGGAATGGCGCATTTCGTCGGCGCTGGTCGGCGGCGAGCGCGTGCCGGTGCACATCTCCACGGTCTGGGAGCGGCCGTTCTGCAAGCTCATCCATTTCGAACGCGTCTTCGAGCACCCGCCAAAGCGTCCGCAGCCGAAACTTCTCATCGTCGCGCCGATGTCGGGGCATTTTGCCACGCTGCTGCGCGGCACGGTCGAGGCGTTCCTGCCCAATCATGACGTCTATGTCACCGATTGGATGGATGCCCGCATGGTGCCGCTGTCGGAAGGGCGCTTCGATCTCGACGATTATATCGACTATGTGATCTCGATTCTGCACACGCTCGGCGGCGACACCAATATCGTAGCGGTGTGCCAGCCGTCGGTGCCGGTCATTGCCGCCGTCGCGCTGATGGAGGCCGACAACGACCCCTACGTGCCGGCGTCGATGACTTTGATGGGCGGCCCGATCGATACCCGGGTCAACCCGACGGCGGTGAACGATCTTGCCGCAAAGCGCGGCATGGACTGGTTCCGCAGCCGGGTCATCACGAAGGTGCCGTTTCCGAATCCCGGTTTCATGCGCGACGTCTATCCGGGTTTCCTGCAGCTCAATGGCTTTGTCAGCATGAACCTCGAACGCCACATCGAGGCGCATAAGCAATTGTTCCTCAACCTGGTGCGCGGCGATGGCGATTCCGCGCACAAGCACAAGGAATTTTACGACGAATATCTGGCGGTCATGGACCTGGCGGCTGAGTTCTATCTGCAAACCGTCGACACCGTTTTCGTCCGCCACGCTTTGCCCAAGGGCGAGATGACCCATCGCGGCCGGCCGATCGATCTTGCCCGGATCAAGCGCGTCGCGCTCCTTACCGTCGAAGGCGAGCACGACGACATTTCCGGCGTCGGCCAGACCGAGTCAGCCCATCGTTTGTGCGTCAATATTCCGCCCGACCGGAAGGCGCATTATCTGCAGCTCGGCGTCGGCCATTACGGCGTGTTCAATGGCTCACGCTTTCGTTCGGAAATCGTGCCGCGCATTTCAGACTTTATCCTGACGATGAGACATACCAGTCAAAGCGCGCGCAACAATTTCAACTCGCGCCGCGCCGGCAACGCCGTCGCACTGCATACCGTGTGACCGCTCGGACCGCCGCGGCATCATCCTCGCCAGTCGCGTATCGAATGTGGCAGTATCCCGATCGAGATTCGGGGTGCCCTGCCATGCCGCTGCATGCGCTGCTCTATCGTCGCCCGAGCGAGCCGCAGACGATCGAAGTGGTCTTCGATAAATCGGTCTATCCGGTGCGGCTGCGCCGGCATCGGCAAGCGCGGCGCTATACGCTGCGCATCCAGTCGGCGACGCGCGAAGTCATCCTTACCATTCCACCGCGCGGATCGCTGAAGGAAGCGCACGACTTCGCGCAAAAGCACGGCGGCTGGATCGCGGCACGGCTCGGCCGGCTGCCGCAGGCCGCGCCGTTCGCGGATGGGGTCGTGGTGCCGCTGCGCGGCGAGCCGCACCGGATCGCGCATCGCCCCGGAGCGCGCGGCGCGGTGTGGATCGAAATTGACGCCGACGGTGGGCGGCTGTTGTCCGTTGCCGGCCACGCACCGCACATCGAGCGCCGTATCGGCGATTTCCTGCGTCGCGAAGCCAAGCGTGACTTGGAGGCCGCCAGCCTGCGCTTTGCCGGCGATCTCGGTCTCGTCGTGCGGCGCGTCACCGTGCGCGATCAGTCCAGCCGCTGGGGTTCGTGCTCGACGACCGGCGTATTGTCGTTTTCCTGGCGGCTTATTCTGGCGCCCGGCTACGTGCTCGATTATCTCGCCGCGCATGAGGTCGCCCATCTCATCGAGATGAACCATTCCGCGAAGTTCTGGCGGGTCGTGCAGCGCCTGTGCCCCAGCCACGAAAAGTCCAAGGTCTGGCTCGACGTTCACGGCGCGGATTTGCATCGCTACGGCTTGCCCGGCGCGAGCTGAACGGCCCAACGGCGCGGTCCCGCGATCAACGCGACGTAGCTGTCGTGATCGGGCCATTGGCGGCCGGCGCGTGATGTATGTCCGTCGACAGCTTCGCAGCCACCACCATCAGCGTCGCGGCGAGCACATAGCGCAGCGCCGTTTCCGGTATGCGAACCGCGGCATAGCTGCCGATTAAAATTCCCGGCACCGAACCCAATAACAGCGACACCAAGACATCCAGGTTGATCGAGCCCAGCAACCAATGCCCGATGCCGGCCGCGAGCGTCAACGGCACCGCATGCGCAATATCGGAACCGACAATCCTCGCCGTCGGCAGTTCCGGGTAGAGCAAAATCAAAGCCGTGACGCCGATGGCGCCGGCGCCGACCGACGAAATTGACACTAGGACGCCGAGCACCGCGCCGACGACGATGGTGAGAGCGGCGATCTGAGCGGACTGCAGCGCGCCGAGTCGCGGCGCGTAGCGCGCGACGATCCTGTCACGGAAGATGAGAGCCGCGGCGGTGATGAACAGTGCGACGGTCAGTACCGCCGTGATCAGATCGTGCGCCGTCGGGCCATTGATATCGAGACGGCCCAAGGCGGCGATGGTAATGACCGTTAACGGCACGCTGCCGGTCGCCAACAACCGCACCACGCGCCAATCGATCGTGCGGTTGAAGCCGTGCACGGCGCTGCCGGCGGTCTTGGTCACCGCAGCATAGAGCAAATCGGTTCCGACAGCGGTTGCTGGATGAATGCCGAACAACAGAATGAGGATCGGCGTCATCAATGAGCCGCCGCCGACGCCGGTCAGGCCGACCAGCAGGCCGACGGCGAAGCCGGTTCCAGAGTAAAGCGGTTGCAATAAGTGAAGAGCGCCCATTCGGTGATGTCCCGGCCGTCTTAAAATCCGTCGGCCTTCTAGCCGACTGGCCCTGTTCCGAGCCGCTAGCGTAGCTCAAGTCCGCAAAACTGTTCGGCTCGTGTTCGGTTCGGGCAGGGAATGATTTTCTGCAAAAGAATTGCGAATTAGCACGATCCCGTGCTCGTTGCGTTGCGCTCGCTTTGCGGCGTTTGCGCAACGCCGTCATGCGGAAAGCCGATAGCTGGCGTTTTGCTGCGGTGCGTCCGCGCTCTGTTTGATCCTGCGCGTTTTGCCGCACCGAATAACACTAAAGCGTGATCCGTATTGTATCCGTTGATGAGGGCCCTATTTCTCAACCACGAAGGCCGACCGGGCGGCTCCCCCATCCCCCGACACCCCGTCGCCCGGCCAGATAAGCCTTGAGTTGAGGCAACAACTTAGGAACCCCAAGCGCGTACTTGCTTGGGGTTCTTTCTTTTTGGGCTATGGGGAAGCGCGGCTTCTTCCGCGAAATTTCAATTTTTCACCAGATCGCCGAGCAGGCTCGCAGCGACCGAAAGCTTGGATAGAGTGAGACCAGAATTGGCGATCTCGTGGATGGCGGTGCGGATGCGTTCGACCTCGGCTTTACGCGGCGCAACCCATGCCTCGACGGCGCCGGCGCCGGAAGCACCATCGCCGGCCGCGGCGGCGGCGAGCCGGCGCTCGGCATCGCCGATCGAATCCCGGGCGCGGTCGAGCGCCAGCCGGTCGAAATAATCGGTGACGGGGATGGCGCTCGCGGCGCTGGCAATGCGGTCGAGGCGAAAGAACGCGCCGGCGGCGAAATAGGTCGAGGCAATCTCGCCGACCGACCTGCCGGTGCGATCGGCGACCAGTACGATGTCGGGCGCGGCGGTCAGCGCGGCGAGGTTGGCGATTTGGCCGGCAAGCTCGTCAGGCACGCCGGCTTTTATCAGTTCCTGACGGCGTGCCGCACGCGCATCCTGCGCATCATGCGAAAGCGCGCCGTCGAGCGCAGCCGCCACAGCGGCGATGCCATCGCGATAATGCGCCACCACGTCGGCGAGGCCCTTCGACAGATCGACATTACGCAGAAACCAGATAATGCGGTCGAGCAGCCAGATCCTGCACCGCGGCGTACAGATCGAGCTGAAGCTTGCCGGCAATCTTGTTGTCGAGGCCGTCGATCGCGGTGTTCAGCGCGGTCATGCCGTAGCTGTCGCGCACGGCGGCGAAGGCCGAGGCGATCGACGCGGGAACCGCCCCGGTCTGGTCGGCGATGCGGACAATCAAGGACGGCCCACCGCGGTTGAGCATCGAATTGGCGAGCTGGGTGGCGATGATTTCGCGGCGCAGGCGATGATGCGCGAGCGCGTCGGGATAAAGCTGGGCAATCGCTTTGGGGAAATAACGGGCAAGCTCGCGCGCCAGGTACGGATCGTCCGGCACCGCGGATTCGAGCAGGTCTTCGTAGAGCGTGAGCTTGGCGTAGGCGAGCAGCACTGCAAGCTCCGGCCGCGTGAAGGCCTGCGAGCGGCGGCGGCGTTCGGCGAGCTGCGTGTCGTCGGGCAGGAATTCGACTGCGCGGTCAAGCAGGCCGCGCGTTTCCAGCGTCTGGATGACGCGCTGCAGGAAGCCGAAATCCTCCGTGCCGCGCCGTTGCGAAAGCGACAGAGCAAGCGGCTGCAGATAATTGTTGCGCAGCACGAGGGCGGCGACCTCATCGGTCATTTCGGCCAGCAGCGCGTTGCGCGCCTCCATCGCCAGCCGTCCATCGCGCAAGGGAATGCTCAGCGCGATTTTGATATTGACCTCCATATCGGAGGTGTTCACGCCGGCCGAATTGTCGATCGCGTCGGTATTAAGCCGGATGCCGCGCGACGCCGCCTCGATGCGGCCGCGCTGGGTCATACCGAGATTGGCGCCCTCGCCGATCACCTTGCAGCGCAAATCCTTGCCGGCAATCCGAACCCCATCGTTGGCGCGGTCGCCGACCGCCTCGTCGCTCTCGTCGGCGGCGCGGATATAGGTGCCGATGCCGCCGAAGAAGAGCAGATCGACCGGTGCTTTGAGGATGGCGCGGATGAGGTCCTGCGGCGTGACGTGCTCGCCGAGTCCAAGCAGTTGTTGCGCCTCGGGCGCAAGCCTGATGTCCTTGGCCGTGCGCGGATAGATGCCGCCGCCCCTGGAGAGAAGCAATTTATTGAAATCCTGCCAGCTCGACCGCGGCAGGTCGAACATTCGTTTGCGTTCAGCAAAGGTCTTCTTCGGATCCGGGTCGGGATCAATGAAGATATCGCGGTGATCGAAGGCGGCGACGAGCTTGGTTGTCGTTTCGCGCAGCATGCCATTGCCGAAGACGTCACCGGACATGTCGCCGACGCCGACGGCGGTGAACGGCGTGGCGGCAATGTTGATGTCCATTTCGCGGAAATGGCGTTTCACCGATTCCCAGGCGCCGCGCGCGGTGATGCCGATCTTCTTGTGGTCGTATCCGGCCGAGCCGCCCGAGGCGAAGGCGTCGCCGAGCCAGAAATCGTGGGCGATCGCGAGCTCGTTGGCGATGTCGGAAAACGTCGCGGTGCCTTTGTCGGCGGCGACCACGAGATAGGGATCGTCACCTTCATGGCGCACGACATCGGCGGACGGGATCACTCCCGCCTTGCCGGGGCCGATATTGTCGGTGATGTCGAGCAGCGTCGAGATGAACATTTTATAGGTGGCGACGCCTTCGGCCTGGATCGCCTCGCGCGTGCCGCCGGCCGGCAGGAATTTCGGCACGAAGCCGCCTTTGGCCCCGACCGGCACGATCACCGCGTTCTTAACGTTCTGCGCCTTGACCAACCCGAGAATTTCGGTGCGGAAATCCTGCGGCCGGTCGGACCAGCGGATGCCGCCGCGCGCCACTTTGCCGAAACGCAGATGCACCGCTTCAAGCCGCGGCGAATAGACGAAGATTTCGTACAGCGGCCGCGGCAGCGGCATGTCGTCGACTTTACGGCTGGAAAATTTTATCGCGATGAGATCCTTGGCGCGCCCATCGCTGCCGAGTTGATAGAAATTGGTGCGGATCGCTGACGTCACCGCGTTGACAAAGTGCCGCAGGATGCGGTCTTCGTCGAGACTCTCGACCGCCTGCAGCGCCGCTTCGATTGCGGCGGCAATCTCGGTTTCACGCGCCGCGCGCGCTTCCGCCGACACGTCGCGATGCGGATCGAAGCGGGTTTCGAACAAACTCACGATTTGCGCGGCGATGACGGGAAACTTGCGCAGCGTCGCCCACATATAATCCTGCGAATAAGGCACGCGAATCTGGCGCAGGAACCGCGAGATGGTGCGTATCAGCGCGACTTCGCGCCAGCCCAATCCAGTGGTGAGCACCAGCGCGTTGTAACCGTCGCTCTCCGCCTGTTTGCCCATGACGACGAGGAAGCAGGCCTCCAGCCTGCTCTCAGCCGCTGAGAGGTCGATCGGCTGGCCGGACGCGCTTTCGAGATCCATGTCATGGAACCAGACCTCGGCCCCGCCCTGCGGCCGGATGTGGTAGGTGCGCTCGTCGAGGACACGAAAACCCATATTCTCCAGGACCGGCACGCGCTCGGTGAGCGAAATCGGCCGGCTCTGGCTGAACACTTTCAGCCCCACGCGCGCCGGCTGCGCGCTGCCCTGGCGGTAAAGGTCGACGCCCAGCGGCCGCTCCGGGGTGAGCAGCTCAAGGACGCGAATGTCGCCGACCGCGATCGCCGGCGGATAGACTTCGCGGTAGTCGATCGGGAAAGCCTCGCGATAGCGCTCGAACAGCACGCGCCCGCGCAGCGGGGCGGAGCCGGCGGCAAGCGCCTCACCTAGCCCGTCGGTCCAGCTGCGCACGATCGCTTCCACCTCGCGGTCGAGCGTTGCGCGATCCGGATTCGGCGCCTCGCCCTCGGCACGCCCGATGATGAAATGGACGCGCACCAGCGGGCCTTCGGTAAAGGACGGAAAATAAGCGCTCACGCGTCCGTTGAAGGCCGCGGCCAGATAGTTGCCGATCGCGGCCCGGATACCGCTGTCATAGCGATCGCGCGGCACATAGACGAGGATCGACACGAAACGATCGAAGCGGTCGCGCCGCGGCAGCACGCGCACGCGCGGCCGTTCGTCGAGCTGGAGGATGACAAGCGCGAACTGATAGAGCGTGTCCTCGTCGATCTGAAATAATTCATCGCGCGGATAGGTCTCGAGCACGTTGACCAGCGCCTTGCCCGAATGACTCGCCGGATCGAAACCGGCGCGGCGGATGATGCCGTCGATCTTGCGCCGCAAATAAGGAATGCCGCGCGCCGGACGCGTATAGGCGGTCGAGGTGAACAGGCCGCAGAACCGGCACTCGCCGACGAGCTTGCCGGAGCGGTCGAAGCGCTTGACCCCGATATAGTCGAGATAGACGCGCCGGTGCACGCGCGACCGCGTGGTCGCCTTGGTAACGACCAGAAGCTTCGGCTGCTCGAGGAAGGCGCGAATTTCCGGCGTGATGATGAGCGTCTCGTTCCAGCGCCGCAGCAGACGCATGTCGCGCGAGCGCAACAGGCCGAGGCCGGTCTCGAAGGCCGGTTCGAGCGCTTCCGCGCTGTCAGTGAAGACATAATCGCGCGCGCCAAGCAGCGTGAAATTGTCGTCCTCCATCCATTCGAGGAACTGGATCGCCTCGGCGATCTCTTCGACCGCGAGCGGCGGCGGGCTGGTCCGCAGATCGGCGATGATAGCCCGCAATCCGCGCCAGCATCGGCTGCCAGTCCTCGACGCAAACGCGCACTTCGGCGAGGATGCCGTTGAGGGCTTCGACGATTTCCGCCCGCCGCGCCACATCTTCAAGACTGTCGACATGAATATGGATGAAGCTCTCGCGCTGGCCACCGACATTGCGCGCGCCCTTGAAATTGGTGAGCTTGCCGGCAAGGTCGCGCTCGACCACAAACACCGGATGGACGAACAGGCGGATATCGAGACCGCGCGCATTGAGCTCGCCGACGACGGAATCGACCAGAAACGGCATGTCGTCGTTGACGATCTCAAGCACCGCGATGCCGCGCGCGGCGGCGGCCGGCTCAAAGCGGATTTTGGGAACGCCCGCTTCGCGCTCGGCGAGAAACGACCAGGATCGTTCGGCGATCGCCGGCGAGCTCCTCGGCGCTGTAGCGCGCCAGATCGTCCGGCGCCGCGAGCCCGAACAGCTTGGCAAGGAAGTCGGTGGGGATGTCGGGCTTGCGCTTCGCCAGCAAGGCGGTCGCGGCGTCGATCAGCGCGACGCTGGCATAGTCGTCGCCGCCGCGGGGAATATCCTGGACGTTCATCGCTCCCCTGCCTTGCGTCCCGCCACCGTCCCCAATGCAATCATACCCGCTTCAGGGCGTACAGCCGCTACCCGCATTTGGCGCGGCCGCGCGAAACAAGTCACTGATATAATCTCACTTTTGCCGCCGATGGAGCGGCCATAAAACACCGGGCGGAGAAAGCAAAATGGCCAAAGGCACCGGCAAAGCTGCCCGTCGCGCGAAAAAGCCTCGTCCCAGCGCGACGGCCGGCGACGACACCGCGATCACCGCGCTGAAGTTGCCGCCGGTGCCGCTGTCCGCCGATATGGCGGCCTATTTCGCAAAATGCGAGGAAAAGCTCGGCTTCGTGCCGAACGTGCTCAAGGCCTACGCCTTCGACATGGCCAAGCTGTCGGCCTTTGTCGGCATGTACAACGACCTGATGCTGGCGCCTTCGGGCTTGAGCAAGCTCGAGCGCGAGATGATCGCGGTCGCGGTATCGTCGCATAACCGTTGCTACTACTGCCTCGTCGCTCACGGCGCCGCCGTGCGGCAGTTGTCCGGCGATCCGCCGCTCGGCGAATTGATGGCGATGAATTATCGCGCGGCGCGATTGTCGAAGCGCGAGCGCGCCATGCTCGACTTCGCCGTGAAACTGACCGCCGAGCCGTGGCTGGTCGAGGAGGAGGATCGGCGAAGGTTGCGCCGCACCGGTTTCTGCGACCGCGATATTTGGGATATCGCCGCCGTCGCCGGTTTCTTCAACATGACGAACCGCGTGGCGTCCGCCACCGATATGCGGCCGAACAGCGTGTATCATCGGCAAGCGCGCTGACATATCATACAGCCTCGAATCATGAGATTGGGGGATCACGATGCGTGCTCATAGTGCGAGCGTCGTCACAGGTATCGCCTCGGTCGTTGTTTTCAGCACGTCTGTGCTTGCGGCGCCGGCGGCAAAGCTTGCGCCCGACGCCATCGCAACGACGTTCTTCACCGGCCAGCCGTTTACCGCGTCGACAACGTCCAACGTCAAATTCAAGATGACGTTTACAGCTGACAACAAGATGAAGCGCGAGCCGTCAAAGGGCGGCGGCGGGGCGCCAGGGCGAAGGCACGTGGAAATTGTCGAACGACGGCTTCTGCACCACCTGGAGGGCACCAAGGCCAATTGCTTCACGATCGTTCCCGCCGGCGACAATAAATGGTCGGTGCTCAAGGGCTCAACCATCCTGGCGACGTGGAGCAAGTAGATTATCCCGTCATTGCGCGCGAAGCGAAGCAATCCAGTCTGCGGCGCTGCTCTAGATTGCTTCGTCGCTACGCTCCTCGCAATGACAGACCTACCGTGCACCGACAGATCGTTGATCGTCGGCTGCTCGCCGGACAGCGGATTCTGCCGGGTCCCAGGCATAGCGGAGCGTCTCGAAGCGCATCGCGCGCGCGTCGAGCATGACGAGGCGGCCGACCAGATTCTCGCCGAAGCCGACAATCTCCCGGATCACTTCGAGCGCCATCATCGAGCCGATCACGCCGGCGAGCGCGCCGAGGATGCCGGCTTCGGCGCAGGCCGGCACGGTGCCGGGCGGCGGCGGCTCCGGAAACAGGCAGCGATAGGTCGGATTCGGCTTGCCGTCGGCGCCGCGCTCGTGGGCGCGGATCGTGGTCAGCGTGCCGTCGAAAGGCGCCGAGCGCCGCGGTCACCAGCGGCTTCTTGGCGAAATAGCAGGCGTCCGACACCAGATAGCGCGTGGCGAAATTGTCGGAGCCGTCGGCGACGACGTCGTAGCCGCCAATCAGTTCGAGCGCGTTTTGCGCCGTGAGCCGGACGTTGTGCTGCTCGACAGCGACATGCGGATTGAGCCGGCTGGATCGTCGCCGCGGCGCTGTCGACCTTTGCGGCATGCCGATGTCAGGCGTGGCGTGGATCACCTGCCGCTGCAGATTCGACAGCGCCACCACGTCATCGTCGACGATGCCGAGCGTGCCGACACCCGCGGCGGCGAGATAGAGCAGCACCGGCGCGCCGAGCCCGCCAGCGCCGACGACGAGCACGCGCGCGCGGCGCAGCGCGGCCTGTCCCGGCCCGCCCACCTCGCGCAGCACGATGTGGCGCGCATAGCGCTCGAGTTCGTCGGCAGTCAGCATGCCGCCACTATATAGGTCACAACGGAACGCCGGACGACCACATCCGCATCGCCGCGATTGGACTCCCCGCATCCTTCGGCTACGCTTGGCCGGTTTTGGGGGCCCGTAATGAACGCAAGGATGGCGAGCATCGCCCTGGCCGTGTTGGCGATGGGCCTGCAGGTATCCGGCCCGCCGGCATTCGCCCAGCAATCACATCCAACGAGCGCCCGGACGGCGCGAAAACGGCGAAGGCCGCGACCCTTCCGAAAGTCGCGCGCAAGAATGACCCCGGCGTCAGCGGCTGCCCTTGCCGCCAGTCCGGACGCCCAACGCCTCGCCGTCCAGGCCGATCTGATCTGGCTCGGCGGCTTCGACGAACTGAGCGCCGACGAAATCGACAAGCGCATGCCCGACGCCATCAAGGCGTTCCAACGGCGCAACAGCGGCAAGGACACCGGCGTGCTCAGCGACCAGGAGCGCGCCGCGCTCGCGCGAAGCCGCGCAGGCGCCACAAGCCGCCGTCGGCTGGCGGCTGATCGACGATACCGCGACCGGCGCACGGCTCGGCGTGCCGGAGAAGCTCGTGCCGCGCGCCGCCGCCGGACGACTCGGCAGCCGCTGGACCTCGGCGCGTGGTCAAATCCAGATCGAAACGTTCCGGCTGCACGAGGCATCGCTGCCGGCTTTGTTCGAACAGGAAAAGAAGACCACGCAGCGCTATGTCGGCTACAGCGCGCTCGGATCCGAATTCCTTCGTTATTACCGGCGAGCAGAACCTGAAAAAGTTCGTCGAGCGGGCGCAGTCGAGCGGCAGCGAAGTGCGCGGCGTCACCATTCTTTATGATCAGGCCACCGAAGGCACCATGGCGCCGATCGCCGTGGCCATATCCGACACGTTTGAGGGCTTCCCGGATCCGAATGCCACGCCGCCGCGCGGGACGCAAGCGCGGCGTCGATTATGGCAGCGCGATCGTGGTGAGCGCGCGCGGCGATCTCGTCGCGCCGGCGAGCTGACCGACAATTGCCAGTCCATCACGGTGCCGGGTTTCGGCCATGCCGAACGCATCGCTCGAGGACCAGACCAAACGATCTGGCGCTGTTGCGGCTTTATGGCGTCCGCAATCTCGTTCCGGCGCCGCTCGGCGGCGACACCGGCAGCACGTCCGACACGCTCACGCTGTTCGGCATTGCCGACCCGCTGGCGCAGCCCGGCGACAGCACGCCGGCCAGCGCCCCCGCGCCAACTGACCGCGCAAGGCCTCGACACCGGCGCCGAAACTCGGCTTTTCCGGCGCGGCGGCGATCGATGCACCAGGGCCGCTTCGCCGGTATCGTCGCGCTGAAAGCGCCGGTCGTCGCCGGCACCGGCCCGGTCGCGCCGCAGGCCACGCTGGTGCCGGCCGATGCCGGTGCGCGCTTTCTCCAGGCCCAAGGGATCGTGCCGGCCGCCGGCCACTTGCGAGCAACGCTGCCGCGATGGCGCAATCCGTCGTGCGGGTGATCTGCGTGCGGAAATAGGCGGGGCTATTTGTTCTCGAACTTTGCCGGCCGCTTTTCGACGAAGGCGGCCATGCCTTCCTTCTGGTCGGCGGTCGCGAACAGCGAATGAAAGATACGCCGTTCGAAACGCACGCCCTCGGCGAGCGACGTTTCGAACGCGCGGTTGACCGCCTCCTTCGCCGCCAGCACCGACGGCAGCGACATCGACGCGATTGTCTCGGCGATTTTGAGCGCCTCGTCGAGCAGGCTTGCCAGCGGCACGATGCGCGCGACCAAGCCCGCGCGTTCGGCTTCTGCCGCGTCCATCATGCGGCCGGTGAGGATCAGGTCCATCGCCTTGGCCTTGCCGACCGCGCGCGTCAGCCGCTGCGTGCCGCCGATGCCGGGAATGATGCCGAGCTTGATTTCCGGCTGGCCGAATTTGGCGTTGTCGGCGGCGATGATCAGATCGCATTGCATGGCAAGCTCGCAGCCGCCGCCGAGCGCGAAGCCGGCGACCGCGGCAATGATCGGCTTGCGCGCATGCGGCGACGCGATCCCAGGTCGCCGCGAAATTGCCGAGGAAAACCTCGGTGAACTGTCTTGTCGGCCATTTCCTTGATGTCGGCGCCGGCCGCGAAGGCCTTGTCCGAGCCGGTGATGACCATGCAGCCGATCTTGTCGTCGGCCTCGAAGCCGTCGATGGCGTCGAGCGAGCTCGCGCATCAGCGCGGCGTTGAGCGCGTTAAGCGCCTGCGGCCGATTTAGCCGGATCAGTCCGACCCGGCCGCGGGTTTCGACGATGATGTCTCGGTCGCTCATGGACATTGCTCCCGGCTGCTTCCTGTCCGGCCTATATTCTGGCACGCCGGACAATAAAAGGTCGAGCGGCCGTTCTGCACGATACGTTTGACGGTGCCACCGCAGCCCGGCGTCCGACACGGCTCGCCCTCGCGATCGTAGACGCGGAAATTGTGCTGGAACATGCCGAGATCGCCGTCGGTCCGCCGGTGGTCGCGCAGCGACGAACCGCCATCCTTGATCGCGGCGTTGAGCACCGTCTTGATGCTGTCGACCAGCCGTTCGGCGCGCTCGTTCGGATCGCCTTTCCGATCGGCGATCGTCGAAGCCATTCGTTTCGGCGACAGCTCGGCGCGATACAGCGCCTCGCAGACATAGATATTGCCCAGTCCGGCGACGACCCGCTGATCCAACAGCGCCGCCTTGAGGCTTGTCTTCTTTCCTTGGCAGGCGCGCGCCAGCATGGCGGCATCGAATGCGTTGCCGAGCGGTTCGGGCCCGAGCCCGTTGAGCAACGGCTCGGCGTCGAGCATTTCGCGCGCGACGAGCTTCATCGAGCCGAACCGGCGCGGATCGTTGAAGGTCACGCTCGCGCCGGACGACATATGGAAGACGACATGATCGTGGGCCACGTGCTTTTGCGCGCTCGTGATAATAGCGGCCGACAGCTTTGTCGGTCTTCGCGGAAGACATGAAACGAGCCGGACATGCCGAGATGCATGATCAGCACTTCGCCGGAGGAGAGATCGGCGAGCAGATATTTGGCGCGGCGGCCGAGGCCGGTCACGGTCGTGCCTTTAAGCCGCTGCGCAAAATCCTTCGGCAACGGCCAGCGCAGGTCGCCGCGGCGAACCTCGACCTTGACGAAGCGTTCCCCGTCCATGGCCGGTTCGAGGCCGCGGCGCACTGTTTCGACTTCGGGCAGTTCGGGCATCGCTTGATCCAGACGCCGCGGCGGCAATGTGGTTAATTTCAAACACATAGCGTCCTTGGCGGCGCCGCGCTATGTTTGTGCTCTTGAAGGATCGGCGATGACAGATACCGCTCATTTCGGCTCCCGGCAGGTGCCGCTTGAGGAAAAGCAGGCCTGGTCGACGACGTCTTCCACAGCGTCGCGCGCCGCTATGACCTGATGAACGACCTGATGTCGCTCGGGCTGCATCGGGCCTGGAAAGACACGCTGGTCACGGCGGTCAATCCGCCGAAGAACCGGCCGTTTGCGCTCCTCGACATCGCCGGCGGCACCGGCGACGTCGCGTTTCCGCGTCATCGAAAGCGGCGGCGCGGAAACGCGGGCGACGGTCTGCGATATCAATGCCGACATGCTCGAGGTCGGCCGCGATCGCGCCGCGGCACGCGCGCTCGGCGATGCCATCAGATTCACCGAGGCCAATGCCGAAGCGCTGCCGTTTGCCGACCGCAGCTTCGATGCGGTGACCATCGCGTTCGGCATCCGCAACGTGCCGCGCATCGAACTGGCGCTCGCCGAGGCCTATCGCGTGCTCAAGATCGGCGGCCGATTCCTTTGCCTCGAATTCTCCGCCGTCGATGTTCCCGGGCTCGACCGGCTGTACGATTTCTATTCGTTCAACGTCATTCCCGCGCTCGGCCGCATGGTCGCGGGCGACGCCGAATCCTATCGCTATCTGGTGGAATCGATCCGCCGTTTTCCCAACCCGCAAGATTTCGCCGCCATGCTGCGGGCGGCCGGTTTCGCGCGGGTGTCGTTTCAGCCGATGAGCGGCGGCATCGTGGCGCTGCATTCCGGCTGGCGTTTGTGATCTCGGCTCCCGCGCATCTCATCCGTCTTGGCCGCGCCGGCTTCGTGTTCGCCCGCGAGGGCGTTTTCGGCGTCATCGATCCGGCGATGGTGCCGGTTCCGGCGCGCCCGCTGCTGCGCCTTGCGCGCCTGTTCGAGCGGCGCTCGACCGGGACCGCGGAAACGCGGCTGTCGGCGGCGCTGACGCGGCTCGGCCCGAGCTATGTGAAGCTCGGCCAGTTCCTGGCGACGCGGCCGGACGTGGTCGGCGCCGCATTGGCCCATGATCTCGAACGCTTGCAGGATCAGATGCCGCCGTTCCCGCAAGATCGAAGCCGAGGCGGCGGTCGCGGCGGCATTCGGCAGGCCGGTCGCTGCGGTCTTTGCCAGTTTCGGTCCGCCGGTCGCCGCCGCCTCGATCGCGCAGGTGCATCGGGCGACGGTCGCGACCGCGGCCGAACCGCGCGCCGTCGCCGTCAAAGTGCTGCGGCCCAATATCGAGCGGCGCTTCCACGCCGATCTCACCGCCTTCACGTTCGCCGCCCAGCACGCCGAGGATCTGTCCGCCGAGGCGCGGCGGCTGCGCCTTGTCGAAGTGGTCGATACGCTGCGCCGTTCGGTCATGGTCGAAATGGATTTCCGCCTGGAAGCCGCCGCGCTTTCGGAAATGGCCGAGAACACCAAGGCCGATCCGGATTTCCGCGTGCCGGCGATCGACTGGGACCGCACCACCAAGGAAGTGCTGACGCTGGAATGGATCGACGCGACGCCGCTGTCGGATCGCGCGCGGCTGCAAGCCAAGGGTCTCGACCTGCCGCAACTCGCCCGCGCCGTGATCCAGACCTTTCTGCGCCACGCGCTGCGCGACGGCTTCTTTCACGCCGACATGCATCCCGGCAATCTGTTCGTCGACGACGACGGCAGGCTCGTTGCCGTCGATTTCGGCATTATGGGCCGGCTCGGCGCCAAGGAGCGGTTGTTTCTCGCGGAAATCCTGCACGGCTTCATCACCCGCGATTATTACCGGACCGCCGAGGTGCATTTCGAGGCCGGCTATGTGCCGCCGCACCATTCGATCGAAGACTTCGCGCAGGCGATCCGCGCCATCGGCGAGCCGATCCACAACCGCACCGCCGAAGATATTTCGATGGCGAAGCTGCTGACGCTGTTGTTCGAGGTGACCGGCCTGTTCGACATGCGCACGCGGCCGGAATTGCTGCTGTTGCAAAAGACCATGGTGGTGGTCGAAGGCGTGGCGCGCTCGCTCGATCCCAAGCTCGACATGTGGACCACGGCCGAGCCGGTGGTGCGCGAATGGATGACGCGCAATCTCGGTCCGGCCGGCAAGCTCGAAAGCGCCGCTCAAGGCGTGCGCGAGGTCGGACGCTTCATCGGCAACGCGCCGGGCCTGCTCACGCGCGGTGCCCGCGTGCTCGACCAGCTCGACGAGGTCACCCGCGACGGGCTCGGTGCTGTCGCCGCAGACCATCGCCGAGATCGACAAAGCCGAGCGCCGCCGCAGCCGCTGGACGGTCGCGGCGCTGTGGGTGATCGCGGCGCTGCTTGCTCTGGATCGCCTTTCGGCACTGGTGATTGCATTGATTGCAATGCAATCATCATCCTGTTAGCTATCTGATCTTGCAGGAACAGCGCATCGATGGCCAGCCTCACCGTCCGCCAGCTCGACGATAAGCTCAAAAAGCTCCTGCGCCTGCGCGCGGCGCGCCACGGCCGCTCGATGGAGGACGAGGTCCGCGTCATCCTGCGCCAGGCGGCGCGAGGAGACCGGCCGCGAGCACTACCTCGATCATTCCGAGCCGACCCGCCGCGCAGCGCGCCATCGCCGACAACAACGGCCGCGGACGCACCGCCGCGGCCGGCAGCCCGCGCATCCTTCTCATCATCGGCGGCGGCATTGCCGCCTATAAATCGCTCGATCTCATCCGGCGTTTGCAGGACCGCGGCGCGCATGGTGCGCTGCATCCTCACCGCGGCCGCGCAGCACTTCGTCACGCCGCTCGCCGTCGGCGCGCTGGCCGGCGAACGCGCCTATACCGATCTGTTCGATCCGCAGAGCGAATTCGACGTCGGCCATATTCGGCTCGCGCGCGATACCGACCTCGTCGTGGTTGCGCCGGCGACGGCCGATCTGATGGCGAGGATGGCGGGCGGCCATGCCGACGATCTCGCCACCGCCGTCTTGCTTGCAACCGACAAGCCGATCCTGATCGCGCCGGCGATGAACCCGCATATGTGGGCGGCCAAGGCGACGCAACGCAATCTGGCGCAGCTAACGGCCGACGGCGTCCGCATCATCGGCCCCAATGCCGGCGAGATGGCCGAACGCGGCGAAGCCGGCATCGGCCGCATGGCCGAGCCGCTCGAAATCGTCGCCGCGGCCGAGACGCTGCTGCGCCAGCGCCGGGCCGCTTACCGGCAAGCGCGTCCTCGTCACTTCGGGTCCGACCAGCGAGCCGATCGATCCGGTGCGCTTCATCGCCAACCGCTCGTCGGGCAAGCAGGGCCACGCCATCGCGGCGGCCGCCGCGGCAGCCGGCGCCGACGTGGTGCTGGTCAGCGGCCCGGTCAACCTGCCCGATCCGCCCGGACTTGCCGTCGTCAAGGTCGAGACCGCGCGGCAGATGCTCGACGCGGTCGAAAAGGCGTTGCCGGCCGATGTCGCCATCTTCGCCGCCGCGGTCGCCGACTGGCGCACCGAGCGACGAGCGAGCACAAGATCAAGAAACAACAAGGCCGCACACCG
This sequence comes from uncultured Alphaproteobacteria bacterium, assembly GCA_963743395.1. Lineage (GTDB taxonomy): Bacteria > Pseudomonadota > Alphaproteobacteria > Rhizobiales > Xanthobacteraceae > BOG-931. The sequence continues at coordinate 75,580 of CAVUPV010000004.1, forward strand.
ACGCTCAAGCTGATCGAGAATCCCGATATCCTCTCCACCATCGCGCATCGCAAATCCGGCCGCCCGCGGCTCGTCATCGGATTTGCCGCGGAAACCGATCACGTCATCGCCAATGCCAAGGCGAAGCTTGCCAGGAAAGGCTGCGACTGGATTCTCGCCAACGACGTTTCGCCGGAGACCGGCATCATGGGCGGCGACACCAACACGATTCACCTGATCACCGCGACCGGCGTCGAAGCCTGGCCGCCGCAGTCGAAAGACGATGTCGCGCGCATGCTCATCGAGCGGATCGCCGCGGCGCTGCGCAGGGAGATAAGAAGTGACGACGAGGTGCGCATCATGCGGCTGCCGCACGCCGCCGAACTGCCGCTGCCGGCCTATCAGAGCGCGCATGCCGCGGGCCTCGATCTCATCGCCGCGGTGCCGGCCGACGCGCCGGTCGAGATCGCACCGGGCGCCCGCGCCATGATTCCAACCGGCGTCGCGATCGCTTTGCCGGCCGGCAGCGAGGCGCAAATCCGCCCGCGCTCCGGCCTTGCCATCCACCACGGCGTGACCGTGCTCAATGCGCCCGGAACGATCGACGCCGATTATCGCGGAGAATTACAAGTCATTCTTGTAAATCTCGGCGCGGAAAAATTCGTCGTCGCGCGGGGAACGCGCATCGCGCAACTAGTAATCGCTCCAATACAACATGTAGAACTTGTTGAATTGGTCAGCTTAGACGCGACCAAGCGCGCCGCCGGGGGCTTTGGTTCTACGGGAATCGACGCCAATATTGTCGACAAGCGCGACTAAAACCCTCGTTCAACTAGACCGCAACGCACGCCTAATATATTACCTCTGCGTCCGAACTAACCCCCTCAAGCGACATTGGTTTCTCTTATGGCTCTGCTCCCGCGCAAAGGAGTTCTGGCTGTCGCTGCGGTGATCGATGTCGCCATGCAAGCGCATGGGCAGCCGATCTCCGCGAAGACATTGGCCGCGCGCCATGGTCTGCCGCCGCGCCATCTCGAACCCGTCTTGCAGGCGCTGGTGCGCTGCGGAATTTTGAAGGGCATTCGCGGTCCGCGCGGCGGCTACGAACTGGCGCGCGATCGCCGCCGTGTCACGGCCAACGATATTCTGCGCGCGGCCGGAACGGTCGACGAGACCGACGAACCGCACGCCGGCTCCGAACTCCTCAACAGAGTCGTGCTGCCCGCCATGGCCAGCGCCGAGCATGAATTCGGCATCGCGCTGGCCCGGATCAATCTCGAAGACATGGCGCGCGATGCGCAGGCGTTGAGCAAGCCTGCCGGCAAAGCTTCGGCGCGGTCTTAAAGTCAGCCTTTCCGGACATTTCCGTTCACGATCTGGACTCTTTCGGCGCGATTCCGCTTGAGGGTAAAGTCGTGCGATTCGCGGGCACTCCGCGACCGACCGGCTGGCGGAATGGCGGTGGCAGCCAGCAGAGGCGAATGGGGCATGCCGGAGACGATCCGGACGAGCCGTGGCTACGCGCTACGGTGGCACGGACAAGGAATTGGCGGACTCTTTGCCGCCATTGTCGGCCTCCTGGCCGCCGGCCTGACGCCAGCGGGCGCCGCCGAGCAGCCGGCGCTGGCGCTGCAAGAATTCGTTCTCAGCGCGCACCGCAGCATCGATCGGCACCAGATCACATTCCTCGCTTTGGTTTGCGGCGTCGTCCTGTTTGCCGTCGTCACCGCGATCCTGCTCGTTCGCACGCGGGCGCGCGCGGCGCGGCTGGAAGCGTGGTCGCGCGACGAGATCGCAAGTCTGCGCGCCGAACTCGATCGCGCCAACGCGCTGTTGCTCTCCGAGCCGCAAGTGGTGGTCGACTGGCCGGCCGGCTCGGACGAGCCCACCATTGACGGCGATCCGGCCATTTTCGGAATAGCTGCCTCGCATCGCGTGCTGGCGTTCGGAAACTGGCTCGATCCCGGCAAAGCCGCCGCGATAGAGCATGCCGTCGACGCGTTGCGCGCGCGCGGCGAAGCATTTGCGATGACGCTGACGATGCTGACGGGTCATCCGATCGAAGCGCAAGGCCGCGCCATTGGCGGCCGCGCCGTGCTTCGTCTCAAAGATGCCAGCGGCATCAAGCGCGAGCTCGTCGAACTGGTGACGCGTTACGAAAAACTGTCGACCGAGGCCGCCGCGCTGCGCGCGCTCGTCGAAGCCCTGCCCTCGCCGTTGTGGACGCGCGATGCGGCCGGACATTTGACCTTCGTCAATGCCGCCTACGCGCGCGCTGTCGAAGCCAAAAGCGCAGCCGACGCGGTCGAACGCGAATTGGAGTTCCTTAACGCCGCCGCCCTCGACAATATCGCGCAGGAGCGCGCCAGCGGCGGTTCTTATGCCGGACGGCTTCGCGCCGTCGTTGCCGGCGCGCGCCGCACTTTCGATGTGCTCGACTTTCGCACCGAAGGCGGCAGCGCCGGCATCGGCACCGACGCCACCGAAGTGGAAACGATGCGCGGCGCGCTCACCCGGCTCGCCGATGCGCACCGCCGCACGCTGGATCAGCTTTCGACCGGCGTCGCCATGTTCGATGCCGGGCACCGGCTGACCTTTTACAATGCCGCCTATCGCGCGTTGTGGGAGCTCGATGCGGCCTTCCTCGATCAGGGACCGACCGACTCCGCGGTGATCGAGTTGTTGCGCGACGCGCTCAAGCTGCCGGAAGAGCAAGATTTCCGGCAGTGGAAGACCCAGTTGCATGAGGCTTACCGCGCCGTCGAAGCCAAAGAGCACACTTGGCATCTGCCCGGCGGCCGCACTTTGCGCGTCGTCACCACGCCCAATACCGACGGCGGCGTCACTTATCTCTTCCATGACGTGACCGAGCGGCTCGATCTCGAACGCCGCTTCGAGGAACTGATCCGCGTGCAAGGCGAGACGCTCGACAATCTTGCCGAGGGCGTCGCCGTGTTCGGCAGCGACGGCCGGCTGCGGCTCTACAACGCCGCCTTCACCCGCATGTGGCGGTTACCGCCGCAGGCGCTCGCCGACCGGCCGCACATCGAACGGATCACGGCTCTCACTCAGCCGCTGCACGGCGACGCGCCCGCCTGGCAGGCCCTGCGCGATATCGTCACCGCCATCGACAGCCGCGAAGCGACACCCGGACGCCTCGAACGCCGCGACGGCAGCGTGGTCGATTGCACGACCGTGCCGCTGCCCGACGGCGCCACATTGGTGACGTTCCATGACGTCACCGATTCCGTCAATGTCGAGCGGGCACTGCGCGAGCGCAACGAAGCGCTCGAAGACGCCGACAAGATCAAGATCGATTTCGTCCATCACGTGTCATATGAATTGCGCTCGCCGCTCACCAACATCATCGGCTTCGTGCACCTGCTGGGCGATCCGGCGACCGGACCGCTGGCGGACAAGCAGCGCGAATATCTCGACTACATCACGGTCTCGACCAACACGCTGTTGGCGCTGATCAACAATATTCTCGATCTCGCCACCATCGATGCCGGCCGCATGCAACTCAATCTCGGGCCGGTCAATATCCGCGAGACCATGGCGGCGGCGGCGGAAGGCGTGCAGGACCGCCTCGTAAGCGCCGGACTTGCGCTCAACATCGGTGCGGCCGCCGACATCGGCAGCTTTATCGCCGACAAACTGCGGGTGCGGCAGATCCTGTTCAATCTCCTCGCCAACGCCGTAAGCTTTTCTCCGGCCGGCGGGATCATCACGTTGTTGGCCGAACGCGGCGCCGACAGTGTGGTGTTTTCCGTAACCGACCGCGGCCCCGGAATTCCACCGGATGTCCTTGAAAAAGTCTTCGACTGGTTCGAAACGCACTCGCTTGGTTCGCAGCATCGCGGGCCGGGAATCGGCCTTTCCCTGGTCCGCTCGTTCGTAGAGCTGCATGGCGGCACTGTCGCGATCGTCTCCACGGTCGGACAAGGCACCACCGTCACCTGTACATTCCCGCTGGTCGAAACCGCGGCGCTGACCGCCGCCGAATAGCATCGCAAGATAACCCGGTAACGCAGCCTCATGCTTCTGACCATCCCGGGCGGCGCCAGCTTTAGCGTGACACTGCCGAATGAGCAGGCAACGGCCCGGTTCATGACCGATATCGCCGCAGCGCTCGAGCCCGGCGACCTCGTCACGCTGTCGGGCGACCTCGGCGCCGGCAAAACGACGTTCGCGCGCGCGCTCATCCGCTACCTTGCCGGCGACGAGACGATCGAGGTGCCGAGCCCGACCTTCACGCTGATCCAGACCTATGAGCTGCCGCGCTTCACGCTGGTCCACGCCGATCTCTACCGGCTGTCGGGCGCGGCCGAGCTCGCCGAGCTCGGCTTCGACGATCTGCCCGAAGACGCGGTGATGCTGATGGAATGGCCCGACCGCGCCGCCGGATTTTTGCCGCCGGACCGGCTCGACATTACGTTTGCGCTGACGCCGCAGCTCGGGCCCGAAGTCCGCAGCGCCCGCTACGTCGGCTACGGCAATTTCGCGGCGCGCGCGGAACGCATCGCCTTCATCCGTTCTTTCCTGGACGAATCCGGCTTCGGCGAGGCGCATCGCTTGCGAATGGTTGGCGACGCATCGACGCGCATCTTTGAACGCCTGAGGTTGAACGATCAGACGGCGGTTCTGATGAATGCGCCGCGCCGGCCGGATGGACCGCCGGTGCGCGACGGCAAACCCTATAGCGCCATCGCCCATCTCGCCGAGGACATCGTGCCTTACGTCGCGCTGGCGGCGGGCTTGCGCGATATCGGCCTCTCCGGGCCGGAAATCCTGCACGCCGATCTCGATCACGGCCTCATCGTCATGGAAGATCTTGGCGACGATCGTATCGTCCATGGCGATCCGCCGGCGCCGATCGAGGAACGCTACGCGGCCGCGGTCGATCTCTTGGCTGCGTTGCACGGCCGCGACTTGCCGGAAACGCTGCCGGTCGCGCCGCATCTCGATTATCGTCTGCCGCCCTACGAGCTGCAGGCGCTCCTGATCGAAGCCGAGTTGTTGCTTGACTGGTACCTCCTCCGCGCCGAAGCGGGCGCGTCGGACAAGGCGCGCCAGGCTTTCGTCAGGCTGTGGAGCGAGGCGCTGGCGCCGGCGATTGAAGCGCCGCGGAGCTGGGTTCTACGTGATTATCATTCGCCCAATCTGCTGTGGCTGCCGGAGCGCGAAGGCATTGCGCGGATCGGCGTGCTCGATTTCCAGGATGCGCTGATCGGGCCGGCGGCCTACGACGTCGCCTCGCTGCTGCAGGACGCGCGCGTCGACGTGCCGGAAGCGATGGAAGTGGCATTGCTCAGCCGCTACGTCCGCGCGCGGCGGAACGAGGACCCGGATTTCGATGCCGCCGCCTTCACTCATCTCTACGCCACGTTGGCGGCGCAGCGGACGACCAAGATTCTCGGTATCTTCGCCCGGCTCGATCGCCGGGACGGCAAGCCGCAATATCTCCGTCACATGCCCCGGCTGTGGAACTATCTGCGCCGCTCGCTGGCGCATCCGGCGCTCGCTGCGCTGCAGGCCTGGTACGCCGCCAATGTGCCGGCGCCGAATAGGTTATGATTATCGCGATAATTTTGCGATTCGTGAGGACTGGGCAACGCGATGATGCCAAAAAGCGCGATAGTACTCGCTGCGGGCCTCGGCACGCGCATGCGGCCCTATAATGGGCAAATTCCAAAACCGCTGGTCGCGATCGGCGGTAAGTCGCTGATCGATTATGGACTCGACCGGCTTGCCGATGCCGGGGTCGAGCGCGCCGTTGTCAATGTGCATCATCTCGCCGACGCGGTGGAACGGCATCTCGCATCCCGGCGGGACCCGCACATCGTGATTTCCGACGAACGCGGCGAGCTTCTCGGCACCGGCGGCGGCATCGCCAAGGCGCTGCCGCTTATCGGCGATGCGCCGTTCTTCCTGGTCAATTCCGATACGCTCTGGCTCGACGGCGTCAAACCCAATTTCGCGCGGCTCGCCGAAAGCTTCGATGCCGCGAGCATGGACGCACTTTTGCTGCTGGCACCAACCGCCGGCAGCATCGGCTACGAGGGCCGCGGCGATTACGCCATGCTGGCCGACAGCCGCCTGCGGCGGCGCGCCGAGCAGGAGGTGGTTCCCTTTATCTATGCCGGAGCGGCCATTCTCTCGCCCGCGTTGTTTGTCGGCGCGCCGGACGGCAACTTTGCGCTGACGCTGCTGTTCGATCGGGCCGGCGCCAAGGGCCGGCTGTTCGGGCTGCGCCTCGAAGGCGTCTGGATGCACGTCGGCACCCCCGAGGCTGTCGCCGCCGCCGAAGCGGCGCTCGCTGCGATGGCCTGAAAATCTTGCCCTGAAAATCTTGCCCTGAAAATTTGGCCTAAAATCTGATACTGACTGGCGCTCTATCGTCGTCCCCCCGAAAGCGGGGACCCATAACCACAAGTCGAGCAGAATTGCCAGGATAGTGGTTATGGATTCCCGCTTTCGCGGGAATGACGGGGAGGATGCGATTAAATCAGCACTATGACCCCGCGTGTTTTCACCATTCCGGCGTCGGTGCCATTTCTGCCGACGCTGATCGAGGCGTTGACCGGCGGCAGGCTCGGCTTTGCCCAAAGCCGGGGTATGGCCGGCGATCCGCTCGCACTCGCCGCGGCGACGATCTATCTGCCGACCCGGCGCGCCTGCCGGCTGATGCGCGACGCTTTCCTCGGCGCCCGCAGCGGCGACGCCGCGATCCTGCCGCGCATCGTCGCGATCGGCGACATCGATGAGGACGAGATCGCATTCGCCGAGGCTGCTGCGGGCGACATCGCCGCCGACGCGCTCGCGTTGCCGCCATCCCTCGGCCCGCTCGAACGCCGCCTCCTGCTGACGCAACTGGTCACCAGATGGGCGCAATCGCCCGAGCTCCACGGCGCGAGCGGCAGTCCGCTGGTCGCCCAGACGCCGGCGGCGGCCTGCGTTCTCGCCGACGATCTGGCGCGGCTGATCGACGACATGACGACGCGCGGAGTGCCATGGGACCGGCTCGACCGGCTGGTGCCCGACAAGTTCGATGCCTATTGGCAGCTCACGCTGAAATTCCTGCAGATCGCGCGGGAACGATGGCCAGAGGTCCTGCAAGAGCGCGATTGCATCGAGCCGTCGAGCGGCGCGACAGACTGATCAAAGCCGAGGCCGCGCGGCTTGCGCGCAAGACGGACGGTCCGGTGATCGCCGCAGGCTCGACCGGCTCGATTCCGGCGACGGCCGATCTCATCGCCACGATCGCGCACCTGCCGCACGGCGCGGTGGTGCTGCCGGGACTCGATACCGATCTCGACGAAGCCTCGTGGCGGCTGATCGCCGGCGCGGAGAAAAGAAATATCGCGCCGGTCGCGGGCCACCCACAATTCGCCATGCAGGCTTTGCTCACGCGCATCGGTATCACCCGCGACGCGGTCGTACCCTTGGCCGCGGCGCGCGGACGCGAGCGGCTCGTCTCGGAAGCGCTGCGGCCCGCGGCGGCAACCGATCTATGGCGGCAAACATTGGCCGACCCGGTATTCGCGGCGCATGCCGATGCGGCGCTCGCCACGCTGTCTGTGATCGAAGCGGCCAATCCCGAGGACGAGGCGCTGGCGATCGCGGTTGCGCTGCGCGAAGCGGTGCAGGACGGCGGAAAAACCGCCGCCCTGGTCACACCCGACCGCGCGCTTGGCCGCCGCGTGCTGGCGGCGCTGCAGCGCTGGAACATCGCGGTCGAGGATTCCGGCGGCGATGCGCTCGCCGACACGCCGGCCGGAATTTTCGCGCGGCTCGCGGCTGCGGCCGCGCTCGGCGGCCTTGAACCGGTGACGCTGCTTGCTCTGCTCAAGCATCCGCTCATGCGGCTTGGCCAGCGCGGCCGCGAGCATGCCGTCGCCACGCTCGAGCGCGCGGTGCTGCGCGGGCCGCGGCCGCGCGCCGGCAGCACCGGGCTCGCGCGGGCACTGACGAATTTTCGTGAACAGCTCGGCAAATATCGTCGCAAGGAGCCGGTCGATCTGCACCATTCCGACCCGCGTACCGAGCTGACCGACGGCGAACTGGCCGCAGCCCTGGAGCTTGTCAGCCAACTCGCCGACGCGCTCGGGCCGCTCGAAAGCATCGGCCGCGGCCCGTATTCGCTCGCCGAATTTGCCGCACGCCATCGCGTCGTATTGGCGGCCCTCTCGCAGCAGGACGGCAATGCAGGCGCCCTCGCCGGACCCGCCGGGGCGCGGCTCGCGGACGCACTCGACGAGCTGGCAGCGAGCCAAGCCGCCAAAGGTCTTCTCGTCGAGAAATCGGATTACGTCGAACTCTTCGCCGCAGCGCTCGCCGGCCGGGTGGTGCGCCGACCGCCGCGGCCGGGACTGCGCGTGCGTATCCTCGGTCCGCTTGAAGCGCGCCTGACCGAGAGCGACCGCGTCATACTTGGCGGTCTCGTCGAGGGAACCTGGCCGCCGGAAAGCAATTCCGATGCCTGGCTCAGTCGCCCGATGCGCCTCGATCTCGGCCTCGATTTGCCGGAACGCCGCATCGGGCTTTCCGCGCACGACTTCGCGCAGCTTCTCGGCGCGCGCGAAGTAATAGTGAGCCACGCCGCCAAGATCGGCGGCGCGCCGACGGTGCCGTCGCGTTTCATCCAGCGTCTTGCCGCGGTGGCCGGCACGCGGTGGCAGACGGCCGTCATGCGCGGCGACGCTTATCTCGCCTGGGCGCGCGAGCTCGACCGGTCTGAGAAGATCGTGTCGGCGCCGCAGCCGGCGCCGAGGCCGCCGCGCGCGGCGCGGCCGAACAGCCTGTCGGTGACCGAAATCGAGGATTGGCTGCGCGATCCCTATACGATCTACGCCCGGCATGTTTTGCGTCTGCGGGTGCTCGATGCGGTCGACACCGAGCCGGGCGCCGCCGAGCGCGGCACCATCATCCACGCCGCCATCGGCGCCTTTACCCAAAACTTCGCAAACAACCTGCCGTCCGATCCGGTGCGCGAACTGATCGCGCTCGGCGAGCCGCATTTCGCCGCGCTGGAAGATTTTCCCGAGGCGCGCGCCTTCTGGTGGCCGCGTTTCCTGCGCATCGCCCACTGGTTCGCGCGCTGGGAAGCGGATCGGCGCGCCGCGATCGCATCCCTTGCCGCCGAAATCCGCGGCCAGATCGAAATCCCGCTCGCTGACGGCACATTCAAGCTTCGCGGCATCGCCGACCGCATCGAACGCGACGCCGCCGGCCGCTGTACCATCCTCGACTACAAGACCGGCGCCGTGCGCAGCGAAAAGCAGGTGCGCACTGGGCTGGCGCCGCAGCTCACCCTGGAAGCCGCGATCTTGCGCCGCGGTGGTTTTGAAAATATTCCGGCCGGAGCCTCCGTCAGCGAAATTGCTTATGTGAAGCTCAAGGGCGGCGACCCGGCCGGCGAATACGAAGCGATCAAGTTCAAGGAAGGCACCCCGGACAGCCAGGCCGATCGGGCGCTGGAACGGCTCGGCGGCCTCGCCCGGCGCTTCGAGGACGTGAACGAGCCGTACCGCTCTCTGGTCCATCCGATGTGGCGGACGCATTACGGCGACTACGACCATCTTGCGCGCGTCAAGGAATGGTCGCGCAGCGGCGGCGAAATCGATGACATCGGGGGCGGCGAATGAGAACGCCGGATCGCATTCCGCCGCAGGTGACGAAACTGCAACGCGAGGTCGCCGACCCCGGCGTTTCCGCCTGGGTCGCCGCCAATGCCGGATCGGGCAAGACCCACGTGCTGGCGCAGCGCGTGATCAATCTGCTGCTCAAAAACGTCGAGCCGGAGAAAATCCTCTGCATCACCTTCACCAAGGCCGCGGCCGCCAACATGGCGAAGCGCGTTTTCGACACGCTCGCCGCCTGGACGACGCTCGACGATGCGGCGCTCGATCGCGCCATTCTCGAGCAGTCGGGCATGGCGCCTGACGGGGAGCGGCGCGCGCTGGCGCGGCGTTTGTTTGCGCGCGCGCTGGAAACGCCGGGCGGTCTGAAGGTGCAGACCATCCACGCCTTCTGCACGCAGTTGCTGCACCAGTTCCCGTTCGAGGCGAATGTGGCTGCGCGCTTTGCCGTGCTCGACGAGACCGAGCACACGCAGCTGTTGGAGCAATTGACGCTCGCCGTGCTGCTCGACGGCGCCAACGATCCGGATGGCCCGCTTGGCCGCGCGCTCGCCACGGCAATGACCGCGGCGGCCGACCAGACGTTCCGCGACGTGGTGCGCGCCGCGATCGGCCGGCGCGACGCCATCGGCGGCTGGGTGATGGACGCGGGCGACGTCGAGACCGCGATCGCCGCGCTGTCGCGCGCGCTCGGCCTCGATCCGGCCGAAGATCGCGCCAGCATCGAAGAAGAATTCTTTGCCGGTTCGTCGATCGCGCCCGACGAGTGGACCGCGCTCGCGGCCGCCTTGGCGCAGGGCGGCAAGATCCGACGCCGAACAGGCGCGCCGCTTCAGCCTCCTGGCGTCGCTGCCGCGCTCCGACCGGGTCGAGACCTATCTCGATATTTTCTGCACCGCGAGCGAGCGCGCGCCGCGCAAATCCATTGCGACCAAGGCGATCAAGGATGCCAACCTGCTGGAGCGGCTGGCCGCGGAACAAGGCCGCGTCTGCGCGCTGCTGGATCGCCGGCGCGCCGTCATCTGCCGCGACCGCTCCGCCGCGCTGCTGACTGTCGCGCATGCGGTGCTGACGCGTTATCACGACGAAAAGGCGCGCCGCGGGCTTCTCGATTACGACGATCTCATCGACAAGGCGCTGCAGCTTCTGACCAATATCGATGCGGCCTGGGTCCACTACAAGCTCGATTTCGGCATCGATCACCTGCTGATCGACGAGGCGCAGGACACCAGCAACAAGCAGTGGCAGATCGTGCGGCATTTGGTCGACGAATTCACCGCCGGCGCCGGCGCGCGCGACGTGACGCGTACGATTTTCGCGGTCGGCGACGAAAAGCAGTCGATTTACTCGTTCCAGAACGCGGCACCGAAGGAGTTCGCGGATATGCGCAGCTACTTCAGGAGCGCGCACGCGGCGAGTGAACTTCGGATTCGTGCCGGCCGGCTCGAGCATTCGTTCCGTTCCGGCGAGAGCGTCTTGCCGCGGTCGACATCGTGTTCAAGGACATCGCGCCGAGCGTCACCTCGGATCAAGCCGGTTTCCCGCCGCATATCGCGCTGCCCGACACGCCGCCCGGCATGGTCGAAATCTGGGAGCCGACCGAACCGGACGAACGCGCGAGATCGAAGGCTGGGATGCGCCGTTCGATACGGTGAGCGAGACGAGCCCGCGCGTAAAGCTGGCCCAGCGGATCGCGCGCACGGTGCGGCGGCTGGTCGATGCCCGCGAACCGGTCGGCATCGAGCGGCGCGCCGCGCGCTACGGCGATGTTCTGGTTCTGGTGCGCCAGCGCGGCGAACTGTTCGAAGCGATCATCCGTGCGCTCAAGCACGACGATGTCGACGTCGCCGGCGCCGATCGCCTGGTGCTCACCGAGCATATCGCGGTCATGGATCTGATGGCGCTCGCCGACGCGCTGCTGTTGCCGGACGACGATCTGGCGCTGGCGACCGTGCTGCGCAGCCCGCTGTTCGGTTTCAACGATGACGATTTGTTCGCGATCGCCTGGGACCGCGTCCGCTATCGCTGCGCGCGGCGCTCGAGCAAAGGGTGAAGGCCGGCGAACGCGAAATATTCGATGCCGCCAATGCGCTCCTCGACAAACTCACGCAAGCGGCGCAGCGCGAGACGCCGTTTGCGTTCTACGCGCAAATTCTTGGCGCCGGTCGCGCACGGCGTCGGTTCCTCGGCCGGCTCGGTGCGGAGGCCAATGACGCGCTCGATGAATTCCTCAATCTCGCGTTCGATTACGAGCGGCGCGAGACACCGTCGCTGCAGGGTTTTGTTGCCTGGCTGCGCGCGGCGCGCGCCGAGGTGAAGCGCGATATGGAAATCGCGCGCGACGAAGTGCGCGTGATGACCGTGCACGGCGCCAAGGGACTGGAAGCGCCGATCGTGATCCTCGCCGACACGATGACGCCGCCTGCCGGTCCGAAACAACCGCGGCTGCTCACGCTGTCCGGCAATCCCGTGATCTGGGCCGGACGCAAGGCCGACGATGCGCCGCCGGTCGCTGTGGCCCGGCAGAATGCGTCAGCGAAGCCGCCGACGAATATCGCCGGCTGCTTTACGTCGCCATGACGCGCGCCGCCGACCGGCTGATCGTCTGCGGCGCGGAAGGCAAGAACAAACGGCCGGACGGCTGCTGGTACGATCTCGTGCGAACGCCGCTCAAACCGTTCCTGGTCGAGGAAAGCGACGGCGAGGAAAAAGTCTGGCGCTATCGCAAAACGCCGGCGCCGGTCGCGGAGCACACACCGCCGGCCGCCGGTCCTGAAAAGCCGCCGCCGGCGCTGCCGTCCTGGCTGCGCGAGATGGCGCCCGTTGAAGCGCCGCGCGCCGGACCGCTGTCACCATCCGCTGCCTTTGACGAAGAGATCGGCCGTCGTCGCACGCGCCCCGGCTTCGCCAGCCGAGCGGCAAAAGGCGCTGCAGCGCGGCCGTATCGTGCATCGGCTGATGCAGTCATTGCCCGATATTCCACGGCCGCGCCGCAAGGACGCTCGAGCACTATCTCGCCGGCGCCGCCAAGGATTTTTCCGCAGCCGAGAGACCGAGATGACGCGGCAAGTGTTCGCCGTTCTCGACGAGCCGGATTTTGCCGAGGTCTTTGCGGCAGGAAGCCGCCCGGAAGTGCCGATTGTCGGGCGTATCGCGAGAGCGGGTGCCGCGCCGATCGCGGTCGCGGGTCAGGTGGATCGCCTGATCGTCACGGCGGATACCGTGCTGATCGCCGACTACAAGACCGACAGCGCCGTTCCGCGCGATCTCGACGAGGTCGAGCCTTATGTCGCCCAGCTCGCGCTTTACCGCGCCGTGCTCGGACGCCTCTATCCCGGCAAGACGGTGCGCGCGGCACTGATTTTTACCAACGGGCCATCACTGATCCACGTTCCCTCCGCGGCGATGGATCAAGCCTTGGATGCGGAACTTGGAACGGGCCTAGGCAAAGTCCTAACCAGGCTCTGTCACGCTCCGGTGAAGGTGCCTTGACGCCCAAGGGGCCGGTTCATACGTTCATCGGCCCCGGGCTGCCAATTCCCTAAATAGGCGAGGTATTTCATGGTCGAGAAAACAACAGACGCGACGTTCGACGCGGACGTGCTCAAGGCGAGCGGCCCCGTGGTCGTTGATTTTTGGGCAGAATGGTGCGGCCCGTGCCGCATGATTTCGCCGGCGCTCGAAGAGATTTCCACTTCGCTCAACGGCAAGGTGAAGATCGTCAAGCTCAATGTCGACGAGAACCCCGGCACCGCGGCGAAGTACGGCATCATGTCGATCCCGACGCTGATGCTGTTCAAGGACGGCCAACTCGCCTCCCGCCAGGTCGGCGCCGCACCGAAGCAGAAGCTGGAGCAGTGGATCACCGCCTCGGTGTGATCGGGCTTAGTCGCAACTTTTAACGTCGTCATGGCCGGGCTTGTCCCGGCCATTCACGCTTTGAGCTGCGTTAATCTGCAGGCATGGATGCCGGGCATAAAGCCGGGCGTGACGGCCGCGGATTAATGCCGGAAATGCCGGGTGCCGGTGAACACCATGGCGATGCCGTGCTCGTCGGCGGCCTTGATCACTTCGTCGTCGCGCACCGAGCCGCCGGGCTGGATCACGGCGGTGGCGCCGGCCTCGATGGCGACGAGGAGGCCGTCGGCGAACGGGAAGAACGCGTCCGACGCGACCACCGATCCCTTGGTCGCCGGCTCCTCGAGGCCGGCTTCCTGCGCGGCGTCCGCGGCCTTGCGCGCGGCGATGCGCGCTGCATCGACGCGGCTCATCTGCCCGGCGCCGATGCCGACCGTCGCCGAGATCCTTGGCATAGACGATGGTGTTCGACTTGACGTGCTTGGCGACGCGGAAGGCGAAGCGCAGGTCGCGCAGCTCGGCGTTGGTCGGCGCGCGTTTGGTCACCGGTCTTAAGATCCATGTCGTCGACCACCGCATTGTCGCGCGTCTGCACCAGCAGACCGCCGGCGACGGTTTTGGCGGTCAAGCCCGGCGGCGCGCGGATCGGGCAGGCCGCCGGCGAGCAGCAGCCGCAAATTCTTCTTCGCGCCGACAATGGCGATGGCCTCCGCGCGTGGCGTCCGGCGCGATGATGACCTCGGTGAAGATCTCGGTGATGGCGCGCGCCGCTTCGGCGTCGAGCGTGCGGTTGAGCGCGACGATGCCGCCGAAGGCCGAGATCGGATCGCAGGCGAGCGCCTTGCGATAGGCGTCGAGCAGGCTCTCGCCCTCGGCGACGCCGCACGGATTGGCGTGTTTGATGATGGCGCAGGCCGCGGTGCGCGCCGGATCGAACTCGGCGACGCATTCATAGGCCGCGTCGGTATCGTTGATGTTGTTGTAGGACAGCTGCTTGCCCTGCACCTGCCGCGCGCGTGGCGACGCCGAAGCGCGGATCCGGTGTGCGATAGAACGCCGCCGACTGATGCGGGTTTTCGCCGTAGCGCAATTTCTCGATCAGCCGGCCGCCGAAAGCGCGGTAGTCGGGCGCGTCTCGTCGAGCTTTGCGGCGAACCAGTTGGCGATCGCCGCGTCATAGGCGGCGGTGCGCGCATAGGCCTTGGCGGCGAGCCGGCGGCGCAGCTCAAGCGTCGTCATGCCGTTGTGCGCGGCGAGTTCGTCGAGCAGCGCGGCGTAATCGCCGGCGTCGACCAGGACCGCGACATCGTCGTGGTTCTTGGCCGCGGCGCGGATCATCGCCGGGCCGCCGATGTCGATGTTCTCGATGCAGTCGGCGAAATCGCCGCCGCGCGCGACGGTCTCCTCGAACGGATAGAGATTGACGACCAGAATATCGATCGGGCGGATGCCGTGCGCGCGCATCGCTTCGGCGTGGGCGGGATTGCCGCGGATCGCGAGCAGGCCGCCATGCACCGCCGGATGCAGCGTCTTGACCCGGCCGTCCATCATTTCGGGAAACCGGTCAGATCGCCGACGTCGAGCACCTTCAGTCCGGCGTCGTCAGCGTCTTGCGGGTGCCGCCGGTCGAGACGAGCTCGATGCCGAAGCCGGCGAGCGCGCGGGCGAATTCGACCACCCCGGTTTTGTCGGAGACGGAAATGAGGGCGCGCGAGGCGCGGCGCAGTTCGTCGGTCATCGGCGTTCCGACACTATCACAGCGGCAACCATTACAGCGGCAGCCTCGGCTCCTCTTCGCGCGCGCGGCGCGCCGGGCCGGCGCTGTGCCGTCGCCGGCGGATTGGCCTGCTGAAGGCTCCAGTGCACGCGCGAGGCGGTGCGCGCATGGCCGTGGATGACGATCTGCACGGTCCGGCGCGGACCTTCGCTGGCGGCCAGATAGACGCTGTCCTCGAGCTCGACGCGATCCTCGTGGGCGCTGAAGGTCCACACTTCCTTGTTCGGCGTCATCAGCATGACGCCGTGGCCGTCGGTGAGCCGGGTCGCCTTCACGGTGGGATGCAGGTGAAAGCGCACGGCGAATTCGTCGTGCGCGGTGCGCAACTGCGAGCCGCCGTCGGCGGCGAGGAATAGATCCTCGCCGTCGAGCCGCGTGCCGTCGGCCGCCAGCGTCAGCACGCGCTCATGCACGATGCCGAAGCGGTCGGCGTAGCCGTCGTGCGCCGCGCGCAGCACGATGGCGTCGGGACCGTCCTCGCGCGTCACCGCCACGTTGCTCGGGCCGCCCAGCATCGGCGAGCCGCCGAGCACGCGCCGGAACGTCGCCAGTTCGACGAAACGCGCCGAGGACGTGTCGTTGAACGTGACCGTCGAATGCGCCGCGGTCGCGCGCGCCAGCTGCCGCCAGTTCTCGCGCCCGGTCGCCGGCATGCCGCAATTGACGACGATGAGGCTTTGCTTCGGCGAGGAGAATTCGAACGACAGGCAGCCGGCATGCGCATCGAGACTCATTTCGATCGGCGGCGCGCGGCCGATATCCATGATGAGCACGCCGCCGCCGGCTTCGAGCCGCTGGTAGGCCGAATAGGGCGCGTTCGACAGCGGCGCGCCACGGGTCTCGTCATAGGCGAGCAGCGTCAGCAGCAGATCGGCCGGCGTCGCCCCCATGCCGTTGAAATGCGCGAACGTGCCGTCGGAATGGCGGAAGAAGCGCAGCATCGGCATCATGCGGTCGATGGCGTTGAGCAGCGCCTGCGGCGGCGCGATGTTGCGCGACGCAAAGGCCTGCCGCAGCGGCAGCAGTTCGAGCAATATTTCGATGATCGCGCCGGGATCGCGGCTGACATGACCGCCGTCGGGCAGGATCTGCCGCTCGATTTCGTGTTTCAGCCGCTCGGTCGTCGATTTGATGTGGCGCGCCTGGCCGGCGATGCAGAGCGCGGCGTAGCTGAGCGCGATGATGGCCTGCATGCGCGCGACGCCGCTGCGCGCATCGCCCGCGGTATGGCGCAGATAGCGCACCTGGCGAACCAGGCTGCGCAGGAAGCGCCGGTAGAAGCGCACGTCGGCGTCTTGCAGCACCAGCGTCGACTGGCTGAGCCAGGAGATGATGCGGCGCGACAGCACGTCGGGCCGCCAGCCGATCGGATGCCACGAGCCTTGCAGCGCGATCCATTCGTCGACCAGCGCGCGCGCATTGGCGCGGGTGATGCCGGATTCGGCGGCGCGCAGATGGCGCAGCCAGCCGAAGCCCAAGAGCGCGGCCGCCCATTCGTCCGACGGCGGCTCCATTTCGAAAATCGAGCGGCCGTCGCAGACCACGACCTTGCCGGCAAAGGCGAAGCGGCCGGAATAGATTTCGCTCGCGCGCGTGGCGTCGGCGGTGCGCAAATCGTGCGGCGCGATCAAGAGCCGGTCGGCCTTGAGCGGCATCAGCGGCCAGCGCAGCAGCGGATGACCGTTGGCGCGGCCGGCAATGCGCCGCACGGCGCCGCGAACAAGCAGCCAGGACAGCTTCGCGTGGTTCGCAACGGCAACGCGCGACATCGCCCGCTCCCCCTTTCTCTCGCCCAAAGCCGGCGCAGGCGACCATAACGAAACCGCGACAGTCCGGCCAATCGCCGGATAATGGACTGTAATTGTTAGTTCTTTAGCAGCCGCGCGGCATAGAAGCCATCGATACCGGCGAAGCGCGAATCGGCATCGGGAAGGTGGCACGGCAGCGTGCGCAGATCGCCGTCTTGGGTGATGAACTCGCCGTGGCCGAAAACGTCCGCGGCGGCGAACGGCGCGCGCCGCACGCCCGGCTCGCGGGCGAGAAGTTCGGCGACGATGGCTTCGTTCTCCTCGGGTTCGAGCGAGCAGGTGCAATAGATCAGCGTGCCGCCGGGCTTGATCAGCGCCACGGCGCGTTCGATCAGGCGGCGTTGCAGGCCGGCGAGCTTGGCGATGTCGGCGGCAGTCTTGAGCCACGGCACGTCGGGATGGCGGCGGATGGTGCCGGTCGACGAGCACGGCGCATCGAGCAGAACGGCGTCGAAGCTTTGCTCCGGCTGCCACGCCGCGGCATCGGCGCAAACCAGTTCGGCTTTAAGCGACAGCCGAGCGAGATTGTCCTCCAGCCGCTTGAGCCGCGCCGGCGCGCGATCGACCGCGGTGACCAACGCGCCCGCGGCGGCAAGCTGCGCGGTCTTGCCGCCCGGCGCGGCGCACAGATCGGCGACGCGCCGTCCGCCGAGGTCGCCGATCAGTCGCGCCGGCAGCGCCGCCGCGGCGTCCTGAACCCACCACTGCGCCTTCGGCAAAACCCGGCAGCGCGGTCACCGCGCCGTGCGCGAGCGTGCGCACCGATCCGGTCGGCAGCACGCGGCCGTCGAGTTTTACCGCCCACGCTTCGGCGTCGCTTTTCACGGTGAGGTCGAGCGCCGGCTCATGGCCGTTCGCGGCGGCGATGGCGCGCGCGACCGGCTCACCGTAGGCCTCGATCCATCGCGCCATCAGCCAGTCGGGCGTGTCGAGGACGGCGATGTCGAGCGCGGCAAGCCGTGCGGCGCCCTCGCGCGCCATCCGCCGCAACACCGCATTGACCAGGCCGGCAAAGCGCGCCGCCGGCCGGTCCGCCTGCGCAAGCCGCACCGCGAGATCGACGGCGGCATGGTCGGGCACATCGAGAAACAGGATTTGCGCCGCACCGATAAGCAGCGCGGTCTCGACCCGCGGCGCTTGCGGCGGCAGACCGCGTTCGAGCAAAACGCCGAGCAGATGACGCAAGGTGCCGAGCCGGCGCAGCACCGTCGCGACGATGGCGCGGGCGAGCGCGCGGTCGCGCTCTTCGAGCGCATAAAGCTCGGCTGTACTGTCGAGCAAATCGTCGAGCGCGTGCCGCCGGCGCAGCACGCCGTCGACGATGTCGGCGGCGACGCGGCGGACGGCGAGGCCCGGCACGTCCTGCGCGTTTGCGGAACGAGCCTTCGGTTTGGCCGAAGCCTTCATTCGAGAATAGGCCTCCTTGCGGCTGCGGCACGGCTACGCCAAGTGAAAGGCGATGCCAACAGGCCACACACCGCCAACGCCGCCCGCGAAAGATGCGGGGCAACACCCATCCGGCAACCGCCCGCTGACGCCGGCGGCCGAGCGCGCGCTGGCCGAAGCCGCGGCGCGCCGGGCGGAAAAAGCCGCTCAGAACACGGGCTCCGAGAGGTTGCCGGCCGTGGCGGCCTCGATCCAACCCGCTACGGCGATTGGGAAATCAACGGTCTGACGTCGGATTTTTAGCCAATCCTACCTCAAGTCTGCACGGCGCTGCAGACGATCCTGGCCGACGGCGGCGTCACCATTTCTCACGTCGGCGTCGACAAATATGGCGGGCGCGTCGACGCCACGATCGCGACACGCAACACGCCAGACGTCTCGGCGGCGATGCTCAATGGCCGCTTCGCGCGCGCTTACGATGGCGGCAAGCGCGGGAGCTGGTGCGGGTGATTACTGGATTACGACGACGCGCGTGCCGATCATGACCCGGCTGTAGAGGTCTTCGATGTCGGCGTTGTGCATGCGGATGCAGCCGTGCGACACGAAGCCGCCGATCGAACCCTCATTGTTGGTGCCGTGGATGGCGTATTGGCCGCCGCCTGACAGCGTCATCGCCGCGACGCCCATCGGGTTGTTCGGCGAGCCGCCCGGAATGACCGGCGGCAGCCTGCTGTAATCCTTCCTGATCGAATCCGGCGGCGACCAGGCCGGCTTGATGTACTTGCCGTCGATAAAAGCGGTGCCGGACCATTGCATGCCGAGGCGGCCGACGCCGACCGGATAACGGATCGCCTGGCCCACGCCGACGAAATAATAAAGCGCACGCTCGTTGGTGCGGATCACGATGGTGCCGGGCATGTAGCTGTCCCGCACCGTGACCAGGTCGCCACGGGCAGCGGCCGGCTTCGGCGCCAGGACAAACAATCCGACGAACACCGCGAGCGCGGCCGAAAACAGGATTTTTCCTCGCATTGTCAAACCTCGACTACGCAACCGCCCCGCCGACCCCTGACGGGGTCGCAACCAGTCCCGATCCTAGCCGAAACAGCGGCACCGCTCAGTATCGCGGCGGCAACAGGGTAAGGTTTTCGCTAATTTTTCCGCAAGTGTGGTCCGCGTGCACCAGCCTGGAACTTTACTCGCTCGGTTACGCGCGGCCTTGACCCCGATTGCTTACGCGCTCTCTTTGCTCTTGTTCTGGCGGTTGTTGACGAGATCGTCGACCACCGCCGGATCGGCAAGCGTCGAGGTGTCGCCGAGATTGCCGAATTCGTCCTCGGCGATCTTGCGCAGGATGCGCCGCATGATCTTGCCGGACCGCGTCTTCGGCAGGCTCGGGGCGAACTGGATCAGATCGGGCGAGGCGATCGGCGCCGATTTCCTTGCGCACCCAGCCGACCAGTTCCTTGCGCAACTCCTCGGTCGGCTGCTCGCCGGCCATCAGCGTGACATAGGCATAGATGCCCTGGCCCTTGATGTCGTGCGGATAGCCGACCACGGCGGCCTCCGAAACCTTCGGATGCGCGACCAAAGCCGATTCCACTTCCGCGGTGCCCAGCCGATGGCCGGCGACATTGATCACGTCGTCGACCCGGCCGGTGATCCAGTAATAGCCGTCGGCATCGCGCCGGCAGCCGTCGCCGGTAAAATATTTTCCCGGATAGGTGGAAAAATAAGTCTCGATGAAGCGCTGATGATCGCCATAGACCGTGCGCATCTGGCCGGGCCATGAATCGGCGATGCACAGATTGCCGGTGGCGGCGCCGTCGAGCACCTTGCCTTCGGCGTCGACGATCTGCGGCACGATGCCGAAGAACGGCTGCGTCGCCGAGCCGGGTTTCAGCGGCGTCGCGCCGGGCAGCGGCGTGATCAGGATGCCGCCGGTCTCGGTTTGCCACCAGGTATCGACGATCGGACAGCGGCTGTCGCCGACCACGCGGTAATACCATTCCCACGCTTCGGGATTGATCGGCTCGCCGACCGAGCCAAGCAGCCGCAACGAGGCGCGCGAAGTCTTTTTCACCGGCGCGTCGCCGGCCTGCATCAAGGCGCGGATCGCGGTCGGCGCGGTGTAGAAGATGTTGACCTTGTGCTTGTCGATCACCTCCCAGAACCGCGACATCGACGGATAATTCGGCACGCCTTCGAACATCAGCGTGGTGGCGCCGTTGGCGAGCGGCCCATAGACGATGTAGCTGTGGCCGGTGACCCAGCCGACGTCGGCGGTGCACCAATAGATGTCGCCGTCGTGGTAGTCGAACACGTATTGGTGGGTCATCGACGCGAAGACGAGGTAGCCCGCCGTGGTGTGCAGCACGCCCTTCGGCCGCCCGGTCGAACCCGACGTGTAGAGGATGAACAGCGGATCTTCCGCGTTCATTTCCGCGCAGGGACACTCCGCCGTGACCACGTCCTTGGCCTCGTGGTACCAGACGTCGCGCACCGGATCCATGTCGACCGGCGCGCCGGTGCGTTTGACGACGACGACAAAATCGACGCCGCCGGCTTTGGCGATCGCCGCGTCGGTATTGGCCTTCAGCGGGATCTTGCGGCCGCCGCGAACGCCCTCGTCGGCGGTGATGATGACGTTCGACTTGCAGTCCTCGATGCGGCCGGCGAGCGAATCCGGCGAGAAGCCGCCGAACACCACGGAGTGGATCGCACCGATGCGCGCGCAGGCGAGCATGGCGTAGGCCGCTTCCGGAATCATCGGCATGTAGATGGTGACGCGATCGCCCTTCTTGACGTTGCGGTTGCGCAGAATATTGGCGAAGCGGCAGACCTCGTCGTGCAGTTCCTTGTAGGTGATGTGCTTTGAATCTTTCGGATCGTCGCCTTCCCAGATGATGGCGGTCTTGTCGCGGTGGGTATGCAGGTGACGGTCGATGCAGTTGTAGGCGGCGTTGGTGGCGCCGTCCTCGAACCATTTGATCGAGACGTTCGGCTTGGCGAACGACGTGTTCTTGACCTTGCTGAACGCCTTCATCCAGTGAATGCGCTTGGCCTGCTCGGCCCAGAAACCATCGGGATCGGCGAGCGAGCGCTGGTACATTTTCTTGTAGTCGGCGGCGTTGACGAAGGCGCGCTTGGCCCATTCGGCGGGCACATCGTAAATCTTGTCCGACATTTCTTATCCTCCACGCGCACGCGTTGCCTGGGCATAATCCAATCCGAAAACCGGAAGGCCCCTTTTCCGGACCATGCCTTAACGGCGTTTCCCGCTCATATTATGCGACGGCGTCCCGACGAGGGACAAGGCATCGCGCCTACGCCAAAAGTCACACGCCGATGGCGCCGACCACCGCGCCGCACACCAAGAGCACGATCAGCCAATTGCCGGCATCGATGAAGAGGAGCCGCCGATCGCGGCCGGAAAAGCTGTAATTGACGACCATGGTGGCGAGGATGAAGCCGAACCACAGGAACGCGGCGGAGATGACGCCGTTCTTCAGCGTCACCTGGCCGGGGCCGAGATGGCCGAGCACGCCGGCGAGCATCCAGGCGATAATGATGTTGGCGGCGAAGGCGTAAACGAACGGCAGGAACGCGCCGGGCTTGTTGCGTTCGGCGGCATCTGTTCGGGCGTCTTGCCGAGCGCGGCCGCGTAGACTCGGCAGAGGCTCATGTACCACGCGGCGCTGGCGAGCCAGGCGGCAATCGCGGCGGCGAGAATTGCGAGCATAGCTGATCCCGGCAAAGCTCACGGCTTCATGCCTCCCATGCGGCAGATGAATTTCCATTCGCCGGTCGTCACCGGCTGCACCGACAGCCGGCCGTATTTCACGAGCGGCATGTCCTTGAGCTTCGGCTCCGCCTTGATGGCCGCCAGCGTCACCGGCTTCGGCAATGGCTCGACCGCGCCCGTGGTCACGGCCACCCACGGCTCGCCCGCTTTCGCGGTCGGGTCGGGATAGGCTTCGCGGATGATCTCGCCAATGCCGACCACCTGCTTCTCGTCACCGGTGTGATAGAAGAAAAACTTGTCGCCCTTTTTCATCTCTTTGAGATGCCGCCGCGCGGTGAAATTGCGCACGCCGCTCCACGGCTCGCCCTTCTTGCCGCGCTTGACCTGATCGTCCCAGGAAAACTCTTCCGGTTCGGTTTTCATCAGCCAGTACGCCATGGTCATTCCTCCGCCTTGAGCGGCCGCGACAATAGCGACTCGATGGCCGCATCGACGCTCAGCTTTTCCGCAAGCAGCGCGGCGACCGCGGCCGAGATCGGCATGTCGATCGCGCGATCGCGCGCCATTTCGAGCAGCACCGGCGCGGTGAATACGCCTTCGGCGAGGCCGCCGTGGATCGCACCGGGCTTTTGGCCGCGGCCGAGATTGACGCCGAACGTAAAATTGCGCGACTGCGGACTGGAGCAGGTCAGCAGGAGATCGCCGAGCCCGGAAAGGCCCATCATGGTTTCCGGCTTGGCGCCATAGGCGCGACCGAAGCGAACCAGTTCGGCAAAGCCGCGCGTGGTCAGCGCCGCGAGCGCGCTGGCGCCGAGCCCGCGTCCGGTGACGACGCCGGCGGCGATGGCGAGCACGTTCTTCGCCGCGCCGCCGATCTCGACGCCGCGCACGTCGCTGGAATGGTAGGGCCGAAACGCCGCCGAGCCGACTGCTTGCGCGAGTTCGGCGGCAAGCTTGCCGTCGCCCGCCGCCAGCGTGACCGCCGTCGGCAGTCCGCGCGCAACATCGGCGGCGAAACTCGGCCCCGACAAAATCGCGGCGATCGCCTTGGGCGCGCATTCGGCGATCACCTCGCTCATGAATTTCTTGCTGCCGCGCTCGATGCCCTTGGCGCAGACGATCACCGGCGTCCCGGCGGCGAGCAAGGGCGAAAGCGCGGTGGCGGCGGCGCGCACCGCTTGCGCCGGAACGACAAGGAGGATCGCGTCGGCACGCGCGGCGTCGGCGATCGTGCCGGCCACGACGATGCTGTCATCGAGCCGCACGCCGGGCAGGAACAGGCTTTCGCGTTTGCTCTTGAGCTGCTCGGCATTGGCGGCATCCTGCTCCCACAGCGTAACCTGGCGCCCGGCGCGCGCGCAGGTCAGCGCCAGCGCCGTGCCCCAGGCGCCGCCGCCGATGACCGCGATGTGGTTAAAAGCCATTGTCCCACGCGTCGTCATGACTAAAGGGCTTCGCCGCGCAGCAGTTTGGGCACTTCGCCGATGAGCCCGGCCGCCTCGCGAATGAACAGGCGCTTGAGATTGGGCAGCCGGTCGACAAGGCCGAGGCCGACGTCTCGCGCGACCCGCAGCAGATCGGAGCGGTTGGAAAACAGCCGGTTGAGACCGTCGGTGGCAAGCCCCATGGCCATGGTGTCGAAGCGCCGCCAGCGCTGATAACGCTCGAGCACGTCGGCCGAGCCCGGATCGAGGCCAAGCCGCGCCGCATCGACGATGACTTCGGCCAAAGCGGCCACATCCTTCAGTCCCATATTGAGGCCCTGGCCGGCGATCGGATGGATGACATGCGCCGCGTCGCCGACCAACGCGAGGCGTTCGGCGATGAACGAGCGTGCGACGAAAAAGCCGAGCGGATGCACGCGCCGCGCGCCGAGGACGCTGATCTCGCCGAGCTGAAGCTTGAAGCGCTGCTCGAGCTCGGCGTGAAAGGCGTCGTCCGGCAGTGCGACGATGCGTTGCGCTTCCGCCGTGGTTTCGGTCCAGACGATGGAGGAGCGCCGCCCGGTCAGCGGCAGGATGGCGAACGGGCCCGCCGGCAGAAAGTGCTCTTCGGCGCGGCCGTGATGATCGCGCTCGTGCGCGACATTGATGACGATGGCCGACTGACCGTAATTCCAGCCATGGGTGGCGATGCCGGCGCCGGTTCGAAGCGTCGAGCGCGCGCCATCGGCGGCGACCAGGAGCCGCGCGCTCACAGTAGAGCCGTCATCGAGTTCCGCCGCGACGCGTTCGCCGTCGTGGGCAGATTTGGCAATCGCGGCGGTCAGCAGAGTGACACCCGCCGTGTCCGCCTTCGCGGCGAGCGCATCGACGAGATGCCGGTTCTCGATCATGTGGGCGAACGGCTCGCCCGGCTCGATTTCGCCGCCGAAGGTGAGAAAGACCGGCCGCACCGCGTCGCCGAGCCGGCTGTCGGTGACGACCATGTCGAGGATCGGCTGCGCCCGATCGGCGACGGTCTCCCAGACGCCGAGCGTCGCGAACAGCCGCCGCGCCGCCGCGACGATCGCCGAGGCGCGCTCGTCGCCGGCAACGCTCTCGCCAAGGGAGCGGCTGCGGCCGAGCGCGGGATCCGCGACCGCGACAGAGAACGACGGTCCAAGTCCCTGGCGCAAAGCGATGGCGAGCGTGAGCCCGGCAAAGCCGCCGCCGGCAATGAGCACATCGACCTGGTTACGCGACAGGTTACGCGTCATGCCCTTATCCTAGCACGATAATGTCCGCCGGGCTTGACCCCGCAAGCGATCCCGTATGCAAAGAGTTAGCGGCCCAAAGCGCCGGCACGACAGGTAAGAAAAGTGACAGGTAAGAAACATGGCCTCCGCCGTCCAGGAACTCATCGAGATTCTCAATCTCGAAGCGCTTGAACTCAATCTGTTTCGCGGCCGTTCGCCGCAATCGCGCTGGCAGCGCGTGTTCGGCGGCCAGGTCATCGGCCAGGCACTGGTCGCTGCTTGCCGCACGCTGGATGACGTCGCGACGCGGCCGCCGCATTCGCTGCACGCGTATTTCCTGCTCGGCGGCGATCCCAAAGTGCCGATCATCTATGAGGTCGATCGCATCCGCGACGGCAAAAGTTTCACCACGCGCAACGTCAAGGCGATCCAGCACGGCCATGCCATCTTTTCCATGTCGGTGTCGTTTCACGTTCATGAAGAGGGCCTTTCGCACCAGTTCACGATGCCCGACGTGCCGAAGCCCGACGCGCTGCCGGACGAAGCCGAATTAAAGGAACGCGTCTGGCCGAAAATGCCCGAGCCGGTGCGCCGCTATTACGAACGCGAGCGGCCGATCGAATTGCGTCCGGTCGAGTACGGCCGCTATCTCGGCGAGAAAAACGAGAGCGGCCGCTTTCATGTCTGGATGCGCGCCACCGGCGTCTGCCCGACGAGCCGGCGATCCATCAATGCGTGCTGGCCTACGCCTCCGACATGATGCTGCTCGATGCCGCGCTGATTCCGCACGGCCGCTCGGTGTTCAGCGAAGACATCATGGCGGCAAGCCTTGATCATGCGCTGTGGTTCCATCGGCCGTTTCGCGCCGACCAGTGGCTGCTTTACGCGCAGGACAGCCCGAATTTGTCCGATTCGCGCGGCTTCGCGCGCGGCCTGATCTTCGCCGGCGACGGCACGCTGGTCGCATCGGTCGCCCAGGAAGGGTTGCTGCGGCAGCGCCGGACCAGCGCCTGAGCCCGCCCGATCCGGCCCTCTGGACAGCGGCGCGCGTGGGGCCCACTTACTGACTTAATTCGCGGCGGCGATGCCGATAGACTGTGCAATCTGCCTTGGCCGCAAACCGGGACCGCGCCATGAAACTCGTCACCGCCATCATCAAACCGTTCAAGCTCGAAGAAGTGCGCGACGCGCTTCTCGCCATCGGGGTCCAGGGCATTACCGTCACCGAGGTGAAAGGCTATGGCCGGCAAAAGGGCCATACCGAACTCTATCGCGGCGCCGAATACGCGGTGAATTTGTTGCCGAAAATACGCATCGAAGTCGCCGTCGCCGCGGAGGTTGCCGACAAGGTCGTGGCGGCGATCGGCGCCGCGGCAAAAACCGGACAGATCGGCGACGGCAAGATTTTCGTCGCGTCGCTCGATCAGGCCATGCGCATCCGCACCGGTGAGACCGGCACGGCGGCGCTGTGAACTTCCGACACTTGTCGCCACCGCCTCGTTTTTATGCAGCCTTGTGCGATCTTTAGGCTGAAGGTTCGACAACGGCGCACTTTGTTCGTCCTTTGAGCCTTCCGCGCAACCGGATTCCATCTTGATTGCCATGTTTGCGAATTGGCACGGCGTTTGATTCCATCAAGCCCGGCAACGAGCCTGTGGGGGGACAGTGCAATGAAAGTCGTGATGGCGATTATCAAGCCGTTCAAGCTCGACGAGGTCCGCGACGCGCTCACCAAAATCGGCGTTCAGGGCCTGACCGTCACCGAAGTGAAGGGCTACGGCAGGCAGAAGGGCCATACCGAAATCTATCGCGGCGCCGAATATGCCGTGAGCTTTCTGCCCAAGATCAAGATCGAGATCGCCTGTCCCGCCGGTCAGGTGGATAAGGTCACCGAAACGATCACGTCGGCGGCGAAAACCGGACAGATCGGCGACGGCAAGATCTTCGTGTTCAATCTGGATCATGCGGTGCGCATCCGCACCGGCGAGACCGACGCCGCCGCGCTTTAGCGCCGCGCCGATTTGCAGCGACAGCACCGGCCGTCCGCACCCTCCTTCGGGGAGGGATGAACGCGCCGGAAAAACCTGCTAAGCCATCGGCCAAGAACCAACCCCACAAAAGCCCAGTGAGGACGTCATGTACGGCAATCTCGAACTCTTTATCGATGGCAAATGGCTCGGCGGCGACGGCCGCAAGGGCGAAGATGTGCTCAATCCGGCAACCGAAAAATCGCTCGGCCATCTGCCGCATGCAAGCGTGGCCGATCTCGACCATGCGCTTGAGGCGGCCAAGAAGGGATTTGCGCTCTGGCGCGCCGTTTCCGCCTACGACCGCAGCAAGATCATGCACAAGGCGGCCGACCTGATGCGCGAGCGCAACGACGCGATGGCCAAGATCATGGTGCTGGAACAGGGCAAGGTCTATCCCGAGGCGCGCGGCGAGGTCATCGGTTCGGCCGACATCATCGACTGGTACGCCGAAGAAGGCCGCCGCTCTTATGGCCGCATCGTGCCGGGCCGCGGCAAGGGCATTCGCCAGCTCGTGGTGCAGGAGCCGATCGGCGTCGTCGCCGCCTTCACGCCGTGGAATTTCCCGGTGCTGACACCGGCGCGCAAAATCGGCGGCGCGCTCGCCGCCGGCTGCTCGCTCATTCTCAAAGCCTCGGAAGAGACGCCTGGCGCCTGCATCGAGCTGGTGCGCTGCTTCGCCGATGCCGGCCTGCCGGCCGGCGTGCTCAACCTGGTGTTCGGCGTGCCCGCGGAAGTCTCCGAATATCTGATGAGCAAGGATGCGATCCGCAAAATTTCCTTCACCGGCTCGATCCCGGTCGGCAAGCATCTGGCGGCGCTCGCGGCCAAGGGCATGAAGCGCACCACCATGGAGCTTGGCGGTCATTCGCCGGTCGTGGTGTTCGCCGACGCCGATCCGGAAAAGGCGGCCGACACCATCGCGGGATTCAAGTACCGCAATGCCGGCCAGGTCTGCATCTCGCCGACGCGCTTCTACGTGCAGGAAGACGTCTATCCGCGTTTCCTCAAGCGCTTCACCGAATACGCCAGCGGCATCAAGGTCGGCGACGGAATGGAGAAAGGCATCACCATGGGCCCGATGGCGAATGCGCGGCGCATCGAGGCGATGGAAGGTTTCGTCAACGACGCCAAAAGCCGCGGCGGCAAAATCCAGACCGGCGGCAAGCGGCACGGCAACCAGGGCTACTTCTACGAGCCGACGGTGATCACCGACATCCCGGACGATTCCAAAATCATGACGCAAGAACCGTTCGGCCCGGTGGCGCCGATCGTCACCTTCAAGACTTTCGATGAGGTGGTCGAGCGCGCCAATTCTCTGGAATTCGGTCTCGCGGCTTACGCCTTCACCACGTCGAATTCGACCGCCGCCGCTATCGGCGACGCGCTGGACTCCGGCATGGTCGGCGTCAATTCGATCGCGATCTCGACGCCGGAGACACCGTTCGGCGGCGTCAAGGAAAGCGGTCACGGCAGCGAAGGCGGCATCGAGGGCTTGGGCGCGTACCTCGTGACCAAGTTCATCTCGCAGGGCTGAGTCGAACGGCGCTCAAGCTCACTGGCAACGTCATGGCCGGGCTTATCCCGGCCATTCACGTTTTTGCCTACCCATCTTCGCCTGCGCGACTTAAGACGTGGATGCCCGGCATAAAGCCGGGCATGACAAATTTTCGCTTGATGCGATATTGCGCAATTTTTTAAAATTGCATTGGCGCGAGCCGGTCACGCCGCATTTTGAACGCGAATGTGTTTCTCGCGTGGCAAAGCGAGCTTGGCGATAAACACGCGGATGCCGTGTTCCAGGAACGAATATCGGCGACCGCGCATTGTAGGGCCGTGGCGGGGTGAGAAAGTGCCGATGGCCGATGGATATTCTTGCTTCCATGTTCGCTTATTTGGGATGCGTGACCGGCATTGTCGGCGCGCTGGCGATGTCGTTCTATCTCTGTCTTTGCCGCGCCTAATCCGGCGCTCACGCCAGCGGACACGATGGCGATGGCGACCAAGTCCGATTTGCTTCGGACAGCGATCGCGCCACGCGTTAATCCCGTCGCCAACATCGCCCGCGCCGACACGCACGTTGCGTCCCGAGTTGCATCTCAAGAAGCGTCCCCAAGTTGCGTCCCAAAATGCGTCAAATGTCTCGACGGCGGACGCTTCACCGGCCGCCCCGGCTGCAAAGAAGACGCAGCTGGCGCACGCCCAGTTATTGCGCCGGCTGGCTCAGGAAGACCGGGCGCGGCGCTGGGCCTATCAACAGGATCCCAGCTTCGAAACCCGCTTCCTCGGTTACGCCGATTAATTTGGAACATCAGGCGTAAGATTGATCCAGATAGGCCACCGCATCGTCGGCGAGCTCGCCGGGATCGCGTGTGCCGCGTTGCGCCATCTCGATGATGCGCTTGGCGATGATCTCCTGCGCCACCCGCTTATAGGCGGGGGACGCAAATCTGCTGCCCGATTGTTCGACTTTCTGCCACGCGGTTTCGAACACCGAAACCAGAATAGCGATCGTTTCCGGCTCGAAAGCCGATTGCGCAAGCATGGGAATTATCGACATGACATCGATCCGTATTTTGCAACCCTGTGTTCACTTAACTCGCGACGAAAAGATTCGACGTTGCCGAACGGTCGAGCACCGCCGCCGCGGTGTTGCCGAAGAATAGCGTATCGCCGGGCCGCCGGCTGACGCCGAGCACAATGAGATCGTAGCCGCGCTTCGACTCGCGAAGGATGGCGTCGTCGGGCGCTATATTGGCCCGCGTCGTCGAGCGCACATTGACGTCGTAACGCTCGCCGAGCGCCCCGATATCCTTGAGCACGGCCAGTTCGTTGCGGCGGATGGCGCGGCGGCGCGACGCGCTTTTGCGGCCGCCGCCATTGCCGTCGGCGCGGGTGACATAAAGCACCGTGACTTGCGCGTCGCTGGCGCGCGCCAGGGTGAGGCCAACCTCGACGGCGCGGCGCGACACCTCCGAGCCGTTCACCGGAATGAGGATCCTGCCGTAACGGTCGCTCGCGCGATCGAGCCGCGTCTTATGCGCGTCGACCACCGCGAGCGGGCCTTCAAAGCCGGTGGTGATGAGCGAGACGTCCTTGCTGAAGCCGCCCTTGGGATCGCGGGTCTTGGCGATGCCGACGACAAGCAGGTCGTAGCCCTTGCGCGCCTCGCCGGCGACGGCCTCGGCATTATTCGGTTCCCGCTGCCGCCGGATGACATCGACATTGCCCGGCTTTTCCTCGTCGGGATGCGATTCAAGCGTTGTCGTGGTCTCGGCGGCGGCCTTGACGTGCCGTTCCGATCTTTTGCCGTCTGCTTTCTCCGTCGCCAGGCTTTCCTCGGATTTTCCATTTGGCTTCACCGCCTTTTTATCGTGGTGACCATTGCTCAAATCCAGAATCGTGGTCGGCTTGCCGCCCGAGCCGGCGATCGCGCCGACCAGCCGCGCCGCGATCTTGCCGTTAGCGCTGTCGTCGGCGGCGAGCAGGAGTCGCTCGAGATTGGTCACAAAACCCTTGGCGTCGAGTTGCTCGCGCTCGATCCGCAGCCGTTCCCTCTTGCGCAGTGGCAGCCGCTTGAGCGCCCAGCGCAACATCGTCGGCATCGCCATGGTGGTGACCACCGCCATGGTGACGATGAGCGTGAAGAGATTTTGGTTCAGCACGCCCATCGACAGGCCGATGGTGGCGACGATCACCTCGGTCGAGCCGCGCGCATTCATGCCGCAACCGAGCGCGAGCAATTCCGCGCCGGTGAGCCCGCCAAGCTTGCCGCCGATAAAGGCACCGGAAAATTTACCGATGCTGGCGATCAGGATGAGGCCGACGGCGAGCAGCGCCAGATCGCCGTGGCGCAGGATCGTGACGTCGGCGGACAGCCCGGACAGGCCGAAGAACACCGGCATGAACAGCGCCGTGATGAGCCCGCGAAGCTGCTCTTCGATGTGGCGGGTCAGGATCGGCAATTCACCGATCAGGATGCCGGCGACGAAAGCGCCGAGCACGGTGTTGACGCCGATCAGTTGCGTGGTCAGCGCCATCGCCACCATGATCACCAGGATCGTCGTGATGACGGCAAAATCGCTGCGGAAATTGTCGTTGGTCCAGCGGATCAGGCTGAACACGACGCGCCGCCCGACGGTGAAGCTCAGGGCCATGAACAAGGCGGTGCCGACGATGGCGCGCCCGACCGACCAGACGTCGATGGTGCCCGCCGCGGCGAGGCCGAAGGCCACCGCGATGATGACCCAGCCGATCGTGTCCTCCAGAATCGCCGAGGCGACGATGATCTGGCCGAGATCGCGGCGCATGAAATTCATCTCGCGCACCACCATCGCCACGATCTTCACGGACGAAATCGACAGCGCCGTGCCGAGGAAGATCGCGGTGACGAGGCGCGCGTCCGGCCTGGGCAAAAATTCGGCCGGCAGAAATTCGCCGAGCGCAAAACCACAAATGAACGGCACCGCCACGCCGGCGGCTGCAACCGTGATCGCGGCGCGGCCGACGCGCCGCACCAGCGGCAGGTCGGTTTCCATGCCGGTCAGCATCAGCAGCATCAGAATGCCGAGCTGCGACACCGCGGCGATCATGCTTTTCTGCTCGGGCGTGACGGGAAACAGCGCGTGCTGCGCCGCGGGCCAGATCAGCCCGAAGAACGACGGGCCGAGCAGCAGGCCGCCGATAAGCTGGCCCATCACCGGCGGCTGGCCGATACGTTGCGCGGCCTCGCCCATCAGCCGGCCGACCACAAGGAGAAGCCCGAGCTCGGCGATGAAAATCGCTTCGGAGCCGCCCGAACCTGCGTTATCCGCCGCGAAGGCGGAAGTGGCCGCTATGGCGGCCAAGACGGCAAAAACGCCGATTAAGGCGCCGGGGAAAGGCTGCCATGCAAGAACGCGGCTTTTTTCGCGGACAGGTCCGTGACCTGATGCATTCATCGCTTAACCACGGGATAAACCCTTCAGCTGTCGTCAATAACGCGCGACAGACCTTGGCGATCCCTCAACGCGCCTACGCGCGTTTGGGGTAAATGCCGTGGATTTCACCGCGAAGCATAGGGTGGCGGAGAGGGAGGGATTCGAACCCCCGATACGGTTGCCCGTATGCCGCATTTCGAGTGCGGTGCATTCAACCGCTCTGCCACCTCTCCGCAAGGCGAAAATGATTGAGCGCCGCGGCGCAGTATCTAGCCGTGGCGGACGCGGGAAACAAGGGCAGCGAGCTCGGCTATAGCTCCCGGCCGAGCTTGCGATCGAGCGAATACGGTCCGCCGCCGCGCAGGGCAATGGCGAAACAGACAAGCCCCCACAGCAGAACGTATTCGTAGCCGCGCTTCATCCAGCCGAAGCCGTTGCTCCAATAGACGATGAAAATGCACAGCATCTCGATTGCCGCGGCGGCCGCGAGCAAACGCGTGAAGAAGCCCAGAATAATGCAGATACCGCCGAGCATTTCGATGGAAAACGAACTCCAAAAGAAGAAGGCCGGCGGCACGAAACCGAGGTCGGCAAAGCCTTTCAAAAATGCATCTGTCGGCCCGACCATGATCTTGTTGTAACCGTGCACGAACAGATTCCAGCCGACAGCGACGCGTATGATCAGCCACGATAACGGAGCGACCGCGTCGTAGAACGGCTTGAGCGCTGGAATCAGAAGGCGCGTCTCGGCCTGCGTGTCCGCCATGTTGTCCTCCCCATTTGAAAACAAGTTTATTGCATCCGAATAAACCCCGCCGGGCCGTGATTTATTTCGGTGTCACCACCAGCGAATAACGCTCGTCCGCCGCGAGGCAGCGGGCTTCCGGAAAACCGAGCTCCTTGCGCACCATATTGGTGCCGAGCACCAGCGAAACAATTTTGTAGAAGGCGTGACGGCGGCTCATGCCCTCGCGCCCCATGCCGCAATCGGTCGAGATCACCAACCGCTCCGGCGGAATGTATTTGAGCGCGGCGCGGATTTTCTCTGCCACCTCGTCCGGGTTTTCGACCTGCAGCTCGTGATGGTCGATGACGCCGATGGCGATCTTCTTCTCGTTGATGGTCTTGCCGATTGCTTCGAGATCGATGCCGCCCGAGCTTGAGGATTCGAAAGTGATGACGTCGGCATCCACAGTATTGTAGGTCTCGAGCGCCGGCTTGTAGCTCTGCACCTGCGCAAACATTCTTTGCTGCGAGGGATTGCCCCAGCAGGAATGCGCCCACACTTCGGTTTTGGCGCGCAAGCCCCGCACGGTCCGATTGAACACCTCGACCATCAATTGCGGATTGATTACTTTGTCCTGGATCTTGCGCACCGCGATCAGATGGATTTGCGGCTCCTCGATCTGGATGACCGGACAGCCGGCGTCGGCCAGCTCGTGGTATTCCTCGTTGAAGGCGTCGGCGATCGCGAACATGCGGTCGGGAACGCTTTTGTAGTGGCGGTCCTGCAGCGCGAAGGCGACGATCTCCGCCGATACCGCGCCGAATTTCACCGGCTTGGTGGTGAAGCGCTGCGCGGCCTTCCACATCGCGGTGTATTGCAGATTGCCGCGGCCGATCGGCCCGGTGATGGCCGGCATGACGCGCGACTCGAGATAGTCGTGCAGAATGTGGCCGCGCGGAAACCAGATGCCGCCGCGGCCGGCCGGCGTCGCCATCGGATGGCCGATGTCGAGACCGCTCATGTGGTTGGGCGGATAGGCCGTCCAGCTCTGGCCGCCAACGTCATCGTCAAAGTGGGCGTCGCCGTCGGTGACGATGTCGAGGCCGGCCAGTTCCTGATCGCGCAGGTAGCAAGTCACCGCATCTTCATACTGCTCGCGGAAGCGGCGGCTCACCATGGCTTCGAGGAAATGCCGAGTGCCGAGATTCTCCGTGTACCAGCTCGGCCGCGGCAGCGAGCCGGTGATCGTCGTCGGCAGTTTTATGTCTTTGGTGGCGCGAAACATGTGCGGAAGCCTCCCCGAATGCGGAGCAAGTCATGCGGCGCTCGCTTGCCTGCGCCTAGCTTAGCAAGGCGCACGGGCGGATGATAAGCGCGTATCGCGATGGCCAAGCCAGCGCATTCGCGCGCGCCGAGGCGCGATGGGCAGGAGTGGGCAGAGCGAGAGCAGTCCGGGGTCACGTGCCGGTGAAAACCGGCGTGCGCTTTTCCATGAACGCCGTGCGGCCTTCGGTATAATCGCGGCTGGCGAAGCACCGGTCGACCATTTCGGCGGCGCGGGCGATGTTCTTTTTCGACTCGTCTTTCATGATCTCGCCGACCGTGACCTTCACCGCCTTGATGGTGAGCGGCGCATTGGCGCTGATCATGTCGGTGACGCCTTTGACATAAGTCTCCAGCTCGGCGGCCGGCACGACGCGATTGACCAGCCCCATGATGCGCGCCTCCTCAGCGTCGAACTGGCGCGCTGTGTAGAAAATCTCCTTGGCGAACGACGGCCCGACAACGTCGACGAGCCGCTTCAGACCGGAATAGCCGTAGCCCAAACCGAGCTTCGCCGCCGGCACGGCGAAGCGAGAATTGTCGGAAGCGATGCGCAAATC
This sequence comes from uncultured Alphaproteobacteria bacterium, assembly GCA_963743395.1. GTDB lineage: Bacteria > Pseudomonadota > Alphaproteobacteria > Rhizobiales > Xanthobacteraceae > BOG-931. The sequence continues at coordinate 110,007 of CAVUPV010000004.1, forward strand.
GCAGCAGGTGGCGAGCCCAAGCCCGCCGCCGATGCAATAGCCGTTGATCATGGCAATCGTCGGCTTGGGGAATTCGGCGATGCTGGCATAGGTTGCGTCGGTCTTCGTATTATAGGCGCGCACTGCTTCGATGGTGGCGCGCTCGCTGCCGAATTTCGATATGTCGGCGCCGGACACGAAGGCTTTGCCGCCGGCGCCGGTGAGCACCACGACGCGGATGTCGTTGTCGAATTCAAAGGCGTTGAGCATGCTTGTGGTCGCCTCCCACATTTCCAGTGACACCGCATTGTGCCGCTCAGGATTGTTGAAGGTCACGATGCCGACGCCGCCTTCCTTGCGCGAGAGCATCTTGTCGGTTTGCGTCATTTCGCGAAGCTCGCTTGAAATCTTCAAACGGCGTTGGCCTTGTGCAGCGCCGCAATGTCGCGCGCGCTGAAACCGAATTCCTTGAGCACCGCATTAGTATGCTCGCCAAGTTCCGGCGGCCGCACCGCCAGGCGCGACGGGGTGCGCGACAGTGTAACCGGCTGAGCGACGAGCCGCATCTTGCTTTTATCCCTTTTGGTCACGCTCTGCGCCATGCGCAGATGCTCGACCTGCGGATCGGCGAACATCTGGTCGATCGCATAGATCGGCCCGCATGGCACGCCGGCCTGATTGAGGCGATCGATCCACTCGGCGCTGCTGCGGCCGCCAAGATAACTGCCGATCTCGGCATTGAGCGCGTCGCGATGCGCCGAACGCGAGGCGCCAGATTGATAGTTCGGATTCTGCAGCAGCGCCTTTGCCTCAATGGCCTCGCAGAACCGTTCCCAAATTCGCTGTCCGGTGGCGGCGATGTTGATATGGCCGTCTTTGGTCTTGAAGACTCCGGTCGGAATGCTGGTCGGGTGATTGTTGCCGGCCTGTTTCGCCACCTCGTCTTGCACCAGGTATCGCGCGGCCTGGAAGTCGAGCATGAAAATCTGCGCCTGCAGCAGCGACGTCGTGATGTGCTGACCCTTTTTCGATTTCTCGCGCTCAAGCAGCGCGACCAGGATGCCGAGCGAGGCGAATATGCCGGCGCTGAGATCGGCGACAGGGATGCCGACGCGCACCGGCCCCTGCCCCGGCAGGCCGGTAATCGACATCAATCCGCCCATGCCCTGCGCGATCTGATCGAAGCCGGGGCGATTGGCGTAGGGCCCGTCCTGGCCGAACCCCGAAATGCTGGCATAGACGATACGCGGATTGATCTTGGCCAGCGCTTTGTAATCGATGCCGAGACGTTTTTTGACGTCGGGACGGAAATTCTCGACCACGACGTCGGCTTTCTTGACCATGCGCTTGAAGGCGGCGAGCCCTTCGGGCTTTTTCAGATTGAGCGTCATGCTGCGTTTGTTGCGATGCAGGTTCTGAAAGTCGCCGCCCTCGCGCGGGCCGCCCATCGGCTCTTCCGCGCCTGGCGGCATCTCGATCTTGATGACATTGGCGCCCCAGTCGGCGAGCTGGCGCACGCAGGTGGGTCCTGAGCGCACGCGGGTGAGATCGAGCACCGTGAAGCGGGCAAGAGCTTTGGAAGCGCTAGGAATGGGCATTACGTGCGTCTCCAATGCCGGTTTGTTGCCGGGCGAGTTTTTGCAGGCCCGCACTTATGCTGTTAGGGGCCGGAAGGGGCCGAACTTCCCCGATCTTATCGGCGTTGTCCACCGGCTCGGCCGCGCTTCGCCCCGGCGCTGGCGGCATGTTTGCCAACCACGCGATCCGATAGGATGCATCGCGGACAGCCATCTTTCCGGCACTTTTGCGAGGCGATCATGAACGAAGATGTATTCAACGTCAGTGTGCGCAAATTCCTCAAAAAGGTCGGTATTACCTCGCAGCGTGAGATCGAGCAGGCGATACGAAAATCGGTCGCCGACGGACGGCTGAAGGGAAACGAAGCATTGCCGGCCAAAATGACGCTGACGGTCGAAGGCGCCGGACTTGCGATTGAGATCGAGGGCGGCATTGAACTCGAATAAGACGCCGCGCGCGTTGCCAACGCGGGAAGCGACAATGGGCGGCAAGCGATACTGGCCGGAAAGCGACAATGTGTGATTTTCGCCGTCTGTTGATTGCGTTCGCGTTTGTGGCCGGCGCGAGCGCCGCCGTTGCGCAGGATCATCCGGGTCGCGGCGAAGGCGGCGAACATTTAAATCGGCAAGACGTGAAATCGGCAGGACAACGGCCCGCAGCAGGCCGGACATCAAGACCAGAACGGCCCCGGCGTGCTTTCGCTGTTGCCGGCCGACGCCGTCACCGAACACAGCGTCGATCTGCCGTCGGGCAAGCTCGCCTATACGGCAACCGCCGGAACGTTACCGCTGTTCGATCAATCGGGGGAGCGCGCGGCGGCGATCTTCTATACGGCCTATGTGGCGAAAACCGCCAATCCGGCGGCGCGGCCTGTGACTTTCGTCTTCAACGGCGGGCCGGGCGCCGCGTCGGCATTCCTTAATCTCGGTCTGGTCGGTCCGCGTGTGGCTGCACTCGGCATGAACGGCCACGACGGCTCCGATGTCCGCTTGATCGATAATCCCGACACCTGGCTCGCCTTCACCGATCTCGTTCTGATTGATCCGGTCGGCACCGGCTGGAGCCGCGCGGCCAAGCCGGACGGCGGCAGCGCCTTCTGGAGCGTGCACGCCGATGCCCAATCCATGGCGAAAGCGATCGCGCTCTATGTCGCCAGGAACAGCCGCGCCACGTCGCCGAAATTCATTCTCGGCGAAAGTTATGGCGGCTTCCGCGCCGCCAAGGTCGCGCGCGTGCTGGAGAGCGATCAGGGCATCATGGCGTCCGGCGTCCTCATGCTGTCGCCGGTGCTCGAAGGCGCGTTTCAGTTCGGCGGCGACCGTTTCGCGCTCGGCGCCGCGCTGCAATTGCCGTCGCTCGCCGCGGCGCAACTCGAGCGTAAAGGCAAGTTCAGCCAGGACGCGCTGGCGCAGGCGGAACATTTCGCGCTGACCGATTACCTGACGACGCTTGCCGGACCGCCGCCGCAGGGCGACGCGGCCAAGGCATTTTATGCGCGTGTTGCCGATATCACCGGGTTGACGCCCGATGCGGTGGCCGAAACGCGGGGCTTCATCCACGACGACTATGTCAAGAATCTCGACTTGGGCGACCACAAGATCGCCAGCCATTACGACGTGACCTTTGCCTCCGACGATCCCTATCCGGAGACGCCGGTGGCGCGCGGCCCCGATCCGATCCTTGATGGCGTCATCCGCGGCTATGGCAGCGCATTCGTCGGCTACGCGCGCGACGAGCTCGGCTTTAAGACCGACATGACCTACAACCTGTTGGCGGCCGACATCTCGGGCAAATGGGATTGGGAGCGCGACCACGGCCAGCCGAGCGTCGCCGACGATCTGCGCGTTCTGCTCGCGCTCACGCCGTCATTCCGCCTGATGATCGCGCACGGCTACAGCGACATGGTCACGCCCTACGCGGTGTCGCGCTACGTGCTCGAACACCTTCCCGCTTTCGAGGGCGAAGAGCGCACCGAGCTGAAACTCTATCGCGGCGGCCACATGTTTTATCTCGATCCGGATTCGCGCAAAGCTTTCACCGCCGACGCGAAAACAATGTACGCGACGCCCTAGCGCGTGGCCCTTAGTACAGGCGCCTTAACGGATATATCCGGCGCCTAAAAGCGCGGCGCATTGTCTCACCTCGCAGGGCGATCGCCCAACTTTACGCGTTTGGGTTAATTTCGCCGCCGAGCCGGCGACAGCCGCTCGGCAATGGCTAAAAAAGGGCGTCGCGGCCGCGCACAAGCAGCCCAGAGCCGCTTTCACGTTTGCTTTTCGCGCCGTAATGCGACATTCGTTTGATTGAATAAACAGGGGCATTTGGCCATAGATCGCAGCCTTCAACGACCAACACCGCGACAAAACAGCTTCAGGGAGAATTGAATGTCCAAGGATTTAGTCAGCGTCCCCGTGCAACGGCGGACGATACTCAAGGCCGGGCTCGCGCTCGGCGCCATGCAAGTCGCCAGCCCATTTGTGGTGAAGTCGCTTGCCGACGAGCCGATCAAAATCGGCTCGACAATCCGCTGACCGGCTCCTTCGCCGCGCTCGGCAAGAACGAAATTGATCGGCGCGCAACTCGCCGTCGACCAGATCAACGCCAACAACGGCATCCTGGGACGCACAGGTCCAATTGTTGGTCGAAGACTCCACCAGCGGCGATACCGCAACCGCGGTGCAAAAGGCCGACAAGCTGATCGACCGCGATCAGGTCAACTTCCTGATCGGCAATATCAACTCGGCGCTCGCGCAAGCGATGGCGAACGAAAGCAACCAAAAGGGCGTCTTTCACATCGTGCCCGGGCGGCCACACCGACAGCGTCACCGGCACGCAGTGCCACTGGAACGTGTTCCGCGTCTGCAACACGACGCGCATGGAAACCAACTCGGTCTCCAAGGTGCTGCTCGATGCCTACGGCAAGAAATGGTACTTCATCACCACGGACTACGCCTTCGGCCATGCGCTGCAGAAGGGCTTCGAGGCCAGTCTCACGACCGCCAGCGGCACCGAGCTCGGCGCAGACTACACGCCGCTCGGCACCACCGACTTTTCGGCCAACCTGATCAAGGCGCAGTCCACCAATCCGGACGCGATCATCCTTCTGCTTGCCGGCGATGACATGATCAACTGCCTCAAGCAGGCAGTGCAGTTCGGCCTCAACCAGAAAATCCATATCGCGGGCGCGCAGCAGGAGCTTGAAGTGAACAAGGGCCTGCCGCCGGAAGCATTGTTCGGCGACTGGGTTTTCGAATGGTACTGGAAGCAGCCCGGCGTGCCGCACGTGGAACAGTTCGTCGCCGACATCCGCAAGCGGTACCGGCGGCAACGTGCCGACCGCGCGCACCTGGTTCGGCTACGCGGCGATCAATACCTGCAAGCTCGCCGCCGAGAAGGCGAAATCGCTCGACGCGGTCAAGATGGCCAAGGCGATGCAGGGCCTAGTGCTGCCGCCGGAAGTAGCGCTGATGCCGAACGATCCGTATTACCGCATCGGCGACAATCAGCTCATGCCCACGCTGTTCGTCGGCAAATCGCAGCCGGCGCCGGCGGGCGGCGACAAGGAAGACCTGTTTAAGGTCAGCCAGCTGGTCAAGGGCGACCAGGCGGCGCTTTCGGTCGATGGGACCGGTTGCAAAATGACGTGGCCGTCATGAGGTTGGCCGGCCTGAAATTGGACGGCTTGAGGTCTGGTCAGTTTCAAAGCTGGCCCGCTTGATGTTATGAACAGACCGGGCGCCGCTTCACGGTGGCGTCCGGAATGCCGGGGCGGGTTGAGGGGTTTACAAGCGATGTCCGGGGAATGGGGCCGCACTCGCGCCAGCGAAAATGATGGCGTGATCGGCGGACGGGGATGACGTTGCTTCGCGTATGACACAGCTTGTTTTATTCAACGTCTTCAACGGTCTCATCATTGGCGCGTTTTACGCGCTGATGGCGCTCGGCCTCTCGCTCATCCTCAATCTGTCGGGCGTCATCAATTTCGCCCACGGCGGCTTTTTGGCGATCGGCGGCTATCTCGCCTACACGCTCATTCCCTATCTGGGTTTCTGGGGTGCGCTCATCGCGTCGCCTATCCTGACCGCCTTTATCGGCATCCTGATCGAGCGCGTGCTGATCCGCCGGCTCTACGGCCGCGATCCGCTCTACAGCCTGCTGCTGACTTTCGGTTTGGCGTTCATGATCGAGGACGGCACCCGCTTCATCTGGGGTGCGCAGAGCCTGCCCTTTCAGATTCCGAGCTGGCTCTCGCGCCCGCTCAGCTATCAGTATTTCTTCCTCACCGGCTACCGCGTGTTCATGGTGCTGTTGGTGACGGCGGCGGTGGGCGGACTTTTCCTCATCCTCAATTACACGCGGCTCGGCGTCCGTATCCGCGCCGGAACGCTCGATCTCGAGACCGTCTCGGTGCTCGGCGTCAATGTGCGCGTGCTGCGCAACCTGAATTTCGGTCTCGGCATTTATCTGGCCGGGCTGGCCGGCGTGCTGGCCTCGGGCATGCTGGGATTGCAGCCGACCGTCGGCGACAACCTCATCATGCCGAGCTTCATCGCCATCATCGTCGGCGGACTGGGCTCGCTGCCAGGCACGCTCGTCGGCGGCATCCTCATCGGCGTCGTCTCCGGCGTCACGACGGTCTTCCTGCCTTCGGCGAGCGAGGCGGTGATGTACGTGATGATGGCGGCGGTGCTGATCGTGCGGCCGCGCGGCCTGCTGGGCGAAGAGGGGCGCTTCTGATGAAATTCGACAAGCGGGCCGGCGATATTCTGGTCTGGGCGTTCCTTCTCAGCGCGCCATTCTGGCTGCCGATGATCGGCAGCTATGTCGAGCTTGGCACCCGCGTGGTGATCTACGCGCTGGCGGCGATGGCGCTGAATTTCCTGCTCGGCTATACCGGCGTGCTGTCGTTCGGCCACGCCGCCTATTTCGGCCTCGGCGCCTACGGCACGGCCCTGACCATCAAATACGTCTACCCGAGCACGCCGCTCGGCATGCTGGTCGGCATCGTCCTTGGCACGATGGCGGCGGCGGTGATCGGCCCGATGATCGCGCGGCTGCGCGGCGTCTATTTCGCCATGTGCACCATCGCCTTCGGCCAGGTGTTCTACTTCATCGCCTTTCAATGGTTCTCGCTGACCGGCGGCGACGACGGGGTCAGCGCCTGGCACCGGGTGCCGCTCGATCTCGGCTTCACCACCATCGACATCCTCAACAACAACAAGGCGTTCTATTATTTCGTGGTGGCGATATTCGGGATATGCGCCGCGGCGATGGCGTTCCTGTTGCGCTCGCCGTTCGGCCGCACGCTCTTGGCGATCCGCGAGAACGAGCGGCGCGCGCGGTTTCTCGGCATTCCGGTCGATTGGCACATCTGGATGTCGTGGGTGGTATCCTGCTTCTTCGTCAGCATCGCCGGGACGCTGTTCGCGCTGATGAATGACTTCGTCGATCCGCGCGCCTTGCGCTGGGATCAGTCCGGCAATTTCGTCATCATGGCGGTGCTGGGCGGCATGCGCAGCTTCTGGGGGCCGCTGATCGGTTCGGCGATCTTTTTGGTGCTGCAGGATTACATCTCCAGCGAGACGGAGAACTGGATGTCGTTTATCGGCCTGTTCTTCGTGCTTGTCGTGCTATTCTTCCCGCGCGGCGTACTCGGGATCATTCGGCGAAAGGCGGTATCGTGAGCCTGTTGCAGGTCAAGAACGTATCAAAGCATTTCGGCAGCCTGATTGCCGTCAACGATATTTCGATGACGGTCGCGCCGGGGGAATTGCGCGCCATCATCGGCCCGAACGGCGCCGGCAAAACCACCTTTTTCAATCTCATCACCGGCTTCTTCACGCCGACCTCGGGCCACATCTTCTTCGAGGACCAGGACGTCACCGATCTGCTGCCCGCGCGCCGGGTCTGGAGAGGCATGGCGCGCACGTTTCAGGTCACCGAAGTGTTCCCCGAACTGTCGGTGCGGGAAAATCTGCGCATCGCGGTGGAGGTCGCCTCCGGGCTGCGCTTGCGGCCCTGGCTGTCGGAGGCCGACAACGGCAACATTCAAAGTCGCGTCAGCGAGCTGATCGACATGGGCGGGCTTAGCGGCAAAGCGGATCGCCAGGTCGGCGAGCTGGCGCATGGCGATCAACGCTCCTGCGAGATCATGATGGCGCTGGCGCTCAAACCGCGCCTGCTCTTGCTCGACGAGCCAACCGCCGGCATGGGCGACCAGGAAACCTACGAGATAACCCAATTGATCCGCCGCCTGCACAAGGACTCCAAGCTGACCATCGTCCTGATCGAGCATGACATGCGCGTGGTGTTTCACCTCGCCGACCGCATCATGGTGCTCGATCAGGGCAAATTCCTCGCCGACGGCACGCCGCCGGAAATCGCCGCCAATAAGGCGGTGCAGACCGCGTATCTGGGGCAGGCCGCGTGAGTTGCCGCATGAGTAGAGCCGCATGACCGCAGCGTTGATCGCCGAAGGGCTGCAGACCTATTACGGCAAGAGCCATATCCTGCACGGTATCGGCCTCGAAGCCGCCGAAGGCCAGGTGACGGCGCTGCTTGGCCGCAACGGCGCCGGCAAGACCACGACATTGCGCAGCCTGATGGGGCTCACGCCGCCGCGCGAGGGCCGGGTCAGCATCTTCGGCACCGACACGACAGGTTGGCCGCCCTTTCGCGTCGCCGCGCTCGGCGTCGGCTACGTGCCGGAAGGCCGCAAGATTTTTCCCAATCTCACCGTCGACGAGAATCTTCTGGTGCCGCTCGAGCGGCCGGGGCCGTGGACGCCCGCCAGCATCTATCAGCTGTTTCCGCGGCTGCAGGAGCGCAAGTCGAACCGCGGCCGCCAGCTGTCCGGCGGCGAGCAGGAAATGCTGTCGATCGGGCGCGCGCTTTTGCTCAATCCGAAGCTGCTCATTCTCGACGAACCCTCGCAGGGGCTGGCGCCGCTGATCGTGCGCGAAGTTTTTCGCATCGTGGCGAAGATGCGCGACGAGGGTATCTCGGTCCTGCTGGTCGAGCAGAACGTGCGCATGAGCCTTGAAGTCGCCGACCACGCTTACGTGCTCGATGACGGTCACGTGGTCTATTCCGGCCCGGCCCGCGAGCTCGCGGCTGACGAAGCGCGCGTGCAATCGCTTGCCGGCGCCAGCGTCGAAGAATGGACGCCGGCTTCCTAAGGCGCCGGGGCTTTATATCGCCTTGTTGGGATCCAAGCCGTACTTGGCACACATATTGGCGACGATCGTCGCGTCCTTGCCGCCGGCAATCAGCCCCATGACGGCGCCCGTCACGTGGCCACCCACGACCTTCGCTTCGACGATGTAGGCTTGCTTGCCGTTATAGGCCGGATACGGGCTCTTGGCGTCGACGGTGGCGCAGTAATTGACCGAGTCCTCGGTCACAACCAGCGGAAACTTGGTCCATTTGTATTTCGCCGATCCCGGATCGCGCAGCGATTGCGATACCGCGTCGACGATCGCTTTCTTTTCTTGCGGCGTAAGATCGCGCTCGCCGACGCTTATCGCGGCGCCGGGCGTTCCCGAGGCGGCGAGTGGCGACTGCGACGACGGATTCGTAGCACAGGCGGAAAGCGCAAAGCCAACCGCGAGCGCGGCAATCATGCTCAATTTTGTTGCTGGCACGTTTCGTCCGTCGATTAGGGGGATGGCGCGGTCGAGCCCGGCGTCTTGCTGTTCGACACCCTGAGCGAACCGATCGTCACTTTCGGGGCGGCGGTCGGCGCTCCAGCAGCGACCGCGGATCGCGGCGTGCCATCCGGGCCGATCGTGTAGACGTGATTGACGATCATCGCGCGGCCGTCGCGCGTCGGATTGCTCATTTCCTTGACGTTGTCGCTGACCAGCGTGTCGTTGGCGTCCGGATGGCCGGTATTGAGCAGGCGAAGATGGCTGACAAAGATCTTCGGATATATCAGCGTCGATGACGGCACCGACAGTCCCATATACTTGGCGATGTCGGCGACGAAGGCGTTGCAGTTATAGAGTTCAGCGCTCCACATATGCGACTGGCCCTGCAGCTCCTTGATATGGGCCACCACGCGATCGTACTGGTCCTTGTCCATCAGCACGCGATAGCGCGACGTAATGTATTTGTCCTCGAGGTCGCCGTCGGTCCAACCGGTCTCGGCGGGGACCGGCACGTAGTGCCCGATCACCCAGGCCGTCGCGTCGTCGCCGACCGGCGAGAGTCCGGCAACGCTGTCGTGGGTCGGCGCCTCGCCGACCCGGCCGTGAACGATATAGGTGTGGCCGTAATCCCAAGCGTAGCGCGAGCGGAATTCGATGTAATACGCGCCCGCGCCGGTGGTGACGACGGACGTCTTGGCGCCGGGGGCCCGGACAATCTGTCTCTTGGCGGTGTCCTGCGCGCCGGCCGTGGCAAGCCCGGCGAGAAGCCCGGCCAGCGCAGCGATGACCAGAAGGCCCGCCAGCCAAAAGTGACGGCGACGGCCGCTCAGCGGGTGCTTCATGGTGTCCTCCGACTGCCACAACAAACTATAGAGGCAACCGGTCCTGCGATTGACCTCTCCGATCGCGCTCGTCCGCGCGATTCGGGCCGGTCCATCGCATCCAGTGGCGCTAATGGTAGCAATAATTGGCCTTTGCCCGGTGGCAAATGTTCGGCAAGGACGATTGATTTCTGCCGTGCGGCATATTTGCAACGCTAGCCGACCAATTCTGTGCGCCGGAAAGGCACGCCCCAACATTCCTGATGGCGATCTGGTCGACCCGGCCGGGACTGCTGACCTAAGGCGGCACCGCGGGGCCGATTTGGCCGGGGTCCTTACCCAAAACTTAACGCCGAACGCCGTGGAACTGTGGTCTTTGTCGATTCAGTTCGCGACTGTGGCTTTTCAGCACTAGAGGCCGGCTGGCCCCCTCTGTATGGTTAAGAGTGTCATGACAAGGGGGAGTTATTCATGAAAAAGCTCGCTCTAGCAACGGCCGCGGTGTTGGCTCTCCTCAGCATCGCCGGCTGCGCTGACGTCGGCAAGGGTAAGGCCCCACCGCCGGTCGTCACAAAAGGGTAGCTGCTATACGCTTTGTATGGGGGAAGGGCCGGCTCGTAGCCGGCCCCTTTCTTTTTGGGCACCCTCTCGAGAGCTGGACTGCTCCGGCTACTCAGCCGCCCGCTTGTGAGCCAGCGTCGCAGCCGCCTTGTCGTAGCTTTTCTCACGCGCCAACAGCGCCTTGAGCCCGACCAGCTCGTAATAGTCCTCAAGCGGCAGCAGATGATCGAATGTCGCGGTCAGCGAATTCTCGCGCTTGAGGATACGCAGCACATTGCGGACGGCATGCGCGGCGGCAAACAGCGCAATTGAGGGAAATGTCGCGGCCACGACACCGGCCGCCGCCAGCTCCTCCAGGCTCCTTCGCTTCAGACCGGCCGCCTGCGACAGTGTCGCCATGTGCGGCCCACCGACTTCACGTATGACGCGTTTGATATCCTCGATCGCATCGACCCCCATGGGTTTGGCCATGTCCGCGCCGGCGTCCATGAAAAGTTGGCAGCGCCCGATCGCCGCATTGAGGCCATCGACGCCCGTGGCGTCGGTGCGCGCGGCGATGAAGAAATCCGGATCGCGCCGGGCGTCGAGCGCGGCCTTGACCTTGGCTAGCATCTGTTCGACCGGGATCACCTGTTTGCCCGGCAGATAGCCGCAGCGATTGGGAAAGACCTGGTCGCTGATGAAGACCCCGGCGACGCCCGCGGCCTCGAAAGCGCGCACCATCTGCCGCACATTGTTGACCCCGCCAAATCCGGTATCGGCGTCGACATAGACGGGAATATCTACGGCTCCGCAGATGCGCGCGTAATGCTCGGCATAGTCGCGCATATTGGATTGGCCCATATCGGGCTGCGCCAGCATCGAGCCGATGGCGGCGTAACCGCCGGCGCAAATGGCCTCAAAACCCTCCGCCTCCATGATGCGCGCCGACAGGCCGTCGTAGGCGCCAGGCATCAGCACGAGCCGCTTGCCCGCCATGATCGCCTTGAATTTTTTGCGTGCGTTCACCTGAGCGCCTCCCTTCATGCGGCTTGCCCCACCGCGGGCTTCGAATAAAAATAAGGAGACACGGAGCCCGCTATGAAAGTTTGGCAGTCCTTGTTGGCCGGTATTCTATCCCTCGTCACCTCAGCCGCAAGCGCGGAAACAATCGACATCAATAACGACCGCGGCGGCTTCGTCTTCATGTATCAGGCGCGATGGGAAAAGCTCGCTCTGCAAGGCGTGAATGTGCGGGTTTCCGGTCCCTGCTTGTCCGCATGCACCATTCTGCTCGGTTACATTCCGCGCCGGGACATTTGCGTCACGCCTAGCGCTTCCTTCGGTTTCCACCTGGCGACAATGCAGTTTGCCACCGACCAATTGTGGAAGGCCTATCCCGAGGACATCCGCGACTGGATCAATCAGCAGGGCGGTCTCGAGTTCTTGACGATCCGCTGGATGCAGGCGCCGGAGATCTACAAATATTTTCATAAATGCTGAACGGCGAACGCTCAGCGCCGGCTATCGCACACATCCTGCAGCCACGGCTGCGCCTTGGCCGTACGCTCTTCCCAGCCGACGATGTCATCCATGTGCTTGAGCGTAAGCCCGATATCGTCGAGACCTTCGAGCAGCCGCGTGCGATCGGCGGCAGCGAACTCGAAGCCGACATCGCCGCCGCCTGGCCCGCTGATGCGCTGCATCACCAGATCGACCGTAAAAGGCGCTTTGCCGTCCGCGGCGACAACGCGTGCGATGAAGGCGTCCGCATCCGCCGCCCCGAGCACCGCCGGCAACACGCCATTCTGCAGGCAATTCTCGCGATAGATGTCTGCAAAGCTCCTGGCGACGATGGCGCGGATGTTGTTGGCGATCATGCTCCACACTGCGGATTTGCGCGAGGAGCCGGCGCCGAAATTGTGGCCTGTCACCAAAATGCCGGCGGCGCGGAATTGCGGTTTGTTGAGAACGAAATCAGGATCTTCGGTGCCATCCTCGCGGCGGCGCGCGCGGTGAAAAAGCGTCGCCTGGTAATCCTCCTTGAGGCTGCGCGAATGCATGATCGGCGCGATCTGGTCGGTGTTGATGTCGTCTTTCAACAGCGGCGCGGCAATGCCGGTATGGCTGATAAACGGCTGCATCACGCCGCTCCCGCCAGCAATTGCCGCACATCGGCAATGCGGCCGGCGATCGCGGTCGCGGCAGCGGTCGCCGGGCTCGCCAAATGCGTGCGCACGTTCGGCCCCTGGCGATTTTCGAAATTACGATTTGTCGTCGACACGCAACGCTCGCCAGGCTGGCCACGGTCGCCGTTGCCGCCGGCGCACATCGAGCAGCCGGATTCGCCCCAGAAAAAACCGGCGTCGCGGAATACGCGATCGAGCCCCGCTGCTTCCGCCTCGCGCTTCACGCTTGATGAGCCGGGCACGACCATGGCGACGACGCCCGCGGCGACGCGACGGCCGCGCGCGACCGCGGCGGCGGCCTGTAAATCCGGCAGCCGGCTATTGGTGCATGAGCCGATAAAGACCCGATCGACCGGCAGTCCGATCAACGGCGTTCCCGGCTTGAGGCCCATATAGGCGAAGGCGCTTTCCGCGGCGGCGCGGCGGCTTGGCTCGACTGCGGTCGTCTCGGGGACCCGGCCGGATATATCGACGACCTGGCTCGGGTCGGTGCCCCAGGTGATTTGCGGCTCCAGGTTGGCGCAATCGAGCGTCACCTCGCGATCGAACGCTGCATCGTCGTCTGTCGTCAACGCGCGCCAATAGCTGAGCGCGCGATCCCACATCGCCCCCTGCGGCACATAGGGCCGGCCGTCGAGCCAGGCGAATGTCGTGTCGTCAGGCGCAACAAAACCCGACCGGCCGCCCATCTCGATGTTGAGATTGCACAGTGTCATGCGCTGCTCCATCGGCATCGCGCGGACGGCGGCGCCGGCATATTCGACGGCATAGCCGCGCGCGCCGGCAACCCCGAGGTCGGCGATAAGCCGCAGCGCTACGTCTTTGGCGTTGACATGCGCGCCGAGCCGGCCGTCGAGCCGCGCTCGCATGCGTTTGGGCCGCTTGAGCGCCATGACCTGGGTGGTGAGGATGTGCGCCAGTTCGCTCGTCCCGCAGCCGAAAGCCAGCGCGCCGACGCCGCCCACCGTGCTGGCGTGACTGTCGGGCACCACATGGGTGGCGCCCGGCAGGACGATGCCGAGCTCCGGCGCCACCACATGAGAGATGCCCTGTTCGGGATCGTCGATGTCGAACAGCCTGATGCCGTTCTCCCGGCAGCCGTCGCGCATCGCCTTGATGAAGGCCGTTCCGGACGGATTGGTGTCGTCGCTGCGGCCGGCCGCGGTCGCGACCGTGTGATCCTGCACCGCGAAGGTCAGATCGGGCCGGTGCACCGGCCGCCGCTCTTTTTGCAGTCGGGCGAAGGCGTGGTGAGCGTGCAGTTCATGCAGCACATGCCGGTCGATATAGAGCAGATCGCGGCCGTCCGTGCGCTGGCCGACGCAGTGAAAGTCCCAGATCTTGTCGAATAAAGTGCGCGGCATGGCGTTGCCGGTTATATCTAACGCGTCAGCCGGAATTACGCCATGCCTCGCGTCGTCGGCATCGACCACCTGGTTCTCAGCGTCGGCGATTTCGCCCGCTCGAAAGCCTATTACGGCAAGCTGCTAAAGTTCCTCGGCTTCAAGCTCAAGCACGACTATGACGACATGGCGGGCTGGAGCAACGGCAAGACCCTGTTGTGGATCGCCGCCGCCGACGCGCAAGGCAGGAAGCACAAATACCGCAAAGGCGATATCGGCTTTCACCATTACGCCTTCGAGCTCGCGAGCCGTAACGACGTCGATGCACTCGGCGCCTTTCTCGAAGCCAACGATATGAATATCGTCGATCCGCCCGGAGAGTATTACGGCCGCAATTATTACGCCGTCTATTTCACCGATCCGGACGGCATGAAGCTCGAAGGCATGATCTGGGCGCCACCGCCCAAAAAATCAAACAAGACTAAGCGTAAAAAGAGAAAATCCTGAAGCGCGATCAGGACGCCGCGCTCAGCAGGATGGCGGCGTGAGTGACGACTTTATTGCGGCCGCGCCGCTTGGCATCATAAAGCGCGCGGTCGGCCGCTTCGACCAGATCGGCGGACGTCTGATAGCTCTCCGGCACGATGGACTCCACTCCGATGCTGACGGTGACGTGACCGCAGGGCGATTCCGAATGATTGATGAGGAGGTCCTCGACGGTCCTGCGCGCCTCCTCGGCGAGCACTCTGGCGCGTTCGATAGTGAGGCCGGGCAACAGCAGCGCGAACTCCTCGCCGCCGTAGCGGGCAACGAGCACCGCCTCCTCAAGCGAAACCAGCGACAGTGTCTCGCCGACCGCGCGCAGGCAAGTGTCGCCGGCGACGTGGCCGTAGCGGTCGTTGAACATCTTGAAGTGATCGATATCCACCATCATCAGCGCAATCGGCTCGGAGCGTTCGCTCGCAGCCTGCCAGGCGCGCTCGATCTCGCGATCGAAGCCGCGGCGGTTGGCGAGCCCGCTCAAGCCGTCAAGGCTCGCCAGTTCCTCGAGGTGCTGATTGGCGATCTGCAGTTCCTCTTCGCGGGCGGCGAGCTTGGCCGCCATGTCGTCGAGCGCGGCGGCGAGCGGCGCAAACTCGGCGACCCAGGGCTCGTGCGCCGCGCGCACATGCAGATCGCCGCGGCCGAACCGCGCGGCGGTGCGGACCAGTGACCTGATCGGGCGCACCACCAGCTGTTCGCCGCCGAACCATGCCAGGATGAGAACGAACAGGCCGAACACGCCGAGCTGCAGGTAGGCGAGATCGATCTCGCGATCGATGCCGCTGTGCACGGCATATTCGTCGAGACCGACGGCAAGGCGGGCTTGCGTCCACGGCACCCGGACATAGGCGAAGATGCGCTGCACGCCGTCGAAACCGGGGGCCGTCATGGTGCCGTCGTCGTTGGCGAGCATCTCCTTCGTCAAGGCGTAGCCGGCGAAGCGCTTGCCGACAAAAGCTTGCTGATCGGCGGAGCCGGCGATGAGGTCGCCGCTGCCGTCAAGCAGCAAGACCGAAGCGCCGGAATGATGCGCGGCCGTGGCGGCGAGATCGGCGATCCATTGCAGGTTGATCACCGCGAGCACGACGCCCTTGACGGAGCCGTCATCGGTGACGATGGGAAAGGTCGCGACCAGACTCGGCACCTGATTGAGCCGGTTGATCAGATAATCGCTGAGCGCGAATTCGCGCGAGTTCAAGCGCATCCTGAAAATGCGCGCGGTCGGAGACGTTCAACCCGATCGCCAGGGGCTGCGTCGAGCATTTGATGCGGCCGTCGGGCGATGCGATGGAAAGGTCGCGGATCCACGGGATATTGGTCGTCAGGTCGGTGATGTATTGGTTGCAGCTCGACGGGTCGAGCGGCGCCCGCGCATAGACGCGCGATACGATTTGCAGGAGTGCGCGAACCGAATAGATGACCTCGCGCTGAGCCTCGACACCATGGCGGGCAAGGTCGACGACTTCGGTGTGCGCGCTTTCGGTGCGGTTGGCGCGCGCCTGTTCGAGGCCATGGACGCGCTCCAGCATCAGCGGCGCGATCGCCAGAATCGCAAGCAGGATCAGCCGGACGCGAATGCTCAGGATCGGCTTGTTGCGCAGCGTCGATTTATGAGACTTTGTCTGGCAGTCCGACATCCATAATTCCCCTACCCCGGTCTGCAAAATAGCGGACAGGCGTAAAAGACGGCTTCTCGCGTTCGCTAAAATTTGAGCTTTTGCGCAGGCGTTGATGAAATGGAAAGCATGAATTCCGCAGCGGCTCTTGCGAGCGTGCGCGAGGAGATCGCGACAGCCTGCCGCGATGCTGGGCGCGATCCCGCGACCGTGACGCTGGTGGCGGTATCGAAGACCTTCGCGGCCGATGCGATCGAGTCCGTGATCGCGGCCGGCCAGCGTATTTTCGGCGAAAACCGCGTGCAGGAAGCCAAGGCCAAATGGCCGGCGGTGTTGGCGCGGCATAACGGCCTCGAATTGCACCTGGTCGGCTCGCTGCAATCGAACAAGGCCAAAGACGCGGTGGCGCTGTTTGACGCCATCCATTCGGTCGACCGGGACAGCCTCGCCGAAGCGCTCGGCCAGGAAATCGCCAGGCAGGGCCGCCATCCGATTCTATTCGCCGAGATCAATACCGGCGCGGAGACTGCAAAAAAGCGGGGTGCTGCCCGGTGAGGCCGACGCCTTCATCGCCGCCTGCCGCGACCGTCATGGGCTGACCATTTCGGGCCTGATGTGCATTCCGCCGCAGCACGAGGCGCCGGCGCCGCATTTCGCACTGACAGCCAAAATCGCCCGCCGCAACGGGTTAAAGCTGCTTTCGATGGGGATGAGCGCGGATTATCCGACGGCAATCGCTTTCGGTGCCACCCATGTGCGGGTCGGTACCGCGATCTTTGGGACCCGCGCTGTAAAGGGCTAGGACTGAACCATGATTCTTGTCTTGCGCGTGAGCCTGGTCAGCAGCCGCATAAGGTCGTTTCGTTTCAACGCTATACAGCCAGCCGTCGGACCATAGCCCTCGCGGACGACGTGAATGAAAACGGCGCTGCCGCGCCCCGCGACACGGGGCCGCGTGTTGTGGTCGATCTCGATGATCAGGTCATAGAGACCGTCGCTGCGGCGCAGCCGGTCGCCTGGTTCATTGGCCGACTTGCGGAGCGGGCGGTTGTAGCGACGATCCGCGGGGTCCTCGCACCAGGCCTCGTGCGGGCCGATACGGCGGACCGGAAGCAAAGTCCGCGGCCGCGGCAGGCGGTCGGCGCGCCACCACAGCCGGACCGGATGGAACCTGCCGGCCGGCGTGGCGCCATCGCCTTCACGCTTGTCGGCTTTGATGCCGCCACGGCCGAGCGCAACGCGCAGCGCGTTCGGGCCGGCGAACAGCCAACCCTGCGTCCGCCGGCTTGGCCGGGCATGGATGCGGATGGAACGAAGTGAAGTCCGTCGCATGGCGTGACCGCCCCGATTCCCAACCGGGGCTTGCTCTTGTATCCTTCACCGCTTACTCCGCGCCAGGGGGCGCGGCCACACGGCTGCGGGGCCCGGAAATATGCCGAATACGCGTAAAATCCTGATTGTCGACGACGATGCCGAGTTGCGCGACGCGCTGGCGGAACAGCTGTCGCTGCATGAGGAGTTCGAGGCCGTCGCGGTCGAGAACGGCAGCAAGGGCGTGCAAGCCGCCAAGGCGGGACAGATCGATCTCGTCATCATGGATGTCGGACTGCCCGACATCGACGGCCGCGAAGCCGTGCGCATTCTGCGCAAGAACGGCTTCAAGGCGCCGATCATCATGCTCACCGGACACGACACCGATTCCGACACCATTTTGGGACTTGAGTCCGGCGCCAATGACTACGTGACCAAGCCGTTTCGCTTCGCCGTGCTGTTGGCGCGCATCCGGGCGCAGCTTCGCCAGCACGAAGCGAGCGAGGACGCGGTTTTCACCATCGGTCCCTATACGTTTCGACCGAGCTCGAAAATCCTGCTCAATCCCAAGGGCAACAAGGTCCGTTTGACGGAAAAAGAAACCTCGATCCTGCGTTACCTGTATCGCGCCGGCCAGCGGCCGGTTTCGCGCGAGACGCTGCTGCAGGAGGTCTGGGGCTACAATTCCGGCGTGACCACGCACACGCTGGAGACGCACATCTATCGATTACGGCAGAAGATCGAGAAGGACGCAGCCGCGCCCGCGATCCTGGTCACCGAGGCCGGCGGCTACAAATTGGTGCCATGACCGGCGATTGCCATGACCATCGAGGATGACATCGCATTCCTGGAGCGGGTGCCGGTGCTTCGCCGGCTTGGCGCGCCGGCCTTGCGCATCCTCGCCATCGGTTGCGAAAGCTATTCGGTCGACGCCGGCCAGATGCTGTTTTCGGCTGGCGAGACCGCCGACTGCGCCTATGTCATCCAGCGCGGCTCTTTCACTTTGCGGCCGGAACGGCCGCGCGACAGCGAGATCGTTGCCGAAGCGGGTACCTTGCTTGGCGAATCGGCCCTGCTCGCCGAAACGCAGCGGCCCGCAACCGCGACGGCGCGTGAGGATTGCGTCGTGCTGCGCATCTCGCGGGCGATGTTTCTGAAGATGCTCGAGAGTTACCCGGATGCGGCGCAGCGGCTGCGCGAGATGATCGCTTCGCGCGCCGACCAATGGGCGCGCGAAATGGAGAACGTGCGCGCCGCACTGGCGCGCGGCACCGGGCCGCAATAGCGGCGCGCGTCAATCTCTTCTCGATTCCCGGCGGTGCGCGATTTCGAGGCTGACCAGCCGCGCCAGCAACGTCGCCGGGTAAAGCTGACCGATGATGGCCTCGAGATTGGCGATGTTGCGCGCCAAAGGATGAACCGGCAGGATATCGCCGTAGCCCAATGTCGTCAGCGTCGAAAAGCTGAAATAAAGCAGCGCGGCGCCGGAGCCGAACTCCTTGCCGGTCGGCGGCAGGCCCGAAAACGCGTTCGGCAACAGATCGTCAAGCAGCCGGTAGATGATGAAAAACATCAGCCCGAAATTCAGATAGAGCACGACCGCGCCTTGCACGCGGTGAAAGGTCACCCGGCCGGATCCGAACACCACGCCCGCAATCACGAGGCTGACCGTCGCGATGGCAAGGAAACGCCCGCCGGAGTTCAGCCACTCCGTCAGCGGCGTCGGATCCTCGCGCCAAAAAAACGTGCCGACCGGGCTGAGAATGACCGCAATAAGAACGGCGACGGTGGCGATGCGGCTGTGCCAGGTCACCGCCATGATCGCGAACAGCAAAATTAAAAACATCGCCGGCAGGACGAGACCCGGCAGCACGCCCATTCCGCTCAGCGGTATGACCAGGAAAATCAGCGCCGCTTCGACGATCACCAGCACCGTAAGACCGGGCTCGCGCGCCAGTTCGTGCCAATATTTGAGTTGGCCGCGCCAATTCTTCGAAGCGTTCATCGCTCAAAGCTCCAGCGTCGCCGTGACCGGAACGTGGTCGGAAGGACGCGCGGCGCCGCGATAGGTCCTGGCGATATTAACCCCGGCGACGCGATCCGCCAGCATCGGCGAGGTCCAGACATGATCGAGCCGGCGGCCTTTATTGGCGGTCGCCCAGTCGGGCGAGCGGTAACTCCACCAAGTGTAAAGCTTCGCGGGCTCGGGGGTGAGCTTGCGCATGCTGTCGACCCAGCCGCCGGCGCCGAGCGCATTGGCGAATTTCTCGCACTCGATCGGGGTGTGCGAGACGACGCGGAGCATCTGCTTGTGGCTCCAGACGTCGTGTTCGAGCGGCGCCACGTTGAGGTCGCCGACCAGGATCGCGCGCTCGGACGGCGCCGGCCGCAACGTCGCGCAATCGCGCATTTCGTCGAGGAAAGCCAGCTTATGGGCAAATTTCGGATTGACGTCCGGGTCGGGAATATCGCCGCCGGCCGGAACGTAGAAATTGTGCACCGTGATGGGATCGCGCAGTCCGGCACGTTCGCCAAACACCGCCGAGACGTGGCGACAGTCGGTCTTGCCGCAAAAGCTCTGGATATTGAAGCTCTCGAACGGCAGCCGCGACAGCACGGAAACGCCGTGATAGCCCTTCTGGCCGTTGAGCGCGATGTTTTCGTAGCCGAGCCGCTTGAAGCGTTTGAGCGGAAACCTGTCGTCCGGACACTTCGTCTCCTGCAGACAAATGATGTCGGGACGAGCCGCCTTGATGAATTTGGCGACCAGATCGATGCGCAGCCGCACCGAATTGATGTTCCAGGTTGTGATTTTGATTTGCATCGCCGTGAATGTAGGTTCGCCCGGTAATTAAACCAGCATTCTGCAACGTGTCATCCGCCAACGGAGCCGGCCCGAAGCGGTCGGCCCATGACAAGCTCCGCGGATGATCCAATATGCACAAATGATTGGAAGTTACGCCGCAGCGCCGCGCTCACCGGATGTCCCCGCTTCGCGGAGCATGACACATTCACTGATTGCTGAGCCCGCTCTGACTGCCCTGATAATTGATGACGAACAGGTTCGGGTCGGGCTTTTTGGTAGTGTCGAGATTATAGACCGCGACGGTGGTATCGAAGCCCTGCGGATCGGTGACGGTCCATTGCTTGAGCGTCAGATCCTTGGCGTCGAACATCAGCATCAGCCGCGTGGTGCCGATCGCCAACTGCTTTTCCTCGATGACGACGCTGCCGAATGTATCGTCGGCGGTGATGCTGACGACATCGGTGTCGTGCAATAGATCGATGCGGTCGGCGAGCAGATAACGCAGCGGCGTCTGCGACAGCAGATAAGTGTCCTGCGTCGCCAGCCGTGCGATCGCGCACCGCGACCATCGAGCCGTCGGCGATGATGTCGGTCGGGCTTGGCGGCTTATACTGGAACCGCACCTTGCCTGGTTTCTGGATCGAGAAAGTGCCTTCGGTGCGGTTGCCGTCGGGTCCGATCTGCACGAAATTCCCGACCATTGTCTGCACGCTCGACAGATACATGCTGATCCGGTCGAGCAGCGCGCGCTGCTTGTCGTCAAAAGCGGTCGCTTGGTCCGAACTGCCCGATTTGCCGAACGGCAGGGAGAACGGGAAGAAGCTCGGCGTCTTCTGCGCGTCGGCGGGGGCGCTGTCGTTCGTTGCCGGCGGCGAGCCGGTTTTAGGAAGCGGGGCGGGCGTCGGCAGCGGCACGCTTTCGGCAAAGACGCTTGCTGTTCCGAGACAACCAAAAGCCAATCCGCACACCACCGCTACGATTGTTCTTGCCGGGCCAAATTTGGCCGCGCCCCTTCCCGCCATATCCCTCTCCGCTGATACGTCCGCGTACGCGCCCAACGCTTTGCAAGAAGACTTTTACAAGAAGACGCCGGCCCGGTCGCTGTTTTTGCTATTCGCAGCTTATGGCGAATTCGCGGCTAGCGGCGTTAAAACCCGACACGCGATTCTCAATAGGCATCATCGTCGGGACCTTCAACCAGAATTTCACGCTTGCCGGCGTGATTGGGCTGCCCGACGATGCCTTCCTGCTCCATGCGCTCCATCAGCGAGGCGGCGCGGTTGTAACCGATTTGCAGCCGGCGCTGAATGTAACTGGTGGAGGCCTTGCGGTCGCGGGTGACGACTTGCACCGCCTGCTGGTAGAGATCGCCGCCTTCGGCGCCCATCGCGGTTGCGTCGAAGATCGGATTGCCGTTTTCGTCCTGCGGCTCCTCGGCGGTGACGGCTTCCAGATATTCCGGCGTGCCCTGCGATTTGAGGTGCCGGACGACCTTCTCGACCTCCTCGTCGGAAACGAACGGTCCGTGGACGCGGCTGATACGGCCGCCGCCGGCCATGTAGAGCATATCGCCCTGGCCCAGAAGCTGCTCGGCGCCCTGCTCGCCCAAAATAGTGCGGCTGTCGATCTTCGAGGTCACCTGAAAGGAAATGCGGGTCGGAAAATTCGCCTTGATGGTGCCGGTAATGACGTCGACCGACGGCCGCTGGGTCGCCAGGATCACGTGCAGGCCGGCAGCGCGCGCCATTTGCGCGAGCCGCTGCACCGCGCCCTCGATGTCCTTGCCCGCGACCATCATCAGGTCCGCCATTTCGTCGACGATGACGACGATATAGGGCAGCGGATCGAGATCGAGCTCCTCGTTTTCGTAGATCGCCTGGCCGCTCTCGCGATTGTAACCGGTAAGCACGGTGCGGCTGAGTTTTTCGCCTTTGCTCTTCGCCTCGGCGACGCGCGCGTTGTAGCCGTCGATATTGCGCACGCCGAGCTTCGACATTTTCTTGTAGCGTTCCTCCATTTCGCGCACCGCCCATTTGAGCGCGACCACCGCCTTTTTCGGATCGGTGACGACGGGCGTGAGCAAATGCGGAATGCCGTCATAGACCGAAAGCTCCAGCATTTTCGGATCGACCATGATCAGCCGGCACTGATCCGGCTGCAGCCGGTACACCAGGCTGAGGATCATCGTATTGATGGCAACCGATTTGCCGGAACCGGTGGTGCCGGCGATGAGGAGATGCGGCATGCGTTGCAGATCGACCAGCACCGCTTCGCCGCCGATCGCTTTGCCGAGGCAAAGCGGCAGCCGCGCGGCGGATTCGGCGTAGTCATCCGAAGCGAGCAGCTCGCGCAGATACACTTTCTCGCGCGACGGATTGGGCAATTCGATGCCGATGGCGTTGCGTCCCGACACCACGGCGACGCGCGCCGATAGCGCGCTCATGGAGCGCGCGATATCGTCGGCGAGACTGATGACGCGCGAGGATTTAATGCCCGGCGCCGGTTCGAGCTCGTAGAGCGTCACCACCGGACCGGGCCGCGCGTTGATGATCTCGCCGCGCACGCCGAAATCGCCCAGCACTCCCTCGAGCGCGGTGGCGTTCTCCCGCAAGACCTCGGGGCTGACGGTAGCGCGGCCGATCTTGCTCGGTTGCGCCAGGAGTTCGAGCGGGGGAAGAACGTAGCCGCTGCCCGAGCGGCGCGGCTTTGGCGCGCGCGGCTTGCGCGCGACGCGCGGTGCGGCTTCGGCGGTGTCGTCCTCCGCTTCGTCGGGGTAGTGCTCCGCCGCATTGCCGAAGCGCGGCTCGATCCGCCGCCGCGGCAGAGCGGCTTCACCGGGCGACGGTATCGGCGTGCGCGGCCGGCGGCCGAACAGCCGCGCGACACGGGCGCGGAAGCTCAGTAGCGAATGCGCAACAAAGCCAAGCGATATCCATCCGCTGTCGTCGTTACCGTCGCTGCGTTCTGCTTCGTGGTCCGTTTCGATCTCCTCGGCGGGATCGCGCCAGAGCATGCCGGCCGTGCCGGCGAAAGCGGCGAGCGCGGCGATGCCGAGCACGATGGCGGCGCCAAGCCGGCTCGCGCCCATCAGCGGCATGTGCAGGAGCGCGTCCGGCAGCCGCAGCATGGCATCGCCGATCACGCCGCCGAGACCCGACGGCAACGGCCAGTGCGGGCTCTTCGGCAGGCAGGAGGCAAAGGCGGCGGTCAGCACCGCGCCGACGATCCACAGGACAACACGCAGCCGTTCATGGCTGAGCCGCCGGTGACCGAGCAGACGATAGCCCCACACCGCGACCGGCAGCAGCAATGCCAGCGCGCCCAGGCCGAGAAGCTGCATCATCAGATCGGCGGCGACCGCACCGGGCACGCCGAGGAGATTGCGTACCGGCGCGTCGGTGGCGTGACTCAGCGATGGATCCTGGACCGACCAGGTGGCGAGCGCGAGCGCCGCCATCATGGCGAGACTGATCAGCGCAATGCCGCCGACCTCACGCAGCCGCCGCCGCAAGACAACGCCAAGCTGGCCGGACAGAGCGGCCATTCCGTCAAGGCTGCGGTCGATCATCGACATCGGCTGCTAGAATCCTTGTTTGAGCGTGATCTTGTCCAAAAGCCGGGTTTCCACTTTTCGGGTCATGCTCTAGCCGAGCACCGCAACGAGGCGATGCATCGCCTCGGCGGTGATCTCGTTGTTATGCACCATGGCGACGCGGATATAGTCCGCGCCGGGATTGCTGCCGTCGGTCTGTTCGCGGGCGAGGTAGCGTCCGGGCACCACGCGCAAACCAGCCTCGCGCCACAGCCGCTGCGTCACCGCCTCGCTGCCGCCCTGCGCCGAAACATCGAGCCACAGGAAGAACCCGCCGGCGGGACGCCGATAGTGGTAGCGATCGCCGATGATCTGGTCGGCGAGGTCGAACTTTTCGCGGTACAGCCGGCGGTTCTCCTCGACGTGCTGCTCGTCGTTGTAGGCCGCGATAGCGACCTGCTGCATGGGCGTCGGCACCATCGGCGCCGCGACATTGCGCAGTTCGAGATAGGTTCGCATGAACGTGCGGTCACCCGCCGCGAAGCCGATGCGCAAGCCCGGCAGGCTCGACCGTTTCGACAGCGAGTGAAAGATCGCGACATTGGCGAAATCCACGCCGGCCGCTTCCAGCATTCCCGGCGGAGCGCGATGGCTGTAGATCTCGCAATAGCATTCATCGGAGAAGATCAGAAAGCCGAAGCGGCGCGCCATCGCGGTCAACCGCGACAGATAACCCAGATCGGCAACCGCGCCCTGCGGATTGGACGGCGAGGCGATATAGCAGGCGACCGTCCGCGCCAGCAGTTCATCATCGAGCGCGTCGAGGTCAGGCAGGAAGCCGGTCGGTCTCGTCGTCGGCAGATAAACCGGCTCGCAATCGGCGCCGATCGCGCCGGCCGCGTAAGCGGCATAAAACGGATTGGGGATGAGAACGGCCGGCCGCCCCGTGCGCGGCGTCACCCAATTCTTGGCGGCAAGGGCAGCGAGAAAAAGCCCCTCGCGCGTGCCGTTGAGCACCAGCACTTCCGTCGCCGGATCGACAGGTCGCGGCAGCGTATAGCGGCGGCCGAGCCAATGCGCGACGGCCTGCCCAAACTCATCGAGCCCTTTATTCGCCGGATAGCGGCCGAACTCTGCGACATGCGCCGCCATCACCGGCCCGACAAAGGAGGGAATCGGATGCTGCGGTTCGCCGACGGCCAGACTGATCGCGGGCTTGCCCGGCGGCGTATCGCCGAGCAGCTCGCGCGTGCGCACGAACGGCGAGCGTGCGCTCGGCGCGCGCGCGGACGTCGCGCGATCGGAATTAGAACCAGACTCGGAGGTCATCCTGTACATCATGAACAGCGGGGCCACCCGCCGTATCGCCGGTGGGATAGCATAGGAGCGGCGAGGTTAAGACCCGATTAACCATCTGTTCTGGGGCGATTGATCGGGGCCGATTGATCAGGTTATGGCGGCGAATGGCCGACTAGGCTTTTACGCGCTGATCGGGGCGTTTTCCGGCTGCTGGACCGCCCGGCGCGGCAATCCCGAGCGCGCCCAACAGCGGCCCGAGATGTGTCTCGTAGCTGCGCCAGCGGCCAACGGCGCTCCGGTAGATCGGCTGGCGGACCTGGGTGGCGCTCGCGGTCCGCACCGGCCGGTCGGTTTCGTGAAACGACAGGCAGCGTTCGTCCCACGGTAAGCCGCAATGCTCGACGATGCGGCGCGCCTGTTTTTTTAGATCGGCGACCACGTCTTCATAACACACATCGAGGATGCTGCCCGCCGGCAGCACGCGTGGCCGGCGGCACCAATTGGACTCTGGCGCAGGGGCTTGGCACCGGCCGCGGCGACACCTTCCAGGTCGCCGTGCATGGCACGACGCATTGGGGACCGGCTTACCTTTCCGGAGCGCTCGCCTTCGCCAACAGCTAGATCACCACCAACCGCATCGCGCTCGGCGATCAGCTCAGCGCCAATTTCGTCGGGCAAAGTTATGCCGCCCGGCTCGAAAGCGGCTATCGCTACGCTGTGCCGGTCAACAGCGCCGTCGTCGGCGTCACACCTTATGCGTCTTTGCAGGCGCAGCTATTCCACACGCCGGGCTACAGCGAAACCGATTTGACCGGCGGCGGCTTCGCACTCGGCTACAACGCGATGACCGCGACCGACACGCGCAGCGAACTCGGCGCGCGGTTCGACGACCTGAACATGGTGAGCGATACGTCGACGGTTTTGCGCGGCCGCGTCGCCTGGGCGCACGACTGGATCAGCAATTCCATCGTTCGGCGCCGCGTTCCAGGCACTGCCGGGATCGGGCTTCACCGTCAACGGCGCGGCAATACCGGCAAACTCCGCGCTCACCACGGCCTCTGCCGAGTTTCTCCTGACCGCCAATTGGACGTTGATGGCGAAATTCGACGGCGAATTTGCCTCCAGCGCGCAGACTTATACCGGCACCGGCACGTTACGCTATTCGTGGTAAGGCGGTTCGCTGCTTCACATTCGGCGGGAGGCAAGCCAGAATGGCGGGGGCCATGGATTTAGCCGCGCGTAACTTCATGAAAAATCTGAATAAAGGGGTCATGACCGATCTGGCCGCCGTGCTGATTACCGGTACCGGCAGCGCTTTGGCGCAGCAGGCGCCGGCGCCGCGGACGCTGCCGCAAAAGCCGGCGGCGGTCGCGCCCGCGCCCGGACCGGCACTTCAGCCACCGTCCTCGGACGAGCCACAGCGAACCACCGCGACCTACGGCGATTGGGTCCTGCAATGCGTGACCAATGCCAATCCGCCGGCGGCGGAAGTCTGCGACATGGCGCAGGTCACGCAACTGCAGGGCAAGAATATTCCGTTCTCGCGGGTCGGGGTCGCCCATCCGGATAAGGGCCAGCCGGTCAAGCTGATTGTTCAAGTCCCGGTCAACGCGTCGTTCGCGACCAACATGCGCATTCAGACCGGCGATGACGACCCGGGAATTATCGCACCGTTCACCAGCTGCACGCCGAACGGCTGTTTCGCGGAATTCGCCCTCAAGGACGATATGCTGAAAAAATTGCGCTCCGCCGCCAGCGTCGGGAAGTTCTCGTTCGCCGATGCCGGCGGACGTCCGATGGCGGTGCCAATCTCGTTCAACGGCTTTAACGCGGCATTCGACGCGCTGACCAAAAAATAGGCGACGCGCGTCACGGGATCGCGACATGGCTTCGACCGCGACGCTAGCGCCTAACAAAGCGGTTGCCGGCTTTCTGCGCGCCATCTGGCTTGCGGTTGGCGGCGAGGCCGCCGTGATGTCCGGCGTCGAAGTGACGGACGACGGCGATCTGCCGTCCGTGTTCGCGGTCAGCGATCTTGCGGCGGCTTCGATCGGCGCCGCGGCGCTCGCCGTTGCCGAATTCGCCAGCTTAAGTTCGTCGCGCAAGCCGGCCGTGCGCGTCAATCGCCGGCTGGCGTCTTATTGGTATGGCAAATCGCTCGTGCCGGACGGTTGGGAGGTGCCGCCCTTGTGGGGCGATATCGCCGGCGACTATCTCGCCGCCGATGGCTGGATCAAGCTTCACACCAACGCGCCGCATCACCGCAAAGCCGCGGTCGCGGCGCTCGGCGGTGCGCAGGACAAAGAGGCTGTGCGCGCCGCCGTCGCGCGCTGGCGCGTCGACGAACTCGAGGCGGCCATCGTGGCGCACGGCGGCTGCGCGGCGGCGATGCGTCCGCAGCAAGCCTGGGCCGAGCATCCGCAAGGCGCGGCGGTCGCCGCCGAGCCGCTGGTCTGGAGCGAGATGGCCGAACCCGCCAAGCACGAACGCCCCGCTTGCGACCCAGCGCGGCCACTCGCCGGCCTGCGCGTGCTCGACCTGACGCGCATCATCGCCGGCCCAGTAGCGACGCGCTTTCTCGCCGGTTTCGGCGCCGAGGTATTGCGGATCGATCCGCCCGGTTGGGAGGAAGGGAGCCTGCAGCCCGAGGTCACGCTGGGCAAACGCTGCGCCCGGCTCGATTTGCGTGACGCAAACGGCCGCGACCGTTTCATCGCGCTGCTCGCCGGGGCGGATATTATCGTCCATGGCCTGCGGCCGGGCGCGCTTGATGGACTGGGCCTCGGCGCGCAACAGCGCCGCCGCGTCCAGCCCGGCATCGTCGACGTGTCGCTCGACGCCTATGGCTGGACCGGACCGTGGGGGGGCCGCCGCGGCTACGACAGTCTTGTCCAGATGAGTACGGGGATCGCCGATACCGGCATGCGGCAATTCCACAAAGACCGGCCGACACCGCTGCCGGTCCAGGCGCTCGACCATGCGACCGGCTACATCCTCGCGGCTGCGGCTGTGCGCGGTTTGACCAGAAGATGGGAGAACGGCAGCGGATCGACGATGCGGGCGTCGCTGGCGCGCACCGCGGCGCTGCTCGCCGGCACGGCGCCCGCGGCGGCGATTCGGCCGCTGCAAAAACCCACACCGGACGACTACGACAGCCGCATCGAGGCGACGCCGTGGGGCCCGGCGCGGCGATTGCGGCCGGTGGCGAGCATCCAGGGCGCGATCATGCGCTGGGACAGACCGGCCGCGGCGCTCGGTTCGTCACCGCCGAACTGGTAAGTTCGCGGCGCGAACCGGAAAAAAAGCATGAGCCGATTGTCGCGCTGGCAACACATCCGCAGTCAGATCGGCGCATACCGGCCGCAATGGCGCTTTTGTCTGCGCATGACGGCGTCCGGCCTCATCGCCTTCGCCGTCGCCAAGGTGCTGAACACCCCGCTGCAGGGCCTGTGGGTGATCATCACCGCCATCGTGGTGACGCAAATGAGTGCCGGCGGCTCAATGCGGGCGACGCTCGAATATATTGTCGGCACGGTTGGCGGCGCCATCTATGCCGCCATTATCGGCATACTCATTCCCCATGCGACGCCGCTTTCGGAAGCCCTCGTTCTGGCGCTGGCGATCGCGCCTTTGGCGCTGCTCGCGGCGTTCAATCCGAACTTTCGCGTCGCGCCGTTCTCGGCGGTGCTGGTGCTTCTGATCGCCGGGCAATTCGGCGAGGGCCCGGTCGAGTCGGCGATCACGCGCTCGTCGGAGGTCGCGCTGGGCGGCGTGATCGCGGTCTTGGTTTCGCTCCTGGTGGTGCCCGAACGCGCGCATCACATGCGGCTCAAAGCCGCCGAGCGCCTGTTGCGACAGCTGGCGCAAGCCCTGCCGGACCTGTTGACCGGCTTCATGCGTGCGATCGATCCGGCCGAGAACGGCCGTATCCAGGACGACATCGGCGCTGCCGTCCTCGCCTTTCAGCAGATCACGGCCGAAGCAGAGCATGAGCTCTTCATCAGTTTCGCGGCGCAGCCCGATTCGGGACCGCTGTCGCGCACCATGCTGCGGCTGCGTCACGACCTCGTCATCATCGGCCGCGCGGCGGCGACGCCGCTGCCGGATGGTTTGCGCGAACGGCTCGGTCCGCCGCTTGGCCGCGTCGGCGCGACGGCGAGCGCATTTTTGAATGCCGGCGCCGCAGCGCTTGATGCGCGCGGCGCACCGCCGCCGCTCGATGCATTCGAAACGGCGCTCGCCGCTTACACGGCGGAGGTCGAAGCGGTGCGCCGCGAAGGCCTGACGCTGCCGCTCTCGAACAACGAAGTCGAGCCGGTTTTCGCGCTCGGCTTCGCGCTCGATCAGTTACGCCAGAATTTCATCGATCTTCAGCGCTGCGTGCAGGATTACGCCCGGCGCTCCAAAGCAAAGAAACAGTCATAGGCGCCGCTTCGCTCGGGCACCTTTGCCGCAAGGGGCGGGAACAATCGTCAGTCGCGCAGCGGCGCGAGGTCGACCGGACCGTCGAACAGATTGGCGATAAGGTCCAGCGCCGCCGCGGCGCGCGCGCCGTTCCAGCCGCCGTGCTTGGCGTTGAGCAGGAATTTTTGCTCGATGTCGGCGCGGCTCAGCGGCTCCTGCGCGCCGCCGCGCATATAGGGCTGGCGTTCCTCGATCACGGTGCCGTCGCGCAGCGTGGCGCGGATATGGCCGGTGAAATTCTTCGGATAGGGATTCTTTGGGTCGATCTCGTATCGCACCTTGGCGGCTAGCGCGAGCACGGCGGGATCGCGCACGGCCACATCGGAAAAGTCGCTCAAGCCGACATTGCCGCGTACGAAGCCGGCGGCGATGCAGTACGGCGTGGAGAATTTGCCGGTATAGCCGTTGGCGGGCTTCTGCTTGGCGGCGAGCGGCTCCCACAGCCGGTGCACGGTGCCTTCGCCAACCTCGCAGACCATGTCGACCACATCGTCAGCCCTAATCCGCGCGCCGAGCCGCCGTGCGCAGTCGATATAGGGATGCGTCATGGTCCCGCAGGGATAGGGCTTGAACGCCAGCGTCTCCGTCACCCAGCGCGTGCCGAAGTCGCCGGTCACCGCGTCGAAGTCGCCCTTGGTCGTGTGCGCGAAGCCGTGAAAGAAGCCGTGCGTGCCTTCGAACACGGTGCGCGGCCCCAAAAAGCCCGCGCGGCCAAGGAGCGCGGCGCGGATGCCCGATTGCGCCGCCCAGCCGGCGTGCAGTCGCTTGGTCCAGGCGCCCTCGGCCAGGTATTCGATGATGCCGCCGGCCATCGAGCCGACGGTGCCGAGCGCGTCGACCAGTTGCCGCGGCGAAAGTTTTAGCGCGGCGCCGACGCCGGCGGCCGCGCCCATGGCGCCGAACACCGCGGTGGGATGAAAGCCTGCTTTGTGGGTCAGGGTCGGCGCGACGAGACTGAGCCGGCACATCGCCTCGACGCCGGCGGCAATGCCGAGGAGCGCCGCGCCGCCGTCAAGCTCGTGCCGCTCGCAAGCGGCCAGCACTGCGGGCACGATGACCGCGCCGGCATGGACTGGACCGCCCTCGAACGTGTCGTCGAAATCCTCGCCGTGGATCGCCGTGCCGTTGACCAAAGCGGCGCCCGCGGCGGACAGGCCGCGGCTGTGCCCGATCACGGTGCATGGCCCGTCGTCGTCGCAACCCGCAAGGGCGCTTTTGACATAATCCTCATTGCGCGCGGTAACAGCGAGACCGACGACGTCGATCAACAGCTCCTCGCATTTGACGCGCACCGCTTTCGGCAAATGCGCGGCGTCGAGCGCGCAAATCTTTTGCGCCAGATGCTCGGCAACGGCGATTTTGGGGAGCTCGCTGGAGGTCATGGGTAAGAGATGTCACTTCCGCTCATTCCCGCGCAAGCGGGAATCCGGACAGGCTGGGTCCCCGCTTTCGCGGGGATGAGCGGAAATTAAAGTCGTCAATACCGCGCCGAGATCGGCAACTCCTCCGCCGGGAACAGCGAGATGATGGTGTGGCCTTTGTCGGTGACCACGACCTCTTCCTCGATGCGGGCTGCGGAATAGCCGTCCTTGGCCGGGCAATAGGTTTCGAGCGCGAACACCATGCCTTCCTTGATGATCGTCGGATGGTCCATCGACACCACGCGGCTAATGATCGGCCGCTCGTGCAGATTGAGACCGAGGCCGTGGCCGAATTGCAGGCCAAACGCCGACAGCTCGTCGGGGAAACCGAAAGCTTCCGCCTTTGGCCAGACGCTGGCGATCTTGTCGGTCGAGACGCCAGGCTTGATCAGCTCGATCGCCTTGTCGAGCCATTCGCGGCACAGTTTGTAGGCATCGTGCTGTGCCGGCGTGGCGCGGCCGACATTGAATGTGCGGTAGTAGCAGGTGCGGTAGCCCATGAACGCTTGCAGGATATCGAAGAACACCTGGTCGCCGGGGCGTATCATGCGGTCGGTGAAATTGTGCGGATGCGGATTGCAGCGCTCGCCGGAAATGGCGTTAATCGCTTCGACGTCGTCGGAGCCGTGGCGATAGAGGAACTCGTTGACCAGGCCGACGATATCGTTTTCGCGCACGCCGGGCTTAAGCTTCTCGTCGATCAGCTGATAGGCGCCGTCGACCATCGCGGCGGCGCGGTTCAATAGCGCGATCTCGTCGGCCGATTTCACCTCGCGCGCTTCGAGCATCACCTGCTGGCCGTCCTTGACCTTAATCCCGGCCTTTTCCAGTTCGAACATCATCGGCGGCTCGACGATGTCGACGCCGACCGGCATTTTGGCAACGCCGGCGGATTTGAGGATCGAGGCCATTTCCTCAGCGTGGTGCTTCATCAGGCCGAAGGCGGGATCGACCGTGCCACGCAGGCCGACCAGACCGGCCTTGCAGTTCTCCGGCCTGAGCCACGGCGAATAAAGCTTGTGATGGACGGCCGCCGAACCGAAATCCCACAGGATCGGCTCGCCGCCGCGAACCAGCAGCGTCCAGCGCGAGAGTTTGTCGCGCGCCCATTCGCCGATCTTGGTCGAGGTGACGTAGCGCACATTGTTGTCGTCGAACAGCAGCAGCGCGCCGAGATCGGAGGCCTCAAGCGCGGCCAGCGCGCGGCCCAGCCGGTAGCGGTGCATGCGCCGGTAGTCGACGCGTTCCTCGAAATCGACCGCCATGGTGCCGAGCACCGGCAGATGACGGCCCCAATTGTAGCGCGGGTTTACGTCCTCGGCGGTGATCTTGATCGGATCGCGCTTGGTGATCTCGTCCATGGCGGGCTCCCTAATAGTTCTCCAGCTATACCTCGTTTCCCGGGCGTTCCAAACTCAGAGCGCCGACGCGCCGAACTCGCGACGGCCCGGGAAGCCTTACGGCATCGGCACTTCGCCGACGTCTTTCGGCACCTTGTAGCCCTTCTGCGTCGCCGGTCGCTTGGCGATGGCTGTGTACCAGCGCTTGACGTTGGCATACTGGTTCATGTCGATGGTCTGCCATTCGAAGCGCGAAATCCACGGCCAGATGGCGATGTCGGCAATCGAATAATCATCGGCGACGTATTCGTGGTCCTTGAGCCGCCTGTCGAGGACCCCATACAGCCGGTGCGCCTCCTTGAGATAGCGCTCCTCGGCATAGGGCGCCTTGCCGGGATTGTACTTCACGAAATGGTGGACTTGGCCCAGCATCGGGCCCGGACCGCCCATCTGCCACATCAGCCATTCGATGGTGCGGTAGCGCGCCTCGCCGGATTTCGGCAACAGCTTGCCGGTTTTGTCGGCGAGATAGATCAGGATGGCGCCGGATTCCATCAGGCTCATGCCGTTGTCGCGATCGACGATCGCCGGAATGCGGTTGTTCGGGCTGATCTTGAGAAATTCCGGCTTGAACTGCTCGTCCTTGCCGATGTCGACCGCGTGCACGGTATAGGGCAATCCCATTTCCTCAAGCGCAATGGAGGCCTTGCGGCCGTTCGGCGTCGTCCAGGTGTAAAGATCGATCACGATAGTGGTCCTCGTTGATGAGAATTTCTCCCGCTCATTCCCGCGCAAGCGGGAATCCATTTGCTGGGTCCCCGCTTTCGCGGGGACGAGCAGATGTGGGTGTTCATGCCGCCGTTCTTTTACCCCATAGCCGCGCCGAGGCGATATCGGCGCCGTCGCGGATCGCTTTGAGCTTGAGCCAGACCACCGGCTCGATCACCCATTCGCGCCGGGTGAAAGTGCCGAAGCCGCAATCGCTCGAGGCGATGACGCGCTCGCGGTCGCCGATCGCCGCCACCGCCTCCTCGATGCGCCGCGCCACCACTTCCGGATGCTCGACGAAATTGCTGGTGGTCTCGACCACGCCGGGAAGCAGAATCATGTCCTTCGGAAACGGCACGCGCTTGAGCGCCGCATATTCGTGCGCGTGGCGCGGATTGGAAAATTCGATCGACAGCGCGCCGACCTTGGCGCCGTACAGCGCCGGCAGGATTTTCTCCAGCGCGATGTCGTGGATGTGCGGGCCTTCCCAGTTGCCGTAGCAAATGTGCAGCCGCACCCGGTCGCGCGGAATGCCTTCGATGCCCTTGTTGATGGCGGCGACGTGGCGTTCGCAGCGTTTGACGAAATCGGCGTCGGCGAGATCGCGGTACATCATGGTGCGGTCCATGGCGAGATCGGGCGCGTCGATCTGCAACACCAGGCCGGCTTTGTGAATGGTCTGGTATTCGTTCTTCATCTGCTCCGCGATGGCGTCGAGATAGGCGTCGTGCGATTCGTAATGCGCGTTGAGCATCGTGGTCGAAATGATGCCGGGCGACGGCGCGGTCATGAACCGCTCGGAAAACGCGTGCAGCTCGTCGGCGATCCGCACGAAACCCGCGGTCTCGTCGGTGATCGGCTTGAGGTCGCGGTATTTGATGTCGGCCTGCGCCTCAGGCGCGCCGTGCTGGCTTTTGGGCGGATTGGGAAAGCGCCGCATCAGGTAGCTCACGAGTTCGGGAAATTCCTCGAACTCGCGGCCGCGGCGGCGCTTCGACACGCCGGCAAATCCCGACATGCGCTGCGGCACATAGGTCTGAAAGCCGATCCGCCGCTGCTCGCCGTCATTGCCGACATCGATGCCGGCTTCCATCTGTTTTTTGACGACATGACGGACCGCCTTGTCCATTTCGCCGGCCAGCAGTTTTGCATCGAGGCTTTTGCCGTCCTCCTGCGCCACCAGGAGATCGCTCAAGGTCTCGTTGCGCGGCAGGCTGCCGACGTGGGTGGTGAGGATGCGGTCCCGGCTATGGATCATAAAGCACTCCGCTCGTCATCGTGGCGCATCACTATCGGATTGCAGCGGATTTCGCCATCGGCATAATGCCCGAAGGTGAGCATGGGTGGGCAACATCCCCGCATGGCTCGGGAGGAAACGCCGTGACGAGTAGCGCTTTGACCGCGGCCGCGATCCCGCGCGACTACAATTTCGCGGCCGATATCCTCAAGCGCAACCTCGACGCCGGCCGCGGCGGGAAAATCGCCTTCATCGACGGCAACGGCCAATACAGCTACGCCGATCTCGCCGGGCG
The DNA here is from genome assembly GCA_963743395.1 of uncultured Alphaproteobacteria bacterium. GTDB lineage: Bacteria > Pseudomonadota > Alphaproteobacteria > Rhizobiales > Xanthobacteraceae > BOG-931. The sequence continues at coordinate 144,738 of CAVUPV010000004.1, forward strand.
CGTCGAACGCTTCGCCCACGTGCTGCGCTCGCTCGGCGTCCGCCGCGAAGAGCGCGTCCTGATGTGCCTGCTCGACACCGTCGACTGGCCGACAGCCTTCCTCGGCGCGATCAAGGCCGGCGTCGTCGCGGTACCGGTCAACACGCTGATGACCGAGGACGATTACAAATTCATGCTGGCCGACAGCCGCGCGCGGGTACTGGTCGTGTCCGAAGAGCTGTTGCCGAAATTTTCGAGCGCGCTCGCGGCGGCGGCAAGATGTGGAACACGTCATCGTCTCCGGCGAAAAGGCGCATGGCCATTCGCGCTTCGCCGATCTGCTCGCCGCCGCGAATGCCGATCCCGTCACCGCGCCGACGACGCGCGACGACATGTGCTTCTGGCTCTACACGTCGGGCTCGACCGGCAAGCCGAAAGGCGCCGTGCATAGCCATGCCGATCTGAAACTCACCGACGATCTTTATGCCGCGCCGATTCTCGGCATCACCGAGAACGACATCTGCTACTCGGTGGCAAAACTGTTCTTCGCCTATGGGCTCGGCAACGCGCTGACCTTCCCGATGTCGGCCGGCGCGACCACGGTGCTCTTGCCGGCGCGGCCGACACCGGATCTCGTCGCCGACCTTCTGAAAAAGCACCGGGTGACGATCTTCTATGCCGTGCCGACCTTCTATGCCGCGTTCCTCGCCAGCCCGGCGGCGCCGCAACGCGCCGAGCTGCAGCTGCGGCGCTGCGTTTCCGCCGGCGAAGCGCTGCCGACCGACATCGGCCGGCGCTGGAGCGAGCGTTACGGTACCGACATCCTCGACGGTATCGGCTCGACCGAGATGCTGCACATTTTCCTCACCAACCGTCCAGGCGAGGTGAAATACGGCACCAGCGGCAAGCCGTTGGCCGGTTACGACCTGCGCCTGGTCGATGACGACGGCAACGTCGTCGCCAGCGCGCGGCGAGATGGGCGAATTGCAGGTGCGCGGGCCGACCAGCGCCATGATGTACTGGAACAACCGCGAGCAATCGCGCGCGACGTTTCTGGGCGAATGGACGCGCTCCGGCGACAAATATATCGAGGACGAGAGCGGCTATTTCGTTTACTGCGGCCGCCGCGACGACATGCTGAAAGTCTCCGGCATGTATGTGTCGCCGTTCGAGGTCGAGGGCGTGCTGCAAAGCCATCCCGACGTGCTCGAAGCCGCCGTGGTCGGCTGGCCGGACGGCGACAATCTGATCAAGCCCAAGGCCTTCGTGGTGCTGAAAGTCCCCGACAAAGCCAGCGACGCCTTCGCCCAGGCGCTGCAGGACGAATGCCGGCAAAAACTCGCCGTCTATAAATATCCGCGCTGGATCGAGTTCCGCCGCGAACTGCCGAAAACCGCGACCGGAAAAATCCAGCGCTTCAAGCTGCGCGCCGAGGCCGAGCACGAATGTCCCGCGAGTGCAGCATAGCGCAGCGCGCTCGCCGTATCCTTCGAGGGCCGCTTCGCGGCCACCTTCAGGATGACGGACCGGAACGGCTTGCGTTTACATTTATCGGGTATTACTGCGTTGCCCGTTGGTTCGCCGCGGTAGCTCAGCCGGTAGAGCACCGCATTCGTAATGCGGGGGTCGGGGGTTCGAATCCCTTCCGCGGCACCAGTTTCTTCAGACATACGTCGACAACCCACCTTCAGCTATACGTTTGTCATGCCCCGCGAAGGCGGGGCATCTAGTATTCACGGTGGCCGGGATAAAAGCGCTGCTTGCGGTTACTGGATCGCCGCCTTCGCGGACGATGACAAGTGATAGGAGAGAAACTTGCCCGTGATGTCCGGAAAACGCGCCTTCCTCGATTTGCTCAAGCAGGAGGGCGTCACGGTCATGTTCGGCAATCCCGGCACCACCGAATTGCCGCTGATGGACGCCTTCGCGGTCGAGCACGACATCCGCTACATCCTCGGCCTGCAGGAGGCGGCGCTGATGGCGATGGCCGACGGCTACGCCCAGGCGTCCGGTGGCCTCGCGGTGCTCAACCTCCATGTCGCGCCCGGGCTCGGCAACGCCATGGGCATGCTCTACGACGCCATGAAGGCGAACGCGCCGGTGCTGGTCACCGCCGGCCAGCAGGATCTCGAATATGTCGTCACCGAGCCGGTGCTGACCGCGGACTTGCCGACGCTGGCGCGGCCGTTCGTCAAATGGGCGGCCGAGGTGCATCGCGCCGAGGATCTGCCGCGCTACGTGCACCGTGCGGTGAAGACCGCGCTGGCGCCGCCGACCGGCCCGGTATTCCTGGCGCTGCCCGGCGACATTCTCAAAAACGACGCCGACATGGACCTGCTCGAACCGACCCGCGTCGCGCCGCGCGTGCGCGGCGATGCCGACGCCATCGCCGCCGCCGCCGAACTGCTGGCCAAGGCCGAGCGGCCGGTCATCATCGCCGGCGACGCGGTGGCGCAGAGCCGCGCCCACAAGGAACTCGTCGCGCTCGCCGAGGCGATCGGCGCGCCGGTCTATGTCGAGTTCATCCCCAACACCGCCTCGTTCCCGGCGTCGCATCCGCTTTATCGCGGCGCGATGACGCGCTCGCAGGCCGGCGTGCGCGAAGTGCTCGACAAGCACGACCTGCTGTTTTCCGTCGGCGGCGATCTGTTCACCTGGTCGCTGCCGTCGGCCATCGATCCGTGGCCGAAGGACTTAAAGCTCATTCATCTCGACACCGACCCGTGGCAGATCGGCAAGAACTATCCGGCGCAGATCGCCATCCTCGGCGATCCCAAGGCGACGCTGCCCGATATCACCGCGGGCGTCGGCGCGCGCATGAGTGCGGGCGCCAAGGCCGCCGCGACCGCGCGGCTTAAATCCCTCGCCGACGCCGGCAAAAAAGAGCGCGATGCGTTTCGCGCCAAAGCCCGCGCCATGGCCGGCAAGACGCCGGTAGCGCCGCTGGCGCTGCTCGAAGCCATCGGCGCGATGCTGCCGAAAGACTCCGTGGTGATCGAGGAAATCCTGTCGTCCTCGCCCGGCGCGCGCTCGCTCATCAACTCAGACGACGAACAGAGCTTTTATGGCCTGCGCGGCGGCGGCATCGGCTGGGGTCTGCCGGCGGCGATCGGCACCAAGCTCGCGCTGCCCGACCGGCCGGTGGTGGCGTTGGTTGGCGACGGCAGCGCGATGTACACGATCCAGGGCCTGTGGACCGCGGCGCGCTATCGGCTGCCGGTGGTCTGGGTGATCTTCAACAATACCAGCTATCGCATCCTCAAGCAGCGGCTCGTCATGCTGCGCGGTCTGGCCGAGCAGGCCGACATATTCGTCGGCATGGAGCTCAACGATCCGGCCATCGATTTCGTCGGGCTGGCGCGCTCGCTCGGCATCGAGGGCGCGCGCGCCACGACGGTGAAAGACGCCACCGACCTGATCGGCAAGGCGCTCCGCGACGGCAAGGCGATGCTGATCGACGTCGACATGGAGCGCGGCTACAAGCCGATGTGACTTCCGTCACCCTGAGGTGCGAGCGAAGCGAGCCTCGAAGGGCGACGGCCCGGGAACCTCAGCCGGCATCCTTCGAGGGCCGCTTCGCGGCCACCTCAGGATGACGGATGCAATCACGCGCCGGCAACCGTTAGCGGCATCTCGGCGAAAATCTTGTAGGTTTGCGATTTCGGCTTCGCCTTGTCTTCTTCGCGCAAATATTCGACCGAGCTTTTGCCGAGATAGGGCAGCGGCAGAACCATGACGCGGATAAAGCGCGTCGGGCGATCCGCCGCCTGGGCGAAGACGCCATCAGGGCCGTTCTCGTACCAGGCGCCGCCGGCGCCGTAGGACGCCGAGTGCCCCCGCGTGTCGATGCGGATGCCGCCTTCCAGCAGACAGCGGATGCCCGGCCCCTGATGCCGATGCAGATAGGCGCAGCCGCCCGGCGGAAAAGCGACGCTGTCGCCGCGCAGCAAAAGCCGCCCCGCCGGCAACGTCTCGAGCCGGGCGGTCAATTTTTCGCGGGACATCACGCCATGCCCGGTCGCCACGCCGGACGCGGCCTCACCCGAAACCAATTCCCAGCGCCAGTAAGTGACGCCGCCGCCTCCGGCCTTGAGGTTCACGGCGCCCTCGCCGCTGAGCGTCTCGCCGTCGCGCACGCTGTGATCCGCGGTAACGAGCAATCCGTGCACGACGAAGATCATGCGCGGCAGCGCCGGCAACGACACTTCGCCGTCGTTCGTCAGCACATCCTCGTAAAGCCGGAGCTCAGGGCTCATTGAGTTTTCCTTCCGTCATGCCCGGGCCAGTCCCGGCCATCCCGATCCTAAGAGCGCCGTGCCTGCCTTATCGAGATCGCCGGGACAAGCCCGGCGATGACGACCTATGAGTTGCCGGGCCATTGCCTCGCCCGCCACGGGTTTACACCCGCTCGCAGGCGTTGCTAAATCGATCCTAAGCTTATTCATAACGCGCCGTCGGGAGGCGTCCATGGCTACCGGAAAAGCGGCTGCGATCGATACCGAGCGCTTTCGACTGCGGAATTTCGTGCAAAAACTCGCCGATCTGGGCGAGTGCGAAGTCCGCAATGAGCCGATCGACCTTCTCGATGTCGGCGCCGTGCTCGACGGCAATCCGCGCGCGGTGCATTTCACGTCGGCGGGACCGGACAAGGCGGAGCTGGTCGGCAATGTCATGGGCTCGCGCAAGCGGCTCGCCAGCGCGCTCGATGCCGAGGAACGCGGATTGCTGGCGACGCTGAACGCGCGGCTCACCAAGCTGCAGCCACCCGTCAAAGTGTCGTCGCAGCAGGCACCGGTGCAGCAGGTCGTGCTCAAGGACGACGACGCCGATCTCACCGCGCTGCCGGTGCATCTGCAGCATGGCGCCGATGGTGCGCCTTATATCTCCGCCGGTATCGACTACGCGCTGTTTCCCGGCACCGGCTTCACCAATGTCGGCTGCCGCCGGATCATGTTGCGCGGGCGGCGCCACGCCGGCGTCGACCTGATCGCGCCGAGCGACATGCGCGCCATTTATCTCGACGCCGCCGCCCGCAACGAGCCGGTGCCGGTCGCCTATGCGGTGGGCTCGCATCCAGCGGATTTTCTGGCGGCGATGGTTTCACTGCCCCAGGTCGACGAGCTTGCCGTCGTCGGCGCCGTGCGCGGCCAGCCGGTGCCGGTGGTCAAATGCGTCACCAATGACATCCATGTTCCGGCCGACGCCGAATATGTGATCGAGGGTTTTCTCGATCCGGCCGGCCATGTCGAGCCGGAAGGCCCGTATGGCGAATATGTCGGCTACTACGGCGTGGTGAAGCGCAATCCGGTGCTCCGCGTCACCGCGATCACCCATCGCGAGGATGCGCTGTTCCAGACTGTGACCATCGGCGGGCGTCAGCTGGCGCGCACGGACACCGCGCAGCTCACCACCGTAAAGACCGAGTCGGCGGCCTGGGCGGCGCTGCTGGCGTCGGTGCGCGAACCGCTCGCGGTCTATGCCACGCCATCGAGCGGCGGGATGTATAATCTGCGCGTGTCGCTGCGCCAGCGCGTGCCCGGCGATGCGAAGAATGCTATCGCCGCGGTGTTCGGCTCGCACGCCGAAGCCAAGCACGTCTTCGTCTTCGATCCCGACATCGATGTGTTCTCCGACGAGGAGACCGACTGGGCGCTGGCGACGCGTTTTCAGGCCGACCGCGATCTCGTCGCCGGCTCGGGCTTCCGCGTCGTGCCGCTCGATCCGTCGCTTGGCGGCGCGCGCACCGGCGCCAAGCTTGGCTTCGACTGCACCATTCCATTCGGCAAGGCCAACTCGCTCGAATTCTCGGTGCCGGCGCCGCCGGCACCGAAACAGGCGGCACCGTACAAATCCGCCGCGGACGCGCTGGCGGCCGGTCCGGCAAGCTTTCTTGAACTGATGGCGGCGCTCGGCAGCAAGGACGGTCGCGAAATCGTGCGGCAGCTCGACGCGCTTTACGCCGCGCAACGCCTCGGCCGGCTCGACGATGGCCGCTACGTGCTCAAGGGTGGCGCGAAGTGAAAGCGACTCCCTCTCCCAGCGTGCGGGGAGAGCCGAAGCAGGGAGTGAAACGATGAGTCCGCGAATGTCACCACCGTTTCGCGCCGATCACGTCGGCAGTCTGTTGCGCACCGCCCGGTTGAAAGCGGCCCGCGAGCTGCGCGTGCGCGGCGAGATGGCCGCCGATGCGTTCAACGCGATCGAGGATCGCGAGATTGAAGGCGTGATCCGCAAGCAGGAGGCGGTCGGTCTTAAATCCGTGACCGATGGCGAATATCGGCGCATCTCCTGGAACATCGACTTTCTCGAGAACCTCGACAAGGTCGAGTCCTACGCCGGCGAGCGCAAGATCCGATTCGCCAGCGCCGGGCCGCAGCCGCGGCCGGTCCTGCTGCGCGTTATTGGCAAGCTCGGCGGCCACAAGCCGCATCCGATGATCGAGCATTTCAAGTTTCTCAAGGCACACGCCACGCAGACCCCGAAGCTGACGATTCCGTCGCCATCGTCGTTGCATTTTCGTTACGGCCGTGACGCCGTGCCTGAAAGGCTTTATCCGTCGATGGACGAATTTTATCAGGATCTCGGCGAAGCCTATCGCAAAGTCGTGCGCGCCTTTGCCGATGCCGGCTGCCGCTATCTCCAGCTCGACGAGGTCAACCTCGCTTATCTTTGCGATCCGTCGCTGCGCCAGATTATCGCCGCTCGCGGCGAAGATCCGGCCGCATTGCCGGCGATCTATGCCGGCATGATCAATGCCGCGATCTCCGACATCCCGCCGGACATGACGATCACCATGCATTTGTGCCGCGGCAATTTCCGCTCGAGCTTCGTCGCCTCGGGCGGTTACGAGCCGGTAGCCGAGCTGTTGTTCAATGCGATCAACGTGAACGGCTATTTCATGGAATACGACACCGAACGCGCCGGCGGCTTCGAACCGCTGCGTTTCGTGCCGAAAGGAAAATCCATAGTGCTCGGTCTCGTCACCACCAAGACCGGCACGCTGGAAATGAAGGACTCCATTAAGCGTCGCATCGACGAAGCGGCGAAATTCGTGGCTCTCGACCAGCTTTGCCTGTCGCCGCAATGCGGTTTTGCCTCGACCGAGGAAGGCAACGTTTTGGCCGAGGACGAGGAATGGGCGAAGCTGCGCATGATCGTCGAGGTCGCGGACGAAGTCTGGGGATAGGGCACGGAGCAATGCAACGAACCAAGCCGCCGTTCCGCGCCGATCATGTCGGCAGCCTGTTGCGGCCCGCCGCGCTCAAAGCCGCGCGGGAACGGCGCGCCAAGGGCGAGATCGGCGCCGATGAGCTTAAGGCGGTCGAGGATCGCGAGATCAAGGACGTCATCAAAAAGCAGGAGGCGGCCGGTCTGCAATCCATCACCGACGGCGAATTCCGCCGCTCCTGGTGGCACCTCGATTTCTTGTGGGGACTCGACGGCGTCGACAAGCACGTCATGGACACCGGCATCGCGTTTGCCGCGGTGACGACGCGCAACGAAGGCGTCAAGGTCACCGGCAAGATCGGCTTCTCAAACCATCCAATGATCGACCACTTCAAGTTCGTCAAAGCGAACACGACGCGCACGCCGAAACTGACCATTCCGGCGCCGTCGGCGCTGTATGGCCGCCCGGTCGGCACGCCGATCGACAAGTCGGTTTATCCCAAGCTCGACGAGCTGTTCGACGATCTGGGTCAGGCCTACAGGAAAGCGGTGCGCGCCTTCGCCGACGCCGGCTGCCGCTATCTGCAGCTCGACGAGGTTTTCATCGCCATGCTGTGCGACCCGAAATATCGCCAGCAGATGAAGGACCGCGGTGACGACCCAGAGGCGCTCGGGCCGATCTACGGCGATCTCATCAATATGGCGATTTCCGACATTCCGTCCGACATGACGGTGACGATGCATCTGTGCCGCGGCAACTACAAATCCACCTTCATGGGCGCGGGCGGTTACGAGGCGGTGCAGGAAGTGCTGTTCGACCGCATCAAGGTGCACGGCTATTTCATGGAATATGACACCGAACGCGCCGGCGGCTTCGCGCCGCTCCGGCACCTGCATAAGGATCGCCTTGCCGTGCTCGGCCTGGTCACGACCAAAAGCGGCACGCTCGAATCCAAGGACACGATCAAGCGCCGCATCGAAGAAGCCGCCAAGTTCACCGAACTCGACCGGCTTTGTCTGTCGCCGCAATGCGGCTTCGCTTCGACCGAGGAAGGCAATACTCTCGCCGAGAACGACGAATGGGCCAAGCTGACAATGATCGGCGAAGTCGCGCGCGAGGTTTGGGGAAATTAAGCGGATGCCGGGTGTCGTTGCGGGCAAAGTCGCCATCGTCACCGGCGCCGGACGCGGCATCGGCCGCGGCATCGCGCTATTGATGGCGCAGGAGGGTGCGCGCGTCGTGGCCTGCGACATTGGCGCAAGCCTCGACGGCGCGGGAACCGATATCGGTCCGGCGCAAACGGTGGTCGATGAAATCAAGCAATCGGGCGGCGAAGCGATCGCATCCACGCTGTCGATCAGCGAACCGGGCAACGCCGATAAAATCGTTAAGGCGGCGCTCGATGCGTTCGGCCGCGTCGACATCCTGGTCAACAATGCCGGCATCCTGCGCGACCGCATTTTCCATCGCATGAGCTGGTCCGACTGGTCCGACGTGATCGACGTGCATCTGCACGGCAGTTTCGCCATGAGCCGCGCCTGCGCCAGCCATTTCCGCGAGCAGAATTCCGGCAGTTATGTCCACATGACGTCGACCTCGGGCCTGGTCGGCAATTTCGGCCAGGCCAATTACATGGCGGCCAAAATGGGCATTGTCGGCCTGTCACGCGGCATTGCGCTCGATATGGAACGCTTCAAGGTGCGCTCCAATTGCGTGGCGCCGTTTGCCTGGACGCGGATGATCGATTCGATCCCGGCCGAAACCGAGGAGGAGAAAGCCCGCGTCGCAAAATTCCGCGAGATGACGCCGGAGAAGATCGCGCCACTGGTCGTCTATCTCGGATCCGACCGCGCCTCCGGCATCAGCGGCCAGATTTTTTCGGTGCGCAACAATGAGATTTATCTGTTCAACCAGAACCGTCCGATCCGCACGCTGCACCGCTCCGACGGCTGGACGCCGGAAAAACTCGATGCCCAGCTCAAAGGCGCATTTGCGCCGTCTTTTACGCCGCTCGACCGTTCGGGCGACGTTTTTTCCTGGGACCCGGTGTAATGACCATCGTCTACGACAAGCTCTTGGCGCTCGACATGCCGCCGCGGGAACAGACCTACGACGCCAAGGACTGCATCCTCTACGCGCTCGGCATCGGTTTCGGCCACGATCCGATGGACGAGGACGAGCTGCCTTTCGTCTATGAGAAGAATCTCAAAGTGCTGCCGACCATGGGCACAGTGCTCGGCCATCCCGGTTTTTGGGCGCGGCGCGCTGAAACCGGGATCGACTGGGTGAAGGTCGTCAATGGCGAGCAGGGCATCATTGTGCACCGGCCGCTCGCCGGAGCGGGCACCGTGATCGGCCGCCAGCGCATCGTCGAAGTGATCGATAAGGGCGCCGGCAAGGGCGCGTTGGTGCTGTCCGAGCGCAAGATCGCCGACAAGGCGACGGGCGAGCCGGTCGCGACCGTCACCCACACCATGTTCTGCCGCGGTGACGGCGGCTTCGGCGGCCCGCCCCGCGAGGCGCCGGCGCCGCATCCGTTGCCGGAGCGCGCGCCCGACGTGCTCTGCGATTTCGCCACGCGCCCGGAAACGGCGCTGATCTATCGGTTGAGCGGCGATCTCAATCCGCTGCATTCCGATCCGGCGGTGGCAAAACAAGCCGGCTATCCGCGGCCGATCATGCACGGACTCGGCAGTTTCGGCGTTGCCGCGCGCGCCGTGCTGAAAAATTTTTGCGGCTACGATCCGCAAAAACTCGTGTCGTTCGCCGCGCGTTTTTCCGCGCCGGTTTTTCCCGGCGAGACGCTGCGCACTGAGATGTGGCGCGACGGCGCTATTGTGAGCTTCCGGTCCCGCGTCGCCGAACGTGACGTTGTCGCAGTCACCAATGGCCGAGCCGAGGTGCGGCCATGACGGGAATGGAATAATGGACGCGCCTGACGAAGGTCTCGACCAAATCCGCGCCTCAGTGCGCGCGCTGTGCGCCGACTTTCCCGGCGAATATTGGCGGGCGCTCGATCGCGACCGTGCCTATCCGGAAAAATTCGTCGCCGCGCTGACCAAGGCCGGCTTTCTGGCCGCGCTGATACCGGAAGAATACGGCGGCAGCGGCCTGACCATGACCGCGGCGACCGCCATCATGGAAGAGATCCAGGCGTCCGGCTGCAACGGCGCCGCCTGCCACGCGCAGATGTACACGATGGGCACCGTGCTGCGGCATGGCAGCACCGAACAGAAAAAGCGCTATCTGCCCGGCATCGCGCGCGGCGAATTGCGCCTGCAGGCTTTTGGCGTCACCGAGCCGACCTCGGGCACCGACACATTGGGCCTGCGCACCACGGCGGTGCGCGACGGCAATGACGCCTATGTCATCAACGGCCAGAAAATCTGGACGTCGCGCGCGGAGCATTCGGATCTCATGCTCCTTTTGGCGAGAACCACGCCACGCGAGCAGGTGAAAAAACGCACCGCGGGACTGTCGGTCTTTCTCGTCGACATGCGCGAGGCGAAAGGCAACGGCCTGACCATTCGCCCGATCCGCACCATGATGAATCACGCTACCACCGAAGTCTTTTTCGAGAACATGCGCGTGCCGGCCGAAAACCTCATCGGCACCGAAGGCGAAGGCTTTCGCTACATCCTGTCGGGCATGAATGCCGAGCGCATCTTGATCGCCGCCGAATGCATCGGCGACGCCAAATGGTTCATCGACAAGGCCAAGATCTATGCCGGCGAGCGCGTGGTGTTCGGCCGGCCGATCGGCCAGAACCAGGGCGTCCAGTTTCCCATCGCCCGCGCTTACATCAACATGCGCGCCGCCGAACTGATGGTGCGCGAGGCGGCCGCGCTCTACGAAGCGGGCAAAGACTGCGGCGCGGAAGCAAACATGGCCAAGCACCTAGCCGCCGAGGCGTCGTGGGCCGCGGCCGATATGTGCCTGCAGACCCACGGCGGCTTCGGCTTCGCCGAAGAATTCGACATCGAGCGCAAATTTCGCGAGACGCGGCTCTATACCGTGGCGCCGATCTCGACGAATTTGGTTCTGTCCTACATCGCCGAGCACGTGCTTAGATTGCCGAGGTCGTATTAATGTTCACCGTCATCCTGAGGTGCGAGCGAAGCGAGCCTCGAAGGATGCACGGCCCGGGCCGTCGCCCTTCGAGGGCCGCTTCGCGGCCGCCTCAGGGTGACGGGAAATGACCCTTCCCCTTTCCGGCCTGCTCGTCGTTTCGCTGGAACAGGCAGTCGCGGCGCCGATGTGCACCTGCCGGCTCGCCGATGCCGGCGCGCGCGTCATCAAGATCGAGCGGCCGGAGGGCGACTTCGCGCGCGGCTACGACGATCTGGTGCACGGCGAATGCAGCTATTTCGTCTGGCTCAATCGCGGCAAGGAATTGGTCGTCCTCGACCTCACCGATGCCGCGGATAAGGCGCTGCTGGCGGCGATGATCGCGCGCGCCGACGTGTTCGTGCAGAATTTGAAGCCCGGCGCGGCCGGCAAGCTCGGTTTCCCGATCGTAGAATTGCGACGCAAATATCCGCGGCTGATCTGCTGCTCGATCTCCGGCTTCGGCGACAGCGGGCCACATGCCATGCGCAAGGCCTATGACATGCTGATCCAAGCCGAATCCGGGTTGGCCTCGATCACCGGCACCACCGATCCGGCGCGCGTCGGAGTTTCCGTCGTCGATATCGCGTCCGGCATGGATGCTTATGAAGCGATCCTCGAAGCACTCATCGCGCGCGAGCGAACCGGCCTGGGCGCCGCGCTTTCGATCTCGATGTTCGATGCCATGGCCGACTGGATGACGGTGCCGCTGTTGCAAGAGGAGGCCGGCGCGCCGCCGCAGCGCATGGGGCTCGCGCATACCTCGATCTCGCCCTACGGCGCGTTCCGCAGCAAGGACGGCGTCGACATTCTCATTTCCATCCAGAGCGACCGCGAATGGCGGGTGCTGGCGGAAAAAGTCCTGGATGACACCGCACTGGCCGCCGATCCCGCCTTTGCCACCAATGTGGAACGCGTCAAACGCCGCGCCGAAACCGACGGCAGGGTCGCCAGGATTTTCGCCGCGCTCGACGCCGACAGCCTCGAACAAAAGCTCGCCGCAGCCGACATCGCCTTCGCGCGCGTCAACAGTCCGGCCGGGCTGGCCCGGCATCCGCATCTGCGCCGCATCACCATCGGCACGCCGAGCGGACCGGTCTCCTATCCGGCGCCGGCCGAGCAGCGCGCGTCGGCGGCGCGCCGCTATGGCCCGGTGCCGGCGCTCGGCCAACACACCGACAACGTGCGCGTGGAATTTGCCGCGGCTACAATGACCGCGAAATGACAGGGAGAACGTCCATGGATATCGGCTTCATCGGTCTCGGCAATATGGGCGCGCACATGGCGCGGCGGCTGGTCGAGGCGGGACACAAAGTCATCGTTTACGACACCCGCCAGCAAGCGATCGGCGATATCGCCGCACGCGGCGCCGTGGCCGCGCGCTCGCCTAAGGAAGTCGCCGACCTGGCCGAGACGGTGATGGTGAGCCTGCCGACGCCCGACATCGTGCTGAAAGTCGCTACCGGGCCTGATGGCGTGATCGAAGGCAAACGCGTGCACCGCTTTGTCGATCTGTCGACCACAGGATCGGTGATGGCGCAGAAGATTTTCAAATTGCTCGCGGCAAAGAATATCGTGCAGATCGACGCGCCGGTCAGTGGCGGCGTCAAAGGCGCGGAGAAAGGCACGGTCGCCGTGATGGCCTCCGGTCCGCGCGCCGAAGTCGAGGCAATCGAGCCCGCTCTCAAGGTGATCGGCAAATTCTTTTACATCGGCGAGCATCCGGGCGCCGGACAGACGATGAAGCTTTGCAACAACGTGCTCTCGGCCGCGGCGATGGCGGCGACGTCGGAATCGATGGTGATGGGTGTGAAGGCCGGCCTCGATCCGCGCACCATGGTCGACGTCATCAATGCCAGTTCGGGCCGTAGCACCGCAAGCGAACAGAAATTTCCTGAAATGGTCATCCCACGCAAGTTCAATCAGGGCTTCACGGCGGGGCTGATGATGAAGGACGTCAACCTGTTCGTCTCCGAAGCCAAGGCGCTCGGCGTGCCGATCGAGGTGTGCGAGGCAGTCGCTGCCTTGCTCAAGCTGACCTGCGACGAGATCGGCCCGGACAAAGACATCACCACGATCGTGCAGCCGATCGAGCGTCGCGCCGGCGTCGAGGTCCGCGCCCCAGATGCGCCGAAAATGTGAGTTGAATCAGTTTCTTATAGAATAGCGCCGTTCTGTGATGGCGGTCACTTCGCTCCTGCGACGAACCCTTAAACTGTTAACTAACGAATTCCGCAGGAGGGTGCCGTGGCGAAAATCGAAATCACTCAGAACAGCCTAAGCCGCGTCTTCGTCCGGTTCGGACGCGAAGGCGATCGGCCAACCGGCGCGCGCATCGTAATGGGCTCTCATTTCTCCCGCTTCGACTTCGGACGTCATCGGGCCATGTCCCGGTCCCCAACCTGAAGGCCCATGACGTCCAAGGGGTGGAACCTCGGTCCCCCATACACCCCGATGACCCTGGAACGGGTCAGCCTCGCCCGCCCGGACGAAACGGTCCGGGCGGGCTTTTCCTTTATCCAATTCTGCCGCATGCTTCGGTTGCCGATCGGGAACGGCCCAACCTATTGACGGTGGCGTCGGTCATGGCCCCTCCCCCTACCCGTAGCAATCCGAGCCTGCTGTCCGGCTTGCCCGAACATCTGTCCGCGAGCCTGTTCGCCAGCACGACCAGGATCGCGCTCAGCGCCGACGAGGTGCTGTTCCTCGCCGGCGATGCCGGCGACGGCTGCTACCGCGTCGAAGAGGGGCTCCTCAAAGTGACCATGGTGTCGCGCGCCGGCAGCGAACGCATCCTGGCGTTTCTCGGTCCGGGCGCGATCGTCGGCGAACTGTCGATCATCGACGGACTGCCGCGCTCGGCGTCGGTGGTCGCGGTGCGCGACGCTTCGTTGAGTTTTCTCAGCCGCGCCGCGTTCGAGGACTTCGCCAAGAAACACCCGGAGATTTACAAATCGCTGGTGACGATGATTGCCACCCGATTGCGCGAGACCGACGCGGTAATCGCGGCTGGAAGCTTTTTGCCGTTGCGCGGCCGGGTCGCCTGCACGCTGCTCGAACTGGCGCAGGATTTTGGCCAGGATGTCGGCTCCGGCCGCATCGTCATCCGCCAGAAGATCGGCCAGAGCGACCTTGCCGCCATGGCCGGCATCGCCCGCGAGAATGTCAGCCGCATCCTCAATGACTGGAAGCGTCGCAAGCTGGTCAGCCGGCTGTCCGGCTATTATTGCCTCGAAAACAAGGCCCAGCTGCAGAACGAGGCCGAGCTGTAGCGCATCTGACCCCCGGCCGCCGCAGTCTCCCTACCCTCCCCGCCAAAGCCTCGCTACAAGCTGCTGCCATGAATACGCCTCGGCTTGCCGACTTCCGTCGCATCGTCGTGAAGGTCGGATCCTCACTTCTGGTTGATGCTCAAGGCGGCAAGCTCAATGAAAATTGGCTTGCGTCGCTGGCGGCCGACCTTGCCGTCTTGCATGGCGGCAAGCGCGACGTCCTGGTGGTGTCGTCGGGCGCCATCGCGCTTGGCCGCGTGGTGCTCAAGCTGCCCGCGGGTCAACTCGAGCTCGAGGACAGCCAGGCTGCCGCGGCGGTCGGCCAGATCGCGCTGGCGCGCACCTGGGCCGAGGCACTGTCGCGTCACGGCATGACCGCCGGCCAGGTGCTGGTCACGCTGGGCGACACCGAAGAGCGGCGGCGTTATCTCAACGCGCGCTCCACCATCGACAAGCTATTGGCATGGCGCGCAGTGCCGGTGATCAACGAGAACGATACCGTCGCCACCACCGAAATCCGTTACGGCGACAATGACCGGCTCGCCGCGCGCGTCGCTACCATGGTGAGCGCCGATCTGTTGGTGCTCTTGTCCGACGTCGACGGCCTCTACGACGCGCCGCCGGGAACCGCCGCCGCCGCGCATCATGTGCCGCGGGTCCAGCGCATCACGCCGGAGATCGAGGCGATGGCTGGCGCCGCCGGCTCGGGTCTGTCGCGCGGCGGCATGCAAACCAAGATCGAAGCGGCCAAGATCGCCACCGCCTCCGGCACTCACATGATCATCGCTTCGGGGCGCGTCGAGCATCCGCTCGACGCGATCGCCAAGGGCGCGCGCTGCACCTGGTTCCTCACTACCGGCAATCCGGTGACCGCGCGCAAGAAATGGATCGCAGGTTCGCTCGAACCGAAAGGCACGCTCACCATCGACGCCGGCGCGGTCGCCGCGCTGCACCGCGGCAACAGTCTGTTGCCGGTCGGCGTGGTGCGGATCGAGGGCGATTTCGCGCGCGGCGACGCCGTCATCATCCGCGGCCCCGATGGCGCGGAGATCGGCCGCGGTCTGTGCGCCTATGATGTCGAGGATGCGCAAAAAATCAGGGGCCGCGCCTCCGCCGATATCATGTCGATCCTCGGCTTTGCCGGACGGGCGGAAATGGTTCATCGCGACGATCTGGTCGTCGGCCGGCCATAAAGCGGCTCTGAAACAAGGAGCCGGGCCTATCCTGTCGGGGAACCCGGCTTCTCCATTTCGCCACTCTGCTTAGACGCGCCAATCTTGGACGCCAACCTGCTCGCCACGGCCGGCTAGCTGCCGGGTTCGCGCCGGCCAGGCAAGACCCGTCACAACGGCCAGGATGTTCAGGGGGGAGGGGGGATGGTGAGCGCTGTCGCTCAGCTCAAAAATGTGAACCCCGGCCGCAAAAGCGGCCGGGGTTCGACGCCGGGTGATTGAGGGTGAGGGGCTGGGGGGCTTCGCCCGGCGCATACACTCAACGGCCGTGCCGGCGGCTCGTTCCAGCGCCGGCCATAATTTTTTTCGCTCCTGGGGGTGCGCCGCTTTTGCCCGCTCCCGGACCTGGCTCTCGCCGCGGTTCCGTGACCGGCCCCTGGCGCGGGCGCGGCGTCGATGCCGGGCCGCCAAAATCACCAGAAAGATTGATGCGCCGGCCGCCTGGCAGGACCACATAGCGCGAAAATACGCGCAAATGCCCCTCCTCGCCGCCGCGGCCTTCGACCACATAGGTGGTGCCGACCGGGAACCGCTTCGGCAGCCGGCCCGACGGATGATTGTCTGACAAATGCATGACACCCTCTCGCTTTGTGCAACCCAAACTTGGGCCCTGAACGCCTTGCGTTCCGCCGAGGTTCCGCGAATTCTGTGACACTGGCGCGAATGCTGTGGATTGCTGTGGGCATCTTCCGGAGCTCAGCCGCCTCGCCGGATTCGGCCGAACATGGTAGGAAGTTCCCGAATGCAAGACGGATCAATGCCATGACCAGCGTCACGAGGCGCCAGTGAACGCCCCGCTCAAGGCGGTTCCGGGTTCCGGGAAGCTCGAGGCGACGATGCGCGACAT
The DNA here is from genome assembly GCA_963743395.1 of uncultured Alphaproteobacteria bacterium. Classification (GTDB taxonomy): domain Bacteria; phylum Pseudomonadota; class Alphaproteobacteria; order Rhizobiales; family Xanthobacteraceae; genus BOG-931. The sequence continues at coordinate 161,343 of CAVUPV010000004.1, forward strand.
CGGCCGCGACGCCCGCAAGGCGGCGCGCACGCTGGCGCTTGCTCCGGCCGCGCAGAAGAACCGTGCGCTCGCCGCCATGGCCACGGCGATCCGCGCCGGGCGCGGCAAGATCCTCGCCGCCAATGCGGAGGATCAGGCGGAAGCCAAGTCCGGCGGCGCGACGCCGGCCTTTCTCGACCGGCTCGCGCTCGACGCCGCGCGCGTCGAGGCGATGGCGGATGGCCTCGACGTCATCCGCAAGCTCAAAGACCCGGTCGGCACCGTCCTGGCGTCATGGCGGCGGCCCAACGGCATGCGCATCGAGCGCGTGCGGGTGCCGCTCGGCGTCGTCGGCGTCATCTATGAGAGCCGGCCGAACGTCACCGCCGACGCCGGCGCGCTCTGCCTCAAGGCCGGCAATGCCGCGATCCTGCGCGGCGGTTCCGAGAGTTTCCGCTCATGCCGCGCGATCCATGCCGCGCTGGTGGAAGGACTGGTCGAGGCCGGGCTGCCGGCGGCGTCGATCGCGCTCGTTCCGACGCGCGACCGCGAAGCGGTCGGCATGATGCTCTCGGGCCTCGACGGCGCCATCGACGTGATCGTGCCGCGCGGCGGCAAAGACCTGGTCGGGCGGGTGCAGACCGAGGCGCGCGTCCCGGTGTTTGCCCATCTCGAAGGCGTCTGCCACGTCTATGTCGATGGCAACGCCAGGCTCGCGATGGCCAAATCGATCGTGCTCAATGCCAAAATGCGCCGCACCGGCGTGTGCGGCGCCGCCGAAACCCTGCTGGTCGATCGCGCCGGCGCGGCAAAAATGCTCAAGCCGCTGGTCACCATGCTGCTCGATGCCGGCTGCGAAATCCGCGGCGATGACGCCGTGCAGGCCGTCGACGGCCGGGTGAAGCCGGCGAGCAAGGCCGACTGGAGCACCGAATATCTCGATGCCATCTTGACCGCGGGCGTGGTCGACGGCGTCGATGCCGCGATCGCGCATATCGAGCGCTACGGCTCGCATCACACCGATGCGATTGTCACCGAAGACAAGAAGGCCGCCGAGAAATTCCTGCGCGAAGTGGATTCAGCCATCGTTCTGCACAATGCATCGACGCAGTTCGCCGACGGCGGCGAGTTCGGCTTCGGCGCGGAAATCGGCATCGCCACCGGACGGCTGCATGCGCGCGGTCCGGTCGGCGTCGAGCAACTCACCAGTTTCAAATACCGCATCCGCGGCAGCGGTCAGACGCGGCCATGATGAGAGCATGATCCTGAAAAGTGGTTGCCGGTTTACGCGAAACCAGCGGGCGCCACGGAAAAATTCGGGGCATGTGATGGGAGGGGGTTTCTTTTCAACGCCATGAACCGCGAACTCCTTCCTGCGCGCTTGGTTGCGGCAAGGCCGAGCGGACGCGGCCGTATCATTCTGCCGCCCAATGCCCCCGGCATGCGCATCGGCCTGTTCGGCGGCACATTCGATCCGCCGCACGCGGCGCATCGCGCCGCTGCCTTGCTGGCGATGCGGCGGCTTAATCTCGATCGGGTGTGGTGGCTGGTGACACCCGGCAATCCGCTCAAGGAAACCAACGGCCTCGCCCCGCTCACCGAGCGGCTCGCCGCCGCGCGCGCGCTGGCGCACCATCCGCGCATCGACGTCAGCGATTTCGAAGCCGATCTCGGCACCAGTTACACCTACGCGACGATCAAGTACCTGGTGCGGCGCTGTCCGGGCGTGCATTTCGTCTGGATCATGGGCGCCGATAATCTGCGCCATTTCCATCGCTGGCAGCGCTGGCGCGACATCGCGCGACTGGTGCCGATCGCGGTCGTCGATCGGCTGGGGCCGAGCCTTTACTCGATCGCCGGCGTCACCGGCCAGGCGCTGGGCTGGGCGCGGCTGCCGGAATCGGCGGCACGGGCGCTGCCGGAACACGAAGCGCCGGCCTGGATTTACCTGCACGGCCTCAAATCGCCGCTGTCCTCGACCGCCTTGCGCGCGGCCCGGTCGCGCCCGCGCCCGGCGGCAAAATGACAGTTCGTTGAAGCAAAGCAGTTGAAACCGTTAACTCACCGTGACTATCTTAAGCGTGCGCCCTGGATTCGCTGACGGGGCCGACAAGTGGAACGTACTTGAAGCTAAGGAAGGTTTGGAGCGAAACCAGGAGCGAAAGGATAAGCAACCCTGTCCACAGTTGTAATCTCTCGGGCCGATCGTCGCGCGCCCGCAGCGGTCTCCAGAATGCGTCTTGACGCAGAGGAGATCCTCAATCTGGTCCTCGCCCGCCTCGACGACATGAAGGCCGAGGACACCCTCACCATCGATCTTCGGGATAAATCATCAATCGGCGACTATATGGTCGTGTCCTCCGGCCGGTCGCAGCGCCATGTCGGTTCGGTGGCCGACAGGGTCGTCGAGGATTTGCACAAAGCCGGCGTCCGCGCCCATGTCGAAGGCACGCCGCATTGCGACTGGGTGTTGATCGACGCGGGTGACGTCATCGTCCACGTCTTCCGTCCGGAAGTGCGCGAATTCTACAATCTCGAAAAGATGTGGATGGCCGGCCCGGCACGCCGCGCGAGCTAGATCCAGTTCGCGATCATTCCGTCGCCGTAAGCGGGCGAATCCGGCCTCGAAGGGCGATCGCTGAGAACTTCCGGGTTCCCGCTCACGTCGGGGACGAGCGGTCGCTGCACCTCGGACGCGGATGACTTTTCCATGCGCATCGTCATCGCCGCCGTCGGCCGTCTCAAGCAAGGCCCCGAGCGCGAACTCGCCGAGACCTATCTCAAGAACGCGAAAAAGATCGGACGCAATTTCGGCCTGCGCGACATCGAGATCGTCGAGATCCGCGAAAGCCGCGCGCAGGATGTCGAGCGGCGGCGCACCGAGGAATCGATCGCCATTGCCAATATCATTCCCGAGCGCGCGATCGTCGCTATCCTCGACGAGCGCGGCGACAATCTCGACAGCGCGGCGTTCGCGGCTTTGTTGCGCAAGTGGCGCGAGGACGACCGGCCGGCCGCGTGCTTCGTCATCGGCGGCGCCGACGGGCTGGCGCAAAGCCTGCGCGATCGGGCCAAAATCAGGCTCGCATTCGGCGCCGCGACCTGGCCGCATCAGCTGGTGCGGATCATGCTCCTGGAGCAGCTTTATCGCGCCGGCACGATCCTGGCCGGCCATCCCTATCACCGGGCCTGAACGTTAATGACCGCATCGTAATCTATCTCACCGAATTGTGACGCCGGCCGGCACGCTGCGTCTTATTCCGGTCCCAAGCTTGCCGGCTTTATGCTGTTTCTCTTGCCTTCCTGAGGCCTGCGTCTACTTTGAACCCGATGATTCTCCGACGGTCGAGCCGAACCGATCCGCGCCAAATGCTCGGTTCGACTGTGCTCGGCCCGGCTTTGGCATTTGTGCTGCCGTTCGGAGCGGAAATGGCCGCGCTGGCGCAATCGCCCGCGCCATTGGCCCCGGCAGCACAAACACCGGCCACTCAAAAACCCGGCTCGGTTTCACCGCCGTCCAGCGCGCCCGCCACCGCGGCGGCGCCGGCGAACGGCGCCGACGCACTCAAGGCACGCGATCAGGAACTTAATGCCGCGCTCGCCCGCCAGCGCGACTCCGCGCAAAACCAGGCCAAGCTGCGCAGCGAGATCGACGCGCTCGGCCAGGACCGCGCCAAGCTCAATCAGCAGCTCATCGACACCGCGACGCGCATCCGCGACGTCGAAGCCAATATCGACGCCACGCAAGCGCGCCTCGAACCGCTGGACGACCAGGAACGCCTGTTTCAGAAATCGCTCGACGAGCGCCGCGGCGTCATCGTCGAAATCTTGGCGGCCTTGCAGCGGATCGGGCGGCAGCCGCCGCCCGCGCTCATGGTGCGGCCGGAAGATGCGTTGCAGGCGGTGCGCACCGCGATCACGCTCGGCGCGGTGCTGCCGGAGATGCGCGGCGAAGCCGATGCCCTGGCCGGCGATCTTTCCGATCTGTTACGGGTGCGCAAGGAAATCGTCGCGCAGCGCGACGCGCTCGCCCACGGTCTCGATCAGCTCGGACGCGACCAGTTGCGCATGAGCATCCTGATCGACGAACGGCAGAAGAAGCAGGCGGTCGCCGAGCAGGCGCTCAGCGCCGAGCAGCAGCAGGCCACCGATCTGTCGCATCAGGTCGACAACATCAGGGACCTCATCGCCAAGCTTGAAGCGAATCTCGACCCCTCGACGCGCGCGGCGCTCGACGCCAATCGCACGATCGCGCAGGACGCGACGCGGCCCGATCTCGCCGCGCTCGGCGATCCCGGCCGGCTTTCGCCGGCGTTCGCCTTCGCCGATATGCGCGGCCACCTGCGTTTGCCGGTCAATGGCGTCCGAATCCGCGAATTCGGCGGTTCCGACGGCGCCGGGGGAACCCAAAAGGGGCTTTCCATTGCCGCGCGGCCCGGCGCGCAGATTACGGCGCCCTGCGACGGTTGGGTGGTTTACGCCGGCGCGTTCCGGAGCTACGGGCAACTCTTGATCCTGAATGCCGGTGGCGGCTATCATGTGCTCCTAGCGGGGATGGATCGGATTTCCGTCGATCTCGGTCAGTTCGTGCTAACCGGCGAGCCGGTAGCGGTGATGGGTGATGGATCGCAGGCGGCGACCGTCACGACCGAGCCCAAGCAACCTGTACTGTATGTGGAGTTCCGCAAGGACGGCACTCCCATTGATCCCAGCCCGTGGTGGGCGACTAACGAAGGCGAAAAGGTTCGCGGATGATACGCAAAACTTCCCTGATTTTCCTCGGTGCTTTGGCCGGCGCCGCGGCGACGCTGCTGATCACGCAGCCACACGCACTGTCATTCGGCTCGGTTGCCAGTGCCTCGGCTTCGGACACCTACCGGGAGCTCAATCTTTTCGGCGATGTATTCGAGCGCGTGCGCGCCGATTACGTCGAGAAGCCCGATGACTCCAAGCTCGTCGAATCGGCGATCAACGGCATGCTGGCCGGGCTCGATCCGCATTCGAGCTATATGGACCCGAAGAGCTTCCGCGACATGCAGGTGCAGACGCGCGGCGAGTTCGGCGGTCTCGGCATCGAGGTCACCATGGAGGACGGCCTCGTCAAGGTCGTCGCGCCGATCGACGATACGCCGGCTGCGAAGGCCGGCGTCATGGCGAACGACGTCATCACGCAGCTCGACGGCGAGGCGGTGCAGGGTCTCACCCTCAATCAAGCCGTCGACAAGATGCGCGGTCCGGTGAACACCAAGATCAAGCTCACCATCATGCGCAAGGGTTCCGACAAGCCGATCGACGTGACGATCGTGCGTGACGTAATCCGCGTGAAGTCGGTGCGCTCGCATGTCGAGGGCGACGATGTCGGCTATATCCGCATCACGCAGTTCAATGAGCAGACGACCGACGGCCTCAAGCAGGCGATCGACGACCTCAACAGCCAGCTCGGCGCCGACAAGATCAAGGGCTACGTGGTCGACCTGCGCAACAATCCGGGCGGACTGCTCGACCAGGCGATTTCGGTTTCCGATACGTTCCTCGACAAGGGCGAGATCGTGTCGACGCGGGGCCGCAATCCGGAAGAGACGCAGCGCTTCAACGCCCGGCCGGGCGACATGACCAAGGGCAAGCCGGTGATCGTGCTGATCAACGGCGGCTCGGCTTCGGCTTCGGAAATCGTCGCCGGCGCCCTGCAGGACCATAAGCGCGCGACGCTGATCGGCACGCGCTCGTTCGGCAAGGGCTCGGTGCAGACGATCATCCCGCTCGGCGCCGGCAACGGCGCGCTGCGGCTCACCACGGCGCGCTACTACACGCCGTCGGGCCGCTCCATCCAGGCCAAGGGCATCACGCCCGACATCGAGGTGCTCCAGGATGTCCCCGACGATCTGAAGGCGCAGACCGACTCCAAGGGCGAAGCCTCGCTGCGCGGTCATCTCACGGGCGACGCCGGTCCCGAGGAGACCGGCTCGCAGTCCTACGTCCCGCCGGACGAAAAGGACGACAAGGCGCTGCACATGGCGACCGACCTGTTGCGCGGAACGGCGAGCAATGCGGCGTTCCCGCCGAATCCGAAGGCCGCCGTTCCCAACTAACGGCAGGCGTTTCGGGGTGAGCTGAATCTTCGGGGCGGCCCGCGAGCCGCCCCGATTTTGTTAGCGGGTCCAGGCTATTGGCGGTTCCCGAAAATCTCGCTCCGGCCGGAGCCTTGGGTCGCCGTGATAGACTGCCGGTCATGATTCGCGCCGGCACGATTCGCGCAAGCATGACCCCCATACCCGACCACGGACCGGTCCATGACGGCAGATGACCTGAGCGCGCCGCTCGGCCTGCAGCCGAAGCGGCGGCGCCGCAGAATCAACATCCCGGTCGCCGCAAATCATGGTCGGTGCGCTCGCGGTGTTCTTCGCCGTGTTCGTGCTGTGGGCAGTCGTTGCCGACGATCCATTCGGCGGCGAGCCAAGGGCGGTCGTACCGGCCAATCTGCAGCTCACCGCCAAGCCGCCAGACGCCTCCGGCCCGGCGCCACCGCCGACCGCGTTGGCCGACACCACGGCACATCATGACACAGTAGCCGCGGCAACGACCGCGCCGCCTGCCGCAGCGGCTGCGCCGCCGGCTCCAGCCGTGCCGGCCGACAGCACGACCGTCACCATCATCGACGGCAAGACCGGCGCCAAGCAGGACGTGGTGGTGCCGTCGCCCACCAACGCCGCGGCGACGGCCAACGCCACCCCTGCGGCAATCCCTGCCGCCGCGTCGGTCGACCCGAAATTCCTCGAGATGACCCCGCACGGCGCGGTGCCAAAAATCGCCGCCGACGGCACCCGGCCCGCGGACGCTTTTGCGCGGCCGGTGCAGCCGATTCCCGGCAAGCCCGACGCGCCGCGCATCGCACTGATCGTCGGCGGACTTGGCGTGAGCACCAGCGCCACCGCCGACGCCATCGCCAAACTGCCGGGAGCGGTGACGCTCGGCTTCGTGCCCTATGGCAGCGAGGTGGCGGCGCTGGTTTCGCGCGCCCGCAACGGCGGCCATGAAGTCTTGCTGCAGGTGCCGATGGAGCCGTTCCAATATCCGGACAACGATCCCGGCCCGCAGACGCTGCTCACCTCGCTCACGCCGCCGCAGAATATCGACCGGCTGTATTCGCTGATGAGCCGGTTCCAGGGTTATGTCGGCCTGGCAAATACAATGGGTGCGCGCTTCACCGCTTCCGAACCGTCGTTCGGGCCGATCCTGCGCGAAACCGCCAAGCGCGGCCTCATTTTCGTCGACGACGGCTCCAATCCGCGCAGCGTCGCCGGCCGGATTGCCGGCGCCAACAATCTGCCGTTCGCCAAAGCCGACGTGATCCTCGATTCGGTGCCGACGCCGGACGAAATCGATCGCGCGCTCAGCCGGCTCGAAATGACGGCGCGCGAGCGCGGCGTCGCCGTCGGCATTTCATCGGCGCTGCCGGTGTCGATCGGACACATCGCCAAATGGGCGAAGGACGCGCAGAGCCGCGGCCTGCTGCTGGTCCCGATCAGCGCCGTGGCGGTCAAGGCGAAGCAGAGCTGACAACAGTGAATGGCGAAGTGGCGAGATAGCGAATAGAATTCTTGCCCTATCCGCCACTACCTAGTCGCGCGCCCGCTTTATGAAATTCGAAGATCTTCCTTATCGGCCCTGCGTCGGCGTGGTGCTGCTCAATCACGACGGGCTTGCCTTTATCGGCCGTCGCATCGGCGGCCCCGAACATATCGATCTCACCCACGTCTGGCAGATGCCGCAGGGCGGCATCGATCCCGGCGAAGAGCCGTGGCCGGCGGCGCTACGCGAGTTGCGCGAAGAAACCAATATCCGCTCCGTCGAGCGCATCGGTGAGATCGCGGACTGGCTCAAATACGACATTCCGCGCGACCTCGTCGGTCAGGCCTGGCAAGGCAAATATCGCGGCCAGACGCAAAAGTGGTTCGCGATGCGTCTTCTCGGCGCGGAAAGCGAAATCGACGTCGTGCATCCCGACGGCGCGGCAGAGGCGGAATTTTCGGCCTGGCGCTGGGAGCCGCTGCAAAACATTCCCGGCCTCGTGGTGCCGTTCAAGCGCGCGGTTTATGAGCGGGTAGTGCGGGAATTCCAGAATCTGGCCGGGTGATCGTACTAGGACGCCAGCGCCGTCTGCAGCGACTTTAATTGCTCGAGGTGACGTGCCAGCTTGTCGCGCTGCGCCTCGTCCTCGGTGTCGGCGATGTCCTCCTCGGTATCTTTGATTTCACCGGCGAGAAGCGCCATGTCGAAATCCGCGCGCGCCAGCGCCTTGTCCGCCAGCACGGTCAATCCCGCCGGGCTTACTTCGGCAAAGCCGCCGGTGACCACGATCGGCTCGCGTTTGTTGTCGCGGAAGATCGTCACGATGCCGGGCCGCAGCGTCGTCACCAGCGGCGCATGGCCGGGCAGAATGCCCATGTCGCCCTCGGCGCCGGGCAAATCCACCTGATCGACGTCGCCGGAGAACAGCACGCTTTCCGGCGAGACGAACTCGAAATGAAGTGTGGCCATGCTTTATGCCCGCGTCTTGTGCCCGCCGCGCTATGCCGCTTCGGCGAGTTTCTTGCCCTTCTGGACCGCCTGATCGATGGTGCCGACCATGTAGAAGGCGGCTTCCGGCAGGTGATCGTACTTGCCTTCGCACAGACCCTGGAAGCCGCGGATGGTGTCGGCCAGATCGACGAAGACGCCGGGCGAGCCGGTGAACACTTCGGCGACATGGAACGGCTGCGACAGGAAGCGCTCGATCTTGCGCGCGCGAGCCACCGTCAGTTTGTCCTCTTCCGAAAGCTCGTCCATGCCGAGGATGGCGATGATGTCCTGCAGCGCTTTGTAGCGCTGCAGGATTTGCTGCACCCGGCGGGCCACCGCATAATGCTCCTCGCCGACAACCGCCGCCGACAGCATGCGCGATGTCGAGTTCGAGCGGATCGACCGCCGGGTAAATGCCTTTCTCGGCGATCGAGCGCGACAGCACCGTCGTGGCGTCGAGATGCGCGAACGAGGTTGCCGGCGCCGGATCGGTGAGATCGTCGGCCGGAACATAGATCGCCTGCACCGATGTGATCGAGCCTTTGGTAGTGGTGGTGATGCGCTCCTGCAGCGCGCCCATGTCGGTGGCGAGCGTCGGCTGGTAGCCCACCGCCGAGGGGATGCGGCCGAGCAGCGCCGACATTTCCGAGCCGGCCTGCGTGAACCGGAAAATGTTGTCGACGAAAAACAGCACGTCCTGGCCCTGGTCGCGGAAATATTCGGCGACCGTCAGTCCCGACAGGCCGACGCGGGCGCGCGCGCCGGGCGGCTCATTCATCTGGCCATAGACCAGCGCGCATTTCGAACCCTCGACCGAACCCTTGTGCGGGTCCTTGTTGACCCCCGACTCGATCATCTCGTGATAGAGGTCGTTGCCCTCGCGGGTGCGCTCGCCGACGCCGGCGAATACCGAATAGCCGCCGTGCGCCTTGGCGATGTTATTGATCAGCTCCATGATGATGACGGTCTTGCCGACGCCGGCGCCGCCGAACAGGCCGACCTTGCCGCCCTTGGCATACGGCGCCAGCAGGTCGACGACCTTGATGCCGGTCACCAGGATCGCCGCCTCGGTCGACTGATCCGTGTAGAGCGGCGCGTCCTGATGAATGGCGCGGGTTTCCTTGTGCGGCACCGGGCCGGCTTCGTCGACCGGGTCGCCGATCACATTAATGATGCGGCCGAGCGTGCCTTCACCGACCGGCACCAATATCGGCTCGCCGGTGTCGGTGACCTCCTGGCCGCGCACCAGACCTTCGGTGGTATCCATGGCGATGGTGCGCACGGTCGATTCGCCAAGATGCTGAGCGACCTCAAGCACCAGGCGGTTGCCCTGATTCTTGGTATCCAGCGCGTTGAGGATCGCCGGCAGATGATCCTCGAACTGCACGTCGACGACGGCGCCGATGACTTGAGAGATACGTCCGACCTTGCTGGCCATCTTGGTCCTCTTCACAAATTAGTTTACTGCGCCGACGCTTACAGAGCTTCGGCGCCGGAGATGATCTCGATCAGTTCCTTGGTGATCATCGCCTGGCGGGTGCGGTTATAGGTGAGCGTCTGCTTGCGGATCATTTCGCCGGCGTTGCGGGTGGCATTGTCCATCGCCGACATCTGCGCGCCGTAGAACGAGGCGGCATTCTCCATGATGGCGCGGAAGATCTGCACGGCGACGTTGCGCGGCAAGAGTTCCTTGAGAAGGTCTTCCTCCTCCGGCTCGAACTCATAGACCGCGCCGCCCAGCGCATCGCTGGCTTTCTGGTCGAATACCGGCGGGATGATCTGCTGCGCCGTCGGGATCTGCGCGATCACCGAGCGAAAGCGCGAATAGAACAGCGTGCAGACATCGAACTCGAACTTGTCGAACAGCGCGATGATCTTTTCCGCAATCATCTCGGCATTGTCGAAATGCAGCACGCGCACCGAGCGCAGGTCGACCAGTTCGACGATCTGCTGGGCATAGAGCCGGCGCAATTGATCGTAGCCTTTGCGGCCGACGCAGAAGAATTTGACTTCCTTGCCCTCGGCCATCAGCACGTTGGCGCGCTCGCGGGCGAGCCGCACGATCGCGGTGTTGAACGGGCCGCACAGGCCGCGTTCGGCCGTGCAGACCAGGAGGAGATGCTTCTGGTCGCTGCCGGTGCCGCGCAGAAGCCGCGGCGCGGTATCGAGACTGGCGACCCCCGCCGCGATATTGCCGAGCACCGCGTCCATGCGGCTCGCATAGGGGCGCGCCGCCTCAGCCGCGGCCTGCGCGCGGCGCAGCTTCGATGCCGCGACCATCTGCATGGCCTTGGTGATCTTCTGCGTCGCCTTGGTGGCGGCGATGCGGTTGCGCAGGTCTTTAAGCGATGGCATCCGACGCTTCCAATACGCTTAGGCAAACGTCTTGGCGTAGCCGTCGACCACGCCCTTGAGCTTGCCTTCGGTGTCCTTGTCGAGATCACGCGAGCCGCGGATCGAATTGAAAATGTCGGCATGCTGGCTGTGCAACAGGCCGAGCAAGCCGTCCTCGAAGGCGCGCACGCGATCGACCGGCAGCGGATCGAGATAGCCGTTGACGCCGGCATAGATGACGCAGACCTGCTCTTCCATGGCGAGCGGCGAGAATTGCGGCTGCTTGAGCAGTTCGGTGAGCCGCGAGCCGCGATTGAGGAGCCGCTGGGTGGTGGCGTCGAGGTCGGAGCCGAATTGGGCGAAGGCCGCCATTTCACGGTATTGCGCGAGTTCGCCCTTGATGCGGCCGGCGACCTTCTTCATCGCTTTGGTCTGGGCGGCGGAGCCGACGCGCGAGACCGAGAGCCCGACATTCACCGCCGGCCGAATGCCCTGATAGAACAGGTCGGTTTCCAGGAAGATTTGCCCGTCGGTGATGGAAATGACGTTGGTCGGGATATAGGCCGACACGTCATTGGCCTGCGTTTCGATCACCGGCAGCGCGGTGAGCGAGCCCGCCCCGAGATCGTCGTTCATCTTCGCCGCGCGCTCGAGCAGCCGTGAATGCAGATAGAACACGTCGCCGGGATATGCCTCGCGCCCGGGAGGGCGCCGCAACAGCAGCGACATCTGGCGGTAGGCGACGGCCTGCTTGGACAGATCGTCATAGATGATCACCGCGTGCATGCCGTTGTCGCGGAAATACTCGCCCATGGCGCAGCCGGCAAATGGCGCCAGAAACTGCATCGGCGCCGGATCGGACGCGGTCGCCGCGACCACGATCGTATAATCGAGCGCGCCATTTTCCTCCAAGACTTTGACAAATTGGGCGACGGTAGAGCGCTTCTGCCCGACCGCGACATAGACGCAGTAAAGCTTGATCTTCTCGTCGCCGGATTGATTGAGCGATTTCTGATTGAGGATGGTGTCCAGCGCGATCGCGGTCTTGCCGGTCTGGCGGTCGCCGATGATCAGCTCGCGCTGGCCGCGGCCGATCGGGATCAGCGCATCGATGGCTTTGAGGCCGGTCGCCATCGGCTCGTTCACCGATTTGCGCGGAATGATACCGGGCGCTTTGACGTCGACGCGCGATTTACGATCGGACTTGATCGGCCCCTTGCCGTCGATCGGATCGCCGAGCGCGTCGACGACGCGGCCGAGCAGGCCCTTACCGACCGGCACCTCCACGATGGCGCGCGTGCGCTTGACCGTCTGGCCTTCCTTGATCTCGCGGTCGGTGCCGAAGATCACGATCCCGACATTGTCGGCCTCGAGGTTAAGCGCCATGCCTTTGACGCCGCTTTCGAACTCGACCATCTCGCCGGCCTGCACGTTGTCGAGGCCGTAGACGCGGGCGATGCCGTCGCCGACCGACAGCACCTGGCCGACTTCCGAGACCTCGGCTTCCTGGCCGAAATTCTTGATCTGCTCTTTGAGGATTGCGGATATTTCGGCGGCGCGGATGTCCATTAGCGGGCCTCTTTCATCGCATGCTTGATCGCGTTGAGCTTGGTGCGCAGCGACGTGTCGACCATGCGGCTACCGAGCTTGACCACGAGCCCGCCGATAATCGCGGGATCGATCTTGATGTCGAGATCGACGTCCTTGCCGCTGACCGCTTTGAGCGCGGCGCGCAACGCGTCGACGTGTTCGTCCTTCAGTTTCTCGGCGACGGTGACCTCTGCGGTCGCCTCGCCCTTGTGCTGAGCGACAAGCTCGCGGAAGGCCCTGATCATGTCGCGCATCGCGAACAGGCGGCGGTTTGCGGTGACAAGTTTGAGAAATTTCGCGGCGAGCCCGCCGATGCCGGCGCGGTCGAGCACGGCGCCGAGCGCCTGGCCTTGCTCCTCGGCGGAAAAGACCGGGCTGCGAACCAGCCGGGTGAGGTCGGGACTACCGGCGGTGAGCGCGTCGAACCGTTCAAGGTCCGCCTTGACCGCGTCGATCGCATTCGTCTCGGCGGCGAGATCGAATAAAGCGGTCGCATAGCGGCCCGCCATGCCGGAAACGGGGTGTTCTTCGCTTGCCACTTCGCGTGCTCGTTTCGCGTTCTTGGAGCTTCTCCGCAAGAGGCGCAACCGGCGCAACGGTCGGCGCAAGCCCTTGGGATTCAAGCGGGACCTTGGATATCGCGGGCGCGGCGGAAGACGCCGGGAACCCGCGGAAATCGCGGGTTTGCTAACATAGCGGCGGGGGCCGTGCAACAACGCGGACCGGCGGCAAAAATCGCGGCGTTTCCGGTTCAGCAGGCTCCGGAATTCACGCGGCGCGGGCCGCCGCGTGGCGGCGGATGACATCGAGGAAAACCTCGCCGTATTGCCGCAGCTTGGCTTCGCCGACGCCGTGGACGGCGCCCATCTCCGCCGCGGTCGCCGGCTTGCGCCGCGCCATGTCGATGAGGCTCTTGTCGGCAAACACGACATAGGCCGCGACCCCTTGCGCCTTGGCCAGTTCCGACCGGCGCTGGCGAAGCGCCTCAAACAGCGCGGTGTCGCCGGCTTCGCCGTCGGCCAGCGCGGCGGCATTAACGGCGGCACGCGCATTTTTCCGCGTCGCCGGCTTGAGCGTGTCCTTGCGCAAGGTGACCGTCTCGGCGCCCTCGAGTACGCGCCGCCCGGCGTCGGTGACCGACCAGGTGCCGTAGCCGGTGATGTCGAGCGCGACGATGCCGGCGCCATGCAGCTGGCGGAAGATCGAACGCCATTCCTGCTTGCCGAATTCCTTGCCGACCCCAAAGGTCGGCAGGCGCTCATGGCCGAATTTCTGGATCGCTTCGGTGTCTTCGCCGAGCAGCACATGGGTCAGGTGCTCGGTGCCGAATCGCTCGCCGGTTCGCAGGATGGCGGAGAGCGCCTTTTGCGCCGCAATGGTGCCGTCGATCATTTCGGCGCCCTCACAGCAGAAATCGCAATGGCCGCAGGGTTGCGTCGTTTCGGCGAAATAGGCGAGTAGCGTCTGCCGGCGGCAGCGCGGCGACTCGCATAGTGAGACGAGCGCGTTGAGCCGCTGCCGGTCGACGCGCTTTTGCTCGTCGGGCGCGTCGGTCTCGTCGATCTGCATGCGGCGGAGCCGGATATCGCCCATGCTGTAAAGCGTCAGCGTGTCGGCGGGCAGGCCGTCACGACCGGCGCGGCCGATTTCCTGATAGTAGCTTTCGATATTGGCCGGCATGTCGGCGTGCAGCACGAAACGCACATCGGGTTTGTCGATGCCCATGCCGAACGCCACCGTCGCCACTACGACGACGCCATCGTCCTGCAAAAACACATCCTGATTGTGCGAGCGCGCCTGCGGCTCCATGCCAGCGTGATAGGGCAGCGCCTTGACGCCGCTCTGGCGCAAAAATTCGGCGAGTTCTTCGGTCTTGCGCCGCGATGAGCAATAGACGATGCCGCCTTGGCCGCAATGCGCGGCGATGAAATCGGCGATTTGCTTGCGGCCGCCGCTCTTCGCCGCCATCGCCAGCCGCAAGTTCGGCCGGTCGAAGCCGTGAACGAAGACGGCCGGCGGCCGGGGAAACAGCTTGGCAAGGATGTCGGTGCGCGTCGCGGCGTCGGCGGTCGCGGTGAAGGCGACGGTCTGCACATTGGCGAGCTCGGACTGCACCGCGCCAAGCGCGGCATATTCCGGCCGAAAATCATGTCCCCATTGCGAGATGCAATGCGCTTCATCCACCGCCATCAGCGTAACCTTGCCGCGTTTGAGAAGATCGAGCGTGTCTTTTCTGACCAGCCGCTCGGGCGCGACATAGACCAGACGCAGCTCGCCGCCGGTGATGCCCTCGATCGCCGCGCGGTTCTCGGCCGGATCGTTGGCGGAGTTGAGCGCCGCGGCCGCAATGCCATAGCCGCGCAATTGCGCGACTTGATTGCGCATCAGCGCGATCAATGGCGACACCACGACGGTGAGGCCGCCGCGCAGCAATGCCGGGAGCTGGTAGCACAGCGATTTTCCGCTGCCTGTCGGCATCACCGCCAGGACATCGCGGCCATCCAGAATGGCGGCGACGATGTCGGCCTGGCCGGGACGGAATGCCCCAAAGCCGAAGGTGGTGCGAAGCGTTCGTTCTGCCGCCGCGAGGTCGGACATAACAGCCCTCAAGCGCCTTGTTCTATCTTTGTTCCCAGCCGTACGCAAGCGGCCGGCCACCGCAGTTATGCCCGAGGCGCGGGGCTTTTGTTGCGCCGAACCGTGCGCTGGTGCACCGTGATTGGCCACGCCGGGTTTTTCCTCCATGAATTCCGCCGCAAGCCGGGACGGCCGCTCATTAGGCCGCCTCCTCAAGCCCATGCTGCTCGAGCCCATGGTCCTCAAGACTATGGGCCTGCTGTGGCTCGCCGGCGTCGCCATGCGCATGACCATCCTCGCCATGCCGCCGGTGATTCCGCTGGTGCATGACGAATTGCACATGTCGGAGACCCAGGTTGGGCTCCTGGTCGGGTTGCCGCTTTTGATCTTCGCGCTCGCGGCGGTGCCGGGATCGCTGCTGATTTCGCATATCGGGTCGAAGTTCGCGGTGCTGCTCGGCATGGTGATCGCGGCGCTGGCCGGCGCCGCGCGCGGCCTGGCGCACGATGTGGCGACGCTTTATCTCGCCGCGATCACGACCGGCTTTGGCGTCGCCATCATGCAGCCGGGGCTGCCGACTTTGGTGCGTGAATGGCTGCCCGAGCGCATCGCGGTCGGCACCATCGCCTATACCAGCGGCATGCTGATGGGCGCGATGTTCGCAACCGTCCTGACCATCCCGTTCGTGCTGCCGTTGAGTGGCGGCAGCTGGCGGCTCGATCTGTTGCTGTGGGCGGTGCCGGCGATCCTGATCGCGCCGGTGTTTTTTCTGCTCAGCCCAAAAGACGGCAAGCACACCGCCGCCAACAGCGCGATCGGCGGACTGTGGTGGCCGGAATGGAAAAATCCGCTGGTTTGGCTGCTCGGCCTCACGCTGGGCAGCAACAACAGCGCGTATTTTTCGACCAACGCCTTCTTAGGCGAATTTTTGGCCAGCGAAGGCAAGGCGCATCTCCTTGGCGCGGCCTTGGGCTGGCTCAACGGCGCGCAAATCGTCACGCCGTTTTTGCTGCTCGCCATGGCGGAACGGATGCAGCGCCGCGCCTGGCCGTTTTTGATCTTCGGCCCGCTGCTGTTCGCCTCGTTCCTCGGGCTGATGATCCTGCCGTCAAACAACGCAATCATTTTTTGCGCGGCCATGGTCGGTTTCACCACCGCGATCACGCTGATCGCGGCTTTGGCTTTGCCGCCGCTGCTCAGCAAGGGCGCCGATTTGCCGCGCACGGCAGCCGGCATGTTCACGGTCAGCTATAGCTGCGCGATCGTCATCCCGACCATCAGCGGCGCGCTATGGGACGCAACCGGCAAAGCCTGGACGGCCTTCGTGCCGCTGTGCGGCTGTGCCGTCGTGCTCACAGTGCTCGGCGTCGTGGTCACGCGACGGCGGCCGGCAGCCGAAATTCAGCTAGATCGCTGACGGAACCTTGGTATATCGCTGCGACCGAAAGGCTTAACCTGCAATGAGCACGCGCCCGAAAAAATCAAGAAAATCCACCCCGCGCAAAGCTTCCAAGCGCGTGATGCTGCCGCACGATCGCCTCGCTTATTCGCCGATCGTCGAACGCGCGCCGCTCAAACTGCCGAACGGCGCCCGCATGGCGGTGTGGGTCGTCGTCAATGTCGAGGAATGGGACGCGACGGCGCCAATGCCGCGCACCGTGCTGACGCCGCCAGCTGGCGGCTCGCCGATGCCCGATGTGCCCAACTGGGCCTGGCACGAATACGGCAATCGCGTCGGGTTTTGGCGCTTCGTCAAAGTGTTCGACGAATTCGCCATCCCCGGCGTGATCGCCATCAATGGCTCAGCGCTGGCCGCCTATCCGGCGATCGTCAAAGCCGCGGTCGAGCGCAACTGGGAATTCATGGGCCACGGCTTCACCCAGCGCAATTTGCAGAAAGTGCCGGACGAACGCGCCGATATCCGCAAGGTCCGCGACGTCATCGCCAAGGCAACCGGCAAGCCGCCGCGCGGCTGGCTTGGCCCCGGCCTGACCGAAACCTGGTACACGCCCGACGTGCTGGCCGAGGAAGGCTATGACTATGTCGCCGACTGGGTGCTCGACGATCAGCCGGTCTGGCTGAAAACGCGCGGCAAGCCGATCCTCAATCTGCCCTACACCCAGGAGTGCAACGACGTGGCGATGATGCTGATCCAGCATCACAAGGCTTCGGAATATTGCGAGCGCGCGCTCGACCAGTTCGAGCAGATCTATGCCGATTCCGCCGATTCCGCGCGCATCATGGCGATCTCGGTGCATCCCTACATCATGGGCGTGCCGCATCGGCTCAAATATTTCCGAAAAATATTCGAGGTCATCCGCAAGAAACCCGACGTGCTGTTCTGGACCGGATCGCAGATCGCCGACTGGTATCGCGGCGCCGGACCGAAAGCACCGTGAACATTCCGCCGCGAAGTTATCCGTGAGAAATGCAGAACCCGCACACGGCGCTTCCGGCCACGCCGATGTCGGCGCGCGGCTGATGCTTGTCGTGTTGTGCCTGATCTGGGGCGTTTCCTGGCCGCTGATGAAGATCGCGCTCTACGAAATTCCGCCGTTCAGCATGCGGTCGGTGACGACGGCGCTCGGCGCGCTGACGCTTTATCTGTTCTGCCGCGCGCGGGGCAACAGCCTGCGTATCGCGACCGCCAGGGCGTGGCTGCATGTCGTCGTCGCATCGATGCTCAATGTCGTCGCTTTCATCGTGTTCGGCTCGTTCGCCCAGCTGACCGCTGCCACGTCGCGAGTGACGATCCTTGCCTATACGATGCCGATCTGGGCGGTGCTGCTGGCCTGGCCGATCCTTGGCGAGCGGCCGAACCGCATGCAGTGGTTTGCGCTACTGCTTTGCGCCACCGGCCTCGCCATCCTGATCTATCCGCTGGCGGAAACCGGAATTGCGCCGGGAATCTGGCTGGCGCTGATCACCGGCATCTTCTGGGGCGCCGGCACGATTTATCTGAAATGGGCGCAGATCAAAGCCGACCCGATGGCGGTCGCGAGCTGGCAAGTTACGATCGCCTTTGTCGTCCTCGCCTCGTGCGTGGCGATATTCGAAGGCCGGCTGCATCTTGGCGCGGCGCATCTGCCCGCGATCCTGGCCATGGTCACGACCGGCGTGTTCGCCAATGGCGTCGCCTACGGACTGTGGTTTGCGATCGTGCGGCGGCTGCCGGCGGTCACGGCGTCACTCGGCGTGCTCGGCAGTCCGGTGATCGGCGTTATCGCCTCGGTGCTTATCCTCGGCGAACGGCCGACCGCCA
Source organism: uncultured Alphaproteobacteria bacterium (assembly GCA_963743395.1). GTDB lineage: Bacteria > Pseudomonadota > Alphaproteobacteria > Rhizobiales > Xanthobacteraceae > BOG-931. Next base: position 179,644 of record CAVUPV010000004.1, read on the forward strand.
CCGACCTGATCGGCTTCGCCTTGATCTTCGCCGCTTCGGCTTGCGTCTTGCTGGCGCGTAAGACGCCGGTCGCGGTTACGACGCAACCGACATAGTCAGTTTGGCCAGCTCGGTTACGCGCGCCGTCATCGCGCTTTGCGGATCGGCCAGCGCATCGATCACGGTGAAATGATTGGTGCCGGGAATTTCCTCGTAACGCGTTTTCGCCGCGCTTTGCCAAGCGTCGGTGATGAGCCGGCTTTGGCGCTTGAACTCGCCGGATTCCAGCCCGCCGACGGTGGCGTCGAAACTGCGCCCGGGCTTGAGCGGCCAAAACACCGGTGACACTTGTCGCGCGCCGGCGTCGTCGAGTTTCAAATCCTGGTTGATGCTGATGCCGACGAGCGGCGTCAAATCGAATACCCCGGACACTGAATAAGCGGCCGGCACAAGAGCGGCCGGCGCCTTGGGATAGAGCGACGGCCAGTCGGTCGCGACCATCGCGGCGGCGAGGTGGCCGCCGGCCGAATGACCGTAAATGAATACGCGGCGGCCGAACCGCTGCCACAGAAAAGCGCAGGCGCGGTGCATCTGCTCGATAATCTCGGCGATGCTGACATTCGGGCAGAGATCGTAACCGGCCACCGCGACGGCAACGCCGCGCGCATTCAATCCGCGCGCCATCTGGCTGAAGAGCGACGGATCGAGCGAGCGCCACCAGCCGCCATGAATAAACAGCGCGAGCGGCGCATCTTCGCCGGCCTCCGGCAGGAACAGGTCGATATATTGCCGCGGCGTATCGCCATAGGAGAGGCCAAGCTCGGCGCGGCCGGCTTTGAGCGCGTCGGCGCGATAATTCTCAGCTTCCCGTGCCCAGCGGGCAAAAATCTCTGGATGTTCCGGCACGCGGGCGCGATTGTTGTATTCGGCTTCGTAGTCGATGGCGGCCACCGGCGGCTCCTTGCGGACTATGCGCGCAAGATTGCGGCATGCGCGATCTGCTGGCAAGTTGCCGCGCCATTTGGCATCGACAGCCCGCTAAAATCTGCTAGGTCAACGCCATGAAAGTCGACGGCAAAGCCATGCGCAGCATCTGGCTCGAGCCCGACGGCTGGTCGGTCGGCGTGATCGATCAGACGGCGCTGCCGCATCGTTTCGCCACCGCGCATCTCGCCACGCTCGACGAGGCAGCGCATGCGATCCGCGCCATGGTGATCCGCGGCGCGCCGCTGATCGGCGCGACCGCCGCCTACGGGATCTGCCTTGCGCTGCGCGCCGACGCATCCGACGAGGCGCTCGAACGCGCCTATGCAACGCTGCTGGCCAGCCGCCCGACCGCGATCAACCTGAAATGGGCGCTCGACGAGATGGCGGCGGCGGTGCGCAACCAGCCGCGCGCCGAACGAACCGCCGCCGCTTATCGCCGCGCCGCCGAGATCTGCGAGGAAGACGTCGCCATCAATAGCGCCATCGGTCGGAACGGCCTGCCGCTGATCGAAGCCATCGCCATGCGCAAGAAAGCCGGCGAACCGGTCAATGTGCTCACCCATTGCAATGCCGGCTGGCTCGCCGCGGTCGATATCGGCACCGCCACCGCGCCGATCTACCTGGCGCATGACAAGGCCATCGCGGTTCACGTCTTTGCCGACGAGACGCGGCCGCGTAACCAGGGCGCCTCGCTGACCGCATGGGAACTCGGCCAGCATGGCGTGCCCCACACCGTGATCGCCGACAATACCGGCGGCCATCTGATGCAGCATGGCCTCGTCGATCTTGTCATCGTCGGCGCCGACCGCGTCACCGGTAATGGCGACGTCTGCAACAAGATCGGCACTTATTTGAAGGCGCTCGCCGCGCACGACAACAATGTGCCGTTTTACGTCGCGCTGCCGTCGCCGACCATCGACTTCACGGTGGCCGACGGCATCGCCGAGATTCCGATCGAACAACGCAGCGCCGACGAGGTGACAACCATGACCGGCCGGACGGCGGACGGGCGCATCGAGAGCGTACGTATCGTGCCCGACGGCTCGCCGGCGGCAAATTACGCTTTCGACGTAACGCCGGCGCGGCTGATCAGCGGTCTCATCACTGAGCGCGGCGTGATCGCAGCCTCGCACAAAGGCGTGGCCGGGGCTTTTCCGGAGCGCGCCGGGACGGCACAATGAGCGGCTTGTTCGAGTCGCTTTCCCGACTGGAGTGCGTGGTGTGCGTAAGCTTGCGTGTCATCCGCTTTCGAATCCGCCGCTTCCTGGAATCCTCACCATGAGTCTGACTTCGCTGGCGACGTCATTGCCGGCCGATGGCCGGCAGTCGCCGACCGCGTTGGCGATCGCGCGGGGCACAGCACGCTATTTGCACGCGCTTGGCTACTGCGTAGTCAGCGAACTGGCGCTGCCGTCCGGCCGGCGCGCCGATCTGGTGGCGCTCGGTGGCGACGGCGAAATCATCATCGTTGAAATCAAATCCTCGGTGGCGGATTTCCGCGCCGATCAAAAATGGACGGACTACCGTGCGCACTGCGACCGGTTGTTCTTCGCCACCGTGGTCGACGTGCCGTGCGAAATATTCCCGCCGGATGCCGGACTAATCGTGGCCGACGCGTTCGGCGCGTCGATCTTGAGCGAAGCCCCCGAACATCGCTTGCCGGCGCCGACGCGCAAGACGATCATGCTCCGTTTTGGCCACGCCGCGGCGCTGCGGCTGCAGGCCCTCGCCGATCCGCAAGGCCCTTATGCCGGGGAGATTTGAGGCAGATTTTGCCGTTAGCCGGAGGTAAACAGCCGGTCTATTTGGGGGCGCGTTTGGCGAGAATACGCTGCAAGGTGCGGCGATGCATGTTGAGACGGCGGGCGGTTTCCGAAACGTTGCGGCCGCATAATTCGTAAATGCGCTGGATATGCTCCCAGCGCACCCGATCCGCCGACATCGGATTTTCCGGCGGCTCGATCTTCTTGTTATCCAGCGCCAGCAAAGCTGCGGCGACGTCGTCGGCATCCACCGGCTTGGCGAGATAATCGACAGCACCGAGTTTGACCGCGTTCACCGCGGTCGCGATGTTGCCGTAGCCGGTGAGGATGATCGCGCGCGCGTCCGGCCGGCGCTTCTTCATTGCCGAAATCACGTCGAGGCCATTGCCATCGGCAAGCCGCATGTCAACGACAGCGAAAGCGGGCGGCGCCTTCTCGACCTGCAACAACCCGTCGGCGACCGACTCGGCGGTGGTCACTGTAAAGCCGCGGCCTTCCATGGCGCGGGCGAGGCGCTGCAGAAACGATTTGTCGTCTTCGACAATCAAAAGTGAGCGCTCGCCGGAAGGCTGGACGGCCGCGGTACCGGGCACAGCACTGTTCATAACAACTCTATTCCGTGAGGGTGCCTGCGCACCCCACACTTTTGCATCATACCGTCGCCACAAAACTGCAGGCCATGAAAGGACGTAATGCGTCAATAATCAAGCCGAACAGCGGCTTACACTTAAGAACCGGCGACGGCCGGCTCAAGAGGGGATGGCGCCAGCGGACGTTCAAAATCCGTCCGGTTCCAGGTCACGGTAACCGTCGCGCCGTGCAGCGGCGGCGCCTGATTGATCAGCGAAAGGCTCGCGCCGGAGCGTTCCAGCAGCGTTTTGGCGATGAAAAAACCCAGGCCCAGGCCGAACAGCGCGTCCTCGTTGCTTTCCGGTCCGCGTGCCTCGGGCCGCCGGTGGGTGACATAGGGCGCGCCGATGCGGTCCACGACCTCGGGTGCAAAGCCTGGGCCGTCGTCGCTGATGGTGATGCTGACCTCCTCGGCCGCCCATTCCGCGGCAATCTCGACCCGCCGATGGGCGAAATCGACGGCGTTCTCGATCAAATTGCCGAGGCCGTAGCGGATCGCCGGATTGCGCGCGCCGGTGGGTTCGCTGGCGCGGTCTTCCGGATAGCTCACTGCGATCGAAACGCCAAAATTGCGATGCGGCGCGACCGCCTCTTCGATCAACGCCGACAATGGCATCCGGTCGAACGGCTCGCCGGCCGGCAGCTCGGTGATTTTGGCCAAAATCTCGCGGCAGCGTTGCGCTTGCTCGCGCAATAATTTCACGTCCTCGGCATACGGCGAGTTCGCTTCGAGCGCGCGTTCGATTTCGCGGATCACGACGGTGATGGTGGAGAGCGGCGTGCCAAGCTCATGCGCCGCGGCGGCGGCGAGACCGTCGAGTTGCGACAAGTGCTGTTCGCGCGCCAGCACGAGTTCGGTTGCCGCCAGCGCATCGGAAAGCTGACGCGCCTCCTCGGCGACCTGCCAGGTATAGACGCCGATATAGCCGATCGCGAGCAGGATCGAGAGCCAGACGCCCACCATGTAGATTTCGGGAAGCTCCAGCCGGTCCTCGCTGTCCCACGGAAGATCGTAATGCAAGAAAACCAGCACGGTGGCGCAGAACATGGCGAAGGTGCCGATCAACAGCGTCATCCGCGGCGGTAGCGCCGTCGCCGAGATCAAGACCGGACCGAGCAAAAGGAATGAGAACGGATTTTCCAGTCCGCCGGTGAGGTAGAGCAGCGCCGCCAGTTCGGCGATGTCGAAGGTTAGGAGCCACGCCGCCCGGTCGGGCTCAAGCCATTGCGTCTGCCGGAAGCTTAAGCGGAGCGCCACGTTCAACACCGCCGCGAGCGCGATCACGGCGAGGCAGGCCCAGATCGGAACCTCGAATTCGAGCCCGAAATGCACCACCAGGACCGCCGCGAGCTGACCGAACACCGCGAGCCAGCGCAGGCGGATCAAGGTGTCGAGCCGGACGTTACGCGGCCGCTCGTGAGTTCGTGGCAGACCGAACATGGCCGTTAATGTAGCGGCTCGGCGGACCATATCCAAAGGGCAAGGCGCCGCTAGTGCCGCTGGCGCCGCGCGCGCGAATGCGCAAAACTAGGGGAAACAGACCGAAGGAGTAAGCGCCATGGCCTATGAGCTCGATCAGTTCATATCGGATTGCCGTTCCATCCTTGCCCGTGACCCAGGACCGCAAGGCCGCGAGCAGGTGCGAGCCAATCTCGAGCGGCTATTGCAGAATTCGGACTTTGTCCAAAAGCACGCCGGCGAGGACACGCCGCGTGGACTGCACGTGATTTATGAGGACCCCGAGCTTGGTTTTCAGATCCTCGCCCATATCAACGACAAGGCGCGGGTGTCGCCGCCGCATGACCACGGCGAATCGTGGGCGATCTACGGCCAAGCCACCCATTATACCGACATGATCGAATGGGAGCGCGAGGACAATGGCGGCGACGGCGAGCATGCCAAGCTCAAGCCTGTCAAGAAGTATCGACTGACGCCCGGCCATGCCGGCATTTATCAGGACGGCAAAATCCATTCGATCGACTATCCCGATGATGCGCGGTTCATCCGCGTGACCGGAACCAATCTCGATAAAATCCATCGCGTGCGCTTCGACCTGAAAACCGGCGAAGTGCGGCGGATGACGCCGCAGCAGGCCACGTGAACTGCAAAGTGAACCGCAACGTGAATCGCGAAGCGACCGGGACGTGACGGCGGCGGTCAGCGCCTCCGATCTGCGGGGCATGCGCAATGACGGCGGCGAACTCGCGCTGATCGATGTGCGCGAGGAATTGATCTTTTCGCAAAATCATTTGCTGCTGGCGCGCTCGGTGCCGCTGAGCCGGTTTGAATTGAAGTTCGCGCCGCTCGTGCCGCGCCGCTCGACCCGGATCGTGCTGTGCGACGACACCGACGGGCTCGCCGAGCGGGCGGCCGCGATCCTGGCGCAAAACGGCTATGGAGACGTGCGCATCCTGAGCGGCGGCATCGCCGCTTGGAGCGCGGCGGGCTTTGAGCTGTTCTCCGGCGTCAATGTGCCGAGCAAGGCGTTCGGCGAATATATCGAGCATGCCAATGGCACGCCGAGCATCGCCGCCGGCGAGCTCGAAGCGCTGATCCGCGGCGGCGCCGATATGGTCGTGCTGGATAGCCGGCCGTTCGACGAATATGTGCGGGTGTCGATCCCGACCGCGATCAATGTGCCCGGCGCGGAGCTGGTGCTGCGGGCGCGCGACATCGCGCCGTCACCGGATACGCTGGTGGTCGTCAATTGCGCCGGCCGCACGCGCAGCATCATCGGCGCGCAATCGCTGATCAATGCCGGTCTGCCGAATAAAGTGGTGGCGCTGCGCAACGGCACTATGGGCTGGAGTCTCGAAGGCTTTGCCTGTGAAAAGGGCAAGAACCGGCGCGCGCCGGACGCCTCGCCGGCGATGCACGATTGGGCGCGACAAGCTGCGTGGCGCGTGGCGCAAAGCTGCGGGGTCGGGCGCATCGATGGCGCGACGGTCGTAGGCTGGCGCGCCGACAATGCCCGCACGCTCTACATTTTCGACGTGCGCGATCCGGCTGAATTTGAAGCCGGCCATGTCGCCGGCGCGATCTCGGCGCCGGGCGGTCAACTGGTGCAAGCGACCGATCAATATGCCGGCACGCTCGGCGCGCGCATCGTGCTCATCGACGATGCCGAGGTTCGCGCCGCCATGACCGCGTCCTGGCTGCGCCAGATGGGTTGGCGGGATGTCTTTATATGGGTCGAAACCGGCACGGAAACCGGCTGGCCGAAGCTTCCGATCCTCGACACCGGCGCGCCGTCCGAGTTTGGTGGTGATGGCGCTGGCATCGATTGCACCGCGCTCGGCGAACTGCTGTCGCGCAACGCGGCGACCGTCGTCGATCTGTCGCTCAGCCGCGACTACCTTAAGGCGCATATTCCGGGCGCGTGGTTTGCGATCAGGACGCGGCTCAAGCGCGCGCTGGAGAAGATACCGCTCGCCGGCACGCTTGTGCTTACATCCGAGGACGGTGTGCTGGCGCGCCTCGCCGTGTCCGAAGCGGCAGCCTTGTATGGATCGGTCCGTGCGCTTCCTCGAAGGCGGCAACGCCGCGTGGCAGTGCGCCGGACAGCCGTTTTCGGCAGAAGCCAAAATGGCCGACGCGGCGGTCGATCAATGGCGCAAGCCCTACGAGCGGACCGGCGACACCAAAGCGGCCATGGCCGAATATCTTGGCGTGGGAAACCGATTTGCTGCCGCGTATCGAACGCGACGGTTCGCTGAAGTTCACGTCTTTTACTGCGCAACTTCGAGCAGAATCTCAGTGAGGCGATCCGGCGCGTCGACCATCACGTCGTGGCCGCACGACACCGCGTAAGTGCGCCACGCCGGGTTCGCCTTCGTCGCGGCAAGCGCCCGGTCGAATCCCGGATTGGCATAGCTTGCGGCGCGAATGTAGCTCTTGCGGGCAATCCGATCGACCGCCCCGGTGAGCGCGATCTTGTCGGCGAAGGTTCCGATCGGCTGTCCGACGCAAAGGCGATCCACCCAGGCGCGATCGGCCGCGTTGACGTCGAACGCTTCCGCCGGCCGCGGTGGAATGACGATATCGCCGCGCTGCATCGCCGCGGCGGCGGCCTCCCGCACTGCCGGCCCGGTGAGGTCCTGCACGGCGTCGCCATTTTTCGGAACGAAGGCGTCGAGGAAAACGATTGAGCGGAGCGCGGGCGCCATTTGCTCCGCCACGCCGGAGATGATCATGCCACCATAGGAGTGGCCGCACAGCACGACGTCGTTGAGTTGTTCCCACTTCAACACATTGACCACGTCGGCGATGTGGGTTTTGAGATCAATGCCGGCGCGAAGGAGATGTGCTCGCTCGCCGAGCCCGGTCAGCGTCGGCGTGAAAACCACATGACCGGCGCCGCGCAGCCGGTCGGCGACGCGCCGCCAACACCAGCCGCCATGCCAGGCGCCGTGGACGAGCACGAATGTATAGGCCATGAGATTTTTCCTCCCGCCGTTTGCCGATCACGGATGCCAGGCGGTATCCGCCGTGCTTGGAGCCGCCGCGGCACGGCGCGCCTTATCGATGACCTTAAGAAGCGCCCGCAAAACCTCGGTGACGCCGTCGCCGCTCACCGCGGACACCACCAGCGGTGTTTGCTTCGCCGCGCGCTTGAGCGACGTCACCTGTTGTTTGATGTCCGCCGCGCTCATGGCATCGGCCTTGTTGAGGGCGACGATCTCCGGCTTTTCCGCGAGCTCATGGCCATAGGCTGAGAGCTCGGCGCGCACCGTCTCGTAGGCCGCGCCGGCGTCGCCCGCCGCGCCGTCGACCAGATGCAACAGCACGCGGCAGCGCTCGACATGGCCGAGAAAGCGGTCACCCAGGCCGACGCCTTCATGAGCGCCTTCGATCAAGCCCGGAATATCCGCCAGCACAAATTCGCGCCCGTCGGCGTTCACCACGCCGAGTTGGGGATGCAGCGTGGTGAACGGATAATCGGCGATCTTCGGCTTCGCCGCGCTCACCGCGGCGAGGAAGGTCGATTTGCCAGCATTCGGCAATCCGACGATGCCGGCGTCGGCGATGAGTTTAAGCCGCAGCCGGATTGTCAGCTCGACGCCGGGCTGGCCGGGATTGGCATGGCGCGGCGCGCGATTGGTCGAGCTTTTGAAATGCGCGTTGCCGAAGCCGCCATTACCGCCGCGCGCAAGCACGGCATTCTGGCCGACTTCGGTGAGATCGGCCAACAGCGTCTCGCCATCTTCGTCATAGATTTGCGTGCCGGCCGGCACTTTGAGGACAGCGTCGGCGCCATTGGCGCCGTGGCGATCCTTGCCCATGCCGCCGCGGCCGTTCTTGGCGGCAAAATGCTGCTGGTAGCGGTAGTCGATCAGCGTGTTCAGTCCGTCGACTGCTTGCACCATGACGTCGCCGCCACTGCCGCCGTCACCGCCGTTCGGGCCGCCGTATTCGATGAACTTTTCGCGCCGGAACGACACGCAGCCGTTGCCGCCATCGCCGGAGCGGATATAGACCTTTGCCTCGTCGAGGAATTTCATCGGACCGCTTCGTAAACCGCATGGGCCGGGCGCACAATCGCGACGAACCGCGGTAGCCGGCCTCGTCCGCCCTGATATAGTGTGAAATCCAGGATTGCGGCGCTCCTTTGTGCCCGATTTTGCGCGGAGAGCAGTTGAGCGTGTGGCGTATTCTCAAGCTTTCGGCGCGGGCCGCGACGTGGCGAACAACGTCCGAGGCGCCGCTCGTTGGCCTGCCTGTGCTGTTGGCCTTTGCCGCCGCGGCGGTCCTGGTCCGCATCGGCCTGCAATTGCTGACCGCGGGCTCCTGGCACGCCCTCAATCCCTATGGGCTCAACGCGGTCGTGGCCTGGATCGCGCTCCAGCTCGCCGTCGCCGCCTTGTTCGTGCGCCCGGCCGGACGCGCCATCGCGCTTTCCGCCATGTGCGTTTTGTCGATCGTGGCCGAAATCGCGACCGCCGCGGTCAAGCTCGGCGCATTGCTCGCGCCGGCGGTGGCGCAACATGCGCTTTGGGCAAACCCGATAGCCGCGAGCGCGATTTATGCCGCCGCCGTCGTCTGGTGGATCGGCGCCATGGCTTGCGTCATCGGCAGCCTGGAATGGCAAACGCGCGCGCGCCTGCTCGGCCGCACGCTGGCGCTGTGGGTGGCGCTGTTCGCCGCCAATGCGCTGGTGCCGCACGCGCCCGTTTTCCTGCCGCCCGACTTCGACGCCCGCACCGCCAATTGGTGGGAAATTCTATACGCGCTGCATCAGGACAAAAACGCGGAGTCGAGCGCGGCCTCAGCCGGCATGGCGCAGATCGAGAAGGCACAGCCGTCACTGCTGCAGGCCGAGATCGCCCGGCTCGCGCCGGAGAGCAAAGGCATGACGAATGTCTATGCGGTCGGCGTGGCCGGCTGGGGCGATCAGGACGTCTTCGTCAAGGAACTCGACGGCGGCCTGGAAGCGATCGGTAGCGTACTGCCGATCAAGGATCGAACAATCCGCCTCATCAATCATCGCGACACGCTGCAGACGATTCCGCTGGCGAATGTGCAGAATCTCCAGGCCGCCGTGCAGGCGCTGAGCGGGGTCATGGACAAGGACCGCGACGTCCTCGTGCTGTTTCTGACGTCGCACGGCGAGAAGACCGGCTTTGCGCTGGAATTGCCCGGCGGCACGACCGAGCTCACGCCGCAACAGGTCGCCGCAACACTCAATGACAACGGCATCAAGAACCGCGTGGTGATCGTGTCGGCCTGCTTTGCGGGAATTTTTGTGCCGCCGCTCGCCAACGACAACAGCATCGTCATCACCGCCGCGGATGCGAAAAACACCTCATTCGGCTGCGCCCCCGAGCGTGACTGGACCTATTTCGGCGACGCCTTTTTCCGCCAGAGCCTGCATCCCGGATCGGATTTCGAAAACTCATTCGAGCACGCGCGCATCCTGATCCAGGGATGGGAGACGATGGATCATGCCCCACCGTCGAATCCGCAAGGCCAGTTCGGTCCGGCGCTGGTCGAAAAACTCGCGCCGTTCTTCGCCTCCGCGCAAAGTGCCGGACAGTAAGCGCCATCACGCCACCCGCTTGGCGCGTCCCCACGCCTTGAGCGAGGCCCACAAGCGCCGGTCGAGGCGGAAGCGGTCGAACGGCGCCGACGAGTTGATGGCGCGGATGCGATAGAGGCCGACGCCGGTCCACTGAAAGCCGCATTTTTCCAGCACGCGCCGCGAGGCCGGATTGCTCACGCGCGCGCCCGCGGCCAGCGCGTCGTGGCCGAGATCGCCGAAGGCGTGATCGATCAGCGCGCGTACCGCTTCAGTGGCGTAGCCGCGACCCCAAAAGGGCGTGCCGAGCAAGTAACCGATCTCGGCGCCGCTATCGCGCCGCTCGACGCCGCAGGCGCCGACCGTTTCGCCAGCCAGCGTGATCATGAAGGTCGCTTCGCCGTCTTGCCGATTGATCGCGGCGATGAATTCCTCCGCGTCACTGGCCGTATAGGGATGCGGAATGCGCGCGGTGTTCTCCGCCACGCCGCGATCGCCGGCCAAGTGAACAATGGCTTTGACGTCGCCGCGGCGCGGCGCGCGAAGCCGCAGCCGCGCGGTCTCGAGAACCGGGATGGCGCGCGGTTGGACCGCGGCGCGGGAACCTGCGTCGGGTCTTGCATAAAGTCTTGCTTTGAATCTTCCGTCGCCAGAGTCATTGCCTGGGCTCCTGCCAAAAAGCCGAAAGGGGAGCCGGCATCCCGGTCTCCCCTTTCGAAAGCCCATTCGGGTCCGCCGGTTCGACTGGATGCCGGCGGACTTCATATGATCCATCGTATTTACTCGGCTGCCGCCTCGGTCATCGGACGCACCGAAACGAAAACGCGGCCTTTGGTTTTGGCGCGGAACTCTACTTTGCCGTCGATTTTCGCAAACAGCGTATGATCTTTGCCGACGCCGACGTTCCTGCCGGGATGCCATTTGGTGCCGCGCTGGCGCGCAATGATATTTCCGGCAACCACCGCTTCGCCGCCGAACATCTTCAGGCCCAGGCGCTGACCGGCCGAATCGCGGCCGTTGCGTGAGGATCCGCCTGCTTTCTTGTGCGCCATGACTGGTCTCCGTAACTCAGTAGCTCGTGGTTATACCGGGTTCGTGACAAAAGCATCACTGCTCGGCGTCACTTCTTCTTGCCCTTTTTGGTGTCCCTGCCGGCCGGCTTTTTGGCTTTGGCGGGAGCCTTGGACTTCGGCTTATCCGCCTTCTTTGCGGCGGTTTTACGCGGCTTGGGCGCAGCATGTTCCGACGCTTCCGGCGCGCCAGTCGTTTCGGCCGGCTTCGGCGCGGGCACCCGCTTCGGCCGCGCTTGTATCGTCGGCTTCTTGCCGTCGGTGAGGATTTCGGTGATGCGCAGCAAGGTGAATTCCTGGCGATGACCGATTTTGCGGCGCGAGTTCTGGCGCCGGCGTTTCTTGAACGCGATGATTTTCGGCCCGCGCGGGTGGTCGAGCACCTCGGCCGCGACCGTGGCGCCGGTTACGGTGGGCGCACCCAGCGTCACGGCATCGCCGCCGATAACCAGGACTTCACCGAACTCGACGATCTGACCCGGTTCGCCCTTGACCTTGTCGACCCTGAGCACATCCTCGGCGGCCACCCGGTATTGCTTGCCGCCTGTTTTAAAGACCGCGAACATCTTGTTTCCTCGATCCCGATAAGTGTGCGTTCGGACCGGCTGCTTCCAGTCGATTCTGCTGATGGTTAGCGGCGAGAAAACGGATTTAAGCCCGCATCGGACGCGCGCTGCCGGGCGTCTTATGACGGCAGCCTAAGTCCATGTCAAGAAATGCAACCCGGCCAAGCCTTTGCCCGTTACCGCCGAACTCGTTGGCCATCTCAAAATGGTGACGGTCCCGCGCCGGGCGTGCTAAAGCGCGCTATCGGGAGGTCACATCGGGTGAAAACCAAGGTGACGACTGGCGTTTCGCGCCGCGCCCTGCTTGCGGCGGCGCTGCCCGCGCTGACGGCCAACATCGCCCGTGCCCAAAGCAGCGCGCCAACCGCCACTGCTGACGGCGAAGACTATCCCAATCGTCCCGTCAGTTTCATCGTGCCGTTCGTACCGGGCGGCAACACCGATATCCTGGCGCATGTTCTTTCGGCGAAACTCGAACAGCAGTTCAACAAACCTTTCGTCGTTGAAAACCGTCCCGGCGGCGCCACCGTCATTGCCACCAACTTTGTCGCGAAATCGCCGCCCGACGGCTACACGCTCATGATGTCGGTTTCCTCCCTCGCAATCGACGTGACGCTGTACAAGACGCTGCCCTACGACCCCGCTCAGGATCTGGCCCTGGTCGCGCTGATCGCCAACGTGACGTTCGTGCTGGTCGTCAATCCATCGCTGCCGGTGCACAGCGTCAAGGACCTGATCGCGCTCGCCAAGGAACGGCCGCTGAGCTACGGCTCCGGAGGCATCGGCTCGTTTCATCATCTCGCCGCCGCGCTGTTCGCCAGCATGGCCGGCATCAAGATGACGCATGTGCCGTACCGCGGCACGGCGCCGGCGCTCGACGATCTCATGAGCGGCTATGTCCAATTGCTGTTCGCCGATCTCGGCCCGGCTCTGCCGCTGATCAACTCCGGCAAGATTCGGCCGCTCGCGGTCACAACCAAACAGCGCTTGACCGCGCTGCCCGACGTGCCGCCCCTCGACCAGGCCGGCGTGCCCGGCTACGACATTGCGGCATGGCAAGGCGTGGTCGCGCCGGCGCAAACGCCGCGGCCCATCCTCGGCAAGCTCAACGCCACGCTCAACACCATCGTCGCCATGGATGACGTGACCACGCGCATGACGGAGATCGGCATGATCCCGATCGGCTCCGGTTCCGTCCCCGAGCTGCAGAAATTTCTGCAGTCCGAAATCGTGCGCTGGGGCAAGATCGTCGAAGCGGCGGGCATTGCCCACTCGGAGTGATGCAATTGTCGGGTTCGGCCGCAAGCGGCGAGATCGACCGACAGCTTCCTGGCGGCGACGAGATTTTCCTCGATCATGTCGCCCATTTCGTGCGCGACGCCGCGGCAGCGAGCCGCGCCTTCGCGCGGTGCGGCTTCGCGCCGACACCTATCTCGATCCAGTCCAGCCCAGATCCAGCGGGCGGCACGCGGCCAACCGGGACCGGCAACATCACCGTTATGTTCTCACGCGGCTACGTCGAAGTGCTGTTCAAGACTTCGAATACCGCGCTCAGCCGCGAGCTCGACGACGCCATCGACCGGCATGTCGGGCTGCATCTCGTCGCCTTCGCCGTCGCTGACGCCGCGCAAGCGCATCGCCGCCTCGGCGGCAGCGGGTTTCGCGTCCGCGATCTGGTGCGCATGCAGCGTCCGGTGGAGACCGCGGCCGGAACGGACAGCGCGGCCTTCACGATCACGCGGGTCCAGCCCGAAATGATGCCGGAAGGACGAATTCAGATCGTCGCGCATCACAGCGAGCAGGCGGTGTGGCAGCCGCGCTGGCTGGCGCAGCCGAACAGCGCCGTTGGCTTGCTCGACGTCGTCATCGCCGTCGCCGACGTCGAGGAGGCCGCCCAGCGCTTTGCGCGCTTTGCCGGCCGTCCGGTGACGCGGACGGCATCCGGCGGCGCATTGCTGCAGCTGGATCGCGGCGGCGTTAATCTCGTCAGCCACCAGATCGTGACGGAAAGGCTGCCGGAAGTGTCGATCACCAAGCTACCGTTCATCGCCGGCTATGCGTTGCGCGTGCAATCGATCGCCGCCGCGGAGGCCGCCGTCGAGCAAGCCGATCTCGAATGGCGCGCGCTCGACAACGGCATCGTTGCGGCTTTTCCGCTCGAGCTCGGCGAGGGCGCCTGGTTCTTCGTCGAGGACCGCGCGGCGCTGCCGTGGCGGCGCTGAGACATGCTATAAGCAGGCCCTAACCGGAGATTGCTTTGCATAGCCCGACGACCATCGAAACATCCTGGCCAGACGCGATTCATGCGCATTTTCGCCGCGTCGGCATTCGCCAGGTCGGCTACGTGCCCGACGCCGGGCACAGCCGGCTTCTTACGCTGTGCAAGGACGATCCGCAGATCGCCGACGTCGTGCTGACGACCGAGGAGGAAGGCGTCGGCCTTGTCGCCGGCGCCGCGCTCGGCGGTCAACGCGCGGCGCTGCTGATGCAATCGAGCGGCGTCGGCAATTGCATCAATATGTTTTCGCTGCTGCGCAATTGCGGCTTCGGCTGCGTCATCTTCGTGACCATGCGCGGCGAGTTCGGCGAATTCAATCCGTGGCAGGTGCCGATGGGATCGATCACCGAGGAGGTACTGCGGCTGTCGGGCTTTCTGACCTACCGGATCGAGAGCGCGGATATGGTCGATGACATCGTCGGCGCCGGCTGCGACATGGCGTTCGACGGCAATCTCCAGGTCGCGATTTTGCTGTCGCAGCGGCTGATCGGCCGCAAGCAATGGACTAAGTGATGCTCGAGCGGCGCGATTTTGTGCGGCAGCTTCTGATCGATCGCGGCGATCTCCTCGTCGTGCCCGGCCTGGGCTCGGCGACCTATGACGTCGCCGCGGCCGGTGACCATCCGCTGAATTTTTATCTGTGGGGTGCCATGGGCGGCACGGCGATGATCGGCCTGGGGCTGGCGCTGGCGCGTCCCGACCGGCACGTCCTCGCGATCCCGGGCGACGGCGATCTGCTGATGGGCTTTGGCAGCCTCGCCACTATCGGCGTCAAGCAACCCAAAAACCTTGTCATTGTCGTGCTCGACAACGCCCATTATGGCGAAACCGGGATGCAGCCGAGCCACACCAAAGCGGGCATTGATCTTGTCGCCGCCGCGCTCGCTTGCCGTTTCCGGGAGGCCCGCGCGGTCTCTCGCATCGAAGAGGCAGCAGACGTCCGCAAGCTTCTCCATGGGGGCGAGGGACCGATCCTGGTCAACGCCCGCATTGGCGCCGAGGATACTCCGCGCGTGCTGCCGCTGCGCGACGGTCACGCCATCAAGCAGCGTTTTATTGAGGCGTTGAACCCTGCCTGATGCCGCAGTCGACGCCCTTCATACGCGACCCGGCGCCGACAGATGAGATGGCATGGCGGCGGTTGTGGTCGGAGTACAACGCGTTTTATCAGGCGAGTATTCCGGAATACCGTGACGGCGCGGACATGGCAGCGCATTCTCGATCCAACATCGCCGTCTATTTTCGGCCGGCTCGCTGTCGCGGACGACGAGGTCGCAGGTTTTAGCGTCAGCGTACCGCATGAAAGCACCTGGACGATCGCGCCGGTCTGTTATCTTGAAGATCTGTTTGTCGCGCCAAGATTTCGCGGTCGCGGGTGCGGACGGCTGCTCATTCGGGATTTGGTCGACTATGCCCAATCGAAAGGCTGGTCGCGGCTCTACTGGCACACCCGCGCGAGCAATCCGGCCCGGCGGCTCTATGATGAGTTTGCCAACGCCGACGATTTTGTCAGGTATCGGCGTGCGTTCCCGGCGATCGCCTAAAGCCGCTTGCGGCAAAAAATTTACCTAGCCTTCGCCGCGCGCTTCACCGCTTCGATAATCTCGGGATAGGCGGCACAGCGGCAGAGATTGCCGGCGAGATAATGGCGGATATCCTCGTCGCTCGGATCTGGATGATTTTTCAGCAATTGATGCGTCATCAGCACAAAGCCCGGCGTGCAGAAGCCGCATTGGAACGCGCCGGTTTCGATGAAAGCCTGCTGCACGTTGGACAGCACGCCGCCGGCATCGAGATGCTCGACGGTCGAGACCTCCTTGCCGTCGATCCAAACCGCAAAATAGAGGCAGCCTGACACGGCGACGCCGTCGACAAGCACGGTGCAGCAGCCGCACAGGCCCTGCCCGCAGCTTTCGCGCGCGCCGAACAGATCGAAGCGTTGCAGGAGTTCGACCAGATTGCGGTGCGGCTCTATCGCGGTCGAGACCGGCTCGCCGTTGAGCGTGAAAGTGATGGCGCGCGCGTTCATCATTCGTCCAATCATTCGTCGTCCAGCGGGCGGCCATCTTGAATGCGCAGCGCGCGCAACACCGCCTCGGCCGTGATGGGCAATTCCACGATGCGCACGCCGACCGCGTCATGGATCGCATTCGCGATTGCGGGTGACACGCCGAAAGTGCCCGATTCGCCCAAGCCCTTGGCGCCGAACGGCCCGGAATGCTGCTCGGCCGCAACCAGTTCGTTCTCGATCGGCGGAATGTCGCCGATGCCGGGAATTTTGTAATCGGCGAGCGAGGCGTTGGTGACCTGGCCGCCGTCGAGGTGCATGGCTTCCGACAGCGTGAAGCCGAGCTGCATGATCGAGGCGCCGGACAGTTGCGTGCGGGCAACACCGGGATTGATCGGCTTGCCGCAATCGGCGGCGTTGACGAGGCGCAGAATGCGCACGTGCCCGGTTTCGGTATCGACTTCGACTTCGGCGCCCGCGCCGCCCACCATCCAGAACGGCGTGACGTTATCCGACAGGCCGGTTTCCGCGTCCGGCGATTTATAGCTCGGCACGAAGCTCGCGGTGCCGATCACGTTGCCTGCCTGCATGCCATAGCGTTTCTTGAATATTTCGGGCGGCGGGTAATTGGTGCCTTCGGGCAGCCCGGCCTCGGCGGCGAGCGCGCGCAATTTGGCCCGCGCGTCCTCGGCCGCAAGCCGCACCGCGTTGCCCATGTGGAACAGCGAGCGCGAGCCGAGCGTGCCCATGTCGTAGGGCGTTATGTCGGTATCCGGCGCGATGACACGCACGGTCTCGGCTTTGACGTCGAGCACCTCGGCGACGATCTGGGCAAAGGCCGTGTCCGAGCCCTGCCCCATATCGACCGTGCTCTTGTAGAGATAGACGCTGCCGTCGGCGGAAACGTTGACCATTGCAACCGACGTGGTCGGCGAAATCGAGGCTTTGAAGCCGATGGCGATGCCGCGGCCGCGCCGCAGCGGGCCGCTACCGCGCTCGAACGGCTTGCTCCAGTTCATCCGCGCGGCCAGCGCGTCGAGCACCTCGCCGATGGCGGCATCTTTCAGGACGGTGCCGCTCGCCTGCGGCCGGCCGTCGCGCAAAATGTTCTTCCTGCGGAATTCCACCGGATCGGCGCCAAGTTCGCGCGCGATCAGGTCGGTATGGCTCTCATAGGCCCACACCAGTTGCGGAACGCCAAAGCCGCGCAGCGCGCCGGCCGGCGTGCGGTTGGTATAGAGCGAGTAGGAATCGATGCTGATCGCCTCGATGTCGTAGGGGCCGGCAGCGGTGAAACCCGACTTCTGCGTTACCCGCGGGCCGATATCGGCATAGGCGCCGCCGTTCCAATAGACCTGGCAGGAGCGCGCCACCACGCGGCCCGCTTTGTCGACGCCGCTTTTGATGCGAAACGTCGTCGGGTGCTTGGTGATCATGTAGAACTGCTCTTCCATGGTCAGCGCGATCTTGACCGGACGGCGCGCCAGCATCGCCAGCGCGGCGACCAAAGCTTCGAGCTTGACGTAAACCTTCGCGCCGAAGCCGCCGCCGAGATAAGGAATCTTCACCCGCACGCGGTTTTCGGGCCAGCCGAACAGCCGGGCGATCTCGATGCGCACGAAGGACGGCGTCTGGTTCGACGTGTAGATCGTCAGCCTGTCGTCGCCCGGCTCGGCAATGGCGACATGCGCTTCGAGCGGCACGTGCAGGCATTGCTGCGTCTTGAACGTGTGCTCGAACACGCGGTCGGCCCGCGCCATGGCGGCGTCGACGTCGCCGCGCCGCAAGTGATAATCGAGCGCGACATTGGTGCCCTTGCGGCCTTGAATATGTTTGAGGTCGGCGAAAGTCCCGGCCGGCTTCAACACGTCGTGGACGAGAACGTCCGGCTGCATCGCTTCGAGCTCGTCGTAGACCGCCGGCAGCTCCTCGTAGTCGGCGGTGATGAGCTGCACGGCCTGTTCGGCGACATGCGGATCGCTCGCCAGCACGGCGGCGACCGGCTCGCCGACATGGCGCACTTTGTCGAGCGCCGAGAATCGGCTGATCGTGAAAGGCCGGCCCGTAATACGGCTCGGCAATGAGTTTTTGGATATCCGCACCGGTGACGACGCGATGCACGCCCGGCAGCGCCGACGCCGCTGCCGTGTCGATGCTGCGAATGCGGCCGTGCGGCACGGTCGAACGAAACACCTTGCCGTACAGCATGCCGGGCAGGCGCAGGTTGTGCGTATAGTCGGCGCGGCCGGTCACCTTGGCGCGCACTTCAAGCCGCGGAATGTCCCGCCCGACCTGGTTCATTGCCGCACCCGCGAGGGCTGCCGGGCGCCGTCGTCGAGCGCGCGCCGCACCGCGCGGCCCAGATAGACGCGCAGCAATTCGCGCTTGTAGGCGGCGGAACCGTGGGCATCGGCGAGTATCGAGGCTTCCGCCGCCGCGGCTTCGCCGGCGCGACGAAGCACCGCGTCGTCGGGCGCCGCGCCGTCGAGCTCCCGCTCCGCTTTCGCCATGCGCGTGACCTTCTCGGTCGCGGCGCTGACGATGACGATGGGATCGCGCAGCACGCCGTCCTCAAGCGCGAAGGAAACCGCAACGCCGAGCGCGGGCCAGTCGTCGGCGACGCGCGACGTGACTTTCATATAGGCGGCCTTGCGGCCGTCACCGTCCGGCACCGTCGCCGCGGTGATGAGCTCGTTCTTCTCCAGCGCGGTCTCGTAATAACCGGCATAAAGCTTGTTCGAGCGGCAATTCGCGCTCGGCTTTAGGACCCATGATGGTGACGCGGGCGCCGAGCGCGGCCAGCACCGGCGGCAGATCCATATGCGGATCGCCATGCGCCAGCGCGCCGCCGACGCGGGCGACGTTGCGCACGCGCGGATTCGACAAGCGGCGCAACGCCCGGGTGAGGACGGGCAGTCGCGCAGCGACATTCGGGTCTTTTTCGAGCTTCGCTCAACGTCGCCATGGCGCCGATGCGCAATTCGCCCGCGGCATTGACGGCAATGCGCGCATATTCGGGCTCGATGCGATGCAGGCAGATCAGCTTGGTCGGCTGGAACACGCCGGCCTTCATCATCAACATCAGCGCGGTGCCGCCGGCGACCGCGCGGATCGTCGCGTCGTCCGGATCGAGCAACGCGATCGCTTCCTCGAGCGACGCCGGCTCCACCATCTCGAACGGAATCACAGGACTCTCCCCGCAACGCTTTTTGCTTTTCAGGCGCCCGTCATACTCAACACGTGGTCGGCAATCTCGGCGCGCGTCCCGACCCAGACGTCCGGAGACGACACCGCCGCGTCGACGATCCGCTCGTAGATAATGTGCGCCGCGATGGTGGCCAAAGATATGCGCATGGCTGGTGACATCGATGATGCGAAGCTCGTCGTCGCGGGCGCGCGCGATGCCGATCACCTCGTTGAAGGATTCCAGCATCATCCGCGGCGGATGGCCGTATTTCATCGACGGCATGTCGTTGACGTCATAGGACAGCGGAATGGCGACGATCCGCTTGTTGCCGTGATTCACGACGTAAGGCAGATCGACGTCGAAGACATCGCCGTACCAGCGATAACCCGCTTCGGCGAGAAGTTTCGGCGTCGCCGGCTTCGAGGTGCCGCGCGGCGACAGCCAGCCGACGATTTTCCGCCCCGACGCCCGTTCGAGGAGGCTCGTGCAGCGTTCTATATTCTTCGCGCTCGTCGTCATCCGACAAAAGCGCCGGGATGACGTCCATGGCGTAGGAATGCGACAGCACTTCGTGGCCGCGATCGGCGACGGCCTTGACGGTATCCGGCGAGCGCTCGGCGACGATGGCATTGACCATGACGCTCGCTTTGCCGCCGTGGCGGGCGAACCCGTCCATCAGCCGATGGATGCCGACCTCGACGCCGTAAGCGGCCCACGAGATCGCCATGGTGTCGAGCACGCCGGCCGGCAGCGGATTGCCCATCGGGCTGATGCCCGGCGCTTTGCCGTCCGACCATGCTTCAAGGCAGACGTTGAACACGACGGCGATGCGTTTGCCGTTCGGCCACTCCCAATCCGGCTTGTTCTTCATTCACGGCTCCGGACGCAAAACTCGGTCGGAACCCGTGTTAGATCACAGGAAGGTTCGCCGCGTCGAGCCGGTCCTCTGCCGATCAGGCATGTTGGGCGCGCGGACTCATGAACCAGGCGCCGGCGACCACCAGGAAGGCGAGCAGGCCCGGCGCGATGGCGAGCCAGACGCTGGCGGCGGCGACCGCCGCCGTGGCGGCCCAGCCGATCGACGAAAACGCTTCGGCGAATGTGGCGACGCGGGACGAAACCTGGCGGCGGCGGAATTGGCTGCGCTTGGCCTGGGTGCGGAACCAGAGCTGGATCGAGGTCGCCGCCGTCGCGGCAACGACGATGCCGAGCACGGTGACCAATGCATCCCACGGCGCGGCATAAGCCAGCACCGCGAGCAGCGGCGCGAACACGACGGCGAGGACGCCGAGCACGGCCTCGATTTTCGCCCGCACGATAAAGCGCGCCGGAACCGGCGCCGAGGCGACGAGATCGGGCGCGTCCTCGCCGGAAATGGCGAGCCAGGCCAGGCCGCCGGCAAGCTGTCCGGCCGCCATGACGAGGACGGGCACCAGCAGTTGATAGCCGCTGCGATATCCCGCCTGGCCGTTATCGAAGCTGCGCCACAGCAGCACCGCCGGCGGAATGAGATAGAGCATCTGCATCAGCGTCTGCGACATCAGCCATGGATCGCGCCGCAGCAGCGTCCATTCCTTGCGGCGCAGCGCCCGTTGCGGCGAGGTCGGCCGGAAAGCGCCGCTCGCCGCGCCTGGCTGACCGTCGGCTGCCGGCGCCCGCCGCGGTCACGGCGTATTCGCCGAAGCGTGGCGCGATAAGAACGATCGCGGCGGCCAGCAAAGCGAAGCTCACGCCAAGCACGCCAAGGAGCGCCATTCCGTCGCCGAGCGCGGCGCGCGCCGGCCACCAGAACAGGCTGCCCGGATCGGGCGCCAAAGCGAACACGGCCTCCGACTGCAATACCGAGACCCGCGACAGCGTGCCGTAGGACAGGATCGCCGCGACTTGCAGGCCGATGACAAAGGCGGCGCCAATCACGGCGGCGACGACCTGCGCGACGAGCCGCGTGCGTTTCGGCCCGATCAGACGGAACAGCGCGACGGTCAGCCCGATCGCCAGAGCGGTGGCCGCCGCGCCCATGGCGACGATCAGTCCATAGGCGCCGAGCCAGTGCCAGCCGCCGAGCGCGATCAGCACATCGATGAACGGCGCCGCCAGCGGCAGCGCCATCATCGCCATCGACAGCGCCACCGTGACGATGCGCACGGCAAAGATCTTTTCGGCCGCCACCGGCGAAGCGAGGATGAGATCGAGATCGGCGCGCGAATAGAAGGCGCGCGTCGTCGATTCCATCGCCTGCGAGATCATCAGCAACGCCGACAGCAGGATGCTGGCGCTGATCGCGATCAACATCGCCTTGTCCGGAACGGCGGCGGCGTAGCGGCCGACCGTCCAATAGGCGACGAAATGCATGAAGACCATGAACAGCGCGATGACGATGACGATCCGGCGCAGGCGCCTGCGGTGGCCGCCCGTCATCATCGCGAGCCAGTCGCGCCAGGCGAGGCGCGATTCGTGCCGGGCGAACCAGACGTCGTACCCGGCTGAGCGATCATGCCGCCTGCGGCTGTTCGGCGACCAGCGCGAGGAACGTATCTTCGAGGCTCGCGTCGTCGCTGGCGCCGGCATTCATGCCGGCCTTGAGCCGCAACTCTTCGAGCGTGCCTTCGGCGATGAGCCTGCCGTGCGCGATGACGCCGATGCGGTCGGCCATGCGTTCGGCGACTTCAAGGATATGCGTGGTCATGATGATGGTGCCGCCGGCGCGGACGCGCTCGCGCAACACGCTTTTGACCTGGCGGGCGGAGCCGGCATCGAGCCCGGTCAGCGGCTCGTCGAGAATGATGAGTCGCGGCTCGTGAATCAGCGCGCCGGCCAGCGCCACCTTCTGCCGCATGCCCTTGGAGAAACCTTCGCAGCGTTCGTTGGCATGCGGCGTCAGCTCGAGCCAGCCGAGCAGCTCGTGCGCGCGCGGCTCGGCGAGCGCCGGCGCGACGTCCCACAGGCCGGCGACGAATTCGAGATATTCCCGCGGCGTGAGCTTGTCGTAGATCATCGGCTCATCGGAAATCCACGCCATGACCCGCTTGGCCGCCACCGGATCGGCGAGCGCGTCGATGCCGAGCACGCCGATCGTGCCGGCGTCGGGCCGCAGCAAGCCGGCGATCATGCGCAAGGTCGTGGTCTTGCCGGCGCCGTTCGGGCCGAGCAGCGCGTAAAACTCGCCGGCGCGCACGTTAAGGTCGAGGCCGTCGACCGCCGGACGATCGAAGCGTTTGACGAGGCCGTAAATTTCGAGAGCGAGTGCCGGCGGCGCGAAATGCTGCATGAACACGAACGCTAATGCACAGAGGTTTCGGCATCGTGAATCGCGGCCGGCAATTTCGCGATGTCGTCAAAGAGTTATGCGGTCGATCGCGGCGAGTTCGGCGGCCGAGAGTGCCCAGCCGACGGCGGCGGCGTTTGGCTCGACCTGTTCCGGCTTGGTGGCGCCGGCGATGATGCTGGCGATGAACGGCCGGCTCGCGAGCCAGCTCATCGCCAGTTCAAGGAGCGTATGACCGCGCTGCGCGGCGAACTCGCGCAATTCGTCGACGATGCGCCAGTTGCGCTCGCTGAGCACGCCGCCGACATGGCGGGCGCTGCTGGCCAGCCGCGAGCCGGGCGGCAACGGCGCGCCGTGTTTGTATTTGCCGGTCAGTAATCCGCTGGCGAGCGGAACATAGGGCAAGAGCCCGAGGCCGTGCTTGCGCATGACGGCGACGCGATCTTTTTCGAGATCGCGGTCGAGCAGATTGTACTCGTCCTGACAGGAAACGAACGCCGCAAGCCCAAGCCGCGATGCACGACTAGCGCTTCGTCGAGCTGCGCCGCCGAGAGATTGGAGCAGCCGAT
Organism: uncultured Alphaproteobacteria bacterium; assembly: GCA_963743395.1. Lineage (GTDB taxonomy): Bacteria > Pseudomonadota > Alphaproteobacteria > Rhizobiales > Xanthobacteraceae > BOG-931. The sequence goes on from CAVUPV010000004.1 coordinate 202,962, forward strand.
GAACCGGACCTTGCCGGCTCTCACCAGGTCGTCGAGCGCGCGCAGCGTTTCCTCGATCGGCGTAGCCGGATCGGGCCGGTGCAACTGATAAAGATCGATCCAGTCGGTTCGCAGCCGTCGCAGGCTCGCTTCGACGGCCTGCATGATGTATCGCCGCGACGCGCCACCGAGCGTGCCGGCGTCGTCCATCGGCAGGCCGAATTTGGTCGCCAGCACGACCTGCTTGCGCCGAGGCCCGAGCACTTGCCCCAAAAACTCCTCGGAGCCGCCTGTTGCCGTAGGCATCGGCGGTGTCGATCAGCGTGATGCCAAGATCGAGCGCGCGGTCGACCACGCGACGCGACGCCTCGAGATCGGTCCGGCCGCCGAAATTATTGGCGCCAAGCCCGACGAGGGACACTTCGGGGCCGCCAGACCGAGCCTGCGGTTCTCGCATGCGCGATCAGCCGCTGACATTATAGGCGGCGAGCGCCGCCATGTTGACGAGCTGGGCGTCGTTCGCCGACAGCGGCACGATCTGCACCGAGCGGTCGAGGCCGACCAGCATCGGACCGATCACATTGGCGCCGCCGAGCTCCATCAGCATTTTGGTCGAGATCGAGGCGGAGTGGTACGCCGGCATGATCAGCACATTGGCGGGCCCGGACAGCCGGCAGAACGGATAGGCCTCGCGCAGTGTCCATGTTCAGCGCCACGTCGGCCGCCATGTCGCCGTCATATTCGAAATCGACGTGCTTGTGATCGAGCAGCCGCACCGCTTCCTGCACGCGCTCGGAGCGTTCGCCCTCCGGATGGCCGAAGGTCGAGAACGCGAGCAACGCGACCCGCGGCAGATAGCCGAGCGTGCGCGCGACCCGCGCCGCCTCGACCGCGATCTCGGCGAGGTCGTTGGCGTCCGGCATTTCGGTCACCGCGGTGTCGGCGACCAGCACGGTGCGGCCGCGCGCCAGCACCAGCGAAATGCCCATGACGCGATGCCCGGGCTTGGGATCGATGCAGCGCCGCACGTCCTCGAGCGCGACGGAGAAATTGCGGGTGACGCCGGTGACCATGGCGTCGGCATCGCCGAGCGCCACCATGCAGGCGGCAAAGTGATTGCGGTCCTGGTTCACCAGGCGCTGACAGTCGCGTTGCAGGAAGCCGTGGCGCTGCAGCCGTTCGTAGAGATAGGCGGCATAAACGGCGTTGCGCGACGACATCGCCGCGTTGATGATCTCGATATTGCCGCCGAGCTCGACGCCAAGCGCTTGCGCGGTTTCGCGCACGCGCCGCTCGCGGCCGACCAGCAGCGCGGAGCCGAGCCCCTGATGCACGAAGGTCGCCGCCGCGCGGATCACCTGCTCCTCTTCACCCTCGGCAAAGACGACGCGCCGCGGCCGCCGCCGCAAGCGTTCATAGACGCCCTGCAAGACGCCGGCGATCGGATCGAGCCGGCTGCGCAATTGCTGCCGATAGGTCTCCATATCGGCGATGGGTTTCCGCGCGACCTTCGTATCCATCGCCGCCTTCGCCACCGCCGGCGGGATGTCGGAGATCAGCCGCGGATCGAACGGCACCGGGATGATGTAGTCGGGCCCGTATTTCGGCCGCGCGCCATAGGCCGACGGCGACTTCGTCGGGGACGTCCTCGCGGGCGAGCGCGGCGAGCGCATGCGCCGCGGCGATTTTCATTTCCATGTTGATGGCGCGTGCGCGCACGTCGAGCGCGCCGCGGAAGATGTAGGGAAAGCCGAGCACGTTGTTGATCTGGTTCGGATAGTCGGAGCGGCCGGTGGCCATGATGGCGTCGGAGCGCACTTCGGCTACCTCCTCCACCGTGATTTCGGGATCGGGATTGGCCATGGCGAAGATGATCGGCTGGTCCGCCATGGACTTCACCATGTCCTTGGTCACCGCGCCCTTGACCGAAAGGCCGAAGAACACGTCGGCGCCGGCCAGCGCCTCGGCGAGCGTGCGCGCCTTGGTCTTCACCGCAAACGCCGACTTCCACTGGTTCATGCCGTCGGTGCGGCCTTCGTAGATGACGCCCTTGGTGTCGCAGAGGATGAGATTTTCGGGACGAAAGCCGATGGCGCGCAGAAGTTCGAGGCAGGCGATGCCGGCGGCGCCGGCGCCGTTGCAGACGAGCTTGGTCGTTGCGATTTCGCGGCCGGTGAGTTCGAGCGCGTTGATCAGGCCGGCGGCGGCGATGATGGCGGTGCCGTGCTGGTCGTCGTGAAAGACCGGAATGTCGAGCAGCTCGCGCAGCTTCTGCTCGATGATGAAACATTCCGGCGCCTTGATGTCTTCGAGATTGATGCCGCCCCAGCCCTTGCCGAGCAGTTTCACGCAATTGATGAATTCGTCGGGATCTTCGGTCGAGACTTCAAGATCGATGGAGTCGATATCGGCGAAGCGCTTGAACAGCACCGCTTTGCCTTCCATCACCGGCTTGGCCGCCAGCGCGCCACGATTGCCGAGGCCGAGAATGGCGGTGCCGTTGGTGATCACGGCGACGAAATTGCCCTTGGTGGTGTAGTCGTAGGCGAGCGCCTCATCCGCGGCGATGGCCAGCACCGGAACGGCGACGCCGGGCGAATAAGCGAGCGAAAGGTCGCGCTGCGTCGCCATCGGCTTGGTGGCGACGACTTCGAGCTTGCCGGGCCGGCCTTGGCTGTGAAACAGCAGGGCTTCCTGGTCGGTAAAGGTCGGCCGGTGCGACGCGGCGGCGGCCTTGCCGTCATTTTCGCCGCCGATTTTAGAAGCCATTTCAATTCCCTACTGGTCGTGCCGCGCTCGTCTGGGGCATGGAACCTTAGCGAGCGAAGGTCGGTGGCGGCAAGGCGGGACATTGAAGAATGGGCCGTGGGAGGGTAATGCCTGCCGGACAGACGCGATTCATGACCGGAATCGTCGCCGGTCTCGTCGTTGCACGGTCCAGCCGTAACCCAGCATCCTCATGATCAGATTTTTGCTTCGCTTCTTCGGCCTGTGCTTGCTCGCCGCCGCCTTTGTGTTTTTCGTCTATGACGGCACCAAATCGATCGCCAATCACGCCGTCGTCTACACCCAGGTCGGCGACGTCTGGGCCATCATCGACCAGAACAGCCTCAACTTTGTGCAGGGCTGGCTGAAGCAGCACCTGGCCTGGGCATGGGACCCCTATCTGCAAAAAAGCTTTGACCTGCCGACCTGGGTCGTTGTCGGAATCGTGGCGACAGTCCTGATCCTGCTCGGCCGCAAGAAGAAGCCGCTCATCGGTTACGGGCGGGATTAGATTTCGCAGGCGCAGCCGGCGGCAACTATGGCGCTTCGAGGACGCACGTCGATGCGCGCAAAGAGACCGGCCTTGCGACGCCTCGCCGTGATCCTCATCGGCGCCGCCGCCGTCCTGGTGTTGGCGCCTTATGCGATCGCGCCGCTTTATCGTTTCATCGATCCGGTTTCGACGCCGATGCTGTGGCGCTCCGTGACCGGAGCGCGCGTCGAACAGATCGCCATTCCACTCGATCGCATCGCGCCGGCGCTCCAGCTCGCCGTGATTGTCGCCGAGGACGGCAGCTTCTGCCGCAATCACGGCATCGACCTCGGCGCCATGCGCGAAGCCTTGCATCAAGAAACCGAATACGGTGGATCCCGCGGCGCCTCGACCATCACCCAGCAGACGGTCAAAAATCTGTTCCTCTGGCAAGGCCGCAGTTACGTCCGCAAGGCGCTCGAAATCCCGCTGGCGCTATGGCTCAACCTCGTGCTGCCGAAGCGGCGCATCCTGGAAATCTATCTCAACATCGCGCAATGGGGACCGAACGGCGAATTCGGCGCCGAGGCGGGTGCCCGCTACGCCTTCGGCAAATCGGCGCCCGAGTTGAGCCCCTATCAGGCGGCGGAACTTGCCGCGATCTTGCCCAACCCGGTTGCGCGCAGCGCGCGGGCGCCGGCAGTGCTGGTGCGCCGGCTGGCCGGCCTTTATGAGCGCCGCGCCGATGCCTTTGGCGCGCTCGATTCCTGCGTTCGCGCCCCCTAGCTTTAGGATGCCCGTTCTTTTATAAGCCGGGCCATCCCGAGCAAGGCGACCTGTCAAGGAGAGCGACCCCATGGCCGTGCCGAAACGAAAGACTTCGCCGTCAAGGCGCGGCATGCGCCGGTCCGCCGATGCGCTCAAGGCGCCGACCTATATCGAGGATAAGGATTCCGGCGAATTGCGCCGTCCGCACCACATCGATCTGAAGACCGGCATGTATCGCGGCCGGCAGGTGATGACCAAGAAAGCCGAAGCTTAGGGGCTTTATCCTCGGCATGGCGCACTACAACGCGTCATTGCGAGGAGCGTCTCGACGAAGCAATCCGGCAACGAGCGCAGAAGGCTGAATTGCTTGGCTGAGCTTGTCATCGGACCGCCACTTCGGGCTGGGTCCGTGGCGCGCAATGACGAAGACGAGAACCGCGTCATGTTCGTGCTTGGCTTTCCGCTGCTGCTGTTGCCGTTCGCCGTCTACAACATGATCGCCTTTCTCACCCCGGGGGTCAGCTGGACCGCGCCGGTGACGACCGTGCACATGATGTCCGGGCAGGATTGGGTGCTGACCTGGGGGGACATCCTGCTCGCTTTCGCGATTTTTTTGCTCTGGATCGAGATCGTCAAATCGACGCGGATCGGTCCACGCAGCGTCATGGACCACATCCTGGCGATGGCGCTGTTCATCGTCATGCTGGTCGAGTTTCTCCTGGTGGCGCGGGCCGCCAGTTCGACGTTCTTCCTGCTGACGATATTCGCGCTGTTCGACGTGCTGGCCGGCTTTATCGTCGGCATGCGCAGTAACGCGCCGCGCCGCATCGAGGTCGAAGGGCCGTGAGGGGATGTTAGCGGCGGTTAGTTCCGCTCGCCGCCAAAATAGCTGCACGTCTCGCCGGTGCTGTCGCGATAAACGGTGACGCGCGTGAGCCCTGCGCAATCCGCAATTTTGCGCCAAATCCAGATGCACAAGTTCTCCATGGTCGGCGCGCCGAGATCGGGCAGGTCGTTGAGGAAATGATGGTCGAGCTCGAGCCGCGCCGCCTCGACGGCGCGCTCCAGCACGCCGAAGTCGACGACCATGCCGGTCGCCGGATCGGCGTCGCCGCGCACCACCACCTCGGCACGATAGGAATGGCCGTGAATGCGGCGGCTTGCTTCGCGCGTTTCGCGATCGGCGTCACGTTGCAGCGCGTGCGCCGATTCGAAGCGGAATTGCTTGCTGATCTCGAACATCAGGGAATCCCGACCAGCTTGTGCATCTGCACGCTCAGCCGCCACGGCGGATGCGACAGGCAATAATCGATAGCCGCCGCGGTGTTGGGCGCAAGGTCGGGACCGTCCATCGGCTGGAGCCAGAAGTGGTCGAATGCGAGCGCGCGCAGTTCGGCCGGATCGATCCCGGACTGCGGATAGACGAGCTTTAATTCGTGGCCGCGGCGCAATCGCAACGGTGCTCCCGCCTTTGGGCTGACACAGATCCAATCGATGCCGGCAACTGCTTCCTGAGTGCCGTTGGTTTCGACCGCGATCTCAAAGCCAAGCGCGTGAACGGCGGCGACCAGCGCGGCATCGAGCTGCAAGAGCGGCTCGCCGCCGGTGAAAACGACAAAGCGCCGGCGCGTCTCGCCGGCCCAAGCATTCTCGATCGCGCGCGCCAGCGCTTCCGCGTCGTCAAAGCGCCCGCCGCCCGGCCCATCGGTACCGACAAAGTCGGTGTCGCAGAATTGGCAAACCGCGGTGTCGCGATCTGCTTCGCGGCCGGACCAAAGATTGCAGCCGGCGAAGCGGCAAAACACCGCCGCGCGGCCGGCTTGGGCGCCCTCGCCTTGCAAGGTCTTGAAAATCTCTTTGACGGTGTAGGCCACGGTTCTGTCTTGGTTCGATATCGTCTTTCGACAGCACCATTTGCGCACGCGCGCGCAAGGTACAAGAGCCCGCTACAGCCGGTTGCCACGCAGGCACCGGCCAGCCGCGCGGGCAGCGGAAGAAACGTTGCTAAATCTGGGGTTACAGCGAGCGCGACAGGGTGCGCCCGGTACGGCCGGCACTTGCTCGGCGACCGGTAAATGGCGTCGGCTTCGCCCGGCGCGGCGCGGCGGCGCGCGCAGGTTTGCGGCGCCTGTTCCGACGTGGCGATGAGCTGCGCGACGAAATCGGCATGCGGACGGCCGTGGCCCGCACGTCCGCCGGCTTGTCGTCAGCCGGACTTAGGGGAACGAGGGCGTTGGTCACGGCGCCTCTTCTGTCCCGAATCGGGACATCGTGACCTTGCGACCTTTGCCCCGTAACTCGCAAGCGGCATGCCGAGACGCCGAGGCCGCCGCGAGACTTTCCGAATTATTTAGGCTCCTTCGATAGCTTGGCCTGCGACCAGGCGCCTGCTGCGCCCCGCGTACCGCAACAATTTCCGAAGAGATGACTTTGACCAACGCCGGCCCGCGAGATTGATCCCTCCGCAGGTCCGCCGAAGCACCGGCCGGCGCGCCGCGCCCGGCGGTCCGCTCGACACCGCGCAAATCCTCACTTCGGTCGGCGAGGTCGCCTACGACTGGCGCATCGACACCGATGTCCTGCCTGGGGCGCGAACGCCGCCGAGGTGCTGCTGATCCCCGACATGACGGCGGTCTCGACCGGCCGCGCCTATGCCCAGCATCCTCGAGGCGGACAACGCGCAGGCGCGCTTCGACGCCGTCATGCAATCGGACAAACGCGACGAAGGCCACGGCGTCGCCTATCAGATTCAATATTGCATGCGGCCCAATCCCGACGTCCGAAACCAAGCTTTGGGTCGAGGACACCGGCCGCTGGTTTGCCGGCCCCGAAGGCAAACCGTTGCGCGCCCACGGCGTCCTTCGCGTCATCAACGAACGCTACGAGCACGAGCGCCGGCTCACTTTTCTGGCGCGCTGCGACGGCCTGACCGGCGAGTTCAATCGCCACCATCTCACCGAAATGCTCGAAGACACGATCGACGAAGCGATGCGCTTCCGCTCGTCGTGCGGATTTCTGCTGGTCGCCATCGACAATCTCGCGCGCATCAACGAGTCCTACGGCTTCGACATCGCCGATCAGGTGATCGCCGCGGTGGCCAAGCGCGTGCGCGAGCCGGATGCGCGGCAAGGACACGCTCGGCCGCTATTCCGGCAACAAGTTCGGCCTGGTGCTGCGCGACTGCACGCCCGACGACATGGCGATCGCCGCCGAGCGGCTGCTGACCGGCATCCGCGACGAGATGGTGCCGACCAGCGCCGGACCGATTGCGGTCACCGTCACCATCGGCGGCGTCACCGCGCCGCGCCATGCCCGCAGCGTCACCGAAGTGCTCGCCCGCGCCCAGGAAAGCCTCGATACCGCCAAGGCCCGGCGCCGCGGCTCGTTCCAGGCCTATCGGCCCAATATCGAGCGCGAGGCGCTGCGGCGCGAGAACGTGCGCGCCACCGACGAGATCGTCGCCGCGCTCAACGAGCGGCGCATCTTCCTCGCCTACGAGACCGTGGTGGCGGCGGCGGACCGGCGGCCGGCCTTCTACGAGTGTCTGATGCGCATCCGGCGCATCGACGGCGGCCTGGTCGCCGCCAACGACATCGTCCCGGTGGCGGAGCGGCTCGGTCTGGTCCGGCTGCTCGACTATCGCGTGCTCGAACTCGTCGTCGACGAAATGATCGCGGCGCCCGCCCTGCAGACCAGCTTCAACGTGTCGCCGGCCTCGACCACCGATCCCGACTGGTGGGCCGGACTCGGTTCGCTGCTGCGCCCGCACACCGGCGTGGCGGAGCGCCTCATCGTCGAGATCACCGAAAGCGCGGCGATCCACGACATCGACGAGACGCGCGGCTTCGTCGCGCGCGTCAAGGATCTCGGCTGCCGCATCGCCATCGACGATTTCGGCGCCGGCTACACCTCGTTCCGCAACCTGCGCAAGCTCGGCGTCGATATCGTCAAGATCGACGGCGCCTTCGTGCAGCACATCATGCGCTCGGAAGACGATCGCGCCTTCGTGCGCACGCTGATCGACCTCGCCAAGCGGCTCAAGCTCAAGACCGTCGCCGAATGGGTGCAGGACGAAGCGGCGGCGCAGACGTTGGAGGCGTGGGGCTGCGATTATCTGCAGGGCGCGCTGGTCGGTCTCGCCTCGACCGAGCGGCCGTGGATCGCGGACCTCGCGAAAGCGATCTGAACTAGCTCTGCCGCTCGCCGGCCTTCGGTCAGCCGATCGACCTTTCGCTTCATCTCGTCGAGCTGACGCTTGAGATCGTCGATGTCGCCGATTTTTGCCGGCGATTTTTCCGCCTCGGCCGCGGCCTCGCCGTCGCTCTCGCGCCGCGCAAACGGCGCGAACATGGCGAAGGCGCGCTCGAACATTTCCATGTTGCGCCGCACCTGCTCTTCGAGCGAGGTGAAGGCGCCGACGCCGAAGGCCTGCGCCATCTGCTGGCGGAATTTTTCCTGCTCGCGCGTGAGCAACTCGATGGAGACTTCGAGATAGCGCGGCACCAGCATCTGCATGCTGTCGCCGTAGAAGCGGATGAGCTGGCGCAGGAAGGCGATCGGCAGCAGATTCTGCCCTTCCTTGTTTTCCTGCTCGAAAATGATCTGGGTGAGAACCGAGCGGGTGATGTCGTCGCCGGTCTTGGCGTCATAGACGACAAAATCCTCGCCGGTCTTGACCATGGCGGCGAGGTCTTCGAGCGTGACGTAGGTGCTCGTTCCGGTGTTGTAGAGCCGCCGGTTGGCGTACTTCTTGATCGTGACCGGCTCGGCGGTCTTGGTGATCGGGTTGCTTCAGACATCGGGCGGCCACCGACCAGCTTTGCCGTCAAAATAGGCGGTTTCGCGCGGCGCGGCTACCGTTTTGTGGCGGAGCACCGGCGGGAGCCGCCGTGGCGAGATCGCATTCCCCGGCATGCCAGCGATGCGGCCTTGGCGCGTCTTGCGCCTTGTCGAGGGCAGGTCGCCTCCTTATGACATATATCCAGGATCCGCGGTTAGGCCCGCGGCAATAACCCGCGATCAGCCCAGAAATGGCCCCCAAATCGGCCCACAGCCCGGAAGGAACCTGCCATGAAAGACGATGTCGTCATTGTCAGCGCGACGCGCACGCCGGTCGGCGCATTCAACGGCGCGTTCGCATCATTGCCCGCCCATGAACTCGGAAAGACGGCGATCAAGGCGGCGCTCGAGCCGCGCCGGCGTCGAGGCGTCGCGGGTCTCCGAAGTCATCATGGGCCAGATCCTCACCGCCGGGCAGGGCCAGAACCCGGCCCGCCAGGCGTCGATCGCGGCCGGCGTCCCGGTCGAAACCCCGGCCTGGGCCGTCAACATGCTGTGCGGATCGGGACTGCGCTCGGTCGCGCTCGGCTACCAGGCCATCGTCAACGGCGATTCCGACATCGTGGTCGCCGGCGGCCAGGAATCCATGAGCGTCGCGCCGCACTGCGCGTATCTGCGCGGCGGCGTGAAGATGGGCAATTTCGAGATGATCGACACGATGATCAAGGACGGCCTGTGGGACGCGTTTAACGGCTATCACATGGGCAATACCGCCGAGAACGTCGCGCGGCAGTGGCAGATCACCCGCGCGCAGCAGGACGAGTTCGCGGTCAAGTCGCAGAACAAGGCCGAAGCCGCGCAGAAGGCCGGCAAGTTCAAGGACGAGATCACGCCGGTGACCATCAAGAGCCGCAAGGGCGACGTCGTCGTCGATGCCGACGAATATCCCAAGCACGGCACCACGCTCGAAACGATCGGCAAATTGCGGCCGGCCTTCGACAAGGACGGCACCGTCACCGCGGGCAATGCCTCGGGCATCAATGACGGCGCCGCCGCCGTGGTTTTGATGAAGGCGAGCGAAGCGGCCAAGCTCGGCAAGACGCCGCTGGCGCGCATCGTGTCGTGGGCGCAGGCCGGCGTCGATCCGAAGATCATGGGCACCGGCCCGATCCCGGCGTCGCGCGCGGCGCTGAAGAAAGCGGGCTGGAACGTCGGCGATCTCGATCTCGTCGAGGCCAACGAGGCGTTCGCCGCGCAGGCCTGCGCGGTGAACAAGGATCTCGGCTGGGATACCGGCAAGGTCAACGTCAACGGCGGCGCCATCGCCATCGGCCATCCGATCGGCGCGTCCGGCACGCGCGTGCTGGTGACGCTGCTCTACGAGATGCAGAAGCGCAATGCCAAGAAGGGCCTCGCCACGCTGTGCATCGGCGGCGGCATGGGCATCGCGATGTGCGTGGAGCGATGAACGCGCTGTCACGTGAGGCGCTGATAAACGTCATGGCCGGGCTTGTCCCGGCCATCCACGTCTTTAAGCTGACGGCAAATAACGACGCATGCCCGGCACACGCCGGGCATGACGAAAAGGAATAGGGAGGAGACTATCATGCCCCGCGTTGCGTTGGTCACGGGGGGAACGCGCGGCATCGGCGCCGCCATCTGCAAGGCGCTCAAAGCCGCCGGCTACACGGTCGCGGCCAATTACGGCGGCAACGATGAGGCGGCGCAAAAATTCAAGGCCGAAACCGGGATCAACGTCTACAAATGGGACGTTTCATCGTTCGAGGCCTGCGCCGCCGGCGTGAAGCAGGTCGAGGCCGATCTCGGGCCGATCGACGTGCTGGTCAACAATGCCGGCATCACGCGCGACTCCCAGCTTCACCGCATGAAGCCGGAACAGTGGACGCGAGGTGATCAACACCAATCTCGGCTCGCTGTTCAACATGTGCCGGCAGGTGATCGAGGGCATGCGCGAGCGCAAATTCGGCCGCATCGTCAATATTTCGTCGATCAACGGCCAGAAGGGCCAGTTCGGCCAGGTGAATTATTCCGCCGCCAAGGCCGGCGAGATCGGCTTCACCAAGGCGCTGGCGCAGGAGGGCGCGCGCGCCGGCATCACCGTCAACGCGATCTGCCCCGGCTACATCGCGACCGACATGGTCAAGGCGATGTCGCAGGAGGTGCTGCAAAAGAACGTGCTGCCGCTGATTCCGATCGGCCGGCTGGGCGAGCCGGAGGAAATCGCGCGCTGCGTCGTGTTCCTGGCCTCCGATGATGCCGGGCTGATCACCGGCTCGACATGACGGCCAACGGCGGACAATATTTCGCTTAGAGCATTATATATCCGCGGGCGTAGCGCATTACCGGCGGCGGATCATCATGGCGTTGTCACCACAGTCGATTATCGAGCGGCGTCGCGATCAGATGTTTCCCGATCTCGATCCGGTCGAGATCGAGCGGGTGCGCCGGTTCGGCGAAGTTCGCTCCTTTGCCGCCGGCGAGGCGCTGTTCACAGCCGGCCAGGTCGGTCCCGGGCTTATCGTCATCCTGGCCGGCAAGGTCGACATCACCCAGCGCGACCAATCCGGCGTGCCGCATAGCCTGATCGTCACGCACGGGCCCGGCCAATTCATGGGCGAACTGGCGCAAATGGCCGGCCGGCCGGCGCTGGTCGACGCCACCGCCCAGGAGCCGGTGCAAGCGCTGATCATTCCGCCGGACCGGCTCCGCGCGCTGCTGGTCGCGGAAGCCGATCTCGGCGAGCGGATCATGCGCGCGCTGATCCTGCGCCGCGTCGGCCTGCTCGAGACCGGCGCCGGCGGACCGATCATCGTCGGCCGGGCCGAGAATGGCGACGTGCTGCGGCTGGAGAGCTTTCTCCGCCGCAACGGTCATCCCGCATCAATTGCTCAATCCCGAAACCGATGCCGAGGCGAAGGCTCTGATCGAACGCTTCCACGTCGATCCCGGACAATTGCCGATCGTGCTTTGTCCCGGCGGACAGCTGTTGCGCAATCCGGGCGAGGACGAGCTGGCGCGCTGCATCGGCCTGGTCGGGCCGATCGATCCGAACCGCATCTACGACGTTGCGGTCGTCGGCGCCGGACCGGCGGGCCTTGCCACGGCGGTCTATGCCGCGTCGGAAGGGCTCTCCGTCCTGGTGCTCGATTGCCGCGCCTTCGGCGGCCAGGCCGGCGCCTCGGCGCGGATCGAAAACTATCTCGGCTTTCCGACCGGAATCACCGGCATGGCGCTGATGGCGCGGGCCTACAATCAGGCGCAGAAGTTCGGCGCCGAAATGGCGATCCCGGATGAAGTGAGCAGCTTGATTTCGCCAGCCGACATCACCGGCCGTTTCGCCTTGCAATTGGCGAGCGGCGAGCGGGTCAGCGCGCGTTCGGTCGTTATCGCCAGCGGCGCCCGTTATCGGCGGCTCGCCGTCGAGAATCTGGACGCGTTCGAGGGATCGAGCGTGCATTACTGGGCGTCGCCGCTGGAGGCGAAACTGTGCAGCCAGCAGGAAGTCGCGCTGGTCGGCGCCGGCAATTCGGCCGGCCAGGCCGCGGTCTATCTCGCCGAGCCAGGCGGCGAAGGTCTGGATGCTGGTGCGCGGCCCGAGCCTTGACGCCACCATGTCGCGCTACCTCATCGACCGGATCGAGGGCCTCCCCAATATCGAAGTGGTGACGGGCGCGCAGGTCAGCGGGCTTGAAGGCCGCGACGGCATGCTGGAAGCGGTTCGCTGGCGGCTCGCCGCAACCGGCGAAGAAGTGCGCCAGCCGCTGCGCCACCTGTTTCTGTTCATCGGCGCCGATCCGAATACCGATTGGCTTGCCGGCTCCGGCATTGCGCTCGATGCCAAGGGCTTCGTGCTGACCGGCGAGGATGCCGGCGACGACCGCCATGCGCTGGAGACCAGCCAGCGCGGCGTCTTCGCCATCGGCGACGTCCGCGCCAAATCCATCAAGCGCGTCGCCGCGGCCGTCGGCGAAGGCGCGCAGGTCGTGGCCGCGCTGCATGCCTTCCTGGCGGCGCGCGCCGGCGATCCGATCATGGCGCACGAATCCTGCGGCGACCAGTCTTTCGGCGCCAGCTCAAAGCCGCTGAAATCGAAACCCGGCGCGACGGTGCAGCCGCACAGCGTCCAGTCGCCGAGCGTTTGCGCCGCCTGCCAGGCGTGAGCCGGCACGATGGCCTGCGGCCGTTCGCCGGCGGCAAGATCGCCGCCGAGCGTCAGGCGCTCGATGCGGCCCGGCTGCCGGCGCGATCTCGAGCGCGAGCGGCGCGCCGGCATACCAATGCCAGACTTCGACCGCGTCGACGCGGTGCCAGTGCGAGCGCTCGCCGCGGGCGAGCAGAAAATAGATCGCGGTCGAGGCGGCGCGGCCGGCGATCTGCCGCGCGTCGCGAAACGTCTCGCGGAAATGCCCGCCTTCCGGATGCGGCGCAAGATCGAGGCAGCCGGATCACGTCTTGCGCGGTGAGGGCGTCGCCAATCCGGTCTCAAAACCGGTTCTTGCGCTCGCGGATTTCCGCGAACACTTTCCACGCCGGACTGCCGGCCAAGCCCAACCGCGTTCGCCACCTCGGCATCGTCGGCGCGCAGGAACGGATTGGCCGCCTTTTCCGCGCCGATCGTCGCCGGAATGGTCGGCTTGCCCGCCGCCACGAAGCTTCGCCACCTCGTCGGCGCGCGCGGCCAGCGCCTTGTTGTTCGGCTCGATGGTTTTGGCGAAGCGGATATTGGCGGCGGTATATTCGTGGCCGCAATAAAACCGCGTGTCGTCGGGCAGCGCGCGCAGCTTGAGGAGCGAATTCCACATCATCTCCGGCGTGCCTTCGATGACGCGGCCGCAGCCGATCGAGAACAGCGTGTCGCCGACGAAGGCGAGCTTGTCGGCCGGAAAGAAATAGGAAATGTGGCCGGCGGTGTGGCCCGGCGTGTCGATGACGCGGCCTTGCAAGCGCGCCGACCTTCACCGTGTCGCCCTCGCCGACCGTCTCGTCGACATGCGCGATGCGTTGCGCTTCGTTGCGCGGCGCGACGACGCGGCATTTGTGCCGTGCTTTGAGTTCGCCGATGCCGGCGGTGTGATCGTCGTGGTGATGCGTGACCAGAATATCGGTGAGCCGCCAGCCGGTCTTTTGCAGCGCCGCCTCGACCGGCGCGGCCTCCGGCGCATCGATCGACGCGGTCGCGCCGCTCTGCCGGATCGTGCAACAGCACGCCGAAATTGTCCTTCAGGCAGGGGAACGAGATAGGTCTGGGCGGGCATGTTTCGCTCATGTCATGCGCCCGCAAAAACAGGGCGTCCAGCGGTTCGCGTTATTGACCGGATACAACGCGCCTGCGGATACTGGATCATCCGCTTTCGCGGATGATGACGCAATAGGGGCCAATTAAGCCGGCCGGGCGTAGCCCGGACAGCCGCCAATCCGTGCTATTTTGCCGCCATGGATGTCGTCGACCTGCGGAATTTCTACGCCCAGCACCTTGGCGTCGTGGCACGGCGCTTCGTCGGCCGCGGCATCCGCGCGCGCTGGCGCGACACCCACGCGCTGCGCGTGCTCGGCGTCGGCTATGCCACGCCTTATCTCGGACTGTTCCGCGAGGAGGCCGAACGCTGCCTTGCTTTGATGCCGGCGACCGCAGGGCGTCGTGCGCTGGCCGTCGACGCGGCCGGCGCTGACCGCGCTGGTCGAGGAGGACGAGCTGCCGCTGACCGATTCTGCGGTCGATCGCGTGCTGCTCGTGCATGCGCTGGAAATGTCGGCCGATCCGGCCGAACTGTTGCGCGAGGCCTGGCGGGTGCTGGCCGCCGGCGGCCGGCTCCTGGCGGTGGTGCCCAATCGGCGCGGACTGTGGGCGCGCATGGACACGACGCCGTTCGGCCAAGGCCGGCCCTATTCGCGCAGCCAGATCACCCATCTCCTGCGCGACACCTGGTTCACGCCGACCGGCTGGGGCGAGGCGCTTTACGTGCCGCCGGTGGCGCGCGGCTGGTTTCTGCGCTCGGCGGTCGCCTGGGAGCGCACCGGCGCGACACTGTCGGCGCCGTTTGCCGGCGTGCACATCGTCGAAGCGACCAAGCAGGTCTATCGCGCCATCCCGGCGCGGCGCGAAAAGCGCCGGCTCGTTCCCGCGCTGCAGCCGGTGCTGTCGCCGTCGCCGGGCGCCGCGGCGCTGCGGTGACGCCGGATCGGGCTTGCAGCATGCGGATGACGATCAATTGCGACATGGGTGAGGGCTTTGGCCTTTATCAGCATGGGCAATGACGCGGCATTGATGCCGCATATCGATCTCGCCAATGTCGCCTGCGGCTTCCATGCCTCCGATCCAAGCATCATGCACGCCACGGTGCGGCTGGCGAAAGCAGCACGACGTCAAGGTCGGCGCGCATCCGTCGCTCCCCGACATGCAGGGGTTCGGCCGCCGCGCCATGGCCGTCGCGCCGGCGGAGGTTGAGGATCTGGTGATCTACCAGGTCGGTGCGCTGAAGGCCTTTCTAGATGCCGAGGGCATGGCTCTCAACCACGTCAAGCCGCACGGCGCACTCTATGGCATGGCGGCGCGCGACGAAAAAATCGCGGCGGCGATCGCCGACGCCGTGCGTCCGTTCGGCGTGCCGATCCTCGGCATGGCGTTCACCGCGCACGAGAGCGGCTTACCGGGAAAACGGCGTGGCAATGATCCCGGAATTCTATGCCGATCTCGAATATGACGGCGACGGCAACTCTGATCTCGAGCCGCGTGCACGATGCCGTCGATCCCGCGCAGGCGACGGCCAGGGTGTTGCGGGGATTGCGCGAGCACGTCGTTCGCACCACCAGCGGGCGCGACATTCCGGTTCAGGCGGCGACGGTCTGCGTGCATTCCGACACGCCCGCGGCACCCGCCATCGCCGCCGCCTTGGCGCAGGCGCTGCGGCAACAAGCGTCCTGACTTAGCCAGTGTGTCTGGCCGCGCAGCGCTATTCCGGCCATGGCTCTGCGGTCACCGACGCCGCGTCGGCGCCAATATAGTCCGCCAGGCTGCCCTCGCCGTCGCGCTCGAGCGCGGCGACGAGCGCCGGCCTTGATCTCGGCGACCAGCCCGAGGCCGCGGAACACCAGCCCGGAATAAAGCTGAATGAGGCTCGCGCCGGCGCGGATTTTGGCGAGCGCGCTGGCGCCGGAATCGATGCCGCCGGCGCCGATCAGCGGGAAATACGCCTTCGACCCGGACATAGGTTTCGGCCAGCATGCGGTTGGCGAGCGGCAAGAGCGGCCGTCCCGACAATCCGCCGGCCTCTTTGGCTTTCTCGGCGTCGCGCAAGCTCGGCGGCCGCGCCACCGTGGTGTTGCCGACGATCATGCCGTCGACCCGGCGCGAGCGCGCAATGCCGACGACGTCGTCGAGATCGGGCAACGACAGATCGGGCGCGATCTTCAGCAGCACCGGCGTCGGCCCGGCTTGCGGCGCGACGCGCTCGCGCGCGTCGATCACCCGCGCCAAGAGATCGTCGAGCATGGCAGCCTGCTGCAGTTGCGTAGAGCCCGGCGTATTGGGCGAGGAAATGTTGACGGTGACGTAGCTCGCCACCGCGGCGAAGCGTTCGATCAGCGCACATAATCGGCAATGCGGTCGGCGGTGTCTTTGTTGGCGCCGACATTGATGCCGACAATCCCCCCATCGCGCTCTCCTCCGCTCGCGGTGAAAGAAAGCGAAGGAGCCACCCGCGCCGCGAGCCGCCGCAGCACGGCATCGGCGCCTTCCGAGTTAAAGCCGAGCCGGTTGATCACGCCGTCGTCGGCATCGAGCCGGAACAGCCGCGGCCGCGGATTGCCGGCTTGCGGCTTTGGCGTGATGGTGCCGACTTCGACAAAGCCGAATCCGGCGCGCAGCAGCGCATCGGGCACTTCGGCGTTCTTGTCGAACCGGCCGCAATCCCGATCGGGTTCGGAAAATTCAGCCCGAAGACGCGCGTCGCCAGCCGCCTGTCGTCCCGCGCGCGCCGGCGGCAGCGGGGCGAATTGCAGCATGCCTGATCGCCAGCCGATGCGCGTCTTCCGGATCGAGCGCGTGCAGAAAGCGGCCGCGCCAGGCGGTCGAACAGGCCGATCACGGTTGCAACTCCGGCAGCGCCCGCCGGCCGCTCGACCTCATCCGGCAATGCGCGCGCCCAGCGCACCGCCGATACCGGCAGCGCGCCGTAAAGATGCGGAAACAGATCGCCGCCGCGCGATTTCTCCCATTGCAGCGCCGCGCCGAGCGCGTCGCCATCGACCGCGACCAGCATCAGGTCGGTCTGTCCGGCAAAATGCCGTGCCGCGGTTTCCGCGAGCTGCGCGGCGGTCGAGAAATGGATGAAGCCATCGCGCGCATCGACATCCGATCCGCGATAAAGCCCGGCAGGCTCGGCGTCGTGCCACGCGGCCCGTCGCAGATTTTGTAGATCGTCGTCACATCGCCGGCACCTCGCATCGGTGCGGCGCGACCCTATCGGGCCTTGAGCACTCAGGCAATAATTCCTAAGATCGGCCGCTTTGCTGAGAGGTGATCGATGCTCACGCACGCGCAGGTCTGGTCGGCCATCGATCGCCTCGCCAACGCGTCACGAACTGTCCGCGTCGGGGCTCGCCCGCCGGGCCGGGCTCGATCCGACCACCTTCAACAAATCAAAGCGCATCACGCGGCCGGCCGTGCCCGCTGGCCGTCGACGGAATTGATCGCCAAGGCGCTCGCCGCGACCGGCACGCCGTTCGACACTTTCGTCGCGCTGATCGAGCCAAGTGGCGGCGCCGCGACGCGACGCCGTGCCGCTTCTCGGCTTTGCCGAGGCCGGCTCCGGCGGCTATTTCGACGACGGCGGCTTTCCGGCCGGCGAGGGCTGGGACGAAATCGCCTTTCCCGCCGTGACCGACGCGCACGCCTATGCGCTCGAAGTCTCCGGCCAGTCGATGGAGCCGGCCTACCGCGAACGGCGACATCATCGTTGTTTCACCGTCGGCGCCGATGCCGCCGCGGCGACCGCGTCGTGGTGCGGACCAGGGACGGCGAGGTGATGGCGAAGGAACTCAAGCGCAAGACGCCAAAGTCGATCGAGCTGAAATCGCTCAATGCGCAGCATCCCGACCGCACGCTCGACGCTCACCGATGTGCTGTGGATCGCCCGCATTCTGTGGGCGAGTCAGTAATCACGCCGAACGCGCCAGCGCGCCGTCGATCATCGCCGACTCGTATCGGCGATACCGTAAGCGGCGACGAACGAGCCGAAGCGTGGGCCTCTTCTCCTGGCCGAGCAGCACCTGATAGAGCATGTTGAACCAGTCGAGCGAAACGCCGGGCTTGCCGTCCTTGCCCTTCTTCTTCTGATCGAGGAAACGGCTCGCGCCGCCCGACCTCATAGACCACGTCCTGGATCGCCTGCGCATCCGTGCTCTGCCGGCAATTGCGACAGCGCATCGCGCAGGTCCGAGAGCGCCGCACGCCCCGCCGCGGAGGGCTCGCGGAATTTTTTCGCCGGCGCGACAAAGTCCCGATAGTAATTGATCGCATAGCCGACCAGCGCGGCGAGCCGCGGATGCGATTGCGGCGTCACGCCGGGCCGATAGCGGCCGATAAAGCCCCACAGTGTCTCGGCATTGGCGGCGTTCGACGCGGTGACAAGCGACAACAGCATGGAAAACGGCACCGGATTATCGGGCGGCCGGCGGCGCGCCGCTATGAATGTGCCAGACCGGATTGCCGAGCCGTTCCTTGGCGGCCTGCCGCGGATAGGCGTCGAGAAATTGCAGATAGTCGTCGACGTGGCGCGGGATGACGTCGAAGTAGAGCCGCTTGGCGGCTTTCGGCTCGCGGTACATGAACAGCGACAGGCTTTCCGGGCTGGCATAGCGCAGCCATTCGTCGATGGTGAGGCCGTTGCCCTTGGACTTTGAGATTTTCTGGCCGTTCTCGTCGAGAAAGAGCTCGTAGTTGAAGCCTTCCGGCGGCGTGCCGCCGAGCGCGCGGCAGATTTCGCCGGACAGCTTGACGGAGTCGATCAGATCCTTGCCGGCCATTTCGTAATCGACGCCGAGCGCGACCCAGCGCATCGCCCAATCCGGCTTCCATTGCAGCTTGCAGCGGCCGCCGGTGACGCGGCGTGGTGACGCGCTCGCCGTCGTTTTCATAGGTGATGGTTCCCGGCCTTGGCGTCGTGCGCGACGACCGGCACCTGCAGCACGATGCCGGTCTTCGGATCGATCGGCAGGAACGGCGAATAGGTCTGCGCCCGCTCTTCGCGCAGCGACGGCAGCATGACCTCCATGACTTCTTCGAAATGCGCCAGCATCGTCAATAGCGCGGCGTCGAACCGGCCGCGACGTGTAGCAGGCGGTCGACGACATGAACTCGTAATCGAAGCCGAACTGATCGAGGAAGGCGCGCAGCCGCGCATTGTTATGCGCGGCGAAACTGTCATGCGTGCCGAACGGGTCCGGCACTTGGGTCAGCGGCTTGCCGAGATGCTTTTCCATCATCTCCTTGTTCGGCACGTTGTCGGGCACTTTGCGCAGGCCATCCATGTCGTCGGAGAACGCGATCAGGCGGGTCTTGATCTTGTCGTCGGTGAGGACGCGGAAGGCGTGGCGCACCATCGAGGTGCGCGCCACCTCGCCGAAAGTGCCGATATGCGGCAGACCGGACGGTCCGTAGCCGGTCTCGAAGATCACCTCGTCCTTCGGCTTGCGCTTGAGCCGCGCGACGATCTTGCGCGCCTCCTCGAACGGCCAGGCGTGCGACAGTTCGGCGACTTCGCGCAGTGAGGTTTGGACTTCTGCCGCCGTCATGGATCTGCTCGTCGCGCGATCATGCGTCAAACCGCGGCGATCAAAACGGGCTGATCGGAAAATAGCGCAGCCACAGATCGGTGTAGCTGCCCTTCTCCCATTGCCGGAACAGCGCCCAATTGAGCGCCTGGCGCAAGCAGATCGTTGCCGCGCTTGACCGCGATGCCGACGCCTTCGCCGAAAAAGCGGCTTTCCAGATAGGGCCCGCCGCGGAACGCGCAGCATCCCGCCGAATCGGTGCCGTTGAGCCAGAACGCCAGCGCGATGCCGTCGCCGAACAGAAGGTCGACCTCCTTGTTGCGCAGCGCGTCGCGCGCCGCTTCGGCGTTGGCATAGGGCTTCACCTCGGCTTCGGTGAACATCTGCTTGAGAAACGCCTCGTGCGCGGTGCCGGCGACGACCGCGATCTTCTTGCCCTCGACCAGTTCGGGCCGACGTCGCTCGATCGGGCTGTCGACGCGCGCCACAAAGCGCGCCGGCGTGCGGTAGTACGGATCGGTGAAATCGGCGCGCTGGCGGGTTTCGGCGGTCGCGGCGATCGAGGCGATCACCGCGTCGCCCTGATTGGTAGCCAATGCATCGAGCAGCAGATCGAAGCGGCGCGCCTGGATGGTGCAGGTGGTCTTGATCTCGTCGCAAAGCAGCCGCGCCAGGTCGACGTTGAAGCCCGCCGGGTTACCGTCCGCCCCGGCATAGTCGAACGGCGGATAATCGAGTTCGGTCAAAACCCGGATCGACTGGATGCGCGACAAATCCGGCCGTTCCGGACGGCGGCGCGGATCCCAGAAACCGGGAACGGCCGCGTCGCGCGGCGCTGCCGCGCCGTCCTGCGCCACGCCGGCCGCACACCGGCCAACGCCGCCAGCAGCGCGCAGCACAATGCCGCCAACAGCGGCCGCCGCCAGCAAAGCCGCACGGTCCGGCGGTATATTGCAATTCCAGATTGCATCGCTACGATCCGCGGCGAATTGAGACGAAGCTTTGGTCTCTAGTTGGGCTGCGCCAGCCTCGGCCCGCTTACCGGGACGCGGGAAAAAGTCGAGGCGGGACGGCCGTGCGTTGCGTTGGGGGCCAACGGTGGCGTTGAGTGGCGTTGTCGGGACGGCCGTTGCCGCCCCAGGGGGGAGATTTGGCGCGATAGCGGACGCCGCAGGCGGAGCTGGCGCCACGGCGCATCTTCGCTTGCCGCGGCGGCACAGGGCGCCTGCCCGGAACTGGATTGCGTCCGTCATCTGTTGCCGCACCGCATCGTCGCCGCCGCGGAGCGCCGCGCGCGCTCGATCGGCACCGGCGCGGAACGCGTGCTGATCTGCGCCGACGCCATGACCGAGGAAGCCTATCTGACGGCGCTGGCGCACTCGCTCGGCACATCCTACGAACGGCTTGACGGCGTTGCGCGCGCCGATTGCCCGCTCGACGACGAGCGGCTGATCGAGGCCGCGGCAGCGGGATTGTTGCCGCTGCGCCAGGGCAATCGGCTGATCTGGATCATCGCGCCGCGCGGCCTGACCGCGCGCCGGCTTGCCGATCCGCGCCAGCCGAGACCGCCATGGCTCGGGCGCCTTCCGCCTGACATCCGCCGACCGGCTCCGGCATTTCGTGAACGGCACGGCCGGGCCGCGCTCGGCAACCGCGCCACCGAAGATCTTCGCCGCATCGGCCGCTGTTCTCGAACGCGCCGCGGCCCCCGGCGCGGCATGGCTCAGGGCAATCGCTTTGTTCGCGTTTACGGTTCTCCGTGCTGCCGCTCGTCCTGATCGAGGCGCTCAGCGGATTGCTCTGCGTGATGTTTCTGGCGGCGTCGATCCTGCGGGTGTTGACCGCGTGCTTCGGCGACGATGCGGCGCCGGCGGGGCGCAACGTATCGCGGACACGCATTGCCGATCTACACCATCATTTGCGCGCTCTACCGCGAGGCCGCCGTGGTGGGCGATCTCGTCGCCGCCATTCGCGCGCTGGATTATCCCGGTATTATGGCGCAAACGCCACAAGAAATTTAGCGGCGCGATCCTACCTTGAGGGCGGTGAGCCCCGCCGCCGCTGCGCGCGTTAAGTTAAGGGTCCCTGAGGCAGGGCCCTCGCGGCAGGGCTCGAATCAAATAATAGCAAAACGGATGCCCGAAATCCGCACCGTCACAACGCTGGTCAAGAAGCGCGACGAAATCCGCGCCTCGATCCGCATGTACGAAAAGAGGATCGCTCAGGCCCGATCCGACCTGGCGCACGTCTCAGCCGTCATGCGGCTGTTCGAGGCGTCCGGGAAGCCACAGGACTTGGCCCGGTACGTTGACGGCTACCGGCTGTTCAAGCGGGGCGAGCCTTGGGCGATCTGCGCCGCTGCGCTCGCCAAAGGGCCGCTCAGCACCAAAGAGCTAGCCCTTGAACTGATGAAGGCCAAGGACATGGACTTGCGGGACGGCGTGCTCGCCAAGGCCATCGGGCACCGGACCGGGTGCGGCTGTTCCTGGCCGTCACCAGCATGCTCAGTCCGGTGCGCGGCAACCGGCTGCTGCGTGCTCGACCGGCACCACGATCCGCGCGTCCAGGCGTTCATCAGGCACCGGATTCGGGGCAACGACACCAGTTCGCTGCGTGCCATCGCGCGCTGGCTGCTCGACCGAGCCGGACCGGGTCGATGAGCTCGCCGCGGCGCTGCGCCGGGACGCGCTGCCCTGCTTCGTGCTGTGCGGGGCGCGACGAGCGCACCTGGCGGGCGCCGGCGCAGCAGCGCGATGGCCGAGCGGCTCGGCGTCGCCGTTCACGGCGATGCCGGGCGCGCGGCCACTCGGTGAACGTCGAGCAGCCGGACCGGGTGGTGGGCGCTGCTCGACTTCTGGGCCGGGCCGAGGCCGGGACGGGCGGCGCCGCCGCTCCGACGAGCCGCGGCCGCGGGCGCCAGGCTCGCCGACGGCACGCCGCGGGTCTCCGGCGAGCCGGAGATCAGGGCCCGTCCACCGCCCGGCTCAGCCCGCGTCGAGTTCGACCAGGAACGAGGTCGTCTTGCCGCCGCCCGGCGCGGCCCGCACCCACCAGCTCGCGGTGAGCGCCGTCGACCAGGCTCAGGCCCCGATGGT
This sequence comes from uncultured Alphaproteobacteria bacterium, assembly GCA_963743395.1. Taxonomy (GTDB): domain Bacteria; phylum Pseudomonadota; class Alphaproteobacteria; order Rhizobiales; family Xanthobacteraceae; genus BOG-931. Next base: position 225,612 of record CAVUPV010000004.1, read on the forward strand.
GCTCGTCGTCCGGACCGGCGTCGAGCAGCATCGGCAGGTCCACGCAGCGGTCGGTGACCTCGCACACCAGCCTGCGGTCCATCAGCCGGGCGTGCACGGTGATCGGCCCGGCGCCGTGCAGCACCGAGTTGGTCACCAGCTCACTGAAGGCGACGAGGGCTCCGTACGCCTGTTCCTCCTTGCCGGGGCACTGCGCGTCGAGCCAGCCCTCCAGCCAGATCCGGGCCAGCCGCGCGTGCACCGGCAGGGCGGGGAACGTCCACCAGACTCCGTCGCGCGCAGGGCAGCGGCGGCGGGAGCCGGGGGCGCTTCGTACATCATGGTGCGCATCGCAGACCACAACCTCTCGGTCGCAGCGGCCTGACGGTCCGCCCTGTTTTCGCGGCGCGTCAATCCGTCTTATACCGAGCGTAGGCCGTGCGGGGGCGATTGCGGATGCACTTTGCATCAACACAACTCTTTTGAGCGAAGACAAGTCCCCTTCGTGTCCGCTCCGCCGGCCGCTCGACCGGACGCCTGCCCGCCGCTTGCCGAACGCGAAACCCCCCGTCCGCCCGGTGCGGGCGTACGGGGGGCCGGATGCTGCTCGTCGGGGATCAGACCTGGTCGGCCTTCTCCAGCGCGGTGCAGCAGGTGTCCACGATCACCCGGGTGACGTTGTACGGGTCGCAGTTCGCGTTCGGGCGGCGGTCCTCGATGTAGCCCTTGCGGTCCACCTCGACCTGCCACGGGATGCGCACCGACGCGCCGCGGTTGGACACGCCGTAGCTGTACTTGTTCCACGGGGCGGTCTCGTGCAGGCCGGTGAGCCGGTCCTGGATGCCGTCGCCGTACACGGAGACGTGCTCGAGCGGCTTGCCCTCGGCGCCGAGCGACTCGCAGGCGGTGATGATCGGCTCGTAGCCCTCGCGCATGGCCTTGGTGGAGAAGTTGGTGTGCGCGCCCGCGCCGTTCCAGTCGCCCTTGACCGGCTTCGGCGCCGAAGCTGATCGTCACGCCGAAGTCCTCGGCCGACGCGGTGCAGCAGCCAGCGCGCCACCCACAGGTGGTCGGCGGCCTCGACCGGGCCGGCCGGGCCGACCTGGAACTCCCACTGGCCGGGCATGACCTCGGCGTTGATGCCGGAGATGGCAAGGCCCGCGGTCAGGCACGCGTCGAGGTGCTTCTCCACGATCTCGCGGCCGACGATGTTGGACGCGCCGACGCCGCAGTAGTACGGGCCCTGCGGGCCGGGGAAGCCGCCGCCCTCGGGGAACCCGAGCGGGCGCTCCCCGTCGAACATGGTGTACTCCTGCTCGATGCCGAACCAGGACTCCTGCGCGGCGAAGCGCTCGGCCACCTCGACGGCCGCGGCCCGGGTGTTGGACTCGTGCGGGGTGAAGTCGATGTTCTCGACCTCGCACAGCACCAGCACGTCGGCGCCGCCGCGGATCGGGTCGGGGCAGGTGAACACGGGCTTGAGCACGCGGTCCGAGGCGTGGCCCTCGGCCTGGTTGGTGCTGGACCCGTCGAAGCCCCAGATCGGCGGCTCGGCGCCGTCGGCCAGAATCTTCGTCTTCGAACGCAGCATCGCGGTGGGGCGGGTGCCGTCGATCCAGATGTACTCGGCCTTGTAGCTCACGGGCGATCCTCAGCAGGCTCTTCGATAGTGTCAGGGTGGCCCCTTCAGGGTCACAGCACCTCGTTTCCGCCTTGTTAACCCGTCGTGAACTCGACATCAATCCCGTGACGGCGGCCACCGGTCATCGTCCTGGTCTGGTACCGGGGGCTGCGGGTCCGGCGGGTCCTGCGGGTCGGGGCCGGCGTCCTCGTCGCGCAGGATGGGGCTGTCGGCGTTGGCCACCATGGCGGCCAGCGGCGGCATCAGCGCGGCGACCAGGCTCATGATCCCGGCCGCGAACACCGAGTAGAACCGCACCCAGGTCCAGGCCATGATCAGCAGCAGCAGGCACAGGCTCATCATCACCACATAGCGCACCCGCCGCCGGGTCGGGCTGGCCGGCTTCGGCGCCTCGATCGGCTCGGGCTCTGGGTCCACCGGGTGGTACGGCGGGACCTCGGGACCCGGCTGGAAGTGCGGTCCCTGCCGGATGTGGCGCAGGACCACCGCGATGTTGCCGAGCGCGATCACCGTGACCGCGCCGAAGAACACCGCGAACGGCAGGCTGCGCAGCCAGAACCCGAAGATCCCGACGCCGAGCAGCCCGTTGGCCAGGCCCGTGCAGGCGAGCACGAGCCGCATCCGCAGCGGGCTGCGGGCGTGCATCGGCTCGTCGCCGGTCCTCGGCCGGTGCTCCCATGCCTCGTGGTGCCGCCGCGGCTCCATGGTCCTTCGCCACCTGTCCCGTTTCCGGCCGAGCGCCGCGCGGGCTCAACCGTTGATCCGCTCTCCCAGCCTACGCAGGAACGGCGCCCATTCCTCGACGAACCGGGGGTCGTTCGCGGTTACCCCGGTGGACGTCCGGGTAATCCGCGGCAGCAGCCGCGGATATCAGGGCCCTTGGCTCTTTCCGAGCGTAGCCGGACCCGAAATGTGACCCAGATCACAGCTATGAAGTGTACGGAACGGTTTCGTACAGTGGAAGGAAGCGGCTACAGTTTCCAGTGTACGAAACGGTTTCGTTTCGTTGACCCCGGGCGATATCATCCGGTCGACGAGACGCGGCCGCCACGGAATCCGGCCGCGGAGGGAGCTGAGCATGACCGTGCGCGAGAGCTTCGTGGACAAGTGCGTCGTGCGCGGCTCCGGACGCGGAGCCGAGCGCCGCTCGGCCATCTGCCAGGCGGTGTTCGAACTGCTCGGCAAGGTGGGCTACGACCGGATGACGATGGACGCCATCGCGACCCAGGCCAAGGCCAGCAAGGCGACCATCTACCGGATGTGGCAGGACAAGCCGGAACTCGTCGCCGACGCGCTGCTCGAGCAGTTCGGCGAGAGCGCGGCGCCGCCGGACACCGGGACGCTGCGCGGTGACATCAAAGCTCTGATGATGATGGCCTGCGACACCACCGAGAGCGTGGTGGGCGAGGTGGTGGCGGGCGTGATGACCGCCGCCGCGCACGACCCGCGGCTGGCCGAGGTCATCAACGACACGCTGTTCAAGGCCAAGCACGAGATGCACGCGCAGATCGTGCGCCGGGCCGTGGAACGCGGCGAGGTCCACCCGGACACCGACCCCGCGCTCCTGCACGAGGTGATGCACTACATGCTCACCGGCCGCAAGCTCTGGAATCTCGGCCCGCTCGACGAGGAGTACGCCGAACATGTCGTGGACGACGTGCTGATTCCGGTGCTGACCTACCGAAAGTCCTGACGCCCGGCTGTTACCTCACGCACACCACGACCATCTGACGTTCGCGCACCGTCGGCCGCGACGCCCCCACGCTGACCGGAGTCGTCAGCGCCATGCCCTGGCGTGGGCTGTCCGCGGACGACCGGTGCCCTTGATTCGAACATTTGTGCACTATTTCGCGACCCTGGAGGGGACCGCTCCCATGTCCGACCAGATCCCGGCCGCCACGGCCACGGATTCGAAGCGCTGGCTGGCCCTCGTGGTCATGCTGTTCGCGCAGCTGATGGTCGTGCTCGACGGCACGATCGTGAACATCGCGATGCCGCAGGCCCAGCTGGCCCTGCACATCTCCGACGCCAACCGGCAGTGGATGCTCACCGCCTACACCCTCACCTTCGGCGGCCTGCTGCTGCTCGGCGGACGCATCGCCGACTACGTGGGCCGCAAGCGGATGTTCCTGATCGGCCTGGTCGGCTTCGCGCTGGCCTCCGCGCTCGGCGGACTGGCCCAGAACGAGGGCATGCTCTTCGGCGCCCGGGCGCTGCAGGGCGCGTTCGGCGCGGTGCTCGCCCCGGCCTCGCTCTCGCTGATCACGGTGACCTTCACCGACGTCAAGGAGCGCGCCAAGGCGTTCGGCATGCTCGGCGCGATCTCGGGCGTGGGCGCGGCGATCGGGCTGGTCATGGGCGGCTGGCTGACCCAGGACTTCAGCTGGCGCTGGTGCCTGTTCGTCAACATCATCATGGCCGCGATCGCGTTCGCCGCGGCCGTCCCGCTGCTGACCGAGTCCAAGGCGCACGGCAACACCAAGTACGACATCCCCGGCGCGATCCTGGCCACCGGCGGCCTGGCCGCGCTGGTCTACGGCTTCACCAACGCGGCCAAGCCGGGCCAGGGCTGGGGTTCGCCGGCCAGACGCTGCTGTTCCTGATCGGCGGCGGCGTGCTGCTGGTCGGCCTTCGTGCTGGTCGAGGCCCGGGTCGTCGAACCCGCTGCTGCCGCTGCGGGTGCTGTGGCACCGCAACCGGGGCGGCTCCTACGCCTCCTCGGTGCTGCATGGGCGCGGGCATGATGGGCATGTTCATGTTCTTCACGTACTACTTCCAGCAGTCGCTGGGGTACTCCCCGCTCAAGACCGGCCTGCTCTACCTGCCGTTCACCGGCGCGCTGATCGTGACCGCGGGTGCGGCCAGCACGCTGCTGCCGAAGGTCGGTCCGCGGGTCCTGATGACCTACGGCGCCGTGCGTCGCGGCCGGCGCGCTGTTCTGGCTGACCGACCTGAAGCTGGACTCGTCCTACCCGGCGATGATCCTGCCCTCGATGCTGATCATGGCGCACGGCATGGGCTGCGTGTTCGTGCCGCTGGCCAACACCGCGCTGACCGGCGTGGCCGACCACGACGCGGGCGTGGCCAGCGCGATGGTCAACACCACCCAGCAGATCGGCGGCTCGCTCGGCGTGGCGCTGCTCAACAGCTTCTTCACCACGGCCAGCGCGACCTACGTGGCGAGCCACCAGACCTCGCTCGGCACGAAGCTCGCGAACGAACTCGGCGCGGTGCACGGCTACAACGTCGCGTTCCTGGTCAGCGGGTTCCTGCTGGCCGGCGCCGCACTGGTGATCTTCCTGCTGATCCGCAAGGACCCGGCCGACGCGCTCGACCCGGGCACCGCGTCCGCGGCCGGCCGGCCGATGGTGCACGTGGCCTGACGGCCCTTCAGGCACGCAGAACGCAGCCCCGCCGGACCTCGGTCCGACGGGGCTGCGGGCGTCGCGGGGCGGCTCAGGCGTTCGCGCTGAACACCGGGTAGAAGGCGTCGGCCTGGCCGGAGGCGGTCGGGTGGTAGGACTCGTCGATGTCCAGGAAGTTGACCGAGTGCAGCCAGGAGTCGCTGTCGCAGATCTCGTGGCCGGAGAAGGCGGAGCGCACGTCCGCGAAGATGTCGCCGTACTTGGCCGCCTCGTTCTGGATGACTCCGTCGAGGATGTCCGCGGCCTGGTTCAGGTCGGTGCGGTCGGTGGTGCTCAGGCCGACGCAGGTGGAGGACTGGGACAGGTCGTAGAGCTCGGGGTAGTCGAGCACGACGACGCGCGCGTTGGGCGCCGCGGCGTTGATCGCCGCGTAGACCGCGTCGAGCTTGGCCGGCAGCTGGGTCTGCGCCTCGCTCTCCGCCGTGTCGACCGCGCTCACGCAGCTGCTCGTGCTGTCGAGCACGCAGGTCTCCATGACGCTGCTGAAGCCGACGTCGTTGCCGCCGATGGTGATCGAGACCAGCGTGGTCGAGGTGCTCAGCGCGGATATCTGGCTGGACAGGACGTCCGAGGTGGTGGCCCCGGAGCAGGCCTCGAAGGCGAAGGACGAGGGGCCGTTCGCGTTCGTCCACAGCTCCGAGTACGCGTTGGTGCTCTGGTCGCAGTCGCCGCTGCTGCTGGTGTAGTCGCCGGCGCCGACGCCGGAAGAGTAGGAGTCGCCGAGGGCGACGTAGTTGACGGCGGCGGCGTGGGCGGCGCCGGCGCCGGTCAGGCTGAGCGCCAAGGCGCTACCGACCGCGGCGAGCGCGGTGGCGCAGCGGCGGGCAATAGTGGGCATCATGGAACTTCTCCTTCTGAAGGACAGCTCTCGGTACAGAAGTAGCCATGAATCAGAACTGTTACAAGGCTGCTCCGGAGAAATTTACGATCTGTCACAGCCGGGCGCGCGATCTGCGCGCTGCGGCGTGCGCGCCGGGCGCCGGGGCGTCCCGCATCATGTCCGTGTGAGGATTTTCGACATCGTGCTCGGCTCGCTCGTCGTGGTGGGCACCTGGATCTCGGTCATGGCGAACCTGGTCGTCCCGCGCGGCCTGCGCTCGCGCTACACCCGGCTGATCCGGGACGTGGTGCGCTGGCCGTTCCAGGTGGTGGCCGACCGCAGGGACACCTTCGAGGGCAAGGACCTGATCCTGGCCTGGGCCGCGCCGCTGTCGATCCTGGTGACGCTGCTGAGCTGGCTGGGCCTTGCCATAGTCGGTTTCGGTTTCATCCTGGCCGGGGTCGGCGGCCTCGGGCTGGCCAAGGGCATGCTCCAGTCCGGCTCCTCGGTCTTCACCCTCGGCTTCGTGAGCAGTCCGCAGGAGCGGCAGACCTTCATCGACTTCTGCGCCGCCGCCACCGGCCCGGTGATGATCGGCCTGCTGGTCGGTTACCTGCCGGCCATGTACAGCGCGTACTCGCAGCGGGAGGCCGAGGTCACCATGCTCCAGTCCCGGGCCGGGGTGCCGGCCTGGGGCCCGGAGATCCTGATGCGCCACGTGCAGATCCCCGGCCTGGTCACCCAGCTGCAGACGCTCTACCAGGGCTGGGAGCGCTGGGCCTGCCAGGTCGCGGAGAGCCACACCAGCTACCCGGTGCTCATCCACTTCCGCTCGCCGCGGGCCACCCGCAACTGGCTGATCGCGCTGCTCGCGATCATGGACGCGGCGGCGCTGGAGGTCTCGCTCAACCCGTCGAGGCCGAAGGCGACGATGCGGATGACGCTGCGGGCCGGGTTCAGCTGCCTGCGCGAGATCGCCGACGTGGAGGGCATCGACTACGAGGCCGATCCCGATCCGGACGGCGAGATCGAGCTCAGCTACGCCGAATTCGCGCAGGGCATCGACATGCTGCGCTACAGCGGCTATCCGATGGAGCGCGACCCGGAGGAGGCGTGGGCGCACTTCCGCGGCTGGCGGGTGAACTACGAGTCGCTGGCCTACGAGCTGGCCTACCGGATCGACGCGGTCGCCGCGCCCTGGTCGGGCCCGCGCCGGACGCACCGTCAGGTCCTCTCGGTGCGCACGCCGATCGACCGTCAGCCCTCGGTCAAATCCCGGTCCGAGGCCTCCCACTGAGTCCGGCCGGGCCCGCCCGGGCCGCGGCGGGCCCTCAGTCCACGCAGGGCACGCCGGGCGGCGGGGTGAGCGCGACGACGGGCGCGGGGCTCGGCGGCGGGGTCGTCGGGGCCGCGGCGGGCGCCTTGCGGGCCGGGGCGTGCGCACCGGGCCGGACGGGCACCGGACTCGGGCCGGGCCGGGGCGCGGCCGCCCGCGTCGCCAGCGGCCCGCTCTGCACGCTCACCCCGGCGTCCTGGCCCGCGCCGGTCCCCGGCGAAGCCTGCGGGATCAGCGGCCCGGCGCCGTTGCCGTAGCCGGAGTCCGGGGTCTGACCCGCCATCAGCTGGTGGGCGACGGCCCGCACCTGGGCCGGGTCGATGAGGTTGACCGACTCCCCGTCCTCGGTGGCGAAGCCCTGGATCGGCAAGGTGTAGAACCGCACGTTCCCCGAGGTGACCGCGCCGCCCTGGCGCAGGAACGGCGAGGGGATCGAAGCCCGCGTCGACCACGACGTCGCGGTGCGCCACGTCGAGCAGCGCGCCGAGCCTGCCCAGGTCGCCGAAGACCCCGGCCGCGTCCAGCTTGGCCACGGCCGAGGCCAGGAAGGCCTGCTGACGGTGCGTCCGGTCCAGGTCCCCGCCGGCCAGGTTGTGCCGCTGCCGGACGAAGGCGAGGGCCTGCTGGCCGTCGAGGGTCTGCACCCCGGCCGGGAAGTCGGCCCCGGAGTAGTCGTCGTGGGCGGGTTGGCGCAGGCAGACGGTGACCCCGCCGAGCGCGTTGGCCAGGTCGTAGAACCCGGCCAGGTTGATCTCGGCGAAGTGGTCCACCTGCACGCCGAGCAGGTCCTGTACGGCCTCGATCGCGGCCTGCCGCCCGGCCTCCCGGCCGAGGTGCTCGAGCTGCGCCGGATCGGTGACGCCCTCGTCGTGGGCCTCCTGCTCGGCCGCCGCCTTGGCCCGGCCGTAGGCCTCCTTGATCTTGTGCTTGCCGAGGTGGTCCGGCAGGTCGACGTAGTCGTCCCGGGGAATGGAGAGCGCGACGGCCTGCGAGCCGTCGGCGGGCACGTGCAGCAGGATCAGGGTATTGGTGTTGTAGCCGCCGACGTCGCTGCTCGACCCGGCGTGCAGCTTGCCCAGGATCGCCGCGGGCAGGTCGTTGCCGTTCATGTCCTTGCGCGAGTCCAGGCCCATCAGCAGGATGTTCTGGTCGGCCTCGGGATGCAGGCCGAGCCCGGCGAGCGCGCCGGAGGTGGTGAGCGCGCCGAGGACGGCCTGCTCGGCGAAGAACCCGGTGCCCGCTCCGACCAGGACCAGGGCCGCCGCGGTGCCGAACAGGGCCCGCCCGCTCACCCGCACCTTGTGCGGCAGGCGCAGCCGGGCCACCGGGGAGCGCGGGACGCGGGCAGGCGCGGTGCGCCGCGGATCGGACGCTCCCGATCCGCGCGGCCGGCCCGACCCCGGCCTCTGCGACGCTCCGGCCACCCCAACTCCCGTCGACGCTCGCTCTGCACTGCCCACTGGCCCCCGGGAAGTCTAGAAGCGCGCCGTCGCCCGCCAGGCCAGGCGCAGCCCGATACTCACCCGTTCGGCGGTGCGCTTTCCTTCCCGGCGTGGACTGTGTTACTGATGGGTACAAGAGCCGTACACCTCCGGCCGTTCACACGACCGGGCACCACAAGCGCCCGGTCCGCATAACGAAAGGCGGCAAAGGTGCCGTCCAGCCGAGTCCTGCCTGCGACGCTGCGCGAACTGACCGTGGAGCTGCGCGAACGCCTGGCCGAGGTCCGCCTCGGCGGGGACGAGCGCTCCCGCGCCCGGCACCTGGCGCGCGGCAAGCTGCTGCCGCGGGAGCGCATCGACCGGCTGCTCGACCCCGGCTCGCCGTTCCTCGAGCTCGCCCCGCTGGCCGCCTACGGCCTGTACGCGACGAGGGCGGCCGCGCCCGTCGGCCGGGCATCGTCACCGGCATCGGCCGGGTCGCCGGGCCGGCTGTGCGTCGTCGTCGCCAACGACGCCACCGTCAAGGGCGGCACCTACTTCCCGCTGACGGTCAAGAAGCACCTGCGCGCGCAGGAGGTCGCCGCGCAGAACCGGCTGCCGTGCATCTACCTGGTCGACTCGGGCGGCGCCTACCTGCCCTGCAGGACGAGGTCTTCCCGGACCGCGACCACTTCGGGCGCATCTTCTACAACCAGGCCAGCGCTGTCGGCCGCCGGGCATCCCGCAGATCGCCGCCGTGATGGGCTCGTGCACCGCCGGCGGCGCCTACGTGCCGGCGATGAGCGACGAGACCGTGATCGTGCGCGGACCAGGGCACGATCTTCCTCGGCGGCCCGCCGCTGGTGCAGGCGGCGACCGGCGAGGTGGTGACGCGCCGAGGAGCTCGGCGGCGCCGACGTGCACACCCGGCTGCTCCGGGCGTCGCCGACCACCTGCGCCGAGGACGACGCGCACGCGCTCGACTGCTGCGGGCCGCGCGTCGCCACGCTGCCCCCGGCCACCGCCGTGGCTGCGCCCCGAACCCGAGCCCCGAGCCCGCGCTGGACCCGGCCGAGCTCTACGACCTGGTGCCCGACCGACCCGCGCACGCCCTACGACGTGCGCGAGGTGATCGCGCGCATCGTCGACGGCTCCGGTTCGACGAGTTCAAGGCCCTCTACGGCGAGACGCTGGTGTGCGGCTTCGCGCGGATCGACGGCTACCCGGTCGGCGATCCTGGCCAACAACGGCGTGCTGTTCGGCGAGTCGGCGCTCAAGGGCGCGCACTTCATCGAGCTCTGCGAGCAGCGGCGCGATCCCGCTGCTCTTCCTGCAGAACATCACCGGCTTCATGGTCGGCCAGGACTACGAGACCGGCGGGATCGCCACGCGACGGCGCCAAGCTCGTGACCGCGGTGGCCTGCGCGAGCGTGCCCAAGTTCACCGTCATCATCGGCGGCTCCTTCGGCGCCGGCAACTACGGGATGTGCGGCCGCGCCTACGACCCGCAGGTTCCTGTGGATGTGGCCGAACGCGCGCATCTCGGTCATGGGCGGCGAGCAGGCGGCGACGGTGCTCGCCACGGTCCCGGGAGGGCTCGAGGCCAGGGGCGGCACCTGGAGCGCCGAGGAGGAAGAGGCCTTCAGGAAGACCACCGGGACCAGTACGAGACGCAGGGCATCCCGTACTACTCGACCGCGCGGCTGTGGGACGACGGGATCATCGACCCGCTCGACACCCGCCGGGTGCTCGGCCTCGGCTCTCGCGGCCACCTCGAACGCCGAGCCCGAGCCGGCCGGCTTCGGCGTCTTCCGGATGTGAGCGCGGTGGCGTTCCGCAAGCTGCTCGTCGCCAACCGCGGCGAGATCGCGCTGCGCGTCATCCGCACCGCGCGACGCGCTCGGCATCGCCACCGTCGCGGTTACGCCGACGCCGACGACCTCGCCGCGCTGCACGCCGCCGACGCCGCCGAGCTGGTCGAGCTCGCGCAGCTACCTCGACGTCCGGCCGAGATCGTCGGCGCGGCGCGCGAGAGCCGGCGCCGACGCGGTCCACCCCGGCTACGGCTTCCTGCCGAGAGCGCCGGCGTTCGCCGACGCCTGCCGCGGCGGCGGGAATGACGTTCATCGGCCCGCCCGCCGGGGTCATCTCGCGCGCTGGGCCGACAAGGACGCCGCGCGGGACGATCGCCGCGCGCGCCGAGGTGCCGGTGCTGCGCTCCGCCAGCCCGGGCGATGCCCGACGGATCGGCTTCCCGGTGCTGGTGAAGGCGGCGGCCGGCGGCGGCGGCAAGGGCATGCGCATCGTGCGCGACCCGGCCGACCTGCGCCGACGCCCTCGCCTCGGCCGAGCGCGAGGCCGAGTCCGCCTTCGGCGACGACACGGTGCTGGTCGAGCGCTACCTCGAGCACGGCCGCCACGTCGAGGTGCAGATGCTCGCCGACACCCACGGCACGGTCGCTCCACCTCGGCGAGCGCGACTGCTCGGTCCAGCGCCGCCACCAGAAGCTCGTCGAGGAGAGCCCGGCCCCGACGCCTCGACGCGGCGCTGCGCGAGCGGCTGCTCGACGCGGCGGTCGGCTGCGCCGCGAGGTCGGCTACGTCAACGCCGGCACGGTCGAGTTCCTCGTGGCCGGGCGAGGAGTTCTTCTTCCTCGAGCTCAACACCCGCCTCCAGGTCGAGCACCCGGTGACCGAGCTGGTCACCGGCCTCGACCTGGTCGGAGCCCAGATCCGGGTGGCGCGCGGCGACCGCCTGCTCGCAGCTCTCGGCGCGCCCCGACGGCCACGCCGTCGAGGCCCGCGTCTACGCCGAGGACGCCGAGCACGGCTTCCTGCCGCAGGCCGGCACCGCCGGACGGGTCGTGTGGCCGGTGCCCGCCGATCCGGGCGCCCTGCGCGTCGACACGGCTCTGCGCAGCGGCGGAGAGGTCACCGCGTACTACGACCCGATGGTCGCCAAGGTGACCGCGCACGGCCCCGACCGGGAGGCCGCCCGGCGCGCCCTGCTGGACGCGCTCGCGGGCACCGAGATCAGTGGTCTGACCACGAATCTGCCGTTCCTGCGCACGCTGCTCGGCTCGGCCGAGTTCGCCGACGCCGTCATCGACACCTCCTGGCTCGACTCCCACCCGGACCTGCCGTTCCACCCGCGTCTGGCCCCGGACGGCCCGACGCCCTTCGACGCCGCGCGACGGCTGGCGCCTCGGCGCTCCCCCGGCGCCCGCGCGGGCCGAGACCGACCGCCTCGGCGGCCCGGGCGACGCCCTCGCCGAGGCCGACGGCACGGTGCGCGCGCCGATGCCCGGCACCGTGCTCGCCGTGAAGGCGTCCGTCGGGCAGCGGGTGACCGCCGGGGAGCCGCTCGGCGTCCTCGAGGCGATGAAGATGGAGCACACGCTGACAGCCCCCTGCGACGGCAGGGTGACCGAGGTGGGCGCGGCCGTCGGCGAGCAGGTGCCGTTGGCGGCACTTGCTGTTCCACGTGGAGGTAGGCGCATGATCCCCGGACTGCCGCAGAAGCTGACCCAGCACGGACTGCCCGCAGCGGGTGACCGTCTACGAGGTCGGCGCCCGCGACGGCCTGCAGAACGAGCAGGCCGTGGTGCCCACCGCGGCCAAGGCCGAGTTCATCGACCGCCTCGTCGACGCGGGGCTGCGGATGATCGAGGCCACCAGCTTCGTGCACCCGAAGTGGGTGCCGCAGCTCGCCGACGCCGAGGAGCTGTTGCCGCTGCTCGCGCAGCGCACCTTCAACGAGCACGCCCGCTACCCGGTGCTGGTGCCCAACCGCCGCGGCCTGGACCGCGCCCGGCCGCCGGCGCGCGCGACATCGCCGTGTTCGCCTCCGCCACCGAGACCTTCGCCGCGAAGAACCTCAACTCCACCGTGGACGGACTCGACAGCCGAGTTCGAGGCCGTCGTTGCAGCGCGCCAAGGCCCGACGGCATGTGGGTCCGCGGCTACGTCTCGATGTGCTTCGGCGACCCCTGGGAGGGCGCCGGTCCCGATCGCGCAGGTGGTCGACGTGGTCGCCCGCCTGATCGAGGCCGGCTGCACCGAGGTCAGCCTCGGCGACACCATCGGCGTCGCCACCCCCGGCCACGTCCGTACCCTGATCGACGCGCTGGACGCGGCGCGGCATCGGCCCGCGACCGGCTCGCCGTGCACTTCCACGACACCTACGGCCAGGCGCTGGCCAACACGTTCGCCGCCCTCCAGGCCGGGATCACCACCGTCGACTCCTCCGCCGGCGGCCTCGGCGGCTGCCCCTACGCCGAGATGCGCCACCGGCAACCTGGCCACCGAGGACCTCGTGTGGCATGCTCGACGGCCTCGGCATCGACACCGGCGTCGACCTGCGCAGCTGGTCGACGACCACCGGCTGGATGGCCGGCCACCTCGGCCGCCCAGCCCGTCCCGGGCCGTCGCAGGCCCTCACGAAGGCCGCGGCGGTTCCACCACCACAGTGAACGGATCCGGATGCGCCATGCCGACCCCACGCTGCCCGCGGAGTACGAGGAGCTGCGCAAGACCGTGGAGCGCTTCGCCCGCGACGGAGGTGGCCCCGGTCATCGGGGACTACTACGAGCGGGACGCCTTCCCGTACCCGTCGTGATCGCCACGATGGGGCGGATGGGCCTGTTCGGCCTGCCGTTCCCCGAGGAGTACGGCGGCATGGGCGGCGACTACTTCGCCCTGTGCCTCGCCCTCGAGGAGCTGGCCCGGGTCGACTCGTCGGTGGCCATCACGCTCGAGGCGGGGGTGGGCCTCGGCGCGATGCCGGTCTACCGCTTCGGCACCGAGGCAGCAGAAGCAGCGGTGGCTGCCCGAGCTGTGCCGGGGCGAGCGGCTGGCCGCGTTCGGCCTGACCGAGCCGGAGGGCGGCTCCGACGCGGGCGCCTGAGCACCACGGCCGCGCCAGGCTCGACGGCCGGAAGTGGGTGATCAACGGCGCCAAGTCCTTCATCACCAACTCCGGCACCGACATCACCGTCCCTGGTCACGGTCGACGGCGGTCACCGGGCGCGAGCCGGACGGGCGCGCCGGAGATCTCCGCCATCATCGTGCCGGCCGGCACCCCGGGCTTGACCGTGCGAGCCCGACGTACTCGAAGGTCGGCTGGTGCGCCTCGGACACCCACGGGCTGGCGTTCGACGACTGCCGGGTGCCCGGCCGAGAACCTGCTCGGCGAGCGGGGCCGCGGCTACGCCCAGTTCCTGCGGATCCTCGACGAGGGCCGGATCGCCATCGCCGCGCTGTCGGTCGGCCTGGCCCAGGGCTGCATCGACGAGTGCCTGCGCTACGTCGACGAGCGCGAGGCGTTCGGCCACAAGATCGGCGAGTACCAGGTGCTCCAGTTCAAGATCGCCGACATGGAGGCCCGGACGCACACGGCCCGGCTCGCCTGGCGACGACGCGGCCGGCCGGCTGCTGGCCGGCAAGCCGTTCAAGAAGGAGGCCGCCATCGCCAAGCTGGTCGCCTCGGAGCCGGCCATGGTCAACGCCCGCGAGGCCACCCAGATCTTCGGCGGCTACGGCTTCATGAACGAGTACGCCGGTCGGCCGCTTCTACCGCGACGCCAAGATCCTGGAGATCGGCGAGGGCACCACCGAGGTGCAGCGGCATGCTGATCGCCCGCTCGCTGAACCTGGCGTGAACGCCGTCCGCGGCGCCGGGAAAATCCTTGCGCCGCAGGACCGGGCAGGTGGCGTCGGGGTATGGCCGGGGTCCCAAAAAGCAGGGGGAAACTGGTAGCCTGTGCGAACCCTGAGGGGGGGAAATACCCAGCACGTCAAGGAGAAGAAGCCACACATGGCCGAGACCCTGCAGGAAGCCCTGCTCGCCCCGGACGTCCGCCCGAACGTCATCGCCGACGCGGTGACCCTGGTCGACGAGGAGGTGTCGGAGAAGGGCCTGATCATCAAGGGCGCCTACAAGACTGTCAACGCCTTCGCCTCGGGCATCGTCAAGGACGTCATCGACGCGCTCCTTCCGGACTTCCTGGAGAAGCTGCAGCCGTACTGGGCCGACTTCACGGCGTCCGGCGGCGGCGCCTTCGGCGACTACCTGGCCGCGCGCGGCGAGGAGGTCTCCGAGGCCCTGCTGTCGGTGACCGACCAGCGCGCCGCCAACTCGGAGCGGGCCCCGCTGCGCAAGGCCTACAACGCCGTGCGCCCGAGCGGTGTCAAGAACGTCGAGTCCGCCCTGCCGCGGCTCGGCACCCTGGTGCAGAAGTACGCCGGCTGAAGCTGAGCGCGACGAGAACGAGCACGACCACGCGCGCAAGCGTCGCCACGAGCACGCGCGTGAACTAGTTCCGCCGCGCGTAGAGCGCGGTAGAGGTGAACGACGGCCCGGGACAAGGGAGCGGGTGCGACGGGGGTTATCCCTGAGTATCCGTTTTTGTCAGTGCCTCCTGAGATAGTCGATGAAGTGACCTAGGGTCACCCGACGACTACTCAGGAGGCATTGCCATGTCGAACCAGATCGAACTCGAACTCGCCGCGAACTCCGGCCCGGCCTGGCTCGCCGTGGACGGCGTCCCGGTGACCGTCTCCTTCCCGGCCGAAGCCGTGCGGTTCGAGGGCGAGGAGCTGTGCTTCCTCACCGGCGGCAGCGTCGTGCGCACCGTCCCGCGCAGCGAGGTCGCCGCCCTGACCTGGCGCGCGAACGTGCGCGGCAGGCCCGGCGAGCCGAGGAACGCGGGCCAGCCGTGGACGGACGAGGAGCGCGAGCAGCTGACCGCCGAGGTCCACGGCGAGCTGAGCTGGGCCGAGATCGGCCGCCGCCACGAGCGCTCCATCGCCGCCGTGCGCATGGAGGCGCAGAAACTGGGCCTGATCGAGACTCCGGTGCGGATAGTACGCGCTCGGACAAGCGCGCCCTGCGGCTCTCCGGCCACGGATTCGCGCCTGCCGCGGGCTCGGTCAAGCGCGCCCGGCGTGGCTCTTCACTCCTCGTCGTAGAAGAGCCGCTCGAAGGCTGCCTCGCGCGGTAGGGGCGGCGGGCACCTGTAGCTCTTCACTCCTCGTCGTAGAAGAGCGCGCTCGAAGGCTGGCTCTCGCCCGGCGGGCGCGTCGACGGTGGTTGTCGAGCAGGGTCTCGCTGTCGACGTCCTCGCCGAGGTAGTGGGCGATTCCGGCGAGCTCGCGCGCGTCGGTCGGGACCTGGTCGCCCGGGACGTCCGCGCACGATCGTGATTCCGTTGCGCAGCAAGGCGGTGTGCGTCCAGGCCTCGTCGAGCAATGCCGCGTCCTCGGCGTCGAGCAGCCCTGCCTCGGCGGCCGCGGCGAGGGTCGCGCGGGTGCCGGTCCCGCGCAGGTCGGGGAGCGCCGGCGCCGTGCCGCAATTGCAGGAGCTGGACGATCCATTCGATGTCGGACAGGCCGCCGGGACCGAGCTTGGTGTGCAGCGCGCGGTCCGCGCCGCGCGGCAGCCGCTCGGCCTCCATCCGCGCCTTGAGCCGCGGATCTCGCGCACCTCGGTCTCGGACGGGCCCGGACTCCGGGTAGCGCAGCGGGTCTACGCCGCGATGAACCGCGCTCCGAGGTCGGCGTCGCCCGCGACCGGGTGCCGCGCGCAGCAGCGCCTGCGCCTCCCAGCCGTTGGACCAGCGCCGGTAGTACGCGGTCGTAGGAGGCGAGCGTGCGCACGAGCGGACCCTGCCTGCCCTCGGGCCGCAGGTCGGCGTCGATCTGCAGCGGCGGGTCGGTGCTGGGCGTCTGCAGCAGGGACCTGAGTTCGGTCGCGACGGCGAAGGCGCGGACGCGGCCGCCTGCTCGTCCGCGCCCGGCAGCGGCTCGTAGACGAACAGCACGTCGGCGTCGGAGCCGTAGCCGAGCTCCGCTCCGCCGAAGCGGCCCATGCGCGATCACGGCGAAGCGCATCAGCGGCGCGTCGCGGTCGGGACGGAAGGCGAGCACGGCCTCCAGCGCGCCCTGCACGGTGGCCGCGGCGATGTCCGTCAGTGCGCTGCCGATCGCGTCGATCCGCCCCTCGGCCGACGTCGCGCCCTCACGAGCACCTGACGCACCGTCCGGGGATTCGTGCCGCGCGCCCTCGCGTGCCGCGTCTGACGCACCGTCCGCAGACCCGTGTAGCGCACCCTCGTGAGCCGCCCCTGACGCACCGTCCGCAGACCCATGCCGCGCACCCTCGCGAGCCGCACCTGACGACACCCGGGGATCTGCGCAGCGCACTCTCGCGAGCCGCGTCTGACGCACCGTCCGCGGATCCGTGCGGCGCACCCTCGTGTGCGGTGTCGCCGTCGCTCCCGTCGAACTGGCCGAGCACGTCCGCCGCCGCGATCCGCAGCAGTTCCCGCCGCCGCACCGCGCGCACCGCCGTGACGGCCTGCACCGCGTCGCTCGCGCGGTGCACCAGCGCCGTCAGCTCCTTGGCCAGCGCGTCGCGCGAGGGCAGCCGCATCCGGCGCTCGGAGAGCTGCGCCACCGCGTCGGGGGCGCGCATCAGCAGGTCCGGCAGGAAGCCGCCCGAGGCGAGCAGCCGGGCCAGCCGCCAGGCCGTCTCGCCCTCGTCGCGCAGCGACCGAGGTACCAGGGCGTGCTGCCCAGCGCGTCGGAGAGGCGGCGGAAGGCGAGCAGGCTCGCGTCCGGGTCGGGGGCGTCGCCGAACCAGCCGAGGAAGACGGGCAGCAGCGTCCGCTGGATCGCCGCCCGCCGGCTCAGACCCACCGTGAGCGCCTCGATGTTCGCCAGCGCTCCGGCCGGATCGGCGTAGCCCAGCGCGGTCAGCCGCGAGCGGGCCGCCGCGACGGAGAGCCGGCCGGCCTCGGTGCCGGCGAAGGCGGAACCAGAACCCTGTGTCCGCGACGGGGACGGTGTCTGCGGTGTGGCGCCGGCCTTGCCACTCGCACTGATCGTGCCGACGCCGCCGGCCTTGCCACTCGGACTGCTCCCACCGGCCGCACCCACCACACCAGTCGCACCGGGCAGCTGGACGGCCGTGGCGTCCAAGCGGGCCACGGTGGACAGCAGCGGCCGGTAGAACAGCTTCTCGTGCAGCTGTCGCACGACCCTGACATGCGCCTGCCACGCCGCGCGCAGCTGCCCGGCCGGATCCGTGGCGAAGCCGAGCGACCTGCCGATCCGGCGCAGCGACGCCGCGTCGGTCGGCATCAGGTGCGTGCGCTCGAGCCGGAACAGCTGGATCCGGTGCTCCACCGTCCGCAGGAACCGGTACGCCTCACCGAGCTGCTGCGCGTCCTGCCGCCCGACGTAGCCGCCCACCGCCAGCGCCTCGAGCGCCTCGAGCGTGCCGCGCCGGCGCAGCGTCTCGTCGGCGCGGCCGTGGACGAGCTGGAGCAGCTGGATGGCGAACTCGATGTCGCGCAGGCCGCCCGGGCCGAGCTTGAGCTCCCGCTCGACCGCGCCCGGGCGTGCCGCCGCGACGCCCGGGGCGGAGCGCAGGCTCGCCGCCGCGTGGTCCACGACCCGACGGCGCATGGCGCGCACGTCCTCGACGAAGTGCTCGCGCTCGACCGCCGACCAGATCAGGGGGCTGACCGCGGCGACGTACGCCTCGCCGAGTTCGCGGTCTCCGGCGATCGGCCGCGCCTTGAGCAGCGCCTGGAACTCCCAGGTCTTCGCCCACCGCTGGTAGTACGCCGCGTGGCTCGCCAGGGTGCGCACCAGCGGGCCCGACTTGCCCTCGGGGCGCAGCGCCGCGTCCACCTGCCAGATGCTGCCCTCGGCGGTCACCTCGCCGCAGATCCGCATCAGCCCCGCGGCCAGCCTGCGTGCCGGTACGCAAGGCCTCGTACTCGTCGGCCGGGGCGCCGTCCTGGCCGACGTCCGGGCGCCGCGACGAAGATCACGTCCACGTCGCTGACGTAGTTCAGTTCCCTGGCTCCGCACTTGCCCATGCCGACCACCGCGAGCCGGCAGGGGGTCGACCCCGCGGGCAGTTCGGCCCGCGCGATGGCGAGCGCGGCCTCGAGCGTGGCGCCGGCCAGGTCGGCGAGTTGGCGGCCCACCTTCGCCATCGCCGCGCCACCGCTCACGTCCATCGCGGTGACCCGAAGCAGGCCCCGGCGATATGCGACGCGCAGGGCGTCCGCCGCCGCGTCCCCGGTCAGCGCGGCGCGCGGCTCGGCGTCCGCGGGGTCGGCGCCGACGGCGCCGAGCAGTACGCCGCGCAGGTAGTCCGGATCGGAGGTCAGCTCGTCCACGTCGAACTCGTCGAGCTCGTGCCAGGATTCGGGGTGGCGGGCGAGGAAGTCGCCGAGCGCCGAGCTCACGCCGAGCACACCGAAGAGTCTGCCGCGCAGCGGCTGCGAGGCGGCTAGGGTGGCACGCAGCATGTCCGCCTGTTCCGGCGGGAGGGCGTCGAGCACCCGGGCCAGGGATCCGAGCGCGGTGTCGGGATCCGCACAGCGGCCCAGACTCTCCAGGAACACCGGATCCACCGCGAGACCGTCGAAAGCGGACGCCGCGAGCCGGCCGGCGGCGGTTTCCGGATCCGCGAAACCACGGCGGGCGAGTCGGCTGAGCTGGGATTCGCGTTCCCGTTGAACGGCCACGACTCGACCTTAACCACTGAACGGGGGTTCAGCCAGGCCACAAATGGTCAAGATCGCCCCAGATGACGCGGATTCTGAGATAGTTCGCTCGAAAGAGTCATTCCCCACGCGACTACCCTCCGCTGCGCTACGGTGACGCCATGCGCGATATCACTGTGGCCTCCACCCCCGATTACACCGTCCGCACGCCCCGTACGCCCGGCACCCCCGGGCTGCTCCCGCGCCTGAACAGCGAGAGCGCCCCGGTCTCCTCGGCGCTGCCGCGCGACCGAGCCGCCGCCCGGCCCCGGGAACGCAGGACCCTGACACGCGCCGACTGGATCGGTACCGCCGTCGAGGCGCTCGCGCGCGACGGCCTGCGCGCGGTCGCGGTCGAACCGCTCGCGGAGCGGCTCGGCGCCACCAAGGGCAGCTTCTACTGGCATTTCCGCGATCGCAATGCCCTGCTTCAGGCGGCGGTGGAGCACTGGGAGCGCACCGCGATCGACGAGGAGCTCGAGCGGCTCGATCTGATCACCGACCCGATCGAGCGGCACACGGCGACGGTGGCGATGCTCAACGCCTCGCCCAAGGACGTGAAGATCTTCATGGTCCTGCTGTGGAACGCCGACCACCCGGTGATCGGCCCGGCCGTCGAGCGGATCGTGCACAAGCGGATGGCCTTCTCGCAGCGGCTGCGCGAGCAGGCGGGCCTGAGCCCGGAGCAGGCCGAGCGCTCCGCCCTGCACGCCTACTCCGTGTGGCTGGGCCTGCAGCTGCTGCGCCAGGCCGTGCCCGGACTCGTCCCGCAGGAGATGAACGGCGAGAACCTCGCCGACTACGTCGCCGAGCTCGGCCGGATCGCCGTCGGACTCTGACGCGTGCCGAGGCCGCGGCGCCGGAAAGCGAATCCGGCGCCCGCACCCGAGATCTCGAGGACACAGCCCGCACGCACGCCGCGGCGGATCCCGCGCGTCTCCCCCGCGCGGATCACAGCACCGGCAGGTACCGGCCCAGCTCGAACGGGGTGACCTGCCGCTCGTACTCGGCCCACTCGGCCCGCTTGTTGCGCAGGAAGAAGTCGAACACGTGCTCGCCGAGGGTCTCGGCCACCAGTTCGCTGCGCTCCATCGCGCCGATCGCCTCGTCCAGGGAGGCCGGCAGCGGCTCGATGCCCAGCGCGCGCCGCTCGGCCCGCGTCAGCGCTCCACACGTCGTCCTCGGCTCCCGGCGGCAGCTCGTAGCCCTCCTCGACGCCCTTCATGCCCGGCCGCCAGCAGCACGGCGTAGGCCAGGTAGGGGTTGCAGGCGCTGTCGAGCGAGCGCATCTCGATCCGGGTCGACTGGCTCTTGCCCGGCTTGTACATCGGCACCCGCACCAGCGCGGAGCGGTTGTTGTGGCCCCAGCACACGTAGGTCGGGCGCCTCGCCGCCGCCGGACAGCCGCTTGTAGGAGTTCACCCACTGGTTGGTGACGGCGGTGATCTCGCCGGCGTGCTGCAGCAGGCCGGCGATGAACGAGCGGCCGATCTTGGACAGCTGGTACTCGGCGCCGGGCTCGTGGAAGGCGTTGCGGTCGCCCTCGAACAGCGACAGGTGGGTGTGCATGCCCGAGCCCGGGTGGTCGGTGAACGGCTTGGGCATGAAGGACGCGTACACGCCCTGCTCGAGCGCGACCTCCTTGACCACGAGCCGGAAGGTCATGATGTTGTCGGCCGTGGACAGCGCGTCGGCGTAGCGCAGGTCGATCTCCTGCTGGCCGGGCGCGACCTCGTGGTGGCTGAACTCGACGGAGATGCCCATCGACTCCAAGTGGGTGATCGCCTGCCGCCGGAAGTCGTGGCCGATGCCGTGCGGGGTCAGGTCGAAGTAGCCGGAGGAGTCGACCGGCTCGGCTCGATGCCGTCGGTGCGGCTCGGTTCTTGAGCAGGAAGAACTCGATCTCCGGGTGCGTGTAGAAGGTGAAACCCCGCTCGGCGGCCCGGGCCAGGGCGCCGCTAGCACGTAGCGCGGGTCGGCGTACGACGGGCGAGCCGTCGGGCGTCAGGATGTCGCAGAACATCCGGCCGGTGCCGGGCGACTCGGCCGCGCCACGGCAGGATCTGGAAGGTGGTCGGGTCCGGGCTGACCAGCATGTCGCGACTCGTGGCACGCGGGCGAAGCCCTCGATGGCGGAGCCGTCGAAGCCGATGCCCTCGGCGAAGGCCTGCTCGAGTTCGGCCGGGGCGACCGCCACGGACTTCAGGAAGCCCAAGCACGTCGGTGAACCAGAGGCGGACGAATCGGATGTCACGCTCTTCGAGGGTCCTGCAGCACGAACTCCTGTTGCCGGTCCATCACTCACTCTCCGGGTGACCGTAGTTCCGTTCAATCCGCACCCACACGATCCCGACCGTACAGTTACCGCCCGTAAACGGGCGCAGTTCGGACAGTGCGGAACAAACGCAGCAAGGCCCACCGATCGGTTGGTCGGTGGGCTTTGCTTGTGACGGTGTTGTGCGGCGGTGTCCTACTCTCCCACGAGGTCTCCCTCGCAGTACCATCGGCGCTGGTCGGCTTAGCTTCCGGGTTCGGGATGGGACCGGGCGTTTCCCGACCGCTATGACCGCCGCAACAATCTATCGAACCATTCATTCCAACACGCGCCCGGCACGCCCGCCAATCATCTGGCGGGGCGGGGGTGTTGGGGGTCCGTGAACCGGATAGTGGATGCGAGTCTCGATGATCTGTCTTGGCGTACCACGTGCACACGAGTGTGCTTGGTGTGTTAAGCCCTCGGCCTATTAGTACCAGTCCACTCCACCCCTTACGAGGCTTCCATGCCCGGCCTATCAACCCAGTGGTCTGCTGGGGGCCTTAACCCCTCAAGGGGGTGGGAGTCCTCATCTTGAAGCCGGCTTCCCGCTTAGATGCTTTCAGCGGTTATCCATCCCGAACGTAGCCAACCAGCCATGCCCTTGGCAGGACAACTGGCACACCAGAGGTTCGTCCATCCCGGTCCTCTCGTACTAGGGACAGCCCTTCTCAAAACTCCACCGCGCGCAGCGGATAGGGACCGAACTGTCTCACGACGTTCTAAACCCAGCTCGCGTACCGCTTTAATGGGCGAACAGCCCAACCCTTGGGACCTACTCCAGCCCCAGGATGCGACGAGCCGACATCGAGGTGCCAAACCATCCCGTCGATATGGACTCTTGGGGAAGATCAGCCTGTTATCCCCAGGGTACCTTTTATCCGTTGAGCGACGGCGCTTCCACAAGCCACCGCCGGATCACTAGTCCCAGCTTTCGCTCCTGCTCGACCCGTCAGTCTCACAGTCAAGCCCCCTTGTGCACTTACACTCAACACCTGATTGCCAACCAGGCTGAGGGGACCTTTGGGCGCCTCCGTTACACTTTAGGAGGCAACCGCCCCAGTTAAACTACCCACCAGACACTGTCCCCGATCCGGATCACGGACCCGGGTTAGACACCCGCGGCGGTCAGAGTGGTATTTCAACAACGACTCCACCCAAGCTAGCGCCTGAGCCTCACAGTCTCCCACCTATCCTACACAAACCGCGACGGACACCAATATCAAGCTATAGTGAAGGTCCTGGGGTCTTTCCGTCCTGCTGCGCGAAACGAGCATCTTTACTCGTAGTGCAATTTCACCGGGCCTGTGGTTGAGACAGTCGGGAAGTCGTTACGCCATTCGTGCAGGTCGGAACTTACCCGACAAGGAATTTCGCTACCTTAGGATGGTTATAGTTACCACCGCCGTTTACTGGCGCTTAAGTTCTCAGCTTCACCGTGAGGCTAACCGGTCCCCTTAACGTTCCAGCACCGGGCAGGCGTCAGTCCGTATACATCGCCTTACAGCTTCGCACGGACCTGTGTTTTTAGTAAACAGTCGCTTCCCGCTATTCTCTGCGACCACCACCAGCTCACAACGCTAAGTCGATCACCAGCAATGGCCCCCCTTCTCCCGAAGTTACGGGGGTATTTTGCCGAGTTCCTTAACCACAGTTCACCCGAACGCCTCGGTATTCTCTACCAGACCACCTGTGTCGGTTTAGGGTACGGGCCGTTTGCGCCCTCGCTAGAGGCTTTTCTCGACAGCATAGGATCACCCACTTCGCCCCTACGGGCTCCCCATCAGATCTCAGGCCTCATGCACCACGGATTTGCCTATGATGCGCCCTACGTCCTTAGCCCGGGAACAACCATCGCCCGGGATGGGCTACCTTCCTGCGTCACCCCATCGCTCACCGCCACACGCTCAGATCACCGGCCTACCCGGCATGGCCCGAAGGCTTCCGACGAGTATCAGCGGGCTTAGTATCACGCATATTGGCCCTTGCGGTCGCACACGGGTACGGGAATATCAACCCGTTATCCATCGACTACGCCTGTCGGCCTCGCCTTAGGACCCGACTTACCCTGGGCGGATCAGCCTGGCCCAGGAACCCTTGGTCTATCGGCGCCAGAGATTCCCACTCTGGATATCGCTACTCATGCCTGCATTCTCACTCGCATGCCCTCCACGACACCCTCACAGGGCCGCTTCACCGAACACACGACGCTCCCCTACCCACCCGCACACCTGGCCCCACGTCCTAGCCGTGGGACGGGCTAAAAGTGCGAATGACACGGCTTCGGCGGTGTACTTGAGCCCCGCTACATTATCGGCGCAGGACCACTTGACCAGTGAGCTATTACGCACTCTTTCAAGGATGGCTGCTTCTAAGCCAACCTCCTGGTTGTCACCGCAGTCCCACATCCTTTCCCACTTAGCACACGCTTAGGGGCCTTAGCCGATGCTCTGGGCTGTTTCCCTCTCGACCACGGAGCTTATCCCCCGCAGTCTCACTGCCACGCTCTCACTTACCGGCATTCGAAGTTTGGCTAAGGTCAGTAACCTGGTCGGGCCCATCGCCTATCCAGCGCCCTACCTCCGGCAAGAAACACGCAACGCTGCACCTAAATGCATTTCGGGGAGAACCAGCTATCACGGAGTTTGATTGGCCTTTCACCCCTAACCACAGGTCATCCCCCAGGTTTTCAACCCTGGTGGGTTCGGGCCTCCACACCGTCTTACCGGCGCTTCACCCTGCCCATGGCTAGATCACTCCGCTTCGGGTCTAGAACGCGCCACTATAATCGCCCTATTCGGACTCGCTTTCGCTACGGCTACCCCACCCGGGTTAACCTCGCGACACGCCACTAACTCGCAGGCTCATTCTTCAAAAGGCACGCCGTCACCACCCACACGTAACCGCATGGGCGAGGCTCCGACGGATTGTAGGCACACGGTTTCAGGAACTCTTTCACTCCCCTCCCGGGGTACTTTTCACCCTTCCCTCACGGTACTCGTGCACTATCGGTCACCAAGAAGTATTCAGCCTTACCAGGCGGTCCTGGCAGATTCACACGGGATTTCACGGGCCCCGCGCTACTCGGGAACACCACCAGGAGTCACAGACATGTCACCTACGGGGCTCTTACCCTCTCCGGCCGGCCTTTCGCATACCGTTCGACTACATCCGTAATTTATAACTCCTCGACCACGCGGCAGCACGATCAGGCAGGTCCCACAACCCCCACGACGCAACCCCTGCCGGGTATCACACGCCACAGGTTTAGGCTAGATCCACTTTCGCTCGCCACTACTCGCGGAATCACTATTGTTTTCTCTTCCTGAGGGTACTGAGATGTTTCACTTCCCCTCGTTCCCTCCACCCACCCTATACATTCAGGTGAGGGTGACACCCCATAACGGGTGCCGGGTTCCCCCATTCGGACACCCCCGGATCACAGCTCGGTTGACAGCTCCCCGGGGCCTATCGCGGCCTCCCACGTCCTTCATCGGCTCTTGGTGCCAAGGCATCCACCGTGCGCCCTAACTCACTTAACACACACAACAAACAACCCACAAAACATCACTACAAGATGCTCGCATCCACTATCCAGTTCACAAACACCCACCAACCCACAAACCCCACAACCGACCCACCAGCACCCCCAACCACCCACCCCCCACGAAGGAGACAGGAACACGATCAGGAACCGGTATGAGCACAGGGATCCGCACCCGGCACAGAGACAACAAAACCCGCCCACAACGGGGCGGGGCCTGTTCCCTCAGGACCCAACAGCATGCCAAACCCACCCACAACCCACCGCACCCACGAAAGGAACGAAGAGAAGCAGAACGTTTACGATGTTTCCACCCATGAGCATCATCCAACCGGGCATTCGCCGGCATGAAGATGTCTGACCACCATCAAGAGAGAACCAGGCCCCGATCGACGACCCCCCGCGAGGAGGGCATCCGGGTGGCGCACGTCGAACTGCCCCACCCCCACTACAGGGCGATGGCGGGGTAAGAAGCTCCTTAGAAAGGAGGTGATCCAGCCGCACCTTCCGGTACGGCTACCTTGTTACGACTTCGTCCCAATCGCCAGTCCCACCTTCGACCACTCCCTCCCTTACGGGTTGGGCCATGGGCTTCGGGTGTTACCGACTTTCGTGACGTGACGGGCGGTGTGTACAAGGCCCGGGAACGTATTCACCGCAGCGTTGCTGATCTGCGATTACTAGCGACTCCGACTTCACGGGGTCGAGTTGCAGACCCCGATCCGAACTGAGACCGGCTTTATGGGATTCGCTCCACCTCACGGTATCGCAGCCCTTTGTACCGGCCATTGTAGCATGCGTGCAGCCCAGGACATAAGGGGCATGATGATTTGACGTCGTCCCCACCTTCCTCCGAGTTGACCCCGGCAGTCTCCCACGAGTCCCCAACCCGACGAATCGGTTGCTGGCAACATAGGACAAGGGTTGCGCTCGTTGCGGGACTTAACCCAACATCTCACGACACGAGCTGACGACAACCATGCACCACCTGCACACGGCCCCAAAGGACCCCGCATCTCTACGGGTAAACCGTGCATGTCAAGCCCTGGTAAGGTTCTTCGCGTTGCATCGAATTAAGCCGCATGCTCCGCCGCTTGTGCGGGCCCCCGTCAATTCCTTTGAGTTTTAGCCTTGCGGCCGTACTCCCCAGGCGGGGCGCTTAATGCGTTAGCTACGGCACGGAAACCGTGGAAACAGTCCCCACACCTAGCGCCCAACGTTTACAGCGTGGACTACCAGGGTATCTAATCCTGTTCGCTCCCCACGCTTTCGCTCCTCAGCGTCAGTAATGGCCCAGAGACCCGCCTTCGCCACCGGTGTTCCTCCTGATATCTGCGCATTCCACCGCTACACCAGGAATTCCAGTCTCCCCTGCCACACTCCAGTCTGCCCGTACCGAATGCCAGCCCACCGTTAAGCAGTAGGATTTCACACCCGACGCGACAAACCGCCTACGAGCCCTTTACGCCCAATAAATCCGGACAACGCTAGCACCCTACGTATTACCGCGGCTGCTGGCACGTAGTTAGCCGGTGCTTCTTCTGCACATACACTCAACCACCCAGAAAGATGAGCCTTGGTCTGTGCTGAAAGAGGTTTACAACCCGAAGGCCGTCATCCCTCACGCGGCGTCGCTGCGTCAGGCTTCCGCCCATTGCGCAATATTCCCCACTGCTGCCTCCCGCAGGAGTCTGGGCCGTGTCTCAGTCCCAGTGTGGCCGGTCGCCCTCTCAGGCCGGCTACCCGTCGACGCCTTGGTAGGCCATCACCCCACCAACAAGCTGATAGGCCGCGGGCCCATCCTTCGACCGAAAAACTTTCCACCCCCCACCATGCGGCAGGAGGTCATATCCGGTATTAGCCCCGGTTTCCCGGAGTTATCCCAGAGTCGAAGGGCAGGTTACCCACGTGTTACTCACCCGTTCGCCACTAACCACCCGAAAGCGGTCCGTTCGACTTGCATGTGTTAAGCACGCCGCCAGCGTTCGTCCTGAGCCAGGATCAAACTCTC
>CAVUPV010000005.1:0-112500 GCA_963743395.1 uncultured Alphaproteobacteria bacterium
ACCGAACTTAGGCCGACCATGGCAGCTTTGCTTTTCCTATAAGTGATGGAGAGGAGACAGCACGGTCACACTAGGGTCACGACAAATCCTAGTCCTGATTTAATTTGGTGGTCGGCTGAGGTTGAGCTATATTGACTAAGCCGTTGAGACTTCTGATCTCGCCGACAAAGAAGCCCTTAGCTCAGCGGGAGAGCGTTCCATTCACACGGGAGAGGTCGTAGGTTCAATGCCCACAGCGAGCGGATGCGTTTCGAGCCACAGCGCGCGAGCCGCGACGGTCGGATCAATCCCGGCCTTCCCCCACCACGCTGCTTCGTCGCCGAGCGATGGACCTCGCGATGGTGTCCGCGACACAACGGCACGGTGAACTCGTCGCTGACCTTGCGGCCGAGCGCCCGGCTTTGCGCGAAGCGCAGGTGATGGGCATCGCAGGGCTGGCGACCGCAAACCAGGCAAGGCTGCTTGGCCACATATCTGACGTGATCGCGGTCGCGAACCCGGCGCGGCTCTGACAATGCCAGCACGCTTTTGTCGATGCCTCTTCGATCGCGGCCGCTTCTTCGGCTCTTTCGGCATCCGGTACTGCAGCTCGGAAGCTGCTGAGTTTCCGCTCGCGGTGACAGCGATTCGTCTGTCGGCACGCGCTCGCGAAAGCCGACAAGTCTCGCTTGGAAGGCCTCCTCGACACGCTGCGCATCGGCTGCCGTCAGCGTGTTCTTTTCGGCGAGGCACCGATGCGCCCAGGTGCAGCATCATCGCCGCCGCAAGATCGTTGAGTTCGCCGAGAAGCCGATCGCGTAGTTCGGCCGACGCCTCGGGCCCAAGCATGGGCTCCGGCGGGATTCGAATGGACCTTACCGTTGCGGCCGAATGGCGCACGTTGCGCAGGATGGTGATGGCCGCCGTTCAGCCGACCCTTGGTCGCCTTCCGGCTCTTGCGGTCCTGGCGTCTTGTTTGCGTCGGCGCTGCGAGATCAGGCGCATCGAGATCATCCTCGCCGGCAATCCCGACCAGCGTGAACAAGGCATAGCGCCGGGCATAGGTCAGCGCCGCCCCCATCCGACGCGGGGTGGCGGTCTCGCTGATGGCGCAGACCGGCCAATCCGAGGCGATCCATTCCCCCGACGCATGCGCCAGCACGGTGGTGAGATTGACGACGCCGGCGGTCTGATCGATCGCGGTGGTCTGCACGGTTGCGATCTCATGCTGGCCCAAAGTCTTGCGCACAATGTCGAGGCCGCTCGAGAGCGGCGCATAGCGGAACGTCTGTCGCAGTACCGCGAGGTCCTCCGCTCGGATAGTCGCAACCAGCGACTTCTCCGGATTGACCAGTTCGGATTGCGCCTTGGCGAGTGCAGCCGCCAATGCCGCGATCGATGGACTAGACCGCTGCATGACTGCCCTGCCTCGCGCTACTTAAGAGGTCGAAGCTGATGGCCCCCGACTTCGAGCGCTTGGCCCGGATGCCGTGGCCGATCGCCTCCTTGGCATCCTCCGGCATCAGGCTCTTGAGCTCGGCCTTGGCCTGTTCATGCTCGAGGTGGGCCGATCGGGTCCGGGCAAAGATGCCGGCGAACTCCGCCCAGGCATTCGACGTGGTCATATCGACCATGCGCACCGCCTCAATCCGTGGCTTTGGCGGCTCGACGCCAAACAGCCGTGGGTTTCGCCATTCTCGACACAGCGCCAGAACTTCCGCTCGGCCGTGACAATGAGGTGCTGATAGAGCGGATCGGCATGGGTGGAGATCTCCACCCACTTGCCGCCCCCGGTAATGACCGACAGCACCGCGGTCCTTGCCGCTACCACCCACATATTGTGCTGCAGTTGCGGGCATGTATTCTCGGCGGCCGCCTCCTCCGAAAATGACCAGGGCAGCATGAACTTGGCTTCGAAGACCGCGTCGCTGCCTTCGACTCGACCGTCCAGCGTGGCCGCCATCCAGCGCACCGCCGGATGCCGGACGTGCTGTTGAATGTCGGTGATGACCTGACCGGTATTGGCTTCGTACCAACGCCGGTTGAGGTCCTCGGTGGCCAACCCAAGCTGGACGATGAGGTTGCCCGACAGGTCCTCGGGCTCGATCTCGCCCCGTTTCTCCCGCCACAGCCGGAGGAGGGCCGCTTCATCGTCGCCCATGATGATCCGGGCGTCAGACCCGCCAACGAAGTGGCGACGATCCTTAATTACCTTCTCCCGCGACAAATGCACCGACATTGCATCCTCCATAGTGTCCATGGCCATTGCTACATCTGCCGCGTCGCGCAGCACGGATCCCGGGCGATGGGACAAAATCGAAGGAAGCGTTAGCGACGCCGCGTGACGTGCGTGGGTCCTGCAGCCGGACCGCCCGTCAGCTAAAGAGCGTCACGCTTTTTGGCGCAGGAGCGGTGGAACGCGTCAAAACAGTCTCGCGAAATCAACCAACAGCAATCAAGATGCGTTAATGACAAGCGCGCCGGTCGACGGCTGCATTACGTCACGAGATCCACGTAAAACGTCGAGTGAAGGCTCCCCATCGGGCTTGGTTACGTTTCGGGCGCGGCCGGTGCGCATCGAAGATCGGTCGGGCCCAGGCGTCGAAATGCAGATGCCGGGCCGCAAAGACCAGCATGGCGAGAGACATGGCAAGATCGTCATGCCCTCCGGGCGGGCATTTATAGACCATGGCGCTCTCGTGCTGCTCGGGTTCGAGCGCCATAAGTTGCTCACAAGCGCGTACACTTTCCGCACTCTTGGCAAAGCGGATCCGTTCGTCGCGCAACTCGTCGAGGAGGAGTTCGAGCAAGTAGGTCCGGCCGACGTTATAAACTGGCACAGCGCCATTTCTGACGCGCCGCACCCGCAAGTCTTGCCATCGCCAGAGCGCCGATCTGTACGCCGACGATGCGCGGGCCAAACGTGTCATAGAGCGTTTCACCATAGGTGGGGTCGCGGCTCAGATCGGGCACGATTAGACAATTATGATCGTAAGTTTGATCGATCTTCATTAGTGTGTTTGCCAGTTCACTGCCGTAAAGCCCAAGGGCAACTCCAAAAACTGCTGAACGCCGAGCAATCGCGGGCCACCAAGGTTGAACGGACAGATGCCGCCAATGACCGCAGTCGAACGATCTTTGCTCCGCCCAACATCATTGGCGATGATGCGGATCTTCAACGGCCAAGTTCTTGGGTCATCGGCATTGAAAGTATTGGGATCGATGATCATGACATTCCTCCTGTTACGCGCACTTGTCGAAACGGGTTGGCGACGGGGATTGCAGGTGGGACCGGCGGCGCACCAAAGGCCGGTCCGGGCGGCGCCTTCGGCACATGAATTCTCATCGCGCGCTCGAAAAGATCCCATGTGAACGGACTGGCTTCGGCACCACCGGGAATGCCGAGATATTCACGCTTGAAATCATGTTCCCCCAGAACACGCCGCTGCTGTTCTAAGTGCCGCGCCGTAAAGGGCGAACTCTCGGTATCCGCCGTTGCCTTCAGTCGGATCCATGATGGGTCATCGTCCGCCCATGCCGTCCAAAACGATCAGTTCGCTTCCACGCCGTTGACAGCATGACAAACCGCGCCTGTGGGCGACGAGCCCGCATCGGATGCAGAGCGGCGATCATGTCATTGTCCAGCCGAGCCGCTTCGTCGGCTACGATCCAACCATCTACCGTTAATCCGCGGATCGAATCATCGCTACCGGGCAGCGCCTTGACACTCGCGAGCCATTGTCTAGTTCGAGCGCGTAGACATTGTCGCTCTCAAACTGAGCGCCGGCCTTGACCGAAAGCCTCACGCACACGCCGTACTGCTTCCGCGCTCTGGCTTTGCGCCGGACAAGCGACCACCGACAATGATCCGGGTGTAAAGCGCATGGAATGCGCAATCCCGCACGCCGCGGTCGTGGTCTTGCCGACCTGGCGCGCGGTCAACGCCAGAATGGAAGCGCCGCGCGGCGCGCGCAGAAATGTCTGTTGCCACGCGGTCGGCGTCACGCCCAAAACCTCGCGCACCCACAGCACCGGATCGAGCCGATAAGCAATTTCACGCAACGGGCTCATGGTTCATCGCCATCCATTCGCATAAGCGCCTGCGCGATTTCTGCTTTCAGTTCCGGTTTATGATCAAACTGCTGGATCAGCCGCTCCGCGATCTGCGCCTGATTGACCGTCACATTGCTTTGCACAGCGACATTGACCTGCGTGCCCGCCCGGTCATGGCCGGCAAGCCGCGCCAGACTGTCGAGCGTCTGCCTTAGTGAGTTGAGCCCGGAGATAGCCACCGACAGCGACCCTTCGGCCTGCGCCTGCGCGACGATCTGGTCGATCCGCTCGCGCAACTCGAAATAGGCCCCGCCCAGGGTTTCCTTTGAGGGCAGGAGTGCGACCGCGGCAGTGCCGCGGGCCGCGTCTTTCATAATGGCGTTGGAGGAGGAAAGCTTAAGGCAATTCGACCGATGCCGGTGCAAGCTCGACGGGTTCAAACCGTAGTCAGACGCGACCTGACTGCCCGGCTCGCCTGCCGCCAGTCGACGGTCGATCTCAGCGCGTTTGATGTGCTGGCAGGTGCTGCATTTTCTGGACACGATACTCACTCAAACTACTCGACCTAACCGACTCAACGAGCTCCACAGAATCGGCCCCGCACGCCCAACGAACACTTCGATTTCGTTAACGCGAGAGACTTGAGCGAAGTATTTAGTTCAAGACGGTAAATAAATTCTTATCGCGCACGGCCGCGGTGCGGGTCGAGGGCATCAAAAAACGGCATTAAAACAGGCATTAAGGAGGGTCGACGACCACAGCATCGATCGCCTTCGGCTCGAGGCCTCCGCAGCAGCCCTTAAGCCCCCGGGGGAAGGATTCCTGTGCGGCGTCTTTAAGGCCCTACAAGCCGCGCGGGGGCCGATCCCGAATTATCCCGTTATGCCAAGGCCATTCCGCAACGTATCGGGACGCGCCAATTGGCATAGTCACGCCAATCGGCGCGTTCCAAGAAAAATCCAAGGTCGGGGAGTCAACAAAGTCCGAAGTTCGGCGGATTATTCCAGTTCCGGAACCAGCCCGAAAAATTCCAACTAGCCGGCATGATTTCGATTGAAAAAGGTCATCACCGATAGCGGCGCGCGTCTCACCGGCTCGCAATGGCGGTAATTGCCTAGAGACTGGATGATGTCAGCCGGCGCCAGGGCGTCTTACTTGCCCCACCCAAAATGATAGTTCAGGCCGGCGCGCACGATGTCGTCGTGCATCGAGACATTGTCGGTGGTCGCTGCGCCGCAGTTGAGCCCGCAATTGAACTTGCCGAGATTGACATGCAGGTATTCCGCCTTGGCGCTCCAGTTGCCGGGTAGCGCGACTTCAAGGCCGCCGCCGACGGTCCAGCCGGCATTGGTGGCGCTGTCGCCAGCGAAACCGGGCGCGGATGCTTTGATGTCGCCGACGGC
Organism: uncultured Alphaproteobacteria bacterium; assembly: GCA_963743395.1. GTDB lineage: Bacteria > Pseudomonadota > Alphaproteobacteria > Rhizobiales > Xanthobacteraceae > BOG-931. The sequence continues at coordinate 5,436 of CAVUPV010000005.1, forward strand.
AAGGCCGCCGGTCAGGTAAGGCATGATGCCGCCAAAGGCATAGCCGGCGCGGCCGCGCACGGTGGAGAGCCAGCTGTCGCTGGTGCTGCAGCCGGGGCAGCCGATCGAGTTGCTGGTGCCACTGATCTTCGACCAGTCGAGATCGCCTTCGACCCCGAGCACGGCATTGCCGAATTGCCAGTTGTAGCCGGCGGTGCCGCCGACCTGGCCGCCGGAAAGGTTGACGCCGGTCGACGGGCTTTGCCACCAGGAATGGCCCCAACCGCCGCCGCCGTTGGCGCCGATATAGAAGCCGGTCCAGTTATAGACCGGCGTGTATTGCGCGGGCGGCGCCTTGTAGAGCGGCGCGACTGAAAGATCGGCCGCATTGGCGCATGGCACGGTGGCGAGCGCGCCGATGGCGAAACAGGCAGCGACAATTTTCTTCATCATGGAAGGTCCAGCCTCACTGGCGTCGACGCGTCAGGCGCGCCGTTCGCCATCACTGACTTTACGCATAACTTCATTACCCCCGGCTTACCGCTCATCGTCTGCCGCGAGCCGCGCCGACCCCTTGCTACTTGGTTGATCAGAAGGGCAAAATTGTGCCGAACCGGGGGCACGAGCAGGGCGGCTTAGGGCGCCGCGCGGCGCCCGGAATGGGAGTAACGTCGGCGCCGGAACGGAACCGTCGCGCAGCAGGAAGCGGGAGAGCGAGTGTCCTGGGTCGTATATGCGTTTTCCGGTCCGGTGCTATGGGCCATTTCCGTCCATTTCGACAAGTACCTGGTCGAGCGGTTCTTCAAGCACAGCCACGTCGCGGTCATGCTTTTGTTCACCGCCTTCGTCGGCGTGGTGCTGATGCCGTTCATCTGGATGTTTCAGCCGTCGGTGACTTCGGCCGGCGCGAGGAACATCGCGCTCATCGTCTTTTCGGGCATCCTCTATATGAGCGCGCTCTTGCTTTACCTGCGGGCGCTGCAGGCCGAGGAGGCATCGGTGGTGGCGCCGTATTTTCAGGCCGGTCCGCTGTTCGGCTATGCGCTCGCTTATTTTGTGCTTGGCGAAACGCTGACCGGGCGGCAGTTGGCAGGCGGCGTTCTCATACTCGTCGGCGCCCTGATCGTGTCGGTGCGCTTCGATCAAGGCCCGCGCATCTTCAAAGCCCGCCTGGCGGCGCTGATGCTGCCATGCGGCTATGCGATCGCGCTGAGCGGACTCATCTTCAAGATCTTCGCCATCGAGGTCGAATTCTGGACCACCACGTTCTGGATGTTCGCCGGCGAGGCTATGTTCGGCTGCGCGCTGTTGCTCATTCCGTTCTACCGCAGGGAGTTCACGACCGTGCTGCGCGCCAATACCGTCGCGCTGCTGTCGATCAACGGCTCGAACGAGCTCATCAATATCGGCGGCGGTTTGGGCAATCGCTATGCGTTGATGTTCGCGCCGTTGAGCCTTGTCCAGGCTATCGGCTCGACGACGACGCTGTTCGTTTTTGCCTTCGGTGTGGTCCTGAGCCTCGTCTGGCCAAAACTCGGCCGCGAGGATTTGTCCGGGCGCGAACTGCTGCAAAAGGGCATAGCGGCCGTCCTGGTCGCGCTCGGCGTCGCTCTGGTGACGCGCTGACGCGCGGGCGATCATTGCAATCCAGATGAAAGCTGCCCTTTGGCCGGCAATCTGTTATCGTCATGTGCGCTCGACGATGGACTCGGCGTGTTTGCGCAAGTGACCGGCGGGCATATATGAATGCGCGGCAAGGCAAGTGAGTGAGACGCGATGAACTGGATATCCAACGTTGTGCGGCCGAAGATCCGCAGCATACTGCGCCGTGAGGTACCGGAGAATCTGTGGATCAAGTGCCCGGAAACCGGGCAGCTGGTGTTCTACAAGGACGTCGAGGCCAATCAGTTCGTCATTCCCGGCTCGAACTATCATATGCGGATGAGCGCGACGGCGCGGCTGAAATCGATGTTCGATAACCAGACGTGGTTCGACATTGCCGTGCCGGACGTGCCGGCCGATCCGTTGAAATTCCGCGACGAGCGCCGTTACGCCGATCGGATCAAGGACGCGCGCGGCAAGACCGGGCTGAACGACGCGGTCAAGCTCGGCTACGGCAAGCTCGACGGTCTCGCCGCCGTCATCGGCGTGCAGGATTTCGACTTCATGGGTGGCTCGCTCGGTATGGCGGCGGGCGAGGCAGTGATCAGGACGCTCGAGACCGCGGTGGAAAAGGGCTGCTCGTGCGTGCTGTTCGCGGCGTCCGGCGGCGCGCGCATGCAGGAAGGCATTCTGTCGCTGATGCAGATGCCGCGCACCACCATCGCGGTGCAAAGGCTGCGTGAGTCGCGCAAGCCCTACATCGTCGTGCTGACCAATCCAACCACCGGCGGCGTCACCGCGTCCTATGCGATGCTGGGCGATGTGCATATCGCCGAGCCCGGCGCGCTGATCGGCTTTGCCGGTCCGCGCGTCATCGAGCAGACCATCCGCGAGAAACTGCCGGACGGATTCCAGCGGGCCGAATATCTGCGCGATCACGGCATGGTCGACATGGTGGTGCATCGCCACCAGTTGCGCGCGACCATTGCCAAACTGTGCCGGCTTTTCACCAAAGCGCCCGCCGGCGCGCCGCAACCGCGCAGTCTGCCGGCGCCGGCGGTTGCAACCGCCGTGACGTGAGCGCGCAGCCGTCCAATGCCGCGCCGATCGACGCCATGCTGGCGCGGCTGCTGGCGCTGCATCCCAGGCGCATCGACTTGTCGCTCGGCCGCATCGAGCGCCTTCTGGCCGAGCTCGATCATCCGGAACGGCGGCTGCCGCCGGTCATCCATGTCGCCGGCACCAATGGCAAGGGCTCGACCATCGCATTCATGCGCGCGGTGCTCGAAGCGGCCGGCAAAAGCGTGCACGTTTACACCTCGCCCAATCTGGTACGGCTGAACGAGCGGTTCCGCCTCGGCCAAAAGGACGGCGGCCGGCTGGTCGGCGATGCCGAGCTCGAGGGTGTCCTCGCCGAATGCGAGGCGAAGAATGGCGCCGCGCCGATCACCGTGTTCGAGATCGAGACCGCGGCGGCTTTTCTGTTGTTCTCGCGCCATCCAGCCGATGCGCTCCTGCTTGAAGTCGGCCTCGGTGGCAGGCTCGATGCCACCAATGTCGTCGAGCGCCCTATGGTCAGCGTCATCACCCGACTGTCGCTCGATCACCACGAATTTTTGGGCAACTCGCTCGTCGAGATCGCCGCCGAGAAGGCCGGCATTCTCAAACACGGCGTGCCGGCGATCGTCACCAGCCAGGCGCGCGAGGCGCTGGCGGTCATCGAGCGGCAGGCCAAGCGCATGCGCGCCCCGCTTGCCATCGCCGGACAGGACTGGACCGCGACGGAAGAGCGCGGCCGGCTGGTTTATCAGGACGCCGAGGGGCTGCTCGATCTGCCGGCGCCCAAGCTTTACGGGCGGCATCAGTTCGAGAATGCCGGCGCGGCAGTGGCGGCGCTGCGGGCGAGCGGGCTGCGGCTGCCGGCCGCCGCGTTCGAGGCCGGCATGACGACGTGTCGATTGGCCGGCGCGCATGCAGCGGCTGTCGCACGGCCGGCTTGCCGATCTGGCGCCGCCGGAGAGCGAGCTCTGGCTCGATGGCGGCCACAATGCCGACGGCGGCCAGGCCATCGCCGCCGCGCTCGCCGATCTCGAAGAGCGCGTGTCGCGGCCGCTGGTGCTCATCGTCGGCATGCTGTCGACCAAGGACAACGAGGGGTTTTTGCGGAACTTCGCCGGGCTCGCCAGGCGCGTGATCACCGTGCCGATCCATCAGGACAAGGCTGTGCCGGCGGCCAAGCTCGCCGATATCGCCGGCAGCGTCGGCATTCCATCACTCGCGCGCGATGACCTGGAAACCGCGATCACTATCGCCGGCAAGCTCGATCTTCATCCGGCGCCGCGCATTCTCATCACCGGCTCGCTCTATCTCGCCGGTGAAGTCTTGGCGCTCAACGGCACACCGCCGGAATAGTTGCGCTGCTGTCACTCCAGCTTTATGCCGGCCTCGCGGATCACCTTGGCCCATTTGTCGCGTTCCGCCTTGATGTAAGCGGCAAAAGCGTCGGGCGGCCCCGCCATCGATTCGAACATCTGCGGATCGAGAAAGCGCGCGCGAAACGCCGGGTCGCTGAAGATCCGCCGCGTCTCGGTGTCGATTTTCATCACGATGTCCGGCGGCATGCCGGCGGGCCCGAACAGGCCGAACCACGCGACGGACGTGTAGCCAGGCAGCGGTTTCCGCCACGATTGGCATGTCCGGCATTTGCGGCAGCCGTTTTTCGCTGCCGATGCCGAGCATCTTGATCTGTCCGGCCTGATATGCGGGCAGTCCACTGGCGACACTGACCGTCATCACGTCGATCGAGCCGCCGATCAGATCGTTGAGCGCGGGCGCCGCGCCGCGGTAATGGACCGCAAGGAGCTTTACGCCCGCCATGCTGTCGAACAATTCCATGTTCATGTGCAGGGCCGAGCCGATGCCCGCGGTGCCGTAAGTCAGTTGTCCCGGCTTTTGCCTGGCGAGCGCGATCAGTTCGGCGGTATTGGTGACCGGCAGCGCTTTGCGAGCCAGGAGCGCCTGGTTGATGCGCACCAGCCCGGTGATCGGAATGAAATCCTTATCGGTGTCGAACGGCAGCTTGTCCTTGGGATAGAGCGTCGGATTGACGGTGAAGGTGCCGGATTCGCCGACCAGGAGCGTGTAACCGTCGGGCGCCGCCTTGGCGACGGTCTCGGCGCCGACGATATGCGCGGCGCCGCCCTTGTTTTCGACGACGACCGGCTGGCCCCAGGCTTTGCCCAGTTCGTCGCCGAGCGCGCGGCCGACTACGTCGGTGACGCCGCCCGGCGCCGAGGTGACGATCAGCGTGATCGGACGATCCGGAAAAGACGACGTCTGCGCCACGGCCGTGCCGGCAAGGCAAGCCAGCAGGATCAGCGCGCCGCACCATGTCTTCATGGCTTGACCGTTACAGCCTGATCTCGCCGAGATTGATGCTGCCGCCCAGATCGACTTGCAAACTTTTGGAGCGGCCGCCGGCAAAGATCTGCACGGTGTAGCGGCCCGAATTCTCGTCAAGCCGGTCGAATTTGAAATCGCCGTAATTGTCGGTCGTGGTGACGGCAATCGACGCGCCGTCCCGCACCAGCTGCACGCGTCGCGCCCGCCACGCAATCGACCAGGCCGTTCTTTTCCTCCGCCAGCGTGCCGCCGATAAAGCACTTCGAATAGCGCCAAAGATTGCGGTAATAGACCCGCGGCTTCGATCCAAGCTCGGGCTTCATCACTTCGAGATGCTGCTCTTCGGCGATGCGCGCCATCTCTTCGTCCTCGGCCTTGATCGCGCGCATTGCGCCGGTCGGGCAAGATTGCTGGCCGCGCGTCTGCACCCAGCCCTGGTCGATCAGATGAGCATCGAAGGTCCAGGCCTGCGGCAGCTGCAACTCTTCGTTCCACCAGATGTGACCGTACGGGCAGGCTTCAACCAGCTGCTTCTGGCCCTTGGCCTTGACCGGATCGATGATAACGATCCCGTCCTTGCGCTTCTTGATCGCACCCTTAGGCGCCGCCTTCATGCATGGCGCGTCGTCGCAATGATTGCACATGGTGGGAACGTAGGCGATGTCGATCATCGGTATCTGCCCGCGTTCCTTCTGCAGGATGTTGATCCACTTGTGGCCATGTTTCGGCATCGGCGCCGAATAGCCGGGCCATTCATTGCCGACATATTCGTCCATGGCGGCAAGCGTGCACAGATTGCAATTGGTGCACTCGGCCACATCGATGATCATGTTCCACTTTTTCATGCCGTCACTTCGCCGGCACCAGCTGCGCTTCCTTGAGTGCGCGCTTGATTTCCTTGTCCTCTTCCATCGCGGCAAAAGCGGCCGACATGTGCTCGATGCGGCGGTCCCACGGTTCGATCTGCACCAGCGAATTGGCGCCGGCGAGCGAATGGGTGGACTTGGTCTGCGTCCGCTCGGGCGTGAGCAGGTTGAGGCAGCCGCCGCGGTCGACCGATTTTCCCGGTTCGCCCATCGGATCGTAGATAGCCGAGGATTCGTAACCGTGGGCGACGCCGCGCGGCAGCCGCTGCGTCGGCAGCGCGGCGCAAATCACCGCGCCACGGTCGTTGAAGACCTTGACCAGATCGTGCCGGTTGATGCCGCGCGCCCTGGCATCCTCGGCGTTCATGCGCACGATCCAGTAATGGTAGCCGTCGATTTTGACGCGATGATCCTCGATGTTGAGCAGAAACGAATCCTTGCCGTCGCCCTGGGTATGGAACGAAAATTTGGAATGCGGCGTGAGCAGCTGCAACGGATAGCGCTCGAACAGTTCGCCGGAATGGCTGCCCTCCCATGACGGCTCGTATTTGACGATCGGTGGCCGTTCCGGATCGTTGAACCTTTTCAATGAGTTGCACTCGAATTCCAGCTTCCCGGACTGGGTCTGTAAACCGCGCAAATATTCTTCCGTGTAGTCGGACGGCAGCGGTTGCGCCTCCGGCACATCTTTCTTGCGGTTCTCGAAGAACCAGCGGAACGAGACCGGCGCGCGTAATTTTTCCTTTTCGGCCGGCACGACGAAATAACCGCGCTTGAGAAATTTCTTCCAGGAAATGGATTTTGGCAGGTCGGAGGCGAGGAACACGCGCTTGACCCAGTCGATCTCGTTGACGCCTTCGGAAAAATAATTGGCGAGGCCGAGCGGCTTGCATAATTCGTTGAAAATCCAGAAATCCGATTTCGATTCGCCCTGCGGCTTGATCGCCGGCGCCTGGAATACGATGAGCCGATGATTGAGCTGTTGCTGGCCGTGATGGCCGTAGCCGCCGAGCCCCGCCCATTCGCTGATGTCGGTGCGCTCGAAATTGGTGCAGGCCGGCAGGATGACATCGGCGAATTTAGCTTCGCCTTCGAACCAGATCGACTGATTGACGACGAATTCGAGATTCGGCGATTGATACATCCGCACCCAGCGATTGGTGTTGTTCATCGTGGAGAGGATCGAGCCGCCGTATTTGTAGAGCATGCGCACCGGCGAATGGCCGGGCGCCGGATAGGAAAATCGCGCAAATTGGTGCTCGATGGATTTGCCGACCCACGGATAGCCTTCAGCCTTGCCGTCGATAATCGCCTCCGGCACGAAAATGCGCGGGATGCGCTGGCCGTTCGAATTCATGGTCGGCAGTTGCGGCATGCGCTGGTAGAGCTCGACCGGCATGGCGGTGTTTTCGAGGTCGCCCGACATGCCTCCGTCGGCGTAGCCCGGAAAATAGAAATTGAAATCGATCGGCGTGCCCCATTGCAGATTGCCCATGTTGACGCCGGGCTTGCCGAGGCCCTGCATGGCGACGAGGCACACCATTACGCGCGCCCAGGGAATGCCGGTCTGATTGCGGCAGGCGCCGCCGTGGCCATTGCCCCAGCCGCCGGGTGCGAGATAGACGCGCTTCTTCCCCCACTCGCGGGCCAGCGCGCGGACGTCCTTGGCCGGAACGCCGGTTTCCTTCTCCTGCCATTCCGGCGTTTTCGGAATGCCGTCGTCTTCACCGAGCAGATAGGCTTTCCAGACGTCGAAGCCGACCGTGTGCGTCTCGACATAGGCCTTGTCGTACAGATTTTCCTTGATCCAGACGTAAGCGATCGCCATCGCCATAGCGACCGAGGTGGTCGGCTTCGGCGCCAGCCATTTTCCCGGCAGGAATTGCGCGGACGCGTTGAAATATGGATCGACATGGACGATCTTGACGCCGAGCTTCTGGTTCTTCAGCCACTGCCGGCGGGTGGTGCCTTCCTGAGCGCCGTAGGAGCCTGAGGTCGATTCAGGATCTGCCGCCCAGAACACGATCATGTCGCAGTTCTGCAGGCAGTCCTCGACCGTGCCGTAGGTTTCCGACTGGCCGACGCGCAGCGTGTGGCCCCAGTGATGCACTGCGCCCCAATACCAGCCTTCCCAGGAATCCGGATTGTGATGGATGCGCGTCATGCCGACCGCATTGGCGAAGCGGAACAGCGCCGAGAGGTAGTAGCCGATATTGCCCCAGGTGTGATGCGAGCCGTGCGAGAAGGTAATGGCGCCGGGGCCGTAGTCGCGCTTCTGCCGCTTGATCTCGTCGGTGACGAGCTTGATCGCTTCGTCCCAGGAGATGCGCACGTAGCCCGACTTGCCGCGGTTGCCCGGATTGCGCTCGCCTTGCGGATCGAAATCGACGCGCTTCATCGGATAGAGCAGACGGTCGGGCGAATAGACGATGGATTTTGCGTTTTGCCCGTGCGGCGCCAGCGTGGTCTTGCGCGGCGGGGTGAGTTTCTGGCCTCTGGCTTCGATGGTCCACGACGCGCCATCTTTTTCGGTAAGATCGATCGGCGTCATGCGTAGAATCTTGCCGTCCTTGACGTCGACGAAAACCGGGCCGCCGTTGGTCATGTTGACGTAACGTGTCACGCCACGGCGCAGCCTGGTGCCATATTTCAGTCCGGCCGACTGGCTCATCATCAGCGTCTGCGCGAACCAGTTGGTGAGATATTCGGGTCCCTCGACGGTGAGGACAAAATCTTTCTGCGCGTTGATCTGGTCGAGCCAGTTGATCGGCGGCATCAATAGCGCGGCGCCGATTTTTGCATTCTTGAACATCAGCTTGATGTCGGGATTGGCGTGCAGCCCGGCGGCCGACGTGACGATGCCCTTTTTGAGTGAGAACCAGCGGCCGATGCCCTCGTCGCGGGCCATAATCTGGGCGACGACGTCGTGCTCCTGCAGGCGCCTGCTGAAATCCACATGCCGCTGAGCTGCCCGTTTGAGGAGTTGCGCGGCTCCGAACAGAACGATCCGGAATTTGAGCTTCGCCAACGCCACGGCACACTCCGCATGTCGCGGACCGCATCGCGGGGCATATCCCCTGTGTTGCGGCGGCCCGGCAAGGCCGATCTTGCAATAATTCCGTGGCTTTGGAAACGGTCTAGCGGGCGACGATATTCTGCATTTCGTCCGTCCGGCCGGCGAGGAACAGCCGCATATTGTCGAGGATGAGCGGCATGATGAAATCCTCGTATTCGACGATGTAGCCGCCGACATGCGGCGTAATGAAAACGTTGGGCAGGTTCCAGAACGGGCTGTCGGGCGGCAGCGGCTCGGTATGGAATACATCGAACCCGGCGCCGGCGATGCGGCGCTCGCGCAGCGCTGCGGCAAGCGCGGCTTCGTCGACCGTTTGGCCGCGGCCGGCGCTGATGTAATAGGCCGATGGTTTCATCGCCGCGAACAGCTTTGCGTCGAACAGGCCGAGATTATCGTCGCTCGCCGGCAGGACATTGATAAGGTAGTCGGCTCGGGCCGCGGCCTCCAGCCGGCGATCGGCCGATATGATCTCGTCGAAACCGTCAACCTGGCGCGGCGTGCGGGTGACGCCGACGACATGCATCCCGAGCGCCATAAGAATTTCGCCGATCGCGGCGCCGACCACGCCGATACCGACGATGACGGCGGTTTTGCCGTGCAGCGTGCTCCACAGCCGCCGCTTCCAAATGCGGTGCTGATAGTCTTCGACCTGGCGCGTGGCGTTGCGGCTGACCGCCATCATCAGATAGACGACCTGCTCGCGCATCGGCGCCCCGTGAATGCCGCGCCCGCTGGTGATCAGCACGTCGGGCTTGAGCGACGGGCAGCGCAGAAAATGATCGACGCCGGTTGCCAGCGACTGGATCCATTTCAGTTTTGGCGCGCCGCCGATTATGGGGTCGCGCACTTCGATGCCGAACATGACCATGACGTCGATGCCGGAAAGGTCGCCGTTGACGTCCGCGGCGTTGTGGAAAAGCACAAATTCCAGCGCCGGGAATTCCGCCCGCAGCCGGTCGCGATACATCTCGGCGTGGATATCGACGATGAGAACCTTGGTCATGCGCGCGGCAGGTTCAGGAGCCGGACGGCGTTGTCGAAGGCGATATCGGTGCGCACGGTGTCGGCGAGCGGCGCGTGGTCAAGGAACTCGCCGGCCTCTTGCGCCGATTCGAACGGATAATCGGCGCCGAACATCACCCGCTCGTGCCCGAGTGCGGCGATGCTGCAGTTCAGCGGCTCGGTCGAGCACATGCCGGACGTGGTCACGATGACGTTTTCCCGGATATATTGCGACGGTGGCTTTTTGAGCTTTAGGCCGTGGAACAGGGCGCGGCTGTCGAAACGCCACAACAGGAACGGCAGCGTCTCGCCGAGGTGGCCCAGCATGAGCCTGCTTCGCGGGAAGCGGTCGAAATGGCCGCTGACGATGAGCCGCAATGCGTGCGAGCCGGTCTCAAAGCCCCAGCCCCACATCGGCCGCATCAGCACCTTGTAGCCGGACAGAACCGACGGCTGCGCCACTGGGTCGGCCGGATGCAGATAGATCAGCGCACCGAGCGCGTCCGCGCGTTCCCAAAACGGATGCAGCGCGTCGTCGTCGAGATATTGCCCGTGCGTGTGGCCATTGATCATGGCGCCGCAGAACTTGAGTTCGCGGATGCAGCGTTCCAGCTCGTCGGCCGCCGCCTTGGCGTCCTGCATCGCCAGGTGAGCGAAGCCGGAATAGCGATCCGGCCGCTTGCCGATCTCGCGCGCGAGAAAGTCGTTCGACTCGCGCGCCCGGCGCGTGGCCGTGGCGGCATCGCGCTCGGCCTGCACGCCGGGGCCGGCGATCGACAGTACCGAGCGCGAGATGCCGGCGCCGTCCATGCTTTGCAGGCGCAGCTCGCCGAAATCGGTGAGATTGCGAAAGAAGTATTCGCCGCGCTCCGGAGCGACTTCGGTCATGGTCGGCCGCCAGTAATCGACCAGACCGGGCGAAAGAAAATGCTCTTCGAGCGCAATTTTCTTGACCATGCCTCCCTCGATCTTCGTTCGTTGCGGCTCTCTGTACCTTATATTTGATATTCGGTACAAACGGCCGTCGGTGCCGAGTAGTACAAGCAAAAGAGCGTGGAGGAGCGTCCGTGACGCAGAAAATTCGCGGGGTGACGTTCGAGGAAAACCTCAACAATGCGATGGGACTTGAGTTCTACAACCTGTCGCATCGGTTCGGCTATCAATCGCCGAACTGGCCGTATTTCGAGGACGTCAAGATCGAACGCATCCATTACATGGCGAAATCCGGCGTGCTGTCGCAACGCATCACCACCTCGATGCACAACACCACGCATATCGACGCGCCGGCGCATGTCGTGCAGGGCACGCCGTTCATCGACGAAGTGCCGCTGCCGCATTTCTTCGGCTCCGGCATCGTCATCGCGCTATCGAAGAAAAAATGGGAGCAGATCACCTACGACGATCTGGAAAAGGCGGCAGGCAAGATCGTGCGGCCGCGCGACGTCGTCATCGTCAATACCGGCTGGCACGAAAAGTACGAGGATAGCGAAGACTATTTCTGCTATTCGCCGGGCTTTGTGGCCTCGGCCGGCCAGTGGTTCGTCGAGAAGCAGGTCAAAGTCGTCGGCCATGACACTCAGGCCAACGACCATCCGCTGGCGACCGCCATCGGCCCGCAGCGCAACGGTCCCCTGCATCCGCATCTCGCCGCCGAATACAAGGAATGGTCCGGCGGTCGCGACTGGAAGGCGGATTTTCCCGATTGGGAGCCGGTGCATCGCATCCTGTTCAAGAGCGGCATCCTCGGCATCGAGAATGTCGGCGGCGATATCGACAAGGTCACCGGCCGGCGCTGTACCTTCGCGTTCTTCCCGTGGAATTGGGACCGCGGCGACGGCTGCATTATTCGCCTCGTCGCGATCGTCGATCCGAAGGGCGCTTACCGGATCGAAAAGGGGGAGACGTTCTGATGCTGGTGCGCAAGTTTTCCGAAGCAAATCCCTACGACGCGCCGAACCATCGCGACTATAAGTCGTTCCGGGTGTTTGGCGCCGAAATGGGCGGCTCGCAGACCCTGATCTTCGGCATCTCGCATTTCCTGCCGGGCGGGGGCGCCGGTCCGGACGCCTCGCCGCCGGAAAAGATTTACTACGTGCTGGCCGGAGAACTGACCGTTATCGCCGGCGGCAAGGAGACCGTCGTGAAGGCGGGCGACAGCTGCTACATCGGGCCGAATGAGAGCCGTGAAATCGTCAATCGCGGCCACGAGGTCTGCACCATCGCGGTCGCCGTTGCGCCGGTGAAGTGACGCAAGTTGCTTGATGCCCCGCCTGCGCAGGGCATCACAAGTGCAGGAACGGTGTGGTGTCACATGTCGGAAGATTTCCTGAAAAATCCAGCCTCGTTGTTCGATGTGCGCGGCAAGACTGCGATTGTCACCGGCGCGACCGGCGCGTTCGGCGCGGTGGCGGCCAAGACCTTGGCGGCGGCCGGCGCCCCCGTCGTCATCGCCGCAAGTAATGCGGAAGCGTTGAGGAAAATCGCCGCCGCATGCGAGACGTTCGGCGGCAAAGCGGCGGTCATCGCCAAACGGCCAAGCTCCGAGGCGAACTGCGACGCCATCGTGGCGGCGGCGGTCGAGACGTTCGGCGGCGTCGACATCCTGGTCGTGGCGTCGGGCCAGAATAAAGTGTCGAAGATCGTCGATCAGAAGGCCGAAGACTTCCTCGATGTGATGGATGCCAATGTCACGCAATCCTGGCTGATGGCGCGCGCGTGCGCGCGGCAGATGCTCAAGCAGGGCCGCGGCGGCAAGATCATCCTGATGTCCTCGGCGCGCGGCCTGCTCGGCCATCCGGCCGGATATACCGCCTATTGCGCGTCGAAATCGGCGGTCGACGGCATCACCAAGGCGCTCGGCTGCGAGCTCGGCGGCAGCGGCATCACCGTCAACGCGCTCGGGCCGACGGTCTTTCGCTCGCCGCTGACCGAATGGATGTTCGCCGATGATGAACGCGGCAAGACGGTGCGCGCGGGCTTCCTGACGCGCGTGCCCAAAGGCCGTCTCGGCGAACCGGAGGACCTCGCCGGGCCGCTTCTGTTCCTCGCCTCGAAGGCGTCCGATTTTTACACCGGACATATTCTCTACGCCGACGGCGGCTACACGGCGGGCTGACAATGGCCAACGCGGCAACCAAGGCGCGCATTGCCGTGGTCGGCGCTGGACTGATGGGTCATGGCATCGCGCAGGTTTTCGCGCTCGCCGGGCACGAGGTAAAAATCACAGATACCGTCGTCAATAATCTCGACATGGTCGCGTCACGCATCGCCGCAAACCTGCGCGATCTCGGCGATGACGTGCGCGCGGTCGAACGCGTGCAACCATGTGTCGATCTCACCGAGGCGGTGCGCGACGCCGATTTCGTCGTCGAAGCGGTGACGGAAAACCTGGAGCTGAAGAAAAAGCTGTTCGCCGAGTTCGAGCGCCGCGTGCGCCGCGACACGATTCTCGCCAGCAATACCTCGGTGATTCCGATCACCGCGATCATGGAAGAATTGAGCCGCCGTGAACGGGCGCTGGGCACCCACTGGTGGAACCCGCCGTTCCTGGTGCCGCTGGTGGAGGTGATCGGGACGCAATGGACATCGCCGCAGGTCATCGCGACGACCATGGCGTTGCACGAAGCAGCCGGCAAGAAGCCGGCGCATGTGAAGAAGGACGTGCCGGGTTTTATCGGCAACCGTTTGCAGCACGCGCTGTGGCGCGAGGCGATCTCGCTGGTCGAGCACGGCATCTGCGACGCCGAGACCGTCGATGCGGTAATCAAGGCGTCGTTCGGGCTGCGGCTGCCGGTGCTCGGCCCGCTGGAAAACGCCGACCTGGTCGGAACCGATCTGACTCTCGCAATCCACGATATTGTGCTGCCGGCGATCGAAAGCCGGCCGGCGTCGTCGCCCTATCTGCAAGGGCTTGTTGCCAGCGGCAAACTCGGGTTCAAATCCGGCGAAGGCTTTCGCAAGTGGAGCCCGGAACAGCAGGCCGCGTTGCGCGCCAAAGTCGTGCAGCATCTCAAAGCCATGCGCGGCCGCTGACAGGGAGGATTGCATGAATAAAAACAAAAGTGCTTTCGATCGTCGCGCGGTATTGATCGGCGGTCTCGGCGCGCTGTCGGCGCCAGCGGTGCTGCGCGTCATTCCGGCGAATGCGCAATCGCGAACCATCAGGATCGGGCATGTCAGCCCAAAAACCGGCCCGCTCGCCGGTTTTGGCGAGGCCGACGCGTTCATCCTCGATCAGGTGCGCGCCATATTGGCGAAAGGAGTTTCGGTCGGCGGCAAAACCTACCCTGTCGAGATCGCGAGCAGGGATAGCCAATCGAGCGGCACTCGTGCGTCTGAAGTCGCGTCCGAACTGATCCTGCACGATAAGGTCGATCTGCTCCTCGCCGCGTCGACCCCGGACACCACCAATCCGGCCGCCGACCAGGCCGAAGTCAACGAGGTGCCGTGCATCACCACGAATTGCCCCTGGCAGCCGTACTTTTTTGGCCGCAACGGCGATCCGAAGAAGGGATTCACCTGGACATATCACTTCTTCTGGGGCCTGGAAGACGTGATTGCCGCTTACCTGCCAATGTGGGACAGCGCGCCGACCAACAAGGTCGTCGGCGGCTTGTTCCCCAACGACGCCGACGGCAATGCCTGGGGCGATCCGAAGCGCGGCCTGCCTCCGGCGCTCGCGCAAGCTGGCTATCAGTTGCACGATCCGGGTCGCTATCAGTTGATGAACAACGACTTCACGTCGCAGATTTCGCAATTCAAGGCCGCCGGCGCCGAAATTGTCGTCGGCAACATGATCCCGCCGGATTTCGCGACCTTCTGGTCGCAGGCGGCGCAGCAGAACTTTCATCCCAAGATCGTGACCATCGGCAAGGCATTGTTGTTTCCCTCCGTGGTCAACTCGCTCGGGCCGCGCGGCGACGGGCTGTCGACCGAAATCTGGTGGACGCCGAACTTTCCGTTCAAATCGGGATTGACCGGCCAAAGCACACAGCAGCTCACCGATGCTTATACCGAGGCGACCAAGCGGCCGTGGACGCAGCCGATCGGCTATCAGCACGCTTCGTTCGAAGTGGCGATCGACGCGCTCAAGCGGACCAAAAGCATCGATCCAAAGGCTATCCTCGATGCCATCGTCGCCACCAATTATAATTCGATCGTCGGCCAGGTGCATTGGACCGGCCAGCCGGTCAAGAACGTCAGCAAGACGCCGCTGGTCGCCGGCCAGTGGCAGCGCAGCGGCGGCGCCTTCGAGCTGGTGATCACCGAGAACAAGTCGGCGCCGCAGATTTCGGTCGGCGGCAAGCTCGAAATGCTGTCGTAAGCCGTCATTCCGGGGCGCCGTGATAGCGGCGAGCCCGGAATCCATAACCACTATCGTTGAGGGAACGGACTCGGAGCCAATTCGGCCCGTTCTGCGATTATGGCTTCCGGGTTCCTCGCGGAGGTCGGCCCCGGAATGACGTTCCGTAATGCCGGCATCACCTCGCGCACGAACAGATCGATCGAACGTAGGCACTCCTGGCGTGTCAGATCGCCAAAGGCAAACTGGCCGACCACATAATTGCACTGCGTTTCGGCAAGCTGGCGTTTGAGAAAATCCGTCACCGTTGCCGGCGAACCGGCGATGCCCTGGCCCCGTTCCACGAGCGCATCGAAATCCGCCGGGCGCGGATGGTTTTGCGGCTGGTTTCGCAAGCGGAACAAAAACGTGAAGCTGTCATGCCAGACCGGGTAGGCGCGCCGCGCCAGCGCCAGCGCCTGGGCATCGCTGTCGGCGACGACGATGAAGCGGCCAAGGCCGAGTTTTGGCACGGGCGCGCCGGCAAACGGAGCACGCCAAGTGGCGCGGTAGCGTTCGATCGCCAGCCGCGCCATGGCCGGCGGATCGAGGCTGACGACATGAAGATTGCGGCTGGCCGCGCGTTCGGCGCTATCTGGCGCGTGCACGCCGTACCAGATCGGCGGATGCGGCTTCTGCAGCGGCGCAAATTCCATCGGCACATTGTCGAAGTCGAAATGCTTGCCGTGGAAATCGAGCACGTCGCGGGTCAGCCCCTGAAGGATCAGTTCGATACCTTCACTATAAATGGCTTGCGCTTCATCGGGATCGACGCCGTAGAGCGCAAGCTCGATCGGGGAGGCGCCGCGGCCAAAGCCGATGTCGAGCCGGCCGCGGCTCATCTGGTCCAGCATACAGATTTCCTCGATCAGCCGCAGCGGATGATGCAGCGGCAGCGCGTAGATCAGGGGTCCGAATCGAAGGCGCCGCGTGCGCTGCGCCAGGGCAGCGAGAAACACGTTTGGCGACGGCGCCATGCCGAGCGGCGTCGCATGGTGTTCGGCGAGGTGATAGGCGTAAAAGCCGGCGCGGTCGTAGGCCTCGGCGATGTTGAGCCGGTCTTCGTAATAGTCCGGCAGCGGCGTGGCGGCGCGATCGAGATGATCGAAAATGCCGAAGTCGATTGGCTCAGTACTCATGCGATTGCAGCCTAGCCGACCCGCAAGAGCTCGATAAGCGCCCGGCTGTCCGGCAATTCATCGAGCCGCATCACACCGTCGATCAGTGCATCCTGCTGCTTTGTGTCCATCGCCGCGCGGGTAATCTTGCGGAATTTTGCGACGATGTCGTCTGCGCTGGCGAACGCGCTCTCGCTGCCGCGTGGCGCTTCGCGTGTCTCGTGCTCGACCGAGCCGTCGCGGACATGCACATCGACGCGCACTTTGTGCCGGTGCGCCGCGCCGAGCGCGGTGATCGCCGGATCGTGCACCACTTCGATCTTGCGCGATAAGGCGATGCGCGCCGGATCGGCGACGCAGTCCGTCTTGAATTCGTCGATGAATACATCGCCCTCAAGAAGTAGCGTGGCGACGCAAAACGGCAGATTGAGCTGCGCCGCGGTCAGCCCTTTGGGCCGATACGGCCAGCCGGCGTGATCGACCGTGACCTGCGAGGCGTGCACGATAATGCGGTCGATATCGTCGGGCTGAAACGGGTGGCGCTTGCGGATATCGGATATTGCGTCGAGCGTGGTGTGATTGCTGCCGACGCAGGAATAGAATTTGAGGGAAATCCGCATTGTCTCGAAGCGCCGACCAAGACCATCGCTCAAC
Organism: uncultured Alphaproteobacteria bacterium; assembly: GCA_963743395.1. GTDB lineage: Bacteria > Pseudomonadota > Alphaproteobacteria > Rhizobiales > Xanthobacteraceae > BOG-931. The sequence continues at coordinate 22,476 of CAVUPV010000005.1, forward strand.
GCCGCCAGATTGAAGCGGTCCTTGGAGCGCGAGAACGTGGTGCAGAAGCCGCCATAGGGCGCCTCGAACACATCGACGATCCCGGTAAATCCCTGGCCCGCCAAGAGCGCTGCATAAAGTCCGCTTTGCGCCGCCCGACCGGCATGCATGCGCTTCACCATGGCGCCGTATTGCGCCGCCATCAGGCCGGACGATTGCGTGCCGGCAATGCCGAGCGCATGCATGGTCGCGTCGGCCGACAGCGATAGCCCGCGGGCCGCGCCGGCGGCGGCCGAGAACACGCCAACAGTCGCGCCGGAATGCCAGCCCTGACCGATATGCTCCTGGCCCATGCACAGTCCGACGCGCGGCCCGACTTCATAGCCGGCGACGGCGGCGGTCAAAAAATCGCGGCCGGAAAGCTTGGCATGACTTTCGGCAATCGCGATCAGCGCCGGCAGCGTCACCGCGCCGACGTGAAGGACGGCGGTGCGGTGCACGTCGTCAAGCTCAAAACCTTGCACCTGCGTGCCGTTGACCAGCGCCGCATGCGGCGAGCATAGCTTTCGCTTCGTGCCCCAAATCGAAGTGGTCTGCGAGCTATCGAGGCCTTCGAGCGTTTGCCGCAGGATGCGGCACCATTCCAGAGCGGCGCCGTAAACGCCGCAACCGAGCGCATCGAGGATGAGCAGCTTGATCCGCGCGGAAACCTCGGCGGGAATTTGCTCATAACTCAGCCGCGCGACGAATTCGGCGATGCTTCGGGTATGCACATTGTCGGCACGGGCATGCGCGTCCATGCTTGGCCCCGGAATGAAGAAATCAAGTCACTGCGACATGTACACGGGCGATATGGCGGTTGAAATGGCTCCTTGAGGCGAATCCGCGGGCAGTCCGCGCAGCGTCTTGCTAGGGGGATGGGCTGTGAATACCATGGCCTCCCGGGGACGACTTGGCACCGATTTCGCATACTCAGTATCGGGGGTCCAAATGCGACTGCTTTTTGTTCACCCTGGCCCACTGCTGTTCACGAATGTCTTCCTCCGCCTCGAGCCGCTGGGCCTCGAATTGGTGGCGGAGGCGGCGCGAGGCGCCGGTCACGCCGTCCGGATCATCGATCTGCAGGCCGAAAGCCACGCCGACTATTACCGCCTGGTCGGCGAGTGGCAGCCGGATTTCATCGCTTTTTCCTGCAACTACCTCGCCAATGTGCCGGAAATCGTCGATCTCGCCAAAGCCACCAAGCTTACGATGCCGCGCGTTTTCATCTGCGTCGGCGGTCACAGCGCCTCGTTCATCGCCAACGCCATCGTGGAGCATGGGGCCGGCGCCATCGACTGCGTACTCAAAGGCGAGGGCGAGCCCAATATCGTCACGCTGCTGGATGCCATCGCCGCCGATCGCGGCGACCTTGGCAAAGTGCCCGGGGCGGTGACCGCGGACGGCGAAGGTCCCCGGCCGGCCTTCGTCGAGCACCTCGATGAGGTGCGGCCGGCGCGCGATCTGCTGCGCCACCGCCATAAATATTATATCGGCGTGCTCGATCCGTGCGCCTCGATTGAATTTTCGCGCGGCTGCCCGTGGGATTGCTCGTTTTGCAGCGCCTGGACTTTCTACGGCCGCAGCTACCGGGCGCTCAACCCCGAGCGCGTCGTCGACGAGCTCGCTTCGATCCGCGAGTCTGGCATTTTCATCGTCGACGATGTCGCGTTCATTCAGGACAAGCACGGCTTTGAGATCGGCGAGGCCATCGCCCGCAAGGGCATCCGCAAGAAATATTATCTGGAAACGCGCGGCGATGTGCTGCTTCGCAACAAGGAAGTATTCCAGTTCTGGAAGAAGCTCGGCCTCACCCAGATGTTTCTCGGCATCGAAGCGATCGACGAGGAAGGCCTGAAAAAATTTCGCAAGCGCGTTCCGCTCGGCAAGAATTTCGAGGCTCTGGAGTTCGCCCGTTCGCTGGGAATTTCGGTGGCCATCAACATTATCGCCGACCCGGACTGGGATGAAGAGCGGTTTCGCATCGTGCGCGACTGGTGCATGGACGTGCCGGAGGTGGTGAATCTGAGCATCAATACGCCCTATCCGGGCACCGAGACATGGCTCACCGGACAGCACAAACTGGCGTCGCGCGACTATCGCCTGTTCGATATCCAGCACGTCGTGCTGCCGACAAAGATGCCGCTCGTGGACTTTTATCGCGAGCTACTGCATACCCAGCGGGTGCTTTACAGCAAGCACATGAACTGGTGGACCGCGCCGCAGCTGGCCAAAGAACTCCTGCAGAATCTCGCCCACGGCCAGACCAATTTTATGCGCGGCATCATGCGGTACAACAGAACCTATAATCTCGACAACATGCTGGCGGCGCACGCACGCCCGGTTCACTACGAGCTGCCGATATCGGCGTTGCCGGAGGCGAACGCGCCGGCGATGAAGGCCACGCAGCTCTATATTCATACTCCTCGCGGCCGCAAAGGCCGCAGCATCGACGAGTCCACCGAGAAGTTCGTCGACGAAACGCGCATGGGGGTCGCGGGTTAGGTTGAGTGTTGTGGGGGCTTGGGGTTGAACGTCAAATCCGCGTCATTGTTGTCTTTGTTCAATCGGCATATTCCGCTACCCGGCCGCCGCCGGATTGCGCCGATCGCCGTGGTGCGCGCCGCGGCGGCGCAATCCGGCGACGGGGCGCGACAACCTGTCGTTTGGTTCGAAGTCGAGGATTTCCTCCGCTACTTCGATCATTTTCGCAGTCCGACCGGCCTGCAGCGCGTACCGTTCGAGATTTATCTCGAGGCCGAGCGTCTCTACGGCCGAAGCGGACGCATACGGTTTTGCCGGCTCAGCGCCTACAGCAAGCAACTTTGCCCGATCAGTTTCGATGAGATCAGCTCGCAATATTTGAACCCGCCGGGCGCCGCCGCGCCGTGGCAGACGATGTGGGCGCCGGCGAAAGTCTGGGGCAAATTCACCGCCCTGCTGCCGGCTGTCGTCCGGCATCCAAGATTCTTTTTTTCCATCTTCAAGGATGTGGCCCGCGACCTCATCGGCATGCCGTTGCATCGCGATCGCTTCGAGCAGCTCGTGCAGCCTGGCGACACCATCGTCTCGCTCGGCGCCGCCTGGGGCGTGCCGCACTATATGAAACATATGGCGCAAGCGAAGCAGCGCTATGGAATAAAATTCTCAATCCTCATTCACGATCTCATTCCGATCGAATACGAGTCGTTCGTCGACCGGCAGCACGTTATTCAATTCCGCAAATGGCTCGAAGAGGCCATTCCCGTTGCCGATGTCGTGCTCACCACCTCGAAGCATTCGCGCAACGCGCTCGTCAAATTGGCCGCGAATACCGGCTGGTCGCTGCCGCGCGTCGAGGTCGTGGAGCCGGGTTCGGGCTTGAACGACCGGCTGCTGACAGAGACCGCGCGACCGATGGACCTGCCGCAACGGTATGTGCTGTTCGTCTCGACCATCGAAATTCGCAAGAACCACAGGCTGCTGGTTCGGGTATGGCGGCAGCTATTGCAGCGGCATGACGCGGCGGCCGTGCCGACTCTGGTCTTTGCCGGCCAGATCGGCTGGCTGGTCGACGATCTTTTGGCCGAACTCACCGCCAGCGACTATCTGGGCGGCAAGATCGTGCTCTTGCCCGGGCTCGCCGACGCCGAACTGCGTCAGGCCTATCGCGCTTCGCTGTTCACGGTATTTCCGAGCCTGTGCGAGGGCTGGGGTCTGCCGATCGCGGAAAGCCTGATGCACGGAAAATTCTGTGTCGCGTCCAACCGCACGTCGATCCCGGAAGTCGGCGGCGATCTGGTCGATTATTTCGATCCGACGAATGAGGACGATGCGCTGGCGAAAATCGAGCGGCTGTTGCTCGAACCCGGCTACCTGTTGGCGCGGGAGGCGCAGTTGCAGGCCGAATATCGTCCCCGTAGCTGGGCCGATTGCGTCCATGCGCTGATTGGCAAGCTCGATCGGCCGGTGACGGCGGAAACCGGAATCTCAGGCTAAAGAAAAAACGCAGCTAAAAGGAAAGCGCCCGGATCCGTTCAGGACTGGGTCGGCGCGCGTGGGCTGGAGCTAAAGCCGATTTCGAAGTCCTGCTCGGCGTCCAGCGCGGCTTGACTGAACAAGCGTTCCCAGTTCTGGAGTGTCAGGCGCTGTTCTTTGTTGCGCGCGCCGCGAGCCCACCGCCGGCACTGATCTGCCCACTGGGTGATTTCTTCGGCCGCGGACTTGAACATAACCCTTACCCTAATCCTAACCTACAAATCTCAAGATGCCTGCGGCAACGTGAAAGCGGGGCCAAGCAAACTTCTGCCGCGCACAAGGGTAGCACGCGCGGCGCGCGCGTCTAGCGCCGTTTGCAGAAGCGCCGGCAATTCGCGCGGGCATTTAAGCACGGATCGCAGCATAGCGCCGATATTGGTGGTTCCGTTCGCCCGCATCGCCGCGACCGCGGAGGCCGGCAATGCGCGCTTGGCAGGATCGGTGATGACCCGGATCGCCGCCACCGGTATTTCGTGCGCCAGGCCGACGGAGGCGACGATGTGCGATTCCATGTCGACGGCGATGGCGCCGGTTTGCAGATACAGCGCGCGCTTCTCGTCCGGATTTGCGATCGGCTTCGGTACGCCGAGCAGGATGCCGGAAACCGCGTCCGGTATGGTCTTCAGCAATTTCCGTGACCATTCGGCGCTGATCGGCATCCGTTCCGATCCGGAAATAACGGCGGAGCCGACGACGCAAGTGCCAGGACTGAGGTCCGGCGCCAGGCCGCCCGCCACGCCAAAGCTGATGATGCCGGGGCAGCCGCGCACCAAAGTGCGGCTCTCCGCTATGGCCGCCGTGAGCTTGGCGGCTAGGTTGCGGCCGTCACCGCTGCATATGACATGCACACCCGGCCCTGCGGCAATGCGCGCTTCAAATGCGAGTCCGACGACGATAATCACGTGGTCCCCACCTGCGCACACACAATAAAAAGGACGCCTCGCCCTCACTAGTGCTGAAAAGACACACTCCACAGCCGATTTTGCACTGCAAACTAGCAGCCGGGACTTGCGAGCCCGGATTGCCTATATGCCGGGCAATATGAGGATCTTAGCTCCCATCGCCGCGCTCGCCGGCCTGGCACTGCTCACCGGTCTTGTCGCGTTTTACGGGTTTGCCTCGGTTCTTGCCGCCGTTGCCAGTTCGCAATGGGGAACGGCGCTCGTCGTCCTGGCCAGGGCTGTCGCGGTTACGGCCGCCGGTATCGGCTGGTGGCTTCTTGTGGCGCCGACACCACGCGGGCCGTTTGTCTTTGTCGGCCTGCGGTTTATCCGGGAATCGATCAACGCATTATTCCCGGTCGCGGTGGTCGGCGGCGACCTCATCAGCGCAAGGCTGCTCGCGCAATTCGGAATAGGAATGAGTCTCGCCATCGCCAGCGTACTGATCGACATCTTTGTTCAGGTTGTGTGCCTGTTGATATTCGTCCTGACGGGCTTCAGCGTCGTGCTCGACCTTGCCGGTAGCCACCGGTTTAGTGCGCTACCGTTCATCATGCTGGGAATTGCGGTGCCCGCGGTCGCCGGATTCTTCCTCGCTCTGAATTTTGGCGCTTCCGACGCCATCGTCAGCCGCCTCCTTGCGTTCGGCAAACGGCGTCAGTGGTCGCTATTCACGCACGTGGTCGATCTCGGCGAACGGTTGCAGGATATTTGGCGCAATCATCGCGGGCTTTTGGCTTCATTTGCCCTGCATCTGGCGGGGATTTTCTTCGGCACCATCGAGGTTTGGCTCGTGCTCGATTGCATGGGCCATCCGGTCAGCGCCGCCGCGGCGATCGCTATAGAAAGCCTCGGCCAAGGCACCCGCGCCGCGGCTTTCGTCGTGCCCGCCGGACTAGGGGCGCAGGACGGGGCGCTGGTCGCCGTCTCCGCGATTTTCGGGATTCCGGCCGAAGCCGCGCTGGCGATGGCGCTAATCAAACGGGTACCTGACCTGGTGTTCGGCATACCGGGTTTGATGGCGTGGCAAGCCCTTGAAGGAAGGCGGCTATTGTCTGCGACCAAATAACGCTGGCGCTGCAGCAACACCACACAAGAATGTGGGCTGATTTCCGACGTTTCTTTTGCTTGAGGCCAATTAGTCAAATATAGTCTCGCCAGGTCTGCGGGGGCGATGGTGAACGAGTTTTTCGGTAGTGCTGCCGACTGGGCTTCGGCGATGTGTTACGCGGCAGCGGCGATAGGCTGCCTGTACGCGCTTTTGGCGGCCTGGGCCGCGCGTGGGTTCGTGGGAACGCCGCCCAACCTCACGAAGAAAATCTATCCTGCCGTCACCGTGCTCAAGCCGTTGTCGGGCACGGAGCCAAATCTCTGCGCCAATCTCGCGCGCTTCTGCGGGCAGGATTATCCCAGCCCGGTGCAGATCGTTTTTGGCGTTGACGATCCCGCCGATCCGGCGATTGGCATCGTTCGCGATCTGATCACCGCTTTTCCCGATCGCGATATCGAACTGGTGGTCAACGCTTGCCGGCATGGCGCCAATCGCAAGGTTTCGAATCTCATCAACATGGTTGCCCAGGCGCGCCACGACGTGCTGGTCATTTCGGATAGCGACATCATTGTCGGCTGCGATTATCTCAAAGCCATCGCCGCGAGCCTCGATCAGCCCGGCGTGGGACTTGTGACCTGCCTTTACCGTGGCGCCTCGGCCGCCGGCCTGTGGGCCCGTCTTGCCGCCGCGGCGATCGATTATCATTTCCTGCCGAGTGTCCTGGTCGGTCTCAAATTCGGCATCGCCACGCCGTGCTTTGGCTCGACGATCGCCATGCGCAAGACGACGTTGGGCATGATCGGCGGTTTCGAATCCGTCGCCGATCAGCTGGCCGACGACTATGCGCTTGGCGCGCTGGTGCGCCGCGCCGGTCTGACCGTGGCCATTCCCAACACCATCGTCGCGCACGATTGCGCGGAGAAAACCGCGGTCGATCTGTTCCGCCATGAAATGCGCTGGGCGCGGACTGTCCGGTCCATCGATCCGCTCGGCTTTGCCGGGCTGGCGATCACGCACGCTTTGCCGCTAGCGCTGCTCGGCGCGCTGCTTGGCGGCATCACGCCCGCTGGGTTTATCGTGGTCGCCGCGCTCGCCTGCCGTTTCGTGCTTCAGGTCGAGCTCGATCGCGCCTTGTGCCTGCGCGATGATGTGTTTTGGCCGGGGCCGCTTCGCGACATGATGTCATTCGGCGTTTTTGTGGCGAGCTTCTTCTGCCGCGGTATTGAATGGCGCGGCCACCGCTATGCGGTTCGCGCCGACAACACGCTCGCTTACTATGGTGAGGCCGGATCCAATGCAGACTCTGTTCCTTCAGGCGCCCTCGTTCGACGGGTATGATGGCGGCGCCGGCGCGCGCTATCAGATGAAGCGCGAGGTGAAGTCCTTCTGGTTCCCGACCTGGCTGGCCCAGGCCGCCGCCATGGTGCCGGGCTCGCGGATCATCGACGCGCCGCCGCACGGGCTGTCCTTCAAGGACATTGAAGACGAAGTGAAGTCGCACGACTTGATCGTCATTCATACCTCGACGCCGAGCTTCAAGTCCGACGTGAGGACGGTCGGCATGATCCGCGCACTCAATCCGACGGCCAAGATCGGCTTCATCGGCGCCAAGGTCGCGGTCGAACCGCAGGAAAGCCTGGAAGCCGCGCCCGCGATCGATTTCGTCTGCCGCAACGAATACGAATTCACCATCAAGGAGCTGGCCGAGGGCGCCGACTGGTCGACCATCAAGGGCCTGTCCTATCGCGACTGCGGACGGCAAGATCGTCCACAATCCCGAGCGCGAAATCCTGATGGACATGGACAAGCTGCCGTCCGTGCTCCCGCTCTACAAGCAGCTCAAGGTCGAGAATTATTTCGGCGGCTATCTGCTGCACCCCTACATGTCCTGGTATACCGGCCGCGGCTGCAAGTCGCGCTGCACCTTCTGCCTGTGGCCGCAGACCATCGGCGGGCACAAATACCGCTCCACTTCGATCGAGCGCGTGGTCGAAGACGTGAAATACGTGCATGAAGGAATTCCCGCAGGTGAAGGAAATCTTCTTCGACGACGACACGCTGACCGACGATCATGCCGCGCGTCGAGGAACTCGCCCGCGCGCTGGGCTCTCTCGGCGTCACCTGGTCGTGCAACGCCAAGGCCAATGTGCCGCGCAAGACCCTGGAAGTGATGAAGGCCAACGGCCTGCGCCTGCTGCTGGTCGGCTACGAATCCGGCAACCAGAAGATCCTGCACAATATCAAGAAGGGCCTGCTGGTCGAGGTCGCCAGCCGCTTCGCCAAGGACTGCCACGAACTCGGCATCATCGTGCATGGCACGTTCATTCTGGGCCTGCCGGGCGAGACGCGCGAGACCATCCAGGAGACGCTCCAGTTCGCCAAGGACGTCAATCCGCGCACGCTGCAAGTGTCGCTGGCGGCGCCCTATCCGGGCACCTTCCTTTACAAGCAGGCCAAGGAAAATGGCTGGTTCGCCTCCGATGTTGACCTGCTGACGGACGACGGCACGCAGATCGCGCCGCTCAACTATCCGCATCTCGGCCACACCGAGATTTTCGAGTCGGTGGAGGAGTTCTACAAGAAATTCTATTTCCGCCCCTCCAAGATCGCGGAGATCGTGGGCGAGATGCTGACCAGCGGGACATGCTGGTGCGGCGGCTGCGCGAAGGCGTGGAGTTCTTCCAGTTCCTGCGCGCGCGGCGCGAAACCGCGCAGTAACCAGCCCTACAGATCACCGTTGTCGCGGAACCACGCGATGGCTTCGGCGACGGCTTCGCCATAGGGCCGCGCCCGATAGCCGAGCTCGCGCTCCGCCTTTGCCGAGCTGAAGAACATGCGGTCCTTCGCCAGCTTCAATCCGGTCACGGTCACGAACGGCTCGCGGCCGGTAAACCGCGCGACCGCTTCGGCGCCATAGGCGATCGGAAAGATCAGCGACCGCGGCAAGCGCAGCTTGGGCGGTGCGCGACCGACCTGGCGCGCGATCTCGGCCAGCATGTCGCCGAGCAGGACGTCCTGGCCGCCAAGGATATAGCGCTCGCCGATGCGGCCCTTGTGCAAAGCCGCCACATGGCCGGCGGCGACGTCGTCGACATGGACGAGGTTAAGCCCGGTGTCGACATAGACCGGCATGCGGCCGGCCGCCGCCTCGACGATGACGCGGCCGGTCGGCGTCGGCCGCACGTCACCCGGCCCGATCGGCGTAGACGGATTGACGATGACGGCGGGCAATTCCCGCTCGGCGACCATGGCCCCGACCACTCGCTCGGCGAGTACCTTGCTGTATTTGTAGGCGCCGACCGCGTGCGCGGGATCGAGCGGAAAAGTCTCGTCGCTCGGTGCGCCATTGGGCCGCGCCTTAAGCGTGGCGACGCTCGACGTGTAGACGATCCGCTCGACACCGGCGCGCTGCGCCGCCGTCATCAGCGCGCGTGTGCCCTCGACATTGGTGGTGACGATGTCTTGCGGATTGCGCGCCCACAGCCGGTAGTCGGCGGCGACATGAAAGAGATACTGTGCATCCTTCATCGCCCGGGCGAGCGAACCGGCATCGCGCAGATCGCCCTCGACAATCTCAAGGCGCAAGCCGGCGAGGTTCGACCGTGGACTGGTGGGACGAACCAGTGCGCGGACGTCGTGGCCCGCCTGGACGAGACGTTTGGCGACGGCGGCGCCGACAAAGCCGCTCGCGCCGGTGATCAGGATCATAAGCGTACTCTTCTGGCGCATCCATAACCGGTATGCTTTGATCCGGGAACACAGCATTTTGCCGGGAATGGCGCCATGGCCACATTACGCCGATTGTTTGCCGCCGGGTTCATTTTCGCCACGGTGTGCCTGGCTGCGGGACCTCAAACCGTTGCATTCGCTCAAAGCGCCAAGCCGCCGGCCCCGACCGCGTCGCAGGTCCAGGTCGATCTGCTGCGAGGACTTGCCGACATCTTTTCGCGCGGTATGGACACGCTCACCGATAAGCTCAATCGGCAGGGCTATAGCGCGCGGGTCTATAGTACCAACGGCTGGCAATCGGTGGCGCGGCGCATTGCCGAGCAATACGCGCGCGGCCAGAAGACCATCGTGGTCGTTATTGGTCATTCGCTCGGCGCTGATGCGACGTTCCAGATTGCCAACGAGCTCAACGCGAAGAATATTCCGATCGAGCTGATCGTGACGTTCGATGCGACAAGTCCGCAGCCGGTGCCGAAGAACGTCCTGCATTTCGTGAATTTCTATCAAAACAACGGTTTTGGCAAAAAGGTATCGCCGGCTCCGGATTTCAAGGGCGAGCTGAGCAATATCGATCTGACTGCCGATTCCACCCTGTCGCACACGACGATCGAGAAGTCGCCGCGTCTGCACGCGCTGGTCATGCAAAAGATCGCGGATATCGTCGACAAGGATCTGGCGGCCAGTTTGCAAGCGGCCAAGCCAAAACCCAAGAAACCCAAAAAACCCAAAAAGAGCTCGTAAGCGCCGACCACTCGAACTAAATGGCCGGTAGGGCCGAACAAAGGGGAGGAAGCATGAGTGCGATGAAGATAGCCGTCATTGGCTTGGTGGCGGCAGGCGCGGTGGCGCTAGCGGTGATGCCGGCATCAGCCGCCACACTGAAAGTGAAGGTTGACGCCATCAAGGATGGCGAAATGCTCGCGAACAAATACGCGTTCTGCGCGCCGGCCGCTCAGGGTCACACCACCCCCGGCATGGATATCAATCCGAGCATTTCGTGGTCGAAAGGCCCGCATGGCACCAAGTCCTACGCCGTCATTCTTTACGATACCGACTCGCCGGCGGAACATCGCGAAATGATGAACAAGGAAGGCGTGACGATGACCGCCGACATAAAGCGGCACGAATACTTCCACTGGGTTCTGGCCGACATTCCACCGGGCGTTACGTCGATCAAGGAAGGTGCCGACTCCAATGCGCGCGTGGCGCACGGCAAGCCGGCAACACCGTCCGCGGCCGGGTTGAAAGGTCTCAGTACCTACACCGTGATCTTCGCCGCCAACGACACGATGAAGGGAAATTACTATGGCTATGACGGGCCGTGCCCGCCGTGGAACGACGACCTCCTGCATCACTATCATTTCACCGTGTATGCGCTGAGCGTGAGCTCGCTCGGTCTGCCAAAGGACTTTGACGGCCCGGCGGTGCGGGATGCGATGAAGGGCAAAATCCTGGCTCAGGGCGAACTAGTCGCTCTCTATACGCAGAACCCGGCGAAGGGCGCCAAGCCGTAAGGCTTCGCGCGAGGAGCATCGATGAAACTGCCCGGCCGCATGATCGACCTGTCGTCGCCGCTCGAGAACGAGACGGTTTACGATCATCCGTTCATGCGGCCGAAGATAGAATACCTCACCGGCGCCGATACCGCGCCGACTGCTGTGCGAGCAGTTTCCCGGCCTGCGCCTTGAGGATTTGCCGGACGGCGAAGGCTGGGCGTTCGAGCAGGTGCAGATCACCACGCACAACGGCACGCACATGGATGCGCCGTATCATTTCCAGTCGAAATCGATCGACGGCAAGCCGATGATGACAATCGACCAGGTGCCGCTCGACTGGTTCTTCCGCCCCGGCGTCAAGCTCGACTTCCGCAAAATGCCCGACGGTCACGTGGTCACGGCGGCGCAAGTCGAAGCCGAGTTCAAGCGCATCGGCCATGAGCTAAAGCCGTTCGATATTGTTCTGGTCAATACCCGGGCGTCGGAGTGCATCGGCAGCGACGAATATCTCACCGCCGGCTGCGGCATGGGCCGGGAAGCGACGCTTTATCTCACCTCGCGCGGCGTTCGCGTCGCCGGCATCGATGCCTGGGGCTGGGACGCGCCGTTCGCGCATATCCGCAAGCGCTGGCTGGAGACCGGCGATCCGTCGATCATCTGGGAAGGCCACAAGGCCGGCCGCGAGATTCCGTATTGCCATATGGAGAAGCTGTGCAATCTCGAACAGCTTCCGGACCACGGTTTCACCGTCGCCTGTTTCCCGCACAAGGTGAAAGCCGGCTCGGCCGGCTGGACGCGCGCGGTGGCGCTGTTCGATTGATTGTCTCCATCACTGCGAGAGCGAAGCGACGAAGCAATAAGCAAGCGGATCAGCCCACTGGATTGCTTCGCGGAGCCTGTCATCGGGACGCGCGACTTCGCGCGGTTTCGTTGGCTCGCAATGACGGCCAATGCCTATTGAAGGTGCCGGGTCCAATCTAGATACTGTAAGCTATGCCGGCCTTGACTTTCCTTCTGAACCTCCTGTGGATCGTCTTTGGCGGCCTATGGATGGCCGTCGGCTGGGTGATTGCCGCCGCGCTCATGGCAATCACCATCGTCGGCCTGCCCTGGGCCTGGGCGGCGCTCAACATCGCGTCCTATGCGCTGCTGCCGTTCGGCCGCAAGGCGGTGTCGCGCGCCGAGTATACCGGTCGCCAGGATATCGGCACCGGCACGTTCGGCTTCCTCGGCAATATCATCTGGCTCATCCTCGCCGGCTGGTGGCTCGCGCTCGGCCATCTGATCACGGCGATTCTGCTCGCCGTCACCATTATCGGCATTCCGTTCGCCTGGGCGCATTTGAAGCTTGCCGGCATCGCGCTGTGGCCGATCGGCAAGGTCATCGTTCCCGCCGCCGACACGTCGCTGCGCTTTCCGCGGGCGCAGGCGTGAGTAGCCCGCACGAGCGGAGCGAAATGCGGGATCAGACCTCGGATATTGCTGCGCTTATCCGGGCTACGCTGAGAGCTTCCGCAGCCAAACCTTGTTGTCGTGGAACGCCGCGCCGCCGAACGGCGCGATCGAATCGGCGCCGGTGAGCGTATTGATGCCGCGGCCGTCGGCGTAGGCCGAATTGGGCCACAGCGATTCCGCGATCAGCACGCCGCGGCGCACGCCGTCGAACAGTTTTGCATGCAGCCGCACCTGGCCGCGCCGGTTGCCGAGCATGACCTCGTCGCCGTCGGTCACGGCAAGCTTTGCCGCGTCGCTCGGGATGGATCATCACTTCGGGACGCCGCTCGGCGGCCAGCGAGGTCGACGTTTCGGTGAAGCTCGAATTGAGGAAGCCGCGCGCCGGCGAGGTGGCGAGCCGGAACGGATGCTCGGTGTCGGCCTCCTCGATCACCTCCCAATGGTCGGGCAACGCCGGGATCGGATCGGAGGCGACGGTGCGGTGCGCAGCGCCGGAACGGCACTTGCGGCCAGTCCGGCTTGAAGCGGAATTTGCCGTCCGGATAGGCAAAGCCGTCGAGATAGTGCGCGGTGGCGAAATCCGGCTGGCAATCGATCCAGCGGTTGGCCTCGAGCTCGGCGAGCGTGCCCCAGCCGGATTTTTGCAACGTCGCATCGATCAGTTGCCGCGGCGTCATGGCAAAGCCCGGATGCTCGGCGCCGAGCCGTTCGGCCAGCGCGCAGATCACCTCGTGGTTGCTGCGGCATTCGCCGGGCGGCTCGATCAGCTTCGGCCCGAGCAGAATGTATTGGCTGCCGCCGGCGGTATAGAAGTCGTCGTGCTCGACGAACATGGTGGCGGGCAAGATCACATCGGCGACCTTGGCGGTGTCGGTCATGAACTGCTCGTGCACGCAGACGAACAGATCGTCGCGGGCAAAGCCGCGCTTGACCGTCTCCTGGTCGGGCGCCACCGAGACCGGATTGGTGTTCTGGATCAGCAGCGCGGTGACCGGCGGTCCGCCGAGGAGCGCCTTCGCGGTCGCCGGTCGAGGATCGGCCCGATGCGCGACTGGTCGAGCATGCGGATCGAGGGATCGCGCAGGTCGCTGCCTTCGATCAGGCTGTTGTCGAGATGAAAGATCGCGCCGTTGTTATGGAAGGCGCCGCCGCCTTCGTAGCTGCCACGCGCCGGTCACCGCGGCGATGCAGCTTGCCGCATGCATGTTGACCGCGCCGTTGCGCGAGCGCGAGAAACCGTAACCGAGCCGGAAATAGGCGCGCTTGCGCTCGCCGACGAGCCGCGCGAAGGCCTCGATCGTCTCCGACCGCGCAGCCGGTGATGCGCGCCGCCCATTCCGGATCGCGCGAGCGCAGATGCTGCTGCGAGTTCGTGCGGCGCGTCGGTGTAGCGTTCCAGATAATCCCAGTCGGCCTTGCCGTCGCGAAACAGGCAATGCATCACCGCGCAGGCCAGCGCACCGTCGGTGCCCGGGACGGATCAGCACCGGCAGATCGGCCTGCCGCATGGTCGAGTTCATGTAGATGTCGATGGCGACGATCTTGGCGCCGCGCTGCTTGCGGGCGCGCGTCGCGTGCGTCATCACGTTGACCTGGGTGTTGACCGCGTTGGTGCCCCAGATCACGACCAGATCGGACTTCGCCATCTCGCGCGGATCGGTGCCGGCGAGCTTGCCGGTGCCGGCGATGAATCCGGTCCAGGCCGGATTGACGCAGATGGTGGAGAAGAAGCCGGAATATTTCTTGGCATGGCGCAGGCGGTGGATGCCGTCGCGCATGACGTAGCCCATGGTGCCGGCATAGTAGTAGGGCCACACCGCTTCGGAGCCGTGCTTGGCCTCGGCGCGCACAAATTGCTCGGCGACGAGATCGAGCGCATCGTCCCAGGAGATCGGCGCGAATTGCCCCGAACCTTTGGGGCCGGTGCGGCGCAGCGGATGCTTGAGGCGGTCGGGGTGATACACGCGCTCGGCGTAACGCGCGACCTTGGCGCAGATCACGCCGGCCGTATAAGTATTGTCCTCGGCGCCGCGGACGCGGCCGATGGTCCGCCCGTCGAAAATCTCGACTTCCAGCGCGCAGGTCGACGGACAGTCGTGCGGGCAGACCGAGGCGGCGATTTTCGGGCGGACGAGTTGATTCATGGGTGGACGATAGCATATCGAAGCGCACGGGAGGAACGCCATGCCAACGACAATGAAAGCAGCAGTTCTCGGGGAAGGCGGCGTCGAAATCCGCGACATTGCCAAGCCCGAGCCGAAGCCGAACGAGGTTTTGATCCGGGTGCGGGCTTCGAGCCTCAATCGCGCCGATCTGTTGGTCGCGCTCGGCCATCAGCACGGCAGCGTCGGCGGCGTCGGCGCGCGGATCGGGCTGGAATGCTCGGGCGAGGTCGACAGCGGTCGGCAGCGACGTCAAGGACATCAAGGCCGGCGATCGCGTCATGGGCTCGGCACCAGGCGGCTTTGCCGAATGTGTCGTCACCGATGCCGGGCGGGTGCATCGCATTCCCGGCAACAACATGACTTACGAGCAGGCGGCCTGTTTCCCGGTGGCGCTGCAAACCATGCACAACGCCGTCGTCACCGCCGGCCGGCTCAAGCGCGGTGAGACCATGCTGATGCAGGGCGCCAGCGCCGGCGTCGGCCTGATGGGCATGCAGATCGCCAAGCTGATGGGCGCGTCGCTGGTCATGGGCACCTCGACCAGTGCGGCGCGCCGCGCGCGGCTCAAGGAATACGGCTGCGATGTCGCGATCGACTCCAGCGATCCGAATTGGCCGAAAGAGGTCAGGAAGGCGACCGGCGACAAAGGCGTCAACCTGATCGTCGATCTGGTGTCCGGCGGTGTCGCCAACGGCAATCTCGAAGCCGCCGCCATCCTCGGCCGTATCGTCAATGTCGGCCGGCTCGGCGGCATGAAGGGCGAGTTCGATTACGACCTGCATGCGCTCAAGCGGATCGACTATATCGGCGTGACGTTTCGCACCCGCAGCATCGACGAGGTCCGCGAGATCAACCGCCTGCTCCGCGCCGATCTGTGGCCGGCCATCGAAGCCGGCACGCTGTCGCTGCCGATCTACAAGACCTACAAGCTCGCCGACATCGCCGACGCGCTGGCGGTGATGCGGGCCAACCAGCATTTCGGAAAGATTGTCATCAGCGTTTCATAATTGGCGGAAACGCTTGGGAATGAACCCGTTTGCGACAATTCCGGCTTGCCCTTGATATGTCCGTCCGGCATAAATTTGACATGACTGATTCGGCGAAAGGCCACGCGCCGATTCTGGCGGCCGGTGGAATTGTCTTGCGCGGCAATACCCGGCCGCGCTTTGCCGTCGTGCGGATGCGCCGGGAAAAGGCATGGGTCCTGCCCAAGGGCAAGCTCCTGCCGCGCGAGCATCCCCGCGTCGGCGCCAAGCGCGAAGTTTTGGAAGAGACTGGGCACGATGTCTCGGTCCATCAGTTTCTCGGTTCGATGGCCTATCCGGCCGAGGGCAAGATCAAGATCGTGCAGTTCTGGCTGATGCGCGCCGCCGGGCCGCCGGTTGGCGATCTGACCGACGACGTTAAATCGGTGAGATGGCTGCCGTTGAAGCAGGCTATCGATACTCTGACCCGCCCGCACGAAAAGGTGTTCCTCACCCATGTCGGTCCGATCGCGCTCGCCGCAGTCAAGAAATCGCTGCGCGAAAAGTCCAAGCCGGTCCGTGGCGGCAACAGGCACCGCAGCGCATCCGCCCCGCCGGTCGGGCACGTCATCGCGATGGACTACGAGAAAGGCCGGCCCAACGCCTTCGTCAAAGCCCTTGGCAACTGGATCGGCCGCAGTTCGTTGCGCCGGACGGGCTAGTGCGGCTGAATCTCCTGGGCTCGATTGGCAATCACTCGTCCTCCGGCTCGATCTCGTGGAACATGCTGTAGTCGATCACCATGCGGCCAGCGGGCGAAATGCTCGAAATATCCACGTAGTGGTGCTGCCACTTGATGTCGTGGCCCGAATAGAGTTGCCGCGCATAGAGGTGCTGGGCGGAGCTGTCGTCGACACCGCTCAGGTTGAGTGCGAAAGCGGCGTCGACTTCGGCCAGATCCTGTGCCGTCATGCGGTAAAGCGGGCTGGTTTCGTCGATCGTATGGAAGATGCTCCAGCTCAATCCGAACATCGGATGCTCGCGGCGCTCGAGCAACAGCTCGTGGTAGCGGCGGTATTGACGGCCTTCGAGCGTGCGTTCCATGCGGAACAGCCACAACCGCGCGGTCGCCTGCGAGATCGTGTTGTCGCGCGCATTGGCGACCCGGATCATCAGCGTCCACTGGCCTTGATGCGTGGTGACCACCGGATGCCTGGCGAAGATGAAGCGCGCGCGCGGCCGGGAAAAGCGGGCGAAAATCAGCCCGGTCATCACCGCAAGGAAACTCATGCCGGTGAAGATTTCGACGGTGGCGACGAGATGGCCGTAATTGGTCTGCGGATGCATGTCGCCGTAGCCGACGGTCGCCAGCGTCTCGATCGAAAAGTAGAACATGCTCAGCGGCAACGGCAGATCGGGCGAGACGTTGGCGATCGGCTGATCGCCGAGCCAATACAGCAAAGCAAAAATCGCATTGAGCGCGACGAAGATCGCGGCAGCGGTGCCGAAGAATACCGGCCAATTGACGCCCATCGCGCGATGGTAAAGATCGGTCCAGAAGCCTTGAGCGAGGCCGCGGGTCTCGATTTCGCGCGGGCCGAGCCTGACGATATGCGTCTTGGCCTGCCGCCGTGACTCGGTCTTTTTCGGAGCCTTCGCCAATGCCGATCAGCCTTATGCCGTCGCCTTCGCAGCGGTCCTGGTCTTGAGCCTCGGGTAAACGCGGCGGGCATTGTCTTCGAAAATCTTCTTGCGGTCGGCGTCGCTGATCGGCGCCTTGTCGACGTAGCGCTTGGTGTCGTCGAAGCCGAACCCGGTCCTTGGATCGTTGCCCTTGACCGCGCCGACCATCTCCGAGGCGAACAGGATATTGTCGATCGGCACCACTTTGGTGAGCAGATCGATGCCGGGCTGGTGATAGACGCAGGTGTCGAAGAAAATATTGCCGCCCATGATCTCGGCCAGCTCCGGCTTGTTGTTATTAAGCGCGATGCCGCGGAAACGGCCCCAATGGAACGGCACCGCGCCGCCGCCATGCGGAATGATGAATTTCAACTTGGGGAAAGTCTTGAACAGGTCGGACAGCAGGACCTGCATGAACACCATGGTGTCGGCATTGAGGTAATACGAGCCGGTGGTGTGCATCGCCGGGTTGCAGCAGCCGGAGACATGGATCATGCACGGCACGTCGAGCTCGATCATCTTCTCGTACAGCGGAAACCACGATTTGTCGGTCATCGGCGGCGAGTTGAAATAGCCGCCGGAAGGATCGGGATTGAGGTTGCAGCCGATGAAGCCCATTTTGACGCAGCGTTCGAGCTCGGCGACGGAGTGGCTCGGATCGGCGCCGGGCGATTGCGGCAACTGGCACACGCCGATGAAATTCTGCGGATAGAGCGAGACGACCCGCGCGATCAGGTCGTTGCAGATCTGCGACCATTCCAGACTCACGCTCTCGTCGCCGATATGATGGCCCATGCCCGAGGCGCGCGGCGAGAAGATCGTCAGGTCCGTGCCGCGCTCGCGCTGCAGCTTGAGCTGGTTCTGCTCGATGCTCTCGCGGATTTCGTCGTCGGACATTTTGAGCGACGCGCGCGACGGCATCGCCGTCTTGTCCTTGGCGTTCGCAGCTGCGGTCTGGTCTTTGCGAAAACGCAGCAGGTCCTTGGGCTCGGTGGTGTAATGGCCGTGGCAATCGATGATCATGATGGAACGCCTGCAGACAAGGGTTTCAGGAGGCCCGATGCTAGGGCGCGGGGCGCGATTGTCAAACCGGGCCAACATTCTGATAGGATGACGAATTATCGCATCGGGGAGACCAGGGAATGGCTGACTTACCGCGGCTCAACGGCGTCATAGGCGCGCTGGAAAAGGGTCAACACGCATTGGTGACGTTCTCGCCGGCCGACGTCGAATCCGCGGTCGCGCTGGCTACCGCGAAATACGACGGCGTCTTCTACGAGATGGAGCACAACGCCTACGACATCCGCGCCTTCCGCGATTGCCTGCAATACATGCTCAACCGCGCGCAGATCGCCAAGTCCGGCTCGCTGGCGCCCGCCGTCACGCCGCACGTGCGCATCCCGCCGAACGGCGGCGAGAAGGCGCAATTTCACGCCAAGCAGGTGCTGGATCTCGGCGCCTACGGAATCATCTGGCCGCATATCAGCAATGTCGAGCAGGCCTATAACGCGGTCGCCGCCTGCCGCTATCCGCGTCTCAAGGACAAGCCGCTCTACGAGCCCGCCGGCATCCGCGGCGACGGGCCGACCCAGGCGGTGCGCTATTGGGGCCTCACCCAGCAGGACTATTACGAGCGCGCCGACGTGTGGCCGCTCAATCCCAAGGGCGAGATTTTCGTCATCCTGATGATCGAGGACACCGAGGGCATCAACAACCTGAAAGACATTCTCAAAAATGTTCCGGGCATCGGCGCCATCCTGATCGGCGAGGGCGATCTGTCCCAGGAGCTCGGCTATCCGCGCCAGTACGAGCACAAGGTCGTGCTCGACGCGATGGCGCAGATCGTCAACACCTGCAAGGCGGCCAACGTCGTCGTCGGCCATCCGCATGTCGAGACGCACAATGCCGAGCGCATCGTCAAGGAAGGCTATCGCTTCCTGATGTGCGCGCCGGTGCGCAGCTACGGCCACCTCGACGCCGCGCGCAAGCTGGCGGGGCGCGCCTAGTTTTTGCAGCGCACAACGCCGATTAATTCACAGGCGGACGGTGTTTTATCGGATGTCTTATGACGGTAAAGCATTCCTTTAGGTGCGACACATTGCAGGTCGGGCAAATTACGTACGCGTTTTAAGCACCTAATAAGATTCCATATCTAGAAAATCAGACGCATTACAGAGGGCACTGCGATGCGTCTGATCATCAGGTTCCTGAAAGACGAGAGCGCCGCAACGGCGATCGAGTATGGACTGATCGCGGCCGGCATCGCGCTGGCGATCATTCCAGTCATCACCGGGCTTGGCACCAAGCTCAAGACGACATTCTCGTCGATCTCGTCGGCGCTCAGATAGACGGGCAAAGCAAAGCGGCGTCAAAGGCGCTGGCGATCGCCTGTTTGCTCTTGCCGGCGCGGACCGCATCGCCGATCACGGTGACACTTTGTCCCGGCCGCGCCAGAGGCGCGAACTGCCGGGCGGTGGCGCGCCGCGCGCGGTAATAGAACCAGTCGCGCAATTTCGGCCATGAGAAGAGTTGCGCCAAGCCGGGGGCGCGCGCGAGATTATTGTCGAGCATCCATTCGGCGGCCGCGCGCAGGCCAAAACGATATTCAGCGCCCGTGGCGATGACGATGCGGTCGAATGGCGTCAGCAGGTCCGGCTGAGCGGTCACGTCGGTCGAGGTGCGGAACACGACGCCGTTGAATTCGCAGGCGGCCACCATGTCGGCGATATAGCGCGCAAAGCTTTGCTCGCTGGCCTCGACCTCTTGAAAAAGCGGCGCCTTGCCCGCGTAGCGGAAAGTACCGCCGGCGTGCGAATTTTTCTCAAAAACCGTCACCGCATTGTCCGCGGCGACCAGCGCGGCATAAGTCAGCCCGGCGGGGCCGGCGCCGATCACGGCGATGCGCTCGCGGCGCGGCGGGTGCGGCTCGGCGAATAAAGTCTCGCGGCCGGCGGCGCCATTGACCACGCAGCCGATGCGCGCGCCGCCGCGCATGTCGTTGATGCAGGTATTACAGGCGAGGCAGCGCCGGATCGGCTCGCCGCGCAGTACTTTTTCCGCCCATTGCGGCTCGGCGAGCAGGGTGCGGCCCAGCGCGACAAAGTCGGCTTTGCCGCCGGCGACGGCGGCTTCGGCGGTAGCCGGATCGCCGAGCCGGCCGACCGCGATCACCGGCACGCTGACGTGCTTTTTCACGTCGGCGGCAAGATCGAGAAAGGGCGCGTCCGGCATGGTCATCGGCGGCAGCACGATCTGCGCCGAAGGCAGCGAGCGGTAATGGCCGGCGGTGACGTGCAGCGCATCGGCGCCGGCATTGGCGGCCCAGATCGCGATCTGGCGGCCCTCGTCATAGAGCAGGCCGCCGGGGAAAAAGTCCTCGACCGACAGCCGATAGACGACGCCGGTGTCCGGCAGCGCCGTCTTCACCGCGCGCAACACTTCAAGCCCGAAGCGGGCGCGGTTTTCGAGTGAGCCGCCGTATTCGTCGGTGCGCCGGTTCTCGAACGGCGCATGGAACTGCGAAATCAGGTAGCCGTGCGCGGCGTGGATCTCGACGCAATCGAAACCGGCCTTTTGTGCGCGCTGCGCGGCGGAGACATGCGCGTCGATGCATTGCGCGATGCGCGCCTTGGTCATTTCCTCCGGAATGATGGTTTCGAATGTCGTCTCATAGACCGGATGCGGAATGGCCGATGGCGCGACCGGCGTCTCGCCGCAAATATCGATCCGGGTATGGCCGCCGCCGTGGCCGAGCTGGATCGAGGCCTTGGCGCCGCCGCGATGGATCGCATCGACCAGCCGCGTCAGGCCCGGGATAAAACGATCGTCGTAAATCCCGATTTCGCGGCGGCGATGCCGGCCGGCTTTTTCCGGCGACGCCATCTCGACGGTGATGAGGCCGGTGCCGCCGCGCACCCGCGCCATGTAATAGGCGATCGAGTCGTCGGTGACGAAACCCTCGGCATCTGCCGTCCGCGTGGTCATCGGCGGCATGACGACGCGGTTTTTGATTTCGGCCGGACCGATGCGCGCCGGGGTGAAAAGAACGTTCATGGCTCCGTCATTCCAGGGCCGAGCCAACGGGCCCGCGCGAAGTCGCGCGGCCCGATGACAGGCTCCGCGAGGAGCCCGGAATCCATAGTCACCAGTCTCACGATTCTCGCGCTCACGTCGGAAGCCTCGCTCTCCGTGGTTATGGATTCCGGGTTCGCGGGGCGCGCGTCCCGGAATGACGATGACTCACAGCACCGGAATCTCACCGCCGTCGAGATCGATGGTGGCGCCATGCAGCCAGGTCGCGCGCGAGGAGACGACGAAGGTGATGAGGTCGGCGACGTCTTCGACCTTGCCGAAGCGGGTGATGCCGAAGTCGCGGCACATTTCCTTGCGCGTTTTGTCTTCCGCCCAGCCGGTGCGCTCCATCTCGGCTTTAATGCGCCGCCACAACCGGTCGGTCTCGACCATGCTCGGATGCACGCAGTTGACCTGCACGCCGTCCTCCTTGCCGCGATCGGCGAGACATTTGCTGAACGCGGCAACCGCGGCATTGACCGAACTGCCGATGGTGAACTCCGCGGTCGGCTTGCGTCCGCCGGTGCCGCCAATCGCAATCAGCGAACCGCGCCGTTCCATTAACAGTGGCCACGCAGCGCGGGCAAGCCGCACATGGCCAAAGAATTTCAGCGTATAGCCGTCCTGCCAGTCGGCGTCGGTCAGCGCCAGAAAATCGCCGCGCTTGGTGGCGCCGGCGTTGTTGACCAGGACGTCGAGGCCGCCGAACTCGCTTTTGACTTGCTCGATAAGCCGCCCGGCCCCGTCCGGCTCGCGCAGATCGAGCACGGCGACGGCGGCGCGCCGGCCGTTGTCGCGGATCGTCTTCGCGGCGTCGTCGAGCGCCGCTTTGTCGCGGCCGGTCAGCATCACATCGCATCCCTCGGTGGCCAGAGCGAGCGCGACACCGCGGCCGATGCCCCGGCTCGATCCGGTCACCAGCGCGGTCTTGCCCTTCAGTCCCAGCTCCATGTGTCGCTTCTCCTTTTTCTCTGTCTGTTGTACCCGGATTTCGCTGTCGCTCAATCCGGGCTACCGTCGCCGGCCATGACGATCAAGGGCAAGGCCTATATCGCCGGCGCCTACGAGCATCCGACGCGGCACGCGCCGGACAAGACGGTGGCGCAGCTTCATGCCGAAGTGGCGCTCGGCGCGCTCGCCGACGCTGGGCTCTCCCGTGCCGACGTCGACGGCTATTTTTGCGCCGGCGACGCGCCCGGTCCCGGACCGGCGTCGATGGCCGAATATATGAATCTCAAGCTCCGCCACGTCGATTCCACCGAGCTCGGCGGCGTCTCCTATGTGGCGCTCGCCGCCCATGCCGCGGAGGCGATCGCGCTCGGCAAATGCGACGTGGCGCTGATCACGCTCGCCGGGCGGCCGCGCTCGGAGGGTATGGCGACCGGCACCACGCCGCGGTTGCGCGATCCGAACCAGCCGGAAGCCGGGTGGGAGTTTCCCTACGGCCTGACCACCGCCAACGGCTACGCCATGTGCGCGATGCGGCACCGGCATCAATACGGCACCACCGGCGAGCAGCTCGCCTGGATCAAGGTCGCCGCCTCGCACCACGCCCAGCACAATCCGAACGCCATGCTGCCGGAGGTCGTCACCGTCGCCGACGTGATCAATTCGCCGGTCATCGCCGATCCGCTGCACCGGCTCGATTGCTGCGTCATCTCAGACGGCGGCGGCGCGCTGGTCGTGGTGCGGCCGGAGATCGCCAAAAAACTCAAACGGCCGCTCGTCAAGATCGCCGGCGCCGGCGAAACGGTGAAGCATCTTGCCGGCGGCACGTTCGATCTCACCACCTCCGGCGCGGCGCGCTCGGGACCGGCCGCCTTCGCCGAGGCGGGCGTGAAACCGGCCGACATCAAATATGCCTCGATCTACGACAGCTTCACCATCACCGTCTTGATCCAGATCGAAGACCTGGGCTTTTGCGAAAAGGGCGCCGGCGGCAAATTCGTCGCCGACGGCAATCTGATTTCCGGCACCGGCAAATTGCCGTTCAACACCGATGGCGGCGGTCTTGTGCAACAACCATCCCGCCAATCGCGGCGGCATGACCAAGGTGATCGAGGCGGTGCGGCAGTTGCGCGGCGAGGCGCAGCCGGCGGTGCAGGTGAAGACCTGCGATCTCGCTTTGGCGCAAGGCACCGGCATGCAGCTCGGCACACGCCATTGCAGCGCGACGCTGATCATGGAGCGGGAGTGATGGCGACGACGAGAAAAATTCCGGGTCCCGTGGTGACGGTGGAGACACAGGCGTTTTGGGATGCCGCGCGGGAAAATCGTTTTGTCGTGCCGGTCTGTACCGCCTGCGGCAAGGCGCATTGGTACCCGCGCGCGATCTGCCCGTTCTGCGACAGCGGCCAGGTCGAATGGCGCGAAGCGTCCGGCAAAGCCACGATCTACACGTTCAGCGTCATGCGCCGCGCCAAGGAGCCCTATGCGATCGGCTATGTGACGCTCGCCGAAGGGCCGACCATGCTGACCAACGTCGTCGACTGCGATTTCGACGCGTTGCGCATTGGGCAGCCGGTCAGCGTGGTTTTCGCGGCGACGGAGGACGGCCCGCCAGTGCCGATGTTCAGGCCCGCCTGACCGTCATTCGATCTTCAGCCCGAGCTTCTTGATCAGCGCCGCCCACTTGCCTTCCTCGCGCTGGATATTGGCGGCGTAATCTTCGGGCGTGCCGGGCGTCGGTTCGCTGCCGAGGTCGATCATGAGTTTCTTGGTATCGTCGGACTTCAGGATCGTCTGCAATTCCTTGTTCAGCCGATCGACGATCGGGCGCGGCGTTCCCGCCGGTGCGGCGAGACCGTAATACTGCACCGCTTCGAAACCCGGCAGGCCGGACTCGGCTGAGGTCGGCACACCGGGCAGCGCTGCCGAACGCGTCGTGCTCGACACCGCGAGGCCGCGCAGCTGTCCCGCGGCGATCTGGCTGACCGAAGCCGGAATCGTATTGAAGCCGAGCGGCACATGGTTGCCCAGCAGATCGGTTGTGAGCGGGCCGGTGCCTTTGTAGGTGACAATGGTGATATCGACGCCGGCCATCTGGTTGAACAGCAACGCGGCGAAATAATTGACGGTCGGCGCCGGCGGTGTGCCGGCGGAATATTTGCCGGGATCCTTCTTCGCCAACGCGATCACGTCGCTCAGTGAATTGGCCGGGAAGGACGGATTGGCGTCGACGATCATGGGCGTCGAGGCGACAAGCCCGATCGGCGCGAAATCCTTGTTGACGTCGTAGCCGGCATTTTCGCCGAGGCTGATGCCGGTGAGCAGCATCACGATCGTATAGCCGTCCGGCTCGGCTTTCGCCGCATCGCGGGTGCCGATCATGCCGCCGGCGCCGCCGCGATTCTCGATCACGACCTGCTGGCCGAGCGCCACCGACAGCCTTTGCCCGACCAGGCGGCCCATCGCGTCGACGCCGCCGCCGGCCGGATAGGGCACGATCATTGTGATCGGGCGGGCCGGATAGTCTTGCAGCAGCCGCTGGAGGCGGCAACGCAAAGACGCAGCGCCAGCGCGCTCGTCGCAAGCCCGGCGGCAACAATACGGTGCAACATCGTTGGATTTCCTCCCGGCGGCACTATAGCTCCGGCCGGCGGCCATGCGCTACATTACCGCCGCAAAGCAGGGAACGTCCTTCATGCGGTTCGGCCTATTCGGCAGCGCCACCGCCCGCCACGGCGGGCCGGACGTCGATTCCGGCCAGGGCTACAAGCAATTCGTCGAATACAATATCGAGGCCGAGGCGCTCGGCTATCATTCGACCTTCTTGGTCGAGCATCATTTCACCGGCTTCGGCCAGGTGTCGGCGTCGCTTTCGCTGCTCACCTGGGTGGCGGCGAAAACCAGGACATTGCGGCTTGGCACCGCGGTGCTGGTGCTGCCCTGGCACAATCCGGTTCTGGTTGCCGAACAGGCGGCGACGATCGACCTTCTGTCGGGCGGCCGGCTCGATTTCGGCGTCGGCAAGGGCTATCGCCACAACGAATTCGCCGGTTTCTGCGTGCCGATCGAGGAAGCCGACGGGCGCTTCAATGAATCGCTCGACGTTATCTTCAAAGCCTGGACGTCGAAGCAGCGCTTCTCGCATCACGGCACGTATTGGAAATTCGAGGACGTCATCGTCGAGCCGCCGACGGCGCAGAAACCGCATCCGCCAATATGGATGGGCGCCGGCAGTCCGGATTCGATCCGCCAGGTTGCCGCGCGCGGCTATAATCTGTTGCTCGATCAGTTCGCCTCGTTCGAAACGGTGGCCGAGCGCATCGCTATCTTCAAGGCCGAGGTGGAGAAACGCGGCCGCGCTTTCGATCCGATGGATGTCGGCGTCGCTCGCGCCTATTACGTGGCGAAGGACGCGGCCGACAAGGAAGCCGCGCTGGAACGCCGGCTCGAAGCGCAGCGCCGGCTCGAAGCGATCTCGAAAGCGCCGGACGGCACCAAAAGCAAAGCCAGCATCATGGCATTCTCCGATACCCGCGAGGCGAGCGAGGAGAAGCGCGCTTTACGGCACGCCGGATGAAATCGGGACCAAGCTGGAAAAGCTGCGTGGGCTCGGCGTCGGTTACATCCTGCTCAACGGCGGCGGTCCGGCGCACGACAGCTTGCGCCGGTTCGCCCGCGAGTTGATGCCGGCCTTTGCCGACGAGGCCAAAGCGCGCGTAGTCGGCAAGTAACGCCTGCGATGATCGATAAACTCGTGCAATCGATGGCCGACGCGATGGCCGGAATCCGCGACGGCTCAGTGGTGCTGATCGGCGGCTTCGGCAGTATCGGCCAGCCCAACGCGCTGATCGACGGTTTGATCGAATACGGCGTCAAAGATCTGACGGTGGTGGCGAATAATGCCGGCGTCGGCCGCGTCGGTCTGGCGCGGCTGCTTGAGCTTGGCCGGGTGCGGAAGATCATCTGCACCTTTCCACGCAGCGCCAACTCCGTCGTATTCGAGGAAATCTACCGCGCCGGCAAAATCGAGCTCGAAATCGTGCCGCAGGGCACGCTGTCGGAACGCATGCGCGCAGCCGGCGCCGGCATTCCGGCGTTCTATACCGCGACCGCGGTCGGCACCAAGCTCGCGCACGGCAAGGAAGAGCGCGAGATCGGCGGCCGCCTCTATCTGCTCGAACACGCGCTGCCGGGAGATGTCGCGCTGATCGAGGCCTGGGAGGCCGACCGCTGGGGGAACTTGACCTATCTGTCGTCGGCCCGCAATTTCAACCCCATCATGGCGGCGGCGGCGAAGTTGACGATCGTGCAGGCGCAGCACATCGTGGAGCTGGGTGCGCTCGATCCGGAAAAAATCGCCACGCCCGGCATCTATGTCAATCGCGTGCTGCACGTGCCCTATGGCGAACCGACAATCGCCTGAAGGGGATGCGACGTGAGGAGGACACGGTGAGCATTCTGACTGCCTGCAAGCCGTTGAGCCGCGTCGAGATGGCGGCGCGCGTCGCGCGCGACATTCCCGAAGGCTGGTATGTCAATCTCGGTATCGGCGCTCCGCTGCAGATCGCCGATCATGTGCCGGCGGAGCGCGAGGTCATTTTTCATTCCGAGAACGGCGTACTCGGCATGGGCCCGGCGCCGGGCGAAGGCGAAATCAACCGCTGGCTGATCAATGCCGGCAAGCAATATGTCACGCTGCGCACCGGCGGATCGTACATGCATCACGCCGACAGTTTTGCGCTCATCCGCGGCGGCCATCTCGATCTGTGCGTACTCGGCGCCTTTCAGGTCGCCGAGAACGGCGACATCGCCAACTGGTCGACGTCGGAGAACGACACCGCGCCCGCCGTCGGCGGCGCCATGGACCTCGCCGCCGGCGCCCGCCAGCTTTGGGCGCTGATGGAGCACCAGACCAAATCCGGCGAGAGCAAGCTGGTGCGCCGCTGCAGCTATCCGCTCACCGCAATTGGCGCCGTCAAGCGCGTCTATACCAATCTCGCCGTGCTCGATGTCACCGAAGGCGGCTTCGCGGTGCGCGAAATGGTGCCGGGCCTCACGCTCGATGCGTTGCAGCAAGTCACCGACGCGCCGTTGCACGTTTAATGTAGCGAGAAAAGCCATGGAGCAGATCCGCGTCTCGACCTTCGCCGGCCCCGGCGCGGCGCCAGTGATCCGCAGCGTTCCCTGGCCGAAAGTCGGCAACAACGCAGCCCTGATCAAGGTCGGGGCCTGCGGCGTTTGCGGCACCGATCTGCATATCCTCAAAGGTCATTGGCCAAAGCAGCTGCCGTGGCCGTTCACGCTCGGCCATGAACTCGGCGGCGTGCTGGTCGAAGTCGGCAGCGCGTTCAAGGAAGATTTTATGGGCAAGCCGCTGACGGTCGGATCGAAGGTGATGATCCCGCCGCTGATGCCGTGCGGACATTGCTATTACTGCATCCACTATCCGCAAAGCGCCAACAAATGCCTGACGCCGGTCTATTACGGCCGTTATCTCGGTTTCGACAAGCCGCCGCATCTGTGGGGCGGCTTCGCGGAATATGTTTATGTCGATCTCGACATGCTGCCGGGCACGAAGATTTACAAATTACCCGATGACATGCCGCTGCGGCTGGGCGCTCTGTCCGAGCCGCTGACCTCCTCCGTCCGCGCGCTTAATCGCGCCACGCGTGCCGGTGGGTTCACCTGGGGCGACACCGTCATCATTCAGGGGTCGGGCCCGATTGGCATTCTCGCTGTGGCGGCGGCGCAGGAAATGGGCGCCGGCCGCGTGATCTGTGTCGGCGCGCCGGAGACGCCGCGGCTGCAGCTCGCGCGCAAATTCGGCGCCGAAGCGACGGTGAACATCGACGAGTTCAAGACTGCCGATGAGCGAGTAAAACGTGTGCGCGACATCGTCGGCGGCTTCGGCGCCGATCTGGTCATGGATTGCTCCGGCCATCCAAGCGCCGGGCCGGAGGGCGTCGAATTCCTGCGCGATGGCGGCACTTACGTCGAAATGGGCCAGTTCACCGATGCCGGCTCGATCATGACCTCCTGGCACCGCTTCTGCGTCAAGGACATCAACCTGCTGGGTTCCTGGGCGTTCACCGGCAATGATCTGCCGCTCGGCGTTGACATGTTGTACCGCGCACGCGCCAAATATCCGTGGCTCGATATGCAGACGCTGTATCCGTTTTCCGAAGAGGGAATCGGCCGCGCGGTTGCCGATGCCATTGCCATGAAGACGGTAAAATCCACGATCGTGCCATGGCCGGAACTGGTCCAGTGAGACAAAGGCGCCGAAATTCATGCTGCGCGGCCTGATCAACGTCACCTTCGTTTACGTGCCCCGAGAAGACCGGATCATGACCGCGATCAATGCCGGCGGGCCGGCCGCGTGGTCGTGCTGGCTGACGCGGCGGCTTTCTCTGGCGGTGCTCGGACGCACCGCGAGCTATCTCGCCAGCAAATCCGATCTGGCGCAACGCGCGCCGGCCGATTTTCGCAGCGAGGCCGTTGCCTTCGAGCGCGAAGCCGCCATCGCCAAGACCGCGGGCGCGATGTCGATGACGCCGCCGGCCGTGTTGCAATCGAGCGCGAGCGGTGCCGAGCTTGCCGAGCGGCTGACGATCTCGCAGCAGGGCGATGCCTTTCGGTTGGAATTGCGCGGCTTAAGCGAAGAAGGCGCGGCGGGACTGGTCAAACGCGACGAGTTGCAGCGCCTTTTGCAAATGCTGCAGGTGGAAGTCGGCAAAGCCGGGTGGCTCGTTGTACCGGGCCAACCGCAAGCGGTCCCGCCGCCCGCCGACCCAAAACCGTTCCGCAACTGACCGCGGATTCCGATGGAATTGCCGGGTGGGATGTCCTAACTTTCAAATACGCTGAATAATCCAAACAGGGAGACAACGCATCATGGCGCAACACGAAAATTCCAAATTCACCTGGGACCACATTCATCTTCGCACCGCCAATCCGGAGGGGATGGCGCAGTGGTTCGAAAAAATGCTCGGCGCCGAGGTCGTTCGCACCACCCAGCAGGGCAAGCCGCGCATCGATCTCAAGCTCGGCGGCGCCAATATTTTCATCGCGCCGGTGGCGGACGGCGACGGCACCAATGGCGCGCCGAGCATCCCGTATCGCGGTCTCGATCATTTCGGCCTGTCGGTGAGCGGCATCGACGCGATCGCCGCCGATCTCAAGAAAAAAGGTGTCGAATTCACCCGCGAACCGACCACGGTGCGGCCGGGCGTGCGCATCTGCTTCATCCGCGCGCCGGAGGGCGTGTCGATTGAGCTGTTGGACCGCAGCGTGCAGTAAACGACCGAATAAGGCGCCGAATAACTAGTTCACCACCACCGACGTCGACACCTGCACGCGACCGTACAAGTCGACGATGTCGTCGTTGTCGAGGCGGATGCAGCCGAAGCTGACGGCGTTGCCTATCGTCTTCGGCGCGTTGGTGCCGTTGATGCGCGACGACCCGTCGTCGAGCTGAAGCGCGCGGGCGCCTAACGGATTGCCGGGGCCGCCCGGCATCGGGCCCGGATTGCGATTCAACATTCCCGGCGGCGGTTGCCAGGTTGGCCATTCCGTCATGCTGGCGATATGACGCAGGCCATCGAGATCGGCGCATTGCGCGCCGACCGCGATGCCGTATCGCACCGCCACATTGTTCGGCTGAATGAGATAAAGAAAGCGCTGCAGCTTATCGACAATGATGGTCCCGGCCGGGAGCAGCGTTCGATAGAACGTCGGCTGGCGCCGGAACACATAAGCCATGTCGGGATCCGACGCGCCGCCGTCGACGCCGGGCGCGAGTTCGCCGTTCGCCGCCGTCCGCGCCGCTTGCGGCGTCTGGCTGGTAGCAACCGGGGGCGCCGTTTTTTGCCTGGTTTCCACCCAGGTGACGTAGCCACCGGCGCCGAGCGCGGCGGCAATCACGGCAAGCACGATACAAACCGCGCCGCCAAAGCGGGACGGCGACACGATCGGGCCTCGCTCCGGGGCGGCGACGCCGTGCTCGGTCCACGCCACTTCGGCCTCGACACGCTCGATGGCGGCGTCGAGGGCCGACTGCTCGCGCACGATCTCGGCCGCCGATGCCGGCGGTTGCCGCGCGCGCAGACGATCCGTCAGCATTTGCCGGGCGCGCTGGTAGACACCGCGACGCCATTCCTCGTCACCCGCGCCCGGTGCGTTCACGGCATGCAAAAGCGCCGGATAATAATCGACCATCGATAGGTGCCCCTACGCGACGATCTTACCCAAAAACTTCTCAATGTGCGCGGGTGGGTCGCCCGGCGGTAGTTGGCTACTGCGCGAAATTCGCGGTGGCTGGCTTGGGCTTCGCGGGCGCTACCGGCAGCGGCGCGGCCGCGTCGGCCTTCAGATCCGGAGGCGGACTGGCCGCCAGCGCCGAGGACGACATCGGCGTCCACGGCACCCGCGGCGCGGCGGCCGCATTGCTGTCCGCAGGCTTGGCCGCCTGGGCTTTGCCGTCCGCGGGTTTCGCATCCGCCGACTTGCCGTCTTTGCCTTTGGCGGTCGCCGGTTTGTGCTTGCTCTTTTTCTTGCCGGCAGGTTCGGCGGCCTCGGGCATTGCCGCGAGGTTGGCAATCTCGGCCGGCGTGCGCGTCGGCCCGGTATAGACCACGACCGGCGTTACCGGCCCGGCATCGGCGAGAAGATTCTTCGGCGTCGGTGCGCGCAGCGCCGACAACAGCACGGAGAATTTCGGCGTGCCGGCGCTGTCATTGCTGTCGGCGGGCGCCGTGGCGCTGTCGGCATCGGCGTCGGCCTCTTCCGCGGCGGCGCGCTTGCGATGGCCGCCGCACATTTCGTCTTTCAGGTTCGGCGGAGCGGCGTCGATCGGGGCGAGTGCATCGACGGTGCCGAGCGACGGCGTCAGCCACGACAGCGGATTCTGCGCAAATCCGTTCTCCAGCATTTCCGCAGCCTTGACCGCACGCGCCGCGCCGGACGGCGCACCGAGCACGACCGCAATCAATTGCTTGTTGCCGCGCGTCGCGGTGGCGACCAGATTGAAGCCCGAGGCGCAGATGAAGCCGGTCTTCATGCCGTCGGCGCCCGGATAGCGGCCGATCAGCGGGTTGTAATTGCGCACCACGCGGTGGCCGTATTTGATCGCCGGGATGTGCCAGTAATAGCTGTAGTCGGGGAATTCGTGAATGAGCGCGCGGGCGAGGATGGCGAGATCGCGCGCCGAAATGATCTGGCCGTCGGCGGGCAAGCCGTTCGGATTGACGAAATTCGATTCCGACATGCCGAGGCGATGCGCGGTATCCGTCATCTGCTGGGCGAAATCGTCGATCGAACCGCCGACGCCTTCGGCCAGCAGCACCGCCATGTCGTTAGCCGATTTCACCATCATCATCTTGATGGCGTTATCGACGGTGACCTGGGTGCCGATCGGAAAGCCCATTTTGGTCGGCGACTGCGCCGACGCATTGGCGGAGACGGTGAACAGCGTATCGCCCGTGATGCGATGATCGCGGATGGCGGACAGCGTCATGTAGAGCGTCATCAGCTTCGTCACCGAAGCCGGATACCACGGATAGGTGGCGTTCTCGGCGCGCAGCACTTTGCCGGTAGCGGCGTCCACCAGGATGAGCGCTTCGGATCGCGCCGGCGTTGCCGCCGCAATGCAGCCGAGGGCGAAACCGCCTATCGCAAAGGAGCCCAGAACAAAACCGAGCAGCGGCGCCCGGCTGAATCTCTTACAATGCACGTGTCGCGGTCCGTTCGGTTGGTCGGGCCCAGTTCAGCGTCGATGGGGCCGCGAAGGTGGCACGGAAGGTTCACGAAGCGTGGGCGCGGCACTATCTAACCAAAGCCGGCCTCGAAGGCAAAGGCCAATAGCGGTATCCTTAAAGGCCGTGTGGATTTTTCAGGGTTCCGTTAAGTCAAGGAAAAGCGCCGAAAATTCGGCAAGGTGGATGAGGAACCAATTATGACGGCCTGCATCGTGGGATGGGCGCATACGCCCTTCGGCAAGCTCGCCGGTGAGACCGTCGAAAGCCTCATCGTGCGGGTCGCGACCGAAGCGCTGGCCGATGCCGCAATTGCGGCAAAGGACGTCGACGAGATCGTGCTCGGCCATTTCAACGCCGGCTTCTCGGCGCAGGATTTCACCGCCTCGCTGGTGCTGCAGGCCTCGCCCGATCTGCGTTTCAAGCGCGCCACCCGCGTCGAGAACGCCTGCGCCACCGGTTCGGCCGCGGTGCATCAGGGGCTCAGAGCGATCGCCGCCGGCGCGGCCCGTATCGTTCTTGTGGTCGGCGTCGAGCAGATGACGACCACGCCCGCGGCCGAGATCGGCCAGAACCTCCTCAAAGCGTCCTATGTGCGCGAGGAAGCCGATATCGACGGCGGCTTCGCCGGCATTTTCGGAAAGATCGCCGGACTTTATTTCCAGCGCTGGGGCGACCAGTCGGATGCGCTCGCCCGCATTGCCGCCAAGAACCACAAGAATGGCGTCGGCAATCCTTATGCGCAGATCCGCAAGGATCTCGGCTACGATTTCTGCCGCGCCGAAAGCGAGAAAAACCCGCTGGTCGCCGGCCCGCTCAAGCGCACCGACTGTTCGCTCGTTTCGGACGGGGCGGCGGCGCTCGTTCTCGCCGATGTCGAAACCGCGCTCACGTTCGACAAGGCGGTCGTGTTCCGCGCCGCGCAGCATGTGCAGGATTTTCTGCCGATGTCGCGGCGCGACATTCTCAAATTCGAAGGCTGCGCGCTGGCGTGGCAGCGCGCGCTAGCACCAGGCCGGCATCGCGCTCAAGGATTTATCCTTCGCCGAAGTGCATGACTGCTTCACCATCGCCGAGTTGATCGAATACGAGGCGATGGGTCTTGCGCCGGAAGGGCAGGGCGCGCGCGTCATCGCCGACGGCACCGTCGCCAAGGACGGCCGGCTGCCGATCAATCCGTCCGGCGGCCTCAAGGCAAAGGGTCATCCGATCGGCGCCACCGGCGTCTCGATGCACGCGATCACCGCGATGCAGCTCACCGGCAAAGCCGGCGACATGCAGATCAAGGACGCCAGGCTCGGCGGCATATTCAACATGGGCGGCGCCGCGGTCGCCAATTACGTCAGTATCCTGGAGCGGCTGCGCTAACTGCTCCTTCTCCCCGCTCGCGGGGAGAAGGTCGGGATGAGGGGGCCTCTCCGCTGGGCTCAGAATTGCGGAGAGGCCCCCTCACCCTCGCTCACTGCGTTCGCTCGACTCTCCCCGCGCAGCGGGGAGAGGTGATGACCCGAACTGCGCCGCCACCAGCTCGGCGAAAAAGCCGCCGTGGCGTTGCAGCTCCTCGAAAGTGCCAGCCTCGACGATGCGTCCGTTTCTGGAAAACCAGGATGCGGCTTGCGCCGCGCACGGTGGCCAGCCGATGGGCGATGACGAACGTGGTGCGGCCCTTCATCACTTCGTCGAGCGCGAGGTTGACCCGTGCCTCGGTCAGCGGATCGAGCGCGCTGGTCGCCTCGTCGAGGATCAGGATCGGCGGGTCCTTGAGCAGAGCCCGGGCGATGGCGAGCCGCTGCCGCTCGCCGCCGGAGAGGAGCCGGCCGCGCTCGCCGATCCGGGCCTCGAAGCCTTCGGGATTGCGGTCGATGAATTCGAGCGCCTGGGCGCGCGCCGCCGCCTCGCGCAACGCATCCTCGCCCGCGTCGGGACTGCCGACCCGCAGATTCTCGGCGATGGAGCGGTTGAACAGCAGCGTCTCCTGGAACACGACGCCGATATTGCGGCGTAGCCCTGTCAGCGTGAGGTCGCGAATGTCCACGCCGTCGACTTTGATCCAGCCCGATTGCGGATCGAAAGCGCGATGCAACAGCGCGAGCGCGGTCGATTTGCCGCTGCCGGTCGGCCCGACCAAAGCCACGCGGTCGCCGGGCAACGCGGTAAAGCTTAAATCGGCCACGGCATAGCGCTTGCCGTCATAGGAGAACGATACGTCGTTGAATTCGACGAGGCCGCGCACGCGGCCGGGATCGACCGCATCCGGCCGGTCGCGCACGGCGGGAACGGTGTCGAGCACGCCGAAAAAGTCGGCAAGTTTCGGCGCATCGATGAACAGCCGGTTGGCGAAGCTCACCGCCTGTTCCAGCCGTACGATCAGCAAAGCCGACAGGCTCATGAAGCTGACGATCTGGCCGACCGAAGCAAGGCCTACGAGTTTCAGGTAAGTGCCGACCAACAGGATGACGAGCAGCGTCAGCGTGGTGCCGGCCCGGGTGAGCACGGCAGCGACGGCCCACCACGACAGCACCGGCATCTGCGCGCGCAACAGCGAGTTCACCAGCGACTTCAAGGCGGAGACTTCGAGCTCGACGCGGGCATAGCTCTGCACCAGCGCGACATTGCCGAGCGCGTCGGCGGCGGTCTCGGCGAGATCGGAGTAGTGGCGCTCGACCTCGCGCTGCAGAGCAAAGGCCGTGTGCATGACGATGACGGTGAGCACGGTGAAGCCGATGCACAGGCCGATCAGCGGCAAAGCCAGCCGCCAGTTCAACAGAAGCGACGCCGGCAGCAGGATGGCGATGAAGACGAAGGCGGCGAAATGCTCGCGGAAGAACGACACCCATAGCCACCACAATGTGTCGGTGCCGGCGAGCATGATCTTCATCTGGCGGCCGGAATGCTCGCCGGAATGGTAGGCAAGCGGAAGCTGCAAGACGTGCTCGAAATAATCGGCGAGCACCAGGTTGCGGCGCTGGTGCGCGAGCCGGTCGGCGAACCAGGCGACCAGCGTGCCGGCGAGGATGATGAACAGGCCGAAGCCGACCCAGGCGCTCATGAGCGGCGCCAGCATCCGGGCCGCCGGCCCGAGTCCCGCCGGCAGCGCGCCGGACAGCGCATCGACGATGCGGCCGAACAGCACCGGCTCGACGAATTGCGCCGCCGCCAGCACGATGTTGGCGAGCGCCAGCATCAAAGCGAGCCGCGATTCCGAACGCAGCAGGCCGAGGACGCGAAGATAAATGCGGATGAAGGACATGCTGGGTTCTAGCAGTGGCGCTCCTTGGTCGTCATGGCGAGCTGGAACGATTGATAGTTTCTGCGTTTCAATGGCGCTTGACAGTCTTTTTGCGACAATGTATTGAACCAATTAGTTATTTAACTGGATGGTTAAATTGTCCCTTGACGCCGCCTTCTCGGCCCTCTGCCGATCCCACCCGCCGCGCGATTCTGGCGCGGTTGGCGCTGGGCGAAACTTCGGTGACGGAGCTCGCCAAGCCTTTCGCCATGAGCCTTCCGGCGGTCTCCAAGCATCTCAAAGTGCTGGAGCGCGCCGGCCTGATCGCGCGCTCCCGCGCGGCGCAATGGCGGCCGTGCCGGATCGAGCCGCAGGCGCTGCAGGACATCGACGCGTGGCTCAATGCCTACCGCCGTTTTTTCGACGCGAGCCTCGATCGGCTCGACGACTACCTGAAGACGCTGCAGGCAAAAACGCCCAAGGACGGAAAAGATGGCGGCGACCAGTAGCACTGACCTCGACCTCGACCGCGACCCGCGCTCGATCATCGGCGTTCGCGAGTTCGATGCGCCGCGCGACCTGGTCTTTTCGGCCTTCACCGACCCGAAGCATCTGGCGCAATGGTGGGGACCGAACGGCTTCACCACGACGACGTCGAGCTTCGACATGCGGCCGGGCGGCGTCTGGCGCTTTGTCATGCACGGTCCCGACGGCCGCGATTACCAGAACCGCGTCACCTACGAAGAGATCGTGCCGCCGGAACGTCTGGTCTATCGCCATGGCGGCGGCGGCGACGATGTCGAGCCGGTGCAATTCCGGCAGACGATCGTCTTCGAGGACCTCGGCGGCAGGACGCGCATCACCTGGCGCGGCGACTTCGCCTCGGCCGCCGAGCGCGACCGCGTGATCAAGGACTACGGCGCCGCCAAAGGGCTTACCGAGACGCTGGCGCGGCTTTCCGATTATGTGGCAGCGATGGCCCGCCGCTGACGCCAACCGAGGAGAGTTCCATGGACGTGCAACCCTATCTGTTCTTCGACGGCCGCTCCGACGAGGCGCTCGATTTCTACAAAAAGGACGGTCGGCGCCGAGCCGAGATGCTGATGCGTTTCAAAGACGCGCCGGACCAGTCGATGATCTCGCCCGGCGCCGAAAACAAGGTGATGCACGCGCATGTGCGGATCGGCGACGCCATCGTGCTGATGTCGGACGGCCGCTGCACCGGCAAGACGAACTTTCAGGGCTTCGCGCTGACAATCACGGCCAAGACCGAGGCCGAGGCGGATAAGCTATTTACCGCGCTCGCCGACGGCGGCCAAGTGACGATGCCGATGGCCAAAACGTTCTTCTCGCCGCGCTTCGGCATGCTCACCGACAGATTCGGCGTCGGCTGGATCGTTCTCGTCGCGCAGTAAACAGTAAGGAATTCTCATGGCCGCCGCCGCGCCAAACAAAGTCTTCGCCGAACGTGAGATCACCATCACGCGTATTTTCGACGCGCCGCGCGCGCTTGTGTTCAAGGCCTGGACCGATGCCGCGATGCTCGCGCAATGGTGGGGTCCGAAGGGCTTCACCAATCCGGTCTGCGAGATCGACGCCCGCGTCGGCGGCGCCATTCGCATCCACATGCGCAGTCCCGACGGCGCCGTCTATCCGATGAAAGGCGAAATCCGCGAGATCGTGCCGCCCGAGCGGCTCGTCTTCACCAATATCGCGGTGGATGCGGAGGGCAATGCCATCATCGACGGGCTCACCATCGTCACATTCGCCGACGAGGGCGGCAAAACGAAGCTCACTCTGCAAACGCGCGGCACCGCGGTGGTCGACTATGCGGCCGCCTATCTGCAGGGCATGGAGACAGGCTGGACGATGAGCCTCGACAAGCTCGGAGCGCTGTTGGCGCATTGACCGCCTGACGGCGCACCCTTTGGCGCTGCTTGTGCTAGATTGACGCAATGAGCGCGCCCGACGCCGGGCTTCCGACTTTCCAAGCGCCGTTCGCTCCATCCGACGAGGAACTGGCGACGGGCTTTCTCGCCCGCGCCAGCCGCGACCGCGCCGCCGAGAGCCGGATCGACGCGCGGGCGACAAAACTCATCGAAGCGATCCGCGCCAGATCGACCGGCCTCGGCGGCATCGACGATTTCCTGCACGCTTATTCGCTCTCGACCAGGGAAGGCCTCGCGCTGATGGTGCTCGCCGAGGCGCTCTTGCGGGTGCCCGATGCGGCGACCGCGGACCGGCTGATCGAGGACAAGCTCGCCGCCGGCCGCTGGCTTGAGAGCGACGTGAAATCGACGGCGATCCTCGTCTCCGCCTCGGCGTGGACGCTGGGGCTCGCCGCCAGCATCATTCAGCCGGGCGAAACGCCGGACAGCATTCTCGACACTATCGTGCGCCGCCTCGGCCGCCCGGCCATGCGCGCGGCGACGCGGCAGGCGATGCGGATACTCGGCTCGCATTTCGTCATCGGGCAGACTATCGCGGAGGCGCGGGCGCGCGCCCGCACCCACGACGAATTTCTTTATTCATTCGACATGCTCGGCGAGGGCGCCCGCACGGCCGCCGCCGCGGAAGCCTATTTCGATGCTTATGCCGACGCGATCGAGGCGCTCGGCGCGGGCGCCGGCAGCACGGCGCAGCCGCGCCGTCCCGGCATTTCGGTCAAACTCTCGGCGCTGCATCCGCGCTACGAGGCGGTGTCGCGCGAACGGGTGCGGCAGGAGCTCGTGCCGCGCCTCGCCGCGCTGGCGCGGCTCGCCAAGGCGCACGACATGCAGTTCACCGTCGACGCGGAGGAGGCGGACCGGCTCGAACTGTCGCTGGACATCGTTGCGCGTGTGCTCGCCGATCCGTCGCTCAAGGGCTGGGACGGTTTCGGGCTTGCGGTGCAGGCCTATCAGAAGCGCGCGCTGGCGGTGATCGACTGGCTTGAGGAGCTCGCCGCCGCGACCAATCGCAGGCTCACGGTGCGCCTCGTCAAGGGCGCCTATTGGGACACCGAGATCAAGCGCGGCCAGGAACGCGGGCTCGCCGGCTATCCGGTGTTCACGCGCAAGGCCATGACCGACCTGTGCTACATGGCTTGCGTCAGAAAGCTCCTCGCCGCGCGCAATCGTCTGTTTCCGCAATTCGCCACCCACAACGCGCTGACCGTCGCCAGCGTGATCGAGGATGCCGGCGGCGTCGACGGCTTCGAATTCCAGCGGCTCTACGGCATGGGGGAAGCGCTTTACGATGCGCTGCGCGCGGAGTTTCCCGACGCCGCCTGCCGGATTTA
Organism: uncultured Alphaproteobacteria bacterium; assembly: GCA_963743395.1. GTDB lineage: Bacteria > Pseudomonadota > Alphaproteobacteria > Rhizobiales > Xanthobacteraceae > BOG-931. The sequence goes on from CAVUPV010000005.1 coordinate 61,276, forward strand.
CGCGCCGGTCGGGGCCAATCGCGATCTGCTCGCTTATCTGGTGCGGCGGCTCCTGGAGAACGGCGCCAACTCGTCCTTCGTTTCGGTGGCCGCCAATCCGAACGTGCCGATCGCGGACATTTTGCGCCGCCCGCAAAGCTGGATCGCTGCGCCGCAGGACGCGCGCAACCGCAGAATTCCGCTGCCGCGCGACCTTTATCAGCCGGAGCGGCGAAATTCGGCCGGCGTCGAATTCGGCGAGCGGGCGGGCCTCGATGCGCTGTTGCGCGAGGTTCGCGACGGCACGACGGCGCAAGCGAAAGCCGCGCCGGTGATCGACGGCGTCGCGCTCGCCGGTATCGAACGCGACGTCCATTCGCCGATCGATGGCGCCGAGATCGGCGTGGTGCGCGAAGGCGATGACGCGCTGGCGCGCGCCGCGATTGCCGCCGCGCAGGCGGGCTTCACCGCTTGGGCGGCGACGCCGATCGAGGAACGCGCCGCGCTTCTCGAACGCGCCGCCGACCGGCTCGAATTAAACCGCGGCCGTCTTCTCGCGCTGTTGCAGAGCGAGGCCGGCAAGACGCTCGATGACGCGCTCGCGGAATTGCGCGAGGCGGTCGATTATTGCCGCTATTACGCCGCGCAGGCGCGCATCGCGCTTGCGCCGCAGCCCATGCCGGGGCCGACCGGCGAAAGCAACGAGCTGCGCTATCGCGGCCGCGGCGTTTTCATCTGCATCAGTCCGTGGAACTTCCCGCTCGCCATCTTTCTCGGCCAGGTAAGTGCCGCGCTCGCCGCCGGCAATACGGTCGTCGCCAAGCCCGCCGAGCAGACGCCGCTCATCGCCGCGCTTGCCGTTGCGCTGCTGCACGAGGCCGGCGTGCCCAACAGCGCGCTGCATCTGCTGCCCGGCGACGGCACTGTCGGCGCCAGCCTGGTCGCCGATCCGCGCATCGCCGGCGTCGTCTTCACCGGCTCGACCGAAGTCGGCCGCGCGATCAACCGCGCGCTGGCCGAAAAAGACGGCCCGATCGTGCCGCTCATCGCCGAGACCGGCGGCGTCAACGCCATGATCGTCGACGCCACCGCGCTGCCCGAGCAGGTGACCGACGACGCCATCGCCTCGGCGTTCCGCTCCGCCGGCCAGCGCTGCTCGGCGCTGCGGCTGCTTTGCCTGCAGGACGACGTCGCCGAGGCCATGCTCGACATGCTGATCGGCGCGGCGCGCGAGCTCAATGTCGGCGATCCGCGCGACATCGCGACCCATGTCGGTCCGGTGATCGACGCGGAGGCCAAGGCAAAGCTCGAAGCTGGATCGCGGCCCATGAGCGCGCCGGCCGGCGCTTCCGTTGGCCGGCGATCGGCCGATGGCCGCCGGGGGACCTATGTCGCGCCGGCGATCATCGAACTTGATCGCGCGCGTGACCTCGACGGGAGGTCTTCGGCCCCGTGCTTCACGTCGTGCGCTGGCGCGCCGGGGACTTGGACGCGCTGCTCGACGAGATCGCGGCAAACGGCACCGCGCTGACGCTCGGCGTGCAGTCGCGCATCGACCTCACCGTCGACCACATCGCGGCGCGGCTCCCGCACGGCAATGTCTACGTCAATCGCAATATGATCGGAGCCGTGGTCGGCACTCAGCCGTTCGGCGGCACGCATCTGTCCGGCACCGGCCCGAAGGCGGGCGGGCCGAACTACCTGCGCCGTTTTGCGGCCGAGCAGGTCGTCACGTCAACACCGCGGCGGCCGGCGGAATGCCGGCTCCTGCCCATGGCTAAAGACGACTGAACGATCGCCGGGGACAGGGAACCGGGTGAAACCGTTGCCGGCCATTGGAATTAACACAATGGCGACAAGATCACTGTATTCTGATGCGCCATGGCTGATTCGATTTCCAGGCTCTACCAAGCCGCCAATGCCTGCCGGCACGATGACCCGTCGACCTCGCGGACGGCGCGGCTTTGCGCTCGGGCCGCAGCAAGATGGCCAAGAAGCTCGCCGAAGAGGCCGTCGAGGTCGTGATCGACGCCATGCACGGCGACCGCGACGCGGTGGTCAAGGAAAGCGCCGACCTCATTTATAACCTGGTCGTACTGTGGGTCGCCACCGGCATCCGCCCGGAAGACGTCTGGAAAGAAATGGACCGGCGCGAGCGGCTCCTGGGTATCGCCGAGAAGGTGCCCAAGAAGCTGCCGGAAGATTTTCCGCGCCGCAAAATCGTCATGCTCGAGGGCCGCCGCGCGCGCAAGCGGCGCTGAGCCGATTCCGTCGGTGGACAGCCCTGTAGCGCATCGTTAGCCGCAGCCATGCTCCGCCGCCTTTACGACTGGTGCATCGACGCCGCGGGCAAGCCCGTGCGGCATGGATGCTCGGCTGCGTTTCCTTCGCCGAAAGCTCGTTTTTCCCGGTGCCGCCGGATGCCATGCTGATCCCGATGGCGCTGGCGCGGCCCGACCGCGCGTTTTTCTTCGCCACGGTTTGCACGTCGACCTCGGTCGCCGGCGGCATTCTCGGTTACTTTATCGGCGCGGAGCTTTACGCCACCGTCGGGCAGTGGCTGATCAGTCTTTATGGCTACGGCGATAAGGTCGACGCGTTTCGCGACGCCTATGCGCATTACGGCGCCTGGATCATTCTGCTCAAGGGGCTGACGCCGATCCCCTACAAGATCGTGACCATCACGTCGGGCTTCGCCGGCTTTAATTTCGGGCTGTTCATCGTCCTGTCGGTCATCACGCGCGGCGCGCGGTTTTATCTGGTCGCCTTCCTGCTCAACCGTTACGGCGACCGGGCGCGGCATATTCTGGAAGAGCGGTTGGGGCTTTGGACCGCCATTTTCCTGGCGGTTCTTGTCATTGGCTTTATCGTGGTCGCCCGTCTATTCTGACCATGTTGGCGCCCAATTTGGCCGCGAGAATCCACAGTGCGCCTGCGCGTGACAGCCGGCGGGGCCCGCGCGGGGCCGCGAGAGATTGGCCATGACGGGGTGGCCGTGACATCAAGCAAGGATAGTTTTGCCAGGTGCCGGCCGGCGGCCAGATCGGTCGCCATGCCGACGGCTGCGCGCTGTCTTCTGGCCGCGGCGCTGGCCGCGGCTGGCGCGAGCGTCGCGCTCGCCCAGACCGGCCAGCCTCCAGCCGCCGTTACGCCGGCCCCTGCCGCCGGCGCAACCACGCCCGCCGCCCCACCCCCCGCCCCGCAAGCGGCTCCCGCTGGAGCCTTGCCGGCGCTGCCGCCGCAACCGCCTCCCGTCGCCGCCCCGCTCGCTTCGGCGCCGGCGGAAAAGCACGGCTTCTTCAGCGATTTTGGCCAGTGGTGGGATCAATCCATGGCCGACTTCAAAGCCAAGATGAAAGCGCAGCAAACCCAGATCGACACCTTCAACAAGCAGTCGGCCGACGCCGCTAAGGACGCCGCCACCGCGACCGGGCAGGCGATGAAGAGTGCGGCCGACGCGATGACGCACTTCTCGCACGTGATCGAGATCCAGGAGACTTGCCCGGTCGCCGGCAATGGCGCGGCCGATTGCGCCACCACGGCGACCAATGTGTGCAAGGGCAAAGGTTATAATGCCGGCGAACCGCTCGACGTGCGCACGGCGGAAAAATGCTCCGCGTCGCTGTGGGTGTCGGGCCAGCCGCCGGCACAAGCCGACTGTCCGGTCGAAACCGTGCTGTTGCGCGTCGCCTGCCAATAAGCCGAAATGTGCTAAACCCGTCGTTCCGTCACTGAGACGCGGATGCAGCGGCCGCTCATCCTTCGCAGGCCGCTTCGCTGCCACTATCCGGATGGCGGCATGCTTTTCGAGGAGCCGAACCGTCATGATGTCCGACGCCGATCGCAACAAAGCCGCCGATATTTTGATGAAGGCGGAGAAAGAGCGGAAGCAGGCCGTTCCGCTCACCAAGACCTGGCCCGACATCACTATGGAAGACGCCTATGCGATCTCGACCGAGGTCGTCGACCGCAAGATCGCGGCGGGCGCGAAACTCATCGGCCATAAGGTCGGCCTGACCTCGAAGGCGATGCAGCGCTCCTCGCAGATTGACGAGCCGGACTACGGCCACCTCCTCGACACCATGATGATCGCCGACGGCGCGCGCGTCCCGCACGAAAATTTCTGCTTGCCGCGCGTCGAGGTCGAGCTAGCCTTCGTTCTCGGCAAGCCGTTGCAAGGCCCCGGCGTCGGACTGACCGACGTGTTGCGCGCCACCGAATATGTCGTGCCGGCGATCGAGGTCGTCGATGCGCGCCTGCAGGACCCGCGCAAAATATTCGATACCGTCTCCGACAACGGCGCCGCAGCCGGCATTGTCGTCGGCGGCCGGCCGGTCGGTCCGAACGAGGTCGATCTGCGCTGGGTCGGCGGCATCATGTACCGCAACTCCGAGATCGAGGAGACCGGCGTCGCCGCCGGCGTGCTCGGCCATCCCGCGCTCGGCGTCGCCTGGCTTGCCAACAAGCTCGGCCAGCACGGCGTGCCGCTCGAAGCCGGTCATCTCGTGCTGGCCGGTTCGTTCACCCGCGTGGTGTTCGCGCGCAAGGGCGACACCCTGCACGCCGACTTCGGCACTCTCGGCGGCATTGCCCTGCAGTTCGTCTGACTTTTTTTCTTGCTCGCGGCGGTGCGCCGAGGGGCTATATTGATCGTGGCGTGCCGCGGCGCGATCATGCCGCGGGTGAAACGAAAAGCGTCAGGTCGGCCGTGGCGGTGTGGGATTACAGGCGCTGGATGGTGGTCCTCGCGGCGTTGGTGCTGCCGGCGGCCGCGCTTCATGCCGCGCTTTCGACCGAGCCGCCGGACGTGTCGGCGGCGCCGTCGCTCGCCGGCCGGTTGCTGATCGCATCGCCGCAAATGCGCGACCCGTTCGATCACGCCGTCATCCTGTTGGCGCAGCACGGCCGCGAGGGCGCGCTTGGCGTCATCATCAATCATCCGATCGACAGCCGTCCCATCGCCGCCGTGCTGCAGGCGCTCGGCGCCGACGCCGGCGGCGTCAAGGACAGCGTTCGGCTCTTTCTCGGCGGCCCGGTGAGCCCCAATATGGCTTTCGTTCTCCACAGTGCCGAATACCGCCGCGACGACACGGTGGACATCGACGGCCGCGTCGCGCTCAGCGATGCGCCTGACGTTTTGCGCGACATCGGTCTCGGCAAGGGGCCAAGCAAGAGTCTGGTCGCTTTAGGCTATGCCGGCTGGGCGCCGTCGCAGCTCGAGGACGAGATCGGGCGCGGCGCCTGGGTCACGGTCGCGGAAGATCCAGGCCTGGTTTTCGACGACGATCGCGCCAAAGTGTGGACCGACGCGATGGCGCTGTACAAGACCGACCGCTGAAGCTCGCCATCGCGCGACCGCCGCCACATTTGTTAATTTATTCCAACCGAATGTTAACGCCTCCTTGATAAAGCTGCGGCCTCGCTGTTGAGGTCTCTGTGGCATTGACCGGTTCGCACACCGCGCCGCGGGTCGCGCTTGAGCGCACCGCTTCCGCCATTGCCAGCGCGCGGCGCGCGGTGCTCGCCGATCGGCACGCCATCAGTTCGCTTTCGGTCGAATGGCGATGGTTCGCCGACCTCGTGCCGTTCGCCGAGGCGTGGCGCGATCTCGCCACGCGCGCGCTCGAGCCCAATGTTTTCTATGAACCGGCTTTCGCGCTCGCCGCCGCCGGCGTGTTCGGCGGCGACGTCGGCGCCGCGCTGGTCTGGTCGGGGACGCGCCCGCGCAAACTGCTCGGCTTTTTCCCGGCGCGTGTCACCACGCGCCGTTACGGCATCAGGTTGCCGGTTCTGGTCGGCTGGACGCATCCCTATGCGCCGCTTGGCACACCGCTGGTTGAGCGTGAAACCGCCGAGCCGGTAATCGCCGCCTGGCTCGCGCATCTCGCCGCCGATCCATCGCTGCCGGAAGTGGTGGTGCTGCCGCTGTTGCCCGAGGACGGTCCGTTCGCGCAAACGCTGGGCGCGATTTTGCAGCGCGGGCAATTGCCGCGCGCCGACTTCGCCCGCCATCACCGCGCCGCGCTTGAGCCGCAGTTCGAGCGCGCGCATTACGTCGAACAGGCGCTGTCGGCGCATCGGCAACGCGAGCTGCGCCGGGCCGGCCGGCGCTTGACCGATCTCGGCGCGGTGCTGTTTACCGCGGCCACCGAGCCCGACGCCGTCGCCGCCGCGGTCGAGGATTTTTTCGCGCTGGAGGCAAGTGGCTGGAAGGGCAGGGCGGGCACTGCGGCGGCCGGCCATGGCGCCGTCAGGGGTTTCTTCAAGACGGCGCTGTCGTCGCTCGCCGCCGAAGGCAAAGCCACCGTCAACCGGCTCCTCCTCGACGGCCGTCCCATTGCCGCCGCGATCACGCTGTCGAGCGGCGACGCCGCCTGGTACTGGAAAACCGCCTATGACGAAAACTTCGCCCGTTACGCGCCGGGGATTTTGCTCACCGCGGCCCTGACCGAAGACCTCACCGGCAACCCGGCGATCGCGCGAACCAATTCCTGCGCCGCACCCGGCAATGCGATGCTCGACGCTCTGTGGGGCGAGCGGCTGACGTTGTGCAACCGGCTCATTGCGGTACGGCCGGAAGCGCGGTTCGCACAAGCCTGCCGGCTTGAAATCCTGCGCGGCGCCGTTCGCGCCGCCGCGAAATCGATCCGCGACCGCTTGCGCCCGGAGCGTTGACTTTAGCGTGCGTTTCCCGTCTTTGCCGGCGCGGGACAGGTCATGGGCAATCCAATCAAAATTCGCATGGGCGGCTACGGGCCGCCGACGACGTCGTTCTCGCGCGCGCTCAAATTGATCGGCGATACGCTGTCGGCCGCGTTCGGTGACCGCATCGACGTGAAATATGTCTGGAACATTATGGATTTCGGCTATCGCGCCGAGGACATTTTGTGGCTGGTTGAGGACGGTGTGCTGACGCTCGGCTATCAATCGTCGAGCTATCTGACCGACCGCGTGCCCGAGCTTGGCTTTGTCGACTTGCCGTTTCTGTTCGACAAGAGAGACCAGGCGCGCGGGGCCATGGACGGCGCCCTCGGCAAATTTCTCGCCGATAGCATCGAACAGCGCGTCAATTACCGCATCCTCGGCTGGTTCGAGAACGGCTTTCGGCAGATTTCGAACCGGCTGCACCGCGTGCGCGTGCCGGCCGATCTCGATGGTATGCGCATCCGCGTGCTGCCGAGCGAGGTGCAGGCGAGGACATTCGAACTTCTCGGCGCCGTGCCGCTGCGCTGGGATTTGACCGAAGCCATCGCCGCGATCAAGGCGGGCACCATCGACGCGCAGGAAAATCCGTTCGCCAATACCGTCACCTATGGCGTGCACAAGTTTCATCGCTTTCACACCGTCACCAACCATTTCTACATATCGCGGCCGATCTTCCTGCACCGGACGGCATTCGACGCGTGGCCCGAGGATTTGCAGCGTGCCATGCGCGATGCTGTCAAACGCGCAGTCGCGTTTCAGCGCGATTTGGCGATCGAGGAGGACCGCGAGGCGCGCGCGGCGATCGAAGCGGCCGGCTGCGAGATCGTCCAACTGACCGCCGGCAAACACGCCCAATTCCGCGCTGCCGTCGCGCCGCTGTTGAATGAGGCCCGCGGCACCTATGGCGGCGAGATATTCGCGATGATCTAGGGCTGAGGCTGGCGCGCCCTTAGCTTTTGTTAAGGAATGGGGCCCATTCCTTGACCCCGCAACAGCCGGCCGGCGAATAGGCTTTCCCGGCTCGATCGTGGCGCGCACGCGATGTTTGCCGTATCGCTTCTGTCAAAGGCAAGCCGGAACTGGAAGCTCGTCATCATGGCGGGCGCCGGCGGCGTGGCCGTGGGCGCCGGCGCCTTCGTTGTGTGCGGCGCCGACTGGGTTGTTGCCGCGCTGACCGAGGCTCCGGGCTGGGTTGGCGCCCTGATGATGGGCCTGCCGTTCGGGCTCGGCGCGGCGGCGCTGGCCGGCCTGTTCGTCAATAGACGGCGGCAGGTCCAGGCGCGGTTGTTGCGCGACGCGCTCAACAACATGACGCAGGGCCTCTGCATGTTCGATGCCGCCGGCCATCTCACGCTGTGCAACGAACGCTATATCGAAATGTATCATCTGCGCCCGGAGCACGCCCGCGCCGGCACGCCGTTGCGCACGCTCTTGCTGCATCGGCTCGCGGTCGGGACGTTTACCGGCGATCCCGACCGTTATGTCGCCGACTGCCTCAAGCGGGTCGCCGAAGGCCGCACCGAAACCAAGATGAACGAAACCAAGGATGGCCGCGTCGTCACGGTGGTGAGCCGACCGATGCGCCGCGGCGGCTGGGTGGCGACACATTCGGACGTCACCGAGCAATTAAATGCCGAGAAGGAGCGCGACTCGCTGCGCCAGCGCGATGAGCGGCGCCGCAACATCGACACCGCCATCTCGTCGTTCCGCGCCCGCGTCGAAAACGTGCTCAAGACCGTCAGTCAAAGCGCCACCGCCATGAAGGCGGCGGCGAAATCGCTGCTGGCGACGTCGGACCATACGCTGCAGCGCGCAGAGGGCGCGCTGCACGGCTCGAACGAGGCCTCGATCAATGTCGAAACCGCGGCGACCGCAGCCGCGCAACTCTCGGTCTCGATCAAGGAGATCAGCCGCCAGCTCGGTCAGGCTAATGAGGTCGTGCGCACCGCTACTGCCGGCGCCACCGCGACCAATAACGACATCGCGGCGCTGGCGCATGTCGCGCAGAAGATCGGCGACGTGGTCAAGCTCATTCAGGACATCGCCGGCCAGACCAATCTCCTTGCGCTTAACGCCACTATCGAGGCGGCGCGCGCCGGCGAGGCCGGGCGCGGCTTTGCCGTGGTCGCCTCCGAGGTGAAATCGCTCGCAGTCCAGACCGCGAAAGCCACCGAGGAAATCACGCACGAAATTTCGTCGGTGCAGCACTCGAGCGGCAAAGCCGTCGCGGCGATCCGCGAGATCACACAGCGCATGCAGGACATCAACGATTACACCAGTGCGGTCGCTATCTCGGTGGAACAGCAGGAATTGGCGACTGGAGAAATCTCCCACAACGTCGCCAGCGCCGCCGACAGCGCCAAGTCGATCGTCGCGGCGCTCGGCGAATTGGCCGGCGGCGTGACGCAGACCAAAAGCTCCACGGAAACCATGCTCGCCGCCTTCGAGGAGGTCGAGAACGCCACCGCGAAACTGCGCGGCGAAGTCGAAGAGTTCTTGAGCACCGTCGCGGCTTGACGTCCTGGTCCTGGCGCGGCCAAAGGCCGCGACCCGCGGTCCATCACATAGAACTGCAAACCGGTTGAGCGCACTATCGCTGCGCAGCGCCTACAGATTTGGCTGTCATCCCGAAGGTGAAACGACCGAGGCGAAATGTTATCGTTCAGGTTGTATATGGAAAATCACTGACTCCAACGTAGAATTCTATCTGATATTTATGTCGAAAGCCGTCAGCGGGGGCGAAACGCGGAATGGCTCAGGTTGAGGAGGCGCGGGCATCCACCCCGTCCCCTTTGCCCAAACGCTGACGCGCGGTCGGCGTGATCTGCCGGTGGCGGAACGCCAGCTTCACGACGCGCTGGTGAAGGTTTTCGTCTTTCACCCTGCCGCGGCGTGGCCTTGCAAACGCGAGCGCCCCGCTTGTCGCTGTGGCGGTTTCCGATCATATCGGTCCGGCTCTTGTTCGCGGCGAGCGGGAAAACGGCATGGAAAAAATCCAGGTCGGCAGTCTGGCCGTTGCCGTCAGCGATGCCGGCGACGGGCCGCCCGTCGTGCTCTTGCATGGTCTCGCCTGCGGCAAGCGTATGTGGTTTCACCAGATCGCGGGCCCTGCGCAGCCGTTTCCGCGTCATCGCTTACGATCTGCGCGGCCACGGCCTGACCGATGCTCCAGCCATTGCGACGGAATATTCCGCCGCTCTTCTCGCGCGCGATCTCGTGGGCGTTCTGGACGTCCTCAAAATCGAGCGGGCGGCCATCGTCGGCTTCTCGCTGGGCGGCGGTCCGGCATTGGCGCTTGCCGCCAGCAAGCCGGAGCGGGTGTCCGGCCTGGTGCTGGCGGATGTCGGCGCCGGCGCGGACGACCCGCTGAAGACCGAGTGGATGGCGCGGCGGTGGCTCAAGCTCATCGGGCAAGACGAGATCGACGAACTTGTTTGCGACATGCTACGCAGCGAGTTGTTCAAGATTTACGCGAAACGCAATGTGCGCCGCCGCAACCACATGGCCGCGCTGATACGCGCGACGCCGATCGATGGATTGCGCTTTACGCTTGTCGGAGATTCTGGCGAAGCGGAAATCGTTGTTCCGGCTGGGCGACCCTCTCAAAACCGTGCGGGCGCCGACCCTCGTCGTTGTCGGACAATACGATTACGTGTGCAGCAAAGCGGCGCGGTTGCTGGCGCAAACTATCCCCAACGCGTCACTGAAGGTCATCGAAAATAGCGGGCATATGTCGCCGCTGGAGCAACCCGCGGCGTTCAACACCGCGCTGATGGAATTCCTCGGCGCAGCCTAGCGCCCCGCCGCGTAACCCTGCATGCCGCGCGCATTGGCGGCGGCGCGGCGGCGCCGGCCGTCGCGCGAGGCGGCGGTGAGGCGGCCCTCCGACCAGTCGGGTCCGACTTCGACGCTATGACCGCGCCGCTTGAGCTCATCGACGGTCTGCTTCGGCACGCGGCCTTCGACGACCAGCACGCCGGGCCGCGCCGTGCGCGGCCAGAACGAGCTCGGAAAATGCTCGGAATGCCAGGCCGGCGCGTCGATCGCCTCCTGCAAATTCATGCCGCAATGGACGTGGCGCGCGAACATCTGCGTGATCCACTGATCCTGGCCGTCGCCGCCGGGCGAGCCCCAGCCGAGATAGGGCTCGCCGTCGCGCAGCGCGAGCGTCGGCGACAGCGTGGTGCGCGGCCGCTTGCCGGGCGCGAGCGCCGCAGGATGCCCCTCTTCCAGCCAGAACATTTGCGCGCGGGTGCCGAGGCAGAAGCCGAGTTCGGGAATGACCGGCGACGAATGCAGCCAGCCGCCCGACGGCGTCGACGAAATCATATTGCCGTCGCGGTCGATGATGTCGAAATGCACGGTGTCGCCGCGCATGGCGCCAAGCCGCCCCACGGTCGGTTCGCCGGCGCCGAGCCGGCCGACGGTCGGCTCGCCGGCCCCGGCCGCCATCGCCACCGGCTCGCGGCGCAGTTTCACCACCGCGCCAAAGCCCTCGATCGAGCCGGGACGCAGTTCGAGCGAGGCCTTGTCGGTCACAAGTTTCCGCCGCGCGGCGTTGTAGGCATCGGACAACAGCGTCGCCATCGGCACTTCGACGAAATCGGGATCGCCGTAAAAGACTTCGCGGTCGGCATAAGCGAGCTTCGAGCACTCGACGAGCAGGTGGATGAAATCCGGACCCGTCGGGTCGAGGCCGTCGAGCTCGAAACCCTTGAGCAGCGCCAACTGCTGCAGCGTCACCGGGCCCTGGCCCCAGGGGCCGGTCTTGCACACCGTGTAGCGGCCGTAATCGTAGGTGAGCGGCGCTTCGATATGCGGCGTCCAGCGCGCCATGTCGTCGGCGGTCAAGACGCCGCGATGCTTTCGGCCGCTGGTATCCATGATGTCCTGGGTGCGGCAGAAACGGTCGATGGCTTCGGCGACAAAGCCATGCGACCAGGATTGGCGCGCCCGCTCGATCTGGGCGACGCGGTCGCCGCCGGCGCTTTCGGCGTCCTTGACGATGCGGCTATAGGTGGCGGCGAGCGTCTTATTGGCGAACAGCGATCCGGTCGCCGGCACTTTATTGCCCGGCAGATAGACCGCGGCGGAGGTCGGCCAGTAGTCGCGGAACAGCGCGGCGACCGTGCCGATCGTGGCATGGGCGCGCTCCAAGCAGCGGATAGCCGTTCGCCGCGTAGCCGATCGCGGGCGCAAGCACCTCGGCAAGCGGCATCGTGCCGTAATCGCGCAGCAGCATCATCCAGGTCTCGAACGTGCCGGGCACCACGGCGGCGAGAAGGCCGGTGCCGGGCACGAGATCGAGACCCTCGCTTGCGATAGTGCGCGATGGTGGCGCCGGCCGGCGCCACGCCCTGGCCGCAGATCACTTCGGTCTTGCCGCGGCGGGCGTCATGGAGAATGACCGGCACGTCGCCGCCGGGCCCGTTGAGATGCGGCTCGACCACTTGCAGCGTGAACGCGGCCGCGACCGCGGCATCGAAGGCGTTGCCGCCCTTTTCCAGCATCGCCATGCCGACCGCGGTCGCGATCCAGTGGGTGGTCGTGACCACGCCGAACGTGCCTTCGATTTCCGGCCGCGTGGTGAAGGTGTTCGGATTGACGTTGGTCATGAACGTTCTCTTATTGCCGTCTGACATGGAGGCGTTCCCGGCCGGTTGCGCGGCATCCGGCGCACGCATAGAGACTGTCGGTGGCCAATGTATCTGGCCGCGCGCATGGCTGCCAGTCTGGGGGAGCGGTGGCGAAAGCACCTCTCAAGATCGGAATGGCCGGGCTCGGCGCCGTCGGGCTTGGCGTGGCGCGCCGCCTCGAAGCCGGCATTCCCGGTCTCGTGCTCGCGGCGGTCGCGGTGCGCGACCGGGACAAGGCGCGGCGCAATCTGCCGGCGATCGGCGAGCGCATCCCGATCGTCGCCGCCGAGGCGCTGGCGCAATCCTGCGACGTGGTGGTCGAATGTTTGCCGCCGCAACTGTTTCGCGGCGTCGCCTCGTCGGTGATCGAGGCCGGCAGGATTTTCATGCCGCTGTCCGTCGGCCAGCTCCTGGAAAACTGGGATCTGGTGGCGCGCGCCAAGGAAACCGGCGCCCGCATTCTGGTGCCGACCGGCGCGCTCCTCGGGCCTCGACGCGGTGCGCGCCGCCGCCGAAGGCACCATCCATTCGGTCACCATGATCACGCGCAAGCCGCCGGACGGGCTCGAAGGCTCGCCCTATCTGGTCGAGCGCGGCATTTCGCTGCAAGGTCTCAAGGCGCCGCGCAAAATCTTCGACGGCAGCGCGCGCGACGGGGCGCGCGGATTTCCCGCCAATGTGAACGTGGCGGCGGCGCTGTCGCTGGCCGGCATCGGACCGGACAAGACGCGGCTGGAAATCTGGGCCGATCCGGCGCTGACCCGCAACACCCACCGTGTCGAAGTCGATGCCGACACCGCGCGCTTCTCGATGGCGATCGAAGGCATTCCGTCGGAGAATCCGCGCACCGGCCGCATCGTGCCGCTGAGCGTGATCGCGGCGCTGCGCGGGCTGGTTTCGGAGTTCAAGGTCGGGACGTAGCCTAGCGGCGTTACGACGAACCCGCCGGCGCCGGCGTGAATTTCAAGGCGACGCCGTTCATGCAGTAACGCAGCCCGGTCGGCTTCGGGCCGTCATTGAAGACGTGGCCGAGATGGCCGCCGCAGCGGTGGCATGACACCGCGGTGCGCAGCATGCCGAACGTGTGGTCCGCGTCTTCGTCGACGGCTTGGTCGAGCGGCGCCCAAAAGCTCGGCCAGCCGGTGCCGCTGTCGAATTTGGTCTTGGACGAGAACGCCGGCAGGTCACAGCCGGCGCAGGAAAACGTGCCGGCGCGATGCTCGTCGAGCAGCGCGCTGGTGAACGGCCGCTCGGTGCCTTGCTCACGCAGCACGTCGTATTGTTCGGGCGTCAGAAGCTTGCGCCACTCCGCGTCGGTGTGGGTGACTTCGTAAGGATGGGTCGCGGCCGCAGCGGCATGCGGCCGGGCAAAGCGCAGCGCGGCGAGCGCCAGTCCGGCGGCGCCGGCGTAGAGAACATGTCTGCGTGTGAGCATGTGCGTTCCTCTCCTCAGCCCGCGTTCGGCGGCGCGCCCCGTCGTACGATCAATATAATCGCATTGCAGCGCAGTTTCCCAAGGGAAACGTCGCGGCCGCGCGCGATTTGATGGCGCATCGCCAAAACCTCACACAGAGTTGATCTTCGCCGCGTCCCGCCGGCGTCGGCTATCGGAGCCGGATTTTGCGCCTTATTCTGCGCCAGCAGGATCACCGGGGGATCGCATGGCTTCGCCAATCGACATCAAGGTGCTGAGCACCACCGCCATGAAGATGGTGTTCGAGGAACTGTCGCCGCGGTTCGAGCGGGAAACCGGCAACCGCCTTGCGGTGACGCTTGGTCCCTCATTGGTATTGGAAAAGCGCGTCGGCGAGGATGAGGCGGCCGATATGGCGATCCTTGGCAGCGCCGGCGTCAAAGACCTGATCGCGCGCGGCAAGATCGTGGCCGGCAGCGCGATCGACATTGCCCGCTCGGCAATCGGCGTCGCGGTGCGCAAGGGCGCGCCGCGGCCGGATCTGTCCTCGGCCGATAGTTTCAAGCGCGCCATGCTGGCGGCAAAATCGATCGCTTGCAGCAAGCCGGTCGGCGGCGGGGCGAGCGGCGCGCATCTGGCGAAAGTGTTCGAGAAACTCGGCATTGCCGAAGCGATGGCGGCCAAGGCGCAATACGGCGCCGGCGGCGCCGCCGGTCTCGCCGGGCTCGTCGTCCTGCGCGGCGAGGCCGAAATCGGCATTCAGCAGATGGCGGAGCTTATCGCGGTCGACGGCCTCGATGTGGTCGGACCGCTGCCGCCGGAATTGCAGATGGTCACGACTTTCACCGGGACGATTCCGGTAACGGCCAGCCATGCCGACGCCGGCCGTGCGCTGATCGGCTTTTTGACGACGCCCGCGGCCAAGGCCGTGATCAAGGCGAAAGGTTTGGAGCCGGTTTAAGCCGCCGCGCCTTTCAGCACTTCCGGATTGATCACATTGATCGGCGCGCCGGCGGCGTAGGCCGCGATCTGATCGAATATCTCGGTGAACTGGAGTTCGTACTCATCGCGCGTCACGTAGCCGAGATGCGGCGTCGCCACGACATTGTCCATGGTGAGGAGCGGATGGTTCGGGTCGCGCACCGGCTCTTCTTCATAGACGTCGACCGCCGCCATGCCGGGCCGGCCCGCGCGCAACGCCGCGACGAGCGCGCCCGGCTCGATCAGCGGCGCCCGGCTGGTATTGACCAAAAGCGCGGTCGGCTTCATGCGCGCGAGATCGGCGGCGGTCACGATGTGACGCGTCGCCGGCACCAGGCGCATGTGGAGCGAGATCACGTCGCATTCGGCAAAGAACGCCTCTTTGCCAGTCGCGGTGGCGTAGCCGTCGGCGCGCGCCGCGGCGAGCGCCGCAGGGCGCGCCCAGACCAGCACATTCATGCCGAACGCCCGGCCGTAGCCGGCGACGACGCTGCCGATGCGGCCATAGCCGTAGATGCCGAGCGTCTTGCCGCGCAGCGTTTGGCCGATGCCGATCTGCCATTTGCCCTGCTTTCAGCGCGCCGACATGCTGCGGAATGAGACGCATCGAATCGAGGATAAGCGCCCAGGTCAATTCGGCGGCGGCCGTGCACGGCGTGCCGGCATGCTGACTGGACGAAAGGATGATGCCGAGCCGGGTGCAGGCGTCGACGTCGATATGCGGATAGACGCTGCGCTGGCTGATGAGCTTCAGTTTTGGCAGGCGCTCCAGCAAAGGCGCGCGGATTTGCGTCCGCTCGCGAAACAGCACCAGGGCTTCGGCGTCGCGCAGCCGCTCCGCGAGCTTGTCGGTGTCCTGCACATGATCGTTCCAGACGGTGACGTCATGGCCGTCGAGCTTGCGAAAGCAGGGCAGCGTCCGCAGCGTGTCGAAATAGTCGTCGAGAATGGAGATTTTCATCGGGCAAGGGCGCCTGCCAAGCCGCGAATAGTAGGCTTGGTCCTGCCTAAAAGAAAACCGGGCCCTTGCGGGCCCGGTTAGTTCGTCAGCGTGGGGGCGCTGACGACACCTTCCAGAGGGGAACAACTGCAGGCCTTGCGGCTGCCAATCTGGGAGGATGGCGGCAGCCGTTGCCATGCAGGAACGGTGAAATTATGCGATTGCGAGTCCGCGCACACAACACAGGACCGGGCATGTCAGCCATGCGGTGATCGCAAGGAGGAGGGGCGAGCCGTTAAATGCGGCGGCAAATTCGCGTCAACATGTCGCGACGGAAACCGCGGCGCTAAAAATTCCAGCGCTGCGCGTTGACGACGAGGAAGTCGCGAAAAGCCTGCACGCGGGCGACCGCCTTGAGCTCTTCGGGATAGACGAAATAGGCATCGAGCGCGATGGCGTCGGCCTCGCCGAACAGTTGCACCAGCCCGCCGTTCTCCTCGACCAGGTAATCCGGCAGCATCGCGATGCCGAGGCCGCGCTGGCAGGCGCGCAAAATGCCGAGGATATTGTTGATGACGAGGTGCGGCACCCGCGGGCCCTTGCCGTCGCGCGCGACCTCGATCAGCCAGCGCGATCGCTGCAGGTATGACGGGATGTTGCCGCCCAGCACCAGAATGCGGTGGCTGTCGAGATCTTCCAGGTTGCGCGGCGTGCCGAAGCGCTTGAGATATTCGGGCGAAGCGTAAACGTGGAAATGCACGGAAAACAGCTTGCGCTGAATGAGGTCGGGCTGCGTTGGCTGGCGCAGCCGGATGGCGACGTCGGCCTCGCGCATGGCGAGGTCGAGTTCCTCGTCGGTGGTGATGAGCGTGATGTGCACTTCGGGGTACAGATCGACGAACTCGCCGAGCCGCGGGGTGAGCCAGTGCACGCCGATGCCCGGCGTCGTCGTCACGCGCAGGTCGCCGTTCGGCCGTTCGCGCGAGTCGGTGAGCTTGGCGCGCGCGGCCTCGAGCTTCATGAAGACTTCGTGCGCCGTGCGGTAAAGCATTTCGCCCTGCTCGGTCAGGATCAGGCCGCGGGCGTGGCGGTGGAACAGCGAGACGGTCAGCTCCTGTTCGAGCGCGCTGACTTGCCGCGACACCGCCGATTGCGACAGCCCGAGCTGCTCACCTGCATGGGTGAAGCTGCCGGCCTCGGCGGCGGCATGAAATACTTTAAGTTTGTCCCAATCCATTTGCTGCTTTCTTCCTCTTTCCAAGCCGGAAGAGAGGGTAAGAATCACTCCGCCGCCATGCGCGGCTCGGCCTCGCCATGCGCCGCGAGGAATTTTTCGGCTTCGAGCGCCGCCATGCAGCCAAGCCCCGCGGCGGTGACAGCCTGCCGATAAATGTCATCGGCGACGTCGCCGGCGGCGAACAGGCCGGGCACCGACGTCGCGGTCGAGTGCGGCGCGGTCTTGATGTAGCCGGAAGCCTTCATCTCGACCTGGCCGGCGACCAGCTCGGTTGCCGGCGAATGGCCGATGGCGATGAAAATGCCGTCGATCGCCTGCTCGGCGATTTCGCCGGTCTTGACGTTGCGCAGCATCGCGCTCTTGACCTTGAGCGGATTGTCGTCGCCGCCGACATCGTGCAGCACGGAATTCCACAGCACCGAGATTTTCGGGTTCGGAATAGAGCCGCTCCTGCAAAATCCGCTCGGCGCGAAAACTGTCGCGCCGGTGCACGACGGTCACCTTGCTGGCGAAGTTGGTGAGGAACAGCGCCTCCTCGACCGCGGTATTGCCGCCGCCGATCACCAGAACTTCCTTGTTGCGATAGAAAAAACCGTCGCAGGTGGCGCAGGCGGAGACGCCGTAGCCGCGGAATTTGTGCTCGCCCGGCAGGTCGAGCCACCGCGCCTGGGCGCCGGTCGCCAGAACGAGCGCATCGGCAAAATAGATATCGCCGGAATCGCATTCGAGCCGGAACGGGCGGCGCTTTAGATCGAGCCTATTGACGTGATCGGCGACGAACCGGGTGCCGACATGGGCGGCCTGCTTCTGCATCTGCTCCATGAGCCAGGGGCCCTGGATCACGTCGGCGAAGCCCGGATAGTTCTCGACGTCGGTGGTGACGGTGAGCTGGCCGCCGGGCGCGATGCCCTGGATCAGGATCGGATCGAGCATGGCGCGGGCGGCATAGATCGCCGCCGTATAGCCCGCAGGTCCGGATCCGATGATCACGACCTTGGCGTGGGTGGTGTTCGGCACCGGCTTTATCCGATCGTTGCACCAGGTTTATGAGGAGCAAGGGGCTGCCCGAATGGCCCCAGAAGGCAGCCGTTCTCTGTAAGGACCGAGGAGCTATCCAAGATACGCAACCCCCCGTCCCGCAAGTTCAGCCGTTTTATGTACGGATTCTGCGGCGAGCCATGCAAGCATACGCAACCCCGGATGTCGCCGGAGGGCTTGTGAATTCGTCGGATTCCGGGAGTCGCCGCTTTGGGCCCCGAAATGATGCGTAGCGTCACTTCCACTCCACCTTCATGACCTCGTAAGCCTTGGCGCCGCCGGGCGTGACCACCTCGACCTGTGCGCCCTTCTTCTTGCCGACCAGCGCGCGGGCGAGCGGCGAGGTGATGGAAATCTTGCCCTTCTTGGCGTCCGCTTCGGGCTCGCCGACGATCTGCCACACCGCTTTCTTGTCGGTGTCCTCGTCGACCAGCGTGACGGTCGCGCCGAAGGTGATCGTGTCGCCCGAAAGCTTGGACACATCGATCACTTCGGCGCGCGCGATTTTGTCCTCGAGCTCGGCGATGCGGCCCTCGTTGAGCGACTGGGATTCCTTCGCCGCGTGATATTCGGCGTTCTCCGAAAGGTCGCCATGGGTGCGCGCGTCGGTGATCTGCTGAATGATCCGCGGCCGCTCGACCTGCTGGCAGTGCTTCAACTCGGACTTCAAGCGCCGAGTAGCCCTCTGCCGTCATCGGGATCTTGTCCATCCGTCTCAAACCTCCAATGTCCGCAGAGTCAAAACCCCGTCACGGGCCGAAGCATTGCCCGGCCACGCGACAGGGAAAACTGGCTCTACACGGACCGTCGCTGGGGCCGCCCCGATGCTTGATCAGACCCGGCCCCGAAATAGCTCTGCAGCGCACACACCTCGAGGTCGCCCCCGAGATAGGCCCTGATGCCCTGCGCTGCGGCGACGGCCCCTGAAAGAGTGGTGTAGTACGGCACTTTATGCAAGAGGGCGGCGCGCCGGAGCGAGCGGCTGTCCGCCAGCGCCGTGGCGCCCTCGGTGGTGTTGAAAACCAGCTGTACGTCGCCGTTTTTGATGGCGTCGACGATATGCGGGCGGCCTTCGGCGACCTTGTTGATCTTGACCGCGGCAACGCCCTGCGCGGCGAGGTAGCGTTGGGTTCCGGACGTGGCCGTGATGCGGAAGCCCAGTCCGGCCAGCAACCGGGCGGCTTCGAGGATGCGCGGCTTGTCGGCATCCTTGACCGACACGAAAACAGTACCGGTCTTCGGCAGCCGCGAGCCGCCGCCCAGCTGGCTTTTGACGAAGGCGACATTGTAGTCGCGGTCGATCCCCATCACTTCGCCGGTCGATTTCATCTCCGGACCGAGCACGGTATCGACCGCGGGGCCAAAGCGCGCGAACGGAAACACTGCTTCCTTGACCCCGACATGGGTCGCCGCGCCCGGCTCGAACCGCTGCGGCTTGAGATGAAAGCTCGCCAGCGATTCACCCGCCATGATGCGGGCCGCGATCTTGGCCGCGGGAATGCCGATCACCTTGGCGACGAAGGGCACCGTGCGCGAGGCGCGCGGATTGACCTCGAGCACATAGATGTCGCCGTTCTTGATGGCATATTGCACGTTCATCAGGCCGCCGACTTTGAGCGCGAGCGCCAACGCCCGGGTCTGCCGGTCGAGCTCGGCGATGACCTTGGCTGAGAGGTTGTGCGGCGGCAGCGAGCAGGCGCTGTCGCCGGAATGAATGCCGGCCTCTTCGATGTGCTCCATGATGCCGGCGATATAGGTGTCCTTGCCGTCGCAGAGGCAATCGACGTCGACCTCGATGGCATCGGTGAGATAGCGGTCGATGAGGAGCGGCCGTTTGTCCGACACCGCCAGCTCCGACGGCCGGCCGAGATCGGCGTTAAGGCGCGCGACATAGCGGTCGAGCTGGTGCGTGTCGTGCACGATCTCCATCGCGCGGCCTCCCAGCACGTACGACGGGCGGATCACGATCGGGTAGCCGATCGCTTCGGCGATGGCGTGCGCCTTCTCCGGCGAGGTGGCGATGCCGCTCTTGGCCTGGCGCAGATTGAGCCGATCGAGCAGTTGCTTGAAGCGGTCGCGATCCTCGGCGAGGTCGATGGCGTCCGGCGACGTGCCGAGAATCGGCACCCGCGCCTTTTCCAACGTCTCGGCGAGCTTGAGCGGCGTCTGGCCGCCGAATTGCACGAT
Source organism: uncultured Alphaproteobacteria bacterium (assembly GCA_963743395.1). Taxonomy (GTDB): domain Bacteria; phylum Pseudomonadota; class Alphaproteobacteria; order Rhizobiales; family Xanthobacteraceae; genus BOG-931. The sequence continues at coordinate 81,393 of CAVUPV010000005.1, forward strand.
CACGCCGTGCAGCGTGCCGTTACCGCACTCGGTGTCGATGATCTCCATCACGTCCTCGGCGGTGAGCGGCTCGAAATAAAGCCGGTCCGAGGTGTCGTAATCGGTCGACACCGTTTCCGGATTGCAGTTGATCATGATGGTTTCGTAGCCGACTTCCTTGAGCGCGAAGGCGGCATGGCAGCAGCAATAATCGAATTCGATGCCCTGGCCGATCCGGTTAGGTCCGCCGCCGAGGATGATGACCTTCTTCTTGTCGGATGGCGCGGCCTCGTCGGCCGCATGGCCGGCAAACGGCGTTTCGTAGGTCGAATACATGTAAGCCGTCGGCGAAGCGAATTCGGCGGCGCAGGTGTCGATGCGCTTGAAGATCGGCCGCACGCCAAGCTTGCGGCGGCGTTGCGAAACCTCGTCGGCGGCAAGCCCGGTCAGCTTGCCGAGCCGGGCGTCGGAAAATCCCATGCGCTTTAAGCCGGCGCAGCGCCGTCGCCGTCGTCGGCAGGCCCTTGCCGCGGATTTCGGCTTCCATGTCGATGATGCCGCGGATCTGGGCCAGAAACCACGGATCGATGTGGCAGGCATTGTGGATGTCGGCATCGCTCATGCCGAGCCGCATCGCCTGCGCTACTTTCAATAGGGTGTCAGGCGACGGCGTGCCGAGCGCGGCGCGAATGGCATTCTTGTCGTCGCCCTGATCGAGGCCCGGGATGGCGATCTCATCGAGACCGGACAATCCGGTTTCCAGCGAGCGCAGCGCTTTCTGCAGGCTTTCCGCAAACGTGCGGCCGATCGCCATTGCCTCGCCGACCGATTTCATCGAGGTGGTGAGCACTGGTTCGGCGCCGGGAAATTTCTCGAAGGCAAAGCGCGGCACCTTGGTGACGATGTAATCGATGGTCGGCTCGAACGAGGCCGGCGTGGCGCCGCCGGTGATATCGTTGGCGATCTCGTCGAGCGTGTAGCCGACCGCGAGCTTTGCAGCGACTTTGGCAATCGGGAAACCGGTTGCTTTCGAAGCGAGCGCGGAGGACCGCGACACCCGCGGATTCATCTCGATGACGACAAGGCGGCCGTCGGCCGGATTGACCGCGAACTGCACATTGGAACCGCCGGTCTCGACGCCGATCTCGCGCAACACCGCGATCGAGGCGTCGCGCATGATCTGATATTCCTTGTCGGTGAGCGTCAGCGCCGGCGCTATGGTGATGGAATCGCCGGTATGCACGCCCATCGGGTCGACGTTTTCGATCGAGCAGACGATGATGCAGTTGTCGTTCTTGTCGCGCACCACCTCCATCTCGAATTCTTTCCAGCCGAGCACCGATTCTTCTATCAGCACTTCGCTGGTCGGCGAGGCGTCGATGCCGCGCTCGACGATTTCGATGAACTCCGCCTTGTTGTAGGCGATGCCGCCGCCGGTGCCGCCGAGCGTGAACGACGGCCGGATAATAGCGGGCAGCCCGATATCTTCGAGCGCCTCGAGCGCCTGGATGAGCGTCTTGATCTGGTGCGAGCGCGGCGTCGCCAGCCCGATCTTGGTCATCGCCTCGCGAAACAGCTTGCGATCTTCGGCCTTGTCGATGGCGTCGGCGGTGGCGCCGATCATCTGGACGTTAAATCGGTCCAGCACGCCCATTTTGCGTAACGACAGCGCGGTGTTGAGCGCGGTTTGGCCGCCCATCGTCGGCAACAGGGCGTCGGGGCGTTCCTTCTCGATGATCTTGGCGACCATCTCCGGCGTGATCGGCTCGATATAGGTCGCATCCGCCAGATCCGGATCGGTCATGATCGTCGCCGGATTGGAATTGACGAGGATGACCCGATAGCCCTCGGCCTTGAGCGCCTTGCAGGCCTGCGTGCCGGAATAGTCGAATTCGCACGCCTGGCCGATGACGATCGGGCCCGCGCCAATAATCAGGATCGAGGAGATGTCGGTTCGTCTGGGCATCGCTTCCGCATGTGGGACACAAAAAAAGGGCGCGCAAGATGCGCGTCCTTTGGGCCGGCGCCGGGGCTCGGCCCCGCGCGTGCGCGTCTTAGACCAGATTCGACGGGGAGGGAAGGGCGGTCGCCATTTGGCGCGCGGAGCCGGTGGAAAGCCGCGGATTGACTTCCCGCGCAGTCGGTCGAGAGTCTCGATAAAACAGAGGGAGCGAGACGCCGTGAATATCCACGCCAACGCGGTCGACGCCAGACCCAAATCCAGGTCCAAGCCGCCGTTTCGCGCCGAGCACATCGGCAGTCTATTGCGGCCGCCGCATTTGCTGGAACAGCGTGCCCTTTTCTCCCGCGGCGGGATCGGCCAGGCCGAGCTGACCGCGGCCGAAGACGAGGCCATTCGCGACGCCATCGCTTTGCAGGAAAGCCTCGGTTTCAAATTCGTCACCGACGGCGAATTCCGCCGCCGCTCCTATCACAGCTTCTTCTATGCCGGGCTCGGCAAACTTCGCATCGACACGATCGGCGGCGCCGACGCGATCGCCACTGAGAAAGGCGAGCGGCACGGTGGCGGCCGCGGCGCGCAGCCAATGGCCGTGATCGGCAGCCGCGTGCAATGGAGCCACCCCATCAATGCCGGTGACGCCGCTTTCCTCAAGGCGCATTCCTCGCGCCTGCCGAAGGTCACCATCCCCGGCCCCTGCGCGCTGCATTTCCGCGGCGGCGATGCCGCGGTCACCGCCACGGCCTACAAGGACGTCGATGCATTCTGGTCGGACATCGTCGATGCGTTCGGCAAAGAGCTTCGCGCGCTGGCCGAGGCCGGTTGCCATTATGTGCAGATCGACGAGACGGCTTTCGCCAAATTCGGCGATCCCGACGTGCAGGCCATGCTCGCCGCGCGCGGCGACAACTGGAATAGCCTGATCGACGTCTATGTCGGCGTGATCAATCGCATCCTGCGCGCAGCGCCGGCGGATATGCGCATCGGGATGCATCTGTGCCGCGGCAATCGTGGCGGCCATTGGCATGCCGAGGGCAGTTACGACAACGTCGCCGAGCGGTTGTTCAACGCGCTGGAAATACCGTTCTATTTTCTCGAATACGACACGCAGCGGGCGGGCGATTTCACGTCGCTGCGTTTCGTGCCCAAGCACAAGTCGGTCGTGCTCGGTCTGGTTTCGACTAAGGTGCCGCAGCTCGAGGAAAAGGCGGCGCTGCGGCGCCGGATCGACGAGGCAACCCAATTCGTGCCACTCGACCAGCTCGCCGTCAGTCCGCAATGCGGCTTCGCCAGCGTCGATACCGGCAATCCGGTGACCGAGGAGGCGCAGCGGCGCAAGCTCGAATTGGTATGCACGCTGGCGAGCGAGATCTGGGGCGAGACATAAACGGACCCGGGGAGAAAGAATGCCGAGAGCAATCTTGCGGCTGGCCGGCGCGGCAGTGATCGGGCTATCGCTGGTGACGGCTTCGGCGCTCGCCGAAGACGCCGATTATCCGAACCATCCGGTCCGCATCCTCGCGCCGTCGGCGGCGGGCGGCAATCCCGACGTGATCGCGCGGCTTCTTGCCAGCCGCTTGAGCGAAATGTTCGGCAACACGTTCATCGTCGAAGACGTTCCGGGCGTCGGGGGCGTGGTCGCCGCCAAAGAGATCGCGGCAGCGCCTGCCGACGGCTATACGTTGATGCTCAGCGATTCCGGCGCGATGGCGATCAGCATCGCAATGAATCCGGACGCCAATTACAAGCTTGCGGATTTCACTCCGATCACCGCGCTGGCGACACTGCCGACCGCTCTTGTCGTCAAGCCGTCGGTGCCAGCCAATACGCTCACCGAGTTCGTCGCGCTCGCCAAATACAAGCCTGGCACGATGAGCTTCGGCTCTGCCGGTTCCGGATCGATCCATCAGCTGACGATGGTGATCTTCGAGCAGCAGGCCGGGATCGATCTCCTGCATGTGCCCTATCGTGGCGGCACCGCGATGGTGAATGGGCTGTTGACCGGAGAAATCGACTCCGGATGGTCGGGCATTCCCAATGTCCTTGCCCTGATCCAGACTGGCAAATTGCGCGCGCTGTGCGTCAGCGTGTTGCGGCGCGATCCGTCGTTGCCCAATGTGCCGACCTGCGATGAGCTTGGCTATAAGGGCTTCGACGTGGCGACCATGATCGGCCTGTTCGGCCCTGCCGGCGTGCCGCCGTCGACTGTCGCGCGCTTGCAGGCCGCGGTGGCGAAAATCATGCGCGAGCCCGACATCGCCCAGCGGCTTGTCACGCTGGGCATCCACATGGAAGAAAACGGCACCGCGTCTTACGTCAAATTCCTCCACGACGATCTGACGCGCTACAGCACGGTCGTCAACGCCGTGCATCTGCAGATGAAATAGCGCTCACGCCCGCCACAACTCAATCAGCGGTCCGGCGCGGCCGAACACCGGATCGGTTGCAGGCAGCGGCACTTTCGGGATGGTGACGAGCGCCTTGGCGTGCTCGTTCTTGCTGCCGCGGCAGAGATTGTATTTGCCGGTTGGCGGATAGGCGCCGATGACGACCAGCGTCGGGGTCTGTTTCAGGCACTGATGGCCGGTGCCTGCCGGCAGGACGACGATGTCGCCGGGCACGATCTCGATCTCGCGTCCCTTTTTGCCGCCGAACAGCACCGTGGCGCGGCCGCGGGCAACGCCCATCGCTTCGTGGATCATCGAATGATAGTGCGGATAGGTATAGATGCCGTTGCGCCAGACATCGCCCCAGCCATTCGCCCCGAAGGCTTTTTCGATCATGTCTTCCGGATCGGGCGATCCGCCAAGGTGGATGCCGCCGCGATAGAGGACGAACGGCAAAGCGGCATTGTTCGGGATGCTGCCGTCGTCGGCGAATTTATGGGTGACGGGAGCGGGAGCGTTCTTCGCGGTTGGCATCGATCCTGACGATCCTGTTCACGGCCGCTTGGATTCGCGCATCAGGCCGACAAAACGCTCGAACAGATAATGGCTGTCGCTCGGGCCGGGCGAGGCTTCGGGGTGATATTGCACCGAGAACACCGGCCGGTCGTTGAGCGCAAGGCCGCAATTTGAGCCGTCGAATAGCGAGACATGGGTTTCCACCGCGTTGCGCGGCAGCGTCGCGCCGTCGACGGCGAAACCGTGGTTCATCGACGTGATTTCGACATTGCCGGTGGTGAGGTCCTTCACCGGGTGATTGGCGCCGTGATGGCCCTGATGCATTTTCATCGTCCTGGCGCCGACCGCGAGCCCAAGCATCTGATGGCCGAGGCAGATGCCGAACACCGGCTTTTTCTCAATCAGCGCGCGGATCACCGGCACCGCATATTGACCGGTCGCTGCCGGATCGCCCGGTCCATTGGAAAGAAAAATGCCGTCGGGGTTGAGCGCCAGAATGTCGGTGGCCGACGTGGTGGCCGGCACTACCGTCACCTTGCAGGCCTTGCCGGCCAGCTGACGCAGGATGTTGCGCTTGATGCCGTAATCGATGGCGACGACGTTGAACTCCGCCCCATTCTCGCGGCCGTAACCTTCGCCCCACCGCCACGGCGTCTCGTCCCAGGTGAAGCGCTGCGCCGACGTCACCATAGGCACCAGATCCATGCCGACGAGCCCGGGCCATGCCTTGGCTTCGCGCTTGAGCGCTTCGAGATCGAAGCGGCCGGACGGCTGGTGCGCGATCACCGCGTTGGGCATGCCCTTGCCGCGGATGAGCGCGGTCAGCGCGCGGGTATCGATACCGCAAAGGCCGATGACGCCCCGGCTTTTCAACCAGCCGTCGAGATCGCGCGTGGCGCGATAGCTGGACGGCTGCGTGATCGGCGAATGCAAAATGACGCCGCGCGCGCCGGGCGTGGCGGCGAGATTGACCGTTTCGATATCCTCGTCGTTGGTGCCGACATTACCGATATGGGGAAACGTGAAGGTGATGATCTGCCCGGCATAGGACGGATCGGTGAGAATCTCCTGATAGCCGGTCATCGCCGTATTGAAGCAGACCTCGCCGACCGCATCGCCGGCCGCGCCGAAGCCCATGCCTTCGAGCACCGTGCCATCGGCCAGCACAAGCAACGCGGTCGGCTTGGGATCGTCCCAAGTGCCGGTAAAAGTCGCTTGCGTCTGGGTCATGGCCTCTTATTTGCGGATAATATATGAGAACGCAACCGCCGTTCGCGTTCGGCCCATACCTTAATTTCTTCCGCTCCGGGAGGAAGGCCGTGGCCCGGAGCAACGGCGCTGACCAAGGATCGACGCCCGTGCTGCGCGACACTATCAACAGCGACCTCAAAGTGGCGATGAAGGCAGGCCAGGCGCGGCGCGTTTCGACGCTGCGGCTCGTCAATGCCGCGATTCTCGAACGCGAGACCAAAGGCGCCGAGCGGCTGACGCTCGGCGACGCCGAGATCGTCGACGTCATGGGCAAGATGATCAAGCAGCGCCAGGAATCGCTGGGCATCTATGAGAAGGCCGGCCGCGCCGAGCTCGCCGCCCGGGAGCGCGAAGAGATCGAGATCATCTCGGCCTATCTGCCGAAGCAGATGTCCGACTTCGAAGCCGCGGGCGCGATTTCGACGCTGATCAAGGAGCTCGAAGCCGAGACGCTCAAGGACATGGGCCGCACCATGGCGGCGCTCAAGCAGCGTTTCGCCGGACAGATGGATTTCGCCAAGGCCGGCGCGCAGGTGAAGAAGCTGCTCGGCGGATCATAATAATGTCGAGCAGTCTCGTCCGCGGCGTGCGCAGCGTCGACCTCGTCGCCACCAATCTCGATGAGGCCTCGCGCTTCTATGAAACGGTGTGGAACCTTGCGCCGGTGGAGAGCCGAAACGACGCGCGCTACTTTCGCGCCACCGGCGCCTATCACCATGTGCTCGGCCTGCATGGCGGCGCGCAGCCGGCGGTAGTCCGCGTCGTGTTCGACGTCGCCGACCGCGCCGGCGTCGATGCCTTGCACCGCGCCATCGCCGCGGTGGGCGGCAAGCCTCACGCGCCGGCCGCGCTAGCAACGCCCGGCGGCGGTTACGGCTTTGGCTGCAAGGATCCCGACGGCCGCAACCTCGCCTTCGTCTGCGGCGTGGCCGATCATGCCGACACGGCGGAAGACAAAGACCGGCCGCGCAAGATCACCCATGTCAATCTCAACGTCCTCGATTTCGATGCAAGCCTCGCCTTCTTCACCGGCGTGCTCGGCTTTCGTGTCATCGACGACAACGCGCCGCTGTGGTTCCTGCATTGCGCCAACACCGATCACCACTCCGTCGTCTTCGCCAGAACCGGCCTGCCGACGCTTAACCATATCGCCTTCGAGCTGCCGGACCTCGATTCGGTCATGCGCGGGATCGGCCGCATGAAGGATAATGGCTATCCGCTCGAATGGGGGCCGGGACGCCATGGCGCCGGCAACAATGTCTTCGGTTATTTCTGCGGACCCGATGAGGTGCCGCTGGAATACACCGCCGAGGTGACGCAGATCGACGACAGCTACGTCCCGCGCGGCTCGCATTACTGGAAATTCCCGTCCAATCGTTCCGACCAGTGGGGGATCACGCAACCGCGCTCGGCGCGCTATTATCGCGTGCAGCGGCTGTTCGGCTTCACAGCCGGCGGCGACCGACTTATCTGAACGTCATTGCGAGGAGCGAAGCGACGAAGCAATCCGGAACTTGACCGCGGCATTGGATTGCTTCGCTAACGCTTCGCAATGACACGTTGAGGGAGAGATTGCTCATGCGCTGTGGATCGTTTGCCTTGATCGCCGCTTCCCTGTTGCTCGGCATTCCCGGCGTCGCCGTGGCGCAGGACAATTGGCCGACGCGGCCGATCCGCGTGCTGACCACCACGAGCCCCGGCGGCATCAGCGACGTGTTCATGCGCGCGCTCGCCGAAAAGTTGGGGCCGGTGCTCGGCAGGCCGATCGTGATCGAGAACCGTCCCGGCGGCATGCAGATGGTCGGTGCGCGCGCCTGCGAAGACGCGGCGCCCGACGGCTACACGATCTGCATCGTCAATGCCGATCCCATGATCTACAACCAGTTCCTGATCAAGAACATGGCCTTCGACCCCGATAAGCTGCAGCCGATCACAAAGCTTTTCGATCTGCTGCATGCGCTGGTGGTCAATTCCGATCTCAAGGTGAAAAGCGTCGACGATCTTGTGGCGCTGTCGAAGGCCAAGCCCGGCACGTTGTCTTATGTCACGCCCGGCGCGCCGATGGTGCTCTACATGGAGACGCTGAAGAAGGATCGCGGCGCCGACTGGGTCCGCGTGCCGTTCAAGGGCGGCGGCGAAGCGGTCAACGCGATTCTGTCCGGCACCACGCCGATTGGGCTGTTCGGCGAGGGCAATGTCATCGGCCAGATCAGGGCGGGCACCATGACGGAGCTCGTCATGCTCAACAACATTCATTCGCCGAACTTCCCGGCGACGCCGACGCTGGAGGAGACCGGCTACCGCGGTCCGCCGTCGCGCGGCTGGTACGGGCTGTTCGCGCCTGCCGGCACGCCGCGGCCCATCGTCGACCGCATCGCCAAGGAGGTCGCGGCCATCGTCGCCGACCCGGATTTCGCGCAGAAGCAGCTCAAGGACAGGAGCCTGGTTGGCGCCACCAATACGCCGGACGGCTTCGCCAAGCAGATCGCCGATGATCGCAAAGTCGCCGAGCAAGTCGTCAAGGCCGCCGGCATGGGGCCGGACTGACGGCTGCCACGCCCTGTGGATAACTAGGACAAGCATCGCCTGCCTTGCTCCGCGGACCCGCCGCCCTATCTTCGCGGCGCCGCCACGCTACCGTAGCGAATCACCATGCGATTCACGCCGCAATTCCTCGACGAGCTGCGCGCGCGGCTTCCGGTTTCGGAAGTCGTGGGCAAGCGGGTGAAATTGCGCAAGGCCGGCCGCGAATGGAAGGGCCTGTCGCCCTTCAACCAGGAAAAGACCCCGTCATTCTTCGTCAATGACCAAAAGGCGATGTGGTTCGACTTCTCGTCGGGCAAGAACGGCAACATTTTCGATTTTCTGATGCTGACCGAGGGCGTGAGCTTCCCGGAAGCGGTCGAGCGGCTGGCCGGGCAGGCCGGCGTGCCGCTGCCGGTGATGACGCGCGAGGCGCAACAGCACGAGGAACGGCGCAAGACGCTGCACGATATCGTCGAACTGGCGGCGGCGTTCTTCCAATCGACGCTGGCGTCGAGAAACGGCGCGCGCGGCCGCGGCTATCTGCTCGACCGCGGCGTGCACGCCGCCGCGCAGCTGCAATTCCGCATCGGCTATGCGGCGCCCGAGCAATACGCGCTCAAAGAGCACCTCGGCGCCGCGAAAATCTCGGTCGAGGACATGGCGGAAGCCGGCCTTGTCGTTGCCGGCGAGGACATTCCGGTGCCCTATGACCGCTTCCGCGATCGCGTGATGTTTCCGATCAGCGATTGGCGCGGCCGCGTCATCGCCTTTGGCGGCCGCGCCCTGGATAAGGATGTCTCCGCCAAATATCTCAACTCGCCGGAGACGCCGCTCTTCTACAAGGGCGCGACGCTTTACAACATCGCCAGTGCACGCAAGGCCGCGCATGGCGGCGCGCGGGTCGTCGCGGTGGAAGGCTATATCGACGTTATCGCCATGGTGACCGCGGGCTTTGAGGCGACGGTGGCGCCGCTCGGCACCGCGCTCACCGCCGAGCAATTGGCGCTGATGTGGCGGCTGGCCGATGAGCCGCTGCTCTGCTTTGACGGCGACGAGGCCGGCAGGCGTGCGGCCTACCGCGCAATCGACCTGGCGCTGCCGCTCCTCAAGCCAGGCAAAAGCCTCAAGCTGGCGACGCTTCCCGACGGCCAGGATCCCGACGACCTTGCCCGCTCCGGCGGCCGCGAGGCGATCGAGGACGTGCTCGCCGCGGCGCGGCCGCTGGCGCATGTCTTGTGGGCGCGCGAGAGCGAGGCCGGTCCGTTCGACACGCCGGAGCGGCGCGCGGCGTTCGAAGCGCGCGTCGGCGAGGTTACCGCCGGCATCGCTGACGAAGCGGTGCGCCGTTACTACCGGCAGGATTTTTCCGGGCGGCTCCGCCAAATGTTCGCGCCGCAAATGTTCACCACCCGGGAAAACCGCCGCCGCGGCTTCCAGGACAATTCGTTCGCGGCGAAGGCGCGCGACGAGGGGCGTGGTGAGGGATATGGCGACCGGCGTGGCGAAGGATATGGCGACCGACGTGCCGGCACGGCTTCGCGGCTTCCGCCCCGCGGGCTCAGCCGCGGCGACAGTTACGAGGTGGCGAGCTCGCAACTCGCGGCGGGTCCGCTGCATCGCGGCCACCGCGCCGCCATCCCGCGCCGCGAAGCGCTGATCATGCAGGCGGCGCTCAACCATCCCTGGCTGCTGCACGATCACCTCGAGGAGCTGGCCGAAGCCGAGTTCCGCCATGCCGATACGCAAAAGCTTAAAGGCGCCTTGATCGACGTCTTCGCCCATCATTTTGCCGAAGATTTCGGCAAAGGCTCCAGGCAGGACGGCGAGGCCGAAAGCGCGGCGCTGGCGGCGGAACTTGCCAAACGGGGTTTTGCCGAGCTCCTCGAACGGATCGGGCGCAGCATCACCACGCCCTCGGTGTGGGGCGCGCGGTCGGCGGCGGCGGAATCCGATGTTTTGCTGACCTGGAAGCAGCTTATCGCCTTGCATCGGCAATGGCATTCCCTAACTAGGGAACTGAGGGATGCGGAAGCGGCGCTGGGCGCGGACAATTCCGAGGCGAACTATGCGCGGTTGCGCGACGTCAAAGCCCGGCTGTCCTCGCTCGACGGCACCGAGGCTTTGATCGAGGGGTTTGGCGCGTCGTCCGGCCGGCCGTCGCGTGCGTTGTAATTGTCCTCCCCCTGCCAAGGGGGATGGTAGATGAGCCCCACCCGGCCCCCTCTCGTCAGAGGGCTGGTAAAGCGAGAGAATAAGAGGCCGCCCCCGCGGTACAAGGTTAGTTGGAGCTTAACGGAGTTCCGACACATTGGCCTCGATTCGGGCGGTGCCTTCGGGGATGTCCCTGACGGCGCTGCTTTTTTGGCCCGCAAGCGGCCGCCTAGAGCGGTGCGCGAGGGCCCAATAAGAAGGGACAGGCGGCCTTCCGCCCCGGTCCCGGCGTTCGGTTCGCTGCGGTGTGAGATTCACGCCATAGGGTAGGGGACCGAATACGCGCGAAAGCGCGCCCGTTGGAGAGAGACTGAGCATGGCAAGCAAGAGCGTGGCCGCCAAGGCCGCACCGACCAAGGCCAAAGCCCTCCGCCAAAACGGCGCGGCCGCGCCGAAGGACAAGGACGCCGAGGCGCCGGACAAGGATGCCCCGGAAACGCCGCCGGTCCTCGATCTGTCCGACGCCGCCGTCAAGAAGATGATCAAGCAGGCCAAGAAGCGCGGCTACGTCACCTACGAACAGCTCAATGCCGTCATGCCGTCCGAGGAGGTCACCTCCGAGAAGATCGAGGACGTGCTGGCGATGATGAACGAAATGGGCATCAACGTCGTCGAAACCGAGGAGGCCGAGGCCGGAGAGGAAGAAGAGGCGGCCGACGAGCCCGAACAGGAAGAGTCCGAAGGCGGCGAACTGGTCGAGGTCACGCCGAAGCCGGTGGCGAAATCCGAGGCCAAGGAACCGTCCGAGCGCACCGACGACCCGGTGCGGATGTATCTGCGCGAGATGGGATCGGTCGAACTTCTCTCGCGGGAGGGCGAGATCGCCATCGCCAAGCGCATCGAGGCCGGGCGCGAAGCCATGATCGCCGGCCTGTGCGAGAGCCCGCTGTCGTTTCAGGCCGTCATCATCTGGCGTGACGAATTGAACGAGGGCAAAGTCTTCCTCCGCGACATCATCGATCTCGAAGCGACCTATGCCGGTCCCGACGCCAAGCAGGTCGCGCCGGCGATGGCACCCGGCGGCGATCCGAATGCCGTCGCGCCCGGCGCGATGCCGCCCGGCACGCCCGGCTTTGTGCCGCAACCGTTGCAGGCGGTGGCGCCGCCCTCGGCGCCGCCCGGCGCCACGCCGTTCAAGCCGGCCGGCGCGCCCGCCGCCGGCGGCGAGGAAGGCGGCGAAGAAGCCGCGATGGCCGACAGCGACATCGACGAGGACGATCTCGAAAATTCGATGTCGCTCGCCGCCATCGAGGCCGAGCTCAAGCCGAAAGTGCTCGAGACCTTCGACAATATCGCCGACTCCTTCAAACGCCTGCGCCGCCTGCAGGAACAGGACATCCACAACAAGCTGCACTCGACCGGCTCGCTGACGCCGAGCCAGGAGCGCAAATACAAGAAGCTCAAGGAAGAGATCATCCAGGAGGTGAAATCGCTGCGGCTTAACCAGGCGCGCATCGATGCGCTGGTCGAGCAGCTCTACGACATCAACAAGAAGCTGGTCGGCCATGAAGGCCGGCTGATGCGGCTCGCCGAAAGCCACGGCGTCATCCGCGAGGGCTTCCTCAAGCAGTATCAGGGCTCCGAGCTCGACCCGCGCTGGCTCAACCGCGTCTCGAAGCTTTCCGAGAAGGGCTGGAAGAATTTCGTCGCCCGCGACAAGGACCGCATCAAGGAATTGCGCACCTCGATCCATTCGCTCGCCACCGAGACCGGGCTGGAGATCGGCGAATTCCGCAAGCTCGTGCACATGGTGCAGAAGGGCGAGCGCGAGGCGCGCCAGGCCAAGAAGGAAATGGTCGAGGCCAACCTGCGGCTCGTCATCTCCATCGCCAAGAAATACACCAACCGCGGCCTGCAGTTCCTCGACCTGATCCAGGAAGGCAATATCGGGCTGATGAAGGCGGTCGATAAATTCGAATACCGCCGCGGCTACAAGTTCTCGACCTATGCGACGTGGTGGATTCGCCAGGCGATCACCCGCTCGATCGCCGACCAGGCGCGCACGATCCGCATCCCGGTGCACATGATCGAGACCATCAACAAGATCGTGCGCACCTCGCGCCAGATGCTCAACGAGATCGGCCGCGAGCCGACGCCGGAGGAATTGGCGGAAAAGCTCGGCATGCCGCTGGAAAAGGTGCGCAAGGTTCTCAAGATCGCCAAGGAACCGCTGTCGCTCGAAACGCCGATCGGCGACGAAGAAGATTCGCATCTCGGCGATTTCATCGAGGACAAGAATGCCATCCTGCCGATCGACGCCGCGATCCAGAGCAATCTGCGCGAGACGACGACGCGGGTGCTCGCTTCGCTCACCCCGCGCGAAGAACGCGTGCTGCGCATGCGCTTCGGCATCGGCATGAACACCGACCATACGCTGGAAGAAGTCGGCCAGCAGTTCTCGGTGACGAGAGAGCGAATCCGTCAGATCGAGGCCAAGGCGCTGCGCAAATTAAAGCACCCTTCGCGCTCCAGAAAACTGCGCAGTTTTCTGGACAATTGACGCCTTTAGTCCCCGGGCCTGACCCGGGGATGAAGCATCCGTCGCGGTCGCGGAAGCTGCCGAGCTTCCTCGACAATTGATCCTGAACCGCTCGTCCCCACGAAACTGGGACCCAGAACTGGATTCCCGCTTGCGCGGGAATGAGCGGTATAGAAGTCTCCACAACCGTCATGCCCGGCCTTGTGCCGGGCATCCACGTCTTTCAGGTGTTACGGCATGCAAGACGTAGATGGCCGGGACGAGCCCGGCCATGACGGCTAAGGTGAGCCGCAATGTCCGACACCGGCTGGTCGCTGCATCCTCAACTCGACAACGACACCGCGCCGGTCGGCGATCTTCCGTTATGCTGTGTGACGGCGATGAACGACGCCGACTATCCGTGGCTGATCCTGGTGCCGCGGCGCGCCGGCGCGGTCGAGATTTCCGATCTCGGCGCCGAGGCCGCGCGGCTGATGGACGAAATCCTGCTCGTGTCAGGTGTCCTCAAGGACGTCACCCATTGCGACAAGCTCAACCTCGCCGCGATCGGCAACGTCGTGCCGCAGCTTCACGTCCACATCGTCGCGCGGCGCAAGGACGATCCGCTGTGGCCGAAGCCGGTGTGGGGCGCGCGTCCGATGCAGGCGGGTGATCCTGCCGCTTTCACGCGTTTCACCGCCTCGATCAAAGCGTGATTGGCATTGTGATTCTTCCGTCACCGCTATCGCGGCGCGAGAAAGTTACGCGATCGCGTCCGGCAACAGCTTCCGGTCAGGCCGCCGTTTCCGCTATTCCCCTCCGTATCGCTACCGATCCGATTAGTGCCACTTCCGCCGTCGAACTTCGTGCACTGACATACCCACGTTCACCCGTGAACCGGGCTGTTTGACAATTGAATCGGATAGGAGCGCGCGCCTCGGGGAGGCCGCGCGCCGTCAATCGGCGAGCGGGTAACGGTTGCGGGCCACCGACGATTGGTGCTCGGCTTCGACGAACACCTCGAACATCTGCTCGACGGTGGTGGTCACGGCGGCAATGACGCGGATCAATCCGCGCCGCGCGTGCGCCGGATATCCGGCGCGAAGGGTGAGGGTGGTCATGATGGCCTGCTTTCGGAAAACGTCGATGGGTGAGGGCGCGCTTAGAAGCGCGACGATGAAGACAGGATGCGCTCGATCTCGCGTTCGGCGTCGTCGGTCAGATATTGGCCTCGGTCTTTAAGGAAGTGCGCGATCTCGCGTTCGACGCTGCGCTGGCGCGCGTCCACTATCGCCTCGAAGGCGCGGCGGAAGAATCCACGCCGCTTGTTCGGCGTGGACCTGGTCGCAGTGGGATCGTGCAGATCGTCGGCAATACGGGCGTAGGCCATGGTGTCATCTCCGGATTAGAGCCCCGAGGACCCAAGGCATTTCCCGCGCATCGTGTTGGTCTTGTTGCACCGCAATATAGAGAAGGGCAGGGGTATCGCAAGATCTTGTTATGCATGGAGTCTATGCGCATCAGGTATGCGCTGCACTGCAATATGAACGTCACAAAAACCGTAATTAGGCGAAAGTTCCCCAAAATGCCGATTGGGCGCGGCGATACCGCCGCTTTCCCGTCACAGGCGTTGCGAAAAATTAAGGCGCCGCGCTCACTCGATCTTCAAAATCTCCGCCTTGCCGCCGGCGACATTGGCCACGTCGCCGACGGTTTTGCCGAACAGGGCGCGCGCGAGCGGCGCGACATGCGACAGCGTGCCCCGCGACGGCTCGGCCTCGTCTTCTCCGACGATGCTGAAACGTTGGGTGCGGCCATCGTCGCGCCGCACGGTGACCGTCGCGCCGAAATGGACGGCCTCGGCTATTACCTCGCCGGCGCGCCGGCCCGGCTCGGATCAATTCGGCGCGGATCGATTCGGCGACGCGATCAGCTGCGCGCTGGTCCGCCGCGCCGCCCAGTAGCGCAACTCGCGCTGCGCGGCGGCGATCGCGGCCTTGTCGCCTTGCTGCACCGCGTCCGCGTAGGCGGCGGCATAACGGTCGCGTTCGCGCTCAATGGCGGCAAGGCCTTCCGCCGTGACGAAATTCGGATGCTCCGACACCGGCCGCTCGGGCAGCTCGATCGTCTCGGCGTCGGTTTCCTTGACGAAGGTGCGGCTCATGGGGGCGGCATTTTGCTTCGAGGATGAAGGAACATTCGCAGGGTCGGCTCGTGAAAGGCTTTATGGTGGTAAAAAGCTTGGACCGTCGCATCGACGCGACGGTACGATCCGAATAACTTGCGGAGCTAAGGCATGTTCCACACCGGATTGTCCCGTCACTTCACCGCGCTCGGCTTCGCCGCGCTGGCGCTTTGCCTGGCGCAGATTTTCGGCGCGTCGGGCGCGTTGGCCTTTTCCGCCGCTTTCACCTGGTGCCCGGAAGGTTCGCCGAATTTTCAGCTCAGCGACATGCCGCCCGGAACGGTGAACGTGCAATTCGCCATGACGGATCTCGACAGGCCGGGCTTTCATCACGGCGGCGGCACGGTCGGCTATCGGGGGCAGCCGGTGGTGCCGTGCGGCGCGTTCTCGAGCGGCTTCATCGGCCCATCGCCGCCGCAGGGCGAGGTGCACACTTACGAGTTCAGCATCAAGGCGCTCGGCGTCAATGGTGTGGTGCTGGCGACGACCGCGGTGCGGCGCAAATTTCCGGAGTAACTTTTTAGCCGCGCGCTTCTCGAAGCGGCACAATTAAAGCGCCGCGACGGCGCTCACCTCGATCAGGAACTGCTCCTGCACCAGGCGATCGACCATCAGGAGCGTGTTGGGCGGATAGGCGCCGTTCTTGAACAGCTTTGGGAATTCGCGCGTCCGATAGGCCATGAATTTTGGAATGTCCTGCGAATGCACGAGATAGGTGGTGAACTCGACCAGGTTGGCAAAATCGGCGCCCTGCGATAAAAGCGCGGCGCCGATATTGGCAAACACCAACGCGCATTGTGCGTCGAAGTCGCCCGGCGCCTTGCCGTCTTTGCCGGCGCCGACCTGTCCGGCGATGAACAGAAACTCCGACGCCTTGACGCGCGTCAATTGCGAATATTGCCCGAGCGGCTTGCCCAGGCTTTCGGGATTGAGAATTTTGATATCGGCCATGAATGGCTCCGGCACTTTGAGGGAGCGGAACCGTAACCTGCCGGTCATTCCCGCGAAAGCTGAAATCCATAATCCCGGTGTGATTTGTCCGCGACGCCAGGTTTTGGGTTCCCGCTTTCGGCGGCGACGGTGCGCACTTGCGTCGCGTCATCGCGTTCCCATGTGTGGGGCAGATGGAAGGACAAAAGCCATGAACTTCTCGCGCGCGGCCTTTGCCGGCTCCCAGTTCGCCGATGCCCAGCCTTATGACGCGGCGTCGCGCCGCGCGGCGCTCGACCGGATCGACATGCTGGCTACGTTATTTGACACAGCGTTCATTCTGCCGGGCACCAATGTGCGGTTCGGCGTTGAATCGCTGATGCGGCTTGTTCCCGGCATCGGCGACGCTATCGCCTCGGCGCTGTCGTTTTATCTCCTGTACGAGGCGCGCCGGCTCGGCGTGCCGCGGCTGTTGTTCGCGCGCATGGTCGGCAACGTGATGCTGGAAGGTGTCGTCGGCGCGGTGCCGCTCGCTGGCGACGCGTTCGACGTGTTTTTTCGCGCCAACCGTCGCAACGTCGCGCTGCTGCGCCGGCATTTCGCGCGGGTCGGCTACTAGGGAAATCTAGGCGGTCTGCTTCCAGTCCAGATCGCGCGTTTTTTTCTTGGCGTCCGAGCGCGAGATATTCTTGATCTTGAGCGGCGCGCGGCCGGATTTTTCCGCGATGTCGCGGTCCTGCTCGATCAGGAAGCCGTGCGCGGGCTGGTCGCCGTCGAGGCCGCCGGTCAGCGAGCGCGGAACCTTGCGGTTAGAGCGCTGCGTGCCGTCCTCGTAGACGACGTCGAACATGACGAATTCGGAATTCAATCCCGGCTTTCTCGGCATTGTTGTTCTCCTTATTATTCGCGATCAAAGCCTGCCTGTAAAAAACGCCGGCGTCATGACGACGCCGGCGCCGTATTCAAACCCGGAAGCTTAGGCCGCCTGCAGATTGGTCGCGGCGGACTTGCCGCTGCGGCGGTCGGCTTCGATGTCGAACGACACCTTCTGGCCCTCGACCAGGTTGCTCATGCCGGCGCGCTCGACGGCGGAGATGTGAACGAACACATCCGGGCCGCCGGCGTCCTGAACGATGAAGCCGTAGCCTTTTTGGGCGTTGAAAAACTTAACGGTACCTTGAGCCATGTGGCCCTCCTTTGAAACGCATCATGCGTTTTGCGCCATGCGAACCATTCGCACAGTCTTCAATCCGGATTTTGCGTTGCTTGAGAAAGGCCCGCCGGAGCGTTTGGCTCCGGCCTTTTGGCGGAGCATGATTTCATGCTCTCGGGGCGAGACGGCAAGGCAGGCCAAATCGCGAATGCCGCCTATATAACGGCGGTTACGCGGTTTTGCAATCGTGATAAGGGCAAATCCGAGGCAGGGTTACTCAACGGCTTCGATGATGCGGATGTCGCGCACCGCGCCGTCGCCGAGCGCTTTCAGCGCCAGCTGATAGGCCGGACTGTTGTAGGCGGCGATCGCTTTTTCGACGCTGGGAAATTCCGAAATCACGAGGCGCTCTTTCTGGCCATGCTCAAAGGCGTCGACTGCGGTGCCGCGCGCGATGTAGCGGGCGCCGAACGGCGTGACCGCGGGCGGTGCGAGCTTGGCATAAGCCGCGACTTTTTGCGGATCGGAAATCGAGCGGTAGCAGGTCACCCAATAGGCTTTCGGCATTTTTGGACTCCGTGACAACGATGCAGCGTGACGGGATGCAGACAGATACATTAAGCAGGCTTAAGCGTTGAGGTGTCTGCGCGTTGAGGAGTAACATTCCTCGGGCGCGCATGAAAGGCGCGACGCGGGACGGGGACCAGACGGGATGAGGCGATGTCGATTTTCAGCGTGCTGTTCGGCCGCGGCGGCCGCAAAACCGCAAAACCGGCTGAGCCGGTCGAATATAAAGGCTATGTCATCCGCGCCGCGCCGTACAAGGACAACGGCCATTACCAGACCGCGGGCACCATCGAGCGCGACATCGGCGGCGTGAAAAAACAGCACCGCTTCATCCGCGCCGACGCTTATGCCTCCTACGACGACGCGGTCGCCTTCACGCTCAACAAGGCGCGCCAGATCATCGATCTGCAGGGCGAGAAGATTTTTCGCGAAGGGGCATGATCCCGAAAGGTGGAAATCGGCTTTCGAACAGGATCATGCCGTGGAAAATCGCCGTCAGGCGAGCCCTTCGACGATGCGCAGATCGCGCTCGACGGCATTGCCGAGCACTTTGAGCGCGGCCTGATAGCCGGCGCCGTCATGCGCGGCGGCCGCTTTGTCGACGCTGTCGAACTCGATCAGCACGACGCGCTGCTTTAATCCCTTCTCATAAGCTTTCGCGGCGTTGCCGCGGGCGAGGAATTTGCCGCCGCCGGCGGCAATCGCCGGTCCGGCGAGCTTGGCATATTCGGCGAGCGCGTCGGGGTTCGAGACAGAGAAATAGGTCGCAATCCAATAGCCCTTGGCCATGATCATCTCCCTTTGAGTTTGTGCAGGAAGATTATCAGGCCGCGGGTGCGGAAGGCGAGGGCGGTCGAGCGGAAAGGCTTAAGCGACGGCTTCGTCGTAGCCGCCGGCGGTTTCGGCTTTCATGCGCTTGAGCATGGAGCGCAGCGAACTGATCTCGGCTTCGAGCAGCGCGACGCGCTGCACGATCTCGCTCGCGGTCGGCGAAGCGTCCGGCACGCGCTGTTCCACCTCGGTGAAAGCGAGCCCGATTTCGTCGTTCTTCCGCCACGAAACCCGGGCGCGCAGCGTCTGCTCGCGCTGCGGGATATAGAGCTCGACGACGTCGGGCAGCGTCACCTGGTCGGAGAAGATGATGCGGGCGCCCTTTTCGGACAGGTCGCGGATCAGGCAGGCGAGCGCGCCCCGCTTGCGGCTGACATAGACGAAGCCGCGCAAGAAGCTTTTGCTCCGTCGGGAATTACGGCGTTCGCTCATCGCAACCAGAACCCCTTGCCGGCGCTAGGCGAAAGCCAGACTAAGCCGCCGCGATTAATGGCGTCTTACTGGCTGCAGGGGTTGGATTTGTTGGTGGCGTTTGGCGCCGGCGAACGGCCGGAAATTCAAAGCTTTTCGACGCCGATGGGTGGCGCCGACGCGCGTCGCGGAGAGCGAGATCGGCGCGCTGTTACCAGGCCGAAAACCAGCGACCGAAATCGTAGACGATGGCGCCGACCGCGCAGGCCACAAGCCCGCTGCCGATCAGGCCAAGCATGATGGCGGAATTGACGCGGCCGAGCGTCGCCTTGTCGACATGGGCCTTGCCGGCGAAATGGGCCATCCGATGAGCCGCCATGCGATGGGTCGCGGTACGATGAGGCATTGAAGCGTCCTTTTGAGCGTCCCGGCAGTTGTTGCTGCCCCGCTCCGGCGCCGCCTCCCCCCGACTATTAAACCCCCGACTCGTTATTGCGCTATGGTGCACTGCAACAGGGCAGCATTGCAAGAGGGGCGTGGCTCGATGCGCGGCTTGCGCGGTGTCCGTGCCTTCTGCCGTAACCGCGGCATAAATGCCCCGTTGCCGCGCCTGTCGCCAAGCCGTGCGGCATCGCCTAAAAGTCCTTGTGTAGAGCCATAAAAGCGGTGCGCAAGGCGCCGACGCGGGGAGGGTCGACCATGCATGTTTTCAGCCTGCCGCAGGAGGCCGAGTTCGATCCCAAAAAGCATGTCGAGAAAATCCTCGTCCGCATCGAAGGCGGCGACGTCACCGTCGCCTGCTGGGAGCCGAACCAGATCAGCCCCTATCATTGCCATCCGCACGCCACCGAAATCTATTTCTGCTTCGAGGGCGGCGGCGTGATGCGGACGCCGGACCAGAGCGTGGCGATCGCGCCCGGCGGCTTTGTCGTGCATCCGCCCGGCGAGGTGCATGAATACGCTAACGGTCCGGCGCGCACGCTCCTCTTTCGCATTCGCTACGGCGCCGACATGGCGGCGCGCTTTGCCGACTGGCGCGGCCGCCTGGGCTGGGCGCAAAGCGCCGAAGACGCCGAGTATTTTGGGCGGCATCCGGTTTGAGGGCGTAAGCGACACCGCCGTTCCGTCATCCTGAGGTTCGAGCGCAGCGAGCCTCGAAGGATGCACGGCCCCGGCCGTCGCCCTTGCAGGGCCGCGTTGCGGCCACCTCAGGGTGACTGTTCCAGACGCATGATTGCGAGCGAAGCATCCACGCGCTAACACGCACCGTCGACAAAAGGCGCAGGGAGAGGACGACGCATGTTCAAGAAGCCGCATTGCCCGGTCATCGCGCTCGAGGAGCACTATTGGGACGACGAGCTTGCCAAGACCTATACCGAGGGCGAAGCCGGCCGGCCCGGCGATCAGATGACGCGGCTGTTCGATCTCGGCGCGCTGCGTCTCAAGGAGATGGACGAGGCCGGCATCGACATCCAGGTGCTCTCGCACGGCGCGCCGTCGACGCAAAAGCTGCCCGCCGAAACCGCGGCAGCGCTGGCGCGGCGCGTCAACGACCGGCTCCATGCCGTCGTCGCCAACAATCCCAAACGCTTCGCCGCCTTCGCCGCGCTGCCGACCGCGGTGCCGGACGCCGCCGCCGACGAGCTCGAACGCACGGTAAAACTCGGCTTCAAGGGCGCCATGCTGCACGGCCTCGCCAACGGCACCTTCCTCGACGACAAGAAATTCTGGCCGATCTATGCGCGCGCCGAGGCGCTCGACGTGCCGATCTACCTGCATCCCGGCCTGCCGCATCCGGACGTGATCGCGACCTATTACCAGGACTACGTCAAAGACTTCCCGATGATCACGCGCGCCACCTGGGGCTACACGGTGGAGACGGCGACGCTCGCCATCCGGCTCGTTCTGTCCGGGGTGTTCGACAAATATCCGAAGCTGAAGATCATCCTCGGCCATCTCGGCGAGACGCTGCCGTTTTTGGTCTGGCGCGTCGACATGACGCTCAAGCGCCCCGGCGGCAAGGAATCGAACTTCCGCGACGTCTTCACCAACAACTTCCACATCACCACCAGCGGCAACTTCTCCAATCCGGCGCTGCTGTGCTGCGTCATGGAAATGGGCATCGACCATATACTGTTCGCGGTCGATTGGCCGTTCGTGATGAACAAGCCCGGGACCCAATGGATGGAAACCGTGCCGCTGTGCGACGAGGACAAAGCCAAGATCCTCTCCGGCAACGCCAAGCGGCTGCTGAAGATGTGATCGCCCTTCACCTTCCCCTGCACGGGGAGGTCGCCGCGCGAAACGCGGCGGGTGGGGCCAAGTCTCCATGGCACGCGGTGCATCATCGCTTATCCCCACCCCGCGCCGTTTCGCGGCACGACCCTCCCCCTCCGGGGAGGGTGGCAATAGATTTTCCTTCTCGCGGCGCGATCGCGCCGCGAGTGTTGTTGCTACGGCCACCGCACCCCTCGTCACCACCGGGCTTGACCCGGTGGTCCATGCTGAAATGCGGCACCAAAGCCGATCCGAAATTTTGTCTCCGCGCCTCGCCGCATGGATTGCCGGGTCAAGCCCGGCAATGACGGCAAAAACGAAGGTCACACCTCTTTTCGGCTCGCTGTCCGGCCCCCATATTTACTCCCGGCGAACCGCCTCCGGGAGTCCGCCGCGGTGTCGGCTTTCCTTGATTTCCGTCATGATAAAGCCAGCAAATTCAACCCAATGACGATGTCCCGGCTAAGCCTTCGGGGTAGCGAGGACAGGCCGAGGGAGTTTGTCCATGGACTTTGAAAGATACACTGACCGCAGCCGCGGTTTTGTTCAGTCGGCGCAGTCGCTCGTCCAGCGCGAGGGACACCAGCAATTCGCGCCCGAACATCTCTTGAAGGTGCTGCTCGACGATCCCGAAGGGCTCGCCGCGGGGCTGATCGACCGCGTCGGCGGGGATTCCCGCAAGGCGCTGGCGGCGACGGAGGCGGCGCTTGCCAAACGGCCGAGCGTGTCCGGCGGCGGCGCTGGGCAGGTTTATCTCGATCCGGCTTTGGCGCGGGTGTTCGAAACCGCGGAGAAGGCTGGCGAAAAGGCCGGCGACAGTTTTGTCACGGTGGAACGGCTTCTGCTCGCGCTCGCCTTGGAGAAGAACAGCGAAGCCGGAAAGATTTTGGCCAATGCCGGCGTCACGCCGCAGACTTTGAACGCGGCGATCGAAGCCTTGCGCAAGGGCCGCACAGCGGACTCGGCCTCGGCGGAAAACGCCTACGACGCGCTGAAGAAATATGCCCGCGACCTCACGCAGGCCGCGCGCGACGGCAGGCTCGATCCCGTCATAGGGCGTGACGAGGAAATCCGGCGAACGATTCAGGTGCTGTCGCGGCGGACCAAAAACAATCCCGTGCTGATCGGCGAGCCCGGCGTCGGCAAGACCGCGATCGTCGAGGGGCTGGCGTTGCGCATCGTCAACGGCGACGTGCCGGAGACGCTGCAGGACAAGAAGCTTCTGGCGCTCGACATGGGCGCGCTGATTGCCGGCGCGAAATATCGCGGTGAATTCGAGGAGCGGCTCAAGGCGGTGCTGTCCGAAGTCACCGGCTCGGCCGGCGCCTATGTGCTGTTCATCGACGAGATGCATACCATCATCGGCGCCGGCAAAGCCGACGGCGCGATGGATGCGTCGAACCTGCTTAAACCGGCTCTGGCGCGCGGCGAATTGCATTGCATCGGCGCCACCACGCTCGATGAATACAAAAAGCATGTCGAGAAGGACGCCGCCTTGGCGCGGCGCTTCCAGCCGATCTACGTCGACGAGCCGACCGTCGAGGATACGATCTCGATCCTGCGCGGGCTGAAGGAGAAATACGAAGCGCATCACAAGGTGCGGATCACCGACGCCGCGCTGGTGGCCGCGGCCACGCTGTCGAGCCGCTACATCGCCGACCGCTTCCTGCCCGACAAGGCGATCGACCTGATCGACGAGGCGGCGGCGCGGCTGCGCATGCAGGTCGATTCCAAGCCGGAAGAGCTCGACAATCTCGACCGCGAAATCGTGCGGCTGAAGATCGAGCAGGAGGCGCTGAAGAAAGAGCGCGATGCGGCGTCGAAGGACCGGCTGAAACGGCTGGAAAAGGATCTCGCCGGCCTGCAGGAAAAGGCCGACGCGCTCACCGCCAAATGGAAATCCGAGAAGGACAAGCTGTCGTCGGCCGCCGAATTGCAGAAGCAGCTCGACACCGCCAAGAACGATCTCGCCGACGCCATCCGCCGCGGCGACTATCAGCGCGCCGGCGAATTGCAGTACAGCGTCATCCCGCAGCTCGAAAGCAAGCTGCCAATCGACCGAGGGCGCGGTTTCCGGCGCGCGTGGTCGCCGAGGAGGCGGTCACCGCCAATCACGTCGCGGCGGTGGTGTCGCGCTGGACCGGCATTCCGGTCGACCGCATGCTCGAAGGCGAGCGCGAAAAGCTCCTCAAGATGGAGGACGCGATCGGCAAGCGCGTGGTCGGCCAGGCCGAAGCGGTGAAGGCCGGTCGCGGCCGCGGTGCGCCGGGCGCGCGCCGGCTTGCAGGACCCGAACCGGCCGATCGGTTCGTTCATGTTTCTCGGGCCGACCGGCGTCGGCAAGACCGAACTGACCAAGGCGCTGGCGGCGTTCCTGTTCGACGACGAGGCGGCGCTGATCCGCATCGACATGTCGGAATATATGGAAAAGCATTCGGTGGCGCGGCTGATCGGCGCGCCGCCCGGCTATGTCGGCTATGACGAAGGCGGCGCGCTCACCGAAGCGGTGCGGCGGCGGCCCTATCAGGTCGTGCTGTTCGACGAGATCGAGAAGGCGCATCCGGACGTCTTCAACGTGCTCTTGCAGGTGCTCGACGACGGCCGGCTGACCGACGGCCAGGGCCGCACCGTCGATTTCCGCAATACGCTGATCGTGATGACCTCGAATCTCGGCGCCGAATATCTCGTCGCGCAGGCCGACGGCGAGGACAGCGAGAGCGGTGCGCGGTCAGGTCATGGCGGACGTGCGGGCGCATTTCCGGCCTGAATTCCTCAACCGCATCGACGAGATCATCTTGTTTCACCGGCTCAAGCGCGACCAGATGGGCCGCATCGTCGATATCCAGATGGAGCGGCTGCAAAAGCTGCTCGACGATCGCAAGATCGCGCTTGCGCTCGACGCCAAGGCGCGCGATTGGCTGGCCGAGAAGGGCTACGATCCCGCCTATGGCGCGCGGCCGCTCAAGCGCGTGATCCAGAAGGCGGTGCAGGATCCGCTCGCCGAACTCATCCTCTCCGGCAAGATCAAGGACGGCGAGAAGGTGAAAATCTCGGCCGGCCGCGACGGCCTGGTGTTCAACGGCGCCGCGGTGGCGGCCGCGGCGGCGTAAGTGCCGTCACCCTGAGGTGGCCACGAAGCGGCCCTCGAAGGGCGACGGCTGCGGCGCTTCGGCCGTGCATTTTTCGAGGCTCGCTGCGCTCGCACCTCAGGATGACGGAATGGATTTATCGCGGCGGCATCACCGCGCTCTGCGTTCATCCGTTCGCGCACGTGCTCGACGAAAAAGCGCGCCTGCGATTTCGGCAGGCCGGCAACGCGCAGCGGGTTAAGCCCGCCCGAGCTCTCGACGCTGATGGCGTCCCAGAAGAAGCCGCGGATATGCGTCACTTCGGCGATGTGCGAGAGCGGCAAATGCTCGTCGATGCGGCGCCACGGGATCAGCCAATATTCGATGATGTTGGTGGAAACGCCGATCTGGTCGGCCACCATGCGGGCGGGAAATATCCACCGCGTGAGATTGAAGTGAAACAGCGCCCAAAACCGGCTCGACGCCACGGTGATGGGATCGCCGGGAGTGAGAGTGCTCACGAAAGCCTCCGATGCGTCATCCTGAGGTACGAGCCATCGGGCCCGCGCGAAGTCGCGCGGCCCGATGACAGGCTCCGCGAGCCTCGAAGGATGCGCGGTCGAGGCGCCGGGGCCGTCGTCCTTCGAGGGCCGCTTCGCGGCCACCTCAGGGTGACTGGAAAGAACTACTTCGCCTGCGCGACATTACTACTTGACGCCGGATTGTTCGGCGCCTGCGCGACGCGCGGCGGCGAGCCGTGCGACAGCACGGCGTCGAGCTGGTCGCGGTCGCTGTCAAAGCTGGCGAGCGTGTCGCCGTCGAGCACGCGGCCGCGCGGCAGCTTGATGCGCATCGGATCGACGAAGCGGTCGTTGACGATGATCTCGAAATGCACGTGCGAGCCGGTCGAGAGCCCGGACGAGCCGACGAAGCCGATGATCTGGCCCTGGCGCACATGGCTGCCGACGTCGAGCCCGCGCGCGAACGCGGTCATGTGGCCGTAGGCCGTCTCGTAGCCGTTGGCGTGGCGCATGCGCACATATTTGCCGTAGCCGCCCTTGAGCCCGATTTCCTCGATGTCGCCGTTGCCGGCGGCGAAGATCGGCGTGCCGAACGGCGCGCCCCAATCGACGCCGGTATGCAATTCGCTGATGTGGAGCAGCGGATGGGTGCGCCAGCCGAACGGCGACGTCATCATGCCGACCGCGACGGGCTTGCGCACCAGGAATTTTTTGGCGCTCTTGCCGGTCTCGTCGTAATAATCGAAAACGCCGTCGTCGGTGGTCTGGAAGCGGTAGTATTTCTTGGTCTCGCCGCCGACGGTGAGCGCGGCATAGCGCACCTCGGCGTGGCCTTCGGCGTTCTCGTCGTCGGCATAGAGCACGTCGAACGAGTCGCCCGGCTGCACCTTGCGCTCGAAATCGACGTCGTAGGAATAGATGCGGACGAGGTCCTCGATCACCGAGTTCGGCACGTTGTTGCGCAGCGCCGTCTCGTACAGGCTTTGGTAGAGCGGCACGCCGCCGCTATCGTCGGCGTCGCTCGCCTGGTCCTCGCCGCCTTCGGTCGTTTCCGGATCGATATTGGCGATATCGACCGGAACGTATTGGCCGAGATCGGACAGCGCGACGGCGGTCGCGATGCCGCTGTCGCCGGTGATGATGACGCGCAGCGGCTGGATGTGGCCGAGGCCGGCCGGCGTCATCAGGACGCGCAGCTTCTGGCCGTCCTTGAGGCCGCCTTCGAGCGCCGCCGGCCCGATGACGGCGATGATGGCTTTGATTTCTTCGGGCGCGGCGCCAAGCTCGCGCAGGATCGAGCCGACCGTTTCGCCCTTCTTGGCGACGACCATGCGCTCGCTCCAGTCGCCGCCGCCGGTGATCTGCGCCGTCGTCTTCGGCATCAGCGTGACGTTCTCCGGCACGACGCGCGGCTCGAAGCCGAGGAAGGTGTCGGCATCGTTCTCCGGCGCGTAGTTCATTTTCAGGTTCGGCGTGCCGTCGGGATTGACCAACAGCGCCGTGGTGGTCTGCACGCTGGCGGCGACGTCGCGCACGCGCGTGAGCACATCGTCGAGCGGCAACAGCGTCGAGGTCTTGACCTTCGCCAACAGCGAATTGAGGTCGCACACCGCCGGCGTCACCGCGGGCGCCGCGGCTTTGCCGCGCGCGGCGGCCGCCGCCAGGTCGCAGGTGACGAACGACACTTCGGCGTCCGGCTCCGCCGCCGGCGTCTGGTCGTCGCCGCCGACCGAGTCGGTGAGAAGCTTTTGCGGATTGTACGGCGGGATGTTGGCGGAGAGATCGGTGACGGTGAGCGAAAGATTGCCGGTGACGCGCACATAGGGCCGGACCCGCACCAGTTCGCGGTCGTGGACATGGCTCGAGGTCGGAACGCGCAGGATCTGGCGCGCGACGCTCGGTTCGCTCAGCGCCGGCAGCCGATCGGTCTTGTGCAGACCGATCGCGTTCGCCGATGCCGGTGATGGCGCCGCGCAGCGCGGTCTCGACCTGCTCGGGCGCGCTGGCGAAATTGGTCTCGCCGTCGAGCGACGCAAAAACGGCGCCGCCCATCAAGGCCGCGCCGCACAATCCGGTGAGGATCGTTCCGGAAAACCATTGCACCGAGAGCCGGCGCCGGTCGACCAGGCTGCCGGCGCCGTCGACCGAAAGCGGCGGTTCGTTGCCGAGATCGATGCCTCGGCATAAAACCTGCGATGGTGCACGTCGTTTCGGATGCACGTCTCTCGCGCCGCGCAGCCTAGCTTGGTCCAAAGCCACGTCCCCCTGACGACGTTCCCTTGGCCAAATCGCCACCGGCCACCTTCGCACGCGGAATATCCCCGAGCACGATGCCCCGCCGGTTCCCGGACCGTCAACGCGACCCGGTGGCCGAGGGAGGAATCTAAGCAGGCATCTAAGTCAGAAATCTCAAGTGATGCTGTCGCTTACCCCGTATGGCGACGTCCCCGACAGGACTGTGCAAAGAACGGCGGAGGAATGTGGCCGCAGTGCGGCGCAGCATGCTGCAAGTGCCGAATTCGGATGACAAATCCCGTCCGCGAAGCGCGCTGCGGCGAGCGCCCCGCACGGCTGAACGCCGCCGCTGCGCGAAACCGGCAAAAATTGCCGCTGTTCCGGCGATTTTTCGTGTGTCAGAAGGTTGACAAAAACGCAGGCCGAAGACTATATACCTCCTCTTGGGCGCGCCGCCGCTTGGCGCGATGGCGCGTCTGCGAAGCCCCTCACTGTTCACACGGTGACCGAGCATTCGGCCATTTAGGCATGGCCATGTTCGCGTCGCCGCGTCGGATGTGCGGGTTTTCGGTTTCTCCGGTGTCAGTCGGGGGACGGAGCTGCAAGGTTCCGGGCTGTTTGAAAAGTGAATCGGAAGAAAGAGAAACGTGGACGGCGGAGTCCTTGCGGACCGCTTCCTCGAACGGAGAAGGCTTGACCTGAAAGGGTTTGCCTCCCTGCAAGAGAAACGGTCATGGAAGAGACTTTGGCGGTCGACGTTTTAGGTACATCGCATCGGTCTTTGGAGTTTTCGGGCGCAAGCCCGCAGGCAAAATCGGCCGAAGTGGTGGACCTCGTCAAAACGTGTGATCTGCCAGAATCAATCTCATCCAACTTGAGAGTTTGATCCTGGCTCAGAGCGAACGCTGGCGGCAGGCCTAACACATGCAAGTCGAGCGCCCCGCAAGGGGAGCGGCAGACGGGAGAGTAACACGTGGGAACGTACCCTTCAGTTCGGAACAACCCAGGGAAACTTGGGCTAATACCGAATACGTCCGTAAGGAGAAAGATTTATCGCTGAAGGATCGGCCCGCGTCTGATTAGCTTGTTGGTGAGGTAACGGCTCACCAAGGCTACGATCAGTAGCTGGTCTGAGAGGATGATCAGCCTCACTGGGACTGAGACACGGCCCAGACTCCTACGGGAGGCAGCAGTGGGGAATATTGGACAATGGGCGCAAGCCTGATCCAGCCATGCCGCGTGGATGATGAAGGCCCTAGGGTTGTAAAGTCCTTTCGGCGGGGAAGATAATGACGGTACCCGCAGAAGAAGCCCCGGCTAACTTCGTGCCAGCAGCCGCGGTAATACGAAGGGGGCTAGCGTTGCTCGGAATCACTGGGCGTAAAGCGCACGTAGGCGGCTTTTTAAGTCAGGGGTGAAATCCTGGAGCTCAACTCCAGAACTGCCTTTGATACTGAGGAGCTCGAGTCCGGGAGAGGTGAGTGGAACTGCGAGTGTAGAGGTGAAATTCGTAGATATTCGCAAGAACACCAGTGGCGAAGGCGGCTCACTGGCCCGGTACTGACGCTGAGGTGCGAAAGCGTGGGGAGCAAACAGGATTAGATACCCTGGTAGTCCACGCCGTAAACGATGGATGCTAGCCGTTGTCGGGTTTACTCGTCAGTGGCGCAGCTAACGCATTAAGCATCCCGCCTGGGGAGTACGGTCGCAAGATTAAAACTCAAAGGAATTGACGGGGGCCCGCACAAGCGGTGGAGCATGTGGTTCAATTCGAAGCAACGCGAAGAACCTTACCAGCCTTTGACATGTCCCGTATGAGTACCAGAGATGGAACTCTTCAGTTCGGCTGGCGGGAACACAGGTGCTGCATGGCTGTCGTCAGCTCGTGTCGTGAGATGTTGGGTTAAGTCCCGCAACGAGCGCAACCCTCGCCCTTAGTTGCCATCATTCAGTTGGGCACTCTAAGGGGACTGCCGGTGATAAGCCGCGAGGAAGGTGGGGATGACGTCAAGTCCTCATGGCCCTTACAGGCTGGGCTACACACGTGCTACAATGGCGGTGACAATGGGACGCAATGGAGCAATCCTGCGCAAATCTCAAAAAGCCGTCTCAGTTCGGATTGTGCTCTGCAACTCGAGCACATGAAGTTGGAATCGCTAGTAATCGCAGATCAGCACGCTGCGGTGAATACGTTCCCGGGCCTTGTACACACCGCCCGTCACACCATGGGAGTTGGTTTTACCTTAAGACGGTGCGCAAACCGCAAGGATGCAGCCGGCCACGGTAGGATCAGCGACTGGGGTGAAGTCGTAACAAGGTAGCCGTAGGGGAACCTGCGGCTGGATCACCTCCTTTCTAAGGATGATCCTTCAGAGGCGCCTCACGCGTCTTTATCGGATCTCTTGGAAACATCAGGGCAGACCGGTTTTCGGATCGGTTTGCCTATTTGCGGGACACCGCCGTCTTCATTTCTCTTTCTTCACGAACGAGCAGGCAGGCCAGGGGTCAGTAATCAGTATTCGGTAATCAGATAGGTAACGCGTGCTTCTGATTACTGACTTCTGATTACTGACTCCTGTTCCGGGCTTGTAGCTCAGTTGGTTAGAGCGCGCGCTTGATAAGCGTGAGGTCGGAAGTTCAAATCTTCCCAGGCCCACCAACTCCAGGAACTCAGTAATCGGTTTTCAGCAATCAGATGCGGCATTCGCGCCGCTTCGGAATTCTCGATTCCTGACTGCTGATACCTGACACCTGACGGGGCCATAGCTCAGTTGGGAGAGCGCCTGCTTTGCAAGCAGGAGGTCGTCGGTTCGATCCCGTCTGGCTCCACCAGACATTTGCGACTCTGTCCGGCTCCGCAGATTCCAGATTTGCCGGCTTCGAAGCCGCCGCCGGCTGCAAAACTCGTTCGTGAAAAAATCTAATTCGCGCGCTGTCGCCCTTTTGGGCGCCGGCGCGCAAGCTATCTGACATCGTGAAGAGGAGATCGACCCGAGTGCCGCGCGCGGCTGTGAAGCTGCGGGTGGTGCGCTCTCCAGGTCATTTTCGGCGGCTTACGTAAAGTCGCCGGCGATGCTCATGTCGGCAAAGCTTGACCGCAATGCCGTCGGCTCGATCTTATGAAGCAAGCTGGTCTTTCTAATCAGTGTCTACCCGCCGCGAACTCCAACTCTTGTTTGTTGCGAGTTCGTTGCGGCCATCGCCGAGATGGATGGGCATTGATAATGAGAGCGATCAAGTGTCTTAAGGGCATTTGGTGGATGCCTTGGCGCTGAGAGGCGATGAAGGACGTACTACGCTGCGATAAGCCGCGAGGAGCTGCGAAGAAGCTTTGATCCGCGGATTTCCGAATGGGGAAACCCACCTTCGATAGTGGAATTCCGAGACCTTGGTCTCGGATACGAGACCGCGCATCCCGCACAAGGGAATGCGAGGTTTCGGACTTCCGCTATCAAATGAAGGGATGAGATCTCTGAATAAAATAGGAGGTTTCAAGCTAACCCGGGGAACTGAAACATCTCAGTACCCGGAGGAAAGGACATCAACCGAGACTCCGCTAGTAGTGGCGAGCGAACGCGGACCAGGCCAGTGACGATCCAGAGACAACCGGAAGCGCTTGGAAAAGCGCGCCTCAGTGGGTGA
>CAVUPV010000005.1:117500-436664 GCA_963743395.1 uncultured Alphaproteobacteria bacterium
TACCGAAGGCGAATATTCCGCCATCGGCGGCCGCATGTTCGGCGGCACCGACCGCGAGGTCGTGGTGCAGGAGACCGTGATGTCGCGCATCGGCGTCGACCGCGTGCTGAAATTCGCCTTCGAGCTCGCCCGCAAGACGCCGAAGAAACATCTCACCTCGGCCACCAAGTCGAACGGCATCGCCATCACCATGCCGTACTGGGACGAGCGGGTCGAGGCGATGGCGAAGAACTTTCCCGACATCAAATGGGACAAATATCACATCGATATTCTGTCGGCTTTGTTCGTGCTCAAGCCCGACAAGTTCAACGTGGTGGTGGCGTCGAACCTGTTCGGCGACATTCTGTCCGATCTCGGTCCGGCCTGCACCGGCACCATCGGCATCGCGCCGTCCGGCAATATCAATCCGGAGCGCAAATTTCCGTCGGTGTTCGAGCCGGTGCACGGCTCGGCGCCGGATATCGCCGGTCAGGGCATCGCCAATCCGATCGGCCAGATCTGGTCGGGCGCGATGATGCTCGAGCATCTCGGCGAGCCCGAAGCCGCCGCCGCCATCGTCAAGGCGATCGAGAAAGTCTTGGCCGAGCAGAAGCTGCGCACCCGCGATCTCGGCGGTCCGGCCAGTACCGAAGCGTGCGGCAAGGCGGTGGCCGAGGCGCTAGGATAGCGTCATGCCCGCGCATAGCCGTTCGAAGAACGGCTTCGCTTCGCTCGCTTATGTCGCGGGCATCCACGTCTTGATTTCATGAAGCAAAGACGTGGATGGCCGGAACAAGTCCGGCCATGACGAAGCCTCTAGTTCACTCCGCGGCCTGCGTCATCGCGTGCTGGCGGAATTTCGGCATGACGTCCTGCGCCAGAAGGCGCATCGAGTTCGGCCTCCCAGGCCGCGTTCGGCCCGCTCCAGTCCAGACCGGTCAGCAACAGCGTGCCGAACTGGCCGGCCGCGTCGCGAAACGCGACCAGCCGGTCGAGCACCGTTTTCGGCGAGCCATGGATCGCGCTGCCCTCGGTGATGACGTCCACGGTCGCTTCGTCATCCGGCATGTCGACGCGCGGCTTGAGCGCCGAGAGCAGCCCGGCCCGCGACAGCACTTCGCGCATGTAAGTGTAGAAATAGCGGTTGGAGCCCTTCTCGCTGAACACGCGGTCGCGCGCCTCGGCGTCGCTTCCCGCCACCATGATGTTGCGGGCGACACGCCAGTTGTCGCCGCTTGCGGGTTTGCCCGCTTCGGCGCACGCCTTGGCGTAAGTCTGCCAATGCGAGCCGATGGCGTCGCGCGGGATATTGTTGGCGGAGATGATGCCCCAGCCGTTTTTCGCGGCGACCCGCGCGGTGGCGGAGTCGCGGCTTGAGACCGACATCGAGATCGGCGGGCCGCCTTTGCGAAAGGGCTTTGGCATGAAACCGATGCCGAGCTCGGGAATGATCGCGTCCTTGATGCGTACCGTCCAGAATTCACCTTCGAGATCGTAGGGCGGATCCTGCGCCCAGATGGCTTGGATCATCCGGATCGATTCCATCGCCTTGCGTACGCGCACCGCGCGGTCGGCGTTGTCGAACAGCTCGAAATCGGAAAACAGCCCGCCGACGCCGATGCCGAACATGAAGCGGCCGCGGCTCATATGGTCGAATTGCGCGACTTCGGCCGCCACTTTGACCGGGTGGTGGTTCGGCAGGCAGATCACCGCGGTGCCGAAGCTCAGATTTTTGGTGCGCGGCACGAGCCCCGCCATGAACATCAACGGCGACGGAATCGGCTCGGTGGTCGCCGAGAAATGCTCGCCGAGCCACATTTCGTTAAAGCCGAGCCGGTCGGCCAACAGCGACTTCTCTTCGTCTTCGGCGAGCGTATCGGTGAAGGAACGCGCTGGCGGATGCACCGGCATCATGAACATTCCGAGACGCATCGGCATTCCTCCTACGGCCGGGCGGCGCCCTGGCCTTTGCTGTCGACCAGCCAAACCGCATCGGCGGCAAGTTCCGGCCAGCCGATTGCGCGGCTGGCGCGTGCCGCCGCCTCGGCGGGCTTAAGCGCCGTGTCCCAGCGCGCGGCAGTGATGCGGCGGCCGGAAAATCCGCTGGCCTCGTCGGCGACAAGCCACGCCGCCGGCGGTCCCATAATCTCCGGGCGCAGCATTTTATCGCGCGGCCAACCGGCTTCGTCGGCGATGAACGGCGTGTCGGTCGGGCCGCCGGGCACCAGCACGTTGACGGTGACGCCAGAACCGTCGAGTTCCTTGGCCCAGACCGCCGACATCGATTCCTGCGCCGCCTTCGCCGCGCCGTAGGGCAAGACGCGCAGCATGGTGACGTAGCTCGTGGTGTTGTTGACGATGCGGCCGAAACCGCGCCGCTTCATATCGGGCAGCGCCGCTCGCACCAGCGCAATCGGCGCGCGCACGAAGATGGCGATAAAGTTTTCCCAGATTGCCGGCGTCAGCTCCTCGATACCGGGTACGCGCACCTCGGCATCGGGCCGCACGCTCGACATGCCGACGCCGGCATTGTTGAACACCGCGTCGATGGCCCCAAACCGCGCGCGGGCGGCGGCAACGGCGCTGTCGCATCCCGCCGCGGTGCCGAGATCGGCGCGGATCGGATGCAGGCGCTCCTTAAGGCCGCCGTGCCGCGCCGCGAGGCGTTCGAGGGCGGCGGCGTCGCAATCCACCGCGGCAACCGCGTGGCCGTCGGCAAGGAGCGCCGCGGTCATCGCCGCGCCGATGCCGCCGGCGGCGCCGGTCAGGAACACCACACGGCCGTGCTGGGAAGAAGCCGCCATCGCCGTCCTCATTGCAAAAGCCGGCGAAGCATATTGTCCGCGGCCACCGATTGTCGAGTATGTTGGGTTGCCGCCATTGCCGGGGAGAGAACACATGTCCGGATTGCGTATCTACGGCATCGCCCGCACCCGGGCGTTTCGCGCGCTTTGGGTGGCGGAAGAACTGGACGTGCCGTTCGACCATTTGCCGATCGAGATCGGCGCCGGCGGCGCGCGCGCGCCGGCGTTTGCGGCACTCAATCCGAACGGGCGGCTGCCTTTCATCGTCGACGGCGATTTCGTGCTGTTCGAATCGCTGGCGATCACGCTTTACCTCGCCAAGAAGTATTCGACCGGCAAACTTTATCCCGGCTCGCCGCACGGTGAAGCGCTGGTGTGGCAATGGAGCTTTTGGGCGATCTCCGAGGTCGATCGCGGCGTCAATATCTGGTCGCTGCACGCCGTGCGCCTGCCGCCGGCCGAGCGCGACGCAGCTTTGCGCGAAGAAGCGCTGAAGGTCATCGCGGCGCCCTTCAAAGTGCTCGACGCGGCCTTGGCGGAGAAGCCTTATCTGCTCGGCGGCGAATTCACCGTCGCCGATCTCAATGTCGCCGCTGTCATCAGCCGCGCCGTCGATATGGATTTGTCGGCGGTGCCGAATCTCAAGGCTTGGCTGACGTGCTGCCTGGAGCGGCCGGCGGCGCGCGCCGCGCTGGCGCTCAAAGACCAGGCCGACAGGGCAACGCCCGTGGAGATGACGCGCCGCATCGCCAAGATCAACCGCTTATGAACTCGCGGCCCGGTTCGTTCGATCTCGGTCAATCGCTCAGCGAAGCGGTCGGCCTGCAACGGCGCGGCGAGCTCCGCGAGGCCGAAAAAATTTACGAGCACGTCCTCAAAACCGTGCCCGATAATTTCGACGCGCTCAATCTTCTGGGCGGCGTCAAACTGCAGCAAGGCCAGTTCGGCGAGGCGCAGCGCCTGTTCAGCGCGGCGGCGAAAGCCAATCCGCAGTCGCCGTATGCCTGGAGCAATCTCGGCCAGGCGTTATTCGCGCTCAGGCGCGCGCCGGAGGCGCTCGAATGCCTCGACAAAGCACGCGCGCTGGCGCCCGACGACGCGGCTATCCTCAACCAGCATGCCAATGTGCTGCTTAGTCTCGATCGCGCCAAAGACGCGCTCGCCGAATTCGAGATCGCGCTGGCGCGCATGCCGCAAAATATGGAGGCGCGGCTCAATAGCGGCCTCGCCCAGGCGGCGCTCGGTTTTCCGGACCGGGCGCTGGCCGCGTTCGACGCCGCGCTGGCGCTCGCGCGCGGCCATCCGGTGGCGCATTACAATCGCGGCGTTGCGCTGATCGCGCTCGGCCGTTACGCGGAAGCCGTCGCCGCCAACGACCGGGCGCTTGCGGCCGCGCCGGATTACGCGATCGCCTGGCTCAATCGCGGCAAGGCGCTGGCGCAGCTGCGGCGGTTCGACGAGGCCGTCGCCAGCTACGACAAGGCGCTCGCGCTCCGCAAGGACGACGCCAACGCGCATTTCAACAAGGCGCTGGCGCTGCTCACGCTCGGCGATTATCGCCGCGGCTTTGCCGACTACGAATGGCGCTGGCGGCGCACCGGCATGGCTGCTGAGCGCAGCCGCGGACGGCCGCTGTGGCTCGGCGAATATCCGTTGGCGCGCAAGACCATTCTGCTGCATGCCGAGCAGGGACTGGGCGACACCATCCAGTTCGCCCGCTATGTGCCGCTTCTCGCCGCGGACGGCGCCAAAGTGATCCTCGAAGTGCAGCCCGAATTAAAGCCGCTGTTGGCGCGGCTGGATGGTGCCGCAACGGTGATTGCGCGCGGCGAGGCGCCGCCGGCGTTCGACGTTCACTGTCCGCTCGGCAGCTTGCCGCTTGCCTTGAAGACGGAAGCTTCGACGGTGCCCGCGCAAATGCCTTATTTATCGGCCGACGAGACTCATGGAACGAAATGGTCGGCGCGCATCGGCGCGCTGCCGCAGCCGCGGATCGCGCTGGCGTGGTCCGGCAATGCGAGCCACGACAACGACCGCAACCGCTCGATTGCGTTTGCCAAGCTTGCGCCTCTATTCGCCAACGCGGCAAGCTTCGTCAGTATCCAGCGCGACGTTCGCGACACCGATGCCGAACAATTGGCAGACAAAAAACGCGTGACTGCATGTCGGCGGCGAATTGGAAAATTTCAACGACACCGCGGCGGTGCTGGCTTTGTGCGATCTCGTCATCGCCGTCGACACCGCGGCTGTGCATCTCGCCGGCGCCATGGGCCGTCCGGTCTGGGTGCTGGTGCCGTTCGCGCCAGACTGGCGCTGGCGCCTCGATGGCGAAACCACGCTTTGGTATCCAACCGCGCGGCTGTTCCGCCAGACCGCGCTTGATGATTGGGATGGCGTGATCGGTCGGGTCGCCGCCGCGCTCGCTCACTTCATCGGCGAGGACGCCGCCGGCAGATAAATGTCGACCTGTTGCGAGACGAGATGCCCCGGTCCACCGGGCGGCGGCCATACGCCGTCGGCGACGGCCTTGTCGCGCAGCCGCGCCCGCTCGTCGAAGCTCTTATAGGGCCAGATGTGGAGAAAGCGCGTCACCGCGCCGGTCACCGAGGTCATCGCGGCGAGGACCGGCGACACCGTCGCGCGGCCGGGCACGGCTTTGCGCCAAAGCTCCATCGTCGGCGTCAATCCGTCCGGCTTGAGCACATAGGTGCGCACCTCGTAGCACGGACCGAACACGCCCGGCCGCAGCGGCGCGATGAAATCGAATGAGACGTAAGTGTCCATCGTCATGCCGGTGATGAACTCGCCGACACCGAATGGACTTTTTGAACTGAGCGCGGCGAGCCGGCGCTCGGTATTGGCGGCGGCGTCCGCGATCCGGCGAATGAGCAGGATCTGATTGACGGCTCCGATGTCGGAGTACCAGCACGCCAGCAATGCGGCATCATCGGTTTTGCCGAGCACGGCCAGCGCCTGCGGATGCGTGCCGGGTCGCACCGCCAAGATCGTCACGTCGTATTGCGTTGCCTCGTCTGACTCGGCCAAGTCGACCTCCCGTTGTCATCGCCGCGCCGCCTGTGATTGACAGGTCCGGCCGGCGGTGTTCTCGTTCACAATGCGGCGGATGGTTGACTGGGTGCAATAGGACCGGGTGCAGTAGGGCTGGGCGCAATAGTATTGGGCACGCAAAATAATGGTTGCTGTGCAAGTGATCGTCGGTGGCCTCCTGCTGGGGGCCATCTACGCGCTGTTTTCCTCGGGTCTCACTTTGATCTGGGGCATGATGAACTTCATCAATTTCGCCCACGGCGAATTCGTCATGCTCGGCATGTATGTCGCGCTCCTGGTGGTGCTTTGGCTGCACGGCGGGCCGCCGGTTTTTATCGCCGCCGCCGCGCTTTCGCTGTTCGTGCTCGGCATCGGCATTTATCTCTCGCTTATCCGCCACGTCATCCGCGGGCCGATGCTGGCGCAAATCCTGTCGACCTTCGGGCTCGCGCTCTTGTTGCGCTATACCGCGTTCTTCATCTTCTCGGCGAATTTCGTGTCGCTGCCGCAGACGACGCTCGGCGGCACTATCAAGCTCGGCGGAATTTTCTTGCCGGTGGCGCAGCTCGTCGCCGGCGCGGTCGCCATTGTTCTGACCGTGTCGCTGCACCTGCTGCTGACCCGCACCACGATCGGCAGCAGGCTGCTCGCCGTGGCGGAGGACCGCGCCGCTGCGATGCTGATGGGAATCAAGCCCGATCGCATGCAGGCTTTGGCCTGGGGCCTGTCCGCGGGCGCCGCCGGAATTGCCGGGGCGCTCTTGGCGACGGCCTATCCGTGGTCGCCGTCGGTCGGCGAGACTTTCGGCCTGGTCGCCTTCGTGGTGGTGGCGCTCGGCGGCTTCGGCAGCGTGCTCGGCTCGCTCTATGCCGGCCTCATCATCGGCCTCATTCAGGCGGTGTCGGCCTATTGGCTCGGTCCGATCTACAAGGACATCGTCGTCTATGGCCTGTTCGTCGCGTTGCTCTGGCTGCGGCCGCAAGGTCTGATGGGTAAAGTGTGAGCAGGCCGTGAAACCGTTTCTGTCCTCGCGCGTGAGTGTTGTCCTGCTCGCTGCGGCCTTGTTGCTCTATCCGCTCATTTTGTCCGGTCCGTTTTATCTCGACATCGGCGTCACCTTCCTGCTGGCGGCGATTTCGGCCTCGGCGTGGAACATTGTCGGCGGCTATGCCGGCCAGGTCTCGGTCGGCCACAGCATGTTCTTCGGGATTGGCGCCTATATGCCGCTGCTGGTCTATACGCTGTGGGGCTGGCCGCCGATTGCCGGCATTCCCATCGCCATCGTGCTGGCGATCGGCCTCGCCGTCGATCGTCGGCATGCCGACATTCCGGCTGACCGGCCATTATTTCAGCATGGCGACCATCGCGGTCGCCGAACTGATCCGGATTTTCGTCGGCACCTGGGATCTGGTCGGCGCCGCGATCGGATTGCAGGGTCCGGCGCGGGCGCGCGGCTGGTGGGACCTGACGTTTCGCAGCGAGATTCCTTATTACTATATTTTTCTCGCGGTGCTCGGCATCGTGCTGCTGACCACGGCCATGATCGAGCGCCGCCGGTTCGGCTTCTATCTGCGCGCGATCAAAGCGAGCGAGCGCGCCGCGCGCAGTCTCGGCGTGCCGGTGCGCCAGACCAAGCTGCAGGCGCTGGCGCTCTCGGCCGCCTTCACCGCGGTCGCCGGTTCGCTTTACGTCATCAAGACCGGCTTCATCGATCCCGACAGCGCGTTCGGCATTCTCATCTCGGTGCAGATGCTGATCATCGCGGCGTTGGGCGGGGCCGGGACATTGTTCGGCCCGCTGGTCGGCGCCTTGATCCTGATCCCGCTACAGACCGCGACCAACAGCCTGTTCGGCGGCGGCGGCTCGGGCCTGACCTATATCCTGTACGGCGGCATCATCGTCTTCATCGCGCGCTTCGAGCCGGGCGGTTTGTTCGAGCTGTGGCAGCGGGTGGCGCCACGATTGCGAAAGCGGCTCCATGCTGCTTGAGGCCAGCAAAGTCTCCAAGGCATTCGGCGAGTTTCTCGCCGTCCGCGGCGCCGATTTGAACGTCGGCGAGGGCGAAATCATCGGGCTCATCGGGCCGAACGGCGCCGGCAAATCGACGTTCTTCAATTGTCTGGCCGGCGAAACCATGCCGACCACCGGCAAGATCGTCTTTGCCGGGCAAGACGTGACGCACGCACTGCCGGAAGTCCGCGCGCGCGCGGGTA
This sequence comes from uncultured Alphaproteobacteria bacterium, assembly GCA_963743395.1. Taxonomy (GTDB): domain Bacteria; phylum Pseudomonadota; class Alphaproteobacteria; order Rhizobiales; family Xanthobacteraceae; genus BOG-931. The sequence goes on from CAVUPV010000005.1 coordinate 125,545, forward strand.
TCGGCCGCACCTTCCAGGTGCCGACCACGTTCGAGGACATGAGCGTGCTGCACAATGTGATGGTCGGCGCGTTCCTGCGGCATCCGCACCGCAACGACGCCCGCGAGCACGCCCGCCGCATTGTCGAATTGACCGGCCTGACGCCCGATCGCGCGGCGCGTTCGCTCGGCACGCCGGGACGCAAGCGCCTTGAAATCGCGCGCGTGCTCGCCACCGCGCCGCGGCTGTTGTTGCTCGACGAATCGCTTGCCGGGCTGACGCCGACCGAATTGCAGGACGCCATCGCGCTGGTGCGCCGCATTCACGGCATGGGCATCACCATCGTCATCGTCGAGCACATCATGGAAGTGATCATGACGCTGACCAAGCGCGTTCTCGTCTTCAATCAGGGCCATGTCATCGCCTCCGGCACGCCGGAATCGGTGGTCCGGGAGGAAGCGGTGATCGAAGCCTATCTCGGTCGCGGCCATCGCCAACGGCGGGACCGGGGCCAACAAAATGCCTGAACTCGAGGTCGAGCATCTCGAAGTGCGCTACGGCGATCTCGTCGGCGTCGCCGATATTTCGCTTGCCGTCGAGGCCGGCCAGATCGTGGCGCTGCTCGGCTCCAACGGCGCCGGCAAGACGACGACGCTCAATGCCATCGCCGGCCTGGTGCGCCCGGCGCGCGGCCGCATTCAGTGGCGCGGCGAGACGATCTTCGGTGCGCCGGCTTACGCCATCGTCGGCAAGGGATTGGCGCTGTCACCGGAAGGCTGGCGGCTCTTCGTCAAACAGACCGTCGAGCAAAACCTGCGGCTCGGCGCCACCGCGCTCATCGACCGTTCGCGCATCGATGCGCTGTTCGAGCGGGTTTATGAGTTATTCCCGCAGCTCGCCGAGCGCCGCCGCCAGCCGGCCGGTACGCTGTCAGGCGGCGAGCGGCAGATGCTGGCACTTGGCCGTGCGCTGATGAGCGAACCGAAACTCCTCATGCTGGACGAGCCGAGCCTGGGCCTGGCGCCCGCCGTGGTCGATGCGCTGTACGACACGCTCCAGGCGCTGCATCGCCAGGGCCTGACGCTGCTGCTTGCCGAACAGTCGATCCCGCTCGCGCTCGGTATTGCCGATTACGCCTATGTGCTGCAAACCGGGCGCATTGCGCTCGCCGGTTCGGTGGCGGAGCTCGAGCGCAACGAACAGGTGCAGGAGATTTATCTAGGTATGAGCACGAAGGCTGCGGCGATTTCCGGTGCCAAGGAAGCATGAAATCGAGACGATGACGGCATCGCAGCGCTACATGGCCGGCTTGTTTTTGCCCGCATAGCTCGCCGCCAGGCGCTGGATATAGTTCGCGTATGAATCGGCGATTGCCGCATCGCGGATGAGCAGCACATTCTCCGCATTGCCCAAGGCATGGTTGGAAAGATTGAAGCTTCCCGTCACGACAATCTGATCCGCGACGACAAGCTTATTGTGCATGAAGTTGTGCGGCTGCGATTTATTCTGGCGGTCGAAGGGGATCGAATTCTTTGGTACCAGGCGTCGTGCGACTTTTTGCCAAGTGTTGATTTTGTCCGCCCCAAAATGAGTGGACTTCCACTGCCGTTCGACTTGATCCATTTGCGGACCGTCATAGAGGCCCGCCAAAGGCAGGCCTTGGTCGATGGCTTCCGACAGCGCGGCGAGGATCGGTCCGGAAGACAGAACAGGGGACGCAACGTAAAGCCGGTTGCGGGCGGCCGCGATTGCGCCGACGATTTCCTTCAACACCGCCGGGCTTTCGCCCGGCGTGAACGCGACGGTTACCGGCACGTCATTTAGGCGCACGGTGCCGGTGTCGCGCTGGCCGGTCGAGTCGACGATTTTTCCGCGTGACCAAAGGTCGTTGAAATCCCCGGCGTAATAGGCGGCCAGTTGCTGCGAACGCAGACAGAGCAGGTTGTTATCCTGAAGCCCCCACGAGTCGTTCGTATAGTTCGATGAGCCGGCGAAAACAGCGGCGTCGGGCGAGGCGATGTCGCGGAGAATATACTTATTGTGCATGAGAACCCGGTAACCGGTAATGCTCTTGACCTGCGCGACATCGGCAAAGGAACGAACGAAGCTGTCGGTTCCAAGCGGCTTTTGATCGGATTCCAGGTGTGCCGGCGCGGCGGCGGGTAAAGCATCGGCGCCCGGGTTGGTGGCGTGATCGTAAGCAATCCGGATCTGACCGCCCTTTCGCGCTTGCGATCGCAGTGCTTCGGCGACAATCGTCGCAGCCTCGTCATGAAGACGAAAATCATAGATCGCGATATCGATCGTCGATTTCGCCTCGCCGATGAAATCGGCAATGCGAGTTGCGACGTCTCTAGTCTGCGCGACTCGCTCGGGCGTCGCGGTAAATGGATCGCGCCCCTGCTGCTGCAGAAACGCCACCTCGATGGCCCCATTGGCGAACGATGTGGTTGCCAGCGTCATTGATTGTGCCTTCCAGGACGGATTGGATCGCGTCGGCTCAGATCATGATCGAGGGGTAACCCGGCGGCCGCGGTCCGGTGTTCAAACCGCGCCTGACAAGCTCGCGCCAGGCGTCCTCCGCATCGTCGGCGTAAGAAAAAAGATCGAGATCGGACTTGCGCTATCGTTTCTTCTTCAATGAGCGTCGAGAAATCGATGACGCGGGTCCAATACGACTTCTCGACGAGAGTGACAGGGATGATGGGCATCTTGGCGGTTTGCATCAGCGTGAGCAGCTCGAACAGCTCGTCGAGGGTGCCGAATCCTCCCGGAAAGACGACAAGTGCGTTTGCCCGCATGGCGAAATGAAATTTTCGCACGGCGAAATAGTGAAACTGAAAGGTCAAGTCCGGCGTCGAATAAGCGTTGGGTTCTTGCTCGTGCGGCAGCCCGATATTGAAGCCGATGGACGGCGCGCCGGCTTCAGAGGCTCCGCGGTTTGCCGCCTCCATGATGCCGGGGCCGCCCCCGGTCGCGATGACATTGTCGCGGAGGCCATCGCGCGGCTGGAGCGCGCCGCCTTGCTCGGAAGCGATCCGCGCGAAGCGCCGCGCCTCTTCATACCAGTGTGCCGATCGGCCGGCGGGACGCGGCGGCGCCCCCGCCTTGGACACGGCTTTGCCGCTACTCTCTGCCGGCAGCGCACGCGCGCTGCCGAACACCACGATGGTCGAGCGTACTCCCCAGGCGCGCAGCCGCTCCTCAGCCTTTTCATATTCAATCTGCAGCCGCACCCCACGCATGGAGTCGCCAAGTAGGAAGTCGGTGTCCAGTACCGCCAGCCGATAGGTGGGCGAATTCTTCTGAGCTGCATTTTCGTTCATTATGGGCTCCAATAATTTCGTATCCCATTATGCTGGAATATCTTTTGATATGACTTTTCTCTGCCGGTTGCGGCATTGCACGGTCACGGCAGTTGTCGGCAGACGAATGTCTGTAGGAGAAGGAGGAACAGATATGAAACGGCCGCGCGGGCTACCTGTTTTATCAGTCCGTGGCTGACTAACGGCCGTGCTCCCACAGCATTTCGAGCCGGTGGCGTAGCGACTTCGGCCGCTCGGCGAACAGCCGGTGGGCGATGCGGGCGGCGCGCTGCGCCAGCGCCGCGGAGCGTTCGGCGATCGCCGGCGTGAGCCGTGAACGCCAAGGCGCCAGCGGCTGATGCGGCTCGGTGAGCCGCTTGAGCACTTCGAGGTCCTGGAAGCGCCCGAGCCGGTCGCGCAGCCGCTCGGCTTCTTCCGTCCACATCCGGCCAAAGCGCGGCCATAGCGGTTCGACCAGTTCCATCTGGTGGCGCAAATCGACGACGCGCTGGCGCAGCGAATGCAGATCGCCGGCGCCGGCCAGCGACCAGTCGGCCGGAATGCGCTTTCGCGCGCTGCGGAATCCGGCGGCTAGTTGCGCCGCAATCGAAGAAAAGTCGAACGGATCGAGCGGCCAGGTTTCGACCGAGGCCGCCGCGGTATCGAGCCAGGTGAGGATCGCGTCGCGCAGCGGCGGCGTCAGCCCCGCCTGTTCCTCGCTGCCGCGCAGCGCTTCGATGCGCTGCCGGATGGTGGCGGTCGAGCGTTCCGAAAGCACCATGCCTTTGTCGAGCAGATCGTCGAAGGCGTTGAGCGCCGCGGCGCTGTCGCGCGCATGCGACAGCGAGCGGGCATGGTCGCGCGCCTCATGGCGCCAGCGCGAGGCGTCGGGGATGAACGGCGCCAGCAGCCGCATCAGCGCGCGCCACTCCTTCATGGCGCGGCGGAAGTCGTGCACCGCGTCCTCGCTGGAACGTTCCGGATCGACCAAAGCGGTGCGCGCCTGGGCTAGGATATGGGCCGCGATGGCGCGCACGGCCGGACCGATCGCCGCATTGGGCTGCAATGCGGGTTTTTCGGCCGTGGACGTTTCGATGAGCGCGTGCATGACAGACCGGTAAGCCCGCCGGAAAGGCTGGCCGGGCATTATGACGAATAAGTGGGCCCGCCGCACTTCCCTTCTCAGGGGGGGCTTGCTACATGATCCTTCACAAAATCAGACGTTTGACGCGGGGTGGAGCAGCCCGGTAGCTCGTCAGGCTCATAACCTGAAGGTCATAGGTTCAAATCCTATCCCCGCAACCAAATTACGCCGCCGTTTCAATGGCTTAAGCCAATGACCCGGCGGCGTTTCTGCGTCTTGCCTGAAGTTCACGGCAACCGCGCCGCGGCGTCACAGCCCCGAATAGATCGCTACGGCGACGATGCGCAGCTCCTACGCAGTTCGGATCGCCCGGCGTCTAAACTCTGGGAAGGAGTTCGACATGTCGTTTTCCTTTCGCAGCTCGAACGTCCTGTCGCCGGCGCTCCGATTGCAATGATTTACGGTGAATGGATCGGGACGGCGGCGCGATGCGCGCGCGGTTATCTAACTAAGACGCAAAATCTCGGCGCCATCGGTTCATTTCCATGGTGGAGTAACCCACGAGGGTCTTGTTTGTTTGTGGAAGTGTTGGGCGAAGGAAATTGCCCGGAGACAAGTGCGACGGCAAAGAATGTTTTAGATTCCTGTCATTCCGGGGCCGATCGAAGCGAGAGGCGCGCCGCTCCCCGGCACCCGGAATGACACATGTGGAAACAGATACTCCGCGACTTGTTGCTGCCCGCCGGTCCGATTCAATGTGGATTTATTGGATTTGTTGCACCGCAACCGCGAAACCGGCGGCAGCGATTATCGGCGGTTGCGGCGATTAGCCACGCGGAGCAATAGCTCATGACAAATGTGCAAATACGCGGCAAATGATCTATCTTTTCAACGACAAGTAATAAAAAGACATCGAGGGACGGAACGCCATGGCGATTACTGCAACGGCCGCCGAATCGCGTGCGACGGCATCGACGAACGCGCGTTGGGGCTATCTTGCGATCTGCATCATCTGCATGGTGATGATCGCAAACCTCCAATACGGATGGACGCTGTTCGTCAATCCGATCAACAAAGCGCAAGGCTGGTCGATCGCCTCGATCCAGTTTGCCTTCGCGATTTTCATCGCTCTCGAAACCTGGTTGACGCCGATCGAAGGATGGATTGTCGACGTGCTCGGTGCGGCGCGCGGTCCAAAGCTAATGGTGGGTTTCGGCGGCCTCATGGTCGGCATCGGCTGGGTCGTTAATTCCCAGGCTACCTCGCTGCTGATGCTCTATCTCGGCGCCGTGATCTCCGGCATCGGCGGCGGCGCAATCTACGCGACCTGCGTCGGCATGGCGGTCAAATGGTTCCCCGACCGGCGCGGACTTGCGGTCGGTCTGACCGCGGCGGGTTACGGGGCGGGCGCGGCGCTCACCGTCATCCCGATCCAGTATGTGATCGCAACTTACGATTACAACACCGCATTCCTCTGGTTCGGCATCGTCCAGGGCGCCGTCGTTTTCGTGCTCGCCATGCTGTTGCGCGGGCCGGAGCCGGGCGAAATGGCCAGCGCTCCGGCGCCGAAGGTGGCGCAGGCGGCGAAAAGCTCCTCGCCGCGGGAAGTGCTGATGTCGCCGGTGTTCTGGCTGCTCTACATCATGTTCGTGATGGTGTCGGCGTCGGGACTGATGGCCACCGCGCAGATCGCGCCGATCGCGGGCGACTTCAACGTCGGCAATCAGATCGTGTTCTGGGGCGCGACCACGCTGACGGCCGCGCTGATCATCGACAATCTCGCCAATGGCGCGGCCCGCCCGCTGTTCGGATGGATTTCGGACAGTATCGGGCGCGAAGCCACAATGGCGATCGCCTTCGGGCTCGGCGGTGTTTCCTATTGGCTGTTGGGATCGCTCGGCACCGCGCCGTGGGCCTTCGTGCTGTTCGCCGCACTGATCTTCCTGACCTGGGGCGAGATTTTCAGCCTGTTCCCGTCGACCTGCACCGACACGTTCGGGCCGAAATTCGCCACCGTGAACTTGAGCCTGCTTTACACGGCCAAGGGCACCTCGGCCTTCCTGGTGCCGGTCGCCAACCTGATCAAAATGTCGACCGGAAGCTGGCACATGGTGTTCGGGGTCACCGCGGTGATGAATTTCATCGTGGTGGGACTGGCGCTGTTTGTCCTCAAGCCGATGCGGGCGCGGGCGATGAAGCAGGGGTGAGATCGCCGCCGACTGCCGGGAATTCTGCGGGCGCGGGACCAATCCCGCGCCCGTTGCTTTGCCGGAGACCAAGGCTCGCTCAGCCCCGCGAAATGCGGCATTTGGGCTCTGGCATAATGTATTACAGTGCGCTAGGAGTGGCGTCCTGAACGCGGCCCCAAGTGCCGAATGAGACCGCGTCGGTAAGGGTGGCGGGCGTCTTTCAAGGGTTCTGAGCGTCTTTAATGTCTTCCGGCGTGCAGCGATTTTCCGAGCCTGCGGGCAATGTCGCCGCCATCGAGCGGCCGCGGCTGGAACCGATCGACACCTCTTTCAGCTTCAAGAACAAGGCTTACGCGGCGCTGAAAAGCGTGATCGTCGGCATGGACGTTTACGGCAGCCGCGCCGACATCCGGCTCGACGAGCGCGGCCTGGCCAACGATTTCGGCATCAGCCGCACGCCGGTGCGCGAAGCCATGGCGCAGCTCGAGCGCGAAGGTTTCGTGCGTTCGGTGCCGCGGCGCGGCGTCTATGTGGTGCGCAAAACCAGGCGCGAAGTGATCGAAATGATCACCGCCTGGGCGGCGCTGGAAAGCATGGCGGCGCGGCTTGTCACCGCGAACGCCAGCAGCGACGAGATCGCGTCGCTGCGCAAAATGTTCGCGACCTTCGAGAACGGTGCGGTGCGCGCCCATCTCGACGAATATTCCGAAGTGAATATCGAATTCCACCAGGCGCTCATTCGGCTCAGCCGCAACACGGTGCTGGTTCAGCTTGCGGAAAATCTGTTCACCCATATGCGGATGATCCGGCGCAAGACCATCGGCGAAAAGGATCGCGCCGACCGCTCGATCCGCGATCACATGCACATCATCGAAGCGCTCGAAGCGCGCGACACGCTGCGCGCCGAGCAGCTGGTGCGCGACCACGCGCTCGGTCTCGCCGATCATGTCGAGAAATACGCGGATTATTTGGATTGAATTCCTGAGGAGAATCCCATGGCTGACGCAGCAGTGAAAATCGCAGAACCGGCCGAAGCGGAGCAGGAGCTCACCGACGGCTTTCACCTCGTCATCGATGCGCTCAAGCTCAACGGCGTCGACACGATCTACGGTGTGCCCGGCATCCCGATCACGGACTTCGGCCGCATGGCGCAGGCCTCGGGCATTCGCGTCCTGTCGTTCCGCCACGAGCAGAACGCCGGCTACGCGGCTTCGATCGCGGGCTTCCTGACCAAGAAGCCGGGCGTCTGCCTCACCGTGTCGGCGCCGGGCTTCCTCAACGGTCTGACCGCACTGGCGCACGCCACGACGAATTGCTTCCCGATGATTCAGATTTCCGGCTCCTCCGAGCGCGAGGTCGTCGACCTGCAGCAGGGCGACTACGAGGAGATGGACCAGCTCGCCATCGCCAAGCCGCTCTGCAAGGCGGCCTTCCGCGTGCTGCATGCCGCCGACATCGGCATCGGCGTGGCGCGCGCGATCCGCGCCGCGGTGTCGGGCCGTCCCGGCGGCGTCTATCTCGATCTGCCGGCCAAGCTGTTCTCGCAGGTGATGGACGCCGACGCCGGACAGAAGTCGCTCGTCAAGGTCATCGACGCGGCGCCGGCCCAGATTCCGGCTCCGGCCGCGGTCAAGCGCGCGCTCGATGTGCTCAAGAGCGCCAAGCGGCCGCTGATCATTCTCGGCAAGGGCGCGGCCTACGCGCAGGCCGACGACGCGATCCGCGCTTTGGTCGAAAAGAGCGGCATTCCGTTCCTGCCGATGAGCATGGCCAAGGGCCTGTTGCCCGACACGCATCCGCAGTGCGCGGGCGCGGCGCGCTCGACCGTGCTGAAAGACTCCGACGTCGTCATGCTGATCGGCGCCCGCCTCAACTGGCTGTTGTCGCACGGCAAGGGCAAGAGCCTGGGGCGAGGCGCCCGAAGAAGTTCATCCAGATCGACATCGAGCCCAAGGAGATGGACTCGAATGTCGAGATCGCCGCTCCGGTGGTCGGCGACATCGGCTCGTCCGTCGCCGCGCTGCTCGGCGGCATGGGCGCCGGCTGGCCCGCGCCGCCCGCGGACTGGATCAATACCGTTACCTCGAAGCGCGACGAGAACGTCGCCAAGATGGCGCCGCGGCTGATGAACAACAACTCGCCGATGGACTATCACGGCGCGCTCGGCGTGCTGCGCACCATCGTCAAGGAACGGCCGGACGCCATCCTCGTCAACGAAGGCGCCAACACGCTCGATCTCGCGCGCGGCGTCATCGACATGTATCAACCGCGCAAGCGGCTCGACGTCGGCACCTGGGGCGTCATGGGCATCGGCATGGGCTACGCCATCGGCGCAGCCATCGAAACCGGCAAGCCGGTGCTCGCGGTCGAGGGCGACTCGCGCCTTCGGCTTCTCCGGCATGGAGATCGAGACGATCTGCCGCTACAAGCTGCCGGTCTGCGTCGTCGTCTTCAACAACGACGGCATCTACCGCGGCACCGACGTCAACAATGTCGGTTCGGATCCGGCGACGACCGTCTTCGTCAAGGGTTCGCGCTACGACAAGATGATCGAGGCATTCGGCGGCGTCGGCGTCAATGCGACGTCGCCGGACGAGCTCAAGCGCGCCGTCAACGCGGCCATGGATTCCGGCAAGCCGACGCTGATCAACGCGGTGATCGATCCGGCGGCCGGCAGCGAGAGCGGCCGCATCGGCAATCTCAATCCGCAAAGCAAGCTCGCAAGAAAAAGTAGGGCACCATTTACTGCGTCCCCGCGAAGGCGGGGACCCGGTAACCGCCGAAGGATGCGACGATGACAAGCGAGGAAACGATGGCAGCGAAGAAAGAAAGCCAAGGCAAAATCCAAAGCGGCGGCGAAAAAGTCCGTCGAAGAAAGTTCGTCAAGCTCAAGCCGAAGAAAGCCGGCGGCGAAGGCTCACGCCGGCAACGGGCTGCCGCGGCCGAGCGTCGAAGCCGTGGGGACAGGCGGGCCGGGCGCTCGACGGCGTGCGCATCCTCGACTTCACCCATGTGCAGTCGGGACCGACCTGCACGCAGCTGCTCGCCTATATGGGCGCCGACGTGATCAAGGTGGAACGGCCCGGCATCGGCGACATCACGCGCGGCCAGTTGCGCGACGTGAAGGGGCCGACAGCCTCTATTTCACCATGCTCAACGGCAGCAAGCGCTCGATCACCATCGATTCCAAGCATCCCAAGGGCAAGGAAATCCTCGATCGGCTGGTCAAGCAGTGCGACGTGCTGGTCGAGAATTTCGCGCCCGGCGCGCTCGACCGCATGGGGCTCACCTTCGAGCACATCCACAAGCTCAACCCGCGCATGATCGTCGCCTCGGTGAAGGGCTTTGGGCCCGGTCCCTACGAGGACTGCAAGGTTTACGAGAACGTCGCGCAATGCGCCGGCGGCTCGGCCTCGACCACCGGCTTCCGCGACGGGCCGCCGCTCGTCACCGGCGCGCAGATCGGCGATTGCGGCACCGGGCTGCATCTCGCGCTCGGCATCGTCACCGCGCTCTATCAGCGCATCCGCACCGGCCGCGGCCAGAAGGTGCTGTGCGCCATGCAGGACGGCGTGCTCAATCTCGCGCGGGTGAAATTGCGCGACCAGCAGCGCCTCGCGCACGGTCCGCTCACCGAATACAGCCAGTACGGCGAAGGCGTGCCGTTCGGCAAGGCGACGCCGCGCGCCGGCAACGATTCCGGCGGCGGCCAGCCGGGCTGGATCCTCAAATGCAAGGGCTGGGAGAGCGATCCCGACGCCTACATCTATTTCATCACCCAGGCGCCGGTGTGGGCCGCGATCTGCGATCTGATCGGCAAGCCGGAATGGAAGACCGATCCGGATTACGCCACGCCGCCGGCGCGGCTGCCGCGGCTGCGGCACATCTTCGACACGATCGAGCAATGGACCATGACCAAGACCAAGTTCGAGGTCATGGACATCTGCAACAAGCACGACATTCCGGTCGGGCCGATCCTGTCGATGAAGGAGATCGCCGAGGAGCCGTCGCTGCGCGCGACCGGCACCGTGGTCGAGGTCGATCATCCCGGCGCGCGGCAAATATCTGACGGTCGGCAATCCGATCAAGCTGTCGGATTCGCTCGCCGATGTGCGGCGCTCGCCGCTGCTCGGCGAGCACACCGACGAAATCTTGCGCAAGGTGCTCGGCTATTCCGACAAGGAAGTCGCCGAGATCAAGAGCTCGGGCGCGATCACCGCGCCGGAGAAGCCGGCCAAGGCGGAGGCGGCGTAACTTTCTTCCTCTCCCCGCTATGCGGGGGAGAGATGAAGAGTTTAGGGAGAGATTTTTAACATGCGTATCGTCGTTCACGGCCAGCAGGCGTTCGGCAAGGCGGTGCTCGAAGCGCTGCTCAAGCGCGGCGACAATGTCGTCGCCGTCTATGTCGCGCCGGAGAAGCAAGGCGCCAAGGCCGATCCGCTGAAGGAAGCGGCGCTCGCCGCCAAGCTGCCGGTCTATCAGCCGGCCTCCTATCGGAAGCCGGAAGTGTGGGAGGAATTCAGCGCGCTCAAGCCGGACCTGCAGGTGATGGCCTTCGTCACGCTGTTCGTGCCGGAGGAATTTCTCAACATCCCGACCCACGGCTCGATCCAGTATCATCCGTCGCTGTTGCCGGCCTATCGCGGCGCCGAGCGCCATCAACTGGCCGATCATCAAGGGCGAGACCGAAACCGGACTGTCGATCTTCTGGCCCGACAACGGCCTCGATACCGGCGACGTGCTGATCGCAGAAGAAGACGCCGATCGGTCCGACCGACACGCTCGGCACGGTCTATTTCGACCGGCTGTTTCCGATGGGCGTCGAGGCGATGCTGGAATCGGTCGATCTGGTGAAGGCCGGCAAGGCGCCGCGCATCAAGCAGGACGAAGCGAAGGCCACCTATGAAGGCCGCTGCGGGCCGACAACGCCAAGATCGACTGGGGCAAGCCGTGGCAGCAGATCGACCGGCTCGATTCGCGGCTGCAATCCGGCGCCCGGCGCGTGGACGACGCTCGACGGCAAGCAACTGAAAATCTTCGACGCCAAGCCGCTGCCGGCGAAGGACCCCAAGGGCATCGCCGGCAAGACTCGGCGAGATCGTCGCGGTCGACGCCGACGGCTTCACCGTGGTCTGCGCCGACGGGCGCTTCAAGGTCACTCGCGTGCAGGCCGACGGCCAGAAGATCGCCGGGAGCGAATTTGCCACCAACGCCAAGCTCAACACAGGGATGAGGTTTTCATGACGTCCGCCCCCAGCCGCCGCGGCGAAAGCTCCCGCCGCCGCCTCGCAACATCAATCGCCGAAATCCGACATTGAAATTTCGCAGGCCGCCAAGAAGCGGCCGATCGTCGACGTCGCCCGCGAGCGGCTCGGCATCGCGCCGGAAAACCTCGAGCCCTACGGCCACTACAAGGCCAAGATCTCGATGGATTTCATCAAATCGCTGCAGAACAAGCCGAACGGCAAGCTCATCCTGGTCTCCGCCATCACGCCGACGCCGGCCGGCGAAGGCAAGACGACGACCACGGTCGGCCTGACCGACGCGCTCAATTACATCGGCAAGAAGGCGATGCTGTGCCTGCGCGAGCCGTCGCTCGGGCCGTGCTTCGGCGTCAAGGGCGGCGCCGCCGGCGGCGGCTACGCCCAGGTCGTGCCGATGGAGGACATCAATCTGCATTTCACCGGCGACTTCCACGCCATCACCTCGGCCAACAATCTGCTCGCGGCGCTGCTCGACAACCACATCTATTGGGGCAATGCGCTCGGCATCGATCCGCGCCGCGTCGCCTGGCGGCGCGTGCTCGACATGAACGACCGCGCGCTGCGCTCGATCGTGTCGTCGCTCGGCGGCGTCGCCAACGGCTTTCCGCGCGAGGACGGCTTCGACATCACCGTCGCCTCGGAGGTCATGGCGATCTTCTGCCTCGCGCGCGATCTCGACGATCTGCAAGAAGCGGCTCGGCAATATCGTCGTCGCCTATACGCGCGACCGCAAGCCGGTCCGCGCCGCCGACCTCAAGGCGCACGGCGCGCATGACGGTGCTGCTCAAGGAGGCGCTGGCGCCGAACCTGGTGCAGACGCTCGAAGGCACGCCCGGCCTTCATCCACGGCGGCCCGTTCGCCAATATCGCGCACGGCTGCAATTCGGTGCTGGCGACGACGCACCGCGCTCAAGCTCGCCGATTACGTCGTCACCGAAGCCGGCTTCGGCGCCGATCTCGGCGGCGAGAAGTTCATGGACATCAAATGCCGCAAGGCCGGCATCGAGCCGTCCTGCGCGGTGCTGGTCGCCACCATCCGCGCGCTCAAGATGCACGGCGGCGTCAAGAAGGAAGATCTCAAGACCGAGAACCTGAAGGCGCTCGAAGCCGGCATGAGCAATCTCAAGCGCCATGTCGAGAACGTGCAGAAATTCGGCATCGTGCCGGTGATCTCGATCAACCGCTTCTCCGCCGATACCGAGGCCGAGATCAAGCTGGTCGAGGAGACCTGCAAGTCGCTCGGCGTCGAGGCGTTGATGGCCGATCACTGGGCGATGGGCGGCGAAGGCGCGGCCAATGTCGCCAAGGCCGTCGTCAAGGTCGCCGAGAGCGGCAAGAGCAAGCTGAAATTCCTCTATCCCGACGACATGCCGCTTCTGGAGAAGATCCGCACCATCGCCAAGGAAATCTATCGCGCCAAGGATATCTCCGTCGACAAATCGGTGCGCGATCAGCTCGCCAATTTCGAATCGATGGGCTACGGCAAATTCCCGATCTGCGTCGCCAAGACGCAATACAGCTTCTCGACCAATCCGGACTCCAAGGGTGCGCCGACCGATCACGTCATCAATGTGCGCGAGGTGCGGCTGTCCGCCGGCGCCGAGTTCGTGGTCGCGATCTGCGGCGAGATCATGACCATGCCGGGCCTGCCGAGGGTCCCGTCGGCCGACGTGATCGACATCGGCGCGGACGGCAAGATCGTCGGATTGTTCTAGCGTCATTGCGAGCGCAGCGAAGCAATCCAGTTGAAGCAGTCAATGAAGCTGGATTCGCCTTCGTCGCGGAGCTCCTCGCAATGACGACTAACAAAAGGAGACAAACGATGTTGAAATTCTATTATAGCGGCGCGCCGAACCCGACCAAGATCGCGCTGTTCCTCGAAGAAGCCGGGCTGCCCTACGACGCCATCCCGGTCGACACCCGCAAGGGCGATCAGCACAAGCCGGAGTTTCTGGCGATCAATCCGAATGCCAAACTGCCGGCGATCGTCGACGGCGACGTCACGGTGTTCGACTCGAGCGCGATCCTGCTTTACCTCGCCGAGAAGACCGGCAAGTTCCTGCCGGCCAAGACCGACAAGGCGCGCGGCGAGCTGTTGTCGTGGATGTTCTTCGTGTCGTCCGGCGTCGGCCCGTATTTCGGCCAGTCGGTGCATTTCCGCAATTACGCGCCGGAGAAAACTCCCCTACGCCATCAACCGCTATGTCTTCGAGGCGCACCGTCACGCCGGCATTCTCGACGCGCGGCTCGCCAAGCACAAATACATGCTCGGCGACACCTACACGATCGTCGACATGAACGTGTGGGGCTGGGCGCGCATGCTGCCGAACGTGCTCGGCGAGGGCGCCTTCGGACAAGTACAAGAACCTCAAGCGGCTGGTCGACGAGATCAACGCGCGTCCCGCCGCGCAAAAGGCAAACGCGCTGAAGGACCGCCACAAGTTCAAGACCGAGATGGACCAGGAAGCGCTCCACGCGATGTTCCCGCACCTGAAGGAAAAGGTCGCGTAGTCAATGCGGCGGAGAATACCCAAATAAGCGTATCCCGGGGGCGCAGCGCAGCACGAAGTGGTGCCGCCTGGAATCGAATCGTCGCTGAATTCCGAACCCGGCACGATCCCGGCACTGCGGCGCACCGCTGCGCGCTGCACCGCGTCCGGGAAATGCTGCACAATAAAAACGGCGCGGCTTTACAGGCCGCGCCGTTTGCATTTTGAACGACGAAGCGTTTACTGGAACAGCTTCATCGCGTTCTGCAGCGTCTGGATCACGCCCCACGCCAAGGGGATACCGACGAAGCCCCAGGCGAGGATGAGCTGCATCGTGTTCGAGCCGGTCTGATTTTCGTTTGCCATGGTTTCTCTCCTTAGGCGCCGGCCGGCTCGCCGCCGCGCCAACGTCCATCTGGGCGCTGATCGGCTTCGTGATCGGGTTTCATGTGGTAGCGCGCATGCGACCGCCTTGATCATGAGGTTGCAGATGAAGCCGATCGACCAACAATCCCGCCATGATGTACATGGTGACATTGTAGGCCTGCGCCTTCGGCACGCCGTGGTCGATCTGGTACTGGCGGATGTAGTTCACCAGCACCGGACCGAACACGCCGGCCGCCGACCATGCCGTGATCAGCCAGCCGTGGATGGCGCCGACATAGCGCGTGCCGAACATATCCTTCAGATAGGCCGGCACGGTGGCGAAGCCGCCGCCGTACATGCTCATGATGATGACGAAGCACAGCACGAACAGCGAAACGCTGCCGATCGAGCCAGCCCACGGCACCGCGCAGTAGAGCACCGTGCCGAGCACGAAGAAGCAGAAATAGGTGTTCTTGCGCCCGATATAGTCCGACGTCGACGCCCAGAAGAAACGGCCAGCCATGTTGAACAGGCTGAGCAGTCCGACGAAGCCCGCCGCCGCGACAACCGAGACTTTGCCCGGGAACATTTCCTGGCTCATGGCGGAGGCTTGTCCGAGCACGCCGATGCCGGCGGTGACGTTGAGGCAAAGCACCCACCAGATCAGCCAGAACTGCGGCGTCTTGATCGCGTCGTAGACATAGACGTCGTTCTTGGTGATGAGCTTCTGCTCGACGACCGGCGGCGTATAGCCTTCCGGCTTCCAGCCCGGCGCCGGAACGCGCACGATCGCGGCGCCGACCCACATGAAGATCAGAGTAGATCACGCCGAGACTGATAAAGGTCTCGGCGACGCCGACATGGGTCGGCGTCGAGAAATGCGCCATCAGCCAGACCGAGAGCGGCGAGGCGATGAAGGCGGCGCCGCCGAAGCCCATGATGGCCATGCCGGTGGCCATGCCGGGACGGTCGGGGAACCATTTGATCAGCGTCGACACCGGCGAGATGTAGCCGAGGCCGAGCCCGATGCCGCCGAAGACGCCGTAGCCGAGATAGACGATCCAGAGATTGTGGACATAGACGCCGATGGCGGAGATGAAGAAGCCGACCGCCCAGCACAAGCCCGCGGTGAACATGGCCTGGCGCGGACCGCCTTCCTCGACCCAGCGGCCGAAGATCGCCGCCGAGGTGCCGAGCACGAAGATGGCGATGGAGAAGATCCAGCCGAGCTCGGTCAGCTTCCAGTCGCCCGGCGCGGACTGCGGTGATGCCGATCAACTTGGTCATCGGCAGATTGAAGACGCTGAATGCATAGGCCTGGCCGATGCACAGATGGATGCACAATGCCGCGGGCGGCACCATCCAACGGCTAAAGCCGGGCTTGGCGATCGTATGACTACGATCGAGAAAAGGTAGCAGAGCCATCGCGCGGTCCTCCTTGGTGTCCCCAGGTCGCCTATTTCCGCAGGCTTTTTTCGGACGCGTCCCTGATCGCGGACGGCGCGGCCTGACGTTATCTGTAGTATCGCGAAAATGTTCCTATAGCCGGACGGAATAGCAAGCTCGACCAAAGTCATGGCGATGCCGCACTTGTGTCAGGAAGTCCGGCCCGATGGGACTATTGGGCTGCCGTTCCGGCGCTGAAGACGCTTGTGTCGCGAGCCTGCGCGATCGCATGCCGCGTGAAAAACTATCGTCAATCACAATCGCTTGCATGCACGCTCGTGTAAGTTCGCCATACTCGCTCGAAGATGACGAAAAAACGCCGTCTTTCACGGCTCGGCACGAACGACGCTCGTCTCACGCACTGCTGTGGCGGCATCGTGGTGCCGATGCTACCGCGCCAGTGGATCGCTGAGGCCATGTCGCGGACGCGCCGAGTGTCGCGTGCCGCTGCGCCGATGTCTGCAAGTGTCGACGGCTTCGAAAATCGCTATCGATGATCGCTGACAGGCCTATTTAGCTCTGTTCCAACTGGCATTTTTGCGTTTTAAAGAGGACACGATGAGCCTCACCGAGCCGCCGCCGACTTTGCCGCCCGACGACCGCGGGCGAACCGGCCGGCGCCGGCCCGGCGCGCACGCCGAAAGGCCGCCAGGTCGATCCGCAGGCGCTCGAGGAGGTGCGGGCGCTGCTCGGCGACCGGCCGCGCCGGCGCGATCTGCTGATCGAGCATCTGCATCTGATCCAGGACCACTACGGTCATCTCTCGGCCGCGCATCTCGCCGCGCTGGCGCAGGAGATGAAGCTCGCGCTCACCGAGGTCTACGAGGTCGCGACCTTCTACGCCCATTTCGACGTGGTGAAGGAGGGCGAGACGCCGCCGCCGCCGGTCACGGTGCGGGTGTGCGATTCGCTGTCCTGTGCGCTGGCTGGCGCCGAGCATCTGCTTGCCGAACTGCCGAAGAAAGCTCGGGCCGGGCGTGCGCGTGGTGCGCGCGCCGTGCATGGGCGCCTGCGATCGCGCGCCGGTCTGCGCCGTCGGCCATGTCCAGGTCATGCAGGCCGATGCGGCGACGCGTCGCCGCGGCGGCGGCGAAGCCCGCGCATGCGCATGCTTATCCGACGCCCACCGGCGTTCGACGCCTATGTGAAGGACGGCGGCTACGAACTGCTCAAGGCCTGCATCGGCGGCAAGCGCACGCGCGACGATCTCATCAAGATCGTCAGCGATGCCGGCCTGCGCGGCCTCGGCGGCGCCGGCTTTCCGACCGGACGCAAATGGTCGCTGGTGCGCGCCGAGCCGGCGCCGCGCCTGTTCGCGGTCAATTGCGACGAGGGCGAGCCGGGCACCTTCAAGGATCGCTATTATCTCGAGCGCGATCCGCATCGCTTCATCGAAGGCATGCTGATCGCGGCCTGGATCGTCGAGGCCGCCGACACCTATCTCTATGTCCGCGACGAATATCCCGAGGTGATCCTTCTTCTCGTCGACGAGATCGCCAAGGTCGAGGAAGCCGGCCTGTCGAAGCACACCAAGATCCATCTGCGCCGCGGCGCCGGCGCTTATATCTGCGGCGAAGAATCCGCGATGATCGAATCGATCGAGGGCAAGCGCGGCCTGCCGCGCCATCGCCCGCCCTATGTGGCCCAGGTCGGCTTGTTCGGCCGCCCGACGCTCGAACAGAATGTCGAGACGCTGTTCTGGGTGCGCGACATCGTCGAGAAGGGCGCCGACTGGTTCACCTCGCAGGGCCGCCACGAGCGCAAGGGCTTTCGCAGCTTCTCGGTCTCCGGCCGCGTCAAGAATCCCGGCGTCAAGCTGGCGCCCGCCGGCGTCACCGCGCGCGAACTGATCGACGAGTTCTGCGGCGGCATGGCCGACGGCCACACCTTCAAGGGCTATCTGCCGGGCGGCGCCTCGGGCGGCATCCTGCCGGCCTCGATGGCCGACATCCCGCTCGACTTCGGCACGCTGGAAAAATACGGCTGCTTCGTCGGGTCGCACGCGGTTGTGATCCTGTCCGACCAGGACGATATGAAGGCTGTGGCGCTCAACCTCATCAGATTCTTCGAGGACGAGAGCTGCGGCCAGTGCACGCCGTGCCGCGTCGGCACCGAGAAGGCGGCCCACCTGATGGCCAACGGGCCGTGGGATCCCGGCCCTGCTCGACGAACTGTCCACGCTGATGCGCGACGCCTCGATCTGCGGCCTCGGCCAGGCGGCGCCCAATCCGCTGCTTTGTGTGCTAAAATACTTTCCGGACGAACTGACCAAGCCGCTGGGACATTGGTGACCGAAAGGTTTCCGCGATGAGCGACGGCAACGGACAAAAACCCGTCGGTTACGGCCACGACAAGAAGGGCGCCGCGGGCGGCGCCGCTTACTGGCGACGGCAAGCCTGGCGTGGCGCATACGGCGCCGGCCGACAAGGTCGCCGGCAAGGGCGACGGCCGCCACCGGCAAGACCTTCACCATCGACGACCGCGAGATCGACATCCGCGACGGCGAGACGATTTTCCGCGCCGCGCGCCGCCTCGGCATCGAGCTGCCGCATCTGTGCTATTCGCCGCAAGCCCGGCTATCGGCCGGACGGCAATTGCCGCGTCTGCATGGTCGAGATCGAGGGCGAGCGCGTGCTGGCGGCAAGCTGCATCCGCACGCCGTCGCCGGGCATGAAGGTCAAGACCCAGACCGACCGCGCCAAGACCGCGCGCAAGATGGTCGCCGAGCTTTTGCTCACCGATCAGCCCGATCAGGCGCACGCGCACGATCCCGATTCCGAGCTGTGGAAGATCGCGACGCGGCATGAAGGTCGAGCAGGGCCGCTTTCCCGCGCGCGCGACACGTGCCGGCGCCCGACCGCAGCCATCGTGGCGATGGCGGTCAATCTCGACGCCTGCATCCAGTGCAATCTCTGCGTCCGCGCCTGCCGCGAAGTGCAGGTCAACGACGTCATCGGCATGGCCGGCCGCGGCCACGGCGAAAAGATCGTGTTCGACTTCGACGATCCGATGGGCGCCTCGACCTGCGTCGCCTGCGGCGAATGCGTGCAGGCCTGCCCGACCGGCGCGCTGATGCCGGCGACGATGGTGGACGACAACAACGTCTACAAGGGCAAGCCGGACCGCACGGTCGACAGCGTGTGCCCGTATTGCGGCGTCGGCTGCCAGCTCACCTATCACATCAAGGACGACAAGCTCGTCTGCTGTCACCGGCAAGAACGGTCCGGCCAACGAGAACCGGCTCTGCGTCAAAGGCCGCTTCGGCTTCGACTACGTGCACAATCCGCAGCGCCTGTTGAAGCCGATGATCCGCAAGGACGGCGTGCCGAAGGCTGCCGCACGAATCTATCGATCCGTCCAATCCGTGGACGCATTTCCGCGAGGCGACCTGGGACGAGGCGCTCGACCGCGCCGCCACGGGCTTGCAGAAAATCCGCGACCGCGACGGGCCGCGGGCGCTGGCCGGCTTCGGCTCGGCGAAGGGCTCGAACGAAGAGGCCTATCTGTTCCAGAAACTGGTTCGCACCGGCTTCGGCACCAACAATGTCGATCACTGCACGCGGCTGTGCCACGCCTCGTCGGTGGCGGCGCTGCTCGAAGGCGTCGGCTCGGCGGCGGTGACCGCGACCTTCAACGAGTGCAAGAATTCCGACGTCATCATCGTCATCGGCGCCAATCCGACCGAGAACCATCCGGTCGCCGCGACCTTCTTCAAGCAGGCCGCCAAGCGCGGCGCCAAGCTCGTCGTCATGGATCCGCGCGGCCAGGCGCTCAAGCGCCATGCCTGGCAGCATGATGCAGTTCAAGAACGGCACCGACGTGGCGATGCTCAACGCCATGCTCAACGTCATCGTCGACGAGAAGCTTTACGACCAGCAATATATCCAGACCTACGTCGAAGGCTTCGACAAGCCTGGACGGAAAACGTCAAGGACTTCACGCCGGAGGAGATGGCGCCGATCTGCGGCATCCAGGCCGACACGCTGCGCGAGGTCGCGCGCACCTACGCGCGCGCCGAAAGCGCCATCATCTTCTGGGGCATGGGCGTGTCGCAGCACACCCACGGCACCGACAATGCGCGCTGCCTGATCGCGCTGTCGCTGATCACCGGCCAGATCGGCCGGCCGGGCACCGGGCTGCATCCGCTGCGCGGCCAGAACAACGTGCAGGGCGCTTCCGACGCCGGCCTGATCCCGATGTTCTTCCCCGACTACAGGTCGGTCGAGAACCCGGAGATCCGCGCCGAATACGAGAAGGCCTGGGGCGTCAAGCTCGATCCGAAGAAGGGCAAGACCGTCGTCGAGATCATGGACGCGGTCCATCACGACGAGATCAAGGGCATGTATATCGAGGGCGAAAACCCGGCGATGTCCGATCCCGACCTCAATCACGCGCGCCAGGCGCTGGCGCATCTCGAACATCTGGTGGTGCAGGACCTCTTCCTCACCGAGACCGCGGTCTATGCCGACGTGGTGCTGCCGGCCTCCGGCTGGCCGGAGAAGGACGGCACCGTCACCAACACCAATCGCCAGGTGCAGATGGGCCGCCAGGCGCTGCCGCTGCCGGGCGACACGCGGCACGATCTGTGGATCATCCAGGAAATCGCCAACCGCATGGGCTGCGGCTGGAACTACAAGCACGTCAGCGAGGTCTTCACCGAGATGGCGTCGATGATGCCGGCGCTCGACAACATCTCCTGGGATCGCGTCGAGCGCGAACACGCCGTCACCTATCCGACCGACGCGCCCGACCAGCCGGGCCACGACGTCGTGTTCGACAAGGGTTTCCCGCGGCCGGGCGGCTTCGCCAAACTGGTGGCGACCAAGCTGCAGCCGCCGGACGAAGTGCCGGACGAGGACTATCCGTTCATCCTCACCACCGGCCGCCAGCTCGAACATTGGCACACCGGCGCGATGACGCGCCGCGCCACGGTGCTCGATGCGCTCGAGCCGAGCGCGGTCGCTCGGTGTCGCGCGGCACCATCGCCAAGCTCGGCATCGAGCCGGGCGACATGATCCGCGTCGCCACGCGCCGCGGCACGGTCGAACTGTACTCGCGCCAGGACGACGCGCATTCCCGACGGCGTGGTGTTCATCCCGTTCGCCTTCGTCGAGGCGGCGGCGAACCTGCTCACCAATCCGAAGCTCGATCCGTTCGGCAAAATTCCGGAATTCAAATTTTGCGCGGCCAAGGTCGAGGCGGTCGATCCGGCGACGCGGGTCGCGGCGGAGTAGTATCGAGGGCGCGGCGCCGTACCCACCCGGCGCTGCCAATCACCATGCACGACGTCGATCCGCACGACGAGATCGAGCGCCTCGAGGCGCATATCGAAGAGCTCGCCGCCAAGATCGAAAACTGCCGCAAGTTCATCCTGGCCGCGCGGATCGCCATGGCGGGTGGCGGAATCGTTCTCGCCGCGATGCTGTTCGGCGCGATCCGGCCGGATCTGACCTGGATGGCGGGCGCGATGGCCGCGATGCTCGGCGGCATCGTGGCGTGCGGCTCGAACAACAGCACCGCGAAGGAAGCGGCGAATGAAATGGCGGCAGCGGAAGCACGGCGCGCCGCGCTGATCGGCTCGATCGATCTTCGCATCGTTCGCCGCCGGCGAGACGCTGCACTGAGAGGCGCGGCGCTACTCTTTCTTCTCGTCCTTGAACTACACCTCGACCGGGCCGGTGAGCTTGATCGTCAGCGGATTGCCGTGGCGGTCCTTGGTCTTGGCGGCCTCGACGCGAATCCAGCCTTCGCTCACGCAATATTCCGCGACGTTGGTCTTCTCGGCGCCCTTGAAGCGAACGCCGACGTCGCGCTCAAGCACCTTCGCGTCGTAAAACGGGCTGCGCGGATCGGTCGACAGGCGGTCGGGCGGCGAGTCAGGCATCGTTTTTTCGTTCGGTCGCTCAGTCCAGCGGCTGGATATGGCCGTCGTCGCGGAGTTTGGTCAATCCCGCCAGGTTGTCGGCGAAGAATTTTCCGTAGCGCTCCGGGCTCATCGGTTGCGTCACGATACCGATCTGCCGGAATTTTACCTGCAGCGCCGGTACGCCGAGCGCCTGCCCGATGCCGGCGTTCAGTTTGTCGAGGATATCGCGCGGCGTGTTGAGCGGGGCCGAAAGTCCGCACCAGAACAGGTAGGCGGGGATCGGATAACCGGCTTCGCCGAGCGCCGGCACGTCGACCAGATCCGCGAGCCGGTATGGCGTAGTCACCGCCAGTGCCACCACTCTGTTCTGTGCGATCAAGGGCTGCGCCGCCGGCAGTCGGCACGAAATAGAAATCGGCGCGTCCCGCCATGAGAGCGTCAAGGGCCTCGATCGGGCTCGGATATGCGACGGGCTGCACATTCAATCCCGCCGCCGCGGCAAAGCGCTCGGCGGCGAAATACGCGCCTGAACCGGCGCCGACGAAAGCGAATTTCAATTCGCCAGGTCTGGCCTTGGCCGCCGCCACGAGGTCGGCCACCGTCTTGAAGCCTTTGTCGGGCGCCGCCAGCAACACGCTCGGCTGGCCGCCGAACATCGCGACCGGCTGGAGATCGCGCAGCGGATCGTAGGGCAGTGATTTGTGGAGGATGACAGACTCGTTCATTGCGGACGAACTCAACAGCAGGGTGTAGCCGTCGGGTGCCGCATGCACCACCGAGGCGACGCCGACCGAGCCGCCGATGCCGCCGGGTCTGTTCTCGATGACAAAGGGCTGGCCGAACTGCCTGCCGACAAAGCCGAGCACGAGACTGGCGATCAGATCGTTGGTGGTGCCGGCGACAAAGGGGCTAACGACCATGATCGACCGTGCCGGCCATTGCTGCTGGGCCATGGCAGCCGCGCCGATCACCATCGCGGCCATACCGGCAAACGCCGCGCCTAGCGCCTGACTAGCTCTCATGGGTCTGCCCCGGGCCTCGATTTGCGCCGCACGATGACGCGCGAGAGGCCGGCTGGCAAGGCGGCGCTTTCCGCAGCCGGAGCCGTGAGTTACACTGCGACAATGTCGCTTGCCGCCGACGCTTCCCCGCCTTGCCGGCCGCCGCTTTCCTGCCGCGCCACGACTGGACGCGCGAGGAGGTGCGGGCGCTGTTCGATCTGCCGTTCCCGGAGCTGATGTTCCGCGCCCAGAGCGTGCACCGGGCGAATTTCGATCCGACCGAGGTGCAGATTTCGACGCTGTTGTCGATCAAGACCGGCGGCTGCCCGGAGGATTGCGCCTATTGCCCGCAAAGCGCGCGCTACGATACCGGGCTGCGCGCGGAAAAGCTGATGGCGCTCGACGCCGTGCTGGCCGAGGCGCGCGCCGCGAAGATTTCCGGCGCCAGCCGCTTCTGCATGGGCGCGGCGTGGCGCGAGCCGAAGGATCGCGACCTCGATAATGTTTGCGCGATGGTCGAAGGCGTCAAGGCGCTCGGGCTCGAGACCTGCGCCACGCTCGGCATGCTCAACGAGGCGCAGGCGCGGCGGCTGAAGCAATCGGGCCTCGATTATTACAATCACAATCTCGACACTTCGCCGGAATTTTACGGCGCCATCATCACCACGCGCGACCTATCAGGATCGGCTCGCCACGCTCGACCACGTGCGCGACGCCGGCATCCATGTCTGCTGCGGCGGCATCGTCGGCATGGGCGAGACGCGCGACGACCGCATCGGCATGATCGCGACGCTGGCGAGCCTGCCGGCGCATCCGGAATCGGTGCCGATCAACATGCTGGTGCGCGTCGCCGGCACGCCGCTTGCCGGCGAGGCCGCGCTCGATCCGCTCGAATTCGTGCGCACCGTCGCGGCCGCCCGCATTTGCATGCCGCGCTCGGTGGTGCGGCTCTCCGCCGGCCGCGAGGACATGAGCGAAGAGACGCAGGCTTTGTGCTTTCTCGCCGGCGCCAATTCGGTTTTCTATGGACCCAAATTGCTGACGACGCCCAATCCCGGCCGCGACCGCGATCGCGAGCTGATGGACCGGCTGGGCCTGTCGCCGATGGAGCCGGCGCGAACCGCAAGTCAGTTCGGCAATCCATGAAGGCAGAGCCATTCGCCGGGAATCGCAAGCGATCCGCGCTGTTCGCCGCGCTTTGCGCCGTTGCCGTTGGCCTCGTCTCGCTGTCGACCGTCGCGCGCGGCGAGCAACCGGACGACATTCTCAGCAGGGACAGCGTGCTGCGCGATCCCGACATTCCATCGTTGGGAAATCCGAACGGCGATCTGACCGTCGTCGAATTTTTCGACTACCAGTGCCCCTATTGCAAAAAACTCGCGCCCGATCTCGCAAAGCTCGTGCAGGAAGACGGCAATATCAGAATTGTGCTCAAGGATTGGCCGATCTTCGGCGACGCTTCGGTGCTCGCCGCCAAGCTGGCTTTGGCGTCCAAATACCAGAACAAATACGCCGCCGCACACGATGCCTTGATCGGCGCCGACGGCAAACTCACCGCGGCGACGATCAACGACCTTCTCGCCAAGGCCGGCGTCGATGTCGCGGCGGCGACGGCGGATCTGCAAGCGCATGAAAAGTCGATTGACGATCTGTTGGCCCGCAACAGCGCGCAAGCCGAGGCGTTCGGATTTGAAGGCACGCCGGGCTTCATCGTCGGCACGTTCCGCGTCCCCGGCGTGCTGGAAATGAAGGTCTTCAAGCAAGTGATCGCCGACGCCCGCGCGGCGGCGAAGAAGAAGCAAAGTCGTAAATTCCTCGACGCCAGGACAGATCGATGGAATACAAAGATTACATCATCAGCGAAATTGTGAATGAAAGGGGCCAGTGGCAGGCCAAAATTCGCCGCCAGGACGGCAAGCACATGCTGGTCGACGGGGCGAAGGTGGACGAATTCCATACGCCGCACGTGGACTTGGAAAACGAGGTCGATAAGAATCGCGAGGGAAGCGATCGATACCAGGAAAGTTTCTGTGGCCCGGAGTGAACGGGGTCGATAGGGAAGCGGCGACATTTCACACCCCCGCCGCCCCGCCATCGGCGCGCGGATCGTGCGCGCCTTCGCAACTGCCGTCCGGGTGCAGCACCACCGCGCCGGCATGGCCCATCACGTCGGAATAATCTTCGGCGAGCACCTCGACGTCGTGGCCGGCGGCGGCGAGCGCGTCGATGAGGTTGCCGTCAAAGCGCGCTTCGAGGCGCAGCGCCGTGCGCGGCGCGCCCCAGGTGCGGCCGAGCACCCAGCGCGGCCGGTCGAGCGCTTCCAAGAGCGGCTCGCGGAAATCGACATGGCGGGTGAACACCGCGCTTTGCGTTTGCGGCTGGCCGTCGCCGCCCATGCAGCCATAGGCCATGACGCGGCCATCCTTGAGCACCGCGAGCGCCGGATTAAGCGTGTGGAACGGCAGCCGGCCGGGGCCGAGATAATTCAGCGCGCCGGCTTCCAGCGAAAAGCTCGCGCCGCGATTTTGCATCAGGACGCCGGTAGCCGGCAGCACGCAGCCGGAACCGAATTCCCAATAGAGCGACTGGATATAGGACACGACGAGACCGCTGGTATCGGCGGCGCCCATCCAGATCGTGTCGCCCGCGCCGGCGCCGAGCGGCCAGCGCGCGGCCTTTTTGCGGTCGATCTTCATCGCCTCGCCGGCGATGAAACGGTCTTCGAGAAGCCGATCGAGCGAATGCGCCAGATGCCGGGGGTCGGTGACGACGCGGTCGCGCATGCGCAAGCTCCGCTTGGTCGCCTCGACCAGGCCGTGGATGTGATCGAAACCCTCCGGTTCCGTCACGTTCAGGCGCGCGAACAAAGCAAGGATCATCAGCGAGACGACGCCCTGGGTCGGCGCGCCGGTGTTGCAAACGCTGCCCGCGGCCAGCTCGATGCGCAGCGGTTCGGCAAAGTTCGCCTGGTAGTGCTCCAGGTCGTGGCGGATCAGCGGACTGCCGATGCGCTCGAGATCGGCGGCGATCTCGCGGCCGACGTCGCCGCGATAAAAATCGTCGAGGCCGGCACGGGCAAGCTGCGCGAGAGTTTCGGCGAGCGCTTCCTGTTTCAAGGTGACGCCGACTTCGGGCGGCTTGCCGTCGGCCAGAAAGGCCGCGGCGAAGCCGGAGACGTCCTTCAGCTCGGCAAGATGCGCCCGCGTCAGCCGCGGCTGGCTGCGCGTGACCTTATAACCGGCGCGCGCCTGCGCGATGGCCGGCGCGAACAGCACATCGAGCGGCATTTTTCCGCCGTTCGCCTGGGCCGTTGCGCGCGCCAGCAGCCAGCCGCCGACGGCGCCCGGCACCGTCAGCGCCGCGAGCGGCCCGCGCGGCGGGATTGTTTCGTAGTCACGATAAAGCTCGGGCTTGACCTGCGAGCCGGCCGGCCCCGCCGCCATGATGGCGCGCATACGGCCGGATGGCAGTCGGATGAGCCAAAAGCCGTCGCCGCCGATATGGTTCATGTGCGGGTAAACGGCCGCGATCGACGCGGCCATGGCCAGCATCGCTTCGAGTGCGTTGCCGCCGTCGGCGAGGATTTGGCGGCCGGCTTCGACGGCGGCGAAATGCGGCGCGCAAACGACGCCGCGGCGATGGCCGGCGCTGTGCAGGTCGACCATGCTCAGCTTGCCGCCTCGGTCGCGGTGAAGCCGCGCTTGCGCAGCAGCGCGTCGGCGGTGGGCAGCCGGCCGCGGAACGCCTTGTAGGCCTCGGCCGGATCTTGCCGGCCGCCGGCGGCATAGACGGCGTCACGCAGCCGTTTCGCCGTGGCCGGATCGAAAATGTCGCCGGTTTCCTCGAATGCCGCGAACGCATCGGCATCGAGCACTTCCGACCACATGTAGCTGTAATAACCCGCGGCATAGCCGCCGCCGGAGAAGATATGGGCAAAGTGCGGTGGCCGATGCCGCATGGCGATTTCCGCCGGCATGCCGATGCGTGTCAGCGCGGTGCGCTCGAACGCCGTGGCGTTAATGTCCTGTTGCTCTCCGGCCAGTGAATGGAATTCGAGATCGACCATGGCGCAGGCGATGTATTCGACGGTGGCAAAGCCCTTGTTGAAATTGCGCGCCGCGATTAGGCGCGCCAGCAGCTCCTCCGGCATCGGCTCGCCGCTCTGGTGGTGTCGCGCAAAGCGGCGCAGCACGTCCGGCTGTTCCAGCCAATGCTCGTAAAGCTGCGATGGCAGCTCGACGAAATCGGTGGCGACATTGGTGCCGGCGATTTTCGGATAGGTGACCGAGGAAAGCAGCCCATGCAGCGCATGGCCGAATTCGTGGAACAGCGTGCGGGCGTCCTCGAAGCCGAGCAGTGTCGGCTCGCCGGCCGGCGCCTTGACGAAATTGCAGACATTGATGATGAGCGGCGTAACGTCGCCCCTGAGCTTTTCCTGGTCGCGCAGCGACGTCATCCAGGCGCCGCTGTGCTTTGACGAGCGGGCGAAATAGTCGCCGAAGAACAGGCCGATCTTGTTGCCGCCCGCGCCGCGGACTTCCCATACGCGCACATCGGGATGCCAGGTCGGCACGTCGGTCCGCGGCACGAAGCTTAGGCCGAACAGGCGCTCCGCCGTATAGAACGCAGCCTCGACGATGCGGTCGAGATCCAGATATGGCTTGATCGCCGCCTCGTCGAAAGCGCAAGCGCGCTGCCGCAGCTTTTCGGCGTAATAGCGCCAGTCCCACGGCTCGAGCTTGAAATTGCCGCCGTCTTCCTGGATGAGCGCCTGCATGGCGTCGCGATCGGCCAGTGCTCGCGAGCGCGCCGGCGCCCACACGGTATCGAGCAGATCGCGAGCCGCCGCGGGCGTGCGCGCCATGGCGTCATCGAGCCGGTAATGGGCGAAGTCGGAATAGCCGAGAAGCTTCGCCCGTTCGGCCCGCAGCCGTACCGTTTCGGCGATGATCGCCTTGTTGTCGGTGGCGCCGCCGTTGTCGCCGCGCATGATAAAGCCGCGAAACACTTTTTCACGCAGATCGCGCCGGTCGGAGAATTGCAGGAACGGCTCGATGCTGGACCGCGACAGCGTGACTACATAGCCGTCGAGCCCGCGCTCGCTCGCTTCGGATCGCATCGCCTCGCGCATGAAGCCGGGCAGGCCGGCAAGCTCGGCTCGTCGGTAAGCCGCAGCGCGAAGGCTTGCTCGTCGGCTAGCACGTTCTGGCTGAAGGCGGTGCCGAGCACGGCCAGCCGTTCGATGATCTCGGTGAGGCGTTGCTTTGCCGCGCCGTCGAGCGCCGCGCCGGCGCGTCGAAAGCCGGTATGGTAGCGCTCGATCACCCGCGTCTGCTCGGCATCCAGATCGAGCCTGGCCGGCCTCGCGCATCAGCGCGTCGATGCGCCGGTACAGCGCCGCATTGGTGTAGATCTTGTTGAAATGGAGCGCGATCTGCGGCGCGATCTCGCGCTCAAGCTCCAAAAGGGCGTCGTTGGTGTGGGCGCCGGCGAGGACGTGAAACACGTTCTCGACGCGATCGAGCGCCTGCCCGCTCATTTCCAGCGCCGCAATCGTGTTGGCGAAGCTCGGCGGGGAGGGGTCAGCCGCGATGGCGGCAATCTCGGCCTCATGCCCGGCAAGCGCGCGCGCGTAAGCTTGGCGGAAATGCTCGGGTGCGATGCGGTCGAACGGAGCGACCCCATCGGGGCTATTCCAAGTCTCGAAGAAGGGATTGGCGGACGTGGCCGGCGCGGGCATATGGCTCGATTCGGGCATTGGCAAAGGTCTTAGCAAAGGCTGGTGCAGGCGTGATATATGTCATGGGGACAACACCGCGAAGCAGCTAAAGCCGCAAGGAGAGCCGAAAAATGCCGCGTCACGCCCATTTTGTGCCGAATGGCGTTATTGCGGCCGTGCTGTTGCCGTTTACCGACGACCTCGCGATCGACGAGAGGAGCTTCCGCAAGCACCTTGCCGATGTGGCGGCGACCGAGGGGTTATCCGCCCTCACCATCAACGCCCATTCGACCGAGGTTGCTTCCTGCAGCTTCGATGAGCAGCGCCGCGTCCTCGATATCGCCCAGGATGAGATCGGCGGCCGACTGCCGATCGTCAACGGCGTTTGGGCCGATGGCAGTCTCGAAGCGGCGCGCATTGCCCGCATGGCTGAGGCCGGCGACGCCTCAGCGCTGTTGGTGTTCCCGCCGGCCCCGTTCACGCTCAATCAGTCGCCGGCCATGGCGGTCGAGCACTTCAAGCGCATTGCCGAAGCCAGCAGCCTGCCGCTGATCGTGTTTCAATATCCGCTGGCGACCGGCCAGGGCTACCCGCGCGACACGCTCCTGAAGATGATCGAGGAGGTGCCGGCCATCCGTGCCATCAAGGACTGGTGTGGCAGCGTTGCGCAGCACGAGATGCATATCCGCGAGCTGCAAAGCCTCACGCGACCGGTCAATGTGCTGACCACCCACAGCGCCTGGCTGTTGAGCTCGCTGGTGCTCGGCTGCAACGGGCTCCTGTCCGGCTCGGGCAGCGTCATCCCCGATCTGCAGGCGGCCATGTTCCGGGCGGTTCGCGCCAACAACCTCGCCGAGGCGCGACGGCTCAACGACCGCATCTATCCGCTCGCCCGCGTCTTTTATGCCGACCCCTGGGTGGACATGCATAATCGCATGAAGGAGGCCCTTCTGCTGCTCGGCCGGCTGCCGCGCGCGGTGGTGCGGCCGCCGCTGGTCAAGATTTCGCGCGGCGAGATCGATCGTATCCGCGTAGCTTTGGTCGAGGCCGGGCTGCTCGCCGGCCAGGAGGCGTGCTCGCCAAGCCGCGATGCAGCATGAGCACCATGGACCGGCCCGTACCGCGCCCGCGGCGCATCCTGTGGCCGAACGTGCTGACGGTGGTGAGTGCCGCCATCCTGATCAGCGCCGAAGTGTTCGGCGCGGCCTTTGCCGGCAGCTGGGCGATCGCCAGCCTGTTCGCGCTCGGCACGCTTGGCGCGCGCATCCTCGACGGCCTCTTCATCCTGTGCGGGATCGCGGTGATGGTACAGTTCTTGCGCGCGGCGAACCGCGTCGAGCCGTTCACGGCGGACTGAACGCGCTCGCGCGCCGCGGTGATTCACAGCCGCGTCAGCTTTTTACCTTTCCTTAAAACTAAAAAGCTTGCACACCCCGGCTAAATCGCTTATTTGCGGATTGCCCAATTTCGCACGTGCCTGTGGCCGTGTGTCGGTCGGTGGGCATCCGGACAAGAGGCCGGACAGCCGCCTAAGGAAGAGACTCTACTTCCTTGCTCCCGCGACCGGCAGCCGGAGGCGAAACCGGCAATGCCAGCTCTCCACTGGCGACGCGGCTTAAAGCAACGACGGAAGGGCTTTTTTGGTTACTGCCGGCGCCAATGCCGGGGACACCGAAAGGGCTTGTCCTTCTTTGCCAGCAGTGCGGAACGGGATTTCCCTCATCCGGACCAAGGCAGCAATCGCGGCGACGCATAGGTTTCGCGCATGCGCGGGACCGCACGCGTCGCAGTAGGTTCACCTCGGCGGCTGCGCCGCCCGGATTAGGGAGTTACTCGAAATGACGGCACGCATCCGCGAATTCCTCAAACAACGCACCGATATCGGACCCTGCCTCGTCCTCGACCTCGACGTCGTGCGCGAGAACTATCAGAACTTCGCCAAGGCGCTCCCGGACACCAAGGTATTCTATGCGGTCAAGGCCAATCCGGCGCCGGAAATCCTGAAGCTTCTTGCCGGGCTCGGCTGCTGCTTCGATGTGGCCTCGGTCAGTGAGACGCTGGACGCGCTGGCCGCCGGCGCCACGCCCGACCGCATCTCCTACGGCAATACGATCAAGAAAGAGAGCGAGATCGCCGAGGCCTTCCGGCTCGGCGTCACGCTCTTTGCGATCGACTGCGAGGCCGAAGTGGAGAAGGTTGCGCGCGCCGCGCCGGGCAGCCGGGTGATCTGCCGCATCCATTGCGACGGCTCCGGCTCGGAATGGCCGCTGTCGCGCAAATTCGGCTGCGAGCCGGATTATGGTGCCGACATCCTGGAACTCGCGCATAAGCGCGGTCTGGTGCCCTATGGCATCTCGTTCCACGTCGGCTCGCAACAGCACAATGTCGAAGCCTGGGACCGCGCGCTCGCCTCGACGGCGGCGATTTTTCGCGCCTGCGCGGAACGCGGCATCAACCTCGCCATGGTCAATCTGGGCGGCGGCTTTCCGGCGAAATACATCCGCAAGACGCCGAAACTCGAAAGCTACGGCAAGGCGATCTTCAAGGCGCTGCGCAAGCATTTCGGCAACAGTTTGCCGAATACCATTGTCGAACCGGGCCGCGGCCTGGTCGGCAATGCCGGCGTGATCGAGGCCGAGGTGGTGCTGATCGCCAAGCGCAGCCCCGAGGACGAGGTGCGCTGGGTCTATCTCGACATCGGCAAGTTCCATGGCCTCGCCGAAACCATCGGCGAATCGATCCGCTATCCGATCCGCACCACGCACGACCGCGATGAGATGGCGCCATGCATCATCGCCGGCCCGACCTGCGATTCGGTGGATGTGCTCTATGAGAAGACGCCGTACCCGTTGCCGGTGTCGCTCGCGATCGGCGACAAGGTGCTGATCGAAGCGGCTGGCGCCTACACCGCGACCTACTCGTCGGTCGGCTTCAACGGCTATCCGCCGCTGCGGCAATACGTGATCTGAGCCTAATTTCGGCTGCACGCTCTGATCGCCGCCCGGGCTTCCGGGCGGCGGGATCACCGGCATGTCGCCGGAATGCGGTGTCGGCGCTTTCATCGCGGGATCGACGTTGGGCGGACAGATGACGCCATTCGATTTGTCGAGCTTGTCGCTCAAGCTCTGATTGGGAGAATTCTGGGCGTTGTCCGCGCACGCCTTTGGATCGGTGCCTTGCGCCAGCGCGGAATCGGCCGCACGCATCGCCGAACGATGATGAGCGACGCCAGAATGATTTTCGCGATCATATTCACGCAATGATAACAGCCGGCAGGGGGTGCGGTTCCCGCCGGCAAGTCAGGCGAGATCGATCACGCCTGCTTCGCCGTTTTCCGTGCCCCACGCCAACAGTAGGCCATCGCCATTCCAGGCGAGCGCTGTGACCGGGGCGTCGCCCGGCTTCTTGGCCAGAATCTCGGCGCCGTCGTCGATCCGAACCAACAGCACCATGCCGTCGCTATAGCCGGCGGCGACGATGTCCTGCCGGGGATGGCAGGCGACGACGTCGACACGGTGTTCGGTCGGCGCCAAGAGGCGCGGCTGCTTGCCCATCGGCCCATCTTTGCTGGCAAACGGCCACAGGATGATTTGCGAAGCGCCGGATGTCGCCAGCCACTGGCCGCCCGCGCTCCAGCCAAGCGATTTTACCCGCGTTGAGTAACCCGACATGCGCATGTGCTGGCGATCGACGATCCGCCAGCCGTGCAGCATCGGCTCCTGCATGGTGGTGACGAGGAAGCGGCCATCCGGGCTCACGGTGGCGCCGAGATGCGAGCCTTTCCATTCGAGCTTTTCGGGGGCGGCGCCCGCGGCATTGGGAAACCACAGCGTGGCGCCGTTGTAGTGCGCGATCGCGAGGCGAAAGCCCTTGGGCAGGAACACAAGCCCGCCGGCCGTCGATAGCGTCTCGAATTGCCGCACATCCTTTGTGCGGTCTTGGCCCTGCACGAAGGCGGTCTTGCCGGCCGACCACGCCACGGCGTCATCCGGGCCGAGCGCGACGTGATCGATCCAGCGGTGTTTCGGATCGGCGGCAAGGGTGCGGGTTTCGCCGCTGACGTCGGTTTCCGCAACCTTGCCATCGTCGCCGCCGGTGACGATGCGCGTCTCGCCGGCGGCACTTCCGAGTATTACGCCGCCGTGGACGGTAACCCGTTTGGGTTCGCCGCGCGGTGCGGTCAGAACGATGGCTTCCTCGGCCAGCACGAACACGGCCATGCGGCCGAGAAAATGCGCGGCGATGACGGCACCTCCCGCGGCAACAGTTTTGGTGCGTTCGACGACGGACGTGGTGTCGCTGCGCGTGTCGCTCATATCAAGCGATGCAGCTCTCGAACCCTTCGGTGATCGTCTTGCCCGGCAGGTTGCGGCCAATGAAGACGATGCGGCTGTCGCGCTTCTCGTCTTTGGTCCACGGCCGCTGGTGATCGCCGTCAAGGATCATGTGCACGCCCTGGAAGACAAAGCGCTCATCGTCGTTCTTGAAGGACAGGATGCCCTTGCAGCGCAAAATGTTCGGGCCCTCCTTCTGCACCAGATCCTGCACCCACGGAAAGAACTTGTCCGGATCGAGCGGCTTGTCCGTGCGCAGCGAAATCGATTGCATGTCCTCGTCGTGGTAGTGCTTGAGCCCGCCGTGCGAATGCGCATGTTTGTGGCCGTCCTCTTGGTGATGGTCGTGACGGCCGTGATCGTGATCGTGGCCCTGATCGTCGCTTTCGAGGAATTCCGGTTCGATGTCGAGGATGCGATCGAGATCGAAGGCGTTGCGGCCTAAAACCTCGCTCAACGGGATTTGCGCGCGCTCGGTCTTGTGCACTTTGGCATAAGGATTGATGCCGCGGATGCGCGCTTCAACCTCGGCGAGTTCCGCGGGCGATACCAGATCGGTCTTGTTGATCAGGATGACGTCGGCGAAGGCGATCTGGTTCTTCGCCTCCGGAGCGTCCTTCAGCCGGTCGTTGAGCCATTTGGCGTCGGCGACCGTCACCACCGCATCGAGCCTAGTCCGGCGGCCGACATCTTCGTCGATGAAGAATGTTTGCGCCACCGGCGCCGGATCGGCGAGCCCGGTGGTCTCGACGATGATGGCGTCGAACTTGCCTTTCCGTCGCATCAGCCCGTCGAGAATGCGCACGAGGTCGCCGCGCACGGTGCAGCAGATGCAGCCGTTATTCATCTCGAACACTTCCTCGTCGGCGCCGACGACGAGGTCGTTGTCGATGCCGATCTCGCCGAATTCATTGACGATCACGGCGTATTTCTTGCCGTGCTGTTCGGACAGGATGCGGTTGAGAAGGGTGGTCTTGCCGGCCCCGAGGTAGCCGGTCAGCACGGTGACCGGGATTTTTTCCTGGTTCTTTTCCTGGATTTTTTCGGACGAGACTGGTTCGGACATGCGGATCCTCACTCAAATGCCAAGCCTATATAGGTGATCCCGCGCCGCGCCAAAACCCGGCTAAGCGCCGGCAAGGTTCGTCAAGCTTCGAGATGCTGACGCGGCAGAACGAGCCAGATCAGGCCGCCAAACGGCCCAGCCACGACCGAGAGCGCATAGAGCGCGCCCGCGATCAGGATAATGGCCGGCCCGGACGGCAAATTCGCGTGGTAGGAGACGAGCAAGCCGGCATAGCCGGAGAGGGCGGCGCTGACCACCGCGACAGCGATCATCCCGGTAATGTCACGCGCCCAGAACCGCGAGATCGCCGCCGGCAGCATCATTATGCCGACGGCAAGCAGCGTGCCGAGCGCCTGAAAGCCGCCGACCAGGTTTATGACCACCAGCGCGAGAAAGCCGATATGCGCCGGGCCGCCTGTGCGGCTCACCGCGCGCAAGAAGCCGGGATCGACGCATTCCAGCACCAGCGGCCGCCAGATCAGAGCGAGAGCGACGAGCGACACCGAGGTCATGCTGAGGATGAGCACCAGCGTCGGATTATCGATCGCCAGCACCGAACCGAACAAGAAATGCATTAGGTCGATAGTGTTGCCCTTGACCGACACGATGGTGACACCGAGCGCCAGCGACACCAGAAAGAAGGCGGCGAGTGAAGCGTCCTCCTTGAGCGGGGTGGCGCGGGCGACCAGTCCGGCGCCGATGGCGATCAGGAACCCGGCGATGAGGCCGCCGCCGGCCAGCGCGAACAGGCTTAAGCCCGCGAACAGAAATCCGATCGCCGCGCCCGGCAGGATGGCATGCGCCATGGCGTCGCCGATTAGGCTCATGCGGCGGAGCATCAGGAACACGCCGATCGGCGGCGCGCCGAAGGCGAGCGCGAACGAGCCGACCAGCGCGCGGCGCATAAACTCGAAATCGGCGAAGGGGGCGATAAGTGCGGCGTAGAGCATCTTCACTCCGCCGCAACGGCGCAAGTCGCGGCGCCGTCGTCGAAGGCCTCGCACATGCGGCGCGCCTTGAGGAGTTTCTCCGCGGTCAGCACCTCGCCCGTGCCGCCCCACGC
The DNA here is from genome assembly GCA_963743395.1 of uncultured Alphaproteobacteria bacterium. Classification (GTDB taxonomy): domain Bacteria; phylum Pseudomonadota; class Alphaproteobacteria; order Rhizobiales; family Xanthobacteraceae; genus BOG-931. The sequence goes on from CAVUPV010000005.1 coordinate 160,716, forward strand.
CACCGGCTCGCGCGCCAGCAGCAAGGTTTCGGGAAAATTGGCCCTGACCAGATCGATGTCGTGAAGTGCCGCCAGCACGGTGCGCTTTTCGCCGTGCCAGCGCCGCACCAGGTCCAAAAGATCCGCCGAGGTTTTTGCGTCGATCGCGGCGAACGGCTCGTCGAGCACGATCACGCGCGCATCCTGGACCAGCAGGCGGGCGAACAGCATGCGCTGCATTTGTCCGCCCGAAAGGGTGCCGATGCCACGCTGTTCGAATCCCGTTAGGCCGACGGCGGCGATGGCCGCCTCGATGACGGCGCGATCCTTGCCACCGATGCCGCCGAACGCGCCTTTGCTGCGCCAGAGCCCCATCGCCACCATGTCGTAGACAGCGATGGGGAACGAGCGGTCGATATCCGAAACTTGCGGCAGATAGGCGATGTCGCGGGTGTCGAAACCGTTGCGCTCGATCGCGCCGGCGAGCGGCTTGAGCGTGCCAACGATGCCCTTGAACAAGGTCGACTTGCCGGCGCCGTTCGGTCCGACGACGGCGAGCAGCGCCCCCATCCTGACCGCGCCGTCGAGATGATGCACCGCCGGGTGGCGTTCGTAACCGAGCGTGAGATCGTGAAATTGCAGTTGCGCCATTGTTTGCTCAGTGCGTCGCCCAAAGAAATGCGAGCCAGATCAGCGCAATCGAGACGCCGGCGACCGCCAGCCGCCACGGCGCCGAAAGCCGCAACAGCGATGGCGCAATCGTCGGTGGCGGATGCGGCGCGCCGCCATGATGGTGGTGGGTCATCTAAAAAGCCCCGGCTGAGAAGGCGTAAAGTCGATAATGTTACAATATAACAATTCGCGGCAACCGTTCCAGCCACCCGCTGGCGAGCAGCGAAAGACGGGCAAAATGCCTCACTTCGCGCGCAACGCGGCCTGTTGCGGTCGCTTGGCCGCCTCGGTCATTCGCGCTATGAAAAAGCAAGTCAATGAGCGGCCGGCCGCGGCCGCCTGGGAGGAAATCTATGAGTTTGAAAGTCACGCGACGCCACGCCCTTGGCTTTGCCGCCGCCATGCCGGCAGTCCTGGCGCTGGGCAAACCCGGCTTCGCCGATCCGCTCGTCATCAAATTCAGCCACGTCGTGTCGCCCGACGCGCCCAAGGGCAAAGCCGCGCTGCTGTTCAAGCAACTCGCCGAGAAATATACCGACGGCAAAGTGACGGTTGAGGTCTATCCCAACTCTTCGCTCTACAAGGACAAGGAGGAGCTGGAAGCCCTGCAGCTCGGTTCGGTGCAGCTTCTGGCGCCGTCGATCTCCAAATTCGGCCCGCTCGGCGTCAAGGAATTCGACGTCTTCGATCTGCCGTTTCTGATGAGCGACGACACGCACGCGCGGCAGATGATGGCGAGCCCGTTGATGGACCAGCTCAACAAGAAGCTCGAGGACAAGGGCGTCACCCCGCTCGGCTATTGGGACAACGGCGCCCATGTCTATACCGCGAACAAGCCGCTGATCATGCCGGATGATTTCCAGGGCATGAAAATGCGCATCCAGGGCTCCAAGGTGCTCGACGCCGTGGCGCGCCAGCTTGGCGCCATTCCGCAGATCATCGCCTTCGGCGAGCTCTATCAGGCGCTGCAAACCGGTGTCGTCGACGGCGAGGACAATGTGCCGTCGAATATCTGGACGCAGAAATTCTACGACGTGCAGAAATACCTCACCGTGTCGCACCACGGACGGCTGACTTATGCGCTCATCACCAACAAGACGTTCTGGGACGGATTGCCCGCGGATGTGCGGCCGGGGCTCGATCGCGCCGTGAAGGAATCCACCCAGTTTTTCGATGACACGGCTGCGAAGGACAATGTCGACGCGCTCGAGCAGATCAAGGCGACCGGCAAGGTACAGTTCCATGTCCTGACCGACACCGAGAAGCAGGCCTGGATTACGGCGCTGATGCCGGTGCACAAGGAAATGGAATCCCGCTTCGGCAAGGATTTCATCGTAGCCATCTACAAGGCGTCGGGGTTCGTGCCGCCGCAGTCCTGAAAGCCGCGTAGCCCCTCTCATGAGCAGAGGGGTTAGCGCGTGGGGGCGCCGGTGCTCGACCGTTTCCTCAATCGGCTCGAAGAGTGGATCATCGCCACGCTGATCGGCGCGGCGACGATCCTGACTTTCGTCGCCGTCGTACATCGCTATGGCGCCAGCAATTCGGCGAACCTCATGCGCTGGGCCGCCGCGCATCATCTGGTATTGCTCCAGCAGGCATCGCGCTCGGTCTATCTGTCGCTCGCCTCGATCAACCTGTCCTGGGCGCAGGAACTCGCCACCTACATGTTCGTGTGGATGGCGAAATTCGGCGCCGCGCTCGGTGTGCGCATCGGCATCCATGTCGGCGTCGATGTCTTCGTCAAGCAGCTTACGCCGGCGGCGCGCAAGCCGGTGATCGTGTTCGCGCTGTTGTGCGGCGCCTTGTTCACCGGCGTCATCGGCACGCTCGGCGCCGTCTATGTCTATGAGCTCGATCCGGACCAGGTCTCGCCGGAGCTCGAATGGCCGAGCTGGATGATTTATCTGGCGATCCCGCTCGGCTCCTATCTGATGTGCTTCCGCTTCCTGCAGGTGATGTGGCGTTTCCTGCGCACCGGAAAGGTGCCGCATCAGGGTCACGGCATCGAATACGAGGCGCCGCATGATGACGCAGCCGCGCCGGTCCCCGCGCCAGCCGGCGAGGTGGCGCGATGACCGTGCTATTGCATGCGGCCAAGCCGTCGGAACCGCGGTCGCTTCGCTCCGCCATCACCGCGACGCTGATCATCGTGCTGCCGCTCCTGCTGGCTTTGATTTGCTTTGCGGCGCGGCTGCATATCATCGAACTGTCGCACACGGTGCGCGCCGAGTTGTTGTTTGCATTGCTGCTGGCGCTGATGGCGTCCGGCATGCCGATCTCGATCGCGCTTGGCCTGTCGGTGCTGACCTATCTGTTCATTCTCTCCGACGTCGATCCGAAGATGGTGGGTCTGAAGCTGTTCACCAGCATCGACCGCTTCGAGATCATGGCGATTCCATTTTTCATCCTGGCCGGCAATTTTCTTACCGCCGGCGGGGTGGCGCGCCGCATGATCGACTTTGCCTCTTCGCTGATCGGCCACTGGTATGGCGGCCTGGGGCTCGCCGGCGTGGTCGCTTGCGCGCTGTTCGCCGCGATTTCCGGCTCCTCGGTGGCGACCGTCGTCGGCATCGGCTCGATCATCCTGCCGGCCTTGGCGCAGCAAGGCTATCCGCCGCGCTTTTCCGCCGGCGTGATCGCGACCTCCGGCGCGCTCGGCATTCTGTTTCCGCCGTCGATCAACCTCGTCATTTTCGCGGTCGCGACCAGCGGCATGCAGCCGCGCGGCCCGACCGGCGCGGTGGTCGATTCCGCCTCGGTCGGACAGCTTTTCATCGCCGCGCTGATACCCGGACTGATCCTCGCGGTGATGCTCGGCGCGACGACGTGGTATCGCGCTTGGCGCTACGACTATCCGCGCATGGAACGATCGAGCTGGGCTGAGTGCTGGCACACGTTTCGCGAAAGTGTGTGGGGTCTCCTCCTGATCCTGCTGGTGCTCGGCGGCATCTATTCCGGCCTGTTCACGCCGACCGAGGCCGCGGCGGTCGCCGCGGTCTATTCGTTCGTCATTGCGGTGTTCGTCTACAAGGGCCTGAAATTCTCGGAAGTGCCGGCGGTGCTGCTCAAGGCGGCGGCGATGAGCGCGATGATCCTCTACATCATCACCAATGCGGCGGTGTTTTCCTGGCTCCTCACCTCGGAGCAGATTCCACAATCGATGGCCGGGTGGATGACCGCGCAGGGTTTCGGCATGATCGCATTCCTACTTGTCACCAATATCGTGCTGTTGGCCGCCGGCAACTTCATGGATCCGGCGGCGATCACGCTGATCATGGCGCCGATCCTGTTTCCGATGGCCGCCGCGCTCGGCGTGCACCCGGTCCATCTCGGTATCCTGATGGCCGTCAATATGGAGGTCGGGCTGTGCCATCCGCCGGTTGGGCTCAACCTCTATGTCGCCTCCGGCATCACCAAAATGGGCATCACCGAACTTACCGTAGCGGTGCTGCCATGGCTGCTCACCATGCTTGTCTTTCTGGCGATGATAACCTACATCCCCGCGATTTCGCTTTGGCTGCCGCACGCGCTGGGGATGCTGTGAACGCGGCACTATGCTTTTGCGGCATGAGCGGATCGCGGGAGTTCAAGCTTTGCGATACGGTATGCTCTGAGGAATTTTTTGTGGTCAAAAAGGGGAAACGTTATGACACAAGCAACCGCCGCAATGTCGGCCACGCCCGCCCCAACACCGCGCAAACCGTGGTACAAGATTCTATACGTCCAGGTCCTGCTCGCCATCATCCTCGGCGTCATCGTCGGCTGGCTGTTTCCCGATTTCGCCAAGAACGACTGGGTCAAGGCGCTCGGCGACGGCTTCGTCAAGCTCATCAGGATGGTGATCGCGCCGATCATCTTTTGCACCGTGGTTTCGGGCATCGCCCACATCAGCCAAGTGAGCAAAGTGGGCCGCGTGGCGGTGAAGGCGCTCGTCTATTTCGAGGTGGTCTCGACCTTCGCGCTTGTCCTCGGCTTGCTTGTCGCCAATATGCTGCAACCGGGCGCCGGCTTTGCCGGCCACACCGATGCCGCGGCGGTGGCCGGCTTCGCCAAGCAGGCCAGCGAAATGAAATCGGTCGATTTCGTGCTGCATATCATTCCCGATGCCGCCGTCGGCGGCTTCGCGCAAGGCGATGTGCTGCAGGTGCTGCTGTTCTCGGTTCTGTTCGGCTTCGCGCTGATGACGCTCGGCGAGCGCGGCCAAACGATACGGTCGTTCATTGACGATTTGGCGCACGCGATGTTTGGCGTCATCGCCATCATCGTCAAGGCGGCGCCGATCGGAGCCTTCGGTGCGATGGCCTATACGATCGGCCGCTACGGCCCGTCGGCGCTCGGCAATCTCGCCGGACTGATCGCGACGTTTTATTTCACGTCGATCGTTTTCGTCGTGCTCGTGCTTGGGCTGATCGCCAGGACCGCCGGTTTCTCGATCTTCAGATATATTGCCTATATCAAGGATGAGCTGCTGATTGTTCTGGGCACCAGCTCGTCCGAAAGCGCGTTGCCGCAATTGATGGAGAAGATGGAGCGGCTCGGATGTTCGAAGCCGGTCGTCGGGCTCGTCGTGCCGACCGGCTATTCGTTCAATCTCGACGGCACGAATATCTACATGACGCTGGCGACCTTGTTCATCGCCCAGGCGCTCAACGTGCCGCTGAGTATCGGCGACCAGCTCACTATTCTTGTCGTCGCGATGCTCACGTCGAAGGGCGCCAGCGGCGTAACCGGCGCCGGTTTCATCACGCTCGCCGCCACGCTCGCTTCGGTGAGGCCGGAGCTTGTTCCCGGCATGGCGATCGTGCTCGGCATCGACAAATTCATGAGCGAGTGCCGCGCGCTCACCAACATCACGGGCAACGGCGTCGCGTGCATCATCGTCGCCTGGTGGGAGGGCGAGTTGGACCGCGACAAGCTCAATGCTGGCCTGAACCGTCAGATCGACCCGAGCAGCATCGAGACGGCGGTCACGACCGGGTGACCGCCGCGCCGCGGCAGGCTTTCACGACGCCTGACGGAGCGACGACGGTGCGCCGCGCAGTCCGTCGAGGATCGCTTTCGCGCGCGCCATTGAAAAATCGCGCGTCTTCTTGTCGAAGGCATCGCCCGCTTCGATCATCATGTAACCATGCAGAATGCCCGGAAAAATATGCAGGTCGATGTTCTTGCTGCGCGGCGCGATGGCGCGATAGGCGTCCAGTACGTTAGCCGGCGCGGCATGATCGCGGTCGCCCCAGATGATGCAGATGGGTTTTTCGCGTACGCTCTCGATCTCGCCCATGTAATCGAGCATCTGAGTGCCGTGGCAGGAAATGCCGGCGGCATAGCCCAGTCGCTCCGGCCCGATAATGGCGTACGGCCCGCCGTAGCAGAATCCCATCACCGCGGCGCGGCCGTTGAACTGCGGCAGGGTGCGCAGAAAGCCGAGCGTATCGACGAGGTCGCTTTCGCCGGTCTTGATCCGCTCGAGACGTGGTTGCGCGCGCGTCCTGGAGCGTTCTTCGCCTCGCGGCAACGGTCCCGGTACCGTTCGCCAGAACAGATCGGGAGCGGCGACAATATAGCCGTCGGCTGCGAATTCATCTGCGATCGCGCGGATATCCGCGTCGACGCCGTGGACGGCGGACGCGAGCACCATCGCCGGTACCGTACCGGCCTTTGATGCCGATGTGGGCTCGACCAGATAGCAATCGAACTTGCCGCCGCCGCTGGAGCGGATTTTAATCGTTTTGCCCGACATCAATTCCTCCCAGATTTTTCAACAGTTACGAGTTCTAGTCGCGGAAGTCGCCGGCTTGCAACTCGATCGGCGCGCCATGCGGGGTGCGCGCGCAGGCGTGCTGCCACGCGTCGCGGGTGCGCGCGAGCACGGCGGCGTCGGCGAGGCCTTTGGCGGCGACAATGCGTTCGAGCGTAGCAAGCCAATGAAGATAATAAGTCTTGCCGGTATCGGGATCGCCGGCGGCCTGCGCCTTTTTGATCTCGTCGCCAAGCGCGGCCGCCCATTCCGTCCAGGTGAACAGGCCGCGCTCGTTGAGCTGCATCGCCAGCGCAAAAGCTTCCGCCTCCCACGGCGCGCGGAACACCGGGCCTTCCGTATTGCGTGGAATGCTCTGCACAGATTTTGTCGCGCGAAGCGCGTCGGCGGCAGTGCTCATGCCGGCTCCAGATACGGCTCGAATGCTTCAATCGAGACCTTGAGCGAAGGCTCGGCGGCTTCGCCCCACAATTCACGGCCGTCGAACAAAACCGTGTAAAGCCATTGTGGATCCTCGCCCTTGCCGATCGCCGCGGTGTCGGGAAAAACGTGACAGCCGCGCAGCGCCTCGATGACGCCGGTGCGGCCGCGGGCGTAGCGCGGCAGGCGGGTATGCGTTTGCGGATGAATGTTTTTGGCGCGCACGCGGTCGCCCGGCTTGAAGCGCGCGGGAGATTTTGCCGGCCGGGCAAAGGAACCGCGCGTCAGCGTGTTCGGCACATCGGCGGCGGCGAGCTTACGTTTGAGGGCCTTTCCGGCGCGCAACGCGTGGCCCGCCTGGAGCTCGTCGGCGCCGGCGAGGCCAAGCGCGACGACGAGCTTCTCCAGCCGCAGCTCCCATTTCCTGTAATAGGAGCTGGACAGATAGACGTCCGGCGGCAGTTCTTCGATGCCGGCGCGGGTCTGGTCGATCGTCCAGATGCCGGTGTAGCCCATGGCGCGGGTGATCGCGAGCGTGCGGCCTTCCCAATCGGCATGAAAGACCGGTTCGTTAGCCTCGGGCTCGACTTTGCCAAAGCCGTGCATGCCGCCCATATCGTGGACGCCGTCCATCAGGCGGTCTCGCCTGGCTGTTTCGGCAGGCCGGTGCCGATCATGCTGTCGCGCGTGACTAAAGCCGCGAGCTTTTCTTCGCTAAAACCTTCGGTGCCGACGGGGCGCATCGGCAGTACGATGAAGCGCGTTTCGGCGGTCGAATCCCACACGCGGATGCCGGTCTGCGCCGGCAGTTTCAGGCCAAAATCGGCCAGTACGCCGCGCGGATCGCTGACCGCGCGCGAACGATAGGGTGCGGATTTGTACCAGACCGGCGGCAGGCCGAGCACTTCCCACGGATAACACGAGCACAGCGTGCAGACGATCATGTTGTGCAGTTTCGGCGTGTTCTCGACCGCGATGAGGTGATCGCCGATGCGGTTGAGGAGCCCGAGCGGCAGGATCGCCTTGCTGGCATCGTCAAGAAGCGCGCGCTTGAACGCCGGATCGCTCCACGCTTTGGCGACAACCCGGGCGCCGATATGAGGGCCGACCTTGGTTTCATAGGCCTCGATAATCACGTCGATCGCCGCCGGATCGATATAGCCTTTCTCGGCCAGCACGGTCTGCAGCGCGCGCACCCGCAATTGCATCTCGGACAGTTCCGAGCCGTGGTCATGGTCGCCGTCGCGATGGTCGTCGTGGTCTTGCGCCATGGCGGTAGCCTACCATCCTCGCTGCCCAGTGGGGAGAGGTGCGAATTCTACAGCTCGCCGAGCCCAAGTTCCGCCCAGCGCGCCGTGACGCGCGCTTCGTCCTCGGCGGCGGGCTTGACCGTCGGTGGAAAGCGCTCGTTGCCCCATTCCGGCCGGCGCGGATTTTTCCACGAGCGGGTGGCGTCGATCAGCATGCGATTCCACAGCCCGGTGCCGAGCTGTTCCACGTTGCGATCCTCCAGCGGCGTCGACGGATCGATCGGCGAGCCGAAAATCCCCGGAAAAATCACGACGCCGCCCTCGCCGGCATTGACGCGGTGCGCGAACGCCCATTCGACCTGCTCGTCCCGCGCGGGGTCGATATCCTCCTCGACCACGGTGACGTGCTTGTAGCGGTATTGCGCGGCGCTGTTGCCCCACAGCGCCGCCGCGATCTGCTTGGGCTGGCCCTGATAATGCTTTTTGATCTGGATGCGGATGTTGACGCCGTTGGTGATCGGCGGCGCATAGACGTCGAGGATGCCGGGTATGCCGGCGCCGTTCAAAATATTCCAGGCGATGGCGGCGCGCTGCACCGAGGACATGACACTGTTCTCGCTGTATGAACCCGGAAGCGTGCCTTCGAGCGAGCCGACAAAGATCGGATCGCGGCGATGGGTGATGCAGCTGACCTTCATCGCCGGCCGCGGCGTCGGCAGGTCCGAGACATAGCCGGTGAATTCGCCGAACGGTCCTTCCGTCTCGTACGTGGACGGGTCGTCACTAATGGTACCTTCGAAGACGATTTCCGCGCTCGCCGGCACGAGAAGATCGACCGTCTCGCAGCGCACCAGCTGTGCCGGCTCGCCGCGATAGGCGCCCATCACGTCCCATTCGCAGATGCCCGCCGGCAGCGGCGATCCGGCGAGGAAGGCCATGATCGGATCCCAGCCGACGACGCAGGCGACTGGCATCGGCTTGCCGCGCGCCGCCCATTTGACGAAATGCGCGCCCCAGTGCTGACCACCTTTGACGAGCAGGAACGGCGCGGTGTCCTTCTTGCCGATCATGCCGCGATAAAGCCCGACATTCATCACGCCGGTATCGGGGTCCTTGGTGACGATGGCGGTGAAGGTGTGGATGTAGCGGCCGCCCTCGAGATAGTGCCATTTCGGAACGGGAAACTCCGTTTGGTCGATGTCTTTGCCGCGCAGGATGACGTCTTTGACCGGTCCGGTTTCGACGGTCACCGGCGCAATCGTCTCGCGGTTTTTCATCATCACATGCTGGACGAGCTCGCGATTGGACGCGTCGCGCGGAAAGCCAAGCGCGAGCGCGAGCCGCGAGCGCGCGCCAAGGCCGCTGACGAAGAGCCTGGTGCAGCGGCCGTCCGCGTAGCCCCTGATGTTCTCGAAGACGAGCGCCGGCCCCTTTTTTTCGAGCACACGGCGGGTAATGGCGCCGATCTCACGGTCCCAGTCGACCGCGGCGGTAATCCGCTTCAGCTCATCCTGCTGTTGCAGGCTCGCCATCCACTGCCGCATGTCGAGAAAGCCCATCGGCGCTTACTCCCAAAGCTTGATTGCGGCATTAATTCCCGCAATTGTTCGGCTCCGCAATGGGTTATTGGTGCGGCGATGCCGGGTGAGACCATGAGTGCAGCGGAAATCTTCGATCTTCACGGCAAAGTGGCGCTGGTGACCGGCGCGTCGAGCGGACTCGGCGCGCATTTTGCCGAGGTTTTGGCCAAGAACGGCGCGTCCGTCGTGCTGGTGGCGCGCCGCGCCGACCGCCTTACCGAACTCAAGGCGCGAATCGGGACATCCGGCGGCAAGGCGATCGCGGTGGAAGCCGATGTGCGCGACCGCGCGGCGATGCGGGCGGCGTTCGACGCCGCCGAGAAAAGCTTCGGCACGGTGACGATCCTCGTCAACAATGCCGGCGTGGCGCATGCCGGCCGTGCCGTCGAACTTGCGGAGGAGGAATGGCGGCGTATTCTGTCCACCAATCTCGATGCGGTGTTCTTCACCGCGCAGGAAGCGGCACGCCGCATGCTCGCGGCCGGCAGCGGCGGCGCCATCGTCAATATCGCCTCGGTGCTCGGCCTCAATGTCGATAAAGGCGTCGTCGCCTATGCCACCGCCAAAGCCGGCGTGATCCAGATGACGAAAGCGCTGGCGCTTGAGCTTGCATTCAAGGGTATCCGCGTCAACGCCATAGCGCCGGGCTGGATCGTCACCGAGATGAACAGCGATTACCTCGCGGGCGAACGCGGCGCGGCGCTTAAGCGCGAAATCCCGATGGGCCGCTTCGGCGAACTCGGCGATCTCGATGGGCCGCTTTTGCTGCTTGTGTCCGACGCCGGGCGTTATGTGACCGGCGCCACCATCGTCGCCGATGGCGGTCAGGTCGTGGCGCTGCGCGCTTAAACCCGATGGGATCAGAACAGGTCGCTGTCGTGTTTGCCGGCGCATTGGCCGGCGGCATCGTCAATGGCCTCACCGGTTTCGGCACCGCGCTGACGGTTTTGGGCATCTGGCTCTACGCGATACCCGCAACCGTCGCGGCGACGCTGGTGATCCTGTGCTCGATCGCTTCGCAACTGCAGACGCTGCCGATGATCTGGCGCACGATCTTGTGGCGCCGAGTGCTGGTTTTCGTCGTGCCAGGCATCCTTGGCGTGCCGATCGGGACATTTATCTTGCCGCATATCGATCCAAGACTTTTCAGGATCGGCGTCGGCGGCTTTCTCGTCATCTACTCCGCCTACGTGCTGGCGCGAAGGGTGGGGATTAAGAGCGTGTGGGGCGGCGTAGCAGCCGACGGTGTCGTCGGCTTTGCCGGCGGCATTCTTGGCGGCGTCGCCGGTCTATCCGGCGTGCTTCCTGCGGTGTGGACAGATGTGCGTGGCTGGACCAAGGAAGAGCGCCGCGCCGTCGTGCAGACGTTCAATATCGCGATCCTGTCGTTCGCTCTGGTATCGCACGCCGTGTCCGGACTTTTGACGCGGCAAGTCGCCGTGGCGGCGATTGCCGCGCTTCCCGGCACGATTGGCGGTGCCCGGATCGGCGCTTTCATCTATCGGCGGCTGGCCGATCGCAGCTATCAGCGCATCATCATGATGATGTTGTTGTTATCCGGAGTCGTGCTGATCTGGACGAGCCTGTAGCGAAGCTAGTGCGGGCAGTAACCGGTGCAGCTGGGTGGCGGCGGCGTCTGGCCCGTTCCAAGATGCGTACCCTGAACGATGATCTGGTTGGCGGCGTCCTGACCGGCATTTGTCGAAAACCATGGCGGCGTGGGGCAGGCGGCCTGCCCGGGTCCGCCGCATGCCAGGTTGTCGAAGCTGCTGAACTGACCGCCGCCGTGTTGTCCGGGTTTGCTCGTCAGCAGCGCCAGATAATGGAGGATTTCCGCATCGGTGACTTTGGTGGGCTGTCCCGGCGGGATGTTCCATCCCGTGATCGTCACTTCATAGCCGGGCATCGTGACAACGACCGTGCCCCCGTTGTTGGAAATCGTGATCGCGCCATATTGGTTGAGGACTTTGGTGCCGCCCGAGCCTTGGCCGACGGTGAGAGTCCCGCCACGGATGCCGATGGTCGCGTTGGATGTCTGGATTGTCGCTTCGCCCTGGTGACTCAATTCACCGCCGACGTAGCGCAGCGCGCCTTGGGTCAACGTTGTCAACATGTGGCCCTTGCCGGAATTCGGGTCGTAGATGAATTCGTCGATCACGATGCTGGTGTTCGGCGCGATGCTGAGCGAACTCTTGTCGAGAAAGAGCAGTTGCACGCTTCCCGACGGCGAGGTGTGAATGTGCTCCTTGTGGATGATGTGCGCGCCGAGCGTGAGCGTCTGGGTCGAGCCGCCGGGCGGTGTGCTTTCTGAGGTTGGATTGACCGCCGTCGCAGTTCCCACTTCCTGCGCGGCCGCGGGGTTTGCGATCAGCGTTGCGCCGGCCAACAGGAGGACGGCGGTTTTCCACGGTACCATGATACGGCCTCAGAATTTGATCGACGGTCCGGCCGTCACCGAGAGATCATGTATCGCGAATGCGGCAACATTTGACAGGTCGTCGCGGTACTGCACCAGGGATGCAAGAATGAACTTCTGCCAGATTGGTATTTCGAGTCCGAGGCTGACGCGCCATTCGGTTACGTTTGCGGTGACGAGCGGATTGATTGCCGGATCGGCCGCCTTGTAATTCCAGGTGGTCACGCCGCCGGACGGAGTGAGCGTCCACGGCCGACTGCTGCCCGGGACCGAAAAGCTCCAGGGCAGCCAAAGATCGCCAATGAAACTGTTGTAGCTGTCAAAAGCGAATTGGTCGTTGGCGTGGGCGTAAGCCACGCGCGACTGCCAGCTTAGTCCCGACCCGATTGGCCCGGACGCGAGCGTCCCGTAGGTTGCCAGCGGACCGGTCATTCCGCTCGCGAGCGGGTAGAGGGTGGAATTGCGGAAACTCTGCTGCACCCACTCGGCGTACGGATCGAGCGACACATTGGCGACAGCGACATGCGCGGTCAGCCCGCCGCCGACGCCGCCCATATAGGACACATCCGCCAACAGCGCGCCGGTAGTGACGACATAGGGCTTGATCGTTATGCCGTTGATGTTGCCGGGAGACAGCGCGAAACGCGGACCCGCGCGGATCTCCATCAGGCCGATATCGACCTGGTGCTGCGTGAATTGCTGCGCGTCATAGCCCAGAACGGTGGCTTCAAAGGTCGTGCCGGACTGGCTTTGGAAATCGTGAACATAGTTGAGGCCGAACGTGCCGAACCAGTTCCAGTCCGATTTGGCGGCAAACGCGCTATTGAACGGCTGGCCGGACGCCAGTGCGGTCTGCGAACCGGGGCCTTGGCTGGCATTGCTCTGCCAGCGCAAGCCGGTTTGGGCATACCCGGAGAACTGGTCGACCTGAAGTTTTTTGTCGACAAGGTCGAGAAGGTCGGCAATCTTCTGTTGCAAGTCCGGCGTGACGTCGGGCATCTGCAACGCGGTCTCGAAATAGCCGCGCGCCATGTCGTACGAGCCGAGCTCATAATAAAGAACGCCGAGCTGAAAGCGCGTTTGCGACAGTTTTGGATTGTAGAACAGAAGCTGCTCGTAGGCGCTGATCGCGGACTCGATATCTCCGGCTGCCGCCGCGCCGGCGGCGTATTGCAATGTATTGTTGAGATCTACCGGCCGCGCCAAAAGCGCCTGGAACAGCGGATTGGTGGTGGCGAAATCGGACCCGGTTTGCGCGGAAGCGGAAATTGCCGATAGGCCAAGCAATACTATCGGCGAAAGCGCGCCCGCTAAACGAAGCCAGAATGCGCCGCCCGGAATGGCCCGCAATATTCTTCCCGTCGCCGTCAGTCAGTCCACCCGCAGGCGGCGATTTTGCTCAACGGTATTATGGTCCACGCCGCCTCGCGAGCAACGCGCAATCTAAGCCCTTGGCCGGATCAAGTCGAGAATCCTGATTGACCGGGTTCCAAATTGTGGCAAGCGGAGTCCGTTACCGGCCTTTCGATTGCTCGCGGACGAAATTGATGATGCCAGAGAAATCGAATCCGCTGTTTCCGTGGTCGGCGAACTGGTTGTAAATCTCGGCCGCATGCACGCCGATCGCAGTCTTGACCTGCACCGATTCGGCAGCGGCGCGGGCAAGCTTGAGATCCTTGAGCATCAAAGCGGCGGTAAAGCCCGGCTTGTAACCGTTATTCGCCGGCGACGCCGGCACCGGCCCGGGCACCGGACAATAGCTGGTCAGCGACCAGCACTGGCCGGACGACGCCGAGGCGACGTCGAACAACGCTTGATGCGACAGCCCAAGTTTTTCGCCGAGCACGAAAGCTTCGCTGACCGCGATCATCGACGCGCCGAGGATCATATTGTTGCAAATCTTCGCGGCTTGGCCGTTGCCGGCCTCACCGCAATGCACGATGCGCTTGCCCATGCGCTCGAGCACCGGCTTGCCGCGCGCGAAGGCGTGGTCGGAACCGCCGACCATGAAGGTGAGCGTTGCCGCCTTGGCGCCGCCGACGCCGCCCGAAACCGGCGCATCGAGCGTGGCGATGCCGTAGGAGGCCGCGAGCTTATGCGCCTTGCGCGCGCTCTCGACGTCGATGGTCGAGCAATCGATAAATAGCGTGCCCTGCCGCGCCTGCGGCGCGATGTCGTGCCATACCGACAGCACGTGCTCGCCGGCGGGCAGCATGGTGATGACGACATCGGCATCCTCAAGCGTCGCCTTGGCGCTGCCTACGATCTGCATGCCGTCCTTGGCCGCGACTTCGCGTAACGCGGCGACCAAGTCGAACCCCAAAACGTGGCCGCCGGTCTTGATGAGATTGGCGGCCATCGGTCCGCCCATGTTGCCGAGACCGATGAATCCAATAGCCGCCATGTGCGTTCCCTCTTAATTGCCGAATTTCAATTCCAGCGCGCCAACCGGTTTGAAGTGCCGCTCGACGATCTCGGGCGTAACGTCTTCCAGTTTGTCCGGACGCCACGCCGGATTGCGATCCTTGTCGACGATGGCGGCGCGGATGCCTTCGATGAAATCGTGTCCGGCGACGCAGGCGAGCGCAATACGGTAATCCTGCTGGAAACTCTCCTCAACGCGCTCAAATGATGCGGCTTCGCGCAAATTTCGCAATGTGACCTTGAGCGAAGTTGGCGACGCCTTGCGCATGGCCGCGAGCGCGGCGTGCGCCGCATCGGCCGTGTGCGCGCTCAACCGTCCGACAATGGCTTCAACGGTGTCGCCGCCGTAGCACGGTTCGATCCACCCCCCCGCCGCGGCCAACTCGCCCGGCGCGGGCGCGCTGGACAATTCGCCAAGCCGCGCCTGGACATCTTGCGCGGTTCGGCAATGAGCGAGCGCTGCGGCAAGCTCGGGCAGCCGCACCGCGGCAATATGAATGTCGGCAAGCCGGCAATAGATCGCGTCGGCGGCGCCGATGCGATGGCCGGTCAGCGCCAGATAAGTCCCGGTCCCGCCCGGCGTGCGCGCCAGCGGAAACGACGCGCCGACATCGGGGAAGAACCCGATGCCAACTTCCGGCATGGCGACAGCGGAGCGCTCGGTGACGACGCGATGCGCCGCGTGCGCCGAAAGGCCGACGCCGCCGCCCATCACCAAGCCGTCCATCGCCGCGATCACCGGCTTCGAATAGCGCGCGATCAGGATATTGAGCCGGTATTCGGTCGCCCAGAATTTTTCCGGCAGATCGCTGCCGGATTTCGCCGCGTCATAGAGCGCGCGGATGTCGCCGCCGGCAGCGAAGGCGCGGTTGCCGGCGCCGTCGATGAACACCGCGCCGGCGGCTGGATCGTCCGCCCATTCGCGCATGAACGCCGTAATGGTTTCGGCCATATCGAGCGTGATCGCATTAAGCGCTTGCGGCCGATTGAGCGTGATCCGGCGCAACGCACCCAGTTCACGGACAATAACGTCGCCGTCCTGAACCAGCTTGCCGCTCATCGCCCGACGAGGCTTCGTGCCACGATGAGGCGCATGATCTCGTTGGTGCCTTCGAGAATCTGGTGGACGCGCAAATCGCGGACGATCTTCTCGATGCCGTATTGCGCCAGATAGCCGTAGCCGCCGTGCAGTTGCAGCGCCTGATTGGCGACGTCAAAGCAGGTGTCGGTGATAAAGCGCTTGGCCATGGCGGACAGCTCCGTGGTGTTCGCCTCCTCGCGGTCGAATGCCGCCGCGGCGTGCCACAACAAAGCGCGGGAGGCCTCAAGCTCGGTCGCCATGTCGGCGAGGCGGAATTGCAGCGCCTGGAATTCGTCGAGGCGTTTGCCGAACGCCTTGCGCTCTTTCATGTAGGCGAGCGACTTTTCCAGTGCAGATTGCGCGCCGCCAAGCGAGCATGCGGCGATATTGAGCCGGCCGCCGTCAAGGCCGGCCATCGCGATCTTAAAACCGATGCCTTCCTCGCCGAGGCGGTTGGCGGCGGGGATGCGGGCGTCGGCGAAGGTGATGGCGCGGGTCGGCTGGGCATTCCAGCCCATCTTGCGCTCGTTCTGGCCGTAGGAAATGCCGGGCGCGTCGCCCGGTACGATAAAAGCGGAAATGCCGGACGGCCCGCCGCCGCCGGTGCGCGCCATCACGACATAGAGGTCGCCGGCGCCGGCGCCGGAGATGAACTGCTTCTGGCCGTTGAGCACGTAATCGCCGCCGTCGCGCGTCGCGCGCGTCGCCAGCGCCGCGGCATCCGATCCCGCGCCCGGCTCGGTCAGGCAATAGCTCGCCAGCAACTCCATCGTGCACAGGCGCGGCAGCCATTTCCGGCGCTGCTCCTCACTACCGAAGCCATCGATCAGCCACGCGGTCATGTTGTGGATCGACATATAGGCCGCAACCGTGGGACAGCCGGTGGCAAGCGCTTCGAAGATCAATGCCGCGGCGAGCCGGGACAAGCCCGATCCGCCGGCATCCTCGGCAATGAATATGCCGCCCATGCCGAGCGCCGCCGCCTGGCGCATTTCGGCGACCGGGAAATGCCTGGCCTCGTCCCAGGCCACCGCATTCGGCGCAAAGACCTCATCGGCGAAGCTGCGCGCCATGTCGCGGACCGCGCGTTGATCCGCATCGAGCGAAAATTGCGCCGTGAGGCCGGATGGGGAATCGAGCATGTGCCACGCCAAAGTTGCGTGAGCTTATTGTCGCATTGTCGTTTTGGCGCAGCAATGCGCCAGTTTGGCCTCTGTCAGGCCAAACGACCGCCGCCGTGTGGCGTCGCGGATCCTATTGCTGATAGGGCTGCCTGCGCCGGTACAGCGGCGTTGCCCCTTGCGGCGGCACATAAGCCGGATTGATGTTGCAAAAGCCGCGGTTGCCGCCGACGATACTTGGCGCGCACTGTTGCATCGTCTGGTATTCGCAATCCCAGACGACGTCGCCGCCGCCCTGGTTTGCCACCGCGCACCAGGGCGCGTTGCCGTAGGATTGGGCTTGGCTGGACGGCATTTCACAGCAAAGCGCCGCCATCGCGACGGCAGTTATGAGGACGATCCGCGTCATTTGCTTTTCACCTTTTGCCCCCACTTCGCTATAACTCCCCATCCGCCCCAAGTATTCCTACCCGCCCAAGTATTCCTATCTCGATAAGAATCAATCGGGGAACGCCGGCATGGACTTTACCCTTTCGCCCGAAATCGAGGATTTGCGCCAGCGCACCCGCGCCTTCATCGACGAGCATGTGCTGCCGCTCGAGGCGGACCCGCAAAATTTTTCCGAACACGAGAACATTCCGCTGCCGCGACTTGCGCCGGTGCAGGAAAAGGCGAGACAGGCCGGATTATGGGCGCCGCAATCGCCGAAGGAGTTCGGCGGCATGGCGCTGCCGATCGTCGCCTGGGCGGCGATCTATGAGGAAGCGGCGCGCTCGGTGTTCGGCGCGCTGGCGCTCAACTGCATGGCGCCCGACGACGGCAATATGAATCTGCTCGCGCGCATCGGCACGCCGGCGCAGAAGGAATGGTGGCTGCGGCCGATCGTCGAGGGCAAGGTCAAATCGTCCTTCGCCATGACCGAGCCGGCGCCGGGCGGCGGCTCCGACCCGAGCATGATCCGCGCTCATGCCGAGAAGAAGAACGGCAAATGGGTGATCCGCGGCCGCAAATGGTTCATCACCGGCGCCGCCGAGGCGGCGCATTTCATCGTGGTGGCGCGCACCTCCGACGACAAGCGCCGCGGGCTGACCGCTTTCCTCTATCACCGCGACCAGCCCGGCTGGCGCATCGTGCGGCGCATCGAGATCATGGGACCGGAAGAGCATGGCGGACACTGCGAGCTGGAATTCGACGGGCTCGAAGTGTCCGACGACAACGTGCTGCTTGGCGTCGGCGACGGACTGAAGGTCACGCAGATCCGGCTCGGCCCGGCGCGGCTCACCCATTGCATGCGCTGGCTCGGGCTCGCCAAGCGCTGCATGGAGATCGCGCAGGATTACGTCAACAACCGCGAAGGGTTTGGCATAAAGCTCGCCGACCGCGAAAGCGTGCAGATCAAGCTCGGCGAAGTGGCGCAGCAGATCCAGATCGGGCGGCTGCTGACCATGCACGCCGCCTGGAAGCTCGACCGCGGCGATCGCGCCCGCAAGGAAGTCTCGATGGCGAAAGTGCATGTCGCCGACACGCTGCACAATGCCTGCGACACCGCGATCCAGCTCAACGGCGCGCGCGGCTATTCCAAGGACACGATTTTGGAATGGATTTACCGCGGTGCGCGCGCGGCGCGCCTCGTCGACGGCGCGTCGGAAGTGCACAACATGGTGCTGGCCCGTTTCCTGCGCGAGGAAGGCCGCGATTTCTGGAGCTGGAGCGCGGGGAACCGGGTGTGAGTGCTCAATTCCGCCAGGTGGAATCGATCCCGTCGAGCATGCGCAGGTAAGCCGGCCAATCGGCCGAGCCGCGGCCGGAATCGTGATGCTCGTATTGATGCGCGGTTTTTTCGCAAATCGCGGTCGGAATTTCGATCAGTTCCCCGCCGGTCGCTTCCATGACGAGCTGAATTTCGGCGGCATCGAGCAACGACTTCATCAGCACGAACGCTTCGCGCATGGTCTTGCCGACGGTCAAGAGGCCATGATTGCGCATGATGAGTGCGCGATTGTTGCCGAGCGATTTGTTGATGCGCGCTCGCTCGCCGAAATCTTCCGTGATGCCTTCGTAATCGTGGTAGCCGACACGGTTATAGAAACGGATCGCCGCCTGCGACACCATCCGCAGGCCGTGCTTTAGTCCGCCGATCGCCATGCCGGTCTCGGTGTGCACGTGCACAGCGCAATTGACATCCGCCCGCGCGGACAGCACGCCACCGTGCAGCGTGAAACCCGGCCGGTTGACGCCGGAGGATTCATCGAGATCGTCGTCCATGCTCACTTTGACGAGGTTCGACGCCGTCACTTCGGTGTAGAGCAGTTCGTGCCGCTTGATGAGGAATTTGCGCTCCTCGCCGGGCACGCGCATCGACGAATGATTGTAGATGACATCGTCCCAGCCATAGTGCGCGATCAGCCGATAGGTCGCGGCGAGATCGAGGCGCGCTTGCCATTCCGCGGGCGATATGTTGCTTTTTGCGACGGCGGTTTTGGCGACGGCGGCGATCTTGGCGTGCTTGTTCATGGCGGGTTTTCTCCGGGCGAGACCACACAGTCTAGCATGCGGCGGACCGCCGGAAACAGGGTCTGTGGGAAGCCGCCCACTTGCTGCTCAGCGCGCCCATTAGGGTTGGTGCATATCTGGCGCGGCGCGCATTATTAACGCTTCGTCAACCCGCGGCGATGAATTGTTCGTTATGGGACGACGGCATGCCTATGATCTGATGAGGAAAGCGGCTTCGCTGCTCGGCGCATTGGCGCTACTGCTCACCGTCGGTGGATCGATCTTCGCGGCTGGTGAAGCCGGGCTGCATGGTCTGCGCGAGAAATACCGCGGGCCGCGTGCAATCCCCTACCCGAAAGACAATCTCTATTCGCATGCCAAATACGAGCTCGGCCGCACGCTGTTCTTCGATCCGATTCTGTCCGGCGAAAAAGTTCGCTCCTGCTCGAGCTGTCATAATCCGGGCCTGTCGTGGGCAGACGGACAGCCGCGTGCGCTCGGCGAGAAGCAGCAGCCACTTGGCTCCGGCTTGCGCACGCCGACGCTGCTCAATGTCGCGTGGACGCCGAAGCTCGGCTGGGACGGGCATTTCAGCACGCTCGAAGGCGTTGCCATCGGGCCGATCACCGCGACCGACAATATGAATCTGCCAGCCGATGCTTTGCTCGCGCGGCTGTCGGCGATTCCCGGTTATGCCAAGGCGTTTCGACGCCGCGTTCGGCAAGGGCGACATTACCGTGCTGAAACTGGAGCAGGCGCTGGCGACGTTCGAGCGCTCGATCGTGTCGAACGAGGCGCCGTTCGATCATTGGGTCGCCGGCGACGACAACGCCATCGGGCTTGCCGCCAAGCGCGGCTTCGCGCTGTTCAACGGCAAAGCCAATTGCGCCGCTTGCCACACCGGCTGGGCTTTCACCGATGCGTCGTTCCACGACATCGGGGTGGCCAAGAACGACGATATCGGCCGCGGCCGGCTGTTTCCGTCGTCGGTGAAACTGAAATATGCGTTCAAGACGCCGACATTGCGCGACGTGGCGCGCCGCGGGCCCTATATGCACGACGGCTCGCTGGCGACGCTGGAGGATGTGATTGATCTGTACGATCGCGGCGGCATCGATCGCGCCAGCCGCGACGATCAAATTCATCAGCTCAATTTGCCGCAGAGCGACAAGGCCGACCTGGTCGCTTTCCTGCAAACGCTCAACGGCACACCGACACCGTTTCCGGTTCCCACTTTGCCGCGGTGAGCTCTTTCGCTCGTTCTCGCGAAAGTGGGGAGCCAGCCTGGATTCCCGCCTACGCGGGAATGAACCCGAAAAAAGCAATGACGCGGATTTTAGAGAATCGCCGGCAACGCGTAACCTGACAGCGCCAGGCCCGAGATCAGCAGAATGCCGGCGCCGGTTTCAAGCAACTCGACATAGGTGGGGAAGCGCTCCGACGCGTAGGCGACCACGGCGCCTACCACCACGCTGAACAAGCCAACCGCAGCCGTCATGACACTCGCGCTCGCATGTTTCGAGAACGCGGCGGTTGTAGCGGTCAATGCTTACCAAGGCGCTAGAAGGACCGTGCAAAAGCCGGCTTTGCGCCGAGCTTGCTGCCAAAGGTTAACCAATTCCTAATTTTCCCGGTAAATCGGTTACCGATTTCCTAAGATCCGTGGTAAAGAAATCCTTAAGTAAACCAGTGAGCTGCGTGTGGCGGCGCAACTGGTCTGTGAAGTTGAGTAGAGGGGCCCTCGAAAATGAGCTGGCTGACCAAGCGGCTGCCGTTCGCGGCCGCAATTCCGCTTGCTGTCGTGATGAACGCGGTGGCCGCAGGTTCCGCGAGCGCGCACGTCAAATGGTTTTGCGCCTACAACATTGCCGGCCAGCCGGACGGTTTGGAAAACGTCCTGTGTCCGGACTTTGAATTCCTGACCGGGCTTTCGATTCTCGCCCTGATGACAGGCAGCGTGCTTGAGGGCACGCCGATCGGCTTCTCCATGCTGCGCGCGCTGGACCGGGCGACGCGCGTTGTCCGCGACAATATCGAAACCATCTTCCGCGCGGCTTGCGCCTTCTTCTTCATCGCCATCTGGGGCGCCGGCGGCATTCTGCTCACGCCCGAGCTCAAGACCGAGTCGGTCGTGGTCGGCGCCATTCAACTCGGTATCGCCGCGGGAATGCTGTCGCGCCGCACGATGCCGCTCTCGGCTGTGGGCATTTTCGTGCTGTTCGGCATCGGGGTTTGGGAATACGGCCCGTTTCATCTCGCCGACTATCCGATTTTCCTCGGCGTCGCCGCCTATCTCGCTTTGGTCGGCGGTCAAACCAACTTTTTCGGCGCGCGTCCGATCGACGTGCTGCGCTGGGCCGCCGGCATCACCCTGATGTGGGCGTCGATCGAGAAATGGGCCTATCCGGAATGGTCGTATCCACTGTTCATCCAGCATCCGGAAATGACCATGGGCTTTGCGCCGGATTTCTTTATGCGGGCGGCGGGCGCGGTCGAATTTGCTCTGGCCTTCGCGCTGATCTGGACGCCGCTGGTGCGTCGCGTCGGCGCGGTCATGCTGGCGGCGATGTTCGTGAGCGCGGTGTTCGAATTCGGCAAGATCGACTTGATCGGTCACTCGCTGATCGTGGTCGCATTGATCGGCATCATTGCCGACGACGCCGGCCAAACGTGGCGGGCGCGCAACTCCTGGCTGCTGCCGTTCGGTTATGCCGCGTCGCTGGCGTTGTTTCTGTTCGCCTATTACGCCGGCCATGCGGCGCTGTACGGCACCGCTATTCTTTGACCGCGTTCTCTATTGGACGTGGACGACCAGCCGCATCTTCGGATGAATGGCGCACAGCACGTCGAAATCGCCCGCCACCGGGAAGGTAACGTCGGTCTTGCTGCCCGGCTCCTGGTCGCCCGAATCGAAAGAGAATTTAGGCGAGTCGATATAGGCGTGATGGATCAAGTCGGCGTCGTCGTTGACGATCTCGATTGTATCGCCGCGCTTGATGCTGATCTCGCCGGGATGGAATTCGCGGCCCTTCTGCGAGATCGAATATTGCGGCAAAGCGAGCCCGACCAGCGTGCCGAGTCCGATCAAGGCGCCGGCGGTCGCCGCCACGGCGAGCGGATGGCGAACACGCCACAGCGCATTTTTCAAGGTCATATTTGCCTCGTTTGCCCGTCGGGAGCGGCACAAACCGGGAAGGACCGGAACAGCCATAACGGGCGCATAAACTCTGCTATTCGCGAGCGTGAAGGCCCGCAGTTAAGAGCCCGTTAATCGCCTCATAAGCGGCCATTAAGGACCCCGCCAAGATTGGCCCGGTCGCTGCATTGCCCTTAACGGCCGCCGGGATAGGTCTGCAGCCGATAATCAGGGTTCTAAGCATCCCATGAGGCGTGGGCAAATCGCTTCTCTAATACTCGGTCTGGTCTCGCGCTGGCGCCGCGGCGTCGGGCACGCGGCCGCGCTTTGCATGACCATTCGCGGTCGTATCCTGATCGCGTTCCTGGTCATGAGCGTGATCACCGCCGCATTGGGCGCCTATGCCACGCTCGGCATCCGCCACGCCGGCGTGCTGGTCGACAAGACCTTCGACGAATCGCTGATGTCGATCAATTATGCGCGCGCCGCCGCGGCCGATTTCGCCGCGATGCGCGCCGCCTTCGCGCGGCAATGGATCGCCGGCAATCCGCAGATGCGCGCCGCGCTGGACAAGGATATCGACAAGCTCAACACCTCGCTGTCGGAAGATCTGACGATCGCCGCCGAGCGCTCGCAGTCGGTGCGCGCCACCCGCGCCGCCGAGAGCGTGCAGCGTGCTGTGGAAGCCTGGAAGAGTATCAGCGAACGGTTGGCCGCCGGCACCCAGACCGACGTGAACTGGGAGACGCTCGACCACTATGCCGACAGGGTCGACGATCAAATCGATCTTCTGGTCAACTACACCGCCGGCGACGGCTTCCTCTACCGGCAGGCCGCGCGCGCCGCGGTCGCGCATGACGTACAGCTCAATATCGCCGGCACCGCGCTGGCGCTGATGCTGTCGGCGCTCGTGGCCTGGGCGCTGGCGCGGCGCATCGTCGGCCCGGTCGCGGTCGCCTCCGGCGTCGCCGAACGGATCGCCGCCGGCAAGCTCGACGTCGCCGTGCCGAAAGGCAGCGCCGACGAGCTTGGCGCGCTGCTCGCCTCGATGGGCGTGATGCGCGACAACATCAAGGCCATGATGGACCGCGAAGTGGAGCAGCGCCGTTCCGCGCAAGCCCGCCTCGCCGACGCGCTGGAATCCTCGCAGGAAGGCGTCGTGGTGGTGGATGCCGACGACGCCATCGTGCTTGCCAATGCCCAGGCCGCCGATCTGCTCGGCGTGCCGCCGAACCTGCTCAAGCCGGGCACGCCGCTGTCGCGGCTGGAGCCGCTATTGCAGGGCTCGCCCGACGCCGAGCATGTGCTGATGCGGTGCGATCGGGAATTGCACGCGACCCGCGAGGCTTTGATGGCGGACGGCCGCTGGCTGCGCATCAGCCGCTCGCCGACGCGCGACGAAGGCTTCATCTTCCTGTGCAGCGACATCAGCCGCCTGAAGACGCAGGAATCGTCGATGCGCGAAACCAACGTGCTGCTCGACGCCGCGCTCGAAAACATGTCGCAGGGCCTGTGCCTCTACGATGGCCAGAACCGGCTCGAAGTATTCAATCGCCGCTTCCTGGAAATCTTCAAATTGCCGCCCGAGCGGATCAAGACCGGCATCACCTATAGGGAAGTCCTGGACATCGCCATCCCGCTCAATAATTGCTCCGGCAAGTCGGCGGACGAGTTGATGACGGAACATGCCGGCTTCCTAGTCGACAGATCGGCCGGGCCGCATTTGTACGAGCTGAGCAACGATCGCGTGATCTCCTGCATCTACAGTCCGACCGAGGACGGCCGCTGGGTCGCGACCTATGAAGATGTCACCGAGCGGCGTCAGGCCGAGGCCAAGATCATCCATATGGCGCGCCACGACGCGCTGACCAATCTGCCGAACCGCGTCCTGTTCCAGGACAAAATGGAGGAAGCGCTCAAACGCGGCGACCCGCTGGCGGTGATGTTCCTCGACCTCGATCGCTTCAAGGCGGTGAACGATTCGCTCGGCCACTCGGTCGGCGACGCGCTGTTGTGCGCGGTGACCGAACGCCTGCAGCGCGTCGTGCGCGGCGCCGACACCGTCGCCCGGCTCGGCGGCGACGAATTCGCCATCGTGCAGGTGAGCGCCAAGCCGACCGACGCCAGCGAATTGGCCTCGCGCATCATCGATACGCTGGTCGAGCCGTTCGACATTCTCGGCCATCAGGTCGTGATCGGGACCTCGATCGGCATTGCCATGGCGCCGGCCGACGGCAACGAGCCGGACCAGCTGTTGCGCAACGCCGATATGGCGCTCTACCGCGCCAAAGGCGAGGGCCGCGGCGCCTATCACTTCTTCCAGCCGGAAATGGACGCGCATATGCAGGAGCGGCGCAAGCTCGAGCTCGATCTGCGCAAGGCGCTGCTCGCCGATCAATTCGAACTGTACTACCAGCCGCTGGTCGAAGTCGGCAGCGGCGAAGTCTCCGGCTTCGAGGCGCTACTGCGCTGGAACCATCCGGAACGCGGGCTGGTGCCGCCCGACGAGTTCATCCCGGTCGCGGAGGAAATCGGCCTCATCGTGCCGCTCGGCGACTGGGTGCTCAAGCAAGCCTGCCGGGACGCCGTGACCTGGCCCGGCAAACTGACGGTCGCGGTCAATCTGTCGGCGGTGCAGTTCCGCAATCCGATGTTGACGCTGTCGGTCGTTTCCGCGCTCGGCCAGTCCGGCCTCTCCGCGTCGCGGCTCGAACTGGAGATCACCGAAACGGTGTTGTTGCAGGACGATAAATCGGTGCTCGAGGCGCTGCATCAATTCCGGAACCTCGGCGTGCGCATCTGCATGGACGATTTCGGCACCGGCTATTCGTCGCTGAGCTATCTGCGCAGCTTCCCGTTCGACAAGATCAAGATCGACCGGTCGTTCATCCGCGAGCTGGGCAAGAAGAACGATGCCGTCGCCATCATTCGCGCCGTCATGGAGCTTGGCGCGAGCTTCGGCATGATCACGACGGCCGAGGGCGTCGAGACCGAGGAACAGCTCGACATATTGCGGGCGGAAGGCTGCGTGCAGGTGCAAGGCTATCTGTTCAGCCGGCCGAAGCCGGCCGCCGAAATCCCGACCATGCTGCGGCAGTTGCAGCCGCGCGTCCGCGCGGCATAGCCAGCCGGTTCCGCTCGCCGGCTTTTGCCTCGCGAAAGCCGTGCCGTTTCAACCCGCTAGCATTGCTCCGCCGGCGTCGCGCCCTATATGTCTTTGCATAGCCAGCCCTCTGGCAATATCGGCTCCGTAAGGGCAAACTGGCCGTTCCGGAGAGGCCTCGTAATGGCGCTGCGCGACGTCAAGCTCGACGATAAATACGACCTCGACCAGCGCCACGTCTTCGTGACCGGCTTCCAGGCGCTGGTTCGTCTCTGCCTGATGCAGAAGGAACTCGACCGGCGCAACGGCCTCAATACCGCGGGCTTTATCAGCGGCTATCGCGGCTCGCCGCTTGGCAATCTCGACAGCCAGTTTCTCCGCGCCCGGCCGTTCCTCGAGAAGAACGACATCCGCTTCCAGGGCGGCATCAATGAAGACCTCGCCGCCACCGCGGTATGGGGCTCGCAACAGGCCGAGCTGCGTGGCGAGGGCAAATTCGATGGCGTTTTCGGCATGTGGTACGGCAAGGGGCCGGGCGTCGACCGCACCGGCGATGTCTTCCGCCACGCCAATTTCGCCGGCTCGGCAAAACACGGCGGCGTGCTGGCGCTGATGGGCGACGACCACACCGCCGAATCTTCGACCACCGCGCACCAGTCCGAATACCATTTCATCGACGTCATGATCCCGATCCTCAACCCTGCCGGCGTGCAGGAGGTGCTGGATTACGGGCTCTACGGCTGGGCGATGTCGCGTTTCACCGGCGCCTGGACCGCGCTCAAGACCATGCACGAGACGATCGAATCCACGGCGGCAATCGATGGCAGCCTGGAGCGCATCAATATCGTCACGCCTGACGATTTCCGCATGCCGGAAGGCGGGCTGAACATCCGCCTCAACGATGCGATCCTGTCACAGGAAGCCCGCCTGCACGACTTCAAGCGCGACGCCATGCTCGCTTTCGTGCGCGCCAACAAGCTCAATCGCACCATAACGTCCGGCGGCCGCAATCCGAAGATCGGCATCATCACCACCGGAAAAAGCTATCTCGACGTCCGTCAGGCCTTCGACGAGCTCGGCATCGACGAAGTCAAATGCAACGAGCTCGGCATCCGGCTTTACAAAGTGGGCTGCTCCTGGCCGCTCAGCCGCCGCGAGCTTGCCGAATTCGCCCAAGACCTCGAGCTCATCATCGTGGTCGAGGAGAAGCGCTCGCTGCTTGAAGTCCAGGTTCGCGAGGAGCTTTACGGCACCGCCAATCAGCCGATCTGCATCGGCAAGAAGGATGAAGACGGCAACTGGCTGTTCCCGGTCAAGGGCGCGCTCGATTCCAACGAGGTCGCTATCTGCATCGGCGAACGGCTGCTCAAATTTCATCGTAGCGACGACATCGCCGGCCGCGTGTCGCGGCTGAAGGAATTGCAGCGTATTGCAGCCGAAACCAGAGATGTCGCCCAGCGCATCCCGTATTTCTGCTCGGGCTGCCCGCACAACACGTCGACCGTGGTGCCGGAAGGAATGCGCGCCTATGCCGGCATCGGCTGTCATTACATGGCGCAGTGGATGGATCGTTCGACGCTCGGTTATACCCATATGGGCGGCGAGGGCGCCAACTGGATTGGCGAGGCGCCGTTCTCCAACCGCAATCACGTCTTCCAGAATCTCGGCGACGGCACCTACAATCATTCCGGCTACATGGCGATCCGCGCCGCGATCGCTTCCAAGACCAACATCACCTACAAAATCCTGTTCAATGACGCCGTGGCGATGACCGGCGGCCAGGCCAATGACGGCGGGCTGACCGTGCCACAAGTCGCGCGCCAGGTTGCCGCCGAAGGCGCCAATCGCGTCGTCGTCGTCACCGACGAGCCGGACAAATATGCGCGCGATACCGCGTGGCCGGCCGGACTCACCATCCACCATCGCGACGACCTCAACGAGGTGCAGAAGGGGCTCGCGGCAATCCCCGGCGTCACGGTCCTGATCTACGATCAGACTTGCGCGGCGGAAAAACGCCGCCGCCGCAAGCGCCACACCTTCCCCGATCCCGACAAGCGGGTCATCATCAACGAACTCGTCTGCGAGGGCTGCGGCGATTGCGGCGTGAAATCGAACTGCGTCTCGGTGCAGCCGCTGGAAACCGAATGGGGCCGCAAGCGCACTATCGACCAGTCAAGCTGCAACAAGGACTTTTCCTGCATCAAGGGTTTCTGCCCGTCCTTCGTTACGGTGCACGGCGCCAAGCTGAAGAAGGGCGTCGGCGTTGCCGCCGATCACGATCTCGGGCCGTTGCCCGATCCGAAATTTCCCGCCTTCGAGCGGACCTACAACATAATTGTCACCGGTGTGGGCGGTACCGGTATTGTCACTGTCGGCGGAATTTTGGGCATGGCGGCGCATCTGGAGGGCAGGGGCGTCGGTGTCCTCGACATGGCCGGGCTCGCGCAGAAGGGCGGCGCGGTATTCAGCTATATCCGCTTTGCCGAAAAGCCGGAGGATATTCATGCCATCCGCGTCGCCGCCGGGCGCGCCGACCTGGTGATTGGCGGCGATATCGTGGTGGCGGGTACCCGAAAGATTCTCGCCGCGGTGAAGCACGGCGCGACCGCAATGGTCGTCAATACCGACGAATTCCTGCCCGGGGAATTTACCCGCAACGCCGATTTCTCGCTGCCGAGCGAGCGGCTCAAGCGCACCATCATCGCCGATGCCGGCCGCGACAAAGCGCACTTCATCGACGCCACCCGCATCGCCACCGCGCTGTTCGGCCAGTCGATCGGCGCCAATATGTTCATGGTCGGCTACGCCTATCAGCTTGGCGCAATGCCGCTCTCCGCCGCGGCCATCGAGCGGGCGATCGAGCTCAATGGCGAGGCGGTGGCAATGAACCGTGCCGCCTTCCACTGGGGCCGCCGCGCCGTGACCGATCGGACCGGCGTCGAAGCCTTGGCCAAGCCTGCCGCCGGCAGCGCGAGCGACGCCGAGCATCTGTCCGAGTCATTTGAGGAAACCGTGGAGCGGCGCGTCAAATTCCTCACCGCTTATCAGAATGCCGGCTATGCCCGCCGCTACCTGACCTTGGTCGATAAGGTCAAGGCGGTCGAAGCCGAACGCGCACCGGGCAAAAGCGGACTTGCCGACGCGGTGGCGCGCTACCTGTTCAAGCTGATGGCGTACAAGGACGAATACGAGGTCGCGCGGCTTTATACCGACGGAGCGTTTGCAAAGCAGGTCGCCAACGAGTTCGACAGCGATAATCTTCGCCTCGAATTCCATCTAGCGCCGCCGCTATTGGCGCGACGCGACAAGGAAACCGGTCTGCCGCGCAAGATGAGTTTTGGGCCGTGGCTGCTGCCGGCGTTCCGCGTGCTGGCGAAATTCAAATTCCTGCGTGGCACCGCGCTCGATCCGTTCGGCGGCACGCCGGAGCGCCGCATCGAGCGCCAACTGATCGACGATTACCAGGCGACGCTCGACGAAGTGCTGGCAAAGCTGAGCCCCGAAAACCATCATCTCGCGATTGGTCTTGCCGTCATCCCGGAAAAAATTCGCGGTTTCGGTCACGTCAAGCAGCAGCACCTCGCCGCGACCAAGGCCGACGAGGCTGCGTTGCTGGAACAATTCCGGGCCGGCGCGCCGATGCTGCTCAAAGCGGCCGAGTGATCTCGGCGATTGCGTTCGCTGCGAGCGCTAAACAGCGGAACATCTCTCCATGAATGACGTTGCGGCCAATCCGGGAAGCGCTGGCGCGGCGGTCGAACTGCCACCGCCGCCCGCGGGCGCCGCGGCGATCGCGCCGGTTGCCTCGCCGCCGCCCCCCAGCCTAGCCGTGACGAATGCCGTTGCGGCCCATGAATCGGAGCCGGTCACCGGCATCGGCGTGCTCCTCGTCAATCTCGGCACGCCCGACGCGCCGACTCCCGCGGCGGTGCGCCGGTACCTCAAGCAATTCCTCACCGATCCGCGGGTGATCGAAAAGGATTCGCTGTTCTGGAAGATGGCGCTCAATGGCCTCATCCTACCGCTGCGATCCCGGCGCAAAGCGCGCGATTATCAGAGCATCTGGAACCGCGACAAAGACGAATCGCCGTTCAAGACGATCACGCGTTCGCAGGCGCAGAAGCTTGCCGGCACCCTCGAGCCGCTCGGCAAGCATGTCATTGTCGACTGGGCGATGCGCTACGGCAGTCCGTCAATCGCTTCACGGCTCGACGTGATGGTGACGTGGGGATGCGAACGCATTCTGGTCATGCCGCTCTATCCGCAATATTCGGCGGCGACGACCGCGACCGTGGGCGACGAGGTGTTTCGCTATCTGATGCGGCAACGCCGCCAGCCGGCGTTGCGGATCCTGCCGGCCTATTACGACGACCCGTATTACATCGAAGTGCTGGCGTCCTCACTCAAAGCCGAGCTCAAGGGTCTGTCCTTTGCGCCCGATGTCATCATCGCCTCCTATCACGGCATGCCGAAGGACTACGTGGACAAGGGCGATCCCTATCAAAGCCAGTGCGCGCGCACGACGGAACTCCTGCGCAAGCAGCTTGGCCTCGACGCAACCAAACTGATGATGACGTTCCAGTCGCGCTTCGGCCGCGCGCAATGGCTCGAGCCTTACACCATCAACACGGTGAAGGCGCTCGCCCGCAAGGGCGTGAAAAATCTCGTTGTTGTGATGCCAGGATTTTCCGCCGACTGCCTGGAAACGCTGGAGGAGATCGCGGTCGAGAACGCGCGGGTCTTCAAGCGGTTCGGCGGCCGGAATTTCGCGGCCATCCCCTGTCTCAACGACAGCGAGGCCGGCATGCTGATGATCTGGCAGCTCGCCATGCGCGAGCTCAAAGGCTGGGTCTAAGAGCGCCCATGGCCGACGGCTCGCTGACGTCGTGGATGTGGTTTGCTCTCGCGCTCCTGCTGTTCGCGATCGAGGCGCTGCGCCCGGGCCGGTTCGCACTGTGGCTTGGTTTTGCCGCGGTGCTGGTCGGCATCATCGCCTCGGTGGCGCGCTGGCCCTGGCCGGCCGAGATGCTGGCGCTTGCGGTCTTCGCCGCGATCCTAGTTCCGGCGTGGCGCCGCTATGAGCGCAAAGCCTGAGGCCGGAAAGGGCCTCGTCCGCGGCAGGTGGCAAGCGGCTCGGCCGCAATCAACCTCTCGTTAACCATATCCGTTTTAACTCCGTTAACCAGCGGTCTGCCGTCCGGCGGCCCGTGCCGGTCGTCGCGTGGGCAGCGCCGCGGGGCGGCGCGGACAGGCCGCTTCGGGGCGAGGAGGTCGCAGGTGCCGCGCCGTTGCCGACCACTGAGCGTCACCGGCTTGTTGCGCCTGGCGGCTGTGGCGCCCGTCGCGGTCCTTGCGCTGGTCTCGGCGCCGTGCCGTGCCCAAACCGCCGACACCGACCCGAACGCCGATCTGTTGCAGCCGTCGCTGCAGGGCAATCCCAACAATCCGCCAAGCTTTGTCCCGGGAAGCACCGGCACGGCACCAGCCGGGCAGGCGCCGCCCGCCGGGCAATTCACTGCGCCGTCGCGCATTGGGGCGACGCCGGTTTATGGCAGCCCGACCGGCTTCGGCGCGGGCGACACCGGTTTCGATTCAACCAACACCGGCAAACGCCAACGCCTGGCGCAGGCGCCCGACAATGGCGCCGCGATTGCGCCGGGGGAAACGACCTTCGATGCCGTCCCCGAAGTGCCGCCCGAACCGGCGTCGCAACCGGCGGTGATCGCGCCGCCGCCGCCGCCGCAGATCTATCCGCCAAAAGCCGCGTCACGGCCGGGCGCAACCCTGCCGCCGCCACCGGATCAACTGCCGATCAGCAATCCGCCGGCGGTGGTATATCCGCTGTCGGCCGCGAACCGGCCCGGCGCCATTTTGCCGATTCCGCCGG
The DNA here is from genome assembly GCA_963743395.1 of uncultured Alphaproteobacteria bacterium. Taxonomy (GTDB): domain Bacteria; phylum Pseudomonadota; class Alphaproteobacteria; order Rhizobiales; family Xanthobacteraceae; genus BOG-931. The sequence goes on from CAVUPV010000005.1 coordinate 192,036, forward strand.
CTGAATATTTCCAAGGCTCCGCCAGCACGCCAGCGCTCGGCGCGCCGCCGCCGAACACACTGCCGCTGGGCGCGGTGCCGCATGGCACGCTGCCGATCGGCGCGGTCGATCCTTACGAGGCGCTCGGCATCAAAGTGGGCTCGTTTCTGATTTTGCCCGCGCTCGAATTGTCGGGCGGCTTCAATAACAATCCCCAGCACACGCCAGGGGGCGCTGGGTCGACCTATTTTGTCGTCGCGCCGGAATTGCATGTCCACTCGCTGTGGGCCAGCAGTTCACTCACCGCCGACATCGTCGGTTCCTATACCGGCTACCAGAACGACAGCTTTTCGCCGTTGCTGAACGCGCCGTATCTGAACGCCAAGGTCGACGGCACGCTCGACGTCACCCGCTATACGCAGATCCTGCTCGAGGGCCGCACAAATGTTTCGACCACCAATCCGGGCAGCCCGAATCTTCAGGCCGGTCTCGCCACGCTGCCGGTCGAAACAACATTCGGCGGCACGGCCGGCGTGAACGAACAGCTAGGCCGGGTCGACGTCACGCTCAAAGGCACGATCGATCGCTCCGTCTTTGCCAACTCGGATTTGACCGACGGCCAAACCGCTAACAACGACTGGCAAAATTTCGACCAATATGCCGGCATCCTGCGCGTCGGTTACGAACTCGATCCGGGCGTCAAACCGTTCGTCGAGGTCAGCGGCGACACGCGCAGCTACGATTCACCGGTCGATATTTACGGCGAGAACCGCAATTCCGACGGCGAAAGCGCCAAGGTCGGCGCCGCCCTCGGCATTGCCGGCTGGCTCACCGGCGAAATGTCGGTCGGTTATCTCCAGCGCACCTATCAGGATTCCGTTTTTCCGAACGTTTCGGGCGTGACGGTTGACGGCTCGCTGCTGTGGCAGGCGACACCGCTGACTTCGGCAAAATTCACCGCGGCGACGGGAGTGTATGAATCGATCGTGCAGGGTGTTTCGGGTTCGCTGAGCCGCGACTTTAACGTCGAGGTGGATCACGCGCTGCGAACCTGGCTTATCGCCATGGGCCAGATCGGCTATGGGAATGACGACTATGTCGGCCTTGGACGCGACGACAATCGCTATTTCGCCGCCGTCGGCCTGACCTACAAATTTAATCGCGATGTGCAGCTCAAAGGCACGCTGCGCGAGGATTGGCTCACTTCCAATGTCAGCGGTGTCGCTTACCAGGCGACGTCGGTTCTGTTGACCTTGCGATTGCAGAGGTGAGGCTCAATCCCGCTCGCGGGGCGAGCGGGAAGGGCCTAACCGCCGTTGATCTCGCCGAGAATTTTCTTGATCTCGGCGCGGAAGCCCGGCGCGATGTCGGAGCGCGCCAGCGCATAGGACACATTGGCGGCGAGAAAGCCGATCTTTGAGCCGCAGTCGAAACTGCGGCCGTCGAATTTCAGCCCGTAGAACGGCTGCGTCTTCGCCAGCTGGATCATGGCGTCGGTCAACTGGATTTCACCGCCGGCGCCGCGCTCTTGTGTCCCCAGAATGTCCAGGATTTCCGGCTGCAGAATGTAGCGGCCGGTGAGGATGAGGTTCGACGGCGCGCGGTCGGGATGCGGTTTTTCCACCATGCTGGTGATTGAAAACATCTTCCCCTTGCGGTCGCCGACGCCGACTACGCCGTATTGATCGATGCGGTCCCGCGGCACTTCCTCGACGGCGACGATATTCGCCCGTTCCGCCAGTTCGCGCGCCGCGTCGATCATCTGGGCGAGACAGCTACGGTCGTGCTGCACCAGCACGTCGGGCAAAAGCAGTGCAAACGGCTCATGGCCGATCAGTTCGCGCGCGCACCACACCGCATGGCCGAGACCGAGCGGCTCCTGCTGCCGCGTAAAACTCGTCGAACCGGGCGCGGGCAGGTCCTGCCTGAGATGGTCGAGGACCTTATGTTTCTGCCGCTCGAGCAACGTCATCTCCAGCTCGAACTGGCGGTCGAAGTGATCTTCGATGACACCTTTGTTACGGCCGGTGACGAAGATAAAATGTTCGATCCCGGCCTCGCGCGCTTCGTCGACGACGTGCTGAATGAGCGGCCGGTCGACGACCGGCAGCATTTCCTTCGGCATGGCCTTGGTGGCCGGCAGGAACCGGGTGCCAAGGCCGGCGACGGGGAAGACGGCTTTACGGACGGGATTCATGCGATGCCGGTTGGCGTCAAGAGCAACGAAGGTAGGATACGTTACGTTTTGTTGCCCAAATGATTGTCCAAAATCGGGCCGAATGTCACCGGTAAAAACCCGGTGTTAGTGATTCGAGGCAACATTAGCAGGTGCCCCTGGGGACGGCCATAAGTCGAGCCGTCAAAGTTCTAGTCATGCTCATGCCGGCGTTCTTGTTTCGCTTTGTTGCGGCTGTTGTGCTCGTCGGCAGTTTTGCCGGCGCGGCGCACGCGCGGGACAACTGGCTGAGCCGCTTGTTTCAACCCCCGGCGGTCGGCGCGGTTCCCGCCAGCAACGATGCGGCGCAATGGAGCGGGCAGTCCGGCGCGTACGGCAATCCGCTGATGAGCGCCGATGCAATTCGCGCGGCGGCTGCCGATTTCGGCAATTGCATCGCCGGTCTGTGGCCCGATGCGGCGCGGCGCGGCATTACGCGCGCGAATTTCGAGCGCCTGACGACAGGGCTGACGCCGGACCTGAGCATCATGGACAAGCTCGATGCACAACCGGAATTCACCAAGGCGCCATGGGATTATCTCGATCTCCTGGTGAGCGACGACCGTATCGCGCGGGGTCGCGAGCTGTTGGCGCAATACGCGCCGACCTTCGCCGCCGTCGAGCGCGCTTACGGGGTGGATCGTTACATTGTTGCCGCGATCTGGGGCGTCGAATCGAACTACGGCAAGCTGGGCGGCGACCGGCCGGTGTTGCGCTCAACCGCGACGCTCGCCTGCGTCGGCCGCCGCCGCGATTATTTCCGCGAGGAGTTCCTGTCCACGCTTGAAATTCTGCAGCGCGGCGATATCGCGCCGGACCGATTGATCGGCTCCTGGGCCGGCGCGTTCGGCCCGACGCAATTCATGCCGACATCGTTCAAGCGCTATGCGGTGGATTTCGATGGCGACGGCAGGCGCGACGTTGTCGATTCGATTCCTGACATGATCGCTTCGACCGCCAACAACTTGAAGATCGACGGTTGGGTCGCCGGCCAGACCTGGGGCTACGAAGTCGTGCTGCCGCAGAATTTCGATTATCTGCTGGCTGACCGTTCACGGGCGATGACGGTGCGGCAATGGGAAAATCTCGGCGTGCGGCGCGCCGGCGGCGGTGCGTTCCCGCGCCTCGACGATCGCGACGACCTCCTGCTGCCGGCCGGCGCGCGCGGACCGGCGTTCCTGATGCTGCAGAATTTCCACGTCATTATGAAATACAACCCCGCCGAGGCCTATGCGCTGGCGACCGGCCATCTGGCCGACCGTCTGCGCGGCGGCGGTCCGCTGGTGCAGGCTTGGCCGCGCGTTGAGCGCGTCCTCACCATGGACGAGCGTTATGAAATGCAGCAGTTGCTCGCACGGCGTGGCTTTGATATCGGCGATCCGGATGGGCTGCTTGGCCCGCGCACCCGGCTTGCCATTCGCAATTTCCAGGGCTCGGTCGGCCAGACTCCAGATGGCTTCGCCTCGAGCGAGGTGCTCGACCGGTTGCGACAGCCTTAAACAGCGGCGTTTGCCGGCGGTGGGCCTCGGGAGCTTCTTCAAACCGACACTTTCTCCCGGCATCTGGCGGGCAGGCTTTTCCCGACGCGATGCTCTAATATGCCGGTCTGGCGCAGGTTAACCGGGCGTTTGATGACAATACGGTCTCAATGGCTGATTGGGTTCGCCGCCGTGGCAGGCGTTGCCGCGACGTGCCTGCCCGCTGCCGCCCAATTTTGGGGCGATCGCTATCCGAATTATTATCAGCAAGGACCGTTCCCGTTCTTCGGTAACCCCGCGCCGCCGCCGGTGGTCGATTCCACCAAGGCGCCACAGTTGCGCAAATTGGCGGCGCCGCCGACCTCGACCGTGGTGGTGATCGGCGATTCGATGGCCGATTGGCTCGGCTACGGGCTCGACGAAACCTATTCCGATCAGCCCGATGTCGGCGTCGAACGCAAAATTCGCGCCTATAGCGGTCTCATTCATTACGACTTCAAAAACGATGCGCTCGATTGGTCGCAGGCCACTAAGGACGCGCTTGCCGCCGAAACGCCGAGCGCCATCGTCATCATGCTCGGCCTGAACGACCGTGTTGCGTTGCGCGACAAGCCGCCGCCGGCGAAATCCGCCGCGCAGAAAAATGGCGACCAAAAAAATACGCAGCAGAAAGATGCCGGGCAGTCCGCACCGCCGGCGCAAGCCGCGCAGCGGGACAAAACGGCGGCGCCCGCGCCATCCGACACCGAGGCGCCACCGCATGACGTTGTGATCGAAACCGATCCGCAGCATCCGGCGCCCGGGGGAACGTACGATTTCCACACCGATCCCTGGGCGGTGCTCTACGCCAAGCGCATCGATGAAATGATCTCGGCGGTGAAAGCCAAGGGCGTGCCGGTGCTATGGGTTGGGCTGCCGGCGATCCGCGGCACCAAGTCGACGAGCGACATGGCCTATCTCGACGAGCTTTATCGCGAGCGCGCCGAGAAGGCGGGCATCGTCTATGTCGACATCTGGGACGGTTTTGTCGACGACCAGGGCCGTTACACCGTGGAAGGGCCGGATTTTGAAGGCCAGACGCGGCGGCTGCGCACCGGCGACGGCGTGCATTTCACCAAGTTCGGCGCGGTGAAGCTCGCCAGCTATGTCGATCTCGAATTACGCCGCGTCATGAACAATCGCGTGACGCCGGTCGCGTTGCCCGAGGAAAAGCCGCAGGCAAAACCCGGCGCGCCGCGGCCCGACGTCGGCCCGGTGCTGCCGCTGGCGGCCGCAAGCAGCGAGACCGGCGACCTGCTCGGCGGCGGCGGCCATCCCGCCGCGCCGTCGCTCCCCGACCCGCTTGCGACGCGCGTTCTGAGCCGCGGCGATTCGATCGCGCCGTCCGCCGGGCGTGCCGACGATTTCTCTTGGCCGCGCCCCGCCGATGACGCGAGCGCCGCCCCCGACACTGTCACGCCCGAGCCGGCGGCGCCGACGTCCGCTGTGCCGGGGAAAAAGGGCGCCGCGAAAGCCGACGACGGCAAGAAACCGGCCGATGCCAAAAAGGATGCGAATAATAATAAGCCGACAGCCGATTCGACGCGCCGCTCGCCGGCTAACGGTCTCGATGGGGCGCCGCCGCGGCCGCCGGCGTCGATCGGCGGCGGGTTTTAGGCTCGGCGCTTAGCGCGGCAGGACGGTCGAACCCATCAAGAATTCGTCGACCGAAGCCGCGGCCTGACGGCCTTCGCGAATTGCCCACACAACCAGCGACTGGCCACGGCGCATGTCGCCGGCCGTGAAGACCTTGTCGACCGAGGTGCGGTAATTCCCGGTCGAGGCGCTGACATTGCCGCGCTTGTCGAGCGCGACATCGAGGCTCTTGAGCAGACCTTCGTGCACCGGATGCACAAAACCCATCGCGAGCAAGACCAGGTCGGCATCGAGCTCGAATTCGGTGCCGGGAATATGTTTGAACTTGTCGTCGACGCGCACGCAGTGCAACTTCTTCACCGTGCCGTTCTCGCCGGTAAATTTGGTCGTCATCACCGCGAAATCGCGCGCAACGCCTTCTTCGTGGCTCGACGACGTGCGCAGCTTCAGCGGCCAGTCCGGCCAGGTCAGCATCTTGTTCTCGTGCAGCGGCGGCTGCGGCATGATTTCGAAATTGGTGACCGACAGTGCGCCCTGGCGGAACGAGGTGCCGATGCAGTCGGAACCGGTATCGCCGCCGCCGATGACGAGGACACGCTTGCCGGCGGCGAGGATCGTCTCCCCGTTGTCGGCCTTCTCGCCCGATATGCGCCGGTTCTGCTGCGGCAGGAAATCCATGGCGAAATGGATGCCCTTGAGCTCGCGGCCGGGCACCGGCAAATCGCGCGGCTTTTCCGCGCCGCCGGTGAGGACGAGCGCGTCATAGTCTTTGAGCAATTTTTCCGCCGGAACGTTGACGCCGATATGCGCGCCATAATGGAACACCACGCCTTCCGCCTGCATTTGTTCGACGCGCCGGTCGACGTGATATTTTTCCATCTTGAAGTCGGGAATGCCGTAGCGCAGCAAACCGCCGGCCTTCGCCCAGCGTTCGTAGAGGTGAACCTCATGCCCGACGCGCGCCAGCTGCTGCGCGCAGGCCATGCCGGCCGGCCCGGAGCCGACCACGGCGACTCTCTTGCCGGTTAGCGCGGTCGGCAATTCCGGCTTGAGCCCGGCCGCGATGGCGCGGTCGGCGATCGCGCATTCGATCGATTTGATGGTGACCGGATTGTCGTCGATGTTGAGCGTGCACGAAGCTTCGCACGGCGCCGGGCACACCCGGCCGGTGACTTCGGGAAAATTATTGGTCGAATGCAGATTGCGCGCGGCCTCGTCCCAGTTCTTCTTGTAAACGAGGTCGTTCCAGTCCGGGATTTGGTTATTGACCGGACACCCCGGCGAGCCGGGCGCCAGCGAGCCGGTGCCCTGGCAATAGGGCACGCCGCAATCCATGCAGCGCGCGGCCTGGGTGACATAGTCCTGCTCCGGCAACGGCAGAACGAATTCACGCCAATGGTGAACACGTTCCGCGACCGGTTCGTAGTCACGATCCTCGCGGTCGTATTCGAGAAAACCGGTGATCTTGCCCAAAGACGCTCTCTTCTACGCTTTCTGCTCTGGCCTTTTATACGCTTCTTCTTGTGGCACTCGTTGTCGGCGCACTATTCCGCAGCGATGGCCGCGGCCTTGAGCTCGTTGAGAGCGCGGCGATACTCGACCGGCATCACCTTGTGGAACTTCGGATACCAGGTTTTCCATTCGGCCAGTATTTTCTCCGCAACGGCCGAACCGGTAAAGCGCGCATGACGCGAAATGAAGTGATGCAGCCGGTGGGCATCGAAGCGGCTCATATCCGCATTGACGTCAACCAGGCCGTGCGCCTCGAGGTCGCGAACGTGATGGAAGATGCGGGAATTGATGTCTTCCTCGCCAGGCATCGGTTCGAGCTCGACCATGGCCAGATTGCAGCGCGAGGCGAAGTCGCCGTCCTCATCGAGCACATAGGCGATGCCGCCCGACATGCCGGCGGCGAAATTGCGTCCGGTGGGCCCGAGCACGACCACGATGCCGCCGGTCATATATTCGCAGCAATGGTCGCCGGCGCCCTCGATGACTGCGACGGCGCCGGAATTGCGCACCGCGAAGCGCTCGCCGGCGACGCCGCGGAAATAGCACTCGCCGGCAATGGCGCCGTACATCACCGTGTTGCCGACAATGATCGACTGTTCCGGGACAATCCCGGATTCCTCGGGCGGGCGCACCACGATGCGGCCGCCTGAAAGCCCCTTGCCGACGTAGTCATTGGCGTCGCCGTCGAGCTCGAAGGTGACGCCGCGGGCGAGGAACGCGCCAAAGCTCTGGCCCGCGGTGCCCTTAAAGCGCGCGACGATGGTGTCGTGCGGCAAGCCTTCGTGGCCGTAACGCTTGGCGATCTCTCCCGAAAGCATGGCGCCGGCGGTGCGGTCGACGTTCTTGATCGGAAAGCTCAAAGTCACCGGCGTCTTGTGTTCGATCGCTGCACGCGATTGCGCGATCAGCTTGCGATCGAGGATGTCGTGGATTTTGTGATCCTGTTCCTCGCAATTGTAGATTTTGACCTCGGCCGGCACCTTCGGCTTCATGAACAGTTTGGAGAAGTCGAGCCCGCGTGCCTTCCAGTGGTCGACCAGTTTGCGCTCGTCGAGCATCTGCATCTGGCCGATCATCTCGTTGAAGGTGCGGTAGCCCAGCTCGGCCATCAGTTCCCGCACTTCCTCGGCGACGAAGAAAAAATAGTTGATGATGTGCTCGGGCTGGCCGGTGAAGCGCTTGCGCAGCACCGGGTCCTGCGTGGCGACGCCGACCGGGCAGGTGTTGAGATGGCACTTGCGCATCATGATGCAGCCGGCGGCGATCAGCGGCGCGGTCGAAAAACCGAACTCATCGGCGCCGAGCAGCGCGCCGATCACCACGTCACGGCCGGTGCGGATGCCGCCGTCGACCTGCACGGCGATACGGCCGCGCAGCCGGTTGGCGACTAGCGTCTGATGCGTTTCGGCGAGCCCGATCTCCCAGGGCGAGCCGGCGTGCTTGAGCGAAGTCAGCGGCGAAGCGCCGGTGCCGCCTTCGTAGCCGGCAATGGTGACGTGATCGGAGCGCGCCTTCGACACGCCGGCGGCGACCGTGCCGACGCCGACCTCGGAGACCAGTTTCACCGAGACGTCGCCGTCGGGATTGACATTCTTGAGGTCGAAGATGAGTTGCGCCAGGTCCTCGATCGAATAAATGTCGTGGTGCGGCGGCGGCGAAATCAGTCCGACGCCGGGCGTCGAATGGCGCACCTTGGCGATGACCTTGTCGACCTTGTAGCCGGGTAGTTGGCCGCCTTCGCCGGGCTTGGCGCCTTGCGCGATTTTGATCTGCATCATGTCGGCGTTGACGAGGTATTCGGCGGTGACGCCGAAGCGCCCCGACGCCACCTGTTTGATCGCCGAGCGCATGGAATCGCCGTTCGGGAGCGGCTTGAACCGGTCGGATTCCTCGCCGCCTTCGCCGGTATTCGATTTGCCGCCGATGCGGTTCATGGCGATGGCGAGCGTGGTATGCGCCTCGCGCGAAATTGAGCCGAACGACATCGCACCGGTTGCGAAACGCTGGACGATTGTCTTGGCCGGCTCGACTTCCTCGATCGGCACCGACGCGCGGGCATCTTCCTCGGCCGACTTGATGCGGAAAAGGCCGCGGATGGTCACCAGGCGCTCGGATTGCTCGTTGAGGATGCCTGCGTAGTGCCGGTACTTCTCGTAGGAGTTGCCGCGCACGGCGTGCTGCAGGGCGGCGACCGTCGCCGCGTTCCAGACATGATCCTCGCCGCGCACGCGAAACGCATATTCGCCGCCGACGTCTAGCATTGAGCGATAGATCGGCGCGTCGGAAAAAGCGTCGCGATGCCGCCGTACCGTCTCTTCGGCGATCTCGGCGAGGCCGACGCCCTCGATGCGGGTCGCCGTGCCGGTGAAATATTTGGCGACGAAGTCGGATTTCAGCCCGATCGCGTCGAAAATCTGCGCGCCACAATAGGACTGGTAGGTCGAGATGCCCATCTTCGACATCACCTTGAGCAATCCCTTGTCGACCGACTTGATGTAGCGCTTGACGATCTCTCTCTCGTCGAGCTTTTGCGGCAGGTCGCTCTTCATGGCGACGAGCGTCTCGAATGCGAGGTACGGATTGATCGCTTCGGCGCCGTAGCCGGCGAGACAGGCGAAGTGGTGCACTTCGCGCGGTTCGGCCGATTCCATCACAATGCCGACCGAGGTCCGAAGTCCGGCGCGAATGAGATGATGGTGCACGGCGGCGCAGGCGAGCAGCGACGGGATCGGGATACGGTCGGCGCCGGCGCGGCGGTCGGACAGGATGATGATGTTGACGCCATCGCGCACGGCGATCTCGGCGCGAGCGCATAGCCCATCGATGGCTTCGGCCATCCCCGCCGCGCCGCTTTCAGCCGGCCAGGTGGTGTCGATGGTGCGCGACTTGAAAGGACCGCCGAGACTGGAGATGGAGCGGATCTTCTCCAGATTGGCGTTGGTCAGGATCGGCTGATGCACTTCGAGCCGCTTTTTCTTCGATGAGCCTTCGAGATCGAACAGGTTCGGCCGCGGCCCGATGATCGACACCAGACTCATCACCAGCTCTTCGCGGATCGGATCGATCGGCGGGTTGGTCACCTGCGCGAAGTTTTGCTTGAAGTACGTGAAAAGCAGCTTCGGCTTGCTCGACAGCGCCGAGATCGGCGTATCGTTGCCCATCGAGCCGACCGCCTCTTCGCCGGTCGTCGCCATCGGCGTCATCAAGATTTTGAGGTCCTCCTGGGTGTAACCGAACATTTGCTGACGATCGAGCAGGGCCAGGTTCGAGATCGGCGCCGCTTCGGAAGCCTGCGGCAGGTCCTCCAGCACGATTTGCGTTCGCGCCAGCCACTCCTTGTAAGGATGACTTTGCGCCAATTGCGACTTGAGCTCTTCGTCGGGAATGAGACGGCCCTGCTCGAGATCGACCAGCAGCATCTTGCCCGGCTGCAGCCGCCACTTGGTGACGATATCTTCCTCCGGAACCCGCAATACGCCGGTCTCCGACGCCATGATGATACGGTCGTCCCGCGTGACGATGTAGCGTGCCGGGCGCAAGCCGTTGCGGTCGAGCGTGGCGCCGATCTGCCGGCCGTCGGTAAATGCGATCGCGGCCGGGCCGTCCCACGGCTCCATCAGCGCCGCGTTATATTCGTAAAACGCGCGGCGCTCCTCGTTCATGAGCTGATTGCCGGCCCAGGCTTCCGGAATCATCATCATCATGGCATGCGCGAGCGAATAACCGCCCAGCACCAGGAATTCGAGCGCGTTGTCGAAACACGCGGTGTCGGACTGGCCCTCGTAGGAGATCGGCCAGAGCTTGGCGATATCGGCGCCGAATTTCGGCGATGAAACCGAACCCTTGCGCGCCGCCATCCAGTTGTTGTTGCCGCGCAGCGTGTTGATCTCGCCGTTATGCGCGATCATGCGATAGGGATGCGCCAGCGACCAGGTCGGAAACGTGTTGGTGGAGAAGCGCTGGTGCACCAAAGCGAGCGCGCTCTCGAAATCCGGATCGTGCAAATCGGGGTAATAAGTGCCGAGCTGATCGGCCAGGAACATGCCCTTGTAGATCAACGTGCGGCAAGAGATCGATACTGGATAATAATGCCACATGCTGCGGTCGCGCGTGCCGTAGAGAATGCCGGAAATGGTCTTGCGCAGGATGTAGAGCCGGCGCTCGAATTCGTCCTCCGATTTCACCTTGGGATTTCGTGCGATAATCACCTGCCGGTGCACCGGCTCGGTCGGCTTCACCGATTCACCCAGCGTCGAATTATTGGTCGGCACATCGCGCCAGCCGAGGATGGTCATGCCCTCCCGCGCGGTAATGGCGGCATAGGTGTCCATGATCTCTTGCCGCCAAGCCGCGTCGCGCGGCAGGAACAGCGCGCCGACGGCGTAATGCCCGGGCGGCGGCAATTTCTTGACGCCGATCTCGGCTGCCTTCTTGGCGATGAATTTGTGCGGCATCTGCACCAGGATGCCGGCGCCGTCGCCCGCGCGCGGATCGGCGCCGACCGCGCCGCGGTGCTCGAGATTGACGAGAATCGTCAGCGCGTCTTCGACGATCTTGTGCGATTTGCGCCCTTTGATGTCGGCAATAAATCCAACGCCGCAGGAATCCTTTTCCAGCGCCGGATCAAACAGGCCGAAACCAGACGCGTCCATCTCTCACGCGCTCCTCGCCGGTCACCGCAAGCGTTTCGCATCGCGGCCCGACGCAACCAACCCGCATTCCTTCTCTCTTCTTCCCAACGGAGACGGGAAGGACAGGAAAAGGGCTGCGCCCCAGGGGCGATCTAGACATCTTGGAGGCAACCTTTGTGCCGCTTACCGGCCATGGGTTGCTTTCTTGCCGCCGTCCGACGCGCCCTCGCCCAGCGGCGGCTGACCCCGCGCGTCTCTGCCCATCTTCCGGGGGCGCGCGCTTTGGATCAACAATTGGGACAGCAATGCTGTCCTATGCGGAACATGGCAAATTCCGGACGCCAATACAAGCGCCAGCCCCAAGCGCGCGACCAAAAAGCAGCGACTTGCCCCCGATCCGGCGCCGATTTCTGCGATGTCCCGCAATTTAAGTGGATCATGGGATGGCTTCGTGCGCAATGGCGGAGTGGAAACCGAAGGCGCGGAATTTGGGGGCGGGCGATCCCGGATTGCGTGCGACGCAATCCCGGCTACGTTCTCGGGGTGAATTTCGCCAGCGACAATACGGCGGGCGTCGACCCCGCCATTCTCGACGCCATCGCCGCGGCGAACCGCGGTTATGCGCGCGGTTACGGCAACGACGACTGGACGCATGCCGCCGAGCGCCGCCTGGCTGAGATTTTCGAGCGCGAGGTCGAGGTATTCCTGGTGCCGACAGGCACCGCGGCCAACGCGCTGGCGCTGGCGCAGGTTTCGCCGCCATGGAGTGTCATCTTCTGTCACGACCGGTCCCATATCGTCAGCGATGAATGCGGCGCCGTCGAATTTTTCGGCGGCGGCGTCAAGCTGGAAAGCTTGTCCGGCGGCGACGGCAAAATCGCGCCGCAGACCCTGCAGGCGGCGCTGGTCCGCTATGGCGGGCATAGTCCGCATCAGATGATCCCTTCGGCGTTGTCGATCACCCAGGCCAGCGAAGCCGGCACCATCTACCGTACCGACGAGATCGCCGAACTGTGCGATATCGCGCATGCGCACTCGCTCGCCGTACATATGGACGGCGCGCGGTTCGCCAATGCGCTGGTGCGGCTCAATGCCAGTCCGGCGCAGATGACCTGGCGCTCGGGCATCGACGTGCTTTCGCTCGGCGCCACCAAGGGCGGCGCGCTCGCCGCCGAAGCGGTGGTGATCTTCGATCCCGCCCGCGCTGCGTTTTTTGGCGAGCGGCGCAAGCGCGCCGGACATCTTCTATCGAAGCACCGTTTCATCGCCGCGCAATTTCTCGCCTGGTTCGCGGAGGAGCGCTGGCTGACGCTCGCCCGCCACGCCAATGCCATGGCCGATCGGCTGGCGGCAAAACTGGCCGCGGCCGGCTTGAGGCCGCTGTGGCCGGTCGAGGCCAATTTGATGTTCGTGGTGTTGCCGCGGGCGCTCGACACCAGGCTGCAGGCGGCGGGCGCCAATTATTATGTGCGCAACAGCGACGGCCTCGATATCGGAGCCGACAATGTGCTTATTCGCCTGGTGACGTCATTTTCGACGGCAGACGACGACATCGAAAGTTTCGTCGATCTCTGCAAGAAATCCTGATTGCGCCCAAGCGCCGCCCTAATTGCCACTAACCTTGATACGAGCGTTTCGCAATAACGCGTCTCATGCGGGGAGGGGTTCGTGCGTGTAAGAGTATCCGGGATCGGGACGTTTACGCTGATCTTCCTTCTATTGGCCGTCGCTTCCAGTCAGGCGCAGGTGGCGCCGGCGTCGGCGCCGATGCCACCGCCGGCGCCCGGCTTCGTGCCGCCTTACGAGATCATACATACGCTGCATTCGGCCGGCTTCGATCCGCTGGGGCCGCCGTTCCGCGAAGGCGCAACTTATGTGGTGCGGGCGAACGATTACCGCGGCATTCTGATGCGTGTCGTCGTCGATGCACGTACGGGCGCCATCCGCGACGCCAATCGCATCCTTCCCGGCCCGGGCTCCGACACGCGGCTCGGTATGTTGCCGCCCTATGAGGGATCGTCCGCTATCATGCCGCCGCCGGATTTTGCGCCAATGCCATCGCCAGCAGTGACCGTTTTCCCGCCACTGCCCCGCCCGCGGCCCGCCGAGCTGGCGACGCGTGCGCCAGATAGCGCCAAACCGGACGATGTGGCTGCACGCACGGTGCAGCCGGATATAACAAACGCCATACCGTCCGCGTCCGCCGCGCCCGCGCCGGCAAAGCCGGGCAAAACGGCGCCGCCGCTCTTGATAAACAATTGAACGTCATTGCCGGCGAATCAAAAGCGCCCCGGAAAATCCGGGGCGCTCCCTGCTCGCGTCGGTGCCAGATGGCTTACGCAGCCTTCTGGTTCTCAATCACAGTTGTGGTCTTGCCGTTGCTTTGGCCGTTGATCGGGATCGAGCGAGGCTTCTTCGCCTCGGGGATCTCGCGCACGAGGTCGACGTGCAGAAGACCATTCTCGAGGCTCGCGCCCTTCACTTGAACAAAGTCGGCGAGCTGGAACACGCGCTCGAAGGTGCGCGCGGCGATGCCTTGATAGAGCACCTCACCGCGCTTCTCTTCCTCCTTGGCGTTCTTCTCGCCGCGGATGGTCAGCGTGTTCTCTTTTGCTACGATCGAGAGCTCCGGCTCGTTAAAGCCTGCGACCGCAACAGAGACGCGGTACGCATTGTCGCCGGTCCGCTCGATATTGTAGGGCGGATAGCCGGGAGCGGCGCCATCGAGGCCCTGATCGAGCAACGAAAACAAACGGTCGAAGCCGACGGTGGAACGATAAAGGGGTGCTAGGTCGAAAGTTCGCATGGCATATCCTCCTTGTGAAGCAACATGCGGATGGCCCGCCCTATGGGCCGAGCCGATGAATGCGCAGCCCAAGATGGCCTGCGCGAAAAACCATATGGGTTCGGCTGCCGTAGCGCGCAAGGGGCCTTAAGGCTTTGTAATAACTATACAAATTGTACTTCGGCTGCGACGGCATCAACGCCACTCCGCCGTCCTCCGTACGCCGCTTTGCGGCTGCCTCAGGATGACGGTCGTACGCCGCGCGAGACTGCTATAAGCGGAGCAAGAAACGCTTTAGCAAATCCTCCATGAAACTCGTCTCGATCCCCGCCAATCCCGTCCCGGACAATTACATCACCGGCGTTCTCAAAACGCCGGACGGCGTTTCACTGCGCTTTGCGCGTTGGCACCCGCCGGCCGGCCGCCGCGGCACGGTCTGCATCTTTCAGGGCCGCAGCGAATGGATTGAAAAATATTTCGAGACCGTGCGCGATTTGCGCAGCCGCGGATTTGCCGTGGCGACGCTCGATTGGCGCGGCCAGGGCCTTTCCGAGCGTGCGCTAAGCGACCGCCGCAAGGGGTATGTGCACGACTTCTCCGAATACGACATGCGATCTCGAAACCTTCATGCGCGAGATCGTGTTGCCGGATTGCCCGCCGCCGATCTTCGCCATCGGCCATTCGACCGGCGCCAACGTTCTGATCCGCGCCGCGCATCGCGGCCGTCGCTGGTTCGACCGCATGGTGCTGACCGCGCCGCTGATCGCACTCGGCGGTGTCGACTATTCGATGGGAACCGGCGCCATCGTCGTTCGCGTCCTCAATCTGGCGGGTTTCGGCACCATGTATGTCCCCAAGTCGGACACCAGCGTCATCGAATCGCGCCCGTTCGTCGGCAATATTTTGACCTCCGATCCGGTGCGCTATGCGCGCAACGCCGCGATTCTCGAAGCGGAGCCGGCGCTGGCGCTCGGCGCGCCGACGGTGGCGTGGACCGATGCGGCCTTCCGCGCCATGCGGCAGGTGCGCGAGCACAGCTATCCGGCGCGCATCCGCCAGCCGATCCTGATCGTCGCCGGCGGCAACGACGCGGTGGTGTCCAACGCGGCGATCGAGGATTTCGCCAGCCTGCTGCGCGCCGGCTCGCATCTCGTCGTGGTCGGCGCCCAGCATGAATTGCTCATGGAGCAGGATCGCTTCCGCTCGCAATTCTGGGCCGCGTTCGACGCTTTTGTCCCGGGCACGCCGCTGTATTGATTTGTCATACCGGGCGCGCTTCGCATGCTCCGGAATGACGTCACCCCTTCAGCACTTCCATCGCCTGCGCATGGACGCGTTTGTCGCCGGCGGCGACGATGCGTCCGCCGCCATGCGGGCGGCCATTCTCCCATGTGGTAATGACGCCGCCAGCGCCTTCGATGATGGGAATGAGCGCCAGCACGTCGTGCGGCTTGAGCTCGGTCTCGATGACGAGATCGATATGGCCGGCGGCGAGCACGCAATAGGCGTAGCAATCGCCGCCGTAGCGCGACAGCCGGACTTGCCGTTCGACGTGGCCGAAGCTTTGCCGGTCGGCTTCGTTCATGAGAAGCGGGCTGGTCGTGCACAGTACCGCGTCGGCCAGCGCCGCGCAGGCGCGCACGCGCAAGATGCGATCACCCGCCGGACCGCGATAGCGCGCGCCGCGGCCGTCGCCGGAAAAATGCTCGCGCGTGAACGGCTGATGCATCATGCCGTAGATCGGCTCGCCGCGCCGCGTTAGCGCGATGAGCGTGCCCCAGGCTGGCATGCCGCAGATGAAAGATTTAGTGCCGTCGATCGGATCGAGCACCCACACATATTCGGCATCGGCGCGTTCGGGGCCGAATTCTTCGCCGACCACGCCGTGCTCGGGAAAGGTGCGCTTGATAAAAGCGCGCATCGCCGATTCGGCGGCACGGTCAGCGGCCGTGACCGGATCGAAATCCCCCCGAAAGGCTTTTGTTCTCGACGCCAAGCGCGCTGCGGAAGAACGGCCGGATGGTTTCGCCGGAAATGGAAGCGAGTTCGTCTACGAAGGCCGTGAAATCGATCGCCGTCATCACATGCTCCGGGTGGCCAACTCCGGTATCGAAGCTTTGCCGTTACGGCAATCGGGCCGCCGCGCGACCCAAGGCCAAAGAAGCCGTTAATTGACCATGCAAAAGTGACGTGCCCGTTCGGCGCGACGCCGGGACTTCGGTGCTGATTTTTTGCGCAGATAGGGAGTATCCGATAACACTATGATATAAATAGACTAATCTTGATGATTGCGAATTTTAGATGTAATCTGCGTCAAATATCTGGGAAAAACTCCCGTCCGCTGGACCGACAGGACTTGTATTTTGTGCGGCGCGGTGTATGTTGCTGCAGTGCGGTAGCGAGAGGCTTCTCCCGTTACCGTCGCCCTCCTTGGGCGTTTCCTCCCTAGACTTGGGCCGCTCCCGAAAGGTGAGCGGCCCTTTTTCTTTCGCGCCGGACTTTCCTCTCAGGCGGCTATTCCGCGGCTGCCCGGTAAGGCCGCAACTCTTCGCTCGGAATGGCGGCGAGACGTTCGGCCAGAGTCTCGAATTCGCCGGCGAGTTTTGCGAATGACGCCGACCGCTCGTAGCGTTTCTCGTCCATATAGAGCGCGCGATTGATCTCGAGCTGGATCGCGTGCAGGCCGGTGGTCGGATTGCCGTAGTGCTCGGTGATGAAGCCGCCGGCATAGGGTTTGTTGCGGCTGACCGAATAGCCGAAGCCCCGCATGCATTGTTCGATCGTCTCGGCGACGACGCCGACGCAGCTCGTGCCGTAACGGTCGCCGAGCACGAGGTCGGCACGCGGCCGCTCGTCGCGCCCGCCGGTGGCCGACGGCATGGAATGGCAATCGATCAGGATGGCGGCGCCAAAATCGCGCTGCAGCCGCATGAAGACGCGGCGCAAAGCCCGATGATACGGCTTATAAAGACCATCGATACGGCGCAGCGCCTCAGCTGACGGAAATGCGCTGGTCGTAGATTTCCTGGGCATCGCCGACGACGCGCGCCACCGTGCCGAGCCCGCCGGCCACCCGCATCGAACGCGTATTGGCGAACGACGGCAGGCGGCCATCGAACATGCGCGGATCGAGTTCGTAGGGCTCGCGGTTGACGTCGACATAGCAGCGCGGGAAGTGGGCCCGGATGATCGGGAAGCCGCGCGCGGTGACGCCTTCGATCAATTCGCCGACAAAGGAATCTTCGGACCGGCGCAGCGTTGACAGATCGAGCCGCGATGCCAACAGGAATGCGCGGGGATAGACGCGCCCGCTATGCGGCGAATTGAACAACAGCAGCGCCGCGGTATTCCGCCGGCTCTATGGCCTCGAACGGGGGTTCGAATTCGTCCTCGATTTCCGACATGACGCCTGGCGGGACTTTCTTAAGGCTCAAAAGCGAAAAGCCGGCGCTTGTTCCCTAGCGTGCGCCCAAGCCCATTGTCCATAGGCCATTGTCCATAGGTTTAGGGTCTTGCCAATACCACTGACAGCCCCCGTAAAAGCGGCAACTTTCACCTCATCTTTACCGGCTATCCGGCTTATGGAATGCAGGGGGCCGGCGAAAGCCGGGTTCAAGCGATATGTCCAAAATCTTGCTTGCCGAAGACGACATCGACATGCGGCGGTTCCTGGTCAAGGCGCTGCAAAATGCCGGTTTCGAGGTCATCTCCTACGACAACGGCCTGTCCGCCTATCAGCGGCTGCGCGAGGAGCCGTTTGAGCTCCTGCTCACCGATATCGTCATGCCGGAGATGGACGGCATCGAACTGGCCCGCCGCGCCGCCGAGCTCGATCCGGACATCAAGATCATGTTCATCACCGGCTTCGCCGCGGTCGCGCTTAATTCCGATTCGGCCGCTCCCAAGCATGCCAAGGTGCTGTCGAAGCCGATCCATCTGCGCGAGCTCGTCAACGAAGTGCAGAAAATGCTGGCGGCTTGAGCCGCAGGGGCGGCGGCCGCTCACAACGTCGGGCGGCGGTCAGGCGCTTCTGACGTAGCGCAAAAATCTGTCGACATTGGTCTGCACGCCGCGGGTGTGGTCGAACAGACGCTTGGTTGTATCCAGCACTTCGTTCGAGGCGGCATAAGTCGCGTCGGCATGCCCGTTAAGATCGACGATATTGTCCGCCACCGCGCGCGAATTATTGGCGGCCGACTGGGCGCTGGCGAATATTCCGGCGGTCTCCGCGGACTGCTGACCGATTCCGGTCGAGATTTCGGTGGAGAAGATATTGAGATCTTTGACGGCTGCGATGATGTGGCCGATCCGCGATACGACGGCGGCGCAGGTTTCGCGGACCGCCGATATTTTGTGGGCGATTTCCTCGGTCGCTTTGCCGCTTTGCTGGGCGAGCGACTTGACCTCGGCGGCGACCACGGCAAAGCCCTTGCCCGCCACACCGGCCCGCGCCGCTTCGATGGTCGCATTCAGCGCCAAAAGATTGGTTTGCTGAGCGATTCCCTGGATGAGATCGGTAATCGGCAAGATCTGCTCGACCGAGGCCGCGAGCTTCGCCAGTTCGGCGCTCGCTCCTTCCGACTGTTCCGCGGTATGGTTGGTGAGCTTGAAAACGTCATTGGCGCGCTGTGACAACTCGTCGATGGTTCGCGCCAGCTCACTTGCCGCCTGCGCGACCGTTTCCACGTTTTCCCGGGTATTGACCACGGCTGCCACGGTCGAGCCCGATTTGGTCCGCGTGTCTTCGGCCGATTTCGCCATGACTTCGGCGTTGCCGCGCACCGCAGTGACGGCTTCGACGAGCTGCCCAGCAATTTGCTTGACGGAGACTTCGAATTCCTCGGCCAGCGCGGTCATTTCTTGTCGGCGCTTCGATGCAATCTGTTCCTCGGCTTCGCGGCGCGACAATTGCATCGTCTGAATTTCAAGCGCGTTCCGCCGGAAAATCTCGATCGCCTCGATCATCTGCCCGATTTCGTCGCCACGATCGCGGTAGTTCAATTTGACTTCGGTGTCGCCGGTCGAAAGTTTTTGCATGACATGCTTGATCGACGTGATCGGCTTGACGATCGATCTGGCGATAAAGGCGATCGCGGCAATGCTGAAAACGAGGCAGGTGATCAATCCGATGGCAAGCGACAGCGTTTCGGAGCGGGTGGCGCCGGACAGATTGCCGACGATCGAGTCCGATTGGGCGGTAATTGCGGTGAGGATCTTGCGGATATCGCCCTCGATGCCGGTGAATTCGTCGTCCGTTTGGCCCAGCATCATCGTCGCCATCGGGGCGTCGGTGCTGCCGACGTCCAGCACGTCCTTGGCCGCACTCTGGTACTTGTCCAGTTTTCTCTGCAATGCGCCGAGGTCTGCCGCCTCGGCTGTCGACAGATCCGGACGCGCCGCCAGCGCCTCGGAGTTTTCGTTGACCACCCGGAAATCGGCCTCGATCTCCTTGCGCAGATTTTGCAGCAGGCTGTCGCTCACCCCGTTGCTGGCCCAGGAGACGTACCGAAAGATCGCCATGTGCGCGGCGACAACAGCGTTATTGACCGCCACGGCCGAGGCGCGGGTCGGCATGTTCGACCGCAGCAGCGCGTTCAGGTTGCGGGCGACCTGGCCCGAGGTTAAAACGACGGTCACCCCCATGCCGATCAGGCAGATCAGCACGACGGCGGCCGCCGCGAACGTTTTGGTTCGAATGGTCAGGCGCGAAAGGAAGCCAAGCGGCAAGCGGGTGCCGGGACTCAGCATTGGTGTGGCCTCTCGCCTGGCAAGCGCCCGCTCGGTCCCACGGGCTGGTCAGTCCCGGTAGACCCCGACGCCGACGAAGTAGTCGCCCATCTTCTCAACGTAGCTTGATTTGTCTTCAATCTTGTTGCTGAGCGGGTTCGGCCATTTGTAGTCGATCCAGCCGGAGCCCGGACCCTTGGCAACGTCGATCATCTCATGGATGAGATATTTGCCGTCCTGATCCTTCAGATCCATGAGGTTCTTGCCGATCAGCGCCCCGCGCGCACCGTGCGCCACGCAGTTGCCCTGCATATCGTAGATGAACGGATACAAATCGCGGTCGTGGAATTCGGCAACCGCCTTGTCGGAGACTGCCTTGAACGTCGCATCGGCGCCGTCTTTGGCGAACATCGCCTGGACGCGTTTGACCATCGCCACGGCTTCGTCCTTGGTGCCGTAATTATCGGCGGACGCCGCGCCGGTGAACGTCAGCAAAGCAACTGTCGCGATCGCAGCGAGCGCGCGGATCATCGTAGCCCTCCTTGGAGAGAATGGCGGTGCCTACAAAATGACCAAGGACAATTAACGATTATTTAATCGGGATTGACCTGCGGCCACGGTTTTCAACGTCAAAGCGTTCTCATGGCATCGGTTTGCCGAGGCCGCGTTCGATCGCGCGGCGGCAAATCAGATTGGCGAAGGCGATGTCTTCGAGAGCGATGCCGAGCGACTTGAATAAAGTGATGTCGGCAGGCCCACGGCGACCGACCGCTTTGCCGGTCACGAGATCGCCAAGCTCCACGACATCCTGCCATCGTAACCGGCTGGCAGCGATAAGATCGCGGTACTCGCCGGCTTCGACGCGCGCCTGCTCGAGCTGATCGGTGGCGCGCACAGTTGCGCGCAGCACCGTTTCGGCGTCGATTTCGCGCCGCGTGGCGGCGTTGGCGCCGGCGGCATTGACGTGAACTCCGGATTTCAGCCAGTTCGCGCGCAACACCGGCTCAGCCGATTTGGTGATGGCGATGACAACGTCGGCTGGTGTGACGGCGGCCTCGGCGGACGACATCGCTTGCGCGGCGACACGGAGCTGCTGCTCGATTTTCTTGGCGAAAGCGTCGCGATGCTCGGCCGTGGGACTGAACACAAGCACGGACTTCGATCGGGCGCACGGCGCAGACCGCCGCCACTTGGGTAAAGGCTTGCTGGCCGGTGCCGATAATGCCGACCATCCGCGCCTCCGGCTTGGCAAGGAGTTTTGTTGCAACCCCGCTCGCCGCGCCGGTGCGCATCCGGCCGAGATTGTCGGATTCGATCATCGCTCTCAGCTTGGCGTCGCGCGACGAGTAAAGCAGCACGTGAGAACGCGCGCCGCCGCTACCGATGTAATAGGCCTTCAACCCGAACAGCGCTTTCGTCCCCCAGGCTGCGCCCATCAGATTGAACGCGCTGTCGCCGGCGCGGGCGCGCTGCCGCGGCAGATTGACGGTCGCGGGGTCGGACCAGGTCGCGAACAATTCCTCAAGCGTCGCGATCGCGTCCTTTACCGTGACGAGGCTTTTGACGTCTTCCTCGGTGAGGTAGAGCGGCTCCGGCGTGGCCTTTGATTTATCTTTTGACTTGCCTTTTGGCTTGGCTCGCGACGTGGCTTTTGCGGCGATCTCCGCCTGAGCGGGCTTCTTGGTTTTTTTCTTAGCCCTTTTCTTGGCTCCGCCCATGGCTCCATCCCCCCGCATTGAGCGCGCGCCCCAGGCGCATGGCGTATTCCTACGATATAACTCGTCCCACAAACGCGATCGGGGAGAAAGCACATGAAAGCGGAAAAAATCAAATATTCGATGGGGACGGTCACTGCCGAGGGCGCGGTCGTCTACAACGATGCCGTTGGCGGCAAACGGCCGGCGCTCCTGATGGCGCCGAACTGGCTAGGCATGACCGACCAGGCCATCGAACGCGCCAAGCTCGTGGCCGGCGATCGCTATGTCGTGTTCGTCGCCGACTTGTATGGACGGGGGACGCATCCGGCCGATTTCGGCGAAGCGGCAAAACTCGCCAATCCGCTGCGCGAAAATGCGATCGAGCAGCGCAAACGGATTCGCGCCGCCTACGACGCGATGATCGCAGAAGGCGACAGGCGCAATCTGATCGATGGACGCCGGGCGGCAGTCGGCTTCTGCTTCGGCGGCGGCAACGTGCTTGAACTCGCCCGCGACGGCGCCGATCTTGCCGCGGCGGTGTCGATCCACGGCGATCTCAAAACCACGCACGCGGCGAGGAAGGGCGCGATCAAGGCAAATCTTCTCGTCGCCCACGGCGCGCCCGATCCGGTCACGCCGAAAGCCGACCGCGACGCTTTCGAAAACGAGATGGATGCGGCCGGGGCGAAGTGGCAGCTCCTTCTCTTCAGCGGCGTCTATCACGCTTACACCGATCGGGGCTCGGACGTGCCGGGTATTGCCGGCTGGAACGAGCACGCCTGTCGGCAGACTTACGCGCTCACGCACCAGTTCATCGCCGACGCGTTCGCGGGGAAGCTGTAACCCGCCGCTACTTCTTTGCTGCCTGTATCGCCCGCCAGATCTTCTCCGGCGTCACCGGCATTTCGATATGGGTGACGCCGAATTCGGCGAGCGCGTCGACCACGGCGTTGACGACGGCGCCGAGCGCACCGGTGGTGCCGCCTTCGCCGGCGCCGCGCACGCCGAGCCGGTTGGTCGGCGTGAGCACTTCGCTGATGTCGGTGGTAAACGACGGCAGGATATCGGCGCGCGGCATGGCGTAGTCCATGAACGAAGCGGACAACAACTGGCCCTGGGCGTCATAGGAGCAAAGCTCCCACAGCGCCTGGCCGACGCCTTGTGCAACACCGCCGTGGGTCTGGCCGTGCACGACCATCGGATTGATGGCGCGGCCGACGTCGTCGACCGCGGTGTAACGCGAAAGCTCAAGCGCGCCGGTTTGCGGATCGATCTCGACCTCGCAAACATGCGCCCCGTAAGGAAAGCCGAGCTGCAGGATCGTCTCGTCGCAACTGCCATCAAGCGGTCCGCGCAAGTCGAGCGGCACACCTTGGCCGTCAGCGCCGGCGGCCGCCGCCACGTCGAAAATTCCAACATGACGGTCGGTGCCTTTGACGGTGAAGCGGCCGCCGGAAAAGGCGATATCGTCCTCGGCGGTTTCGAGCAGATGCGAGGCGATTTTTTTGCCCTTCTCGATGACGATATCGGACGCCTTGCCCATGACGATGCCGGCAAGCCGCATCGAGCGCGCGGAATGCGAGCCGCCGCCTTCTTTGACGATGTCGGTGTCGCTCTCGTTGACATAGACATCGTCGAATGGCACGCCGAGCCATTCCGCTACGCATTGCGCAAAGGTCGTCTCGTGGCTCTGCCCGCTGGACAGCGTGCCGACCACGACATCGACACGGCCTTGCGGATGCACGGTGATGTCAGCGCGCTCGCGCGGGTAACCGAGCGTGGTTTCGACATAGTTGCACAGCCCGATGCCGCGCAGACGCTTGCGCTTGCGCGCCTCGGCGCGGCGGCGCCTAAAACCTTTCCAGTCGCCAAGCTCCATCGCGCGGTCCATCACCGCGCGATAATTGCCGTTGTCGTAGGTGATGCCTTGCGGATTCTTGTAGGGAAAAGCCGACGGCGGAATAAGATTACGCCGGCGAAGCGCGACGCGATCGAAGCCGTGCTCCTGCGCCGCTTTGTCGACCAGCCGCTCCATCACGTAAATGACTTCCGGCCGGCCGGCGCTGCGATAGGGAGTGGTGCACATTGTCGTGCTCAGCACGGCGCGCGCGCTGATATGCGAGACCGGAATGCGATAGCCGGCCGTCACCAGACCGACGCCTTTGATCAGCGGCACGTAGGAGCCGCTGTGCGCGCCGACATTGCTGAGGTTGGAGGTGCGCAGCGCGAGAAAACGGCCGTCGGCGTCCAGCGCGAGTTCGGCCGATACCGTGAGATCGCGGCCCATATAGTCGCTGACGAAGGCCTCATGCCGCTCGCAGGTCCATTTGACCGGGCGGCCGATGCGGCGCGAGCCCCAGGCCACCATCGCGAATTCCGGAAAGAAGCTGTTGCGCGTGCCGAAATTGCCGCCGATCTCGCGGGCGATCACGCGCACGCTTTCCGGCGGCACGCCGAGAATGGCGGCGAGTTCGTGCTTCTGCCGCACGATGCCGCCGGAGCCGGCATAGAGCGTGTAGCGCCCGCTCGCTGGGTCGTAGATGCCGATGGCGGCGCGCGGCTCCATCGGCACGCCGGTGACGCGATTGAGCCAGGTATCGAGCCGCGTGACATGGGCGGCGCGCGCGAAAGCGTCGGCGACAGCCTTGGCGTCGCCGACCTCGGCGTCGATCATGATATTCGGCAGGTCGTCATAGAGCCGCGGCGCATTTGGCTCTATGGCGGCTTTGGCGTCGGTGACCGCCGGCAGGACCTCGTAGTCGACGACGATGCGTTCGGCGGCGTCTTTCGCAGCGGCAACGGTCTCGGCAATGACGAAAGCTATGGCGGTGCCGGAATGGCGCACCCGATCGGCCGGCAGGATGTGATGCGGCGCGACCGGCACGGCGGAGCCGTCGCGGTTTTTCAGCACGATATCGGGCGGGGCGCCGGCGCCGGCGAGATGCGGAATGGCCTTCAGCCCGTCGGCCCGCGCGTCTTGCCCGGTCAGGACGGCAAGCACGCCCGGCATGCCGCGGGCCTGCGCGACATCGATCGAGCGGATGCGCGCATGGGCATGCGGGGACCGCAGCACGGCGCCATAGGCCTGGCCGGGAAAATTGAAATCGTCGCTATAGCAGCCGTCCCCGGTGACAAGGCGCAAATCCTCCTTGCGGCGTACCGCGTCTCCGATGCCTGCTTGCATTCCCGGCAGCCCCTTGCGGAACGCATCCTAGCCACTATCGCTTGCTTTCGCATCCTGCCGCCTTGCGGGTTGTCGGCCAACGCTTGCCATGACACCATTTACACGGTGATTTGGTGGGTCTCGTAGCGTCAGGTTGTCAGCCATGCCGCGTCGGAAATTCCGGCAAAAACGAAAATTTCGACGCAAGTTTCCTTGGGCGAAGCTGTCCGACCAGGAATTGCTGGAGGTCCGGCTCAAGGATCTCAAGGTCAGGGTCGAGGGCACCTGGCTCGAGACGTGCCTGCACGCCCTTTACGACGAGCTCGACGAGCACGGCATCCGGGTGCGGCCGCATGCCTGGATTTCGAGCGAGTGGTTTTCTCCCGAGAACACGCCCGGCATCGCCATCCCCTTCTTTCTGGCCCATCCGCGGCTGATGGCGCTGGAAAAGAAAATGATCCTCGAAGTCGAGGGCGGCACCGGCCGCCGAATGCATGCGCATCCTGCGCCATGAATGCGGTCACGTCGTCACCCATGCCTATCAGCTCTATCGCCGCCGCCGCTGGCAGCAATTGTTCGGTCCGACGTCGCAGCGCTATCCGCGTTATTACCGGCCCAATCCGGCAAGCCGGAATTATGTTCAGCACTTGCGGCTGTGGTACGCGCAAAGCCATCCGGATGAGGATTTCGCCGAGACCTTCGCGGTGTGGCTGCGGCCGCGCTCGCACTGGCGCACGCGCTATGCCGGCTGGCCGGCGCTCAAGAAGCTGGAATATGTCGACGAGCTGATGAGCGAGATCGCCGGCAAGCGGCCGCTGCTGACGCACCGCGAAAAAGTCGATCCGCTCGGCAAGCTCACCCAGACGCTCGGCGAATATTACAAGAAGAAGCGCGCGCTCTATGCCGTCGACACGCCGAAAACCTACGATCGCGACCTGCGGCGGCTTTTTTCCGACGATCCGAAACATCGCCACTCGGAGGCGGCGTCGTCTTTCATCCGCCGCAACCGCGCGCGCGTGCGCGAACTGGTCGCCAAATGGACCGGCGAATATCAGCTCACCCTCGATGCCGTGCTCGACGACATGATCCACAGGTGCCGCGAACTGGATTTGCGCGCGGTCGGTTCCGAGCGCAAACTGTTCAGGGAATTCACGGTGCTGTTGACCGCCAAAACCATGCACGCGCTTTTCGGTCAGTCGCGGCGAAGGTGGATCGCGCTATGAAACGGCTGCGCGTCCTGGTGCTTATGCACCCGGACCTGATACCCCCGGAATCGACCAAGGGCCGCACCGAGCAGGAAATCAACGTTTGGAAAACCGAATATGACGTGGTGACTACGTTGCGCGCCGCCGGGCATGACGTGAAACCGCTCGGCGTGCACGACGAGCTAAAGCCAATTCGTGACGAGATTCGATGCGTGGAAGCCCGACGTCGTCTTCACGCTGCTTGAGCAGTTTCACGGCGAAGCGATCTATGACCAGAACGTGGTCAGCTATCTCGAGCTGATGCATGTTCCCTATACCGGCTGCAATCCGCGCGGCCTGATGCTGGCGCGCGGCAAGGATCTGTCGAAGACGCTGGTGCATTACCATCGCGTGCCGGTGCCGGCCTTCGCCGTTTTCCCGATGCGCCGCAAGGTCAAGCGTCCGGCGCGGCTCGCTTTGCCGCTTATCGTCAAGAGCGTCAACGAGGATGCGTCCTACGGCATTTCGCAGGCGTCCGTCGTCGACACCGACGAGAAGCTCGTCGAGCGGGTCAGCTTCATCCATGAGCGCATCGGCACCGCTGCCATCGCCGAGCAATATATCGAGGGCCGCGAAATCTATGTCGGCATCGTCGGCAATGACCGGCTTCTGGTCCTGCCGGTCTGGGAGCTGCAATTCGAGAAGATGGCGCAAGGCGACTGGCTGATCGCCACCGAGAAGGTCAAGCACGACACCGACTACCAGGAACGCCGCGGCATTTTGCACGGGCCGGCCAAGGACCTGTCGCCGGAACTCACCGCTCGCATCCAGACCATGGCCAAACGGGCTTACCGCACGCTGGAGCTCGACGGCTATGCGCGCATCGATTTCCGGCTCGCGGCCGACGGCACGCCGTATTTTCTCGAAGCCAATCCCAATCCAGAAATCGCCGAGAGCCAGGAATTCGCCACCGCGGCGCGCCACGTCGGCATCAGCTATCCGGATTTGCTGCAGCGTATCGTGGCGCTCGGCATGCGGCGCAGCACCGCCGGCGTGGCGGTGGATTGAGCATTCCTAAGCGCTTTTGTGTTTCTCGCGCGCGCCGCGCGGTGCGTGTTCGGCCTCGCGTCTGGCCGGGTGGCGCTCGTGCGGGGCGCGGCGCGCCTCGCGATGCTGATGCGGACCACCTTGCTTGCGCGCGACGGCGTGATTATCCGCATCATGGCCAGCTGCATCATGTACTGACGCCGGCAGCGGCGCGTCATCGCTGAGCGGCTCTTCGAGGTCGGCCTGCTCCATTTTGGCCTGCTCCAGTTGCGCCTGTTCCGATTGTTCCTGCTCGACATTGGCGAAGGCCGGCAGGCTGCGGCAGGGCAAATGCTGGACGAAGGTTAATGCGTCACTGTTGACCGGCATGCTGCGCCAGGCGTCGACCGAAAGGCCGGTCACCCTGACGACATAGTCGCGGGTTTCGCGCGGCAGGCTGCCGCGGAGTTGGAGCCATTCGGCGACGCGGTGCGCGCCGGCATTGTATGCGGCGGCGACAAAACCGAGATTGCCGAATTGCAGGCGAAGCGTGCGCAACAGCCGCGCCGAAGCCGGGATCGCCTGCAGCGGGTCGAACGGGTCGTCGAGACCGGTTTCGACCGCGGCCTGCGGCATGAATTGCGCGATGCCCATCGCACCCTTTTTGCTGACGGCGTCATCGCGCAGCCGGCTTTCCTGCCAGATCAGGTTGGCGAAGAACTGAACCGGCAGGTCGTTGTCCTGCGCGGAGGTGAAGAGCGCATTGCACAGGTCGCCGAGCGAAACTTCGGTACGTTGATTGCTGTCGCTCGCTGCGTCCGTGGCTGGCGCGATATCAGGCGTCATGTCGGCATCCGCGGACGCGACCTGCACCGGCTTGTCGTTTTCGAGATCAAGAACTTCGCTGGACATCTCGCGTGGCCGCGGCGCCGCGCCGGTGAGCCGGTCGGTTCGCCCGGTTGAGGACTCGATTTCGATCAGAGACACGCTGGCATTGCCGGCCGCGGCATAAAAGTCATTGGCATGGAGCGAGGAATATTCCGGCTCCGGCGCCGCGCCGGAAAGCCCAAGCAGCAAAATCGCAAACGCAAGTGTTGCCCGCATCCCCCGTCCCTCACAGAACGTGCCGCCACGGCGTCTCACGACGCCGTTCCAACGTGGTTAATGAAAGATGTCCCCTCGACTAAGTTCGCTCATGCCGGTCTAAGCGGGCGGCTTTTTGAGCGGATTGTGAGTCATTCAAGGCGAATTGCGGCACGCTACGGTGGGCCGGAACTTGGAACCTTTCCAGGCTGCTTGCGCCGGCCGTGCGGAAGGCAGATAGTTACGAGCGTGACCAATTATTTCGCGCCCAGCTGGGGCTAAAGCGAGATGGGGACGGCGCGCCGTTGGCTTCGCTTGATGCGCGGTGACGGTGAGGGGCGTCGGGAGGTTCATGATGAATCAGGAAACCAAAATCCGGAAAGCTGCGGCCAAAAGCGCGCCGGCCGAACTGGCCTATCAGTCTGGCTTCGGCAATCACTTTGTCTCGGAAGCGGTACCCGGCGCCCTGCCGGTCGGGCGGAATTCGCCGCAGCACCCGCCGCACGGACTCTATGCCGAATTGATCTCCGGCACCTCGTTCACGACGCCGCGCGGCGAGAATCGCCGCACTTGGACCTATCGCATCCAGCCCTCCGTTGTGCATCGGCCCTACGCGCGCACCGACAACGGCATGATCCGCAGCGCGCCGTTTGACGACGTCGACGCCACGCCGACGCAATTACGCTGGAGCCCAATACCGCTTCCGCAGGCACCCACCGACTTCGTCGCCGGCATTGTCACGCTCGGCGGCAACGGTGACGTGGCGACCCAGGTCGGTATGGCGATCCACGTCTACGCCGCCAACCGCTCGATGATCGATCGCTGCTTCTACAATGCCGACGGCGAAATGCTGATCGTGCCACAGCAAGGCCGAGCGCGCTTCGTCACCGAGCTGGGCGTGATCGACGCGCCGCCCGGCGAGATTGTAGTGATCCCGCGCGGCTTGCGCTTCCGCGTCGAACTGCCCGACGGTCCGTCGCGCGGCTATATCTGCGAGAATTACGGACAGGCGCTCCGGCTGCCGGAGCTCGGCCCGCTCGGCTCCAACGGGCTTGCCAATCCGCGCGATTTCCTCAGCCCTGTCGCGGCCTATGAAGACACCAAGACGCCATGCCTGGTGGTGGCGAAATTCCAGGGCAATCTGTGGGCGGCCGAGATGGACCATTCGCCGCTCAATGTCGTCGGCTGGCACGGCAATTTCGCGCCGTACAAATACGAGCTCGCCCGCTTCATGGTGATCGGCTCGGTGAGCTTCGACCACCCCGACCCCTCGATCTACAGCGTGCTGACCGCGCCGTCGGACGTGCCCGGCACCGCCAACATCGATTTCGTGATTTTTCCGCCGCGCTGGCTGGTCGGCGAAAACACGTTCCGCCCGCCCTGGTACCACCGCAACGTCATGACCGAGTTCATGGGTTTGTTGCATGGCGCCTACGACGCCAAGGCGGAAGGTTTTCTGCCGGGCGGCGCCAGCCTGCACAATTGCATGACCGCGCACGGCCCCGACGCCGAAACCTGGGAGCGCGCCACCCGCGCCGAGCTCAAGCCGCACAAGCTCGAAGACACGATGGCGTTTATGTTCGAGAGCCGCTTCGCCATGCGGCTGACGCGCTACGCCGTCGAATCATCCGAATTGCAGCACGATTATTTCGAAGGCTGGCAGGGACTGGAGAAGCATTTCCGCGCATAGGCGGGGCCGAACGTGTCGCGCCTAATCGTCGCGCCCAACGGCGCCGATGTTGCCGTGCGCCGGTCGGGCGGTTACGCCCTTATGGCCGGGCTCTGGCGCGGGGAATCGAGAATGAAATCATACGGCAGGCTGTTTGCGCTTGGCGCGTCTCTCGCGCTCGCCTCTATCGCCGTCGTTGTGCCCGCACGGGCGCAGGATTATCCGACGCGGCCGATCACCGCGATCATTCCGTTCGCCGCAGGCAGCGCCAGCGACGTCGTCAGCCGCATCATGTTCGACCGCATGTCGAAGTCGATGGGTCAGCCGATCGTGGTCGAGAACCGCCCCGGCGCCGGAGGTAATACCGGAACCGCCTACGCCGCCAAGGCGGCGCCCGACGGCTATACGATCCTCGGCAGCGGGTCGGGACCGATGGCCGCCAACGTGACGCTCTACAAGCATCTCGATTACGACCCGCAAAAGGATTTCGAGATCATCTCGCCGTTCGCGGCCTTCACCATCGTCGTCGCGGTAACCGCGAAATTGCCGATCAACAGCCTGCAGGAGCTGATCGCCTATGCCAAAGCCCATCCCGGCGAGCTCAATTACGGTTCGGTCGGCATCGGCAGTTCACAGCACCTCGCCGGCGAGTTTTTCAGCCAGATCACCGGGACCAAGCTTACGCACATTCCCTACAAGAATATCGGGCAGTACCAGCCGGACCTGATGGCAGGCGTCGTTCAGCTCGGCTTCCAGTGGTTTCCGAACGTTTCTTCGGCGATCCAAGCCAAAGGCGCCAAGGCGCTCGCCGTCGCCGGTCTCAATCGACTTGATGCGTTGCCGGATACGCCGACAACCAAGGAAGCGGGTTTGCCCGACTACGTCGTCTCCGGCTGGTTCTCGCTCATGGTGCCGAAAGGCACCCCGGCGCCGGTCGTCGCGAGGCTCAATGACGAAGTGAAAGCGGCGCTCGCCGATCCCGACGTGCGCGCCCGCTTCCAGCAGCAAGGCGCGGAGACCATGTATCTGCCGCCGGATCAATCCGCGAAATTCATCTCCAGCGAGATCGTGAAATATCGCGACATCATCACCAAGGCCGGCGTTCCGCAGATCGAGTAGCCGTTTCGGTTTACTTGCCGCTTATTCGCCAAGCGCCAAAATCTGCCGCGCCTCTCGCGGCGTCGCCACGTCGCGTCCCAGCCCTTGCGCGATTTTCATCATCCGCTCCACCAGCATGGCGTTGTTTTTCGCCAGCTCGCCCGGCGCGATGTAGGGATTGTCCTCATAGCCGACGCGGACATGGCCGCCGAGCGACACCGCGAGCGACAGCAGATCCCACTGCTTGTGCGGATTCATGACGCTGACGTTCCAGATGCAGTTTTTCGGCAGGTGATCGACCATGTAGATCAGCGCCTTCTCGGTCGGCGGCGTCCAGGTGCCGCCGGGCCAGCCGAGGAACAGCGTCGTATAGGCTTTTTCCTTCAGGTAGCCCTGATTGCGGATGAATTCGAGGTTCCAGAACGCTCCGGTGTGGAAGCATTCGACTTCGAGCTTCACCTTGTGCTGCTCGGCGGCCTTGGCGTAGGCGAGCAGTTCCTCGACCGGGTGGATCGCCATCATGCGCTTGGGCGGAAACTGCGGATCGGGATTGAAATACTCATCATGGGCATTGAAGGCGACGGCCATCATGTCGGGGTGAAGCGTCATCAGCTTGACCTTCTCCTCGAGCCGCGCACTGGCAACTCCGAATTGCATCACCGGATCGCTTTTGGCGAGGATTGCTTCCTGCAGCCGCTTCCAGCCGTCGTGATCGATGCGCGACACCTGTTTGCCGTCGGCCTGCATCGATTCTTCCAGCGTGCGGATACCGTGGATATGCGCGATGGCGGCGCCGGCCTTGATGCCGTCGATGTATTGGCGTGCCACCCCGTCAATGTCCTCCTGCGGCGGACAATAATGGTTGATCGGGTAAGACGTCCGCGAGTCGCAGGCGACGGTGATGATCAGCTTTTCCATGCGAGCGCGGCGGCCGGATTCTATGCGGCTTCGATGGCAATGCCTGCTTGCTCACAGGAATTTGCAATATCGCAGACAGTCGCACGCTGCATATCGCGTTTCCAGCGCAAATCGTCGAAATCGGTGCCGCGATGCATTGTGGAGCGATTGTCCCAGATGACCAGATCGTGGACCCGCCAGCGATGCGTGTAAACGAATTGACGCTGCGTTGCGTGCGCGATCAGCTCTTCAATAAGGGCGCGGCCCTCCTGGTCGGGCATTTCAAAAATCCGGCCCGCGTGTGAGGCGAGGTAGAGCGACTTGCGGCCGGACTCGGGGATGGTGCGAACCACCACCTGCGGCACCGGCGGCATGCCCTGCCGTTCCTCGTCGCTGAATTCGGTGAAGCCAAGGCGCGCCCGCGAGTTGAAGATGGAATGTTCCGCGACAAGGGAACCGAGGCGGCGCTTCATCTCGTCGCTAAGCGCATCATAGGCCGCGCGTTCATCGGCGAATTCCGTGTGCCCGCCGAGCGGCGGGATCGACCGTGCGTAAAGCAGGGATGCCCGCGCCGGCAGCCGTTTAAACGAGCTGTCAGTGTGCCAGAGCCGATTGCCGAGCTGGAACATGCGTTGCCGGCTGTCCTTGCCCCATACCTTATTGTCGGGACTCAAGTTGGAAACATCGGCGAATTCCTTGCGCACGCGCAGCGGCTGATCTTTCCGATAGAGCGCAATCGTCGTTTCAAGCGGTCCGAAATGCTTGGCAAAGTCGAGATGTTGGTCCTGCGAGAGATGCTGATCGGGAAAGATCAACACCGCGTATTTCGCGAACGCTTGCTTAATCGCATCGACGTCGGACGGCTCGATCGTCCGCGACAGATCGACGTCGCCGATTTCCGCGGCAAAGTCGGGGGTGACCGGATAGATGGTGATGGCCATGGTCATTGCCTCCCGGAGCGGGTTTTACGATTGTTGCAAGATTGAACGATAATGGCTTGCTCCCGGCTACGGCTCCAGCCCGGCGCCGAGCCCCTCATGAAGCGGCTGCGAATGAGCGTCGGGTCGCGCGGCATCTGAGGCACGTAGCTGATGAGACGAACATCATTGTCCTTCAATAGGCCGAAGAAGGCGTCGGACCAGCTCATCCCCGTTTTCCTGCACGCTTTTCCCGCCAACTTCCCCGGCAGTTTCGGGCGGGTTAGATATAGCGGACGGCAATGGTCCGCGCTGCAACAAAAAAGCGGAGAACGAAGTGCCAAGGCTGCTGACGGTCGTTGCGATTTTGGTGGCGGCCTTCAGCCTGGGCGGCTCGTTGGCCGGCGCGGACGATTATCCCAATCGGCCGATCGTGCTGGTTATTCCGCTACCGCCGGGCGGCACCAACGACATCATGGCGCGGGCCGTGTCCGACAAAATGAGCGCCGCGCTCGGCCAAAGAATCGTCATCGAGAACCGCAATGCCGGCGGCAGCGGCACCGTCGGCACCCGCGAGGTCGCGCAAGCCGCGCCTGACGGCTACACTATCATCCTCGGTTATACGTCGACGCTCGCCACCGGCCCGAACCTCTACAAAGATGTCGGCTACGACCCGCGCAAGGATTTTGCGCCGCTCGGCCTGATTGCCGCGGCGCCGGCCTTGCTGCTCGTTTACAAGGATTTGCCGGTTCGCAATGTCGCCGAACTGATCGCGCGGATGAAGACCGCGAAGGAGCCCTATCAGGTGGCGACGCCCGGCGCCGGCACGGTCAATTACCTCGCTTCAGTGCTGTTCGCGCAGCAGGCCGGCGTCAAGGTCGAGCAGATCATCGAGAAGGGCTCGAACCCGCTGATCACCGATATGATGGGCGGCTTCGTCAAGGTTGGCTTCAATCCGATCCCGGTGTCGCGCGCTGCGCTCGACGGCGGCTATATCCGTGCGCTGGCGGTGACCTCCGCCACGCATTCGACGCTGTTGCCGGATCTGCCGACGCTGGCGGAATCCGGCTTGCCCGGTTTCGACGCGACGTTGAGCTACGGCTTGCTGGCGCCCGCCGGCACGCCGCGTCCGATCGTCGAGCGGCTGAACAAGGAATTGCGCGCCGCGCTGGCGAGCGAGGATGTGCGACAGCGCATCATCAATGAAGGCGGCGAGCCGGAACCGACGACGCCGGAAGAGCACGCCGCGGTGATCGATCGCGAGGCGACCAAATGGTCGGCGGTGGTCCGCGCCGCCGGCATTGCGCCGCAGTAAGGCTACGGTCCAAGTCGCCTGTTCAAAGTCGCGCGCGCCATCGGATTGCAATACTATTGCTGGAAAGACACAGAGAAAGAGAACGCACAGTGGATTTCGACTTCACGGCGGAGCAGAGAGCGTTTGCCGAACAGGTGCGGCGGTTCGCGCGCGATCGTCTTGCGCCGGGCGTCGCTCAAGCGCGCGCACGATCCACGCTATCCTTTCGATGTTGCCGGGCTGCTGGCCCAGCAGGGCTTGATGGGCATCGCGCTGCCGCAAGCCGAAGGCGGCCAGGGCGGCACGCTGATGGACGCGGTCATCGCCATCGAGCAGGTGGCCGCCGAATGCCCGCGGAGCGCCGACGTGGTGCAGTTCGGCAATTTCGGTCCGATCCGCACTTTCGCCGAATACGGCACGCCGGCGCAGAAGCAGCGCTGGCTGGGCGAGCTCCTCGCCGGGCGCATGGTCATGAGCCTCGGCATGACCGAACCCGATGCCGGTTCGGCGCTGACCGATCTGAAAACCAGCGCGCGCGCCGACGGCGCGCATTATGTCGTCAATGGCAGCAAGGTGTTTTCAACTTTCAGCCCGGACGCCCAGATCTTTCTCATCTATGTGCGTTTTGGTCCCGGTGTTGGCGGCATCGGCTCGGTGCTGATCGAGCGCGGTGCGCCGGGATTCTCCATCGGTGCGCCGTCTGCCTTCATGAGCGACGAGGAATGGTGCGAGCTGCATTTTGCAGATTGCCGCGTTCCCGCGGAGAACGTGCTGCTCGGGCCGGGCGGCTTCAAGAAACAGATGGCCGGCTTTAACGTCGAGCGCCTCGGCAACACGGCGCGCTCGCTCGCCTATGGCCGCTACGCGTTCAACGCCGCGCGCGATTACGCGGTCACGCGCCAACAGTTCGACCGGCCGCTGTGCGAGTTCCAGGGCTTGCAATGGAAATTCGCCGACATGGCGATCAAGCTCGACAGCGCGCAGCTTTTGCTCTATCGCGCCGCCGCCAACGCCGACCGCGGCCTGCCGTCGGCTTATGAGACCGCCATCGCCAAGGCTGCCTGCAATCAGGCCGGCTTCGAGGTCTCGAGCGAAGCGGTGCAGATCATGGGCGCGCTCGGTTATAGCCGCGAGACGCTGGTCGAATATTGCATGCGGCGCACGCGCGGCTGGATGATCGCCGGCGGCTCGATCGAAATGCTGAAGAACCGCATCGCCGAGCATGTCTTCGACCGGCGTTTCGACCAGCGCAGGCGGCCGGCCGCGGCGGCGAAGTGAGGATTTCAGCGGCGCCCGCGTGCGAAACCGACCATCAGCCAGGCAACCAGAGCGGCGCCCGCTCCCAGCGCGGCAACATCCAGTTCGCGGCTTGGCTTTGCCACCGTCGCCAGCGCCAAGCACGGCGAGCACGAGGTTGACGAAAAACACCCGCGCCACGACTTCGACTACCGAAAAGCCGCGCTCGGTGGCGCGCTGATAGAAATGCGAACGGTGCGCCTGCCATAGCGTCTCGCCGTTGCTGGCGCGGCGGAACAGCGTGATGGTGCTGTCGGCGAGATAATACAATGGCAACAGGATCGCCGCGGCATGGCCGCCATGGCCGGCGACCAGGACCAGCAGCCACCCGAGCACGAGCCCGATCGGCAGGCTGCCGACGTCGCCAAGGAAAAGCTTTGCCACCGGTCGGTTGAAAAAAGCAAAGCCGATTATGCCGCCGCACAGTGCGAGACTGATGACGCTCGCCCGCGCCGGCACGACGCCGAAAACGCCGAATACGGCGATCGCGGCGGTGATCGGAACGACTTCCGCCACGGTCATCCAGTCGAGGCCGTCCATGAAATTAACGAGATTGACGAACCACAAGCCGCCGACGATCAGCGCCAGGCGCTCGATCCACCACGGCAGCAGGGGAACGACGCGCAATTCGGCCGGTAGCGTCAAGATCACCGCAGCGACGGCGATCGTTTGCAGCAACAGCCGCGGTGCGACATCGATCGGATGGACATCCGCCATGATGCCGACACCCGCCATCAGAATGACGGCGGCCAATAATGTCGTAAGCGGAACTGTCGCGGCGCGCGCCCGCCGCCCAGACAAACAAAGCACCGCCGCTGACGGCTATCGTCGCGGCGATGACCGCGATGCCGCCGCCCTGCGGGGTCGGGACCTTGTGCGACGAACGGGCATTCGGTCGCGCCAACGCGTAGCGCTCAAGCAGCGGATGCAGAATGACGATCAAAGCGGTACACAGGAGCGCCGCGACCGCGACGATCGCGGCGGCGCGCAGCGCCAAAACGGCCGTTAGCTCGCTATCGGTCGGCGTCAACATCAAACGCGGTCTTATGGGTGGGGGCTTGGCTTGTCGAGTAGCCTTCGACCACTCGGGATTCATGCCGGCGATGCGGAAGTTTTCGGGCACCCCGCCTTTGGCGGTTGCTCCCCTCTCTCCCCCGCGATTCCACGCTTGTTGCGTCGGCTTTAAGCGGAGCGCCAGTGACGCGGGCCGACTGGTTGATGGGGGGCTTTGGGCCGGAAATTACCGGACTAACGAGACTTTCCGCAACCCGAATCACATTGATCCAAAACGCATTTCTTAAAAAAACGTTGAGAAACGCGGTGAACAAAGACTTTATTTACCTTTGTCCGTTCTAATGCGCGCATGAGATCATGTTCGACGTGCCAACACTTAAAGCGTCCCGAGATCGACCGCCGCCTGGCTGCCGGCGAGCCGACGAGCCATGTCGCGCGTGCCTATGACATTAACCTGTCGAGCCTGCACCGGCACCGGGTGAACTGCCTCAAACTTGGTGCCTCGGGCGCGATCAAGAAAGACGCGGCCCGCGGCACCGCCGCAGTTTGCAGTGGCAACGGTCGACTGAACAGCGGCCAACACAATCCCGCTGCACGAGCGGCTATTCAACGCAAGGGTAATAACCTTTCGAATTACGCCGAGTTGAGGCTGGGACCGGAGGCATCAGCCGAATTACGCGATCGACTGCTCAGAGAACTGAACGACCTTGGCTCCGGCGATGACGCTGCACTTTGGGCGCACTGGTGCCTCCCGGAAAAGAACAAGTTGAATGCGGCAGATGCCGAGCGAGTCGAACAAGTCTTCCAAGCAAAACTTGCGACCTTTTTGCCAAGTGGCACGGATGTACCTGACACTGCGGAAAGAACAGAGCAGGCTCCACACCGTGCGAATCGGAAGGAGCCGAAGAAGCGGCACAGTCAAAGGTCATCGATAAGACTGTGCTTGTCTTATCGGAGCCGCGCCGAGTTCGTGATCGGGACCACGTCCAGTTCGTGGCCAAGCAGTCTTGCCTGATTTGCGACCGCCGCCCTTCGGATGCCCATCACCTTCGCTTTGTGCAGAGCCGAGCGCTCGGTCGCAAGGTCAGCGATGAGTTCACGGTTCCGTTATGCCGAGGGCACCATCGCGAGATTCACCGCTGCGGTGACGAAGTTACGTGGTGGAGAAACGCCGGGGTTGATCCGACCGTTACGGCGCGCGCGCTATGGCTTCAAACGCATCCGTTGGCTCCGGTCCAGATCACTTGATCGCCGATGCCGCGGATCCACTAGCTACCAATCCAACGGATCGGCAGCGCGGGAAAAGTCTGCCAAAATGCTCCGAAATCAGTAGGCGCGACTGATAAGGAAACTACGATTTGCTTATCAGTCTTCCTGGATATACTGATGCAGAAATTCACATTCCCAACGAATCTGATTGGTGCCTCTCGTATAAACCCGCACACTTATCGTCTTGATCATCGATGTTGGCTTCGTGCTAACACTTGGCCTACACAGGTCGGGTTGCTGGCGACTGCTCTAGCTGAGTTGCACGCAATGTTCTGCGTCCATTTCGAATCAATTTGCGCAAGTTCTCGACTGGATCAGCAATGAATATTTTCAGTATAACCGCGAATGCCAAACAGCAGATGACTTTTGCGAGGCCAGCAGTGATGGAGCCGGGAGAAATAAAGCCGAATTTTTCAATTAAATATTCGATAGTGAGAATTACGAGCATATGGCCGATATAAAGCGGGTAAGAGAGATCACCGATCCATTGGTCGACTCTGTTTTTGTCTTGAAATATAAATAGGAAGGGGAGCGACAAGAAACATAGCGCAAATAGCATCGGCAGCTTAATCCACTCACTGAGCGGCACAAGAAAATATGACCCGCACGCGACGAGACAAAAAACATACACACAGCGTTCCACTCGAAAGTGCGGTAGTCGCGACGTAAGCTCTGTCACGGGCTTTAAAAGAAGCTGGTGGGAAGCGACGCCAGCAATAAATAGGGCAAGCTCAAAAGGGAAGAAGCGGTAAGTCCACGGATCTTCCAAGCCGAAGCCTGCATGAATCGCGAAGCCACGAGCAGTAATGGATGCGACAAACAGCAAGAGTAACAGAATTGGTCGTCGGACTATGAATGGTGCAATGGCATAAAAACTAAGCTCGACACCGAGGGTCCAGGCTTGCGGTACAAGAAGCATCTCCCAAAGATTAAGATCTGAATTCGAAAAGTTACCGGTAAATTTCATTGCGCCATTGTGAACACCCATAAACATTACCCAGTCTTGCCCGATAATGGTGGCATTGGTGATTGCGATAATGCACTGCCCGAGTAGTGGGACCCGTGGGAAATCGGCCAAGTGGCCTGGGTAAACGAAACGCGCTGCTACAGTCAGGGCAGCGACAAAAAAGTAAACCGGGTAGAGCCGCAGTGCTCGGTTAGCCCAAAAGACGCCAACATTGTTGTAACTGCGGGTATTGGTCAGAACAAAGGAAATTAAAAATCCGGAAATCATGTAGAACAGTTGAACGGCGTGCTCAGCACCTACAAAAACAAAAGTGAATGACCCGTGGGCGATCAATACCGAAAGAGCGAGCAAGGTGCGAAGTGTGCCCATCTTGATAACTTGGATGTGCTCCGTATCGAGACTTCAAAGTATAGGATAGCCAAATTATTGACAACGTCGAGTTCGCGCCGAGCCCATACGCGCGCCTCGCACGTTTAGAAGGTAACACCTGCTCGGCATACGGACCGAAATTTTTGCCTTTTTCAACAGCATCGGTCATTAGCTGCCGCGGTGCGGTCTGATTGGAGTGTCCGCTTTCCCCCCAAAGCTGCCGCGGCAGTCGCCGACCAGCGCGTCCGTTTTGGGCGGTGGTCTCAAACGGTCGACGCAACACCGCGGCAGCTCTGGCAATAAGTAGACAATGACGGCTTGATAAGCGCTCGCCAATGTTTTTCAGCGACTACTCGTAACTAGCGATCCCACAACAGCGTTTTCTCCGCATCCTCATTCCACTACGAAACTTCTGTCTTATCGGCCTAACTTCATCCTCTTTCCCCTGAGGTGCGGTGTTGCGTCGATCCGTTGAATCCGCCGTCAAAAGCGGACGTGCGCTTGTGAGTCCACAGCCTAATCGTGGCTGCCATGCTCCGCAGCCTCATCGTTGCCCATGATGATCAGGGCATCCGATCCGCCGCGGCCCCGGGGCGCGTCTTCGTAGCCGCACATCAAAACGAAGCAAATAATCCTCCGGACGATCGGAATGTTCATCTCACTGATCAGCTAACAGGGCTAAGTGACTCCAAAATTTTTTGGTCTTTTTTCAAATCGTCGACCGCCTTTCGGCAATCACCCACAAGATCAAACTCCCAAAGTCGCGTTGCACAAAAATCTTGCCGCCCCTCTCAAATTCCGAGATGTTGCGGTCGTCGGAAAACTATAAAGTCTTGCCAGATGACGGCAGTGTCGGCTACCGCTCGCTTCGATCGCGCATTTTTCGCGCTGCTGGCCGATTGGCTTGCCGTCGGCGTCGCGCTCGCCCTGCCCTGGTCGACGACGGCAACCGGAATCCTGTATCGCCGCTTGGTTTGTGGTGTTGCTGCCGACATTGGATGTGGCTGCGATCCGCCGCGAGATCGCAACGGCTCGCCGGCGGCCTGCCGGTTTTGCTGTGGTGCCTCGGCGCCGTCGGCATGGTGTGGGCGAGCGTTGACTGGAGCGCGCGTCTTGGCGGCCTCGACGGCTTTGATCGGCTGCTCGCGATTCCGTTGCTATGCGCGCAGTACCGCCGGTCCACCCATGGCTACTGGGTCATTTGGGGCTTTCTCGTCTCGTCGGCCTGGTGCTGATAGCATCCTTCGTCATAGCGCTGTTTCCCGGGCTGAACTGGCGCGATCCCGCGGTTCCTGGCATTCCGGCGCATGACGATATCTACCAGAGCTCGGCCTTCTTGATCTGCACCTTCGCGCTACTCGGTTTCGCATGCGATGAAGGCCGCAAACGCCATTGGGGCAAAATGTTCGGCTTGATCGCGATCGGCGCGGCATTTTTTGCCGATTTC
This sequence comes from uncultured Alphaproteobacteria bacterium, assembly GCA_963743395.1. GTDB lineage: Bacteria > Pseudomonadota > Alphaproteobacteria > Rhizobiales > Xanthobacteraceae > BOG-931. Next base: position 232,388 of record CAVUPV010000005.1, read on the forward strand.
GCCTTTGCAACCTTCAGCCGTGTTGCTCTTCTCCTGGCGCCGGTGCTGGCCGCTCTGCTTGGCTGGCGTGAGAGGCGCTGGGACGGGTTGCTCGCGGCCTGCCTGCTGCTCGGCGCGATCGAGCATTGGCGCCTGGTTTGCCGCGCCAAATTCGCGCGCGCGGATCCATCAATCGTTTGATGAACTGGCGGATTATCTTGCCACCAATAAAGGGACATCAATTGGCGAACATGCAGCTTTTCTCCGTGAATCGCTCGCGATCAGTGCTGCCGCGCCGATCCTCGGTCACGGAACTGGTTCGATACCGGAAGAATTTCGCCGGATTACCGCCGGCAGAAGCCGGCGCATCAGCGGAGGCCACGGTCAATCCGCACAATCAGACGTTTGCCGTCATCATTCAGATCGGTCTCATTGGTGCGCTTGTCCTGTGGTCGATGTGGATCGCGCATCTACAGCTGTTCCGCGGCGACAGCGTGATCGCGTGGTGCGGCAAGGTGGTCGTAGCCGAGAACATCGTCTCCTCCACTTTCCACACTCACCTGTTCGATTTTAACAACGGTTGGCTTTACGTTTTTGGAGTGGGCGTGTTGGGCGGCATGGCGTTGCAAGAGCGCGCGGCGCCTCCAGCCAAAACGGCGTCGCTGCGTTGATCTCCCCGACCGAATTGGCCCGACCTCTAGCGACCGTCATTTGTGCCGAAGCCAGTATGGCTTATATCGTCGCCCGATTCCGGTTCGGTACGCTAAAGACGATTGCATCGTTTATTACATTCACGTCGGATATGCCTCGTGCCCGCAACGCGTCAATAAATTCACCCAGTGGCGGGTAATCGGGAAGAGTGCCGAAACAGCGCGCGTCGTCGATAACGACGACGCTGCCTCTTGGCGCATGTGCAAGGATTGTGTCGGTTTCTTTCGAAATAGGAGTATCGCTGCTGCCCTTCCCGGTGCCGGGACCGGAATAATGGGCGTCGAGATAAAACAGCCCCGGGCGGTCAATATCGCTGACGATCGCCGGCAAGAGGGCGCCGCTGTCGCCCTCGATCAGGCGAATGTTTTTGTTTCCGTCGAAGCGCGCGCGAGCGAATGCCGCCAGCTTTGCGTCGATTTCAATTGTGATCACCGCGTAGCCGCGTCGCGACAGGAACGCGGCCATATCGCCGAGAAACGTTCCGGTTTCAATAATGAGTTGTAGATTGTGTGCACGCAGAAGATTGAGTATCGCGTAGCGCTTTTGCAGGGCACATGTCGAATGCGCGATTTTTAATCGTCGCCAACGAATATAGTCGGCCGTATCCTTAAGATCCACGATCCATTTCGATAAGGGCGATCGCCTCAGTCGGGCGTGCCATTCAAGCGAAATCATTGGCGTCTCAGGTAACTCTCGCTCTGCCGTCGCTGATAGTTATCGCATGGCCTCAGGATCACGTGCAATCGAATGCTGACGAGCGTCATGTGCGGAGAAGCCGCCGATAAAATTGCACGGTATTTTTGCCGATAATCTCCGCGGACAGTTTCTCGACCACGAGTTTCCTTGCCGCTGCGGCGTACCGCGCGCGCAAGTCCGGCGAGCCGGCCAGGCGCGCCATCGCCGCCGCCAGGGCCGGTGCGTCATCGACGGGAACGAGGAGGCCGGTTTGGTCGTGAATGACGATTTCGCGGCAACCGGGAACATCTGTGGCGATCATGGCGCGCCCGCAGGCGGCAGCTTCCATGAGCGACAACGGCAAGCCCTCGCGGCGCGACGGCAATACCGCTACATGCGCGTGCGCCCATAAGCCGGCAATATCGCCGACGTGGCCGAGCCAGGAAACACCCGGCTCGTTGTTCCAGGATTTCGCCTCCGCCTCGGTCACCGAAGCCGGATTGGCCGGATCGGGCGTCCCGGCGATCAATAATCGGGCGTCCAGATCCGCTGCTGCGCAATAATCGATGCGCGGCCAGGAGCGTGCGAATTCCCTTGTCCTCAAGCAGCCGCCCGACAAAGCCGAAAGTGGGCGGACCTTGTGGTTCGGCAAGCGGAGTGAAGCGATTGACATCGACACCCGATCCGGAAATCAGCGCGATACGGTCTTGCCGGAATGCCGAGCGATACCAGTGCCGCCAAGTCATCGCCGTTCTGTACCAGCGCGATACTGGCGTCACGATTGATGAGGAAACGCAGCACGACCCGATCAGCCGGCGCAGCGCGCGCGCTTTTGCGCTATCGGTCGTGAAAGAATACCCCAACCCTATAAATGCGTTTACGGACGGTGTCCGGCTGCCGAGCGTTGCGATCATACCGAGCACGCAGGTCTGCAGGGCCACGCGATGCGTGATGTCGGGCGTGACGGCCCGATGAACGCGGCGCAGCGCCGCGATAGTCGCAAGCGCGGCGAGAGGCGACAGGCTGCCGCGCGCAAATGGCACCGGGTGCAGAATGAATCGCTCGGCTTCGATTGCCGCCGCGCCGTTGCGCACTCTGGTCGCCACATGGACTTCAAAGCCGGCGTCGCGCGCGGCGCGCGCCATCGGCAATCGGTGCGATAGGAATGCCCAATCCTCCGCCGTGACGTAAAGGAGCCGCGGTGCCGGTGCGGCGGCCGAATCTACCTGTTGCGGATCAGGCAACATTTTGCGGCAAGAATAGTGGAAGCTTGATCGCATCCGCAATCGATTGGCCAAACCGGACGTCGAATTGGGGCCCGGCAAACGCCGACGCGCGGTCGCGTTCGGCGTTCCCGTAGCCCGTCGCCACTTGCAAGGCGCCGGCGATGCCGGCGCGTTTCGCGGCCTCCACGTCGATCGCCTTGTCGCCGACGAGCCAGGACTGCTTGAGGTCGATCGCGAGGTCGGCTGCGGCTTGCAACAGCATCCCGGGATTAGGCTTGCGCGCCGGATGATTGGGATGGGCGTATGCGCCTTGACCTTGCGGGTGATGCGGACAGGCATAGACGGCGTCGATGCTTGCGCCTGCGGCAGCCAGAAATGCGACAATCGCTCGCTGCACGGCTTCAAATTCCGCCCAGCCGTAATGACCGCGGCCGATTCCAGCCTGATTCGTGACCATGACCACGGCGACGCCGCGTTTGTTGGCGGCAGCAATCGTCTCCGCCGCTCCCGGGATCATAACGACATCTTCGACACGGCTCAGATAGTCGGTCTCCTCGACGACGGCGCCGTCACGATCCAAAAAAAGCGCCGGCCGGCCGGGCGCGCCCAACGTCAATATTTCGCACCACACACCATCGGAATTGAGCGGATGCTCGCCAGTCCGCATCGGTTCCTCTCTGTTATCGCGCCGCGCCAGCGCCCTTTCATATCACAATAGATTTATGTTAGGTGCACAGCCGCTTGAGGCTCGTCGTGACGATTCGCAAGAACAGCGTGCGAGGCCAAAAATTGGGTGCCCAAAACGATTTGGTGGCTGAGCATTTCCGTCGCTCCTGCGAGACGCTATCGCGCGCGGCTGAAGACTCAGATTTGCGCGCCGCCATTCATGCCATCGCCACTGCCATCACCGATGCATTTCGCAGCGGGCATAAATTGCTGATCGCCGGCAACGGCGGCAGCGCCGCGGATGCCCAGCACATCGCCGGGGAATTCCTGTCGCGCTTGAACTTCGACCGCAATCCGCTGCCGGCCATTGCGCTCACGACCGATACATCCGTGCTCACCGCGGTCGGCAACGATTACGGCTTCGACCAGACTTTCGCGCGTCAGGTGCGCGGGCTCGGCAGACCGGGAGATGTGTTCATCGCAATCTCGACGTCGGGACGTTCACCGAATGTGGTCGCGGCGCTGAAAGCCGCGCGGGAGGGTGGCTTGATTACGGTCGGATTTGCCGGGACGGCGGCCAACGGCACCATGCAGCCGCTGTGCGATCATTGCCTCGCCGCGCCGTCGGCCGAAACGCCCCAGATTCAGCAAATTCACATCGTGGCGGCGCACGCGATTTGCGGGTTGGTTGAGCTGAGCATGTTTGGCGGCCCAAAAGCGTAAATAAATTCTGTTTATTTCATAATGGCTTAGCTATGTTCACCATCTGAACAACAAGCTTGACGTTCATGCCGTGAACACGGTACTTGGTTGGCCGGATGGGAGGGCTGGGTGATGCCCCAAGCCGCGCGCAACGATGAACCCGAGAACGCCCGAATTGTGCTCGGGCTCCTGGAATCCGTTGAGCGCGACGGCGGCCAATCGCAGCGTAAGCTTGCGTCCGATCTCGGCATCGCGCTTGGCCTCGTCAACGCCTACCTGAAACGCTGCGTCAAGAAGGGCCTGGTCAAGGTCGGCCAAGCCCCCCCGCGCCGCTACGCCTATTACCTGACGCCGCACGGCTTTGCCGAAAAATCGCGCCTCACGGTCGAATATCTATCCACCTCATTTTCTTTCTTTCGCCGCGCCCGCGAGGACTGCTCGTCCGTTCTCAAGATCGCGCGCGCGCGCGGCTGGAATCGCCTGGCGCTCATCGGCGTATCGGACCTGGCCGAGATCGCAACGATCTGCGCGCTCGAACAGGGCATCGCCATTGTCGCGGTGGTGGACGCCAAATCCGAGACCGACCGCTTCGTCGGCACCCCGGTCGTCAAAGCCATCGCGGCGGTGCCGGGAGGATTTGATGCAGTGGTCGTGACCGACCTTCAGGCGACGCGCGAATCGGTGCAGGCCGTGGTTGCCGAGCTTGAGGCCGGCCGCGTCCTGGTGCCGGCGCTTTTAGGTATCCGCATCAATCCCGCAACGGAGAGCGTCGCATGACGATCGAACTCCAACCGCGCTGGTTCGTCGCCCATACCCAGCCGCACGCCGAGGCGAAAGCGACGTCCCATCTTAGCCGCCAGGGTTTTGAGATATACTTTCCGCGCTATCTGAAGCGGCGCCGGCATGCGCGGCGGATCGAAACCGTCGCCGCGCCATTATTCCCGCGTTATGTGTTTGTTGCCGTCGATACTGTGACGCAAAGGTGGCGCTCGATCTACTCGACCGTCGGCGTCGCGCGGCTCGTTTGCAATGGCGACGAGCCGACCGCGGTGCCAGACGGCATCGTCGCGGCGCTCAAAAGCCGCGAGGATGCCAACGGATTCATCAAACTCGAATATCGGCCGCCGTTCTGTCCAGGCGACAAGGTTCGCGTACTCGATGGCGCGTTCTCATCCTGTCTCGGACTGTTCGAAGGTATGGTGGAGCGCGAGCGGATCGCGATCCTGCTCGATCTTCTGGGCCGCAAGGTTCGGGTGGTTCTGGACGCGGATTTGGTCGCCGCGGCCTAGCCGCGGCCCGCGTCGACGAGTGTTGCGTTTGTGTGTTCGGGTGACCTCGTCTCACCCGGAGTGCGGTAGCGTGGAAAATTTGGCCAGCGAAACGAATTGCGGTGAGAGTCTAGATGGGGCGCCGGTGGCGCTAATTCCGGCAAAGCAGTCGGCGTCCGACGTGGCTGCGGTGGTCGTTTCCTATGATGGCTGCGCGGACTTGTGGCCAGCGTTTTTCAGTTTGTTTTTTCGCCTGTGGCCGGATGTACCCTATCCATTGTATTTGATCAGCAACCATCTCACGTTTCCTGACATGCGTGTTACTGCTTTGTGCGTCGGCGACGATTTTTCTTGGTCGGAAACTCTCTCGCGCGGACTGGAGCTTATATCGAGCCGTTTTGTGCTGTTGATGCTGGATGACTTCTTTTTGACCGCTCCGGTCGAGACGGCGCTTATCGAGCGCATGCACGCTTTGATGGTCGCCAACAATGCGGCATATCTCCGTTTGGTGCCAAATCCTAAGCCGAACGCTTGTTGCCCAGAGAATCCCGAAATTGGTGTTATCGCCAAAGGTGCGCCCTATCGCGCCTCCTTGCAGGTCGCGTTTTGGGATCGGCAATTGCTATTAGATTTGTTGCGCCGGGGAGAGTCGGCCTGGAGTTTTGAGTTGAAGGGTTCACGTCGAAGCGACGCCATAACTGAGCCGTTCTTCAGCGTATGCGACGGCAGTACAGCGATCTTATACCGTCACGTATTGCAGCGTGGAAAATTGCTGCCGGATGCCGTTCGGCACTTTGCGCCCCTCGGCATAGCATTCGACTTCTCCAAGCGCGCGGTCGCGTCAGAATTTCGTTTGTACTGGCAGACGTCGGCGGTCCGGCTGCTCCTGGGCCGTGTGTGGCGTTTCGTAATGCGGCGGCCGCTGTGAATGCGCCGCGCGACGTAGCAGGCTAGCCTCGATCCAAATATCATCGCAACCGTCGACACCCGATGAATGAATTGAAGTTCGCCGATAAGCTAAAGACGCTTCAGCGTAACGTCTATTCGCAGCATGGCGAGGACGGCGTTATCGAATGGGTCTTCAGCCGGATTGCTCCGCGCCACTGCATCTGCGTCGAATTCGGCGCCTGGGACGGCCGCGCGCTTTCCAATACTTTCAACCTGGTCGCTCATGACGAATGGCGATCCGTTTATATCGAGGCTGACCGGCGCAAATATGAAAGCTTGAAAAGGACCGCGGCAGCGTATCCCGCCATAACGGCGCTGTGCAGCCTGGTCACGGCGTCGGGCGAATCGTCGCTCGACTGCATTCTTGAGCGACAAGGCATTCCGGAGGATTTCGATCTCTTGTCGATCGACATCGACGGCAACGAGTATGATGTCTGGGAGGCGATTACGCGGTTTCACCCGACGATGGTGATCGTCGAGCATAATATCTCGTTCCCTCCGGAGGTGAGATTTATCGATCGCGGCGGCCGCGCCTTTATGGGATCGTCGGCGGCTGCGCTTGACGAACTGGCGGCACGCAAAGGATACAGGCTGCTTGGATGCGTCGGCACCAACCTGTTCTTTCTGCGCGAGGCAGAATTTTCCGTGCTCGGCGTGGCGCCGCAATCCGTCGCCGCGGCGCTCGATCGTAAGCCGCCTTGCTATGTTTTCTTCAACAATGCCGGCGAAATCGTCTTTAGCGATCGCACCGTGGCGCGCCAATTGCGCCACGTGGCCTACGCACGTCCGCTCAAGAGCTGGGTCAGGCGCGCTTTAGGCATGCCGACCCTTTATGTGCTTGGCGACCCGCATCCCGGAGAGGGCGCCGTGTTGAAAATTCTCCGACAGTTGACGGCATTCACCCACCGCATCCGCGACATGTTGCAACCCATTGATACCGGATCGTGACCGGTAGCCGGGATGTGGCGCCGCGCTTAACGATCGTGCTGCCGTTAAAGGGCCGGCATCTCTTTACATTGCGGTTTCTATGGCACGCCAACAGGCTGCGCTTGCCGTACCGTTTTTTGATTGCGGACGGACAGGTCAATGAAGCCATCGCGCAACATCTCGAAAATAGCCGCGAGGTGTTTCCGAACCTGGATATCGAATATGTGCGCTATCCGGATGACGCGAGCTACAGCCGGTTCTTTGCCAAAATGTCTGACGCGCTCGGACGCATCCGTACACCTTATGCGATGTTGGCGGACAATGACGACTTTCTCGGGTTCAACGGTATCGAGCGGGCGCTCGAGTTTCTCGAAGCCAACCCGGATTACGTCGCCGCGCGCGGCCGGCCGACCGCGTTTTCGGTCTATTCGGGGCTCGGCAATCCCGGCGCCGGCATTCACGGCCGGCTCAGTTGTTTTCGTATGAACTACGAATGCGAAGATGTATGCGCGTCCGAAGTCGCGGCGCGGTTGCGGCAGGGCGGCCTCACATCATTAATTTATTACGCGGTTTATCGCACCGAAGGGTTAGCAATCATCTGGCGTGAAGTCGCGGAAATCGATTTTTCCGACTTGATGCTGCACGAAGCGTATCATGCCATGCGGACGCTAACATTGGGCAAAGTGCGGACCAACAAAGCGACAATTACCTATTATTCGCAGATCGGCACTTCAATGACTGCCGACCCGTCGCGAGATTGGGTCCGCCACCTTCTGCGTAGCCGTCTCACCTCCGAAGTTCACGACGTCGTCGCGCGCATTTCGTCTGCCGCCATTGCCGCAGGCGCCGACGAGGCGGAGATTGACGAGCAGGTTCGTGCGCTGATCGAAAGGCGCTTCCGGAATTTCCTTTCAATGAACTACGGGCCGGTCATGCAAGCCAAGAACATCATACGGAAAAAGTGGCCAAGTTCGGTCAAATATTGGCAGTCGCTTCCGCGCTTCCCGGCCGGCCGCGAGCGCGCCGGCGTGATCGCGAAGCTAGCGGATGCCGGTGCTTCGGAGGAAGAGTTGAAACGCACGCGCGGCGAACTCGATCAGATCAGCGCTACGTTGTCGTGGGAAACGTTCACGGATTATGCCGGTGCGTTTTCAGGAATGCTGCGCACCGACGGCAGCCGAACTTGGCTTTAGCTTGGCTATAAAACGGTTCTGATGTCCGAGCGGCATTTCTCTCGAACGACCCGCGAACCCCTCAGGAAACGCGACTGCAACACACATTCTATGAATCTGTATCGACTGTTATTCGATGACCTTACGAAGCGTCTGCGTTGGCGATTTCCGGTGCTGATTGCTTTGACGGCGCTTGTTGGAATCAGCGAAAGCATCTCGATCGTGCTCCTCCTGCCGCTTCTCAGCCTCATCGGCGTGGCGGCGGCGAGCAGCCAGGGTGTGGCGACAAAGGTCATCGATAAATGCCTTGGACTCATCGGGGCGAACAGCACCTTTGAAATCCTCGCTGTCATTATTGTAATTGCCACAATACAGCTAGTCCTTTCGCTGGTGCTGAATTGGTGGAGTGTCAGCCTTGCGCGACGCTATCAAGCCCAACGTCAGCTGGAAATGTTCAAGGCGTTCATGGGGGCAAAGTGGAGTTTCATTACCGGCAGAAAAGCCGGTGAATTGACCAATGCGATCATTACCGAGAGCGAGCGGTTGGGCCGGGCCTTTACGATCACGCTATCGCTGCTCGGCAGTGCGGTGGTGTCGGTGATCTATGTCGCCATGTCGTTGCTAATCGCATGGCAGGCCACGTTGTGCCTTATCGGCTTTGCATTCGCCGCCGCTTTGACGATGGTGAATCTTTATAGGAAGAGCTATTCGGCCGGTCAAAGCCTGGCCCCGCTTAGCGCCGAATTGCAGACCATGCTCGACGAGCAATTCGCCGGGGCTAAGTTCATCAAAGCGAGCGCCGGCGTGGATCGTGCGGCTGCCCGTATCGAGCCGCTGATTCATAAGCTTGAGAAGGCCAATGCATTCGGCGGCACCATGCCCGGATTGGTCCGCAGTCTTCTGGAATACATGGCTTTTATCGGCCTTGCGATCATTCTCGTGCTCGCCAGCAAGGGCATGGGCGTGGCGCCAGGAAATGTCGTCATCGTGCTGGCGCTGTTCGGCCGCCTGTTCCCGCGGTTGACCATCGTGCAGGCCCAATTGCATTACCTCAACGGTAATCTGCACGCCATCAAGGCAATCGATCAATTGCAAACAGCGGCGGAAGCGGAAGTCGAACGGCGGGATACGGCGAGCGCGCCACTGAAGATCGACTTACCTGCGGCTCTGACAATACGGAACCTGGAAGTAAAATTCGGTGAGCGGACGGTGCTGGACCAGATCAATTTGACGCTACCGATTCCAGGTATGATCGCCGTCGTCGGCCGATCCGGCGCCGGCAAGTCGACGTTGGTGCATACCTTGCTTGGCTTGGTTGATCCAACGGCCGGCTCAGTGCGACTGGGAAATCACGAGCTCGCTTCCGCGCCGCTTAACTCCTGGCGTCAAGCTATCGGCTATGTGCCGCAGGAAACCATTTTGTTTCATGCCTCAATTCGGGACAATATCGCCTTCGTCAATCCTGTCGCGTCGGAGGCTGAAATCCTACTGGCGGCGCGACGCGCGCATGCCTACGACTTTATTGAAGCTTGGCCCGATCGATTTGATACCGTTATCGGCGATCAGGGCGTCAAGCTTTCCGGGGGCCAGCGCCAGCGTTTGGGCATTGCGCGCGCGCTGTTGGCAAAGCCTATCCTTTTACTGATGGACGAGCCGATGAGCGCGCTTGACGGCGAATCGGAGGCCGAATTACTGGGTAGGATCGAGGAGCTGCGCAAAGAGATGGGAATAATGCTCGTTGCGCATCGACTGGCTTCGGTGCAGGCGGCCGATTCCATCTACGTCATCGAGGACGGACGCGTTGTCGAGACCGGAACCTGGAACGAACTGATGGGGCGCCGAACGCGCCTGCACGCGCTCGCCGAGGCTCAATCACTTTCTGCCGGCCTCTCGGTAGCGGCGCATTGAGTATTGTCGGAGCGATGCGCGCCACAACAAAGGGGATCGTACTGGCAGGTGGTGTCGGGTCGCGGTTGTGGCCGCTTACGATCGTTAGCAGCAAGCATCTGCTGCCGATCTACAACAAGCCGATGATCTACTATTCATTGACCACGCTTATGCTCGCGGGCATCCGCGAAGTCTTATTAGTTACGACGGAGCCGGAACTATCCCGCTTTGAAGCATTGCTCGGCGACGGGCGGCAGTGGGGCATCAGCATTCAATACGCCATTCAGCCTGAGCCCGACGGAATTGCTCAGGCCTTTCTGATCGGCGAGGAATTTATTGACGGACAGGGGTGTGCGCTCATTCTCGGCGATAATGTCTTTTACGGTGCGGGATTCGCCGGGCTCATCGATCGCGCTGCGGCCAGCGGCGCCAGCGCAACGGTGTTCTGTCACTGGGTAAGGAATCCCAGCCGCTACGGAGTGCTGGAATTCGACGCGGCCGATCGCCCGCTGACGATAGAGGAAAAGCCGGCACAGCCGAAATCGAATTGGGCGGTGACCGGACTATATTTTTACGACGCTTCGATCGTCGACGTGGCCCGTAAGCTCAAGCCGTCGCCGCGTGGAGAACTCGAAATTACCGACGTCAATCGAGCCTATCTGAAGCAAGGCCGCCTCAATGCAGAAAAGCTCGGTCGCGGCTTCACCTGGTTTGATGCCGGTACGCAGCACTCGCTGCTGCAGGCCTCTGAGTTCATCTACACCATCGAGGAACGCCAAGGCGTCATGATCGGCTGTCCGGAGGAAATTGCCTACCGGATGGGCTTTATCGACGCGGCAGGGCTTGCGCGCATTGCCAATTCGACGGTCAACAGCGAATACCACGACTACCTCTCCCGTCTGCTGACCGCGCCGCTCTGATGGACGCAACCTTGATCGCCGAGCGCCGGTCTTCCTCGCGATGCCGCATCTGCGACGCGCCGATCAAGGCTTTTATGTCGTTCGGCCGCATGCCGATCGCCAACGGCTTTTTAGCGCCAAGCGAGATCGCTGATGAATATTTTTTTGAGCTTGCTCCAGCGTTCTGTGAGCGATGCGGCATGTTTCAAATCGTGGAGCAGCCGCGGCCCGATAAGATGTTTCATGCGCAATACGCTTTCTACTCCAGCACCTCGCGCTATATGCAGGCGCATTTCGAAAAATTCGCCGGCGCAGTGATTGGAGACGTACTCAGCGGCCGTCCCGACCCGTTCGTCGTCGAACTCGGCAGCAATGACGGCATCATGCTGCGGCACTTCCATGACCGCGGTATCAGGCATTTGGGCATCGAGCCGTCGGATAACGTAGCCGAAGTCGCGCGCGGCCGCGGTATTCACACAATCAGTGCATTTTTTGATCGCAGGCTTGCCGCCGAGATCGTCGCCGAGCACGGTGGCGCCGACGCTATTCTGGCGGCCAACGTGATGTGCCACATTCCGGATCTGCCCGGCGTCGCCGCCGGCGTGCAGCAGCTGCTGAAGCCGGACGGGGTCTTTATCTTTGAAGATCCGTATCTCGGCGACATGATCGAGAAGATCTCGTACGACCAGATTTATGACGAGCATGTCTACATCTTCTCGGTGACGTCGGTGCAGCGCGCCTTCGCGCCACACGGCCTCGAACTGATCGACGTCGCTTCGCAGATCACGCATGGCGGCTCGATGCGCTACATGCTGGCGCCGGCGGGAAAGCGGCCCATATCGCCGCGCGTCGCCGCCCAGCTCGAAAAGGAGAACGCTCAAGGGCTCGATCGCCTCGAAACCTATGGGCGCTTCCGGAGTCAGTGCGAGAACTCGCGGACGAGCACTGATGCAGATTCTCGATGATCTGCGTAATCAGGGAAAGCGGGTGGTCGGCTACGGCGCGACCTCGAAAAGCACGACGGTGATCAATTATTGCGGCATCACGCCGGATCACGTCGAATATATTTCCGACACGACGCCCATCAAACAAGGCAAGCTGTCGCCGGGCGCGCATATTCCGGTCAAGCCTTATGCCGAATTCACACGCCGGTATCCCGATTGCGCGCTGCTGTTTGCCTGGAATCACGCCGCCGAAATTCGCGGCAAGGAGCAGGCCTTCATGGCGGCGGGCGGCCGATGGCTCATCTACGTTCCGGAAGTGAAGATCGTCGCGTGAGTTCCGTCCCCTCGATCCCCTGGGCGTGGCCGCTGGCTCAATATCGTGCGCATCGACAGCCGATCGATGCCGCCATCAGCGCGCGTCCTCGACAGCGGCTCCTACATTCTCGGCGAGGAAGTCGACGATTTCGAGCGCGCCTTCGCGGATTATTGCGGCATGACACATGGCGTCGGCGTCGCAAGCGGCACCGATGCGCTCATCCTGGCGCTGAAGGCGCTCGAAGTCGGTCCAGGCGATGAGGTCATCACCGTCTCGCACACTGCGGTGGCGACGGTTGCCGCGGTGCTGGCATGCGGTGCGACTCCCGTGCTGGTCGACGTCGAAGAGGCGTATTACACGATCGATCCATCGCTGATCGAACGGGCGATCACGCCGCGCACCAAGGCGATTGTTCCTGTCCATATCTACGGACAGCCGGCCGACATGGCTGCGATCCTCACGATCGCGCGCCGGCGGGAGATTTACGTCCTGGAGGACTGCGCCCAGGCCGCGGGCGCCCGCTACCGAGGCAAGCCTGTCGGTAGTTTTGGTGATATGGCCTGCTTCAGCTTCTATCCGACCAAGAATCTCGGAGCCATTGGCGATGGCGGCATGGTGATCGCCAACAATGCCGAGTGGGCGGCCCGCGTGCGGCGGCTTCGCCAATATGGCTGGGACGAAGCGCGCGAGACCCACGAGGCCGGATTGAACTCGCGGCTCGACACGCTGCAGGCCGCGATACTGTCGGCGAAACTGCCGTATCTCGACGCCGATAATGCGCGGCGTGCTGCGATTGCGCGCCACTACGGGGTGGAGTTCGAAGGCTTACCGCTCACGTGCCCGGCAACGCGCGCCGATAGCGTCCACGCCTATCATCTCTATGTCGTGCAAAGCGACAAGCGCAACGATCTGATGGCGCATCTTGCCGCCGATCAGATCGGCAGCGCGGCGCATTATCCGATTCCCGTGCACCGCCAGCAGGGTTACGCCGAGAAAGTCGTCGTGCCGGAAGGCGGCTTGCCGGTAACTGACAAGCTCGCCGATCGAATTCTCTCGTTGCCGATCTATCCCGAACTGAGCGAGCCGGGACGCCGACAGGGTGATCGCTTCGATCCGCCGGAGCTTCGATGAATAGTCAAGATCAGCACGTTTCGCTGACCGAGCGTTCCTATTGGGAGGGCACCTGGCAATCCGTTGAATTGCCGAAGCTGGTTGACCTGTCGGATCGCAGCCTAAGAAGCCATGCGAACATGGTTTTTCATCGTTACTTCAGCGACATCTTGCAAACAGCGGGCGTACAAAATGGAAGGCTCGTTGAAATAGGCTGTGCGCAATCTAAATGGTTGCCGTATTTCGCAAAAATACACGGATTTACGGTCACCGGCCTTGATTACACCGCGATCGGTTGCGCCCGCGCTAGCGAACTTCTGCGTAGAGCCGGCTGCCAAGGAGAGATCGTTCAAGCGGATATGTTCAACCCCCCTGAAAACATGAAGGCGCGCTACGACATCGTATTGTCGTTCGGTCTTGTGGAACATTTCCCGGATACTGCCGGCGCAATCCGCGCCTGCGCGGCGTTGGCCAAACCGGCAGGGCTCATCATGACCGTCATTCCCAATATGGTCGGGATTATCGGAATGGGACAGCGTTGGCTCGATCGTATCATTTACGACAAGCACGTTCCGTTGGACAGCGAAGCCCTTCGGGCTGCCCATGAAAAGTGCGGACTCGCGGTTCTGCAATGCGGGTATCTGATGTCGGCCAATTTTGCGGTGATAAACCATTCGAATCTGAGACCTCAAATCGTCAACAAGCTTGCCCGCGGCATGCTGATTGCCGCGACGGCAGCCGTTTGGGTGGTTGAACGAATGGGCATCCGGGTCACGCCGACGCGCTTTCTTTCACCCTATGTCGTCTGCGTGGCAAGAAATCCCAGCGCACCATAATCCGTAAAAGGCGCCGTTTGCGGCTGTAAGTTCTCCCTGCCGTCTCTCGGTCTCGTCCACCAAAAAGTTCGTCAGATGCAGTCCAACTCATTGCCGAGCGAGCAGAAACGTAAGGGCCAATCGCAAATGATTGGGCTCGACCTTATGCGAGGAATCGCGGCGCTGACCGTCCTGGTGGCGCATTTGCGAGGAAATTCATTTGTTGAATACGGAGCCTTGCCGGTCGCGCAGCACAGTATGCTCACCGCGTTGTTTTTCTTTGTGACGCGCGTGGCGTATGAAGCCGTCATAGTGTTTTTCGTGCTGAGTGGTTTTCTGGTCGGCGGGCAGGTCTCTGACACGCCTTCGCGACGGCCGATTTGAGGAATACGATTATATTGTCGACCGTACGACGCGCATCCTAATCCCGCTTATTCCAGCGTGCCTGTTTACGGCGGCTGTCGATATTTTCTTTTACCGGCAGCCCCCTCCTATCGGTCAGTTGATCGCCAATATGGTGGGGCTGAACGAAATCTGTGGCGGATAGCCTGACAAACAACGGGGTTCTGTGGTCGCTCACATACGAGATCTGGTTCTATATCCTCGCGGGAACTTTAGCTTACGTCGCCTCGAGACGTTTGAATTCGATCGCCGGCTTGGTACTGGCTGTTTGCTGTCTCGTCTTCGTCGTGTTGCAAACACGATATTTGGTGTTTTGGATGTTCGGCGCCTTCGTCAGTACGCGACGCGATATCCGCTTCAAGGGACTGTTGGCTGTGATCGGAGTCTGTCTGGCGCTTATCGGCACAGTTTTCTACGAACTTGCCGCCGATAGCAGGTCGATGGTTTCCGTCACCTACCTGCCTCCGATCGTGGCAGAGGCTTTGATGTGCGTCGGCGTCGGCGGGATGCTGCCGTTCCTTGCGAGCAAACCCGTGAATAGCTCGTTGTGGCGGATGAGAGGATTGGCAGCGGCGTTGGCCGGTTTTTCCTATACACTCTATCTCACTCATCGGCCGACCGACGCGGCGTTCGGGCTTCTCTTCGAAAAAGCGGATACGCTGTCGGTTCACTCATTAGCCGTTTACGGCATTCGCATTGTTGTTTGTATTCTGGTGGCTGTGGCTTTCTATTTTGCCTTTGAGCGCAATACCGCGACCGTTCGCGGGTGGCTACGCAAGCGTAGTGCATCGCGGTTGCGAACCGAGCAGCGTGACGCGGTTGCCGGAGCGCCTCGTGAGCGTTCGCCGTAGTCCTACAGGGCCTCGTGACAATAAAAGACTTGCAGCCTGATACTGCCAACGAAGTTGCCGCGTCCTGCGACCGGCGCTTCGCATTCGGCGAGAACTGGAAATCGTTCCTCGTCGAACTCGATGCTGCGCGCATCACTGAAGCCGAAAAGTCGCTGCAATGGCTACTCGGACGGGAAAGATTGGATGGTCTGCGCTTTCTCGACATCGGATCGGGCAGCGGCTTAAGCTCGCTGGCGGCGCGGCGCCTGGGAGCGTTGGTTCATTCATTCGATTTTGACGTTGATTCGGTGGAATGCACGAAGCTTCTGCGCGACCGATATTTTCCGGGCGACAGCTCACTGGCTGGTGGAGCAAGGTTCGATTCTCGATCGCAACTACCTTGCAAAGCTCGGCTCCTTCGACGTCGTATATTCGTGGGGCGTACTGCACCATACCGGTGCGATGGATGAGGCGATCGAAAACGCCTCGCAACTGGTCGCGCCAGCCGGTGCTTTTGTTTTCGCTCTTTACCGCAAAACGCGGCTGTGCTGGCTCTGGAAGTTGGAAAAGCGCTGGTATGTTAGTGCGTCCCCTGCCGCCCAGCGACTTGCTTGTGCAATTTACGCCAAGCTAATGCATCTCGCCTTCGTGCTGCTGGGACGGAACTATCGCGCTTATGTTGCCACTTACAGCGGCAATCGCGGAATGACGTTCAATCACAGTGTCCGCGACTGGGTCGGCGGCTATCCCTATGAATCAATTCGACCGGTAGAAGTTGCCGGCGAGTTGGGTCGTCTCGGCTTCACCCACGTTCGCAGCAAAGTGCAACCTTATTCGACGGGCTTATTTGGTTCGGGCTGCGATGAATATGTCTATCGTCGCGCCGGCTGAGCACCTCGAACAGTGGTCTGCGAATATAAGCCAAATGTCCGGTCGAACGCTCATTACGATCTTCACGGCAACTTACAATCGAGCGCACACGCTGCATCGTGCCTTCGAAAGCCTGCGCGTTCAAACGTTGCGTGATTTCGAATGGTTGGTGGTCGATGACGGATCGACAGACGGGACGGATGAATTGGTCGCTGGCTGGATGGAATCCGCCGACTTTCCCATTCGCTATTTGCGCCAAAACCATTCCGGTAAGCACTTTGCCCACAATCTTGCGCTCAACGAAGCGCGCGGACTCTTGTTCACCGTGCTCGATTCCGACGACGCGTTGCCTCCGGATGCGCTTGGAAAGTTAAAGCGCGGCTGGATTAGTATTCCAGAAAGCGAGCGGCATTCTTTTTATTCGGTGGGCGGCCTTTGCCGCGATCAAAACGGCAAGATTGTCGGTGACGAATTTCCGGTCAATCCGTATGACGCGGATTTGCGCCAAATGATCTATACCGACCATATTCGCGGAGAAAAAGTGATATTGGGACTGACCGATATTTTGCGGCAATACCCGTTCCCGGAGATTCCCGGCACTTACGTGCCGGAGGGGATGCTTTGGTTCGACGTCGCGAAAAAATTCAAGACTCGTTGGTTGAATGAAGTCGTTCGGATCTACTACGTCAACGATGCGGCGACCGGAATAACGGTGACCCAGCGAGGGAGCCGGGGCCATCATGCGCTGGGTCGTTGGTATTACTATAGTTGGCTGCTCAATAACGACTTGGAATATTTCTTTGATTCACCTCTGCCATTTCTGAAGGGTGCAGCCATGCTGCCGGTCGTTGGCTGGTTCTCCGGCAAGACCCTTGGACATACGCTGGCGGCATTAAAGAGTGGCCGCGCGCGCCTCCTGCTTGTGCTGATGCTGCCTTTGTCAGTGGCGCTCTATGCCGGCGAACGCATTCGCAATTATTGGCAACCGGCGAAATGAGGGCAGGGAGGTTGCTTCTGCGCAACGATGCGGCCGTGGCAGGTATAGATGCGTGTTGAGCACACGCCGCTTCCGGGATTGCTGCTGATCGAACCGCAGTGTTTTCACGATGAGCGCGGGTTTTTCCTGGAGAGCTTTCAGGCCGAGCGCTATCGCGGACACGGCATCGCCGAAATATTCGTGCAGGACAATCATTCGCGCTCGCAACAAGGCGTGCTCCGCGGCCTGCACTTTCAGGTCAGACACCCGCAGGCGCAGATTGTTACCGTCGTGCACGGTCGAATTTACGACGTTAGCGTCGATTTGCGGCCTGATTCAGCCAGTTTCGGCCGTTGGTACGGCGTGGAACTGAGCGATGAGGGCCCGCGGCAGCTCTATATGGCGCCGGGATTTGCGCATGGCTTTTGCGTGCTCAGCGCAGTTGCCGATTTGCACTACAAGGTGAGCCGGCTTTACCGACATGACGATGAGAATGGCGTGATTTGGAACGACCCCGAAATCGGCATTGATTGGCCGATTGCGGCTCCCATCGTGTCGAAGCGCGACGCCGCCTATCCGAGCCTGCGCGAGCTTGGCCGCGAACGCCTTCCGCAGGTTGCAGTCGCGTGACGAAAGCGATTAACGCGGCAACGGACGTCATAGGTTGAGCGCGGCAATTCGAACCGCCGCGTTCGTGCCAAAAACGATAGAACTTCAGGAAACGAGAAAGCCGTTCATGGAAATGCATCCGACGAATCGAAACGCCGATGCCGGTAACGCTTTGTCGAAAGCTGGCGGCAGACCGACCGCTCCCGACGTCCTCATCCATATGCATATCCCCAAGACGGGGGGCACGTCGCTGAGCAGCATGGTGAAGCATGGCTTCAAGCGTGACGATGTTTTCGAATGGACCAGTCACGGCGTAGTGCGGTACAGCGCGCTAGGTCTCGCTACTTATGAATGTTGTCAGCAGCAGCTAGAGAATTTTGGCTTAGAGCGCATTCGCTATGTCGCCGGACACGTGCCCTTTGGCGTGCATCGGATGTTCGACAGACCTGCCAAGTATATTACTGTGCTCCGTCATCCGGTCGAGAGAGTTATTTCATTATTCTATTTTCGCATGCAGATAAACGAACATTTTCTCAAAGACGGCAGAACTATTACATTCGAGGAGTATGTAGAGAGCCGCGGCGATATCAATCTGCAAGACTTCTCAAGTGAGGGCCGTAAGCGGCTGCTCCGATCTCGATACAAATACGACGAAAGCCGACGAGATTATATCACATACTGCGTCGGTAGAGCGCCGTCACCTCGAAGCGGCCAAGCGCAATATTGATGAGCATTTTTTAGCCATCGCGCCGGTCGAGCAGATGACCGAGCTCGGTCTGTTGATTCGCAGGATATATGGCTGGCCCATGCGCCGTTTGCACAACGAGTACAAGAATGCTACCAAGGATCGTCCGAGGCTGACAGATGTTCCGCCTCGACTGATCCGTATCATTGAAGAATGTAATTCCTACGATATCGAACTGTACGAATGGGTCAGCAGGCGATTTGCGGAACAGAAACAGCTGTTCGAGCGCGAACTTTCGTTTGATCGTCGCGTTTACACAACGATCAATCCGGTCTTGACCGCTGCCGGTAGAGTTCTGCCGCAGAGTATGCGCAAGCGGCTTGCGGAAATTCTGTTTTATGCCAAATAGCGGCTGGACAATCCTGATAAATTACGCCGCGGTCGTTGGATGAGAACTTGAAGCTGAGCTATTCTGCGCTGCTCTATAGCGGGCAAGCGACGGAGCCTGGAGTTGAATGAACCATGACCCTGTACGCCATTGATATTGTTGGTACGTGCAATCTCAAATGCCCATCCTGTGCGCGTCGCGAGAAGTACGCCGAGCTCCACGGTGCGCCGGCCTATAAAGGCCTCATGGACTACGATTTGTTCTTGAAGGTGCTCGACAAGATCGAGCAAGCCCACCCCCATCAGAAACAGGTTATCAGTCTCTACGTGTGGGGCGAGCCGATTATGCACAACCGCATCGGTGATATGATCACCGCGATCAGGGAACGTGGATGGGAGGCCGGTCTTTCGACCAACGGTAACGCGGTCAAGCATCTGGAAAGCGCGATCAAGGCACGGCCGGCGGGTCTGTCGATATCGTTGTCGGGCTTCGAAAAGGAAACCTACAACGCCACACATTATAAGGGCGACATCGACACGGTCATCGGGACTATCTTCCGCGCTTGGAATCTCATAAAGCGCTACTCGCCCGACACTGATTTTCTGATCCATTATCATCTCTATAAGGACAATGGCGGTGAGAATCTGGCAGCGCTGCAGCGGATTTTGGCGGCATTGAAGTGCGATTATTTGTTTTCCGTCGCTTATACCCTCGCTCTTGATGACGTGCTCGATTCGCTCGAAGGACGCGGCAATCTTGCCGACGAGAAGACCAATGTATTAGGCAAATTCATTTTCTCGCCTCAGGAATGGCAAGAGATGTCGTTGGAAATCGATCATGAAAAATGTCCGCAGATCGAGGGCGATTGGCTGGTCATCAACGCCGACGGCTCGGTCGGACTTTGCTGCGCCACGTTTGGTGACAAATACAAGCTTTTTCCCTCGTATCTCGACACGACCGAAGAAAAGATTTTCGCCGCCCGTAGGTCCAGCACTGTTTGCAAAAAGTGCATGGCGGCGGGCGTACCCTTTGCCAGTGACGTCGCGGCTCGCAGTCCCACCTTCCGTAAGCGCGTGAACGAGGTTCTCGCTGCAAATGGCGGAATCAAATATGTCGAGTGCCGTAGCTTCGGCATCAAAAATCACTTGGCCATTCGCGGCTCACTCCAACGGCATCTCAGAAAGGCCATTCAGCGGCGGATATCGAACCTGCAGCGCCGTTTCCTGCCTGTTCCCAAGAAGAGCGTCGTAACGGCGGGGACGGAGCGCAACGTAATTCCGTCTTCTGACTGAGCACACCTCATCGGGAAGTCTTGCGGATAGCACAGCGTTTAATGGCGCCGTTGCCTCGGAGTCCGATTCAGTCAGTTTCAGTCATTGGTGCGACACAGAATTGTGTGTCGAGGAACCGTGACAGATCTGCATGGCGACGGGATTTACCGATCGTTTTCGGCGCGTTCACCGATCTGCGCTTTAGGGCTAGCCGCCGTTGCGAGCATGTCAACGAGAGCGGCGTAGTTCGGAACGACCGCGACACCGGTATCCGATCGAAAGGCCGCGCATGTCAATACGCAATAGCGCTTATTTGAATCTGCGTGAGCACAATCGCTCCCGGTCGTGGCATCGTGGCTAACACGCCGATCGAAAAAGGATTTCGTATTTGGGACGGGGTGTTCGGCTCGTTTGCCGAAGCTGGCGGCGACCGGAGTTCATTCGAAGGCGACGTTTGGTTAGAAAAGATTCGTACCCGTGCCTGTGAGGCCATCGCCGCTTCGCAAGACGTGTGCGAAATTCCGCCCGTCGCCGAAACTCGAGACTATGCTTTGTCATTCGTCGCTGCGGTGGCCGCGCGCCGTGATCGCACGCTTCGTATTCTCGATTTCGGTGGTGGTTTGGCAGCAAGCTACCTTCCGCTTGTCGCGATGTTGCCGGACGATCAGCCGCTCGAATACACTATCGTGGAAAACGACAGTGTGTGTCGGGAAGGACAGGCTTTGTTTGAACAGGACAAAAGGGTGTGGTTTCGTTCCGATCTTCCTGACCCGGGCGACAGATACGATATCATCCATTGCGGCAGCTCACTGCACTATGTCGATGGCTGGAGAGATATGCTGGGACGCTTGGCAAAGATCCGGCCGGAATACATGCTGTTTGCCGACCTGCCGGCTGCCGATAATTGCAGCTTCGTGACTACACAATTCTATTATGGTGGACGCATACCGGTGCACTTTTGGAAACTGCGAGAATTCATTTCAGCTGCGCAGAAACTCGGCTATGAGCTACTGCTCAAAGCCAGGTTCCGTGGTCGATTTCTCGATTCGACCCCCGCAATGCCGACTGAACACTTCGACTCCGCTCATAGGTTGACCTACTGCTCGCAACTGGTCTTTCGTCGCGCCGGTCAGTTTTGATATTGCACGGGATCGTTTATTCCGAATGTAGGAATTGGTAATGAGTAAATCGAAAGCAGAACAGATCCTGGATTTTTGGAACGAACGTTCGTCGCTCGGCGCCGTCGCTGGAACCAACGATTTTGTTCTCACCGGAATCGAGCAGCGGTTTCTGATGGACTATGTGCCGCCTCGCATTCGGGTTCTGGACATTGGCTGCGGCAACGGCGACAGCCTCATCCAACTGGTCAAGAACAAAGGTTGCTATGGCGTCGGTTTCGATTTTTCCAAAAAAATGATCGAAAGTGCGCGAGCAAGCGTTTCAGCCGCCGGTCTTCAGGACCGAATGGACCTCCATCGGCGGTCCGTTCCCCCGTGTCTAGCGAATGGGGTCCGTTCAGCGTGGCCTATTCGCAGCGCTGTCTCATCAATCTGGAACACGTCGAAGCGCAAAGGGCGGCCGTACTTTCGATCCCGGCTACGCTGGAGCCTGGTGGCATCTATATCATGATCGAGTGCTTCAACGAGGGTTCGGAAGAAACAAATCTGCTGCGGCGGCGTCTCGGTCTCGAGGCGATGGCTGCACCTTGGCACAATCGGTTCTTCAATCTGCATGAGGTCAAGAGCTGGTCGTCACCGAAGTTCTACGTTGAGCGAGTAGTTCACATTAGCAGCACGTACCATTTTCTCAGTCGAGTCGTGTACGCCAAACTTGCCGCGCAGTCCGGCGAAGCGCTGCGCTACGACTCGGAAATCAATCTCGTGGCGGCGCAACTACCGCAGGAGATCGGTGAATTCGGGCCGGTGAAGGCCTGTATTTGGCGAAAGGCGGACTGATCGGAAGATCAGGTACATCATGTCCGACATTGTAATGGCCGGCCCCTGGATCACGGAGCACGAAGAGAAGATCGTGCTCGATGCGCTTCGCAACGGGTGGTACGGCAGACAGGCGTATTACTACGTCGAAACCTTCGAGACCGAGTTCGCGCTCTACCACGATCGCAAGCACGCGCTGATGACGCCGAACTGCACCACGGCGCTGCATTTGCTCCTGGCCGGGCTCGGCGTCGGCGACGGCGACGAAGTCATTGCGCCGGAATGCACCTGGATCGGTTCGACCGCCTGCATCACCTATCAGCGTGCGCTGCCGGTATTTGCCGACGTCGATGCCCGCAATTGGTGCCTGACGGCGGAAAGCATCGAGCGCGCGATCACGCCGCGCACCAAAGCCGTCATCGTCGTCGATCTCTACGGCAACATGCCTGATTGGGATTCCATTGCAGAACTATGCCGGCGCCGCGGTATCGTCGCGATCGAGGATGCGGCGGAGTCGCTCGGCTCGACCTACAAGGGTATACGGGCCGGCAAGTTCGGCGTTGGTTCGACTTTCAGCTTTCACCGCACCAAAACCCTGACGACGGGCGAGGGCGGCATGCTGTTGGTCGACGACGATGCGCTGTTCGAGCGCTGCAAATTCCTGCGCGATCACGGACGGTCTCCTGGCACTTATTACAACACCGAGGTCACCTTCAAATACATGCCGTTCAATTTGCAGGCCGCGCTCGGCTACGCGCAGTTCCAGCGCCTGGATGAGCTGGTCGGCAAGAAGCGGTGGATCTGGAATGGTTATCGCGAGCGCCTCGCCGACGTTCCCGATCTCGCGCTCAATCCGGAGACCAACGACGTGCATAACAGCGTATGGAACACTGCTTTGGTTTTCGGCAAGTCGCATGCCATGACCCGGGATACGGCGATGGCTGAATTGGCGAAGCTCGGGTTGCCGTCGCGGCCCTTCTTCTATCCATTAAGCTCGCTTCCCGCATATCCCGACCGTGAAGCCGAGGGGCGACGCAACAATCCCGTCTCCTACGATATTTCCGAGCGCGGCATTAACTTGCCTTCGCCACTCAATCTCACCGACGCCGGTCTCGACGAAATATGCGGCGGCATTCATCGCGTGCTCGGTCGCTGATTCCCTTTTGCCGAACATGAACCAACTGCCACCCGACCTGTGTTCGATATCGCAGGTCCGCCATATCGAACTGCCGCTGCACCCGAGCGACAGCGGCGCAATCGTGGTGGCGGAAACCGGCGCGCAGGTGCCATTTACGATCGCGCGAATGTTCACGCTACAGGCGCCGCTCGGTGCGGTGCGGGGCGAGCACGCCCACCGGCGCTGCTCGCAATTCATGCTTTGCGTCAGCGGCGCGGTCGATATTGCGTGCGCGGACGGCCGCGAAGAACGGTTATTTTCGCTCGATCGCGGCAATCTGGCCTTGCTGGTGCCGCCGACGATCTGGAATACGGTGACCATCCGCAAGGATAATTCGGTCCTCGCGGTGTTGTGCGATCGGCCCTACGAAGAGCACGATTATATCCGCGATTTCCGGGCAGTTCGTGGCGTTTCGCGAGGCTCCTCACTCATGAAAGTCGTCGTGACCGGCGCGCTGGGTCACATTGGCTCCGCGCTTGATCCGTCAACTGCCGCGGCATTTTCCCGACGCCGAAATCGTCATGATCGATAACATGATGACTCAGCGTTACGCTTCGCTGTTCGATCTTCCGGCTGTCGGCCGTTACCAATTTATCGAGGCCGATGTCCGCAGTGTCGATCTGCGCCCCCTGATCGAAAACGCGGATGTCGTCGTTCATCTCGCGGCCATCACCGATGCGGCCGGCAGCTTTGAACGGGCGGCCGAACTCGAAGCCAATAATTTCGCCGCCACGGAGAAAATCGCCGCGGCCTGCCGGGCGGCAGGGGCGCGACTCGTCCATTTGTCGTCAACGAGCGTCTACGGCTCGCAGAATGCGCTGGTGTCCGAGGATTGCACGCTCGATGAGCTGAAACCGCAAAGTCCCTACGCCACGACGAAATTGAAGGAAGAAGAGTTGGTGCAATCGTTGGCCCAAAGCCATGGTTTAAACGCAGTCGTCTTTCGCTTCGGCACCATCTTCGGCGCATCGGTTGGAATGCGCTATCACACGGCGGTCAATAAATTCTGCTGGCAGGCGGTCATGCGGCAGCCGCTTAGCATCTGGAACGGCGCCTACGAGCAGAAGCGGCCCTATCTCGACCTTGTCGATGCCGTGCGCGCCATCGCCTTCGTCGTCAAACAGGACCTGTTCGACGGCCGGGTCTACAACGTGCTCACGCTCAATGCGACCGTGCGCGACATCGTCGAATGTATTCGTGAACTCGTACCGGACGTGCAGCTTTCGTTTGTGAACAGCCCGATAATGAACCAGTTGTCCTATGAAGTATCGTGCGAACGTTTCCGCGACCACGGCTTCACCTTCGCCGGCGACATCCGCCGCGGCATCGGTGAGACCGTCGCATTGCTTGCAGCCGCCAATCGAGGTTAGCGGAGCTTTATGTCTACTCTGTTGGTAACGGGCGGCGCGGGATTCATCGGCGCCAATTTCGTTGCCTATCACCGGCGTTTGCGGCCGACGGACCGAATCGTAATCCTCGACGCACTGACTTACGCAGGGAACTTAGCCAGCATCGCGCCGTCTAGCGACGACGACCTCTGTCGGTTCGTGCACGGCGACATTTGCGACGCGCCGGTGGTAACCGCGCTGTTTAAGACTTACGATTTCGATACGGTAGTGCATTTTGCCGCCGAGAGCCACGTCGACCGCTCGATCCATGCGTCGCAGGTTTTCACGCGCACCAACATGCAGGGCACCCATATTTTGCTCGATGCGGCACTGGTAGCTTGGAAATCGTCGTTCGATGGACGCCGGTTCCATCATATCTCGACCGACGAGGTTTTCGGTTCGCTTGGGCCACATGATCCGCCGTTCACCGAACTATCACGCTACGATCCCAAATCGCCCTACGCCGCCAGCAAGGCGGCGAGCGATTTTCTGGTGCGTTCTTACGCGCACACCCACGGAATGCCGGTGACGATCACCAATTCCTCCAATAATTACGGTCCCTATCAGTTTCCGGAAAAGCTTGTTCCGTTGATGATCTTAAATGCGGTCACCGGACAAAAACTGCCGATTTATGGCGACGGCGGCAACGTTCGCGACTGGCTCTACGTGGAGGACCACTGTGCCGGGATCGCACTGGTATTGCGGGAGGGACGTTTAGGCGAAACCTATAATATCGGTGGCGGACAGGAACTGCCGAATATCGAACTTGTCAGTTTGTTATGTGACGAGATCGACCGGCTCTTCGCCACGAATAAGCAATCTCGCAGCGCGATTCCCCGATTGTCCCGCCGCGGCGGGAAAAAGCTCTCGCGCCCTCATGACCTTCGTCAATGACCGGCCAGGACATGACCGCCGGTACGCAATTTGTGCGGACAAACTCTCGCGTGAGTTTGGTTTTCACCCACGGACAACGTTGGCCGACGGACTTACCCGGACCGTCGAATGGTACCTGTCAAATGAAAAGTGGTGGCGGCAAATTCAAACCGGCGCGTATCGAGATTGGATCAAGCTGCACTACGGCGCGGCGAATTGACGGGATCACCGATTTGACCGGCACATCATTGCCCCCCGATCTGCGTTATCTGGAAGCAGAAGCGATCTACATATTCCGCGAAGTGGCGGCCGAGTTTCGTAAGCCGGTCCTGCTGTATTCGGTTGGCAAGGACTCCTCCGTCCTTTTGCAACTCGCGCGAAAGGCCTTCTTTCCCTCGCCACTGCCATTTCCGCTTTTGCATATCGACACGACGTGGAAGTTCGGCGAGATGATCGGGTTTCGCGACGAAACCGCTGCGCGGCTCAAGCTCAATCTGATCGTTCACACCAATAGCGATGGGCTTGCGCAGGGCATCACGCCGTTTACCCACGGCTCCTCGTACTACACGCATATCATGAAGACGGAAGCGCTCAAGCAGGCGCTGAGCGAGCACGGTTTCGACGCGGCATTCGGTGGCGCCCGGCGCGACGAAGAAAAAAGCCGTGCCAAGGAACGTGTCTTCTCGTTCCGCTCCGCCAATCATGTTTGGGATCCCAAGAACCAGCGGCCGGAGCTGTGGCACATCTATAATTGTCGAATTGCCGCCGGCGAATCGATCCGGGTCTTTCCACTGTCCAATTGGACCGAATTGGACGTCTGGCGCTACATCGAGCACCAGCAGATCCCGGTGGTCCCACTCTATTTCGCGGCGCCCCGCGCTGTCGTCGAAAGAAGTGGCGGTCTCGTCGTCGTCGATGACGAACGCTTTCCGCTGGAGCCCCATGAGCGTTCGGTCACGCGCATGGTGCGGTTTCGGACACTGGGCTGCTATCCGCTAACGGCCGCCGTCGAATCCAGTGCCGCGACGGTGGCCGATATCGTCACCGAAATGGAAGCGGTCCAGACGTCCGAACGGGCCGGCCGGCTGATCGATCACGATCAATCCGATTCCATGGAGAAAAAGAAGCGTGAAGGTTATTTCTGACCAGAAAGTCGCCGCGGCCGTTGTGAGTCCGTTTGCCGCGAACCGCGACCAGCTCTGCGTCCTGACCTGTGGTTCCGTCGACGACGGCAAGTCGACGCTGATCGGGCGCCTTTTGCTCGATGCATCGCTAGTGTTCGACGATCACATAGCGGCGCTGAGCCGCGATTCGAAAACACATGGCACTGTGCAGGGCGACGTCGATCCGGCGCTGCTGGTCGACGGGCTTGAAGCGGAGCGTGAGCAGGGCATTACCATCGACGTCGCCTATCGTTATTTCGGCACGGCGCGGCGGCGCTTCATTGTCGCCGATACGCCCGGCCATAGGGATTATACGCGCAACATGGTGACGGGGGCTTCGACATCGGAGCTTGCGATCCTTTTGGTCGACGCCGAGAAGGGCCTGCTGGAACAGACGCGGCGGCATGCCTTCCTCTGTTCGCTCCTCGGTATTCGCCAATTCGTGCTGGCGGTGAACAAGATGGACCTGGTCGGCTTTGATGAGCGTCGCTTCGAGGATATCCGCGATGCATTCGTTCAGTTTGCCGGCCGATTTTCCGGCTGCAACATTGCTGCTATTCCGACCTCCGCACTGCACGGCGACAATATCGTTCGCGCCAGCGCACGCATGTCCTGGTACCAAGGGCCGGCGCTGCTCGAATATCTTGAGGCCGTCATCGTTGATGTTAAGCCGGGCGCGGCGCCGCTGCGCTTGCCGGTGCAATACGTCAACCGACCGAATGCGACGTTCCGCGGTTATGCCGGAACGGTGGCGTCCGGCACGCTGCACACAGGCGCGGAGATCCTGATCCCGCGCACCGGGGTGCGAACCCGTATTGCGCGGATCGTCACCATGGACGGCGAACCCGACAGCGCATCCGCTGCCGATGCTGTCACCGTGGTCCTTACCGACGATACAGATGTGTCCCGTGGCGACATCATCAGTCCCGTCGAAAAACCCCCGCAGCGGGCTGACGCCTTTGCCGCGCATCTGGTGTGGATGTCGCAGACGCCGTTGCTGCCTGGCCGAACCTATTTGCTCAAAGCCGGCGCCCAGACGATCGGCGCCATGGTGACCGAGCTCAAATACCGGATCGACGTTGAGAATTTCGATCACCTCGCTGCCAAAGAGCTGCAACTCAACGAAATCGCCTTTGCCAACATCGCGACGGCTGAGTTGATCTCGTTCGATCCTTACGAAGAGAATCGCGATACCGGCGGATTTATTCTGATCGATCGGCACACCAATGCGACGGTGGCAGCCGGTCTGATCAGCTTCGGGCTGCGCCGCTCCGCAAATACCTACTTTCAGGCCTTCGAAGTGACCAAAGTGGCGCGCGCGCAACTCAATGCCCAAAAACCGGCGCTGCTGTGGTTCACCGGACTGTCGGGCGCCGGCAAGTCGACTATCGCCGATAATCTGGAAAAGAAGCTGCACGCGCTGGGCAAACACACTTTCGTGCTCGACGGCGACAATGTGCGTCACGGGCTTAATCGCGATCTCGGGTTTACCGAGGGCGATCGCGTCGAGAATATTCGCCGTGTCGCGGAAGTGGCGAAGCTCTTCGTCGAGGCCGGTCTGATTACGCTTGTGGCATTCATTTCGCCGTTCCGGGCCGAGCGCGAGATGGCGCGCGAACTTGTTGAACCGGGCGAATTTATCGAAATTTTCGTCGACACGCCGCTCGCGGCTTGCGAACAGCGCGATCCGAAGGGTCTGTATAAAAAGGCAAGACGCGGCGAACTGCAGAATTTCACCGGGCTCGACTCGCCCTACGAACCGCCGCGAAATCCCGAATTGATCCTCGACGCTCTCAATGAGAGCCCGGGCGATCTCGCCGATCGCATTATCGATTTCATGCGCCGGCGCGGTGTATTGACGTAACTTGTGCGCCGCGAAGCACATTCGAGGATGACGTCTTTCGCATTCGATCCTTCACCATCGGGGCCGGTTCGCGTCTGCCATCTGATTACGAGCCTCGACACCGGCGGCGCCGAGCGCAATCTCGTCAATCTCGTCACCGCAATGGACAAGGCTCAGTTCAGCTGCAACGTCGTCTCGCTGATCGAGCCCGGTTCGATGGCGCGGCCGCTCGTGGAGGCCGGCATTCCGGTCACTAGTCTCGGCATGCGCCAGGGCCGGGCATCGTTATCAAGCCTGTTCGCGCTGGCCCGTCACCTGCAGTCCACCAAGCCGGTAATCCTGCAGACCTGGCTCTACCATGCGGATTTGATCGGCACTATTGCCGCCTTTATCGCACGTCCGGATCGGCTGCTGTGGAACCTGCGATGTACCGACATGACCGGAGCGGGAAACGACAAACGGATCGGCTGGATAGTGCGCTCTCTCTCATTGCTATCGGGCCGTCCGGACGCAATCATCGTCAATTCACAACGAGGTCAGAGCGATCATATAGCAATGGGCTATCATCCAAAGCGTTGGATCAATATTCCGAACGGCGTCGACCTCGATCGTTTTTATCCGCGGTATGAACAACAAGCAGCGCTGCGAACGAGGCTTGGTCTTCGTGCCGACGCCACGACGATTGGGCTCGTCGCGCGATATCACCCGATGAAGGACGTCGAGACGTTTCTGCGCGCCGCGTCATTGTTAGAACGGGTCCATGCGGACGTACAGTTCGTTCTTTGTGGCGACGGTTTCACCCACGACAATGACGTCCTGACGAAAATGATCGGAAATATGGACTTGAACGACCGCGTTCTTCTGCTTGGTCGTCGATCCGATATCGATCTTATATATCCCGCCCTCGATATCCTTTCGCTTTGCTCGATCTATGGCGAGGGTTTTCCCAACGTCCTGTGCGAGGCAATGGCATGCGGCGTGCCGTGCGTCGCTACAGATGTCGGCGACAGCGCCAGGATCATTGGCGAATGCGGCTTGATCGTAGCTCCGCGCGATCCTCAGGCGCTGGCGGCCGCCTGGCAGGCGCTCTGCGAACGAGGGCTGAGATCGATCGGCCAGATGGGCCGCTCGCGTATGACTTCGCATTACGGGCTGGACCGGATGTGCGCGCAATATCAATCGCTGTATCGGTCCTTGGCGGTCAGCGGCCGGCGATCGGCTTAACCACAAAGATGCGGGTGGAGCTTCCCATGAACCGCGCCAACTTCTTTCGCCGCGCGATCGATAGGTTGGTGCCAAAAATCATATTGCCGGTATAGAGCATCCCGATCGGACGTTCCTCGATAGGTTCAAATCCATCCGCTCGGAAAACCCGGCGCCAGCGATTTGGATGGAAAAGCCAATGCTCCGACAGCAAAGTGCCGCGCTCGCCGTGACGTCCGAAATGGCGCTTTAGCTTGTGCAATAGGCCCTTTGGCGGCCCAATCGTGGTGGCGATCTGCGCTTGCTCTCTCGCCGAGAGCGCGTATCGAACGCCGGCGGGGAATAGCGTCAGCGTCGTCCAGAATCGCCAGGCATGTGTCGGCAGGACGTGGACCGCGACGCCGTCCGGTCTGAGCACCCGGCGAATTTCCCGGTTCAGCGCCGACAGATCGCCGACGTGTTCGAGCACATTCGATGAAAAAACAAAGTCGAACGATTCATCGGGAAAAGGAATGTGCCGGCCCTCGTAGTCAATGACCGGGAAAACGCGAGCATCGCGATATCCAGAGGACGGTATCTCGATCGCTTCGACGTTAAAACCGAGACGTGAAATTTCCAGAGCCTGCTGGCCAGTGCCCGCGCCGATCTCGAGAATACGCGCACCCGGCCGAAAGCAAGGTACGATCTGTTCGATCTCTGCAGCTCGTATCATTGCGAGCGAGTCGAGTCTAAGCAAGGTGATATCCGATAAAGTCAGTCGCCGAAGTGTGACCGCAGGCGCGATTTCCGGTCGGGCGTTTCCTATAGACCGTACAGCTGGTGCATGGAAGTGCAACAGCGTGACCGCGGCGGGCGAAGTCGGTTCCTATAATCGGTTAAGCCCAGCGCTCGCGCCACGCTTCCAGCATCAGCACATCCCAAATGAGATATTGCCAATTGCGCGCGCCGTCGAGGTGCTCCTGCCAGTAACGCCGCACCATCGCGGCATCGAGCAGCCCCGCTTCGCGCAGGCGCTTTTCATCGAGCAACGTCTCGGCCCAGTCGCGCAACGGTCCGCGCAGCCATTCGCCGAGCGGAATGCCGAAGCCCATCTTCGGCCGCTCGACCAGAGCGGGCGGGACGTGACGATAGAGGATCTGGCGGAGGATCCATTTGCTGGTACCGCCCCGCACCTTGGTCTCGCGCGGCAGCCGCCAGCAGAACTCCACGACGCGGTGATCGATCAGCGGCACCCGCGCTTCCAGCGCCACCGCCATGCTGGCGCGGTCGACCTTGGTCAAAATGTCGTCGGGCAGATAGGTGACCAGATCGAGAAATTGCATCCGTGCCAACAGGTCCGGAAATTCCGCCGCCAGTTTTTCGTCATCGAGGATGCCGCGCGGCTCGCGCGCAGCGGGCATGATCTCGGACGGCTCCCAATGGCTGACGAGGCGGCGGTACACCGCGTCGGCGCTGTCCTGTTGCAGCACGGTCGCGAATTTGTGCAATTTGTCGCCGATTTGCGGCGGCCTTATCCGCGACGGCACGGCCGACAGCAACGAGGTCCAGCGATCAGGCCGTACCGCGGTAATGGCCGCGGCGGCGCCCTTGCGCAGCGCTCGCGGCATCAGCGACAGCGCCTGCCAGAATTGCTGCGTCAGCTGATAGCGATTGTAACCGCCGAACAGTTCATCGCCGCCGTCGCCCGACAACGCCACCGTCACGTGTTTGCGCGTCATCGCCGAAACCAGATAGGTCGGGATCTGCGACGAATCGGCGAACGGCTCGTCGTACCATTCGGGCAGGCGGGGGATCACGTCGAGCGCCTGGCTCGACGTCACCGTGAGTTCGGTATGTTCGGTCGCAAGATGACACGCCACCGCAGCCGCATGCGGCGCTTCGTTGTAGCCGGGAATATCGAAGCCGATCGAGAATGTCTTGACCTTGCCGCTGCGCGCCGCCTGCATCAGCGCGACGACGGTCGAGGAATCGATGCCGCCAGAGAGAAACGCGCCGAGCGGCACGTCGGCAATCATGCGGCGGCCGACGGCGTCGGTCAGCAGGGCCTCCAGCTGGTCGGTCAGTTCGGCGTCGCCGCCTTCGAGCGGCCGATGCATGCCGTCACGCGCCACCGCGCGCGCGTCCCAGAAGCGCGAGATTTGCGGCTCGCCTTGCCACGGCAGGGTCAGGATCGTGCCGGGCTCGAGCTTGTGCACGCCTTCGTAGATTGTATGCGGCGCCGGAATGTAATTGTGCCGCATGAAGGCGGCCACCGCGTTCTGGTCGATGCGCGGCGTCCAGGCCGGATGCGCACGCAGCGCCTTGAGTTCCGAGCCGAACAAAAACAGCGTGCCGAACTTCGCCCAATAAAGCGGCTTGATGCCGAGCCGGTCGCGGATCAGCGTCAGCGTCCGCTCGCGCCGGTCCCACAGCGCGATTGCGAACATGCCGATCATTCGCTTGACCGTCGCTTCGATCCCGCTTTGCCGCAAACGATTCCAAAATGACTTCGGTGTCGGAATGCCCGCGGAATTTGTGGCCCTGCGCTGCAAGCTCGGCGGCGATCGGCTGATAGCTGTAAACCTCGCCGTTGTAGGTAATGACGAATCGTTCGTCGGCGGAGACCATGGGCTGATGTCCGGCCGGCGAAAGATCGATGATCGAAAGCCGGCGATGCACCAGCGCGGCGCCGGCGACGGCATCGAGCCAGATGCCTTCGTCGTCCGGTCCGCGATGCGCGAGGCTAGCTGGCCATCGCCGCGGCGATGTCATCGACATTGCCGCCGCCGCTATTTGACGCGCCGACGAACCCGGCAATGCCGCACATCAATTTTGTTCCGCGGTCATTGTCTTGAGCACCAGCAATATAGACTCGACCAAAAACAAACAACGAAAGTTTTTGTCGCACGCCGCATCGATCGGCGGCGAAGCGAACGCGTTGGCCATGACTGCGCCGATGGCGAGTTGATCTCGATTAAGCGGCGATCTACAACCTGCCTGCGTCGCGCCTGAGCCGGCGGAATCTTCACCAGCGATAGAACCAAGAGGCCGATGTTGAAGCGCGAATCCGCGGTGCCGCCGGTGCGGAGTTTCGGCATGGGACAAAGCGCCATTTTGACGCTGAAAATCGCGGTCACGCTGGCATGCTTCTGGTATCTGTTCCGGCATATCGACCTGACCGCCTTGCGCCGCACATTGCCGGGCTTTGAAGTCCGCTGGGCCGTTCTCACCGTCTTGCTGCTGACGCTGCAGATCCCGCTGATCGCGCTGCGATGGCTGGAGATTGTCAAAGTCTTGAAGATGCCCAGCGCGCGGTTGACCTATCCGCGGATGACCGTTGCTTCGGCGATCGGCCAATTTTTTGGACAGGTCCTGCCATTCGTCGCCGGCGACGGTGTGCGCATCTGGTTTCTCACCCATTTCGGCAACGATTGGCGCGAGGCTACGATCAGCGTGGTGATCGACCGCTGCATCGGCATCGGGTTATTGCTGGCGTTTGCCTTCGCGATCTTGTTGTTGCCTTCAAATCTCGACGTGTTCGGCGGTTATCGCGGCGATGTGCTGGGAGCGCTCGCCGCCATGCTGCTTATCGGCGTGATCGGCCTTGTGCTCGGTCCGCGGCTGAGCGCCGTGTTCGCTGAGCGGCCTTACGCCCGGTGGATTTCGAATTTCTTCACCGGCTCCCGCCGCGCGGTGTTCGGGCCGCGCAGCGGCCTGATCCTTGGCAGCGGCTGCCTCATTCATTTGCTGACGATCGCCGCGGTCTGGTCGCTCGGCCAGGCGCAGGCTCTGACGCTGTCGCCCGCGGACGCCGCGGTGCTGTTCGCGGTGATGGTGGGCGTCATGCTGCTGCCGTTCTCGATCGGCGGCTGGGGCCTGCGCGAATTCGCCATGGTTTCGCTGTTCGGCAATTACGGTTTGACGCCGGAGCACGCGCTGGTGTTCTCGATGTATTTCGGGCTTGCCTGCGTCGTTGCTTCGCTGCCAGGCGCGGTGGCGTGGTTGGCCTTTTTCATACCGCGGCCGGAACGAGCCGTGAGACGTGGCCGCTTAAGACGATCCGCACCGGATTGAGCGCCCCTGCAATGCCGGCCTGAGCGACTTAGGATTCATTCTGGTGACGCATCAGCGCAAGATTGCCGTAATCGGGCTCGGCTACGTCGGCCTGCCGGTGGCGGCCGCCTTTGCGCGATCCGGCGCGCCGGTGGTCGGCTTCGACGTCGACCGCAAACGGATCGAGGAATTGCGCGCCGGCATCGACCGCACGCGCGAAGTGGAAAAGCCGGACCTGTCGCATCCGACGCTGATCTATACCGACGACCCGGCGTCATTGGCGGCGGCGGATTTCTACATCGTCACCGTCCCGACCCCGATCGATGCGGCGCGCCGTCCCGATCTCGGCGCGGTCTTCGCCGCGTCCGGCACGGTCGGCCGCGCGCTCAAGCGCGGCGACATCGTGGTCTACGAATCGACCGTTTACCCGGGCACCGTCGAAGAGGAGTGCGTGCCGCTGCTTGAGCGCGCCTCGGGGTTGCGCTGCGGGACGGATTTCACCGTTGGCTATTCGCCGGAGCGCATCAATCCGGGCGACAAGCAGCACCGCTTCGAAACCATCACCAAGGTCGTATCGGGCCAGGACGAAAAAACGCTGCGCATCGTCGCCGAGGTCTATGGCTCGGTCGTGAAAGCCGGCATCCACTGCGCGCCCTCGATCAGGGTGGCCGAGGCCGCCAAGGTGATCGAGAATACCCAGCGCGATCTCAACATCGCGTTCATGAATGAGCTATCCGCTTTGTTCGCGCGTCTCGATATCGATACCGGCGATGTTCTGGCGGCTGCCGCGACCAAATGGAATTTCCAGAAATTCTATCCGGGCCTCGTCGGCGGCCACTGCATCGGTGTCGATCCGTATTATCTGACCTACCGGGCGGAAAAAGCCGGCTACGATCCGCAGGTGATCCTGGCCGGGCGCAAGATCAATGACGGCGTTGGGCAGCGTGTCGCACGCGAATGCGTGCGCCGGCTCAAAGGCAGGACCGGGGCGGCGACGGTCACCATCCTCGGCATGACGTTCAAGGAAAACGTGCCCGACACGCGCAATTCGAAAGTCGCCGACATTTTCAATGAGTTGCGGTCGTCCGGCCTTGCGGTTCAGGTGCACGATCCACTGGCCGATCCAGGCGAGGTCAAACATGAATACGGTATCGAGCTTTTGGCGATGGAGGCCTTGCGCCCCGCCGATGCCGTGATATTCGCCGTCGCACACGACGCTTACGTGCGCGGTGGCTGGCCGTTACTGGCCGGGCTCCTCAAACAAGAGGGCGGCGTCGTGCTCGACGTGAAATCGCAACTCGATCGCGGCACGCGGCCCGCGCGCGTCGAATTGTGGCGGTTATGAGCGCAGCGATGTCGCAACAACCGGTTCTCGTCACCGGCGCCGCGGGCTTTATCGGCTTCGCGCTGGCGCGCCGGCTGCTCGAAGGCGGCCGCTCCGTCGTCGGCATCGACAGCGTCAATGACTATTACGACCCGGCGCTCAAGGAAGCCCGGCTCGCGGTGTTACGCCAGTTCCGCGAATTCAGCTTTCACCGGCTCGATCTTGCCGACCGCAAAGGCGCCGAAGCGGTTTTTCGCGATGGTACATTCGGTCCGGTCGTTCATCTCGCCGCGCAGGCCGGCGTGCGCTACTCGCTGAAAAATCCACACGCCTATCTCGACGCCAATCTCGCCGGTTTCCTCAATGTGCTCGAAGGCTGCCGTCACCGCAAAACCGGACATCTCGTCTTCGCGTCGTCGAGTTCGGTCTATGGCGCCAACACGCGTCTGCCGTTTTCGGTGCACGACAATGTGGACCATCCGATCAGCCTCTATGCCGCCACCAAGAAGGCCAACGAGCTGATGGCGCACGCTTACAGCCATCTTTACGGGTTGCCCACGACCGGTTTGCGCTTCTTCACGGTGTACGGTCCGTGGGGACGGCCGGACATGGCGATGTTCATTTTCGCCAAGGCCATCGCCGAAGGCGAGCCGATCCGCCTGTTCAATCACGGCCAGATGCGACGCGATTTCACTTATGTCGACGACGTGGTCGAAGCGGTCGAGCGCGTCATTGCCCGCGTGCCGGTGCGAACCGAGGCCGTGCCCGGCGCCGCGCTCGATCCGGGAACCAGCATGGCGCCGTGGCGGGTGTACAATATCGGCAACAATCGCAGCGTCGAAGTATCCAGCGTGGTCGAATTGCTGGAACAGGAATTCGACCGCAAGGCCAAAATCGAGCTGGTGCCGATGCAGCCCGGCGACGTGCCGGAGACCCGGGCCGATGTCGACGACCTCATGCGCGATGTCGGGTTTCGTCCTACAACCCCGATCGAAACCGGCGTGCGCAATTTCGTCGCCTGGTATCGCGACTATCACCGGCACTGAGCGAATAATGACATTTTATCTCGTTGCCTGGACTATAATGACGCCATGATGGGAATTTTGCGAAATCCGCGCCGTCTTCTGATCGTCGTGCACGACCTCGCCATGACGGCGCTGGCGATGCTGGCGACCATCTACATTCGTTTCGAGAACGGCGGCAATGGCGGCCTCACCGAGCGCATGCATTGGCTCGTCGTCATTCTGCCTTGCTACGTCGCCTACGCCGGCGTCGTGTACTGGTACTTCCATCTTTATATGGCGAAGTGGCGCTTCGCCTCCTTGCCGGACTTGCGCAACATTTTCCGCGCGGTATCGGTGCTGGCGATCTCGCTGCTCGTCCTCGATTACATCCTGCTTTATCCGACGCTGTACGGCACGTTCTTCTTCGGCAAGATCACGATCGCGCTGTACTGGTTCTTGCAGATGTTCTTTCTCGGCGGCCCACGCATCGCTTACCGCGCATTCCGGCTGTCTCGTACGCGCCAACAGGTTAAAGGCCCCGATGCGATCCCGACATTGATCGTCGGGCGCGCCGCCGATGCCGAAGTGCTGCTGCGCGCCATCGAGAGCGGCGCTGTCAGGAACATCATGCCGGTCGGCATCCTGTCGCCGTCGGTGGCCGATCAGGACCAGGAACTTCGCGACGTTCCGGTGCGCGGCTTCCTCGCCGATCTTGAGGCGACCGTGCTGGCGCTGCGCGCGCAGGACAAGCGCGTCGACCGCCTCGTGCTTACCCCGAGCGCGCTTGAGCCGGAGCTTCATCCGGAAACCATGCTCATGGTGGCGCGGCGGCTCGGTCTCGCCGCCAGCCGGATGCCGTCGCTCGGCGGCGGCGAGGAGGCGTTGCGCCTGACGCCGGTCGACGTCGAGGACTTGCTGCTGCGGCCGAGCGTGAAGATCGATTACCGGCGTCTCGAAGACTTCATCGAAGGCAAGGCTGTCGCCGTCACCGGCGGCGGTGGCTCGATCGGCGCCGAGATTTGCGAACGCGTTGTCAATTTCAGCGCCGGGCGGCTTCTGGTCGTCGAAAATTCCGAACCGGCTTTGCACGCCGTGCTCGAACGGCTTGCCGTCAAATCGAGCAAGACCGTCGTCGAAGGCCGCATTGCCGACATCCGCGACCGTGACCGGATTTTCCGCCTGCTCGCCGAATTCAGGCCGGAACTGGTGTTTCACGCGGCCGCGCTGAAACACGTGCCGATTTTAGAGCGCGATTGGGATGAGGGCATCAAGACCAACGTCTTTGGCTCGGTCAATGTCGCCGACGCGGCACGCAATGCCGGCGCCGCGGCGATGGTCATGATCTCGACCGACAAGGCGATCGATCCGGTGTCCGTGCTCGGCGCGACCAAGCGGCTTGCCGAAATGTATTGCCAGGCCCTAGATGCAGGCGGCGGCGCGGCTCACAGTAATGGCGGCAAGCCGCCGATGCGTATGATCGCGGTGCGTTTCGGCAACGTGCTCGCGTCGAACGGTTCGGTTGTTCCGAAATTCAAGGCGCAGATCGAAGCCGGCGGTCCGGTTACCGTGACGCATCCCGAAATGGTGCGCTACTTCATGACCATCCGCGAGGCTTGCGATCTCGTCATCACGGCGGCAAGCCATGCGCTCGGTCCGGGCCGCTCGGACACCTCGGTTTATGTGCTCAATATGGGTCAGCCGATCAAAATCGTCGATCTGGCCGAACGCCTGATCCGTTTGAGCGGCCTCGAGCCAGGCCGCGACGTCGATATCGTTTTCACCGGCATTCGGCCGGGCGAGCGGCTCAACGAGATTCTGTTCTCGCGCGAGGAAGGCAGTCTGGATATCGGCATCGACGGCGTCGTCGCCGCCAAGCCGGTTTGCCCCTCGATCGAGGTGATCCGCGGCTGGATCGCCAAGCTCCAGCACGATCTTGACGCCGGCGAACGAACGGCGATTTATGGTGTACTGCGTGAAGCGGTGCCGAATTTTTGTGGGGATGTGCAGGTATCCGGGAAACAATGAACTCGAAAAGGTGGGGGAGGCTGGAATGAACTTCGTGAATCGTAAGGTGTGCATGCGCTGGGTTGTTGCTGCCGGTGCGGTGGTCTTGTCCTTGTTGCCGCTCGGCGGCGCCCGCGCGCAAGACAAGACTTATACGATGAAGATAACGCTGGCGACGCTCAACGATCAGATCCACGCCTTCGCCAAGAACTATGCCGCCGCGGTGGAAAAGGATTCCGGCGGCCGCATCAAGACCGAGGTCTATCCGGCGAGCCAGCTGGGCGCGATTCCGCGGCAAACCGAAGGCGTGCAGTTCGGCGCCATCCAATGCCAGGTCGTTCCGCCCGAATTCCTGGTCGGCGTCGACGAGCGCTTTGAGGTGATGGCGGCGCCGGGTCTCGTTCGCTCCATGGCGCAGGGCCAGAAGCTCGCGGCGGACCCGCAGGTGCTGAAACTCATGCTCAGCCTCGGCGCTGACAAAGGCCTGCATGGCGTAGGGTTGTTCATGGTCAACCCGGCTGCTATCGCCAGCAGGACGGCGATCCGCGCGCTTGCCGACTTCAAGGGCAAGAAGATCCGGATTTTCGCGTCGAAATTCCAAAGCGAGGCGTTCGATCGCCTTGGCGCGACACCGGTGGCGATGAGTCTTGGCGACGTGTTGCCGGCGCTGCAACAGGGCGCCATCGACGGTGCGGTCGCTTCGACCGCCGTCTTCTCGGCCTTTCATTATCAGGATGCGGCGAAATACGTGACTGAGACCGGCCAACCGGCGATCTTCGGGATCGTCGAGATCAGCAAGAAGTGGTACGACACGCTGCCCCCCGATCTGCAGCAAATCGTCGATCAGACCGCGGCCCGCGAGGACGTGGCGATCAACCCGCAGGCGACACAGATCACCGACGAATTCGCGCAAGACCTGGACAGACGCCGGTGGCGAACTGCTCAAGCTGCCGCCCGACGAGCAGTCGTCGTTGCTCGAATTATTGTCGAGCGTCGGAGCTGATGTGTCGAAGGAAAAGCCGCTGCTCAGCGAGGCTTATAAAATAGTGTCCGAGGCGGCCGTGCGGACGCGGTAGTCGCACACTGCAACTGCTTTCCGGCCTGGGCGCGGCAGTCCGTCACACGGATTCCGCGCCCTATCTTTCCCGGATTGCTGTATTGTGCAGGTTCGGCCTGGGGAAACTCGACGCCGCCTCGCTGCGGCCAACGAGTTCGGCCGGCAGGGAGGACACTATGAAAATCACCATGACAGGCGAACGTGCGCGCTCGATCGCTGCAACGGGCGCGTTCGTCGCGTGCTTTGCCGCATCGTTGGCGCTGACACTCGGCGCGGCGCAGGCGGACGACCAGACCTATGTGATGAAGATTACGACGCCGACGATCAACGATGTGCCCGACACCTTCGCCAGGAATTTTGCCGCCGCGGTCGAAAGAGATTCCGGCGGCCGCATCAAGGGTGAGGTTTATCCGGCGAGCCAGCTCGGCTCGATCCCGCGGCAGATCGAAGGCGTGCAATTTGGCGCCATACAGATGGGTGTTATTCCGTCCGAATTCTGGGTCGGCGTCGATGAGCGCTTCGAGATAACGGCGGCCCCGGGGCTCGTCGATTCGCTGGTGCACGGGCAAAGGCTCGCCGCCGATCCGGCCATGCTCAAGCTGATGCTGTCGCTCGGCGCCGACAAGGGACTGCACGGCGTCGGATTGTTCATCTCCGAACCTTCCGACGTGATAGCGAAAACGCCCATCCGCCATCTCGCCGACTTTAAGGGCAGGAAGCTGCGGATCTTCGCTTCGAAATTCCAGACCGAATCGTTCAGCCGCCTTGGCGCCACCGCGGTGGCGATGAGCCTGGGCGATGTGTTGCCGGCGCTGCAGCAGGGCGCCATTGATGGCGCGGTATCCGGGATGGGACCCTTCACCAAGATGCATTTCATCGACGCATCAAAATACATCACCATGACGAACCAGCCGGCAATCTTCCTGATCGAAGAGGTGAACCGCAAATGGTACGAATCCTTGCCGAAGGATTTGCAGGACATCATCGACCGCGACGCGGCGGCGCAGTCCGTCGCTATCAACGCGATCGCCATCGATCTGAGGAAAAAAGCCGAGTCCAGCTGGTCCGCGGACGGTGGCGAATTGATCGAATTGCCGCAGGACGAGAAGGCCGCGATGATGAAGATGCTGGCGAGCGTCGGCGCCGACGTGTCACAAGCCAATCCGCAACTTGCCGAAGCCTACAAACTCGCGACCGACGCGGCGGCGCGGACGCGGCAGGCGCCGAGCCAGTAAGCACGCGCCGGTGGCGCGCGGCGCGGCGATCGTTGCCGGTACGGCCGGAGGAGATTCTATGCCGACCGCGGAATGCAAAACCGTGACACGCGCCTGCGCCGCCGCGTTCGTCTTGTCGTTGGCGGTGTCGTCCGCTGCGCTGGCGGACGACAAGAGCTACGTGATGAAAATCACGCTGGCGACGGTCGACGATGCCTTGCATCAATACGCCAAGGATTACGCCGCCGCGGTCGAGAGGGATTCAGGCGGTCGCATCAAAGTCCAGGTCTATCCGGCAAGCCAACTGGGTTCGCTTCAACGCCAGATCGAGGGCGTTCAATTCGGCGCCATCCAATGCGCGGTCATTCCTCCTGCCTTTTTCGTCGGCATCGACGAACGCTTCGAAGTCCTGGG
Organism: uncultured Alphaproteobacteria bacterium; assembly: GCA_963743395.1. Lineage (GTDB taxonomy): Bacteria > Pseudomonadota > Alphaproteobacteria > Rhizobiales > Xanthobacteraceae > BOG-931. The sequence goes on from CAVUPV010000005.1 coordinate 273,294, forward strand.
CGCGCCCGGTCTGGTTTCAACGATGGAGGAAGGACAGCGCCTGGCCGCAGATCCGGCGGTGCAAAAGCTCATGTTCGGCCTCGGCGCCGACAAGGGTTTGCACGGCGCAGGGCTCTTTATGACGGCGCTCTCCTCTGTCATCGCGAGAACCCCGATCCGTCACCTTGCCGACTTCAAGGGCAAGAAAATCCGGGTCTTTCCCTCGCAGTTCCAGTCTTTGGCGATGGAGCGGCTTGGGGCGACGCCGAAGCCAATGACATTGGGCGACGTACTGCCGGCGTTGCAGGACAACGCCATCGACGGCTCGATTTCCGCCTTCAATGTCTTCACCACCATGCACTACGGCGACGTGGCGAAATACGTGACCGAGATCGGTCAACCACCGATTTTCAGCATGATCGAGCTTAGCAAGCAATGGTACGACGCGCTGCCGGCCGACCTTCAGCAGATCCTCGACAAGGATGCAGCTGCGGAATCCGTAGCGATCAATCCCTGGATCGCCGAGTTCAACGCCAAGTCGCGGCAAAACTGGGTGGCCAGCGGCGGCGAAATAATCAGTCTGCCGCCGGAGGACCAACTGGCGATGCTTAAAATCCTCAGCAATGTCGGCGACGAAGTTTCGAATGGAAAGCCGCAACTTAGTGCGGCGTATCAAATCGTGACGGAGGCGGCGCAACGCGTGAAATAGGAAATCGATTTTCATTGTCGGCCAGCCGGCGATCCACTAACGTTATGGCCGGACAGTCGCATGGGGTGCGGTTATACGCCGCAGCTGTCCGTCCAACGATAAAAGCCGTTACGCGGAAATTGAAGCCAGACCGCTGTGTTCTCACGCAGAACGGGCGCCTGACAGGGAGGATGGAATGCGCTTTTGTAAGTCGGGAATGATCGCATCCGGCATCGCGTCCGCCGGTGCGGTGCTCTTGTCGGCGCTGTCGTTGGGCGCGGCGCAAGCACAAGACAAGACTTACGTGATGAAGATCACGCTTCCCACCCTCAACGACGCGCCGCACGTTCTCGCCAAGAATTTTGCCGCCGCGGTCGAGCGTGATTCCGGCGGCCGCATCAAGGCCGAGATCTATCCGGCGAGCCAACTGGGGGCGATCCCGCGCCAGATCGAAGGCACGCAGTTCGGCGCCATTCAAGTCTGTATTAATCCGCCCGAGTTCTTTGTCGGCGTCGATGAGCGCTTTGAGGTGATGACTGCTCCGGGCATGGTGGATTCGCTTGAGCATGGCCAGCGCCTCGCCGCCGATCCGGCGGTGCTTAAGGTCATGCTTGGTCTTGGCGCCGATAAAGGTTTGCACGGAGCGGGGATGTTCATCGCCGAACCGGACACGCTTTTGACGAAAGCGAAGATCGCTCATCTTGCCGATTTTCAAGGCAAGAAGATCAGGATTTTTGCTTCTGACTTCCAGTCGAGTGCATTCAAGAAGCTTGGCGCGACGCCGGTGGCGATGACACTCGGCGACGTTATGCCGGCGTTGCAACAGGGCGCGATCGACGGAGCCATTGCCGGCACCCCTGTATTCGCAGCCTTTCACTATCAGGACGCCGCCAAATACATCACCGAAACCAACCAGCCTTCAATCTTTCTGGTCATAGAAGTAAGCAAGAAATGGTACGACTCCCTGCCGCCTGACTTACAACAGATCATCGATAAGGACGCCGCCGCCGAGTCGGTGGCAATAAATCCGATCGCAAAGGATCTGCTCGATAAATCGCGCCAAGCCTGGGTCGCCGGTGGAGGTGAGCTCAATAGCCTGCCGCGCGAAGAACAGACGCAGATGATTCAAACCATTTCCACGGTGGCCGACGAAGTGTCGAAGACAAAGGCCGGGCTTCACGACGCCTATGTGATCGTGGCGGACGCCGCGCGACGGCTGCGGCAAGCTCCAGGCCAGTGAGCGCAATCTTAAAGGGTCAGGGGACCGGACGGTGATCGACGGTATCGTCAAAGGCGTTCGCTGGCTGCTTGCGTTTACGCGCGCGGCGGCAGGGATTCTTCTGATCAGCAGCGTCGCGATCAATTTCGCCAATATCATCGGCCGTTACTTCTTCAGTATATCGATCCCATGGGCCGAAGAGATCATGCTCTTTCTCATGGTCGGCTGCGTGTTCACCGGCTGCTGCGCCGTCGCCTGGGAGGGCCGCCAGATCAAGATGGACGTCGTCGTCATGATGCTGCCGCCGAAACTGCGCGAGCTTCTCAATGCGCTGTGCGAGCTGGTGCTGATTGCGACCGGGGCGGTAGTGACCGTTTTCGCCTGGCCTGTCATCTCACAGCTCGCGGCTTTCGATGAGCGCAGCCAGGCGGCGAATTTTCCGCTTGTCATTCCCCAGGCGATGGTGCCGATCGGTTACACGTTGATGGCGTTTCTCGTCGCGGTACGGCTGATCGTGCGCTGGCAACGCGGCGCCGGCGGCGCCGGCACATCGTATTAAGGAAGGCGGCGGCGATGGGCTATCTCATCTATTTCGGCCTTCCGGTCATCCTTCTCATTATCGGCTTTCCGATCTTTCTCATTCTGCTCGTGACCTCGATCGTTGCGGTCCTGACCGTCGCCGACGTCCCGACCGAGGCCATCCAGACTTACATGTTCGGCAGCCTCGATAATTTTCCGCTGCTCGCGGTGCCGTTTTTCGTGCTGGCCGGCGAGATCATGGCGCAGGGCGGCATCGCGCGGCGCATCATCGCCATGGTCATGGCCATTGTCGGCGGCGTGCGCGGCTCGCTCGCGGTAACGACGGTGGCGGCGTCCGAATTATTCGGCGCGATGTCGCACACCGCTGTCGGCACCGTCGTCGCCATGGGCCGGATGATCTATCCGGCGCTGCAGGAGGGCGGCTACAACGACCGTTTTGCCGTGGGCCTGATCGCCTCTTCGGGCGCGATCGCGGTTGTCATTCCGCCGTCGATCGCCATGATTCTCTATGCGGTTTCGGCGCAGCAGTCCGCCGTGCTGCTGTTCACCGCCGGTATCCTGCCGAGCCTGCTGATCGGCGTCATCGATGCCGCATACGTCATGGGCTATGCGAAGCTGAAAGGGGTGCCGCTCGGTATGCGCGCGCGATGGTCTACCATCTGGAAGACGAGCAAAGACGCGAGCTGGTCGATCGGCTCGCTCGTCGTCATCTTCGGGGGAATTTATGGCGGCGTCTTCACGCCGACCGAAGCCGCCGGCGTTGCGGTCGTTTATTCGCTGTTTGTGACGATGTTCATCTACCGCGAGGTCGACCTCGCCCGCTGCTGGCAAATCCTGTTGAGCGCCGCATTTCTCATTTCGCAGATTCTGCTCATCGTGACCTCGGCCGGGATTTATTCGTGGCTGTTGACCACCAGCGGCATCCCGCAACAGATCGTCGCCGGGATCGATGCGATGCAGATGTCAAAATGGGAGCTGCTGCTGATCCTCAATCTCGGCTTGCTGCTCGCGGGGAGCTTCCTCGAACCGCCAGCGGCGATCTTGATCCTGACACCCTTGCTGCTGCCGATTGTGCTCGCCGTCGGCGTCAACGCCATTCACTTCGGTATCATCATGGCGGTCAATCTCAGTCTCGGCATGTACACGCCGCCGTTCGGATTGAACCTGTTTTCCTCTCAGGCGATTTTCAATGCGCCGTTGAGCCGGATCTATCTCGGCGTGCTACCGTTCCTGCTATTGAATTTCATCGCGCTGATGATCATTACCTATGTGCCGGCGATCTCGATGGTGCTGCTGCATCATTGATTTTCCCGTTGGCCCGGGAAACATGCATCCCGGCTGGCATTGGCGATTTTTTCCACCCGAGGAGAAGCATTTCTCATGACCAAGGCTGTGCTCGGCATTATCGGCGGGTCGGGCGTTTACGATCTTCCTGGCCTGGAAAAAGTACGCTCCAAAACGATCAAGAGCCCGTGGGGCGAACCGTCCGGGCCGCTGCGCATCGGGCAGATCGCCGGCTTGCCGGTCGTGTTCCTGTCCCGCCATGATGCGGGCCACCGCCATTCGCCGTCCGACATCAATTACCGGGCCAATATCGACGTGCTCAAGCGCGCCGGCGTCACCGACCTTATTTCGCTGTCGGCCTGCGGCTCGTTCAAGGAGCATCTGCCGCCCGGCACCTTCGTCCTGGTCGACCAGTTCGTCGACCGCACCCACAAGCGCGAGAGCTCGTTCTTCGGCAATGGTTGCGTCGCTCACGTGTCGATGGCGCATCCGGTGTCGCCACGGTTGCGCATCCATATCGCCGAAGCGGCGATGGCGGAGAACATCGCCGTGGTGCGCGACGGTACTTATGTCTGCATGGAGGGCCCGCAATTCTCGACGCTGGCGGAGAGCCTTACTTACAAGAATCTCGGCTATTCGGTGATCGGCATGACCAACATGCCCGAGGCCAAGCTCGCCCGCGAAGCGGAGATTTGCTACGCAACCGTCGCCATGGTTACGGATTTCGATTGCTGGCATCCCGAACATGACGCCGTCACCGTGCAGGACATCATCAAGGTCTTGTTGGCGAACGCCGAGAAAGCCGCGCGGCTGGTCGGGCGGCTGGCCAAGGATTTTCCGCGCGAGCACGAGCCATGCCCGATCGGCTCCGATCGCGCGCTCGACAATGCGCTGATCACCGCCCCGCAGGCGCGCGATCCAAAGCTTCTGAAAAAGCTCGACGCGGTGGCGGGTCGGGTGTTGCGCAAAGGGTAATGCGGCACCGCCACGGCGCCGACGCGTGGCTCTTGAAGATTAAGGATTCTTAACGTGGATGCGGCACAATCGCCGGCTTCTAGGCAACCTGTTCAATCGCAATCTCGCGCGGGCATAACTTGGCTCACGATTCGGCTCAATCGATCATCCCTCTGATCATGTGCGGCGGCGCCGGCACGCGGCTGTGGCCGGCATCGCGCGAAGGCCGGCCCAAGCAATTCCTGCCGTTGTTCGGTCCGCATTCGACGTTTCAGGATACCGTGCGCCGGGTGTCCGATCCGGCGCTGTTTGGCCGGCCGATCATCGTCACCAACAATCAATACCGCTTTCTCGTCGCCGAGGAGCTCGCCGCGATCGGCGTCGAGGCCGACATCCTGCTCGAGCCGATGCGGCGCGATTCCGGACCGGCAATCGCGGCGGGCGCGGCGTTTGCGCGTCAAGCGTGGCGGCGATCCGGTGGTGGTGGCGCTGGCCGCGGATCATGTCGTCACCGACCCGGCGGCTTTCGCCAAAGTCTGCGGCCTGGCGGCGGACGCCGCCGCCGAGGATCGCATCGTGACGTTCGGCGTACGGCCGAGGCGGCCGGCGACCGAATACGGCTATATCCGCGCCGGCGCGGCGATCGGCCCCGACGTTTTCGCCATCGAGAAATTCGTCGAAAAGCCCGACGCCAAGACCGCGGAGCGTTACGTCAAGGAAGGCTATTTGTGGAACGCCGGCAACTTCATGTTCCGCGCTGGCTTGCTGCTTGACGAATACAGAAGCTTTGAGCCGGACAGCGTCGCCGCGGTGGTGGAGTCGGTCGACAAGGCCGGCATCGATCTCGGTTTCGTCACGCTCGATGCCAAGGCCTTCGCGCGCGCGACGGCTAAATCGATCGACTATGCGGTGATGGAGCGCACCAAGCGCGCCGCGGTCATGCCGGTTTCCTACGGCTGGTCGGACGTCGGCTCGTGGCAGGCGGTGTGGGAGCTTTCCGAACGCGACGCGCTCGGTAATTCCGCGCAAGGCTCCGTCGATCTTCGTCGATTCGCGCGGTTCCTATGTCACCAGCGACAAGCAGCTCGTGGCGCTGTTCGGCGTCGAGAATCTGGTCGTGGTCACGACCGACGACGCGGTGCTGGTGGCCAAACGCGAGGACGGCGACGGGCTGCGCCGTTTGGTGCAGAAACTCAAGGAAGTCGCGCCCGCCGTGACCGAGGAGCATTTCAAGGTGCATCGGCCCTGGGGCTCCTATCAGTCGATCGACCAGGGGCCGCGCTTTCAGGTCAAGCGCATCGTGGTCAAGCCGGGCGGCCGGCTGTCGCTGCAATTGCATCACCACCGCGCCGAGCACTGGATCGTGGTGCGCGGCACCGCGCGCGTCACCATCGGCGACGACATCAAGATCCTGCATGAAAATGAATCGATCTATATTCCGATCGGTGCCAGAGCATCGCCTGGAAAATCCGGGCAAGATCGATCTTGAATTGATCGAGGTGCAGACCGGCAGCTATCTCGGCGAGGACGATATCGTCCGCATCGAGGACGATTATCGACGGACCTAGTTGATGGGTTAATGTCCTCGCCGCGTCTGAATTACATAAGCATATCAATATCTTAGAGTACACGTAGGGCGCCATCGGCGCCTTGTGTAAGCCTCTGAATCAAATCGTGTTCGGCTTTCTGGCCGGTTTTCCAACTGTCCCGGTCGCCAGTTGGCATACGGCATGCTACGGGAAAACGTTGGGGTCGGCTCCGGGTAAGCGCATGGGGGCTCATCGGGTCATGAGTGAGGCTGAAAAATCGGACGCGGGCACGCCGTTGCGTGTCGGCGTTGTCGGCGTGGGCGTCATGGGCAGCAATCACGCCCGGGTGCTTTCCGAACTGCCGGGGGTCAGACTGATCGGCGTCGCCGATCCCGACCGCAAGCGCCGCGACCTCGTGACCAGCAAACTTGGCTGCGCTGCTTTCGACGACGTCAGCGAACTCATCGCCCATGGCGTCGATGCCGTCAGCATTGCGGCGCCGACGCATCTGCATCGCGACATCGCCGGCGAATGCATCGCGCGCGGTCTCCATGTTCTGGTCGAGAAGCCGATCGCGTCGACCGTCGAGGATGGGCCGCGCCATCGTCGCCGCGGCACGCCGCGCCGGCGTCACGCTGATGGTCGGTCATGTCGAGCGCTTCAACCCGGCGGTCCAGTCGATCAAGCGGGCGATCCAGGACCAGCATATTCTTTCGATCGCCATCACCCGTGTCGGACCGTTCCCGCCGCGCATGTCCAATGTCGGCGTCGTCATCGATCTCGCCGTGCACGACATCGACCTGATCCGCTGGTTCACCGATTCCGAGATTGTCGAAATCCAGCCGCAGACGTCGAGCGCGGTCGCCGAGCGCGAGGACATCGCGCTCCTGCAGTTCCGCACCGCCTCGGGCGTGCTGGCGCACATCAACACCAACTGGCTCACGCCGTTCAAGGCGCGCACCATCCACATCGCCACGCGCGACAAATATGTGATCGGCGATCTGCTGACGCTGCAAGTCACCGAATGTTTCGGCTTCCAGCCCGACGGCAGCTATTCGATGCGGCATTTGTCGGTCGGCTATGCCGAGCCGTTGCGCTCGGAGCTTGTCGCCTTCGTCAGTGCCATCCGCGGCGGCAAGCCGCCGGCCGTGACCGGCGATGAAGCCGTCGCCAGCCTGGAAATCGCAATCCGCTGTCTCGATGGCCGGACGGCGCAAACGGCCGCGCCTCAGCGCAAGGGCCCGCGCCGCGTTGTCGGTTGAAAGCACTTTAACTTCCCGCCGGGATCGACAGAGGCAAGCAATACCCAAAATGAATCAACACGCCCGCGTTGAAGACAGGCCGATTCCCTTCATCGATGTTGCGGCCCAGCGCCGCCGTCTCGGCCCCGCAATCGACGACGCGGTGGCGCGCGTGCTGGCGCATTGCCAGTTCATTCAGGGGCCCGAGGTGCGCGCGCTCGAAGCCGAGCTTGCCGCTTTCTGCGGCGCCCGGCACGTCATCGGCTGCTCGAGCGGCACCGACGCGCTGCTTCTCGTGCTGATGGCCTGGGAGATCGGGCCGGGCGACGCGGTGATCTGTCCGTCCTTCACCTATCACGCGACGGGCGAAGTGGTGGCGCTGCTTGGCGCCACGCCGATCCTTGCCGATGTGCAGGCGGACAGTTTCAATCTCGATCCGGCAAGTTGCGAGCGCGCGGTCGCGACGGCGAAACGGCTTGGCTTAAAGCCGCGCGCGATCATCCCGGTCGACCTTTTCGGGCTGCCGGCCGATCACGACGCCATCAACGCGCTTGCCGCCACGCACGGGCTGTTGGTGCTCGACGACGCGGCGCAGGCGTTTGGCGCGACCTATCGCGGCCGCAAGCTCGGCGCGCTCACCACCGCGACCGCGACCAGCTTTTTTCCGGCAAAGCCGCTCGGCTGCTATGGCGACGGCGGCGCGGTATTCACCGACGACGACGCGCTGGCGGCGCGGATCAGGAGCCTGCGCGTGCATGGCGAAGGCGCCGACAAATACGAGGCGGTGCGGATCGGCCTCACCGGCCGGCTCGATACCATCCAGGCGGCGGTGCTGCTGGAAAAGCTGAAAATCTTTCCGGACGAGATTGCGGCGCGCGATCGCGTGGCGGCGCGCTATGCGGCGGGGCTTGGCGATGTCGCGCTGGTGCCGCGCGTCGGCAATCAATCGACCTCGGTCTGGGCGCAGTACACGATCCGCCTCAAGCCGGGCCGCCGCGACGCGCTTGCCGCCGCGCTCAAGGCGCACGGCATTCCGACCGCGATTTATTACACCAAGCCGCTGCATCTCCAGCCGGCCTATCGCGGCTTCCCGGTCGCCGACGGCGGCGTGCCGGTGAGCGACCAATTGGCCGGGGAAGTCATCAGCCTGCCGATGCACGCTTATCTCGAACCGGCGGTCCAGGATCGCATCATCGGCGCGGTGCGGCGGGCGCTCGCGGGCTAACCGCCCGTTACTCGTTTCCGGGGCCGAGCCAGAGCGAATAATCCATAACCGCGACCTGTGGATATGCGATTGTGGAACTCGCCACTTGGCGGCGATCCGGAATGACGCGGCTGCGAGAATCCGCAACTATAGCCCAATGCTCAAGAAGATTCTCACCGTCGGCGGCTACACGCTGGTCTCGCGCCTTACCGGCTTTGTGCGCGACATCATGCTGGCGGCGATCATCGGCGCCGGGCCGGTCGCGGACGCTTTCTTTGTCGCCTTTCGGCTGCCGAATCACTTCCGCGCCATTTTCGCCGAAGGCGCGTTCAACGCCGCCTTCATCCCGGCCTATGCGCGCATTCGCACCCAGGGCGGCGCGTTGGCGGCGAGCCGCTTCGGCGATCGCATTTTCACGCTCCTTCTCGCGTCGCAGGTTGTGCTGCTGGCGCTGGCGCTTTTATTCACGCCGCAGGTGATCGAACTGTTGGCGCCCGGCTTCTCGCGCGAGCCGCAGCAATTCGCGCTCGCGGTATCGCTGACGCGGATCACCTTTCCTTATCTTCTGCTCATCACGCTGGTGACGCTGTGGAGCGGCATCCTCAATGCGATGCACCGCTTCGCCGCCGCCGCCGCGGCGCCGATCCTGCTCAATGTCACGATGATGGCGACGCTGGCGCTGGCGTTCTGGTTTCCGAGCGCCGGCCATGCCGCGGCCTGGGGCGTGCTGATCTCGGGCGTGCTGCAAGCCGCCCTGGTCGGCGGCGACTCGTTCTATGCCGGCGTCATGACGTCGTTTCGCGCGCTGCGCTGGGACGACGACGTGAAGCGTTTCTTCAAGGCGCTCGTTCCGGCCACCATCGGATCGGCCGGCACGCAGTTGGCGCTGTTCGCCGATACCATCATCGCCAGCTTTCTGTCGGCGGGCGCGATCTCGGCGCTGTATTATGCCGATCGCATCGACCAGCTGCCGATCGGCGTGATCGGCATCGCGGTCGGCACCGTGCTGGTGCCGGAGATGACGCACCGGCTCGCCGCCGGCGACCATTTCGGCGCGCGTTCGGCGCAGAACCGCGCCATCGAATTCGCGCTGCTGCTGGCCATCCCCTGCGTCGTCGCTTTTCTGGTCGTGCCGGGGCTCATCATGCGCGCATTATTCATGCGCGGCGCCTTCACCGCCGCGGACGCGCATGCCGCGGCGATGACGCTGATGGCTTACACGATCGGGCTTGTGCCCTTTGTCCTCATCCGCAGCGTGGTTGCGCCGTTTCTGGCCCGCGGCGACACCGCGACGCCGGTCAAGGCGGCGCTGATCGGAACCGCGGTCAACATCGCCTTCAAGGTCGCGTTGATGTTTCCGCTGGCGCAGGTCGGGCTGGCGCTGGCGACCTCGATCGGCGCCTGGATCAATTTCGTCCTGGTCCTGGTCTTCGCCGTGCGCGCCAATGTCATCGCGTGGGACGCGGAGCTCAAAGCCTCGCTGGTAAAGCTCGCGGTGGCCGGTGTCGCGCTCGCGGTTGTTCTGCTTATCGCCGACCCGCTCGTCACCGCGCTGTTGTCGTCGTGGTCCAGGTTCCGCAACGAATCGGAATTGCTGCTATTGGTACTGATCGGCGGTTTGGTCTATGGGGGACTTGCGCTCGCGCTGTTCGGACGGCGGTGGCTTTCGCTGATGCGGCGAAGCGCGCAGGCTGCGCCGGCGGCGACACTCGATGAACTCGAAGGCACATCCGCACCGGTCGCCGGACCGGATCGGGTCTAAACTGGAACCATTGCCATGCGCGTGACTATGATCGGTGCCGGTTATGTCGGGCTCGTCTCGGGCGCCTGTTTTGCCGATTTCGGTCACCAGGTGATCTGCATCGACAAGGATGCAACCAAGGTCGAAGCGCTCAATCGCGGCGAAATCCCGATCTTTGAACCGGGTCTCGCCGAGCTGGTCGAAGCCAATGTGCGCCAGGGCCGGCTGCGAATTCGCCGCCGATACATCGCGCATCGGCGACGCCGAGGCGGTGTTCATCGCCGTCGGCACGCCGTCGCGCCGCGGTGACGGCCATGCCGATCTGAGCTTCGTCTATGCGGCGGTACGCGAGATCGCGCCACTTCTGTCGAATACCGCGGTCGTCGTCACCAAATCGACCGTGCCGGTCGGCACCGGCGACGAGATCGAGCGCATCCTGCGCGAACTGCGTCCCGATGCCGAGCTGCAAGTCGTGTCCAATCCGGAATTCTTGCGCGAGGGCGCCGCGATCCAGGATTTCAAGCATCCCGATCGCATCGTCATCGGCACCGCCGACGCCGGCGCCCGCGCCGTGCTGGCTGAAATCTACCGGCCGCTTTACCTCAATGCGCCGCCGCTCCTCTATGTCGCCCGGCGCACCGCCGAGCTGATCAAATACGCGTCCAACGCCTTCCTCGCCACCAAGATCACCTTCATCAACGAGATCGCCGACCTGTGCGAAAAGGTCGGCGCCGACGTGCAGGAGGTGGCGCGCGGCATGGGGCTCGACAACCGGATCGGCGGGAAATTCCTGCATGCCGGTCCGGGCTTTGGCGGTTCGTGCTTTCCGAAAGACACCACTGCGCTGCTCAAGACCGCGCAGGACAACGGCGTGGCGTTGCGCATCGTCGAGGCGGTCGCCGCCGTCAACGACCAGCGCAAACGCGCCATGGCGCGCAAAGTGGTCGCAGCATTAGGCGGCTCGGTGCGCGGCAAGACCATCGCCGTGCTCGGCTTGACCTTCAAGCCGAACACCGACGATACCCGCGACTCGCCGGCGATCCCGCTGATCACCGCGCTGCACGATCTCGGCGCCACGGTGCGCGGTTACGATCCGGCCGGGATGGAGCAGGCCAAGCCGCTGTTGCCCGCCGTGCAGTACAGCACCAGCGCCTATGCCGCCGCCGAGGGCGCCGACGCCGTGGTGATCGCCACCGAATGGGAGCAGTTCCGCGCGCTCGATCTCGATCGCCTCAAGCGGGTGATGGCGCAGCCGGTGATCGTCGATCTGCGCAACATCTATCGCGACGATGAGATGAAGCGCGCGCAATTTCGTTACTTCGGGATCGGGCGCTCGCCGGTGGTTGTCGATATGCGCCGGCCCGGAAGAGGATGAACGATCTCCCGAATGTCCCCTACATCGGCCGTTCCATCACCCGGCGCGAGGATCGTCGCCTCCTCACCGGCCGCGGCCAGTTCATCGCCGATCTCGAATTGCCGCACATGCTGCATGCGGTGTTTGTCAGAAGCCCGGTCGCTCATGCGCGCATAAAATCGATCGATGTGTCGCGCGCCGCCGCGGCGCCCGGCGTCGTCTATGCGCTGACCGGCCCCGAACTCGCCCAGCTTTTGCCGCCGGTCTCGGATACCCAGCTTGCGCTGCCGAGCAAATGGACGACGCAGGTGCAGCACAAGTTCATCAACCCGCAACAGCCGCTGCTGGCTCACGATAAGGTCCGGCACGTCGGCGAGGCCGTGGCTGTCATCGTGGCGGAGAACCGCTATGCGGCGGAAGACGCAGCCGAGCTGGTCGATCTCGATTTCGATCCGCTGCCGGCCGTGCTCGATCCCGAATTGGCGCTCGCCGCGGGCACAACCGTCGTCCACGACAAGTTCGGCACCAACCTGATCGGCGCCTTCACGATTGCCAAAGGCGACGCGGACGGCGCGCTTGGGCGCGCGCCGCATCGGCTGCAGCGGCGCTTTTATCATCATCGCTACGCCGCCATGCCGATGGAATGCCGCGGCGTGGTCGGATTGCACGATGCGCGGACCGATGCGGTGACGATCTGGTCGTCCACCCAGGTCGTGCATTGGCTGCGGCGCGAGGCGGCCGGAGTGCTGAAACTTCCGGAGGCCCGCATCCGCTGCGTCGCGCTCGATGTCGGCGGCGGTTTCGGCGTCAAAGGCCATGTCTATCCGGAAGATCTCCTGATCCCGTTCCTGGCGCGCAAACTCGGCCGGCCGGTGCAGTGGATCGAGGATCGCCGCGAGCATCTGTTGTGCTCATGTCATTCGCGCGACCAGATTCACGACGTGGAGGTCGGCTTCGACGGCGACGGGCGCATCCTCGCGCTGCGCGACCGTTTCGTCGTCGATTGCGGCGCCTGGAATCCGATCGGCGCCGGCATCGCCTACAATACCGCCGCGCATCTCGCCGGCCCGTACAGGATCGGCGCGATGAAAATTTCAGGCAGCATCGCCGCCACCAACAAGGTGCCGAATGCGCCCTATCGCGGCGCCGGCCGTCCGGAAGCCGCCTTCGCGATGGAGCGGATCATGGACCTTGTCGCCGGCGAGCTCGGCCTTGAGCCGGCCGAGGTGCGATTGCGCAACATGGTCCGCCCCGACGCGATGCCCTATGCGGCGGGCCTGCCGTATCGCGACGGCCAGCCGATCGTCTATGACGGCGGCGATTATCCGGCGGCATTGCAGAAAGCGCTCGCCGCGATCGGCGGCGTCGAGGCGTTTCGGACGCGCCAGCGCGCGGCGCGGCAGGCGGGCCGTTATCTCGGCCTCGGCATCGGCTGCTATGTCGAAGGCACCGGCGTCGGGCCGTTCGAGAGCGCGCTCGTTCGGATCGAACCCTCCGGCAAGATTTTCGTGACCTCCGGCGCCTGTCCGCAAGGCCAGGGCATGGAGACGATCTTTGCCCAGGTCGTCGCCGATACGTGGCGCGTCAATCCCGACGACGTCGTCCTCTCGCTTGCCGATACGGCGGCGATCGCCATCGGCTTTGGCACCATCGCGAGCCGCACCACGGTCACTCTGTCGGCGGCCATTCATGGCGCGAGCCGAAAAATTGCGGACGAAAGTCTTTGCCATCGCCGCCAACATGCTGGAATGCGCGGCGGGCGACCTCGAATTGCGCAACGGCGCGGTCGGCATTGTCGGCGTGCCCGGCGCCGAATTGTCGCTTGCCAAGATTGCGCACGCGGCGCGGCCGGGCTGGGACAGCGGGCGTCCGCCGGGCGTCGATGCCGGGCTTGAGGAAACCTATTATTTCGAGCCGCCGACGGTCACCTGGTCATACGCCGCGCATGCCGCGGTGGTGGAGGTCGATGTCGAACTCGGCAGCGTGCGGATCGAGGATTACGCCATCGCCCACGATTGCGGCGTGGTGGTCAATCCGATGCTGGTCGAGGGGCAGATCGTCGGCGGTGCGGTGCAGGGCATTGGCGGCGCGCTGTTCGAGGCCATCACCTACGATGCCGCGGGACAGCCGCTGACGACGACGTTGATGGATTACCTGCTGCCGAGCGCCGCCGACATTCCGCGCTTCACGCTCGATCCATCAGCATTCGCCGTCGCCGCTCAATCCGTTCGGCGTCAAGGGCGTCGGCGAGGGCGGCCCGATCGCGCCGCCGGCGGCGATCGCCAACGCCGTCGCCGACGCGCTGCGTCCGGCCAAAGTCGAGTTCAATCGGACGCCGATCGCGCCGCAGCACATCGTCGCTGCGGTTCGCTCCGGCTTGCGCGCGTAGCTCTAAGCGCGCGCGACCGGGCCGGCCTGCGCTTGGCTGAGATTGCGCTCGACGCTCAAGCCGAACCACGGCCGCAGATAGGTGCCGAGCACGCTGCCGGTAAAGGCGGCGACGAGCCATAGCCAGCCGTGCACGCTCGACGAAGCGATGCCGCTGAAATAGGCGCCGATATTGCAGCCATAAGCGAGCCGCGCGCCGTAGCCGAGCAGCAACCCGCCGATCACGGCGGCGACCAGCGAGCGCGGCGGCACTTTCCAGCCGGGATGAAATTTGCCGGCGAGGCCGGAGGCCAATAAAGCGCCGAGCATGATGCCGAAATCCATCACCGAGGTGATGTCGGCGAACACGCTGTCATTGAGCGCCCTGGCGCGCTCCGGCGAATGCCAATAGCCCCAGGAGGCGACGTCGATGCCCGATGCCGCGAAAATCTTCGAGCCCCACAGCGCGAAGGCCGACGTAATGCCCCACGGCCGGCCGGCGAGATAAAGCGTGGCGAAATTGCCGATGGCGAGCGCCACCGCGCCGGCCAGAAGCGGCCACGGGCCGTGCAGGAAGCGCGTCCAGCCATGGCGGTCGGTGACGACGCCATAGCGTAATTCGCCATGCATGCGCCGCTCGATCACGACGGTCAGCGCGGCGAGGGCGGCAAATCCGGCCAGGCTGACCGCCAGCGCCGGCGCCCAGCCCCAGGCGGAAATCAGCGAAATCGGACCGAAATTCGGCGTCGCCGACCACCACGGCAGATGCCAGGCGCCGAGCGCCGAGCCGATGATGAAGAAAGCGAGTGTTACCAGCATGCGCGAATTGCCGCCGCCGGCGGTGTAAAGCGTGCCCGAAGCGCAGCCGCCGCCGAGCTGCATGCCAAGCCCGAACAGGAACGCGCCGACCAGGACCGAAACGCCGACCGCGCCATATTCGCCGTGCACCGGCTGGCCGAACAGCGTGCCATGCGCCAGCGCCGGGAAGAACAGCACCACCGCGACCGCCAGCATCAGCATTTGGGCGCGCAAGCCGGCGCCGCGGCCATCGGCGATAAAGACGCGCCACGCCGAGGTGAAGCCGAACAGCGCGTGATAGAGCACGACACCAAGCGCGCCGCCGAGTGAGGAATAGCGCGCCCTGCCGCCACGTATAGGCGTCGCCGAGCGCGATCGCGCCGGCGCCAAGAACGGCCGAGGCCAGGATCACCACCCAGGTGTTGATAGGAGGCGCTACGCCGCGCTCGCTGGCGAGCAGGCGTGCATCGACGGAAAGGTCGGTCATGGAGGTCCCTCATATCCCGGAAACCCAGTGTCCGGCAAACGACGGTGGAGCGCCATCAAAGGTTTGAATTAGATCAATGATTTAAGGGGCAGACACCCCGGTTCCAAGCCGCAGCCGTTTCGTTCTTGGCGCCGCAGCGAACGAGAAATTCTGTCCGGGCATTTCCCTGAAGAACGGTTTTCCAGCCATCGCTTTCTACCGCTTGAACCTGCCGCCGCCCGGCGATAGCGTTGAAGAAAATAATGACGCGGAGGGAAGAGTCCATGGCGTCCTTCGCCATCACGCCGCTGACCGGTCACACCGGCGCCGAAGTCGTCGGTCTCGACTTCACACGGCCTGTCGAGGCCGACACGCGCGACGCGCTGAGTCGCGCCTTTGCCGAACACCATGTCCTGGTCATGCGTGGCCAGCATTTTGCCCCGGAAGAGTTCAAGACCGCGGTGCAGCTGTTCGGCGAACTGCAGCCGCACGACAAGAAGGAGCATCACGTCCCCGATCATCCGGACGTGTCCTACGTGTCGAACGACGAGTTCGTGAATGGACGGCGCATCATCCCGGGCGAGACCTTCCACACCGACCACTCCAATCATCCCGCGCCGCCCAAGGCGACGACGCTGTTCGCGGTCGAGTTGCCGTCGCGCGGCGGCGACACGCAATACGTCAATATGCACGACGCCTACGACGATCTCCCCGCCGAAACCCGGCAGAAGATCGATGGGCTCAAGGCAGTGCATGTCTACTTGAGCAAATACAGCCCGCGTCCGCTCGGCCTTCTCACCGAGGAAAGCCGCAAGAAGCTACCGCCGCCCGGCATCCACCCGCTGGTGCGCACTCACCCGGACAACGGCCGTAAGGCGCTGTTCCTCAATCCGGTGCGCATCGAATCCATCGTCGGCATGGAGGACGAGGACGCGCTCGAGCTGGTCGCCGACCTGATGCGGCACGCCACCCAGAAGAAATATGAATACCGCCACCAGTGGCGCCACGGCGACTGGGTCATCTGGGATAATCGCAGCGTCATGCACCAGGCCAATCCCGACTACGACATGAATGAGCGGCGCTATCTCTACCGCCTGATGCTCAAGGGCGAAGTGCCGGCGTAAACATCGGAGCGTCCGCGCCGAATGCAAACCGTCGCAGTCCCGGTTAAGCCGCCGTCCCAACTTTTTACTGAAAAAATTCGCGTGCGTTGCGAAACCAAACGGGTTTCCGCTCGTTTGCGCAGCGGGGCTGATCCAAAAAGGAGAGTGCCCCATGTGCGACTACAGCCTAACCAATGTCAGATCGCGCCCTGCGCAGGTCGGCGACAAACTGACAACGCGCGATTTCGGCTCGGGAACGCGCGGGTTCTCGGCATCGGAAGACCCCACCGTAGCGGTTTGCGTGCTTCCCGGCACAGAACTGTCCTTCGCCGACGATATCATGTGCCTGTCGACCGGCCTGTTTCCGTGGCGTGAGCGTTCCGTCAATCACCGGACGGCAATTTTCCGACAAATTAATAAGGAAAAGGCCGCGGCTCATCACGACGCAGTCGAGTTTCCCGACGGCCGCATCATGTTGCTGACACTGCTGTGCGAGGGCCAGTCAGCCACGGTCCTGCAGTTGCCGGCGCGGCCGAAGACCGCCGAAGAGGCAAAGGATCAGGAACGGGCGGCTTACGCCGGCTGATTGCCGAAAAAACAGGCAAACGCTCTGGACGATCTCAATCACCTCTCCCCGCCGGGGAGGTGGATTTTTTGTCCGTCGAGCGATCCCGATTTTCGCCTTGCCTCGCCGGGTAAAGGTCACCGGCGGCGTGCTTGATCCTGTCACCGGCCGGCGATAGCGTTTGCGGCAATAACAAGACTGATCGGGGAGGGACCACCGTGCCGGTGCAGCCCGCGAAAGTCTATCAAGGCAAGCGCACCATCGACGGCATTGTCGTCACCGTGGACGGCGAGCGCCTGCCGGAGCATTACGAAGTCAGGCAATTCACCAATCGCGGCTTCGAGTGGACCTATGAAGGATCGAGCCCCCAGCAGCTCGCGCTGGCGATCCTGTACGACTATCTTGCCGACGGCGGCCGGGCCGTCGCGCTGTCGGCGCCGTACATGAAGGACGTGATCGCCAATCTCGACAACGATTGGCAGCTTAGCAGCGACGACGTCGGCGCCTATCTGCGCCGCCACGGCGGATAAAATTCAGGGAGAGCGGCAATGATCAATCAGCGCCAGATCGATTTTCGCAACGAATACCGCTCCCGCATCATGGGATGGTACGATGGCTATTTCCACATCGTCATCATCTACGCGATGGGCGCCGCGGCGTTCTACATCTATGTCGAGCACATCCACGGCGTCACCGCGCTGCAATGGCTGACCGTGCCGCTCACGTTCCTGTTCACCAATATTTTCGAATGGGCCGTGCACAAATTCATCATGCACCGGCCGGTCAACATCAAAGGCCTGCGTGCGATCTACGAGCGGCACACGCTCAACCATCACCAGTTTTTCACCGACAACGAGATGCGGTTTCGCGATCACAAGGACTGGCGCGTCACGGTATTCCCGCCTTACGCGCTCGTGGTCTTCATCCTGATGTCGATCCCGCCGGCGGCCATTCTCGGCCTGTTGTTTTCCGCCAATGTCGGCTGGCTGTTCATGTCGACGACCACCGGCATGTATCTGATCTACGAGTTCATGCATTTTTGCTGTCACGTCGACGAGAACGCCTTCGTGCGCAACTGTCCGTTCGTCAACACGCTGCGCCGCCATCACACCGCGCACCACAACGCCAAATTGATGATGGAGGTCAACATGAACCTGACCTTCCCGATCGCCGACTGGCTGCTCGGCACCTCGGACCTCGATCGCGGGCTCGTCGGCACGCTGCTCAACGGCTATGACACGCGGTTCCTGAGGAAAAACCTGCGCAGCGCGCCGCGCCGGCCCGACGAGGCAGCCGCGGCTCCGGTGGGAACGAACTAGAGGTCGCGCGCCATGCCCAACGACGTCAAAGCGGCGGTCTCTGCCCTCACGCTCATTGTCGCGCTCGTGCTCGCCTACTGGAGCGGCTCGCCGATCCGGCCCGACTTTTCGACCTTCGTCGTCATCGTCGCGATCTTCATGATCGCGGCGATGTGGGTCTTCCCCGAAGCCGGCGTGAAGAAGGGCGATCTCAAGCGGAGCAAGTGATCCGTCGAATGGTGCAATGGCAAAAATAAGAGCCGGCCCGTCGCCTAGCGTCAGCCGCGTTTCCGTTCCTGCGGCACCACCGAGACCGTCAGCCGCTCGGTGCCGCGCAGCACGTCGAGCGCGACATCTTTGCCGATCTTCTCGCCGGTGAGCGCGCGCACCAGATCGTCGGCGCCGGCGATCACCTTGCCGTCGAGCGCGACGATGATGTCATTGGACTTTAAACCCGCGCGCGCGCCGGCCGAATCCGGCTCGACCGTGCCGACCATGACCGCGCCCTCTTGGGTGAGGTTGAAGGCGCGCTGCCGCCGCGGCGGGATCGCGGTCTGCTGCGCGGCGATGCCGATAAAGGCGCGGCGCACGCGGCCGTGCCGCACCAATTCGCCCAGAACAAAGCTTGCCGTATTGGCGGCGACTGCAAAGCAGATGCCCTGCGCGCCCATGATCACCGCGGTATTGATGCCGACCACTTCGCCGCGCGACGACACCAGCGGGCCGCCGGAATTGCCGGGATTGAGCGCGGCGTCGGTCTGGATGACGTCGTCGATCAGCCGGCCGTTGCGCGAGCGCAACGAGCGGCCGAGCGCCGAGACCACGCCGGTCGTCACGGTCGAATTCGAAGCCGAGCGGATTGCCGATGGCGATCACGAGTTGGCCACGTTTGAGGAGCTTTGAGTCGCCGAGCGGCGCCGCCGGCAGCGTCACCGGCTCGTCGACGCGAATGAGCGCCAGATCGGTGTCGGGATCGTCGCCGACCAGCCGCGCGTGCAAATCCTGTCCGTCGGCGGTGGTCACCTCGATGCGCGAGGCGCCGCCGGCCGAATTGTTACCCGCGACGTGGCTGTTGGTGAGGATGAGACCGTCCGGCGCGACGATGACGCCGGACCCGGTGCCGCCGCGGGCGTGGCCGTCGGACCGGGTGAGCCGGCGTGGACGGCAAGGCGCACGACGGCGGGGCCGACACGGTCGACCACGTCGATAACGGCACGCGAATAGGCATCGAGCAGCGCCTGATCGTCGGCCGGGACGGCTGGCGGCGCGGCGGCGGGGGCGGCGCTTCGGGTGCTCCGGAGAGCGTCGGTCAGGGGGATGATTGTCATGGGATATCAGTGCTTTAGCCCGGCATTAGACCGGGTCTTGGTGATTGTCGGGATCGGGCCCAGATATGGGGAGCGCGTTGCGCCAAGGGAAGGGCGACGATCCGCGCGGCTGGGCTGCGCGGCGGTGTGTGTGATTGACAGGCTCGGCTGCCTATGATGCCGAGACGTGCGAGGGGAGAATTCATGACATTCGCCAAAGCGGCGCGCCTTGCCGCCTTGCTGTCAGCGGCCCTGCTGCCGGTCGCTCTGGCCGGCTGCGGCCAAGGCCAGCAGCAGGCTGCGGCAAGCGCTCCCGACCGTCACCGTCGCCAATCCGGTGCAGCGCACCGTGGTCGATTACGACGAATATGTCGGCCGCTTCGTTGCCGTCGATTCGGTCGAGATCCGCTCCCGGCTGTCCGGCTATCTCTCCGAAATCCATTTCCAGGACGGCCAGATGGTCAAGCAGGGCGATCTCCTGTTCACCATCGACCGCCGGCCGTTCGAGATCGTGCTCGAGCAGATGCGCGCCAATCTCGCCCAGGCGCGCGCCAATCTCTCTTTCGCCGAGGGCGATCTCGATCGCGGCCAGGCCTTGCTGGCGAACAAGACCATCACCGAGCAGGTCTTACGATCAACGGCAGCAAGCCAAGGCCGTGGCCGAAGCCGCCGTCGCCGCGCAGGAGGCGATGGTGCATTCGGCCGAACTCGACCTCGACCAATACAGCCAGTTGCGTTCGCCCATCGACGGCCGCATCGGCGACCGCCGCGTCGCGGTCGGCAATCTCGTGACCGGCGGCACCGGCGGCAACACCACGCTGCTTGCCACTATCGTCTCGGTCGATCCGATCCGCTTCGAATTCACCTTCGACGAAGCGTCGTTTCTCCGCTACGTCCGCTTCGCCTCGTCAAGCAATGACGTGGCAAGCGCGCACGGCAACGTTCCGGTCACGCTGCAGCTGATCGACGAGAAGGATTTCGCGCATACCGGCAAGATCGATTTCATCGACAATGTCATCAATCAATCGTCCGGGCACCATTCGCGGCCGCGCGGTGTTTGCCAATCCCGACGGCATATTCACGCCGGGCATGTTCGGCCGCATCCGCGTTCCCGGCTCGCCGCCCTACAGCGCGCTGCTCATTCCCGACGCCGCGATCGGCTCCGAGCAGGCGCGCAAATATGTGCTTGTGGTCGATGACGGCGGCGTGGTGCGGCAGAAATACGTGACGCCCGGCCAGCTCGACGACGGACTGCGCGTCATCAAGGACGGCCTGGTCGCCACCGACCGCGTCATCGTCAACGGCCTGATGCACGCGCGGCCCGGCATCAAGGTGAACGCGCAAGAGCAGGGGGCTCCCGCAGCGACCCGCCGGCGACGCCCAAAGCCGGCGACCGACGCCAAAGCCGGTTGATGCCGTAAATGCGCATCTCGCACTTCTTCATCGACCGGCCGATTTTTGCCGCCGTGGTCTCGATCGTCTTCGTGATCCTCGGCGGCGTGTCGTTCTCGCGCCTGCCGATCGCGCAATATCCCGAAATCGCGCCGCCGATCATCAACGTCACCGGCCAATATCCCGGCGCCAGCGCCGAGGTCGTCGCCGCGACCGTGGTGACGCCGATCGAGGAGCAGATCAACGGCGTCGAGAACATGCTCTACATGTCGTCGAACTCGACGGCCGACGGACGCTTCTCGATCCAGGTCAGCTTCGATCTCGGCACCAATCTCGACATCGCCCAGGTGCAGGTGCAGAACCGCGTCGCCATCGCGCAGCCGCGGCTGCCGGCCGACGTGCGCAATATCGGCGTGCAGGTGCAGAAAGCCTCGCCCGATCTGATGATGGTCGTGCATCTTTATTCGCCCGACAAATCGCGCGACGCGCTGTTCATCTCCAACTACGCCACGCTCGAAGTGACCGATCCGCTGACCCGCGTCGACGGCGTCGGCTCGATCACGGTGTTCGGCAGCCGCGACTATTCGATGCGGATCTGGCTCGATCCGGATCGTCTGCAATCGCTCGGCCTGACCGCGAGCGACGTCACCAACGCGCTGCAGGGCCAGAACATCCAGGTCGCCTCCGGCGTGCTCGACCAGCCGCCGGTCGCGCATCCCGGCGCGTTCCAGATCGCGGTGCAGACGCTCGGCCGGCTCGACAATCCGGACGAGTTCGGCTCGATCGTGGTGAAGCAGACGCCGGGCGCCGTGGTGCGGCTGCGCGACGTCGCGACCGTACAACTCGCCGCGCTGGATTATTCGTCGAATTCCTATCTCGATCACGATCCCGCGGTGGCGCTCGCCATCTTCCAGCGGCCCGGCTCCAACGCGCTCGCCACCGCCAAAGGCGTCAACGACCTGATGGCGGTATTGGCGAAGCGATTTCCGTCCGGCGTCAAATACGCCATCGTCTACAATCCGACGCAGTTCATCCAGCAATCGGTCGACGCGGTGATCGACACGATCGGCGAGGCGATCGTGCTGGTCGTGCTGGTGGTGATCCTTTTCCTGCAGACCTGGCGCGCCGCGGTCATTCCGCTCATCGCCATACCGGTGTCGCTGATCGGCACGTTCCTGTTCATGGCGGCGTTCGGCTATACGCTGAACAATCTGTCGCTGTTCGGGCTGGTTTTGGCGATCGGCATCGTGGTCGACGACGCCATCGTCGTGGTGGAAAACGTCGAACGCAACATCGCCTCCGGACTGTCCGGGCGTGACGCCGCCCGCAAGAGCATGGACGAGGTCGGCTCGGCGCTGGTCGCCATTGCGCTGGTGCTTTGCGCCGTGTTCGTGCCGTCGATGTTCATCACCGGCATATCGGGCCAGTTCTACCGGCAATTCGCGCTGACCATCGCCGGCGCCACCATCATTTCGCTGATCGTGTCGCTGACGCTGTCGCCGGCGATGTGCGCGCTGCTGCTCAAACGGCACGAGCCCGGCCATCGCGACACCTGGTGGGAGCGGCCGATCCATCAATTCTTCGGTTACTTCAATCGCTACTTCGAAAAGGTTGCATTCGGCATTTCCTGGCTCGCCACGCGAACGGTGCGGCGCGTCGTGATGATGGTCGCGATCTATCTCGTCGTCA
Source organism: uncultured Alphaproteobacteria bacterium (assembly GCA_963743395.1). Lineage (GTDB taxonomy): Bacteria > Pseudomonadota > Alphaproteobacteria > Rhizobiales > Xanthobacteraceae > BOG-931. Next base: position 296,012 of record CAVUPV010000005.1, read on the forward strand.
TCGGCGTCGGCTTGAGCGCGTTCCGCGCCACGCCGGTCGGTTTCATTCCGCAGGTCGACGCCGGCTACATCATCGTCGTCGTCCAGCTGCCGCCCGGCGCGTCGCTGGCGCGCACCGACGTCGTTCAGCAGCACGCGCTCGATATCGCGCTCGGCGTGCCGGGCGTCGCGCATGCGGTGAACATTGTCGGCTTCTCCGGCGCGACCTTCACCAACGCGCCCAATTCCGGCGCGCTGTTTCTGGTGCTCGACGATTTCCGCAAGCGCGGCTCCGATTCGCGGCAGTCCGCGGCGGCGATCCAGCACGAACTGATCCGCCGGCTCTCCGGGATCCAGGACGCTTTCATCGTCGCGGTGCTGCCGCCGCCGGTGCGCGGCATCGGCACCGCCGGCGGCTTTCGCATGATGGTCGAGGATCGCGCCGGGCAGGGTTCCGACGCGTTGCGGGCGGCGACCGAGGCGCTGGTGGTGCGCGCCGCGCAGACGCCCGGCATCGCCAACGCATTTTCGCTGTTCGAGACCTCGACCCCGCAAATCTATCTCAATATCGACCGCACCAAGGCGCAGCTCCTTGGCATCAATGTGCAGGACGTGTTCAACGCGCTGCAAATCTTCATCGGTTCGTCCTATGTCAACGACTTCAACCTGTTCGGCCGCACCTTCCGCGTCACCGCGCAGGCGCAGGACGCAGGACCGGATGGATTCCGCCGACGTGCTCAAGATCAGGGTGCGCAATTCCAGCGGCGATACGGTGCCGCTCGGCTCTTTCACCACCGTGGACAACATTTCCGGCCCGTACCGCGTGCCGCGTTACAATCTCTATCCGGCTGCCGAGATCGACGGCGGCGCGGCGCCCGGCTATTCGCAAGGCCAGGCCATCGCGATTATGGACAAGCTCGCGGCCGAGATGCTGCCGGAGGGTTTTGCCACCGAATGGACGACGCTCGCCTACCAGCAGATCCGGGCGGGCGACACCGCGATGTTCGCCTTCGTGCTGGCGGTGGTGTTCGTGTTCCTGGTGCTGGCCGCGCAATACGAGAGCCTGACGCTGCCGCTCGCAGTCATCATGATCGTGCCGATGTGCCTTGTCGCCGCCATCACCGGCGTCATCCTGCGCGGCATGGACAACAACATCCTCACCCAGGTCGGCTTTGTGGTGCTGATCGGGCTGGCGGCGAAGAACGCGATCCTGATCGTCGAATTCGCGCGCCAGCTCGAGGATCAGGGCCGCACCCGCTGGGAGGCCGCGGTCACGGCGACGCGGCTGCGGCTGCGCCCGATCCTGATGACGTCGTTCGCCTTCATCCTCGGCGTGACGCCGCTGGTCTGGGCGATCGGCGCCGGCGCCGAGTTGCGCCAGGCGCTCGGCACCGCGGTGTTCTTCGGCATGATCGGCGTTACGGCGTTCGGTTTGATCTTCACGCCGGTGTTTTACGTCATCGCCCGCTACATCGCCGAGGTCACGGCGCGGCGCAGCAAGGAGCGGCTGCGGCCGCCGCAGCCGGCGGAATAGCCGCTATTGTCGGCGGTCGCGGAATAATGCCAATGTTGCGGTGTTTGTCGCGGCGTGCCTGAGCCGGTGCCGCGACAGTCCGGTATCGCGGGGGCGACGCATTGCCGGGAGGATCGACCCGATGATTCGCAAACTTCTCGTTATATGCGCCATTCTCGCGCTTGGCGTAACCGCCGCAGCCGCGCAGAGTTGCCAGGAGAATATCGATAAGCGCCAGACCTTGATGAAGCACAGCGCCGAAATGGCGAAAACCGGCTCTTCCATGATCAAAGGCGAGACGCCGTTCGATCTCGGCAAGGTCCAGGAAATCTACGCCGCCTTCGCCGCGGACGCCGGCGCGATGCCGACGCTGTTTCCGGATTGCTCGAAGACCGGCGATAACACCACCGCCGCGCCCGCGATCTGGGACAAGCCGGACGACTTCAAAGCGGCCATCGCCAAGTTCGCCGCGGACATCAAGGCGGCGCAAGACAACACCAAGGATCTCGACAGCCTGAAGGCTAATTTCCAGACCATCGGCAAGGATTGCGGTTCCTGCCATCAAACCTTCCGCGTCAGGCCGAGCTGAACCTGGTCGGCGGGTCGCCAAGGGCGGTCGTCCCCGACGATAGCGCCGCCCTTCGTTATTCGTTGCTTGGGCATTGCAGCCGAGCGCCGTTGCCATACTATGGAGATGATTTGCGGCGCGTGGCCCTACCGGCCGTCGTTTGCGTATTTATGATCAGAGCTGATCGCGCATGGCGCTACAGGCACCGGCAATCGTTGACGTGCGCCCGGCCGGCATAAGCAAGACGTTCGGAATTTCAAACTGGCTGCGCGGCATCGGCGTGCGGCAGGTGCGGCTCGCCTGCGGCCTCGTCATGTTCACTTACATCTTTTCGCATTTTTTCAACCACGCGCTCGGCAACATTTCGTACGACGTGATGGCGACGTGGCTGACCTACCACGTCTGGTTTTGGCGAATTCCGGTCGTCAATGTCGCGCTCTATGCCGCCGCGGCGACGCATGCCGGGCTCGGTTTGTGGGCGCTCTATCAGCGCCGGCATTTTCGTTACACCTTCGCCGAAATCGCGCAGCTGACTATTGGGACTCAGTATTCCGCTTTTGCTCGCCTCTCATTTCGGGGTCGTACGGCTTGCGGGAATTATGTTCGATCGACCGCCGCCGGAATATGCCGCGCCCTTGCTCGCCTATTGGGTTGCGCGTCCGTACATGATCGCCGTGCAGTTTATCCTGCTCACCGTGGCCTGGACCCATGGCTGCATCGGACTTTATTTCTGGCTGCGGTTGAAGCCGTTTTTCAAATGGGCGGCGCCGTATTTGCTGGCGGTCGCCGTGCTGCTGCCGCCGCTGGCGATGCTCGGCGCGCATCATGGCGCGCAGGAGGCCATTCAGCTCGCCAAGGACCCGCAATGGCGGGCCGCGCATGTCCGTCCTTTGTCTCCAGAGCAGCGCTCGCTCGTCGACGACATCACCTTGTTTTACTTCCCGATCGCGTATCTTGGCATCATCGGCCTGGTGTTTGTGGCGCGCGGCGTGCGTGCGCTGCGCGAGCGTCGGCGCGGCATGATCACGGTCTCCTATCCCGACCGGCAGGTGCGGGTGCCGAAGGGTTTGAGCGTGCTCGAAGCGAGCCTGCGCTTCAACGTACCGCATGCCTGCGTTTGCGGCGGCCGGGCGCGATGCTCCACCTGCCGCATTCGCGTTGTCAGCGATCGCGGCGCGTTGCCGCGGCCATCTGGTCGCGAATTGTTTGTGCTCACCCGCGTCGGCGCTCGCACCGATCCCGCTATCCGGCTGGCGTGCCAGCTGCGTCCCACCGCCGACGTGGCGGTCATTCCCGTGCTGCCGACGAATGTCGGCGCCGATTTCGTCCGCAGCAGGCGCCGCATCCATATCGGCGAGGAACGCTACATCGTCAGCATGTTCGTCGACATGCGCGGATCGACCAAGCTCGCCGAAGCGCGGCTGCCGTTCGACATCGTTTTCCTGATCAATCGCTTCCTCGGCGCGGCCTCGCAAGCGGTGCTCGATGCCGGCGGACAGCCCAATCAATTCGTCGGCGACGGCATGCTCGCTTTGTTCGGGCTCGATGTCGATCCGCCCACCGCTTGCCGGCAGGCGATGGGCGCTGCGGCGAGCGTCGCCGCCAATGTCGAATACATGAACCACCAGTTCGCTACCGAACTGCCCGAGCCGATCGCCTTCGGCATCGGCATTCACGGCGGCGATGTCATCATCGGCGACATCGGCTTTCGCGATCACACCGTGTTCACCGCGGTCGGCGACGCAGTGAACGTCGCGGCTCGACTGCAGGACATGACGAAGACGCTCAATTGCACGATCATCGTGTCGGAGGAGGTTTGCAAGACCGCGGGCATCGCCGCCGATGCACTCACCCGCACCGAGGTATCGATCCGCGGGCGCGACGAGCCGATGACGGTTCGCACCGCCGTCGATCCGACCGTACTGGCAAGCCTGCTCGATCCGCAAGCCGCGGCGCTTGACGACGAGCCGCAAGTCGCATGACGCGGATCGCTGCGCTGTTCGCGTGGGCGGCGGTGGCCCTTGTTATCGGCCTTGGCGCGTTCTGGATTCTCACCCTGCCGGCCGTCGTGCCGGCCTCGGCGCTGCCGGTCTATACGCCGAACCTCGACAACGGCCGCACGATGTTCAATATCGGCGGCTGCTCTTCCTGCCACGCCGTTCCCAACCGGGACCCCGACAAGGTCGATCGCACGCGGCTCGGCGGTGGTCTGGCGCTGAAATCGCCGTTCGGCACGTTTTATGTGCCGAATATTTCGCCCGACCCGAAAGACGGCATCGGCGCTTGGAGCGAAGCGAATTTCGTCACCGCGCTGTGGAAGGGCACCTCCGAGCACGGCAACAATCTCTATCCGGCATTTCCCTACACCTCCTATCAGCTGATGCAGCTCGACGACGTGCGCGACCTTTTTGCCTATCTGAAAACCCTGCCGCCGGTGCCGGGCCGGGTGCGCCGGCACGATCTGTCATTTCCGTTCAACGAAAGGCGCCTGGTCGGCGGCTGGAAGCTCCTGTTTCTGCGTGGCGGACCGTTCACGCCCGACCCGTCGAAATCGGCGCAATGGAATCGCGGCGCCTATCTGGTGAACGGGCCTGGCCACTGCGCCGAGTGCCATTCGCCGCGCAACATGCTCGGTGGTATCGTCGACAGCGAACGCTTTGCCGGCGGCCCCGCGCCGGACGGCAACGGCTTCGTGCCCAACATCACGCCGGTCGGACTGCAGCGCAGCGATGACGTCTGGTCGGAGAAGGACATCGCCAGCTTCCTCGGCGATGGCATGATGCCGTCCGGCGATTTTGCCGGCAGCACGATGGCCGACGTCATCCGCAACACCTCGCTGCTGGGCGCCGACGATCGCGCCGCCATGGCCGCCTATATCGTCACCCTGCCGCCGGTGCAGGGCCCGACCCCGCCGCCGAAGAAAAACTAAGCCGCCCCCGCCGCGCTCATGAACACCGGCAAGGGCATTGTCCTGAAACTGATCTCGGCGGTGCTGTTCGCGGTGATGTCGGCGCTGATTCGCAATCTCGGCGCGCGCTATCCGATCGGCGAAGTGGTGTTCTACCGTTCCGCCTTCGCCGTGGTGCCGGTGATGCTGGTCTATGCGCTGCGCGGCGAGCTGGCCGCCGTAAAGCGCACCGAGCGGCCGCTCGGGCAGGCCGGCCGCGCCGTGCTCAGCATCGTCGGCATGTTCTGCAATTTCGGCGCGCTGGCGCGGCTGCCGCTGATCGAGTTCGAACGCCATATCCTTCACCTCGCCGCTATTTTCCGTGGCGCTCGCCGCTTTGGTCCTCAAGGAGCGCGTGCGCATCTATCGCTGGTCCGCCGTCATCTTCGGCTTCGTCGGCGTGCTGGTGGTGCTGTCGCCGCATTTGTCCGGCGACGAACTGACGATCGCCATGGCAAGCGCGACCAGCATCGCCGGCATCGTCTATGGGATCGCCGGCTCGGCTGCCAATGTCGGGACCGTGATCCAGACCCGCCGGCTGACGCGGAGCGAATCGACGTCCTCGATCGTGTTTTACTTCTCGCTGAGTTGCGCGCTCGCGGGATTGGTGACCTGGCCGTTCGGCTGGCTCAGCCCGACCGGAGGCGAATTTGCCGCCCTCGTCAGCATCGGCTTGCTCGGCGGCACCGCGCATATCTTCCTGACCGAAAGCTACGCTACGCGTCCGCCTCGGTAGTCGCGCCGTTCGACTATACCGCGATGATCTGGGCGCTGGTGCTCGGCTATGCGATGTTGGCGAGACGCCGACGCCGATGATCGTCGTGGGCTCGGCCATCATCGCCGGCGCGGGTCTGTTCGTGATCTGGCGCGAGCGCCAGCTCGCTTTGGCGCGCCGGCGCGACTCGGGTGGCGAACTCGGCGTCGCCGCTACCGCGACGAGGCTCCGAATGCCTTGAAGGTGATGATGGTGCGGGTGTCGGCGATGCCGGGTATGATTTGCAGCTTCTCGGCGACGAAATGGCCGATGTCGGTTGCCGTCTCTACGTAGAACTTCACCAGCAGGTCGAAATCGCCGGCGGTCGAATAGATTTCCGAGGCGATCTCGGCGTCGGCGATTTTATTGGCGACCTCGTAGGACTTGCCGAGTTGGCATTTGATCTGCACGAAAAAGGGAACCATGCGCGCCTCCGGAACAGCGGAAGAACTATATATCATACTTATCATTCCGGGTTGGCCGCTTAGGCGCCGCCCGGGAATGACGAGCTTTGCGCTCCCGTAGTATCATCATTGCGCCGTTGGAAAGCCCCCCAAAAATGCCTGCACGCGTCAACCTTCGCCTCAACGCCATCGTCGATCCCGAGCGCGCCGGCGGCCGCGATCTCGCCGATCTGGCACGGCTCTGCGCCGAGGGCGGCGCCACGCTGGTGCAATTGCGCGACAAAATCAGTGAAACGCGCGCCATGGTCGACAGCGCCCGCGCCATCAAGCGAGCGCTGTCCCCGCTCGGCGTCCCCTTCGTGGTCAACGATCGTATCGACGTGGCGCTCGCCGCCAAGGCCGACGGCGTGCATATCGGTCCCGACGACATGGCGGTCGAGGACGCCCGCGCGCTGCTTGGCCGCGACGCGATCATCGGCCTGTCGATCAAATCGGTCAGGGAGGCCGAGGCGGCGCCGGTCGAGTTGATCGATTATGTCGGTTCCGGCGGCGTTTATGTCACCTTGTCGAAACAGCAGAAAAATAAGCCGATCGGGCCGGAGGGGCTGGCGCGGATCGTGGAAGCACTGCGTCGGCGCGCGCCGCACCTACAGCTTGCCGGCATCGCCGGCATCGACGCCGGCAATGCCGCCGCGGTGATCGCCGCCGGCGCCGACGGCGTCGCGGTGATCTCGGCGCTATCGCTGGCGCCCGATCCGGCTGCCGCGGCGCGTGCGCTCCGCGGCATCGTCGATGCGATGCTGGCGAAGCGGGGGGCGTAGGGCCGTCATGGCAAAAATCGCGATTTCGTATCGTCGGTCGGATTCCCAGGACATTACCGGCCGTATCTTCGACCGCCTCGCCGCACATTACGGCAAGGACACGGTTTTCCGCGACATCGATAGCATTCAGCCCGGTATCGATTTTCGCCGGCAAATCGCCGATGCGCTGCGGACGACGGACGTGCTGCTGGTCGTCGCTGGTCCGGCCTGGCTCGGTCAGGGCAAGGGGACCGCGACCAGAATGGAGAACGAAGCCGATCCGGTCCGCATCGAGGTGGAGACGGCGCTAAAGCGCGACATTCCGATCATTCCCGTCCTGGTGGGCGGCATGAGAATGCCGGAAATCGCCGAGCTCCCGCTCAGTCTCAAGGATTTCGCCTATCGTCACGCCGTCACGGTCGATGGCGGCAGAGACTTCGATCACCACATCGAAGGCCTTATCCGCGCGCTCGATCGTATCGTTCACGCGCCGCAAAAGGGTGATGCTGCGCCGCCTTCACCCGAAATCAAAGTATCGCCGCGCTCTTCCGCTTTGCGCACCTATGGTCTGATCGGCAGCCTCGGCGCCGTCGTCCTCGTGCTCGCCGCCGCTCTGTGGCGCACTGAGACGAAGCAAACGGCCGTTCCTCTATCGCTGCCGTCGAGTCAAAGCGCGCCAGTTTCAGCTTCGACCCCGGTGAGCACGACAAGCGCCGCGCCAGCGTCCGCTATCGCGCCTATGCCCCAAGTGCCTGCAGCCGGAATCCCGGTCGCCGCCACACCGGCGTTCGATTGCAGCAAGAGCCACGCTGTCGACGAGCTTGCGGTCTGCCACAGCGGTCAGCTTTCATATCTCGATCAGCAATTGAATGTCGTATTCGAAGCGCTGCGCAGCCGATTGAGCAAGGACCAGGAAACTGTCTTATGGGCTCAGGAGCGGGCATGGATGAAGCAGCGCGCGGCCTGCAGCAGCGACGAAACCTGCATTCGCGACGCCTATCAATCCAGGATAACCCAACTGAAATCGTGGCATTAGTTTTGGTATTAACTTGGCATTAGCGCGCAGATGAGCGTTCCCATCGCCGTCACCATCGCCGGCTCGGATTCGGGCGGCGGCGCCGGTATTCAGGCCGACCTGAAGACTTTTGCCGCGCTCGGCGTCTATGGGGCCTCGGTCATCACCGCGCTGACGGCGCAAAACACCAAGCACGTTGCCGCCATCCACGAAGTGCCGGCGGATTTCATCGCCGCGCAAATCGATGCCGTATTTTCCGATTTCGACGTTCGCGCGGTGAAGATCGGCATGTTGGGCAACGCGGCGGCGATTGAGGCCGTTATAGCCGGGCTTGCGCGCCATGGCGCGCGCAACGTGGTGCTCGATCCGGTCATGGCCGCGACATCGGGCGAAAAGCTTTTACGCGCCGCCGCTATCGGCGCCTTGCGCAGGCTTATCGCCCGCGCCGACGTTTTGACGCCCAACCTGCCCGAAGCGGCGGCGCTGCTCGATGCGGCGATGGCGCGCGACGAGGACGAAATGCGCGCGCAGGGAGAAAAACTCCTCGCGCTCGGGCCTAGTGCGGTGTTGATCAAGGGCGGCCACGCCGGCGGAGCCGACAGCGTGGATCTCTTGGTCGAGCCGGGCGGCTTCACGCGCTTTGCCGCGCGTCGCACCAAGACGGATAACACCCACGGCACCGGCTGCACGCTCGCCTCGGCGATTGCCGCCGGGCTCGCCAAGGGCTTTTTGCTCGGCGAGGCGGTGGGCGAGGCCAAGACCTATGTCAGCGCCGCCATCGCCGCCGCCGACCGTCTCAAGATCGGCTCCGGCCGCGGCCCGCTGAATCATTTTCCGAAGTGGTGGTGAGACTGGTTTGTTTGGTAGCCGTCGCCCTGAGGTGCGAGCGCAGCGAGCCTCGAAGGGCAACGGCCCCGGCGCTTCGGCCGTGCATCCTTCGAGGCTCGCGTTGCGCGCGAGCACCTCAGGATGACGGATTAGGGCTCTACCCGCGCGTTCACGCCGCCGCCGGGGCGCCGGGCTGTTTCATCGGATGGGCGCGGGCAAAGGCGTCGATCGTCGAAAGTTCGTTCACGATGCGGGTGAAATTCGGAAACGGCGCAGTGTCCACCGCGTAGTATTTCGCGCCCGTCGCCTGGCTGGCCAGGCAAATGTCGGCCAGCGTGATCGAATCGCCATGCGCGTAGCGGCCGGTGGCTTTGTCCTTCAGGTGCGCCTCCAGCGCGGTGATGGCGGCGAGATGCCAATGCTGGCACCACTTGCTGACGGCAGTTTCGTCGAGTTTGAATTCGTGCGCCAGATATTCGCGCACCCGTGGCACGATCAGCGGATGCGAATCGCAGGCGACGATCTGCGCCAGGCCGCGCACGCGGGCGCGGCCGCGCGGATCGCGCGGCAAAAGCGGTGGGTTCGGGTGGGTCTCGTCGAGATATTCGATGATCGCCAGCGATTCGAACAAAGCCGGCCCGCCGTCATCGGGGACCAAAGCCGGCAGCGCCATCATCGGATTGACCGCGCGATAGGCTGCCTCGCGCTGATCGCCCTTCATCAGATTGACCTGGATCACCTCATCGGGCGTGACCCCTTTAAGGTTGAGCGCAATGCGCACGCGAAAAGTCGCGAGCGAGCGCCAGAACGAAAATAGCTTCATGGAAATCTCCTAATCGGTACCGGGATCGGCCTTCAGTCCGGCCGCCTCGATGCCGGCCATGGCGCACATTTCATCCTTGTCGGATGTGTCGCCGGAAACCCCGCAGGCGCCGATAATAGTGCCGGCCCCGTCGCGGATCAGAACGCCGCCCGGATTGGTGACCATGCGGCCGCCGCTTGCGGCTGCGAGCATGGTGAAGAATTGCGGGGTTTTGCCGGCGCGGCCCGCCAGCGTGCGCGAGCCGAAGCCCATGCCGAGCGCACCCCACGCTTTGCCGAACGCGATGTCGAAACGCAGTATGCCGGATTTGTCCTCGCGCTTGAACGCGACGAGATGGCCGCCGGCATCGAGCACCGCCACGGTGAGCGGCTGCAGATTGCTGTCGCGCGCCTTCTTCAGCGCAACGTCGACAATGGTGGAAGCTTGCGCAAGCGTAATCACTGACATGTCAACTCCGATGTTTTGGATGGATCCTAACTTGTACCGCGGCTCGCCCAATAAACCGACTGGCGCGCGCCGTCGCCGCCGCCCAAACCTTTTTTGTTCGTTTCCTCGAAGGCCGCCAGCGCGGCTTTCGTTGCGGGCATATCGGCGCCTTTCGCGGCGCCGGCGTCGACCATGGTCCGCAGGTCTTTAACGGCGTTGGCAATGCTGAAGGTCGTCGGGCCTGGATCGCGGTTTTCCATCATGGCAACGATCATGTCGGCGCGCATTTTCAATCCATTATTGGCGCCATTGCTCTCGACGAAGAGATCGAGCAGCCGCTTGGGGTCCCAGCCGGCGTCGCGCGCGATGGCAAACGCTTCGCCATAGGCCTGCCAGGCGACCATCAGCGGCAGATTGATGGCGAGCTTCATCGATGAGCCGGCGCCGACCGGACCGCAATGCTCGACCTTCCGGCAGAGTTGTTCGAGGATCGGCCTGGCGCGCGCGGCATCGGTGGGCTCGGCGCCCATCAGGCCGAGGAGTTTGCCTTGGCGCGCCGGCGCGGTCGAACCGCCGACCGGGCATTCGACAAAGACGGCGCCTTTGCTTCGCACCTTCGGCGCCAGCGCGGTCTCCACTTTCGGCGGCACCGTGCTCATCTCGATGAACAGCTTGCCCTTCACGTCGCCGGAGAGAAGACCCGACGGTCCGTCATAAACCGCGTCGATCGCCGCGCCGTCGGTGAGGATGGTGATGACCGCCTCGCTCGCGGCGGCAACCGCGCCTGGACTGGCGGCGACGTCTGCCCCGGCATCGCCGAGCGGCTTGGTTTTCGCCGCGCTGCGATTCCAGACAGTCACTTGGTGACCCGCTTCCATCAGGCGGCCCGCAATGGCACTGCCCATGGCGCCGAGACCGGCGACACCGATCCGCATGCAACACTCTCCTAACGCTCCCGTCCCCGGCAGACGATAAGCGATCGTGGCGCCGCGAGAAAGCCGCTTGCGCCTGCAGCGACCCAATGCCATAGGCTCGCGTCCCAATCACAGGGAGTGGAAGCGGCATGGCTTCGGGAAAAAAAGATGCCGTCGGCATCGTCGGCCTTGGCATCATGGGTGGCGCATTTGCGGAAAATCTCGTTGCCGCCGGCTGGCGCGTGGTCGGCTACGACGTCGCGCCGGAGCGTCGCCGCGCACTGGCCCGGCTTGGAGTCGAGATCGCCGCGGATACCGCCGACGTGGCGCGCAAAACGCGCACCATCGTTACCAGTTTGCCGAAACCGACCGCGCTCGCGGCGACGGTCAAGGAGATCGCCAAGGCCAAAGTGCCACGCCGCGTGATTGTCGAGGCCTCCACCTTCACGCTCGAAGACAAGTGCGCCGCCGAAGCGGCTTTACGCAAAGCCGGCCACGTCATGCTCGATTGCCCGATGAGCGGCACCGGCGCGCAGGCCAAGGTCAGAGACCTCGTGGTCTATGCTTCGGGCGCCGCCGCCGAGATCAAGCGCCTGCGCCCGATGTTTGCCGCTTTCACCCGCGCCGTGCACGACGTTGGCGTCTTCGGCAATGGCAGCCGGATGAAATATGTCGCCAATTTGCTGGTCGCCATCCACAATGTCGCCAGCGCGGAAGCGATGGTGCTCGGCATGAAGGCCGGGCTTCCGCCGCAGCTTATTTTCGATCTGGTCAAAACCGGAGCCGGCAATTCGCGGATTTTCGAGTTGCGCGCGCCGATGATGGTGAAGGATCGCTACGATAATCCGACGATGAAGATTTCGGTCTGGCAGAAAGACATGGACGTGATCGGCAGCTACGCCCGCAAGATCGGCGTGCCGACGCCAATGTTCGACGCGTCCGAGGCGATCTACAACAAGGCGCTCAAGGCCGGCCACGGCGCCGAGGATACGGCTGCGGTCTGCGCGGTGCTGGAAAAGATGGCGGGCGTGAAACGCGGGTCAAAGAAGAAACGCTGATCGCATACTGGTGTCATCATCCGCGAAGGCGGATGATCCAGTAATCCCGCCCGTTCTCTATTGTTCAAATGCAGGGGATACTGGATGCCCGGCCTTCGCGGGGCATGACAGAAGGGAGGAAACCATGTCTTCGCTAGAAGGCGAAGCCCGCATGGCGGCCGCGGGCGCTCGCAAAACCCATCAACGGCGCAGCGAAACCCGCGACGGCATGCGCATCGATTGGGACGTCCCCATTCCGATGGACGACAGACTTGTCCTGCGCGCCGACGTATTCCGTCCGGTCGCCGAAGGCCGCTATCCGGTGATTTTAAGCTACGGTCCTTACGCCAAGGGGCTCGCCTTCCAGGATGGCTATCCGAGCGCCTGGCAGCGCATGGTCGAAAAGCATCCCGATGTCACGGCCGGCTCCAGCAATCTCTATCAAAGCTGGGAGGTCGTCGATCCGGAGAAATGGGTGCCGCACGATTACGCCTGTGTGCGTGTCGATTCCCGCGGCTGCGGTGTATCGCCGGGCTTCATCGATCATTTCTCGCCGCGCGAGACCAAGGATTTCTACGACTGCATCGAATGGGCCGGCGTGCAGCCGTGGTCGAACGGCAAGGTCGGCCTCAACGGCATTTCCTATTACGGCATTAATCAGTGGCATGTCGCGTCGCGCGAGCCGCCGCATCTTGCCGCCATGTGTATCTGGGAGGGCGCCGCCGACTGGTATCGCGACATGACGCATCACGGCGGCATCCTCTGCACGTTCTGGGAAAACTGGTACGACATGCAGGTCAAGACCGTGCAATACGGCGCGGGCGAGCGCGGCAAAAGAAGCCGCGTGCATGGCGAACTGGTCTGCGGGCCGGAATTCTTGTCGGACGCGGAGCTTGCCAAAAATCGCAGCAGTTTCGGCGCCGACATCGTCGCCCATCCGCTCGACGACGATTATCACCGCGCCCGCTCGCCGGTCTGGTCGAAGGTCAAGGTGCCATTTCTGTCGGCGGCCAATTGGGGCGGTCAGCCGCTGCATCCGCGCGGCAATTTCGAAGGCTTTGTGCGCGCGGCGTCGCAGCACAAATGGCTCGAAGTCCACGGCATCGAGCATTGGACGCATTTCTACACCGATTACGGCCGCGACCTGCAACTGCGCTTCTTCGATTATTTTTTGCACGGCAAGAAAAATGGCTGGGACCGGCAGCCGCCGGTGCAGCTTCAGGTGCGCCACGTGGATCGCTTCGTTGAGCGCTGCGAGCGGGAATGGCCGCTCAAGCGTACTCAATGGACGAAGTTTTATCTCGATCCGGCGGGCGGCGCGCTCGCCGGCATGCCGCCGAGGAAAAAATCGGTGCTGAAATTCGAAGCAACCGGCGACGGTGTCACCTTTGTCACGCCGCCGCTTACGCGAGAGACCGAGATCACCGGGCCGTCGGCGGCGAAGCTCTTTGTCTCGTCCTCGACCAGCGACGCCGATATATTTACCGTGCTCCGTGTTTTTTCGCCCGACTTCAAGGAAGTGGTGTTCCAGGGCGCCATCGATCCGCATACGCCGGTGGGCCAGGGCTGGCTGCGCGCATCGCACCGCGCGCTCGACAAAAAACTGTCGAAACCGTACCGGCCCTATCACAGCCATACCAGGAAACAGCCGCTCAAGCCCGGCGAGGTGCTCGCGCTTGACGTGGAAATCTGGCCGACTTCGATCGTCGTGCCGGCCGGCCACCGCATCGCACTGACCATCCGCGGCAAGGACTATGTCTATCCCGGCGGCAGCGGCGGACGGCTGTCGAATTTCAAGAACGAGCTCACCGGCTGCGGGCCGTTCCTTCATGACGACGTGCGCGACCGGCCGCCGCAGATTTTCAGCGGCGTCACCGGGCTGCATTTCGGCGGCGCGGCGCGGCCCTATCTGCTGCTGCCGGTTATTCCGCTCGAAAAGAGTGGCGAAAAACGTCGCAAGAATCACCAAAAAACGATAGGTCAGCGCGACAATAGCGGGACTTTACAGGCGGCAGGGGCTTCGCCAATGATGGCGTGACTGGCCGCGCGGGGGCGCGGCGCCAACGACAGACGCCTTCGTAGAATGAGGCGCCACAGGGAGGATCGGAATGTCTCGCAAGCCTACGTCTCGGAAATTGAGCCGCCGCGCGCTTCTTGCCGGTACCGCGGCCGGTGCGGCCGCGGCGGTTACGCGCTTTCCGGCGCCCGCCATCGCGCAGGCGGCGCCGTTCAAGCTCGGCCTGCTCACCGTCAAGACTGGCCCGCTTGCCCAGGGCGGCATCCAGATGGAGCAGGGGGTCATCACCTTCCTCAAGGAGCACGACTACACGATGGGCGGCCGCAAGGTCGACTTCGTCTCCGCCGATACCGGCGGCAATCCGGCCGGCACCAAGACCAAGGCGCAGGAACTCATCGAGCGCGACAATGTCGACGTCATCCTCGGTCCGCTCGCCGCGTTCGAGATGTACGCCATCAACGATTATGTCCGCGGCCAAAAAATGCCGACGCTCTGTCTTGCCGGGGCGGACAACCTCACGCAGCGAACGCCGAACCCCTATCTGTTGCGATCGTCCGCCACGTCTTCGCAGGCGATGCAGCCGATGGGACATTATGCGGCGACCGAGCTGAAGCTCAAACGCGCCGTCACCATCGTCGAGGACTTCGCCTTCGGCTACGAGCAGATCGGCGGTTTCCAGGCCGCGTTCCAGGCCGACGGCGGCTGCGTCGCCAACAAACTCTGGCCGCCCTTGGTGACGCCCGATTACACGCCCTACATCGCGCAGATCGCCGATTGCGACGTGGTTTGCCAGGGTTTTGCCGGATCGAATCCGTTGCGTTTTATGAAAGCCTATGCCAGCGCCGGCCTCAAATATCCGGTCGTGACCGGCGAGACCGGCGGCGACGACGCTTTGCTCAAAAGCTTCGGCGAAGAAGCGCTCGGCCTTGTCAGTTGCGTGCCCTATACGCTCGACCTCGAGACCGACGCCAACCACCGCTTCATCGACGGCATGCAGAAAAATTACGACGCCATCCCCGGCCAGTATGCCGCGATACTCTATGTCAGTTGCCAGGTGGTCGATGCGGCGTTGAAAACGCTCGGCGGCGATGCCAGCGACCGCGACAAGTTCATGGCGGCGCTCAAGGCGGTCAGTCTGACCGACACGCCGCGCGGACCCTTGAAGTACGATCACCTCAACAACGTGATCGGCACATTCTATGTGCGGCGCCTCGGCACCGATGGCGCGAAATACGGGCTGAAACTCTGGAACAAGACCATCAAGACTTACGAGAATGTCAGTCAGTTCTGGACCTGGCCGGAAGCCGATTTTCTCGCCCATCCGGTCTATTCGCGCGATTATCCGCCGGTGACCAAGTGCTGATTTCGCGTCGCTCGGGTTGAGGGAGCAAAAACCGGGCAGCAATGGACTCCCCGGATTGCGCGATGCGCAATCCGGGTTACAAATAAAGTCAGCGGCCGAAAAGCGGAGTGGCGGCGGATATGACGTTCTGGCTGCTGCTCACCGTCAATAGCGTGACGTTTGGCGGCCTGCTGTTTCTGCTGTCGGCGGGATTTTCGCTCATTTTCGGGCTGATGCGGATTCCCAATCTGACGCACGGTTCGATGTTCATGATCGGCGCCTATCTCGGCACCACGCTGCTCTCGGGCGCGCTGGGCTTCACGCTCAATTTCTGGCTGGCCGCGGTCGTCGCCGCGCTGGAAGTGGCGGTGCTCGGCGCGCTGATGGAGCGTTTGTTGCTGCGGCGGCTTGCCGGCCAGCAACTGGCGCAAGTGCTGGTGACGCTCGGCGTGTCGTTCATGGTCGCCGATCTCTGCCTGATGGCATGGGGCGGCGATCCGATTTCGGTGGCGACCCCGCCCGAGCTCGCGGGTTTCCTGCGCGTCGGCACCGCGGCGTTCCCGCTGTACCGGATGGCGGTCATCGCCATCGCGGTGGTGTTCGCCATTGCGCTGTGGCTCATGCTGGAACGCACCCGGCTCGGCGCCATGATTCGCGCCGGCGTCGATGATCCGCAGATGGCGCGCGTCGTCGGCATCCGCGTGTCGCAGCTGTTTACCCTCGTGTTCGGGCTCGGCGCCGGGCTCGCCGGCTTTGCCGGAATGATCGGCGGCCCGATCCTCTCGGTCTATCCCGGTCTCGATCAGGACATGCTGCCGCTGGCGCTCGTGGTCGTCATTCTCGGCGGCACCGGCAGCCTGCTCGGCTCTTTTGTCGGCAGCATCATCGTCGGCTTTCTCTACAATTTCGGCCAGGCGCTGCTGCCGGAGCTCGCTTACTTCATTCTGTTCCTGCCGATGGTGGTCGTTCTGGTGCTGCGGCCGCAGGGTCTGTTCGGAGGACAGATTCTGTGACCAGTCCGATAACGGCCCGGCGCATCGCTATCGCAATCGCCATCATCGCGCTGATCGCCGCGCCCTACGCAATCGGCGAAGCCTATTACGTCAATATCGCGAGCCAGGTCCTGCTCTACGCGATCTTCGCGCTGGGGCTCAATGTGCTGGTCGGTTATGCCGGCCTGGTGTCGCTCGGCCATGCCGGATTGTTCGGCGTCGCGGCCTATGTCGTGGCTTCGCTGCTTGCCGCGGGCTACGGCCACGCGCTGGCGATTCCCGCCGGCCTGGCGGCGGGATTGCTGGCCACCGCCGGCTTCGCCGCGCTGTCGCTGCGCGCGACCGGCATCACATTCATCATGATCACGCTGGCGCTGGGCGAAATCTTCTGGGGACTCGCTTATCGCTGGATCAGCCTGACCAATGGCGACAACGGCATCAGCGTGGCGGCGCGGCCGGCGCCGTTCGGATTTTCGCTCGGCACGGCGCTCGCGTTTTACGATACGACGCTCGTCGCGTTTCTCCTGGCGATCGCGGCGGTGGCGATTTTCGTACGTTCGCCGTTCGGCGTCGCGTTATGCGGCACGCGCGATCAGCCGCGGCGCATGAATGCGCTGGGCTATCATGTGCTGATGATCCGGTTCTGGGCCTTCATGTTCTCCGGCCTTTTGACGTCGATCGCCGGCATCCTGTTCGTTTACTACAACGAGTTCATCAGTCCCCAAGCGCTGGCGCTGACCGCTTCGGCAGAAGGCTTGCTGATGGTCATTTCGGGCGGCGCCGGGACGCTGCTCGGCCCAGTGGTCGGCGCCGCTCTCGTCGTCATCGTCAAGAACGTCGTGAGCGCCTATCTGACCCGCTGGAATTTTATGCTCGGCGCCATCTTCGTCGCCATCGTCGTGTTCATGCCGGAAGGCCTGGTGCCCGGCGCGGTGCGGCTCGCCCGCTCGGCATGGCGCGCAAGCGGCGGTGCGAAAACCGCCGCTCCGGCCGCGGGTCCCAAGCCATGACCGCGCTCGCCGTGCGAAATCTCAGTAAATCGTTCGGCGGCTTGCGCGTCACCACCGCCGTCAATCTCACGGTCGAACCGGGCGAGCGCCGGCTGATCATCGGGCCGAACGGCGCCGGCAAGACCACTTTATTCAATCTCATTACTGGCGAGCTTGCGGCCGACTCGGGATCGGTCGTCTTCTTCGGCCGCGACATCACGCGCATGCCGAGCCGGCGGCGCACCCATCTCGGCATGGCGCGCACCTACCAGATCATCACCCTGTTCGCCCACGACACCATCGAGCGCAATGTGACGCTTGCTTTGCTCGGCCTGTCGCCGCTGCGCTGGAATCCGTGGCTTGCACTCGACCGGCAGGAGCACTTGACCGCGGCCGGGCGCCAAGCGCTCAAGCGCGTCGGGCTCGATCACATCGCCGCCCGGCCGCTGGCGCAGACGTCATACGGCGAGCGGCGCCGGGTTGAGATCGCCATGGCGCTCGCGCAGAATCCGAAAGTGCTGCTGCTCGACGAGCCGTTTGCCGGGCTTTCGATCGACGAACGACAGGATGTGCGCAAGCTGCTGCAGGCCATTCCGCGCGAGGTGACCATTGTGATGATCGAACACGACATGGACACCGCGCTCGATCTTGCCGACCGCATCACGCTCCTGCATTTCGGCGAGGTGATCGTCGAGGGCACGCGCGCCGAAGTCGTGGCCGATCCGCGCACGCGGGAGGTCTATCTTGGCGAATAGCGCGCTCACGCTTGCCGATATCGACGCTTTCTACGGCGACAGCCACGTGCTGCAGAAAGTTTCGTTCCAGCTCGGCGAGGGCAGGTTGCTCGGTTTGCTCGGGCGAAACGGCGCCGGCAAGTCGACCTGCATGAATGTCAGCGTTGGCCTGCTGCCGCCTCGCGCCGGCAGCGTCGAAGTGTTCGGCACGCCGGTGACGCGGCTCGCGCCGGAAATGATCGCGGCGCGCGGCGTGGCGCTGGTGCCGCAAGGCCGCCGCATCTTCAAGAGCCTCACGGTGCGCGAAAACCTCATGGTCGCCGCGCATAAGGGTTTTGCCGGCGATCGCCACGTGCCGTGGACTGCCGACACCGTGTTCGCGATGTTCCCGCGGCTTGCCGAGCGGCGCGGCCAGATTGCCGGCTACCTGTCCGGCGGCGAGCAGCAGATGCTGGCAATCGGCCGCGCGCTGATGGCCAATCCGCGCGTGCTGTTGATGGACGAGCCGTCCGAAGGTCTGGCGCCGCAAATCGTCGCCGAAGTCATGGCGACCATCCGCAAGCTCAAGGCCAGTGGGCTGTCCATCGTTCTCGTCGAGCAGAGCCCGAAACTCGTGTTCGATATCGCCGACGACATCGTGATCCTCAATTCCGGCCGCGTCGCCGTGGTGTCGAGCGCGGCGGCGCTCAAGGCCGACGGCGTCGACCTGCGCCAGCATCTTGGGGTATTTTGAAGCCCCGTGAAACGCGATAACCGGCAAACAGAACGCGACCATGCTTTGGGCATGGACGCCGCCATCACACGGCGGGACTTTCTCAATGGCGTTCAAATTGCCGTAGGCGGCGCCGTGGCCAGCGCGTTGCTGCCGGACTTCGTCGTCGCCGGTTTCGCGGCCGGCCCGGCGCCGCAAGATGCGCCCGGCTATGATCCGCCGGCGTTGACCGGTCTGCGCGGCAATCATCCCGGCTCTTTCGAGGTCGCGCACAGCCTGCGCGATGGCGACTTCTGGGCGAAGGCCGGCCCGGTCGAGGACAGCGGCGAGGTTTACGATCTCGTCGTCGTCGGCGGCGGCATCAGCGGGCTCGCGGCGGCGCATTTCTATCGGGCACGGCGGCCGGACGCCCGTATTCTCATTCTCGACAACCACGACGATTTCGGCGGCCACGCCAAACGCAACGAGTTCGATCTCGGCGGGCGTCTGGCGTTGCTCAACGGCGGCACCATGCTGATCGACAGCCCGCACCCTTATAGTGCCGTCGCGGACGGTCTTCTCAAAACGCTCGGCATCGATCCGGTCGTGCTGTCGCGCCAATGCGCGCACCGCGATTTCTATCCTTCGCTCGGACTGCGGCGAGGGGTATTTCTGAACAAAGAGAGTTTTGGCGCCGACGACCTGATCGTCATGGCCGACGGCGTGTCGTGGGCGCAGCTGCTGGCGCGCTCGCCGTTGCCGCCGCAAGTGCAAAGCGACATCGCGCGCATCGAGGAAGCCGCGATCGACTACATGCCGGGCCTGTCTTCCGACGAAAAGAAGACGCGGCTAGCCCATATGAGTTACCGCGACTACCTGTTGAACGTCGTCAAAGCCGATCCGGGCGTCATTCCGTTCTATCAGGCGCGAACGCACGGCGAATGGGGCGTCGGCATCGACGCGGTGTCGGCGCTTGATGTCTGGGCCTTCCATTTTCCCGGCTTCGGCGGTCTCGGATTAAAACCCGGCGCGGCGCCGCACACGGGTTATACGGCGGCGGGTTACGCCAATGCCGAAGGCGGCTCGTACACGTTCCATTTTCCCGACGGCAACGCGTCGATCGCCAGGCTCTTGGTGCGCGATCTCGTCCCCGGCAGCGTGCCGGGGCGGAGCGCCGAAGACGTGGTGACGTCGCGGATCGACTATTCGCGCCTCGACCGGCCGGCGTCGCTGGTACGCATTCGGCTCGGCAGCACGGCGGTGCGCGCGCGCAATGTCGGCGATCCGGTTTCGCCCACGGGCGTCGAGGTCGCCTATAGCCGCGGCGGGGAGGTCAGTTTGGTGCGCGCGCAAGGCTGCGTGCTCGCCTGCTACATGATGATGGTGCCGTATGTCGTTCCCGAATTGCCGGAGCGGCAAAAAGAGGCGATCAGGTATCTGACCAAAACGCCGCTCGTCTATACCAACGTAGCGCTGAAAAACTGGACACCGTTCAAGTCGCTCGGCGTCTCATCAGTCTATTGTCCCGGTTCATACCATTCCTCTTTGTTCCTCAATCCGGTCGTCGATATCGGCGACTATCGCAGCCCCCGCTCGCCGGACCAGCCGATGCTGATCCAAATGATCCGAACGCCGTGCCAGCCCGGGCTGTCGGAGCGCGAGCAGAACCGGGCAGGGCAGTTCGACATTTTCAACACCACCTTCGAGACCTTCGAACGCAACATCCGCGATCAGCTGGCGCGCGTTCTGGGGCCGGGCGGATTCGATCCGGCGACGGACATTACCGCCATCACGGTCAATCGCTGGCCGCACGGCTATGCCTACGAATATAACCAGTTGTTCGATCCGGAATGGCCCGAAGCGCAACAGCCGCATGTGATTGGGCGGGCCCGCTTCGGCCGCATCGCGATCGCCAACTCGGACTCAGGCGCCGCCGCCTATACCAACTCGGCGATCGACCAGGGTTACCGCGCCGTGCAGGAACTGCTTCAGGCATAGGGGAGGGCAACAATGTCCAAAGACAACGTAATGGTGGGATTCGTCGGGCTTGGCACGATGGGCGGCCGGATGGCGGCCAATCTGCAGAGGGCCGGATTCAAGCTTGTCGTCCATGACCTGCACCGCCAGGCAGCCAGCCATCATCTCAATGCCGGAGCGATCTGGGCCGACAGCCCGCGAGCGCTCGCCAGCCAGGCCGACGTGATCTTCTCGTCGTTGCCAGAGCCATCCGACGTCGAGACGGTCGCGCTCGGGCCGGACGGACTGATCGCCGGCATCAAGTCCGGCGCCGCCTATTTCGACCTGTCGACCAATTCGCCAAGTGTGGTGAAGAGGCTGCACTCAGCCTTCGCCGCGAAGGGCGCCCATATGCTGGACGCGCCGGTGAGCGGCGGACCGGCGGGAGCGGCATCCCGCAAGCTCGCGATCTGGATCGGCGGCGATGAAAGCGCGTTTAACGCGCACAAAGCCGCGCTCGATGCGATGGGCGACAAGGCCGCCTATATCGGACCGATCGGCAGCGCCACGGTGGCCAAGCTCGTCCACAATATGTCGGGCTATGCGCTGGTCTGTGCGCTCGCCGAAACCTTCGCCTTGGGCGTGAAGGCCGGTGTCGAACCGCTGGCGCTGTGGCAGGCGGTACGCCAGGGCGCAGCCGGGCGGCGCTTCACATTCGATGCCCTGATCGATCAGTTTCTGCCCGGCAAGTACGATCCGCCGGCTTTTGCGCTCAAGCTCGCCCATAAGGACGTTGCGCTCGCCAATGCGCTCGGCCGTGAGCTCGGCGTGCCGATGCGCATGTGCAATCTCGCTTATGCCGAAATGACCGAAGCGATGGCGCGCGGCTGGGGTGGTCGCGATTCGCGTTCGGTCATGCTGCTGCAGCAGGAACGGGCCGGCGTCGAAATCGCCGTCGATTCCGAGCGGTTGCGCGAAGCGCTCGCGCCGGCCGCGCCGAAAGATGGCGCGAAATCCGGTTGATACCGACGGCGCCGACTGTGGAAATTCGAGCGCCGTGCAAGGCTTAAACGATATTGCAAATTGCCCCACTCGCCGTCACGATGGCGCCGTGGGGTGTGGAGGGGCGTTACTTGATTACCGTTCCCGAATTGGCGGCGGAGGCGCTCGGCTCATACCTCCATCAGCACTTGAGCCGCAGGTTTGCCTCGACGCATGCCGACCTGACCGAACTCATCCCGTCGATTGCCCGGCTTGCGCTGGAATGCATCGGCAACAGTGACGCGCTCTACCACAATGTCGAGCACACGATGCTGGTGACGCTCGTCGGCTACGACATTATGAAGGGCCGTGCGCTGCTGACGCCGACCTATCCCAGCGATTACGCCCATCTCCTCGTGGCTTGCCTACTGCACGACATCGGCTATGTGCGCGGCATTCTCGCCGGCGATGGCGCCGAAGGCTATATCATCGACGCCAAGGGCAATAAGGCAAAGCTTCCCCGCGGCGCGTCGGACGCCGCGCTGTTGCCCCATCACGTCGACCGGTCGAAGCTTTTCGTCATGGACCGCATCTCGAAGATCGAGCTGCTCGATGCCGAGCGGATCGCAAACGCCATCGAATATACGCGGTTTCCCTCGCCGCATGAGCCGGACGGAAACGGCAGCGAAGAGGGCTTGCTGGTGCGTGCCGCCGATCTGATCGGCCAGCTCGGCGATCCGCATTATCTGCGCAAGTCCAATGCGCTGTACTTCGAATTCGAAGAGGTCGGCATGAACCGCCAGCTTGGCTATACCTCGCCCGCCGATCTGACCGACCTGTATCCGCAATTTTACTGGAACAGCGTCTCGCCGCATGTCCAGAGCGCCATCCGCTATTTGAATGTGACGTCGAGCGGACGGCAATGGATCGCAAACCTCTACAGCAATGTGTTCCGAGCCGAGCGCGATCTCAGCCTCAGCGGCCCGCAGCATTAGTGCGGGCTCGCGCCCGTCATGATAGTGTCACCCCGGTCGATCCATCTTTGTTAGGCGTGACGCAGGCGCACGACAAGCCGGATGCGCTCGCGAGGAGCTAATCGCAATCCGTTATGACCATCGCGCCCGGTGAACTCGGCGACCAAGTCATTCCCAAGCGAGGCCGCGCCGCGCTCGCCGTCGCCGGGCTCGCGGCGCTCGGCATCGTGTTCGGCGATATCGGCACAAGCCCGCTCTATACGCTGAAGACCGCTTTCGACTTTCTCGGCGGAGAGGCCACACCGGAGCGCATCCTCGGCATCCTGTCGCTGGTGATCTGGACGCTGTTCATCATCACTTCCATCAAATATGTCGCGATCGCCATGAGCATCGACAACGACGGCGAGGGCGGCATCCTGGCGTTGATGTCGCTGATCGGGGTGAAGCGCAAGCACCGCCCGGTCATCATCGTCGCAGGGCTTCTCGGCGCCGCGCTGATCTATGGCGATGGCGCGATCACGCCGGCGATTTCCGTGCTGTCGGCGCTGGAAGGTTTTGAGATCGCGGCGCCGGCTTTGACGCATTACGTGGTGCCGGCCGCCGTTGTCATCCTGTTGGTGCTATTTGCTGTGCAGCCGCTCGGCACCTCGCGCATCGGCGCCGCATTCGGGCCGATTATGGCGCTGTGGTTCGTGTCGATTGGCGCGCTTGGCGTGTGGGGCATCGCCAGCGACCCTTGGGTGTTGGCCGCGGTCAACCCGCTCTATGGCTTCCATTTGCTCGCCGACAACGGGATGCGGGGCTTTTCGCTGCTGGGCGGGATTTTCCTCTGCGTGACCGGAGCCGAGGCGCTCTACGCGGACATGGGTCATTTCGGCAAAACTCCGATCCGCGCCGCATGGTACTGCATCGTGTTTCCTTGCCTGCTGTTGAATTATGCCGGTCAGTCTGCGATCGCACTGCGCGGCGAGCCGATCGCGAACAACGTGTTCTTCCGCCTGTGCCCGGAACCGCTGCTCATTCCGCTGATATGTCTGGCGACGGTGGCGACCATCATCGCCAGCCAGTCGATCATCACCGGCGCTTTTTCCATGACCCGGCAGGCGATCCAGCTCGGCTGGCTGCCGCGGCTGCAGATCAAGCAGACTTCGGAAACCGGCTACGGCCAAATCTATGTCGGCGTCGTCAACTGGCTGTTGATGGTGGTCACCATCGCGTTGACGGTGTTGTTCCACAGATCCGACGACCTCGCCGCCGCCTATGGCGTCGCCGTGTCACTGACAATGCTGATGACATCTTGCCTGCTGTTCGTTGCCATGCGCGAGATTTGGCACTGGAATTTATGGGCCAGCGCCGCCACCGCCGGGCTGTTCATTTTTGTCGATGCCGGATTTTTCGCGGCGAATTCGCTGAAGATCGCGGAGGGCGGCTATGTGCCGCTGCTGCTCGCCGCGACGGTGTACGGGCTGATGCTGAGTATGGCATCGCGGCAGCGTGGCCGTGGCGCAAAGTTTGGCGCAGGCGCCGCTGGCGGTGCCTGAATTTCTCGCCGATCTCAAGGCGAACGGCGTGCCGCGCGTGCCGGGGACCGCGGTATTTCTCACTCGCGCCGAGAGCGGCGTGCCTCCGGTCATGATCTGGCATTTACGGCAGAACCGTGCGCTGCATGAGCGCGTTGTGGCGTTGCGGGTGCTGCCGGACGCGCGGCCGCGGGTGAATTGGCCCGACCGGATGTCGGTGGCGCGCGAAGGCGACAATTTCTGGCGGGTGACGGCGCATTTCGGCTTCATGCAGCGGCCCGATATTCCTCGCCTCATGGCGGAGGCGCATCAAAAAGGCTGCGGCGTTCTGCTCGAGGACGTGACCTATTATGTCGGCCACGAAATCATCCTGCACCGCGAACGTGGCGCGGCGCTGCCGGTCTGGCAGGAGAAGCTGTTTGCCGCGATGATGCGGAACGCTTCTCACGTCACCGATTATTTCCGCCTGCCGAGCGAGCAGGTGGTCGAGATCGGCCGTCAGATTTCGATTTGAGGACGAAAACTGGCGCGGCGCCGTACATTCTTATTGCACGCGCCGCCTCGCTATGCTTTTCCCGCTGCGCAAGCTGAATTCAAGAAACGCCCAAGGATCGAAAATGACCGAGCAATGGAATAAATACGGTCCGACCGCCGCGCGCAAACACGGCAAGCCGGGACGCGAGGTGCGGCCGAAAAGCGTGACGATCGATATCCACGCCCATGTCGACGTGCCGGAAGCGGCAAAGTTCGTCGCGCCGCATCTCGATATGAGCACAGTCCCGCTCGCGCATTTCGCCACCCCGGAATCCAAGGCGCTGACCCAGAAACAGGCCGCCGATATCGCCGCCCGGCGCGATCACGAACATCGGATGGCCGATCTCGACGCCATGGCCATCGACATCCAGATGATCGCACCGCCGCCACTGCAGTGCTACTACAGCGTGCCGCTCGATATCGCGGTCAAGGCCGCGCAAATCGTCAACGACGGTATCGCCGAGTTCTGTGGCAAATATCCGGACCGTCTCAAGGGCTTCGGCTCGGTGCCGATGCCGGACGGCCAGGAGGCGGCGAAAGAGCTCGAACGCTGCGTCAATCAACTCGGCTTTACCGGCGTCGAAGTCCTCACCAACGTCAATGGTAAGGAATTATCCGATCCGGCTTTCGCGCCGTTATGGAAAAAGGCGGAGGAGCTCGGCGTGCTGGTGATGATCCATCCCAACGGCTTCACCGAGGCGTCACGGCTGACGCGGTTTTATTTCAACAATGTCATCGGCAATCCGCTGGAGACGACGATTGCGCTGCATTATTTGATTTTCGATGGCGTGCTGGAGCGGCATCCGAAGCTGAAAATTCTTGCCGTGCACGGCGGCGGCTATCTCGGCGGCTATCCGGGCCGCATCGACCACGCCTGGGGCGCACGCTCGGACAGCCACGGCGGCCTGCCGCAACCGCCGACGACTTATCTCAAGCGCGTCTATGTCGACACCGTCGTATTCACGCCCTACCAGCTCGCTGAACTGGTGCGGGTGTTTGGCGCCGATCATGTCGTCATGGGCACCGACTATCCGTTCGATATGCTCGAATACGATCCGGTCGGCCACATCGCCGGCGTCGAGGGCTTCGATGCCGCGACTATCGCGGCGCTCGCCGGCGGCAACAGCAAAAAGCTGCTCGGGCTGTAATCCTCAGCATCATTGCGAGAAGCGGCATTTGACTATTTCGAGTCGGGCGCAGGCGCTGCCGGAAGTCCGGGAGGCGGCGCGGCGATTTCCGGTGGCGCCGGCGGCAGAGGTGTGGGCTGTGGCGACGCCGGCGGCGCGGGCAGGGGTGGATTGATCATGTGGGCATAGACATCGCCCCGCTGCACCGTCATGACGAACGTGGTCGGGGTTTCGTTGGGGCCGAATGGGCCGGGCACTTGATGCGACAGCGGCGGGAGGGTCTTGAGATAAGCCGCGATTGCTAACGCGTCGACTTTGGTGATGTTGGCGTAATTCCGCCACGGCATCGGCGGCGCGAGAATGCGTCCTTCCGGTGTCTCGCCCTTGGTCAATGCGGTGACAATTTGTGCCGGCGTCCAGTTGCCCAACCCGGTATCTTTGTCCGGCGTCAGATTCGGACCAACGAAAACACCGAGGCCTGGAATGGCAAATCCGACGTCGGAGCCGCCCAGATACTTGGTCGCGTCCTCCTTGCCAAGGAAATGACCGGGCGTGTGGCAGTCAGTGCAGCTCATCAGGCCGACCAGATATTTGCCGCGTGCGACCTGTGCGGTATCCGCCGCATTGGCTGCGCTCCAAGGCAAAGTGAGGCCGCTAGCGACGACGATAAGAGCTGTTGCAATCGCGGGTGTCCGCATGTCCGTTCCCTATAGCCGTCGTCCTGGCGTGCTGCGCCGATTTTAACCGGTTTCAACGCTATTAATGCGAAACGGTCATACCCGGTTCCGGCGATGCTTTCTGCCCGGCTTTAACTGATGCACCGTCGCCGACACGCCGGCGCTGCGGCGTAATGCGTCCTTGAGGTCGACCGGCCGGCCGTGTTTCTTCAGAAGATCGCGGAACGCCTCGTCGGTCAATTCGGCAAAATCCTTCATCTGGTCGCGGCCGAGGAGATCGATCTGCCGCCAGGTCTCGTCGTCGAACTGCACGCGCTTGCCGGGCATCAGCTCGCCTTTTTATGCCGCCCATTCGAGCGCGCCGGCTTTTTGGCTACGCGCGGGGCCGAGCGCGCCGCCGGCCGCCGCGCCCCGCCACCGCCCTTCACACTCTGCCGCAGCGCGTCCATCA
Source organism: uncultured Alphaproteobacteria bacterium (assembly GCA_963743395.1). Taxonomy (GTDB): domain Bacteria; phylum Pseudomonadota; class Alphaproteobacteria; order Rhizobiales; family Xanthobacteraceae; genus BOG-931. The sequence continues at coordinate 323,004 of CAVUPV010000005.1, forward strand.
GGTTGACGACGTTGGAGGGCGCGCGTTCCTTCGGCGCCTGGATCTTCTCGCCCTTCTGCTTCTTCCGCAGCAAATCCTTGAGTGCGTCCTCATAGTCGTCCTTGAATTGCTGCGGCTTGAAATGCCCGGTTTTGGTCTCGACGATATGGATGGCGAGATCGATCATGTCTTTCGGGATTTTTTCGTCTTCAATGGTATCGAAATATTCGTCTTGGTTGCGTACTTCGTAAGGATAACGCAACGTGATGCCCATCATGCCTTTGCCGCGCGCCTCGAGCGCGATGATGTGCTCGCGCGAGGTGAACACCACCTTGCCCAGCGCCACCATGCCTTCCTTGCGGATCGCCTCGCGGATCACCGCGAAGGCCTGCTGTCCGACGTCGCCGTCCGGAACGATGTAATAAGGATCGCGCATGTAGAGTTCGTCAATCTCGCTGCGCGGCACGAACTCGTCGATGTCGATGATGTGCTTGCTTTCCAGCGCTACCGCCTCGAGCTCTTCCGGCTCAAGCTCGATATATTCGCCCTTGGCAAGCTCGTAGCCCTTGACGATGTCGGCATTGTCGACTTCGTCGCCGGTATCGGCGTCGATTTTCTTGTAGCGGATGCGATTGCCGGTTTCCTTGTTGAGCTGGTGGAAGCTGATCTTTTCGCGCTCGGACGTCGCCGGGAACAGGGCGATCGGGCACGAAACCAGCGACAGCTTGAGGTAGCCTTTCCAATACGCACGCGGGGCCACAGCACTCACTCCACTTCGAGGGAACTTTGGTTCAACGATATCAGGGTGGGCGTGTTCCACAAGGGAACACCGCCGCCGCCGTTTCTTCTTTGTTCCGGAGGGAGACCGCGACTACCGGTGCGCCAAGACCTTTATGGAGGATTTGAAGAGCCGTCTCGCCAATCGCGTTCAACTCACCAGCGATGGCCACAAAACTTATTTCTATGCTGTGCCTCAGGTCTTCGGCGATGACGTGGATTACGCACAACTACATAAAATCTACGGCAAGGAACCGGGAGGCGAGCGGCGCTATAGCCCGCCAGTATGTATCGGCGCGGAAAAACGGGCACTCATCGGCAACCCAGACGAAAAGCACATCAGCACGTCATTCGTGGAGCGGCAAAATTTGACGATGCGGATGCACATGCGCCGCTTCACCCGGCTGACAAATGGCTTCTCCAAGAAATTTGAGAACCACGTCTACATGGTTGCGCTGTATACGGTCTGGTACAACTTCGTGAAACAGCACAAGACCCTGAAGGGGCTATCGCCAGCGATGGCAGCCGGCATCATCCATACGCTTTGGTCGATGGTCGATCTTGCAGAAATGGTGGATGCGGCGCAGCCGCGGCGCTGCGCCTACACTTCCGCGTTAACGATGATTCGCGGCGAACACATCATGCCGGCTGCAGCGGCGACAAAAGTCAGGACACGCGCCGAGCCCGCAAACGGGCCCGCGCCCCAGCGGCGGCTGTTTCACGCCAGGATGCTGGTGACTCGCGCCGAGGAATGGTGCGTGGAGGCGGCGACGGCCGAAGAAGCCCACGCGCTGCTCACCGCCGGCGCCGGCTATCGCTGCACGCCGGGCGAAAGCGTCCAGGTCGAGTTCGAGCATCTGCTCGACGACTAGGGCGCGGACGCCTAATTTCGCGACGCGAAGCCGCAATCGCCGGCTCGGCCGGTCGCCGTCGCTCCGAGCCGGGTCTTTTGCCGGTCGGGAAATCCAAAAGCTCCTGTTGAACTTTGGCTTGTCGCGACCTGTAATGCCGTATCCAGGCTGAGGAAGCATGAGCCAGTTTAGTTTGGACAAATCCGGTTCAGGTCGAGCGTCCGCCGGCACGGTCTCAGGTCTCACGGCAACGGCGATCGTTATTGCCGACATGGTGGGCGTCGGCGTCTTCACCAGCCTCGGATTTCAGGTTGCCGATGTAAAGTCCGGCTTCGCGCTCCTGTTGCTATGGATCGTCGGCGGCGTCGTGGCGATCTGCGGGGCGTTCTGTTACGCCGAACTGGCTACCATGCTGCCGCGATCGAGTGGCGAGTACAACTTTCTGCGCCAGATCTATCATCCAGCTTTGGGCTTTGTGGCCGGGTTGCTGTCGGCGACGGTCGGCTTCGCTGCACCCATCGCGCTCGCCGCCATGGCGTTCGGCAGCTATTCCAAAGCCATCGCGCCGCAGGCGCCGCCGCTGCCTCTTGGTATCGGAATCATCTGGCTCACCGCGCTGGTGCATCTGCGCGGTGTACGGTTCGGCGGCGCGTTCCATAATGTTTGGACGGCGCTAAAACTCATCCTCATCGTTGTGTTCATCGTCGCCGGTTTCGCATTCGGCGATTCGCAGCTGATTTCGTTCGCGCCGAGCGCGGCCGACCTCTCCGTTGTCGCCGGTGCGCCGTTCGCCATCAGCTTGGTGTTTGTGCTGTATTCCTATTCCGGCTGGAACGCGGCCACCTACATCGTCGGCGAACTGCGCGAGCCCTCTCGCAATTTGCCGCGGGCGTTGCTGGCGGGCACCGCCATCGTGATCGTGCTCTATGTCGGCCTCAACGCGGTATTCTTGGCCACCACGCCGATCCAGGAATTGGCCGGCCATCTCGACGTCGCGTCGATCGCCGGCCAGCACGTGTTCGGTCCGTTTGGCGGTCGCCTCGTCGGCGCGCTGATCTGCCTCGGGCTGATATCGTCGATCAGCGCCATGACATGGATCGGCCCGCGCGTGACCATGACCATGGGCGAGGACATACCCCTGCTGCGTTTGTTCGCGCGCCGGTCGAGGCACGGCGTGCCGGCCGTCGCCATCGTCTTTCAGCTCGTGGTGGCGACCCTGCTGCTGCTGACCCGGAGCTTCGAAGCGGTGCTGGATTTCATCCAGTTCAGCCTCGCCTTCTGCTCGTTTTTTACGGTTCTGGGCGTCATCAAGATGCGGATCACCCACCCCAATCTATTGCGGCCTTATCGCGCCTGGTGCTACCCCGTGACGCCGCTCGTTTTCCTCACGGTGATGTCGTTCGTGATGTATTATCTCCTCGTCAACCGGCCGCTGCAGTCTCTCGGCGGCCTCGCCATCATGTTGGCAGGCCTCTTGATTTATTATATGTCTTGCCTGCTATCCAAGGCTCCCGCCCCGGATGTTTCCCCAGCAGTACCCCTGAAGGTAGATGCCCTCGACCGCGCCTAAGTTGATGGCGTCCGCCCTTGCCGCGGGCCTGCTGGCGCTGAGCATGGCGTTGACCGCGGCCCCGGCGCGCAGCGCCGAGACATCGACGCCCGACGACACGGCGCGCTTCCTCGCAGGGCTGCCGCCCGCGCCGGATTCGCCGCTCGCATCGCTCGCCAAGAGTCCGGCCTGGGTAGAGCATGCGCGCGATTTCGATTCCATTTTTGGCGAGGTGGACAAGGCCAGACTGTCAAAAGTTCGCGCATTTTCCCGGGAACGCCTGATCGATAAGCAGCAGACGATGCTGTACATGTTCGGCGGTCCGGATTTCCTCTATGCCGTTTCGTTTTTCCCTAGCGCTTCGACATACGTGCTGGCCGGTCTCGAGCCGGTGGGCGATGTTCCGCAATTGACCGGCCTGACGCGCCCGGCGGTCGATTCGAGCTTGCATAACATCGAGGTCTCGCTCGGTTCGCTGCTGAGCATCAGCTTCTTCATCACCAAAAACATGCAGACACAATTAGAGAGCGGCCCGGTCTATGGGACGCTGCCGGTCCTCTATGTATTTCTGGCGCGGACCGGCAAGACCATCCACGACGTGACTTATGTGAACCTCGACGCCGAGGGTAATATCGAGACGCCGCCTGCGCCGGGCGACAAAGCCGCCGGGAAGAAATTTGCCGAAAGCGGGGCCAAAGGCGTCAAAATCGTCTTTTCCGACGGTAACGGGCCTAACCAAACGCTCTACTATTTCAGCACCAATCTCGCCGACGACGGTGTCAAAACCAGCGGCTTCCTGCAATTCTGCGACAAGCTCGGCGTTGCCGATAGTTTCTTCAAGAGCGCGTCCTATCTGATTTCCGGCGGCGGCTTCAGCAAGGTACGCAATTTCATTCTCAACCGCAGTGCGACGATCGTTCAGGACGACACCGGCATTCCGCTGACCTATTTCGATCCGAAAAAATGGCGGCTCCAGCCATACGGTCACTATCTCGGTCCGATTCCCGAATTCTCCTCGTGCTATCAGCCGGGGATGGACGAGTTGTATCGCAAGAGCAACCCGATCCCGATCGGTTTCGGGCTCGGTTACCGGTGGCGAAACAACGAATCGAACCTGCTGGTAGCGCAGAAGATTGGAACCATAGATGGGGCCGCCGTTAGCTCCGCATTAACCCCCGTATCGGACGCGTGGTGGGGGGCCCCGCCGAAAACGTGTGGCGGAAAGCCGACTGAGGCCAGAGCAAAAGGGTCCTATTTTCCTGGTTTTTGGTGGACCGGGGCTAGACCGTCAAAATAGGAACAAAGTCGTCACCGAGATTGCGGGGTCGTCGGGTGGGGAAAATTAAGTGTCACACGGGGTTGCCGGCCCAGCGCCGCAGGCTTCCCGCAGGCCAGCCCTAGGCTCGGCCGCGGGTCAGCGCGCGCGCCATCATAAACCCGACCCGGATGTGCGGCGGCGCGTCGAACCTGCGATCGCGCGCACGGATGCCCTGCGCGCGCATGCCGCAAGCGGCCGCGGCCGCTACGAATATGCACGCCGGCCTAGTCGCCGGACCAGCGCGCTACGGACCCTTATCGAAGAGCGCCTGTTTTCGATTTCCGTCGTTTCATTGCTCGTGGGTTCCGTGGGCTGGGGTTTGCTGCTTTACAACGAATACCGCTTGGCATTTTCGGCTACCCCGGCGCCGGCTACGGCCGCCGCGGCGAATGCCGGGAACGCCGACCTCGGCAAAGCTGAACTATTCGCCAGTTCGACCTACGCGTCAGCGCCGCTCGGCCACGCCCAGTCGCCGGCGCGCGTGGCGGCCGGCGGCGACAGCGCCGCCAGCATCGTGGCGCGCGACTGGAGCGCCTTCCAGCCCGCGCGCGTGGCCGACCAGGTTGCGGCGCCGTCAAAACCAGCAGCGCCCGTGCGGCCGATCCGCGTGGCGTCGCTCGCGCCCGCTGCGCCGCCAGTTGTGGCGCCGGCAAAACCGGTGACGATGGCCCCGCCGCCGGCGTCCCCAGCGCCTCCGGTCCAGGTGGCGTCGCTCTCGCCCGCCACGCCGCCAATCGCGGCGCTTCACGCCGCGCCGGCTGCCGTCGCGTCGCGCGTTCCCGTCAACATCGAGGCGAAGACGAGCCTCGTCGATTTCGAAACCGCGCCATTCCCCTATCACGGCGACATGCCTGGCTCAGACCGTCCGTTCCTCAATGCCGGCGAAGAAGGCCACCGCGGCCATGTCAATTTCCGCGGCCGGGTTCTTTGGGAATCCGAGACGTACAGCGACGACCGGGTGCTGCTTCACATTCCGCCGGGATTCGATCCCAAACGTCCCGCCGTCATGGTGGTCTTTTTTCACGGCCACGGCGCCGATCTGGCGCGCGACGTGCGCGACCGGCAACGGCTGCCAGAACAGATCACGGCGGTGGGCGCCAATGCGGTCCTGGTGGCGCCGCAGTTTGCCTTTGATGCGGCCGATTCGAGCGCGGGAAAGTTTTGGGAGCCGGACGGATTCAAGCGCTTCCTCGACGAAGCCGCGCAGAAGCTCGCCAAGATGTACGGCGATCCACGCAGCACGGCAGCGTTCGCCAACATGCCAATCGTCATTGTCGCCTACAGCGGCGGCTTCGGCCCGACGCTGGCGGTGTTGGACCGCGGCGGTGCAAATTCGCGCCTGCGCGGCCTGGTCCTGCTCGATGCGCTCTACGACGGGATCGATACATTCGCGAGCTGGATCGCCAATAACCGATCGGCGTTCTTCGTCAGCTCTTACACGCCGTATACGGAGCACCACAATGCCGAGCTCGAGCATCTGCTGAGCGAACGCTCGGTGCCATACGGTTCGGAACTGCGGCGCGACCATCTCCAGGGCACTGTCGCGTTCCTGCCCGCCGGCGATATCCCGCACCGGGATTTCGTCACCCATGCCTGGACCGATAATCCGGTCGCGGACATTTTGGCGAGAATGGACGATGTCGATCCGAAGCTTGAAACCGCCGCGATCACGGCATCTAAACGCAACTGAATGAGACTTCGTCGCGATCGGCTCGCCGCGCAGTTTGCAAGCTGCGTCGACGCCAGGGACGATCCCGCCCGATCAATATAATATATATAATATATAATATAATGGATGAAGGGCAGTACTCCGCCGTCGCAAATTGTTCATCACGGCGTGCAACGGCTTGGTCCAGCGCCGGATTTTTTAGTGGCATTTTTGGTGCGTCATGACGACGGCTGATGCCTTGAGTGTTCCATCGTCTGCGGACGCGGTCGCTTTCCTCGGCAAAGAGAGCGTCTATTGGCGGCTCCGCATCAAAGGCGCCGCGCTGCTCGTTCTCACATTGGGGCTTTACCGCTTCTGGTTCGCTACCGACGTGCGCCGCTTTTTGTGGTCGAGCACCGAGATCGGCGGCGAGACGCTCGAATATACCGGGCTCGCCACCGAACTGCTCGGCGGCTTCATGTTCGCGCTCGCGATTCTCGTGCCGCTCTATACGGCGTTTGCCATCGCCGCGTTGGAATTCAGTCCGCACCCGCTCGTCTCCGCCACGCTCGGCCTGATGCTGCTCGCGCTCGGCGCCGAATTCGCGCTGTACCGGGCGCGCCGTTACCGGCTCACCCGCACGGTGTTTCGCGGCCTGCGCTTCGATCAGCACGGTTCGGCGTGGCGATACGCGCTCTATGCGCTCGCCTGGTGGGTGCTGGTCGCGCTGACGCTGGGGCTGGCCTATCCATGGGCGCAAGCGAGCCTGCAACGTTTCAAGATGCGCCATACCTGCTTCGGCGATTTGCCGGGATCGTTTGCCGGATCTGGATTCGATCTGTTCCTGCGCGGCGTGCCGATCTGGCTTGTAGTCGTCGGACCTGTCGCGCTCGCTTTCTTCGCGCTCGGCGTCATGGTCGACTGGGATGCGCTCAACGGCATGATGGCCGACGGCGAAAATCCGTTCGCCGCGCTCGCCGGCAGCGCCGGTATTCGCGTGTTCTTTGTCGCGACTGCGGCGTTGGGAACAAGCGTCGTCGCCGCGGTGCTGTTCTATCCGCTGTTCCAGGCGGTGACGCTGCGCTGGTGGATCTCCGGCCTTCGCTTCGGTGAGCTTACGGTGACGTCGCGGCTGCGCGCCGCGCAGGTCTATCGCGTCTATCTGCGCTTCATCCTTTATATCCTGCTGTTGATGCTCGTTACGGCGGCCGGCGCCGCCGCCTGTCTGTTCGCCGTCAGCGCGCTGGCCGGTCCGCGCCACGATTCGGCGCTGGCCGAAATGTTGGTGACGGCGACTACGGTCGGGTCGTATGTCGTCATCGCGCTCGGAGCTTCGACGGTGCATCAGGTGGTGGTGAGTTTCGCGCTGTGGCGGCTCGGGGCGCAGTCGGCCGAGCTTTCCGGCGCCGGTGCGCTCGATGGCGTGCGGGCGAGCGGCGGACCGAGCTCCGCGCTTGGCGAGGGCCTTGCCGATGCGCTCGGTGTCGGGGGCTTCGCGTGACGGCAGCATCGACGCCGAGCGGTCTCGCCGTCTATTTCGACGGCACTTCCAGCGCCCGCAACGCCGTCACCGTCGAGGCCGGCGCGGCGGCGCTGCGCATCCTGGCCGCCAATCGCCATGTGCTCGACGAATGGTCCTATGCCGAGTTGCGCCGGCAGTCCGGCGCCCGATGGCGTGCTTCGCCTCGGCCGTGCCGGCGAGACGTTGTTGGCGCGGCTCGAAATCCGCGACCCGGTCATGATCGCCGCGATCGAGGATCGCGCCGCCTCGCTCGACCGTGGCGGCGCGGCGGAGCGGCGATTGCGCCGCAAGGTCGTGGCGTTGAGCTTCGCCGCCGGCGTGTCGCTGGTCGCGACCGCGGTTTTCGGCCTGCCGGCTTTGGCGAGCCGTCTCATTCCGCTCATTCCGCTGTCGGTCGAGCATAGAGCTTGGCGATGCGGTCGACCGCGACATCCGCGCGTCGCTCGACAACCAACGTCTCGGCGCCGGCTTTACCTGCGGCAGCGCTCCGGGCGAAGCCGCCGGGCGGGCCGCGCTCGATAAGCTCGTCGGTGAACTTGAAACCGCCGCCGCGCTGCCATTTCCGCTCCGTGTCGACGTCGTCCGCCGCGCCGAGCCCAACGCCATGGCGCTGCCCGGCGGCCGCATCTACGTCAATGACGGGCTGATTGCGAATGCGCAGACGCCCGACGAGTTGGCCGGGGTGCTGGCCCATGAAATGGGTCATGTCGCGCACCGCGACGGCACCCGCACCGTGCTGCAGACCGCCGGCCTGTCGTTTCTGTTCGGCATGATGCTCGGCGATTTTGTCGGCGGCGGCGCCGTCGTCATCGCCGCCAGGACCGTCCTGAAATCGTCTTATTCCCGCCGCGTCGAGACCGCTGCGGACGCCTACAGCGTCGATCTGATGCAAAAGGCGGGCGGCGATCCGCATGCGCTCGGCGCCATTCTCGCCCGCATCGTCACCGACAAGGACCGGGGCATTAAAATCCTGCTCGACCATCCCGAGACCAGGGACCGGATTGCCGCGATCGACGCCGTGGCGATCACCGGTACGATCGGGCCATTGCTCGATGCCGCCGACTGGAGCGCGTTCAAGCAAATTTGCTCGGCCCAGCCGCCAAAGCCTGCTACGACGGGCGCCGGTCAAATCAAGTAGCGAAACAGCAAACTCTCGATGCGCCGGCGCAGCTACAGTGAGAAAGAGATTTCGCGGCTTGCGATCTGGTCGCGGCGCATCGCGTTATTCTCGCTCGCCGCGACGCTGATCGCCGTGATCATCGTCCGTTCCGGCGCGCTCGACATCGTGCCGGCGCTGTCCACGCTCGGCGGCGCACTGGTTCTGGCTTGCGTCGCCATCCTGCTTGCTTTGGGCGCCGGCATCGTCATCTGGCGCGAGGGTGTCGGCGGCGGCCGCTACGCGGCGACGGGATTTGTAGTCGGCCTCGCGCTGATCGCCTATCCGGCCTATCTCAGCACCAAGGCCTATCGGCTGCCGATGATCTACGACATCACCACCGACCCGATCGATCCGCCGCAATTCGACGCCATCGCCCGATTGCGGCCGCGCGACGCCAATCCTATCGTCTATGCCGGTCTCTACACCGCCGAACTGCAGCACAACGCCTATTCCGATATCGAGCCCGACGACACCACGGCGACACCGCAGGAAGCCTACGACGCCGCCATGAAAATCATCACCAAGCGCCGCTGGCGCGTGGTCGATTCGCGGCCGCCACTGGCAGGCCCGCGGGTGATCGACACCCGCGCGTCGCCGGCGGCGTCGCTGCGCGACGGCATTATCGAGGCGGTGGCGCGCACGCCGATCCTCGGTTTCCGCGACGATGTGGTGGTTCGAATTCGCGCCACCACCGACGGCGCGCGCATCGACGTGCGTTCGGCCTCGCGCTACGGCCGCCACGATTTCGGCACCAATGCCAAGCGCGTGCACAACCTGATCGACGATATCGACGATGTGCTGGCGACGCCGCAACCGGAGAAGAAGCCGGCGCCGCCGCCAAAGCCGGCCGCGGCCAAGGGCAATCAGGCCAAGCGATAGGTGCCGCCGATCGACGGCGGCCCCTCGGTCGCGACCACGCCGCGCGCGACCAGGTCTTCGAGATGCGCCAGCACCGACAAAGCGGCGGCGCCCAGCAGACGGGGATCGAGCCCGATATAGACCGCCTTGACGATGGTCGGGATATCGGCGGCCCCCTTGCCGAGCCGATGCAGGATCGACGCTTCGCGGCTCCGCCGGTGCCGGATCAGAAATTCGACGTAGCGCGGCGCGTTGCGAACGGCGGCGCCATGGCCCGGCAGGTAAAGCGGCTCACTCCGCTGCGCGAGTTTTTGCAGCGACTCCATATAATCGGTCATGGCGCCGTCGGGCGGCGCCACGATCGTGGTCGACCACGCCATCACATGATCGCCGGCGAACAACAGATCGGATTCCTTTAGCGCAAAACTCATGTGATTGGCGGTGTGGCCCGGCGTCGTCACCGCCTCCATTGTCCAGCCGTCGCCGCTCACCACCTCGCCGTCGGCGAGCGCGACGTCGGGGCGGAAATCCATGTCGGCTGAGGCGTCAAGCCGCCGCGTCTCGCCGATATGGAGCGGCCGCGCCAGCCGGTGCGGCCCCTGCGCGTAAGCCGTCGCGCCGGTCGCCGCTTTCACCTTGGGCACCGCCGGCGAATGATCGCGGTGCGTATGGGTGACGAAAATGTGGCTGACGGTTTCGCCGCGCACGGCGTCGAGCAGCGCCGCGACATGCGCATCGTCGTCGGGGCCGGGATCGAGGATCGCCACTTTGCCCCGGCCGATGATGTAACTCATCGTGCCTTTGAAGGTGAAAGGGCCGGGATTGTTGGCCACAATCGCGCGGACGCGCGGGGCGACCTCGCGCACCGTGTCGGGCGCGAGGTCGAACGTCTTTTCGAAGGGGATGTCCTCGGTCATGCGGCCTTATATGGGCCTGCACGGCGCATGGGGATGCCCAAAATAATAGAGCCCCGGTGCCGGGAATGCCGGGGCTCCAGCAACCTCATTCAACACGTGAGTGAGACCGAGATCGCCAGCCCTTACTATGCAAACGACGGGCCAAGTGGGGTCTCGCTGCAAACCAGGGCAAAATGGGGCCGATTCCGCTGCTTTGACGCGGCAAGCCTGAATTTGGTCGCCCAACAGACGATTGCTGGCTAAATTGCGGGCATGCCCTCATTTTGTGCATAAGGCCCTAAAACGGCAGCCGGCTGCGCATGGCGGCTGCAAGCGTCCCTTCGTCGAGATAATCGAGTTCGCCGCCGACCGGCACGCCGTGGGCAAGCCGTGTCACCTTCACATTGGCGTCGTGCAGAAGGTCGGTGATGTAATGCGCGGTGCTCTGGCCATCCACCGTGGCGGAGAGCGCGAGGATGACTTCCTTGACCTCCGGATCGCTCGCCCGCTTGACCAGCGCGTCGATCGAAAGATCGTCCGGGCCGACGCCGTCAAGCGGCGAAAGCGTGCCGCCGAGCACGTGATATTTCGCGTTGATGGCGTGCGCGCGCTCCAGCGCCCACAAGTCGGCGACATCGGCGACCACGACGATTGCCGAAGTGTCGCGCCTGGCGTCGGTGCACACCGTGCAGGGATTCTGCGTGTCGATATTGCCGCAGATGCGGCACACCACGATCTTCTCGATCGCGGTCTGCAAGGCCGAGGCCAGCGGCGCCATCAGCAGCTCGCGTTTCTTGATCAGGAACAGTGCCGCGCGCCGCGCCGAACGCGGGCCGAGGCCGGGCAGGCGGGCCAACAACTGGATCAGGCGTTCGATCTCGGGGCCGGCGGAGATCGTGGGCATTCTCAAAATAACTTTAAGCCGGGCGGCAGCGGCAAGCCGCCGGTCAATGCCTGCATTTTTTCCGCCAGCATGGTTTCGAGTTTGCGCCGCGCGTCCGCATGCGCCGCGACGATGAGGTCTTCGAGGATTTCCTTCTGATCCGGCTTGAGCAGGGAATCGTCGATCCGCACGCCGCGCAGGTCGCCCTTGCCGGAAAGCTTCATGGCGACCAGGCCGCCGCCGGCCGCGCCTTCGACTTCGAGGCGATCAAGCTCGGCCTGCATCGCTTCCATTTTCGATTTGAGTTCAGTGGCCTGTTTCATCAGGCCGAGAAAATCAGGCATCGAGGTCGCTCTCGTTGGCGGGGGCATCCGGCAAATCGTCGGCGTTTGCCGGCGACGCGCCGGCCGGCGGCCGCACATCGACGATCTCGGCGCCGGGGAAACGCGTCAGCACCGCCTGCACCAAGGGATCGCCGCGCACGTCGTTTTTAAGCTCGGCCTTGCGGGCCTCGGCCTGTGCACGCAGGCTCGGTTTGCCGGTTTCGGCGGAGACCACGACCATCCAGCGCCGGCCAGTCCAGTCGTTGAGTTTCTTGGACAATTCGCCGACCAGAGATTTGCGGGCACTCGCCTCCAGCGCCAGTTCGAGCTTGCCGTCCTCGAAGGCGACAAGCCGCACGTCGCGTTCCAGCGCGCTCTTGGTCGTGAGGTCGCGCTTCTCGGCGGCGAGCACGATCAAATCCTCAAAACTTTTCACCACACGCGTTGTTGGCGCGGTTTGGCTCGCTTGCGCGATCGGTTCGTCGACCGGCGCTGCCGCCGGCGCGGCGCCTCCTCCCATGCCTCCCCCGCGGGCGGGTGAGGCGAGGGACGAGGAAAGCGCGCCACGCGGCGCTTCGCCGCGCGGCTCCGCACGCGGCGTCGATGCGGCAGGAGCGCCCGCGCCGTTGCCGCGCGCGGTGTCGCCGAGCGAGCGGATCACCTCGTCGGGGGTAGGCAGATCGGCGGCATAGGCGATGCGCACCAGCACCATTTCGGCGGCGTCGATCGGCCGGCCGGCGGCCTCGACCTCGGCAATGCCCTTGAGCAGCATCTGCCAGGTGCGCGCCAGAACGCGCATTGACAGCTTCGCCGCGAAGCCGCGGCCGCGTGTGCGTTCGGCTTCGGTGAGCGAGACGTCGTCGGCCAGCGCCGGCACGATTTTGACCCGGGTGACGAAATGGGTGAATTCGGCGAGGTCGCCAAGCACCATGGCGGGATCGGCGCCGGAATCGTACTGGCCGCGCAGTTCGGCCAGCGCTGCGGCGATATCGGCGCGCATCAGCGCTTCGAACAGATCGATGACGCGGGTGCGGTCGGCGAGGCCGAGCATTTGCCGCACGTCTTCGGCGCGCACCGGGCCGGCCGGCATCGTTAGATTGCCGGCTCCGCCGGCGTGAGCGATGCCCTGATCGAACAGCGAGAGCGCATCGCGCACCGAGCCTTCGGCGGCGCGTGCGATCAAAGCGAGCGCTTCCGGTTCAGCCTCGATGCTCTCCTTCGCTGCGATGCCTTGCAGGTGTTTTACCAGGAGCGCGGCGTCAACCCGCCGCAGATCGAAGCGCTGGCAGCGCGACAGCACAGTGATCGGCACTTTGCGGATCTCGGTGGTGGCGAAGATGAACTTGGCATGCGGCGGCGGTTCTTCCAGCGTCTTGAGCAGCGCATTGAACGCGGCGCCGGACAGCATGTGCACTTCGTCGAGGATATAGACCTTGTAGCGGGCCGAGACCGGCGCATAGCGGATGGCATCATTGATCTGGCGCACGTCGTCGACGCCGTTGTGAGACGCCGCATCCATCTCGATGACGTCAAGATGGCGGCTCTCCATGATCGCTTCACAATGGATACCGAGCTCCGGCATCTTGATCGTCGGTTGGGTGACCGAGCCGTCGGGCAATTCATAATTGAGCGCGCGGGCGAGGATGCGCGCCGTCGTGGTTTTGCCGACGCCGCGCACACCGGTGAGGATCCATGCCTGCGGAATGCGCCCGCTCTCGAACGCGTTCGAGATGGTGCGCACCATCGCGTCCTGACCGATCAGGTCGTCGAAGGTGGCCGGCCGGTATTTGCGCGCCAGCACGCGGTAGGAGGCCGATGATGTTGTTAAATCGTTCATCGCATCAAGTTGCGGATACTCGGAACGTAGCCCGGATGAAGCGAAGCGAAATCCGGGATCGCCCAACCCGCATTGCGCTGCGCTCCATGCGGGCTACGTGAATCGTGAAAGGTGGGAGGCTGACGAGCGACCCGAACCGCGCTCGTTAGGGCTGCTTCCTTCCGGACCTGACCCGGTTGGCGAGTGGCTCGTCCACCGCCAACCTCCCGGGGACTATATTGGCCGGCGAGGGAGGGAAAGCAAGCGTGCCGGCTCATCCCATCTCCTCGCCGACGTCATACTCATACAGCCAGCCGGCCTGGAACGCGGTGTTGTCGCGGCCGCCGAAACGCTCGCGCAGCGCGAATTTCACGTCGCGCTTGAGCCGCGCCCACGGTGAGGCCAGATGATTCTCCTTGGCGCGGGCGCGCGAGCCGAGCACGGCGCCCGTCGCGCGCGGCGCGCGAAGCCGCTCATAGGCGGCAAGCGCCGAACCAAGTTCGCCAGGATGGCGCGCGATCATCGCCGCCAGCACGCAACCGTCCTCGATCGCCATGGCGGCGCCCTGGCCGAGATAAGGCAGCATGGCATGCGCCGAATCGCCAAGCAGCGTCGCGCGGCCTTTGCTCCAGCGCTCCAGCGGATCGCGATCGTACAGCGCCCATTTGTACCAGCGCGTGCTACATGGATAGAGTTCGGTCAGCGCCGGATGCCAGCCGGCATAAGCCGCCAGGACTTCCGCCACGTCGCATTCGCGTGTCCACGATTCCTCGGTCCAGGCGTCGCTGTCGATATGGGCGACGATGTTGACCAGCTTGCCGCGGTGCACGCGGTAATGCACGACATGGCCGTGCGGCCCCATCCACATGGTTCCGTCGCCGGTATTGATGTCGTGCGGCACCGCATCGGTCGGCGCCATGCCGCGCCAGCAGATGCAGCCGGTGAAACGCGGCGCATCGGCCCCAAACAGGCTGTTGCGCACGACCGAATGAATGCCATCGGCGCCGACTACGATGTCGGCCTCGATCGCGTTGCCGTCGGCAAAGCGCGCTACCGCCGAACCGCTTTTTTCCGTCTCAACCGCGACGCAGCGCGCCCCGAGCCGGATCTCGGTCGTCTTAAGCGCGCCGCGCAGCACATCGAGCAGATCGGCGCGGTGCACGGTGAGATTGGGTGCGCCGAATTTTTTGCGGAAATCGCCGCGGCGCACGCGCGAGATCGGCCGGCCGCTCTTCCAGCTGCGGATGATCAAAAATTCCGACCCCGAACCGATGTCTTCGATCTTGTCCTCGATGCCGAGCGCGCGGAACGCCTTGACCGCGTTGGGCGTGAGGTTGAGCCCGGCGCCGATCTCGCTGTGCACCGGCGACTGCTCATAGACGGTGACCTCGGCGCCGCGCTGTTCGAGCGCCAGCGCCGCGCTTAGTCCGCCGATGCCGCCGCCGACGATGGCGATGCGTGGTGCGCGCGGCATTGTTGTTCCTTCCCCTCAGCCCCAAAGCGGCCATTTTTTGACGGCGTTAAAGCAGCGCCAAGGATGCATGGCGCCGCGAAAAGGCACAATGCGTTCATTGCGCAGTCATCGGAATTACCGTTACATCGCCGCGCCGATTCGATAATTTTCGCGCGAATATTCGCGAAGCGACAGCCGGAGGCCGCCATGGTTCGTGTGATGCTGCGTTTGCTTGCCCTAGCCGCGATGTTGGCGGCGGCGCCGACATTGGCTTTGGCTCAGGAGGGCAAGGATGAGCATAAAGGGCCGCCGCACCCGGCCGGCGGTCCGCCGCATCCGCCACCGCCGCATCCCGGTCCGCCGCCTGGCGGCCCGCCGCATCCTGCCTTTAAGCCGGTGCCGCATCCCGGCGCGGTTGGAGGTCCGCCACCGCATCCGCCCGGAGGCCCTGCATTCGCGCATCCTGGCGGCCCGCCGCCCGGCGGTCCGGCCTTTGCTCATCCGGGTGGTCCACCTCCCGGTGGGCCGCAGTTCAGCTACCACGGTCACCCGTTCAATCGGGTCCATATCAATCCGTTTATCTATCCGCAGGGCTGGGCCTATCGGCAGTGGGCGATCGGCGCGTTCCTGCCGCCGCTCTTCCTGGGGCCGGATTATTACTATCCGGATTGGGCCGCGCTCGGATTGGCGCCGCCACCGCCCGGCTATCAGTGGGTGCGCTACGGACCGGATCTGCTTCTGGTCGAACTGGACAATGGCCAGGTGGTCGACGTGGCCTACGGCGTGTTTTACGAATAATAGCCGTAAGCGAACAGAAACAGCGAGCGGGTGAGGGTGGCTTTCCCCTTCACCCGCTCGTTCCGTTTCGTTGACTAAGGCTCGCCTCCTCGCAGATGTGAATAGGAAGCTGCGGCTTGACCTTGCGCGGCGGCACGGCTTCAATCCGGCGAAAATATCGGCGCTTTAAGCGCCGCCAGGGAGCCACGTCATGACCTTCCGCATCGCCGTCGTGCAGCCGATCGCGCACCCTCCCGGCGAGGACGCCCGCAATGTTGCGGAAGCGGTCGCCACGATCGAGCGCGCGGCCGGCGACGGCGCGGCTTTCGTCTGCTTCCCGGAAACCTATCCCGGCCCGTGGCGCATGCCGGCGACGTTCGATCCGACCGCCGCCCTCACGGAGGCCGCGGCCAAATTCGGCGTGCATGCGGTGTTTGGCACGCTCGAACCGATCGATGCCAAAATCAGTGGCAATGCCGTGGCCGCGTATAACCTGATCGTCATGGTTTATCCCGACGGCCGGACGCCGGCGCGCTATCGCCGCACCCATCCGAACGGACCGTGGATTTATACCGGCGGCAAAAGCTGGGAGTTCCAATACGTCGCCGGAGATGACTTTCCGGTGTTCGACACCGCGCACGGCAAGGTCGGGCTGGCGATGTGCAGCGAAGTCTATATGCCGGAAGTATCGCGCGCGCTCGCCTTGCGCGGCGCCGAGCTGATATTCATGCCGGCCGGCATCGACAAGAACCGGTTGTGGGCGACGTGGCGGACGCTGATCTTCGCCCGAGCGATCGAAAACCTGGCGATCGTGGTGACGACGCAGAATCTATTCGATCACGCGCAGCGCGGTCTCGCCATGGTAGCCGCGCCCGAGGAGATTCTATTCGAGAGCACGGCCGCGGGCGTGAGCATTGTCGATGTCTCGCTCGAACGCGTGCGTTATCTGCGCTCGACGCGCGACGAGGTCGGATCGTCGCTCAATTGCGCGGCCAAGCAGGGCGTGCTCGGGCCGCAATGGCAGCGTCCTGAGCTGCACGACACGATGCATCCGCGGCCGTTGCGCGAAGCGGCCGAATGATGCCGCTTTCCGCCGATTGCGGCTGATCGTCGTGCCCGCGCGCCCCGATCTCGGTCCGCCGCCACGGCTCGGCTACATAGCGAGCCCGCTCGACCGTGCCGCCACGTTGCGCAACGACGCCGCCACGCTGAAGAAATTCGGCGAGCATGCGCGGGCCGGCGTCTATGTCGTCGGCGGCGAGCTGATCGTTCTCAAGACAATTGGCGAGGACTGCGACCCGCTGTTCTCGCCCGGCGAGACCGGCGCGCTTGGCGTGGCGCGCGAGAGTGTTTTCCTCGGGCTGCTCGACGGCGTGCCGCGCTTCGGTCTCGGTCTCGATCCGGAAGCGATGGAACGGCTCAAATCGCGCAACGATCTGAAAATCACGGATTTGCGTAGCATCGCGGTGCAAGGCCTGGTCGGCGCCGAGCATCTGCCGCCGCTCGCCGAGGCCAAGGCGCTCGTCGGCTGGCATGCGCGCCACCGCTTCTGCCCGAATTGTGGCTCGCCGACCAACGTCGTCGAAGCCGGCTGGCGCCGCGACTGCCCGGCGTGCAAGGCGCAGCATTTCCCGCGCACCGATCCGGTCGTCATCATGCTGGCCATCATGGGCGACCGTGGCGTGCTCGGCCGCTCGCGCCGCTTCGCGCCGACCATGTGGTCGTGCCTCGCCGGCTTCGCCGAACCGGGCGAAACCATCGAGGAAGCGGTGCGGCGCGAAGTGCTCGAGGAAACCGGCATCGCCTGCGGCCGCGTCACCTATTTTGCCTCGCAGCCGTGGCCGTTCCCGTCCTCGATCATGATCGGCTGCGTTGCCGAAGCGTTGTCCGACACCATCGTCGTCGACCGCGATGAGCTGGAAGACGCGCGCTGGTTCGACCGCGAAGAACTGGCGTCGATGCTCAAGCGCCAGCATCCGCAAGGCCTAACCACGCCGCCGCCGGTCGCCATCGCCCATCACATTATCCGCAGCTTCGTCGAGGATGGCTGCAATGTCCTCCGCTGACGGCCGCGTGCCGCGCATTCTGTGCAGCGGCATTATCGTGCTCGACGAAGTGTTTCGCGTCGATGAATTCCCGCAGCCGGACGGCAAGGTGCAGGCCAAGGGATTTTTCGTGGTCAATGGCGGCTGCGCGGCCAATGCGGCGGTGGCGATCGCGCGGCTCGGCGGCCGCGCGGCACTCGCCGGGCCGATGGGCGGCCCTGCCGGCGAGGACGAAAACGGCGACCGCGTGTTGAAGGCGCTCGCGCGGGAAAATGTCGATTGTAAGCACTGCCAGCGGGTCGGCGGCCTTGCCACCGCGCTGTCGGCAATTGTCATGAACGCGCGCGGCGACCGCACCATCGTGACCTATCGCGACGAGCGGATCGCGACGACCGTGCCGGCCGATGCGGACGCCGTCGTCGCCGCCGCCGACGCGATTTTGGTCGATAATCGTTATCCGGCCTTTGTGCAGCCGATCTGCGAGGCGGCGCGCCGCCGCAAGTTGCCGGTCGTGGTCGACGGCGACCGGCCGACGGTCGCGGACGATTCGCTATTTCGCATTGCCACCCATGTCATCTTCTCTTGGGAGTGCCTGCGCGAAACGACCGGCGTCACCGATCTCGGCGAGGGTTTGCACCGCATCGCGCGCAACACCGACGCCTTTCTCGCGGTCAGCAACGGCCCCGACGACGTCGTCTATCTCGCCGGCGGCGCCTTACGCCGGCTGCCGGTGTTTCGGATCGACGCGGTGGATACGCTCGGCGCAGGCGACGCCTTTCATGGCGGCTTCGCGCTAGCGCTGGCGGAAGGCCAAAGCGAAGTCGAGGCGATGCGATTTGGCGCCGCCGTCGCCGGTATCAAATGCACCCGGATCGGCGGCTCGGCCGGCGCCCCGACGCGCGCCGAAGTCGAGGCTTTTCTGACCAGGCAGGCGGCAAAAACAACCGCTTGATTTGGAAGATTTTTCTCTATAGATAGCTGTTTCCACGCCATCTTGGAAGAAAATCTTCTATGGATGCAATCGACCGCAGGATACTTGCCGTTCTACAGGAAAATGCTGCGCTTTCAGTTGCCGAGATCGGCTCGCGCGTCGGCCTGTCCTCGACGCCGTGCTGGAAGCGCATCCAGCGGCTCGAGGCCGACGGCGTCATTCAAAAACGCGTCGCACTGGTCGATCAGGACCGCATCGGGCTTGGCATCAGCGTCTTCGTCTCGATCGAAACCGGCGACCATTCGCAGGATTGGCTCGACCGCTTCGCCAAGACGGTCACCGCCATGCCGGAAGTGATGGAATTCTACCGCATGGCCGGCGACGTCGATTACATGCTGCGCGTCGTTGTGCCGGACATCGCCGGTTATGATGCGTTCTACAAGCGGCTCATCTCCGCGGTGCCGCTTAAAAATGTCACCTCGCGGTTCGCGATGGAAAAGATCAAGTCGACGACGGCGTTGCCGATACCAGAAGTCAGATGACGGGAATCGATATCCGGCTCCTGATTATGTTGCCGTTCGCGCGATCGACGTCGACTGCCGCGGCAGCACGTAACTTTGATCGCTCAGCGTCAGGTTGCCGGTCATGACGTACCCGTAGGTCGGATCGTAATTGTACTGCACCTGAGCGAGGATCAAGAAGGTATTCGGCGCCGCAAGCGAGGATGGAATCGTCACCACCGTACCGACCGACAGCGCGGTGCCACCGAGCGTGTCGCTCCACACCACCGACGCCTGACCCTGCGCATTGATCGAAATCTCCGACACCACCTCTTGGAGATTGCTGGCCGAATACGGCGTGATGATCGCCGGGCCGGCGGCGAGGATGTTCGACATGTCGGCGTTGGTGACGTCGGTATATTGCGACGCCAGGTCGGCCAGTGCATGCGCGGTCAAGGTAACCTTGCGTTGCGCGGCAATGCCCTGCGACGCCTCCACGCTGCCGAGATAAAGCGTCATCATCACCGGCAGCAGCACGGCGAATTCGATGGCCGATACGCCGCTCTGCTCGCCGGCGAAACGCGCGATTGATTTGACGATCGTCTTCGCGTTCATGGCGTGCCTCTCACGATGCATAGGGTTCGTTTTTGAACACGGCGGTCGCGGCAAACAAATTGTAGCCGCCGTTCAAATTGCTCAAGTTAAAGCCGAGCAAATTGACGTAGGTCGGATACTGGTAATAGAGCCGCAGCATCACGATGTCGCCGGGTCCGCCCGGGTTGTAACCCAGCGACGAGGAATTGAAGGTGCCGTTCGACACCGGCATCCCGGTATTGACGGCCGAAAACGAGGAATAGGTCTCGACGTCGACATAGACACCGCTGGCACAGTTGAAAATGCCCTTAATTTGATCGCAGACCTGCGCTTTGAATTGCGCCGCCGACCAGCCGTTGGTTTGTGCCTGGCCGGTAAAGATCAGACGCGCCGACGAGGACGCCGCGGTCTCCAGCGCCTGCCCGGCGAAAAAAACCAGCGCGGTTTGCAGGATGGCGAACAGGCCGGCGACGAACGGCGCCGCCAACAGACCGAATTCCACCACGGTGGCGGCTTCTTCTTGCCTGATGAAGCGGCGGATGAGCGGAGCTTTGAAGATTTGAGCGATAGTGGCGCCGGCCCACGAATTTAGCCGGGCGAGCGCGAGCCGATCGAACGTTGTGCGATGAAGCATGGCACCCTCAACCGATAAACATCGCGCGTCGGCGCGACGCCCTCCGGTCGAGGCATAGCAAATGGTCCGTTGGCGATTTATTGTAGTGACTGTCGAGACTGCGGGACTTGCGTTAAGCCCTGGCTAACCGTGCGCCCCGCGCCGCCGATCATTCTTCGCTATTTGCCGCCGGCGCCGGCGCTCATAGCCTGGGTGTCGCGGGTGACCGTCTGGCTCAGCGTGTGGTTGAAGTAGTCGCTGGGCAGCGCGGTTTCCTTATCGATGTCTTCCTTGCTGGTGTCGCCCAGCGTGATCCGCGGCGAGCAAATGGGCGTGCAGCTGTAGGTTTGGCGCGTATAGCCGCGATAGACCACGACGGTCGGACCGTTCGGCTCCGTCACCTCGACGAGGTGCTCCGTCAGCACGGCGCCGCTATGGTCCATGACGATGAAATTGGTTTCGCCGTAACCTTTGCCGGTGATGACAGCAATGCCGCCCGGCTGGATGGCGAGGTCGGCAATGAGCGGATTGCCGATCACGACGGTGGCGGCGCGCTCCGGCAGCTTCATGATCCTGGCTTGGTCGACCGAGACGACGATCGGCTCATCGGCGGCGGCCGTTGCCGCGATAGTCACGAGGAACAGCGCTGCCCAGAGCCAATGCAGGGCCAATTGGCCCGCCCGGCCACGCACGCACAACGCCGTCATCGATACTCTCCGAAACGCTACGCGGATTCGACAACCAAAAAAGGCCTACGCCGACAGGTCCAATTGACTGCAAATTCATGAATGAAGTGCAAATCGGCCGGCTTTCACCGGCCCGGCAACGCGTAAAAGTGACGCTTGCTTAACGATGCCGCCAAGCCGTCCGCTGGTGGGCTGCCGCGCCGTGGCAATTATCGGGTGAAAGGGTGCACCAGCTGGGCCGGAAAGCTCGTGGGAAATTCGCGCTCATCTATGCCGTAATGGTCGGGAAGCTCGCCGGCCGGCATGTAGAACGTGCCGAAGATCACGTCCAGGATCGGGAAGGTGGCGGCAAAGTTCTTCTCGCCGCCACGGTCGGCGGCGGTGTGATGCCAGCGGTGGAAGACGGGACTGGCCATCACGTGTTTGAACGGGCCGAGCGTCCAATCGAGATTGGCATGCACAAAGGCCGAGGTTGCGATCGTGAAGGGACCAAGCACGACAAATACATTGGGCGAGATGCCGATAAGCAGCATGACGACGTCAGCCGCCACGCTGCCGAGGAACAGGTTCACCGGGTGGAAGCGCGCCGCCGAGATCCATTCCAGCTCCTCGGACGAGTGATGCACCGCATGGTACTTCCACATTGTCCGGCCGTGAAAGCAGCGGTGCGTCCAATACAGGATGATGTCCTCGCCGATGAGGAAAATGATCATCTGAAGGGGCAATGGCAGCGCCGCAAGCGGCCCATGGCCATTGTCGTAAAAGGCGATCAGGCCGTCCGCCGTGGTGATGCGAAACAGCAGTGCGGCGCCGATGATGAGCATGCCGATGCGCAGATAACGCGTGATGACCGGGATGAAGAACCAGTAACAGAGGTCGGTCACCAGATCGCGCTTGTGCCACCAGGCTTGTCCGGGATTGCACGCCCAGAACCAGGTCAGAACGGTGAACACCAGCGCGAGCCCGAACGAGATCGGAATGTTCTTCAGAAAAGTCTGGCCGAAGCTGATGAAGAACGAGAGCAGTTCTTGAGCCATCTGCGGAGCTGTCTCTTGCAAAATCGTGGCGCGAAGATCTGGCGCGGTTCGTCCCGGGCCGTTCCTCGCTCAGGTATCGGGGATGCGGCTTAAGACGCCGTGAATGCCAAGGCGCGGAGCGATGCGCGCGGCAGCGATCTGACCAGTGCGGCTGGCAGGGGTTTGAAGCAAGTTGCGATTAATGCGCTTACCGGGCCGAAATGTTTATCTGATAGTTGGTCATGTCGCCTCCTTCGAAATCGCGCATCGGCGGCAACGGCGTTTGGTGTACCGATTGTAAAAATCAACGGCCATCAGCGCCGGATCAAAACGGCAAAGCCGGCGGCAATCACCCGGCGCAATACAGTGTTAACTACACTGCGGGAAGCCCGATCAATCGCGGGTTTCGGCGATTGGTTTAACCCCCTCGCAATTTCTCCCCGCTAAGGTCCAGCACGATCCAAACGGTGCCAAAAATGCCGTTGGGTCAGCTCAGACAGCCACGTGTGGACCTTAAGGAGCCAACTCATGAAGACCCTTTTCTCGCGTTTCGTGAAGGACGAGTCGGGCGCCACGGCCATCGAATACGGCCTCATCGCTGCCGGCATCTCGGTCGCGATCATCGCCGTCGTCCAAGGCCTCGGCACCAAGCTGAACACCACGTTCAGCTCTGTTTCCAGCGCCCTCAAGTAAGCGCCGTTCTTTTGCAAGTTACGAGAGGGCTCCGGTTATCGCCGGAGCCTTTTCGCGTTGCAGCTGCCGCTTGCGGTTTTGCCGCTAACGCGCTTTCAACCGGCGCGAGGTAATCCGGCGGACGACGACACTGAACGGCAACGCCAATGCTCATCGAAGCGATCAGATTGACATTGTTCCCCGCGCTGATGGCGTTTGCCGCCTCGAGCGATCTGTTGACGATGACGATCGCCAATCGCGTGTCGCTCGTGCTGATCGGCGGTTTCGCGCTGCTTGCCGTGCTCAGTGGACTGAGCGGCGACCAGATCCTGTCGCATTTCGGCGCGGCCGCGACGGTGCTGGCGGTCGCGTTTTTCTGCTTTGCCTGCGGCTGGATCGGCGGCGGCGACGCCAAGCTCGCGGCCGCCACCGCGTTGTGGCTCGGATTTAGCCATCTGTTCGACTACCTCGTATATGCGTCGCTGCTTGGCGGCGCGTTGACCTTGCTGATCGTCCAGTTTCGCACACTGCCAATGCCGCGATTGCTGATCGGCCAGGAATGGGCAGAGCGGCTGCATCGCCAGGGCGGCGGCGTGCCTTACGGCATCGCGCTCGCCGCGGCGGCGCTGCTGATCTATCCGCAGACCGAGTGGATGACGGCATTTCGCTTCTAGCGTCGGAAAACTCCGTACGCGCCGGTCCGGCCAAACGCGTGTCAACCAAACATTAACGCGATTTGGATACCGCTTATTAACCATGCCTTGACGTTTAGCTGCTGAAATCCAACTGGATGGCCATCTCTCGGCCGTGGCGTCACGTGGGAAGTGAAGCGTAATGAAAGCCGCGCGTCTGGTCGTACTCGGTGTCGCTGTCGCCGCCGGCGGCATTGCCGCGTATTTGGCCGCCGGCAGTAAAGCGCCGCCGCCGCCACCACCGACGCCGGTCGTGCAAATTCCAATGGTCGACGTGCTGGTGGCCAAATCGGATCTCAGCCGGGGTCAGGTGATTCAAAATCAGGATATCGGTTGGCAGACTTGGCCCGCTGAGGCGGCCAATTCCAACTTCATCAAAAAGTCCGACCGGCCGGACGCCATCGATCATTTCGCCGGCGCGATCGTTCGCGTGGCGATGGTCGCGGGCGATCCAATTCGCGACCCCAATGTCGTGATGGCAAAGGGCTCGGGCTTCATGGCGGCGGTGCTGCCGCAGGGCATGCGCGCGGTCGCGGTCGATATTTCGCCGGAGAGCGGCGCTGGCGGGTTCATTCTGCCGGACGATCGTGTCGACGTCCTGCTCACGCGCCACGACAAGGCGACGGAAAAAGCAACCGGCGTCGAGAAATTCACCAGCGACACGATCTTGAACAATGTGCGCGTGCTCGCGGTGGATCAGACCCTCGACGAAAAGGATGGCACCAAAGTGGTCGTCGGCAAGACCGCGACGCTGGAATTGACCGAACAGCAGGCCGAGACGCTGCAACTGGCCAAGCAGACCGGCACCATCTCGCTCACACTGCGCAGCCTGCTCGACGCGAATTCGTCGTCCGCCGAGGGCGGCGACAATACCAAAGAGGGACCCATTAATACCGTGCGTTTCGGCGTCAGTACGCTGGGAACCGACCATTGAGCGCACCGAGGGACGTCACCAGGACAGCAAGGACTGCGTTCCGCGCGGCCGGTCTCGCCTTGCTGATCGGCGCATCATCGATCGCGCCGTGGATCGCTCCCCGCGCCATCGCCGGCAACGTCGCGTTGCAGCCGCCGGCGCAGACGGTCCATATCGCCGCCAGCGACGTCGAAGCGCAGGCGCTGACGCTCGGCGTCAGCAAGTCGGTCGTTGTCGATCTGCCGCGCGACGTTCGCGACGTGCTGGTTTCCGATCCCAAGATCGCCAACGCCGTCGTGCGATCTTCGCGCCGCGCCTACATCATCGGCATGTCGACCGGGCAGACTAATGTGTTTTTCTTCGATGCCGACGGCAAGCAAATCGGCGGCTTTGATATTGCGGTGACGCGCGATCTCGACGGCATGCGCCAGGCTATCGCGCAGGTGTTGCCGGATTCCGATATCAAGGTCGAGGGCATCGGCGACGGCGTCGTGCTTTCCGGCACGGCGTCGAGCCAGGCCGAAGCGCAGCAGGCCTATGATATTGCGACGCGGTTGCTCGGCGTCGGTAGCGCCGATACGGTTTCGTCCGGCAGCAAGGTCGTCAATGCCATCGTCGTTCGCGGCAACGATCAGGTCATGCTCAAGGTGACGGTCGCCGAAGTCGAGCGCGACGTGCTCAAGCAGCTCGGCATCAATCTGACAGGCGCGATGAACTACGGCCAGGCGCTGGTCAATTTCACCACCAGCAATCCATACTCTGGCGAGCGGCCAATCACCCTCCAACAGCATCACCGGCGGACTGAAATCGATCACCGCCACGCTGCAGGCGATGGAGCAGACCGGCATCATTCATACCCTCGCCGAGCCGAACCTCACAGCGATTTCCGGAGAGACCGCGACCTTCGTGGCCGGCGGCGAATTCCCCGTCCTCAACGGCTTCTCCTGCTCCGCCACCGGCACCGGCAGCGTATCCACCTGTCAGCCCTCGATCGACTTCAAGAAATTCGGTGTCAGCCTCAACTTCACACCCGTGGTGTTGAGCGAGGGCCGTATCAGCCTCAAAGTGATGACCGAGGTCTCGGATCTTTCGACCCAGAACTCGCTGACAATTGCGGTGCCGGGAACGACTCCGAATACGCCGGGTTCGTCGGCGACCATCCCGTCGATCCGCACGCGACGCGCTGAAACCACCGTCGAAATCCCGTCCGGCGGCTCGCTCGCCATGGCCGGCATGATCCAGGACGAAACCAAACAGGCGATCAGCGGCCTGCCCGGACTGATGGAGCTTCCGATTCTCGGGCCGCTGTTCAAGAGCCGCGACTACGTCAATCAGCGCACCGAACTCATGGTGCTGGTGACGCCTTATGTCGTGCGCGCGGTCGCGCAGAAGGATCTGTCGCGGCCCGACGACGGCTTCGCCGATCCAAGCGATCCGGCGAGTATTCTGCTCGGCAGGCTCAACCGCATTTACGGCGTTGGCGGTGGAGCGCCGCCGGACTCGACGGACAACTACCACGGCAAATACGGCTTCATCCTCGATTGATTAAGGCCCAGGAGACGAAGATGCAGACTGCCCGCACTCAGATCGTCGGCCGCCGCTCGGCTGTGGCGATCGCGGCGCGCGTCGCCCTCGTCGCCGGCTGCGCGCTGTTCGTCTGCGGCTGCAATACCGATCAGCAGGTCACCACCGGTGCGCCTGAAGTTGCCACGGATTACCGTTTGCGCCATCCGATCACGCTGCAGGAAGCCGATCACACGCTCGAGCTGTTCATCGGGTCCAATCGCGGTGAGCTCAATCCGACCCAGCGGGCGCAAGTGCTGTCGTTCGGGCTGTCGTGGAAGCACGAGGCGACCGGCGGCGTTGTCGTCGAGCGGCCGATCGGCAGCAGCAATGAAATGGCGTCGGCCGACGCCATGCACGAGATCGTCTCGATCCTCGCGGCGAGCGGCCTGACGCCGCAAAGCATCGTGGTGCGCACCTATCCGGCACCGGGACCGAATCTCGCCACCGTCCGCATCAGCTATCCGAAAATCTCCGCGCAGGCCGGGCCGTGCGGGATGTGGCCGAAGGACATCGGACCAAGCATGAACCGTGACTATTTCGAGAACCAGCCGCCGTGGAACTTCGGCTGCGCGACGCAGCGCAATCTCGCAGCCATGGTCGACGATCCCGCCGATCTCGTGCAGCCGCGGGGCCAGACGCCGGCCTACGCGATGCGGCGCACCACGGTCATCGAAAAATATCGCCAGGGCCAAAACCCCGAATCGACGAATTCGACCAACAGTGCGTCGGCCAAGATCAGCGACGTCGGCAAATAACGTGACCAGGTAACGTGGGTAGCAGTGCCGGATTATGATGAAGCAAGCTAACCAAGCCGTTCGGGAAGACGTCGGTCCCGCCGATATCGGCGGCCGCGATGAGCACATCGCGCCGGCGCCGCGCGTCTCGGTGCAGGCGTTTTGCGAGAACGTCGACACGGCCGCTGCGATTCAGGCGGCCGGCGAGGATCGCCGGCTCGCCAAGGCGCATTTGCGCATTCAGATGGGCGGCCTCACCGCGGCGACCGAGGCCTATCAGAGCTCGCCCACTCCCAACGTCATCATCCTCGAATCCGACAACCGCAGCGAGGACATCCTTGCCGGGCTCGATCAGCTCGCCGAATATTGCGACGCCGGCACGCGTGTCGTCGTCATCGGCCGCATGAACGATGTGATGCTCTATCGCGAGCTGGTTCGCCGCGGCGTGAGCGATTATCTGATTTCGCCGGTCGGCGTTTTGCAGATGGTGCGCGCCATTTGCGGGCTGTACTCGGCGCCGGACTCCAAGCCGGTCGGCCGCATCGTCGCCGTGGTCGGCGCCAAAGGCGGCGTCGGCGCGTCCACGATCGCGCACAATATCGGCTTCTCCATCGCGCACGATCTGCAGCTCGATTCGGTGGTGACCGATCTCGATCTTGCGTTCGGCACCGCCGGTCTCGATTTCAATCAGGATCCGCCGCAGGGCATCGCCGAAGCGGTGTTTTCGCCCGACCGCATCGATACCGCCTTCGTCGATCGCCTGCTCGCCAAGTGCACCGATCATCTCAATCTGCTCGCGGCGCCGGCGACGCTCGATCGCGTTTACGATTTTGGCGCCGATGCGTTCGAGGCGATCTTCGATTCGTTGCGCGTGACGGTGCCTTGCGTGGTGCTCGACGTGCCGCATCAGTGGACCGGCTGGACCAAGCAGACGCTGGTCGGCGCCGACGAGGTCTTGATCGTCGCCGCTCCCGATCTCGCCAATCTGCGCAACACCAAGAACATCTACGACTTCCTCAAGGCGGCGCGGCCGAACGACCATCATCCGCGCTACTGCCTCAATCAGGTCGGCGTGCCGAAACGGCCCGAGATCAAGGCGGCGGATTTCGCCAAGGCGCTCGAGGACGAGCCGATGGCGATCATCCCGTTCGAGCCGCAATTGTTCGGCTCCGCGGCCAATAACGGGCAAATGATCGCCGAAATGTCTTCGGGCCATCGCAGCGCCGAGATTTTCAGGCAGCTGGCGCAGCATCTGACCGGGCGCTCGGAGCCGAAGAAACAGCGCTCCGGCTTGCTGTCGCCGCTGATCGAAAAATTGCTGCAAAGGTAACAGTCACAGCGGCGGAGTTGCGTTCGTGTTTGGCAAGCGTCCCACTGGTGGTTCCCCCGAAGCGTCGTCCGCGCCCGCCGCGCTGGCGCCTGCCGCGCATCCGGCGGCGCCCGCGCCTTCCGGTCCGGCCACGGCCGCGCCCGGCGGCGCCGGCCGAACGCCCATTCCCGCCGCCGGCCTCGGCGCGCAAATCTTCGGAGCGCCGACCGGCAAGCCGAATGTCGGCGGGCCACCAAATCCGCCGCACCAGATTCCTTCCGCGGTCAATTCGCGCCGCTCGGAATCCTATTACGAGGTCAAAGGCACGATCTTTGGCGCGCTGATCGAAGCCATCGATCTTGCGCAACTCGCCAAGCTCGATGCCGATTCCGCGCGCGAGGAAATCCGCGATATCGTCAACGAAATCATCGCGATCAAAAACATCGTGATGTCGATTGCCGAGCAGGAGGACCTGCTCGACGATATCTGCAACGACGTGCTCGGCTACGGGCCGCTCGAGCCGCTATTGGCGCGCGACGAGATCGCCGACATCATGGTCAACGGTTCCGGCACGGTCTACATCGAAGTCGCCGGCAAAATTCAGAAAACCGGCATCCGCTTCCGCGACAATCAGCAGCTTTTGAATATCTGCCAGCGCATCGTCAGCCAGGTCGGCCGCCGCGTCGACGAATCCTCGCCAATCTGCGACGCGCGCCTGCCGGACGGATCACGCGTCAACGCCATCGTGCCGCCGCTGGCGATCGACGGACCGGCGCTGACGATCCGCAAATTCAAGAAAGACAAGCTGACGCTGGAGCAGCTCACCAAGTATGGCTCGATTTCGCCCGAGGGCGCGGAAATCCTCAAGGTGATCGGCCGCTGCCGCGTCAACACGCTGATCTCCGGCGGCACCGGCTCGGGCAAAACGACGCTGCTCAACTGCCTGACCCGTTATATCGATGACGACGAGCGCATCGTCACCTGCGAAGACGCCGCCGAACTGCAATTGCAGCAGCCGCACGTGGTGCGGCTGGAAACGCGGCCGCCGAACCTCGAAGGCGAAGGCCAGATCACCATGCGCGATCTGGTGCGCAACTGCCTGCGCATGCGCCCGGAACGCATCATCGTCGGCGAAGTCCGCGGCCCGGAAGCATTCGACCTGTTGCAGGCAATGAATACCGGCCACGACGGCTCGATGGGCACGCTGCACGCCAACACTCCGCGCGAGGCGCTGTCCCGCCTCGAATCGATGATCACCATGGGCGGCTACGCGCTGCCGTCGCGCACGATCCGCGAAATGATCTGCGCATCCGTCGATGTCGTCGTGCAGGCGGCGCGTTTGCGCGACGGCTCGCGCCGCATCACCCACATCACCGAAGTGATCGGGCTGGAAGGCGACGTGATCATCACCCAGGACGTTTTCCTCTACGACCTGATCGGCGAGGACGCCAACGGCAATCTCATCGGCCGGCACCGCTCGACCGGCATCGGCCGTCCGAAGTTTTGGGAACGCGCGCGCTACTACGGCGAGGAGGCGCGTCTCGCCGCCGCGCTCGATGCGGCGGAGGCCGCCGCCGACGCGGTTAGAGGCTGACGCGCGGAAACAGCAATGAGCTCGTACGGTCTTTTTTTCCTGGTGGCGGTCGCGATCGGAGGGGTCGCGTGGGTGTTCGTTTATCCGTTTCTGTCCGGCGAGAGACGGGTCGAGCGGCGCATGGCGAACGTGGCGCGCAACGAACCGATGGTGGCGCGCCCCACTCGCACGCAGGGCAAAGCGCGCCGCGAACAGATCGAAGGCACGCTCAAGGAGATCGAGCAGCGCCGCAAAAAGGCCAAGCGCCCGCCGCTCTCGGCGCGACTTAAGCAGGCGGGACTGGATTGGTCGAAACGCCGGTTCATAGTGACCGCGGCGGTGCTCGGCGTCGGGGCCTTCGTCGCCATGATCGTGCTGGGCATGGGGCTTTTGGCGGCGCTCGGCTTCGGCTTCGCTGCCGGCTGCGGCCTGCCGTTCTGGACGCTGTCATTCCTCAAGAAGCGGCGGGAGGCGAAATTCCTCAACAACTTTCCGGACGCGGTCGACGTTATCGTTCGCGGCATCAAAGCCGGCCTGCCGCTGCTCGACAGCCTCAAGCTGATCGCCGCCGACGCAGTCGAGCCGGTCCGCGGCGAATTCCAGTCGATCATCGAGACGCAAACGATCGGCATGCCGATCGGCGAAGCCTGCCTCAAGCTGTTTGAAAGCATTCCGGTGCCGGAGGCAAACTTCTTCGGCATCGTGGTTTTCATCCAGCAGCGCGCCGGCGGCAATCTGTCGGAGGCGCTGGGCAATCTTTCGCGCGTGCTGCGCGACCGCAAGAAGATGAAGGCAAAAATCCAGGCCATGTCGATGGAGGCCAAGGCGTCCGCGTCCATCATCGGCGCATTGCCGATCGGCGTCATGGGCATCGTCTGGCTGACCAGTCCGGCTTATATCGAGCTGCTCTGGACCGACCCGTTCGGCCGGTTGATGCTGGCGTGCTGCGCCGGCTGGATGCTCGTCGGCGTGTTCGTGATGCGCAAAATGATCAATTTCGATTTCTAGGGCGATGCAATCGTGACCTCCCTCATCAGCCATTATTTCGATTTGCAGACCATCACGGTGCTGTTCGCCGGCATCGCGGCGGCGGCGACGGTGCTCACGCTGGCGATGCCGCTTCTGGTCAACGACACGCTGGCGAAGCGGATGAAGGCGGTCGCGCTCGAACGCGAAAAAATCCGTCAGCGCGAGCGTGAACGATTAGCGCGCGGCAGCAAGGTCGCCCTGCGGCAATCGCCGAAAATGTACATGAAGCGCGCGGTCGATAACTTCAACCTGACCAAATGGGTCGGCCAGGAGCAGGCGCACGGCATGCTGATGCAGGCCGGCTATCGCGGCCAGGCGCCTTACATCACCTATCTGTTTTTCCGCATGACGATGCCGGTGGTGATGCTGTTCGGTTCGTTGTTCTACATCTTCGTGGTGATCAATCTGGATTATCCGCCGATGATGAAGGTCGCCGTCTGCATCGGCTGCGCCTATCTCGGCATGCACAGCCCGAATTTGTTCCTCAAGAACAAGATCGGACGCCGGCAGCTTTCGATCAAGCGCGCGTTTCCGGACGCGCTCGATCTACTGCTGATCTGCGTCGAATCCGGCATGTCGATCGAGGCGGCTTTCCGCAAGGTCAGCGAGGAAGTCGGAACGCAATCGGTGCCGCTGGCCGAGGAGTTCACGCTCACCACCGCCGAACTGTCCTATCTGCCGGATCGCCGCCAGGCTTACGAAAACCTGGCGCAGCGCACCGGTTTGGAAGGGGTCAAGGCGGTGTGTCTCGCCTTGCAGCAAGCCGAGCGTTACGGCACGCCGCTCGCCACCACGCTGCGGGTTCTGGCGCAGGAAAATCGCGACATGCGGATGTCCGAAGCGGAGAAGAAGGCCGCCGGCCTGCCGCCGAAGCTCACGGTGCCGATGATCGTGTTCTTCCTGCCGGTGCTGTTCGTCGTCATTCTCGGCCCGGCCGCGATCCGCGTGTTGGCGCTGCAGTAACTCGCCAGCGGATCAGCTCGAACCATGGGCGTAACGCCCGGCCTGCCCCGACATCGGAACATCGCCCTTATGGGCGAGCATCTGCTGCAGATAGGCGACATTGGCGGCGGCCTGATCGGGCGGCAGGTCGGCGCGGGCAATCTGTTCGGCTTCCGCGAAGCGGCCCTGTAGTCCGACCACCAGCGCGAGGTTCTGCCGCACGCGCGCATCGACCGGGCGTTGCGCCGCCGCGAGCCGCAGCGTCGATTCCGCTTTCGTCAGATTCTTGGCCAGCGCGTAGGACAGCCCGAGATTGGATAGTACGGATGGCTCATTGGGCACGATCTTGAGCGCGGTGAGGTAATAACGCTGCGCTTCGTCGTGACGGCCCATCTGGTCGAGCACGGCACCCTGGGCCGACAGGATGTGCCAATCGGGCTGTTCTGGCGTGTGGGCGCGGTCGAGCACTTCGAGCGCCTGCTCGAAATCGCCGGCTTCCGCCAGCGCGCGGCCGTATTCGCCGAGCACGACCTTGTTGGTCGGGATTCTGCATCGACAGCCGTTCGAGCACGGCGACCGCCTGAGCGCGTTGCCCGGTGCCGCGCAGCGCCTGCGCGTAGCGCAGCGCAACGTCGGTGTCGGATGGATTGTCGCGGTATTTCTGGCCGTAGGCTTCGACGTCGCGCTGCCAGTCGGCGTCCGAGCGTTCGGTTGGCGCCAGCGCGAGCGAACCGGTGGTGTCGGCGGATTGCGTCGTTTGGCATCCCGCCGCCGCCGCGGCGATGGCGCTTACGATCGCGGCGGAGGCGAGCAGACGTGCAAAGCGGGATCGGGTTGAACGCATCTCGATCGCTGCCGGATCGCTGCCAAATCGCTGCACTGACGCGCCTTGCCGCCCGTGCCGCAGGGTCGATCAGCAATAGTCTGTTAACCCTAATGAGACGTTAACGGCCTATAGCTAGGCGGCGACGAAGTTGTTACGGTCGAATTGGCGATCTTGAGCCCACGGGAAGTCTCGAGAAAATCCTTCCAAGCATCGGGCAATCCAGAAAAGCGAGGCCGCCTGAGCGGGCGGCAACGAAGAATGAGCGAACTCATCCGCTATCGCTACAACACTATGGCCGCCGATACGCCGGGCGGCGAATGGTGCTGGCGAGTCATTTTGGAAAAAGGCCGGGACTATGAGGAGGTCCTGGTCAAGCGGCTGATCGTTAACGTTCCGTCGTTCAGCAAGGAAGATGAAATGCCTGTCATCGGCCGCAAGTATCACATGGCCTGCTATGGCCGGCTTCGGGTGGAAGACGGCATCGGCATCGTCGATCCGGAAAATCAGTTCCGGGCTTGAGGCGCGCCGGCCGGGTCACACCGAGGCGTGGGCGACGCCGGACTTGACGGTGAGCGCATCACCGGCCGCCTCATAAAAGCTCGCGCCTTCCGGCAGCACGAGCGCGGCCGAGCGCACCGCGTGGGTCGCCGGATCGACGCCGTCCGGCGCCAAGCCTCGCACCAGGCCCCGCGCCGCCTTGCGCAGCCGCTGGCGCGCCATGATCACGCCGTTGTCGGTCGACGACCAGGTTTTCCTTGCTGCGATCCTGGATCGGACCGGTGATTCCTGGATCGCGGCATCCTGCATGGCGATGCCTTTGACGCCGGAATAGGACTTGTGATGCTTCTGCGCCATGCGGTCGATCATGTAGTCGTTGTCTTTGTTGACCACCGGGCGGAACGAGCCGGCGATGAGATTGACGTGGATGCCGCCGCCGTGGCGCATGGTATCGAGCTCGTGCGCGGTGAGCGCGCGTGCCGGATGATGGGTGAAGCACCACACCACGCAGTTCTCGTCGTCGATCGGCACGAAGGCATGGCCGTTGAGCGCGTTGTCGCCGTAGGGCGGGATCATGGTGTGGAACGGCATGATCCATTGCGTGATGCGCCAGTAAAGCTTGCCCGGCGTCGCCGGCCGGCGCACGCCGATCACCATGCCGCCCTCGGTTTCGATCACCTCGAAGCGGGCGTCGGTCTCGCGGGTGAATTCGGCGCCCTGGCTGACATGCAGCGGATCGCTGCGCAGATCGTGCCGGTGCAGGAATGAGACGTGCACGGAATCGATGCCGCCTTCGAGTGCCTGCAGCCAGTTGCATTCCTGCGTCCGCTTGGTGACGAAGCGCCGCGCGCCGGGAACGGTCGCCCATTCGAAATTCGGCAGCGGCGGCTGTTGCCCCGGCGGCCCCATATAGATCCAGATCACGTCGCCCAATTCGGCGCAGGCATAAGACGTAAGCTTGATCTTGTTGCAGAAGCCGCTTTCGACCGGCTCGGAGGGGACTTCGACGCACTGGCCGGTCACGTCGTATTTCCAGCCGTGATAGGGACAGCGCAGCCCGTTTTCTTCGTTGCGGCCGAACCACAGCGAGACGCCGCGATGGGCGCAGAATTCGTCCATCACGCCGACTCGGCCCGCGCTGTCGCGAAACGCGATCAGCCGCTCGCCGAGCAGTTTTACCCGCACCGGCGGGCAATCCGGCTCGGGGATTTCGGCCGACAGCAGCGCCGGAATCCAGTAGCGCCGCAGCAAGCCGCCCATCGGCGTGCCGGGCCCGGTCAGCGTAAGAAAATCATTCTGCTCGCGCGTCGTCATGGCGGAAACATAGCACTTCTTCCCGCAAGCGGGGAGAAGGAAGATTACGTCATCACCCGCACCGGCTTGCCGTCAAGGAAGCCGCGGATGTTCTCGACTACGCCGGCAAAGTAGCTGCCGGTAATTCTGCGTCGAGACGTAGCCGAGATGCGGCGTGATCGACGACATTGTCCATCTTGCGCAACGGATGGTCGAGCGGCAGCGGCTCGACGTCGAACACGTCGAGGCCGGCGCCGGCGATTTTCTTCGCCCGCAGCGCCGCCAGCAGCGCCGCCTCGTCGATGATCGGGCCGCGCGACGTGTTGATGATGAACGCGCTTGGCTTCATCAGGCCGAGTTCGCTCGGCGCCGACCAGGCCGCGGCTGCGCGGCGACAGCACGATGTGAATGGTGATGAAGTCGGATTGGCGGAACAGGTCGTCCTTGCTGACGTAGCCGACGCCGGCCGCCGCGCATTTTTCCGGCGTCAGGTTCTGGCTCCAGGCGATGACCTTCATGCCGAACGCCTTGGCGATATTGGCGGTGTGGGCGCCGAGCCGCCCGAGCCCGAGCACGCCCAGCGTCATGCCTTCGAGATCGGGACCGATGGTCGATTGCCAGGTGGCGCCGGCATGAAGCCGCGCGTTCTCGTAGCCGATATGGCGGGTCAGTTCGAGCATCAGCCCGATGGCGATGCCGGCGGTCGGGTTGCCGAAATTAGGCGTGCCGCAGACCGTGACGCCGCGTGCTTTCGCCGCGTCGGTGTCGATCGAGGCGTTGCGCATCCCGGTGGTGATCAGAAGCTTCAGGTCGGGCAGCGCGTCGATCACCTGCTTGGGGAAGCCGGTGCGCTCGCGCGTGGCGACGACGATCTGGAATGCCCTTGAGCGCCGCGATGACCTTGTCCGGGCCGCCGAGATGCTCGTTGAACACCTTGATCTCAAGGTCGCCCTTGACCTTGGACCAATCGGCGGATGTGAGCACGACATTCTGATAGTCGTCGAGAATTGCGCAGCGAACCGCCATTGTTTCCACTCCCCCAACACGCGTCCTTCGCGGTGCTTCTAAAGCATGGCGGCTGGGAAAAGAAGGCTGTCCGCACGCCTCAAGATGACGGCAAGTGCGGAAACGGCTCAGGCGCGCCGTTCGGCGACGTTATGCAGAGCGGGACGTGACGGCGTGGCGCCGGACGGCATCTTGGCGTTTAGGCTGTCATACTTGGCGTGCCATTTCGGACCGGGACCGCGCATATAGTGCAGGTCGGGACGATAGGAGCCGCCGGTCTCGCCGGGCATCCGCCACAGATCGCGAAACACTCTGGAAAAATCACGCCACATGATACGCTCCCGTGATCCTTTTTCGCCGCGGCCTGCCCGGAACGCAGGCCCATTTTTTCAAACGCGCGTTTGATACGAATTGTCGGTGAGAAATCATTAAAATTTGTTGCGATTTCGGCAGACCCAAGTTCCAATTGTGATCAGACCTTACGAAGGTTTAATGCGATCGCTAAAATTGGAACCGGATACGTTCCGGCGCTCCGGCGCGGCACGCCCGGCGCCGGGCGCCGCGGCGCTTGCCGCGGACGGCCGGCGTCGCTACATCAGCCTTAGTTTTTCCCGAAATGAGCGCCTTTACGGCCGAGTCCGTGCAACTCGCACGGGCGAAGCGGCGCCAGTGAAAAAGGGGCAGGGTGCTCAAACCTGCACAAAGATGGCCCGTCAGTTCGTCTATCACATGGAGGGTTTGTCCAAGACCTATCCCCCCAACCGCAAGGTCTTGGAGAACATCCACCTGTCCTTCTATCCCGACGCCAAGATCGGCGTCCTTGGCGTCAACGGTTCCGGCAAATCGACGCTGCTTCGCATCATGGCCGGGCTCGACACCGAGTATTCCGGGGAGGCCTGGGCGGCGGCGGGCGCCCGCGTCGGCTATCTGGCGCAGGAGCCGCAGCTCGATGCGGCAAAATCCGTGCGCGAAAACGTGATGGAGGGCTTGGCGCCGCAAAAGGCGGTCGTCGACCGCTACAACGAGCTCGCCGCCAATTATTCCGACGAAACCGCCGACGAGATGACCAAGCTGCAGGACGAGATCGAGGCCAAGGGGCTGTGGGATCTCGACTCCAAGGTCGACCAGGCGATGGACGCGCTGCGCTGCCCGCCCGACGACGCCGTGGTGGAAAAGCTGTCCGGCGGTGAGCGCCGGCGGGTGGCGCTGTGCCGGCTGCTTCTCGAACAGCCGGACCTTCTCCTCCTCGACGAGCCGACCAACCACCTCGACGCCGAGTCGGTGTCATGGCTCGAAGGCCATTTGCGCAACTATCCCGGCGCCATCCTTATCGTCACCCATGATCGCTACTTCCTCGACAACGTCACCAGCTGGATTCTCGAGCTCGACCGCGGCCGCGGCGTCCCCTACGAGGGCAATTATTCGTCGTGGCTCGTTCAGAAGCAGAAGCGGCTCGAACAGGAAGGCCGCGAGGAAGAGGCGCACCAGCGCACGCTGGCGCGCGAGCAGGAATGGATTGCCGCTTCGCCGCGGGCGCGCCAGGCTAAATCCAAGGCGCGTTACGAACGCTACGAGGAGCTGCTGAAAAAGGCCGGCGAGAAGCAGACCCAGACCGCGCAGATCGTGATTCCGGTCACCGAACGGCTCGGCCAGAACGTCGATCGACTTCGAGCAACTGCGGAAAGGCTACGGCAACAATCTCCTGATCGACGATCTTACCTTCAAGCTGCCGCCCGGCGGCATTGTCGGCATCATCGGGCCGAACGGCGCCGGCAAGACAACGCTGTTTCGCATGATCACCGATCAGGAGAAGCCCGACGGCGGCACCATCAAAGTCGGCGAGTCGGTGCAGCTCGGCTACGTCGATCAGTCGCGCGATTCGCTCGACGGCAAGAAGAACGTTTGGGAGGAAATTTCCGGCGGCGCCGACCAGCTCCAGCTCGGCAAGCGCGAGGTGAATTCGCGCGCCTATTGCTCATCCTTCAATTTCAAGGGCGCCGACCAGCAGAAAAAGGTCGGCCAGCTGTCCGGCGGCGAGCGCAACCGCGTGCATCTCGCCAAAATGCTCAAATCCGGCGCCAACGTGCTCCTGCTCGACGAGCCGACCAACGATCTCGACGTCGATACGCTGCGCGCGCTCGAAGAGGCGCTGGAGGATTTCGCCGGCTGTGCCGTCATCATCAGCCACGACCGCTGGTTCCTCGACCGCATCGCCACTCACATGCTTGCTTTCGAGGGCGACAGCCACGTCGAATGGTTCGAGGGCAATTTCCAGGACTACGAGAAAGACAAGATGCGGCGGCTGGGCACCGACACCATCATTCCGCATCGGATCAAATACAAAAAATTCTCGCGCTAGCCGCCTTGCCCGGCGTTTATGATTTCACCAGCAAGCCGTTGAGCACCAGATCGAGATGGGCGTCGAAATACGCCTTCAGATCGAGCGGCTGGCGATCGTCGAACATCATCATCCATTGATCGACCAGCACGATCGGCGCGAAGATCACTTGCGGCGAGTCGACGATCGGCGACTTTCGAATTTCGCCACGATCGATGCCGCGCTGGATCGCCTGTTGAAGCATGTCGAGGCACGGCCGCAAAATTTCCTCGTGATAGCGATCGGCGAGCTCGGGAAAACGCGCGGCTTCGGCGATCAGCATGCGCACCACCTCGCGCCGGCGCTTATCCTCCACGATGTGCTGGTAGATGAAGCTGAACTGCGCGCGCAGGAGATCGGCGGTCGAGCCGTCATGGCGTTCGAACATGTCTTGCACGGTATCGAGCGTCGCCTTTTTGACCGCGCGCACCATCGAGATGAACAGGTGCTCCTTGTTCTCGAAATAGACGTAGATCGTGCCCTTGGTGACGCCGGCGCGCTCGGCGATCCGGTCGAGCGTCGTCACGGCGTAGCCATTGCGCGAAAATTCAACGAAGGCGGCTTCCAAAATCTCCTGCGGCCGTTCGGCTTTGCGCCGGCGCCGGGTTTCGGTTCGCGCTTCAAGGACTTCCGCCATGTCGCCACCTAGCGGCCAAAACCGCAAAAAGTCAAGTTATTGACTAACCGGTTAGTAAATAACTAGTCTACCCGGCTGAGGGTGGTTTCAGTGCTCCAATTTGGTGGCTTCGGGCGGCGGACAAGCCCGTCAGCGCCGGCTGATCAGTTTCACGTTGTGCGCGGTGGCGGCCTTCGCAAGCCGGCGGCTGCGACAGTGTCGTTGCTGATTTTCGGTACTTTTTTGGCGGCGGCTTTGACGGCTTGCGCGGTCGGACCCGACTTTAGGCCGCCGCCGGCGCCGCCGGTCAGCGGCTATACGCCCGAGGCTAGGCTTGCCGGCACGGCGGCGGTCGATGTTGCCGCCGGCGCGTCGCAGAAGTTCGACACCGGCCGCGACATTCCCGCGGAGTGGTGGAAGGTTTTCCATTCCCATGAGCTTGACGCCTTGATCACCGAAGCCCTGTTGTCCAATCCAAATCTCGAAGCGGCGCAGGCCGCGCTGTGGCAGGCGAAGGAAAATCTGTACGCCCAGGCCGGCGCGCTGCTGCCGACCGCCGATCTCCCCGCATCGGGCGACGCGCCAGCAATTCTCACCCGCGGAATTCGGCGGCACCGGTCCGCCGTCGAAATTCAATCTGTACCAGGCCAGCGTCAACGCCTCCTATGCGCTCGACGTTTTCGGCGGCACGCGCCGGCAGATCGAGGCGAGCGCGGCGACCGCCGACTATCAGCGTTTCGAACTGGAAGCGGCCTATCTCACGCTGACCTCGAACGTGGTGACGGCGGTCGTTGCCGAGGCGTCGCTGCGCGGCCAGATCGAGGCGACGCTCGACATCATCAAGATAGAGAACGACCAGCTCGTGGTCGTGCGCCATCAATTCGACGTCGGCGCCGCCGCCCGCACCGACGTGCTGACGCAGCAATCCGAAGTCGCGACCGCGCAGGCGACGCTGCCGCCGCTGCAGAAGCAACTGGAGCAGCAGCGCCACGTCATCCTGGCGCTGATCGGACGCTTCCCCAGCGAAATCGCGCCCGATCGTTTCACTTTCGCATCGTTGCGGTTGCCGACGCGATCTTCCGTTGAGCCTGCCCTCGCAACTCATCGAACAGCGCCCGGATATTCGCGCCGCCGAAGCGCAATTGCACAGGCCAGCGCGCAATATCGGCGTCGCCGTCGCCAATATGCTGCCGAAATTCACGCTCACCGCGGATTACGGCACCGCCGCCTTGACGACCGCGATCGATTGTTCACGCCGGCGACGGCGGTCTGGACGCTGGCGGCGAGCGGCACGCAGCCGTTATTTCACGGCTTCACGCTTTTGCATCAGGAGCGCGCCGCGAAGGCCGCTTACGAACAGGCCGACGCGCAATATCGCAACACCGTGCTGTCGGCGTTCCAGAACGTCGCCGACGCTCTGCGTGCGCTGCAACTGGATGCCGCTACGCTGCGGGCGCAGCGCAACGCACTGCGCGCGGCCGTCCGATACGCTCGATCTCGCCCGCGGCCAATACCAGCTCGGCGCCATCACCTATGTGATCTTGCTCAACGCGCAGCGAAGTTATCAGCAGGCCCGGCTCGCCGTGGTCCAGGCGCAAGCGGCGCGATTTGCCGACACCGCGGCGCTGTTTCAGGCGCTCGGCGGCGGCTGGTGGAACCGGTCCGACATCTGTGGCCGATCCGTTCAGCCCCGAAGCCAGCGTGGTCGATAAAGTGCTCGGCGCACCCGAAGACACGCCGCCAGCAACGGAGCCTCATCAATGAAGAAGACGCATGATGATCATGCTCGTCGCGGTCGGCGTCGTGCTCGGCGCAATCTTCGGATTCCAGTTGTTCAAGGGCATCATGATCAAGCGATTCATGAGCGCGCTGAGCAATCCGTCGCAGACCGTTTCTACCACCAAGGCCGGCTACAGCGCGTGGCAGCCAAGCATCGAGGCCATCGGCAGTTTGCGCGCGGTGAAAGGCGCCGATCTCTCGCTCGAAGTGTCCGGTGTTGTCGATTCGATCTCGTTCAACTCCGGCGACGACGTCGAGCAAGGCGCGCTGCTTTCGAAGCTGCGTTCGGACGACGATGCGGCCAAGCTCGAATCCTTGCAGGCGACGGCGGAACTCAATCAGATCACCTACGACCGCGATCAGAAGCAGTTCAAGCTCCAGGCAGTCAGCCAGGCCACGCTCGATACCGACTGCCGCCAATCTCAAGAACGCCAAGGCGCAAGTCGCGCAGCAGCAGGCCATTCTCGACAAGAAGACGCTGCGGGCGCCGTTCGCCGGCCACCTCGGCATTCGTGCCGTCGATCTCGGCCAATATCTCGGCGCCGGCACCGTGATCGTGACGCTGCAGGCGCTCGATCCGGTGTTTATGGATTTCTTCGTACCGCAGCAGTCGATGGATCAAATCCGGCTGGGTCAAACCGTTACGGTGAAGGTCGACGCCTACAAGGATCAGTCTTTCACCGGGGAAATCTCGGCGGTGAATCCAAAAGTCGATTCGTCGAGCCGTAACGTCCAGATTCGCGCAACGCTGAAGAATGCCGACCACCGGCTGATCCCGGGCATGTACGCGACGGTCGATATCGCCACCGGGACGCCGCGGAACTACATCACGCTGCCGCAGACGGCGATCGCTTATAATCCGTATGGCGACACCGTCTATATCGTCGATCGTAAAGGCGCCGGCGCGGACGGCAAGCCGCAACTGATCGCGCGGCAAAGCTTCGTCACCACCGGACCGAGCCGCGGCGATCAGGTCGCCGTGCTCAAGGGGGTCAACGACGGCGATGAGGTCGTCACCGCCGGCCAGCTCAAGCTCCGCAACGGTTCGCCGATCCTGATCGACAATTCGGTCACACCGTCGGCTGACGCCGCCCCCAACGTTCCCCTCGATCGGTAGGCGGGCAATGCACTTTACCGACATTTTCATTCGCCGCCCGGTGCTCGCCTCGGTCGTCAGCCTGCTGATCCTGGTGCTTGGGTTGCGGGCCTACAGCGTGTTGCCGATCCTTCAATATCCGCGCACTGAAAACGCGATCGTGACTATCACCACGATCTATTACGGGGCCGATCCCGACGTCGTGGCCGGCTTTATCACCACGCCGTTGGAAAACGCCGTCGCCCAGGCCAACGGCATCGACTACATGACGTCGACCAGCCAGACCGGCACCAGCACGATCTCGGTCTATCTGCGGTTGAACTACGATCCCGACAAGGCGCTCACCGAAATCAACACCAAGGTCAATTCGGTCCTCAATCAATTACCGATCGGCACGTTGCAGCCGACGATGACGGTGCAGATCGGCCAGACCATCGACGCCATGTATATCGGCTTCAACAGCGACACGCTGGCGCCGAACCAGATTACCGACTACTTGCTGCGCGTGGTGCAACCGAGGCTGCAGGCGGTAGTCGGCGTGCAGACCGCGGAACTGCTCGGACAAAAAATATTCTCGCTGCGCGCCTGGCTCGATCCGCAAAAGCTCGCGGCCTTCGGGCTGACCCCGACCGACGTCAGCCAGGCGCTTGCCGCCAACGATTACATATCAGGCATCGGCACCACCAAAGGCCAGATGGTGCAGGTCAATCTTTCCGCCTCGACCAGCCTGCATTCGGCCGATGAATTCCGCAACCTCGTGGTCAAGCAAGCCAGCGGCGCGGTCGTCCGCCTCAAGGACATCGCCAATGTCGTGCTTGGCTCCGAGGATTACGAATCCGAAGTCGGCTTCGACGGCAAACAGGCGGTCTATATCGGCATTCAGGTGGCGCCGGCGGCCAATCTGCTCGACGTGATCGCCGGTGTGCACAAGATTTTTCCGGACATTCAGGCCCAGCTGCCACATGGTCTCAACGGCGAGATCGTCTACGATTCGACCGAGTTCGTGCACAGCGCGATCAACGAAGTGATTCGCAGCCTGCTCGAGGCATTGGCGATCGTCACCGTCGTCGTTTTCCTGTTCCTGGGATCCATCCGTTCTTCGATCATACCGACGGTCGCCATTCCGCTGTCGCTGATCGGCACGTTCATCGTTCTGCTTGCGCTCGGCTATTCAATCAACCTGCTCACGCTGCTCGCGCTCGTGCTCGGCATCGGGCTGGTGGTCGATGACGCCATCATCGTGGTCGAGAACGTTAGCCGCCACCTCGAAGAGGGAATGGGACGGACCGACGCCGCCGTCCAGGCCGCGCGCGAGCTCGGCGGCCCGATCATCGCCATGACCGTGGTGCTGGCCGCCGTCTATGTACCGATCGGCTTCCAGAGCGGTCTTACCGGCGCGCTGTTCGCCGAATTCGCGTTTGCCCTTGT
The DNA here is from genome assembly GCA_963743395.1 of uncultured Alphaproteobacteria bacterium. Classification (GTDB taxonomy): domain Bacteria; phylum Pseudomonadota; class Alphaproteobacteria; order Rhizobiales; family Xanthobacteraceae; genus BOG-931. The sequence continues at coordinate 365,546 of CAVUPV010000005.1, forward strand.
CGGCGCCGTCACGGTATCCGGCGTCGTGGCGCTGACGCTGTCGCCGATGCTGTGCTCGCGCCTGCTCAAGCCGCCGGATGACGAAGGCGGCGGCTGGGAGGCCCGGCTGACCCGCTTCATCGACCGCAACTTCGCGCGGCTCCGCGGGGCTTACGAAAGCCGGCTGCACGGCAGCCTGGATACCTTGCCGGTGACGCTGGTGTTCGCGTTCATCGTGCTGTCGAGCATTTATTTTCTGTTCACCAGCGCCAAGACCGAACTGGCGCCGATCGAGGACCAGGGCGTCATCATCACGCAGTCGATCGCGGCGCCGAACTCGACCTTGCAGCAGCGGCAGCTTTATTCGCGCGAGGTGTACCGCATTTTCGCGGCGCATCCGGAAACCGAGCATGTCTTTCAGCTCGACACGCCCGGCCAGTCGATTTCCGGCATGGTGTTCAAGCCGTGGGACAAACGCTCCCGGACCACGAACGATCTTCAGCCGGTCCTGCAGCAGGAACTAAGCAAGGTTGCGGGCGTGCGCATTGCCACGTTTCAGCCGCCGCCGCTGCCCGGCAGCATCGGCTTGCCCGTTCAATTCGTCATCGTCACGACCGAGCCGTTCGAACGTTTGAACGAGATCGCGCAGCAGTTTTTGCAGCAGTCGCTGCAAAGCGGCATGTTCATCTTTCTCGACAGCGATCTGAAGATCGACAATCCGCAATCCGATATCACCATCGATCGCGATAAGACCGCACAGCTTGGATTGAAGATGAGCGATGTCGGCGGATCGCTCGCGGCGATGCTCGGCGGCGGCTATGTCAATTATTTCAGCATCAGCGGGCGGTCCTATAAGGTCATTCCGCAGGTTCAGCAACGCTTCCGGCTCAACCCACATCAGTTGCTGGATTATTATATTCGGACCGCCGATGGATCGCTGGTGCCGCTCTCTACGGTCGCCACCGTATCGACCAAGACGGTGCCGGAATCGCTCAATCACTTTCAGCAGCTCAACAGCGCGACGATCCAGGGCGTCACAATGCCCGGCGTCGCCCAGGGCGACGCCCTGGCGTTTCTGCAGAACCTGTCGGGGCGGCTGCTGCCGCAGGGCTATTCGGTCGATTATGGCGGCTTGAGCCGGCAATATGTCCAGGAGACCAGCGGGTTCATCACGACTTTCGGCTTCGCGTTGATCATCATTTTCCTGTCGCTGTCCGCGTTATTCGAAAGCTTCCGCGACCCAGTTATCATCCTGGTCTCGGTGCCGATGTCGATCGCCGGCGCTCTGATCTTCATCACGCTCGGCTTCGGCGGCATGTCGCTCAACATCTACTCCGAGGTCGGACTGGTCACGCTGATGGGTTTGATCAGCAAACACGGCATTTTGATCGTGCAATTCGCCAATCACTTGCAGGAGCAAGGCCGCTCGAAGCGTCAGGCGATCGAGGAAGCCGCCGGCATCCGCTTGCGGCCGATCCTGATGACCACGGCCGCCATGGTGCTCGGCGTCTTTCCCCTGATCACCGCAAGCGGCGCCGGCGCTGTGTCGCGATTCCAGATGGGCGTCGTGATCGCGTCCGGGCTTTCGATCGGCACGCTGTTTACGCTATTCGTGGTGCCCGCGGTGTATCTTGTGTTCGCAGCGGATCATCATTCCAGTGCGGCGCGCGCCGGCGGCGGCGCCGCCGCGGCGCCCGATGCTCACGCCGCCGGCGCCTAACGCGATGGAGCGCCGGCCCCGCTCACGGCTCGGAGTTTAGTCCGCACCACGGCGGCACCGGCTTGACTTCGCCGACGGCGATGCCGCCGAGATGGCGTTTGATCTCGTCATATTGCGGATCGTCGGGCGCATAGACGAGCTCGCCTTCGGCGATCGGATCGGGCCACAGCGAGCGAAGCTGCAGCGTGATGGTGCCGTCGGCGGCCATTTTTGCCGTGCCGACGCTGTCGATGGCTTCACACGGGATCGGCGCGTTCCCCGGGACGTCCTTCTTGAACTGTGCGCGGGCCGCGACCGCAAAGCACGCGATGAAGACGAGAGCGATCGCCAATATTCCACTAGGTCTTTGCCGCAAAGACATCTGCGCGAAGTCCTGCTAGGAGAAATGAGAATAGTCGAACCGGCCGGGAAAGTCGCAAACTCTGGCAAGTCTTGAGTTGGCAAGCCTTAAAGGTAGGAAGTTTTGAGCCATGGAAGATTGGAGTGCCCGGCAGTATCTCAAATTCGAAGACGAACGCACGCGTCCGCCGCGCGATCTGTTGGCGCAGGTGCCGCTGGCCCGACCGCGGCTTGCCGTCGATCTCGGTTGCGGGCCGGGCAATTCGACCGGGCTTCTGGTCGAGCGCTTTCCGCAATCGGACATCGTCGGGCTCGATTCCTCGCCCGATATGCTGGCTAAGGCGCGCGAGCGGCTGCCGCAGTGCAAATTCGTCCACGCCGATATCGCAACCTGGCAGCCTGAGCCGGCGACCGACCTCATCTTCGGCAATGCGGTGATGCAATGGCTGCCGGACCATCCGGCGATCATGCGCCGGCTTTTGGAAGCGTTGCCGCAAGGCGGCGTGCTGGCCATCCAGATGCCCGACAATACCCGCGAGCCGGCGCTGATGTTTCAGCGCGAGGTCGGCGAGAGCGGCCCATGGAAGGACAATCCGGAAGTCAAAGCCGCACCGCGCGACGACCTGCCGCCGACCGAGGCCTATTACGATCTGCTCAAGCCGGTCTGTTCCCGCATCGATATCTGGCACACCTTCTATAATCACGTGATGGCGTCGCCGGCGGCCATCACCGAATGGTTCAAGGGCTCCTCGCTGCAGCCGTTTCTGTCGCCGCTCGACGCCGCGGCCCGCGAAAAATTCCTCGCCGTCTATACCGCAAAATGCGTCGCCGCCTACAAGCCGCGCTACGACGGCAAGGTGCTGTTGCGCTTCCCGCGCCTGTTCATCCTCGCGGTAAGATGATTCCTCCGTCTCCCCGTAGGGACACCCGGGTTCGGCTGGAGAGGGAGTTCGTATGTGCGAGCTGGTCGTTTCTTATTGTCGTAATCCTTCTGTTGTTCACACTCTCAACTACGCCGGCATTCGCCGACGCAGCGTTCCAGGCCTGGCTGCAAGCGCTGTGGCCGCAGGCGCAGGCGCTCGGCATATCGCGCGCGACTTTCGATGCGGCAACGCGCGGGCTCGAACCCGATCTCACGCTGCCCGATCTCGTCTTGCCCGGCCGCCCGGAAAGGCCGGCGGCGGGCCAGCCTGAATTCGTGCAGACCCCGGCGGACTATCTCAAGGAGCCGGCCATCGAACAGCTGGCCGCCCAGGGCCGCGTGCTCAATACGCAATATCGCGCGCCGCTCGACGCGATCGAACGCCAATTCGGCGTGCCGCCGGCAATTCTCCTCGCGATCTTCGGCCGCGAAACCGATTACGGCCGCGCCGTCGACAAGCGCGGCGCCATTCAGGTGCTGGCCACGCAGGCCTATCTCGGCAGGCGCAAGGACCAGTTCCGCAGCGAATTCCTGCTGGCGCTGAAAATCCTCGATGACGGCAAAATCAAACTCGCCGACATGAAAAGTTCGTGGGCCGGCGCCATGGGACTGACGCAGTTCCTGCCGTCGGATTACCTGAAATACGCCGTCGATTTTGACGGCGATGGCAGGGCCGACATTTGGAATTCAGTGCCGGACGCGCTCGCTTCGACGGCAAAGCAACTGGTCGGCGAAGGCTGGCAGGGCGGATTGCGCTGGGCCTATGAGGTGCTAGCCCCGGCCGGTGTCGATTGCACCATCGGCGTTCCCGAAAACAAATTGCCGGTCGGCGACTGGCTCAAGCGCGGCTTCGTGCCGGCCTATGGCCGAAAACTCTCCGCCGAGGAGCTTGTGCAGGGGGCTTCGCTGGTCCAGCCGGCCGGTCTCTACGGACCGTCATTTCTTGCCACCGCCAATTATTTCGCGCTCAAGCAATATAATTATTCCGACCTCTACGTCCTGTTTGTCGGCCATTTGAGCGATCGCATCGACGATCCTCGCCCATTCCAAACCCCATGGGGCAAGGTGGCGCAATTGCCGACTGCCGATCTCGACCGCATGCAAGAGATTCTCACTGCGCGCGGCTATTACCACGACAAGATCGACGGCAAGGCGGGCATGCTGACGCGCTCGGCGCTCGGCGACTATCAGAAGCAGAACGGGCTGAAAGTCGATTGCTGGCCGAGCGCCGCCGTGCTCCAGGAGATGCAGGCGCATTGACGAAGCTGCGCGCAATTTTCACAATGCGTCATGCAGATCAAAGCCGCAGTGGTGCGCGAAAAGTCGGCGCCTTTCGTCATCGATACATTGGAATTGTGCGAGCCGCGCGCCGACGAGCTGATCGTCCGCGTTGCGGCGAGCGGCATGTGCCAGACCGATCTGCACGGCCGCGATGGCTACTTTGTCAGCCCTTATCCCGCTGTGTACGGCCATGAAGGCGCGGGCGTAGTTCACTCGATCGGCAGCGCGGTACGGGATTTCGTCCCCGGCGACCATGTCGTCATGTCCTATCCGTGGTGCGGCGCCTGCGCGAATTGCCGGCAGAGTCGGATGAACTACTGCCTCGACGGCCGCAAGCTGAAGATGGGCGGCACGCGCGCTGACGGCTCGACCCTGCTGTCGAAAAACGGCGCGCCGGTTTATAGCGCGTATTTCCAGCAATCCTCGTTCGGCACGTTCGCGCTGACGCAAGCGCGCTGGACGGTGAAGGTGCGCAACGACGCGCCGCTTGAACTTTTGGGCCCGCTCGCCTGCAGCGGCCAGACCGGCGCCGGCGCCGTGCTCAACGTGGCGAAACCTGCTCCGGGCGACAGCATTGCCGTGTTCGGCGTCGGCGCGGTCGGACTATCGGCGCTTATGGCGGCAAAAATCGCCGGCTGCGCGCCGATCGTCGCGGTGGATGTGCATGCGCACCGGCTTGCGCTGGCCCGCGAGCTCGGCGCCACACACGTGATCGACCACAAAACCTGCAGCGACGTGGTCGGCGAAATCCGCGCCATCACCAAAGGCGGCGTGCGCCATGCGATCGAGACCTCGGCGCTGCCGGAGGTTTTGCGCGAGGCGGTCGAAGTGCTGCTGCCGGGCGGCACGTGCACCCTGCTCGGCAGCGCCCGCAAAGGCACCGATGCCTCTTTCGAAATGCCGTTTCTGCAACAGGGCCGCGTCGTGCGCGGCGTGGTTCAGGGCGACAGCATGCCGGGTGAATTCATTCCAAAACTGGTCGACCACATCATGGCCGGCGAATTTCCGCTCGAGCGGATGATCACGTTCTACGATCTCGCCGATATCAATTTGGCAGCAGAAGAATCCTCGGCCGGAAAGACCATCAAGCCGGTGCTGCGGATGCCGTCGAGCTAGATCACCTCTCCCCCTGTACGGGGAGAGGTCGAGCGAGCGAAGCGAACGAGGGTGAGGGGGCGTTGCCGCGATTCTGAGCCCAGCGGAGAGGCCCCCTCATCCTGGCCTTCTCCCCGCAAGCGGGGAGAAGGGGACACTAGTCGTCACCCGCCACGGCATCGGGCAGCTTATCGTCGTCCTCGCCCGTATCGTCGCCTCTGTGAAATCGCGTCCGGATCGAGCCGGTGACACTGGGATCGCCCAAATGCTGCGCAGCGAAATACGCCCGCGCCCGCTCGGCGACGACTTCGCCGGGGATCGCGGCCGGCTCGCAGATGTGGCGGCTGTCGTAGTGCCGCATCAGATCGACGTGGATGTGATTGTAGTGATAGACGTTGGCGCCCGGCGCCAGCACGGTGGTGAACTGATCGCACGCCGCCGCCTGCACGTCGTGCAGAAATCCCTGCTCCTCCGGCGTGCCATGCCAGCCATATTGCACGCTGACCTTATGGCCGTCGGCGAGATCGAATTCGGCGACGTCGAGCGCATTGCCGAAGGCGTGTTCGGAAATATGCGCGTTCGGATCGCCGTTCATGCCGCGGCACGAATAGGCGGAAATCTGCTTGATCTGCACCACCGGCTGGCGAAACCAGTGCAGCGCTGCCGGCTGCACCGCGGTGCCGATCCATTGATCGAGCGCGGAGACCAGCGGACAGGCCAGCGTCGCCGGCGGTTGCACGCCGACCGGCGTCGCGGCGGCGGTCACCATCGGCGCGCTCGGCGGTCCAAGCGGCGGCAGTGGCTGCTGGGCGTCAGACGACCGCGGCGAGGAAAGCGGCGCAGCGGAGCCGCCGTAATAGGGATGCGGCGGACCGCCGGGAATGCCGATATCGTCGTCGTTGTTGCCGGTCGGCGGCAGGCTTGGCGGATCGAGCGAAAGCGGCTGGCCGATCTGGGCCTGCGGGTAGGATTGTTGGGCAGGGTAGGACTGTGGCGCCGGATACGCCCGATAGGTTTGCGGCGGAGGCTGCAACGGCGGCAGCGCGTTCGACTGCGCCGCGCCCGATGGCGCCGCGGAGGATTGCGTGCCCGGCCAGGTCACCGGCATCGATCCGCTCGGGATCGAACCCGGCGGCCGCACTGCCTCATCGTCGTAGGACAAGTGCGCGCTCTCGCCCAAGGCGGAGACCCGGATCGGATAATCGATGCCGCATGCGCCGGGTCCGCTGATCGCCGTAATGCGCACGCGGTCCGGCGTCTCTTTCACTGCGCCTGAAGCAAGGCATGATGCTTCCGCCTCGTGACGCCATGGCTCGCGCTCGGCCATCAGATAATGGCTGCAGCCGGCAAGAGCGATCAGCGCGACGAGGACGAGGGAGCTGACGAGATACCAACGAACTCCACGCGTCATTCTCCGACAATGCGAGGAATTCCGTTAAAGACTGTTCAATGATGAGGCGATTCGGCGCGCGCGAAGGAGTCCATTAACCATGACCCCTTGATCGCGGCGCGGCTTTCGGGCCACATCGGCGCGAGGGAGGCCGGGGATCATGGGCAGCAGCGCCGTGCAAAGTGTCCGCTCGGGTCGGACCGCGATGCTGTCGGCGCTCGATCTCGTCCGGCGCATCGAGAGAGGCGAATTAAAGCCGCGCGCGGTCGTGGAAATGTGCGCCGAGGCCATCGCTGAGCGCGAGCCGGAGGTCGGCGCCTTTGTCGCGCTCGATCTCGAAGGGGCGCGCCGCTCAGCCGAAGACCCGCGCCTCGCTGCCGCGCCGCTGCGCGGGCTTCCGGTTGCGTTTAAGGATATTTTCGACACTGCCGACTTTCCGACGCAATACGGCTCACCGATCTATTCCGGCCACCGGCCGCGCGCCGACGCCAGCGCGGTGGCGATGACGCGCCGCGCCGGCGGCATTGTCATCGGCAAGACCGTGACCACGCAGTTCGCTTCGCTGGTACCGTCGGTGACGCGCAATCCTCACCATGCCGCGCATACGCCCGGCGGTTCGTCGGCGGGTTCCGCCGCCGCGGTCGCCGCCGGCATGGTGCCGATCGCATTCGGCACCCAGACGGCGGGTTCGGTCATCCGGCCCGCCGCGTTCTGCGGCGTCGCCGCCTTCAAGCCGTCCTACCGGCTGATCCCCACGGTCGGTGTTAAGGTTGTGTCGTGGCATCTCGACACCGCCGGGCTGTTCGGCGCCGGCGTCGCCGATATCGCCTTTGCGGCGGCTTCGATTCTCGATCGCGATCTGCGCGTCGATCGCGCCGAACCATCGGTCCCGCGCATCGCGCTGGCACGCAGCCATCTGTGGCCGCAGGCAAGCTCGGCGATGCAAAACGCGATCGAGATCGCCGCGCGCATCGCGACCGCGGCGGGCGCCACGGTGACGGACGTGACCTTGCCGCCGATCCTGGAACAAGCCTATGCCGCGCAGCACACGATCCAGGATTATGAAACCTTCTGTGCGCTCGCCTTCGAATACGAACGCCATCGCGATCAGATCGACAAATTGCTGCGCGATCAGCTCGACGCCGCAGCAGCAATCTCGGCGGATGAATACGACGCGGCGCGGCGTACCGCGAGCCGCGCCCGCCAGGTGTTGGCCGACACGATGGCCGACCACGACGTGGTCCTCACCGCGTCCGCGCCCGGCGCCGCGCCGCACGGGCTCGGCGCCACCGGTAACCCGATGTTCAACCGGGTGTGGACGCTGATGGGAAGCCCTTGCGTCAACGTTGCGGGCTTGAGCGAAGACGGCTTGCCGCTCGGCGTGCAGATCGTCGGCCGCTTCGGCCGCGATCGCGCCGCGCTGGAAGCCGCCTTGTTTTTGCAGCAGGCGATTAAGCGCAAGACGGCATAGTTGCTCGTCATTCCGGATTGCGCGAAGCGGCAGGTCCTGAATCCATAATCACTGGTCAGCGAATATGGATTCCGGGCTCGCGGGCTAAAGCCCGCGCCCCGGAATGACGGCTACATGTCGGCGCTGTCGAACATAAAAATATCGACGCCGCCGGTGGCGAGCGTTTGCGCGTCGGCCACCGCGGCCTGCCCTTGCGGGCTGGCGAACGCTTGCTGGATCGCCGCGACATTGTCGAATTGCAGCACTGCGACAAGGTGATAGGAGGACGGCCCGCCCGGAGTGGTGACCGGGCCTTTGCTGGTCTCGAAATGTCTGAGGCCGGGAATTTTCTTGGCGAGCGGCGCGTGGATTTGCGCATAATGCTTGTCGAATGCGACCGCGTCGCGCGGCGTTTTATACATCACCAAGAGCCGGGCCATTGTGCTGTCTCCCTGTCCTGTCCAAACGACGGGAAGGGTCGCACGGTTCCAGCTTGCTAGCCACTATTCCGCCGCGCTCTGCGCCAGCGCGACCGGATCGTAATTGAGGATCGGCGCGAGCCATTTCTCCGCTTCGGTCAGCGTCTGGCTTTTGCGCCTGGCGTAATCCGCGACCTGATCGCGTTCGATCTTGCCGACGCCGAAATAATAGCTTTCGGGATGGCTGAAATAGAGCCCGCACACCGACGCGCCCGGCCACATGGCGAAGCTTTCGGTGAGTTTCACGCCGATCGCGCGCTCGCCGTCCAGCAGTTCGAACAGGGTTGCCTTCTCGGTGTGATCGGGTTGCGCCGGATAGCCTGGCGCCGGACGGATGCCGTGATATTGCTCGGCGATAAGCTCGCTGGCGGGCAACGTTTCGTCAGGCGCATAGGCCCAGAATTCCCGGCGTGTGCGCTGGTGCATGCGCTCGGCCAAAGCTTCGGCCAGCCGATCGGCCAAAGCCTTCGCCATGATGGCGGAATAATCGTCATTGGCGCGCTTGAAGCGCTCGGCGGTGGCTTCCTCGCCCAGCCCTGCCGTCACCGCGAAGGCGCCGATGTAATCCTTTAGGCCGCTGCCACGCGGCGCCACAAAATCGGCGAGCGCGACATTGGCGCGGCCTTCGCGGCGGGCAAGCTGCTGGCGCAGCGTGTGCAAAGTCGCAATCGATTTATCGCGCGTCTCGTTGCCGAACAGGACAATATCGTCGCCGTCACTATTGGCCGGCCAGAACCCGATGATGGCGCTTGCGCGGAACCATTTTTCGTCGGCCATGCGTTGCAGCATGGCTTGCGCATCGGCAAACAGGTCGCGCGCCGCTTCGCCCATGGCAGCGTCGTCGAGGATCGCCGGATATTTGCCGTTGAGCTCCCAGGTCGCGAAAAACGGCGACCAGTCGATATAGTCGATCAGTTCCGCGATCGGGATATCGGCGATGCGTTTGGTGCCGATCAAGCGCGGTGCCGGCGGCACATAAGTGCCGGACCAATTGAGCTTTAGCGCGTTGGCGCGGGCGGCGGCGAGCGGCAGCCGCCGCTTGTTCTCCTCGCCGCGCGCATGCGCCGCCGCGATCCGCGCGTATTCGGCGCGGATATCACCGACATAACGCGGGCGGGATTCTTGCGATAAGAGCGCGGACACCACGCCGACGGCGCGGCTCGCGTCGGTGACATAGATCGCCTGGCCGCGCTGGTAATGGGGGTGGATTTTCACCGCGGTGTGGACGCGGCTCGTGGTGGCGCCGCCGATCAAGAGCGGCATATCGAACCCCCGCCGCTCGAATTCCGCCGCCACATGGCACATTTCGTCGAGCGACGGCGTGATCAGGCCGGACAGGCCGACGATGTCGGCTTGTTCCTCGACCGCGGCCTTGAGGATTTTCTCCGCCGGGACCATGACGCCGAGATCGACCACGTCGTAATTGTTGCAGGCCAGCACGACGCCGACGATGTTCTTGCCGATGTCGTGCACGTCGCCTTTAACCGTGGCCAGCACGATCTTGCCGTTCGATGAGGCGTGCTCGCGGCCGTCCTTGTCCTGCTCCATATACGGCAGCAGGTAGGCGACCGCCTGCTTCATCACCCGCGCCGACTTGACCACTTGCGGCAGGAACATGCGGCCGGAGCCGAACAGGTCACCGACGACGTTCATGCCGTCCATCAGCGGGCCTTCGATCACCGCGAGCGGGCGCGGCGCGTTGCGGCGCGCCTCCTCGACGTCAGCGGCGATGAAGTCGGTGATGCCGTGCACCAGCGCATGCGACAGCCGCTTTTCCACCGGCCACTCGCGCCATGCCAGATCAGCTTCTTTTTTTTCCTTGCCGGGGCCGCGGTGCCGTTCCGCCAGCGCCAAGAGCCGCTCCGCCGCGTCGGCGCGGCGGTTGAGCACCACGTCCTCGCAGGCCTCGCGCAGTTCGGCATCGAGATCGTCATAGACCGCCATCTGGCCGGCATTGACGATGCCCATATCCATCCCGGCCTTGATGGCGTGATAGAGGAAGACCGAATGCATCGCCTCGCGCACCGCTTCGTTGCCGCGGAACGAGAACGACAGGTTGGAGACGCCGCCGGACACATGCGCGTGCGGCAGGTTTTGCCGGATCCAGCGCGCCGCCTCGATGAAAGCGACGCCATAGCCGTTGTGCTCGTCCATGCCGGTGGCGACAGCAAAGATATTCGGGTCGAAAATAATATCCTGCGGCGGGAAACCGACACGGTTCACCAGGATGTCGTAGGCGCGTTTGGCGATCTTCTGCTTCTTCTCCAGCGTATCGGCCTGGCCGGCTTCGTCGAACGCCATGACCACGACGGCGGCGCCAAAGCGGCGGACCAGTTCGGCGTGGTGGATGAAGGCATCCTCGCCTTCCTTGAGCGAGATCGAATTGACCACCGGCTTGCCTTGCACGCATTTCAGGCCTGCCTCGATCACCGAGAATTTCGACGAATTGATCATCACCGGCACGCGGGCAATATCGGGCTCCGCCGCGACCAGGTTGAGGAACGTGGTCATGGCGTTTTCGGAATTGAGCAGACCCTCGTCCATATTAATGTCGATGATTTGCGCGCCGTTTTCGACCTGGTCGCGGGCAACCGCCAGCGCCGCCGGATAATCGCCCGACGTGACGAGCTTGCGGAACCGCGCCGAGCCTGTGACGTTGGTGCGCTCGCCAATATTGACGAAGGGAATCTCCGGCGTCAGCGTGAAAGCTTCGAGGCCGGACAGCCGCAGTCGCGGCGGGATGTGCGGGATCGCGCGCGGCGGCTTGCCGGCTACGACGCGCGCGATGGCGCGGATGTGCTCGGGTGTGGTGCCGCAGCAGCCGCCGACGATATTGATCAGGCCCGCGGCGGCAAACTCTTCGATCAGCGCCGCCATCGTCTCGGGTCCCTCGTCGTAGCCGCCGAATTCATTGGGCAGCCCGGCATTGGGATAAGCGCAGATCAGCGTATCGGCGACGCGCGACAGTTCGGCGATGTGCGCGCGCATTTCCTTGGCGCCAAGCGCGCAATTGAGCCCGACCGACAGCGGCGAGGCATGCGCCATCGAATTCCAGAACGCCTCTGGCGTCTGGCCGGAGAGAAGCCGCCCGGAGCGGTCGGTGATAGTGCCGGAGATCATGATCGGCACGCTGATGCCGCGCGCGGCGAGTTCCTCGGCGATGGCGTAGATCGCCGCCTTGGCGTTGAGCGTGTCGAAGATGGTCTCGATCAACAGCGCATCGATGCCGCCGTCGAGCAGGCCGCGGATTTGCTCGGTATAGGCGATGCGCAGCGCGTCGAAGGTGATGGCGCGAAAGCCGGGATTGGACACGTCGGGGGAAATCGAGGCGGTGCGGTTGGTCGGCCCGATCGCGCCGGTGACGAAACGCTCGCGGCCGTCCTCGGCCTGCGCGATGGACGCAGCCTCGCGCGCGAGCCGCGCGCCTTCGGCGTTGAGCTCATAGGCGATCTCGGCCATGCCGTAATCGGCCTGCGCGACGGTGGTCGAAGAGAATGTGTTGGTCGAGACGATGTCGGCGCCGGCACGGAAATAGGCCAGATGGATGGCGCGCACCGCGTCGGGCCGGCTCAGATTGAGCAGATCGTTGTTGCCGCGCACTTCGCGGTTCCAGGCGTCGAAACGCGCGCCGCGAAAGCCCTCTTCGTCGAGGCCGAGCGCCTGGATCATGGTGCCCATGGCGCCGTCGAGCACCAGAATGCGTTCGGCCGCGAGACGGCGCAGCGCGACTTCGGCGTTGGATGTTGCCTTCATCGCCCGAGCTCCCTCACCGCGACCCGCTCCCCTGCGGGGAGAGGGAGCAGATCCGCCCGCAGGCCCAGCAAGTGACAGATCGCGTAAACCAGATCGGCGCGGTTCATGGTGTAGAAGTGAAATTCGGTGACGCCGTGGTCGACGAGATCGATGACTTGTTCGGCGGCTACCGCGGCGGCGATCAGTTTGCGGGTGGCGGGATCGTCGTCGAGACCATCGAAACGCTCGGCGAGCCACGCCGGAATGGACGCGCCGGCGCGGGCGGCGAAGTTTCGGGTCTGCTTGAAATTCAGCACCGGCAGGATGCCGGGCACGATCGGGATGGTGATGCCGCTTGCACGTACGCGATCGAGATAGCGGAAATAAAAGCTGTTATCGAAAAAGAACTGCGTCATCGCGCGGGTAGCGCCGGCGTCCACCTTGGCCTTGAGCATGTCGATGTCGGCTGCGACCGAGGGGCTGTCCGGGTGCTTTTCCGGGTAAGCGGAGACCGAGACTTCGATATCGGCGACGCGCTTGATGCCGGCGACGAGATCGGCGGCATTTTGGTAGCCGCCTGGATGCGGCGCGTAACGCTCGCCGATGCCGTCCAGCGGATCGCCGCGCAGCGCCACGATATGGCGCACGCCGGCCTGCGCGTAAGCCCGGATCACCGCGTCGATGTCGGCGCGCGTCGCGGCGACGCAGGTCAGGTGCGCCGCCGGCGTCAGCATGGTTTCGGCGAGGATGCGCTTGACCGTGGCGTGGGTGCGCTCGCGCGTCGAGCCGCCGGCGCCGTAGGTGACCGAGACGAAATTCGGCTTGAGCGGCGCCAGCCGGCCGATGGATTCCCACAGCGACTGATCCATCTCGGGCGTCTTTGGCGGAAAGAATTCGAACGAGACATGCAGCCCGCGCCGCGCACCCTCGACGAAACGACTCGCCCGCGTCGCACTCATTACGCCACCTGCGTTTTCGGTTGCGCCAGCACGATGCGCGGATCGCGGGCGAGCCACAGCGACACCGCGATCTTGCCCTCCGGCCCGGGCGGAAAAGTTTGCTGCCGCAACACGTCGAGGCCGGCGCCTTCCAGCCATTGCGTCACCGTCTCGGCGGCGAAGCCGAGCCGGCGATGGGCATGCTCCTCGCGCAGAAATTCCAGATCGTGCGGCGCGAAGTCGACGACCAGAAGCCGGCCGCCCGGCCGCAGCACGCGCGCCGCCTCGCGGATGGCACGCGCGCTGTCGTCGAGAAAGTGCAGGACCTGATGGATGATGACGACGTCGACGTTCTCGCGCGGCAAAGCGAGGTCGTAGATGTCGCCGTGGCGCACGCTGCAATGCTTCAGCCCGGCGCGGTCGAGCCGGGCGCGGGCCAGCGCCAGCATATCGAGCGACAGATCGAGCCCGAGGCCGCGCTCGATATCGCCGGCAAAGAGTTCGAGCATGCGCCCGGTGCCGGTGCCGAGATCGAGCAGCGCGCGGATCGGCTTGTCGGCCAGCGCCGTGCGGATTGCATCTTCGACGGCGGCGTCGGCGACATGCAGCTTGCGGATGCGGTCCCATTCGGCGGCATGGCGGCGGAAATAATTCTGCGCGGCGGCGGCCCGGGCGTTGCGCACCGCGGCAAGCCGCTCGCGGTCGCGCGCGATCACCGTATCGTCGGGATCGAGCCGACCGATGAGCGCGCGGGCGATGTCGGCGGTGCCGCCGCGCTCGCCGAGCCGGAAGAAGGCCCACGAGCCTTCGCGGAAGCGCTCGACCAGGCCTGCTTCGGCCAAAAGGCGCAAGTGACGCGACAGCCGCGGCTGCGACTGGCGCAGGATTTCGGTGAGGTCCGAGACGGTCAATTCCGCCTCGGCCAGCAGCGCCAGAATCCGCAGGCGGGTCGCTTCGCCGGCCGCTTTGAGCGTGCCGGTCAGTCCGGCAAAAGTCAGTTGTTCTGCATCCATCGCGGTATTCATGTCGATTGCCGGCGCTCCAGAGCGCGCTCTGTCAGTTCATATAAAGATATCTTTATATCATTAAGTGTGGGCCCGCAAGCCAAAATGGGATGCCTCCCACACCGCGGTGGGCGAAGGGCCGCCGCGACACTGGCGGCCAAGGTGCGCGCGTGCCAATTTCCACGCATGGCCGAGACCGCAAAGCCGAAGCAATCGCCGGGTAACGCCGTGCCTGGCGGCGACCCTTACGCGCTGCGCGGCGGCGAGGTCGCGGTCGAACTGCCGGCGCAGTTCGACGCTTCGCTGTATTATATCGGCCGCATCCGCACGCCGTGGAAACGGCGCGACGAGTGCCCGAAGAACGCGCGCCAGTCGGACGCTGTCTGCACCGTCGAGCTCGATCCGCGCTGGGCCGCGGGTCTGTCAGGCCTCGAGACCGTCAGCCACGTTGTCTTGCTGTATTGGATGGACCAGGCGCGGCGCGATCTGGTGCGGCAATGGCCGCGCCATCGCGCCGAGCCTCACGGCACCTTCGCGCTGCGTTCTCCGGTGCGGCCCAATCCGGTCGCGCTCTCGGTGGCGCGGCTGGTCGGCATCGACGGCAACACGCTCTCGGTGGTCGGCGTCGACTGCCTCGACAATACGCCACTGATCGACATCAAGCCGTATTTTGCCTCGACGGATTCCGTGCCGGACGCGCGGGTCGGCGGGCGTGCCGACCGCAAGAGTTGATTCTCAAAACAACGCGGCACCACGCCGATCGGAATGAGGCCGACAAAGATCACGCCGTCAGTGACGCGCAGCGGCAACGCTACCGCGGGCTTTTTGTCGATCTCGGTCGGCTGACCCATCTTCTTGATCGTGTCGACCAGGCTCGAACTGGTGCTTTGGCGGACGACGTCGCCCAGCCCCGGCACCAGCCGGTCGAGTGTATTGAGCCCCTGCTGCGGCGAGCCGCTGCCGCCGGTAAGCCGGTCGATGCCTTGTCCGATCAACTGATCGATGCCGAGCAGCGGGACGATCGTCTTGAGGCCGGCTACGGCGACATCGATCTCGCCATCAAGTTTGCCGTTGGCGTTGACGGTCAGCTTCCCGGTGCCGACGATCACGGCATCGGGGCGCTCGATGCGAATCGATCTGATGTCGATGCCGCCGCC
The DNA here is from genome assembly GCA_963743395.1 of uncultured Alphaproteobacteria bacterium. Classification (GTDB taxonomy): domain Bacteria; phylum Pseudomonadota; class Alphaproteobacteria; order Rhizobiales; family Xanthobacteraceae; genus BOG-931. The sequence goes on from CAVUPV010000005.1 coordinate 381,032, forward strand.
GGAGGCCTGCATTTCGCGAAACAGCACCGGCCATGGTTTTGGCGAGAAATCCTTAAAGCCCCGCAAGATAGCGTCGATGTCGCCGGCCACCGGCGCGGCAAGCAGGGGATGAAAGCTTGGCGCCATCGCCGCCGCAAAATGCCCGGTCGCCTCGATCACCGGATTGCTGCGCGCCGAGCCTTCCACGATGCGGCCGTCGACGTCGACGCTATCGGCCTGAAAAATCATCCCGGTGCCGGGACCGGCAACGCGATCGAGCCGCGGCTGGCGCAGCGAGACGGAAATGCGCTCGGGCTCGGGCGGCAGGCCAAGCAGCGTCAGCCGCGCGCGCGTCCAATTGATGACAAAAGTCGGCGGCTGGCCGGGATCGGCGAGCGTGACCGGACCGGTGATATCGCCGTTCAAAAGCGTCGGGCGATAAAGCGCGGCCGAAAAGCTGATGTCGGTCGCGTGCACGTCGAATGGCGGCCGATTGTTGTTGAATGTAGCCGCGGCCTTATCGCAGCGGGTGACGATGCTGAAGGGGAAACCACCGATGGTCTGGCTGCCGCAGGCATAGACCCGGCCGAGCGCCGCCTCGCGGTCGACCCAGCCGGCCAGCGCGCGGTCCGCGATCGAGGCTGCGTAATACCAAATCCAGGTCCAGCCCACGGCAAGGACAATGACAATGGCGATCGCGGCAAGGATCGTTCCCACCCAGCGGTAACGCGGAGCGGCCGGCCGCTTGCGCACCCGCCGCGGCGCCGATCGCATCATGCTAAGCGGAGATTCCCCGGACATTCGGCGTTTTATGGCCTTTCAAAAGCGGCACCATTGTGCCGCATTTCTCATCCTGTTAGGCGAGCCAAAGCAAGTCCGTAAATCAACGCCGAGGATAAATGAATACGAGTGCCGAGCGCGACACCGGCGACCTGTGGGTGTTCGGCTATGGCTCGCTGATGTGGCGGCCGGGCTTTGCCTACCTTGAGCGGGTGCCGGCCAAGCTCATCGGCTTGCACCGCGCGCTATGCGTTTTCTCATTCGTCCATCGCGGCACGCCGGAGCGGCCCGGCCTGGTGCTGGGGATCGATCGCGGCGGCATGTGTCGCGGCGTCGCCTATCGCGTCGCCGCCGCGGCGCGCGCCGCGACCGTCGATTACTTGCGCTCGCGCGAACAGGTCACGTCGGTCTATGTCGAGACCATGCGGCAAATCGAACTCGAAGACGAGACACGGCGGCGGGTCCGCGCGCTGTGCTACACCGTCGATCGCAGTCACGTGCAATATGCCGGGCGGCTGACGCTCGCCGAAAGTTTGCATCACGTCCGGCAGGGCCACGGCCAGTCCGGCGCCAATCGTGACTACGTGCTGGAAACGGTGCGCGCGCTCGAAGCGCTCGGCTACCGCGAAACCGATTTGCATTTGCTCGCCGAGCAACTGCAAGCGGGGATCAGGCCGCAAGCCTCAGGAGCCGCGAAAGCCTAGTTTCGTGTTGCCCGACTCCTGCAGCAAGCGCCGGCTCGCCGTCTCGATGTCATCCTGCAGCCGCGCGAAGAACGTGTCCTTGTCGAGACCGGGCGCAATCGGATCCAAAACTTCGGCGACGATGGTGCCGGGCAGGCGAAGCAGCGAGCGGCGTGGCCAGTAACGGCCCGAATTGAGCGCCACCGGCACGCAGGGCACGCCCAACCTGCCGTACAGATAAACGATGCCCGGCTTGTAGTCCGGCTCCGCTCCCGGCAAGCGCCGCGTGCCTTCGGGAAAAATGACAAGCTGCCGCGGCTGCGCGTCATTGAGCGTTTTTTGCGCGCGCGACGTCATCCGGGCGAGCGCCGCCATGCCGGCGCCGCGGTCGATCGGAATGAGGCGGGCTTTGCACATGTACCAGCCGAACAGCGGCAGCCACATCAATTCGCGCTTGAGCACGTAAAGCGGATCGTCGAGCAGCGCGTAAAGCGCGAAGGTCTCCCAAGCCGACTGGTGCTTGCAAGCGACGATGCAGGCGCCGTTCGGTAGTTTTTCGGCGCCGCGCCATTCGACTTTGGTGCCGCAGACGACGCGTAGCAGCCAAAGGCTGGTTCGCGCATAGGAGCGGACGAAGACCCGGAGCGCCGGATAGGGCAGCGCCAGCGTCGGCAGCGCCGCGATCATGTGAACGATCAGATTCACATAGAACAGGACATTGAACACGAGCGACCGGACGACAATCGGCAGGGAGCGGGACATGGCAAGCCTGTCAGCGGCGTTTTCGATGCCGCCGTTGCGATTTTCGGATTTAGGCGAAAGACACGGCATAGCCTGGCAATTCGCTCGTCTCCGCGAACGAGTCGAACCGCATGCGAACCTTGGCGGCAAGATATTTAAAATATTCCGACAGCACCAGCCGGGTGGTCGCGCCGTTCGACCACCACGGTTCGATGCGCAACCGGTCGGAGACGACCGGGTAGGGGATAAGCGCCACGTCGGGAAGCTGGTGCGACAATTCGGCGAGTGCGCGCGGCATGTGATAGGCCGACGTGACGACGATCAGCGACTGGAAGCGGTGCTCCAGCGTCCAACGCCGCGTCTGCACCGCATTGCCGAGCGTGTTGACGGCGGAATAATCGAGATCGACGCAGCAGGCCAGCACGCGATTGTAGTCGACGACCTGACGGGCGATGTCCGCCGTGGTTGTGCCGGTATTGACGCCGGTGATGAGCAGCCGCTGGCCGCGTCCGGAGGACAAAAGCTCGAGTGCATCGGTGACGCGGGCGGTGCCGCCGGTCAGCACGACGATGCCATCAGCGTTGCGGTCGAGCACGATCTCCTGCGCCGGCAAGAACCAGATGAAGCAAGCGAAGCCGGCAGCGAGCAAGACGGCGAATAGCGCGGCGAGTTTCAGGCCGATCGACCTGATGCGCCGCGCTTTGACGACCGTCCTGAGGCTGGGCATGGCCGAGCGCGCCCCTCGCGCCGTTCCACTGCTAGAATCGGGCGGAAACTATAGCCGCGAAGTGGCGGCTAATCGATGGCTTCCAGGGTCTGGTTGACGGTGCGGCGCGAAGCAAAGGCGGTCACTACGGCCATCAGCACAACCAGGACGACAATGGCAACATAGCCGGCGTTACCGATGGAAAAGCTGCCGAACAGGGCCGCCGCTTCGTCGCCGCCGGCCGTCCCCGACATCCATGCATTGACCGCTCCCAGGACGGCGAACAGCGCGATGGCGCCGCCGCCGCCGATGGCGCCGCCCTTGAAGCCGAGTATGAGAAAATGCCGTTGGAACTGGCCGGCGACGAAACTGTCGGTGGCGCCGATATAGTGCAGGACTTCCACAATCGGACGGTTGGCCGCCATGGCGCCGCGAGTCGCGAAGGTGACCGACATCACCGTCACGGCAATGACCAGCGCAAGGATGGCGATGCCAACGGCACCCGCCGTCTCCGCCATGGTGCGCATGCGGTCGATCCAGCCGCGGTGGTCGTCCAGGCTGGCGCTTGGCACCTGCGCGGCAAGGGTTTGGCGCAGAGCGGCAAAATCCGGCGCGGCGCCGGAAGCGAGCTTGACGACGATCATGCGCGGAATCGGCAATTCACCGAGGGTCAGACCGGAGCCGAGCCATGGTTCGATGAGCTGCGCGGACTCTTCTTTCGTGTAAGCGCGAACGTCGGCGATACCGGCAGTGCCGCGCGCGACGTCGATGGCGGCACGCACATCGGCCTCGATATCGCGCCCGTTAACCGGGCGGACCTGGATGGTGATCTCGCGGCCGACGTCCGACTGCCAGTCGCTCGCGGCATCGACCACCATCATCACGGCGCCCATAGTCAGCGCGGCGAGAAACGTCATGATGGCGACCACCGCGGTCAGCGAGCGGCCGGCGATCGAGCCGCTCGGCACGATCGGTCCGAGCGGACGCTGCGCGTAAACCCGCTCCGCGCTGCGTCCGTCCCACGGCTCCGTCACCTCCTCGAGCGGTTCAATCGTAGACATATTCAATCGTAAACCTGTTCAATCGTAGACATGCAATCGTCCTTCGTGCAGCACCAGACGGCGAGCGTCGTACTCGTCCATCAAGGCGATATCGTGCGTGGCGATGACGACCGAAGTACCGGATTTGTTGAGCTCGATGAACAGCCGCAGCAGGCGTTGGCCGAGATTGGGATCGACATTGCCGGTCGGCTCATCGGCGAGCAGAAGCTGCGGTCGGGCGATGACCGCCCGCGCGATTGCCGCGCGCTGCTTCTCGCCGCCCGACAGCACCGGGGGCAGTGCATCCATGCGCTCGCCGAGACCGACCCATTGCAATAGCTCGACGACTTCAGTGCGGTAGGACGCCTCCTCCTTGCCGACCACGCGCAACGGCAGGGCGACGTTCTCGTAGGTGGTCAGGTGGTCCAAGAGCCGGAAGTCCTGGAAGACGATGCCGATGCGGCGGCGCAGCGTGGCGCGGCCGTCCTTGGTCAGCGTCGCCGTATCGTGGTCGAACATCGAAATCAGGCCGCGGGTCTGTTTGAGCGACAGAAACAGCATGCGTAGAAGCGAGGTCTTGCCGGCGCCGGAGGGGCCGGTGAGGAACTGGAACGAATGGCTGTCGACCCGGAAGCTGAGGTCGCGCAGCACCTCCGGACCGAGCCCATAGCGCAAGCCGACATTCTCGAACCGGATCACGCGGTCCTCTCAAACGCTGCCAGCGCAGCATGATTCGCCTCGTCCGGCCAATTTAACACCGGCCGCAGGGGCGCCCGGCCGGTTTGGTTTCCAATCCGTTAACGGATGGCTTGCTAGGGTTGCCCCAAAGCTGCCGCGCCCCTGATTCGCCAATGCTCATCGTCTGCCCGAACTGCGCTACATCCTACGATGTCGACGTGGCAAGCCTGCGGCCCAATGGGCGCCAGGTTCGCTGCGTCCGCTGCCGCTCGGTCTGGGAGCCCGAACTGCCCCACGCCGAAAAGCTTATTGCCGCTGCCGAGGACCTGGTGCCGGCGCGCCGGGCGCTCGACGCGGTGGCCGCCGTAACCGAGAATTCGGGGTCTTCCCCAGCCGAGTCCGTGGCGAGCGCAGAGGCGGCGCCTCCGGCGCCAGAACCGCCAGTCGACGTTCCAGTCGATGGTGTGGCCTCCGGAGTAGCGGAGGAAGCGGGTTTCGCCGCAGCGGCCCAATCCGTCGAGGTGGACTCCCCGCCGATCGCGCCGGCCGATCTCGACGCGGTCGAGGCCCGGGTTGCGATCGAGACCGAGCCTCACGAAGCGCCGAATGACGTGCCGCACGAGGATATCGAGACCGTCGCCGCCCGCCGCTATCCGCGCCGCGCCAAACGCAAAGGCTGGCGTTGGCCGCTGTCGCACCTGCAGTCGGCGTTCGTCGGGCTGATCATCGCCAATGCGATCATCATCGGCTGGCGCGCCGATTTCGTGCGAGCGATGCCGCAGACCGCGTCGTTCTATGCCTTGATCGGCATGCCGGTGAATTTGCGCGGGCTCGATTTCGACAGCCTCGCAACCGCTACCGAGCAGCATGAGGGCGTGCCGATCCTCGTCGTTGAGGGCAACATCGTCAACGACACCAACAAGACCGCAGACGTGCCGCATGTCCGGTTCGCGGTCCGCAATGCCGCGCGGCAGGAAATCTATTCCTGGACCGCCGTTCCGTCGCGCACGATGTTGCCGCCGGGCGAGGCGATTGCGTTCCACAGCCGGCTCGCCTCGCCGCCGCCGGACGCCCACGATGTGCTGGTGCGCTTCGTCAACCGCTACGACATGCTCAACGGGAGCCGCTGACTATGGCACGCATTTTGATCGCCGAGGACGAGGAAGCCCTGTGCGCGATGTGCGCCCGCGCGCTTTCGAGCGTCGGCCATGAGGTCAAGACCGCTTGCGACGGCAGCGACGCGCTCGACGCGCTCAAGCGCGAAAGCGGCCGTTTCGATCTCCTCCTCACCGACATCCGCATGCCGATCATGGACGGCATCGCGCTGTCGCTTGCGGCGGCGCGCGACTACCCCGACCTTACCATCTTGCTGATGACCGGCTATGCCGATCAGCGCGAGCGCGCCCACGGCCTCGACGCGCTGATCCACGACATCATCCCAAAACCATTCACGCTTGCGGCTGCGCGAGCGTTGCGCTGATGGCACGCGGTGGAACTGAAGCGCTTGCGAGCAAAGCAAGCAATCCACTGGCGGCGAAGCTCTGAGTTCGCGCTGCACTTCGCAATGACGGCGAAGCTACAGTTCTCACTCATCCGAAGCAGCATAGGGCCGCGGCAGCGGCTCGACCGGCAGATCGGGGTGGCCGCGGCCGAAATCGGGCGCCGGCGAATCCTGGCCGATTTCGACAATGCCGCGGCGGATCGCGCGCGTCCGGGTGAAATGATCGAACAAAGCCTCGCCATCGCCGCGCCGGATCGCGCGCGTCAATTGCGAAAGGTCTTCGTTGAAGGTGCCGAGCATTTCCAGGACGGCGTCCTTGTTGGCGAGGAATACGTCGCGCCACATGGTCGGATCGGACGCGGCGATGCGGGTGAAATCGCGAAAGCCGCCGGCGGAGAATTTCAGCACTTCGGAGCGCGTCACCTCGGCAAGCTCATCGGCGGTGCCGACGATCGTATAGGCGATCAGGTGCGGCAGGTGGCTGGTGATCGCCAGCACGAGGTCGTGATGGTCGGCCGGCATGAACTCGACCTTGGCGCCGAGCAGGCGCCAGAACGCGGCGAGCTTTTCGACGGCGGCGGGATCGGCGTTTTCGGGCGGGGTGAGGATGCACCAGCGTCCGACGAACAGTTCGGCAAAGCCGGCGTCGGGACCCGAATGCTCGGTGCCGGCGACCGGATGCGCCGGGACGAAATGGACGCCCTTGGGCAGATGCGGGCCCATGTCGCGCACGATGGCGCCCTTGACCGAGCCGACGTCGGAGACGGTCGCACCCGGCTGAAGCTGCGGCGCGATCTCCTTGGCGATATCGCCGCATACGCCGACCGGCGCGCAGACGATGACGAGATCGGCGCCCGCGACCGCCGCGGCATTGGTCTCGACCACCTGGTCGGCGAGCCCGAGCTCGGCGACGCGCCGGCGGGTCGCTGCGGAGCGCGCGCTCGCCACGATTTCCCGCACCGCGCCCTGCGCCCGCGCCGCGCGCGCGATCGAGGAGCCGATCAGGCCGACGCCGATCAAGGCGAGCCGGTTGAAGAGCGGTGCGGTTTTGCTCACAGCATCACGCCGGCTTTGCCAAAAATTCCTTGAGCGCCGCGACGACGAGCCGGTTGGCCTCTTCGGTGCCGACCGTCATGCGCAGCGCATTCGGCAATTTGTACGCCGTCGTCTGACGCAGGATGAGGCCGCGCGCGGTGAGGAAAGCGTCCGCGTCTTTGGCGGTGCGGCCCTTGGTTTGCGGAAAATGGATCAGCACGAAATTGGCCACGCTCGGCGTCACCTTCAGGCCGAGCTTGCCGATCTCGGCGGTGAGCCAGCCAAGCCAGCGCGTGTTGTGTTCGCGCGAGCGCTCCTGATGCTCGACGTCCTCGATCGCGGCCACGCCGGCGGCGATCGCCGGGCCGGTGATGTTGAACGGGCCGCGAATGCGATTGACCGCATCGACGATGTGCGCCGGGCCGAACATCCAGCCGAGCCGCAATGCCGCGAGCCCGTGGATTTTCGAAAACGTGCGGCACATCACGACATTCTCGGAGGTGGCGACGAGCTCGATGCCGGCTTCGTAGTCGTTGCGCCGGACATATTCGGCATAAGCGGCGTCGAGCACCAAGAGCACATGCGGCGGCAGGCCGCGGTGCAGGCGCTTCACCTCGTCGAACGACAGGCAGGTGCCGGTCGGATTGTTCGGGTTGGCGAGGAAGACGATTTTGGTCTTGTTCGTCACCGCCGCGAGGATGGCGTCGACGTCGGCGGTAAGATCCCGCTCCGGCGCCTCCACCGGTTTTGCGCCGGCGCCGAGCGTCACGATCGGATAGATCAGAAATCCGTGCGTGGTGTGGATCGCCTCGTCGCCGTCGACCAGATAGGCGTGCGCCAAAAGATGCAACAGATCGTCGGAGCCGGCGCCGCAGACGATGCGGTCGGGATCGAGCCCGAAGGCTCGCCCGATCGCTTCGCGCAAATCGCTCGCCGAACCGTCCGGATAGTCCTCCAGAGTGTCGGCGCAGGATTTATAGGCCGCGATCGCGCGCGGGCTCGGCCCGAGCGGCGTCTCGTTCGACGACAGCTTGAACACTTTGGCCACGCCGGGCGCTTTGCTCTTGCCGGGCACATAGGCCTCGATATCGAGCACGCCGGGCCGTGGGATGGGACGCGTCGCAGTCATGTCGGTCACTATTCTCTCTATCTCTCTATTTCTCATCGCCTCCCGCCCTTCAGGGGGAGGAATGGCGCTTGGCGGGCACCGTATAGCGGGTCGCGTGGCTGCCGACGAGGGCCGACGAGCGGATCGAGGCGCCAAGCTTGCGCAGCGCCGCCGAGACGTCACCGATGCCGCCGCGCTCGACCGAGACCAGCAAGGCGGCGCCGTCGAAGGCGCGGTCGGGCACGGCGATGACGTCGGCAAGCGTGGCGACGGCATTGACCGCGGCGCGCGTTCCAGCCGGAAATCCGCATGCTCCAGACTTCGGTCTCGGTCACCATCGCGTCGGCGGCGACGCGGGAGACCACGAAGACCGGCATGCGCGGCCGGGTGATTGGCGCGCTCGACGAACGGCAATCGCGCGATGATCTTCGGCGCGGCGTCGAATTCGAGCGCCGTCCACCACGGACCGGCGCCGGCGGTAGCGAAGGCGGGGATGAGGCCGAGATCGCCGCGCGATGCCGACACGGCTTCGACCACGCTCGACGCGCCCATATGCGGCTCGAACGGCACGGTGAAACCGAAATGAAATCGCGCGGAATCGCGCATCAGCGCATCGCCGGCCGACAGGTCGGCATGCACGGCAAACGGCGACTGCACATAGGTGAAAGTCGAAATGATGACCCGCCAGATGCTCTCGACGGTATCGAGCGGCAGGTTGCCGTGATGGCGGCCGACCAGCCGGCGCATCATGTCGGCCTCGCGCGCGGGGCGAAAGGCCGAGCCTACTTCCTCGGTCTTTTTCACCGCGATCAGGCGGTCGATGATCTGACTGCGCTCCATCAACAGCTCGTGCATCGCGGCATCGATGCGATCGATGTCGCGCCGTATGTCGGCGAGCGTCAGGTCCTTTTGGCGCGGCGGTTTTGGCATGGTGACATCCGGCAATCGGCCCGATTGATAGAAGCCGTTAAGGCCGAAATCAAAGAAAACGTTGACTCCCGGCCGAAGCGGCCTATTTACGCCCCTTTGACCGCCAAGTCCTGAGGCGACTTCGGCGGCTAGGACCGCGCCGGGAAGCGTGGCATTCTGGGAACTAACGATGGCCGACGTCAGCGCCACGCTCGATCTCGCCGACCGTACCCGCGAAGCGGATAATCCGCATTCGCCGGTCGTGCGCTTTGCCGCGAACAATCCGCTGCGGCTCGACGCCGGCGTCGATCTCGGCGCCGTTCCAGATCGCCTACCAGACCTACGGCTCGCTCAATGCCGAACGCAGCAATGCGGTGCTGGTTTGCCACGCGCTGACTGGCGATCAGCACGTCATCAACGAGCATCCCGTCACCGGCAAGGCCGGCTGGTGGGAGACCATGGTCGGTCCCGGTCTGCCGATCGATACCGAGCGCTTTTTCGTCATCTGCCCAAACGTCGTCGGCGGCTGCATGGGCTCTTCCGGCCCGGCCTCGACCAATCCGGCGACCGGCATGCCATGGGGCCTCGATTTCCCGGTCATCACCGTGCGCGACATGGTTCGCGCGCAAGCGATGCTGCTCGATCGTCTCGGCATCGACTCGCTGTTCGCGGTGGCCGGCGGCTCGATGGGCGGCATGCAGGCGCTGCAATGGGCGGCAAGCTATCCACATCGCACCTTCGCGGCGCTGCCGATCGCGGCCGCGACGCGCCATTCGGCGCAGAACATCGCTTTCCACGAAGTTGGGCGCCAGGCGGTTATGGCCGATCCGGATTGGCGCGGCGGACGCTATTTTGCCGAAGGCACCAATCCGCGCCGCGGGCTAGCGGTGGCGCGCATGGGCGCACACATCACCTATCTCTCCGATGCCGCGCTGCACCGCAAATTCGGCCGCCGCTTCCAGGACCGCGACAATCCGACTTTCTCGTTCGACGCCGATTTTCAGGTCGAATCCTATTTGCGGCACCAGGGCATCACCTTCGTCGAGCGGTTCGACGCCAATTCGTATCTGTATCTGACCCGCGCGATGGATTATTTCGACCTTGCCGGCGACTATGACGGCGTGGTGGCGAACGCGTTTCGCGGCGCGCCGACCCGCTTCTGCATCATCTCGTTCACCAGCGACTGGCTGTTTCCGACGGCAGAATCGCGGGCCATCGTGCATGCTCTCAATGCCGCCGGCGCGCGCGTCTCGTTCGCCGAAATCACGACGGACAAGGGTCACGACGCCTTCCTGCTCGACGAGCCGGAACTGTTCGCCATCGTCCGCGGCTTTCTGGAAGGCGCCGCCAAAGCGCGCGGGCTTGCGAGGTGATGATGCTGTCGCGCCTCAAATACGATTTGACCATGGCGGAAGCGGCACGCGGCCCCGGCGGCTCGCGCGTCGACTTATTGGTTGTCGCCGCGATGGTGGAGCACGGCGCGCGCGTGCTCGACGTCGGCTGCGGCGACGGCGAGCTGCTGCGGCTTTTGGAGACGCGCGGCGTCGACGGTCGCGGCATCGAGCTGTCGCGCGAAGGCGTGAATGAATGCGTCGCTAAGGGTCTCGCCGTGGTCCAGGGCGACGCCGATACCGACCTTGAAGACTACCCTGCCGACGCTTTCGACTTCGTCATCCTGTCACAGACGGTGCAGGCGACGCGCCGGCCGCGCGTCGTGCTCGAGCACATGCTGCGCATCGGCCGCCACGCCATCGTGTCGTTCCCGAATTTCGGTCACTGGAAAATCCGCATGCAGTTATTTTTCGGCGGCCACATGCCGTTCACCGACAATCTGCCCTATGCCTGGTACGAGACGCCGAATATCCACTTCTGCAGCATCAAGGATTTCCGGCTGCTCTGTCAGGTTTCCGGCGCCAAGATAGAACAGGCGGTGGCGCTCAACGCCTGGGGCCGGCGGATGCGGCTGAAAATGCCGTGGTGGTTCTGGAATTTGTTCGGCGAGCAGGCGGTGTTCCTGCTCAGCCGGCAAGGCTAGCCCGGTTTCTGCTATATATAATGTCGTCTCGCGTGGTGTTCGCTCGCGTGGTTGCGCGGGCCCGTAGCTCAATGGTCAGAGCTAGCGGCTCATAACCGCTTGGTTGGAGGTTCGAGTCCTCCCGGGCCCACCATGATTTTGTTAGCTTTTTTGCTTTCGCTTCGCCGCGTTTTCCGGCTCAACCAATGAATTGACCAATAAAACGTTGCCCGAACGTCCCGAAATGTTCGCCGGTTGTTTCGTCGTGATCGCTGCCGCGGCGCCCCGCATGTAGTCCGGATGGTGGTGGCCGTAGGTGCGTTCGAGGATCTGTGCCGACATGCCGAGATAGCCTGCCGCCTGCCAGATCGGCACGCCGGTCTGCATCAGCCAGGTCGCCGCCGTGTGCCGCAACGTGTGCGGTGTGACCCGACCCCAGAGCCCGGCGAGCGCCACGGCGTGTCGGAAGCCAGTCTTCACCGATCTGACGGGTGCGCCGTGCCATTCGACGAAATGGGTCGTGACAATGCCGCGTCGCACCCACCGGCGCATGTGAGCGAGGAGCCGCGATGGCAGCGGCGCTGGCGTCCGCCGTTTGTTGGTTGCACGGCGGCCGATGGCTAGCCGGTAGTAGATGCCTTGCTCTAGGTCGACGAATGAATGGCCTGTATCGCGATATGGCGACGCCGCAGCTATCGCGCTCGCCCGCGTGCCCGTGTAAAGGCCAATCAGAATGAACCGCGCCAGGTGTCGTAGCGGGCGCTTTTCGGTCGTGATCGGCTGTCCCCTAGCGCGACCGCGATGCACGGTTTGTATTTCACGATACCGCCAGCAGACCCATAAAAGCTTCGCGGCCTCGCCGCGGGTCAGCCACCGGTCACGTGGCTGCCCTTTCTGGGGCAGGGCGACCCGTACCGTGCCATAGTGCAGGTTCTCTTTCGAATGATGATTGATCGCAGCACGTAAAGCTTTGCAATCTCGCCGGCACGCAAGCCGGCTTTAACGGATAACAGCACGATCACGGTGTTGCGCAGCGGGTAGCGGCTCGATGAAGCGTAGGCAAGGAGCGAATTGAAAGCGTCAGAGGAGAGAATCTTTGCCTGCTTGCCGGCTATTCAAACCCAAATCGAAGCAAATCAAATCGAAGCAGAAATATTAGAGCACAGGTGTGCAGGGAGAAAAATGATTGTTTTGCGGTCAATTCGGCGATGCAAACTGATAAGGTTTTGTGACTTTCCTAGCAAGTTGGCGATCGTTCTCCACCGGTGCCGCGTGAGGCCCATTCGCTTCGCGGCACGCGACAAATATCACGTTCTGGTCTTGAGAGCCTCGCCCCATTTCGCTTCGATGGCGCGCGCGTCTTGGTAAGAGAGAGCGGAAAGCTTCGGAAACTTGTCCATCCAGGCAAACGGCTTCACCGCTTCGATAATGAGCTTCGAATGCGAGCTGACGCCACGTATCTTTGCATCGGGCGGAATGCGAGGATCAAGCGCGGAGCTCCAGGCATTCTTGATGATGTCGGTCTGCTCCGACGGTTCGCAACGCGTCGTCACCGCCCACATCACGTCGGCGAGATCGGACGGATCGACGTCATCGTCGACAACCACTACGACCCTTCCCATGTAGCTATTGGCGGCGGCGATCAGAGCGGCGCGTTTCGCATGGCCGTCGTAGCGCTGCCGGAGCGCCACTACGGTCATCAATTGCGATATATGCTGCCAAACACCGACGACATCGGTGACCCCGGCGTCTTCGAGATTGCTCCAAATGCTGGCGGCTCGGAACGGCAGCCCAAAATGGAAGCGCGGCGGTTTCATGGGTGGCGAGCCGAGCAGGATCGGATCGGTCCGATAATGGATAGCGGCCACCTCCATCACCGGGCAGGGACGTCGGTCCGCCGCAAAATAGCCCGTGAATTCGCCGAACGGGCCTTCCAGCAGGGAGGCCTCAGCAAGTGGCTTGAGCTGGCCTTCGAAGATAATTTCGGCATGGGCCGGAATGGGCAGACCGGTGACCGGGCCCGGATGGATTGCCACCGGCGAGCCCTTGATGGCGCCTGCGAAGTCGAATTCTGAGACGCCCGCGGCCAGATATTCGAAGCCCGAAATGAACAGCGCTGGGTCCTCGCCGCTTGCAATCACGATCGGGCAGGACTGCCCCCGGTCCCAATATTTTTTCGCAATGATCGCGCCGTGCCGGCCGCCATGATCGAACTGGATCGTAACCTTATTCGGGCCATGTACCTGCACGCGATAGATCGATGCATTGATCCAGCCGCCATCTGGATCGCGCATGATGACCAAGCTGCCGGCCCCGATATAGGGACCACCATCCTGTTTATGCCACATCGGGGCTGGGAATTTCGTCACGTCCACATCGTCACCGCGCATGGAATTCTCAAGCCAAGCGGCGATACCAATCTCGACCGGCTTCTGAAGCGCCAGCGTCTGGCGCTTCGCCATCCAAGCCTTGAGGGCATCTAGCGGCCGCAGGTTGGTATCGATACCAAGCGCAAGTGCGGCGCGCTGCGGGCTTGTCACCGCATTAGTGAGCATACGAAATCCGGACGCATGTCCCTTGATGTGATCGAAGAGCAGCGCCGGGCAGTCAGCCATGCCGGCTGCGACCTCGGTAATTCCCCCAATCTCATGGCATGGATCAGCCCCCTCGATGCGCCGTAATGCCCCGAGAGCGTCGATCTGGGAGATGAATTCGCGAAGATCTTTGTATGGCACGTTTGCAACCTGGCTCCGTACTGGAAATTATATTATTTCATCCCAGGGTGCCAATCAGCGAGCGGTCACATCGCGAGACTCGGATTAAGGAGATTGCTGAACTATATCCAATGCCGAACAGCGAAAAGTGCAGGAAGAATGTCGCGTTGGGTCATTAGTTGCCGTGCCGCCTGACGGCGGCCGTGTCTGCTTCTCTAATCGGCCGGTTGGGGTCAAGCGCTTTCAGACTATCCACCGTTCCAGTGTCGATGTCTCTCGCGGGCTCGCGCTTCTCTTCGGAATCGGCACAAGGGCCCTTCCATCATGGGGTTCGAGGACGAGGTGGAACAATCTTTACCGCGGCCTTGCCATCAAACAGACGACAGATCCAAGCGGACACACGAACTCACCTCATCCATCGTCCCGCGAGGGACATCATTCCACCGCTCGGTGGAGCTCGAGTTCCTCCTATCGCATTCGATCCTGCACGGTCCTCATGCCGCTGCGACGTCTCGGGTCCAGCGGAACTCGGTGCCGTCAACCCAGATGCGGTGCATGATCACGGCCAACCGGCGTGCCAGCGCGACGATTGCTTTCTTCATTCCGCGGTGCCGGGCAATCTTCATCGCCCACGCCTTGAGCCATGACCATTTCGTCGAAACGACCAGCATGGTCTGCGCCGCTTCATAGAGCATCACCCGCATCATCTCGTCGCCACACCGCGATATGCCACCGGTTCGCTCACTCTCGCCCGACTGATACTTGGATGGTGTCAATCCAAACGCTGCCCCGACCGACTTGGAGTTCCGAAAGCGAGCTGGCACGTCGACGGTGACGCGGAAGGTCAGTGCCACTACTGGACCGACACCTGGAACCGTCATCAGGCGCCGGCACACGTCATCCTCCCGGACAACGGCCAGCAAGCGGCGGTGCAGGATGCCGATCTGTTCGCGTAGCACCCGCCGTACAATGAGCAGCGGTTCGACCAGCATCGCCAAATCGGGTAGGTTCTCGACCAGCTCCTTGATGCGGGTCTCGAACTTCGCCATCCCGACCATGCCCACCTTGAGACCGAAGTTGCGCAACGTACCGCGCAGGTCGTTATCGATGGCGATCGCCTTCGACTGCAAAAGCTTGCGATGGGTCAGCAGCATCCGCAGCTTCTGACTGCGTAACGTCTTCACATGCACCGGACGGTAAAGCCCAACCCGCATCATCTGCGCCATGCCACGCGCATCGTTGCGGTCGGTCTTGTTGATCTGCGCCTTCAGCACCGCCCGCATTTGCCGCGTCTCGACACAGATCACTGGCAAACCCGCTTCGGCGAGTGCGCCGAAAAGCCATTGCGACAGCGGACCTGCTTCCAACCCAATCCGCTTGAAGCGGTAGGAGGGGTTCTTCAGCACCACCAATAACGCTTCCGGCTCGCTCGCCACCTTCACTTCCCGAACGATCTTGCCCGTGTCATCCACAATGCAGACGCTGGTCTCCTTGACCGATACGTCCAGTCCAGCAAAATGGTCCATGCTGCGCTTCTCCTTCTGATGCTTGAGGCCCGTAACCACGGTGACCTCGTTTCACCATCAGCCTGAAGCGCAGCACCCAAAATCCCTCAGCTATCCACAAGCTGCCGGCCGATTACCCCATCTTTACCCCCGATAACGGACACAGAGACTGGCGGCTTGTGCGGCAGCTAAGGGCCAAAAACGGAGAGGAGCAGCTTGGAATTCGTTTAAGAGCTCATCTTTTCTTCAATAATCGTCGTCAGCCATCGATCAGTGGATTTGGTTTGGCGATACGCCGAAGCATCCCGCGATCCGAAATGACTATTTCCCGCCCGCCTCCCGTAACTCCGTGAACCGATAGGCCGGCCAAGTTACGTGACAAATTCTCCGGAGTCATGCCAAGGCGCGAAGATAACGTCCGTTTGTCGTGGGCGAGAGCGATCCGGCCGCGCCCGCCTTGATTGCGGTCCTCTTCCAGGATCCAGTTCGCGAGCCGTTCGATTCCGGAGCGTAGCTTCTGGTTTTTTAATATTCGAACGACGCCACGGTAACGCGCAGCCAGCTCGGTTACGATCGCGCGGGCAAACGCCGCGTCGCGCCCGAATACATCTCGAACCGCCTCTGCGGGTACCATGAGAATGCGAGCCGGCGTAAGGGTTCTTGCCGACATTAAATGAACTTCGTCGCGGATAACCGCGGCGAGAATAAACGTTGTAACGGGACGAAGGATGTCGATTGTAGTTTCCCGGTCACCCCATGTGGTGAACAATTCCACCGAACCGTCGACCAGAATGTGTAGAAAGTCCGGCAATTCTCCTTCCTGGATCAGCGTGATGTGATCGGGTAGCTTCTGCAACAAGCCTGCGTTGACCAACCTATCAAAGTGGGGGGCCGCCATTCCGCCGAATAACGGTAATTCGCGGACCAATTCTTGATGAGAGCGGCGCACGTGAGACCTCCTGATTCGTTCTCATTGTTTTCTCATTGCACCGTAACACTGAGCGAAGGCAAATTGATAATTATCAATCCATAGACCGAAATTGGTCAAGCAACAGATGTAAAAAAGTAAATCGAAACGCGCCGTCGCGTTTCATAAAAAATTCTAAGTACACTTGCGCCGAGGGTTCAGTAACTCCTGCTTCCCTGCTATGACTCTACCTGCAAAATCGTAGCTCGCGTCCAGCGGGCACATCCTGCCGACAAGGGGAAGAAATTCAAATGACGGAGCAAACTGTCACACACGTCGGTCAGGTACCTACGGCCCCAGCGGCAAGCGCACCGATCAGCCACGTCAACATTCCGATCCGCGAAGCGTTGCTCGTCGCATTGGCGGCCGGCCTTGGTTACGGCTTCGACGCCTATGCGGTGAATATCTACGGCATGCTCGGCCCGACGCTCGCCCACGACCTGGATGTCTCAATCAAAACAATCGGTTTGATCGGATCGATCTTTCTCGTCGGCTACACGCTCGGCACAATCGGTTTTGGCTACCTTGCTGACCGCATCGGAAGGCGCGACGCGCTCGGCTTCTCGATCATTCTCTATGGACTGACGACGGCGCTTGGCGGCATTTCAACCAATCTCTACGCCTTCACATTCCTGCGCTTCCTCACCGGCGTCGGCGGCGCCGGCGAGCTGGCCGTGGGCGCTCCTTACACCGCGGAGATGTTCCCGAAGAAATATCGCGCGCTTGGGACCGGCGGCATTATGTTTTCGCTCTACTCGGCAGGTTATATCCTCGCCGCGATCTGCACGATGATCATCGTGCCGCTGTACGGGTGGCAGTGGGCGTTCGGTTTTGCCATCGTGCCGGCGGTCCTCGTCTTCATGCTTCGCCGTGTCGTACAGGAATCATTCCGCTTCAAACACGCGCAAGCGGAGGTCGAAAGGCTGGTCAAGCAGAACGGCGTTCAGCATCCGCGGACAAGTATCTGGTCAATTCCGGGTGCAAAGAAACGCATCTTCATCGGCTGGCTGCTCTACGTCCCCAATGCCTGCGGCTACTGGGGCATCACCGTCTTTCTTACGACGTTCATGGTGCAGAAGTTTCACGTCACGCCAACGAACGCGATTTTCTACGCCATGATGTTTTACGTCGTGCAGTTCTTTCTCTCCTATGTCGGCACCGGATTATCCGATTGGATCGGACGCCGGCCGGCTGGCATCATCGGCGCTCTGATCATGATGGTCTGCACGGTGGTTGCTTCAAGAACGGAAGACTTCGGCACATTTCTCACCTTCGGCGCGGTCATGATCGGAATGCTGGGCTGGCTGTGGGGGATCGGCGACACTTATCTTAGCGAGTTTTTCCGCACGACGCTGCGCTCAACCGGCTTCGGCATCATGGTCGGTGGCGGGCGTGTCGCCTCGATCTTTGCGCCTTACTTGGTTGGGTGGGGGATCTCCGAGTTCGGCCCGAGCATCCCATTCATGGCGACCGCGTGTCTGTGGGTCGGAACCATTATTGGCTATTCGATCGGCCCCGAGACAGCCGGCAAAGAACTCGAAGAGGTTCAGCTTTAGCTAAGACGAGGATCTTCTTGGATCGCAAACCTCCGGTTCCAGTTTTGGCGTCACATGGGGCCACAGGGATGCACAATCGCGGGAGGAGGTAAATGAACGAGGTGTCGGATTACACTCAGCCTGCCGAAGAATGCCGCGCCATGGCGGCAAAGACGAAAGATTACGAAATCGGGAGAAAGCTTATCGCGATGGCGAGGGCGTGGGAGTTTCTTGCCAGAGACTGCCGAAAGCAGCTTGAGCGGCAATGGAGGAATAGAGTGGCGATCCGCAGACGACGGGATGAGCGAGGGGCCCCGCACTGACTATTCGCTTCGGCAGGCAAAGCGGGCACGGACCTGAAGGCGGGCACAGGCCTGGCAATTCCTCCCGGGCCGGATGCGGAACAGTTTTCAGAATTGCCGCCGGCGGCGCGACCGGCCATCAGGGTGGGACACAAAGAGAGAAACAATGGCCAAGCAGAGAATCAGTTACTTTCCGCTCGAAAAAATGACCGCCAGAATGCGCGCAGAGATGGAACGGTGCCGACTTGAGGGAACGCCCCGTCCGGAGAGTTCGGCAATTCGCGCCCACGTCCCGGCCTGTTTCTGGTTTTTTGCCGAGTTCCTGGCACAACATTTTTCGCACCGGCACTCTCGATCACGCCATCAAGGAGCTGTGCCGGCTCTATGTCTCACGCTCGATCGCTTGTGAATATTGCGGCAATCAGCGTTCGGTGAAGGCGACCAAGAGTGGCGCACTGCAAGAGGATCACGTGCTCGATCTTCTTAATTTTGAAAAATCGGCAAAATACGGCGACCGTGAGAAAGCCGCGTTGGCCTACACCGAAGCAATTGTCTGGCATCTCGGGTCCGACGACGCATTCTGGGAGCGCATGCACCGGCACTTCAGCGAACCGGAACTGGTCGAGCTTGGTTGTATGGTCGGACTCTACGCTCGGACAACAGAGTTGGCTCCGGCTCCTTAATATCGAGCACCATCAGGTGATGCCGGGCACGTCGGCTTCAATGGCGCCCGGTTACGAGGACGCCAGAAGCCTTAATGCAACAAAGTCGCAGCCGGACTACTGGGCGAAATCGAAACTTACAAGTCCGTCAGCAGAGGTCGCCTAACCGGGATCAATTCGTAGCCTGTTTGGAGTTCGCCACTCAGCCGTAGTTCGAGTGTGGTATATTTTTAGGCATGCCGGGCGCGTCGTTTAGGTTTGCCCCTTTTCGGCGCGAACGCATGCGAAGCCCTGGCCCAAAAGGCTGGGGCTTCTGCCGAAATAGACCGCCTCAATTGGCGGCTTCTTTCATTTCAAGTCTAATCTACTAGGTCAGTGGTTGGTCCTTAGCTGCCGCGCCGGTCGATCACAGCCGCGGCAGCTTTCGGGGCCACCCGCTGCCGAGCCGCGCAATCCGACTGCATTCAAAAGCGTCTCTATTTCGATCAGCGCAGCGACGTGTGACGCTGATTCTGAATTTGGCACAAACGAAATCGCCGCACAGCGTTTTGGAATTTACGGCGATGAGTCCGATTTGGCGCCGGTTCGTGGTCGCTATGGTGCGGGAGAGATTGCCGAGAGCCTGTGAGGCACGACTATATGGACGCCGACGGATTGGAAGGTGTTCCCTTTGGACTATTCATCCGCAGAGCCACCAAACGCCAAGTCTTCGTGCGATATGTTTTATGACGCATCGGACGCCTTCAATTTTGGCGACTTACCACGCATGCCAGACGCCTTAATCTGCCGCATACCAGTTTGACCATAATGTACCGGGCTGGGAAAAGACCCACCGTTGGGGGTTTTCTATTCTCTATTAGTCGCGTGTAAGGCGGCGGGAACCAAAATGTCCAAGTATAGCGTAGCCCGCAACATCGCGGCACAATGTCAACACAAGGCCGAAGCTGTTCAAAACGAGGACGAAAAGCAAAGTTGGCTAGCGGTGGCCGACAGTTGGCTCAAGACAGCCGAGCTTTACGAGGTTTTGGAACGCCAGGCGCCGGCT
This sequence comes from uncultured Alphaproteobacteria bacterium, assembly GCA_963743395.1. Taxonomy (GTDB): domain Bacteria; phylum Pseudomonadota; class Alphaproteobacteria; order Rhizobiales; family Xanthobacteraceae; genus BOG-931. The sequence continues at coordinate 400,936 of CAVUPV010000005.1, forward strand.
GCCCGTATAGCCGCGGCCTAGCGTCATTCAATGGGCTCGTTTGTTCGTCTCATTAGCAAGGACCGACCAGCGGAATGTCCCGGCTGCGGAAGTCCGATGCGGTTCGCAGGATCAATTCGCAGGTCGGGGCGGCCTGATCTGCGGACCTTCGAGTGCCGGGAATGCAGCGTTGTGTTGACTGCGCCGCCAAAGCCAAATTTCTAGGGCGGACGCCTCTATAGGCCGGCAAGTACTTGCTCAAGCCATAAATGATCTAGCAGCGGTCCGCCACTGTCCGCTTTGAATCATTAGTCGCCGCGCGACTTCGCCAGAGAGTGCGGCAGCTTTACCCCCGAAAGCTGCCGCGGCTGTCAACGGCTGGCGCGGCAGCTAAGGGCCATAAACGGACTCATGCATCGGCTGGCGTCGCCGCTGACGGCGGCAAAAGGCACGTCGGTCACCCTGGTCCTAAACCAGTACAATTGTATCGGGTACAGTCCTGGTAAATGCCCCGACACTCGGACGATGGCAACTGGTTCAGATGACGACAGTCGCGATAGCGTGCACGACAGGCATTTATGCATTGCTGTTTAGCTGTCTGAGCGGCCGCAAAGGTACGAGATGCAAGATCGGCGTCGCGGGCATTGAGTGTTCGAATACTCAACGACAGAAGCGCCGCAAAGAGGAGGGAGACGACGGCAACCGACCGCTTGCTGCATTTCATAGCTCTTCTCCCTTTAGGCCATGTCGTCGCATAGCCTCTCCAAACGAATGACTGCGACGAACGTGGACTACAAGATTACAGCAGGAATTTGCGACCGGCGTAATGGGCTTCTCAAGCTGAGTTTAGCGGGCCGCCTTATGAGAGACGGCCCGCTTGTTTCAAAATCGAACGAACAGACTAGTCGCCCAGGCCGATGGTCCTCACGACTTTCTTGATATCCATCAAGGGCACGGGGTTTGCCGGATTTTGGAGGTCAGGGGTCATATCGTTCGATGCCCCGCCGGGGAAACGTTTGATGTTCGGAAAATCCACGAGGGATTTGTCAAACTCCATGATCACCGGTTCGATCAACGAAAGAGCCCAGCCATTATCATAGCCGGCATAGCGGCCAGGCGAGGTGGTCGGCGCGCGTGTGCTCATCGCACCGTTGAACGTCATGTCGTATTTCTCGAATGGGTCCATGGTGAGGTTGTATATCGAGCCGATGCCGCCGAGATCCTGCTTTGGACCGAGCCACGTGTCCTTGGCGGTATAGAGATATTTCCAGGCGATATGGACGTCGGGGTTGTCCGGATCATCGCCGATGTCGGCGCGAGCGCCGGCGAAGTTCTCACCGTCGACATAGATCCATGTATTGCGCGCCGAATGCCGCGCCTTACCCAAGATGTAGGCGCTGTTGTCGATACTGTCGAAATAGATCGGCTTACCGTCGTTGTCGACCCATGCGCCGTGGGGCGGCGGGGTGAGGCCGACCATCGTCGCGAGCGTCGCCCAGCAATCGATATGCGACATCATCTCGCCGTAGCGTGCGCCTGCCGGAATGTGACTTGGCCACCACATGATGCCGGGCACACGGAACCCGCCCTCGAATGGCGAACCTTTCTCACCGCGGAATGGAACCGTACCGGCGTCCGGCCATGCATCCTGCCACGCGCCATTGTCGGCGGTGATGATGACGATGGTGTTGGGAGCGTCGGCTCGGATCTCATCCATGATGCGACCGATATTGGAATCAAGTTCCAGCATGGCGTCGGAATAGTCGCCGAGGTGTGATTTTCCCATGAACGCCTTGGACGGAATGTTCGGATTGTGCATCTTCATGAAATTCACATCCATGAAGAACGGCTTGGCGTCCTTGGCGTGCTGCTTGATGTAATCGACAGCCGAGTTGGCCTGCCGAACATCGAACTCATGGAGATAATCGTAGTTGATGCGGGCGACCTTGACCGCGGGTTTGCCTGCTGTGCCTTCCCACTCGTACAAATTGACGATCTTTTGATATTCGTCCCAATAAGCGGCGTTGAATTTCGGGAACCACGGGTGGGCGAAATTATCCGTGTCGTCATATGTGTAGACACCCGGATAATAGGCGGCGAATTCCTTCATTTCATCAAAGCCATGTTCAATCGGATAGAACTTGGGTTGATCGCCCAGATGCCACTTGCCCGAGAAGTACGTGCCATAGCCGTTCTTCTGGAAGAACTCGGCGATCGTCGGCGTGGACTTCGTCAGGCCATTCTCGTCGCCGGGCGCAATCACCACCGAGAGGGCCGAACGGATCGGGATGCGACCGGTTATGAATGAGGAACGGCCGGCGGTGCAGCTCGCCTGACCATACCAACTCGTGAACACGGCTCCTTCCTGGGCAACACGATCGACGTTCGGGGTTGGATGGCCGAGGTTCGCACCCCCGCCATAGGCGCCGAAATCGTTCCAGCCGGTGTCGTCGGTCATGAGCATGACGATATTGGGTCTCTGCGTTTGTGCATAAGCTGGCGTGGCCGCCACTGTTACGGTGGCGGTAAGCGCCAGCAGGCACGCTCCTAGTTTTTGGATGGTCTTATGCTTTTGGATGGTACTATTCATGATCCAATACCTCCCGTGATTGTCGCAAACGATGACCGTCTGCGTCGTTGGGTAACTCGATTTTGTCGTGAGTTGCCGCGGGCGCCCGATTTGTTTGTACAGTTCCAGGCGAAGCCACAACGTAGGCCCATCTCACGACGATAGCGAGACGCCTCCCGACCGATTGGCCTACTGGGCGGTCGCAAGTGTAACAAACAGAAAAAATCTTGCCCGGAGTCCGTTTTGGGTCAGAAGCTGCCGCAGATCGCGGCCAAAGGCGCGGCTGCTTTACACCCAAAAGCTGCCGCGGCATTCGATGACCGGCGTGTCCGCTTTGGGCTCAGACTGAATTGGTCGCCCGAGCAGATAGCCGGTTGGCTCAAGCGAGCACATCCTGGCGATGAGTGTTATCACGTGTCACACGAGACGATCTATCGCAGTTTATTTGTTCAGGCCCGCGGCGTACTGAAGAAAGAGCTGCTTAGCCATCTTCGATCGAAGCGGACGATCCGTCGGTCTCAACGGGTGGATCCGAATGGCGATAGACGTGGGCAAATCAAGGATATCGTCTCAATCCGTGAGCGACCGGCAGCGGTCGAAGATCGGGCGGTTCCTGGTCATTGGGAAGGTGACCTGCTGTCCGGGTCGAGGAACAGCTACATCGCGACCTTGGTCGAACGCCATACGCGTTACGTGATGTTGGCAAAGATAGCCAACAGGGACACGCAAACGGTAGTTTCCGCGCTCATCAAGCAGGCGAAAAAGCTACCCAATGAACTATATAAGTCCCTGACCTGGGACCGAGGCAAGGAGCTTACGGATCATCGGCGATTTACGTTGGCGACCAATATCGACGTTTACTTCTGTGATCCGCAAAGTCCGTGGCAGCGCGGTTCCAACGAAAACACCAATCGCCTGCTAAGACAGTACTTCCCGAAGGGGACCGACTTGTCGGTGTATTCGCAAACCCATCTGAACAAAGTGGCGCGTCAGCTCAATGAACGGCCACGTGAGACTTTGACATTCGAAACCCCAGCAGAGAGATTTAACGCCTGTGTTGCGTCGACCGGTTGAGCCGGCAGCCAAAAGCGGACATTAGGAAAGCGGGCCTGTCCTAGTTCGTTTCGACGTTCGTTGTTCGTCATACAGCGTCGGTACTAGACTTGAAACGGCTGGTGGGAACAGGAGGCTCCAATGAAGTTTGAACGGCCTGACGGGAAAGGCATTGATCGCCGCGATGCGTTGCTGAGCGGTGTTTCGTTGGTCGCCGCCTCTACTCTCACTGGCGAGGCGTTGGTCGCCGCAACCACCAAGTCAGCGAGCGCACAGCAACGCGCCGAAATTCTTCCTGCGCTTCCGTCCGACCAGATCGGCGATATTGCCACCAGTGCCTACCTTTACGCCTATCCGCTGATCATCATGGAAATCACGCGTCGGCTCAGCACAAATGTTGCCGATACCAGCCGTTTTGGCAAAGCGCCGATGAACCAGTTCGGAAATCTACCGGCATTTCCCGACGCAACCTTCACTGACGTAGTGAGACCGAATGCGGACACGCTTTATTCCTTCGTATGGTTCGACGTGTCGAAGGAACCGCTGCTGATCAGTGTGCCCGACTCGGGAGGACGTTATTATCTGTTGCCGATGCTCGACATGTGGACCGGCGTTTTCGAGTCTACAGGCGCGCGGACGACCGGGACAAACGCGCAGCTTCTTGCCCTCGCCGGGCCGGGCTGGCAGGGCCACGTCCCTGCGGAAGGGGTGCTCATTCATAGCCCAACAGCGATGGGCTGGATCATCGGGCGCACGCAGACCAACGGCAAAGCTGATTACGATGCTGTGCATAAATTTCAGGCCGGGCTAATCGCTACGCCGCTCAGCCAATGGGGCAAGGCGTACCGGCCGCCGCCGGGAAAGATCAATCCCGACTGGGATATGAAAACGCCGCCAACCGAGCAGGTCGAAAGACTCAGCGCTGCTCAGTATTTTTCGCTGTTCACGGAGCTGACCAAGCTCAATCTTCCTCACGCAGAAGATTATCCTATCCTTCATCAGATGCAGCGCATGGGGATAGAGCCGGGCAAACTGTTCGCGTTTGACAAGGCGTCACCCGACGTTCAACGCGCCTTGACCGATGCTGGCCCTGCGGCGTTGAAGAAAATCAAGGCGCAGTTCTTGAAGGCGGGGATCGCAAGCGCGGGATGGCGCACCAACCTCACCGCTGTTGGAACTTACGGCGCGGATTATTTGGCTCGGGCCGGGGTCGCATTTGCGGGTCTGGGTGCAAACACCATCGAGGATGCGGTTTACCCGACGGCAATTGCCGACGCTGACGGCAAGCCATTCGATAGTAACGATCGTTACGTGCTGCATTTCAATAAGGATCAGATACCCCCGGTACACGGCTTTTGGTCGCTTACGATGTACAATGAAAAGCAAGCCTTCGCTGCTAATCCCATTGATCGCTATGCCATTGGGGATCGCGACAAGCTTGCATTCGGTCCTGACGGTACGCTTGACCTTTACATCCAGCGTGAGTCGCCCGGCCAAGACAAAGAGGCGAACTGGCTACCTGCTCCAGCGAGCGGTCCGTTCACGATGAACATGCGTCTGTATTGGCCGAAGCCTGAAGTTCTCTACGGAAACTGGATGCCGCCGGGGGTCACGCTGGTCCAATAACGGATGGTAACGAGTTCGCTTTGGGTCATAAGCGGACACGGCGTGATGTCTGCGGCGCGTCCGCTTCTCTAATCGGCCGGTTGGGGTCAAGCGCTTTCAGACTATCCACCGTTCCAGTGTCGATGTCTCTCGCGGGCTCGCGCTTCTCTTCGGAATTGGCACAAGGGCCCTTCCATCATGGGGTTCGAGGACGAGGTGGAACAATCTTTACCGCGGCCTTGCCATCAAACAGACGACAGATCCAAGCGGACACACGAACTCACCTCATCCATCGTCCCGCGAGGGACATCATTCCACCGCTCGGTGGAGCTCGAGTTCCTCCTATCGCATTCGATCCTGCACGGTCCTCATGCCGCTGCGACGTCTCGGGTCCAGCGGAACTCGGTGCCGTCAACCCAGATGCGGTGCATGATCACGGCCAACCGGCGTGCCAGCGCGACGATTGCTTTCTTCATTCCGCGGTGCCGGGCAATCTTCATCGCCCACGCCTTGAGCCATGACCATTTCGTCGAAACGACCAGCATGGTCTGCGCCGCTTCATAGAGCATCACCCGCATCATCTCGTCGCCACACCGCGATATGCCACCGGTTCGCTCACTCTCGCCCGACTGATACTTGGATGGTGTCAATCCAAACGCTGCCCCGACCGACTTGGAGTTCCGAAAGCGAGCTGGCACGTCGACGGTGACGCGGAAGGTCAGTGCCACTACTGGACCGACACCTGGAACCGTCATCAGGCGCCGGCACACGTCATCCTCCCGGACAACGGCCAGCAAGCGGCGGTGCAGGATGCCGATCTGTTCGCGTAGCACCCGCCGTACAATGAGCAGCGGTTCGACCAGCATCGCCAAATCGGGTAGGTTCTCGACCAGCTCCTTGATGCGGGTCTCGAACTTCGCCATCCCGACCATGCCCACCTTGAGACCGAAGTTGCGCAACGTACCGCGCAGGTCGTTATCGATGGCGATCGCCTTCGACTGCAAAAGCTTGCGATGGGTCAGCAGCATCCGCAGCTTCTGACTGCGTAACGTCTTCACATGCACCGGACGGTAAAGCCCAACCCGCATCATCTGCGCCATGCCACGCGCATCGTTGCGGTCGGTCTTGTTGATCTGCGCCTTCAGCACCGCCCGCATTTGCCGCGTCTCGACACAGATCACTGGCAAACCCGCTTCGGCGAGTGCGCCGAAAAGCCATTGCGACAGCGGACCTGCTTCCAACCCAATCCGCTTGAAGCGGTAGGAGGGGTTCTTCAGCACCACCAATAACGCTTCCGGCTCGCTCGCCACCTTCACTTCCCGAACGATCTTGCCCGTGTCATCCACAATGCAGACGCTGGTCTCCTTGACCGATACGTCCAGTCCAGCAAAATGGTCCATGCTGCGCTTCTCCTTCTGATGCTTGAGGCCCGTAACCACGGTGACCTCGTTTCACCATCAGCCTGAAGCGCAGCACCCAAAATCCCTCAGCTATCCACAAGCTGCCGGCCGATTACCCCATCTTTACCTCCGAAAGCTGCCGCCACTCGCTGACCGGCGTGTCCGCTTTGGGCCAAAAGCAGACTTCACCCGGGGCCTAGAATGTCGCAGACCCGTGCAGATGGGGCGCCACCGCGACCGCATTTAGAATTTATAAACCTGAAATTTACTCCCTCAGCCGAGAATGGCCTGGGGACGTGTTGTGACCAGCCAAATTCGGAATTGCCAGTTATTTCGGACGGGAGCTACCCGCGGCCGAAGGGTGGATCACGCGACCGACCAAACGAGCTGGTCACGGTGCCACTGATGGCCGCCGACCTCGCTCTTTTAAGCAAGCTGGATAATGCTGTCGCAACCGGATCAAATAGCCGCCGCACAGAAGCGCTCCGTCACGTTACTGATCTTTTCATTGTCGAAGCCGCGAAGCTTACCGACAACGAAATAGAGCTATTTGATGATGTGATAGCGCGGCTAGCTTTCGATATCGAGATTTCTGCGCGATCATTACTCGCCATTCGCCTCGCACCGGTCCGCAATGCGCCGCCAAAAATAATTCGAGCACTTGCATTTGATGATGCCATTGAGGTAGCCGCACCAGTCCTAAGCCAATCAGAGCGGCTTAGCGATGCAGATCTTGTGGCCAACGCACAAGAAAAGGGGCAAGGCCATATGCTTGCCATTTCGCAGCGGCCTCAATTGAGCGAGATCATCACCGATGTTCTAATCGAACGTGGAGACCAGCAAGTTTTGCTGAGCACCGTTAAAAATAGCGGAGCGCGGATTTCAAACTCCGGCTTCTCCAGGCTTGTGCAATTGTCGAACACCGATGAAATGCTTGCGATTCGCATAGGCGGTCGACGAGAGATCCCACTTTATCTATTTCGCCAATTACTCATGAAAGCGTCAGAAAGAGTACGAACAAAACTGGAAGCGGCTCAGCCAGCGCTCTCGCTGCAGATTGGCGAAGTAGTATCCGAGGTTGCTGACCGTATCGAGACGGAAGCAATCTCGCACTCGCGTAATTACAGCGCAGCGCTCGCATCCATCGAGAAATTACGACACTGCGCCGAACTCGACGATGGCAGCCTGATGAAAGTCGCTCAAGCGGGAGATGAAAATGAAGTGATAGCAGCGCTTGCCATCATGTGTGATCTGTCGATCCCATTTGTCGAAAAGACAATAACTCAGCAGCAAACAGAAATTCTATTGTTGATAGCACGTGCGATTGGTCTGTCATGGTCTACCGTGAAAGCAATCTTGATGCTTCATAATGGAAGGCGGGCATTTTCGGAAAGCAAAGTCGCCCAGCTCCTTGCGAGCTACGAACGACTTAAACGACAAACAGCGCAGGAAATTCTGCGTTTTTACCGCACCAGAGAGAGGCAAGCTCACTAACCAAGATACTCGAGAGTTCCATGTTGGATGGTCCTTCAAATTCGTGTTCGTGAAAAATCCCGTTATGCGACCCCACGCCGGCCAATGTCCCCTTGAGGACCAGAAGCTGCCGCGCGACGTAGCTAAAGGCGCGGCTGCTTTACCTCTGAAAGCTGCCACGACACTGGCTGACCGGCGTGTCTGCTATGGGCCACAACCGGACTCATGCACTGCAACAAATTTGAGCGCAAATCTGCACTACCATCCAGCCCCTCGTGCTTGGTCTCCGCATCAAGCTGTTTAGGGACGCGCGGTCCGCTCTAGTTTTTAATGTGCGGTACCCAAATCCACACACCCAGCGTCGCGAACGCAATTACAACCGTCAATAAGCCGGCTAGTACGAATGCCAACTTGCAACCTCCCTTTATTGCGGGGGTCGCCGCCTTGAGGCTCCTAGTGACAGCAGACCGAAAACCTCGCTCGTCTCGCGCTTGCGTCGGTGCGGCATCTCCAACAAAGTGTTCGGTCATCGTACCCTTTCCTTTTTCTTATACGCCAACGCCTTCGTCCAAATTGCGATACCAAGCGTGGCCCGCAGGCTCGATGCTTGCTGACTTCCATAGTCGACGCTCCATAACGTAGGTGCCCCATTGTCGCCTCCGTGCACACCGTGCCGGCTTCCCCCAATAAGTCCCATGGACAGCCTCATGCCACGGTCGTAGCCTTGCCACCATAATTAGAAGAAAGCGTCAGTTCATTTCAGGGAGGATCGATCATGCCTCGCATTGGTCGGCGAAAGCTGCTGCAACTCTCCGGCGCCGGAGCGATCGCCGCAAGAACCGGTGGAATAGCCGCCATACTCGCGTCAGGTGAGGGGCCCGCCTACGCACAGGGCACTACCGTGCACTGGCTGCGCTGGAACGACTTCATACCGCAATCGGACGCCTTGCTGAAAAACCAGATTACGCAGCAATGCGCCAAGGACCTCGGCATCACGCTCAACGTCGAGACGATCAACGGCAATGACATCCAGGCCCGCACCACGGCGGCGATCCAGTCTGGCAGCGGCCCCGACCTCATTTGCGCGCTGAACAATTGGCCACAGCTTTATGCCGACAGCACGGTCGATGTGAGCGACATCGTCGACAGGGTCGGCAAGGACCAAGGCGGCTTTTACGACGAGTTCGACCAGCGTCGCGAACAACGGCAAGCGCTGGCTGGGCGTGCCGTGGTGCATCGTCGGCAATGAGAGCGCCTACCGCAAATCGTGGTTTGAAGCAGTCGGATACAACAAGTTTCCGGAAACCTGGGACGAGTACCGCGACCTCGGCAAGAAACTCAAAGCCAAGGGCCAGCCGATCGGGCAAGCGCTCAGCCACAGCTTCGGCGATCCGCCGAGCTTCTGGTATCCACTTCTCTGGGCGTACGGTGGCATGGAGGTCGACAAGGGCGGCAAAGTCGTCCTCAACAGCAAAGAAACAATCGAGTCGGTTAAATTCGGGGTCGCGTTCTGGAAGGACTGTTGCGACGATGGCGGCCTCGCCTGGGACGATTCCAGCAATAACCGCGCGTTCCTCGCCGGGACGATCTCTTCGACGGAGAATGGTGCTTCCATCTATCTGGTATCCAAGCGTGAGCCCGACAAATACCAGGACGAAAAGGGCCAGCCGCTGTACAAGGACATCCTGCACAGCGCCTTGCCGAAGGGACCGGCCGGAAAATTCTCCTATCAGTTGCCGCACACCAACATGCTGATGGGCTATTGCAAGCAGCAGGACGCCGCGAGGAAGTTTCTCGCCTGGGTCCATTCCAAGCCGGTCTATCAGCAGTGGTTCGATTCCCAGGCCGGCTATTCGGTCGGCGCGACCACCGTTTGGGAGAACGACCCGATCTGGAACAACGATCCGGTCATGGCACCGTTCCGCACGGTCGCCCGCGGCGCACAGTTCCCGGGCTACGCTGGTCCTCCGGACCGCAGGGCGGCCGAGGCGCTGAGCAAGTACATTATCGTCGACATGTACGCCAAAGCCGTCCAGGGCATGGCGGCGGAAGAGGCCGTGCAGTGGGCGACAAGTGAAGTGCAGAAGATCTACGCCTGATGCGCAGCGCTGGTGGCGCCGTGTTACGATCCGCCGCTACTGCAACGCCGCGGCGCGGAGGACTTGGCGATGGCCGTAAGTGACGTCGTCACCCAGCGAGCGTTCGCGCGCGTTCCGCGGCGCGGGGCTGCGACGCGGCTGCTCGAGGACGAACGCTGGCTCGCCGCCGCGCTGTTGTTGCCGACGGTCATCCTGCTCGGCCTGTTCATCGCCTACCCGTTTGTCGAAGGCGTATGGCTGTCGGTCACCGATGCCAGAGTGGGCGTGCCCGGCCACTTCGTCGGCCTCGATAACTTCGCGATGCTGAGGAACGACAGCATCTTCCGCGTCGCCGTCTGGAACACCTTCGTCTATACGGCGGTCGCCACCATCTTCAAGCTCGGCCTGGGTTTATGGCTTGCGCTGCTGCTCAATCGCAATTTCAAGGGCAAGGCGTTCACCCGCGCGTTCATTCTTTTGCCCTTCATCATCCCGACGGTGCTGTCGACCTTCGCCTGGAAATGGATGTTCGACCCGACCTTTAGCGTCATCAATTGGACGCTGTTCCAGCTCGGCCTAATCCACGCGCGGATCAACTGGCTCGGTGATCCCAATCTCGCGCTGATTTCGGTCATCATCGTCAATGTCTGGCGCGGCGTGCCGTTCTTCGCCATCAGCCTGCTTGCCGGATTGCAGACCATCAATCCCGAATTGCAGGAAGCCGCCGCGATCGACGGCGCGCGGGCGTGGCAGCGCTTCTGGCACGTGACCTGGCCGCTGCTCCTGCCGGTGACCATGGTGGTGATGCTGTTCTCGATCATCCAGACCTTTGCGGATTTTCAGCTTGTCTATGTGCTGACCGGCGGCGGTCCGGCCAATGCGACGCAGCTTTTCGCTACCTACGCGTACCAGATCGGCGTCGGCACCGGCCTGCTGAGCCAGGGCGCCGCGATCTCGCTCGCTATGTTCCCGTTCCTGCTTATCGTCGTGGTGGTGCAGCTCCTCTACATCCGTCGCGTCGAGGTACACTGAGCCATGATCGAAGGGGCGAAGTGGCGGCGCTGGCTTTACTTCTATATTCCTCTCGGCACCTTCATCTTCTGGCTGCTGTTCCCGTTCTACTGGATGCTGGTGACCTCGGTCCGGCCGGACCGCGAGCTTTATCGCCCGTGGATGGCGCCGAATTACACGCCATTCTGGACCGCGCATCCGACGCTGGAACACATCACCAATCTGCTCACCGAAACACTGTTCATCCGCTGGATGGCGAATACGCTGTTCATCGCCTGCGTGTCGACGCTGATCTCGCTGTTCTGCGGCGTCTTCGCCGGCTACGCGCTATCGCGGCTGAAATTCCGCTTTGCCGGCGCCTTGGGCACCGGCATTTTCATCACCTATCTCGTGCCGCAGACGCTGCTGTTCATTCCGCTCGCTGACATTATTCGCAATTTCCACCTCGGCGACACGCCATGGGCGCTGATCCTGACCTATCCGACGTTCCTCATCCCGTTCTGCACCTGGCTCTTGATGGGGTACTTCAAGGCGATCCCGCGCGAACTCGAGGAATGCGCGCGCATCGACGGCGCGACGCGTTGGAAGGCGATGGTCTACATCATCATGCCGATCGCGCTACCGGGCATCCTTTCGGCCGGCATCTTCGCCTTCACGCTGTCGTGGAACGAATACATTTACGCGCTGGTGTTTCTCTCATCGGCCGAAGAGAAGACGGTTTCGGTCGGCGTCACCTCGGATCTGGTGCGCGGCGACGTGTTCTATTGGGGGCAACTGATGGCCGCCGCGCTGCTCGGTTCGATCCCGGTCGCCGTCATCTATTCGTTCTTCGTCGAGCATTACGTCGCCGGGTTGACCGGATCGGTCAAGGGCTGACCCGATGGCACGCGTCGTCATCCGCAACCTCAACAAGATGTATAACGAGGTCCATGCCGTCAAAGGCGTGAACCTCGAAATCCGCGACCGCGAATTCGTGGTTCTCGTCGGTCCTTCGGGCTGCGGCAAGACCACCACGCTGCGGATGGTGGCCGGGCTCGAATCGATCACCTCGGGCGAGATCCTGATCGGCGAGACCGTCGTGAACGAACTGCCGCCGATGGATCGTGACATCGCCATGGTGTTCCAGAATTACGCGCTCTACCCGCATATGAGCGTCTACGACAACATGGCCTTCGGCCTGAAAATGCGAAAATTCGCCCGCCCCGAGATCGACCGGCGGGTGCGCGAGGCGGCCGATATTTTGGGCATCGAAGACTATCTTGCGCGCAAGCCGCGCCAGCTCTCAGGCGGCCAGCGCCAGCGCGTGGCGCTGGGCCGGGCCATCGTGCGCCATCCGCAAGTCTTTTTGTTCGACGAGCCCTTATCCAATCTCGACGCCATGCTGCGCGTGCAGATGCGGGTCGAGATCAAGAAGATCCACGACCGGCTCGGCACCACCGCAGTCTATGTGACCCACGACCAGGTCGAGGCGATGACGCTCGGCGATCGCGTCGTGGTGATGAAGGATGGGATCGTGCAGCAAGTGGACGATCCGCTCGAGCTCTACAACGCGCCGGCGAACCGCTTCGTTGCCGGTTTCATCGGCTCGCCCGCAATGAATTTCGCGAAAGTCGGCGTGGTCGAAGAGAACGGTGCGATCTGTGCGGTCGGTGACGGAATGAGGCTCAAGCTGCCGCCCCGAACTGCCGAACGGCTGCGGGCCCGTGTCGGAGATGAGGTGACGCTCGGTATCCGGCCAGAGGACTTGCACATTGTCTCCGGCGACGGCGCGGATGGCTTGAGCTTTGCCGCCGTTGTCGAAGTCGTCGAGCGGCTCGGGTCGCAGATTCTGCTTGACGTCAAGGTCGGATCCGGCGCGATGGTGGCCGCGGTGGAGCCCACCGTCAAAGCTAAAGCTCGCGATCATTTGCGCCTTGGGCTTAACGCCGAGCGGCTGCACTTCTTCGACAGCCGCTCGGAAATTGCGATCTAAGCCGCGCGGCGGTCGTAAAGCATGAGCCCAGTTTGATTTGAAACACCAATCCCGAGCGTAGCTTCACCTTCGCCAATTTACGGATTGCGCACCCGGTTTCAGGACGTGCTGCCGCGAATAGCCACCATCGCGTCCGCCATGTGGATAAGCTGCCCGAGCGTCGAGCCGAGCGCGGCACCGATCTGAATGATTGGTCCTTCGCGGCCGACGGCAGCGCCGGTACCGATCGATAGCGCAGAAGCCAGCGACTTGATCAGCGCAACGACCGGCCGAATCACACCTTCCTTATAGTAAATCGCGTCCATGACTTCTGGCACGCCGTGACCGCGTGCTTCCGGTGCGAAATTTGTAGTCAGGAAGGTGACGATCACGCCGCCAAGGACGGGAACCAAGATGATGAGAATCCCCCACGGGCTCGGCGGCGTGAATAGGCTCGCATCGTAGTCGATCGAGAATAAGCCGAGAAAAGCAATGTTGTGGATCAGCCCGATCAGTGCCCGAAACAGGATGGCCCCGGTCCCTGTTATGAGACCTACGAAAACCGCAAGGAGCGATAACCAGGCAAGCCCGATCCGTAATGGCCTCGTGAACTTCATGCGACACTAACGCACTGGGCCGTTAAGAGTTGAGGAATGGAGTCGATGATGAGGGCTGCACGGCACATTATATGGTCCCGGTGCGATTGAAAACGCGGCTTGTGGGATTGATACACGAGGGTCGAGCCATGTCCGCTTTGGGTCATTAGCTGCCGCGAAGCTGTCGTACCGTCGTGTCCGCTTCCGAAGAGGCGCTTGAAGCGGCGGCGGGAACTCATATGAACGGTCGATCCATCATGACTGTGGGGATGACGATCGTGATGGGTGGGTGCTGCTGACGTGGGGGCCAATCAGCAAGGCGCTTCTAGGGTAGCAGGAGCCATTCGCTGCTTACGCCGCCAAGCAAGAAAACTGCCGCGCGTGCGCGTGAGCCAGTGTCGCCGATCATGTTGCAGTGCAGGAGACCGGTTCTGGCCCTTTGCTGCCGCGCCAGTCAGCGACAGCCGCGGCAGCTTTCGGGGGCAAAGCGGACGCCGTAACTTGACCGTGTCGCGGCAGTTTTTGACCCTTAGCTGCCATGCCGACTCTACGGTCGATGAGGCAGTTTGTGACCCATAGCAGACATGACTTCCGATGCTGATTTTAACTGGGCACTCGCCAGCCGACGCTAATTCACGTCGCTATTTAAGAACGTTAAGCGGTTTTGGATGACGCACTCACGAACTTCGCGCCAACGTCTTGTCCGCTCCGCCAAACCACCTTGTACGTGCCGTCCTGGGCGAGTTCGTCGCCGTGGAAGAGCAGCACGAACTCATCGAGAACGTCGATTCCATTAACATGAAGTCGAACGCCCTCAGAGGAGATATTGGTGACGAAGCAGTAACGCGGGGCGATGCCAACCCCGAGCTTGATAGTAGCGAGCTTCCCCAGGCGATGACGGGGGGAGCGGCGCCTTTCATCAAGATCAAGCGAGCTCATGATGCACGGCTCCAAGTTGCGGCCGCGCCTGCCGACTGGCGACAGCCCCTCTCGGTAAAAATACGTACCGAGGGGCGATTGCAGCGGGACTAACATCTGTGCTCAAGTTTTTCTAACATTTGCCTGAAATTGGCGTGGCCGCTATCCGTCGGACCAGAAGGCAGCCGCTGTAACCACACTGGCAATGTCCACCACATCCGCTGGTTTTAGAGGGTGGACTACTAGGTGCGTAGCTCATTGTCTTGGTTCACATGAATTTACATTTTTGAGGCCCTGATATTTCATATTCGGGAGTAAATTGCTTTCACGATCACAGATATGGAAGAGCGAAGACAAGTCCCTCGCATACCCGTGTGTATGTTCGCTAAAGTTCTCGCGAGCGAGCAGTGTGTTTACGAATGTCTCGTTCGTGACGTTTCCATCCTTGGCGCTCGACTTGAATTCCCGACCACGTCGTCAATTCCCGATTCGTTTAAACTAACATTCGATGCAGCCCGCACCACACGCGTCTGTGCGGTAGCTTGGCGAACGAAGACGCAAGTAGGGGTCGAGTTTCAGGGGCTATCAATCGGTCGGGCGGCTTGAGAAAGATAAGGGACGATCACGACACCTCTCTAGGCGCTTCACCGATAGGCAATCTCCCCGATTTGTTGCAGTGCATGAGTACGCTATTTGGCCCAAGGTTATCCCGGTTTAATGGCTCATTAGGCCTTTGCATTATGGTAGATTTTACATCTCCGCCGCATAATTGTTCTCGGTAAGTTTTGGCAATTTCGAGAGAACGCCTTGCTACCGATCAATCTCGTCTCCGATCTTGAACGAGCGATTTCAACACGGTCGGCCGAAGCCGGCGCGATGTTGCAGCAAATAACCGACCTTTTTCTTCTAAATGTAGGACACTATTCTGCTGAGCAATTGGACCTGTACGACGACGTCTTAACTGAGCTTATTGCCAATGTCGAAGTCGCTGCTCGCGCGAAACTTGCCCAGCGACTTGCGCCGGTAAATAGCGCGCCTAGCAACGCAGTCCGCTCACTCGCACTTGACGACGCGATTGAGGTGGCGGAGCCAATTCTCTCTCAATCTCTTGCACTAGACGATGACACTCTTACTCGCTGCATCGCAACAAAAGGGCAAGAACATCTGCTTGCTGTCGCTACTCGCAATAAGGTCAGCGAAGCTGTCAGTTATCAGTTGATTGCAAAAGGCAATAACAAAGTTTTGGGTGCTCTTGCCAGTAACCCGGGCGCGGCAATCTCCGATCCAGGTTTCGGGATGCTCGTTAAAAAAAGCGTCGAAGATGATTGGCTGTCAGAATGCGTCGCTGTTAGAAAAGACATTCCTGAACATCACCTTCGCGCGCTGCTATCCAAGGCGTCAGAAATTGTGCGAGGAAGATTGATAGCGGTCAACCCAGAGATCAGTCAAATAATTCAGCAGATTTTTCCGCTTAATACGTCATCGGTCGCAAACAAAACTGTCCCATTAAAGGACTACAGGACAGCCGAGCGTGTAATTAACTCTCGGAACCTTACTGAGGAGGTCGTGAATGAATTTGCGAAAGAAAAGAAACTCGAAGAACTCATTGTCTCAGTCGCGCAGTTATCAGGTCTTTCCGTGTATGAGATTGAACGGTTGTTTATGGGGGCGTGGACAAGTCCAGTCGCCATTATTCTGAAAGCAGTTGGTTTCCACTTGCGAACAGTAGAGGCAATTTATCATTCTCGCTTGTCTAGTGGCGAGGTAATTCAAAACGATCTAATACAGACAAAAGCGGAATTCATTGCTGTCCGTCGACCTACCGCGGAGCGCATCTTACGCTTCTTTTCCGCCAAGAGGGCCGTCACGATTTCAAATCACTCGAGAGATCCATCCGTAGGCCGTTCCAAACAGCCCTTGTAAGCGCCGAATGCGAACGCTGCGGCTACCCGGGCGAGGGTGCTCATTTTGAGTCCGATAAGGATAGGTGGGGATTTCGTCGTGAGTGGCGTCTAAATTTTGTTTAGGGTGATCGCTGGCTTGCTCCTGATTTCTGTAGCAACTTTATTCGCGGACGGTCGCTATTGATCGCCGAAATTCGGTGTTTGATCGTGGGTCAATTTGTGGGAGCTCACTCACGCAAAGACGTAATTACTTGATATAGAATGAGAATGTGGCTAATCGTGGATACTCCCTCCGCCATAATGCGGACCGCTCCGTTAAATTCGCCTATCCTCAGACGGTCGGGCGGTGTCCGCTTCTCTAATCGGCCGGTTGGGGTCAAGCGCTTTCAGACTATCCACCGTTCCAGTGTCGATGTCTCTCGCGGGCTCGCGCTTCTCTTCGGAATCGGCACAAGGGCCCTTCCATCATGGGGTTCGAGGACGAGGTGGAACAATCTTTACCGCGGCCTTGCCATCAAACAGACGACAGATCCAAGCGGACACACGAACTCACCTCATCCATCGTCCCGCGAGGGACATCATTCCACCGCTCGGTGGAGCTCGAGTTCCTCCTATCGCATTCGATCCTGCACGGTCCTCATGCCGCTGCGACGTCTCGGGTCCAGCGGAACTCGGTGCCGTCAACCCAGATGCGGTGCATGATCACGGCCAACCGGCGTGCCAGCGCGACGATTGCTTTCTTCATTCCGCGGTGCCGGGCAATCTTCATCGCCCACGCCTTGAGCCATGACCATTTCGTCGAAACGACCAGCATGGTCTGCGCCGCTTCATAGAGCATCACCCGCATCATCTCGTCGCCACACCGCGATATGCCACCGGTTCGCTCACTCTCGCCCGACTGATACTTGGATGGTGTCAATCCAAACGCTGCCCCGACCGACTTGGAGTTCCGAAAGCGAGCTGGCACGTCGACGGTGACGCGGAAGGTCAGTGCCACTACTGGACCGACACCTGGAACCGTCATCAGGCGCCGGCACACGTCATCCTCCCGGACAACGGCCAGCAAGCGGCGGTGCAGGATGCCGATCTGTTCGCGTAGCACCCGCCGTACAATGAGCAGCGGTTCGACCAGCATCGCCAAATCGGGTAGGTTCTCGACCAGCTCCTTGATGCGGGTCTCGAACTTCGCCATCCCGACCATGCCCACCTTGAGACCGAAGTTGCGCAACGTACCGCGCAGGTCGTTATCGATGGCGATCGCCTTCGACTGCAAAAGCTTGCGATGGGTCAGCAGCATCCGCAGCTTCTGACTGCGTAACGTCTTCACATGCACCGGACGGTAAAGCCCAACCCGCATCATCTGCGCCATGCCACGCGCATCGTTGCGGTCGGTCTTGTTGATCTGCGCCTTCAGCACCGCCCGCATTTGCCGCGTCTCGACACAGATCACTGGCAAACCCGCTTCGGCGAGTGCGCCGAAAAGCCATTGCGACAGCGGACCTGCTTCCAACCCAATCCGCTTGAAGCGGTAGGAGGGGTTCTTCAGCACCACCAATAACGCTTCCGGCTCGCTCGCCACCTTCACTTCCCGAACGATCTTGCCCGTGTCATCCACAATGCAGACGCTGGTCTCCTTGACCGATACGTCCAGTCCAGCAAAATGGTCCATGCTGCGCTTCTCCTTCTGATGCTTGAGGCCCGTAACCACGGTGACCTCGTTTCACCATCAGCCTGAAGCGCAGCACCCAAAATCCCTCAGCTATCCACAAGCTGCCGGCCGATTACCCCATCTTTACCCCCAATAACGGACACGACGACGGACAGCTGGCGCGTCCGCTTTGGGCCAACAGCAGACATTGGCAGTAGATCAGGATGTTTGTGCACTCGCAGCGCCGCTTGGGACGCGCATCACCTCTTGGACGAACTGAGTGAAGGTGCGGGCTTTGGTGGTCGCTGTTCGCCCGGCCGGAAACACGGCCCAGAGATCGATCCGGGGCAATTCCCAATCCTGTAAAACGACCTTAACCGTGCGATCCGCGATCTCGGGCGAGAACATCCACTCAGAAGCGACCGCGATGCCAGCATTGGCAAGTATAGCGGCGCGCACTCCCTCCGCAGCACTGACGCGCAGCCGACCTTTCAATGTGACCGCAATTTCCGCATCATCACGTTGAAAGGTCCAGTCCCGGCCTCCTCCTTCTTGGTCGTAAATCACAGCTTGGTGCGCGGCGAGGTCGCCGGGTGCCGTAGGCTCGCCTGTCTGCTCGAAATAGGCCGGGGTACCGACAACCACATGCCGCCCGCTGGCGATACGCCGGGCGGTCAGGCTGAAGTCAGAGAGCCGCCCCATGCGAAGGGCGACATCGATCCCCTCTTGAACGAGGTCGATGTTTCGATCGTCCAAAACGACTTCCATTTCAAGTTCCGGATGACGCGCTAGGAATTCCGGTAAGTGGGGCATCAGGTGAATGCGTGCAAATGTGACCGCCCCGCAGATGCGCAGCCGGCCCGTGAGGCCAATGCCCGCGCCGCGCGCGGCGAGTTCCGCCTCGTCGACCTCTTCAATCATTCGCCGCGCCCGTTCGTAGTAGTTGAGGCCCGCTTCGGTCGCCGTCAGTCCACGGGTCGTGCGCACCAGGAGTTTGACGCCGAGCCGATCCTCAAGTTGAGCCACTAATTTCGATACTGCTGGCTGTCCTACGTTGAGGCGGCGTGCTGCGGCGGAGAATGACCCCGTATCGACTACGACTACGAACGCCTCCATGGCAGCCAATCGATCCATATTGTTGCCCTGTCGCCGCGCTATTCCTGGCAGGAATAAATCCTATCCGTCAGGCACATCTACCCGGTGGCTGATCGTTTTGCCATCTGTCGTACCGTAAGCCAGAGTTGGCCGCGGATTTTATAAAGGGAGCTAGTCATGAGTCACTTTGACGCTTATCGCGACAGTTTTCCCAATGCTCGACTGACCCGTTCCAAGACTGGCGTGCTGGAAGTGGCACTTCACACAAATGGCGGCACGCTGGCGTTTAACGGGCATACTCACGAACAGTTCGTCGACCTGTTTCACGCAATCGGCTCCGATCGCGATAACCGCGTCGTCATCCTGACCGGCAGCGGTAATGCGTTCATGGAGACAATCAGCCCTGAAGGTTTCGACTTTTCCACCCCGCAAGGCTACGACAAAATCTATCGCGAGGGCAGGAAAGTCCTCATGAACATTCTCGACATCGAGGTGCCACTGATCGCCGCAGTGAACGGCCCTGCGCGGCTGCACTCCGAGTATATCCTGCTCGCCGACATTGTGCTGGCGACACCTTCAACTGTTTTTCAGGACAAACCCCATTTCGAATTAGGCGTTGCGTCCGGTGATGGTGTCCATTTGTTGTGGCAGGAAGCCATCGGCAGCATACGCGGCCGCTACTTCATCCTCACCCGCCAGGAGCTCGATGCGCAGACGGCGAAGGACTGGGGCGCAGTCAACGAAATCGTTCCGGCGGACAAGCTGCTGTCCCGCGCCCGCGAGATCGCGGAAGGGCTGGCCAAGCTGCCATCGCTCACCACGAAGTATACGCGCATCGCGATGACCCAAAAGCTGCGGCGTATCATCGATGAAGGCGTCACACTCGGGCTCGCATTGGAGGGGATCAGCGCCGCCGATGTCGCACGCGGGAGCGCACAGTAGCGACGATGCCTCTCCTCGTAACCAGCGCATCCGGAACGAATGGCAACGGATTCGGCGCGCTTCTCGCCTTTGATAGCGATGGCAAACCCGTCGGTGTGTTCAGCGATGACAGCCGCATCGTCGACCCGCGCGGTCTCTCCGTCGATCGGAGCGAAGGGTTGCTGTTTCTCAACAGCGGCAGCGATCGCGTGCTGGCGCTCGGCGCCGATGGCAAGGTGGTGCGCGACACGGGTCCGATCGAACGATTAAATCCCGGCGGCGGGAACTTCGGGCCGGACAGTCGCTATTACGTCGGCTCGCGGAGCGCACGCACAGTTATAGCGTTTGCGCCTTCACTTGACGTGGCTGGCGAGCCTTTCCTGCCAACAGCAATCGTGCCGTTTCCCCGCGGATTTGCGTTCGGTCACGACGAAAGATTTTTTCTCGCCTCTGGCATCGGCCCGAACGGAGGGGGAGACAACACAATCGTTGTCTTTGACTCAAGCGAGGTTGCGCGGCCCGTCAGGCTGGTGAGCGACCCGGAACTCAGCCCTCTTGATCTGGCGATTGCACCCAACGGGAACATTGTCGTGTCGAGCGAGCACCCGTTCGGCGCACCCGACGCAGTGACTTCGGTGCGGGAATACGATGCCCGGAGCGGACATCTCGTTCGTGTCTTCTCGCCCGGCAAAGCGGCTGAACTTCGTCGGCCCCGCGGCCTGCGCTTTGGACCCGATGGCCAGCTCTACTGCATTGCCCAGAACGAGGTTGTTTCGTTCGACTCTAACAGCGGCAAATGTCTGGGGACTGTGGTGCGATTTCCCCGGCTGCATGGCCAAGCATTGGCGTTTTTTCCATAGCGCAAACGCTGAGCGCCAACAAAGCCAGCAGGTCTCGGTGCGGTGAAGGCCGACCACGAGTCAAGGAACAACAGAGTTCTTATGCGCCTACAAGCATTCAAGGGAAGAAAGGGGATTCCGATATGAAGAACAAGGTACTCGTAGCAGGCGCGAGCGGCTTGATCGGGGTCGCCGCGATTGAGGCCTTTTTATCAGCGGGCTGGGAGGTTGTCGGCATTTCGAGACGCAAGCCGTACCTGCCGAGCGGGCGGGACTTTGACTTCATCTCGGTAGACCTGCGTGACCGTAGCGCTGCTCATGGGGCGCTGTCTTTGCTCGCCGATGTCACGCGGGTCGCGTATGCGGCGATTTACGAAAATGCCAGCGATCTGTGAGCGGCTGGTCTAACACTGATCAGATCGCAGTCAACAACGCGATGCTGCATAACGTGATTGAGCCCATTATTTCGGGAAAGCCCGCGCTCAAGCATGTCTCCATCCTGCAGGGAACGAAGGCCTACGGTGTGCACCTTCATCCCATTGCGATCCCGGCCCGCGAGAGCGATCCGCGCGACGACCATCCGAACTTTTTCTTCGACCAGCAGGACTACGTTTGCGACATGGGTGCGAGGCACGGTTTCACCTACACGGCGCTGCGGCCTCAGCTCGTCACCGGTGAGACCCCTGGAGCCCTGAACGTTCTCCCTGCTATAGGTGTGTACGCCGCTATCCGCCGGGAGAAGGGCGAGGCGTTCAGTTTTCCTGGAGGCCCGTCATTCGTCTGGGAGTCTGCCGACGCCAACCTGGTAGGCCAAGTAATGGTGTGGGCTGCGCAGGCCGAGCCGGCTGCGAACGAAATATTCAACGTTACGAATGGCGACGTCTTCGCGTGGAGGAGCGTGTGGCCGGCGATGGCGAAGACGCTTGGGGTGGAATTGGGATCTGATGAGCCTGCCAGCCTCGCGGTGTATATTCGCGAGAACGCGGATGTCTGGTCGAAGATCGTCGCCAAGTACGGGCTTGCAAGTGGCGATCTGCGCTCTTTCGTCGGACAGGGTGATCAACATGCAGACTTCGCATTCGCATACGGAGCCCCAGCAGGCCCTGTGGCGTTTGTGAGCACCATCAAGCTTCGGAAGGCCGGTTTCAACGCTGCGATTGATACCCAGGAGGCGTTTATTACCGCTCTCCAGTCCTTCATCGATCGGAAGCTCCTACCAGCGGCGCGTCGCTAACAACGCCAGCAGACAACAAGTCGGCCGTGGTGGTCGAAATCGTAGAGACGGCCAGTGCAGCCGATATTCGGCTCGTGCCGACCGGCACAGACGGGGGACGTCTGCTTAGGGTCATTAGCTGCCGCGCGACTTAGCTAGAGGTTGCGGCTGCTTTGCCACCGATAGCTGCCGCGGCAGTAGCCGGGCAGCGCGTCCGTTATGGGCCAAGAGCAGACACCCCTCCTTAAATTAGAAAGGCCGCCAATTGAGGCGGCCTCTGCTATCGCGTAAGAGGATGAATTGGGGCACGACCGGCAACCGGGCTTTCTTTCGGCCCGCTAGCAGGTGACGCCTGTCGCGCAGCGTCGTTCTGCGCGCCGATTGCGCCGATTGACTCCTGCAACACTGACTGCACTTCCCGGATTACCGACGCGGGCTTGCGCTTGGTCAATAGACAAAGCAATGCCTGATATTGCCGAACGTTCGACCGACATGGGCATTACGCAAAGCACCACACCAACGGCAGCTACCGCGCAGATAGGCGCGACTTTCCTGTAGAATGTCGACGTGATTGCGAACGATCTAGGCGTTGACATTTTCCAACTCCTGTTCATCGCCTCACCAGCCAAATATCTTCTCTAGTCCCTAAGCCTCTAATGAACGTTGCGGCCACCAATCCAGTTTTAGCCAATTAGATTTCATCAAAAGATTATGGCAATCCACGTGCGGTTCCGACTGACGAGCGGCCGGAGCCGGCCGCCATTTCAGAGAACTCCAATGTCGCAGATGGGTCATCCGCGCCGTGTCCGCTTCACCCCCGAAAGCGGACACGAAAGTAGCACGACGGCGCGTCCGCTTTGGGCCATAAACGGACATCCCAAGGAGAAGAACGCGAAGAAGAAAAACGGCAATTCGTGCGACGGGCAAGAAAAAAGGCCCGGAATAAATCCGGGCCTTCGTCATTTCAGTTGAGGATCGGCTTAATAGTCCATGCCGCCCATGCCACCACCGGGCATAGCCGGGACTCCACCATCCTTCTTCGGCCTTTCGGCGATCATGGCTTCCGTGGTGATCAGAAGACCGGCGATCGACGCTGCATTTTGAAGGGCAGCCCGAACAACCTTGGTCGGGTCAATGATGCCCTTGGAAACGAGGTTCGCATACTCGCCATTCTGGGCGTCGAAACCGTAGGCGTACTGATCCTTCTCAAGGATCTTGCCCACGATCACGGAGCCGTCTTCACCGGCATTGGACGCGATCTGGCGCGCCGGAGCGGACAGCGCTTTGCGGACGATCTCGACACCGGTCTTCTGGTCGTCGTTCTGCGTGCGCAACTTCTTAAGTACCTCGCTGGCACGCAGGAGAGCAACGCCGCCCCCGGGAAGTATGCCTTCCTCCACAGCCGCACGGGTCGCGTGCATAGCATCGTCCACGCGGTCCTTGCGCTCCTTGACTTCGACCTCGCTCGCGCCGCCGACGCGGATCACCGCGACGCCACCCGCAAGCTTGGCGAGACGCTCCTGAAGCTTCTCACTGTCGTAGTCTGAGGTGGTCTCCTCGATCTGCGCTCTGATCTGGCTGATGCGAGCGTCGATGTCGGACTTCTTGCCGGCGCCATTGACGATCGTCGTGTTCTCCTTCTCGATCATTACCTTCTTGGCGCGGCCGAGCATGTTCACTGTAACCTTGTCGAGTTTGATGCCAAGCTCCTCGCTGATCGCCTGAGCGCCGGTGAGAATCGCGATGTCTTCGAGCATGGCCTTGCGGCGATCACCAAAACCCGGTGCTTTCACTGCCGCAACTTTGAGACCACCGCGCAGCTTATTGACGACGAGCGTCGCCAAAGCC
Source organism: uncultured Alphaproteobacteria bacterium (assembly GCA_963743395.1). Classification (GTDB taxonomy): domain Bacteria; phylum Pseudomonadota; class Alphaproteobacteria; order Rhizobiales; family Xanthobacteraceae; genus BOG-931. The sequence goes on from CAVUPV010000005.1 coordinate 425,037, forward strand.
TCGCCCTCAATATCCTCGGCGATGATGACGAGCGGTTTCGAGGTCTGCACGACTGCCTCAAGCAGCGGCAGCAATTCCTGCAGGCCCGAGAGCTTCTTATCGTAGATCAGAAGATAGGGGTCATCCATCTCCACGCGCATCTTTTCGGCGTTGGTGATGAAGTAGGGAGAGATGTAACCGCGATCAAATTGCATGCCTTCGACAACTTCGAGTTCAGTCTCCAACGATTTCGCTTCTTCGACCGTAATCACGCCCTCGTTGCCGACTTTCTTCATAGCGTCGGCGAGGAACTTGCCGATTTCGGTATCGCCATTGGCAGAAATCGTGCCGACCTGAGCGATTTCTTCGTTCGAGGTGACCTTCTTCGAATTCTTCTTCAGGTCCTCGACCACCGCTTCGACCGCCAGATCGATGCCGCGCTTGAGATCCATCGGATTCATGCCGGCGGCTACGGACTTGGCGCCTTCCCGTACGATCGCGTGTGCAAGAACCGTGGCGGTCGTGGTGCCGTCACCGGCGTAGTCGGATGACTTCGAGGCAACTTCACGCACCATCTGCGCGCCCATATTCTCGAACTTATCCTCGAGCTCGATCTCTTTGGCGACGGTCACTCCGTCTTTGGTGATGCGAGGTGCCCCGTAAGATTTGTCGAGCACCACATTGCGACCCTTCGGGCCGAGCGTCACCTTCACCGCGTTGTTGAGGATGTCGATCCCGCGCAACATTCTGTCGCGCGCATCAACCGAGAATCTAACTTCCTTGGCAGACATTTTGTTACTCCGTGAATTTCTGTTTCAGTGATGGGATTGCTTAGGCAGCCTTCTTCTTGGCCATCGTTTCCTGCAGCACGCCCATGATGTCGCTCTCCTTCATGATCAAGAAATCGACGTTGTCGAGCTTGATCTCGGTGCCTGACCACTTGCCGAACAGCACGCGGTCGCCAACCTTGAGATCGATCGGAATCAGCTTGCCGTTCTCGTCGCGGCCGCCGGGCCCGACGGCGATGATCTCACCCTGTGAGGGCTTTTCTTGAGCGGTGTCGGGGATGATGATGCCGCCGGCGGACTTCGCTTCGGGATCAATTCGCTCCACAACAACGCGATCGTGTAGTGGTCGGAATTTCATGCGCTCCTCCTGAGCTGTGTTCCTGTTAATTTTTCGGAAGAAAAGGCGACACTCGTTGCGCGTTGCAATGTGAAATGCGCCTTTTCGTTAATTGGTGTGCCTTTAGCACTCTTCAAGTGACACTGCTAAATCACCGTCGGGCATTTTGTCCGAAATGCTGCTAACGCACTGAATCCAGGAACGAACTTTATTTTTGGCTCGTCTTATCCGAGGTTAGTCTGACAACGTTGACTGCTCTGGCGGAGCCTGAAGCTTTCGCAATCCCGCAACTCAGATTGGTTCGACCAGTCCGCAGATATGGCTGGCTCCGCATTGCCGAACTTGTGATGAAGTCCCTTTGGGTCATCGGCTGCCACACGATCTAACCAGAGGCGCAGACTTCAGTCTGCGATGTTCGCTTCACCCCCGAAGGCGGCCATCGGTCAGGGGAGCGTTGTTAGCGAAATGGTCGTGCGATTTAAGACCACTACGATAACTCTACGTGCTAACTTGCATTTTAGCTCCGGCCCGTAACGGTGGCGACCGTGGCCGCGGCTAAATAAGAAATCAATGTAAGGCACCAATGAAGCAGTGGGACGAAGTGCGGGCCGTGACCAACGATGAAGCGAAAGGCACGGTGGAAGAGAAGCTGCGGAAGCAGCAGCTCACCAAGCCAATGACGCAAACGGAAATGACGGCATTCTGCCAGGCGATGGTCAGGAACCTCGAAATGAAATCCGCAAGCGCGCTATCGGAAGTTCTCGGTTGGGCGGAAAGTTGGCAGTCCACATGGTTCCGACCGAAGTAAGATTTTAAGTGTTACCCAGGATATAAAGCGAAATTCGAAAGCCTCTGATTTTCATTGTCGCCACGGCGCGGCAGCTAAGGATCATAAACTACCGCGACCATTCTGACATTTCCTGTGCGCTCTTACCCCCGAAAACTGCCACGCCCGTTACTGACCAGCGCGTCGGCTAAGGCCAATCACGGACTCATGCATTGCAACATTATCGGTGAGACGCAAACAGGAAGACCGCCTCGCGTGTCAGTTTCTGTCATTAATAGAGTGGTGAAGCGTGCGATGAGTATAAAAGGGCGCACTCTGAAATGACGGTGGATAAGTCGAAACTCTGCCTCGGGCTTTGCCGCAATCGAAGTAAACCACCAACTGATAGGCTGGAGGCGCGTTCGGAATGCGTGTAGAGCAAACGTTCGACCGAACAAAGGTCCTTGCAGAGTGAAGATAGATGACTGGGTTTAGAGATTTGAATTTCATAGAACGGCGGAATGCAGCGACGAACGCAAAGAAAGCTGCGCTGGAGAGGTTTCGCGCTGCTGCCGCCGATCCGGCCTTCGCTGAACGGCAGAAGGCGCGGACGGCGAGTGCAGCCGATCGCGCCGAAGGCAAGAGGGTCCGAGAAATTGAAAAGGCCGAAAGAAAAGCTCGTGATACGCACGCAAAGAACGAGGCCGTCTCTCAGGCTGCACGTACTTTGACCGAAAAGGCGAATCGTGAGCTTGCCTTGCAAATTGAACGCAAGACGGCGAGGGACGCCCGGTATGCCGGACGAAAGTCGAGATCAAAAGGCGCCCGATAGCTGGGGACCGAAGACCGGCTTTGTGGGTCACACATAGACGTGACGCGGTCAATTCGCGGCGTCCGCTTTTGCCTCAGAAGCGGACATGAGCGACGATTTAAAAAGGCCGCCGACTGAGGCGATCTACATCACTTCATTTGCATTTGCGCGGGTTTTGAAGAGCGCCGAACGCTATCCGCTAGTTTTAGCTATTCGGTTGCCATTTCGCGATGAATGGCCCGAGAATCCGGATCAGCTGCCTGAGTCACCAGGTACAAACAATGCGCGGCGTAATGCGCGTAATCTTTGTGCTTTTCATTCTTCGGAATTGCCATGATCGCCGTCTCCCCGCCACGGGCGAATCACCAAGCGGGCAAATTGGAGCACGCTGTTAGCAGCGTCTGGTCAAAATTGACCACTGCAAATGCATTGAACGGCTATCAATATCCGTGGCGCTTGACCTTGATATCATCACCGCTCGTCGACATATGCCATGATGGGGCTGTCAAGCTACCAAGGGTGCACATTCGCCCGTTGCCGAGAGTTATTTGCCTATTTCCTTTCTTCATGGTGCTTTCTTTCGTTGTCGCCGACCTAGCGCCCATCATCAACGTCCGATTGACGTCCGCCGCTGGAATTGGTGATCTGAAAATTTCGGCGTTCTGCTGCGATTGAAGTAAGTTGTCTCGGCCGACCATCAGGTGAGGTTATGGCGATTGAACATGCGCGCGCACACGCCGTAAAAAAGCCTTGGGGTGTTGAAGATCTAAAACCTTGGAGTAGCGCACTTCATGACGGCAATACGATCGGTGAAATCTGGTACGAGCGGCCCGATCACGCGTCTGCAATTCCCGCGCTTCTACTAAAGCTGCTGTTCACGAGTGAGCCACTTTCGATCCAGGTTCATCCGGACGATGCACTTGCGCACTCGATGGGGCTGGCAAACGGCAAAACCGAAGCCTGGTACGTTTTGAGCGCCGCCCCTGGTGCCAGGGTTGCTCTTGGCCTTAGCCAACGCCTGACGCCGCAGCAATTGCGCAAAGCCATCGAAGATGGCTCGATCTGCAATCTGATCGTGTGGCATGGGGTGTCGGCAAACGATGTCATTTTCGTGCCCGGCGGAACGATTCACTCGATTGGCGCTGGTCTTGTCATTGCAGAACTCCAACAGCGGAGTGACGCGACATTCCGTCTGTTCGATCCCGGTAGGCAACGTGAACTTCATATCGAAAGCGCTATAGTGGCGGCGCATGCCGAACCAGCTAGTTTTCAGGTGTACCCGAGGCAATCTACCGCTGAACGGAAGCTTCTCGTTTCCAACCAACACTTCGTATTCGAACGCATAGTTCTGGCCCCAAATTCCTCTTGGTACATGGAGGCGGAACGGGAGACTTGGATTCTCGTTCTTAGCGGCGGCGCTGTCGCCGGATCGTTTGAAGTTGCCATGGGTGACGCTCTTTTTGCGCAATCAGATCGCGTCGATATTCACGCCGGCGCTGGCGGCATTGTAGCGCTCGTGGCGTACACGGGCGATGGGCCCGTTCCTCAACTGTTGCAGCGTCTCGCGGAGCCGGGTCCGGTCGATGTCGGGCAGCCGACGGAGGTGCCGACTTCTCTCACTCAAGCAAAGAGTGCCCCAAGTTATGGCCGCGTGGAAACAATCAAATGAAACTCCTTCGGCGCGTGGGTTTTATAGGGAACTATCTTCCGCGCCGTTGCGGTATCGCCACGTTTACCCAAGATCTTCACCGAGCAGTCTCGGCCGCTCGGCCGGATCTCGAGACCTGCGTCGTCGCCATGACGGACGCGGACCGCACTTATGACTATCCGTCGGCAGTGCGATTCGAGATTCACGACGAAACGATCGGTGACTATGTCCAGGCGGCCGAGTTTCTGAACAGCGCCGGATTCGATGTTGTGTGTCTTCAACACGAATATGGAATTTTCGGAGGTGCGGCCGGCGGTAACATCCTCGAGCTCTTGTCGCGCCTCGAAATGCCTATCGTCACGACACTACACACAGTTCTCGCCAAACCGACAGCCATCCAATACGACGTGATGCGTCGGATCATAGACGTTTCAGCAAGAATCGTCGTCATGTCGGAAACAGGGCATGAATTTCTCCGTTCTGTCCATGGCGTGCCAACTCGCAAGATTGAGGTCATACCCCACGGAATACCGGATTTTCCATTCCTCGAAACGCATCACGCCAAGGCCAAATTCGATTTTGCCGGGAAGATGATCATTCTGACCTTCGGTCTCCTGTCCCCAAACAAAGGCATTGAGACCATGCTCGATGCCATGCCCAAAATCATCAAATCGTGCCCGAACGCCGTCTATGTCATTCTTGGCGCCACCCACCCGAAGCTGGTGAGGGAACAGGGCGAGGCCTATCGCGACAGTCTGACAGCCCGCGTGCGAGACCTCGGCATCAAAGAGCACGTCGCTTTTTTCAACCAGTTCGTGGACCAGGCAACGTTGCTGGATTTCATTTCAATGTGCGACGTTTATACGACTCCCTATCTCAATGAAGCTCAGATGACCTCCGGCACGCTCGCATACAGTTTCGGATTAGGAAAAGCAGTCGTGTCGACACCCTACTGGCACGCGAAGGAGCTGCTGAGCGACGGGTGCGGCATTCTGGTTCCTTTTGGCGATGCCAAAGCTTTGGGCGCCGAGATCGCCGGTCTGCTTACGAACGACGTCCGCCGCTATACCATGCGCAAGCGTGCTTACGCGGCGAGCCGATCAATGACCTGGGTGCAAACAGCCAGGCGTTATCTCGCCGGCTTCGAGACCGAAAGTGAGAATGCCCGGCCGGGAGGATCACTTCCCATTGATGCGATCGTCTCTGGAAGAAATGGACGCCTCATACCGGAGATTCGGATTGGGCATTTCCTCTCGCTCTGCGACAGCACAGGCATGCTCCAACACGCCGTCCATTCAGTACCCGACCGCTCCCATGGCTACTGTGCCGACGACAATGCGCGCGCGCTACTTTTCTCAAGCTTGCTTGCGAATTTCGGCGAAGTGCAATTGTCTAAATCAATCACCGCGCGCTTTGCGGCGTTCATCCAGCATGCTTGGAACCCGGAAACCCGTCGGTTTCGAAATTTTATGAGCTATGACCGGCGATGGCTGGAAGAGCAGGGCTCGGAAGATAGTCATGGCAGGACGCTTTGGGCATTGGCCGAATGCGCACGGCACGACATTGATCCATCTCGCCGCAGATGGGCTGGAGCGCTGTTCAAGACCGCGCTTCCCGTCGTCGAGGAATTCTCTTCGCCGCGAGCCTGGGCGTTCGCGCTCTTGGGATTGGACGCCTACTGCGCGCTGGCCGTTGGGGACGTTCTCGCCAACCGTCTCCGCATACTGCTGGCCGACAGGTTGATGTCGCTGATTTCTGTAACGGAAACTGATGACTGGGTCTGGTATGAGGACCTGCTCGCATACGACAATGCGCGGCTTCCTCAAGCGCTTATCCAAACCGGACTGGCGACCCACACCCCATCGTATGTCCAGGGTGGCCTCCGATCGCTCCGGTGGCTCAACTCACTTCAGACTGCATCATCGGGGTACTTTAGACCAGTTGGAACCAAAAGCTTTGGCAGGCACCGCCAGAAGCCGGAGGCGTTCGATCAGCAGCCGGTCGAGGCGTCGGCAACAATTTCCGCTTGCCTTGCTGCGTGGCGGGCAAATGACAGCGCTGAGTGGCCGATAGAGGCGTTCCGCGCATTTCAATGGTTTCAGGGCGAAAATGACCTGCAGACAGCACTGATCGATCCGGAAACGGGCAGCTGCCTCGATGGGCTTCATCCGGATCGATCTAATCAGAACAAGGGTGCAGAATCGGTGCTATCGTATCTTCTAAGTCTTGTGGAGATTCGCCGGTTTAACCGTGCGACCGCGACGGACCGAACGAGACCCGCATCTAAGTTCGTAGGTGAGGACGTTTATCGCCCGATTCCACTTCGAACAATCCCAGGGAGCGTCTTTGTCCCAATTTCGATTCATGAATCGCCAGAGCTTATATCTGCGCCCGGATCCGGCAAGAGTTCTCGTCCGACCCTTCAAACCGGCAACGGAACCTCGAGACCTCAACCCAACAGATAAAATTCGAGCCAATAATATCGTTGGCAGGGTGCTTCGCCTCGATGCCGAAGCTGCTGCACAACAATTGACCGATGTGCTCGATACCTTCGAAGGTCGTCACCGGAATCTGATCGACATCTTCGAGACCCGCGCGGCGGATATGGAAGACGCACTGGAACCGCATGCCGAATTGAATAAGACGCAACGCCGCCTGATCGGTGCATATTTTCTCAGCGAATACTCATTCGAGGCATCGGCTTTGTTCAACCCGAGTATCGTCCGACACCCCGATCAGACTGGCGCGCCGGAAAATGGCTGTCGCTTCATCTTGAGTTCTGCGTGCCGTCGGCGAGGGACATATTTCATCACTGACGTTTCGGTCCGGCACCATAGCTGCCGACGGAGGCGTCAGCGTCGATTCGACCGCGCGCCTCGCGGCGGTCCCGAAGGTCCGAAGGCGGACGCCAACGCCAAATGGCGACGACATCGAAGTGGTATTCCGAGATGACGAAGAGCTGAGCGAACGCATTATCTTTCCGATCACCGACGCTCAAGCAAACGGCATCGAGGATGCCCGATTCGTCGAATTCGATGACGGTGCACGAAAAACGTTCTACGCGACCTACACGGCGTATAGCGGGAGGGCGATCCGCTCCGAGCTGATCGAAACCACTGATTTTCGGTCGTTCCGGATGACTCCACTCGGCGGATCGGCAGCGCGCAATAAAGGAATGGCTCTGTTTCCGCGAAAAATCGATGGCCGCTATGCGATGATCGGCCGGCAGGACAACGAGAACCTCTACTTGATCTATTCCGATGACCTTTACACATGGGACGGTGGTAGTCCCATTCTTCAGCCCGAGTACCCCTGGGAATTCGTCCAGATCGGTAATTGTGGCTCACCCGTCGAGCTGGACGACTGCTGGCTGCTGCTAACGCACGGAGTTGGTCCAGTCAGGAAATATTCGATCGGGGCGGCTCTCCTGGACAAAAAAGATCCGTCAAAAGTTCTAGCACGCTCGCGTGACCCGCTTGTTCGCCCCGAGCCCACCGAACGCGAAGGTTACGTGCCCAACGTTGTCTATACATGCGGCGCAATGCGTCACAGCGATCAGATCATCTTGCCTTACGCGATATCCGATACCTTCTCCAATTTCGCAACGATAACGATTGCTGCGCTCATGGAGGCCGTTGCGAGGTGATAGTCGTCTCGTGATTGCTGACGGTGCTGCGGACACCGCATTCTCCCTGCAGGTCCCGGCGCGCCAGAGTTGATCGATTAGGCAGCGATCGACCGACGCGCCGCAACGCTGGCGAGACGCTGGCCTCGTATCGCTAAGACCTACAGGCTCAACCGATGGTCTCGCGGCTCTGGGTGTCCGTAGAACTCGGTCATCCAGATTCCGCATTCAGCGCACCCGTAACTAACGACCGCGGAAATGCCGCCGGAGTGTGCGCCATTGCGAGCCAGCTGCATCGGCCGTCCGCAGTTCGAGCACGGATTCGGACCCCAAGACCGACGAGTAAAGGGGGGCTGTGTTTCGCGCAAAAGCATGGTGCACCACATCTCGACGCTGATTTCAAATCGACGCTGATTTCAAACAGTCGATTGAAATTCAAACACTCGTTTGAGGCCGCATCAGGTCCGAAATAAGGAATTCTCGTGCAAGTCCAAGTGACCGATGTCCGTTTTGGGTCACAAGCTGCCGCGGCAGCTGACACAGGCCGTGTCCGCTGCCCGACCGACTTGGAGTTCCGAAAGCGAGCTGGCACGTCGACGGTGACGCGGAAGGTCAGTGCCACTACTGGACCGACACCTGGAACCGTCATCAGGCGCCGGCACACGTCATCCTCCCGGACAACGGCCAGCAAGCGGCGGTGCAGGATGCCGATCTGTTCGCGTAGCACCCGCCGTACAATGAGCAGCGGTTCGACCAGCATCGCCAAATCGGGTAGGTTCTCGACCAGCTCCTTGATGCGGGTCTCGAACTTCGCCATCCCGACCATGCCCACCTTGAGACCGAAGTTGCGCAACGTACCGCGCAGGTCGTTATCGATGGCGATCGCCTTCGACTGCAAAAGCTTGCGATGGGTCAGCAGCATCCGCAGCTTCTGACTGCGTAACGTCTTCACATGCACCGGACGGTAAAGCCCAACCCGCATCATCTGCGCCATGCCACGCGCATCGTTGCGGTCGGTCTTGTTGATCTGCGCCTTCAGCACCGCCCGCATTTGCCGCGTCTCGACACAGATCACTGGCAAACCCGCTTCGGCGAGTGCGCCGAAAAGCCATTGCGACAGCGGACCTGCTTCCAACCCAATCCGCTTGAAGCGGTAGGAGGGGTTCTTCAGCACCACCAATAACGCTTCCGGCTCGCTCGCCACCTTCACTTCCCGAACGATCTTGCCCGTGTCATCCACAATGCAGACGCTGGTCTCCTTGACCGATACGTCCAGTCCAGCAAAATGGTCCATGCTGCGCTTCTCCTTCTGATGCTTGAGGCCCGTAACCACGGTGACCTCGTTTCACCATCAGCCTGAAGCGCAGCACCCAAAATCCCTCAGCTATCCACAAGCTGCCGGCCGATTACCCCATCTTTACCCCCGAAAGCTGCCGCGGCTCTCGTCAGGTAGCGTGTCCGCTAAGGGCCAATAGCGGACTTATGCACTGCAACGTGATCGGGGGGATTCAACGGGGCAAATCTGCGATTGGCCGGCACGACGCAGACGGTTAGCGGCCAGCACCCGTCAACTAAATTCGCGCGCTCAAGCGGCACGTTCAACCGAAGCTCAATTGCCAATTGACGCACGCCATATCCAATTGTCGTTGCTCCCGTAACGGGAATAGGTTCCGCTCACGCTCCCAAAATCGGCCGCCATCGTCCCCTGATAGTTCCATTGGCCGCCGGTTATGTCAGTACGGTTTATGATCAACTGATTGCCGCTGAGGACCATGAAAAGAGTGGCAGCCACTGTGCCCTGGGTCGGATGCGTCCAATGAGCGTCGAAGGCCGAACTGGTCCCGCGCCGCGTCCACACGCCCGTCCAGCCGCTTTCTTCTCTCCTTCCACACGCGTCCCAGCCGGTCCGCCGGCGTTGGGGCGGGCTGGGGCTTAGCCGCGCTCGGCACAGCCGACTGCTGCGTGCTCGAGTCAATTTGTTTGATCATTACACTTGCCGGTTCGTATCCGGCAGCGGCCGCCTTCACGTACCACGTGCGCGCCGCGGCATAGTCCTGCGCGACGCCGTAGCCGTTTTGATAAAGCGCGCCGAGATTATTCATCGCGGTTGCGTTACCGGCAGCGGCGGCCTTTTCGTACCACGTGCGCGCCGCGGCATAATCCTGCGCGACGCCGTTGCCGTTTTTATAAATATTTCCGAGATTACTCATCGCGCCTGCGTCACCAGCGGCTGCGGCCTTTTCGTACCACGTGCGCGCCGCGGCATAATCCTGGGGAACGCCGTAGCCGTAGAAATAAAAGTTGCCGACATTGGCAAAGGAAGAAGTCACGCCCGCAGCCGCGGCCTTCTGATACCAATTGAGCGCCTGGGTATAATCCTGCAGTACACCGTTTCCCCTTTGATAAAGGTTGCCGAGACCATTCATCGCGCCTTTGGAGCCAGCGGCGGCTGCTTTCTCGAAGAGCTCGCGCGTTTGCCCGTAATTCTTTTGCGCATACGCGACACGTCCAACCTGGAAGGTGAAACGCATCACATCGGGATACTGGCGCAATGCGGCGTCACAGGCCGTGAGCGCCGGCACGATGTCGATTTGAGCTGCCATCAAGACACCGATAACGCCTTGCGGGACATCGGGATCGCCGGGCAGCGCCGCCAACCGGTCGCAGTCGGTCACAAGATCGAGCCGCAGCAGATCCGACGCCATGGTTTTGGTGGCATTAGCGGCTGGCTGCTGCGCCAGGGATGCTGGCTGCCGCCGTAACGTTACGAAGGCGATGCCGGCGACGACGATGACGGCAACGCCGGCGATCATTGCCCATCGTGATGCCGGATGCTGCATGAAAGACGCCGGGCTGACGGCCGGCGTGGAACAGTCTTAATCACTTTGCCGACTGCCGGAACGGCCACATCGCTCGGCGCTCCCGAACCCGCTTTCGCTTGATCGCCCAATGGTTGATCGTCGCTGGTGGTGGCGATAAGTCCGCCAATCGCGCGATCGAATTTTCCCAGTCGTCGAAGAGGTCGATCCACTGCCGGGTCGCAAACTCATAGGCGAACGCCTCATTTGGGATCACGTCCTCGATCCGCACCGGAATGACCACCAGATTGTTCTGGCTGGCGATCGCGAGCTCCTTCTTGATCTCGTTCGAACTGTTGGCGTTGGCGGTGAAGACCAGCACCATGATCTTGGCGGCGCGAATGGCCCTGACGATCTGTTCCTGGAAATTCTGGCCCGGCTGAACGTTGCGGGAGTAAGCCCAGCACGTGAGCCCGCGATTTTCGAGCGCCGTGCAGATGGTCCGCGCGACCTTCTGATCCTTCGACGAATGGCTGATGAATATGTGCGAGGCCACTAATAGCCCTCATGACCGGCGCTATTAGGGACAACCGACGCGGTCGGCTGCGACCGCGCCTTCACCAGGACTTTAGAGCGCCGCCCCCCTGTCTGTCCGTAGCAAATTTACGCAAGTCCTGAAAGGAGGCTGGTCGGAAACAACGGCGATACCTAGACCCGGGATAGCGTCGCGGAGAATGACCAAAGGTCCGTTAAGGGTCAAAAGCTGCCGCGGCGGCTCCACTCTGCGGTGTCCGCTTTGCCCCCGAAAGTGGACATCAATATCACTTCCGATAAACCCCCTTATAGGAACCAAAATGCCAACCCGCCCGATGTCCG
>CAVUPV010000006.1:0-197204 GCA_963743395.1 uncultured Alphaproteobacteria bacterium
TTCAGATTGATCTGAACTTCCGTCCCGCTCGCCGTGCTGGTGCCGTCCAGTTGCAGCGTCCGACCAGCGCCAAACCCAAAACCTGTCGAGCTGAACGCCGCGCCGCCCTGCGCAACCGTCGTCCCAGTGCCGCTCTGCGTGCCGCCAGATAATGTCGATAATCCCGTCACCGTCAGCATGCCGGTGCCAGCCAACAGGACCAGATTCCGTCAAGCTGCTTACAGTCGCGCTCAGCCCGTTCAAGTTCAGCGTACCCGAACTAATGTTCAGCACGTTGCCAAGATCCGTGAGCTGAGCCCGCAAGCGTCGCTGTTCCGCCATTGATCGTCGTCGTACCGGAGACGTTATAGGTACCGTTGACAGTTTCGGTTCCGCCCAAGAAGACGACGTTCTCTGTTGTGATGCTCGATGCGGCATCCAGCGTCCGCGTGCCGCCGCTGAACTCAATCGTTCCGGTACCCTCGTAGGTGGCCCCGACATCCGTGCCGCCGTTGGTCAGATCCAGCGTGCCAGCCTCGACATTCACGGTTCCGCTATTATTGAACAGCGTGTTGATCGTCGAGGTCGTCGCACTACCGGTCTTCTCGAATGCGCCCTCGTTGTTCACCGCCGCCGTGCTGCCGTTGTCGCCGCCGCCAAAATTGCTGACAACGATGTCCAACCCGCTGCCCGTGGTCTGATCGTTGAATGTCGCTCCGCTCGCAATCATCAACGTTCCGGCGGTGGGCGTGTTGACGGCGTTCAGATTGATCTGAACTTCCGTCCCGCTCGCCGTGCTGGTGCCGTCCAGTTGCAGCGTCCGACCAGCGCCAAACCCAAAACCTGTCGAGCTGAACGCCGCGCCGCCCTGCGCAACCGTCGTCCCAGTGCCGCTCTGCGTGCCGCCAGATAATGTCGATAATCCCGTCACCGTCAGCATGCCGGTGCCAGCCAACAGACCACCAGATTCCGTCAAGCTGCTTACAGTCGCGCTCAGCCCGTTCAAGTTCAGCGTACCCGAACTAATGTTCAGCACGTTGCCAAGATCCGTGAGCGAGCCCGCAAGCGTCGCTGTTCCGCCATTGATCGTCGTCGTACCGGAGACGTTATAGGTACCGTTGACAGTTTCGGTTCCGCCCAAGAAGACGACGTTCTCTGTTGTGATGCTCGATGCGGCATCCAGCGTCCGCGTGCCGCCGCTGAACTCAATCGTTCCGGTACCCTCGTAGGTGGCCCCGACATCCGTGCCGCCGTTGGTCAGATCCAGCGTGCCAGCCTCGACATTCACGGTTCCGCTATTATTGAACAGCGTGTTGATCGTCGAGGTCGTCGCACTACCGGTCTTCTGAACGCGCCCTCGTTGTTCACCGCCGCCGTGCTGCCGTTGTCGCCGCCGCCAAAATTGCTGACAACGATGTCCAACCCGCTGCCCGTCGTCTGATCGTTGACGTCGCTCCGCTCGCAATCATCAACGTTCCGGCGGTGGGCGTGTTGACGGCGTTCAGATTGATCTGAACTTCCGTCCCGCTCGCCGTGCTGGTGCCGTCCAGTTGCAGCGTCCGACCAGCGCCAAACCCAAAACCTGTCGAGCTGAACGCCGCGCCGCCCTGCGCAACCGTCGTCCCAGTGCCGCTCTGCGTGCCGCCAGATAATGTCGATAATCCCGTCACCGTCAGCATGCCGGTGCCGTTAAGCGTGCCGCCGGACTGAGTCAGCGTCGCCGCGGCAGCAGTGCTGCTACCGATGTTCAGCGTACCGCCGGATAGAATTAGCGGGCCCTGTCCTGCATAGTCTGCTGACGGTGAAAGCGCCGCCGGTAATGTCTAACGTCGCGGTCGGAGTGCTAACCAATCCACTCACCGTTACGGTACCGGAACTACTGACGGTATAGCTGCCGCTGGCACCGAGATCGGCGGTCTGGGCCGAGGTCGGAACGGCGCTGAGAGACCAATCGCTCGTAGTGGTCCAATTGCCGGTGCCGCCGATCCAGTTATCAGGGTTCACCGCGATCGCCTGCTGTGTGGCGCTATTGCCCAAGCTATCGGTCGCGTTCAACGTCATGAGTTCAGACACAGTCGTGGTCTCTGTGTCCGTTAGCGTGGCCAGGTCAGCATTCACCTGGGTCAGCGTGCCACTGACGATCAGGTCAGTGGTTCCAGTTCCCGTGATGGTGCCGCCGCCGCCCGTTCCGTTCGTGTTCGCCGATAGTTCGCCGGTGCCGTCGAGCAGCGTCACGGTGAACGTCTCGCCCGTGGTGTTGCCGCTCTCCGATAGGGTGACCCCGGAGATCGCCGTCGCCTGGTCAACACCAAGAATTTGCTCGCCCGGCACCGCGATCACCGGCGGCCCGTTCCCGGACTCGGCCGTAATTCCCAGGAGAGTCGGCACGTTCGAGCCACCTCTCGCCCCGCCAAGATCGGTGATTACGATTTCCGTCAATGTTTGCGAAGCAAAAGCCGAACTAAAGAGCGAAAATCCTGTTCGTCGATGTTATACGTCCCGGACGACCCAGTGCTGGTATTGCCGGTCCTGCCGCCGTCAGTCCCGGTGGTCGTAATGCTAAACGCATTTTCGGCCGATGGGTCACTGATCGGCGTGTTGTTGAGGGTATTCGCAGAATTACCCTGAAAGAAATCACGAATATTGTCGCCGTTGACGAGCTCAAACGTTTCTGTGATGCCGCCGGTCGCGATGAACTCGACCGTGGCGATTTCGAACCCCGATCCGGGCGAATACGCGTTCATCAACGTGTACACATTCGTGACGTCGGAAATTGATACGTCGATAGTTAGCGCGCTGCCATTCGTGAACCCATCATAGTAATTATTGCCGTTGCTGTCGGATGCAATATCAAATGGAGTGGCGAGTGAATTGTTTGCCGTGAACTGCCCGGTTGGGAACTCCTTGATGAGGTCGGCTTGGATATTATTGTTTTTTGTGAAATCCGTGATGAAAGTGTAGTTGGGCAAGCTGAACTCTATCTCGGTGCCGGCATCTGCGCTGGAACTGTCGGGCACGGGCGCAAAATCGTCCTGCGAATAGGTGCCGGTTAGGTCCAGCGTCGCTTCCAGTATGTGGCTGCTGTTGTAAAGCTGCAGAGTGCCGCCGGCGTCAGTGCCCGTGGTCACCTGCGTCCAGTCGACGGTCTGACCCGCCGTGTACGTAACGTCGTCCAGGAGATCGATCGCGTCGCCGGTGCCGAAGCCGATGATCGTGCCGTGGTAACTCGCCCCCTCGAGCGTGCCGGGTCCGGCAAACGTGACGTCGGGTTGATCGTCGGTCGGACCAAGGAATTCAACGATGCCGCCATCGGCGATCTGGACCGCTCCGGACCCGATATTGGCAAGGGAGACGGAGGCGCCAAGGGAGAAGGCCACTGTGCCGCTGTCCGCCAGCACGGTGCCGGAATTGTTTAGTGCGTCGTCAATGAACAGCGTGCCGCCGTTGGTTGCTTCGAACACGCCCTGGTTGGTGAGCACATTACCTGTATTGATGGCGATAGACACATCATTGTTGTTGTTGGCGCTGTCATTGCCATCGGCGTCGACCGTGCCGCCCTACTTATTGATAAAGGTCAGCGATTGATCGCCGATGCCAATACCGGTGCCAAAGCCATCGGCGATAATGGTGTTGTTGTGATTGTCCAGCGTCCCGGTGCCCGCGCCGGCGATCGCGCCCGCGAACTCCTCAGTTGCAGTCATCAGCTCGACCGTGCCGCCGCCATTGAGCGTCACAGTACCGCCTATCAGAAGCGTCGCATTGGGTTCGATCTGATCGTACCGGCATTGTCCGCCGTGAGACTGATGAGCGTGGGGGAGACATAGTCGTCGCCGGAAACGTCGGCGCCGATTTGGACGGTGCCCGTGGCGGCGATCGAAAGCAGCGCACCGGAGACCAAAGTGTCGCCGCCTAAGGCCAGTCGGCTCCGTTGCCTTCGGAGTTGACCAGGATGGTCCCGGAGCCTGAGACGCTGACGTTATCGAGCGCAGCGCCGGCGGCGCCGGAGAAGCCGTTGGAACCGAATTCGACGTCAAGCGTGGAGCCGCCGTTGATAGTCAAGGAACCACCCTCGAACTTCGTGCCGTCGTCGAGCGTGAACGTCACATCTACGACACGCCAACTTCGATGCTGTTATTGCTATCGACATTCACGCCATCGAGCGTCACGCTCGGGATGGAACCGCCCTCGATGTCGAGTTCGCCGGCGGAGCCGATCGTTACCGTGCCGCCATACACCGTCGTGTCGTCGTCAAGGAGCAGCGTCGCTGTGGTCGACTTGCCGACCTCGATGCCTCCGACAAAAGAATTATTGTAAACGGTGACGCCATCGAGCGTGGCGTCGGGGTTGGTGGATGTTGCTGGGACCCAACTCGATGTCGATCGTGCCGTAATTGCCGGTCGATAGCGTGCCGCCATACACCGTCGTGCCGTCGTCAAGGAGCAGCGTCGCCGGGCTCGACCCGCCGACCTCGATGGGGTTCCTAAATAATTGTCGACGGTGACGCCGTCGAAGGTAGCGTCGGGGTTGGTGATGTTGCTGGGACCCAACTCGATGTCGAGTCGTGCCATAGTTGCCGGTCGATAGCGTGCCGCCTATACACCGTCGTGCCGTCGTCAAGGAGCAGCGTCGCACCGGACGCCACGCCAAGCGTTCCAGCGTTTTGCAAGGCGATATCGTCGAGCGAGCCGTTGGAGTTGAACTGCGGATTTCCACCAGTCCCGATTGCCGCCTGGTCGCCCGCGCTCGGCGACGAACCGGCGCTCCAATCGCCGCCATCGGTCCAGTCGCCGCTGACACCTGCGGTCCAAGTATCGGTCACCGAGCCCGAGGGCGGATCGCTGTCGGTCACCGTGGTGGTGTGTCGACGGTCGCGGTGCCGTAGACGCTGCTCAGATCGCTCAGCGTGAAGGTCGTAGTCACCGCGGTGTTCGGCACGCCGTCGACAGGCGTGAATGACAATGCATCGAGTTCGGCCGTAATCGCCACCGCGGTTCCCGTCAGCGTGTAATCGCCGCTCGCTCCGCTCAGGCTGCTCGTGCCGTGGAAGCCTGCGCCATCCGTCAGCGTGCCGTCGCCCGCAGCATACGTAATCGTCAGCGTGTCCGTATTCGTCCCGTTATTGTTGGCGTCGCCGATCGTCACGCCCGAGAACGGCGTGACCGGCGCTTCCGAGGTCGTCGTCTGACCTCCCAATGTGCCCGTGATCGTCGGCGCGGTCGCCGTCGGGAGCACAGTTCCCGTCACCGCACTCATCGCGGTCGTGGGATTGCTGCTATCGTTCGTCGTGGCGACGACGCGAATAAAGTCACCGACGTCGGAGCCCTTGACCGTATAGCTCGCGATATCGGTGCCGATGTCGGAGAACGTCGTGAACGACGCGCTGGTCGATTTTTCCCACTGGTAATTAATAGCGGTGGCGTTGGGGTCGTTGGTGGTGGCACTCGCTGTAAGCGTCTGGCCCGCGTGCGGCGAAACTCCGGCACCAATGTTGAGGCCCACGCCGGGTGTAATGCCGGCAAAAATGTCGGCCCGCGTCCAGGTCACGCCGTTAGTAAATATGGTGCCGGTCGGCGTAAAGGACGTCGCCGTGGTCGGGTCCGCCACGCCGTTATCAAAAAGCTCGAATGAGCCGGCGATGGTCTGCGAGTTAGGGACGAGGTGGGCGAGAACTGGAACTCAATCTCATCGTCGCCTTGCGGTACGGTGAGCGTCTGGCTGGCGAGGATTGAAGTGCTGCCGGTGGCAAGATTTTGTTGCTCCAGCTCGACGACGCTGGTGCCGTTGCTTCCACCCGTAAGAACCAGACTCACGACTTGATCGGGATTTTGCGTCGATGTTCCGTCGTTGAGCTGGAGGCCGATGTTGCCGCGCACCGTCCCAGTTGGCAGGTCGAATGTGGCGGCGACCTCGAAGGCCACGTTTTCCTTAAGGCCGCTGTTGCTGTCGCCCGTGCCGGTGCCCTGCGGTGCGATGTTGGTATTCAGGAACGCAACAACGTCGGCATTGGAATTATTAAAGCCGCCCGGCGCAACGCCCGTTGATGATAGGATCGCTGCCGCGTGGCCAGCATTGTTCGTGCCCTCGGTCCACACGCTCCCCTGCGTGGAGAACTCGACCGGCGTGGGACCGCTGCTGCCGGAAACGTCAGGAGAAACCGGCGGCGCCTGGCCAAATGTGTCGTTGTAGATTTGAACGAGCGTGCCGCTCGCGTTGGCCTTATCGATCGAGAGATCGTCGACCGCATAGCTGAATGGCAGCGTGATCTCCGGCGTGACGTCGGTGATCGGACCGGTCGATGCACTGGTCGCCGTAATTAACTGGCCGGAGCTGTTGGTGAAGGAGGCCTGCGCCCGGACCAGGTCACCTTCGTCCGCCTCAGGGAGCTGATAGAACGAAGCCAACGTACCGTTGCTGTAATCGCCGGTCGTGGTCGCCGGCACATCGGTCCACGTTGCGCCGGAATTGCTCGAGATTTGCCACTGATAAGCGACCGTGGCGCCGGCATCGCCAGCGTCAAGCGTCGCCTGCGCGACCAGTGTCTGGCCGACCTGGACGCCAAGATTGCTGTCGGTCGTCGCCACCGAAATAGCGAGCACGTCCGGCGACAGCACGAGATCGCTACCGCTCCCACTATCGTTTTGCACAACAAAATAATTTCCGGTGAGCGCGCCCGCGACCTGATAGGTCAGGGGCGTAGCGCTGCCCTGCACATTGACCGTCAGGGTACCGTCGTTGATCGATGTCGAGGTAATCGACGACGGTGCGATATTCGTGAGGTCGATAGCGTCACCGACGACGAGGCCGCTGATCGCGCCAGTAAAGCCAGCCGCATCGCCAAGCGCCAACGTGCCAGCGTCATTATTGTTGAATGTTAGCGCCTGCGCATCGGTTGAACCGAGCTGGAACGTCCCGCCGTGGATCGAGGCCGACCCGCCGCTGCCAGTGACGGTATCGACGATGTCAAGCGTTCCGCCGTTTACCTCGAATGTGCCGGTGTTGGTGACGGTGTCGCCGGTTGTGAGCGTGAGCGTGCCGCCCGAGGTCCCGAGCTTGCCGAGATTGTCGATGATAGCATTTTCGATTTCGCTAGCGCCGCTGCCGACGATGACGCCCGTCGCGGCGGTCGAAACCATGCCGAAGTCGATCACCGCACTCGACAGTTCAACTTCCGAATTCGCCTCGGCCTCCACGTTGCCGTTGCCGGTATTAGCAATCACCGTGGTGTCGTTTGCGACCGTGCTTTCGATCAGCAGTAAACCGCCGTTGGTGGCTTCGAAAGTGCCGGAATTGGTCGTCGAATTACCGGGATCGAAGGCATAAGTCTCGCCGCTGAAGTCGGCATCGACGGTGCCTGCCGCTTCATTGATGAATATCAGCTCGCCCGCCCCGTTACCCTGCGTGCCATAACCGTCGAAGGTGTTGCCTTCGTTTGTGAGGGTTATATGCGCAGCGGTGGAAGGTGCCGAGCCGCCGTCGCGGGTCACGGTGCCGGAGCCTTCGAACGTCACGGTGGTAAAATCGTTGGTCAGCGAGCCGGTATAAACGATGTGGCCGGAGTTATCGAAAACGAACGCCGATGCGTTGATGGTATCGGTTCCGGCCCAGGTCAGTGTCTCGCCGGCGTCGACTTCGATGCTGGCACCAGCATCGGCATTGATGGTGACGCCGGAGGCGATCACGTCGTCGAGCGTCAGCGTCACGCCGCTCGCGACGGTCAGCGTCACGCCGCTCAGTGACGTATCCAAAATCGTGGTGTTGCCGTCAATGTCGAGCGCGCCCACGGTCGTCTGGCCGGGGTCGGCGAGGAAGCCCTGCAACTCGCCATTGTTGTAAGTACCGACGATCTGGCCGGCGTTATTGATTGCCAGGTCCTGAATACCACCGCCCTCGGCAATCGAGGGATCATTCAGATCGGTATAGACGCCATTGCTGTAGGTGAAGACTTGAGTATTACCGTTGCCATCGAAGTAATAGCCGACGACCTCGCCGGCATCGTTGATCCCCTCGGCAACGGTGCCATTGACGCCTGCTGGGTCGTCCAATGTGGTGTAGGTGCCACCGCTGTAGAGGAAGCCGTTCGGCACGCCGTTGGCATCGACATAATATCCGACAACCTGGCCGGAACTGTTGATCGCTGTGGCGTGGGTGCCGGAGAGGCCGCCGCCGGACGCGCTCTCTGCCGCCGCCGGATCGCTGATATCGGTGTAGGTCCCGTTGTAGATGAAGGCGTGAACGTCATCGTTGGTGTCGTAATAATCGCCTAGAACCTGGCCCGAAGTGTTGATGGCGAAGCTATAGGTGCCACCGTTGCTTACTGAGGCATTCGGATCCTGCAGATTGGTGTAGGTGCCGGCGTTGTCGATGAAGCCTTCGGTTTCATTGTTGCCCACGTAGACGACGCCGACGATCTCGCCGGAGTTGCTGATGCCCAGGCCGAACGTGCTCTCGGGCGCCGCCGAGTTGTTGAAAGTCGTGAAATTGCCGTTGTTGTCGACGAAGCCGCTAAAGCCGCCGCTTGAGTTCTGGTAATAGCCGACGAGCGTCCCGGAATTGTTGATGCCCGTGACGGTGGTGCCTGATTGGGAAGAGCCGTTCTGGATGACCAGCGGGTCGTTGACAGTCGTGTAGCTGCCGCCGCTGTCGGTGAAGCCGTAGAAGTTCCCGTTAGCATCGCCGTAGTTCCCGACGACTTCACCGGCATTATTGATCTCAAGGCCCTGCCCAGCGAGTGCATAATCGCTGGTGACGGCCGACGGATCCGCGACACCGATGAACGAGTAGGTCGCCGTGGCCGCGATCGCGCTGGACTTCGACAGTGGCGCCGTTGAGCGTCAGCGCCTGCCCGTTCTGGATCGCAATCTCGCCGCCGGTCAGGACGGCACCGTCATCGATCGTGCTGGCACCGGTTATGTCAATCAACCCGTTGTTGGTGATGGTGCCGCCGTCGATGGTCCCGGCGAGCGTCAACGTTGCGGAATTGGTGATCGCGAGTGTGCCGGCATTGCTCACGTCGACATTCTCGAGCGTGGCGCCGGAATCATCGGCGCCGCTCAGGATTTCGACCTCGCCCACGGCGCCGATCGACAGCGTGCCGCCAGTCATTATGGTGCCGTCGGTCAGAATCAATGTCGTCGCCTGCGACTTGGCATCAACCTGCACGTCGCCTGCATTCTCCAGGTTGACGTCGTTGAGCGAGCTGGCCGAACCACTTTCGATCGCCAGCGTGTCGGTCGCGCCGATTGACATCGAGCCTTCCGTGATCGTCGCGCCCGAGAGTTGCACCACCGAGTTGTTTCCGGACGCGGCGATCGCACCGCCGAAGTTACTGATGTTGCCATCGATCGCGAGCTCGCCGCCCGCGGTCGCTTTTAGGGTGCCGGCATTGACGATCACGCTGTCGGAATCGACGCTGAGCGTCGCGGCCCCAATGACATCGATCACGCCAGAATTATTGACGGTGACACCCTGGAACGAGGTGCCGCCATCTTCGATCTGCAGCGTCGCGGAATTCGAGATCGACAGCGTGGTATCACTGAACGTGGCGCTGTCGAGGGTAAGCGTCACGCCGCTTGCGACCGCCACCGCACCGCCTTTGAGGCTGGCGCCGCCCTCGATGGTAGCATTGGCGGTAACGTCGAGTGTGCCGGCGGGTGTTGAGGCCGCTCCCGCCTGGTTCAGGGTAACAAAGACATTGGTGTTGCCGTCATTGGCATCCGGCACGACAAGATTGTCAGCGAGGCTGCCGAACGCGACCACTGAACCATTGGAACTGATCGCCGAGAGACCATCGCTTTCATTGTCCGCCGGTATTCCATCGGCGGCCATAGAGGCGAGTTGGACTGTACCGGTTTGTATGTCGTAAATGTAAGTTTGCGCTTGGCCAGCCGAACCGCCGGCGACGAGATTAGTGGCGGTGCTCTCGAAGCTGACGTAATTACCGTCGGCACTGATCTCCGGGATATAGCTAGCGCCGTTCGCCGCAGCGCCGTCGAGCCCAGCTGAGACGAGCGTGATCGTGTCGGTCTGCGTGTCGTAGAGGTAAACATTGGAAGCGCCGCTATTAACAACGCTGGGGACCCCGTTCTGGGTGCCGCTGCCGGAGCCGGAACGAGATTGGTAGCGCTGCTCTGGAACACCACATAAGTGCCGTTAGCGCTGATCGGCGACGGCCAATCACTGTTGTCATTCCCGCTGAGCGATAGCACTCCGCTGTCGCCATTGCCCTGTTGCCCCTGGTTATTGACCGAAACCATTTGCAGCGAGTGGCTTACGGTGTTGTAGACGTAAACTTGGGCGTTGGTCTGACCTGGATTGAGGTTGTTGAAGGTGTATGTCGAGCTGCCTTGAGTAACAACGATTTCCGACGACGTACTCCAAAAGCTGATGAGATCGCCGTTGCCGCTGATAGCCGGGTCCTCGACCGATGCGCCATCGCCGAAAGTATTACCCGATTGAAAATTGAAATTAGGATTGCCGGTAATTTGCGTTTGGACGACGCCGCTATCGTTCGTCACCACGATATAGTCTTGGAAGGGTTGGTTCGTCGTCGTCGTCGTGAGTTCGGTGGCGATTAACTGGCCGTCGCTGCTGATCGAGGCCAAGGTCGAGCCATTGTCTGAAGCGCCCGAATATACCAACGCGACATCGTTCGACTGGGTGTTATAGAGAAAGATGTCTGACAACGAGTTGCTGTTTGGTCCACTGTTCGGTTGATCGCCGAAATTGCCATTCGGGACCACATACTGTCCTTCGAAGACGACGTATTGGCCATTCTCGCTGACGGAGGGAATGCTGCTGAACTGTTCGCCAGGGTGCAGGTCCGCAGTCGGAACGAGCGCCGAAAGGTCGGTCAGTTGGCCGTTCGCGCTGTCGTAGAGTTCGACGGCAGCGGCGTTCAGGCCTCCGTGTTGCTCTGGCAAATCGGTCGCAGTCATAAAGGCAATGAATTGGCCGTTGCCGCTCATGGCGGGCGCAATACTGTCGAGCCCCGGAACGGAAATTTCCGAGATCGACGAGACGGCGTCCGTCGCGGCCGCCAGGTTGATCGCGCCACCGCTGATCGAGCCGCCCGCGAGCGTCAGCGTATCGCCGGCATCGACCTGCACAGTCCCGTTGGTGTTGGTAATGGAAGTTGCTAGCGTGTCCGCACCGGCGATCTCGAACGTGCCGGCATTGGTGATCGCGGTTTCGCCGATGAGCGTGCCGCTGCCGGAGAGCTGGAACGTGCCGGCATCGATTGTCAGCTCGCCGTTGAGCGTCAGCGCTCCCTGATCCGAAAGCGTCGCGTTGCCGCTATTTAGCGTCAGCGCGGCCGCCGTCGCCGATGTGCCGTTCGGGATGGTGACGATGTACGCCCCGGAGCCGGACAGATCGATGAGCGCACTGTCGACGCTACGGGGCTGCGCGCCGTCGCTCCAGTTTGTGCCTGCATTTGCTGTGTCGGTCCAAGTTCCACCGTTGGTGTTGAGCCATTCGTCTGTTTGCGCGCTCGTCGTGATCGCAACGCCGGTATCCTCGGTCACGCCAGCCGCAACCAGCGCATTGCCCGCGCTATCCGCAATCGTGCCGCTATAGCCGGTGACCTTGAGGTCCGCCGTGCTCGCATCGCCAGAACCAACCGTATAAGTAAACGTCAGCGTTTCCGAACCGCTGCCGCTCGTATAGGCCGCCGTCGCGCCATTGCTCAGCGTCAGCGCCGAGCCAACCGCATTGACCGCCTCGCTGCTGTCCAGCGTGAAGGTGATGCTCTTGCCAGCGTCAAGGTTCGACGTCCCCGTCGAGGTCACATCGCTCAGCGCCGTAACCACCGGCGCGCTCGTCGTGATCGCAACGCCGGTATCCTCGGTCACGCCAGCCGCAACCAGCGCATTGCCCGCGCTATCCGCAATCGTGCCGCTATAGCCGGTGACCTTGAGGTCCGCCGTGCTCGCATCGCCAGAACCAACCGTATAAGTAAACGTCAGCGTTTCCGAACCGCTGCCGCTCGTATAGGCCGCCGTCGCGCCATTGCTCAGCGTCAGCGCCGAGCCAACCGCATTGACCGCCTCGCTGCTGTCCAGCGTGAAGGTGATGCTCTTGCCAGCGTCAAGGTTCGACGTCCCCGTCGAGGTCACATCGCTCAGCGCCGTAACCACCGGCGCGCTCGTCGTGATCGCAACGCCGGTATCCTCGGTCACGCCAGCCGCAACCAGCGCATTGCCCGCGCTATCCGCAATCGTGCCGCTATAGCCGGTGACCTTGAGGTCCGCCGTGCTCGCATCGCCAGAACCAACCGTATAAGTAAACGTCAGCGTTTCCGAACCGCTGCCGCTCGTATAGGCCGCCGTCGCGCCATTGCTCAGCGTCAGCGCCGAGCCAACCGCATTGACCGCCTCGCTGCTGTCCAGCGTGAAGGTGATGCTCTTGCCAGCGTCAAGGTTCGACGTCCCCGTCGAGGTCACATCGCTCAGCGCCGTAACCACCGGCGCGCTCGTCGTGATCGCAACGCCGGTATCCTCGGTCACGCCAGCCGCAACCAGCGCATTGCCCGCGCTATCCGCAATCGTGCCGCTATAGCCGGTGACCTTGAGGTCCGCCGTGCTCGCATCGCCAGAACCAACCGTATAAGTAAACGTCAGCGTTTCCGAACCGCTGCCGCTCGTATAGGCCGCCGTCGCGCCATTGCTCAGCGTCAGCGCCGAGCCAACCGCATTGACCGCCTCGCTGCTGTCCAGCGTGAAGGTGATGCTCTTGCCAGCGTCAAGGTTCGACGTCCCCGTCGAGGTCACATCGCTCAGCGCCGTAACCACCGGCGCGCTCGTCGTGATCGCAACGCCGGTATCCTCGGTCACGCCAGCCGCAACCAGCGCATTGCCCGCGCTATCCGCAATCGTGCCGCTATAGCCGGTGACCTTGAGGTCCGCCGTGCTCGCATCGCCAGAACCAACCGTATAAGTAAACGTCAGCGTTTCCGAACCGCTGCCGCTCGTATAGGCCGCCGTCGCGCCATTGCTCAGCGTCAGCGCCGAGCCAACCGCATTGACCGCCTCGCTGCTGTCCAGCGTGAAGGTGATGCTCTTGCCAGCGTCAAGGTTCGACGTCCCCGTCGAGGTCACATCGCTCAGCGCCGTAACCACCGGCGCGCTCGTCGTGATCGCAACGCCGGTATCCTCGGTCACGCCAGCCGCAACCAGCGCATTGCCCGCGCTATCCGCAATCGTGCCGCTATAGCCGGTGACCTTGAGGTCCGCCGTGCTCGCATCGCCAGAACCAACCGTATAAGTAAACGTCAGCGTTTCCGAACCGCTGCCGCTCGTATAGGCCGCCGTCGCGCCATTGCTCAGCGTCA
The DNA here is from genome assembly GCA_963743395.1 of uncultured Alphaproteobacteria bacterium. Lineage (GTDB taxonomy): Bacteria > Pseudomonadota > Alphaproteobacteria > Rhizobiales > Xanthobacteraceae > BOG-931. Next base: position 13,307 of record CAVUPV010000006.1, read on the forward strand.
GCGCCGAGCCAACCGCATTGACCGCCTCGCTGCTGTCCAGCGTGAAGGTGATGCTCTTGCCAGCGTCAAGGTTCGACGTCCCCGTCGAGGTCACATCGCTCAGCGCCGTAACCACCGGCGCGCTCGTCGTGATCGCAACGCCGGTATCCTCGGTCACGCCAGCCGCAACCAGCGCATTGCCCGCGCTATCCGCAATCGTGCCGCTATAGCCGGTGACCTTGAGGTCCGCCGTGCTCGCATCGCCAGAACCAACCGTATAAGTAAACGTCAGCGTTTCCGAACCGCTGCCGCTCGTATAGGCCGCCGTCGCGCCATTGCTCAGCGTCAGCGCCGAGCCAACCGCATTGACCGCCTCGCTGCTGTCCAGCGTGAAGGTGATGCTCTTGCCAGCGTCAAGGTTCGACGTCCCCGTCGAGGTCACATCGCTCAGCGCCGTAACCACCGGCGCGCTCGTCGTGATCGCAACGCCGGTATCCTCGGTCACGCCAGCCGCAACCAGCGCATTGCCCGCGCTATCCGCAATCGTGCCGCTATAGCCGGTGACCTTGAGGTCCGCCGTGCTCGCATCGCCAGAACCAACCGTATAAGTAAACGTCAGCGTTTCCGAACCGCTGCCGCTCGTATAGGCCGCCGTCGCGCCATTGCTCAGCGTCAGCGCCGAGCCAACCGCATTGACCGCCTCGCTGCTGTCCAGCGTGAAGGTGATGCTCTTGCCAGCGTCAAGGTTCGACGTCCCCGTCGAGGTCACATCGCTCAGCGCCGTAACCACCGGCGCGCTCGTCGTGATCGCAACGCCGGTATCCTCGGTCACGCCAGCCGCAACCAGCGCATTGCCCGCGCTATCCGCAATCGTGCCGCTATAGCCGGTGACCTTGAGGTCCGCCGTGCTCGCATCGCCAGAACCAACCGTATAAGTAAACGTCAGCGTTTCCGAACCGCTGCCGCTCGTATAGGCCGCCGTCGCGCCATTGCTCAGCGTCAGCGCCGAGCCAACCGCATTGACCGCCTCGCTGCTGTCCAGCGTGAAGGTGATGCTCTTGCCAGCGTCAAGGTTCGACGTCCCCGTCGAGGTCACATCGCTCAGCGCCGTAACCACCGGCGCGCTCGTCGTGATCGCAACGCCGGTATCCTCGGTCACGCCAGCCGCAACCAGCGCATTGCCCGCGCTATCCGCAATCGTGCCGCTATAGCCGGTGACCTTGAGGTCCGCCGTGCTCGCATCGCCAGAACCAACCGTATAAGTAAACGTCAGCGTTTCCGAACCGCTGCCGCTCGTATAGGCCGCCGTCGCGCCATTGCTCAGCGTCAGCGCCGAGCCAACCGCATTGACCGCCTCGCTGCTGTCCAGCGTGAAGGTGATGCTCTTGCCAGCGTCAAGGTTCGACGTCCCCGTCGAGGTCACATCGCTCAGCGCCGTAACCACCAGCGCCGCCGGGGCCGCCGAGAAAATAAGGTCATCGCCGCCGCGGTCGTCGCTTTGAATCGCGAAGTAATTGCCGGAGATGTCGCCGCCGATAGTATAGGTCAGCGGCCCCCCGCTGCTCTCATTCACTGTCAACGTCGAGCCGTTGATCGACGTCGAGGTGATCGTTGTATTATTGGCAAAGTCGATGGTATCGCCGACGACAAGGCCATCGATAGCGCCAGTGAAGTTTGCCCCTGCATTGATCGTCAGCGTGCCGATGCTGCCCGAGAAAGTGACTGCGCCGATGACGGGTCCGCTGAACGTGCTGGTGCCCGCCCAGGTTAGCGTCTGGCCGCTGCCAATAATGATGGTACCGGCATCGTTGACCGTGATGTTGTCGAGGATGACGTCGTCGAGCGTCACCGTCACGCCGCTCTCGACCGTCAGCTGACCGCCGGTGATGTTGACGTCCTCGAGTGTGCTCGGGCCGGTGAAATCGAGCGTGCCACCGCTCTGGTTCGTAATCGCGAGATCTTCGATCGTACCACTACCGGAAATGGTGTTGCCGGCATTGGTGAGCGCATCGGTCGGAGTGCCGGCGCCGGTGATAACGGAGGCACCGCCTTCCAGGGTAATCGCTCCAGAGCCGCTAAGTGTGACCGGTCCATCGATTATCAGCTCGGCCCCCGACTCCGTCCCGACGACGATCGTGCCGGCATTGGAAATGGAACCAATGAGCTCGAGACTAGCGCCGTCATCCACTTGGACGTAGGCGTCGACGGTCACAGCATTGGTCGAGCCGTCGAATACGCTGAGATTCGAGCCGACACCGGCGCCGATTTCGATCTCGCCGTCGGTCGCCGCCAAGGGATTTCCGGTCTCCAGCGTGCCGCCTGAGACATACACATGTGCAAGTGTCACCAGTGAATTGGCGTCAGTCGCTTCGATTATCCCAGTCGACCCGTTCGCAACTTCGACGTCGGAGAACACGACGACGCCACCGCTATCGGCGATGATTGTTCCGGAGTTGTCGACGCCGCTGCTGCCGGTGATGAAGACAGATGCAGCGCTGCCGTGCGCCTCTATCTCGCCCCCGGCCATCACCGTCACACCATTATCGAATGTGACCGACGGATCGGAGACGGTGGAATCGACCGTGACTGTCCCAGCTACGTCCGCAGTGCCTGCGACAGTGAGAGCACTCGCTTGGCTAGGGTCACTGTTGCTCACGATGGTGACGATGGCGCCGGAGCCCACCATCAGATTTTGAACGGTTTCGGTGTCATCGATGATCGCTGGGAACGACGAATTGTCTTGCGCATTGTTCGCCGGCCCCGGGACACCGCCGCTCCAGTTACCCGGATCGGTCCAGAGATCCGCAGCGGGAGTCCCGGACGGGGGACTCCATTGTACAGTGGTCGGACCCGTGGGCATGGACGGGGGCGGCGTTGTGATTTGTTGAGTGGGTGTAGTACTGGGCGTAACGGTAACGGCAACATCCACAATCCCGGTGGTGGTGGGAACCGGGATATTCTGGGTTTGGGGAAGCGGATTGATGGGGCTGCTAGTGGGATTGTTAGTGCCGTTGTCTTGAGTGGGAGGCGGCGTCGTGCTGCCGGAGTTGCTGGGAGTGGAATTCGGGTTCGTTGGGTTGTTCTGCTGCTGCTGATTGTTCTGCTGCTGCTGATTGTTCTGCTGCTGCTGAAACTCCTGAATGGCCTGGATGGCCATATTGATGACCTGGGGAACAACGGTCTGTGCGAACTGTGCCTGTGTAAGATCGGGCGGCGCGGTCGCTACCGATGGCAACGCACCAATACCATTCCCTGTGAGAGTTGTTACGGCTCCGTTCTGCGTCGACGACACCGTCGCGAGAGCAACGAGATTGCCGGTCGCATTGTGAAGGAGTTGGCCGTTCGCATCGACCGCGTACAGAGTGTACGTGCTCTCAGTGTTAGTAACCTGATCGAATACGGCGGCGAAGTGCAGAGTAACGTTTCCGGTAGTCGCTGTAACCGTAGCGACTTGATCTTCGTACAGCCAGCCGGCGGTACCGCGAATGCCCAATGTCGCCACCGGCGTTCCGATATTCATGTCGCCGGTATGCGCCACTTTGCCAGCGACGAAGGAGAGGCCACCCTCGACCAGGTTGAAAAGCGCGACATTTGACGTCGAGTTTGCGTCGTACGAGTAATCGTTCAGCGCCATACGCGTGTTGGCGACAAGATTGAATGCAGTCCCGTCCGGAAAAGCGATGCCGACCGAAGAGTCGAGGCCGGTTTGGATCACATCACTCTTGTAAACCACATCTCCAACATTGAGCGCCGCTGACACGCCGTTTCGTATGACGGTGACATCGCCAACGACCTTCTCGACTTTGCCGATAGGATCTGCAGGCGTTGCCGGTTGTGCTTGCGCGTATTCTCCTGGCGTCGGCGATCCGGCCAACAGATCGATGAGATTGGCCGACAGAGTGGCGCCGTTCGGCGCAACCAAGGCCGGGCGACTCTCGGTCGAGAAATAGCCGGGGATAATATGGTGCCGGCCGTCGTGACCGGTCAGGACAAGATCGGGTCCCACACGGCGGAATTCTGCCGTGAACAACAACTGCGCGTCGGGTACGATGATGTGGTGGGCGTTAGAGGAATTATTATCGATTACGGAAGCAGCGCCCCCGTATCCTCCCTCCCTCGCGAACGCAGAAACCATCTCCCCCGCTCCCCTCAGAGCGTGACCAAAAAAATTCCCCCGTCTACCAGCAGTTCAGAAACCGCCCTAGCGCAATCCCCAGCGGCTACCGAGCGCCTCGAACATGCGACATTCTGACCGTGCGGAGCAAGAATAATGTAAATAAAGCGTGAACTCGTCCCCCGTCGATTTTCCTCAGCAAATCAAAGACCTTGCCGAGAAAAACGCAGCTGGTGGACGCGAATTAACCCGCCGGGCGGACAACTTTGGGCTTTGGTCCGCAACCGAGAGTGCTTTCGGACCCTGAATTCGGGATTTCTGGTCCGGGAGCAGGCGCGCGTTCAAGGCCGTCGTGGGCCCACGCGAAATTCTTAGAATTCGGCGGCCGGACGGCCCAACTTCAGAGCGCGGTTTGGTCAACTCAATCGCCACCGGACCGGCGTGCGCAATCAAGGCAATCCCAATCTCGGTTCGCCGCCTATATTGTGCGGCAAGTACGCGTAAGCCCACGCCAAGATCGCGCAATGGAAGACATCAGTCCGCTGCTGACGGATCTTTATCAGATCAACATGATCCAGGCCTATCTGGACCATGGCGATACGAAAACGGCCGTGTTCGAACTTTTCGTACGCTCCTTGCCGGCACGGCGCGGATTTTTGACCGCCGCCGGGCTGGAGCAAGCGCTCGATTACCTTGAAAACCTGCGCTTCTCGGCGGCCGACATTGCGTGGCTCAAGAGCACCGGACGCTTCCGCAAAAATCTACTCGATTATCTCGGCGACTTTCGCTTCGGCGGCGACGTGCACGCAATGTCCGAGGGCAGTGTGTTCTTTGCCGGCGAGCCGATCTTGCGCATCACCGCCCCGCTGCCGCAGGCGCAATTCGTCGAATCGCGGCTCATCAACATTCTGCACTTCCAGACTTTGGTTGCCAGCAAGGCGGCGCGGTGCGTGCTCGCGGCGCCGAACAAGCTCCTCGTCGATTTCGGCATGCGGCGCGCGCACGGCGCCGAGGCCGGGCTGATGGCGGCGCGGGCGAGTTACATCGCGGGCTTTGCCGGCACCGCCACGGTGCTGGCCGGAGAAAAATTCGGCATCCCGCTGTTCGGCACCATGGCGCATTCCTTCATCGAGGCATTCGATGACGAAGCCGATGCGTTCGAGACCTTTGCGCGGGCGCGGCCCGACAATGTCGTACTGCTGCTCGACACCTACGACAGCGAGGCCGCGGCGCGCAAAGTCGTGGCGCTGGCGCCGCGGCTCAAGGCCGCCGGCATTGCGATCCGCGGCGTTCGTCTCGATTCCGGCGATCTGGTTGCGCTGGCGCGAAGCGTGCGCGGCATCCTCGACCGCGGCGGATTGAGAGAAGTGACGATTTTTGTCAGCGGCGGTCTCGACGAAGATTCGCTCGCCGCCTTCGCGCGCGCCGGCGCGCCGATCGACGGCATCGGCATCGGCACAAGTCTGACCACGTCGGCGGACGTGCCGTCGATCGATTGCGTTTACAAATTGCAGGACTATGCCGGGCTACCGCGGCGCAAGCGCTCGGAGAACAAAGCGACATGGCCCGGCCGCAAGCAGGTGTGGCGGCGCTACGATGGCGACGGCAGGATTGCCGGCGATCTGTTGTCGCTGGAATCCTCGTCCGCGGGCGAAGGCGCCGGCGCGCCGTTGATCCATCAGGTCATGAAACGCGGCCGGCGTTTGGCGCCGTCGCCGCCGCTCGATGAGATCAGGCGGCATGCCAGGCGCGAGCTCGAATGCTTACCGGAGCCGTTGCGCCAACTCACTCCAGGCGCGACTGTCGCGGTGCAGGTTGCGGACGATCTCATACAGCTCGCCGCCGACGTTGACCGGCGCATGCAAGAGCAAATGCCGGACGCGGCCGCCGACCAAGCCATGAACCAAGCCATGAACGGCGACGCGGCGATCGGCGACGGCGATGTCCTCATCGTGGTGGACGTGCAGAACGATTTTTGCCCCGGCGGCGCGCTGGCCGTGCCGCGCGGCGATGAAATCGTGCCGGCGATCAATCGCCTCGCCGAGAGATTTCGCCATGTCGTGCTGACGCAGGACTGGCATCCGCGCGGACATTTATCTTTCGCCTCGACCCATCCGGGCAAACGCCCGTTCGAGACCGTCGCGGCATCCTACGGACCGCAGGTGCTGTGGCCCGATCATTGCGTGCAGCAGACGCCGGGCGCCGCGTTCCACAGGGACTTGCACGTTCCACATGCCGGACTGGTGTTGCGCAAGGGCATGGATCGCGCGATCGATTCCTATTCGGCGTTCTACGAAAACGATCGCATCACGCCGACCGGTCTGGTCGGCTATCTGCGGACGCGCGGCATCGCGCGCGTCTATCTTGCCGGCCTGGCGTTCGATTTTTGCGTGCGCTATTCGGCCGAGGATGCGCGCCGCGAAAACTTCGCCGTCTTCGTGGTCGAAGACGCGTGCCGCGGCATCGATCTGAACGGTTCGGTGGCGGCGACGCGAGCCAGCTTCGCCGCACTCGGCGTGCCGTGTATTCCACAGCCGTAAAGCCGGATTTGGAACGCAACCGATTTGAATGGGTTATCCACGATCAACCATACCGCAACGCAACCTGTCATGTGTGCAATGCACAATTTTCTTGACTCTGCCCAAATTCCGGCCCGTAATTCATAAATCGGTCATCCTTCGTCGGTGAACCCGATGCCAGGTACCCGAATGCGCCATCAGCCGGCTGCACCTTCGTCCAGTCTGCCCTCGTTGATGATGCCCTGCCCGGTCTGTGCAGGCCGCATGGTTTATAGCGGCCGCCGTCCGATCGGCCCTGATGTCGAAGACACGGTCTATGCCTGCCGGCGATGCGGTGCGGAATTGATCCGCACCTCGATGCGTCAGTCCGCCGGCGCCGGGAAGACCTCGGAAGCGGCCTGACGTCGCCTTACGTCAGCAATCCCATCTGCCCGAGCACCGCGCGGCCGAGTAGGCCGTAAGGATTGGCCAGCGTCTCCAGCATTTCGAAATGGTTGTAGCCCTCGCCGACCAGGAGCTCGACCGGCTTGCCCATCGCTTTCACCGCGGCGGCAAAGTCGCGGGTCTGCCGCTGGAATTCCGGCGTTTCGTAGGTGCCGTAGCTGAGAACGAGCGGCGCGTTGAGCCGGTCGAGATGGCGAATGGCGGACAGTTCGTCTTCCATCGCATCGGTGAATTTCACGTATTTCGAGCGCTTCGACAGCCGCACCGGCGCAAGATCGTACATGCCGCTCGACAGCGCCGCGCCTTTGAGAATGTCGCGCGGCAAGCCATCCTTCGCCCAATCGTGCGTCACCACGCAGCCGGCGAGATGCGAGCCCGATGAGTGCGAGATCAGATGCAGCCGGTTGCGATCGCCGCCAAATTTATCGGCATTGCGGAATACCCAGCCGACCGCGCGGCGCACCTGCTCGACCATCGGGAACAAGCTGCCGCCGGCATCGTCGACATTGATGAAGTCGGGCACGACGAAATTGCCGCCGGCGCGCACGAACGGCTCCGCCAGGACGGTGAATTCCGCCGCGGCTCCGGTGCGCCAGGCGCCACCATGAATGAAAATCGCGACCGGAGCATTCGGCGTGCCGCAGCGATAGACATCGAGGCCTTCGATCGGCGTCGGTCCATAGGCAAAGCGCGACGGCTCGCCGATCCGCGCCCGGGCCGCCGCGCTGTTGGCAAGCCGGCGCTTGGCGACCTGATCGCGGTTCGGCGCATAGACGTTTTGATCGTAGGCGTCGTCCAGTTCCTGCTGGTCCATATTGAGCCAGACCAGCGGCCCTTTGCTTCTCGCCGGAACGGCGGCCATCGTGCTCATGCTTTCCTCATTGCGGCGCGCTAGCGCTTATACTTGGTTTCCATCGCGGCGAAAAAGCCCTGATCCTTGAACGCATCGAGCAGGCTCAAATCGACATAGTCGCCGGCATTCTGGCTGACATCGGGAAACAGCTTGAGCACGTTCTGCGCGCCCGCAACCGACGGTTCGAGATTTTGCGGCGTCTGCGCTTTGAAATCGTCATAAGTGGCGTCGAGGATTTTTGCGCTTGTGATCTTCAATTCTTTCGCCAGCACGTCCTTGGCCTTCTTGTCGTCGGCGAGCGCCATATAGCTGCCTTCGATGCTCGCGCGCAGGAAACGCGCCAGCAATTCGCGACGCGCCGCAATGTCGTCGTGGCGAACGGCAATGCCGGCAAATAGCCATGGCATCTGCTCCGGCACGAAATCGAGCAGCACGGTCATGCCGTCCTGGCGCGCCAGCGCCGCGACCGGCTGGTCGAGCGGCGTCGCCTTGATCGCGCCCGCCTTCAAGGCGGCGAGACGAGCCGCGGCGCCGCCGACTTCCTTGATGGTCACGTCGTTGCGGTTTAGCCCGAGCCGCTGCAAGGCGAGCGTCACCGCCAAATCGCTTTCGGAGCCAAAGGCGCTGACGCCGAGCGCCGCGCCCTTCAGATCGGCCACGCTCTTGACGCTTGGCGCGGCGAACAAGGTGAACGGCAGCACGTTGCCGAGCGCGCCGACGATGCGGAGATCGCCGCCGGAATGATTGACATGCACGACCGACGACAATCCGACATGCATGACGTCGATCTGTCCGGCCTGCAATTCCTCGGCGCCGCGGCTGCCGCCGTTCATGTCGAGGATATCGACCCACAGGCCCTGGGCGTCATAGAGCCGGGCGCTGCGCGCCATGTAGAGGGCCAGCACCGTATCGACCGGATCGGCGATGCCGGCCTTGAAGATAATCGGCCCGGGCAACAGCGCCGCCGGCGCGGTATAGGCGGCGGCGAACAAGGCGAAGAAGGCGATGACAACGAGCGCGCCGCGGCAGCTGTTTTTCATTTGCATGAATTCAATCGCATGAAGAATTCAATTGCATGATCAGGTGCAGCCACGCCGCCTCAACCCAAATTCAGCTCCTTGAAAAAGTCATTGCCCTTGTCGTCGATGACGATGAAGGCGGGGAAATCCACCACCTCGATGCGCCAGATCGCTTCCATGCCGAGCTCGGGATATTCCACGGTCTCGACCTTCTTGATGCAATGCTCGGCGAGGTTCGCCGCGGCGCCGCCGATCGAAGCGAGATAGAAGCCGCCGTGTTTCTTGCAGGCGTCGCGCACCGCCGGCGCGCGGTTGCCCTTCGCCAGCATCACCATCGAGCCGCCGGCGGCCTGGAAATCGTCGACGAAGCTGTCCATGCGGCCGGCGGTGGTCGGCCCGAACGCGCCGGAGGCGTAGCCTTGCGGCGTTTTCGCCGGCCCCGCGTAATAGACCGGATGGTTCTTGAAATAATCGGGCAGCCCCTGCCCTTTCTCCAGCCGCTCGCGCAGCTTGGCGTGCGCCAGATCGCGCGCCACGATCATCGGGCCTGACAGCGACAGCCGTGTCTTGATCGGATGCTTTGACAGTTGCGCCAGAATTTCCGTCATCGGCCGGGTGAGGTCGATCTTCACCACGTCGCCGCCAAGCTTGGCAGTGTCGACCTCCGGCAGATATTTGGCCGGATTGTGCTCGAGCTCTTCCAAAAACACGCCGTCCTTGGTGATCTTGCCGAGCGCCTGACGGTCGGCCGAGCACGACACGCCGAGCCCGATCGGCAGCGACGCGCCATGGCGCGGCAGCCGGATGACGCGCACGTCGTGGCAGAAATATTTGCCGCCGAATTGCGCGCCGACGCCGAGCGACTGCGTCATCTTGTGGATTTCGCGCTCCATCTCTTTATCGCGGAACGCGTGGCCGTCCTCAGAGCCGTGATCGGGCAACGCGTCGTAATATTTGCATGACGCGAGTTTCACCGTTTTCATCGTCAGTTCGGCCGAGGTGCCACCGATGACAATGGCGAGATGGTAGGGCGGGCACGCCGCGGTGCCGAGCGTGAGCACTTTCTCTTTGAGGAAAGCGAGCATGCGGTCGCGGGTGAGGATCGACGGCGTGGCTTGGAACAAAAATGCCTTGTTGGCCGAGCCGCCGCCTTTGGCGATGAACAGAAACTTGTAAGCCGCGTCGGCTTCGCCGGCGCTCTCGGCATAGATCTCGACCTGCGCCGGCATGTTCGAGCGGGTGTTCTTCTCCTCGAACATCGACAGCGGCGCCAGCTGCGAATAGCGCAAGTTTCGTTTCAGATAGGCGTCGCGCGCGCCCTCGGCGAGCGCCGCCTCGTCGTCGCCGCCGGTCCAGATCAGCCGGCCCTTCTTGCCCATGATGATCGCGGTGCCGGTGTCCTGGCACATCGGCAGGATGCCGCCGGCGGCGATATTGGCGTTCTTGAGAAAATCGTAGGCGACGAATTTGTCGTTTTCCGATGCTTCCGGATCCTCGACGATGGATTTGAGCGACGCCAGATGCGCCGGCCGCAGCAGATGATTGATGTCGGTGAAGGCCGCTTCGGCCAGCGCCCGGATCGCCTCGCGCGGCACCACCAGCACGTCCTCGCCCATGATTTTTTCGACACGCACGCCGTCGGCGGAGATCTTGCGATAGGTCGTTAAGTCCTTGCCGAGCGGAAACAGCGGCGTGTGCTTATACGGCGGCGTCGGATGAGTGGAGAGGGGGGCGTTCATGGGGGATAGCCTTACTGAAGTGGAATCGGGATTATACGGTAGCCCTCGAGCTTCGTCATACGCGTTACGCCTGTCTTTGACGGCCAGCGGCATTCGCGCTTTTTCAGACTCTACAATTATTCGCTGACCTGTGAGTATGGATTCCGGACTTGCAGCTTCGCGGGCAATCCTAAACGACGACGCACGTCATGACCGCACTTGTCCCGGTCATCCCGACAATATGGGCGATGAAATGTCATTGGAACCGGCATCGAGCGACAAAAGCTCTGTCGCCTCCATTGCCAGCTATTGCGCGGAGCGGCGTCGCAGGCGCCGTTGCGCCCAATATCCGACCAAAATCAGAACGACGCCGATCGCTATCCAGAACCTGAAATACAAGCCGAGTTCGGCCCGGTCGGCGAGGTCGCTGCCGAAGATGGCTTCCCACCGGTCCCAGTGATGGGCAACGTGGAGAGCGTTGAAGCCTTGCAGCACGCAGAAGCAGGCCGCCAGGTAAAGCACCACCACGACAAGCCAGCCCAGCACGCGAAATTTCTTGGCTGATTCCGAAAGCCCGGCCGCACCATCGGACAGGCTGGATGAATGGCCCGCTGCTTTCGCCGGCAGCACGCCGATCCGGCCGCGCGCGGTGATCGATGCGACAGCGAGAGCGGCTACCGCAACGATAACGGCGACAATGATGCCCGCGGTCAATGCATCCATGGCGCGGCTGCCCCCTGGCGTGCTCTACAAGCCGAACAGCTTCTCCGCATTGCCGTGCGCGATGCGCTCGCGGTCGGCGGCGGAGACAGGAAGCTGTTCTAAAAATGCCTTGGCTTGTGCCATCGACTGATACGGATGGTCGGCCGAGAACATGATGCGGCCGACGCCGACTTCGAGGAGAAGATTGAGAAACGTCGCCGGAAAGTTGAAGCCGCTCACCGTGTAGTGCACGTTCTCGCGCAGATACGACGCTGATCGGCCGTTTCAGCTTGGTCATGGCCGGCGTCATGACGTCGAGCCGCTGGAACATCGCCATCAGCCCCTCGCCGAGATGGCCGATGACGAGCTGCAGGTTCGGGAAGCGGTCGAAGGCGCCGCCGAGGATGATGCGGACGACATGAACCGCGGTCTCGATGTGCCAGCCCCAGCCCGGGCTGCCGAACATGTCGTTCACCAGCGGCGAGAAGCCCGAGTAGTAGGCATCGAACACCGCCTGCGGCGGCTTGGTCGGGTGGATATGGATCGGCGTATTGAGTTTTTCGGCGCATTCCAGGATCGGCCAGAAGAATTTGTCGTCGAGATAGCGGCCGCGCACATGGCCGCTGATGACCGCGCCGACAAAGCCGCCGCCGCGGATGCGGCTCTCCAGCTCCGCCGCGGCCTTGTCCGGGACCATCGTCGGCAACGCGGCAAAGCCGGCGAAGCGCTTGGGATTTTTCTTCACCGCCGCCGCGAGCGCGTCATTGCTTTCGCGCGCCAGCGCCATTGCCTCGGCAGCGTCGAGCTGTTCGGTACCGGGCGAGGTGAGCGACAGCACCTGCATGTCGATGCCGGCGGCATCCATCGCCGCGATCCTTTTGTCGCCGATGTCGCACAGCGGCTCGATGAGCTTGGTGCCGCGGCCCTCGAATTTGAGCGCGGCGTTTTTGAGGTCCTGCCCCGGGCCGTCGAGAAACAGCGGCGTGGCGAAGTGTTCTTCCAACGTGACCGTGCGCATCGGGCATTTCCTGTTTTCTTGAAGCGATAGTTGTGACGTGACGGGGTCTTTCCGGGTTCCGACAGCCCGGCTGCACTACTTCATCATCTCGTCGCCCGGCATGATGCCCCAAAGATTGGAAGCCGAGGGATCCTTGGCCCACACTTTGGGGCGTTGCGGATTGTCGCGATGCCACGGCCGCGGCTCGAAATAGCCGAGCTCCTCGTTCATCCGGTCGAGCTCAGCGAACGTCTCGGTGATCAAGCCGTTCGGCGCGCGATGATAGGCGAACAGATTGTGGCCGATGCCGTGCCGGCCCGGTCCCCACAACAGCTTGTAACCGTGCAGGCTGAGGAGATCGCAGGCCTCGTGCATGTGGGCCCAGTCGCGCAACTCGAAGGCGGTGTGGAAGTGGCGGTTGGAGCCGGTTTGCATCAGGTTGATGGTGTGATGATCGGGGCCGCAGCGCAGGAACGAGAAGAAATCCGCCATCCAGTCGGATTCGCGAAAGCCCAGCACGTCGCAATAGAACTTGGTGACCTGCTTGACGTCGGTGACGTGGAAGGCGACGTGGCCGAGCTTGTACGGCACGATGCCTTTGGACTGGAATTTCTGGTGCGAAAAGGCGTCGCGCTTGAACACCTCCATCACCGTGCCCTTGGGGTCGTTAAACACCAGCACGTCGGAGATCGACGGCTCCGGATCCTTGCGGCGCTCGGTCTTGATGCCGTGGCCGGCGACCTGCTTTTCGAAATCGCCGAGATCGGCATCGGACGGCAAGCTGGAACGCCAGCCGCACGCATTGCGCCTGTTCACCCTTGCGCAGCACGATCGAATGATGGTCGACCGTCGAGGCCAGATAGACGGTGTCTTTCTCTTTGGCGGCAAGCGTCAGCCCCAAAATCTCGGTGTAATACTCGGTCTGTTTGTCCAGATCGGGCGTCTCGTAGCTGGCGTGCGCGATCTTGCTGACGCGGATCATGCGAACTCTCCTGTCCCTTAGTCCTTCGAACGCGGCAGTGCGCCGAGCACGTCGATCATGGCGGCGACGTCGTTATCGCCGAGACCCATCGCCATGAAGCGCTCGATAAAGCGGCACGACGCAATCGAGCAGCGGCGTTGCCACGCCGACGCTCTTGGCGAAATCGTCGATCATGCCGAAATAATGCTGCAAGCCGGGCACCGAGCCCTGCATCGGCTTAAAGCGGCGCTCCGCCATCCACGGCGCACGGATGCCGAACTGGGTCGAGCCGCCGCTGCCGGTCGCGATCGCCTTGATCATCAGCGGCACATCGACGCCGGCTTTCAGCCCGAGCGCCATCGCTTCCGCGGTCGCCGCGATATTGATCGCCACCAGCAGATTGTTCACGAGCTTGACCCGGCTCGCGGCGCCGAACTCGCCGAAATACAGACATGAATCGGCGAACCCCGCCACCACGCTTTCCGCTTTCTTGCAGGCGGCGGCATCGCCGGCGAGATAGACCACGCCCTTCTTCGCCGACACCATGCCCGGCGTGCCGGACACTTCGCCGTCGATGAAGATCGCGCCCTTTTGCGCCAGCGGTTCGATCTGCCGCTTTTTGTCAGGCACCGGATGCGAACCGAGCTCGATCACGATCTGTCCCGGCCGCGCCGAATGGACGAGGCCGCTCGGGCCGTGCACCACGTCATCGAGCGCCTCGATCGACGGCAGGCAGGACAGCACGATATCGGCCTGCGCGCCGACATCGGCGGCGGAGCGTGCCGGCACGCCGCCGATCTTTTCGAATTCGGCGAGCGAAGAGCGGCGGAAACCGATGACGCGCCGGCCGCTCTTGATCAGGTTCTCCGACGATCGGCATGCCGATCTTGCCGACGCCAACAAAGCCGATCGTCTCCATGAAACGTTTCCTCAGTTTTCTTGTTACGCGACTCTACGCCCGATACGCCGCTTTAACCCACTTCGACCGTTTGATCGGATAAATTCACGCGCAGCGACAGCGTGCCTTCCATGACGGTCCATTCTTTCAACTCGAACGTGCGCAAACCGTTTACGAAGAACGGATCGGCTTCGGCAAGAGCACGGGCCTCGTCGGCGTTCGCTGCCCGCAATACCGTCAAGCCATGTCCGCTCGGCGGCCCCTCGCCGTCGGACAGCGGACCGGACGCGAATACGACACCGCGTTTCTCCAGCCCGATCATATAGTCCAGGTGCGCCATCAGGAACGGTTTGAGCTTGTCCGGCGGCACCAGCGGCTTCGACATCAGCACATAAAGCTTTTTACGCAGCATTTTGCGCATCGTCTCGGCAACACGCTCTTCGAAAAACATGGCTTGAGCCTCGGTTCGCGGCGCATCGTCGGCCGTCCCGCCGCCGCGAGTCAACCTGACGCAAGCGTCCTCAGAACAGCCGCGGATTGGCCGGCAGGCCGAGGAAATGCTGACCGATGGCCTCGTAAATCGAGAACTGCGCCTGCGCCTGCTGCGACACCGCGTGCATGTCGCGGAAGCGGCGCTCGAACGGATTGCTCGCGAAGATTGCCGTGGCGCCGGCGGCGAGATATGCGGTGTCGACGACTTGCCGCGCCTGCTGGCTGGCGTGAATAGACGCCATGCGCAAGCGCACGCGCTGTTCGAGCGAGACGGTGTTCGATTGCGCGGCGCGCCAGATGTCGTCCCAGGCGGCGTAGAAGAATGTGTGCGCGGCGGCGAGCTGCGCCGCGGCGACGCCGACCTGCGATTGGATCACCGCATTGTCGCGCAACAGCGCCTTGCCGCCGGCGGGCGTTTTGGTCCGCGCCAATTCGACGAAAGCATCGAGCGTCGCGCGGGCGATGCCGAGCGCGATGGCGGGGAAGCTCGAGCCGAACAACTGGTAGATCGTAAACGAATAGAGCGGGCCGTGCTCGCGCCGCTCGGCCGGGTCGAGCGCGTGATGGGCAAAAGCTGTGCGGCTCCGGCACGAACGCGTCGGTCAGGGAATATGTATCGCTGCCGGTGCCTTTGAGCCCGATCACCTGCCAGGTGTCGCGTATGGTCGCGCTCTGCCGCGGCACAAGGAAACTTCTCAGGACCGGATTGCCGGCGGCGTCGCGGCGCGGCGTACCGTCGGATTCGAACACCGGCGCGTGCGCGGCGAGCCAGGTGGCGTGGCGGCTGCCGCTGGCGAACGGCCACGCACCGGTCACCCGAAAGCCGCCCGGTTCGGCGATCGCCTTGGAGTTGGGGGCGGTGGATGGTCCCCAGGCCAGCACGCCGCGGGGATTTTTCTTGAAAATCTCTTCGGCGATTTCGCGCTTGAGACTTCTCGCGACCGTCGAGCAGACCGAGGTTTGCGCGATGCACCACGCCGCCGAAGCGTCGCCCTTGGCGATCTCCTCGATGGTCTGCATGAAGGCAATGGGCGAAATTTCCTCGCCGCCGAGCGAGCGCGGCACCAGCATGCGGAATAGGCGCGCGTCGTGAAGCGCATCGACGAGGTCGCCCGGCAATTCGCGCTTTCGCCTCGATCCGCGGCGCCGCCGCCGCAATGACCGGCGCGAGCGCGCGCGCATTGGCGACACAATCCACTATGGTCCGCTCATCCATGACGGTTCGCTCCCGGCACGCCGGAACGATATTCTTAGCCGCCGCGTCACCTGCGGTCTATCGGCGCATTGAATGGACGCCGTACCGCCCCCGACCAATACCCAGCGCCGGCCATCAACGAATTGGCGGCGCCGCGGCACAAGTGACGAATGTTTAATCTGCGGCCGCGGTGAGCCGCCACGAAGTCACCACGAATCCCGACAAGCATCGGCGCAGCTACGGAGAGACTCAAATGCTGCGCCGCACCCTGCTTCAGCTCGCTTGCGCTACGGTGCCGATCGCGCCGTTCGTCGAGCCCGTCCAGGCCGCCACGCCGGAAGGCGCCAAGGTCGTCTATCATCTTGCCGATCTCGACAAAGTCGGCTTCGTGCTCGGCAACATCGGCAATCACTACGACGGCATGGGCGGACCTGAAAACGTGACGATCGCGCTGGTCGTGCACGGCCCAGCGCTAAAAGCATTCCGCGCCGCCGACGCCGCGCCCGACGTAACGCAGCAGACCGCCGCTCGCGCGAAATCCGGCTTGCAGCTCAACGCTTGCATCCACAGCATGCAGGCGCTCAACATCACGCTCAACGACCTGCTGCCGGGCTTTACCGTCGCCGACAAAGGCGCGGTGGTTAGGCTCGCCGAATTGCAGGGCCAAGGCTACGCGTACCTGCGGCCGTAGCTCACTGGCCGCACTGAAACTGCTCGCCCGAGCGGCCGAAGCAGAATTTCTTGCCGACATTGATGAGCTGAACGCGCCGGTTGACGGCCGCAGTCGGATGCGCCGGATCTTGCAACTGCTCTTCGCCCATGCCGACCGGCTGCAGGACCCCGGGATTGACGCCGAGCGGATCCACCAGCGCGGCGACGATGGCGTCCGCACGCCGCTGGCTTAGTCCCACATTGTACTCGCGCCCGCCGACCGAATCGGTGTGGCCGATAACGAGAATTCCATATCCCAGCAGCAGCGGATTATGCAGCGCGTCGGCGATCGCACCGACATTGCGATACGATTCTGGCTGGATTGCCGCAGAATTGAAAGCGAAATTAATCTCCACGGTGAACTGCGTCAGATTTGCCAACTGCGGGAAAGTCAGCGGACGGGGCGGAATTGCGCCCGGATAATTGCGGATATTGTCCATGACCGCCTGCCGCATCTGCGCGGCGGTGAGATCGAGTCTCGGAGTATCGGCGACGTTGGCCAGGCTATTCGTGATCTGGCTCGAATTGAGACGCGTATCCGCGATAGCGGCGGTGAGAACGGCCGCGGCGAAGATCGCAGCGCAAAAGGCTGAGATATAATGCGGTTTCATTGTTGCGCCCTTTCTGTGCGCCAGCCGGTATCGGTGAAGACCTGGTTGCAGGCCGGACTGATCGCGACAGGCGATATGCTGACAAGGCATTCCACCAGGTGTGCATCGGCATGCGAAGTGCCGCACAATCTGGCGATGTCGGCGTCGCAGATGTCGCCGATGGTCCGCTGCGCCTGGGCTCGCCGGGCGATCGACGCATAGACGGTCATGCGCGTCTGCTGGCATTGCGGCGACACCCTGGTCGCGTTGGCGTCGAGGCAGCCTTTCAGTTTGCCGCCGCCGAATTCTACACCCCGGCAATATTTCGCCAGATCCGCACGGCAGGCGATGGCGAGTTGCTCGACGGCGTCGGCGTAACTCATCGTCTCGGCCGCGGCGACGCCGGCCATCAGCAACATGACGAAGATGCAAGACCAAAGCCTGATCGCAAACCCGTTCATAGGCACCTCCTCGCCGGCATTCTTAACCGCCGGCCCCTTGACCAGCTGGTATTCTAGCCGCCCTTCGCCGGATTGCACAGCAGGCCTAAATACCCGGGGCCGCGTGCTATTCCTCCCCCGCCAGATCGCGGCGGCGGCCTTCGAGCGCGGCCGAATAACGGCGCAGCACATAGGCTTCGGTAAGCAGCCCCACGATACGCCGATCGAGAAATGAATCGACCACCGCCAGCGCTTCCGCCTCGGCGCGGTCGAAGGCCAGCACCGCTTCTTTGACCGCCATGCCGGGCAGCAGCATGTCCTCGCGAGAGTGCAGGATGTCCTTGATCGGCTTCTCCGTCGCGGCTTCGGCGGCATGCGCGTCGGCGACAAAAACGATGCCGACATAGCGGTCCATTTCGTCGACCGCGATGACATAGGCCGTCGAGCTGAGCGGAAACGCCTCGCGGAAGGCCGCGACGGTCTCGCCGGCATAGGCCGTCTGCACGTCCTGACGCATCATTTTCTCGACGGTGAGGTCGCGCATCCAGCCGATATCGGCGGCGCTGCGGATCGTTTCGCCGCGCAGATGGAAGCGCCAGGTCGCGAATGAATAGCCGAACACTTCGCGCGTCATCTGCGCCGCGATGATAACCGCGATCAGCACCGCCGTCGTCAGCCATAGATCGCCGGTGGTTTCCAACGCGATGAAAATCATGGTCAGCGGTCCGCCGATGACGGAGGCCGACAGCGCGCTCATGCCGATCACGGCATAGGCATTCGGATCGAAATAGATGGTCGGCCAGAACATGGTCAGCGCCACCGCCAGCAGATGGCCGCCGAGCGCGCCGATCAACAGCGAGGAGAAAAACATGCCGCCGCGAAATCCCGAACCGAGCGAGGCGATCGACGCGACGATCTTGAGCACGAACAGCAGCGCCACCGCGCGGAACGACAGATCGAGCATGCCGGCGACCCGCAGCGCGCCATGGCCCGACGACATCACCTGCGGCGACATGATCGCCAACAGGCCGACGACGAGACCGCCCGCCATGGTGCGCAGCGCCGGCCGCAACCCCAGCCGCGCGAACATGTTCTCGCTGACCGCGACCCCGCGCATGAGAAGCATGCCGAGCAGCGCCGAGAGGACGCCGAGCGTCGCCGCCAGCACCAAATCGTGGATGGCGATCGTCGTCTTCGCCGGCGCGACGATGCCGAGTTCGGCTGGCGCCAGCGAGCGGGCGACCAGATAGCCGATCAGCGCCGAGATACCGACCGGCGCCAGGCTGGTCGGCGAATAGCTGCCGATGATCAGCTCGAAGGCGTAAAAGGCGCCGGCGAGCGGTGCGCCGAACGCGCCGGCAATCCCGGCGGCGGCGCCGCAACCGACGAGGATGCGCAGGTCGCCGCGGCGCAGGCGAAAGGCGTTGCCGACGCGCGAGGCGATGCCGCTGGCGAGTTGCGTGTAGCCCGCTTCGAGGCCGACCGAGGCGCCCACGCCGCTCGACCACACCGTCTGTGCCGCGACGATGATGCTGCCGAGGAGCGACATGCGCCCGCCGTGCAGCGCATTGGCCTCGATCGGATCGATTTCCCGCTCCGGCCGCCAGCGCTTGATCACTTCGGTGGAGATGCCGAAGAGCACGCCGCCGATCAGCGGCACCGACAGCGCCAAAAATGGATTGAGCGTCAGTCGCGCCGACAGCCGCTCGCCGTGCTGCAGGTTGAAGAAGTACTCGTGCAAGAGATCGACGGCGTCGCCCATGGCGGCGACAACGACACCGCCGAGAACGCCGACCAAAGCCGCCAGCAGGATGAGGCTGGATTCCCGCGCCCGCACCACGGCGCGAAGGCGCCGCGGAATTTCGAGCCCGGTCGCAAGTCTAACGCTCAAGATACGCCACCCGACGAACGGATGAAGTGTAGGATAAAGTGTAGAATGGGCCGCACGCCGGGTGAGAACACTCGGCTCGCAGGGTTAACTCCGCGGGGGAGTTGCCGGGCCGCCGCGGCGGCGTAAATTCGACCGAAACGCGGCTGCCGCCTACCCGATCCGCGTCGCCTGCGGCGGAACCCAAAACCGCGGTGCGCCGTTTGCTAAGCGGGCTTTGCCAGGAGCACGCCATGTTGCCCGCCACTCGCCGCCCCGTCTTCATTGCCGCTTCGATCATTGCAGCGTCCGTCGCAGCAATAGCTTTACTCACCGCCATCCCGTTTTCGTCGCCGCTCTTGGCGCAAACGAGAGACGGTCTCATCGAAGGCACGGCCGCATTTAGCGACTGGCGGGCCGACCATCCGGGCGTGCGAAGGCTGATCAGGCCGCAGGATTTACCGCCGCCGGATCTGGCCCAATCGGTGAGCAATCGCGTCTCAATCGTGCGTCGGACCGACCAGAAGCCAATCGTCCCAAACGGCTTTGAAGTCAACCTGTTTGCCTCCGGTCTGTCGGGTCCGCGCATCCTCCGCACGGCGCCGAACGGCGACATATTCGTCGCCGAGAGCGAAGCGGGCCGCGTCAGCGTGCTGCGGCCGAACGGCAGTGAAACGGCTCAGCCTGCGGTGTTCGCCTCCGGACTCGGTTATCCGTTCGGCATCGCCTTCTATCCGCCCGGGCCCGATCCGCAATGGGTCTATGTCGGCAATACCGATTCCGTTGTCCGCTATCCCTATCGTAACGGCGATACTGCCGCGCGCGGCGCCGCCGAAACCATCGTCCCGCATCTCGGCACCGGCGGCCATCACACCCGCGACGTCGTCTTCTCGCCAGACGGCAAGACAATGTATGTGTCGGTCGGCTCGGCCTCCAATGTCGCCGACGGCATGAGCAAACTTTCCGGCAGCCAATTGCAGGACTTCGTGTCGAGCCATCCGCTCGGCGCGACCTGGGGCAGTGAAGCCAACCGCGCCGACGTTCTGGCGTTCGATCCCGACGGCAAGAAACAGCGCATCTATGCCACCGGCATCCGCAACTGCGTCAGCATGGCGATTACGCCCGGCAGCGGCACGCTGTGGTGCTCGACCAACGAGCGCGACGGGATCGGCGACAACACGCCGCCCGACTACATCACCCGCGTGCGCGAAGGCGCGTTCTACGGCTGGCCCTGGTACTATATCGGCGCCAACGAGGACCCGCGGCACAAAGGCGAGCGGCCGGACCTGCAGAGACAAGATCACCATTCCGGACGTCCTCATCCAGCCGCACTCCGCCTCGCTCGGCATGGCGTTCTATGACGCCACGCAATTCCCGGCGGACTATCGCGGCAACATTTTCGCCGCCGAGCACGGCTCGTGGAACCGGTCCAAACGCACCGGCTACAAAATCATCCGCGTCATCGTCAAAGACGGCGTGCCGACCGGCGAATATGACGATTTCGCCACCGGCTTCGTAATCGGCGATACCGAAGTCTGGGGCCGCCCGGTCGGGGTTGCGGTGGACAAGGACGGCGCGCTGCTGATTTCCGAAGACGCCAGCGGCAGCATCTGGCGCATTTCCTATACCGGCAAGGCCGCGCAAGCGCAGTGAGCGCAAGGCGGTGAGCGCCGTCATCGAAACCGACATCCCGGCCCGTCTCGATGCGTTGCCGTTCGGGCGGTTTCACCTCCTGGTGATCGTCGCGCTCGGGATCACCTGGATTCTCGACGGCCTCGAAGTCACCCTGGCCGGAGCGCTTTCCGGGGAGCTCAAGGCCAACGCCGCCTTAGGATTGAGCAATGCGCAAGTCGGCCTTGCCGGAAGCTGCTACCTCGCCGGCGCCGTGCTCGGCGCACTGTTCTTTGGCTGGCTGACCGACCGGCTCGGCCGCAAAAGACTGTTCACGATCACGCTGGCGATTTATCTCCTTGCTACCGCCGCCACCGGACTGTCCTGGGATGCGGCAAGCTTCGTTGTGTTCCGGTTTCTCACCGGCGCCGGCATCGGCGGCGAATACACCGCGATCAATTCGACAATCCAGGAGCTTATCCCGGCGCGGTTCCGCGGCTGGACCGATCTTCTGATCAACGGCAGTTTTTGGATTGGCGCGGCGATGGGCGCGGGCGGCTCGCTCGTTTTGCTCAATCCCGCCGTCATCGATCCGGCGCTCGGCTGGCGTTTTGCCTTTCTGATCGGGGCCGCAATCGGACTGATGATTCTCGTGATGCGGCGCTGGATTCCGGAGAGCCCGCGCTGGCTGGTGACGCATGGCATGCCGCAAGCGGCCGAGACGGTGGTGCGCGGTATCGAGGCGCAATTTTTTCCCATGGGAGGGGGACAGGCCTCAGTCCAGAAAGTGCGGCTGCGCATGCGCACGCATACGCCGCTTGTCGAAGTCGCGCGCGCATTATTTGATACCTATCACCAGCGCACGCTGGTGGGTTTGTGCCTGATGGCGGCGCAGGCGTTTTTCTATAACGCGATCTTCTTCACTTATGCGCTGGTCCTCACCGACTTCTATCGCACGCCGGCGGATGAGGTCGGCTGGTATATCCTCCCCTTCGCCGCCGGCAACGTGCTGGGGCCGATCCTGCTCGGCCGGCTGTTCGACACGGTCGGGCGCAAGCCGATGATCGCGGCGACCTATGCCCTGTCGGGCATTTTGCTGGCCGTCACCGCCGATCTGTTCAGCCGCGATCTTCTGTCCGCGCAGTCGCTGACGATCGCCTGGATGGCGGTGTTCTTCTTCGCCTCGGCGGCGGCGAGCTCCGCCTATCTCACCGTGAGCGAAATCTTTCCGCTTGAGATACGCGCGCTCGCGATTGCGTTCTTTTACGCCATCGGCACTGGCATCGGCGGCATCGCCGGGCCGCTGGTATTCGGGGTGCTGATCAATACCGGCTCCCGCGGCGCCGTCGCTATCGGCTACGTCGCCGGCGCCGCGCTGATGATCGGCGCCGCGATGGTCGAAGCGATGTGGGGGGTCGCCGCCGAACGCAAACCGCTCGAACAGGTGGCGCGGCCGCTGGCATTCGTCGATTGACCAGCAGACCTCGAACCCTCAAGGCGTTTGAAAGCCGGTCCCGGGGCGAAACGATTTCGCCATGCGCGCGACGCTCGGGGCGTAGGTCACCTTCAAGGACGCCGGATATGACATGACAAAGTTTTCGGTCATTTCCCCGCCGTGGGACAACAGGTGCCGCTCATAAAAGATGGCCGGGCTTTTGGTTCCGGAGACGACGAACCAGTCGCCGCCATGGGCTTGATAGGTGACGACGGCGCCGGGGTCGAGATTCTCGAGAATGAAATCGCGGTATTTGGCGAGATCGAAATCGAGCGCGTATAACGCGGAAACGGTGAAATCAGCGCCGTCCGCGCTCTTGAATTTGCGGCCGTCGTCGAGGTCGGGCGGCGGTTGGGCCTTGAAGAAATCTGGATAGTCGATGGTCGTACCGTAGCGGTCGTTGTGATAAACAAGCCAGGCGCCGGCGCCGGCGGGCGTAATCACTGAGGGTGACACTGTCATAAATGCGATTGTGCCCAAGGCGGCAACGGCGAATGGCAATTTGCGGTGCATGGCGATGATTCCCGAGCCGACGGCCATCAAAGTCATGTGAGCGCAAGCACAGCGAAACCACAACAGCAATTTCGGCTGAACGCAGGGGACGGATATGTGTGAACGTTGTGTCGATGCCGCGGGCAAGCGCACGCCGATCGCGCGGCGGAACATTTTGAAATTCGCTGCCGCTACCGCGGCCCTCGCGATCGCCGCGCCGGCATTTGCCGCGCCGCCCTCGGCGCCGCCGAAGCCGGAAAACATTCTCTCCCCCGATGCCGCGCTGGACCGGCTGATGAAAGGCAATTCCCGCTACATCGAAGGCGTCGCCAAGCGACACGATTTCAAGCAGGAACGCGAAACGCTGAGCATGGGACAAAATCCCTTTGCCGCCATCCTCAGTTGCGCCGATTCGCGCATCGCGCCGGAATACTGCTTCGACACCGCGCGCGGCGATATTTTCGTCTGCCGCATCGCCGGCAATTTCGCCAGCGACGAGATGGTGGCCAGCCTCGAATATGCCGTGCAGGTGCTCAACACGCCGCTGATCATGGTGCTCGGCCACGATTCCTGCGGCGCGGTCGACGCCACGATCAAATCGGTCAAGGACGGCACAACGCTGCCCGGCCATCTGCCGTCGCTGGTCGCCGCCATAAAGCCGGCCGTCGATGCCGTTTCGGGCCAAAGCGGTGACATGCTGGCGAATGCGATCCAGCGCAACGTCACGCTCAACGTCGAAAAGCTGAAATCCGCCGCGCCGATCCTCCAGTCGTTTGTCGCCGACAAGAAAATCCGCGTCGTCGGCGGGGTCTACACGCTCAAAACCGGGCGGGTTGCGCTTTTGAGCTGACCGGAAGTTTCACTCACGGGTCGCCGCGACCGCCTGCCAGCGCCGTTTGCGCGCCGGCGGCGGGTGACAAGGAAATTTTTACCCTGTTTGGCCATAGTCACACTGTATTTGGCGTTGCTGTAGCGTGAGGGTGTGTGATGGCGGATGCTATCGATTCAATTGCGAAATCATTGCGTTATCCCCAATCATCGCGATCCCGCCTGTCCCACCTGCTGGCTGGCGCCGGCGCCCTCCTCGGCCTCATCATCCTGCCGGCACTGGCGCAGAGCGCGACCAAGCTCGCCGATCGCGAAGCCGCCGCGTCGCATCCCCACGTCTATCTGATGCGGGGGCTGCTCAACATTTTCTCGCTCGGCATGGACCAGCTCGCGGTGCAGATCCAGCGCCATGGCATCGATGCCAGCGTTTACAATCACTCGCTCTACCAGGAAGTCGACGCCGAGATCGTCGCAAAATACCGCGCCGGCGATCATGGACCCTACATTCTGGTCGGCCATTCGCTCGGCGCCGATGCCGTGATGACGATGGCGGCCGACTTGAACGCCCGCGGCGTGCCGGTGGCGCTGGTCGTCCCGTTCGACGGCACCGGCTCCTATCTGGCGTCGCGCAACGTCGCCTGCGTGCTCAACCTGACGCAGCGGGAATACGCCTATATGCGGCCCGGCCCCGGATTCCACGGCAATCTCCGCAACGTCGACGTCAGCGGCGACGCGTCGATCGATCATTTCACCATCGACAAATCACCGCGCCTGCAAGCCATCGCCATGAGTTCGGTCTTGCAGGCCGCGCATGCGGAATCCTGCCGGCCCGGAATCAACGGTCCGACGGTGGCGGGACCGAAGGAAATGCCGGCGCCGCATGAAGCATCGCCGGCCAAAATCACAGCTCCGACCAGGAGCGCCTCGACCGCGCTGCGCTCCGGCTTCGACGACTGAGATCGTCGCGCGGCGCGTCGAACCGCCGCCAGCCGCATCGTTCCAGGACCGCCGCAGCCGCTTCGGCTTCACCGCATGGCTTCGTTCCAGTCCGGCCTCGCGGGCGGCCTGCTGCAAGGTGCGGCGGATCTCGTCGCGCTTCTCGTGGATCGAGGCGATCGCCGGGCCGGCCTGGACGCCAAGTCCGACCAGCGCGGCCTCGGACAGCTGCAAGCTTGCTTCCACGGTTTCGGGCACCGCGTCGGTGGCGCCGAGCTGATAGAGATGCCGCGCATGATTGGCGTCGCGCGCGCGCGAGACGATGAGGATATCGGGGCGCATGGCGCGCACGTGCTCGACCACCTCGTCGATCAGATCGTGGTCGTGGATGGTGATGATGACGCCGGCGGCGCTGGCGAGGCCGCAAATTTCGAGAAATTCCGGATCGGCCGCGTCGCCGTAATAGACGTTATGACCGTCGCGGCGGTCGTGCGTCACGCTGATGCGCGTCCGAATCGGCGGCGATAAAGGCAATGCCGTGCTCTTTGAGGAGCGCGCAGACGACTTTGCCGACACGGCCATAGCCGACCACGATCGCCTGTTTGCCGCCGGCGCTTGGCCGCGCCGTCAGCTCGGTGGAAACCGGACCGGCGGCGCGCAACCGCGATGCAAAGCGCCGCCCGGCGATCGACAACAGCGGCGTGACCGCCATGGTCACCGAGGTGACGGCAAGCGCGAAGCTGGCAAGCCGCGTATCGATCAGGCCCAATTCCGCCGCCGCGCCGATGCCGACAAAGGCGAACTCGCCGCCCGGACCGAGCAACAGTCCCATCTCGACCGCGACCGGCCACGACAGGCGAAACATGCGGGCGAGACCGGTGATCAGCAGCGATTTGACGGCAATCAGCGCGACCACCGCGGCGGCGAGCAACAACGGCTCGCGCAGCAATTCGCGCACGTCGATGTCCATGCCGACGGTGAAAAAGAAAATGCCGAGCAAGAGCGCCTTGAACGGCTCGATGGTCGCTTCGATCGCCTTGCGGTAGGCGGTTTCGGCGAGCAGCAGGCCGGCGACGAAGGCGCCGAGCGCCATCGACAGGCCGGCCTGATTGGCGATGACGCCCGCCGCGATGATGACGAACAGCACGGTGGCGATGAAAAGGTCGCGCGAGCGCGTCGCCGCCACCATGCGGAACAGCGGCTGCAACAGCAGCCGGCCGAACACGATAATGACGCCGAGCGCGAGCGCGGCCTGCAGCAGCGCCCGCCCGAGGTTCACGAGCACCGAGCCGCCGGCGCCGGCCGCGAGAATGGAGATGAACATCAGGATCGGAATGACGGCGAGGTCCTGAAACAGCAGCACGGCAAAGCTCGAGCGGCCGACATTTGAGGTGAGCCGCCCCTGCCGCGACAACAGTTCGAGCACGATCGCGGTCGAGGACAGCGACAGGCTGGCGCCGAGGATGAGCGCTTCGGAGAGATTCCAGCCGACGTAAGTGGCGGCGCCGGCAAGCAGCGCCGTGGTGATCAGCACCTGCAGGCCGCCGAGGCCGAACACCAGCCGCCGCATGGTGAGCAGCCGATGCAGCGACAGTTCAAGCCCGATCAGGAACAACAGGAAGACGATGCCGAGTTCGGCGATGCCGGCGACGTCCTTGGCGTCGCCGACAGTGAACCAGAACAGCACCGGAAATGAATTGATCAGCGAGCCGAGGCCCAGCGGCCCCAGCAGCGCGCCGGCGCCGAGATAACCGAGGACCGGAGAGAAACCCAACCGGCTGACGATCGGCACCACGATGCCGGCGGTGCCGAGCACGACCAGCGCATCGCTATAGGCGGCAACATTGATGGTCGAGGCCACACGTCAGCTCCGGCACAGCGCGGAGGCGCAGATTACGCCGAGTTAAGTGCGCGAGCCAACGCGCGGCATAGCCTTAGTCGCGCACGGCCTCGCGAATATCCGACGGCGTTGCGCCGTCACGATGGCCCCCGTTGACGTATCGCAATGCATTGCACAACATTCGCCTCCCGCCGCGCTTCGCGGCCAAGCTTCATTGCAAGTCCGGGCGAATGCATCCATGACCGACCTGACCATCACATCCATCCGCACCACCATCCTGCGGCTGCCGTGGCCCGATACGCCGTGGCTCAAGGGCCACGCCTTCGGCGACAGCCGCAATTTCCTGGTGGTCGATGTCGAGACCAAGGGCGGCATCACCGGCATGGGTTATCTGTTCCTGTTCCGGCCGGCGATAAAGACCATCGCGACGTGCCTGGAAGAGACGATCATCCCGCGCGTCATCGGCAAGGACGCCAGCGCCGTCGAGGCGATCTGGCAGGATTTGTGGAAGACCACGATCACCTATGGCCGCGGCGGCATCGCCACCATGGCGATGTCGGCGCTCGACATCGCGCTATGGGACGCGCTCGGCAAGGCCGCTAAGCTGCCGCTGCACCGGCTGTGGGGACATTATCGCACGCAAATTCCGGCTTACGGCTCGGGCTGTTTCCGCGGCTCAGGCGGCGACGGCATGATCGCCAAGGCGCTGCATTACAAGGAGCGCGGCTACAAGGCGATCAAGATGCAGGTGGCGCACGTAGGCGACCTCGCCACCGATCTCGATAACGTCAAACGCATGCGCGAAGCGGTCGGTCCGGGCATCGACATCATGATCGACGTCAATATGGGCTGGACCGCCGACGTCGCCATCCTGATGGGCCGGAAATTCGAGGACTACGATGTGTACTGGCTGGAGGAGCCGGTGGCGCCCGACAATTTCGCCGGCTACCTGCGCATCGCCGAGGCGCTCGATCTGCGCATCGTCGGCGGCGAAACGCACTTCACGCGTTTCGATCTCAAGCCGTTTTTCGAAAATCCCCGGCTGCCCATCCTGCAGCCCGATCCGATGCGCGGCGGCCTAACCGAGCTGCGCAAGATCGCGACCGTCGCCGACACCTGGGGCATGTCGATGGCGCCGCATCTGTTTCCCGAATTGAATGTGCAGCTTCTCGCCTCGATCCCGAACGGATTGTGGATCGAAGACATGGGACTGGCCGACGATTTGTGGGTCGACCCGGTGCCGGTGGTGAACGGCATGATCACCGTGCCGGAGCGGCCGGGTCACGGGCTAGCCTTCAGGCCCGAAATCCTGCGCGACCGCGCCGCGAAAGCCTGAACGATCCTAGCCGCCGAAATTCCAGAAGCTGCTCGGCGCGCCGTCGTAAAAGCCGCTCTTGCCGATGATTGCGACCGCAGTGGCGATGAAATCGAACGCTGCGGGAGAGATGATCTTGTATTCAAGCCCGCCAAACATCGTTGTCAGACCGGCAAGTCCGTAGCACGACCATTTGTAAAACTGTGCCATCGTTAGCTCCATCGCGGGGGAACGAAAACCGACGTTTGCGCAGGAGAGTTCTTCAATGCGACAGGCGACCCTTTATCTACCACCATGCCAACTCCCAAGCGCCGGCACTGTGATTGCCAGCACAAGACGGATGATTTTCATAAGCTATTGAGATATATTGAGTTTCGAGGGGAGGCGGTAGCGGAGGACGGATTTGAACCGCCGACACGCGGATTATGATTCCGCTGCTCTAACCAACTGAGCTACTCCGCCAAACCCGCATTGAGAGCGCACATTTATGTCAAGAAGGCCGGCTTTCCAAGCAGGATTCGTGCTGCCCCAACCCGGCTTGCGCCCTGCGCCGAGACTCCGTTTATGCTATTGGCGCCAAGACGGCATTAATCGCCAGACGCGCGCGTTTTACGGGGCTCGTCGATGCGTCGCAGCTTACTGGCGGCGCGCCGACGCTGCCGGCGTCGCCGTCGCGGCGCGCAGGACGTTGTTGAGCGCCTCGGCCTGCAAGGCGGGAGATTTATCGATCGTGAAGTGATCGATGCCTTCGTCAGCGCTCAGATCGACATTCGAAAGCGAGCCCCGGAAATCTGGGGCGGGCCCGATATCGAACCGTTGCGTGAAATTGATCGCCGTCGTGACATTGCCCGGTACCTGATGCGGCGAAGTGCCGTCGAACAGGATCGCCAGAGCGACGGGGATATCGTAGCGGTCGAGCGCCTGCGCCATGGCGATGACAGCGTCGGCGCCGAGCGAATGCCCGATCAGAATGATCGGACCGTGATCGCCGGCCTGATAACGGGTCACGATCTCGTTGACCAGCATGTCGGCATCGGCGTGATTGGTAACCGTTACGGCAATGCCGTCGGCTTGAATACGCGCGGCGAGATCGTCCATGCCGAGCGAGAAAATGTTCATAAAGCCGCGCAGCAGATAGACCCTGGCCGGCGCCAGCGGCACCGGCGGTGGCTGCACGTTTCTTCCCGGCGGGGCAAAGACCGCCTTTCGAGCGTCATATTGGGCATAGCGCGCCGCCGGCGGGCTCGATGGCGGAAGCGATTGGATGGAGTGGTTGTGAAGGATGTCGAGCGGGGCTGCTGACGCCGCCGCGCCCGCTGCAATCGAAAGCGCCGCCGCCACTATGCAAGTCAAAAGCCGCAGCATACATATTCTCCGGTATCCGACTGTCCCCAATATCAGTGGGCAATCCGAAGCCCGTACTAGAACCCTTTGCCGGTACCTCCGGTTCCGTCGTCGAAATTCGCCTTTTTTGGGATGAAACTGGAGCGACAAGCATGAAAAAGCGCAGCATTTTGTTAGCCATGCTGGCCACGCTGGCGCTGGGCTCGTTCTTCTGGGCGGCGCCGGCGGCAAGAGCGCGCGGCGAATTCGACGGCAACTGGAGCGTGCTGATCGTCACCGATTCCGGTGCCTGTGACCGCGCCTATCGCTATGCGCTGCAAATTGTCAACGGCAGGATCACCTACCCCGATCAGTCCATCGACATCAACGGACGCGTCGATGGAAGCGGCCATGTCTCCGTTCGCCTCAGCTCCGGCGGTCAATATGCCAGTGGCTCGGGACGGCTCTACGGCAATGCCGGCACGGGCCGCTGGAGCGGGCGCGGCTCAACTTCGGCATGCACCGGGCATTGGGAAGCCGAACGCCGCGGCTGAGCGTGGTCGGCTGGTACTCTCTAGGCCTTGGCAAATCTGATCAGGGAAAAATGCCCGAGCGGCGGCACCGGTCGACGTTCGACGACGCGCACGCCGCCGTGTCGCGCGGCCCATTTGGCAAGCCGCTCCCAGCTGAATCCCGGCTGCCAACCGAGCCGTCGCGCCAGCGGCGCGAAGCCGCGTTCGAAGGCCGCGCGCGGCCCGGCTTCGGCGCCGAGGTGATTGACCAGAATGATTTCGCCGCCGGCCGTGGTGACGCGCGTAAATTCGTCGAGCGTGGCCTCCGGGTTCGGCACCGCGGTGATGACGTATTGCGCCACGACAACGTCGAACGCCGCATCGGCAAAACCGAGACGTTGCGCGTCCATCAGCGCAAGCCCGCCGACATGGGTCAGCCGCTGCTCGGCGACGCGGGTTTTGGCCTTGCGCAGCATCGGGGCGGAGAGATCGACGCCAACCACCCGGTTCGGCCGGGAATAATGCGGCAGCGACAGGCCGGTGCCGACGCCGACTTCCAGAATGCGGCCGCCGACGCGTTCGGCCGCGGCAATTGCGGCCTTGCGGCCGCGATCGAACACGGCGCCGAACACGACGTCATAGATCGGCGCCCAGCGCGCATAGGCTTTGGCGATGCCGGCTTTATCGAGTTCAGCCATGTTCAGCCAATTTCAGCCAATTTCACCCATGGCGGCAGAGCATGATCCGGAAAAGTGGCCACCGGTTTTCCGGACGGATCATACTCGAATGAGACTTCAACGCGCGACAGCGAGGGAAGCAGTATCGATGCTCGCCACGCTTTTCGCGGCGGCGGCGATCGTGCCGGCGATGACGCCGCCGCCGAGCACGCGCGCCTGACCATCGGCAGTGTCATAGAGTACACAGGCCTGGCCGGGCGACACGCCATCCTCGCCGTCGATCAGCTCGACTTCAACTTCACCCGCGGCGCCGGAGCGCAGCCAGGCGGCCTGCGGCGCGCGGGTCGACCGCACCTTCACGAAGATTTCGGGGCGATGCGCCAGCGCCGCGTCGAGGGTGCCGTCGCCGAGCCAATTGATCTCGCGCAGCCGGATGCGGCTGGTGCGCAGCGCCTCGCGCGGACCGACCACGACGCGGCGCGAGGCGGCGTCGAGCCGCATCACATAAAGCGGCGAGCCGGTGGCGACGCCGAGGCCGCGGCGCTGGCCGACGGTGAAATGAATGATGCCGTCATGATGGCCGAGCACGCGGCCGTCGAGGTCGACGATGTCGCCCGGCCCGGAGGCGCCGGGCCGCAGCCGTTCAATGATGTCCGCGTAATGTCCCGTCGGCACGAAACAGATGTCCTGACTGTCCTGCTTGTCGGCGACCGATAGCTCGAAGCGGCGCGCCAGCTCGCGCGTTTCCGCCTTGGTGCGATCGCCAAGCGGAAAGCGAAGAAAATCGAGTTGCGGGCGCGTCGTGGCGAACAGGAAATAACTCTGATCGCGCTCGGCCTCGCGGGCGCGGTAGAGCGCGCGGCTGCCGTCCGGCAAGGCGCGCAAGGCCACGTAATGCCCGGTTGCCAGCGCCGCGGCGCCAAGCTCGCGCGCGGTCGCCAGCAGATCGCGGAACTTGATCGACTGATTGCATTCGACGCACGGCACCGGCGTTTCGCCGGCGACGTAGCTCTCGACGAAACGATCGATCACCGCTTCCTTGAAACGATCCTCATAGTCGAGGACGTAATGCGGGATGCCGATGCGGGCGGCCACCGCGCGGGCGTCATGAATGTCACGGCCGGCGCAGCAGGCGCCCTTGCGGTGGGTCGCCGCGCCGTGGTCGTAAAGCTGTAGCGTGATGCCGACGACGTCGTAGCCGGCATCGGCCAAAAGCGCCGCGGTCACCGAGGAATCGACGCCGCCCGACATGGCGACGACGACGCGCGTGTCGGCCGGCCGCCCCGCGATATCGAGCGTGTTCACAGGCGCATCGGCTGCGTTGGCCACCATGTCCGAAACCTCGGCCATTACTATAAGCGGCGCGTCCTGGGTCCGCCATGGCTGCAAGATTGGCTGCAAGATTGGCTGCACCATTGGCTGCACCATTGGCTGCACCGTGGCCGCACGTTCACCGGCGGGCGGCAAATATTGCCGGGCCGGCGCAGACGCTGCCCTTTGCGGCCGCCGTCCGGCGCATATAACGCATTGAATTAAAACACTTTTCTGCATGCGCGCGGGTGGCCCGGCCGTTGCAAGCAGACATTTGTTTATGTCGCTTCCGGGAGTTCCGAGTATGCCGAGTATAGCGTCAGACCTCGCCGCGGCGGCTTCGCTGCTGTCGTCGCCGCGCCCGCAGCCGACCACGCTCAGCCAGGATAACGATCCAGACGGCGATACGCCGTTCGCGGCGCTGCTCGACGTCAACTCGCCGGCAACCGCCGCCGCGACTAACCCTTCCGCGCCGGCTAATCCGCCACAGCCGCCGCAACCGCCGCAGGCCTCGACGCCGCCGCAGGCAGCATCCGCGACCGCCGCCAATTCAAATGCCAATTCATCCCCGGCCCAGACGCCGGCGCCGGCGCCGGCTAGCGGGCCTGGTGGATCGACCGGAAATGCCAATTGGCAATCGGCCGGCGCGGCAACCGCCGGCGCTAACAGCACAAACACCACGAGTTCGGCCGCGAGCGCACCATCCGGCGCCGGCGCGAACGTCAAGGCGGCGAACCGGAACAGGCAGAATTTGGCGACGACCGGCGCCGCAAATTCTGCCGCGGCGCTGAAAACGAATGCGACCACGGCCGCGGATCCAACCGGGAATGCGGACCCGCAAGCGGATTCCACAAAGACCAATTCCACCGCCACGCCTGCGGCCAAATCGTCCAGCGCGGCCAATAACGACGCGGCAGCCGCGGCGACCACCGCCGCGGTGGCGGTGGCAATGGCGCCGGCCAATACGGACGGCACCGCCCCGCCAGATTCCGCAACCGCCCCGCCATCCAAAAAGCCGGCTTCGAACAGTAGCGATGCCGATCAAAGCAACGATACCGCGAGCGACGCCGGTCAGACGGCGACAACCAATCCGTCGCTAGTCGCGGCGGTCATTGCGCTCAACGACGCGCTCGGCGCCGCGCCGGCTGCCGTCAGTGCATCCGGCACAAATCCGGCGATCGGCGAACTGACGCGAGCACGGGCCGGTCTGTCGCGCGCCCGCCAGGCCGATACGCCGGCCGATCAGTCCGCCACGGCGGGCACGGACGCCAACGGAAACGCCAAATCCTCCGAGCTCAAACCTTTCGACGTCAGGTCTTCCGCCCCGGCGGACAGTTCGGCGGCGGCCGCCGCCGGCAAAGCCCCCGCCAATTCACCCAATTCTTCAAGCGCGACGGGTTCGGGCGAAACCACGCAAACCGACAGCGCTGCGTTCAACGCGCCGCAGGGCAATGCAGACGCGGCGGCGACCGCCAGCCTCGTCACGGCGCGTACAAGCGCTGCGGCCTCCGGCGACAGCGCGTCGAATGCACAAACCGCAACCAATACCGTGAAGGCAGCCGGCGCGAATTTACCGAGCTTTGGACTCGTCGCGGCCAATTCAGCAGCCACCCAGGCGGCGACGGCAACCTCCACCACCGCGGCGCCGACCGTTCCGGTCTCCGGCCTTCCCATCGCCATCGCCGCGCGCGCACTGGCCGGCTCCAATCAGTTCGATATCCGGCTCGACCCGCCGGAGCTCGGCCGCATCGACGTCCGGCTCGACGTCGATGCAAACGGCCAGGTGACGTCACACGTCACGGTGGACCGCCCCGAGACGCTCACGCTGTTGCAAAGCCAACAGCCGCAGCTCGAACGTGCGCTCGAACAGGCCGGACTGAAGACCGCCGATAACGGCATGCAATTCACGCTGCGCGATCAGTCCTTCGAACGGCGGCGATACCGGCGCCGGCAGCGGCGGCGCGCAGCCGAATATGGCGCAACAGCTTGTGATTCCGGATTCCGATCTGCCGGCCGTCGACGCCACGCAAATCTACTCGCGCTGGGGTCTCGGCGGCGGCGTCGACATTACAGTGTGAACAACACCGTTTGAGGAACGACCATGACGACGACAAGCCCGACCACAACTTCGCCGACAACGACTGCGCTTGCCAGTTCTGCAGCGAGCGGCAGCACGACCAATAGCGGCAATGTCGGGCTGAACCAGCTCGCCAGTAATTTCAATTCGTTCCTGACCCTGTTGACCACCCAGTTGCAGAACCAGGACCCACTCGATCCGCTCGATACCAACCAATTCACCGAGCAACTTGTCGAATTCACCGGGGTCCAGCAGCAGGTCGACATGAATACCAACCTGCAAACGCTGATCTCATTGCAGCAGACCACCGAGGCGACCCAGGCGATGCAATTCCTCGGCTCCAATGTCACCATCGCCGGCTCGACCGGGACGCTGTCCAATGCGACCAATAGTCCGGCGACCTGGTCCTTGAACTCGCCGTCGCCGGCGACCGGCACGATCACGATCGCCAATTCCAGCGGCCAGAGCGTCTATAGCGGCACCGTGGCACTGAACACCGGCACGCAAAGCTATACCTGGAACGGCCAAGGCTCGAACGGCGTCACTCAGCCCGACGGCCAATACACATTGGCGATCACCGCGACCAATGCCAGCGGCCAGCCAGTCACCGTCTCGACGTTGGTGCAGGGCACGGTAACCGGCGTCAATCTCTCACAGAACCCGCCGCAGCTCACGATCGGCGGCCAGAGCTACCCGATCAGCTCGATCCAATCGATCAATAACGGCAGCGGCAGCAGCGGTGTCACGAGCGGCCTGAGCAGTCTCAACAGCTCGATCAGCAGCCTCAACAGCAGCATCAACAGCCTGAGCCAGTTGCTGTAGCCGCCCGGGCGCCGCCGCCGCGAGGGAACCTCTCGGGCCTCGCCGGCGCCGGCCGGGCAACTGCCTGTAAATGCCGCCAAACTCGCCTTTCGCTTAGGCAAATCTTAAGTGGCGCTGCGTAAAGTCGGCCTCTGTAGTGGTCGAGTTGGTGAGAGTTGCTTATGACCGAACCCCATCGCCCGAGGGTTAAATACGTCATCGGGCCAGACGGCTCGCCCCTGACCATCGCCGATTTACCGGCGCCGGGGACGAAGCGTTGGGTCATCCGCCGCAAAGCGGAAGTCGTCGCGGCTGTCCGCGGCGGCCTGCTGTCGCTCGAAGAGGCGTGCAGCCGCTACACCCTGACGGTCGAGGAATTCCTGTCCTGGCAATATTCGATCGACCAGCACGGCCTCGCCGGGCTGCGCACGACCCGCATCCAGCAATATCGCCAGTAAGACCCGTTTCATCGATCTTACCGAATCCTCAACACCGGCTGCCGCAGCCGGTGTTTTGATTCATCCGCGCGGCTCGCTCGTGCTCCGCTCATTTCGCGCGGGCAGGGGGTCTGGATTCTGGGGCGAAGACCGGTCCCCGCTTGCGCGGGAATGAGCGGAAACGGATTTCTATGCCGCCGCAGGCCTTTATTAACCGGGCGCTAACCATCCACCGGGCAAATCTTGCCGGGTAGACGCGCAAAGCGTCGCTCCGCGAGGGACGGCTTGGTGCAAGGCTTTTTCGACTTTCTTAAATCGCTTGGCGCGGCGCGCATGGCCGCCATGGGCGCCGTCACCATCGCCCTAATCGGCTTTTTCGCTTTCCTCATCATGCGGGTGACGACGCCGCAGATGACGCCGCTCTTCACCGATCTGTCGCTGGAGGATTCGGCGACGATCGCCAAGGAGCTCGACCGCGAGGCCGTCACTTACGAACTGCGCGGCGACGGCAATATCATCATGGTGCCGAGCGATCGCGTGGCGCGCCTGCGCATGACGCTCGCGGAGAACGGCCTGCCCAAGGGCGGCGGCGTCGGCTACGAGATTTTCGACAAATCGGACGCACTCGGCACCACCAGCTTCGTACAGAACATCAATAATCTGCGGGCGCTCGAAGGCGAGCTATCGCGCACCATCCGCACGCTCGATCGCGTCGAGGACGCCCGCGTGCATCTGGTCCTGCCGGACAGGCCGCTGTTCTCGCGCGACAAGATCGAGCCGTCGGCCTCGATCGTGCTCAAGGTGCGCGGCACGCTCGATGCGCAACAGGTGCGCGCCATCCGGCACCTCGTCGCCACCGCGGTCAACGGGTTACGCCCGCAGCGGGTGTCGATCGTCGACGAGCAGGGCCAGCTGCTCGCCGACGGCGCCGGCGACGACACGACCGGCAGCGACGTCAGCGCTGACGAGCGGCAGGCCGGGTTCGAAAAGCACCTGCGCGAGCAGATCGAGTCGATCGTATCGTCGGTGGTCGGACCGGGCCATTCGCACGTGCAAGTCAGCGCCGATTTCGACTTCAACCGCATCACCCAGACCTCGGACAAATATGATCCCGACGGCCGCGTCATCCGCTCCAGCCAGACCCGCGAGGAAAACTCCGACACCAACGGCGTCGGCAACAACCAGGTCACGGTCGGCAACG
This sequence comes from uncultured Alphaproteobacteria bacterium, assembly GCA_963743395.1. GTDB lineage: Bacteria > Pseudomonadota > Alphaproteobacteria > Rhizobiales > Xanthobacteraceae > BOG-931. Next base: position 49,662 of record CAVUPV010000006.1, read on the forward strand.
AATTGCCGGGCGCCGGCCAGAAACCGGCGTCGGGGGAGCCCAATCCGCGCGACGACAGCCGCAAGTCGGAGGAAATCGTCAACTACGAGATTTCCAAAACCACCAAGACCGAAGTCATCGAAGGCGGCCGTCTCAACCGCCTCTCGGTCGCCGTTCTGGTCGACGGCACCTATGCCAAGGACGACAAGGGCGACATCGCCTATCAGCCGCGCGCCAAGGAGGATCTCGACCAGATTGCGCTGCTGGTGCGCTCGGCGATCGGCTTCGACCAAAAGCGCGGCGACGATGTCTCGGTGGTCAATCTGCGCTTCGCCGAAACGCCGGCCAATGCGATCGTCGAGCCGAGCGGCTGGCTGTCGTCGTTCCAGTTCACCAAGGACGACATCATGCGCGCCATCGAAATGGCGGTGATGGGCGTGCTGGGACTGGTCGTGCTGTTGCTGGTGGTGCGGCCGCTGGTGCGCCGCATCATTACGCCCGATGAACGCGCCGCCGCGCCGTTGCCGCTCAGCGCGCCGATGATGGGCGACGCCTTGCCGGAGGCGATGATGCCCACGGCCGCGATCGCCGCGGAAACCGTCGATCCGGCGAAGGCGGCGGAGCCGAGCCAGACCTCCAAGATGATCGAAATTGCCCAGATCCAGGGCCAGGTCCACGCCCAGTCGGTGCAAAAGGTCGGTGACCTCGCCGACAAAAATCCGCGCGAAACCGTTTCCATCATCCGTCAATGGCTCAACGACAGCGCCGCCGCGTAATCGGAAAAAATCATGGCCCAAGCCCAGGATAAATCCGACGACGCCGCCCGGCGCGAAATATCGAACGCGCTGGCGAGCCTCGCCGGCAGGCCGTCCGCCGCACCAACCAAACGCGGGCTGCGCGGGCCGGAGCGCGCCGCGGTGCTCATGCTGGCGCTCGGCGAGCAATACGGCTCCAAAATCTGGGGCATGCTCGACGATGACGAGTTGCGGCAGATTTCGGTGGTGATGTCGACCATCGGCACCATCGAAGCCGAGCAGGTCGAGAACCTGTTGCTCGATTTCGTCTCGCGCATGTCGGCCTCGGGCGCGATCATGGGGACTTTTGACGCCACCGAACGCCTGCTGCAGTCCTATCTGCCGCCGGAACGCGTCGGCAACATCATGGAAGAAATCCGCGGCCCGGCCGGCCGCAACATGTGGGAGAAGCTCTCCAACGTGCAGGAAGAAGTGCTCGCCAATTATCTCAAGAACGAATATCCGCAGACCGTCGCCGTGGTACTGTCGAAAATCGGGCCGGAACATGCCGCCCGCGTGCTCGCCATCCTGCCGGAGGAGCTAGCGCTCGACGTCGTCAATCGCATGCTGCGCATGGAAGCGGTGCAAAAGGAAGTCCTGGAGCGCGTCGAACAGACGCTGCGCACCGAATTCATGTCGAACCTGTCGCAGACCCGGCGCCGCGATGCGCACGAGGTCATGGCCGAGATTTTCAACAATTTCGACCGGCAGACGGAAACCCGCTTCCTCACCGCGCTGGAGGAGGACAATCGCGAAAGCGCCGAGCGCATCAAGACCTTGATGTTCACCTTCGATGACCTCACCAAGCTCGATACCGCCTCGGCGCAAACCCTGATGCGCCACGTCGAGAAGGACAAGCTCGGCATCGCGCTCAAGGGCGCCGCCGAGCCGGTGCGCCAGTTCTTCCTGTCCAATATGTCGACGCGCGCCGCCAAGATGCTGATGGACGACATGCAGGCCATGGGTCCGGTGCGGCTGCGCGAGGTCGACGAAGCGCAGGGGGTGCTGGTCAATCTCGCCAAGGACCTCGCCGCCAAGGGCGAGATCGTGATCTCCAAGACCCGCGGCGAAGAAGAACTGATTTATTGATGCGCATGGCAAAAAACCGAACAAAAATCCGAAAAAGCGTCCGAGCATGAGTGCGGCAAAAAAATTCCTGTTCGAGACCGACTTCGCCGGCGGCGCCGATGGCAAGCCGGACGAACCCGTGATCACGCTCGTCGAGCACGCGGCGCGGCTCGCCGATGCGGAAACCGCCGCGCAACAGCGCGGTTATGCGCAGGCGCAAAGCGACGCCGAGGTCGAATCCGGCCGCCGCATGGCCGATGCGCTCGAGCGCATCGCCGCCGGCCTGGCGATAGCGAACGACGCGCTTCACGCGATCGAGACGCGGCTGGAATGCGAGGCGGTCGAGGTCGCGGTGGCGGTGGCGCGCAAGCTCGCGCCCGCTCTGCTGGCGCGCGAGCCGTTCGCGGAAATATCGGCGCTGGCCAGCGAATGCTTCCGCCAGCTCATCGCCTCGCCGCATATCGCCGTGCGCGTCAATGACGCGCTCTATGCCACCGCCAAGGAAAAGCTCGACGAGATCGTGCGCGCGCGCAATTACGAGGGCCGGCTGGTGGTGCTCGCCGAACCGGATATCGCGGTGGGCGATTGCCGCATCGAATGGGCCGACGGCGGCATCAACCGCGACAGCGCCGCGGCCGACGCTGCGATCGGCGGAGCGGTTACCGGCTATGTCAGCGCGCAACGCAATTTCGCGGCGACCCACGAAATACCGAGGAGATCATAATGAGTGAGGATGGCAAAATCCCGCTGCCCAATCTCGAGAACGGCGAACTGCCGCGCCGAACCGATGCTGGCGGCGGAACCCGAGGGGGCGATCAATCGCATCGCCTCGGATCTCGAAGCGGTATTCGACGTGCCGGTGCAGGTCTCGGCGGTGCTTGGGCGGGCGCGGATGGATATCGGCGATCTCCTCAAGCTCGGGCCCGGTACCGTGCTCGAACTCGACCGCAAGGTCGGCGAGGCGATCGACATTTTCGTCAACAACCGGCTGGTGGCCCGCGGCGAAGTCGTGCTGGTCGAAGAAAAGCTCGGCGTGACCATGACGGAAATCATCAAGGCGGAGCGGGCGTGAATTTCCCGGGCTTAACGAAGTCCGGACTTAGCGAAAAAGGAATAACACCATGCGCCTTTTGATCGTCGGCACGCTCAACGGCCAGCTCACCACCGCGACCAAGATCGCCATGGACAAGGGCGCGATGGTCACCCATGCCGCCGACATCGCGCAGGCGCTCGCCGTGCTGCGCTCCGGCCGCGGCGCCGATCTGCTGATGGTCGACGTCGCCATCAACATCCGCGAATTGGTGACCGCGCTCGAGGCCGAGCATATCCACGCCCCGATCGTCGCCTGCGGCACCGCCACCGACGCCCGCGCCGCGGTCGCCGCCATCCATGCCGGCGCCAAGGAATATATCCCGCTGCCGCCCGACGCCGAATTGATCGCCGCGGTGCTGGCCGCCGTCGCCGACGACCGGCGCGATTTGATCTATCGCGATGAATCCATGGCGCGCGTGGTCAAGCTCGCCCAGCAGGTCGCCGGCAGCGAAGCTTCGGTGCTGATCACCGGCGATTCCGGCACCGGCAAGGAGGTTCTGGCGCGGCATGTCCATGCCCGTTCCGGCCGCGCGAAGAAGCCGCTGATCTGCGTCAATTGCGCGGCGATCCCGGAATCGCTCCTGGAATCGGAACTGTTCGGCCACGAGAAGGGCGCGTTCACCGGCGCGGTGGGGCGCCGGGTCGGCAAGTTCGAGGAGGCCAACGGCGGCACGCTGCTGCTCGACGAGATTTCCGAGATCGACGTGCGGCTGCAGGCCAAGCTGTTGCGCGCCATCCAGGAGCGCGTCATCGATCGCGTCGGCGGCACCCGGCCGGTGCCGATCGACATCCGCATCATCGCCACCTCGAATCGCAATTTGGCCGAAGCGGTGCGCGACGGCACGTTCCGCGAGGATCTGCTGTTCCGGCTCAATGTCGTGAACCTGAAAATCCCGCCGTTGCGCGAACGGCCGGCCGACGTCATCGAGCTCGCCGAATATTTCGTCAAAAAATACGCCGCGGCGAACGGCGCGCCGGCGCGGGCTCTGTCCGCCGAGGCGCGGCGCACGCTGACGCTGAACTACTGGCCAGGCAATGTTCGCGAGCTGGAAAACACCATGCATCGCGCCGTGCTGATGGCGAGCGGCGGCGAGATCGGCCCGGAAGCGATCCTCACGCCCGACGGCGTGCGCATCGATCAGCAAAAGAACGCACCGGCGGTGGCGCATGCCGCCTTCGCCGCCGAGCAGGTGTCGCGCGGGCTGGTCGGCCGCACCGTCGCGGAAGTCGAGCGCGACCTGATCCTCGAAACGCTCAAGCATTGCCTCGGCAACCGCACGCATGCCGCCAACGTGCTCGGCATATCGATCCGCACGCTGCGCAACAAACTGAATGAATACGCCGCCGACGGCATGCCGGTGCCGCCGCCCGGCGGCGGCGAGCCGCGCGTGGCGGCATAACGGCGCGGCGCTTTCGCCTCCACGCATGGCGTTGTACTGTGCGGAAGCATGAAGCTTCCGCGCCGCAGATTTCTCAAAAATCTCACAGCAGGCGCCGTCGCGCTCCCCGCGCTGCTGCGCATCGCGCGCGCCGAGACCTATCCGTCGCGGCCGGTTCATCTCCTGGTCGGTTTTCCGCCGGGCGGCGCCGCCGACATTATCGCGCGGTTGACCAGCGCGATGCTGTCGGAGCGGCTCGGCCAGCCTTTCGTCGTCGAGAACCGAGGCTCCGCGGGCCAGCAAGTCGCCGCCGAAGCGGTCGTCAACGCAGCCCCCGACGGTTACACGCTGCTCTTGCTGGCCAATCCGAATGTCATCAACGGCATGCTCAACCCGGGCCTGAGCTTCAGTTTCACCCGCGATCTGGCGCCGATCGGCGGCGCCGACCTCAATCCGCTGATCCTCGAAGTTCACCCCTCGCTGCCGGTGAAAAGCGTTCCGGAACTGATCGCCTATGCCAAGGCGCATCCCGGCGAGATCAACATGGCGTCGGGCGGTCTCGGCTCGACGCCGCATCTGGCCGGCGAGCTGTTCAAAATGCTGACCGGCATCAACATGCTGCACGTGCCTTATCGCGGCGACGCGCCCGCGGTTACCGACCTGCTGGCGGGACAGGATCAGGTCATGTTCGACCTGATCCTTTTGTCGCTGCCGCACATCCGAAGCAACGAGTTGCGCGGCCTCGCCGTCACCAGCAAAACCCGCCTGACGACGCTGCCGGACCTGCCGCCAGTGGCGGATTTCGTGCCGGGTTATGAAGCCTTCGCTTGGCAAGGCGTCGCCGCGCCGAAAGATACGCCGCCCGAAATCGTCGCCAGGCTCAACAGCGAACTCAACGCCGCGCTGGCCGATCCCAAGATCGCTTCACGGATCGCCGATCTTGGCGGCGTACCGATGCCGATGACGCCGGGCGAATTCGGCAAGCTGATCGCCAGCGAAATCGACAAATGGGGCAAGGTGATCAAGTTCGCCAATATCAAAACCGGATAGGACGTGTACTCGTAATCGAGGTCGGTTGGCGACTGGTCAACGTCCGCTTACACCTGAAAGCGGACATCCCCGGACGGCTACTCGATGTCCGCTTTGAGCCAAAGCAGACCTTCTGTGATATTCAATCACATTAATCAGCGCCGCCGCTCTGTCGCTTCGACTGACGTACTCTAATAAATGGCCAGCATTTGCTGTATGAGCGATCCGGCGCCGGAAAAGGCGAGCGCTTCGTCCGCCAATTGAGCATCGGCAGTCGAAAACTGGTGGGTCCGCGCGCAGCACGAGCAGGAGAGGCTTAGCTTTACTGGTTGAATAGTAGCGAAAGTGCGTCGGTCCATCTGTATTCCGGAGTGAAAGGTCTGTCCGGTTCGCGGGCAGCGGAATGTGAGGCTTTGCATGACTTTGCCTTTGCGAGTCGTTAAGTCAGCAAGGGTCAATCCTCATTGGTTAATGATGAGTTAACGACACATCCGCGCCCGGGGTAACGCTCCGGCTTTTGGTCAATCTGCCTGAACCGTTTACCGAGTTGGCTTCTATTTCGGTTGTACGATTGGATCGCCTCCGGGAGTTGCGGGCGGCGCCGCGGCCAGCGTACGGCGAAAAAATGGCTTGGTCAGGGTGCTCATTCGCACGAGCGATTGGCAATCATCGCTGGACACGAAGTCTGCCGCGCTAATTCTCGCTGGGAGCCGCAGGGGAAATGGCGTCTTTCGCCGTGCAGACAAATTTGCAACGTGAACATTCGAATACATATTGATCATCGGCAGGATGAGGCGCCCTGGTCGTTCGCCGCAGGGTCATCGTTTGTCGGCACTTGGGACATTTAGGGTTCTGCGGCATATAAAATATGCCTTTCTGTTTAACATCGGCCCGACAGCTTACTTCTGATGCTCCGCCCGATGAAAAAGCTCTTCGGCATTCTTCGCGGCATCCGTAAGGATAAATCGATAAAACGCCCGTAAGCGTCGCAAGATCACCGCAAGGATTGTCCTTCTTGGTCGCCAATCATCCATGTAGGTAAAACGCTGGAACCCGATCCACGTTCCGCGGAGAACTCATCGAGACGCGCCCACTTACGCTTTGGATCACAGGTGGAAATTACGCGGTTAAATAGTGATTTCTTTTTCCCCGAAAGCGGACATCGAAGGGGAAGGCTTGCAGTCGTGCTTGTCTTTTCGCACTGCACAGTCTCTCTCTTGACCGAAGCATCCATGAAGCGGATCGTTCTGAAAATCGGTATCGTGGTCTAGCCCGCCACGGCCGGAACGATGGAGGCTGCCATGATCGTCAAAAACATTTTGGCCAACAAGCGCGGTGACGTCGTCACGATAGCGCCGACCGCTAATCTTACTGAGGCAGCAAAGCTGCTGGCGGAGCAACGCATCGGTGCGGTTGTCATACTCGGCGCCGATCACCGCATCGTCGGCATCCTGTCCGAACGCGATATTGTGCGCGCGCTCGCCGAGCATGGACCGACAGCGTTGAACGAACAGGTTGGTCAGGTCATGACGCGCGACGTCAAAACGTGCACGGAAGACGATATTATCGAAGGGTTGATGGGCCGCATGACGACGGGAAAGTTCCGCCACATGCCAGTGGTTCGCCAAGGAAATCTCGTCGGCATAGTGTCGATCGGCGATGTGGTCAAAAGCCGAGTCGAGGAGATTGAACACGAAGCCGCAATGCTACGCGATTACATCCGTCAATAATTTGATCGATGCTGAGCGATCGTTTTCGCTAATTGAGGCTGCCATCGCCACTCTCGCCAGCAGCAGGGCGATGTCCACTTTGGGTCAAAGGCGGACATGGCGAAGTCCGTACGATTTCCGCTTTACCCCCAACAGCAGACATTGGCTGCGTGTTTAAGAGTCCATGCTTAGTACAACGTCGTCGCACTCACTTCGTCGCCTCGCCGCCTTCGACCATGACGGTCTCGACTTCGCCAGCGCCGTTGGCGCGGCGGAAGGCGGCCGCCTCGTTGTATTCCTTCGAGGTGAAGCAGGCGACGCCCTGCTCGAACGTCGGAAATTCGATCACCACAAAGCGCTGAAACTTGTGCGGCCCTTCCATGACCTGGAATTTGCCGCCGCGCGCCAAAACCTTGCCGCCGTAATTGGCGATGATGGCGGGAACGCGATCGGTGTATTTCTTGTATTCGACCAGATCGTTGATTTTTGAGCGCGCAACCCAATAGGCTGGCATGAACGTTCCTTCCCTTATCCGTCATGCCCGCACTCGTTGCGGGCATCCACGTCTTAATATCTGCGGCGGATTGAATCAAAGACCTGGATGACCGGACAAGCCCGGCCATGACGACTGGATGATGCCGTCGTCAGCTCAGCTCGCGGCGAACAGGCCACGCAGCAATTTCGCCGGCTGCCGCAACAGCGCGGCGCGCCGCGGCCCGCCGACCATGCGCCGTCCAAGGGCGGCGAGGAACGCGGCCTTGGGCATCGGCCTGGCGAACAGGTAGCCCTGGCCGGTGTCGCAGCCGATCGCCTGCATTTTTTGGCTTTCCTGCACCCTCTCGATGCCCTCGGCTACGGTCGTGAGCCCGAACCGCTTGGCGAGGGCGACGATGGTCTCGCACAAGCCGGCATTGACGCGGTCGAGATGGCAATTGCTAACATAGCTCATGTCGATCTTGAGCTCGCTGAACGGCAATTGCCGCAGCCGCGCCAGCGACGAATAGCCAGCGCCGAAATCGTCGAGCGCCAGCGTGCAGTTGAGCCCGCGCAATTGATCGGCGACGTCGTTGGCGATTTTCAGATCGTTGAGCGCCTCGTCTTCGGTGACTTCGAGGATCAGCCCCGGCCAGGTCGGCGCGGTGGGCCGCGCCTCACGCAGTATCTGCGCGATCGGCAGCTTGACGAGTGCCGACACCGGCACATTGACCGACAGCTTCAGGCTGGCGCCGAGCGCTGCACAATCGTCGAAATCGCGCAGCGCGGTGAGAATGACGCGCTCGGTCAGGACGAGCATATCCTGTTCCGGGGCACCGGGCAGGAATGCAGCGGGGCCGATCGTGACGCCACCGGGCGCACGGCCACGCACCAAACCTTCGGCGCCCACCAGCCGCCACGATTTTAGGTCGATTTTCGGCTGATACCACAGTTCGATGCTGTTCCGCCGCATCAGGTCGGCGAGCGTCACCGTGCCGTCGCCCGATTGTGCTTCGGGCTCGGCCGCCTTTGCCGGCAACAGCGTGCGCAATCCCTCGAACATGACTTTGCAGGACCCTCGTCAGCCGACTATGGCCGATGAGGCAAAGCCGCGGCGTTAACGCGGCGCTGCCGGCGCGGCGCATCCTTTGCGAATGGTAATTTATTCGGCCAATTTGACGATGAGTCGATGCTAAATCGTTAGCCAACTCACTCCGCGGCGCGGCGCGCGGCGATGATCTGGTCGGCGGTGCGGCCGGTCAGTTCCGCCATGTGATCGAATCTGAAGGTGAAGGTGCCCGAGCCCGCGGTCGCCGAGCGGATTTCGACGATCAGGTCACCAATTTCGGCTTCCGGCATTTTGGCCCGCACCACGTCCCAGCCGTCCCAGCCCTCGCGCGTGTCGAAGCCGAGGATATGGCCGCGGCGGCCGGACATCAGGGCGTTGATCTTGGCGGTGGCCTCGTTGGGACAGATGATCTCGACCAGATGGATCGGCTCGAGCAGAACCGGCTGGCACTGCGGCAGGCCTTCGACGACGCCGAGACGGCCGGCGGCGCGGAACGCCATGTCGGAGGAATCGACGGTGTGATACGAGCCGTCGATCAGCGCCACGGTAAGATCGACCACCGGGAAACCGAGCGGACCGTGCGACAGCGCGTCGATGACGCCCTCCTCGACGGATGGAATATAATTGCGCGGCACCACGCCGCCGGAGATTTTCTCTTCGAAGTTGAAGCCCGAGCCGCGCGGCAGCGGCTTGATGTCGAGCACGACGTCACCGTATTGGCCGTGACCGCCCGACTGCTTCTTGTGCCGGCCGCGCTGCACGACGCCTTTGCGGATGGTCTCGCGGTAACCGACCGCCGGCTGGCGTCGCTCGATGGCGACGCCGAAGCGATCGTTGAGCCGCTCGGTGGCGACGCGCAAATGCATTTCGCCCTGGCCCCACAGCACCACTTCGTGCGTCTCGGCATTGTGCACGATCGAGATCGAGGGATCTTCCTCAACCAACTTGTTGAGCGCCAGGCCGAGCTTGACGTCGTCCTTGCGCTCCTTCGCCGAAATCGCGATCGCCAGTACCGGCGGATAGGGCAGAACTTTAGCGAGTGCGGCATGGGGCCGCTTGCCGGCGGTAAGCGTGTCGCCGGTCTTGGCCTTTTCCAGCTTGGCGAAGGCGACGGTTTCGCCGACCGACGCCGGGCCGCGTTTTTCGGTCGCCTGGCCGACGAGCTTGAAGACGCCGGCGACGCGGCCGGCCTCGTCGTCGCCGGTCAAAAATGTCGTGCCGTCGCCAGCTTGGCCGGCCAACATGCGCACCACCGACATTTTGCCGCCATGCGCGGTGTTAAGCGTCTTAAGCACATAGGCGATGGCGTCTTGATTGCCTTGGCCCGCAGTTTGGCCCGCCGTCACGCCGAGACGTCTCGCCGTCTCGGCGATGCCTGGCGATTCGTGGCGCAGCGCCTTGAGCAGCCGCAGCACCCCGTTGGCGCGCGCCGCCGTTCCCAGCAGCACTGGACAAACCAGTCCCTCGCGCAATTCACGGGTGAGATCGTCAAACACCTTGTCGCGCGGCGGCTGAATGTCTTCGAGCAATTGCTCCATCAGTTCGTCGTCGTGGTCGGCGAGCGTTTCCAGCATGGAGAACCGCGCCGTCTTTTCGCGGTCGATGGCGTCGCCTTCGAGCGGAATGACTTCGGAAGCGGCGTGCTCCTTGTAGACAAAGGCGCGCTCCAGCGCGAGATCGACAAAGCCGGAGATGAGGTCGCCCTTGAAGGTCGGAATCTGCCGCAGGATCAACTTGGCGCGCGAGGCCGGCTGCAGCAGATTCAATACGTCGTGGACGCCGGCATCGGCCTTGTCGATCTTGTTGACGAACAGGACGCGAGGAATTTTGCGGTCTTCGAGCTCGCGCAGGATGAGCTGAAGCTGCGGGATTTTCTTCTCGTCGAGTTCGCACACCACGACCGCGGAGTCGACTGTCGGCAATACCGCGCGCATGTCGTGGACGAATTCGACCGAACCGGGACAGTCAAGGAAGGAATAGGCGTCGCCCATGAAATTGACGGTGGCGACGGTGAGCTCGACGCTCATGCCGTGATGACGCGCTTCCTTGGTGGCGTCGCCCACCGTATTGCCGGCTTCGACGGTGCCCTGGCGCTGGATCGCGCCGGTGCGGGTAAGAATGGCTTCCAGCAAGGTGGTCTTGCCGCTCTGGAACGGACCGACCAGCGCGACGCACCGTGGGCCCGTTGCGCGAGTGCCGTTACCGCCATTTGCCGCCATCGAAGCCTCCCGCAATCGCCGTCGGGAAGCGGACCCGTCATTCTCGGCGCGGGCCGCAAAACCCCTCCCTTCACTCTCCCGCTTGCGGGGAAACCAAGGGAGGAGGCAATCGTTTCAGGCGACGCGGGGGCCGGTCAAGAGGCGTGACACCGCGCCTCGCGACCGGCTAGCGGCGGCGCCGCGGGCGCGCGCCTATTGCGCGAGATGCAATTCCAGCGCGCCAATGCCGCCAGCCGCGTTGAGCCCGACCTGGCCCTGGACCGAGAGTGGCTGCAACGCCACCGAACGGTTCGATCCGCCGACCAGCGCATTGGCGCCGACACCGGCGACGGCGGTTGCTTGCGCGGTCGCCCCGACATAGGTGCCACTCAGCATACCGGCGTAGCGGTTGGTACCCGCGAACACGCCCCACACCATCGCCGAGCCGGAGGTGAATCCGACATCGACACCGATAATGGTCATCGTTCCCACATAGGCTTCCGGTGGCGCGCCATCGGGTTGGAAGTTGCAGCTCACGTTGCGTTGCGAACCGAGAATGAGGCCGACGCCGGCCGAAATCGAGCAGGCGAGCTGGCCGATCTGGACGCGGTTCTGCGCATTGGCCGGCAGTGCCGCGGTCGCCGCTAACGCCGCCACCACGGACGCGGCGGCAAAACTCTTAAAAACCATGGGCTTATTCCCTCCCCTTGGCCCACCGAAGGGCCTATTCACGTCGATTGTAAGCGAGAACAAAGCCCGCGTCTGCAGTCGTTTCGCGAGGCCGCGCCGCTGCGGTTAATGGCGCGACGTTGCCGCGGCGCGAATGGGCGCACGTTGAGCCGCCCGGCGGCGGCGGCGGGCATTTGTGGACTAAAAAAATCCAAGCGACTCGCAGCCGGTGCCGGCCTGAAAGCTCGATTTGGCCCGTTTGTTCGGAATGTCGATGACATGCACCGAGCCGTCACCCTGGCAGGCGACGAACAATTCGTCGCCGCGGAACGCCATGTCCATCGGTTGCGAGCCCACCTTGATCGCGGTCTGCTCGCGAAACGACGGATCGATCAGACTCACGGTGTTGCTGTTGAGACTGGTGACGCCGAGCATACTGTTGTCCGGCGCATAACGCGCGATTTGCGCCGCCTTCGGCACGTCCTTGAGCACGATCTCCTCGCGCACCTTGCCTGCCGCGGTATCGATCAGAAACAGCGTCGGCTGTGCGTCGTCGACCGCGACCACGGTGCGGCCGTCGGGCGCGATGGCGATGCCGGCGAGCGCGCGCGGCGTCTTGATCTTGCCCAGCAGTTGCCGCTTCGGCAGGTCGATCACCGACACCGTGGCGTCTTCTTCGTTCTCGGTATAAAGCCGCGCACCGTCCGGCGCGACGATTAGGCGATGGCCGTTGGTCGAGCCGGAATCGATCGCCTCCACCACCTTGTTGGTCTTGCGGTCGACCACCGCCACCACCGCCGAGTTCTCGCAGGTGATGTAGATGTATCCGTCCGGCCCGAGTTTAAGCGTATGCGGGGCGATATAGGGGCGCAGATCGATGGTGGCGACGTGCGCGCGCCGGTGCAGATCGAACACGCACAGCAAATGCTGCGGGTTGGGGTTGCGGCCGTGGACGCCGTCGCCGAAGATTGGCACATAGGCCATGCTCGGTTGGCTGCCGGTTTCCGGCACCACCAGCAACTCGTGCACGGTGCGCGGAAAGCCGTCGATCACGATCTCGGTTTGGTAGGTCGACGGATTGAGGAAAAGGACCTTGCCGCCCATCTTGTCGACCGCGATCATGCCGTCTTCTGCGTTGGCCATCGTTTCTTCCTTTGGTCGTCAGCCGGTAAATTAGCGCGTCATGGCCCGCCTTGTCCCGGCCATCGTCATTCCGGGGCCGAGCGAAGCGAGGAACCCGGAATCGATAGCCCCTGTCCTGCAAAAGAGTCTGTGGCGTCTTTCACAACTTCGCTATTCGTGATTATGGATTCCGGGCTCGCGGGCTTCTCCCGCGCCCCGGAATGAGGTTGGAGAGATCATCCATGAATGCCGTCGCTTCACGTAACATAAAATTCCTCGGCCACAGCGACCAGGGCGGCCGCGGCGACGGCGTCCAGGTCATGGTCAACCGCGGTTTCGCCTATATCGGCCATGGATTTTCCAACGGCATCACCATCGTCGATGTGCGCGATCCGAAAAATCCGCAGCCGGTGAACTTCATCGCCTGTCCGCCGAACACGCGCGCGCATCACCTGCAGACGCACGGCGATCTGTTGTTCGCGGTCAACGGCCCGAGCGTGTGGACCATGCAGGTCAGCCAGGAATCCTATTTCACCGGCAACTCGGGCGACGCGCTCAAGGGTCAGCAATTTACCAGCGGCTTGCGCGTCTACGATTTGGCGAAACCGCAAGCGCCGCGCGAAATCGCTTTCCTGCCGCTCGGCGGCCTCGGGCCGCACCGCATCTGGTATGTCGGCGGCCGCTACGCCTATGTCTCGGTGCATCTGCCTGAATTTACCGACCATATTCTGGTGATTGTCGACATGGCGGACCCGGCCAAACCGCAGGTCGCCGGCAAATTCTGGCTGCCGGGGATGTGGGCTGGCGGTGGCGAAACGCCGGGCTGGCCGAAGGGCAGGCGCTACGCGCTGCATCACGCTCTGGTCGCCGGCAATCTCGCCTACAGCGCCTGGCGCGACGGCGGGCTTGCCATCGTCGACGTCGGCGATGCGAGCAAACCGAAAGTGGTGTCGCATCGCAACTGGGATCCGCCGTTCGGCGGTGGCACCCATTCGCCGCTGCCGCTGCCGGACCGCAATCTGCTCGTCGTCGCCGACGAAGCCAACTTCGCCGACTGCAAGCTCGGCCTGCGCTATATCTGGGTTTTCGACGTCCGCGAGCCGGCAAATCCGGTCAGCATCGCCACCATGCCGGTGCCGGACGAAGCGGACTACTGCAAGAAGGGCGGCAATTTTGGCCCGCATAATCTGTGGGAGAACCGGCCGGGCGCGTTCGTAAGCTCGCGCTACATTTTTGCGACGCTGCACAATGCCGGCGTGCGCGCCTATGACATCCAAAATCCGTTCGCGCCGCGAGAAGTCGGCTATTTCGTGCCGCCCGATCCGGTGCGCATGTTCGATCCGCGGCCGAACCGGCCGCAAGTGATCCAGTCCTGCGACTGCTTCGTCGATGCGGAAGCGCGGATGTATGTCACCGATTCCAATGCCGGGCTGTATATTTTGCAGTTCGAGGGAGCGTAATCGAAGATTTTGCCCGTTGTCGCGCGACGGCGGTCAATAGCTGCACCTGCATTGACAGTGGGCACCCGCCCTTTCACACTCCCCGCGCGCAAAAGAGCCGCCATGGCGGCCGATGGCGTAACGGGGAGGACCACATGGCGACAGTGACAGCGGGGCAACTCGGCGCGGTGGCACAGGCTGGTGCCGGAGCAAGCCGCGGCGCGCAGACGATCGAAGGTTTCGTCAATGCGGCGCTCGACGAGGCAAAAATCTCACCGCTGCATAAGCGCGTGGTGGCGCTGATCGCCGCCGGATATTTCTGCGACGTCATCGATTTCACCATCTTCGGCTCACTGGTTCCGTTCATCATCAAATCCGGTTTCGGTGCCGCCGCCGACGCCGCCATGATCGGTAGCGCCACGATTTTCGGCCTGGCCATCGGCACTGCCGGACAGGGCGAGTTGTCGGACCGGTTCGGCCGCCGCTTCATCTATCAGTTCAATCTGCTGCTGTTCGGCATTTTCACCATCCTCGGCGCGCTGGCGCCGAGCGTCACGCTTTTGGTCATTTGCCGGGTCATCGCCGGTATCGGGCTCGGCGCCGAGCAGCCGCTCGCCTTCGCCTATGCCGGCGAATATGCGCCCAAGCGCATCCGCGGCCGCATTCTCGCTATCGTGCATTTCATCGGCGGCGCCTGCGTGTGGCCGATCGGAACCGGACTCGTGCTCGGCTTCGGCGCGTTGATGGCGACCTATTACACCGACGCCGCACAATCCGCCGAATATGTGTGGCGCGGCGTGTGGCTCGTCATCGGCGTGCTGGCGCTGATCGTGTGGGTATTCCGCTTCACGCTGCCGGAATCGCCGCGCTACCTGGCGACGCACGGCCGCGGCGACGAGGCAATCAAGGTTCTCGGTCGGCTCGGTATTGCCGGACCGACGCAGCCGTTGTCGACCGACGCCGCGAGCAACACCAAGAGCGATCCGTTCAGCGTCGTGTTCAGCAAATATCCGGTACGCGTTATCGCCGGCATGATCTGCTTCACGGCGTTCTTCGGTATCGCCATCGGGCTTGGCGCCTGGCTGCCGAACATCATGAACGGCAAAGGCTTCACCGTCACCAAATCGCTGCAATATGTGCTGGCGATGAACTTCGCGGTGCCGTGCGCGAGCCTCTTTATGATGTACGCGCTCGATAAATACGGCCGCAAGATCACGGCGGTCTGCGCCTTCGTCGCCGCCGGCCTGATGGCGATGGTGTTCGCCAATGCCGAGACCGCGATCGAGCTCATGATCGCCGGCTTCATCATGGTCTTCTTCGTTCAGGTCGCGGGCAATTCGGCGCAGATTTTCGCGTCGGAAGTGTTCCCGACCAATGCGCGGGCATCGGGCTTCGGCTGGGCCTCGGGCGTCGGCCGGGTCGCCACCGCATTCATCATGCCCACGATCCTGTGGGTGCAGAACGGCTGGGGCCTGACCACAGTGTTCGCCTGCCTGGCGACGCTGCTCTTCATCGCCGCCGTGGCGGTGACGCAGATGGGTCCGGAAGCGCGGCAGAAGAGCTTGGACGAGATCGCGCCGCCCACGGGGTGATACGCCGTCATTGCGAGCAGCGAAAGCGACGAAGCAATCCAGAGCGACACCGCCGCTGGATTGCTTCGCTTCGCTCGCAATGACGATTACCGCAAATTGCCGCAGAAGCGCTGGATGCGCGTGCAGGCTTCTTCCAGCGCGCTGGTCGCGGTCGCGTAGGAGATGCGGAATGCCGGACCGACGCCGAATGGCGTGCCCTGCACCACGGCGACCCCTTCGGCTTCCAGAAGCTCGGTGACGAAATCCTCGTCGGTTGCGAGCTTCTTTCCGGTCGGCGCGGTTTTTCCCATCGCACCGGCACAGGACGGATAGACGTAGAACGCGCCTTCCGGCTTCGGGCACTGGATGCCCTTGGCCTGATTGAGCATCGACACGCAGAGGTCGCGGCGCTCCTTGAAAATCTTGTTGTGCTTGGGGATGAAATCCTGCGGCCCGTCGAGCGCCTCGACCGCGGCCCATTGCGCCACCGCCGTCGGGTTCGACGTCGATTGCGACTGGATCATCGCCATGGTTTTGATCAGAATCTCCGGGCCGCCGGCATAGCCAATGCGCCAGCCGGTCATGCAATAGGCCTTCGAGCAGCCGTTCACCGTCAGCGTGCGCTCATAGAGCCGCGGCTCGAGCTGCGCCGGCGAATAGAACTTGAAGTCGTCGTAAACCAGGTGCTCGTACATGTCGTCGGCCATGACGTGCACGTGCGGATGCCGCACCAGCACGTCGGTGATGGCTTTCAGCTCGTCGCGCGTATAGGCGGCGCCGGTCGGGTTCGACGGCGAGTTGAAGATGATCCACTTGGTCTTCGGCGTGATCGCCTCTTCCAGGTCTTGCGGCTTCATCTTGTAGCCGGTCGCCATCGAGGTGATGACCTCGACCGGGGTGCCGCCGGCCAGCAGCACCATGTCCGGATAGCTCACCCAATAGGGCGCCGGGATGATGACCTCGTCGCCCGGATTGAGCGTCGCCACCAGCGCGTTATACAGCACCTGCTTGCCGCCGGTGCCGACGATGATCTGCGACGGCTTGTAGTCGAGCTGGTTCTCGCGCTTGAACTTGCGCGACACCGCGGCCTTCAGTTCGGCGATGCCGTCCACCGCCGTGTATTTCGACGACTTGCCCTCGCGGATCGCCCGGATCGCGGCTTCCTTGATGTTGTCGGGCGTGTCGAAGTCGGGCTCGCCGGCGCCCAGCCCGATGACATCGCGGCCAGCCGCTTTCAGCGCACGCGCTTTATCCGTGACGGCGATGGTCGCCGACGGCTTGATGCGCATGATCTGGTCCGCGATGAAGGCCATTGCCGATTCTCCTCCTTTTGGAGCGCGTGTTTGGTAAAGCCGGTGCGGCGCACAGGCAAGCGCAAAACCCTCAACTGACCCTCACATCTGCGGCATTTTCGGCGGCCCGCGCTTCCCGCGCAACACTCCATTAAGACGCGGCTGGCCTAATGCCGCTCCGGCAAACGATTATCCCGGGACCTCGAGATGCAGCGGATAAGCGAGGCGTTACGCAGCGGCGACTGGCTCACGCGCGAGCGCATCCGGCTCGTCGCCGCCACGCTGCTGTTCGCTTCGGGGGCCGGCTTTCTCTATCTGGTACTGACCTCGCACGGCGCGGTCGACCTGCAGGGCCGGCCGCTCGGCACTGATTTTTCCAACGTCTATGCCGCCGGCACCTATGTGCTAGACGGCAACGCCGCGGCTGCCTTCGATCCGGTCCGGCAATATGCGCGCGAGCGCGCGATTTTCGGCGACACCACGCAATTCTACGGCTGGCACTATCCGCCGTTCTTTTTGTTCGCCGCCGCGGCGCTGGCGTGGCTGCCCTATGGACTGGCGCTCGCCGTCTGGCAGACGGTGACGCTCGGACTTTATCTCCTGGCGATACGGGCGATCCTGAACTCGTCATTCCGGGGTCCGCCAACGGCTTCGGGAATGACGGCGGAATGGCTCCTTGTCGCGCTGGCCTTCCCGGCGGTGCTGATCAATGCCGGGCACGGCCAGAACGGATTCCTCACCGCGGCGCTCGTTGGCGGCGCGCTGGTTTTGCTCGACCGCCGGCCGCTCCTCGCCGGCATCCTGTTCGGCCTGCTGGTTTACAAGCCGCAATACGGCCTGATGCTGCCGCTGGTGCTGGTCGCGAGCGGCCGCTGGCGCTGTTTCGCAAGCGCAGCAGCAACCGTCGTCGTCCTGACGATCGCGACCACGCTCGCGTTCGGCACTTCGGTTTGGCATGCGTTCTTCGTGTTCTCCGAATTCACCCGCACCGTCGTGCTCGAACAGGGCAATACCGGCTGGTACAAAATCCAAAGCGTGTTTGCCTGGGCGCGCATGTGGGGGGCGCCTGTTGCGCTGGCTTACGCCCTGCAAGGCGCCGTCGTGCTCGCACTCGCCGGCGCGCTCGCCTGGTTATGGCGCGGCGCCGCGCCGTTTCCGCTCAAAGCCGCCGCGCTCTGCCTCGGCACCATTCTCGCCACGCCGTACAGCCTGGATTACGACATGATGGTGCTCGCGCCCGCCATCGCCTTCCTGGCGGCGGACGGTTTCAGCCGCGGTTTCGCGCCATGGGAAAAGACGGCGACTTGCCGCGCTCTGGCTGGTGCCGCTGGTTGCGCGCAGCGTCGGTGAAGCGACGCTGATCCCGCTCGGGGTGCCGGCCATGCTGGCGGTGTTCGCGCTGGTGTTGTGGCGGGCCGGACACGATGCCGCTTTGCCCGATCTTGCCGAGGCACCGGCTTTCGCCGGCGCGTCCTCCCGGTAGGGCTAAATCGGGGAAGAACCGGTCCGGTTCAATATTGGCTTAACGCTGTCTTCGCTTAAGTCGGCACCTTAATGCCAAAGACACGCACTAGTGGCAGAGATTTTCGCAGCGAGTTACGCGAATGAAGTTCGGCCCACAGAACGAAGGGCCGCATGTCCAGGATGGACATTATGGATAACGGAAAGTCGCTCATTGCCGAGCTGGAGGACGCTATCCAAAGCGGCTCCCCGGGCAAACGCGTCGACACGATGCGACGCGTCACCGATCTGTTCGTCGGCACGGCGGATCGGCTCAGCGAGCAGCAAGTCGAACTGTTCGACGACGTCCTCGGACGTCTGATCAGCAAGATCGAAGGCACGGCGATCGCCGAGCTCAGCGCCCGCCTTGGGCCGATCGGCAATGCGCCGCTCGATGTCGTGCAGAAGCTCGCCCGGCACGACAACATCGCGGTTGCCGAGCCGATCCTGATGCACTCGCCCCGGCTCGGCGACGAAGATCTGATCGAAATCGCCCATAGCAAAACCCAGGCGCATCTGCTGGCGATTTCAGGCCGCTCGCAGATCGGCGCGTCGGTAACGGACGCGTTGCTGCAACGCGGCGACTACGACGTTTTTCACAAGCTCGCCGAGAATAGCGGCGCCAATTTTTCCGATCTCGGCTTTACGACGCTGGTGAAGCATTCTGAAAACGATCCACAATTGGCCGAGAAGGTCGGGGTCCGGCTCGATATTCCGCCCCGCCTGTTTCAGGACTTGCTGGCGCGCGCCACCGAGACCGTCCGCGTGCGGCTGCTCTCGTCGACCGGTCCGGAACATCGTCATCGCGTCGCGCGCATTCTGACGACGATTTCCGACCGGACGCACCATGAAGCGGGTTACCAGAGTGAACAGGACTACGAGCAAGCGCATAAGCGGGCGCTGTTGATGCTCAGCAAGAATAAACTGAACGAGACGGGCGTGTTGGACGATGCCAAGGCCGGCCGCTACGCGGATATGATCGCGGCAATGGCGCTGCTGTGCGGCGCACCGGCCCGTATGGTTGGAAATCTGCTGCAAAGCGAGCATGCCGAGGCGCTGCTGATCCCCTGCAAAGCCGGCGGACTGGCCTGGCCGACGGCCCGCGCCGTGCTGGCAAGCGGAGCCGCCGGCCGTTCGATGTCTGAGCCGGACTTTGAAACCGTGCGTAACGACTACGTTAAATTGTCGCGCGACAGCGCCAAACGGGTGCTGCGATTCTGGCAGGTGCGGCACGCCGCGTCGCAAGATTCGTCCCAAGATTCGTCTCATGACTCGTCACACGATGCGCGTCATAATGACTCTCATGCCGGCGCGCCGCCTGCGCCGCGCGGCCCCGCTTTTCAGTCGGTTTCGCCCCTCAAAATGTCCGCGGCCGGCTGATCCGCATCGGCATGCACTGGCTTTCTCCGGTGCGCGCTCTACAATGCGGGCGTGGTTGCGGCGAAAAGCGCGCGGGAAAGCCCCCAACCCAGCCCGAGAAGAAACGCCACGACATCGCCGCGTTGACGTCGTAAGACCGCAATAGTCGCGCGGTACTGCCGCGCCGGACTATCTGGGAAGCGGCGATGTTTACGCTCTATTCGATGCAGCGTTCGGGGAACAGCTACAAGGCCCGCCTGGCTCTGTCGCAGCTCGGCGTGTCCTATCGGCTGATCGAGGTCAACATTCTGCGCGGCGAGAGCCACACGCCGGAATTCCTCGCCAAGAATCCGAACGGCCAAGTGCCGCTCCTGGAAGTCGCGCCCGGCCGTTATCTCGCCGAATCCAACGCCATTCTCTGGTACATCGCCGGCGGCACGCCGCTGGCGCCGGAGGATCGCATCGATCGCGCCGACACGCTGCAATGGATGTTCTTCGAGCAGCACAGTCTTGAGCCCAATATCGGCGCTGCCTATTTCTGGCTCGCTTTGGTCAAGGGCGGGCGCGACTTGCAGCAGCACGCGCTCGAGGACTGGATGGAGGAAGGCCATCGCGCGCTCGGCGTGATGGAGAAGCATCTCGCGCTGAACGATTTCTTCGCCGCCGGTCACTACACCATCGCCGACATCGCGCTCTATGCCTATACCCACGTCGCGCATGAATGCGACTACGACCTCACCGCCTTCCCGGCGATCCGTGCCTGGCTCGAACGCGTCGCCAATGAGCCGGGCTATGTGCCGATGGACTATCGGCCGGCGGCGGCGATGGCGGCGATGTGAGACGACGTTTCGCGAAAGACACACTAACGGTTTATCGTTCCCGGCGCCGGCGGCGTTAACCAGCTATTAACCAAAAACCACCGAATCGCCTTTATTCTTCAACGGGACCGCCCAAGTCCGACGCGACATTGCGACAACGCAAACTGATTCGCGAAGGATGCAATTCCATGACTGAGCTGACCGGACAGGCCGGTTTCGGATCCCCAATTGCCGAGAAGACATTTTCCAAGCGGCGCTGCGCCGGCGTCGAACTGATTGCCACCGTCGCGCTCGCCGTCTCGCTGGTCGTCGCAGCGACCGCGGTGTCGATCGGCATGGCACGCGCGCAATGCGGTGCAGCCTTGGTGCGCTTGGTGCATTAGGCGGTGTTGGCGGCGCGAGGGCCGGGCCCGGATGCTGCCGGGCTCGGCCCAATCTCGTCAGCGTTCTATTCGGCCTTGATGCCGGCGGTCTTGAAGATCGGCCACCACTTGTCGGTTTCGGCCCTATGAAAGGCCAATAGCGCCGCCGGGTTCTGCTGATCGGCCGGGAATATGACTTGGCCGACCGTTTCGATGCGCGCGCGCACGGTGGAATCGGCCAGCGCGTTCTGCACGGCTGCGTCCAGGCGGTCGACAACGGTCTTTGGCGTTCCGGCCGTCGTCCACAATCCATGCCAGAACGAGATCGTCAGTCCCGGCACGCCGGCTTCGATCATGGTCGGCGTGTCCGGCAATTTCGGCCAGCGCGTTTCGCCGAGCACGGCGTAAGCCCGATAGCGGCCGGCCTCGACATTCGCCAGCGACGACGAAGCTTCAAGACAGGCCAACTCGATTTGGCCGGCAATCAGATCCTGAATCGCCGGCGCGGCGCCGCGATAAGGCACGAATTGCAGCCGCGCGCCGACCTTCTGCTGAAAGAAAATGCCGCACAATTGGCCGGCGCTGCCGACGCCGACGGTGCCGAATGTGGTCGGTTGCGGCTGCGCCTTCACCCACGACACGAGATCGGTCGCCGTGTTCGGCGGCAGGCCATTTTTGCCGAGAATGATCATCGGCGCGGTGGTCAGCAGCGAGATCGGCTGCAAATCCTTGAAGACGTCGAAGTCGATCGCGTAGATCGCCGGCGAGCCGACATGGCTCGACCAGTTGCCGATGCCGATCGTGTAACCGTCAGGCGCCGCGTGGGCGACGCGGGCCGCCGCGATCGTGCCGGCGGCGCCGCTCGCCGTTTCGATGACTACGGGCTGGCCGAGCGTCTTTTGCATCGCGTCGCCGAGAATGCGCGCCAGCGTGTCGGTCGGGCCGCCCGGCGGAAAGCCGACCATCATCGTGATCGGACGCGACGGATAAGTTGGTGTCTGCGCCAAAGCGGCGGCGGCGCTTGCCAGCAACGCGACAATCGCGCCCGCCCAGTGGTAGCGTTTCCGATGGTCGCGTTTCATTGCTCTTCCCCCTTGGTTCCCTTTTGTGTTCGCGTTGTTATTTCCCCGCCGCGACGATGCCATGCGAGCCGGCGAGCGAAAAGGTCAACAGCACTGTCGCGATGACGCGCCGTGCTTTCCCCGCAGCGCGCCCCGGCCCGCCGCG
This sequence comes from uncultured Alphaproteobacteria bacterium, assembly GCA_963743395.1. GTDB lineage: Bacteria > Pseudomonadota > Alphaproteobacteria > Rhizobiales > Xanthobacteraceae > BOG-931. Next base: position 71,812 of record CAVUPV010000006.1, read on the forward strand.
GCGATTGACGCCTCCCCCGTGCCGCCTATAACCATCCGAAAATGTTTGCACTTTTCGAACGATTCTTGACGCCTACCGCGGCGCCGGAAAGCCCCGAACCGCCGCCCGGCCTGCTCGCCTTTCTGTGGCACTTTGCCCGCCAGGCGAAATGGCTGTTCGCATCCCTGTTCGTGGTGGAACTGTTGGTCGCGCTGTCCGACAGCGCGGTGCCGTGGTTCATGGGCCGCGTCGTCACCATGGTGACCAAGACGCCGCCCGACCGCTTCCTCGCGGTGAGCTGGCCGTGGCTGCTCGGCATGGCGACCGTCGTCGTCATCGTCCGCCCCGCGGTGACGTTTACGCGCTACCTCATCACCAATCAGGCCATCGCCGCGCCGTTTACTGGCATGGTCCGCTGGCAGTCGCATTGGCACGTGGTGCGGCAGAGCTGGGCGTTCTTCCAGAACGATTTCGCCGGACGTATTTCCAATCGCGTGATGCAGACCGCCCCCTCGGTGCGCACCACGCTCACCGCCACCATCACCACGGTCTGGTACATTTTGGTCTATGGCGCCTCCGCCATCGGGCTGACCGCGGCCGCGGATCGCTGGCTCGCGGTGCCGATCCTGTTGTGGTTTTCCGGCTACGCCGCGCTGCTGTTTTATTTCGTACCGCGCATGCGCGACCGCTCGAAAGTGAGCTCGGTGGCGCGCTCGACGCTGATGGGCCGGATCGTCGACAGCTACACCAATATTCTCACCGTAAAACTGTTCGCCCGCGCCCGCGAGGAAGACCAATATGTGCGCAACGCGGTCGACCGCCACGTCGATCTGTTTTCGGCGTCGCAGCGGCTGCTCACAGTGTTCGGCTCGCTGCTCGACGTGCTCAATGGTTTGTTGATCGCCGGGTCGGGCGGCCTCGCGCTGGTGCTGTGGCGCTACGGCATCGTCGAGGTCGGCGCCATCGCCATGGTGCTACCGCTGACGCTGCAGCTGACCAACATGTCGCGGCAGATCGCCAGCCGCATCACCGACATTTTCGAGGATATTGGCGTGGTGCTGGAAGGCATGCTGACCATCGCGCAGCCGCTGCAGCTCGCCGACCCCGTCCATGCGCGGCCGCTGACGGTGCGCTCCGGCCGCATCGAATTCCGCAACGTCGACTTCGGTTACGGCCGCGAGGCCGGCGTGCTGCAGAACTTCAAGCTGACCGTCGCGCCCGGCGAGAAGATCGGGCTGGTCGGCCGCTCCGGCGCCGGCAAATCGACCGTCGTCAATCTGCTGTTGCGCTTCTTCGATCTCGAAGGCGGCGCGATCCTGATCGACGGGCAGGATATTTCCGGCCTGACGCAGGAAAGCCTGCGCGCGCAAATCTCGGTGGTGACGCAGGACACTTCGCTGCTGCATCGCTCGATCCGCGCCAATATCCGCTACGGCCGCCCCTCGGCGAGCGACGAGGAGGTGGTGCGGGCCGCAAAACTCGCGCATGCCCATGACTTCATTCTCGATCTCGAAGACTGGCACGACCGCCGCGGCTATGACGCCCATGTCGGCGAGCGCGGCGTAAAACTGTCCGGCGGCCAGCGCCAGCGCATCGCCATCGCACGCGTGATCCTCAAGGACGCGCCCATCCTGGTATTCGACGAGGCGACCTCCGCGCTCGACAGCGAAGTCGAAGCCGCAATCCATGAGAGCCTCGACACGCTGATGGCCGGCAAGACCGTGATCGCCATCGCGCACCGGCTCTCGACCATCGCGCAAATGGATCGCCTCGTTGTGCTCGAGCACGGCCGCATCGTCGAACAGGGAAGTCATCGCGAACTGATCGCGCAGAACGGCCACTACGCGGCGCTATGGCGCCGCCAGGCCGGCGGCTTCATCGATGCCGACGACATGCAGGCGGCGGAGTAGTTTTTTCGCCGCGGCACCGTGCTCGTCACACCCGAACGCGAATTTGCCTTAGTATTGCTCCGTTGGCCTGGGAGTAACGCCCATCGAATTCGCCCTTTCCGAACTCCAGCAATCGGTCCGTGCCGCAGTCGAAAAGATCTGCGCGCGCTTTGGCGACGATTATTGGCTCAAGCGCGACAGCGACGGCGAATTTCCGGAAGATTTTTATCGCGCGCTCGCCGCCGACGGCTGGCTCGGGGTGTGCATTCCGCAGGCCTATGGCGGATCGGGCCTCGGCGTGTCCGAAGCCGCGGTGATGATGCAGGCGATCACCGCGTCGGGCGCCGGCCTGTCCGGCGCGTCCGCCGTGCACATGAATATTTTCGGCCTCAATCCGGTCGTCGTTTACGGCAGCGAGGAGCAGAAGCGCCACATGCTGCCGCCGATCGCCGCCGGCAAGGAGAAAGCCTGCTTCGCCGTCACCGAGCCCAATGCCGGCCTCGAAACGGCGAAGCTCGAGACCAGGGCCGAACGCCGCGGCGATATTTACGTCATCACCGGCGCCAAGATCTGGATTTCCACGGCGCAAGTCGCGGACAAGATGCTCATTCTTGCGCGCACGACGCCGGCGGCGGCGGGAGGCAAGCCGGCCTCGGGCTTGAGTCTTTTCTATACCGCGCTCGATCGCCGCTTCGTCGAAGTGCGCGAGATCGAGAAGATGGGACGCAAGGCGGTCGACTCCAATCAGCTGTTCATCGACGGGCTTGAAGGTCCCCGCCGCCGACCGGATCGGCGAGGACGGCCGCGGCTTCGAATACATTCTTCACGGACTTAATCCGGAGCGCATTCTGGTCGCCGCCGAAGCAATCGGGCTCGGCCGCGCCGCGCTCGCCCGCGCCACCGCCTATGCCAAGGAGCGTGTCGTGTTCGGCCGACCGATCGGACGCAACCAGGCGATCCAGCATCCGCTGGCGGAAAGCTGGATGGAGCTCGAAGCCGCCGAACTGATGATGCACAAGGCCGCCTGGCAATACGATCACGGCGTGCCGTGCGCGCCGGCGGCCAATGCCGCGAAATATCTCGCCGCCGAGGCCGGCTTCAAAGCCTGCCAGACCGCGGTCGCCACCCACGGCGGCTACGGCTACGCCAAGGAATATCACGTCGAACGCTATTTCCGCGAAATCATGATTCCGAAACTGGCGCCGGTCTCGCCGCAGCTCATCCTCTGCTTCATCGCCGAGAAAGTTTTGGGGCTGCCCAGATCCTACTGAGAGCTTAGAGCGGCGCCCGGAAGACGAAGAACGCGCCGCCGGCAATGAGCGCAAAGCCAACCACCTGATTCCAGGTGACCGACTGCTGCAAATAAACCACCGAGAACACGCCGAACACCGTGAGCGTCACCACCTCCTGGATCGTTTTCAACTGGGCCGCCGAATAGGCGGCGTTGCCGTAGCGGTTGGCCGGCACCGCCATGCAGTATTCGAAGAAGGCGAGGCCCCAGCTGATGAGGATGACCTGCCAAAGCGGCACTTCCTTGAAACGCAGGTGCCAGTACCAGGCAGTGGTCATAAAGACGTTGGAGCCGATCAACAAAACGATAGGGAAGACATAGGGAGACGTCAGCAGCGTTGGCATGAGAACCTTCTTGACTAATGGCATGACCGAACGAGGCCGCGAGGCATACTCCAGCCAACGGCCCGGACCAATCGGCGTTCCCGTCCGCCGCATGCCGGTCGCAATCTGTTACTATTGCTGACGCCATTGCGCCGACTATGACCCGGGAGCTAATTCGATGCGCCGATTGCCGATTGCCGCCATCGTGACACTTGTTTTTGCCGCCCTGACCTTGGCGGCGGTGTCGGCCGTGGCGCAGCAGGGACAGTTGCCGATGCCTCCGGGCGGCTACCGGCCGCCACCCGCCGCGCCGATCAAGCCTTACCCGCCGGTGGCGGTGACGCCGCCGGCGCCGTTGAACGATCCGGCCTTCGTCGCCTTCCGCAAGCAGCTTGCCGACATTGCCATGCACAAGGATCGCGCCGCGCTCGCCAAGCTAGTTGTGGCGCAGAATTTCTTCTGGCTGCAAGACAAAAATCTGGCCGATCCGCGCCAGTCCGGCATCGATAATCTCGCCAAGGCGATCGCGCTCGACGCCAAGGACGGATCGGGCTGGGACGTCGTGACCGGCTATGCCAACGAATCGTCGGCCGCGGAATTGCCGCAACAGAAGGGCGTGTTCTGCGCGCCGGCCGATCCGACCATCGATAGCGCCGCATTCGAAAATCTCGTCAAGATGACCGGCACCGATCCGTCGCAGTGGGGCTATCCGACCGCCGACGGCGTCGAAGCGCATGCCGGGCCGGCGCCGAACACGCCGGTCGTCGAAAAGCTCGGCATGGTCATGGTGCGCGTGCTGCCGGACACCGCGCCGCCGTCTGATCCGAATTCGCCATTATTCCTGCACGTCGCGACGCCGTCAGGCAAAACCGCCTATGTCGACGCCCAGGTACTGTCGCCGCTCGGCGGCGACCAGATGTGCTACGTTAAGGACGCCAGCGGCTGGAAGATCGCCGGCTATGCTGGCGGCGTCGCGCAATAGATTTTAGGGTATTGAACCGGCACCGCGCCCGTTCGACAATGCGGCTATGAGAGACTGGGGACTTATGAAGAGGTTTCGGCTCGCTTCGTGGATCGGAGCAGCGATTCTGTGCATGGCGTCGCTGCCGGCGCCGGCGCAGCAGATGCCGTCGCAGCCGCAGCCGCCGGTATTTCAGTACCCGGTCACGGCGGCGGACGTCGATCCTGGCGTCGACCACGGCAATTCGGACGAAAATCTTCCCGACGATTTCAAGAAACAGATGGTGTTCTACCGCTCGCTACAGCCGGCCGGCACCATCATCATCGATACGCAGGAGCGTCATCTTTATCTGATCCAGGATGAAACCCACGCGCTGCGCTACGGCATCGGCGTCGGCCGCGACGGCTTCACCTGGCAGGGCCTGTTGCAGATCACCAAGAAGGCGGAGTGGCCGGATTGGCATCCGCCGGCCGAAATGATCGAGCGGCAGCCCTATCTGCCGCGCTTTATGGCCGGCGGTCCGGGCAATCCGCTCGGCGCCCGCGCCATGTATCTCGGCAATACCGTTTATCGCATCCACGGCACCAACGCGCCGGAGACGATCGGCCAGGCGGTTTCGTCGGGCTGCTTCCGGCTCGTCAATGACGACGTGATCGATCTGTATAGCCGGGTCAATGTCGGAACCCACGTCATCGTGCGGCAAGATTAGCGCACAACACCCGTCGGCGAGCGGCTGAAATCCGTTCGTCCCCGCGCAAGCGGGGACCCAGTAACTGGATTCCCGCTTGCGCGGGAATGAGCAGAAAACAATTCAGTCCTTACCCGCCCCGTCCCGCCGCGGCGGCGACGGATTGCGCTGTCTGGCCGAACAGAATGGCGCGTTCCTCCGCGGTGCGGATGCCGCCCTGGCCGGGATTGATCTTCGGCATCCATTCGTAAGCCTTGACCACCGCCGGCCGCGCCTTGATCGCCTCGAACCAGCGCTTTAGGTGCGGGAAATCGTCGATGTTCTGCGCCTGGCGTTGCCATGGCACGATCCACGGATAGGAGGCCATGTCGGCGATCGAATATTCGCCGGCGAGAAAAGCGCGGTCGGCGAGCCGCTTGTTCATCACGCCGTACAGCCGATTGACCTCGTTACGATAGCGATCGATCGCATACCGGATTTTGTCGACAGCATAATTGCCGAAGTGATTGTACTGGCCCGACATCGGGCCGAGACCGCCCATCTGCCAGAACAGCCATTCCAGCGCCGCGGTGCGGCCGCGCAAATCCTTTGGAATAAACTTGCCGGTCTTGTCGGCCAGATAAAGCAGGATGGCGCCCGACTCGAAGACCGGGATCGGCTTGCCGCCGTCGGCCGGTTTATGGTCGACGATGGCGGGAATGCGGTTGTTCGGCGATACCGCCAGGAACTCCGCCTTGAATTGCTCGCCCTTGCCGATATTGACTGGAATGATTTTGTATTCCAGTCCAGCTTCCTCAAGAAAAATCGTGACTTTGTGGCCGTTCGGCGTGGTCCAATAATGTACGTCGATCATGACAAGCCCTTGGGTGGGATGATGGGAGAACGACCACTCTAGCGCGTTTTCTAGCGATTATTTAACCCCTCCCGGCGCATTGCTGTCCTTCGTGGCCAGCACCGGTACTTACGCCCCAAAAACTGCCCCCGCGCCCGGCTTGGCCGCGCGCGCACCGGCCAATGCAATCGTCGCCGTGGCGATCCTCGCGCTGTTCGTGATCGCCGCGATCGCCAGCGCCATGCGCAAGGACATCACGCAGGGTTTTGACGAGGTGGCGCACGTTTCCTACGTGGCGCACATCCAGCACAGCGGCAATCCTTGGCCGGACTTGACCGGCATGCGGCTGATCGACCCGCGCACATTCCAGTTCACCGGCACGGCGAACTATCTCAATCATCCGCCGAAATTCTACGCGCTCCTGGCGCTCGTCGGCCCGGTGCTGGAAGGCCATCCGCAAGCGCTCTTGGTTCACCGGCTGATCGACGTCGCGATCGTCGCTCTTGGCCTCGCAGCCCTGCTCGGGCTTGGTCTCGCGGCGCGGTTCTCGCGCGAGGAATTTTATGCCTATGCGGTGCCGCTCGCCTGCATTCCGGTCCTGGCGCCGCTCGCCGGCGCGGTGAACAACGACGATCTCGCTTTTTTCGGCGGCGCCATGGTCATCCTCGGCGCCTGGCAATACATTGCCACCGGCCGCGACGGTTGGATGGCGCTGGCGCTCTTCGGCGTTGTCGCCGCGGGCTGGGCGAAGCTGACGGGGCTTCTCCTCACCGCCGCGATGATGAGCGGCGTCATGACTTATTTGCTGTGGCGGCAGCGCCTGCCGTGGCTCTGGATCGTCGCGGCGGTGGCGGTATTGTCGCTCGCCGCGACGCCCTATTTCGAATTCATCGTCAGTTACGGCAGCCCAACGCCGCAGACGCCGGCGCAGGTCGCGCTCATCGCCGACGGTGCGCGCGCCGCCGGCTGGGCCGATCTGCCGCGCCAATCGTTTCCCGGCTATCTCGTCTATTTCATCGGCGCCTTCATCGCCGACTGGATGCCGGCGCTCGGCGCGCACAACGCGCTCAACGATGTGATGCTTGTCATTCCCGCCGCGACGCTCGCCGGCGCGCTCTTCGGTTTGGCGCTGTCGCTGCAGCGCTTGTGGCGGCGCCGGGAGACGGTACTCGACGTTGTTGTCGTCGCCGGCTTCTACGGCATTGCCGCGACGTTCGCGATCCATGTGTATTACAGCTACGGCCGCTATGCCGCGACCGGCTGGCTGATGGACGCCTATCCGCGTTATTACCTGCCGTTCGCCGCGATCGTGCCGCTGGCCTGCCTGTCGCTCGCTGCCGCGATCGAAGCGCCGCGCTGGCGCAATGGTTTGCTGGTGTTCCTGATCGGCGGCCCCGTCCTGTTCCGCCTGTTCGGCGCGCCGCTCAGCTGAAACTGCAAAGCGGGCGTGACGATCTTAAAGTTTTAAAAGCGCCCACCGGCGCCGGCAAACGTGCTAAGCTCTCCTTCCCTTGAAGGAGGAATCATGGTCACGGAAATTGCCCAAATCGAGGTCAAGCCCGGCATGGAATCGGAGTTCGAGGCCGGCGTGAAAACCGCCGCGCCGATCTTCAAACGCGCCAAGGGCTGCCGCGCCATGGAGTTGCGGCGATCGGTCGAAAAACCCGGCCGCTACCGTTTGTTCGTCGCCTGGCAGACCGTCGAGAACCATACCGTCGATTTTCGCGAATCACCGGATTTTCAGGAATGGCGCAAGCTGGTCGTCCATTGCTTTGCGTCGCCGCCCGAAGTCGAGCACGTGCAACAGGTGCTGCGCGGGTTTTGATTCACGGTCATTCCCGCCAAAGCGGGAATGACCGGCAGATGCGAAACATCCATCCGATTTCCGCGTCACGCCCGTACCCGCTCCACATTGGCGATGCGCGCCGGCACGCCGAATTCACGCCGGCACACCTCGGCGAGCGTAGCGACGCCTTGGCGAATCGCGTCGTGCGAGGCGTTGGCGAAGCACAGCCGGGTGCGGCTTTTGCCGTAAGCCTCGTCGGTCGCCCATTCCGCACCCGGATTGATGGCGACGCCGGCCGCCAGCGCCGGCTGGTAAAGTTTTGACGTATCGACCTGGTCCGGCAGCTTGACCCACAGGAAAATGCCGCCCTTCGGGTCGTCGAATTCGGCCGCGGTGCCGAATTGCTCGTTGAGCGCATCCATCAGCGTTTCCAGTTTGGCGCGCAGGCTGCGCGTCAGCGCCGGCACATGGGCGTCGAAATGCTTTGGGCAGAATTCGCCCAATACCATCTGTTCGAGCGCGCCGGAACCGGCGTCGGTCTTGATCGCCAGCATGCGCGCCAAAAGATTCCATTCGGCGACGATGTAGCCGACGCGCAAGGCCGGCGCGATCGATTTCGAGAACGAGCCGATATGGACGACGCCGCCATGCTGGCTCATGGCGTGCAGCGCCGGCGGCCGCTTGCCGTCCCAGATCAGATCGGAATAGCAATCGTCCTCGAAGATCGGCACGCCGTGCTGTTGCGCCAGCCGCAGCAATTCGTGGCGACGCGCTTCGCTCAAGATCGTGCCGGTCGGATTCTGCACCGTCGGGATGGTGTAGATGTATTTCGGGCGCACGCCGCGCCGCTTGAGATCCTCGAGTGCTGCGGCGAGCGCATCCATGCGCATGCCCTCGCCGTCGAGCGGGATGCCGACTGCATTGACGCCGAGCCGCGTCAGTCGATTGAGCGAGCCCTGATAGGATTCCCGCTCGATGATGACGGTGTCGCCGCGCGAAAGCAGGATGCCGTTGACCAGATCGAGCGCCTGCAGTGAGCCCGAGGTGACAAGGATCTCGTCGGCGGCGCAGGAAATGCCGGCGGTGCGCTTGAGCTTCTGCGCCAGAAACTCGCGCAACGGTCTATAGCCCTGCGGGCCGCTGGCCAGACCGTAGGTCGCGAGGTTGCGGCCCTCGCGCGTGAGCACGTCGTTCGCCGCCTTGACCAGTGCGTCGAGCGGAACCTGGTCGGCGTCGTTGTGGCCGCCGGTGAAATTGTATTTGGCAAAGCCGTTCCATTTGAGCGCGGGCGCCGGCAGGCCGGATGCGAGCAAGGGCGTGAAGTCGAAGGCGGGCATGGCTGTTTTCTCCCTGATCCAGAGACTAGCGTCATTCCGGGGCCGAGCGAAGCGAGGAGCCCGGAATCCATACTCACAGGTCAGCGAACATGGATTCCGGACTTGCCGCTGTCGCGGCAATCCGGAATGACGGACGTCACTTTCCTCGCTACCGGACTCAACCCATATTGGGGTCATGGCGAAAAGCCCGAAGCCGCGCGATCCCGCGAAACATTCGAAAAAAGACCCGGCCAGACCGACGCGCGCCAAGGCGTCGCGCCCGGACACGGCGGCGCTCGACCGGTCGCTGGCGGACATTCTCAATCCGGCCATCGGCCAGGGCCGCGCGGGCCTGGGCGCGCAGACCGGTTCCCCCTCATCAACTCTGCCGCAAGGGAGCGGGGCCGCCTCGAGCCTGCAACCCCCGCCGGACAATTCGTGGGACCGCCGCGCCGATTTCGCCAATGCACATCGCGCCCGCGCCTCGACGCGTGGCTTTAGCGAAGCGCCGCAGCAGGGCTATGTCGGTAAAACGCCGGTGTCGCCCGGCGAGCTCGATCCCGATCTGGCCCGCGCGCTCGGCATCGACGAGGGCGGCGACGACAAAACTTCCACCGAAGGCGCGCGCGGCGGCGTGATCAGATACGGCGATGAAAACGCCTCGCCCCGATCGCGCTTCGCGCCAAAAGAAGGCGGCATGAGCGCGTTCGGCAGCGCCGCTAGCCAGCAATCGCTCGATCGTCTACTGCGCGAGGGCCGCGCCGAATTTCGCGAGGCGCTGTGGACGCCGCACCGGCCGCCGCGGCCGGACAAATCCGAAGGTGGTCGCCGCCTCGTCATCAAATCCGATTTCGATCCCAAGGGCGATCAGCCGCAGGCGATCAAGGATCTGGTCGAGGGCGTGCGCAGGAACGACCGTACCCAGGTACTGCTCGGCGTCACCGGCTCCGGCAAGACTTTCACCATGGCGAAGGTTATCGAGGCGACGCAGCGCCCGGCGCTGATCCTCGCGCCCAACAAGACGCTGGCGGCGCAGCTCTACGGCGAGTTTCGGAGTTTCTTTCCCGACAACGCGGTCGAATATTTCGTCAGTTATTACGACTACTACCAGCCGGAAGCCTATATCCCGCGCACCGACACCTATATCGAGAAGGATTCCTCGATCAACGAGCAGATCGACCGCATGCGCCACTCGGCGACGCGGGCGCTGCTCGAACGCGACGACGTCATCATCGTTGCCTCGGTATCGTGCATCTACGGTATCGGCTCGGTCGAAACCTATTCGGCGATGACCTTCACCATCAAAAGCGGCGAAAAGCTCAATCAGCGCCAGCTGCTCGCCGACTTGGTGGCGCTGCAATACAAGCGCTCGGGCGGCGATTTTTTCCGCGGCTCGTTCCGCGTGCGCGGCGATGTCATCGAGATTTTCCCGGCGCACTATGAGGACCGCGCCTGGCGGGTGTCGCTGTTCGGCGACGAAGTGGAATCGATCCACGAATTCGATCCGCTCACCGGCCAGAAGACCGACGAGCTGGAATTCGTCAAAATCTACGCCAATTCGCATTATGTGACGCCGCGGCCGACTTTGCTGCAGGCGATTTCCGGCATCAAGTTCGAGTTGCGCCAGCGGCTCGAACAGCTCAACGCCGCCGGCCGGCTGCTCGAAGCGCAGCGGCTCGAACAGCGCACGCTCTACGACCTCGAAATGATGGAGGCGACCGGAAGCTGCGCCGGCATCGAGAACTATTCGCGCTATCTCACCGGACGCAAACCCGGCGAGCCGCCACCCACTCTGTTCGAATACGTGCCCGACAATGCGCTGGTTTTCGCCGACGAAAGCCACGTCACCGTGCCGCAGCTCGGCGGCATGTTCCGCGGCGACTTCCGGCGCAAGGCGACGCTCGCCGAATACGGCTTCCGGCTGCCGTCATGCATGGACAACCGGCCGCTCCGCTTCGAGGAATGGGACGCCATGCGGCCGCAGACCGCGTGCGTCTCGGCGACGCCCGGCCCGTGGGAGCTCAACGAATCCGGCGGCGTGTTCACCGAACAGGTGATCCGGCCAACCGGCCTGATCGATCCGCCGGTCGACGTGCGGCCGGCGCGCACCCAGGTCGACGACCTGGTCGGCGAAGTGCGGCAGGTGGCGCAGCAGGGCTACCGCTCGCTGGTGACGGTTCTCACCAAGCGCATGGCGGAGGATTTGACCGAATATCTGCATGAGCAGGGCATTCGGGTGCGCTACATGCATTCCGATATCGACACTATCGAACGCATAGAAATTATTCGCGACCTCCGCCTCGGCGCCTTCGATGCGCTGGTCGGCATCAACCTGTTGCGCGAGGGCCTCGATATTCCTGAATGCGCGCTGGTCGCCATCCTGGATGCCGACAAGGAAGGATTTTTGCGCAGCGAAACCAGCCTGGTACAAACCATCGGCCGCGCCGCGCGCAATATCGACGGTCGGGTCATTCTCTATGCCGACCAGATCACCGGCTCGATGGAGCGCGCCATGGCGGAAACCAGCCGCCGCCGCGAGAAGCAGGAAGCCTACAACATCGAAAACGGCATCACGCCGGAAAGCATCCGCAAGGGCATCGGCGACATTCTCAGCAGTGTTTATGAGCGCGATCACGTGCTGATCGACACCGGCACCGGCGAGCCCGGCGAATTCGGCGAGGCCGCCACCATCGGCCATAATTTCGAGGCGGTGATCGCCGATCTCGAAGCCCGCATGCGCGCCGCCGCCGCCGATCTCGACTTCGAGGAAGCAGCGCGGCTGCGCGACAAGCTCAAGCGCCTGCGCGCCACCGAGCTGGCGGTGATTGACAATCCGACGGCGAAATTTCTGCCCTCTCCCGGTCCGGGAGAGGGCCGCCGCGCGCAGCGCGGCGGGGTGAGGGCTCAGGGAAGCAGGGTCCACAAACCGACGCTCGACGAAATGGGCATCGCGCTGTCCCACGAAGTCGCGCCGCATCGTCCGGGCCGCCGGGCCACGCCGCGCAAGCCAAATCTCGACGAAATGGGTCCGGGCGTGGAGTCGATTCCAGGGAAATCATCCGGCCCGCGCTCGACGCTTGGCCGTCCCGGCATGCGCGGCGGCTTTAAGCCGCGAGCGCGCTAATGCTTGACGCGGCAGGCGGCCGTTACCGCTGCGCCGCGCAATAGGCTAGATTGCACCGTTCAATTCCGAATCGCCCATCGAAAATCAGGAGGCCGCCATGGCAAAAGGTCAGATGCGCAGCAACAAGGAAAAGAGGAAGCCGAAGCAGGACAAGAACAAGACGAAAAGCCCCGAAGCCCCCTCGCCGTTCGCCGGCATGCACAGCCAGGCGACCAAACCCGGCAGCTCGTACGCAAGCCAGTACGGCAAAAAACACTAGACTGAATAAAGCGCCGGCTCGCGCTAGCGCGCGGAATAATCAGATCGCGCTCTTACATCCCCTGCCGCGCCAGCGCGGCGGCTCCCGCCGCGGCGACTTGCTCGTCCTGCGCGGAGAGCGCGCCGGAGACGCCGATGGCGCCGACGATCGCGCCGTTGATCTCGACCAGGAGTCCGCCTTGCAGCGGGGTGATGTCTTTCAACGCCAATAGCCGCATGCCGGCGCCGCCGGCGGCGATGGCGTCGTCGAGCGCCTTCGACGGCAGCTTGAATTCAAGCGCGGTGCGCGCCTTGCCCTCGGACGTGGTGACGGCGGAAAGCTGCGCGTTGTCGACCTTGTGGAACATCACCAGGTTGCCGCCGGAGTCGAGAATGGTGATGGCGACCTGCCAGGAATTCTTGGCCGCTTCGAGCTCGGCCGCCGCCATCACGCGTTTGGCCTGGTCGAGCGTGATCGGGGCCCCATAGGGCAGCGTCGTTCCCGGCGCCGATGCGGCGCCGGGCGCGGCAGGCTGTTGCGCCGAAGCCGCCGTCACGGCCGCCAAAGCAAAGGCGCTGGCAAAAGCTAGCATTCGCAACATTTTGGTCTCCAACAGGGTCGGGCCGAATCCCCGGCGCGGCGGCACAATAAGCGGCAAAAGCGGCAGGGGAAAGCCGCACTTGCCGTCTCCTTGTCCTCTTCCCGAAGGGATGACGGCGGCCGAAGGCTACCTATGTCTCCCTTTTCAGGGGAGGTGAAAAGCGAAACGTGATCGCGCCGCCCGGTGCGCAGAACCTGCGCCGGGATTATATTTCCGCCACCGATCAGGAGACATCCGTCATGTTCTCATTCCGCAAAAAACTCGAAATGCCCAGCGCCGCCGAGGCCCTGCCCGGCCGCCCGACGCCGATCCGCACCGCCGGGGAGCATTTCGTGCTGCACCTTCCGCTCAAGGGTCCCTATCCCGAAGGCTTGCAGATGGCGATGTTCGGGCTCGGCTGCTTTTGGGGGTCGGAACGCGGTTTCTGGGAGCTCGGCGACGGCATCTACACGACCGCGGTCGGCTATGCCGGCGGTTTGACGCCGAACCCGACCTACGAAGAAGTCTGCTCCGGCCGCACCGGGCATAACGAGGTCGTGCTCGTGGTCTATGATCCGAAGAAAATCTCCTACGAGCGCCTGCTCAAGACATTTTGGGAAAACCACGATCCGACCCAGGGCATGCGCCAGGGCGGCGATGTCGGCACGCAATACCGCTCCGGCATCTATGTGTTCTCGCCCGAGCAGCGCGCCGCCGCCGAAGCATCGAAGGCGGCCTATGGCAAGGCGCTCGCCGCCCAAGGGATGGGCGCCATCACGACGGAAATCGTCGACGCGCCGCCGTTCTATTTCGCCGAGGATTATCATCAGCAATATCTCGCCAAGAATCCAGGCGGCTATTGCGGCCACGGCGGCACCGGCGTGAGCTGCCCGATCGGCACGGGCGTGGCGGCGTAAAAACGCAAATTGACCGGACCCGTCATATACCGGCACAGTGTCGACAAGACATCGACCGTTATCTGTCATCCTGGGATGGCCGCATAGCGGCCCTCGAAGGATGCACTGGCCGTCGTCCTTCGAGGCTCGCTTCGCTCGCACCTCAGGATGACGGAACACATTGCGGGGGGAAATCATGGCGTGGCCTGACGGGCGCTACATTCAAGGCACGATTTTTTTCAGCCGCTGGCTATTGGCGCCGTTCCTGCTCGGCCTGCTGGTGAGCTTGTTTCTGCTGATCTACCGCTTCTACATCGATCTCTACGCGCTGATATTCCAGGTGCAGGGCGAGAGTTGGCACGACATGGTCACCAGCCTGCTCAATCTGGTCGACCTGGCGCTGACGGCCAATCTGGTCCTGATCGTCATTTTTTCCAGCTACGAGAATTTCATCCGCCGCATCCATGCCGATGCGCATCCGGACTGGCCCGAAGGCCTGACCCAGGTCGATTTCGGCGCGCTCAAGCAGAAGCTGCTCGGCTCGATCGTCGGCATCGCCTCGGTCGATACGCTGGCGTGGTATTTCGATCTCGAGAAAATTCCGGACAGCCCGAAGCTGCTGTGGGTCCTGGCCTTCCCGCTGACACTGGCCTTGGTCATGCTCATTCTCGCGGTCGCCGACTGGTTTAGCGACCTGCGTAAAAGGCACCCGCATTAGGCGCTCCGGCGGCGGGCGGACGGCCGCGCCGGTGAGGATTTGTTAACCATACCGGGCGTTAATCGCATTTCGGCTTTGGCTCGAACGGGGTCGGATTGCGCGTATGCGGGTCACCCGCTCTCTCATGCTGTTTTTTGCCGTGGCTATGGCGGCAGGGGGGTGCGCGCAGCAGCCCCTGATGCGCGTCCAGATGGCCGGCGCGCCAGCCCCTTACGGCATCGACAACGTCGTCTATGGCTCCGGCTACGGCGCGGTTGCCGCACCCGCAACGGCCGCGGGGCCGGCTTACGGCATGGCGCCGGCGCCGGGCTACGCCGCGCCCGGTTATGCAATGGCGGCGCCGACTTCTGCGGCGGCGCCGGCCTACGGCACGGCGATGGCCGCCGGCTATCCCGCAATGGCGGGCTATCCCGGCATGATGGCCCAGCCGGCCGCCTATTCGCCGAACGCCCTGCAATTATCCTACACGCTCGATTCCGGCGACCGGCTGCGCATCGTCGTATTCGGGCAGGACGGGTTGACCAATTCCTACGTGCTCGACGCCAGCGGGCAAATCGACATGCCGCTCATTGGCATTGTGCCGGCGCGCGGCCTGACGACCGATCAGCTCGCGGCGCGCATCAGCGACATGCTGCGCCAGGGATTTGTCCGCGAGCCGCATGTCGCCGTCGAAGTCGAAGCCTATCGGCCGTTCTTCATCCTCGGTGAAGTCGCGCAGCCCGGCCAATATCCCTATACGCCGAACATGACGGTGGAGACCGCGGTGGCGATCGCCGGCGGCTTCGGGCCGCGCGGCGACCACAAGTCCGTGGTCATCAGCCGCAATTACGGCGGCTCAGTCTATCGCTTCCGCACGCCGGTGACGGCGCCGGTCAGCCCGGGCGATACGATCCAAGTGCAGGAACGCTGGTTCTGAACCAGGAGTCGGTAGTAATCAGGCCTTCGGTCATCACGATTACCGATCACTGACTCCTGCTATTTCAGGTGCTTCGCCAAAAACTCGCCAGCGCGTTTGCGTGCGGTCATGGCGGCGGCTTCGTTGTAGCTGCCGCGCTCTTCGCAATTAAAGCCGTGCTGCGCGTCGGGATAGACATAGATCTCGCAATCGCCGCCACGCTTTTGCTTGATCATCTCGACATCGCTCATCGGGATCGAAGCGTCCTTCTCGCCGAAATGCAGCTGCGTCGGAATTTTCGGCTTCTCATCGGCATTTTTGGCGATTTGGCCGCCGTAAAACGCCACCGCGCAGGACAGGCCGTTGAGCTTGCAGGCCGCCAGGAAGGCGATCGTTCCGCCCATGCAGAAACCTGTAATCGCGACCGGCCCCTCTTTCTTGAGTTCGTCGATCGCGGCCTGCACATCGCGCATCATCGCGCCCCAATCGGGATTGGCGACGAACTTGCGCGCCGCGGCGATTTCATCGGGCGTATAGCCGGACTCGAAATTCGGCTGCTGGCGGTCGAACACCGCCGGCGCCACCGCGGTATAGCCTTGCGCGGCGAGCCGGTCGCACACCGCGCGGATATGATGATTGACGCCGAAGATTTCCTGAATGACGACAATGCCGCCCTTGGATTTTCCGACCGGGTCGGCGCGATAGGCGCCGAGCTTGAAATTGTCCGACGCCGTCAATGCAAAATGCTTACCCAAGACGATCCTCCATTTGAAATTGGCCGAGCTCACCCACGGGCCGGCCGCACAGATTAACCCCGCGCCAGCCTATCGGCGGGCCCGGCCGCGCTCAACCCACCCCGCGGACTATTGCGTGACGACGATGAAACCGGTGCCGTCGCCGGTTTCGTCGCCGAGACCGTGGTCGGAAACGACCAGCGACGAGCCGGGCACCATCAACTGAGAAATATAATCGATCACGTTCTGCGGAATATCGATGCGCGCCAGCACCTCGGCCGGCGTCTGCGGCGGCGGCATCGGCAGATCGGCGGCGGCCCCGCGTTTCTCGGCGCGCTTGTCGTGCTGGGCGTTCCGCGTCCTCGCCGGCGGTGGCGGTTCGCCGGGCAGCGAAACGACATTCCAGCGCAGCGTCGCGTGATCGCCCAGGAAATCCAGCGCCGTGAAGACGTGCGTGCCGAGCGGCTGATCGGGATGCGCGATGCCGATCGCGGCGGCGAACAAAGGCTCGAAATCCTGCCGCACGTAAATCTTCTTTTCCTTGCGGCTGATGAAGATCGCGATCGGCGTCTTTTTGGACGGCAGGTCGGGCAGCATATTGGCCGGCTTGGCCGGCGGCGCTGCCGGCTCCGCCACCGCGTCGGCCAAAGTGGCGGCGGCGGACGTCGCGGCAGGAGGCGTGACGGGAGGAGACGTGACGGGAGGAGACGTGACGGGAGGAGACGTGACGGCAGGAGAGGTGGCGGCACCGGGCGTCGCGGCGGGAGGTACGGGCGTTCCGCCCGGCGGCAAGGCATCGACGCGTAAGCCGATTTGATCGGGCTTTACCGGAATTGACGGCTCCGCCGCCGCGGCGTCCGTAGTCTTGCTGCCGTCACCGGCGGGCGAAGCCGGCGCGGTCTGCACCGCTGCGTCGGCGGGCGGCGTGACCGCGACGGCAGGCGGCGGTGAAGGGGGCGGCGGCGATCGGTCCTTGTGCACAAACAGATGCGGATCGGCAAACTCAACCGGCTTTAGTTCGCCGTCCGCGATGACCACCGGCACCCCGATCCTGGTGAGACTGAAGAGGCGTACGGCGAAATCGTGCGGCATGCGGATACAGCCGTGCGATGCCCGATGTCCGATATTCTCGCCTTCATGCAGCGCCACGCCCGACCAGGTGATGCGCTGCATGAATGGCATCGGCGCGTTGCTGTAAATA
Source organism: uncultured Alphaproteobacteria bacterium (assembly GCA_963743395.1). Taxonomy (GTDB): domain Bacteria; phylum Pseudomonadota; class Alphaproteobacteria; order Rhizobiales; family Xanthobacteraceae; genus BOG-931. Next base: position 89,263 of record CAVUPV010000006.1, read on the forward strand.
TTTGACTCGTGATAGCGCTGCTTCTGGATGACGCTGAACACACCGAGCGGTGTCGGCAGGCTCGGCACACCGGTCGCAACCGACGTGTCGGCGACGTGGGCGCCGTCGCTGTAGAGGTGAAGCTTTTGCTGGTCGATTGAAACGTAGATTTGCAGCGGGCCTTTTGGAATATCGCCGAACGGCTCCTTGCTGGCGGGCTCTACGTCTTTATGCGCGACCTGCTTATAATACGCGAATGCATACCGCGATCGCGACAAAGCCGGCGTGGCAGCCAAAATCACGGTCAGCGCCGCGAAGGCACAGACACCGGCTGCGCTTTTCTTCTGCCGCGCGCGCCGCGCGCCGTCAATGCTCAACTTCAGCCCCCCGGCCTGGTGGGAAAAAACGCGAATAGAAAGCAAAGCGATGTCAGCGGACTATTCGACCTGTAAATCCTTACGGACACGTTGATCTCCAGCCACTTTGGCCCGCTGTCCGCCGCCGGACCTAAGGCCGCGGCGTCAGCGCGAAGGCCTGCGCCAGCAATTCATAGGAATGCCGGCGCGCCGCATGATCGTAAACCATTGTGGTGATCATTAGTTCATCGGCTTTTGTCGTTTCGACGAGGGCGAGCAGCCGTTCCCTGATCCGGTCAATGCCGCCGACCACAAGCCGCGCCCGGTGCCGCGCCATCCGCTCGCGGTCGACGGGCGTATAGGGATAGGCGGCGGCCTCTTCGGGCGAAGCGAGCGGCAGATATTCGCCCTTGGCGCGTCGCGCGTAATGCAAATCGGCGCTCAACGCGATGCGCTCGGCCTCGACATCGGTATCGGCGGCAATCGCCGCCGTGCCGAGAATGGCATAGGGCTCCGCCATCGTTGCCGACGGCTTGAAATGCTGGCGGTAGGACAGCATGGCGCTGGCCGCGTCGTAATCGGCGAAATGGTGGGCGAAGGCGAACCCCATGCCGGTCGCGGCAGCAAGTTCGGCGCTGTAGCCGCTCGAACCGAGCAGCCAGATCGGCGGCAGCGCGACATCGGCGGGGACGGCGTGCACATTGCGGAACGGATGGCCTTCCGGAAACCCGCCGCGCTCGAGCAGCAGCAATTCCTGGAAACGTTCGAGGAAATCGTCGCCTTGCCGCGGATCCTGCCGCGCGCGTAGCGCATACGACGTGACCGGATCGGTGCCCGGCGCGCGGCCTAGGCCGAGATCGATGCGGCCGGGAAACAAAGCCTCCAGCACCTTGAAGCGTTCGGCCACCATCAGCGGCGCGTGGTTCGGTAGCATCACTCCGCCCGAGCCGACGCGCAGATGCGCGGTCGCCGCCGCGATCTGACCGATCATGATTTCCGGTGAGGAACTCGCGATATTCGCCAGATTGTGATGTTCGGCGACCCAGTAGCGCTTGTAGCCAAGCCGGTCGGCCAGCCGCGCCAAATCGAGCGAATTGTGCAATGCCGCCGAAGCCGGCGTCGCCGTGGTCACGGGAGACAGATCGAGGACGGAAAGCGGGATCACCCGGCCTATGAGCCCACGGCCGCCCCCGCCGTCAATCCCGGCGCAGGCTCACCGGATATTTGGACCGACAGCGGCCGGTTGCGGCAACTGACCGTCCGGCGGTGCAGCGGTTGCGGCCTGCCGCCTGCGGCGGCGCGCCTTGGCGGCGCGGTGCCGCGCAACGTGCACTTCCGGGTCAGTCTTTGCGTCAGCCATTGCGTCAGTCTTTTCTTCAGTCTTGGCGTCGGCCGCTGGTGCGCTTGCCGGCACGGCCTGATTGATCGCCGGGGATTGGGCCGTCGGCGATTGAACTGCAACCTCGCTCGCTGCAGCTTTCGCTGTCGGCACCGGCGGCGGCGCTTCCGGCGCCGCGTTCTCGAATTTGAGCGGCGCGCTGGCGGCCGATGCCGCGTTCACCGCAAAGCGAACGCCGAACGGCGCCGCCATTCTATCCAGCCTGTCCGCCATCGTGGGCGCAGGCGCGGCGAAGACGAGTTGCAGCGGCGCGCCGCCATTCGACAAATGTGCGAACGGTTCGCGATTGACGCGGAATGCGGCGAACAGGGTCAAACCGCAGCCGATGCCGACGACAGACGCCAACAGCGCCACGATCGTCAGGCGGATATTCGGAAACATCAAACCCTCGCAGGACGCCCGCGCGATCGTTGCAGAAGCACGCGGCACACCGCCTTAAATCGTCACGAGGCAAAGCCGAATCCGACGCGCGGGTGGGGCGACCACGACGTTTAAACTGAGTCGGCGCAAAACCAATGTTAAAAATGACAAGTCGAAATGAAAATGGCCGGCGGTGTCGCGCCGGCCACATCTAATCCCGAGAGATCGCAGTTGCGCGCTAGCGCGTCACCGGCAATGGCGGGATCGGCGCGCTCTCGGTGACCTGGGACGCCGGCACCGGCTGCGCGGCCGCGGCGTCGGGCATGTTTCCCGGCAGCACGACCACGCGAGTGCCGACGCTGACCCGGCTGTAGAGGTCGGCGACATCGTCATTGGTGAGCCGGATGCAGCCCGACGATACGAATGTGCCGATCGTCGACGGCTGATTGGTGCCGTGAATACGATAAAGCGTATTGCCGAGATACATCGCGCGCGCGCCAAGCGGATTGGTGTCGCCGCCAGCCATGAAGCGCGGCAGATAGGGTTGGCGCTCGATCATTTCTTTCGGGGGAAACCAATCCGGCCATTCTTTCATGCGGCTGATGCGCTCGGTACCGGTCCAGGTGAAACCCTCGCGGCCGACGCCGATGCCGTAACGCAGCGCCTTGCCGTTGCCGAGCACGAGAAAGAGGAAGGTGTTCGGCGTATCTATGATGATCGTTCCGGCCGGTTCAGGGGTGGTGAAGCCGACGATCTGGCGGCGGAACTGCGGCGGCAGGTCCTTGGCCGGTCCCTGCTCCGGTTGATCTTCCGGCGGCAGCGCGGCGATCACGGTCGCATTGTTGGATTGCGCGGCGCCCGGCGCGGGCGCGGAGGGGGCGGAAACGACCGGACTACGAACCGAGCCGGTCACATCGGGATCGGCCGTGCCGGCTACGTTCGCCGGTGGCCGCATGGCGGAACCGTCAAGCATCGGCATCGGCTGCGGCGCGAAATAGGGCCGGGCCGGCTGCGGATACCCATCCTCATCGGCCGGCTGCACGGAACCGGGGCTATAGGGCACGCCGTTAGCGTCGCGATAGACCGGAGCCGATCCCGTATAAGGCGGAGGGGCGGCTGTGGAGGATAATATTGAGCGCTGGCGCCGCCGGCCGAAGCGGCCAGGGCCAACGCGATCACCACAAAACCGATGCTGACACGCAAGACAAGCCCCCGGCGACCCCAAAATCGCGGCCCCGTTTTGCAGGCAACATTTGGCCAGAACAAGGCGTCAGGCCCCCATTCAGGCGATCCTGCGCCGCGCCAGCGACAGTTCGGCTGGCATGGTGAACAGTTCGGTAATGGCTAGGCGGGGCGTGGGTACTCTTGGTAGTATGGCAACGCTGGGGTGGGGACCGCGGCAGCAAGTCAGCGAAGGCGGAGAACATGACGCGGAGCGCCGTGCGGATCGGCTTGTGCGCTACGTTTGCGGGCGTCGCGCTCGCCTTGTATTTTTGCCGCCCGCTGCACGCTCAAACCGCCGCCATCAACGATCTCAGGGGCAAGATTTTCGACGCCAAGATGGCGCAACAGGGTTTTGCCGGAGGTCTGCCGCATTGCAGTGAGCTCGACGGCACGAATTTTTATTTCGAGCCGCGCGATCGCGTCCTCAATCTCGACGACTACAAGCGGTCATTGGACAGTCTGGTGCTGCAGCACGTTTTCAATCCCGAGACCAAGCAGCCGTGGAACCAGGCGGATGCCGATGCGCGCTGGGCGCAGGTCAAGAAGCTAGCGGTGACCGACCAGGCAAATTGCGCACTGGTGGCCAGCCTGCCGGATCTGCAGAAACAACTCGACCAATTGCGGCAGCACGCCGCGAGCGCGCCGCCAGGCGCTGCGCCGTTAAGCGGCCCATCGCAAAATAACAAGTGAGCCGGCATTCCGGCAGCTAATTACACGCGGGCTTGACTGGATTTCGTCGCCGCCCCATCTCGGCTACAAACGTGTGCTTGAACCGAGCCGCCGCGAGCCCAACAAAGGCCCAGGAAACAAGATGCCATCCGTCAGTGACTGGAAGGTGCCGTCCTCCGCGCAGCCGAAAGCGGATGACTATTCCTACAATCTTGAGCATGCGCTGTCGTCCGTCGTCGGGCTGCGCGCCATCGTGCCGGCGGACGCCTTCACGGCGGACACGCTCGGCACCGAGCGCGCCGGCAATGGCGTTCTTATCCGCGGCAACGGGCTCATCCTGACCGTCGGGTATCTCATCACCGAAGCCGAAACGTTGTGGATCACGCTCAACGATGGCCGCTCGGTGCCGGGCCATGTGCTCGGCTACGACCAGGAAACCGGATTCGGTCTCGTCCAGGCGCTGGCCAAGCTCGACGCGCCGGCGCTCGAAATCGGTCAATCGGCGGCGGCGTCGATCGGCGAGCGCGTCGTGGTCGGCGGTTTCGGCGGGCGGCAGCGTTCCGTCGCAGCCCGCATCGTCGCCAAGCAGGAATTCGCCGGCTATTGGGAATACGTGCTCGACGAAGCGATTTTCACCGCGCCGGCACACCCGAACTGGGGCGGCACGGCGCTGATCGGCCCGGCCGGCGATCTCATCGGCATCGGCTCGTTGCAGCTGCAGCAGGCCGCCGAAAAAGGCCAGACGCAAAACATCAACATGATCGTGCCGATCGACCTGCTGGCGCCGATCGTCGACGACTTGATGAAATTTGGCCGCCGCAATGCACCGCCGCGGCCCTGGCTCGGACTCTACGCCACCGAAGTCGAGAACCGCCTCGTTGTCGTCGGCTTAGCCGACCGCGGACCGGCCAAGAAAGCCGACCTGCGCACCGGCGACATCGTGCTGTCGGTCGCCGGCAAGGACGTTCGCGATCTCGCCGGCTTCTTCCGCCGCATCTGGGCGCAAGGGCAGGCCGGAGTCGAAGTGCCGATCACGATTTATCGCGACGGCGAGACCATGGATCTGCGGGTGAAATCGAGCGAGCGCAATCGGTTCCTCAAAGGTCCGAGTTTGCATTGATGAAAACCCCGTTCTCCCCGCGAAAGCGGGGACCAAGAACTGGATTCCCGCTTGCGCGGGAATGAACGTAATAAAAAGACTTATTTCTCCGCAAACAGCGCCTTTAACCCGTCGCGATACGTCGGATAACGCAAGGTGACGCCAAGCTCGCGCTTGAGCTTATCGTTCCTGACACGCCGGCACTCCTGCCAAAAGCTTAACGCCATCGGCGACATTGACGGCGCGGCGTCGGCGAAGGCGATTTCCGGCGGCGGCGCGACACCCGATAGCTGCGCGGCAAAGTCGATTGGATCGGCCGGCGGCGATGGCTCGTCGTCGGCGACGTTGAAAATCCCGGACGCCGTGTGCGTGAAGGCGGCATCGATCGCCTGCGCGATGTCGGCAACATGGATGCGGTTGAAGATTTGCCCGGGCTTTACGATGCGGCGCGCTTTGCCGCTGGCGATTTGCACCAGCGCGTTTTGTCCGGGACCGTAAATGCCGGCGAGACGAAGCGCCGCAACGGCAACGCCATGTCGCGCGCCAAAATCCTGCCAGGCCCGCTCGGCTGCAAGCCGCGCGCCGCCACGCGCCGAAGCCGGTTGCGGCGGCGTCGCTTCGTCGACCCAGGCGCCGCCGCGATCGCCATAGACGCCGACCGTCGACAGATAGACGATCGATCGCAGGTGTTTTGCGGCGGCAAAATCATCTCGCAAGGCGGCAAGAACCGGATCGCCGTTGCCGCCGGGCGGAATGGAGACAAGCACAGCATCCGCCGCGACGACCGCGCTTTGCAGTTCCGCGCTCACCTGCGCGCCGTCGAACAGGAGGGCTTGCGGCCCGTCCCGGTACGCATTCAAAACCGCCGCGCGCTCCTTGCCGCGCATGGTGCCGATCGTGCGGGCGAATTTTTGGCCGAAGCTTGCGACGAAATTTTCCGCGCAATAGCCGAAGCCGAAACAGATAAGCGCGGGCATTAGGCTGCGCCCGCGGCCGTCCATTCGGCAATGACGTCCGGATCGGACTCAAGTTTGACGTGCTTAGCGGCGCAGCGTTCTTGCCGCGCGCGATCGAGCCGGCCGAGCGCCCAGACGGCGGCGCCGCGCACCAAGGGCGAGGCATCGTCGAGCAGCCGCTCGGCTTCGTCCGCCAGGGCTGCCTCTCCCGAATTGCCGATCGCGATGAGGACATTGCGCACAAGGCGCGCGCGGCCTATGCGCTTGACGGCGCTTTTCGCGAACAGCGCGCGGAACGCGGCATCGTCAAGCCGGGCCAGATCGTCGAGCCGCGGCGCGCGCAAATTTTCGCGCGCCGCCAGTTTCGTTTCGCGCCCGGCGACCGCGAACTTGTTCCACGGACAAACCGCCAGACAATCGTCGCAGCCGTAGATGCGATTGCCAATCGGTTCCCGCAGGTCGCGCGGGATCGGACCCTTGTGCTCGATGGTGAGGTAGGAAATGCAGCGTCGCGCGTCGAGCCGGTAGGGCGCGGGAAACGCCGCCGTCGGGCAGACGTCGAGGCAGGCCCGGCAGTTGCCGCAATGATCGCGCTCCGCTTCGTCCGGCGGCAGATCCAGTGTGGTGAAGATGGCGCCGAGGAACAGCCAGGAGCCAAGCTGCCGCGACACGAGGTTGGTGTGCTTGCCCTGCCAGCCGATCCCCGCCGCAGCGGCGAGCGGCTTTTCCATTACGGCCGCGGTGTCGACAAACACTTTGATGTCGCCGCCGGCTGTATCGATCAGCCAGCGTCCGAGCGACTTCAGCCGCGGCCTGATCAAATCGTGATAATCGTCGCCGCGGGCATAGACCGAAATATCGCCGCGCGTGCGCTCCCGCAAAACGGCAAGCGGATCGTCGTCGGGTCCATAGTTGATGCCGAGCATGACGAGGGAGCACACCTCGGGCCACATCGTGCGCGGATCGCCGCGCCGTTCGGCATTTTCCGCGAGCCACGCCATATCGCCGTGTGCGCCGGCGGCGAGGAAGTCGCGCAAGCGTTCCGCGGCAAGTGGGATCGAGCCCGGCCGCGCCACGCCGATCGCATCAAAACCTTGCGCGCGCGCCGCCTCGGCCAACGCCGCCTTGAGCGCGGCCGACGTCAGAAATCGAGATTGGCGTAGCTCGGCGACTGCGGCAGGCCGGGCAGCGTCTCGACCAACAGCGCACGGAACGACGGGCGCGATTTGATCCGCGCGTACCAGTTCCTGGCAGTCTCGTCTTCGTCCCACGGCACATCGCCCAGATAATCGACGGCCGACAGCTGCGCGGCCGCGGCCAGATCGGCATAGGTCAGGTTGGCGCCGGCCAGCCAGTCGCGGGTGCGGCTGAGCCAGCCGATATAGGATAAATGGTACCTGATATTGCTCTTCGCAGCACGCAGCGTTTCCATATCGGGCGAACCGCCGCCGCTGCCGGCCGGGATGTAACGCTTATAAACGCGCTCCATCACCACCGGGCCGGACACCTCTTCGAAGAATTTTCCATTGAACCAGTTCATCAGCCGGCGCACCTCGACGCGGCCGCCGAGCTCGTGCGGCATCAGGCGGAAATCGCCTAGCGTCAGCCCGCGCGTCTCGTCGAGATATTCGGCGATGACGCCGGCGCCGGGTACCGGCGGCGCGCCCTCCTCGACCAGAACCGGCGTAGTGCCCTCCGGATTGAGCGTCAGAAAGTCCTGCCGCCGCTCCCACACCCGCTCCTCGACCAGATGCGGCGGCAGCCCGTATTCCTCGAGCGCCAGCCGTACGAAGCGGGAATGCGGGCAGATGGGGTGGTGAAAGAGCGTCAGCATGCCGTCGCGAGCCTTGCCCGAATCCCGACCTCGCGTCAAAAACTTGCCGGGACTGCAAGTCGCCTTGCGGCTTGATCGCCAGGGCGGCGCACCCAGCGATGGTCAGGCCAGCCACCCCAGCGCCACGCCAGCCAGAATCACGACTCCGAGCAAAAACCGATAGACCACGAACGGCCAGCTCGAGAAGTTTTCCAGTATCTTCATCAGGGTCCATATCGCAAAGAAAGCCGAAATGGCCGCGACGCCAAGACCGAGAATCAATACCGACCATGCGTGCCAATCGAGATGAACCTTGTGGAGTTCCCAGAGTTCCTTGAAGCCGGCCAGAGCAATTGCAGGCAAACCCAGCAGAAAGGACAGACGCGCGGCCTCGTCGCGCTTGAAACCGAGCATAAGTGCCGCCGTCAATGTCGAGCCCGAGCGGGAAACACCCGGGATGAGCGCGCCGGTCTGTGCCAGTCCGACAACAATTGCATCGACGATAGTCGCCTTCTCGATGGAGCGCCGATGCCGAGCCCAAAGCTCGGCCATGGCAAGAAGCACAGCCATCGCGATACAGGCCCATCCGATAACGCTGATTGCGCGAAGCGGCGAATTGCAAGTGTTGAGCAGTTTCGCGAGCGCCAGTCCGGCAATTCCTATCGGGACGGTTGCAAGGACAATCCACAGCACAAATTGGAAAGAGCGGTCGCGGAATCGTCTACGAGCGGCGGCGGCAATCGAATTGACCGCCAATTCTCTAACGTCAGTCCAGAAATAGCTCACGACCGCCCCCAACGCGGCAAGCTGCATGGCGGCAGAGAATGCGGAGCCCGGGTCCTGCCAGCCGAGCACAGCGGGCACCAGGCGCATGTGCGCGGTTGATGAGACGGGCAGCAACTCGGTGATCCCCTGCACAATCCCGAGAATTGCGACCTTGAAATAACCCAACGCTACGAAGCCGGTATCGACGCCATTTGTGCAAGCATCGGACATGTTCACGTCGTCCCGTCAGATTGTGGTGTGCATGACGCGACGGCCTACGCCGCGTGCGGGCTGAACTGGCCGGTCTTGCGGAAGCGCCACAGATAAGTCGGCACGATTGCGTCCATCGTTTCCGGCAGGATGCCGAGGCCTTCCAGCGTGCGGTCGTCGCGCTTGGCTTCATCGGACACGATATTGTCGCGCTTCAAAAGTTCGACCTGATCGGGCGTGATCGGCGGTTTCGGCAGCAATTGCAGAACCGTCGCCTGCAGCGTCATCAGTGCGAAGGGAACCGGCACCAGCAGGCGGCGGCGGCCGATCGTGGTGAGCACGAATTCCATCAGTTGCCGAAACGTGCGGATGTCGGGCCCGCCGAGCTCGTAGATCGCACCCGCCGCCAAATCGCCGTCGACCGATTTGGCGACCGCTTCGGCGACATCGCCGGCAAAGACCGGCTGCATGCGGGTATGGCCGCCGCCAACGAGCGGCAGCGCCGGCGCCATGCGCGCGAGCGCGGCGAAGCGGTTGAAGAAATCGTCCTCGGGTCCGAATACGATCGATGGCCGCACGATGACCGCATTGCTCGCCGCGGCCAGCACCACCCGTTCGCCCTCCGCCTTGGCGCGCGCGTAAGACGACGGCGAATCGGCGGCGGCGCCGATGGCCGAAATGTGAGTGAGCGGTGCACCGACGGCGCTGGCCGCACGCGCCACGGTTTCGGCGCCGGCGGCCATGATGTTGTCGAAGGACTGGCGGCCCCGCTCGAACAGGAGGCCGACCAGATTGACCACGGCATCGGCGTCGCGCACCGCCGCCGCGACCGAAGCCGGATAGCGCAGATTGGCCTGAACCGCATGAATCTGGCCAACCCGGCCCATCGGCCGCAAATAGCCGGTGAGTTCGGGGCGGCGCACCGCGACCCGGACGCGATAGCCGCGATAGGCGAGCGCGCGCACCACATGGCGGCCGAGGAACCCCGAGCCGCCGAATACGGTGACCAGCGTTTCAAGCTTGCTCTTGGGCGCCATAGACCGCGAAATACATGATCGATTTGGTACTGTATAGGGGCAAGCTTGACAGGCTCGTGTCGTCATCCGCAAAGGCGGATGATCCAGTAATCCCAAATGCTTTGGCGTTCCACTGAAAGCCGAACCCGTCGAGAGCACTGGATGCTCCGCCTTCTCGGAGCATGACAAGCCCTTCGATTGACAAGGCGACGACCGCTTTCGTACCTATCGCCGCATTGCCCTTCCGGGCGCCCAGGTGGCGGAATTGGTAGACGCACTAGTTTCAGGTACTAGCGCCGCGAGGCGTGGAGGTTCGAGTCCTCTCCTGGGCACCAGAGCCGCAGCGCAACTTTGATTGCAGGCGATGATCGATCGCCTGGCCAGTCCTTTGTTGCGACAGTGGATGTTGCGACAACGTATCACAAAAATTTAGGTGCGGCGCAGCAACGGCGTCACAATGGCATTCTAGATCGTCGAAACCACCGCCGCTTCGCCGCAGCGCACATTCCGCTTGAGGATTACTGGGATTTTGTAAGCACCGACAAGGCATATGTGGAAAAAACGGCAACCAAGCCTCCAATAACGCAGTCTTGAATTGGCTCGGAACGCTCGAAGAGTAAACTGGAACTGGGACGAGGCGTGAGTGGCAGATCACGGAACCCGTATGGAGCCTGTCATGGCACCCAGCTTGGAGCCCGATACGACGTCCGGTTTTGATTCCGTACTCATACCCTTTGACATCGCGTCCTTTGAGACTGTGAGCCCGCTCGAAATGGAGCGGAGCGTTTTCGACTCCGCCGAAGCGCGGATTCTGTCGACCGCCTTCGAGAAGGCGTGGGCCTATGTCGAATTCGATCCCGTGCTGGGCATCCTCGACGCTGCGGAACGGCAATCCGAGCTGGCGCGCTGCCTGATGGCGATCCTCAAATTCGGCGAATCCGATCCGACCAGCCTGGCAAATTCGGGCATAGCGCTGCTGCGCCGCAGCCAGCGCAGCCGCGTCCGCGCGTAACGGCCGCTTGCCGTCCGGGCTACGTGCCACTCGCGGCGGCAACGCCGCTTTTTGACGCGCGATTGCGGTTGCGATATTCAGGCGCCGCAAAGGCGCCCTAATGACCACCCGTCTGCATCGCGGCGATCTGCCGGACATTTCGCGCTATAAAGGCGCGGTCGCCATCGATACCGAGACCATGGGGCTCGATATTCAGCGCGACCGCCTGTGCGTGGTGCAGCTTTCCCCCGGTGACGGCTCCGCCGACGTCGTGCAGATCGCCTCGCCCGCGGCCGATGCGTCGAACTTGAAGCGGCTTTTGGCGGACAAGAGCCTGCTCAAGATTTTTCACTTCGCGCGTTTCGATCTCGGCATGCTCTATAAAACCTTCGGCGTCATGGCCGAGCCGGTTTTTTGCACCAAGATCGCCTCGCGTCTGACCAGGACCTATACCGACAAGCATGGGCTTAAGGATCTGGTGCGCGAGCTTTTGGGGCAGGATCTTTCCAAGCAGCAGCAGTCGTCCGACTGGGGTGCGGCCGACCTCAGCGAGGCGCAGCTGTCCTACGCCGCCGCCGACGTGACGCATCTGCATGCGCTCAAGGACAGGCTGCAGGCCATGCTGGCGCGGGAGGGGCGCGAGCCGCTGGCCGCCGCCTGTTTCGGCTTCCTGCCCGACCGGGTCCGGCTCGACCTCGCCGGCTTTGCCGCCGAGGACATTTTCGCGCATTCCTGAACCGCGGTCGCTCGGCAGCGTGAGAAAACGGCCCTCGCCGGGCCACATTCCGGGGCGATTTAGGCCACCGGAACAGTTAGACTAGCGACCGAAAGATTTGAATCGGGGCGATGTTCGAAGGGATGACCGTTTGACGATTGCCTACAGCGAAAATGCGGCTGGATTTTCGGCGAAGTCGCGCGGCGAATTCGATCGCGTCTATCGCGCGGCGCTGCGCCACAGCCGCTACGTGCGGCTCCTTCGCATCGGCGTCCCCGTTGGCCTCGCCGCGCTCCTGCTCACCATCGCCGGCATCAACTACATGCCGCCGATCGGCGGCTTCCGGCTGCCGGGCGAACTTGGCAATCTCGTCATTCACGGCACCAAGATCACCATGCAGTCGCCGCACCTGTCCGGCTTCACCGTCGATTCACGGGCCTACGAATTCTCCGCCGACGCCGCGGCGCAGGACATCACCAAGCCTAATCTGGTCGAACTGCATCAGCTTCGCGCCAAGATGGAAATGCAAGACAAAAACACGGTGGAAATGTCGGCCGACTCCGGCATCTACGACATCAAGACGGAAATGCTGACGCTCAACGACAATATCGAATTGCAGTCGTCGAGCGGCTATGCCGGCCAGCTCGACGAAGCCGTGATCGATGTGAAGAAGGGCAATGTCGTATCCGACAAGCCGGTCTGGGTGAAGATGCTCGACGGTTTCCTCAATGCCCAGCGCCTCGACATCATCGACAACGGCAGCGTGGTCCGCTTCAGCGGCGTGACGATGACACTCGAGCCCAAACCGTCCGCAAGCGACAAAGCCAAGACGAGCGACCAATGACGCAGCTTCTGTGCATTTGCGCCGCGCTCTTGGCGCTCGGTGTGGTTCCGGCGTGGGCGCAAACGCCGCCGGGCGGTGCGCCGAACCCGCTCGGCATCAACGAGAAATCGGATCAACCGGTCCAGATCGAGGCGGCGACCCTGGAAGTGCGCGACAAGAACAAGGCGGCGACGTTTTCCGGCAATGTGCAGGTCGTGCAGGGCGACACCACGATGAAGTGTCAGAGCCTCGTTGTGTTTTACGGCCAGGAAGTCGGGCTCGGCGCCGACGGCACGCCCGTTGCCACTACCGCCAAATCGACGCCCGGCATGCCGCAGGGCGCGCAGAATATCCGCCGCATCGAAGCTCGCGGCGGCGTCACCGTCATCACCAAGGATCAGAACGCCAGCGGCGATCTCGGCGTCTACGATCTCAAGACCAAAACCATCACCTTGAGCGGCAATGTCGTGGTCAGTCAGGGACAGAATGTCATCCATGGCGAGCGGGTCGTGGTCGACACGACGACCGGCTACGCGCGCGTCGAATCGGGCAGCACGCCCGGCACTTCCGGCGCGGCGGGTCCGGGGCGGGTGCGCGCGCTGATCCAGCCGAGCAAGGGCCAAGGCGGCGGTTCGAATTTCATGACGCTCGGCCCGGGCAAGACCAATTGACCCGCTTTTCGGCCGCCCGGCGTTGCCACATCGGGCCGGAAAATCGGCTAGCATCCGCGCGCTAGGCACAGTTCAACAGCGATTCGACAAACGCTTTCCGAGACCGGCTTGCCAGACATTTTTTCATATTTTCGCCGCCGCGCGACAGGGGTGAGCCGAAAGCCGGGTCGCCGCTCCCGGGCAGTGCCCGCGCCGATCGACGATCAGGAGGCGATCGATCTCGCCAGCATGGGCGGCGTCATCAGCACGGTCTATCTCGACATCGCGAGCGTGCCGCCGCGCGCCCCCGTCCCCGCGCCGGTGGAGAAACCGCGTGGCAAGGTTTTGCCTGCGCCGTCGCCAGTGCCGCTGTCGCCGCCCGTCGTCGCCTCACCGCCGGTTGCGCCGCCGGCAAGCGCGACGCCACTGCAATCGCGGATGCCGCGTCAGCCTCCCGCGGCGAACGGGCCGCGGCCGGCGCCGGCTCCACCGCCGCGTCGCCGCACCGATGGCAATGGCGCGGCGTCCGACCGTCAGGGTCTCCTCGCCGTGCATAACGTCGAGAAGAGCTTTGTCGGCAACAAAGTCGTCAAGGGCGTCAGCCTTTATGTGCGTAAGGGAGAGGCCGTCGGCCTGCTCGGCCCTAACGGCGCCGGCAAGACCACGGTTTTCTATATGATCACCGGCTTGATCAAAGCCGACCGCGGCCGCGTCGAGCTCGACGGCCACGATGTGACGAAATTGCCGATGTACCAGCGCGCCCGGCTCGGCATCGGCTATCTGCCGCAGGAGGCCTCGATTTTCCGTGGGTTGTCGGTCGAGCAAAATATCCGCGCGGTGCTTGAAGTGGTCGAGCCCAGTTCGCGGCGGCGCGAGCAGGATCTCGACGCGCTGCTCGAAGAGTTCAACATAGCCCGCTTGCGCAAGACGCCGGCGATCGCGCTGTCCGGCGGCGAGCGCCGCCGCGTCGAAATCGCCCGCGCGCTGGCGACACGGCCTAATTACATGCTGCTCGACGAGCCGTTCGCCGGCATCGACCCGATCGCGGTCGGCGACATCCAGTCGCTGGTCCGGCATTTGACCAATCGCGGCATCGGCGTGCTCATCACCGACCATAATGTGCGCGAAACCCTTGGCCTCACGGATCGCGCATACATCATCTATTCGGGTGAAGTGCTGATGGAGGGCCGCGCCGACGATATCGTCAATAACCCGGAGGTGCGGCGGCTCTATCTAGGGGAGGAATTCCGTCTTTAAGCACGGAATTTAATCCTTAACAAATTCGGCTGGCGACACAGCAAGCAATTTGCTGTAATGGAACAAGCAAGAATCGGACCAATTTGGCCAGCTCCGACGGGATTAATGGCGCTTACCCAACGACTTCTAATCCGGCAGAGCCAGGCGTTGGTCATGACGCCGCAGCTGATGCAAGCCATCAAGTTGCTGCAGCTCTCCAATCTCGATCTGGTCGCCTATGTCGAAGCCGAACTCGAGCGCAATCCCCTGCTCGATCGCGGCGCCGACGCAGAGCCACCGCCGGCCGAGGCCACCGGCACCCAGTCACCGGACAAGCCGGAGATCGACGGCGAGGCGCTCAACGGCCATGAATTCGAGGGCAACGCCCCGGCCAAAGACGACCGCATCGACAACCGCCTCGACGACACTTCGCCCGACGAGAACGAGTTCGATCCGGCCGCGGACCTCGGAGACGCCGGCCGGATATTCGGAATGGGCCGGCACCGGCTCGGGCGGCCGCGAAGACGGAGATTATAATCTCGAAGCGTTCGTTTCCGCCGAAACCACGCTCGCCGACTGGCTGCGCGAGCAGCTTACGCTCGCCATCGCCGATCCGGTGCGGCGCCTGATCGGCCAATACCTGATCGATCTGGTCGACGAATCCGGCTACCTGAGCGGCGATCTCGCCGCGGCGGCGGAACGGCTCGGCACCGGCGTCGCCGAGATCGAGAGCGTCCTCGCCATCTTGCAGACGTTCGATCCGCCCGGCATCTGCGCCCGCGATCTTGCCGAATGCCTGGCGATCCAGCTCAAGGAGCACAACCGCTACGATCCGGCGATGGCGGCGCTGATCGCGCGGCTCGATCTATTGGGCCGGCGCGATTTCGCGCAGCTGAAGAAAATCTGCGGCGTCGGCGACGAGGATCTCGCCGACATGGTCGCGGAAATCCGCCGGCTCAATCCCAAGCCGGGTCTCGCTTTCGGCTCGGCGATCGTGCAGCCGATCGTCCCGGACGTGTTCGTGCGGCCGGCGCCGGACGGCGCCTGGCTGGTCGAGCTCAACTCCGACACGCTGCCGAAGGTGCTGGTCAATCAGAGTTATTTTTCCGAGGTTTCGGCCACCGCGCGGCGCGACACCGATAAGTCATATCTCGCCGAATGCCTGCAGAGCGCCACTTGGCTGGTTCGCGCGCTCGATCAGCGCGCCCGCACCATTCTCAAAGTCGCCAACGAGATCGTCCGTCAGCAGGATGGATTTTTCGCCTGTGGCGTCGAGCACTTGCGCCCGCTCAATCTCAAGACCGTGGCCGAAGCCATCAGCATGCACGAATTGACGGTGTCGCGCGTCACCGCCAACAAATACATGGCGACAAGCCGCGGCATTTTCGAACTCAAATATTTCTTTACCTCGGCGATCGCGGCCGCACATGGCGGCGAGGCGCATTCTGCCGAAGCGGTGCGGCACCGCATCAAGCAGTTGATCGACGCCGAAAGCCCGGCCGATGTGTTGTCCGACGACACCATCGTCGAGCGGCTGCGCGCGGCCGGCATCGACATCGCGCGCCGCACGGTGGCGAAATACCGCGAGGCGATGCGGATTCCGTCTTCGGTGCAGCGACGGCGGGAAAAACAGGCCGCGGTGGCGAACTAGCGTCGCGTTGACTCCGCGCCGGCCGATACTTAACTCCAGAAAAGCGGCTACTATTTGCATAGTTAAGAGGCTGCCATGTCGTTTAGCGGGTCAGGGTTGTTTCGTGTCTCCGGGCAGAATCTCGAAGTCGGCGAGGCTTTGCGCGAGCGCATCAGCGAACGCATCGCCGAAACGTTGAGCAAGTATTTTGACGGCGGCTATTCCGGCCATGCCACGCTGACGCGGGACGGCTTTGCGTTCCGCACCGAATGCGTCATTCATCTCGATTCCAAAGTGGTGCTGCGCGCCGAGGGCGAGGCGGCCGATGCCTATCTCAGCGCCGATCAGGCGGTGACGCACATGGAAAAACAGCTCCGTCGCTATCATCGCCGCAGCAAGGATTACCGGGCGGATGCCCATTGACGCAGGTGCCCCGTCTCCCTATGGTCCGCCGCCTTCGAGCACGATCCTGACAGATGAGTCACCGGTTTCCGGCGCAGATCATGTTCCAATAGCCAACGATGTTTAGGCAATAAGCCTCGCTCCCCAGGTTCCATTCATGCCGCTTACCGATCTGGTCGCGCCCAACGCGATCCTCCCGGCACTCAAGGTCAACAGCAAGAAGCAAGTGCTTCACGAGCTTGCTGCGCGCGCGGCCGTGCTGAGCGGTCAGAACGAGCGGGCGATCTTCGACATCCTGTCGCAGCGCGAAAAACTCGGCTCGACCGCGATCGGCAACGGCATCGCCATTCCGCACGGCAAGATGGCCGGCCTGACGCGGCTGTTCGGACTGTTTGCCCGGCTCGAACGGCCGGTCGATTTCGAAGCGCTCGACAATCAGCCGGTCGATCTGGTCTTTCTGCTACTCGCTCCGGCGGGCGCCGGCGCCGATCATCTCAAAGCGCTCGCCCGCATCGCGCGGCTGCTGCGCGATCCCACCGTGACGCATAAATTGCGCGGCTCGCATGATGCCGAATCGCTCTACGCGGTGCTGGCCATGCCGTCAGCCAGCGCGGCATAACGGCGGCCGGTAAACAGTGGTCAGTAATCAGATCAAATAAAACGGGGCCCGCGAGAGCATCGCCGGCCCCGTTCCGATTACTGAAATCTGATTACCGACTCTTGCTCAGTGCACGCTCACCGTCTCGAGCTCCTGGCTCCAGGCATTGGCGATGGCCGCTTCGCGGCTGTCGGTCAGCATGATCGGCGTGCCGTCGGCGGCATGCAGCGCAAAAAGCTTTTGGCCGGGCGCAATCTGCGGCATCTGCGCTTGCGGAAATAGCGCGCGGACGTCTTCGGAACGGATCGTCTTCACATAGGCAATCTGGCCGTCGCCAAGATGGGCGAGCGCTTCCAGCGATATATCCAATTTCGGATCGGTTCGGTTCATCTCATTCATGGCCCTCGACTCCTCTCTCTCTGTCTGATCTGGTCGAGTCCTACTGGTTTCTTAATCGCACTCTTTGATTGAGATCGATTTAACGATGCGGTCCGGCTGCGGGCGCACGAGATCGATCGACAACAATCCGTTCTTCAGGTCCGCGCCGGATACCTCCATGCCGTCCGCCAGCACGAAAGTGCGCTGGAATTGGCGCGCGGCAATGCCGCGATGGATGTATTCCCGGCTTTTGTCGTCCGTTTGGCGACCGCGAATAACAAGCTGGCTCTCCTCTACCGTGACATCGAGTTGGTCGCGGGTGAAACCCGCCACCGCCAGGGTAATGCGCAGGCGTTCGGGGCTGTTCCCTTCCCGCGGAACGCGCTCGATATTGTAGGGGGGATATCCGTCCGCGGCCTTGCCGACCCGATCGAGCACGCGCTCGATCTCGTCGAAGCCAAGCAGGAAGGGACTGGAAAGCGACGAAACCCTGGACATGGTTTCAAAGCCCTTGATTAAAGCGACTTTGCGGAGCCCCTACGGCACCCCGATGATCGCGCGGAATATCCGCTCGACCGGGCTAATATGGTGTTGAAAAGCAAGGGGTTCAAGCAAGCCGAAAGCGGGCTACCGCCGCCTGTTCAGGGCAACTTCAACGGTCCCGGCATGGCGCGCTCGGCTTCGGCGATGAGCTGCCCCTCGTGCCGGTTCACAAAAACACCGCCGACGACGAAGCCGACGACGGTGATCGCCAGCAGGATGATCACGATCGGACCTTCGAGGCGCTCGAATTCTCGCCCGAGCGCATAAGCCGCATAGCCGTAGGCCACCGCCCAGGCGAATGAGCCGACGACATTGGCAACCAGAAAATCGCGCCACGGCATCACATTGCCGCCAGCGAAGATTCCGGCGAACGTCCGCAATACCGGGACGAACTGGGCGAGAAAGACGATTTTGCCGCCGTGGCGCAAAAACAGATATTGACCGAGTTTGATCCGGGCTTGCGTCATGCCGACGTAATTGCCGTAGCGCAGCAACAGCCAATAGCCAAACTCGCGGCCGATCACATAGCCGATCATGCGGCCGACAATCGCCGCGCCCGCACCGGTCAGGATGACTGAGACGATGCTGATATCGTGCTTGGTTCCCGCATAGATCGCTGCACCGAGCAGCACGGTCTCTCCAGGTAACGGGATGCCGACGCATTCCAGCCCGATAATGACGGCGACTGTAATGAGTCCGTAGTCGTGAATGAGATGTTGAATGAGGTGCATGCCGGCCGCTACCAAACACCACTCAGTTATACATATTCCGCCCTAAAGATAATGCCTTGACTTTCCAACGGCATTTCATAACGCAATTGTGTCCGCGTCACTCCACCGCATTCGCCGAATTCAGACTGTCGATCAGCGATGACCGATAGAGAAATTTCTTGTGCAGCGCGATGTCCTCGGACGTGCGCCGCAACTCGTCCAAATGTTGGCGGCGCACCACCGGGTCCTTTTCCTCCAGCGTCTTCTTGTTCGCAATCGATTGCGCCTGCACGTAGTCGATCTGCGCCTTGCGGCGCTGCCGCGTATAGCGGTCGAACACGCTTTGCTCGGCGCGTCCGGACCAGACGGCGGCGAGCTTTTCGGCGAGATTGACGGCGTCGTGGATGCCGCCGTTCATGCCCATGCCGCCGATCGGATTGTTGACATGGGCGGCATCGCCGGCGAGCAGCACGCGGCCCTTGTTGAAAGTGGCGGCGACACGCTGATGGACACCATAAAGCGCGTGATACGGGATATCGAAGTCGCCAGCTCTTGTCATGGATGCGGTGCAGCCGGCGCTGGATCGCGGCCATGCTCAGCGCCTGTTCGTCGGATTCATCCGGCCGGCACCGGCATGATGGCGCGCCAGATGCCGGGCGGACCGTTGCCTTTGACCTTGAACATGTTGAGCCATTCGTCCGGATCGGAGAAATAACTGCGGGTGCAATAGTCTTTGCCGGCGGCCGCGAAATCGAAACTGGTGGCGATCTTGATGAAACGCTCCTCCCAGGTGAATCCCTCGAATTCGATCGCGCCCAGTCTGCGCACCATGCTGCGGCCGCCGTCGGCGCCGATGACATAGGCGCCGCGCAGTTCTTCCGTCTCGCCCTCCGCGACGACGGTGACGTCAACGTAATCCGAATGTTGCACGAGCGCGGTGAGTTTGGTGGAAAAGCGTATTTCGGCAAGGCCGCTGGCGGCGATCAGCGGCAGCACGGCGCGCACCAGCTTGTACTGCTCCCATTGCAGCACAAACGGATACGGCACTTCGCCTTCGAGCAGGCGAATGTCGAACGCGGCGACAAGCTGGTCGCTGGCGCGGTCGCGAATATGAAAGACCGGCGCTTGAAAGCCGCCGGATGCATCCGCGGCGAAAGCCTGCTCTTTGAGGCCTAGCTCGGCGAGCATTTCCAGCGTCGGCGCATGGAGGGTCGCGGCGCGCTGATCCTCGACCGGCTCCGGTTCGGCTTCGACGAGCAAAACCGGGATGCCCCGGCGAACCAGCGCGAGCACCGCGATCGTGCCGACCGGCCCCGCCCCGGCCACGATCACCCGCTTTTCAGGCTGCGCCATCGTCAACCCGGATTCCCGCAACCGCACACTTCAAGGGTCAAGCCCGTGGCCAGGGTAAAGCCTGTCGCCTTGTTGTTATACCCCGCGCGCGATACTTTTACGGCGAGGACACAAGGCGGAGCTGCCAGCAAGAAAGATTTGCCATGATGTCAACCGTGATCGGCGGCGCCATGCTGCCGCATGCGCCGCAATTCTTCACCATGCCGGACACCGAGGACAAGGCGCTGGTCGCGCATGTGCGCGACGTCGCCGCCGATGTCGGCGAAAGGCTGCGCGCGCTCAATCCCGATCTGTGGATCATCTTTTCCAACGACCATGCCGAGCAATTTTTTCACACCACCGCGCCGCCGTTCACCGTGCATGTCGGCGGCGAGGCGACCGGCGAATTTGCCGGACGGAAGTTCCACTGGAAGATCCCGAGCGAAATCGGCTTCGAGCTGGTGCGCCAGCTTTACCGGCAGAATTTCGATCCGGCCTTCACCTCGACGGCGAAGATCGATTACGCCATCGGCATTCCGCTTACCCATCTCGGACATACCGGTGCGGTGCTGCCGATCTACGTCAACGCCTATCTGCCGCCGCAGCCGACCATGGAGCGCTGCTACCAGTTCGGCCAGGCGGTGGCGCGCACCGTCACCGCGTTGGGCCTAAAGACGGTGATCCTGTCCAGCGGCGGCATGTCGCATTTTCCCGGCACCGACCGCTATTCCAATCCGGAGCTCGCTTGGGACAAACGCGTGCTGGAAAAGCTCGCCGCCGGAAACCTGAAATCGCTGATCGGATTTGACGAGGCCGAGCTCGACGATACCGGCAATATCGAGTTGCGCTGCTGGGCCTGCGCCGCAGGCGCGCTCGGCGAACGCAAGCCAGACGTGGTGTCGATGGATCCGAGCTGGCATCACAACTACGCGTCGCTCGCCTGGATCGGCGGCGAGCAGCAGCACCGCCCCGCGCACTATCCCTCGATCAAGCCAGAGCTGGTGGAGCTGACATCGGCGCTGCACGGGCTGGCGCACGATCCGCAACAGCGCGCGCAATACCTGGCCGACGCCAGCGCCTTCGCCGACCGCTTCCGGCTGCCGCCGGAGCAGCGCGAGGCGCTGATCAAGCTCGACATAGCGTCGATCGTAAAAATGGGCGCCCATCCGCTGGTGCCGTTTCTGGCGCAGTTGCAAATTCAGCGGCTGCGGCCGAAAGCCGCCAAGCAGAGAGTTTCCGAGGAGCATGGTGCATGAAAAAACTCGTTCTCGAAACCACGGCGCCGTTCCAGGGATTGCCGGAGATCGTCGCCTATGATGGAGGCCTGTTCGCCAAGGAGGGACTCAAGATCGAATGGGCCGACCGAGAAAAGGGCGTCGACAAGAAGCTCGAGATCAATGTCACAACGCCAAAGGGCGTCGATCCGTTCGCCAGCCACGGCAAGCTCCTCGAACAGGGCAGAGCCGACATGTACAACGCCTGCGAATGGGGCAATTACTGCCGCGTTGCGGGCACCGCGCAGAACAGCCGCCAGCTTGGCCGCCGCGCCATTGTCGCCTACGCGGCCATCGTGGTGCGGCCGGATTCACCGGTCTATACGCCGCAGCAACTCGCCAACCGCACCATCGGCGTGCCGTTCTATTTCGGCACGCATTACATTGCGCTCCATATGCTGGAAGGTTTTTTGCCGCGCGAAGCGATCAAGCTGTGTCGGGCACCAAACGGCTCGCGCTATCGCCTCGACGCGCTGATGAAGGGCGACGTGGATGCCACCACGCTCACCGAACCGCATGTCACGCTCGCCGAGAAGAAGGGCTGCCGCATCATCTGCTCGGCGTTCTTTCACGGTACCGAAGTCGCTTCCGACCGCGTCGACGCCGAGACCTACGCGGCGTTCAATCGCGCGGTGCGCGAGGCGGTGCGCCGCATCAATGCCGACAAGAAAGCCTACATGCACTATTTCATCGACTATTACGCCGAGAAGGATGCGGAGATCGCTGCGCTCAGGATCGATGATTTGCGCGAGAGCCGGCTGGTGGTTTGCGATCCGGCGCCAATCCCGCTCGACGAATTGCAGCGCACGTACGACTGGCTCAAGAGCTGGGGCATGCTCGAAGAAACCGCTTCGCCCCTGCAACTCGTCGACGTCGCGGTCCAAGCCCGCGCCCATGAGGCGGCGCAGTAGATGCGCGTATTCCGGCGCGCAACCTTACTGCTCGGCCTGGCCCTCCTCATTGGCGGCTGCGGCCATCGCGGCTTCGATGGCGGCGCCGGCGGTGACGACGACGGCGTCAACGCCTACCCGAAGAATTACCGGTCCGACATTCTCGCCGCCATGCACGCTTATCTGAACGATCCGACCGACATTCACGATGCCGCCATTGCCGACCCGGCCTTGAAATCGGTCGGCAATAACACGCGCTATGTGGCGTGCCTGAAATTCAATGCGAAGAAGAACGCCAAGGATTATGCCGGCGTGAAGGAGGTTGCGGCAGTGTTCCTGGCCGGCCGGTTCGATCAGTTCGTCGACACCCCAAAGGACCTATGCGCCGGGGTAACCTATGCGCCGTTCCCCGAATTGCAGAAACTATCGCCGTGATATTGCCGCGAATGCGGCTGAGTGGTGAAAGGGCATCGGCCAAAATCGGGGGAGGCAAATCGGTGGGGAGGATCGTCTTGGCGTCCAAGCAATTGCCCAGTGAATTATTCAAGAGATTATCGATGACATTGGCGCCGATGGCGGCCGGTGCGGTGGTTTTTCTCCTGCTGGCCGGGCAGCTAGCCGTCGCGCAATCCGGCCCGCTGCCATCCCCGGATCAGCCTGGGCCAGCGCAAGCGGCCCCGGATCAACCCGGCCCACCTGGCCCACCGCCTGGCGGTCCGCCGCCGCCCGGTGGACCGCAAGGCGGCGCGCCACCACCTGGCGTCGTCAATACCACGGTCAACCTGCGGCAAGGACCCGGCACGAATTATACCGTCATCACCAAAATTCCGGCTGGCGCGCCGGTCGATGTGTCGGGTTGCAGCGGCCAGTGGTGCCAGGTCAGCTTTCAGGGTCAGAACGGCTATGTGATTGCATCGAGCCTCGGCCAAGCCGGTCCGCCGGGCGGCCCACCAGGCTATCCGCCCCCGGGCTATCCGCCGCCAGGCTATCCACCGCCGCCGGGTTATGGCGCGCCGCCGCCGTATTACGGTCCGTACTATTACGGCTACGGGCCCTATTACGGCTGGCACGGCCACGGCAATTACGGCTGGCACCGCCACTGGTGACGCCGCGGCGACGGCGTCACCGCGACCCGTGTCAGTCCCGCATCTCGACGTGGAAGCGGTGCAGCACGCGATGAAAGATCGGCGCCAGCACGACGCCGGTGGCGATGACGATAATGAGACCGGACAAGATCGCGTAGCAGCCGGCGAAAATCTTGCCGCCGGTCGTTTTCAATTCACCGAGCGGACCCATGCCGGAGAGGATCATCGCCGCATTCACGAAAGCATCGACGAATGACATGTTTTCGAATTCGGCATAACCGGCGATCCCGATCGCCAGCCCAGCCGTCGTCAATATCGTCCATAGGGCGATGGCAATGAGCATGCGGGCGGCGAATGTCCGGCGCGAAGCGACCGGCTGACCGCGGCGCTCGAAGCCGGTGATGCTGGGCGTTCGAAATGCCATTTGAATCCTTCACGACTATCTAGCGGTATCCTGCGCAACAAAAAACCGCGGGAATGACCCGGGGTTTCTGCAACGCGTCCGTTTATAGCTCAGAATTTGTAGCTTACGCCCGCTCGCGCCACGCTGACTTGGGTGTTACCCCAGACAAAATTGGACGGGAGGGTCGCTGGTCCGCCCGACGCGACGACGTTCGGGCCCTTGTCGAGGTGGTAGGAAAGATACTCGGCCCGCAACGTCCAATTGTCAGTCATCATCCATTCGACACCGCCGCCTGCGACATAGCCGCTTTGGGTACTCGATGAACTGGATGTGACCAGGTAGCCTTGCCGTTGTTGGTCGCCACGGCGCTGTAGTCCCCTTTTTGCCTAAGCCGCGCCGCCGGTCGCGTAAGCCATAAGATCGGGCGAGATGAGATAACCGACGCGACCACGCGCCGAGGCGAGCCAATCTAGATTGGCGCTCATGGCTGTTTGCGAACCAGGGGAGATTCCAAAGCCGGGTTCTGGCATCCACGGCTCGGTCGCGGTTCCCTTCGCTTTGGTCCAGGTCCCATCGCCTTCGAGTCCAATGACCCAGTCGGGCATGATCTGATCGTTATAGCCGACGTGACCGCCGCCGACAAAACCGACGCCGCGATCGTTGCGGAGTTGGGGAACACGCCGAAGGTGGCCGGATCGGGCAGCGGATTCCACGTCGCCGGAGTGCTGAGCCAGGCCGCACCCGCATCGGCGCCGACGTAAAAGCCGGTCCAGATCGGAGGTGGCGGCAGTAGCGGCGCTTTGGTGAAGAGCGGCCCCTTGGTGGCTATCGGTCCCTTGCCGATGATCGGCGGCGGCGCTTTGCCCTTGCCCATTTCAAGGAAATCGGACGGCGCTTTGCCCATTTCCGAGAAGTCCGGGGGGCCTTGCCCATTTGCGAGAAGTCCGGCGGCGGTATCGTCATGTCGGCGGCGAGCGCGCCAGATGCGTAGGCCAGGCCGAGAAGCACGGTGACAATTAACGTACGATAATACGTTGCACTTTCGTCTCCACACGAATCACTGATGAGAATTTTCCGCGCAAATGGTTTAAAAGCGGCAAGCTTTCCGGCGGCGGCGCGGCAATGCAGTATCAAAATGGAACGATCCAGGGCGCGTGTGGCGGGGATGCCACAAAAACAGCGCGTCAGGCATGCGCGTCCGTTACCACGTGCCGGAAATGCCAGCTTCATCCCGCCGGGAATTTCGCTAATATTGCGTCAAATCCACCGTTTTCAAGACAGCGACCGAGGACACATCATGCTAGAAAAACACTACGACCGCGCCGCGCAGGACATCGGCAACATCGTCAATCTCGGCCACGTCAATGTCTGCATCAGCGATCAGCATCTCGCCACGCATTTTTACGTCACCGGGCTCGGCCTGACGCGCGATCCGTTCCTCAATACCGGCGCCGGCAATATGTGGATCAATGCCGGCATGAGCCAATTCCATCTGCCGATGGGCAAGCCCGATCAGGTGCGCGGTGTTATCGGCCTGGTCATCCCGGACCGCGCGGCGCTCCTGGAGCGGCTTAAGCGCGTGCGCAAGGCGCTCGCCGATACCAAATTCGATTTCCGCGAGAGCAACGACTGCGTCGAGACGGTCTGCCCATGGGGCAACCGCATCCACATCCATGAACCCGATGTGGAGCGCTTCGGCCGCATCCAGCTCGGCATGCCCTATGTCCGCTTCGATGTACGCCCCGGCACGACGGAACGTATCGCGCGGTTCTATCCCGAGGTGATGCACGCGCCAGCGCAGGCTCTCAAGAACGGCGCCGGTCCGGAAGCGCGGGTGCAGGTCGGTGAGAAGCAATATTTCTATTTCCGCGAGACCGACGCGCCGGAGGCGCCCTACGACCGGCACCATGTGCAAATTTACATCGCCGATTTCTCGCGGCCGTACCGCAAGCTGATCGATCTCGGCCTGATTACGATAGAGGACAACGAGTACCAATATCGCTTCAAGGACGTGATCGATCTCGACACCAAGGAAGTGCTGTTCACCGTCGAGCACGAGACGCGCAGCCAGACCAATCCGATGTATGGCCGCCCGCTGGTCAATCGCAATCCGGCGCAGACCAACATGGATTACAAGCCCGGCCACGACAGCCTGGCCTGGAGCGATGTGGTGAGCTGGAGACGTGCAGGCGCGCGCTCGTCATCGGCGGCTCGCTGGGCGGCCTTCTCGCCGCGCATCTGCTGCGCTCGGCCGGCTGGAACGCGGTGGTGTTCGAACGCAACGAAGAGGAGCTGGCGAGCCGCGGCGTCGGACTCGGCACGCATCCGCAGCTGATCGCTATATTGAAGCGCGCCGGCGTCGATTTCGACGAGTCGATGGGGATAACGCCGCCGCGCGGCGTCTGCCTCGACGGCAGCGGAAAGATCATCAACGAACAGCCGATGGCGCGCACGCTGAGCGGCTGGGCGCGGCTGTACGGAGCATTACGCGACGCGCTGCCGGCGGACAGCTATCGGCTCGGCAAAAGGCTTACGCGGGTGGTGCAGGACGCGGCGAGCGTCACCGCAATGTTCGCCGACGGCACCAGCGAACGCGGCGATCTGTTGATCGGCGCCGATGGCGTGCGCTCCACGGTGCGCGCGCAATATCTGCCGCACGTTGAGCCTGCTTACGCCGGTTATGTCGCCTGGCGCGCGGTGCTCGACGAAGCCCAGGTGCCACGGCGAGCTTTGGCGCGAGATGGTCGAACTCTATGCCTTCTGCCTGCCGGAGGGCGAGCAGTGCATCAGCTACGCGGTGCCGGGCCGCGACAACGACACGGCGGTCGGCCGCCGCGCCTACAATATCGTATGGTACCGGCCGACGGATCGCGACACGCTCATCGACATTTGCACCGACGCCGAGGGACGCCATTATGCCGGCGGCATCCCGCCGCCGCTGATCCGGCCCGATGTGATCGCGCGCGTCAAAGCCGACGCCAGAGCGATCCTCGCGCCGCAGATCGCCGCCATTTTTGCGCGGACCGCGCCGTTCTTCCAGCCGATCTACGATCTGGTCTCGCCAAAACTGGTGTTCGGCCGCGTCGTGCTGGCCGGCGATGCGGCGTTCGTCGCCCGGCCCCATGCCGGCGCGGGCACCACCAAGGCCGCGCTCGACGCGGCCTGCCTTGCCGACAGCATTCGCGACGCCGGCGATGATCTTGATTCCGGATTGATGCGTTACGAGCGCATGCAGCAGCCCTTCGGGCAGGCCATCGTCGAGGTCAACCGGCAGGAGGGCCTCTATCTCAGCGCGCAGATCAAGGCCAGAAAGCGAGCGAACCCCGGCCGAACTTCACCGTGACATCGGCGCGGTGCTGCATGCCCATATCGCGCGCAGCGACCAGGTTGGCGTCATCGTCGCCGCGCATGGCCTCGACCGGCATATTTGAACGGAGCACTTCATGGCCGGACCTTTAGCGGGCGTCCGCATTCTCGATCTCACCTCTGTCGTCGCCGGCCCGCTCGCCACGCAGACGCTGGGCGACATGGGCGCCGACGTCATCAAGATCGAGGCGCCCGAGGGTGACGCGCCGCGCCACACCGGCCCTTCGCGTTCGCCGGGCATGGCGGCGTTGTTCATGGGCCTTAACCGCAGCAAGCGTTCGCTGGTGCTCGATCTCACCAAGCCGGGCGCCAAGGACGCGCTGTGGCGGCTGATCGAAGGCGCCGACGTGTTTGCCCATTCGATGCGGCCGCAGAAAATCGAAAAGCACGGCTTCGGCCACCAGGCGGTCTGCGCGCGCAATCCGCGGATGATCTATGCCGCCATTCACGGCTATCGCGAGGGCGGACCGTATAGCCGGCAGCCGGCTTATGACGATGTCATCCAGGGCCAGTCCGGCGTCGCCGCCTTGATGTCGGAGATTGCCGGCGAGCCGCGTTACGCGCCGACCATCCTCGCCGACAAAACCACCGCGCTGGCGCTGGTCGGCGCGATCTCGGCGGCGCTCTATGCGCGGGAAAAAACCGGCCGCGGGCAGTTCGTCGAAGTGCCGATGTTCGAGTCGATGGTGTCTTTCGTGCTGGCGGAACATCTGTTCGGCCATTGCTTCGTGCCGCCGGTCGGCAAGCTCGGCTATACGCGCGTGATGGGCGCGTGGCGGCGGCCCTACAAAACCAAGGACGGCTATCTGTGCATGATGGCCTATACCGAGCGGCACTGGCGGAAATTCTGGGCCATGGTCGGCAAGCCGGACGTTTGCGACGATCCGCGCTTCAACAGCATCGCGACGCGCAGCGATAATGTCGTTGCGCTCTATGAAATGGCGGGCGCCTGTCTCGCCGGCAAGACGACCGACGAATGGCTCGCCTTGTTGCGCGAGTTGGAGATTCCGGCGGCACGCATGACGAAGTCTCGACGGTCTCAAGGACGATCCGCAGCTCAAGGCCGGCGGCTTCTTCAAGCGCGCGCACCATCCGAGCGAAGGCGAAATCCTCTACACCGATCCGCCGGTCCGCTTCGACGAAAGCGACGCCGCCGCGACGGGGCGCCTGCAGCCGCGGCTCGGCGAGCACAGCGTCGAGGTGCTCCGCGAGGCCGGGCTGAGCGACGGTGAGATCAAGGCGCTGTTGGCTTCGGGTGCGACCTTCGACGGCCCGCCAAAGAAACAAGCCGCCGAGTGAGGATCAATACCGGTACGGCTCCTGCTCCCATAGCGGGAACGCCGAGAAAACGTGCGGCCCATTGGCCGGCGCCGCGGCGTGCAAATAGGACCCATCGAGCTTGCCGAAACTCGTCACGCCCAGCAGCCCGAGCGCGCGGGTCACTTCGTCTTCGAGGATTTCGAGCATGCGCACGATGCCGGCCTGCCCCGCCGCCGCCAGCCCATAGCATTGCATGCGGCCGAGCCCGACCAGATTGGCGCCGAGCGCCAGCGCCTTGACGATGTCGGTACCGCGGTAATAGCCGCCGTCGACGATGATAGTGGCGCGGCCGCCGACCGCCTCGACGACTTCCGGCAGCACATCGGTCGAGCCGCGGCCGTGATCGAGCTGTCGGCCGCCATGATTGGAGACGTAGATGATCTCGACGCCATGATCGAGCGCGATCTTGGCGTCTTCCGCGGTGCCGATGCCCTTGATGGCGAACGGGATCTTGAACTTGCTTTTCATGCGCTCGACGGTTTTCCAATCGAGCGCCATCTGGAAATCGCGGCCCTGCACGCGGCGGCGGCCGGCGGTGACGTGGCGCTTGGCGAGATCGCGCTCGCGCCGGCTGTAATGGGCGGTATCGACGGTGATGCAGAACGCCGAATAGCCGTGCTTGATCGCGCGCTCGGCGTGATCGTCGGCCCAGGCCGCGTCGCCGCGCACATAGAGCTGAAACATGCGCAGCGCATTCGGCGCGGCCTTGGCGACCTCTTCGAGGCCGGGATCGCAAACCGAGCTGAGCATATGGGCGCAGCCGAATTCAGCCGCCGCCTTGACAACCGGCTCGGCGCCGTCGGGATGAAAGCTTTCCAGCGAGCCGACCGGGCAGAGCACGATCGGCAGGCGAAGCTTCTTGCCGAGCACTTCGATCGACGGATCGACCTTGCTGACGTCGCGCAGGACCCGCGGCCGGAACGCTACGGAGTCGAGCGCCATGCGGTTGCGCCGCAGCGTCGTCTCGGTCTCGGTGCCGCCGACGATATAGTCCCAATCGTTCTGATTGAGATTGGCGCGGGCTTTGGCGACGATTTCGTGCAGGGTCACGAATTGCGCGGCCGGGGAACCGTGGGTCGCCGGCGTGTCGATAATGGGTACTGGCTTGTTCATGGGATTTACGCGGTGCTGGTTGCGGGCGGGAGACGTCGGGAGAGGCAGACTATAGGGCGAGGTTGGCCAGTTCAAGAATTGCAAAATCGTCCTGTTTGCCGCGCGTTTCCGGCGAAGTTCCGGCTCCTGTCACCACGGTCACCGAACGGCCGATTGCGCCAAACCGGATCGCCGCCGGCGCGACCAACGATCAGAGGCCGCCGGTAAAGCCGCCGCTTCGCTCAATCGAGGAGACGCATCATGACCCGCGCCAAAATCCTTCTGATAGCAGCCGGCTGTGCAGCGACCGTCGCGACCGCCAGCCCCGCTCGCGCGCTCAACCCGCAACCGCTGCCTCCGGGCCGCACCGCGCCCACCCACGTCTTCTGCGCCAGCGGCAATCATATGCACCGCTGGTCGGCCGGCGCACTTTCAAACAAGCGCGGCGTCCGCACTGGACGCCGCGTTTTCGTTTGCGCAATCTAATGGCGGTCCCGGGAAGACTCGAACTTCCGACCTTCGGTTTAGGAAACCGCTGCTCTATCCGGCTGAGCTACGGGACCACGCGCGCTACACCGCGCGAACTGCGCGTGTCGTTCGCAACCGCGTTCCTATAGCATAGGCGAGGCTGCGAATGCAGGCGCCGCGGTGCCGCGCATTCCGGTTTTTGGCTTGATGCGCACGGGCTGGCGCGACGGAATTTTTGCCGGAATTATTTTGGCGGCCGCGATCACGGCGGCGTGCGGATGCTTCGGCCCGGCGGCGGCGCAGACGGCGCAAGCTTCGCCTCTCTGCGGCGGCGAAGAACTCACCCGTGGCACCGTCAGCCGCGTCATCGACGGCCGCACCTTCCTGCTCGGCGACGGCCGTGAAGTCCGTCTCGCCGCGATCGAAGTTCCGCTGCTGCAGGCGCCGCAAAGCTCCCGCCAAGACGCCGGCCAAGAGTTCGAGCCAAAAGTCCAGCGCGGTGCCGGACAACGGCGCGGCCAGATGCGCACAGGACGCGCTGGCCGCGCTCGCCGAAGGCGATCAGGTTTTGCTGCGGCGGGCGGAAGCGGCAGCGGATCGCTACGGCCGCCTCCTCGCTTATGCCTATACCGAGCGCGACGGCGACGAGCTGTTCGTCCAGGGCGAATTGATCGGGTCCGCTTTGGCAGGGTCGGCGATCGCATCGGCGGCCGCGCCTGCGCCACGGACCTGCTCAAACGCGAGAATGCCGCTCGGACCGCCAAGCTTGGCCTCTGGGCCGATCCGTATTATGAGGTGCTCGACGCCGAGATCACCGCGGATGTACTGGCGCATCGAGGCCGATTTGCGCTGATCGAGGGCCGGGTGGTTTCCGTGCGTGAAAGCGGGGCCACGATCTACGTGAATTTCGGGCGGCATTGGTCCGAGGATTTTACGGTTACGGTCCTGAAACGAAACGAGCGCAATTTCGCGGCGGCTGGCCTCGATTTGAAGAGCCTTGAGGGCCGGCGCATCCGGGTCCGCGGCTGGGTCGACGGCGCGGCGGTCCAGGGGGCGACAACGGGGTTCCGGGCGGCGTTACAGCCGGCGTGCCCTGGATCGAGGCGGCGCGACCCGAGCAGATCGAGATCGCCGAAAGCCAATGACAGCGACAAAACGATGGCGAGTGCAGTGACTGGGTGACGTGGTGAGACGGGGACGTTTGGACATCGCCGGCTATCGGCTCCTGCAAGCGGGCGTCGCGTTCGCGGCGCTGGTGCTTGCCGCCTGCACCGCGTCGCCTCCAGCGCTTGCGCCACAAGCGTCGCTGTCGGGGCCGGCCAAACAGGCCGAAACGCCGGTGGCGCCCGACGTGTTGCGCGAGCACCAGCGCATCCTCGCCACCTATGGCGGCGTCTATAACGACCCCCGCCTGCAGGCCGTGATCGAGCAGACCGTCGAGCGCCTGGTAGCTGCGTCGGAAAAACCCGACCTGCATTACAAAGTCACCATGCTCAATTCGCAGTCGGTCAACGCCTTCGCATTGCCGAGCGGCCAGCTCTACGTGACGCGAGGACTGATCGCGCTGGCCAACGACGATTCGGAGCTCGCTTCAGTGCTGGCGCATGAGATGGGACACGTCATCGCCCGTCACGCCGAGCTGCGCGAGGAGCAGGCGCGCGAAGCCGACCTTGTCAACCGCGTCGTGACCGACGTCGTCACCGATCCGGCGGCCGGCGCCATGGCGCTCGCCAAATCGAAACTCGCGCTGGCGAGTTTTTCGCGGTCGCAAGAATTCGAGGCGGACGCCATCGGCATCGGCATCGCCTCACGCGCCGGTTACGATCCGTACGGCGCGGTGCGCTTCCTCACCGCGATGGAGCAGAACTCCGATCTCAAGCCGGAGCAGTCGAGCGCCATCAATCCGGCCGCGGCCGACTTCCTCTCATCGCATCCGGCGACGCCAGAGCGCATCACGCAAGCGCTCGCCAATGCCCGCCAGTACCGTGCACCCGCCGACGGCGGACAGGATCTGGCGCAGGCCAAAGCGGCCTATCTCGGCGACATCGACGGCATGGTCTATGGCGAGGATCCGAGCGAAGGTTTTGTGCGCGGCCGGCGCTTCCTGCATCCCAAGCTCGGCTTCACCTTTACCGCGCCGGACGGCTTCACTCTCGACAATACGGCGCAGGCCGTGCTCGGGATCAAGCACGGTGGCGGCGAAGCATTGCGGCTCGACGTGGTGCGGGTGCCGGCGGAGCAGACGCTCGCGGAATACCTGACCTCCGGTTGGATCGAGAATATCGACCCGGCGACGGTCGAGGACATCACCGTGAACGGCTTTCCCGGCGCCACCGCGGCGGCAAAGGGCGACCAATGGGACTTCCGGCTTTACGCCATCCGCTTCGGCAGCGACGTTTACCGCTTCATCTTCGCCGCCAAGCGCCGCTCACCCGACAGCGATCGCGCCTTTCGTGAATCGATCGGCACGTTCCGCCGCATGAGCATCGCCGAGATCGAAGCGGCGAAGCCACTCCGGCTCAAGGTCGTCACCGTCGCGCCGGGCGATACGGTGGATAGGCTGGCGGGCAAAATGGCCGTCGCCGACCATGCGGCTGAGCGTTTTCGCGTGCTTAACGGGCTGGGGCCGGCCGACCGGCTAAAACCCGGCAGCGCCGTTAAGATCGTCGTGGAATAGGCTTAAGCCCCGATTTTCGGCTATTTGCCCGGGGCATCGCCTCCGTTATGCTGCGGCCAAAGGGCCGCAACAGGCCCGGGGGGAAAGCTGTGGAGATACTGAAACGGGCGGTGCCCGTCACCGTGGCGCTGGCGGTCGTATCGGCGGTGACGCTGGTGCTTTGGTATTTCAAGCTGGCGACGTTCGGACCCGAGCATCCGGTATTCCTGTATCTGCTGCCTATCGCCATCGTGACAATTCTCTACGGCAGCTGGCCGGCGTTGCTCGGCGTCTTCACCGCGGTCGCAGCCGCCGACTTCTTTCTTTACGATCCGATTTACAGCTTTGCCATCGACACCCGGGTCGAGGCCGGCGATCTGGCCTGCTTCACCTTTTTGGCCCTGATCGGCGTCAAATGCGCGACCGAGCTTTTCCACCCAGCCGTGAGATTTCCTGCGCCGAAATCGCGCTACGACTGAACCTGAAATCGATCAGAACTGCGACGCCAGCTGATCGAGCCCCATGACGTGGGCGATGTTGCGCACTTCGTCCTTTTGCTCGGCATTGAAACTGAGGATCAGCGGCACCGCCGCGGATTTCAGTCCCTGCACCGTATCCGGATCGACGGCGGCGGCCTGCTCGTTGCCGGCGGGTGCACTATGCGCGCGCGCTTCTTGGGCGTGCAGATAGGCCATGTTGCGCAGCGCCGCCTCGACCGCCGGCCACATCTCTTCCTGGTCCGGCGTCAGGTGCAGCCGTTCCTTGATGCTGGCGATCTGCGCATCGTCGAGCATGTAGCCCGGCCGATTGACGACGTGGCGATGCACCGCGGCAACGGCTTTGGCTTCGCTCGGCGCCCGCGCCGTTACCGGCCGCGGCAGTGCTGCGTCATTGACGATTGGCGCAGCCGAGCCGGGAAGCTGCAGCGCCGCGGTTTGCACGGGTGCTGGAAGAGCCGCATCCGGCGCGGCTTGCTGATCGGCTTGCGAAATCGTTTGTGGAACGATGGGCCGCGGATTGAGCAGCGCGACTTGCGCGTCGTTCGCGGTGTCCGTCGCGCGGGCATTCATCGCCGACGTCAAAGCGGCCGGGGCGATTTGCACCGCCCCATTGTCCCAATGGCCCGGGAAGCGCAGCGCGACAATTTCGGCAGCCGATATATCGGTGGTACGCAAAGCGGTGGTATTGACGCCGCCGATCACACAACCGATGCCGCCGGCCAGAAGAATTGGAACCACGCCCAATGAAGCCACACGGCCGCGCTTGTGCGTGTTCTGCCGCCGCATGTCCGCCGCCCCCGGTTTTTCGTCCCGCTACGCCCTGCTCTTTCCTTTCAAATGAAGCTTAATTTATGGCTAAGCATGGGCATGATCTGGACAAAGGGGGACCGGCCTTTCGGGGAGATCAGGTCCCGGAAAATCCGTCCGTGCGAGCGACGTGGCGCGATGCGTTGAAACAACGAAAAAGGCCCGGCATCACTGCCGGGCCTTTGCATTGTTTCGACGAGCGAAGCGTTAGGCCGCCTCTTCCTCGACAACGGCTTCGTCTTCCGTCTCGGACTTCGGACCGCGGCGCGGTCCCTTGGCGAGCGCCGCTTCGATCTCCTTGATCGCTTCGGTCTCGGTAATCCGCTGCACGGCGGAGACTTCGCGCGACAACCGGTCGAGCGCCGCTTCATAGAGTTGACGCTCGGAATAGGACTGCTCCGGCTGCGTCTCCGAACGATAGAGATCGCGAACCACTTCGGCGATGGCGACGATATCGCCGGAATTGATCTTGGCCTCGTATTCCTGCGCGCGCCGCGACCACATGGTGCGCTTGATGCGGGCGCGGCCCTTGAGCGTCTCGAGCGCGCGCTTGACCAGCGGCGTCTCGGCAAGCTTGCGCATGCCGACCGACGTCACTTTCGACGTCGGCACTCGCAGCGTCATCTTGTCCTTGACGAAATTGATGACAAACAGCTCAAGCCGCGCGCCGGCGACTTCCTGCTCCTCGATAGAGATGATCTGGCCGACGCCGTGCGCCGGATAGACGATGAATTCGTGAGTCTTGAAGCCTTGTCGTTGAGTAGTCTTCTTTGCATTCACCAAAGTTGCTCCTTCCGGCTCCGGCTTGCGCCGAGCGGGCTTCGCCGCGCCGACCCGGCTTCGCGCCGCTGTCCGCGTGGACTGTGAGGGCCTCCGGCTCGCGCGGGAGGAGGTTTTTGTTGCCTTCCGGCTCATGCCGGCCGCACTTTTCTTCGATCGACGACGAGTTTTCTCTGCCACTGCTCTCGCGTGGATGTTCACGCCTCTTTTGACGGTTCCTCGGAAACCTCCCGAAAAAATATGCTCCCGGGCTTTGGGAGCAGCATATCGGGGGTGTTGTTCATTTTATTTGCGCTATATAGCACATTTTCGGCCAAAATCAAAGCCTTAAGCCTTGCGAAAGCGTCGCAGCAGGCCCGCCGCAGGCCGGATTGCTTAACAATGGTTAATATCTACAACCACTAAGTGCAATTAATCGCCGGTACCCGGTTCGGCCGAGAAGTGCTCTTCGAACTTGTTGGCGACGCCCTCCCACTCCTTGGCGTCGGCCGGGGGCGCTTTCTTGGCGGTGATATTCGGCCAGGTTTTGGCGTATTCGGCGTTGATGCCAAGCCACTTTTCGACCCCCGGCTCTGTATCTGGTTTGATCGCGTCAACCGGGCATTCCGGCTCGCATACGCCGCAATCGATGCATTCGTCGGGATGGATGACCAACATGTTCTCGCCCTCGTAGAAGCAATCCACGGGGCAGACTTCGACGCAGTCCATGTATTTGCATTTGATGCAATTGTCGTTGACGATATAGGTCATCTGCACACTCTGAACGGGCTTTTTAGAAGCCTTGCTCCTATCGCATGGGTCCCGGCCACGCAAGATACGGGCAACCCTGGCGCGGAGGCGGTTTTATTCGATATCTTGATAGAGCGACACGGCGGCGCCGGCCGAACCCCGCCGCTCGGCAAATCCCAGGACCTTCAGCACCCGCACGCGGCGGTCGAGCGCCACCGTGATCACATCGCCCGTCCGCACCATGCGGCCCGGCGCTTCGATCCGCGCGCCGTTGATACGGACATAGCCGGCGCCGGCCAACGCCGCGGCATCGCCGCGCGTGCGGACCAGCCGGGCATGCCATAGCCAGCGATCGATGCGCTGGCGTTCCGGCTCGGCCGACAGGCCGCGATCACTTGCACGATCATTTAACAGTGCATCCATCGGCGCGCGGCGATGGTGGTGGAGCATGATCTTTTCGGAAAACCGGCTGCGACTTTTCCGGATCATGCCCTAGCGTCGCTCCTTGGCGTCAGCCTCGAGCTGAGCCTTCAATGCGGCGAGCTCGGCGAACGGCGAATTCGGATCGGGCGCCTTCTCCCGCCGCTCGAAGCGTTTAACCGGCGCATGGTCGCGCTGCGGACGCTCGCGCCGCTCATGTCGCTCATGTCGCTCGTGTCGCCCTTGTCGCTCTTGGCGATGCTCGCCTCTGCGGCGGTGACGGGAATGCCGCGATTTTTGCTCCGCCGGACTGGGGGAAGCTTCGGCTGGCTCGGGCTGAAGGCGCCGGCGGTACCGCGGCTTCGCCGGCCGGAGCCGCCGCGACGCGTTTCTTCGGTGCGTGTCGGCGCCGTTCGCCTGCCGCCGTCCTTGCCCGTTTCGCGGCGAGTTGGGGCGCGACCGCCGGCGTCCTTCCGGCCGCCCAGCTCGCCCTGGCCGCCAGACCTCAATCATCTCCGGCTCCGCAGTCGCGGCGAGAGGTTCGGAGGCAGGCGTCTCCGCCGGCGCGGCGGCCGGAGCGGTCTCGGGACTAGCGGTCAGAGATTCCGGCGCCGGTTGCAGCGCCTCTTCGACTACGGTCGCGTCGGTGACGTCGATCTGTTGGTCGCCGCTCGCCGGGAGGGCGTCGGCATCGGGCGGAGTTTCTCCGCTTGCCGGTTCGGCGACAGCCGGTTCAGCGACAGCCGGCTCGGCTTGCGGTCGTTTTGCTTCTTGCGGTTTCGGCCGGCGCTCCATGCGATAGCCGAGCGAGCGCAGGATCGAAGCGAAATCTTCGCCGGACGCGCCGCTCAATGACGTCATGCCGTTGACGACGGTAAAACCGCCGCCGGCGACGGCGCCCGGCGGCTTCGGCCCCGCCGCGCCTTCGCGCCACGACAAAGCAGGACGGATCAGATCGGCGAGCCGCTCCAAAATATCGACGCGCACGGCGCGCTCGCCGCACACCCGGTAACCGGCGGTGCGATAGAGCACGGCATCGATCGTGCTGTCGGTCGGGATCGAAGTGCGGCCGGAACCGGCGAGCTGCAACAGCGCCTCGGTCTGGGTTCGCGACCCGTCGTGGCGAAGCGCCCACAATTGCAAGGCAAGAGCGCGCGGCGCCGGCTTGAGCAAACCGGGAAGATAGATGTGGTAGGCGCCGAACCGCACGCCGTATTTGCGCAAGCTCGCGCGGGCCGGCTGTTCGAGGCCCTTCACCTCGTCGGCGACGCGCTGCCGGTCGAGCACGCCAAGCGCCTCGACCAGTTGAAACGCGACCCCGCGTGCCATGCCGGTGACGTCCTCGGCCGCCGCCAATTGGCTCAATGGACCGAGCAAATTGTCGATGTGGGATTTGACGAAGGCGGCAAGACGCGTCTCCACGGCGTCGCGCGGCGCGCCGGTCAGAGGCTCGTCGGCGACCAGACGCACGCGCGGATGCAACACTTCCTCGCCGGCATAGAGCTTGCCTACCGCGGCTCCGGTCCAGCGCAGCGTCCCGTCGCTGGCGAGCACGAGTTGCTCGTCCCGCGCCTCGGCAAGCCGCACGGCGCGCGCGGCAATTTCGCCGACCAGCGCCTTCTGCGCGGCATTCTGCAGCGTCTTGGCTTCCGACCCGCCGGAGGATGAATCCGGCACGAAGACAAAGCCGTCGAGCCGGCCAATGACGTGGCCCTCGACCACGACCTCGCCGGTCTTGTTGAATTCGGGATCGAAGGTGGCGTTCTCGCGCAGCCGCCGCATCAATACGCTGGTGCGGCGATCGACGAAGCGCTCGGTGAGACGCTCATGCAGCGCGTCCGACAACCGGTCCTCGACGGCGCGTGCCACGCCCTGCCAGTGCTCCGGATCGGCAAGCCAGTCCGGACGGTTCGCCGCATAAGTCCAGGTGCGGATATGGGCGATGCGGGTGGAAAGCGTATCGATATCGCCGTCGGTGCGATCCGCCGTGGCGATCTGATGGGCGAACCAGTCGGTCTTGATCGCACCGTCGCGCTGCAGAAAGCCGTACAGCGTGACCACCAACTCGGCATGGTTCGCCGGCGCGATCTTGCGATAGTCGGGAAGCTGGCAGACGTCCCATAGCCGTTCGACGTCGGCGCCTGTTGTCATCATGCCGCGCAAGTCGTCGTCGCGCGCCGCGTGATCGAGCACCAGAATGTCCTCAGCGACCGGCGCGCGGGCCAACGCGCTTTCGGTCGGCGCCATGGCAAGCGTCGCCTGCAAGGCGCCGACCGAGGAGAAATCGAGGTCGGAATTGCGCCATTGCACGAGCTTGACCGGCTCGAACGTGTGGCTTTCCAGCGCCTGCACCAGTTCGGGCTCGAACGGCGGACAGCGGCCGCTGGTGCCGAATGTACCGTCGCGCATGGCGCGGCCGGCGCGGCCGGCGATCTGGGCCATTTCCGCAGGGTTGAGCTTGCGGAACTGGTAGCCGTCGAATTTGCGGTCGGAGGCAAAAGCGATGTGATCGACGTCGAGATTAAGCCCCATGCCAATGGCGTCGGTCGCCACCAGGTAATCGACCTGGCCCGACTGATAGAGCTCGACCTGCGCATTGCGGGTGCGCGGCGACAAAGCGCCGAGCACGACGGCGGCGCCGCCGCGCTGGCGGCGGATCAATTCGGCGATGGCGTAAACTTCATCGGCCGAGAACACGACGATGGCGGAGCGGCGCGGCAACCGCGTCAGCTTCTTCTCGCCGGCAAAGGTAAGCTGCGACAGCCGCGGGCGGCTGACAATGCTGGCGCCGGGCAAAAGCCGCTCGACTATCGGCTTCATGGTGGCGGCGCCAAGCACCAACGTCTCTTCGCGGCCGCGCCGGTGCAGCATGCGGTCGGTGAAGACGTGGCCGCGCTCGAAATCGGCGGCGAGCTGAATCTCGTCGATGGCCAGGAAAGCGACGTCGAGATCGCGCGGCATCGCCTCGACGGTGGCGACCCAGAACCGTGGATTCGGCGGCTTGATCTTCTCCTCGCCGGTGACGAGCGCAACAGCGTCGGCGCCGACCCGCTCCACGGCACGGTTATAGACTTCGCGGGCCAAGAGCCGCAGCGGCAGGCCGATCACGCCGGAGGAATGCGCCAGCATCCGCTCGATCGCCAGATGCGTCTTGCCGGTATTGGTCGGGCCGAGCACAGCGGTAACGCCGGCACCACGGGCACGTAACTCACGATTGGCAGGCGGCGAGAACGAAATCGGCATCAAAAGCCCGGCATTGGCGCCCCCTGCCTTCCCTCTCCCGCTTGCGGGGGAGAGAGGTGGGGACTTTACTGTATCACAATGTGACGCGGGAAAGACCTGTGCTTAAGGTGTGGAACGAGTTTGGAACGAATCGCGGCCGAATCGGCGACTCGATGACAGTTCGAGTTCGTTCACCGCGATATATGGCGCGAGCCTCGATATTGAATACCAGATCGGGTGGAATCCGCGATTCCAGCATGCCGCCGTGAGGTCAAAAGTATTAACGAGCTGTACGATCACGATTCCGCGCCGAGTCAAGGCCTTTGGTCCTGTGGATAACGGGGACGCCGCGGCTCCATCCGCCCGCTACCGCCAACGGGCGATCACTCCGTTTTCGCCGGATGCGGCGGCGGCGTCACGGAGACAAATTCGGTCGCCTGCAGCAGTCCGGTGCCGAGCGGCGTCGGCATCGAGAAGCGGAACGGCACCAGCACGCGCGTGCCGGAGATCGGCGCGAGCCAGACTTCGGCTTCGCGCAGCGTGACGAGATATTTGATGGCGGGCCGGTCCGGCACATAGCCGGAGATCGGCGTGAAATAGATCGCGCAGACGACGGCCGGGCCCTCATAACCGCGATCCGCCTTCACGGTTTCTATGCGCTTGAATTCACTGTGCAGGTCGTAACGCACGCGGCCATCGAACACGGCGACCTTGCGGTTGCAGGCTTCCGGCGAGACCGGGTCGCCGGCGCCGGCGACGCGGTTGAGCATCGAGGTCATCGGATCGACGACACCACGGCGATCGGCGTCGGTCACTGGAATGCGGTCCGGCATCGGCGGCATCGCCGGCTCGACCGCGTAGTCGGTCACCGTGCCGCCGGTGAGCGCTATGCGGACGTCGTCGAGCTTCTGGCCATAATTGATGGTCGCGGCGTAGCTCTGTGGCGCCGGCTGGCCGGCGACGACATTGCCATGCGCGGCGGCGGTGCCGCGCGCGCCGGTAAAGAAGCGGATGAGGCCTGTCGTCGTGCCGCTTGCCGCGGCGGTGTATTGGTCGTCGAAAATCTCGATGATCCAGTTGCCACGGCCGATCGGGATGCCGGCGATGGTGGCGACATATTCGGCTTCGAGGCGGCCCTGCGCGACCGGCTGATGGACCGCATCGCCGGCGACGGCGGTCCCGGCGCCGAGGAGCGCCAAGGGCACGGCTGCAACGACGAAAAACGCCGCGACGAAAGCGGCGGCGCCGGCAGGGCGGATCGGTGATTTTATGGCAATGGAAATGGACAAGCGTTCCTCAGATCCCAGCACCAAATCCGTCCTCTGTTTTGGCGGAGAATACGTCCTTTGTGTGGTTCGAGGCGGCACCGCCGCCCCACGCCAAAAGCATGCTCAGGACGCTAAACTTGACGCTTTTGCACCCCGCTACTATAGGTCCGCGCCAACTCCCCTTATTGTCCGTCAGGCAACCTGGGACGCGCGGCAATTACCAAGTTTGCGCAAGGATTAATACAATGGCATGGCGTTGCGAACTGACCGGAAAAACGCGCCAGATCGGGCACCGGGTCAGCCATTCCAACCGTAAGACCAAGCGGCGGTTTCGTC
Source organism: uncultured Alphaproteobacteria bacterium (assembly GCA_963743395.1). GTDB lineage: Bacteria > Pseudomonadota > Alphaproteobacteria > Rhizobiales > Xanthobacteraceae > BOG-931. The sequence continues at coordinate 129,733 of CAVUPV010000006.1, forward strand.
CCAACCTGCTCAATGTCACCATGCTGTCGGACGCGCTCGGCCGCTCGTTCCGGCTGCGGGTGTCCGCCAATGCATTGAAAACCGTCGATCATCGCGGCGGGTTCGACGCCTTCCTGCTCAAGGCCCACGATGACACCTTGTCGCCGCGCGTGCTTGAGCTCAAGCGCCAGGTTGTCAAGAAGCGCCGGGCCACAGCGTAGCTCCCGGCCGGTCAAAATACCCGGCAGCCCGCCGCAATATTCCGCTAGAATGCCGGTTAAGTCGTTACGACATCGTGCGGCATGAATCGAAAAGCGCGACGGGCCGGGCTGGCGTCGAGCAACGCCGCCCTCAATCAACGCTTGGGCGATCGTTCGAGCCAGCCTGCGGCGATCGCCCAGCTGATGGCTCAAGCGCGGTCGTTGCACCAGCGCGGTCAAGCCGATCAAGCTCAGGGCATTTGCAATGAAATCCTGACGCGAGAGCCCGCGCATTTGGATGCGCTCAATCTGCTTGGGCTTATTCTTCAGGCATCCGGCCGGCACAAGCTCGCCGTGAAAACGCTGAACCGGGCCATCGCCGCCGATGCTTTGAACGCGGCCTGTCACTACGACCTTGCCTGCTCATTGCAGGCGCTCGGCCGCGACGACGAGGCGGCGGCTCATTTCAACCAGGCGGTCGCGCTCGGCGCCGCTCTGAAGCCCGTCGAAGACCTCATTCTTAGAAATCCGGCCATCGCGGCGTGCGTCGAGCGCATCGAAGCAAAGTGGCCGCTGCCGGTAAGGCCCGAAGAGCTGTTCGCGGGCGACACCCTGCAATCGATTGCCGGCGATCTGTATCTGCGCTGCGCATTGTCGACGGTGCCGCTGCACCGCGCGCCGTTGGAGAAATTGCTCAGCCACCTTCGCGCCGCACTGCTGCATCCCTCCGTGAACGACGTTACGGCGCGTGACGGCGCACTGGTCCGTTTGCTCTGCGCGGTCGCGCAGCAGTGTTTCATCAACGAATATGTGTTCGCGCAAAGCGATGAGGAAACGCGGCAGTCGGCCAGGTTGCGCGACGCGCTGTTGCAAAAACTGCGGGACGGCGACGCCATTCCGCCGATGCTGCTGGCGGCGGTCGCGGCCTATTTTCCGCTGCGCTCCTTGCCGCTGGCCGATTTGCTGCTGGACCGGCAGTGGCCGGACATCGCCGCCGACATCGTTCGACAGCAAGTTCGCGAGCCGCTGGCGGAAGCCGCGGAACGCAAGTCCATTCCTGCCTTGACCGGCGTCGACGACAGCGTGTCGCTGCAGGTGATGCACCAATACGAGGAAAATCCTTATCCACGCTGGACCATTAATCCCGCAGTGGCGCACGAGGCGGCAAAGCACGCCGGCTCCGGCGGCCTGCCGCACGGTGAGGACATATTGATCGCGGGTTGCGGCAGCGGCCAGCACGTCTTCGAAGTCCGGCGGCACTTTCCTCAAGCGCGCGTACTGGCCATCGATATCAGCCTGCCCAGTCTCGCTTATGCGCACCGGAAGGCCGGCGAGGCGGACCTGCGCAATGTCGATTATGCGCAGGCCGATATCCTCAAGCTCGGCGCGATCGGCCGGACTTTCGATCGCATCGAAGCAATCGGCGTCTTGCATCATTTGGCCGAGCCCGAAACGGGCTGGCGCATATTGGTTTCGTTGCTGCGCGTCGGCGGCGAAATGCACGTCGGCCTTTACAGCGAAACCGGGCGCGCCGGCATCGCCGCTACCCGCGCGTTCATCGCCGAGCGCGGTTACCGGCCGACGGCGGAGGATATCCGCAAATGCCGCCAGCACATCTTGCGCGACTCCGACGAAGGGCGCTGGCGGCGGGCGATCGAATCGCCGGACTTCTACAGCATGAGCGGTTGCCGCGACCTGCTGTTCCACGCGATGGAGCACAGCTTCACCATTCCGCGCATCAAGGCGTTCCTCGACGCGCAAAAGCTGTCATTTCTCGGCTTCAATACAGAGCCGCGGTTGGTCGAACGGTTTCAGGCGAGATTTCCGGGCGATGCGGCTTTGACCGATCTCGACAAATGGCACGCCTACGAGGCGGACAATCCGCAGACATTCCGCCGCATGTACGTCTTCATGGTGCGGAAAAACTAGATAAAGATCAGCTAGGCGTTGAGCCGGCGCGGGCGCCCGGGGCGAGCATGCCGGACCGGCTCTTCAACCGCATTCTCGGCAAACAATTCGGCGAGTTTCTCGGTCATCACCCCGCCGAGCTCCTCGGCATCGACGATGGTCACGGCGCGGCGGTAGTAACGCGTCACATCGTGACCGATGCCGATGGCGATCAATTCGACCGGCGAACGTGTCTCGATGTCTTCGATCACCCAGCGCAGGTGGCGTTCGAGGTAATTTCCGGGATTGACCGAGAGCGTCGAATCGTCGACCGGCGCGCCATCGGAAATCATCATCAGGATCTTGCGCGTTTCCGTCCGGCCAAGCAGCCGCTTGTGCGCCCAGTCGAGTGCCTCGCCGTCAATGTTCTCCTTGAGCAGCCCCTCGCGCATCATCAGGCCAAGATTTTTCCGCGCGCGCCGCCATGGCGCGTCGGCCGACTTGTAGATGATGTGGCGCAGATCGTTGAGCCGCCCCGGATTGGCCGGCTTGCCGGCGGCGAGCCAGGACTTCGCGCGACTGACCGCCCTTCCAGGCTCGCGTCGTGAAGCCAAGGATTTCCACCTTGACGCCGCAGCGCTCCAGCGTGCGCGCCAGGATATCGGCGCAGGTTGCTGCGACCGTGATCGGCCGGCCGCGCATCGAGCCGGAATTGTCCAACAGCAGCGTCACCACCGTGTCGCGGAAGTCGGTGTCCTTTTCACGCTTGAACGACAGCGGATGCATCGGATCGACGATGACGCGCGACAGCCGCGCCGGATCGAGCAACCCTTCCTCGAGGTCGAATTCCCAAGCGCGGTTCTGCTGCGCCAACAGCAGCCGCTGCAGGCGGTTGGCAAGCCGCGCCACCACGCCCTGCAAATGCGAAAGCTGCTTGTCGAGATAGCCGCGCAACCGATCGAGCTCTTCCGGCTCGCACAATTCCTCGGCGCCGACGGTCTCGTCGAACTTGGCGGTGAAGGGGTGATAATCCGGCCCGCGCGGCTCGTTTCGCTGGTTGCGCGGCCGCCACGGCTCGGCGGCGGTCTCCGAATCGCCCATCTCGGCGTCGTCGGCCATTTCAGCGGCCGGCGCATCGACCGCTTCCGACGCGCTGTCCGGCAACTCGTCGGCTGAAGCCTCCGCTTCGGCGTTCATTTTTTCGCTGTCGGCGGTATCGGACGCTTCGCCGTCCTGCCCGGATTCCTCGTTCTGGTTCTGCTCCTCGCCCTCTTCGCCCTCATCCTCGTCGGAATCGTTGGAGCGATCCTCACCCATGTCGAGGCTGTCGAGCAGGTCGTGGACGACGTCGCCGAACCGCCGCTGATCGAGCAAAACGCGCTCCAGGCGGTCGAGATTACGGCCGGCGCGCTCCTCGATCAGCGGTCGCCACAAATCGACGAGCTTGCGCGCGGCTGCAGGCGGCGTCTCGCCGGTCAGCCGTTCGCGCACCATCATGGCGAGCGCATCCTCGATCGGCGCGTCGGCGCGGTCGCTGATGTCGTCGAATTTGCCGCGGTGAAAACGGTCGTCGAGCATGGCGGTGAGATTCTTGGCGACGCCGCCCATGCGGCGGGCGCCGATCGCCTCGACGCGGGCCTGTTCCACCGCCTCGAACACCGCGCGCGCCTGCTGGCCGCCTGGCGCCAGCCGGCGATGCACCGCCGGGTCGTGACAGGCGAGCCGCAGCGCGATCGAATCAGCATGGCCACGCACGATCGCGGCTTCGCGTTCAGTGAGCCGGCGCGGCGGCTCCGGCAGCCGGGCCTTGCCGCCGGCCAGACCGGGACGTTCGGACGCGAAGCTGACTTCGAGATCGTTCTTGCCGGCAATGGCGCGCAGGCAGACGCCGACTGCGCGCTTGAACGGTTCGGTCGGCGCTTCCTTCGCGGTACTCTTCGGCTTGATATTGGACGACATGGCTAGCCGTCATGCCGGGGCCGAGCGAAGCTCGGAACCCGAAATCCATATTCGCATTCGTCGTAGATCAATCATCATGACTGAGGCTATGAATCCCCGCTTTCGCGAAGACGACGTTACGACAGCGCCACGTTCACCGCGCTCTCCGGCAATTCCTGGCCTAAGCAGCGCTGGTAAAACTCGGCGACCAGCGGCCGCTCCAGCTCGTCGCATTTGTTGACGAAGGTCAGCCGGAAGGCGAAGCCGATGTCGCCGAAGATTTCGGCATTTTCCGCCCAGATGATCACCGTGCGCGGGCTCATCACGGTCGAGATATCGCCATTCATGAAGGCGTTGCGCGTGAGATCGGCCACCCGCACCATCTTGGCGACGGTGTCGCGGCCTTCGGCGTTGCGATAATGCTTCGCTTTGGCGAGCACGATATCGACCTCGTTGTCGTGCGGCAGATAATTCAGCGTGGTGACGATCGACCAGCGGTCCATCTGGCCCTGGTTGATCTGCTGGGTGCCGTGATAGAGCCCGGACGTGTCGCCAAGCCCGACGGTATTGGCGGTGGCGAACAGGCGGAATGCCGGATGCGGCTTGATCACCTTGTTCTGGTCAAGCAGCGTCAGCCGTCCGGATGATTCCAGGACGCGCTGGATCACGAACATCACGTCGGGACGGCCGGCATCATATTCGTCGAAGCACAGCGCGACATTGTTCTGCAGCGCCCACGGCAGGATGCCGTCGCGGAATTCGGTGACCTGCATGCCGTCGCGGATCACGATGGCGTCCTTGCCGATCAGATCGACGCGGCTGATGTGGCTGTCGAGATTGACGCGCACGCAGGGCCAGTTGAGCCGCGCCGCCACCTGCTCGATATGAGTCGATTTGCCGGTGCCGTGATAGCCGGTGACGATGACGCGGCGGTTGCGGGCGAAGCCGGCGAGAATGGCGAGCGTGGTCGGCTTGTCGAACCGGTAATCCGGGTCGAACTCGGGGACGTGCTCATCCGGCCCGGAATAGGCCGGCACTTCGAGATCGCTGTCGATGCCGAACAATTGCCGGATCGAGACCTTCATATCCGGCAAGCCGGGTACCGTATCTGCTGCGAGACTCATTGCTCCTCCGTGACCCCGGTACTTCCGAAGCGCAAGTCGGCCGTCACCGGCGGTCGGAATGTCCCGTACCTCTAGCAGAAAGGCCCGCAGCGGCGAAAGCCACTAGCAAGACAACGCCCAACGCACCTGGCGGGTCAGCAAAAACCTGCGGACTTCAGGTAATTATAGGCCTGGATGATCTCCCGAAGCCGAGCCTCGGAACCGCGGTCACCGCCATTGGCGTCCGGATGGTGCCGCTTTACCAACATCTTGAACCTGGATTTTATATCGGCACGCTTAGCGTCGGCTTCAAGGCCGAGCGCCTCCAGGGCGACGCGCTGCGCATTGAAAATCTTGCGGCCCTCTGCCGTGGCGCGCGCCTGACCGGGGCGCCGGGCCCCCGTCTCGCCGAACAGCGAGAACGGATCGTCGGCCGGCCGATCGGCCTCGCGAAAAGGGCCGCGGCTGCGCTTGGCGGCAGGCTTGCCTCCGAGCGAGCCCATTTTCCAGGTCGGGCGGTGCCCGGTAATCAACTCTTTTTGATATTTGGCGACCGCGTCCTCGCTCATGCCGGCGAAAAAATTGTAGGAATTATTGTATTCGCGGACATGCTCGAGGCAGAACTGCCAATACTCGCTGGCGCGCAGCCGGCCCTTCGGCGCGCGGTGTGTCGCCGGCGCATCGCAGCGCGGCCACTGGCACGGCGGAAGCTCCGCGCGCAGACCGGCGGTCTTTATCGGGCTTGACCCGGATCCGGTCAAACAACGGCGAATTCGATTTCATCGGTGCAATTATGCAGGTGTGTCGATGGCAGCTTCAAGACTTGACAGAATACTATTCAACGCGTCGCCATTGTTGACCTTCATGTCAGCCAATCGCTAAGACTCCCGCCTATGGGAATGCAGGACATCATCACGACAAAATTGCTAGCGGCTTTCGCACCCGAGAGCCTGCATGTCGAGGACGAATCGCATTTGCACGAAGGCCACGCCGGACACCGCCCGGGCGGCGAATCCCATTTCCGACTCTATATTGTGTCGGAAGCCTTCCGCGGAAAGAGCCGTCTGGAGCGTCACCGCATGATCAACGCCGCGCTGGCGAAGGAGCTTAAGGGTCGCGTGCATGCGCTGGCGATCCACGCGCAGGCGCCGGGGGAGAGCGGATAAGCCGCGCTATTCCGCGATGGCGGGTTGCGGCGTTTCGAGCTCTTTGAGCAATCCCCTCAGATCAAGCGGGTGGGTGTACATCGCGAGCTTGCCCTCGGCGCTGCGCGGCCATTTTCTTCGGCCGGTCCCAGTAAAGCTCGACGCCGTTGTCGTCGGGATCGCGCAGATAGAGCGCCTCGCTGACGCCATGATCGGACGCGCCTTCGAGCGGGATGTTTGCCTCGATGAGGCGGCGGAGCGCATCGGCAAGTTTCACCCTCGTCGGGTAAAGGATCGCGATGTGATAGAGGCCGGTCGTGCCCAGCGGCGGCGGCGAGCCGCCGTGGCTCTCCCAGGTATTCAATCCGATGTGATGATGATAGCCGCCGGCGGAAATGAAGGCCGCCCCTGGTCGCGTCTGCATCAATTCGAAGCCGAGCACGCCGCAATAAAACACCAACGCGCGTTCGAGGTCGGCGACTTTCAGATGCACATGGCCGATACGGACGCCAGGATCGATCGAAGTATTTGTCGTCGTGGTTTGCTTGGCTCGCCTGTCAGCCGGCTTTGGCGGTGATTTTGCGCGCCAGCGGTGCGACGCGCAAAGCGGTGATGCGGTTGCGGGTCTTGCGCAGAACTTGGAAGCGAAAACCGTGAAAGGTGAAACTCTGGCCCGGCTCCGGGATCGAGCGCGCGTCGTGGATGACGACGCCGGCGACGGTGGTGGCTTCATCGTCGGGAATATTCCAGTCCATCGCCCGGTTGAGGTCGCGCACCGGCACAGCACCGTCGACATTGACCGAGCCATCCGGCAAGGCGCGCACGCCGGGCACCGCGATGTCATGCTCGTCGCTGATGTCGCCGACGATTTCCTCGACGATGTCTTCCAGCGTGACCAGGCCTTCGAGCTCGCCATATTCGTCGACCACCAGCGCAAACGGCGTCTTGCGATGGCGAAACGCCTTGAGCTGCTCGTACAACGGCGTGGTGTCGGGCACGAACCACGACGGCTTGGCCAACGTCTTGATGTCAATTTTGTCCGGCTCGCCGGCCGCCGCGTGCAGCGCGCGCCAGACTTCCTTGGCGTTAAGGACGCCAACCACATTGTCGGGCGAGCCGCGCCACAGCGGGATGCGGGTCACGCCGGCGGCGAGAATGGCATCGATCAGATCGTGCGGAGGTTCGTCGGCATCGAGCATCACCATCTTGGTGCGATGAACCATCACTTCCGAGACCGTGAGCTCGCGCAAATCGAGCAAGCCTCCCATCATGTCGCGGTCGAGTTTTTCCACCACGCCGGCGCGATGCATGAGATCGACCGCGCCACGCAGTTCCTCGCGCGGCGACAAGATCGACTGGATACTGCCGACCGGCATGCCGACGCCGCGAAGAATAAGCCGCACCAGCCATTCGACAGCTTTAAGCCACGGCCAGAACCAGCGCACCGTGCGTTCGACCGGCTGCGCCACGACCAGCGCCATACGGTCGGGCGCATTGAAGGCCGCGGTTTTCGGCAGCACCTCGGCGACCACGAAAATGAGAATGGTCATCACCAAGGCGGCGTAGATTTCGCCGGTCTTGCCGAAGAAGGTCAGCATCAGGCCGGTCGCCAAAGTGGACGCCGCGATATTGGTGAAATTGTTGGCGAACAGGATCGCGCCGAGCAGCCGCTCCCGGGTGGCCATCAGCCGGTTGACGATGCCGGCGTCGCGGTTGCCCTGCTTTTCCAGCCGGTTCATGGCGGCGCGCGATGAGGCGGTCAGCGCCGTCTCGCTCGCCGAGTAGAATGCCGACACGACAAGGCAGATCGCCACCGCAAGGATCGTCAGCCAGTCTGTAAAAGTCATCGCTCGGCAAGCTTCTCGCTGAGAAAGGCGCGCACCTCGCGCGGCTCGACGCCAGCCTCGATGAACGCCGCGCCGATACCGCGCACCAGGATAAATGTAAGCATTCCGCGTTTGACTTTCTTGTCCTGGGCAATGAGTTCCATCATTTGGTCAACGGTCGGTGGCGGCCCGGAAATGTCCTTAAAGCCTGTCGGCAGGCCGGTTTCGGCCAAATGGGCGATAACGCGCGCGGCGTCGGCCTTCGACACCAGTCCCTGCCGCCGTGCGGAAAATTCGAACGCCAGCGCCATGCCGGCTGAGATCGCCTCGCCGTGCAGCAGCCGGTCGGAAAATCCGCAGGCCGCTTCCAGCGCGTGGCCGAAGGTGTGGCCGAGATTAAGCAGCGCACGGTCGCCGATCTCACGTTCGTCGCGAGCGACTATCGCGGCCTTGGCGCGGCAGGCCATCGCGACGGCGTGGTCGCGTGCAAGACTTCCGGAAGAATTGCCGCCGGTGAAGATTTCGCGCCAATTTTTCTCCAGCCATGAGAAGAACGCGGCATCGCCAAGCAAGCCGTATTTGACGAGTTCGGCGTAGCCGGCGCGGAATTCGCGCTCCGGCAGCGTATCGAGCAGCGCCGTATCGGCGACCACCAGGATCGGCTGATGAAACGCGCCGACGAGATTCTTGCCGTGAACGGAATCGATCGCGGTCTTGCCGCCGACCGAGGAATCGACTTGGGCGAGCAGCGTGGACGGCACTTGCACGTAATCGAGGCCGCGCCGCACCACCGCCGCGGCAAAACCGGCGAGGTCGCCGATCACCCCGCCGCCCAGGGCGATGACGAGATCGTCGCGCTCGATATGCGAGGCGATGATGGCTTCGCAGACCTGTTCGAAGGTCCGATAGCTCTTCGAAGCCTCACCCGGCGGAACGATCACGCGGTGCGCCGCCACGCCCGCCTGCGCAAGCGCGGCCTCGGCATCTGCGAGCACATGACGCGCGACATTCTCGTCGGTGACGATAAATGCCTTGGCGCCGGGACGGAGCGCCGCGATGCGCGCGCCGAGCGACGCGAGAACGCCGCGCCCAATGACGATGTCGTAGCTGCGGGCGCCGAGCGCGATAGCGACGGTCGTGCTTGCGTTTTTTACTTCGGTGCGGACCGGCGCCGTCATGGCCGCCCTGCTTGCTGCGGTGGTGCGTCGAGAAAATCGCTCAGCGCCTTCATGATCTCGCTGACGATCGCATCGTGCGGCACTTCGCGCGACTGCACGGTGAGATCGGACTGCGCATAGACCGGACCGCGCTCGTCCAGCAATTGCCGCAACGTCGCCGCCGGATCGGCGGTCTGCAGCATCGGCCGATCGCTCTTGCGTTTGTTGATCCGGCGCATCAGCACGTCGAACTCGGCGTTGAGCCAGATCGAGACGCCTTTGGCCTTGATGGCGGTACGGGTGTCGGCGTTCATGATGGCGCCGCCGCCGGTCGCCAAAACCTGCGGACCACCCTCCAGGAGCCGCGCGATCACGCGCGCCTCGCCGCTGCGGAAATAGGCCTCGCCGTGCCGCGCGAAAATATCCGCGATGCTCATGCCGGCGGCCGCCTCGATCTCGGCATCGGCGTCGACGAAGGGCACGCCGAGCCGGACGCCGAGGCGGCGGCCGATCGACGATTTGCCGACACCCATCATGCCGACGAGAACAATCGAACGGCTGCCCAGCCGAGCCAGAATCGCGGCGGCCGAGACCGGCGGGGTCGCATCATTTTTAACCGTAATATCAGACATTTAAGGCATAACCCGGCATCGGCCGCCGCATCCGCTCGGTCCCGGCAAAGGCCCAGGGACGGCCATTCGGATGATGTTCTAGATCACTTGCCAGTCCGGCGCGAACATGATCGTACTCGGTCCCATTCGCCGGCACCAATAGGATGAGCGCGGGCGCCTGACGATGCCGAGCCTGCTGCGGTTACTCGCTGTCATCGCGATCCTGTGCGCGGCCGTCTATGGCGGTCTTTATGCGCTGGCGCATTACGTGCAGCCGAAGTCGCGCGAGATATCGGTCTCGATTCCGCCCGACAAATTTTTCAAGGACCGTTGAGGACCGGGCCATGGTTCGGACGTCAACCCGCGGAAATCAGGCTTCGGCGCAAAATTCCGACGCGCGGCTCATCGCGCTTTATCTCGACATGCTGGCGGCGGAACGCGGCGCCGGCGCCAACACGCTGACCGCCTATGGCCGCGACCTTGAGGATTTTTCGCATCATCTCAAAGCCGCGCGAAGCTCGGTCGCCAGGGCCAACACCGGCGACCTGCGCGGCTATCTTGGCGAACTGTCACGGCGCGGTCTGCGGGTGACGACGGTGGCGCGGCGGCTGTCGGCGATCCGCCAGCTCTACCGCTTCCTCTATGCGGAAGGACATCGCGCCGACGATCCTGCCGCGGTGCTTGAAGGGCCGAAGCGCGAACGCGCGCTGCCCAAGACATTGACGCTTGCCGAGGTCGATCATCTGCTGCGCGTCGCCGGCGCAGCCGATGCGAGCGCGCCATTGCCGGTGCGGCTGCGCGCGGCGCGGCTCGCCTGCCTGGTCGAGATGCTCTACGCGACCGGTCTGCGCGTCTCCGAGCTGGTGGCTTTGCCGATCTCGGCGGCACGGCAGGATGCGCGCGTCATTGTCGTGCGCGGCAAGGGCAACAAGGAGCGGCTCGTGCCGTTAAACGACGCGGCCAAGCGCACGATGGTGAATTACCTCGCGCTGCTGTCCGAAGTCGAAGGCTCGGCAAAATCGGCAAAATTGACGAAAGCGAAATGGCTGTTCCCTTCCTTCGGCGAGAGCGGCCATCTCACCCGCCAGCATCTGGCGCGCGAGCTGAAAGTTCTCGCCAGCGCCGCCGGCTTGCGCGCCGCGCAGGTCAGCCCGCATGTGCTGCGCCATGCCTTCGCCAGCCATCTCCTGCACAACGGCGCCGATCTGCGCGTGGTGCAGACGCTGCTCGGCCACGCCGACATTTCCACCACGCAGATTTACACGCATGTGCTGGAAGAGCGGCTGAAAAGCCTGGTGCGCGACCTGCACCCGCTGGCGGAAGGATGAACATGCGGCGCGAGGTCATCCTTGACTTCGACGCGACGCACAGGCGACTTTGCCGCGCATGCGGCAGGCGCCATTGTCAGTTTGCCGGGACATTCGTTGTAAGTGATGCGTAGCTATCTCGATTTCGAAAAACCGGTGGCCGAGCTTGAGGCCAAGGTGGAGGAATTGCGCGCGCTGCACAGCGACGGCGATGCGATCGCCGAAGAAATAGGCCGCATCGAGGGCAAGGCGTCGCAGGCGCTCAAGGAACTCTACGCCGGATTGACCCCCTGGCAGAAAACGCAAGTGGCGCGGCACCCGCAACGGCCGCATTGTCTCGATTACATCGCGGCTTTGATCGGCGATTTCGTGCCGCTGGCCGGCGACCGCAAGCACGGCGAGGACGCCGCCATCGTCGGCGGCTTCGGCCGTTTCCACGGCGAAAGTGTTTGCGTCATCGGTCACGAAAAAGGCTCGGACACCGACAGCCGGCTGAAGCACAATTTCGGCATGGCGCGACCCGAGGGCTATCGCAAGGCGGCGCGGCTGATGGGCATGGCCGATCATTTCGACGTGCCGGTGATCGCGCTGATCGACACCGCGGGCGCCTATCCCGGCATCGGCGCGGAGGAACGCGGCCAGGCCGAGGCGATTGCGCGCTCGACCGAAGCCTGTCTCGCCATCGGCGTGCCCAATGTCGCGGCGATCATCGGCGAGGGCGGCTCGGGCGGCGCCATCGCGATGGCGACCGCCAATCGCGTGCTGATGCTGGAACACGCCATCTATAGCGTGATCTCGCCGGAGGGCGCGGCATCGATCCTGTGGCGGGATACCGCCAAAGCCCAGGAGGCGGCATCCAGCCTGAAAATCACCGCGCAGGATCTGGTGCGGTTCGGCGTCGTCGACACGATCGTGACCGAACCGACCGGCGGCGCGCATCGGGAACCGGCCGCGGCCATCGCCGCGACGGGCGAGGCGATCGCCGACGCGCTGGCCGAATTGCGCGGCTTGGACCGCGCCACGATCGTGCGGCTGCGGCGGGAAAAATTCACTGCGATCGGGCGCTCGCTGCCCTGATAGAGGGCGTGCCGGAACTCCGCCGCCGCGCCGCTAAAAGCAGCCTTGCCACAATGTCGCCGGGATTGCTCCCCGGCTCGCGATTAGCACCCACTAATTCGTTGAATTCGCCAGTCAAATTCGACGATAATTTACCATTCATTGAGCAACCACGTGGCCAACCGGCAAGCTTGGGGCAGCTTGCCTTGCGAAAGCCACCTCTTATGGATAACGATTGGCGAGTGATGGCACGGGGAAGGTCCATCTGTCGGGGAATTTTACCGTGATCCGCGCCTGCGTTGTCCGCGCGCTGTTCTGGCGCGCACAGAGCGTGCGTGTGCTCATGACATTGGCGGTGCTCGCCGCCGGTGCGTTGACGCTTGCCGGCTGTTACGGCGAAGAAGGCTATCAGCTGCCGACCCGGGCGATGAAAGAATTGTCGCCGGAAATGCTGTCGCTGCTCGCGCAAAAAAACATGCCGAAGGATTCGCCTGTCCTGGTGCGGGTCTTCAAGGAGGAATCCGAGCTCGAAGTCTGGAAGAAGGACACCACCGGCCAATACCAGCTGCTCAAGGTTTATCCGATCTGCCGCTGGTCGGGTGAACTCGGGCCGAAGAAAACCGAGGGCGACCGCCAGGCGCCGGAGGGCTTCTATTCCATTACGCCGGGATTGATGAATCCCAATTCCAATTATTATCTCGCCATCAATATCGGTTTCCCCAACGCTTTCGACAAAGCCAACAATTACAGCGGCGCATTTTTGATGATCCACGGTGATTGCTCGTCACGCGGCTGCTACGCCATGACCGACGAGCAGATCGGCGAAATCTATTCGCTGGCTCGCGAATCCTTCCTCGGCGGCCAAAAGGAATTCCAGATCCAGGCCTATCCGTTCCGCCTGACGGCGGCGAACCTGGCGCGGCATCGCAACAATCCGAATATGCCGTTCTGGACCATGCTCAAGGAAGGCGACGACCATTTCGAGGTGTCGCATCTCGAGCCGAAGGTCGATGTCTGCGACCGGCACTATGTGTTCGACGCCGTGCCGCCGGCGAACTCGACCAAGCCGCTCGTCTTCAGTCCGACCAGTCACTGCCCGGTCTATGAAGTTTCGCAGGACATCGCCGGGCCGGCGCTGGAGAAGCAGCGTAACGACGAATATCAGCTCGCCGAGCTGGTCAAACAGAACGCACCGGTGGCGCCCGTCGTGATGGGCACCGACGGCGGCATGAACCGCGTCTTCGTCGCCAAACTCGACACCACCCAGCCGGTCCTGGACAACGATGGCCATATGCACGCGCCGCCGATCCATCCCGGTAACCCGCCGCCCACGCTGAGCGGCGCGCGTGAAGATCCCGAGGAAGGAATGGTCAAGACGGCATCGTCGTTGCAAGACGGCGGTTCGCATCTGTTCGGCCATCTGTTCGACGCCAAATCGGGCAGCCAGCCGTCCACCGGCGCGGCGGCGCCGAGCCAACCGGATAACCAGCCACAAAGCCAAGTCGCATCGAGCGACACCGGCGCGCAGGATCATTCCAGCTTTTTCGGCAATCTGTTCAAGCCGAAGACCGAGGCGGCGCCGGCGCCGCCCGCCGGCACCCGCGGCGTCGTCCTCGCCGGCTTGCGGCCGGTCGCGGAGACGCCGAAATCCGAACCGGCAAAGAGCGAGCTGTCAAAGGCGGAACCGCAAGTTGCCGAAGCGCCGAAGCCGAAAACCAAGGCACAACCCAGCAAGTCGCAGCAGGACGCCACCGCTACGCCGCCCGCGAATAACAGCAGCCTGATCAAGGGCGCGCAGCCCGCGATCCCGGCCGGCACGTTCCAGGGCCGCTGGGCGTTGCAGTAATCAGGAATCAGTTATTGGTAATCAGGAATCAGACGGCGCTTAGCGTTGTCTGATTACCGACATCCGGTCACCAATTCCCGTCAGACATATCGGCCGTGACAGTGCTTGAATTTTTTGCCTGAGCCGCAGGGGCACGTCTCGTTGCGGCCGACCTTGCCCCAGCTCGACGGGTCCTGCGGATTGCGCGCCGGCGTTTGCGTCACGCCCGCCGCCGCGGCGACGGCCGCACCGCCGACCGGAACGCCGCCCATGGCCGCGGCGCCGATTGCTTGGCCGATCCCGTGGCGCGCCAGCGTTTCGGCCCCGGCCATGGCCAGCGCCATCTCATCTTCGCCGGTCGACGGATCCATCTTATGCGCTTCCATGACCGGCAGCGGCGCAGGCTGCTGCGGCGGCGCCGCCTGAATCTCGACCCGCATCAACTGTGCGGTGACGCCCTCGCGCAGGCTCTGACTCATGGCTTCGAACAGGCTGAAGGATTCCGCCTTGTATTCGTTGAGCGGATCGCGCTGTCCATAGCCGCGCAAGCCGATCACCTGGCGCAGGTGGTCGAGCATGATGAGATGCTCCCGCCACAGATGGTCGAGGGTCTGCAGCAGGATCGATTTCTCGACGTAGCGGATAACGTCGGGGCCCCATTGCGCGACTTTCGCCGCCATGTGTTCGTCGGCGCGACGCTCGACGCGGGCGAAGATTTCCTCGTCCGCGATGCCCTCTTCCTTGGCCCATTCGTCGACCGGCAGATCGAGCCCAAGCACGCGCTTGAGCTCCTCCCGCAAGCCAATGGCATCCCATTGTTCGGGGTAGGCGTTTTCCGGCACGTGCTTGGCGACCAGATCGTCGAGCACGTTGTGGCGCATGTCGGAGACGACTTCGCCGACCGCCTGGTCCTGCATCCATTCGACGCGCTGGTCGAAGATGACCTTGCGCTGATCGTTCATCACGTTGTCGAACTTGAGGATATTCTTGCGGATATCGAAATTGCGCGCCTCGACCTTCTGCTGCGCCTTTTCCAGCGCCTTATTGATCCAGGGATGGATGATCGCTTCGTTCTCGCGCAAACCGAGCTTCTGCAGCATGCCGTCGAGTTTGTCGGTGCCGAAGATGCGCATCAGATCGTCTTCGAGCGACAAGAAGAACTTGGAGTGGCCCGGATCGCCCTGGCGGCCAGAACGGCCGCGCAATTGGTTGTCGATGCGGCGGCTTTCGTGCCGCTCGGTGCCGAGCACGTAAAGCCCGCCGGCCGCGAGCGCCTTCTCCTTCAGACGCGCGACTTGGGCGCGAATATCCCCCGCGCGCGGACTTTTCTCCCGTTCGCGCAAATCTTCGATATCGGCGAGCTCCTGGCGGATGCGCATGTCGGCGTTGCCGCCGAGCTGAATGTCGGTGCCGCGGCCAGCCATGTTGGTCGCGATCGTGATCGCACCCGGCACGCCGGCCTGGGAGATGATTTGCGCTTCCTGCTCGTGATAGCGGGCGTTAAGCACCGCAAATACTTTGGCCTTCGACGAATTGTCGCCGGAATAGAGCGCCGCGAAGGCGTTGGGATCGGAGAAATCATGCTGCTCCCAGCCCTGCTGGCGCAGCATTTCCGCGAGTTGCTCGGATTTCTCGATCGAAGTGGTGCCGACCAGCATCGGCTGCCCGCGCTTCTTGCAGTCTTCGATCAGTGTCAGGATGGCGCGGAATTTCTCCACTGCGGTGCGATAGACCTCATCGTCGTCGTCGATGCGGATCATCGGCATGTTGGTGGGGATTTCCAGAACTTCGAGTTCGTAGATGTCCTGGAATTCGTCGGCCTCGGTCGTCGCCGTTCCGGTCATGCCGGCAAGCTTCTCGTACATGCGAAAATAATTCTGAAACGTGATCGAGGCGAGCGTCTGGTTTTCCGGCTGGATCGGCTGATGCTCCTTGGCCTCGAGCGCCTGGTGCAGGCCCTCGGAGTAGCGCCGGCCCGGCATCATACGGCCGGTGAACTCGTCAATGATGATGACCTCGCCGTTGCGCACGATGTAGTCCTTGTCGCGCTGGAACAGCATGTGCGCGCGGAGCGCCTGATTGATGTGGTGCACGACGGATACGTTCTCGACGTCGTAGAGCGAGTCTGACTTGAGCAGATTCGCATCCTTGAGAACCTGCTCCATCTTGCTCATGCCGGTTTCACTGAGATTGACGGAGCGCTGCTTTTCGTCGAGTTCGTAATCGGTTTTGTCGAGCTGCGGAATAAACTTATCGATGGTGTTGTAAAACTCGGAACGGTCGTCGAGCGGGCCGGAAATAATCAGCGGCGTGCGCGCTTCGTCGATCAGGATCGAATCGACTTCATCGACGATGGCGTAGATATGGCCGCGCTGCACCATGTCCTCGAGCCGGTACTTCATGTTGTCGCGCAAATAATCGAAGCCGAGCTCGTTATTGGTGCCGTAGGTGACGTCGCAGTCATATTCCTTCTTGCGCTGGTCGTCCTGCAGGCCGTGCACGATGACGCCCACCGTGAGGCCGAGGAACTTGTAGATCTGGCCCATCCATTCGGCGTCGCGCTTGGCCAGATAATCGTTGACGGTGACGACATGCACGCCGCGGCCGGCCAGCGCGTTGAGATAGACCGGCAGCGTCGCCACCAACGTCTTGCCTTCGCCGGTCTTCATTTCGGCGATCCTGCCCTCATGCAGGACCATGCCGCCGATGAGCTGGACGTCGAAATGACGCTGGCCGAGCGTGCGCTTGGCGGCCTCGCGCACGGTGGCGAAGGCCGGCACCAGGACGTCGTCGAGCGTCAGGCCTTCGGCGAGCTGCTTCTTGAATTCGTCGGTGCGGGCGCGCAGTGCTTCGTCGGAGAGCACCTCCAGCCCGTTTTCCAGCGCGTTGATCTCGTCGACCCGGGGCCGGTAGGAGCGGATACGGCGTTCATTGGAAGAACCGAATATTTTGCGGGCAACAGCGCCGATCATCGCATCGTCATCCTGTGAATTTCGGCTTGCCCGGCGACTATTAACCGACGGAAAATGCGGCGCTATTCGGGCTTCTGCAAGGCGACACAACCGCAAACTCTGGGGCACAGATAGGAGGGGGTGCCTTTCCTGTCAATGTGAGGCGCAAATTCACACACTCGTCAAAAGGTAGCGCCGATTCTGCCATTGCCAAGGGAGGATGATTCGGCGACTGTCCGCGCCGGCCGCGGACCGCAAAACCAGGCCGGCCGCCAACCAGCAGAACCGGCGTTTTATCGCCTCGCTAAAGGACCTCCGTCGATGCACTCTACCCGCCTGCTTGTCGGCCGCGCGCTCGGCGCGCTGGCGCTCGCCGCCGTCGTCCTGGCCGCACCGACCGCACTGCGCGCGCAAGCTTCCGATCCGGTCGTGGCCCGCGCCAATGGCGTCGATATCCACCAAAGCGACCTGGCACTTGCCGAGGAAGAAGTCGGCGCCAGCATGCCGCAAATGCCGCCCGATCAGAAGCACGAATACCTGATCACCTATCTCGCCGACATTATTATCCTGTCGCAGGCCGCCGATCAGCAGAAGATCGGCGACCGCCCCGACGTCAAGCACCGCATCGACATCGAGCGCAACAAGGTCCTGATGGAATCGCTGCTGCAGAGCACCGGCCAAGCCGCGGTCACCGACGAGGCAATGCACAAGGTCTATGACGACGCCGTCAAGCAGATGCCGCCCGAACAAGAGGTTCATGCCCGCCACATCCTCGTTGCCACCGAAGACGAGGCCAAGGACATCGAAGCGCAGCTCAAGAAGGGCGCGGACTTCGCCACGCTCGCCAAGGAAAAATCCAAGGACCCCGGCGCGGCCGACGGCGGCGATCTCGGTTATTTCACCAAGGACCAGATGGTGCCGGAATTTGCCGAGGCCGCGTTCAAGCTCGACAAGGGACAGATTTCCGATCCGGTGAAGACACAGTTCGGCTGGCACATCATCGAGGTCGAGGACAAACGCATCAAGCCGACGCCGACCTTTGACGAGGTCAAGAGCCAGCTCGAGACTTACGTCGAGCACCGCGCGCAGGCCGACCTGGTGCAGAAGCTGCGTAGCGCCGCCAATATCGAGCGGCTCGACCAGCCGACGCCGCCGGCCGCCGATCCCTCGGCGCTCAATCCGGCCGCCCCCGCGAAGAAGTGACAAATCCTCGATTTGTCATGCCCGGGCTTGTCCCGGGCATCTACGTCTTTAAAACATAGCGGCTCCGAGACGTGGATCGCCGGAACAAGTCCGGCCATGACAAAAGGGCATTGCCGGTGTCCACATCAATCTCCCCCCTCGCGCCGAAAACGACGCCCGACATGCCGGCGATTGGCGGCGTGCGGCTGGCGACGGCGGCGGCCGGCATCCGCTACCCGGACCGCACCGATTTGATGTTGGCGATTTTCGACGAGGGCACCAGTGTCGCCGGCGTGTTCACGCGTTCAAAGTGCCCCTCGGCGCCGGTGGAATGGTGCCGCTCCAGGATCAGGGGCGTGCGTGCCCGGGCGCTGGTGGTCAATTCCGGCAACGCTAACGCTTTTACCGGTAAAAGTGGACGGGCGGCTTGCGCGTTCACCGCGAAACTGGCCGCCGCAGCGGTCGGTTGCAAAGCCTCCGAAGTGTTTCTTGCGTCGACCGGTGTCATCGGCGAACCGCTGCCGGCGCAAGCCTTTGACGGCGTCATGACGAAGCTTGTCGCCACGGCAGCGCCGAATGCCTACGGCGATGCCGCCAGGGCGATCATGACCACCGACACATTTCCCAAGCTCGCCACCGCCGGCGCGCGGCTTGCCGGGTACAACGTCACGATCAACGGCTTTGCCAAGGGCGCCGGCATGATCGCGCCCGACATGGCGACAATGCTGGCCTTTGTCTTCACCGACGCGCCGCTCGCGGCGCCGGTCCTGCAGGCATTGCTGCGCGAGGGCGTGGCGGACACCTTCAATGCCGTCACCATCGACGGCGACACCTCGACGTCGGATACCTTGCTCGCTTTCGCGACAGGCGCGGTGCCGGCGCCGCGCATCACCCGCGCCCACGACCCGCGGCTGGTGCCGTTCCGCAAGGCGTTCAACGCCGTGCTCGCCGATCTTGCCGAGCAAGTGGCGCGCGACGGCGAGGGTGCGCGCAAACTGGTGGAGATCGTGGTCGAGGGCGCGGTGTCCAAGGCTTCGGCGCGGCGCATCGCGATGTCGATCGCCAATTCACCCTTGGTCAAGACCGCGATTGCCGGCGAGGATGCCAATTGGGGCCGCGTGGTCATGGCGGTCGGCAAAGCCGGCGAGCCCGCCGACCGCGACCGGTTGTCGATCTGGTTCGGCGGCATCCGCGTCGCCCACAAAGGCGCACGCGATCCGGCCTATGACGAAGCCGAAGTGTCGATGGCGATGAAGAAACCCGAAATATCGCTGAAGGTCGCGCTCGGTCTCGGCAAGGGGCGCGACCGCGTGCTCACCTGCGATCTCACCAAAGAGTATATCGCGATCAACGGGGATTACCGGAGTTGAGCCGATGACCGTAGCCACCAAACACATTCGCACCTCCGTGCTCGACGTCGCTTATGAGGAAAGCGGCTCCCATGGCGGCGTGCCGGTGTTTCTAATGCATGGCTGGCCCTACGATCCGCGCTGCTTCGATGCGGTCATCCCGCCGCTGGCCGCGAGTTGCCACATCATCGTGCCGTACCTGCGCGGTTTTGGCGCCACGCGGTTCCTTTCGGCCGACACGCCGCGTTCCGGCCAACAGGCGGCACTCGGCAACGATTTATGTGAATTGATGGACGGCCTTTCCATTCCGCGCGCGGTGCTCGCTGGTTACGACTGGGGCGGCCGCGCCGCCTGCATCGCCGCAGCACTGTGGCCGGACCGCGTGCGCGGCCTGGTCACCGTCAACAGCTACAATCTGCAGGACATCCCGAACTCCGGCAAACCGGCGGCGCCGGCGCAGGAACACCGCCTGTGGTATCAGTGGTATTTCCAAACCGAGCGCGGCCGCGCCGGACTGGAAGCCGACCGCCGCGCTCTGTGCCGCCTGCTGTGGACGCTATGGTCGCCGCATTGGGCGTTCGACGACGCCACGTTCGAGCGCAGCGCGGCGTCGTTCGACAATCCGGATTTTGTCGCGGTGACGATCCAGTCATACCGCCATCGCTACGGCCGCGCGCCGGGCGATCCGGTGCTGGAGCCGATCGAGTCGCGGCTTGCGCCCCAGCCAAAGATTGCGGTGCCGACAATCGCGCTGCAGGGCGAGGCCGACGGCGTGCATCCGCCTGAAAGCTCGGCTAAGCATGAAAAGCATTTCACCGGGCCGTATGAACGCCGCCTGCTGCCGGGGATCGGTCACAACCCGCCGCAGGAGGCCCCGCAGGTCTTCGCCAACACCGTGCTCGACGTGATTCGGACCACGAAAGACTGATGGCGCCAAGCATTAGCTTTTCATTAACCAGCGCGGCGAATGCGACAGTCTCGGTGATCGGTCTAAGCATGCCTTTACCCTCCTCTCCCTAGACTGGCACAGGCCGTGACCATCAAACTCGTGCTTGTCGCCGCCTGCGCGTTGATCGATCCCGACGGCCGCGTGCTGATCGCACAACGTCCGCCGGGCAAGTCAATGGCGGGGCTTTGGGAGTTTCCCGGCGGCAAGGTCGAGGCCAGCGAACGGCTCGAACAGAGCCTGATCCGAGAGCTGAAGGAGGAACTGGGAATCGTCGTCAAGGAGGAATGCCTCGCCCCGTTGACCTTCGCGAGCCATCTCTATCCCGACTTCTACCTGCTCATGCCGCTCTATGTGTGCCGGCGCTGGGAAGGGTTCGTCGAAGCGCGGGAGGGCCAACAGCTCAAATGGGTGCGGCCGCGGGAGCTGCGAAACTTTCCGATGCCGCCTGCCGACGAACCGCTGATCTCACATCTGACGACGTTGTTGTGATCCGAACGCCAGAACGCCGAGAGACCATGCCAAAGCTCGAGAAAACGACGACCATCTCCGCGACCTCCCTGACGCGTCGCTTCATGCGCGACGCCGGCGGCGCCACCTCAATCGAATACGCGATGATCGCATCGGGCATCGCGGTCGTCATCGCCACCACGATCGTGGGCCTGGGCTCGAGCGTGAAGGGCCTTTACGGCAACGTCCTCACGGCGATGAAGTAATCGCGCTCAGCGCCCAGCCTTTTCCCCCGTCGAAATTTCCCGCGTGCCGAGTGCATCGGCGAGCCGCGCCTTTGCCGAGCCCGGCTTGAGCGGCTGTTGCTGATCCGGATGCGGCGCCCAGCCCGATAACCAGACGATTTCGAAAGTGGCGCGGACGCGCCTGTCGTCATCGGCAAAGCGCTCGGCGTAAATCTCAGCCATGCGGCTCAGCGTGGCGCGCCTGAGCGGCGCCCGGCGGCGGGCGTTAAGCGCATTGGTCGCGCCCATACGACGCAGATCGCCCATCAGTCCGAGCACGGAATCGTACCGCACGGTGAGCCGGTCGACGTCGGCCACCGGCAAAGCAAAGCCGGCGCGCTGCAGCAAGGCGCCGAGCTCGCGCAGATCGGTGAACGGCGAAACGCGGGGCGAAACCCCGCCCTCCATTTCGCTCTCGGCGGCGGCAAAGGCCTGGCGCAATTCGGTCAGTGTTTCGCCGCCGATGAGAGCGCCAAGAAACAAGCCGTCGGGCTTGAGGGCGCGGCGTATCTGGATCAGCACACCCGGCAGGTCGTTGACGAATTGCAGCGCTAGCGCCGAGACGACGAGATCAAGCGAGCCATCTCGGAACGGCAGCGCTTCCTCATCGGCGGCGACAAATTTTTGCAAACGCCTGGCGGGGTCATCCGGCACGGCACTGGCCCGCACGATGGCGCCGACAGAACCAAGGGCGGCGAGCGCCGTGCGAACCGCCTCACCCGGCGTCCCGAGATCGAGCGCAAGATCGAACCGGCGCAGCACCGCGGCAAGCCGGTCGGCAAGATCCTCAGCGACGCGATCGAGCAGAAAGCTCGCCGGGCCGCGCGCCATCGCTCGCCGGCGCCGCCGGCGAATGAGCACACGGTCGAAAATTGCGGGGCCTTCAGCCATCATCCGATTGCATTTTACTCCCGTAGCGGTAGCGTTACGTCATGCTCGCGTCGATCGGCATCGCGCTGCCTACCCGCGTCAAACGCGCCGCGGACCTGTTGCGCGCAGCGCTGTGCGCTACGCTCGATCTCGCTCTGCGGCCTGCCGCGAACCGGTCGAGGGCCGCGGCCTGTGTCCGGCGTGCTGGTCGAAACTGTCCTTCATCACCCGCCCCTATTGCGACCGGCTCGGCATTCCCTTTGTGTATGACCCGGGTCCGGGCATCCTGTCCATGGAAGCGATTGCCGAGCCGCCGGCCTATCGCTGCGCCCGCGCCGCCGTGCGCTTCGACGACATTCCCGCGCGCTCGTCCACGCTCTCGAATATGGCGACCGGCTCGATCTGGCGCCTATGATGGGTCGCTGGACGAGCCATGCCGGGCGCGAGCTTTTGGCCGAAGCCGACGCGCTCGTCCCGGTGCCGCTGCACTGGCGGCGCCTGTGGGCGCGGCGCTTCAATCAATCCGCCATGCTGGCCGCCGCGATCTCTGCTGAAAGCCGGTGCCGATCGCGGCCGGCGTGCTCAAGCGCGTCAAGCCGACCGTACAGCAGGTCGGGCTGTCGCGATCCGAGCGCGCGCTCAACGTCCAGGGTGCGTTTCGCGTGCCGGCCGAGAGCAAGGCCGCGGTCGCGGGGCGCCGTCTTGTCCTGGTGGACGACGTGCTAACCTTGGGCGCTAGGGTCGACGGCTGCGCGCGGGCACTACTGCGCACCGGCGCTGCCAATGTCGATGTGCCGATTTTTGCCAGGGTTGCCGATCCGATGCGAACATCCATATAAACGGTTTGATATAAATTACGCAGCATCGTCACCGACATGGCCGCTATCGACATTTATACCATTCATTACTGCCCCTATTGCGCGGACGCCAAGGAACTTCTCTCCCGCAAAGGCGTCGTCTTCCATGAGATCGATGCCAGCGCGAGCCGGGACATACGAAAAGAGATGACCGCGCGAGCGCACGGACGCAGCACCTTCCCGCAGATTTTTATCGGCGCGACCCATGTCGGCGGCTGCGACGATCTCTATGCGCTCGACGAGGCCGGCAAACTCGATCCATTGCTCGCCGAAGCAACAGCTTCGTCCGCGCCGGGCCCAGCATGAGCGCGGCAACAAATTCGCGATTCAAAGTCGGCCTCATTCAGATGCGCTCGGGGCTCGAACCGCAGCAAAATCTCGCCGCGGTTCTGACGCTGATCGACGACGCCAAAAACAGCGGCGCCGATTACGTGCTCACGCCGGAAATGACCAACATCCTCGCGCTAAAGCGCGAGCACCTGTTTTCCAAGATCGTCGCCGAGGACCAGGATGCGACGCTGGCGACATTGCGCGAGGTGGCGCGGCGGCTTGGCATCTTCGTCCATATCGGTTCGCTGGCGATCAAGGCGTCGCCGGAAAAGGCGGTGAACCGCTCGTTCCTGATCGACCGTAAGGGTGACGTCGCCGCGCGCTACGACAAGATCCACATGTTCGACGTCGATCTTGCCGGCGGCGAAAGCTATCGCGAGTCCAACAATTATCGCGCCGGCGATCTGGCGGTGGTCGCCGACCTGCCGTGGGGCCGTCTCGGCCTGACGGTGTGCTACGATCTGCGCTTCCCGGCGCTTTATCGCGCGCTCGCCGAGACCGGCGTCTCGTTCCTGGCAATCCCGTCGGCTTTCACCAAACAGACCGGCGAGGCGCACTGGCACGTGCTGCAACGCGCGCGCGCCATCGAAAACGGCTGCTTCGTGTTCGCCGCCGCGCAAGGCGGCCGGCACGAAAACGGTCGCGAGACCTACGGTCATTCACTCGTGGTCGATCCGTGGGGCCGCATTGTCGCCGAGGGCGGCATCGAGCCTGGCGTGGTGATGGCGAATATCGATCCGGCCGAGGTCGCGTCGGCGCGGGCCAAGATTCCCTCCCTGCATCATGGCCGGCGCTTCGAGCTGGTCGAGCCGATAGCGGAGCCGGCTTACCTGCACGCGGTGCGGGAGCCGATATGATCCGCTACGCGCTCAATTGCGACCGGGGTCATGTCTTCGAAAGTTGGTTCCAGAACTCGGCCGCCTATGACAAGCAGGCGAAACGCGCACTGGTGACTTGTCCGGTGTGCGGCTCCGCGAAAGTGGAGAAGGCCGTCATGGCGCCCAGTGTGGCGCCCAACGTGGCTCCCAATGTGGCGCCGCATGCTGTGCACGGCGCCGCCGGCCCACAACCGCCGTCGCCGGCTCCCACGCCGCCTCCGGGGGCACCCCCGCTCAACCCGGCGCCAATGCCGCCGATTCCGCCAAAAAATCCGGTCGCGATGGTATCGGCGGCGGAACGGGAGCTGCGGCAAAAGCTCAAGGAGCTGCGCGACCACGTCACCAAGAACGCGAACTATGTCGGAGCCAGCTTTCCCGAAGAGGCGCGCAAGATTCATTACGGCGAGACCGAGCGCCGCTCGATCTACGGCGAAGCTTCACTGGACGAGGCAAAGGAATTGCATGAGGAAGGAATCGAATTCCACCCGCTGCCAATTCTGCCGGACGACCAGAACTAATACGCCAGAAGCAGCAGCACGACGCCGGCGACGACGAGCACCATGCCGATGGCCTCGCGCGCCGATGTGCGCTGACCGAAGGCAAAGCGCGCCACCAGTTGCGCGAACAGCACTTCCACCAATGCCAAGGTCCGAACGCTCGCCGCGGTCGCGAGCGCGAAGGCAAGGAACCAGAATTGCGACGCCAGCGCCCCCATGAAGCCCGCGAACAGCGACGGCTTCCAGGAGCGCAACAATGCAAAAATCACGCTCGGTCGGCGCAACGAAAGATAAAGCGAAAGCGTCACGGCCTGGATGACGAGCCCGACAACGAGCGTGAAAGTAGCCGCCATGAAATAATCGGGCAGGGCGAGACTGAGAATCGCGCCGCGAAAGCCGATGACCGCCAGCGCCAGCGTGCCGCCGGACGCAAGACCGAGCAATGTCGGCCGCATACCCCCCACCGCGCCGCCGGGCTTGATCGACATGACGATGACGCCCGCTGTCGCCACCAGGATCGCCGTCATCATCGGCCACGTCACCACGTCGCCGAGAAAGATCAGGCCGAAGATCGCCACCTGGATCGGTTCGGTCTTGGTATAGGCGATGGTGACGACAAAAGAGCGCCCGGTCATTGCGGCGAGCATCAAAGCCGTGGCCGCCATCTGGATAAAGGCCCCGGCGAACACCCACGGCCAGAAAATCAATCCCGGCCGCGGCAGCGGCGCGTCCGTGACGAGCACGAGCGCGATCAGGAAAATCACCGAGAACGGAAAGCCGAACAGAAAGCGCACGTGGGTCGCGCCGGCGGTGCCGAGGCTGCCCGTCAGCTCGCGCTGCATCGCATTGCGCAACGTCTGGGCGAATGCGGCGATGATGGTAAAGATGGCCCACAGCCAAGAAGGAGTCACCTGCATCACGCCGCCTTCTCAGCGACCACCATGTAGTTCACGTCCATATCGGTGGACAATTGCCAGCGGTCGGCAAGCAGATTGTAGATCACGCCGGTCTCTCCGGTCATGACAAGCCCGCTCTGTTCGATGGCGATTTCAAGCTCGTTGGGCGTCACGAACTTGTCCCATTGATGGGTGCCGCGCGGCAGCCAGCGCAAAATATATTCGGCGCCGACGATCGCCAGTGCGAAGCTCTTGACCGTGCGGTTGAGCGTCGCGACGAACAGCAAGCCGCCGGGCCTGACCATCTCGGCCGCAACCGCGACGAAAAAGCCGACATCGGTGACATGCTCGACCACTTCCATGGCAAGGACGACGTCGAAGCCTTCAACGGCCTCCGCCAGCGCCTCGGCGCTGGTGTTGCGGTAATCGATCGGGAGCCCGGACTGCGCGGCGTGCTGCTGCGCGACGGCGATATTGCTGCCGGACGGGTCGACGCCGGTGACCGAAGCGCCGAGCCGCGCCAGCGGCTCGGACAGAATGCCGCCGCCGCAGCCGATGTCGAGCACGCGCAAACCCGCGAGGCTATCGAGCGCCTTCGCATCGCGGCCGAAATGCGCCGCGGCATGGTCGCGGATATAGGCGAGGCGGACCGGGTTGAACTTGTGCAGCGCCGCCATCGGGCCGCGCGGATCCCACCATTGCCCGGCGAGCCGCGAAAACCGCGCCACCTCGGCCTGGTCGATGGTGCGTGCGTCCGTTTCCTGCATGCGCAATCCCGGCGTTTCCATCATCTGTGACCCCGCCACTGCAGCGGGGGCGCGCGCCCACCGGCCGCGTCAGTAAACACGCGTTGCACTCGCGTTCAACCTGAACGAGGATATGGCCCTAAACCGGTTTAAGCACGATACGAACTGGGAGGGGAGCGATGCAAAAATTACTGTCAGGCCTGACGGGACTAGCGCTGGCGGTGCTCGGCATTGGCGCGGCCAATGCCCAGGACACGGTCAAGATCGGCATTATCAACGAATATTCGGGGCAATTCGCCGACACCGGCAACCAGATCGACAACGGCATCAAGCTTTACGTCAAGCAGCACGGAGACACCGTCGCCGGCAAGAAGATCGAGCTGATCCGCAAGGACACCGGCGGCATTGCCCCCGACGTTGCCAAGCGGTTGTCGCAGGAAGCGATCGTTCGCGACGGCGCCGATATCCTCGCCGGTTTTTCGCTGACGCCGAATGCGCTGGCCGCGGCCGACGTCTCCGCCGAAGCGAAAAAATTCATGGTGGTCATGAACGCTGCCACCGCGATCATCACCACCAAGTCGCCGTACATCGCCCGCACCTCATCGACGACGCCGCAGCTGAATTACACGCTCGGCATTTGGGCGGCGAAGAACGGGTTGAAGAAGATCTACACGATGGTGTCGGACTACGGCCCGGGCATCGACGCCGAGACCTGGTTCCAGACCGGCTTTAAGGAAGGCGGCGGCCAGATCGTCGGCTCGGTGCGCTTCCCTGTCGCCAGTCCGGATTTCTCCGCCTATATCCAGGCGGCAAAGGACACCAATCCGGACGCGATCTACATCTGGATCCCCGGCGGCACGCAGCCGGCCGCGGTCGGGTCGGCGCTGGCCGAGCGCGGCGTCGACGTCTCCAAGACCAAAGTTCTGGGACAGGACGCGCTCGCTTCCGAGACCGCGCTCAAGAGCATGGGCGACGTGGCGGTGGGCATTATCAGCGTTGCCGACTACGATTACACCCACGACTCGGCGCTCAACCATGAATTCGTCAAAGCGTTCAATGACGAATTCCATCGCGATCCCGACTTCTTCGCCGTCGGCGGCTACGACGGCACGCACTTGATCTACGAGGCGCTGAAGAAGACGGGTGGCAAGGCCGACGGCGACTCGCTGATCGCGGCCGCCAAGGGCATGGCCTGGGAAAGCCCGCGCGGCCCCATCAGCATCGATCCGGAAACCCGCGACATTATCCAGACGGTCTATATCCGCCGCGTCGTGAAAGATGCCGGTGGCGAGCATAACCTGGAGTTCGACAGCTTCCCAAACGTCAAGGACCCGGCGAAAGCCCGCATGCCGCACTGACGCGGGGCGGCAACAAGGTTAGGCTGCCGATCATGCCTCCTGTCTTCGGCGTGCTGTTCGACGGCCTGGCCTACGGCATGTTGCTGTTCCTGCTCTCGGTCGGGCTGTCGGTGACGCTCGGCATGATGAACTTCGTCAACCTAGCGCATTGCAGCTTCGCCATGCTTGGCGGCTATGTCGCCGTCACGCTGACCAACAGCTTTGGCTGGCCGTTTTTCGCCACCCTGCCGGTTGCCTTCCTTGCCGCCGCCGCAACGAGCGTGCTGCTCGAACGCGCGTTCTTCCGGCGTTTCTACAATGCCAGCGACCTCGAACAATGCCTGCTGACCATCGGCGTCGTCTTCATTTCGATCGCGGCGGCGGCCTATATCTACGGCACGGTCGAGCAGCCGCTTGTGTTGCCGGCCTATCTGCGCGCTTCATTCAACGTCGCCGGACTGAATTTCTCCGCGTACCGACTGTTCCTAATCGCCGTCGCGCTTGCGATCACGATCGGTCTGACACTCGGAATCGAGGCGACGCGCTTTGGCGCGCAGGTACGCGCGGCTGTCGCTAATCAGCGCATGGCGCGCGGCCTGGGCATCGACGTCGACACCCTATTCGCGGTGACCTTCGCGCTGGGCAGCGGACTTGCCGGGCTAGGCGGCGCGCTCGCCATCGCGCTGGTCGGGCTCGATCCGTCTTTCGCCTTTACCTACCTGATCTATGTGCTGATCGTGGTCTCGGTCGGAGGGCTGGGCTCAATCGCCGGATCGTTTGCCGCAGCCATGCTGCTCGGCGTCAGCGACGTCGCCGGCAAATACTACGTGCCTGCTCTTGGCGCCTTTCTGATCTATCTGGTGATGATCGTACTGTTGATGTGGCGGCCGGCCGGCCTATTCGGGAGGCGTTAGGCGTGACGAGCGAGGCACTCGCCGGTCCCGGCCATTATCTGCGGGCGCAGATTCGTTGGCGGTGGAGCGAGATCGCTTTCTGGCTCGCCACGTTGTTGCCGTTCGTGCTCGCGCCGAGCTATCTGATACTGGCGAGCCAGGTGGCGATTACCGCTTTGTTCGCGCTGTCACTCGATCTGATCCTCGGCTATGCCGGCATCGTTTCGCTCGGCCATGCGGCCTATTTCGGCGTCGGCGCCTATACCGCAGGCCTTATCTCGACCCGGGGCTGGGGCGAGCCTTTGGCGGGACTGTTGGCCGCCGGGCTTGCCGCCGGAATTTTCGGCTATCTCACAAGCTTCATCGTCGCGCGATTCCGTCACCTCGCGCTCATCATGATCACGCTCGGCATCGGCTTGGTGCTGCAGGAAGCGGCGAACAGCGCGAGCTGGCTGACCGGCGGCTTCGACGGACTTCAGGGCATCCATACCTGGCCGATTTTCGGCCGCTTCCATTTCGATCTGTACGGCTATACCGCGTACGGTTACTCGCTTGCCGTCCTATTCATTATTTTCTTGATCGCGCGGCGGCTTATCCATTCGCCGTTCGGCCTGGCGCTGCGCGGCATCCGCGAGAATGGCGTGCGCATGCCGGCGATCGGCGCGCCGACTTATGTGCATATCCGCACCGTCTACACTATTGCCGCCGCCATCGCCGGCATCGCCGGGGCGCTGCTGGCCCAGACGACCGAAACCGTATCGCTCGAAGTCTTGGGCTTTCAGCGTTCGGCCGACGTGTTGGTCATGCTCATCCTGGGTGGCACCGGCCGGCTCTACGGCGGTCTCGTCGGCGCCGCGGTCTACATGGTCGCGCGCGACCAGTTTTCCGGGCTCAATCCGCAATACTGGTATTTTTGGATCGGGCTTCTGCTCGTCGCCGTGGTGATGTTGATGCCGAACGGCATCCTCGGGGGACTGGCGGTGCTGGCGCGCCGCGCAAGGGCCGGATCGTGAGCGGCTACGCCCTTGCCGCGCGAGGACTGAACAAGAGCTTCGGCTCGCTTGTCGTCGCCGCCGATGTCGAGCTCAACCTGCCGGCTGGCGTGCGCTACGCGCTGATCGGCCCCAATGGCGCCGGCAAAACCACGCTGATCAACCTGATAACCGGGACGTTGAGGCCGGATGCCGGCCGCATTTTCCTCGGCGACCGCGACATCACGGCGGCGGCGCCGGATGATCGCGTTCGGTCTGGCCTCGTTCGCACTTTCCAGATCAATTCGCTGTTTCCGCATCTCACCGCGCTCGAATCGGT
The DNA here is from genome assembly GCA_963743395.1 of uncultured Alphaproteobacteria bacterium. Lineage (GTDB taxonomy): Bacteria > Pseudomonadota > Alphaproteobacteria > Rhizobiales > Xanthobacteraceae > BOG-931. Next base: position 159,544 of record CAVUPV010000006.1, read on the forward strand.
CATGCTCGCGGTCTGCGAACGCCGGCGCGTTGCGCAAACCTGGTGGCGGCCGATCACCGCTTACCGGGACGAAGCCGATGAGGCGTACGGCATTCTCAACTCCTTGATGCTCGGCGGGGTCAGCCAACGTCTGACGCGGGAACTGCCTTACGGTCAGCAGCGCCTGCTTGAGATCGCGCTCGCTCTCGCGACCAAGCCGAAAGTTCTGTTGCTCGACGAGCCGGCGGCCGGCGTGCCGCGCGAGGAAAGCCGGGACCTGTTCGCCGCCATTGCCGGGCTGTCGAGCGACATCACCGTGCTTTTCATCGAACACGACATGGACCTCGTGTTTCGCTTTGCGGCACGCGTCATCGTGATGGTCGGCGGGCGTGTTCTGGTCGAAGGCACGGCCGCCGAAATCGCCTCCGATCCGCACGTCCGCGCCGTGTATTTGGGAAAAGCGCGGCAATGAAACACTTGAAACACTTGCAACACTCGCAACACTTGCCGGCAACCGCAGCATGACCGCGCCCTTGCTCTCGCTGCGCGATATCCGCGCTGGCTACGGTCCGGCGGTGGTGCTCGACGGCATTTCGTTCGATTTGCCGGAGCGCGGCGGCCTCGCCGTGCTCGGCCGCAACGGGGTCGGCAAATCGACGCTGCTACTCACCATTATGGGCTATACGCGGGTCGGCCGCGGCCAAATCCTGTGGCGCGGCGAGGACATCACGCAACGCGCGCCGCACCGGCGCGCCCGGGCCGGCATCGGCTGGGTGGCGCAGGAGCGCGAGATTTTTCCGTCGCTCACGGTGGAGGAAAATCTCACCGTCGCCTCGCGTCCCGGCCGATGGGACCTGCCGGAGGTGTACGACCTGTTTCCGCGGCTTGCCGAGCGGCGGCGCAATCTCGGTAACCAATTGTCCGGCGGTGAGCAGCAGATGCTGGCAATCGCGCGGGCGCTGATGACTAACCCGGCGCTGTTGTTGCTCGACGAGCCGCTCGAAGGGCTGGCGCCGATTGTCGTCGAGGAACTCGCCGCCGCGATCCGCCGCATGACGAGCGAAGGCGCCAATGCCTTCATCCTGGTCGAACAGCATGTCGAAGTCGCGCTGCCACTGACGCAACACGCGCTTGTGCTCGAGCGCGGCTGCGTCGTCCACAGCGGCCCGTCAGCGGCGTTGCTCGCCGACCACGCCACGCTCGACCGGCTGATCGGGCTGAAGCTGACGGAGTGAATTTTTTCGAGCCGGCCCCCTTTATGCAGATAGCAGCGCCGGCATCTGGATCGTATGTTTTTTGGCGATCGCGTCCAGTTCTTCCCACAGCTTGGGCGCAATCGGGATGCCGGATTTGCGGCGCAGAACCTCGGTGCGCGCGGAGCGCTCGCCAGGCAGCGTGATTTCGTCGAAGCCGGCTTGCCGCGGCAGCGCCTTGATAAGCGCGGCCAGCATGTCGGCGTCGTTGGTGAAGTCGCTGAGCGGCCGGAAGGCCGCGATATCGATAACGAACATCGCCGTATTGCCAGTGTTGCGGGTGCGCTTCTCCGGACCGAGCGTGCGCGCCTGAATCGGCGCGCCGGCCGTGAGGCTTGCCAGCATTTCGAACATCAGGCTGAGACCCGAACCCTTCGGACCGCCGAGCGGCAGCAGAATTTCCGCTTGCCGCGCGTCGGTGGTGGGCTCGCCTTGGCCGGTGAGCACGGTGCCTTCGGGCAGCGGCGCGCCGGTATTGCGGCCCTGCAAAATCTTGCCGTTCGAGATCGTGCTCGTCGCCATATCGAGAACGATAGGGCCGTTGCCGCTCGGCACCGCGATGGCAATGGGGCTCGTGCCGAGGCTCGCGACGCGCGCGCCGTGATAGGCCATCAGTGTCGGACCCGCGCCCATCAGGACGGCGGCGCAGCCGCGCTCGGCGATCCATTGCGCGTAACGGCCGATGGCGCCGGTATGCGTGGTCTGCCGCACCAGCCCGAAGCAGATACCGAGTTTTTTTGCCCGCTCGACGGCGAGCGCCGCAGCCAGCATCGCGGCGACCGGACCGAAGCCATGATCGCATTCGATCATGAAAGTCGTCGGCCGATCGTGAACGAGACGCGGACGGGCGTTCACGTCGATTTCACCGTGTGCGATCATCTGCAGGTAACGCGGCAGCCGCGACACGCCATGGCCGTCGCCGCCGCGGAGATTTGCCCATACCAGACCCTGCGCGATAACAGCGGCATCCTCTTGGCGTGCGCCGACCGCCGTCAGCGCGTCGCGAATGAAGCGGCCAAGCTCATCGTGGCTGACCACGTTCTTTGCGGAACTCACATGGACCTCACTTTGTCGCCGGGAAATAAGTGTCGAGCCAGTTGCGCAGCAAATCCCAGACGCGGGTGGAGTTTTCCGCGAACAGGAAATGATCGAGCCCGCTGAACAAATGCAGTTCGGCGGGCTGGCCGGCGCGCTTGAACATTTCGATCGATTGCTCGGTCGGCGTCACCGAATCGTTGGCCGCATGGATGAGCAGCAGCGGGCGCGGCGCAATTTTTCCTACCACCTCCTCGGCGCGGAAGTCGAACATGCTCTGCGCCGTCTCGGCCGGAAACATCTCGACCGAATTGGGCGCCAGCATGCCGACCTTCTGCCGCTCCAGATTCTCGCGAACGTGATTGGGGATCGGCACGATATCGTAACGCGGCACCATCAGCGATCTGCCGGTGCGGGCGCGATGGACGCGGCCCGCTTCAAGCATGGCTGTGAATTTCGCCCACGCGTCCGGGCTCGGATGCTGGCCGCGGAACTTACGCTCGCCATGACCCCAACCGCCGTTGGAAATGACCGCGGCAATGCGCGGATTGATGCCGCCGGCATAGACGGCGACCGCGCCGCCGAAGCTCGAACCGATGACCCCGATGCGATCGGGATCGACCCCCGGATGCCCGGCGAGGAAGTCGAGCGCGTTGCCCAAATCCTCAACCTGTTCGAGGCAGATGACGCGGCCGAATTCACCTTCGCTCTTGCCGCAGCCGCGCATGTCGAAGCGCAGCGTGACATAACCGAATTCGCTTAAGACCCGGGCCGGCTGCAGCACGTTGTTGCCTTCGCTATTCGAGCCGAAGCCGTGCAGCACCAGGAAGGCAGCGCGACGCTGCGACGGCGGCAAGCCCTCCGGCAGGCCGAGCACGCCGTGCAGGCGCAAGCCCGCGGATTGAAAAACGACAATCTGTTCTTTCATGCGGCCCCGGACACCTGAATTTCCACCATGCACGTATTACGGCTCATCTTCGCCGAGATCGAACGTGCGTACGCCTTCGAGCCGATCCGGAAGCTCAAGCACTTCAGGATTTTCCAGCGTATGCCGGGCGTTGTGATAGCCGCTTTTCCAATGCTCCTCCATGGTGCGGCGAGAAAATTCGAAGTCCTTGGCGATGCCTTCATAGGCCATGGTGCGATAGATCAGATGCACGATATTACACACCTTGTCGTCGGTTTCGCCTTCGAGAAGCTTGGCATCATCGCTGTCGCGCAGCTCCGGCGGAAGCCTGCTAATGAGATTGGCAACGGCAATCCGCAGCTTCTGCATTTTCCTGTATTGATCGGTTGCCGCGCGATTGCGGCTCGAATAGATGATCTCTTTTTGCCGCACCTCCACCTCGATCAAATCTTTCGGCAGCTCACCGCGCGCGTTCCATAAGTCGACCTGGAACGCCAACGTGTCCCGTCGCGGCCTGGCGTCGAGTACCCACTGCAGCGGAGTGTTGGAGATCAGTCCGCCGTCCCAATAATACTGCCCATCGATCTCGGTCGCGGCAAAACCGGGCGGCAGCGAACCACTGGCGATGATGTGCTCGGCGTGAATCTGGTGTTCCGTCGAATCGAAGTAGATGAAATTTCCGGTGCATATATCGACGGCGCCGACACTGAGGCGCATTTGTCCGCTGTTGATACGGTCGAAATCGACCAGGCGCTCGAGCGTCGCCTTCAACGGACTATTGTCGTAATAGCTGGCCTTGTTGGGGCTGCTCGCCGGCCAGAACACAGGCGGGGGCATCCGGGGAACGAAGAAGTTCGGGGCCCCAAAGAACAGAATGTTCATGGCCCGCATCTGGTTGACGAATTGGTGGTTCAACTCGTCCTTGAGTTCGATGGACTTGAAATAGGGAATCCCCAGCGGCGAGGCGCTTACGGTTTCCCAAAAGTCCCGCAGCCGCGCGACCCGTTGGTCCGGCGGATTGCCGGCGATGATCGCCGAATTGATGGCCCCGATCGAGATGCCGGCAACCCAATCCGGGTGTAAATCGGCTTCGGCCAGCGCCTGGTAGACTCCCGCCTGATAGGAGCCGAGCGCGCCGCCGCCCTGCAGTAATAGGACGGTCTGTTCAAATGGCGTACGATTTTGCGGCAAGACCGGGCACCCTCCACTGCGCGCGCCGCAACCCTACGGTGCTTGCGTCCCATGCGGCAAGCCGCCGCCGGCCGGCGCTGCGCTCCCGGCCGAATCCCGGCTCGCCTCGGCCACCAGCGGCGTCGGCCAGCGCTCATGAGTGAGCGGCACCTGCAATTTTACCGTCAGTCCCTTGCCGGAAAACGTGCGCGTCACCTCGCCGTTGAGCTGCCGCTTGATGACGAGATCGATCAGGCGCGTGCCGAAGCCGGTACGCCGCGGACGCCATGCCGGCGGTCCGTTCTTCTCCGCCCAGTCGAGCATCAAGGTCATGCCGCGTTGCGTGCGGTTCACCGTCCAGCGCAGGTCGAGCTGCCCCTTGGGACGCGACAGGCTGCCATGCTTGATCGCATTGGCGGCGAGCTCGTGGAGCGCAGCGCTTAGGTTAAAAACCGGGTCCGGCTCGAGATCGATGTTCGGCCCGTTGAGCGAGGCGCGATCGAGATAGGGCCCGAGCACGACGTAAATCAGTTCCATGATCGGAATCGATTTCCAGCCGCCTTCGGTGATCAGGCGATGCGCGTTCGCCATTGCTAGTACTCGCGCCTGGTACTTGCTGGTCAGATCGGCAATGCTTTTCGAGGTTCGCGCCGTTTGCGAGAACAGGGCCAGCAGTTGGGAAAACAGATTGCCGGAGCGATGCCGCATGTCGCGAATCATCAATTCGTGGCGCTGCTCGAGCTGACGGCGCTGGATCGCGCCGGCAAGAAGATTGCCAGCAGCGGCAAGGAACGCAGTCTCCTGCGTGCTGAAGTGCCGTTTCGCGGCCGTACAGACGCCAAGAATTCCGTAGGCGCGTCCGTCGCGCCCGGCGATGTTCGCGGTCATGCCGCTTAAGCAGTTGTGGTCCTTCACATATTGCGGGACCTCGAACCTGGTCTCGTGGCCGAAATCCGCAATCACCACCGGAGCGGCGGAACCTAACGCGAGGCTGGCAAAGCTGTTGGCTACAGCCGTCGTCAATGTCGTACCGGTGAGGTCCGCCTTCCAGCCAAAGCCGGCGCGCAACACCAGCGCGCCTTCGCCAGGCAGAAGCTCCATAATCTTGACGAAGTCGACCGCGAGCGTGAGCGCGACCGTGCTGACGGCGTCGTTCAAAAGCCGTTCGAGATCGGGTTCGGCCAGCGCACGCTCACCGAGCTGAGCGAGCGCTTCCTGCTGCTTGGCGCGGCTGCGCAACTCATTCTCGAGATTGACCAGTTCCGTGGCATCGAACTTGTTTTTCTCGGGCACGTCCATGCCGTCACACTTCCCACCTTAGGGCACTCCCGTAAAGATCGTCATTGCCGGCAATAATAAAAAGAGGCCGGAGCTCGCCTGTATCGGGCTCCGGCCGCTGCAATCTCCCACGATGAAATCGCTCAAGTCAGTAAGAGAGTACCGGCGTCAATACACTCCGCGCAAACGCGCATTTTCCGATGACGCTACAGGCGACGCCTGTTGATCGGTGGCCGGCGTCACCGCGATCCGGGCGGTCATCGAACCGTCGTGACCCGCTTCAATAGCGACAGCGCGGCCATCGTCGAGGACGGCGCGCGTGCCGTCGTTCGGCAGCACCACGACCTTGGTGCCGATGCCGACGCGGTTATAAAGATCGATCACGTCGGCGTTCTGCAAGCGGATGCAGCCGCTGGAGACGTGCTTGCCGATCGTCGACGCGTCGTTGGTGCCGTGAATGCGATAGTCGGTATTGCCGAGATACATCGCGCGCGCGCCCAGCGGATTACCGGGGCCGCCGCCGACCCAGCGCGGCAAATAGGGCTGCCGGGCAATCATTTCCACCGGCGGTATCCAGTCAGGCCATTCGGCCTTGCGCGAGATCGTCTGGACGCCCGACCAAGTGAAGCCTTGGCGTCCGACGCCGATCCCGTAGCGCAGCGCTTTGCCGTCGCCGAGCGTCAAATAAAGAAACTCATGCGGGGTATCGATGATAATGGTGGCCGGCGGCTCTGCGCCCGCATAGGACACGATCTGACGGCGCAGCGTCGGCGGCAACTCATCCACCGTACCGTCGTCGGTAACGCCCTGCTGATTGTCCTGCGGCGCATATTGCGGAAATGCGGCTTCGTCGCGCGATGCCGGCATATAGGAAAGCGATTGCGCAAAGGCTGGAATGGCGGGCACCGTCAGGATGCCCGCGAAAAGAAGGGCCGCGCCAAGATTCCGCGATCGGCTGTTTATCGACATGACATGCTCCCGTGCTGAAACCCACACTTGTTGCATCAATTGTCGGTGCGCGTGGAAAGTTCCGCAGCGGGACGTAAACAGGGATCAAACAAATAAAATCGCAATATTTTTTGATTCAAAAAAATGGAAAAAATCGCACATGCGCTTCGCCGCGCACCGCGATCGAAAGAGCAAACAAACGCGACATCAGGTCATGCAGCGCCCATAGAAATAGGCCATGCGCGGCGACGAAACGGGAGAGAAGGCGGGATCGCAGCCGAGCGGGATTTCTTCTGGCATGCGCGCACGCAACCGCGATGTGGCGGCGCGAGAAAACGCGATCAACGGCCGCCAATGGCAGCCGATCGCCTTTGAATTCGTGGTTGACGGTGTACGGCGCCTTAAAGAGGCCGGCGCCCGCCGTCGGATCCGCGCTCAAGAACGGGACGATGCCAACGATAAACAAGGCAAGCGACATGACTCCCAGTGCGCCTGCGGTGCGAACAAACACGACCTTGACCATCGGACTTCTCCGCAGACTGACCAACGCTGTAACGATCGATCAGATGCACCAAAGACCCCCGCCGAGCACTTCACCGGCTCGTCAACGTGCAGGATGTGGGCAGGTTCCAAATCACGCCGGTCACCGACTCGTGATGACTGCACAGAGTTCCGCACCGGGCGATATTCAGAGTGATCCGGCTCAAAGTGCCTGGACCAGCGCCGAGACATGGGGGCGGAACAAAAATGACACGTATGGTTTGTCATACCGGACGGCCATCCTTCCCCCTCCCCCCGTGCTTGGCCGGCCGATATTGGGCGCAGCCGATTTGCCGATCGGCTGCGCCCTGATTTTTGGCGTCGTCGCGCACAGGGCGCCTAAACGAAATGGCCGGGCAAGCCCGGCCATGACGAGACGCAGAAGATCGTAAGCTGTTGACTACACCGTCGCCTGGCGTTCGCTCGGCTTACGGTCGCGCTGACGCGCCTTGCGGCCGAAGAACAGTGCCTGGCTGACGACGGCCGACACCACGGCGACCTGGAAGGGCTTGGCGATCAGGAACGCCGGCTCCGGCCGCTGACCGGTCAAGAACCTTTCCGGATATGCAGTGATGAAGATCACCGGCACTTCGAATGAGCCAAGCAATTCGTTAACCGCATCGAGGCCCGAACTACCGTCGGCAAGTTGGATGTCGGCGAGAATGAGTCCCGGCCGCTTCTGCTTCGCCAACGCCAAAGCCTCGCTGTGCGTGCGAGCAATGCCGATGACATTATGGCCGAGGCTCTCGACCAGGGCTTCGATATCCATGGCGATAAAGGTCTCATCCTCGATGATGAGCACGTCGGTGGCGATCTCGGCGGCGAGTTCGCGACCGGATTCTTCGACCAGGCCACGCAGCGTCTGCAAATCGCAATCGAGCACTTCCGCCGCGTCTTCTTCCGAAAAGCCCTCGAGCGCCACGAGGAGGAAGGCCTGGCGTGGGCGCGGCGTGATCTGGGTCAGGTGCTGCTCCGGCGGCAGGACGATCTCGCTAGCTTCGGCGGTGCCGTTGACCGGCACGGAATTCCAGATCTTGGCGAAAAGCCGATAGAGTCCGACGCGCGTATTCGAGGCCGATTCCAATATTTTCGGGCTGGCAATCAGCGATTCCACGGTGGCGACGACGTAAGCGTCACCGGAGGCCTGGCTGCCGGTCAGCGCGCGGGCATACCGGCGCAAGGACGGCAAATGCTGGAGTACGGCTTGTGATGTGGACACGGACGCTCCCCTTCCATAGTGCTGAGGTTACTGGCAAAAACGCCGCAGCGCAAAAAAAGTTCCATTGCCTACCCCAAGCGGGAACCATGGGGCCTGTCAGTGCGTTAGCGCATGTCGAAAGGGTTCCCAGGTGGTTCGGCAAATGGGTGAACGGGGGAAAAACGACGATATGAAGAACCGTAAGACCAACCTAGAACCGGTTGAGCCCGTCACGGAGAATCCGGAGAGCCAAGACCCGATGACCAGGCCAGCGACCAATCCCCACAAGCCAGAGGCGCGTCTGGGCCGGGAAGTGCAAGCCCGGATCGGGCAGCAACTGCGCGCTATATACAATGATGTCGTTAATCAGGGCGTGCCGCAGCATATCTCCGATCTAGTCCGCCGCCTCAGCGATCAAGATCAGGATTGATGATGAAGCTCGACCCAGCCATACGAGACCAAGTTCTCGTCACCGTGCCGAGCTTGCGCGCGTTTGCCATCTCCTTGTGTGGCAATATCGACCGCGCCGACGACTTGGTCCAGGAGACGCTACTGCGGGCGCTGGCGCATATCAATTCCTTCGAACCCGGCACCAACATGCCGGCATGGCTGTTCACCATTTTGCGCAACCTGTTCCGCTCGGAATACCGCAAGCGGCGGCGCGAGGTGGAAGACGCCGACGGCCGCTACGCTGACACCCTGATATCGCATCCCGAGCAGACCGGCAGAGTTGAATTCGAGGAATTCCGCACGGCGCTGGCGAAATTGCCGGCCGACCAGCGCGAGGCGCTGATCCTGGTCGGCGCTTCCGGTTTTTCCTATGACGACGCCGCGGCGATCTGCGGCTGCGCGGTCGGCACTATCAAGAGCCGCGTCAATCGCGCCCGCACTCGCCTTGCCGATCTGCTTGCCATCGACGGCGTCGACGATTTCGGCCCCGACCGCGCTACGCGCGCCGTGCTTGCCGGCGGCGGACGGAATTAGGCCGACAGCACTGCAATCGCCATCCATCGGACACGTTGCACCATTCGCGTCGCACCATGTGGGCGTGACGGTATTTGCGTTCATTCGCCCGAATTCGACTTAGCCAACTCCGCCTTGAGTGCCTTGAAGACCGCATCGGGATCGCTTACCGCCGTCTTCACCGCAAGCATCCAGGATTGCACGAGCGGGGCTGCCGCCATTTTCCATTCATCGCGCTGTTCCTCGGTAAGCGGATCGATTTCCTGATCGGGCTCGGCCTGAAGCCTGGCGATGCCGACATGTTCAAAATCGGCCCACGGCGCGGCAATTTTTTCCGCCCATCCGCTATTGCAATGAGCGTCGATTACTTTTTGCTGCGCTGGCGACATCGCCGCATAGGTGTCCTTGTTCATGACCCAGACGAAGCCCGCGGTATAGACCGCGGCCTGCATATGGAATTTCGCCACCTTGTCGACGCCCAACAGTACAGCCGAGCCCCACGGCAAGGTCACCGCATCGGCAATTCCCTGCTCGATGCCCTGCTGCAACGCCTCCGGCAGGAGCCTCGACGCCGGCACATCCTCGCCGCCGAGCTGGCTGACGAACGATGCAATGGTCGCATCAGCCGAGCGGATTTTCATGCCGGCGAGATCGGACGGCACCGCAATTTTCCTGGTGCGGGAATGGAAGGTGCCGGGGTCCTCCGCGAAGGCGAAGCAATATTTGATCTTCGGCATCTCGGTTGCGGCATATTTCCGGTACCAGTTATCGAGCGCGGCGGAACCGTCCTTGGCGTTGGACATCATGAATGGCAGATTGACGGCGTCGAAGATCGGAAAGCGGCCGCGCTGAAAGTCGGGGCTGACCAAGGCAAAGTCGGCCACGCCGTCGCGCGCCATCGCGTAATGATCGAAGGCCCTGCCGAGCTGGGCTGCGGGATAGACCTTGTAGGTGATGGTGCCCGCGGAATCGTGCTCGATCGAGTCGCCCCATTCCTCGATCGACTGCTGCAGCGGATGCGACGCCGGCAGCCAATCCGACAGCTTAAGCTCGAAGGTATTGCCCTGCCCGGATGCGGCGGCAGGACCGAGCGTACAGCCGAATACCGCAAGTCCGCAGCATTTTATCCAGCGCATCTGGCGATTTAATTGCAGAAACGCCTCGCTGTAAAACAGTCCCAACCCGATCGCTAAAATTGTCCGCAACATAGTGGCGATTTCTACATAGCGTTTTTGCTTAGTTGCCGTCGCAGTTCCTCGCTTAACCGGGCGGCAGCAGCACCCAGGTTATGGCGTCCCTGAACAACAAGCCGGGCAGGCGCAGTCATGCGCTGCAGCCCGCGGTTCGGGGACGTCAAAATGTTGCCTCGCGTTGCGGCAATTTGCTTTGCCGCCTTTGTTATCATTTGGCCGGCACGTTCCGGCCTCGACAGCGGCACGCTGGACGCGTTCAGTCCGGCAGCGGCCCTGGTCCCGCCGGCACAAAATCAGGTTGCCGGCGCAGCCCAGGCCGAACCTGACGCCAAGATCGAAGCCCAGGTCCCGCTGGCGCCGCGCGATGATGCGCCAGCGAAAATGACGGCTTTTGATCCGGCGGAGCCTACCCCTGCGCCGTCCCCTGCGGCGGAGCCATTTGGTCTTGCTGCGGCGACAATTGCCGAGGGCGGTGTCGTGACCAAGTGGAGCGGCGTCGAAGCGGAAATCCGTAACGGCAACGAAATCCTGGCGCGCTGCCGCGACGACCTTGCGCAATGTCCGCCGCCAGCCAGAGACTTCCTCAGCATCGTCGCGCAAGGCCGCGCCCAAACCGGCCGCGCCCGCATCGGCGTGATCAACCGCGCCGTCAATCTGGCGATCGAGCCGATGAGCGATCTGGCGCAGTGGGGCGTGCCCGACCGCTGGAGCGCGCCGCTGGAGACGATGACGACCCACCGCGGCGACTGCGAGGACTACGCGATCGCCAAATATGTCGCGCTGACGGCCGCGGGCGTGGCGGCCGACGACGTGAAGCTCGTTATTGTCCGCAACACCGCCGCCAATGAAGATCACGCCATCGTCGCCGTGCGTGACGACAGCACCTGGATCGTGCTCGACAACCGCTGGCTGACGCTCGTCGACGACGTCGCCATGCCCAACGCGGTTCCGCTGTTCGTGCTCGACGGCGCCGGCGTGCGGAAATTCGTGCCTACCGCGATGTCAGCGACGCGCCGCACGGCGGTGCCCGCCTCGCTCGGCTTTTGATCTATTTCGTTTCCGCTTCGTAGACGCCGTCCCAATCCGGTCCGGGCGGATCGGCGCGGTAGGTCTCGATCCGCTCCATATACATATCGTAGAGGCCCGCGGCTTCGAAGCCGCCGGCGATCTTGCGGCAACGATCAATCAAACTGAGCGCCGCATCCCATTCCTGCTTACGGAAACGCCCCAGCATCTGCGCGTTCAGTTCGCGCAATTCGCCGCAGCGCGGGTCCCGCTCGACCTCGATACGGCCGAGTACGGCGAATACGGCCTCGGGTTGCGTTTTGCCCTTCACCTGGATGAGATCAATCTCCATCGTGGCGAACTTTTGCCTGGCTCCTTCCGCGGTGCGCGAACCGACGACCAATGGCAGGCGGTAATCCTTGGTGCGCGCTTCCAGCCGCGAAGCAAAATTGACCGTGTCGCCCAGCACCGAATAGTTGAAGCGGAAGTCGGAACCCATATTGCCGACCACGCAGGGGCCGGTATTGAGACCGATGCCGATGCGCAGCGGCATATACTTGCCGCCGTTGGTCTTGGCCTCCTGCTCCAGTTCGACGTTGAGCGCCGCTGCGCGCGCTTGCATTTCCAGCGCGGCATCGCAGGCATTCGCCTCCTGGTCGTCGTCGTCGATCGGCGCGTTCCAGAACGCCATGATGGCGTCGCCGATATATTTGTCGATGGTGCCCTTGCGCTCGATGATGGCGTTGGTGAGCGGAGTGAGAAAACGATTCATCAGGCTGGTAAGGCCCTGCGGATCGTCCTTGTAGTGCTCGGAGATGGTGGTGAATCCGCGCACATCGCTGAACAAAATCGTCATCCGGCGTTCTTCGCCGCCAAGCTTGAGCTTGTCCGGCGAGCGTGCCAGCTGCTCGACCATGTGCGGCGACAGATAAAAGCCGAAGGCGGAGCGGATCTGCCGGCGCTGCTTCTGCTCGCGGAACAGATTGACGAAGGTCAGCACCAGATAGATCAGCCAGCTCGAAATCAGCGGATAGGTGAAATCGATGAGCAGGTTATGCTCGACAAACAGATATAGCGACAATCCGACCAATCCGGCGATCAGCGCGGCGCCGAGCAGCACGACCACCGTCGCCGACAGCATCGGCGCGACGGCGATGATGACGAGGCCGAGCAGTACCGCGAGCACCAGTTCGGCGCCGATCGCATAATTCGGCTGCACCAGGAGCGATTTGGTCAAAACGCTTTCGAGGATTTCGGCGTGCACTTCGACGCCCGGCATCGCCGCTTCGACCGGCGTGGTCTTGAGGTCGAGCAGCCCGATAGCCGACGTGCCAATCAGCACCAGACGTCCGCGAAACCGGTCCGGCGGCACGTTGCCTTGCAGGACATCCTTGGCCGAGACGAAACGGGCTTGGTCATGCCGGTTGAAGTGCACCCAGAACTGGCCGTTGCGGTCGGTCGGCACCTCGAGACCGGGCACCGCCACCGACTGCACGCCGGCGTCGTTCACCCGCACCAGAATGGCGCTCGAATGGCTGACGACGCGCAGCATTTCCATGGTCAGCGACGGCACCAGCCCGCCTTGCGCTTCCATGATGACCGGGACGCGGCGAACGATGCCGTCGCTCTCCGGATTGATCGAGAACAGTCCGCGGCCGGCGGCTGCTTCCTCGATCGGCAGCACGTTGCGCAACAGTCCTGGAAACGTCACCAGATAAGGCGACGGATCGGGTCCGCGGACGGCAAAGCCGGTTTGCAGCGCCGCCTCGGCCGGCGATTTCGGCGTCGGGATCGCGGTGCCGGCCTGGCCGACAACGACGCGCGATTGCTTGATCGCGTCAGCCAGAACCTGATCGTTGCTCGGCAGACTGTCCAGTTTGGCGCGCGTGTCCGCATCGATGCCGCGAAAGCTTTGCTCGGCAATCGCGGGCGACATCCGATCCGGCTCGGCGAAAATGACGTCGAAGCCGATGATGAGGGCGCCGAGCTGGGTGATCCGCGTAACGAGGTCGGCGATCGTAGTGCGCGGCCACGGCCATTGCCCGATCGCCTTGAGACTATCCTCGTCGATATCGACGATGACGACCGGGTGCGCGGTCTGCGCGCGCGGCCAGAGCGTCTGGAGCAGGTCGAACGTGCGGACCCGCAATTCCTCGAGCGGCCGGGGATTGGCGAGACGCAACGGAACGAGCGCGAACAGGAGCACGATGCACACTGCCCGCGCCAGCCCGAACCGGCGCGCCCAGCCGAGTATCCTGCTCATCGATCCATTGATCCCCGCGGCACGGGCGCCATTCTAACCTCCCCCTGCCAGCGGGCGAGAGTTTTATTTTTCGCGGAAGGACCGCATCAGCTGATCGTGCAGCGGCTTGACCAGGTAGGACAGCATCGTCCGCTCGCCGGTCTGGATGAAGGCTTCCACCGGCATGCCCGGCGTCAGCCTGACGTCGCCGAGGCGCTTGATCTCGTCGGCGGTCATCGAGATGCGGACTAGGTAATAGGTCTGGCCGGTGCGCTGGTCGGTCGACGTGTCGGCGCCGATGCGGCTGACCGTGCCGTTGAGCTCGGGTGTGGTGCGCACGTTGAAGGCAGAAAAGCGCAGCACGACCGGCTGTCCGAACTGGATCTGGTCGATGTCCTTAGGATCGACTTTGACCTCGACCATCAGATTATCGGATTCCGGCACGATCAGCATGATCGGATCGCCCGCGGCAATAACGCCGCCGACCGTATTCGCCGTCGACTGAAAGACGATGCCGTCCTGCGGGGCGCGGATATCGGTGCGTTTGAGCTGATCTTCAGCTGTCACCTTGCGCTCGACATATTCGCCGATCTTACTGTCGGTCTCGCGCAGTTCCTTGGCGACGTCGCTGGAGAGGTCCTGATCGACCTGGATGATTTGCAGCTGGATTTCGGCGATCTTGCCCTTGGCTTCCGCCGCCTGAGCAACGAGCTGGCCGATCTCGCCCTGGAACTGGGCTTCGTCGCGTTCGAGCGAGGTGAGCCGATTAAGCTGGACCAGGTTCTTGGCGTAAAGATCGCGCACGCCCAGCAATTCCTGCTCGATCAGGGCGACCTGCTTGTTCTTAGCATCCTGTTGCGCGCTTAATCCGCTGATTTCCTGCTGCAACTGGGTGATGCGTTCCTGCAATTGCTGCTTCTGGCCGAGCCGGTCTTGCCGCCGTAGATCGAACAGCTTGCGCTCGCTGTTGAGCGCTTCTTTCACTTTGGGATCGTCGGGATGGTCGGCAAGTTCCGGCGGGGTCGCCATCGTGTCGGCGCCGTCGCGCTCGGCGGCTAGGCGCGCCTCGCGGGCATAGAGTTCCGTCAAGCCCTTGGTGACGATGGCGAGGTTGGCTTGGGTCACCGTCTCATCGAGCCGGAGCAGCATGTCGCCGGCCTTGACGTGATCGCCGTCGCGCACGAACAGTTCGCCGACCACCCCGCCAGTCGGGTGCTGCACCTTTTTGACATTGGAATCGACAACGACCGAGCCTGGGGCGATCAGCGCGCCGGAAATCTCCGCCGTCGATGCCCAGCCGCCCAGGCCGAACACCAGAACCGCAACCAGGATACTGCCGGCGGTGACGTGGCGACGGATCGATTCGGTCGCGCTGCCGGCCGACCCTCTTTCACCGAACACCCAGGTGTGCGCCGTGTAGATGCTGTTGAGGAGCCACGGCAGGTTGGTCCTGATCAGCGTGTTGGCTGCGGCAAACAGCGGTTTGACCTTGCCGAACAGCGCGCCGATCCGGGACCGCATTGCGCACAGCATCTTCTTCATCCGGCTCCTCCCTGATCCGCGACTTTCAACGGCCGCGGCGCCGAATTCGGCGCGGTCACCCGGGTGAGTATCTCTTCTTTGGGGCCGAATTGCTGCTGGCGGCCCTTGGCCATGATGAGAATGTAGTCGACGCCTGCGATCGCGCTTGGCCGATGCGCGACCACAATGGTGATGGCGCCGCGCGCACGCAGGCCGAGAATGGCGCGCGTCAAAGCTTCGTCGCCTTCGGCATCGAGATTGGAATTGGGCTCGTCGAGCACGACCAGGAAAGGATCGCGATAAAGCGCCCGCGCCAACGCAATGCGCTGCGCCTGCCCGGCCGAGATCGCGCCACCATGCTCGCCGACCACCGTTTCATAACCGTCCGGCAGATTAATGATGAGATCGTGGACGCCGGCCGCCTGCGCGGCGGCGATGACGGCGTCGGCGTCGGGGGGTTCGTCGAATCGCGAGATGTTCTGCGCCACCGTACCGTTGAACAGTTCGACATCCTGCGGCACGTAACCGATATGGCGGCCGAGCGATTCCGGCGACCATTGATCGAACGTGGCGCCGTCGAGCCGTACGGTGCCGCGCGCCGGCGCCCAGACGCCGACCAGCATGCGTGCCAGCGAGGACTTTCCCGATGCGGTCGGTCCGATCACGCCAAGCGCCTTGCCTGCGGTCAGCGTGAAGTTGACGTCCTGACAGACGATCTTCTGCTGGCCGGGCGGCCCGACGGCGCCGTTCTGCACCACGAGCGTCCGCGTCGGGGGCTTTAATGCCATCGGCTCGGTCAGCGGCGGCAGGTGGCCGAGCAATCTCGACAGCCGGTGCCAGCTTTGCCGGGCGCCGACGAAGGAGCGCCAATTGGCGATCGCCAGATCGACCGGGGCCAAGGCGCGCGCGCCGAGGATCGAGCCGGCGATGATGATGCCGGGTGTCGATTGCTGGTTGATCACGAGCCAGGCGCCGACTGCAAGGATGGCAGACTGGAGCAGCAGCCGCAAAACTTTCGACATCGCGCCAAGCCCGCCGCCGACATCGCTCGCCCGCCCGCTGGCCGCCACGTAATTGCGATTGAGATCGTTCCAGCGCCTGGAAATGCGGCCGACCATACCCATTGCGGTGATGGCCTCGGCGTTGCGCCGGCTCGCCTCAAGCAGCGTGTTGCGCGCCACCGCGAATTGCGTGGCGCTGCGGGTCGGATGCCGCGTCCGCACCTCGGTGATGACGGTGAGCGCGATCAGGATCAGCGCACCACTCAGCGCGGTCAGGCCGATATAGAAGTGAAACAGAAAACAGATTGCGAGATAAACCGGCATCCATGGCAGGTCGAAAAACGCAACCGGCCCGCTGCCCGACAGAAAGCCGCGCACCGTATCGAGATCGCGGATCGGCTGGTTGCCTTCTCCCTTGGTGCCGATTTTGAGCGGTAGCCGGACGATGGTGTCATAGACCCGCAAGCTCAGCGCCTCGTCGAGGCTATGGCCAACGCGCACCAGGATGCGGCTCCTGATCATGTCGATGATGCCTTGGCAGGCGTAGAGGCCGCTGATCAGGATCAACAGCGCGACCAGCGTCGGCACGCTTCGGCTCGGCAGTACCCGATCGTAGACTTCGAGCATGAACAGCGCGCCGCTGAGCATCAAAATATTGCTCATACCGCTGAACAGAGCGATGGCGACGAACGCCCGCCGGCACGCGCCAAGCGCGGCGGCAAGTTCAGAGCTGGCGGGCTGCTGGCGGAGCGGGCCGAGGGTCTGGCTCATAGGGCGTTCAATATCCGTAGCGGGCGTATCGCTACGCCCGAGCGCATAAATGGCTGGCGGCGCAGGTCTTCAAGCGCCGGAACAGTGAGATTCCCCCCGAAGCGGTCAAGACCACTATACCCTTAGTTACCGAGCCATTGGGGCAGGTTCACGGCCATTAGTTAATGTCAAAAGGCGCTGGCCAAGCCTCTAATCAAGCCGTTTTCCGCAGCGCGCGGCGGCACACCGCGGCGGCATCGGGTGTGCGCCGGACATCATTCCTACGCATTTCCTGCGCGGCGCCGGAACTGTGCGCTCGCACCGGCAAGAATTTTGGCGCACAACGGCGCGCCGCCGGCCCGTCCTTACGAGCCGGCGCCGATCGACGCGCGGATAAATTAGCTGCTGACAGTCAGGAACGGGAATCGAGCGAGAGCCCGATGCTGAACGCTTTCTGGCGCGTGGCGCCTTCGCTTCTCCTCAGCTTCTTGGCAATTTGTGACGCCCTGGTTTTCTTGCGCGCCATCGTCTTCAGCTCACGAACTTCGCCTGAAGTCCACGCGCGCCGCTTTTTCGTCCTCTTCGCCATAAAACCTCCCTTTCGAGAAAGGCAGCTTGTAGCCCTTACGGGCGTGAAAGAAAAGTCGAACCGATGGATGGAGATCGTCTTGGCAGCCGAGCCGTGGCCACGAAATCGAACCGGAGAAATTCACCGGGTCGCAGATACGGCGGTCAAGTTAACAAATGCTTGGTTGGATCGTTCCTGGTGCGGCGATAAAATGGAGATAATCCCCGCAGCCGCAAGCTGTTCTGCACTAACGATTGTGAAAGGTCCACCCGCTATTTTGAAATTTGTCTCTCGAAGGATTGAGTTGGATGCAGATTATTTTCCTGAGCTGCCTGTTCGGCGCCGCCTGCACGATGGTGCGGTGGGCCGCCGGCTCGGCAAGCGCCATGCGCAACTGGATGATCCGGCGCGGCGGAGGGATTCTGCCACCCGAGGAGTCTTGAAGGCGCGCGCCGCCGCGATGCGCCCCGCTTTCATCGCGGCGCTCATTTTGCTTCTGCTGATTGCGGCAGAAACCACCCTCCTCGCCCAGACGGCTTTGCCGGCGTGCCCCGCGCCCCAACAGGCCAAACAGGTCGCCGAACTGTTGTTCGGACGCAATGCCAGCGGCAGGCTCAGCGTGAGTGAAGCGGCCTGGGCGCGTTTTGTCACGCGCGCATTGACGCCGCGCTTTCCCGACGGCCTGACGATCAGTGACGCCAGCGGACAATGGCGCGACCCCGGTAGCGGCACGATCATGCGCGAGCCGGTCAAACGCGTCGAGATCGTGTTGCCCGGCAACGCCGACGACCAGGCGCGGCTCGATGCGGTCGTGAGCGCCTATAAGCAGGAATTCCACCAGCGCTCCGTCGTAGTCATTCTGCAAGAGGCCTGCGTGTCGTTCTAGGGCAAAATAAACCGCCGCCGATGGGGCTTGCGGCCCGCATACGGCCTTCCTAACTTTGCTAAAGTGGGAGAGAGATTTGCTAAAGTGGGAGAGAGAGCGGTCACCGATGGGTCCCTGCGCCGATGAACTCAAGCTTGTCGCCCTCGATAAAGATGACGTCGAGGTGGTGTCGGCGCATGTGCAGGACGCCCTGGTCAAGGTCGGCGACATCTTCTGGCAGCCGCACGAGCATCGCTTCGTCATGGCGCTCAACCGCTTCGACTGGATGGCCGCGGTCGAAGCCAAACCGAATGACAAGGCCGATTACCGGCGCTGCCGCACGGCGCTGCGCTTCGAGCGGGTCAAAGCCTGTAAATGCCGCAATATCGACCATACGAAAAAAGAAGACTGGCTTAATCTCCTCGCCGTCGAATTCGCCGAACAGGATGCCCCGGCCGGCATCGTGACGCTGATCTTTTCGGGCGGCGGCGCCATTCGCCTCGATGTCGAGTGCCTGGAGGCGGAGCTTGCCGATCTCGGCGAGGTCTCCACCGCGGCCATCTGTCCGGACCACTTCACCGCCGGTTTGGCGACGGTCTGAACTTCAAGCGCTTCGCGGGCTCCGCGCCGCCGGCGCGGCAAACAGCTTCATCAACACAACGATGGCGCCCAGCGTCGCCGCATAGACGACGACCTGCATCGCGGTTGGCTGATCGACATAGCCGACCAGCGTGTGCAAAGCCCGGCCGAGGAAGCTGGAATCGCTGAGGATCCAGGACGTGTTCCACACCGTTTCGTCGAGCGCGGTAACGATGTTCGCCTGTTCGAGGAAGGCGATGGCTTGCGCCGCCATGCCGGCGGCAAGCAGCGCAATCAGCGCGCTGGTAACGCCGAACAGATAGCGCGCCGGAATGGTGATGAGGCCGAAATAGGTCAGAAGACAGACCGACGAACCGAGAATGAGGCCGATAAATCCGCCGCCCACCATGGCCCAGCTGGCGCCGCCCTGCGCCGCGGCGACGCCATAGAGAAACAGCACGACCTCGGAGCCTTCGCGCAGCACCGCGATCGCGACCACGATGGCGAGCGCCAACAGCGATTTCGATCCTGCCGCCACCGCCTCGCCGGCGGCGCGCAATTCGGCGACCAGCTCGCGGCCGTGTCGGGACATCCAGACATTGTGCCAGGTCAGCATTAGCACCGCGAAGCCGAGAATGCCGGCGTTGAACACTTCCTGGCCGCTGCCGCCGAACAGTTCGGACAAGCCGCCGGTAAACAGCGCCACCACGCAGGCGCCGAGGACGCCGGCGGTGACGCCGCCGGCGATCCAGTAACCGCGCCGCGCCACGCCCGCGGTCACGGCCATGACGATGCCGACGATCAGGCCGGCCTCGAAAACTTCGCGAAAGACGATCAACAGCGCGGCTAGCACAGCAGCCTCACGGCACAACTTTCATGTCAGGTTGCATTGCACTTTTCACGGCACGACCAGAAAGCCTTGCGTCTCATGATGAAAATCGTCGTAAAAATTGTAACGGCCCGGCTGTTGCGGCCGCACATACACCACGGCCTCGGCGCCGACCGGGACAATTTTTTCAAAATGCAGGTCGCTGCTTTCGAATTCGGAAACGATGGTGTTGAGATTCTTGACATGGATGGCGATGGTCTGGCCCGCCGGCGCATGCAGCTCGGCGGGATCGAACAGATGATCCTTGATGGTAATCGACAGCGACACCGCGTCATCGGCGCGCGCGATGCCGGCGCCGGACAACAGTGCCGCGGCAAGCATCAGCGCCGGTAAAAAACGCCGGCCGACGCTCAAACACACGCGATGCGAAACGCCTGGCAAAGCGCATTACCTCCGCTGCGATTATCTCCTCAAGGAGTTGGTGAACAACGGAGTTTTTGTCAATCTAAAAGCCGAATATTAGAATTGTTATAATATCGGCGGACTGCTACTGAGCGCGCTGGATAGCGTCAACGCGGCGCCAAGGTCAGCAACAGCTCAGCTCAAGACCAATTTCATGGCCATCCGCCTCGACATACGTTCCCGCGATTTTGCGCAAAAGTTTCGCGCATTTCTCGACACCAAACGCGAGGCGGCGGCGGACGTCGAAGCCGCGGTCCGCGCCATCGTCGCCGACGTCGCTGCCCGCGGCGATCGCGCGGTCAACGAGTACACGGCGAAATTCGACAAACTCGACCTCGTTCCGGCCGCTTTCAAAGTGACGCCGGAAGAGGTCGCGGCCGCTGTTAAGGCATGCAGCCGTGAGACGCTCGATGCACTCGAACTCGCGCGCGATCGCATCGAGGCCTATCACCGCCGGCAGGTGCCGAAGGACGAGCGCTTCACCGACCCGCTTGGCGTCGAGCTTGGCTCGCGCTGGACCGCGATCGAATCGGTCGGGCTTTATGTGCCGGGCGGCACCGCCGCCTATCCGTCTTCCGTCCTGATGAATGCCGTGCCGGCCAGGGTCGCCGGCGTGCCGCGCATCGCGATGGTGGTGCCGGCGCCCGACGGCGAACTCAATCCATTGGTACTGGCGGCGGCGAAACTTGCCGGCGTCGACGAGATTTTCCGCATCGGCGGCGCCCAGGCGATCGCGGCTTTGGCCTATGGCACCTATACAATCGCGCCAGTCGCCAAGATCGTCGGGCCCGGCAACGCATATGTTGCTGCCGCCAAGCGCATCGTGTTTGGCAAAGTCGGCATCGACATGATCGCCGGGCCGTCCGAAGTGCTGATCGTCGCCGACAAGGACGCCAACCCGGACTGGATCGCCGCCGACCTTCTGGCACAGGCCGAGCACGACGCGAACGCGCAGGCGATCCTCATCACCGATGCCGAGACGCTTGCCGCCGCGGCCGAGCGCGCGGTCGAAGACCAGCTCAAGCAATTGCCGCGTGGCAAGATCGCCGGCGCGTCGTGGCGGGATTTCGGCGCGGTGATTCTGGTGCGCACGCTCGACGAAGCGCTGCCGCTCGTCGACGCTATCGCTCCCGAACATCTCGAAATCGCCACCGCGGCCGCCAATGCCGAACGGCTCGCCGCGCGCATCCGCAATGCCGGCGCGATTTTCATCGGCGCCTATACGCCGGAAGCAATCGGCGATTATGTGGCCGGTTCCAACCACGTGCTGCCGACCGCGCGTTCGGCGCGCTTCTCCTCCGGTCTCGGCGTACTCGATTTCATGAAGCGCACCTCGATCCTCAAATGCGGGCCCGAGCAGTTGCGCGCGCTCGGCGGCGCGGCGATCGCGCTTGGCAAGGCGGAAGGGCTGGAGGCCCACGCCCGCTCGGTCGCGATCCGGCTCAATCGCTGATGGCGCGGGCCGGCCGCGATAGGGAAAAGACCGGCCGGCTTGCGGCGGTAACTCTCGACGAGGCCTCGCTCGGCAGTTCCAGCGACGACGCCGAGCATGAGCGCCGCGTCGCGATCTACGACCTTCTCCAGGACAATATGTTTCAGCCGTCCGGCCATGACGGCGGTCCCTATACGCTGCAACTCGGCATCAGCGGCAGCCGTCTGGTTTTCGATATCCGCCAGACCGACAACACGCCGGTGATTGCCCACATGCTGTCGCTGGCGCCGTTCCGCCGCATCGTCAAAGATTATTTCGTCGTTTGCGACAGCTACTACGCCGCGATCCGCACGGCGACGCCGGACCGCATCGAGGCGCTCGATATGGGTCGGCGCGGCCTGCACGATGAAGGTTCGCGCCTCGTCATGGAACGGCTCAAACGCAAGGTCGATCTCGATTTCGCCACGGCGCGGCGGCTGTTCACGCTGATCGCGGTCTTGCACTGGAAGGGCTAACGGATGATCCGGAAAAGTGGATACCGATTTTCCGAAAGATCATGCCTCTATCACAATGCCGGCGCGGCAATGATGGGTCGATGCCGCCGATAGCGAGCCAACCCCAGACGGTCCTGTTCGCCTGCGGCCAGAATTCGCTGCGCTCGCCGATTGCGGCTTCGCTGCTTGCGCACTTATTCGGCCGCGCGATCTATGTCCGCTCGGCTGGCGTGCGCGAAGGCGAGCTCGATGCTTTCGCGATCGCCGTCATGGAGGAGATCGGCCTCGATATTTCGCGACATAAGCCGATCACTTTCGAGGAGCTGGATGAATGGGAGGGGCTGAATTTCGACCTCATCGTCTCGCTTGCGCCCGAAGCGCATCATCGCGCGCTCGAACTTACCCGGCTCAGCGGCATCGACGCTGAGTATTGGCCGACCGCGGATCCGAGCGCCGTCGAAGGCAGCCGCGAGCAGCGGCTCGATGCCTATCGCGAGGTGCGCGATCAGCTTTTTGCGCGCATCCGCGCGCGCTTCGGCGCCCGCGGCACCGGCAACGAATGAACCCGGCGCGCGCACCCGTACGGCAGTTGTGGAGCGGCCCGCCATCCGCTAGGTTCCGCGCCAATTTTGGCTAACGGTCCGGCCGCGGCCGGACCGCGCGGGAACCATCTTTCGGGCAGCGAATGGCGAAAGAAGAGCTCTTGGAATTTCCCGGTGTCGTGACGGAACTGCTCCCGAACGCCACCTTCCGCGTCAAACTCGAGAATGAGCACGAAATCATCGCTCACACGGCGGGACGCATGCGCAAGAACCGCATTCGCGTCTTGGCCGGCGACAAGGTGCTGGTGGAAATGACGCCTTACGATTTGACCAAGGGCCGGATTACCTACCGGTTCAAATGATCGGCCGCCAAAAACTCGTCCTCGCATCAGGCTCGCCGCGCCGGCTTTCGCTCGTCAACCAGGCTGGCATCGAGCCCGACGCGCTGCGCCCTGCCGATATCGACGAGACGCCGCAGCGGGGCGAACTGCCGCGCGCCTGCGCGACGCGGCTGGCGCGCTTAAAGGCGGAAGCCGCCCTTGGCATGGTGCGCATCGACGACGAGCTTAAGGGCTCCTACATCCTCGCCGCCGACACCGTGGTCGCGGTCGGCCGCCGCATCCTGCCGAAGGCGGAGCTGCTCGACGAAGCGGCGCAGTGTTTGCGCCTGTTGTCCGGGCGCAATCATCGCGTCCATACCGCGGTATGCCTGATCACGCCGAAGGAGACGTTCCGGCAGCGCCATGTGGAGACGCGCGTGCGCTTCAAGCGGCTGTCGGATGAAGACATCGAAGCCTATCTCGCGTCCGGCGAATGGCGCGGCAAAGCGGGCGGCTATGCGGCGCAGGGCATCGCCGGCAGCTTCATGGTGAAGATCGTCGGTTCTTATTCCAACATCGTCGGCCTGCCGCTCTATGAAACCATGAGCCTGTTGGCGGGCGAGGGTTATCCGATCCATTTCGGCTGGCTCAATACGCTTTAAACGCTGGTGCGCCAGGTTTCCACGCCCCATATTTCGCTTATGCCTGCGAACAAAGCCCGCGAGAAATGCCCGACCTGCGGCAAGGCCGCCGACGAACTGTTCCGGCCGTTCTGCTCAAAACGCTGCGCTGATGTCGATCTCCACCGCTGGTTCTCCGGTAGTTATGCCATTCCGGTGACGGAAGACGAGGAAGAGGACGAGCAGCGCGAGGACAACGGCGAACCGCCGCACTGAAGCGAAGACAGTGGACACCCGGTTTCTGGACAGGCTCAAATCGAGTGTCTATAAGCCCGCCAGCAATATCCAGAGCCGGTTTTTTAATTTCAAAACCGGCTCGGGGCCCAGGTAGCTCAGTTGGTAGAGCACTGCACTGAAAATGCAGGTGTCGGTGGTTCAATTCCGCCCCTGGGCACCATCACCAGATTTCCAAAATCCTCGGCAGGGCATCAGCGGTTCTCGTGCCCCTGCTCATGGCGCCGTGCCGCGACGGCAACGCCGAACGCGGCGGCAAGCGAAACCGCAACGCCGCTGCTCCACGGCAGCAGCGCCGAGACTGCATAGAGCCAGGTGCCGATCGCCGGCCCGGCGGCATCGCGTAAATCCGAAGCCACCGAGAACGCGGCTTGGTAGGTCGCTTGCGCGTGGCGCGGCGCGAGCTCGGTAATGATCGCTTGCACCAAGGGCCGCGACAGGATCTGCGACAGCGCGAATGCCGTTACCGCGATGACGAGAAACGGCAGCGCCGGCGAAACGACCAGGCAGGCAAAGGCCAAGGCCTGCGCCGCACCGCCGGCCAGCACGATGGAAAAGCCGCTCATGCGCGAGGTCGCCTGCGTCAGCGGCAATTGCAGCACCACGCCGAGCGCGCCTTCATAGGTAAACAGAAGTCCGATGCCCGAGGCGGTCAGCGCGCCTGCCGCGTCGGCATAAAGCGGCATCACCGACTGGATCCAGCTCGCCGCGATGTCGAGCGCCGCGATCGGCAGCAACAATCCGGCGAGACGCGAATCGCGGAACACCGCGGTCAGCGCCAGCAGCGATTCTTCGTCATCGTCGTCGCCCGGAGCGGCGGACGGCGGCCGCGTTTCGCGCAGGAATACTCCAACGACAAGCGCACCGAGCAGAAGCGTTATGGCCGCGCCGAGAAAAACGGAACCGAGCGAATGCAGCGCCAAGAGCGCGCCGAGCGCGGGACCCGCCATGCTGCCGGCGTTCGACATCACCCTGTTGAGCGCGAAATGCTCGCGGCGCGTCTCCGCCGGTACGACATCGGCGATCACGGCCGCCGCGGTCGGATGCAGCACGCTCTCGAAGACGCCGATCGTGATGAGCGCGGCCGCCGCGGCGAGCGCGCCATGAACGAGGAACAGCAACAGGAAGCCGCAACCGACGCCGCAGGTCGAGACGAGCAGCACCGGACGCCGGCCGACCCGGTCGGCGATGCCGCCCACGAACGGCGTCGCCAGCAATTCGCCGGTGGCGTAGCAGCCGAGCAGCACGCCGATGAATTCGACCCTGATACCGGCCTCGTTGTGCGCCCATAGCGCGAAGAACGGCATCAGAATTCCGTCCGCGGCGGCGGCGGCGAAGAACAGAAACATGCCGATGCGGGCGGCTTTGGGCGCAGTCGCAAATGTCGCGGCGGCCGCGGTGAAGATTTTGAAAAATCGTTTCACGTTCAAACTCCAAGCGCGCAAAGCGACGCCGCAGCGGGATGCGCGGAGATTCGCTCAAGCGCGTTGGTTGACGTGAACGCTTACGGCGCGGCTTTGGCAGCGCGCGGTGTTTCGTCTAGCGCGGAGCGAGAGAGCTTGCAAGGATTTGCTTATCGCGCCGGACAGCCCAATTCTTCATAAGCTGACGGCAACAGGCGCGCCAAGCGGAGCGCCCATTCGTGCCGACCGCCTTCGTCCGCGATCAGATCCTGGCGGATCTCGACCAGCACATGATGTAGGCCGCGGCGCTCGGCGTGGACCGGCACGGTATAATCGGAAGCATCGCTGACCATGTACGGCGCGTTGTCGCCGACAACCAGGCCGTCTTCTGCATTCAGCAACGCCAATACCCGTTGACCCAACCGCGCATCGCGATTGTAAAGCACGCCCGCATGCCACGGCCGCTGCGCCCCGTTAAACACCGGCGTGAAGCTGTGCAGCGCGATCAGCGCCACCGCACCGCCAGCCTGCCGCCGGCGATCAAGCTCGGCTTCGATCCGGTCGTGGTAGGGCCGGAAAATTTCAACGCCACGCGCGGTTTTGTCGGCCTCGTTCAAGCCGACATTGCCCGGAAATCGCGGTGTTTTCGCTGATATCCGGGATTGCCGACGCGGCGTCCAGCGGCCGGTTGCAGTCGATGACGAGACGCGAATAATTTTGTTGGATGAACGTCGCATCGAGAGCGTCCGCCAACAGGCGGCCGAGGCCGGCAATGCCGATGTCCCAGGCGATGTGCCGCCGCAATTCCGCCTCGACAAGGCCGAGCCGGCCGAGCGCGCGCGGGATCAGGTTGCCGGCATGATCGGCGACGAGCAGAAACGGCGATAGCCCGTGGGCATTGTGAACCGAAACCGGCGCCGGTTCGTCCGCCGCCAGCAATTTGTCGGAATCAGGCGTTCATTGATGCTCGCAATCGCTGAGAAACGTGCCCAAAATTTGGCCCAAGAAATGCATATCATTTCACCTGGACCGTCGCAGTAAGGGTCAACGCAACCAAGGACCATCACGCGGTTTACGTTACGGCGGCCCGCTCCGACATCGATTAGAAAACCGACGCCGCAGAACCGAAGACATCACCGATGAAGATTCGCGCCGGCTACGAGATTTCATACGACTGCCCGCAGCCGACGCCGATGATCGTGACGCTGGATGTCCATTCTTCGCGCAGTTTGGATCTGCTGACGCCGGATCGGATGCGGCTTAATCCCGACATTCCCGCCAACACCTATCGCGACGGTTTCGGCAACACCTGTCACGTGATTCACGCACCGATTGGCCGGCTCACCATGTCCGCGGATTTTTTGATCCGGGACAGCGGCAAACCCGACGACGTCGTCCCGGCTGCGGAACAGCATTCGCTGGAAAACCTTCCGGTCGAAACGCTGGTTTATCTGCTCGGCAGCCGTTACTGCGAGACCGACCGCTTTACCCAAACCGCCTGGTCAACATTCGGCAAAATGCCGAAGGGCTGGCCGCTCGTTCAGGCGATCTGCGATTACGTCCACGACCGCATCAAATTCGGCTACGAGCACGCAAGTCCGACGAAAACCGCCTGGGATACCCATACCGAGCGGCGCGGTGTCTGCCGGGACTTCGCCCACCTCGCGATTACGCTATGCCGTTGCATGAATGTTCCGGCGCGCTACTGCACCGGCTATCTCGGCGACATCGGCGTGCCGCCCGACCCCGAGCCGATGGATTTTTCCGCCTGGTTCGAAGTTTATCTCGGCAGCCGTTGGTACACGTTCGATGCGCGGCACAACACGCCGCGCATCGGACGCATCCTGATGGCGCGCGGGCGAGACGCCACCGACGTCGCGATCGTGACCTCATTCGGTCCGTGCACTCTCGCCAGCTTTAAGATAGTGACGGACGAAGTCACGGCGGCTGCGGCGGCCGCGCGCTAGAGCGTCGGGAACACGGTCTGCGACAGGTAAAGAAACAGCGCCGCGCCGAGAAGGGCGATCATGCCCGCCAGCGCCACGTCGAAGCGCTCGCCGGGGCTCGCCACCTCCATCTCGGTGTCAATGTCCTTCGCCGTTTGCATAAAGCGCCAGCCGGCGATCACGATGATCGCGATGCCGAGCACAATGAAGGCGAGACCGGCCGCATTGGCGAACGCTCCACCATGCGGATTGATCTCGTGCTGTGCCGCTGCCGGCGCGGCGTATTTCAGGAATAAATCGAACTTCTCGATCACGAAGCCGAAGGCCATGATCGCAATGGCAGTGCGTACCCAGGCGAGAAAGGTTCGCTCGTTGGCGGCATGGTCGCTGTAGCGCTTAATCATTGAACTGCCCCGATAATGGCCCAGCGCGCACTATAGCGCTGCGGCGGCCTGCGCGCTTGCCCGCAACGCGATAAGCAGGCACCCTATTGGCGAAAAGTCGGCAAAAAACAGCGGTGGGGAGTGGACAGATGGCCGTACAGGATCATAAAAACATGTCCGGTGCATCTGCGCAGCCAAGCCGCGCCCGCTGGTACATCCTGCTGCTGATCAGCGTGATGTACCTCATCACCTATCTCGACCGCGTCAATATCTCGACTGCGGCGCCGGTGATCAGCAAGGAGTTCGGCTTCGACAACATCACGATGGGCTACATCTTCAGCGCCTTTGTCTGGGCCTATGCGCTGTTTCAGGTTCCCGGCGGCTGGCTGAGCGACCGTTTCGGCGCGCGCAAGGTGTTGGGGTGCGTTGTCGCCTATTGGTCGGTGATGACGGCCGCCACCGGACTGGCTTTCAGCGCCACGTCATTCATCGTTATCCGCTTTCTCTTCGGCGTGGGCGAAGCCGGCGCGTTTCCCGGCGCCACGCGCGCGATGCAGTTATGGTATCCGCGGCAAGAGCGCGGCTTCGTGCAGGGCATAACCCACAGTGCGAGCCGAGCCGGCGCGGCGATCGCGCCACCCATCGTGCTGCTGATCATGATCAATCTCGGCTGGCGCTGGGCCTTCTTTATTTGCGGAGCGATCGGGTTCGCGTGGGCTCTGTGGTGGAGCGCCAGCTACCGCAACCTGCCGGAAGAGCACGACATGGTGAACCAGTCGGAACTCGAACGCATCCGTGGCATCGGTCCGCAAGGCACCATCAATCCGCCGCCGATCGAAAAACAGGCCAACGTGCCGTGGGCGACATTGCTGCGCTCCGCCAATATGTGGGCGGTGATGCTGGCCTATTTCACCTACGTCTATTGCCTGTGGATATTCCTGACCTGGCTGACGAAATATCTCGTCGATGTCCGCCATTTCACCTTACTCAAGGGCGGACTTTTGGCGTCGCTGCCGCTTTGGGCCGGAGTGATCGGCGATACGGCCGGCGGTCTCGCGACTGATTGGCTGCTCAAGCGTACCGGTAGCGCCAGAATCGGCCGGCGCGTCGTGGCTATTGTAGGCCTGCTCGGCTGCGCCGCTTTCATCGTGCCGGCTGCGCTTACCGAGGATGCTTACACCGCGGTCGGCTGCCTTACCGCTTCGATGTTCTTTTTGGAATGCACCATCGGGCCGTCCTGGGCGGTTCCGATGGATACCGGGGGCAAGTATTCCGGCACGGTATCCGGGATGATGAACATGGCCGGCAATTTCGGCGGCGCCATTTCGCCGATCGTGTTCGGCTACCTTGCCCAGGGCGACAATTGGCAGGCGCCGTTCATTGTCGCGGCCTGTCTGCTGGTCGGCGGTGCGGCCGTGTGGGCATTCTGGCTCGATCCCGAAAAGCCCATCCTCGCCGCCTGAGGCAGCGTACCGCCTCGCATCGCGACCGGCCGGACCGTTTCATTAACGAAACGTAAATCGGTGTTGGCTACCTACTAAGCAAGGCGAGAATTTTCTGGGCGGAAGCGCGATGCTCCGGGTCTTGACCGGTTCTGCGGTTGAGCACGACTGGATTCCAGTTGCTCTATGCGTTGCCGCTTTGCTTTTCGGCGCGATGATCGTGTTCAATCGCCGACGCAATGCCGACGGCCGCCTGCTCTCGCTCACGCTGAACAATATGACGCAGGGCGTGGTGATGTACTCCGCCGACGGGTGGCTCGTTGTCAGCAATGATCGCTATCGGCAAATGTATCAACTGCCTGCGGAGATACTCAAACCCGGCGCCCAACTCGTCGATATCGTTCGAGAACGTTTCAAGTCTGGCAATTTGCAACGTGACCCCGTGCAGTATTGCGCCGAGCTTTTGCGCAACATGGCGGCCGGCAAAGTCGTCAGCTTCGTGATCGAGACGCCCGACGGGCGCGCCATTTCCGTGGTCAATCGCCCCATCCCCGGCGGCAAATACTGGGTCGGCACGCACGATGACATTACCGAGCGCCGTTCCGCGGAGCAAAAAAGCGCGCTGCTCGGCGAGCAGGAAGCGCGCCGCGCCGTGGTCGATGACGCCATCGTCTGGTTCCGCGGCAGCGTCGAAGGCGTGCTCAAGACCGTCACCGACAGTGTCGCGGCGATGAAATCGACCGCCAGCGTGCTGTCGGCTGCGTCGAATGACACCACCGCGCACACCGCCGGCGCGGTGCGTACTTCCAACGATGCGTTTGTCGGCGTCGAAACCGCCGCCACCGCGGCGGATGAATTGTCGAAATCGATCGCCGAGATCAATCGCCAGCTGGGCAGCGCCAGCGCGGTGGTGAGCGCCGCCGCCGAGGAGGCGCAGTCGACCAACCGGGTTATCGCCGGCCTCGCCCAGGCGGCGCAGAAGATCGACGATGTCGTCAAGCTCATCCAGAGCGTCGCCGGCCAGACCAACCTGCTCGCGCTCAACGCCACGATCGAAGCGGCGCGCGCCGGCGCGGCCGGCAAGGGCTTTGCCGTGGTCGCTTCCGAAGTCAAAGCGCTTGCGATTCAGACCGGCAAGGCGACCGATGACATCACCGCGCAGATCGCCGCGGTGCAGGCCGCGACGCAAAGTGCCGTGCGCGCCATCGGCGGCATCAGCGGCCGCATGGAGGAGATCCAGCAATTTACCTCGGCGATCGCGACCTCGGTCGAGCAGCAAAACGGCGCGACGGCGGAGATTTCGGACAATGTGGCGGCCGCCGCATCGGGCACAAGATCGGTGGTCGCGGTGCTAATGCGGGTTTCCGGCGCCATCACCGAGATGCAAAGCTCGGCGGATACTGTGTTGACGGCATCGGATGCCGTCGAGAAAGCCGCCGATAGTTTGCGCGGCAGTGTCGACGGCTTTCTCCGCAAGGTGGCGGTGTAGAAAGCCTATGACGCGCGCGGGCGCGTCTCGACCGCGATGCGCGCGAAGGTCGACATGATCTTCAGTCCGGCTTTGACCGATCCGCGCAAGGATCCCGCGACCTTGGACTCGCCGCCGATGCGCCGTCGATAGGCGACCGGCACTTCCAGCACGCGCAAACCTGCCCGTGCCACCCGCATCTGCATTTCCAGATTCCAGCCATAGGTTTTTTCACGCATGCCGAGATCGAGCAAAGTCTCGCGGCGGATGGCGCGAAACGCGCACATGTCGGTGTAGCGCACGCCATAGAGCAGCCCCGTCAGCCGGCCGACGATCAGTCCCGCGAGAATCTGGTGCGACGCCATGCTGCCCGGTTGACGCTCGCCGCGCGCACGGGAGGCGATGACAAAGTCGTACGCGCCGGCGCGGATCGGCGCGATCATCGCGGCGATCGCGGCGGGATCGTCGGCGCCGTCGCCGTCCATGAAGACGAGAATGTCGCCGGGCGCCGCCGCTTGCGCGCCGGCAAGGCAGGCGATCCCATAGCCTCGCCCGACCACGATGACCTCGGCGCCCGCGCCCCGCGCGCGTTCCGGCGTGCCGTCACTGCTGCCGCCGTCGGACACGATCACCCGGCCGACAACGGCGCGCGGCAATTCGGCGACGACGACGCCGATCGATTCGGCTTCGTTGAAGGTCGGAATCACGACCGTCATCCCGCCGCTGGACGGCGGCACGACTAGAGGCTCCACCGCAATCCGCAACTGGCGCAGGCGTCGGGCGGTTTGTTCGATTTGAGCGCCTTGCGGAATTCGCTGTAGGCGGGACCGGTCCAGATTTCGCGCAAGCTTTGCTGGGTGGCGTCACCGAGAGTGTAATTTTCGTAACCGCGTTGGGAGAACGGCGCGATGCAGCACGGCAGCGCGCGACCATTGGCGGTGAAATACATCACCGTCCACGGCCGGCGGCACAGCGACCATGGCGAGCCCGAATCTGGCGCACCCAAGCTTGGCGCACCCAAATTTGGCGAACCATTATCGGAACGCTTGAGGCTGATGCCGGGCTCCGACGCGCCGCCTGAAGCGCTAAACGTCACGCCAAGCGATTTCGCCAGTACGGCGGCGCGGTCGATATGGACGGCTTCCTCGCCCGACAACTTTTCGTAAAGCGCCTGATCCGGCCGCGCCAGGCCGACGGCGTTGTCGTTGAAGAATACTAGCCGCTGCAGATGCACTTCCTTGACGCCAGTCTCCGCCGCCACGCGAACGAAATCCGGCAATTCCTCGATGGTCTCGCGCAAACCGGTCAGCCACGCCGAAACCCGCGGCTTAAGATGGCCCTCGCGCTCCTGCAATTCGCGAAAGGCCCGCACGTTTTTCAGGATGCGATGGAAATAATTCTTGCCGCGAACGGCGAGATAGGATTTGGCGTTGGCCGCGTCGAACGAAACGCGCAACTCATCGAGCTCGGCCGCGATCAGCGCCCGACCGTTCTTCTCGTTGAGCACGGTGCCGTTGGTGTTGAACAAAACATAAGTTCCGCGATCTTTGAGGTAACGCACCATGCGCGGCAGATGCTTCACCAGCATCGGCTCGCCGACGCCGTGCAGCACCGCGCGGTGCAGTTTCGGGATTTGATCGACGATCGAGGTGAACAGCTCCCAGCTCATATCGGCCGGCGGCTCGAGCTCCTCGTAAGTGCGCGGGCAGGTCGTGCACAGAAGATTGCAGCGGTTGGTCGTTTCCAGATAAAGGCAAACCGGATCCTGCTCCGGGACCTCGCTGTCGGCGTGCACATTCTCGAAATAGCGCCGAGGATCGACGGCTCGCTTTGTCTCCGTCGGCTGCCGGTTCATTACCGTACTTGGCATTGCTGCTTCATCCTCAAAAATCGTTCGGCTGGATTGCCGCGTTCAGGCACGCGCTTCGTCGGCCTGCAGGGCCCGATTGACGCGGCGGTCAGGCGCGCTATCCCGCCAAAGCTTGCTCAGCAGCGCTGCCGTCGCGACGGCATAGTGCGGAGAATGCGGCGGCGATTGCCGACTTGACGCATCGCCGTACAGTTCGGAATGAAGGCGGCGCAGGCCGGCAACATCATCGACGTCGTACCAGACCGGCAGGCAATGCACTTCGAGCCCGATTTCGCGGGCGCGTTCGAGCGTCTGCTCGGCAACGCGCTCCGTGCTCCAGGCAATGTCGTCGAACATGCGGCGATGCGCGGCTTTCAGTCCGAGCAAATAATATCCGCCGTCGTTCGAGGGGCCGAGCACGGCGCGATCGCCCGGCCGCGCCAACACCGTTGCCGTCTCGACCAACAGCGCGGTAGGCAAAGTCGGACTGTCGGAATTAAGGACCACGGCGGAGCCGTGCCCGCGCGCCAAAATCTGCCCGATGGTGTGGAACAGGCAATCGCCGAAATTCGGCAGCCAGGCGCCGATCAAGCCGACGGCGCCAGGCAAAGTGCGGCTGAAAAAGCTCTCGGACCCCGGCGGTCCGTAGGCCGCATAAGCCGCGATGCCCGCAGTCGAAACGGGATGCCGCGCCGCCAAGAGGACGTTGTCGGCGACATCGCGCAGGAACGCGGTATTGAGCGCCGCGGCTTGGTCGAAAGTCAGCGGCGGTACCAGGCGCGTCTTGGCGCGGCCCGGCGCCGATGCCTTCGCCATGAAGGCGATGCCGCAATTGGCGGCGTTCGCGCGAGCTGGCGGCGGCGAAGCGCGCCATAAAAGCGATGTGCCGTTGAAAGATTTGTCGTTGAATCGGTTTGCACGATTCACGCGATGCCCCCCTCTAGAGAATCACCAGCAACGCACTCATGCTGACATGACAAAATCCCCGGAAGTGGGCCAATCACTTCCGGCTCATTTCCTACAAGTCCGAAAGCACCGAAAAGTTATTCTCTTCACCAAGTCGTGATCGTGGAATACGCCCTAGCGCCGGGCGAGCGCCACGCCGATGCTGTCGTCGCGTGGAATGGCGACCTCATTGGTCTGCTGCCAGGTTGGTAGGGACGCATATTCGGCACGCGGCATGTCAAGCGAGGCGAGCTCCCGCCCCTGGATGCCAACGACTTCGATCGGCACGGCGACCGGTCGCGCGCCCCAGCCGAACCAGCCGTCATAAGCGACGATCAGCTCAATCTTGTGCTGCGGCGTGCGGACCACCTGCCGGACCAGGCCGAGAGTGCGGCTGCCGTTATCGAGGAGCGGCAGTCCGATAAGATCGCCGACCCGAACCGGCTGTGGAAAACGCCGGCGCATCCGCTGTTCGGCGGAGTCGGGTTGACCGGCGGAGGCCGCTCCAGCCGATGGCGCCATGGTCGGGGCCATGCTCGGCGCGATGGTCTGCGCGATTCGGAACACCGGAGGCGGAAACGCCGCGACTGGGGCGGTGTTTGCGGTCGCCGTCGCGACGATCGAGAACCCGGTCACCAAACCAAGTGTGGACATCCGCATGCCGCCGATCCCTCTCGATCAAGAATGCCCCGCGAATTTGTGAAGTGGAGTTGGTTGCGAAGCAAATAGCCCGACCGTAGTGTCGCGCCGTTACCCGCCTTCTCGCCATTACAATTCTGCGTTGGATCAACGATCGCGGAGCGCTCGATGTCAATGCCGGCCGCAGCGCATAACGCCCGGCGCCTTCATCCGCTGCCGCTCCGCATCATGCATTGGACCAATGCCGTCGCTATTTTCATCATGATCGGCAGCGGATGGAAAATTTATAACGACGACGTGATATTCGGCATTCTGCATTTCCCCGACAGCGTCGTGATCGGCAAATGGGCCCAGTACGGACTGCAATGGCATTTCTTCGGCATGTGGATTTTCGTGCTCAACGGCATCGCCTATCTCAGCTATGGCATCGCCACCGGACGCTTCCGGCAAAAGCTGTTTCCGATTTCGGTCAGGGAGTTTCTCGCGACGGTCGGCGACGCATTGCGGTTTCGCCTGGGCCACGACGACCTGACGCATTACAACGCCGTGCAAAAGATTCTCTATCTCGGCGTCATGCTGATCGGTATTCTTATCGTGATTTCCGGCCTGGCGTTGTGGAAGCCGGTACAATTTTCGGAACTCGCCAATCTGTTCGGCAATTTCCAGACCATCCGGCTGGTCCACTTCCTGTGCATGTCCGCCATCGTGGCGTTTATCGCGGTGCATGTAACGCTTGCACTGCTGGTGCCGAAAAGCCTGGTCGCCATGCTGACCGGCGGACCGGTCGTCGAAGGTGGCCAACCGGCCGGCGGCGTAGCAGCGCCCGAGATCGAAGCAACCCGCTAAGGGCGCACCAACATGCCGATTCGAACCCGCACATCTTCGCAGTTTCGGCCACGCCAGCCGGTCGATCAAAGCGTGTTGACCGAAAATCGGGCGCTCGTTGAGGCCATAAATCGCCGCGGCATGTTACGCGGCGCCCTCAGTCTCGGCGCGCTGACCATGCTGACGGGCTGCGACGTTTCCGAGGACGATTCCGTGCAAAAGGCGCTGCGCGCGGTGTCGGCCTGGAACGACGGCGTGCAGGAAACGATTTTCCGGCCGAATCACCTCGCCCGCACTTTCAGCCCGGCACAGGTGGTCAAGCCGCCGCGCTTTAATGCACATTTCTCCATCGAAGACCTCAAGCCGGTCGACGGCGCGACCTGGCAATTGGAATTGGCCGGCCGCATCGACGACAAGCGGCCATGGACCGCGCAACAGATCTACCAACTGCCGGAGCAGGAGATTATTATCCGCCATATCTGCGTGGAAGGATGGGACTATATCGGTCAGTGGTCCGGGCCGAACCTGCGCAGTTTTCTGCAGCGTGTCGGCGCCGATTTGGACGCCAAATATGTCTACTTCATCTGCGCAGACGACTATACCGAGAGCATTGACATGGCGACGGCGCTGCATCCGCAGACCATTCTCGCTACCAAATATGCGCGCGACATCATCGCCGACCCGTTCGGCTATCCGCTGCGGCTGCGGACCTCGACCAAGCTCGGCTACAAGAACGCCAAATGGATCAAGGCAATCGAAGTAACCAACGATTTCCGCGAGACGTTCTGGAGTAAGCAGGGCTTTAACTGGTTCGCCGGGATTTAATGCGCCGCGGCCGCGGCAGGCGCTTTCGTATAAATCCGCCATCGCCCGTCGCGCGTTTCCGCCAGGCGATAATCGCCGCTTGAGGCGAACGGGTCATTGGCCCACGCGCCATCCTGCGGCACGACGACGACAACATCGCAGCCAACCTGTCTTGCCATGGCGCCGACGTCGCCCGGCATGGCCCGTCCGGCGAAGACGCGCAGGAATTGCCCATTGATCGCCTCGCGTTTCGCCGGCGACAGCGGAGCAAAGGCGAGCGCCAATTCCCGTCCGGCGAAACACGAACTGCGATTGGCCAGAAGCGCCCAGGATATATTCGCCGGCCACGCCGTCACGTCCTGCAGAAATAAAGGATTGTTGGCGACACGCGCGGCGGGCGCGGCGTGGCTGCGAACCGCGGCCCACAATTCCGGGCTCTGGGCGAACACCGCTGCGTCGCCCGCCGGCGCGCCTTCGAAATTCCACCAGGCAATCCGGGCGGTATCGGGCAGGCTGAGAACGACACCGCCCAGCGCCAAGGCGGCGATCAGCGCGCGATAGGAAGACAGCCGCATCGTTCCCGCCGCCGCCGCGACGATCAAGACCATAGCGGCTGGCAATACCGCGCGCATTCCGAGATCGTTATTGTCGCCGAGCGTGCCGACCAAGAGCCACGACACGCCGAGACCGGTCGCCGCCAACGCGACAAAGATCTCGGCCGCGGTTTTTTCCAGCCAGTCCGGCGCGTCGCGCCGCAACACGCCGAGCGCAATCACTCCGGCAACGAAGGTTGCCGGAAATTCAACCGGCAGCAGAATGAACCAGTAAGCGGCCCAATCGAGCGCACGGCGCAAAGTGAGCGGGAACATATCGCCGAGCACTTCGAAATGATGAAGCGTAATCGGACTGCCGCCGCCGCGCCCGCCGACCATTGCGAACTGATCGCGAATGAATGGCGCGGCGAGCGCGACCGCGGCCACGGCCGCCCCCGCGAGGCCGATTGCGATACGCTTGCGCCGGGCCGGCGTAAGTCCGGCCAGCACGATCGGCGCCGCCGCCAGCGCGGCGATCGCGAAGGTAACGCCGCCGACATAAGTCGAACTCTCGAAGCCCGCGGTGACGACGAGCACCAGGATCGCCAGCAAAGCGAGATTTTGCCGTTGCGCATAGTGGACGATCAGCACTATCGCCGTGACTACGCAAGAAGCCGACATCAGATGCTGTGGCACCCAGGCGGATTGAAACAGCCAGCCGGCGAAGCCGGTGGGGGACGCCAAAAACGGTTCGAGACCGTTGCTGCCGAACAGCGTGCTCAACGTCACGCGCAGCGAGGCCGCGGCGGCGAGAAGGACAACGACAAGCGCGGCGCCCGGTCGCCGGCTGAGCCAGACCGCCAGCCCCATCATCAGGCTCAGCGACGCAAAGGCGGTGAACCAGGTCAGTCCGATATCGGCTTCCCAGCCGGTCACGCGCAACGGCAGCGCCAGTTCCGCGGCGCTGAAGTGCCAAAGGTAATAATAGGCAAGCTGGCCCGCGCCGAATTCGCCGAACACCGGATCGACCGGCGGCAGGCCCTGCCGCGTCATCGCGTCGATGATCGCGGTCTTGGAATGGTCGAAGATCGGATCGGCCAGCTGCACGCCGCTTGCGGAAATCTTCGGCACGATCGCGATGGCCGGCGCAAGCGCAAGCAGCGCCGCAGCGGCATAGCCCCAGGGCAGCACGATTGGCGCCGCCGGAGAATCCGGTCGCGACAGATAGATCAGGAGCGACCCGGCGCCGGCGATGAGGCAGAGCGCGGCAACGCCGACCAACGCCGGCAACGAAAATCCGACAAGGCGCAAAACCGGCAGCGACGCGGCGCTAAATACCGCCCAGCCAACGACGGGCGAAGCACCGAATGCCAAGACGCGCGGCAATAACGTGCGGGTGACGGCATAGCCCAGCACCGTCCAGAACGCAGTCGCAA
>CAVUPV010000007.1:0-45088 GCA_963743395.1 uncultured Alphaproteobacteria bacterium
TCGTGCTCGATCTTCGCCTGCCGGATATGTCGGGCTTCGAAGTGCTGGAGCGCATGCGCGCCGACACCGGTCGCCGACATCCCGGTCGTGGTCTTCACCGGCCGCGAATTGTCGGCGAAGAAGATGCGCAGCTCCACACCATGGCGCGCAGCATCGTGGTCAAGGGTGTCGAATCGCCGGAACGGCTGCTTAACGAGACGGCCTTGTTCCTGCACCGCGTCATCACCGATCTGCCGCCGGAAAAGCAGCACATGCTGCAGCGGCTCAACTCATCGGATGAGGATCTGGTCGGCCGCACCGTGCTTCTGGTCGACGACGATCCGCGCAACATCTTTGCGCTCTCAAGCGCGCTGGAACGCCGCAGCATGAACGTGCTCACCGCGACGACCGGCGCCGAGGCGATCGCGCTGATCGAGGAGACGCCGTCGCTCGCGATCGTGCTGATGGATATCATGATGCCCGAGATGGACGGATATCAGACCATGCGCGAGATCCGCCAGAACCGGAGCTATCGCCGCCTGCCGATCATCGCTTTGACCGCCAAGGCGATGAAGGGCGACCGCGAGAAATGCCTGCAAGCCGGCGCGTCGGATTATGTCACCAAGCCGGTGAACACCGAACAGCTGCTGTCCGCGCTGCGGATGTGGCTGCATCGCTAGGCGGGCGGCGATAGAACAGGGAATGCGGTCGAAAAGGTCAATGTCCTGCTGGTGGACGATCAGCCGGACAAGCTCCTGGCTTACGAGGTGATCCTCGGCGAGCTCGGCGAGAAATCTGGTCAAGACGTCGTCGGCGCGCGAGGCGTTGCAGTTCCTGCTCAAGAACGACGTCGCCGTGGTGCTCGTCGATGTCTGCATGCCGGAGCTCGACGGCTTCCAGCTCGCGGCGATGATTCGCGAGCATCCGCGCTTTCGCAAGACCGCGATCATCTTCATCTCCGCCATCCATCTCACCGACGTCGACCGGCTGCGTGGCTACGAGATGGGCGCGGTCGATTACGTGCCGGTGCCGGTGGTGCCAGAAGTGCTGCGCGCCAAAGTGAGGGTGTTCGCCGAGCTGTTCCGCAAGACGCGGGAACTCGAGCGGCTGAATTCGCAGCTCGAGCGCCACGTTGCCGAGCGCACCGTGGAGCTTGAATCCTCCAATATCCGGCTCACTCAGAGCGAGGAGGGCAGGAGCCTCGCGCTCGCCGCCGGCCAGATGGGCTCGTGGGATTGGGACCTCGCCACCGACGAATGGCGATGGGACGAAGGTCAGCATCGCATCTTCGGGGTCGAACCGGGGATTTTCAAAATCACCGCCGACACGATTCGCGCGCTCATCCATCCCGACGACTGGAGCGCGCTGCAAACGATTGGGCGCGGAATGGTGGAAGGCACGCGCACGCAGCAGACCGAGTTTCGCGCGCTGCGCCCCAACGGCGAAATCCGCTGGTGCATCGGCACCGCAGCCGCGAGCGTCGACGGCGCCGGCAAAGTGGTGCGCGTCTCCGGCGTCACCATCGACGTCACCGACCGCAAGGAAGCCGACGAGCGCCAGATCCTGTTGGCGCGCGAGGTCGATCACCGCGCCCGCAACGCGCTCGCGGTGATCCAGTCGATCATCCGGCTCACCCACGCCAAAACCGTCGACGACTACGTGCAGGCGATCGAGGGCCGCATCAAGGCGTTGTCGCGAGCGCATACGCTGCTGTCGGATTCGCGCTGGGATGGCGCCGACCTCAGCACGCTGGTCGGCGAGGAGTTGGCGCCCTACCGCGCCGGCGACCGGATAAAATTCGGCGGGCCGGACATTTCGCTGCAGCCGGCGACCGCGCAGGGCCTCGCGCTCGCCTTGCACGAACTCGCCACCAACGCCGCCAAGCACGGCGCGCTGTCGTCGTCCGCCGGCAAGATTGCCCTCGACTGGCAATTACGGGGCGAAGCGCTGACCCTGAACTGGGCCGAAAGCGGCGGCCCGGCTGTCGTTGAGCCGTCGTCGCGCAGTTTCGGCCTGAAAGTCATCGCCGCCAGCATCGAGCAGCAGCTCGGCGGCCAGGTCTCGTTCGACTGGGATCCGAAAGGCTTGCGCTGCGCATTTCGATACCGCGCAGCGAGCTGAAGAAATCGCGCGCGTTCAGCCCGCGCGCGACCGCGCCGACGGCAATGGCGCGGCGATCGGACTTAAACGCCAGGAAAGGCCGCGCGTGCTTCTGGTCGAGGACGAGGCGCTGGTCGCCATGATGATCGGCGACAGTCTGACCGAATTCGGCTTCCAGGTGATTGGCCCGATGGCACCGCGTCCGAGGCGCTGGCGGCGGCGCGGGAAAGCACTTCGACGCGGCGGTCCTCGACATCAATCTCGGCGACGGGCTGGTCTACACGGTCGCCGAAATACTGACGGCGCGCGGCGTGCCGTTTATCTTCGTCACCGGCTATGACGCCGACAGCGTCGATCCCCGTTTCCGCGGCGTTCCGATGCTGCAAAAACCGATCGAACGCGACATGCTGCAAAAGATTTTCGTGCGCAGCGCCGATCAGGCGGTGGCTTCCTGACGCGTTACTCGTCCAACACCGCGCGCACCTTGGCGGCGAGCTGGTCGAGCGTAAACGGCTTGCTGATGAAATGGACGCCGGGATCGAGCACGCCACCGTGCACCACGGCATTGGCGGTGTATCCCGTGGTGAAGATCACCTTGAGACTTGGCCGGCGGCGCACCGCTTCGTCGGCGAGTTTCTTGCCGTTGACGTCCGGCATTACCACGTCGGTGAACAATAGCTTGACGTCGGCTACCCGGTCGAGCGTTGCCAGCGCGTTCGCGGCACTCTCGCAGTCGAATACGGTGTAGCCGAGTTCGTGCAACGCCTCGTCGTCTGCTGCCGCATCAGCGAATCGTCCTCGACCACGAGGATGATTTCGCTGCGGTCGCCGGTGCGCATCGGCTCGGCGGCTGCGCGTTTGACTTCACGGGCGTCGCCGATGAGACGCGGCAGATAGATCTTTACGGTGGTCCCGGCGCCAGGCTCGCTATAGACCTTGATGTGTCCCTGCGACTGTTTGACGAAACCGTAGACCTGACTGAGCCCGAGACCGGTACCCTTGCCGACGGACTTGGTTGTGAAAAACGGATCGAAGGCGCGCGCGACCACGTCCGGCGCCATACCGAGGCCGGTGTCGGTGATCGCGATCATCGCGAATTGTCCGGGCTGGACCTCCGGATTTTGCCGGGCATAGGCCTCATCCAGATGGGAGTTGGCGGTTTCGATCGTGAGCTTGCCGCCGTCCGGCATGGCGTCTCGGGCGTTGAGCGCGATGTTGAGAATGGCATTTTCGAGTTGTTGCAAGTCGGCGTGAGATCGTCCATAAACCGGCCGCCGTCACGGTTTCGATCTGGATGTGTTCGCCCAAGGTCGAACGCAGGAGATCGGACATGTTGGCGATCATTTTGTTGGCGTCGAGCGGCTGCGGCGCAGCGGCTGCTGGCGCGCAAAGGCCAGCAGACGCTGCGTCAGCGTGGCGGCGCGCTCGGTGGCGGCAGTCGCGGCATCGAGAAACCGCTCAATGGCGAAATCGCCTTTGGCGATACGGCGCATCGCGAGATCGAGCGAGCCCATGATCACGCCCAGCATATTGTTGAAATCGTGGGCGATGCCGCCGGTGAGTTGACCGAGCGCCTCCATCTTCTGCGACTGGCGAAGCTGGCTTTCGGCCGCCTCGCGGCGGACGATCTGTTCGAGCAGTTGCTGGTTGGCAGTAGCGAGCCGGTCGCGCGCGGCGGTGAGGGCAGCGAAGGATTCGCGGGTGAAGCGCGCGATCAAGAATACCGACGCCGCAGATGAGCAGGAACGCTATGGCGACGCCGACCTGCAGCAGCATGCCGGAGCGCGCCGCGCTGGCCTGCCGGTCTGCCAGCAGGCGATCCTCCGTGCCCTGCATGGCTTCGATCGCGTGGCGGATTTCCAGCATCAGTTCGAAACCGTTGTCATTGTTGACGATGGCAAGCGCCTGGTCGGGATGCCCGGCTTGATAGGCATCGACGGTCGATCTCAGTTCGTCGAGTTTTTCCGCGATGAGAGGTCGGAGATGATCGAGCGATTGCAGTTGCGGCGGCTTGTCGCTGACCAGGTCCTGGAGCCGATCGAGC
This sequence comes from uncultured Alphaproteobacteria bacterium, assembly GCA_963743395.1. Taxonomy (GTDB): domain Bacteria; phylum Pseudomonadota; class Alphaproteobacteria; order Rhizobiales; family Xanthobacteraceae; genus BOG-931. The sequence continues at coordinate 4,124 of CAVUPV010000007.1, forward strand.
ATCGGCGGCAGTTGCTCGAGCGCCATCTGGTAGGGTGCGAGATAGGGTCCTGGCCGGTGAGCAGGTAGCCGCGCTGGCCGGTTTCGGCGCTCTGCACCAGGCTGAGGACGCGCGTCAGCTGCGCGCGCACTTCGAGCGAGTCGCAAGCACCCACTGATCGTCGCTTTTGTTGCGCGCGCCGAGCAGAATGTGGCAGCCACGATCATGGCCGCGAGCACGGTGGTGGCGATGACGCTGCGATTGAGCAGAGCCAGCGGACGGGACTCTGTCTTCAAGGGCGGCGTCGGTTCGGTTTTTGGGTCGGTCAACAGGGTGGCGCCTGGCTGAACTAGCGATGGGAGGTTGGCCTCAATCACGGTCGAATAAAACCAGCCTTGCAAGAAATCCAGAGCTTTGCAGCAGCCCACGCTCGGGCGCCCCGGAGGCGGCGACATTATCCTGCCTGCCGTGAGTCCCTACATCAAATGACACAAACGGTGGCTGTAAAATGGAACTTTTCGATGACCCGGCTGTTTCTGGTTCATCAGCGCCGCGAGGAAGTCGCGGGGAGAGGTGGCACCGGAAATAGGAGCTGGGATAGTCCCATTGCCGGGCCGGCTTCCGTCTCATTACGTGGTTTCAGACATAACTCTTGCCGAAATTTTCAGGACTCAAGCCAGGACAACCCGACATGGCATCAGCCTGTTATGAATGCGCGCTGCGCGCCTGCGGGCTGTTCAAGCCGGTCACGCCCGAAGAGCTCGACACTATCATCGACATGCGGGAGGGACAGATCGTCCTGCGGGCCGGCGAGGAAATCGTCCGCGCCGGCGAAGATAGCCCGGAGATTTATACGCTCTATTCCGGCTGGGCCTTCCGCTTCAAGTCGCTGCCCGACGGGCGCCGGCAGATTTTGAATTTTCTCTTGCCCGGCGACTTCCTCGGCCTGCAGGCGGCGATGTTCGATGCCGCGCTGTACGGGATCGAGGCGCTGACCGACGTCGAATTGTGCGTGCTGCCGCGGCGCAAAGTTTGGGATTTGTTCGGGGCGATGCCGAACCTCGCGTTCGACGTCACCTGGCTCGGCTCGCGCGAGGAGAGCATCGTCGACGAAAACCTCACCAGCGTCGGCCGCCGCAACGCCGAAGAGCGCGTCGCCGCGCTGATCGTGTCGCTCTACAAGCGCGTCAGGATGCTGGACCTTGTCACGAATGACAGCTTCGCCTTTCCGCTGACCCAGCAGCACATCGCCGATGCGCTTGGACTGTCGCTGGTTCACACCAACAAGACCCTGGCGCGGCTGCGCCGCAGGGGAATGTTCAGCGCAGGTGAACGGAACGATGACGCTAACCAATCCGCGTGTGCTCGAGCGCGTCGGCGCAGTATTTCGATGAAGACGTTCCGCAGCGGCCGCTGATCTAGGACGCCGGCGGCCGCTGTAAAGATGGAAAAGGAGAAGCCTCGGTCGAGGCTTCTCCTCAGGATTGAACTAAGACTTGAGGGTCGAACTACGACTTGCCGTTGTTGGATGTATCGGGCACCCACGTGGTCTTGTCGCTGTCGTACTTGAATCCCGGTGCGCTTTTGAGCGCGTCCTTGGTGGCGTCCATCGTCAGATAGACCTTGTTGTCTTTCATGGTCTTCTGGATGGAGTTGAAGTTCACCGCGACGTCCTTTTCACCGGCGCCGAGGAAGCCGCCCACGCCGACGATTACGGCGTTCACCTGGCCGTTCGATCCGACCAGCACGTCGCATAATTTCACCGATCTTGGTATTGGACGGGTTGTAGATGTCCTGCTTGTACCAGTCGGTGACAGTCAGGCTTGAGGATGGGACGCTGGACATCAGCTGCGCGTTGCCTGCGGCGAACGCGGCGGTGCCGATCAACAGCGCGGCGCACGAGAGAGTAATAGTCCGTTTCATTGGGGGTAACCTCCGGGTTGTGTCGTTGATGGTCGATAACGTTCGAGCCCGGCTTTAGTGCCGGGCTGGTGACGATTTTTCGCAGCCGATGGAACTTTGCGGGAGCGCCACTCCCTTACGCCGAGATCAGATGCTCGATGCGAATTGGCAATTGCCGGATCCGCTTGCCGGTCGCGTGATAGACGGCGTTGGCGATCGCGGCCGCGGTGCCGACATTGGCGAGCTCGCCCAGGCCTTTGACGCCGGCCGGATTCACGTCGTGATCCACTTCCGGCACCAGGATGACTTCGACGTCTTGCACGTCGGCATTCACCGGGATCGAATAGTCGGCAAGATTGTCGTTGACGTAGCGCGCGTAACGCGTGTCGATCTCGGTCGCCTCATGCAGCGCCGAGCTGATGCCCCAGATCATGCCGCCCATGAACTGGCTGTGCGCGGTGCGGGTGTTCATGAGCCGGCCGGCGGCAAAGGCGCCGACGATGCGCGGCACGCGAATCTCGCGGGTCAGCGCATGGACGCGAACCTCGACGAATTCGGCGCCCATCGCGTACATCACCTTTTCGCCGTGCGGGCCGCCGGTCATGCGTCAGCTTGCCCGGCATAGAGATCGGCCACGGCATCCGGCTTGAGGCCCTTCGGGAACGAATTCGGCATATTCCTCGATCGTGCTGACGCCCATGCGCTTGAACACGTCGTCAAGGTTTTCGCCGGCGCCGTCGCCGGCGACAACTCTTGCCGTCCTTGAGCGTAAGATCGTCGACGTTGCGTGCCGGCGAGCGGGCCGTCGTTTGCGGTCACCGCAGCGTGGAACAGCTTGGCGCGAATGGCATCGCAGGTTTTCAGCACGGCGTTGCAGGCGCTCGCGGTCGTGTTCGAGCCGCCGGCGACCGGCGCGGGCGGCAGCCGCGAATCGCCGACTTCGACGGTCACCGACGACAGATCGACGCCGAGCCGCTCGGCCGCCATCTGGCCGAGCACGGTGTAGACGCCGTTGCCGATCTCATGCGCGGCGATCTGCACGCGCACATCGCCGTTCGGCATCAGCCGCACGCGCGCCGCGGCGGGCCCGATGTGGGTCGGATAGAGCGCGGTCGCGCATCCCCAGCCGACCAGCCAGTCGCCGTCGCGCATCGAGCCGAGTTGCGCGATTGCGCTGCTTCCAGCCGAACGCCTCGGCGGCCTGATCGTAGCATGTCATCAGGGAACGGCTCGAATACGGCTTGCCGCCGATCGGGCTCGTCATGGTGTCGTTGATGCGGCGGAACTCGATCGGATCCATGCCGAGCTTGATCGCCATCTCGTCCATCGCGCTTTCGAGCGCGTAGATGTAGGGCACGACCGGCGGCGAGCGCATGAAGCCCGGCGTGTTGCGGTCGGCGTGAACGATGTTGACCTTGGTGGCGACGGCGCCGAACGCATAGAGCTGCGCGCTGTCCTCGACGCCGGCGACGACAGTAGGGATCGGGCCGCGAACTGATCTCCCAGCCCTTCGTGGCTGTAGCCGACGAGCTTGCCGTCGCGGCGCGCGCCGAGCCGGATGTGGTGCCGGGTTTCGGCGCGATAGGTCGCAATGGTGAAGCCCTGCGCGCGGGTGGCGACGAGTTTGACCGGCCGGTTGAGCCGCTTGGCCGCGAGCGCGATCATCGCGGTGCGCGGCGTCATCGTGCCCTTGGAGCCGAATGCGCCGCCGACATAGCTGCGATGACGACGCGCACCTTTTCCGGCTCGATGCCGAGCCGCTGCGGCGACGCCGTTCTTCAGCCCATAAACGAATTGGCTCGGCTCGTAGATGGTGAGGTGATCGCCGGTCCAGACGCAGGTGGTCGAGAACAGCTCGATCGGATTGTGGTGCTGCGTCGGCGTGCCGTATTCCACATCGATCGTGACGTCGGCGCCGGCAATCGCCGCTTCGGCATCGCCGGCCTGCGGCAGATGCTTGTGCTGCTGCGGATACCTTGGTCGCGTCGTCCTCTTTCAGGCCGTGCGCGCCGAAGGTCGCCGATGGCGTCTGCTCCGTGTAGGTCACCTTGACGCTTAGCGCCGCCTCGCTCGCCGCCTCGAACGTATCGGCGACCACGATGGCGATGATCTGCCCGTCATGCTGAATTTCGGGACCGAGGTCCTGAATCGAGGTGGCGGATGCCCTCGCCAAATTTCACCGGCTTCAGCTCGGACGTATTCTCGTAGGTGAGAATGTCGAGCACGCCGGGCACCGCCGCGCGTCGTCGAGATCGAGCGCGCTCGATCCGGCCCTTGGCGATCGCGCTCGTCACCAGAACCGCATAGGCCGGATTGGCGACTGGCACATCGGCCGGATAGCGCGCCTCGCCGGTGACCTTCAGCCGCGCGTCGTAGCGCGGAACCGGTGCACCCATGTTTTCCTTCGGCGCGGCGCCGCTGCATGTGTCATGTCATTCGCCATTTCAAATCTCCAGCGCGGCCGCCTGCTGCAGCGCCCGGCTCAAGGTGCGCTTGCCGAGCGCGATCTTGAAATCGTTGTCGCCGTGGCCCTTGGCGCCGGCGAAGGCGGCGTCGGCGGCGGCCGTCGGCGTTTTGCTCGTTGACCGGCTTGCCGCGCAACGACCGCCTCGGCCTCGACGGCGCGCCACGGCACGGTGGCGACGCCACCGAGCGCGATGCGCGCATCGCGCACGTCGCCGTCCGCCTGGTCGAGCGCCACCGCCGCCGAAGCCAGCGCGAATTCGTAGGATTCGCGGTCGCGCACTTTCAGATAGAGCGAGCGGCGCGACCACGGCGCCGCCGGAACTGAAACGACACGATCATTTCACCGGCGACGCAGATTGGTTTCCTGGTCCGGCGTGTCGCCGGGCTTGCGATGCAGGTGCGCGAACGGGATGGTGCGTGTACCGTCGGGTCCGGCAAGTTCGACCGCGGCATCGAGCGCGATCAGCGCCTGGGCGAAATCGCCCGGATAGGTCGCGATGCAATGGTCGCTGGCGCCGAGCACGGCGTGCGTGCGGTTGATAGCCGGTCAGGGCGGCGCAGCCGGAGCCGGGATTGCGCTTGTTGCACGCCGCGTAGGACGCGTCGCGGAAATAAGTGCAGCGGGTGCGCTGCAGGACGTTGCCGCCGAGGCTCGCCATGTTGCGGATCTGCTGGCTGGCGGCGAGCTTCAGCGATTGCGCGATGACCGGATATTGCGTCTTAATGTCGCGATGATCGGCGGCTTCGGCCATGCGCACCAGCGCGCCGAGCCGCAAGCCGTTCTGGCCGAACTCGATGCGGCCGTGCGGTGCGCGTCGAGCGGGTTGATGTCGATGACGGTCGCGGCCGCATGACGTCGAGCTTCATCAGATCGAACAGCGTCGTGCCGCCGGCGAGGTAGGATACCTGATGTCACTGCCGGCCGCGCCATTGCCGCGCGCTCCGCGAGGTGCACGGCGGCGTTCGGTCGGTCGCCCGCTCATAGATGAAGGGGCGCATGGCTACTCCGTGCTCGCCGTTTTCATTTCGGCTTGGCCTGTTTCACCGCGTCGACGATGTTCGGATAGGCGGCGCAGCGGCAGAGATTGCCGCTCATATATTCGCGGATATCGGCGTCGGTCTCGGCGTGGCCTTCGTTGACGCAGCCGACCGCCGACATGATCTGGCCCGGCGTGCAATAGCCGCACTGGAAAGCATCGTGGTCGATGAAGGCTTGCTGCATGGGATGCAGCTCGCCGTTGACGGCGAGACCTTCGATCGTGGTGACGCTTGTGGCCCTGCGCGGCGACCGCCAGCGTCAGGCATGACAGCACGCGCCGCCCGTCGAGCAGCACCGTGCAGGCGCCGCATTGGCCGTGATCGCAGCCCTTCTTGGTTCCGGTCAGTGCCCAGATGGTCGCGCAGCAGATCGAGCAACGAGGTGCGCACGTCGAATGCCAGTTGATGGTCGTGATCGTTCACCCTGATGGTGATATCGACCGGCTTGCGTGCGTTGGCCGGCGGCGGAACGCTTGGTGGCGGCTCGCCGGCCGCCCGCGCCAACACGGGCGCCGCCGCTGTGGACACGGTAGCCATGAGGAGTGATCTCCGATCGGGGCCGAAACGTCGCCGGACGGGTGAATTCGGGTCGCGCGCCGCCATTATTTCTCGCCTTTTCGCGTTACAAGGCCGCCCGGCAAGCCAGGCGCGCGCCTGGCGGCGCGTTCGCCTCGACTTGTGCCTAACGAGACGTTGCGAGGGTTGTTCCGGGAACCGCACTTGCATTTCAATCACGGAACCGAATTCCACTATCATATTGTATCCAAAATAGAATTTTTGTATCCAAAATAGAATTCGGCAGCTGAGTTTGGGCGATTTACAAATCCCGGCTGCCAATGCCAGCGGTTCGATCCACAAGGATTTGACCTCGCCAGACTTTAGCCGGGGGATTCCTTTGTCCTTTTCGGTTGCGGCCTTTTACCGTTCCGCAAAGGGAGGAACGATTCGCGCGCGGCGACGTAATCCCCCGCGATGAGGGTGCACTTTCGGACGATGCACGGGACAAAAAGCAGCGCCTATGAAGCTCTTTAAATGCCAGCATTGCGGGCAACTTCTCTATTTTGAAAATACCGTCTGCGAAAACTGCGGACATCGGCTCGGGTTCATCCCCGAGATCATGAACATATCGGCGCTGGAGCCCGAGGGCGAAGTCTGGCGGGCTCTGGCGCTTGAAAAAAAGCTCTATCGGTTCTGCGCCAACGTGCGGTTCGATGTTTGCAACTGGATGGTCGAGACGGACTCGTCCGACACATTTTGCGCGGCCTGTCGCCATAATCGCACCATTCCCGATACCAGCGTTGCCGAAAATCTCGTCTCCTGGCGCAAGATCGAACTCGCCAAGCATCGGCTGTTCTACACGCTGATGAAGCTCAATCTGCCGCTCGACGAGAAGGGCGACGATGGCGGCGAACGCCTGGTGTTCGATTTCCTTGCCAGTTCCTCGCATTTCAACGGTCCGCGGGTCATGACCGGCCACGACAACGGCTTGATCACGCTCGCGCTGGAGGAGGCCGACGACGTCGAACGCGAGAAGCGGCGGACCACCATGCACGAGCCCTATCGCACGCTGCTCGGCCATTTCCGTCACGAGGTCGGCCATTATTTCTGGGATGTGCTGGTGCGCGACGGCGGCCTCATCGACGACTGCCGCAAAGTGTTCGGCGACGACACCTTGGATTACGGCCAGGCGCTGCAAAACTATTACGCCAACGGCGCGCCGCCGAACTGGCAGGAGAATTTCATCAGCGCCTACGCGACGTCGCATCCGTGGGAGGATTTCGCCGAGACCTGGGCGCATTATCTCCACATTGTCGATACGCTGGAAATGGCGCGCGCCTTCGGCCTCTATGTGCATCCGCGGTTGGCGCGTCCCGGCGAGCTCGATGCCCAGGTCGATTTCGATCCCTATCAAGTCCGCGAAGCCTCGCCGCTGATCGAAACCTGGATTCCGTTAAGCAACGCACTCAACAGCCTCAACCGCACCATGGGGCTGCTGGACATCTATCCGTTCATCCTGTCGCCGCATGTGGTCGAGAAGCTGTCCGCCATCCATGACCTCATTCACGGCAACAAGCTGCCGGTCAAGGCGGACAAGGCGGCCTAACGCGGCGCGGATTTCGCCGGCGCGGGATCTGGACAAGCAAAGGCGGCCTGGATCGGGATTACCGATCCAGGCCGCTCAATTGTCTTGGGTCCGGACGTTAGACCGGGATGACGTCAACGATTTCCATCGAATTCGGATCGATGATCAGGATATTGTCGCCGACGATGATGTAGTCGAAGCCCTGGTATTGCGGGACGATTTCGACGACATCTTCGGGCAGCACCACGACATGGACGTCGCGCGGCACCACGGCGCCGACCGTGACGTTGAAGTTCACGTTGGCCGTCACGCGCGCGCCGCTGTTGTGGCCGACGATCGACTGGATCTTGGAGCGCTGATGGGACGACAACTGGACAGATGCGCCGCGCGAATTGGGCGCCTGACTGGCGTTGCGGTCGTTCGCGTTCGCGCCGGACTTGTTGGCGTCGTCCTGAGCACCCTTGGTCGATTTGCTGGTCTCATTCTGAGCGCCCTTGCTCGGCGTGCCATGGTCTTCCTGCGCGCCCTTTTGCTCGACGCCGCGCTTGTCGTCCTGTGCAGCGCGCTGCGGGGTTGTTTCTTTCTTCTGCTCTTGTCCCATGCGCTGGTCGGGCTTGGTGCCTTGCGCGCCTTGGGGCTTCATTGCGGCGCCAGGAGTGACCTTCTGCTCTTGCGCCGTTGATCCGCCAGGGCCTTTGCCCTGATCGGAAGTTTGCGCTGCCGCCAGCGCGCTAAAACCGACTACCGCCGCTATGGCGACCGTAGCCATCAATGTCTTCTTCATTTGTCGCTCTCCTTGTTCTCCCTCAAATCGGGTCTCGGACGTTGCCTTCGCGACGTCCCCCACCTGACCCGACCTCTTGCCCCAACTCGCCTGCGACAATCGCGTTCCAGAATCCTCTGCATAGATTTGCTGCAATGACGCACCACGGCGGAACGCGCGGAACCGATATTTGCGTCGTGGCGTTATCTCCCGGCAAATATTGGTTTTTTTGATCGGTTAGGAATTGCAAGGAGATCGCCATGAGCACTCCGTACGGCAATGACCCGGCTCCGCAGCCCGGGCCGGTGGTGCCGGCGCAAAAAGCCCGGCAGGGTGTCACCGGGCACAATGTGCGTTACGTGCTGGGCTTCAGCGTCGCCGCAATCGTCATTGTGTTCGCGATAATCTGGCTTGTTTATTTCGGCTGACGCTTGCGCGTCAGTCGCTGCGCTCGATCAGAGCTTCCCGCGTCTTGCCGACGTCGCTTGAACTGACCGCCGGTGCGGAATTGCCCCAGGCATTGCGAATATAAGTGACAACGTCGGCGACCTGATCGTCATTGAGCACCCAGGCAAAGGGCGGCATCGCCGCGGCGGTCGGCGCCGGCGTGGTGCCGACGCCAAGCGCGCCGCGCAAGACGACATGCAGAAGCGTAGCCGGATCGGTCTGCTGCACCACCGGCGTGCCGTTGAGCGACGGGAAGAGGCCGGGCGTGCCCTTGCCGTTCGACATGTGACAGCCCGAACATTCATCGGCATAGATCTGCGCGCCGGCTTTCATCACCCCTTGGTCGGGTGCGGTGGACGCGGTTTGTTGCGGGTTCGGCTGATCGGCCGGGTCGCCCGGACGATCTTTGAGGTAGGCGGCGATCGCCTTGAGGTCGTCGTCGCTCATTTTCGAGGTGGAGAGATTGAGCGTTTCCGCCATCAAGCCGGTCGCGGCGCTGGTCGCGTTGTGTCCGGTCTTGAGGTAGGTGGCGATGTCTTCGACCGACCATGAACCGAGCCCACGGCGCGAATCGTTGGTGATGTTCGGCGCGAACCAGCCTTGCAGGCTGTAACCCTGCAACTGTTCGTCGGCTCTTGTCGCCGCCAAGGATATTCTTCGGCGTATGGCACAGGCCGCAATGGCCGAGACCTTCGATGAGATAGGCGCCGCGATTCCACGCTGCACTCTTGTTCGCGATCCGGTTCGAACGCGCCGGGTTTGAAAAACATTTCATTCCAGGCCGCCATGCCGGTGCGGATGTCGAGCGGGAACGGCAATTGATCCGACTTTCACCTCGTTGTGGACCGCCGGAATGGTGTTGAGATAGGCGCGGATGGCGAGGGCGTCGTCGCGCGTGACCTTGGTGTAATAGGTGTAGGGCATCGCCGGATAGAGATGCGTGCCGTCGCGGCCGGTGCCCTTGGTCAGTGCGTCGACGAATTCGTCGTCGGTCCAGGCGCCGATTCCGGTTTCCGGATCGGGCGTGATGTTGGGCGCGACGAGTTGGCCGAACGGCGTTTCGATCGGCCGGCCGCCGGCGAGATCGCGGCCGCTGCCCGGCAGCGTATGGCAGGCCGCGCAGTCGCCGACGATGGCAAGGTAATGTCCGCGTTCGATCTGGCTGAAATCCTGCTTGTCGATGCCGGCGGCGCGCGGCCAGCGGCCAGCTCGATGCCGCGCCGGCGAGCAACAGCGCGCGACAGATCTCGGCGAGCATGTGAGCTTCCTCACGCATGGACGAGCGGCCCCGGATTCTTGAGATACTGCGAGCGGATCGCCGCGGCCGACCAGATAGGCGAGCGCGCCGACGGTGCCGGTCGGGTTGTAGCCGGCGTTCTGCGGAAAGGCGGTTGCGCCCTGCACGAACAGATTCGGCACGTCCCAGCTCTGCAGGTAGCTGTTGAGCGCGCTGTTGCCGGGATTGTCGCCCATGATGGCGCCGCCGCACAGATGCGAGGTCTGGTACTGCGGTGACGTCGTAGGGGCCCTTGCGCGGATGTTTGACGATCTGCTTGGCGCCCATCTGCTGCAGGATCTCGGCGTATTTGTCGGTGAGGAATGCGCTCATCTTGAGTTCGTTGTCGTGGAAATCGATGGTCATGCGCAGCAGCGGCCGACCGAAGCGGTCCTTGTAGGTCGGATCGAGGCTCAGATAGTTGTCGCGATAGCTGTACATTGAGCCGTGGCACGCGCCGGGCCGAGTTGATGGTGCTAAAGATAATTGTCCTTGAGCGCCTGTTTCCATTGCGGGCCCCAGGATGGCGTATCGGGCGGCACCGCCGTGGTCTGGATCGGACGGCCGTTGGTCTGCACCTCGCCGATATAGCCGCCGCCGACAAATCCGAGCGGACCGTGGTCGAAATTGTCGCCGTTGAACTCGTCGATGCATCATGCCGATCGCGCCGGACGCGACGAATGGATTGAAGTTGTATTTGTCCTTGTCGAAAAAGCCGAGCGCGTCCGACATCGTCTGGTGGGTGAAATTGCGTCCGATCTGACCCGTGCCGGTTTGCGGGTCGTAGGGCGCACCGATGCCGGACAGCAGCAGCAGTTGCACGTTGAACAGCGAGAACGCGCACAGCAGCACGAGATCGGCCGGCTGCTCGAATTCTTCGCCGGACGCGTCGACATAAGTGACGCCGGTGGCGCGCTTGCCGGTGCTGTCGAGATTGATGCGGGTGACTTCGCATTCGGTGCGCGCCTCGAAATTCGATTTGCGCAGCAGCACCGGCAGCATCGTCGTCTGCGGCGTCGCTTTGGAATAATTGGCGCAGCCGAACCACTCGCAGAAGCCGCAATAGGTGCATGCCCCATCGTGACGCCGAGCGGATTGGTATAGGCCTGCGACAGGTTTCCGGACGGCTGCGGAAACGGCTTGTAGCCGAGCTCCTTGGCGGCCTTCGGCGAACAGCGTGTGGCCGTAGGCCTGCTTCTGCGGCGGCGTCGGATAGGGCCGCGAGCGCGCGCCCTCGAACGGATTGCCGCCGTCCTGGATGGCGCCCTTGATATTGCCGGCCGGGCCGGAGGTGCCGCACAGATATTCGAACTGGTCGTAATGCGGCTCGAGATCGTCGATAGGTGACGCCCCAATCCTGGATCGTCATGTCCTCGGGCAGGAAACTCGCGCCATAGCGCTGCGTCAGGTGCGACTGCGCACCGTGAAGTCGGTCGGCAGGAAGCGCCAGGTCTCGGCGTTCCAGTGCACGCCGGCGCCGCCGACGCCGTTGCCGAGCATGAATGCGCCCCATGTCGCGCACCGGCAGCGCGGTCTGGCTGGCATTGTTGCGGAACGTCACCGACATCTGCGAAGGGCGCAGGAACAGTTCGTGCTGAATGCGGTAGCGCAGCTCGTCCTGCGTGTAGGTGATGGAAAAGTCGGTCGCGGTGTCGCGCCACGGCCCGCGCTCGATCGCGACTACGTCGAGGCCGGCATCGGTCAGCTCATTGGCGAGAATCGAGCCGGTCCAGCCGAGGCCGATGATGACGACATCTTTGCGCGGAAGCTTTGCGCGCCATCGGTGGTGCTCGCTAAGCAACTCATTGCGCCCAGTTCGGATGGTCGGCGATGCCGATCGGCGGCAGCGGGATCGCGCTGGTTGTGACGATCGATCCAGTCGCGATAGTCGTAACGCGCGCCGGGAAAACCGATCATTTTCCACGATGCCATGTCCTTGTTGCCGCCGTAGATCGGATCGGCAAGAAAGCCGTGTCTGGGTGTCTTTGAGGATGAGCTTGAAGAAATCCTGGCTGTCGGCGCCGTCGAGCTTGAGCGAGCCGCTTTCAAGTCCTTTGATGACTTCGTCCTTCTCGCTCGTCGGCGAGATCGGCGAAGGCGCGCCCGGAATATTTGTCGCGGCAGGCTTTGTCGAGCGCGGCAAGCGCCTGGCGATAGTGCATCGCCGGCGTCGATCGGCGATTGCGGACCCTGCTGCTTGGTGCCCTGCTGGAACGGGCCGCTCATGTAATAGCCCTCGAACCGGCCGTAGGGTCCGGCGAGCTGGCGATCGATATAGACCGCGCAGCCGCAATCCTTGCCGCCGGGCGACAGATCGTCGGTGGGAATGAGGCGGTCGACGAACGCCTCGACCGTGGCGGCTTCCTGCGGCGTGAAATATTTCCAGCCGCCGCGCGTAACAGGCTCAGGCGGATCGGCGGCGCCGGGTTTCCAGGGAATGCCGCTCTTGATGATGGCGGCCCGCACGGTTCTCGACGTCAGCAACAGCATTACGGCGCTTGAACCGAGAAGCTGTCGCCGGTTCGTCTGATACACGAGCGTATGTCCCCAATCCTGCGCCGCCCGCTCAACGCGGGCGGAACTACAAAGGTTCCCTGGGAAATAGCGACCGGAACGGATTGCCGCCGCAAACCGTTTGGCGCGCTAAACCGTTCGCATGGTTCCGGCGATTGCGGCCACGACGAAGAGGAGCAGCGCCACAAAGAATACGATCTTGGCGATGCCGACCGCCGCCATCGCGATGCCGCCGAAGCCGAGCACGGCCGCGATCAGCGCGATGACCAGAAGCGTTACGACCAGATTGAGCATGACTTTATCCTTCACTTTGTCGCAATGAAAAATGCCGGGCCGCCAAAAAGTTCCGTACCACGCATTTGCTGCGCTGCGTCATTCCAGGAAGTGCCCAAGCAATGCCCAAGGAATGCGCAAAGCAAGGAACCGGAACCGGCCTCGGTGGTTCACCCCACGAAACGCGGCAACAGGATGGCGAAGTTCGGCTATGCCGGATTTCCCTTCGGCGAGCCGCGTCGGCGCAACGAACCTTCCTGAGGAGTTTTGGGACATGGCCTTTACAACGGACGAAACAGTACTCACTGGCGACGGCATTGCGCGTTCGCCGGCGCTGAACGGACTGAACGGCGCGTGGAACGGCGTGTCATGGAGTGCGGTGATTGCCGGCGCATTCACTGCGATCGCGGTTTCGATCATCGTCATCGCGCTCGGCACCGGCATCGGTATGGAGGTGGTATCGCCTTATTCCTCTTCGTCCTCACCATCCGCGAGCACGATGACGGTCATCGGCGCGCTGTGGCTTGTGTTCGCGCAAGCCGTCGGCTTCGCCGTCGGCGGCTACGTGGCCGGGCGGCTGCGGCGTCCGCCGGCCGCGATGCATTCGAGCGAAGTGAAATTCCGCGACGGCGCCAATGGCCTCGTCGTCTGGGCGATCGGCGTCGTCGTTGGCTCGCTTATCCTGGCGGGCGCCATCAACAAGATCGGCTCGGCCGCCGGCACGGCGCTCACCGGAACCGCCGCCGTCGGAATAGCTGGCGCCGCCAGCCAGGCCCCGTCGATGGATTACTTCACCGACATGCTGTTGCGCCCGACGCCGCAAGGCATGACGAACCAGGGCGCGGCGAATCAAGGCGCCCCCAATAATGGTGCCGCGAATGGCGCCGGCGCGGCCGGGGCCGGCGGTGCGGCGAACAATAGCAACAACAACCAGGAGCGCGGCCAGATCTATCGCATCATGCTCACCTCATTGGGCCCGAACGGCATTTCCAATGATGACAGTGCCTATCTGGCGCAAATCGTGGCGGCGCAGACCGGCCTGAGCCAGCAGGATGCGCAGAAGCGCGTCAATGATGTGCTCACCCAGGCCAAGCAGGACGCCACGCAAGCGGCCGATGCGGCGCGCAAGGCCGCGGCCTATGTGTCGTTCTGGACGTTTATGTCGCTTTTGTTCGGGGCCGCTTGCGCCACGCTTGGCGGCGTCCTCGGCGGCGATTTGCGCGACGACTTTGCGATCCGGCAGGCGGTTCCGACTTCGCCGCGTTAATCGCGATCGCATGTGAAAAGACAACAGGCCGGCGCGGCCACGCGCCGGCCTTTCGCGTTCCAACGGAACTTCAATTATTTCGTATCAGCGCTTCGCGAGTTCCCGGAACGACTCGCATCGTCTTCTCGTTGCCGTCAGTAACCCGGCTGGGCACCGCAACAGCCTGCCGCCCCAACAACCAACAACCATAGGGACCCGACAGCCATGGGACTGTTCACCAAAGACATCAAGACAATGGAAGACCTGTTCGTGCACACGCTGCGCGACATTTATTACGCCGAGAAGCAGATCGTGAAAGCGTTGCCGGACATGATCGAGAAGGCGAACGATCCGCAGCTCAAGCAGGGCTTCCAGACGCATTTGCGCGAAACCGAGAACCACGTCAAACGGCTGGAGCAGTCGTTCCAGGCGATCGGCAAGAAGGCGCAAGGCGTCGATTGCCCGGCCATCGACGGCATCATCAAGGAGGCCAACGAGGTCGCCGGCGAGGTCGAGAAAAAGCAGGTGCTCGATGCGGCCCTGATCGCGGCGGCGCAGGCCGTCGAGCATTACGAGATGACCCGCTACGGAACGTTGATTTCCTGGGCGAAGCAGCTCGGCCACAACGACGTGGCCACGCTGCTCAACCAGACGCTCGACGAGGAAAAGGCAACCGACAAGAAGCTGACCTCGATGGCGGAAACCCAAGTCAACCGTAAGGCGGCCTAAACCCAGCCCGCCGCGTGTTGAGAGCAGCGCCGCACCCCCGTGCGGCGCTGTTTGCTTTTGCGGGGCGGGACGCCGACGCAGAGACCCCCTTGAGGCTCGGGCAATTCCCTGTTCTGTTGCGCCCTGGATTTGTGACGGGTGAGGAAATGCTCAAGCCGGCGCGCGAGAAAGCATCGCATAAAGCGATCAAGCAGGAACTGATCGCCGCCGGCAAAGTGCTGGTTGCCGAGGGCCAGGACGACTTCACCCGCGGCCATATTTCGTTCCGCCTGCCGGATGATCCAAAGCTCTTCTTCATGAAGGCGCACAGCATCGGTCTCGACGAGATCACGATGCAAAACATCCTCACCATCGATCTCGACGGCAAGGTCGTGGCCGGCAAGGCGCGCCGCCACAGCGAGGTCTTCATCCATTCCGAAATTTTCAAAGCGCGCGCCGACGTCAATTGCGTCATCCACACGCATCCGACTTATTCGACCGCGCTGTCGGCGACCGGCCGCACGCTCAAATGCTATAGCCAGCCGGGCGCGCTGTTCTACAAGGCGCTCGGCACCTATACCGACACCATCAATCTGATCCGCACCGTCGAGATGGGCGCCGGTGTGGCGCGCGCGCTCGGCCGGGGCCGCGGCGTGCTGCTCAAGAATCACGGCGTCGTCGTCACCGGTGCGACCATCGCCGAGACGGTGATCGGCGCCATCATGCTGGAGAACGGTGCGATGGTGCAATTGCTCGCCGAAGCCGCAGGCGAAGTGGTGCCCGAATTTCCGCGCGCCGATATCGAGAAGCTTAAAGCCATCATCACCCAGCCGGAGCAATTCCAGATCAATTTCGATTATCTGGCGCGCCGGGTGAAGCGGCGCGGCAAATAAAAATGGCCGTCACTCTGAGGCGCGAGCCATAAGTGCGGCTACGCGCTTATGGCTCGCCTCGAAGGGTGACAGCCCGGACGCTCGGGCCGTATCCTTCGAGGGCTGCTTCGAGCCACCTCAGGATGAGGGATTGCAGGCCAACATGAATACACGATCGCATCAGAAAGACCGCCGCGACACCAATCCGGCGCTGGGCGGCCGCAAGCTCAAATTCGGCACCTTCCAGACCAATCTCGATTCCGGCTGCGTGATGTCGGATCTCGACGGCCGGCTGGGCATCACCTGGCCGAACACCGTCACGCTGGCGCGGCTCGCCGACGACATGGACTTCGAGGCGCTGGTGCCGGTGGCGCGCTGGCGCGGTTTTGGCGGCGCCACCGATCCGCAGGGGCCGGGTTTCGAGACCTTCACCTGGGCCGCCGGCATCGCCGGAGCGACCAAGAATTCCGGCGTGATCTCGACCTCGCATGTCGCGCTCAATCATCCGATCGTCGCCGCCAAGCAGTCGACCGTCATCGATCATATTTCGGGCGGGCGCTACACGCTCAATGTCGTCAATGGCTGGAATTTTCCGGAAATGGAAATGTTCGGCGTGTCGCTCATGGAGCACGACGACCGCTACGCCTGCGCCGAGGAATGGGTCACCATCGTCAAGCGGCTGTGGACCGAGGACGAGCGGTTCGACTTCGATGGAAAGTTTTATCGCATCAAGGGCGGCTACCTGCAGCCGAAGCCGATCCAGTCGCCGCATCCGGTGATTATGAATGCCGGTTCGTCGGAGCGCGGCCGGCATTTCGCCTGCAAGCACTGCGACCTGATCTTCACCAATATCCGCAGCCACGACATCGCCACCAACACCGCCCATATCGCCGCCTACAAAACGCTGGCGTGCGAGACTTACGGCCGCGAGGTGCGGGTCTGGAGCAATGCCAATATCGTGCAGGCGGAAACCGAGAAGGAGGCCCGCGACTTCTATCATTATTATGTGCATGAAAAGGGCGACTGGGTCGCCGCCCGCAACGTCATCGATACGATGGGTGCCGAAATCAACAAGCGCGATTATCCCGAGGAACGGCGCAACGCCATGGCCGAGATGATGATCTCCGGCTGGGGCGGCTTTCCGCTGATCGGCACCAGGGAGCAGATCGTCGACGGGCTGGCCACGCTGTCGAAAATCGGCCTCGACGGCGTGCTGTTGTCCTTCCCGCGCTATATCGACGGCATGCGCGAATTCCGCGACACCACCTATCCGCTGGTCAAGCAGGCGGGGTTGCGGGACGAACTGTAGGGTGGGCATCGCGACGCGTCGCCTTTCGGCGTGGGCAAGATCGTTGATACGCGATGCCCACGCGGAATGGCGGGAACGGACGATTTTACCCACCCTACGCTCTAACGGCACGTAGGGTGGGCTAAGGCGCAAAGCGCCGTGCCCACGCGTTCATTCGCCGAACCGCCCGGACAAACTCGCATCGCCAGCCCAATCTCTGGGCAAGACGCCTCGCGCAACATAACGGTGGAAACTGCTGAACGGCTAGTCGGCGACGCGCGTCACCAGCCCGTGCTTCGGATTGTAGTGGATGTAATCGACGTGGCGCTCGAGATCGATATCGTTACGGATGGCATGTTCCCAGTAGCGGCGTTGCCAGATGCCCTTTTCTCTTTCCGTATCTTGCTCATCGAGCGTTTCGCCGGGGGAAAACCGCGTGAGAAACCGGATTTGAGCAGACTCCAGCGCGAGGCGTAATCGGCATTGCCGTCTGGCAGCTACCACAGGGCACGGATGTGATCGGGCAGGATGCAGATGGCAACAGTCTCGAACGGATATCGTCTTTCCACCGCGGCATAGGCGCTGCGCAGACGTTCGATGTGCCGGACCAACAGATCGCTGCCACGGTCAGCGAGTGCGAGCGTGAAGAAGAACGCCCCACCTTCGATCTTAAGCCGACGATAGCGGGACATCGGAGTTTGCCGTGACAATTTGGTGGGCACGGCGCTCCGCGCCTTTGCCCACCCTACACTGCTGACCAATGCCGGGATGATAGCCCGGATTTCGCTCCGCTCATCCGGGCGACTTGGTTGCTTTTGGTAGCGTCGCATTATTGGGGACAGGCCCTTGACGTGGGTCACTGGTTCGGTTACGTCCTCCCCCATCTCGTTCGCGGAGGGACCTTTCGCGAGGGGTACTTTCGAAAGTGGAACGGGAGCGGTTCCCGCCGGCGCGGCCATACACCGCTGACGGCGGGCGGTCCTGGGCATCGTCCGGTCCGGCACGTGGCGGTTTGCCAGGTGCTGGCTGCACTGGCGCCGGGGAGGGTCCTCCCGTTTGCACCCGGCGATTCCAGGAAGCGCGGCCCAGCCGAGCCGGGGTAACAGCCGGCGAAGTGCCGCGGTGGAGCGCCGAAAGGCGAGCGGGTCCGGCTCCGTGAAATGGAGCATGGCGCGCGCCGCACATTGCGGTCTCCCGTTGGATGCGTCTCTCGGCGCTCCGCCTCCCTCCTTTTTTGAGGGAGGAGATTGGAAGGGCTTTCTTTACTGGCGTGGCAAAGCTCGGACGCGGAGAGGCGTCGCGAGAAGGATGACGCGTGACTTCACCTCTCCCCGCGCGCGGGGAGAGGTCGAGCGAACGAAGTGAGCGAGGGTGAGGGGCCTCTCCGCGATTCTGAGCGCTCTAGTCTGAGCCCAGCGGCGAGGCCCCCTCACCCCAACCCTCTCCCCGCACGCGGGGAGAGGGAGTTCAGCGCCGCGAAAAGGAGAACCATTGCCATGAGCAAAAGCGAACAGAAGCTGTCGCCGCAAGAATGGCAGGCGCGGTATGTGCGACTAGCCGGATTTGTCATGCCCCGCGGAGGCGGGGCATCGGTACACGCAGGCGATATTATCGAGCTCAATCCTGGATTACTGGATCACCCGCCTTCGCGGGTGATGACACCGAATGAAGTGATTTGTATTGTGCCGGTGCCGAAGACCTCTCAGGAGCAAAAATGCCACGGATGAAGGGCGCCGAGCTGATCACCGAGTATCTGATCGCCAACGACATTCCCTATGTCTTCGGCATTTGCGGGCATGGCAATGTCGGCATGCTCGACCCGCTCTACCAGGCGCGCGACCGCATCAAGCTCATCTCGCCGCGCCACGAGCAGGTCGCCGCGCACATGGCGGATGCCTATTTCCGCGTCAAGCATAAGCCGGTGGCGACGCTCACCTCGTGCGGGCCGGGTTCCGCCAATATCGTCATGCCGCTCGCTTGCGCGCTGACGGATTCCTCGGCGCTGCTGGCGATCACTGCCAACGTGCCGACCTCGCAGTTCAACCGCAGCCCGTTCCAGGAGATCAACCGGCATTTCCAGGCCGATTTCGTCAACGTCATTCGTCCGGTGGTCAAGCGCAGCTTCCAGCCGACCCGCGTCGACATGCTGCCGCTCGCCTTGCGCCAGGCGATGACCACGATGCTGTCCGGCCGGCCGGGCCCGGTGAATATCGACGTGCCGTTCAATGTCTTTCAGGAAGAAGATGACGTGGAGATGCCGCCGCCGGCGCCGCCGCTCAACACCCAGCGCAGCGGCGCCTCGCCGGAAGAAATTTCTTGCGCGCTCGACATGATCCTCGGCCGCGCAGCGGCCGGTGATTTTCATCGGCCATGGCGTGACCCTGTCGGAAGCAAGCCGCGAGCTCACCGAATTTGTCAAAAAACTCGGCATTCCGGTGATCTCGTCGCCCAACGGCATGGGCTGCCTCGACATGACCGACGCGCTGTCGCTCGGCTTCATCGGAAGGAACGGCGCCTTTCCCGCCAACGAAGCCGGCCGCCGCGCCGACGTCGTCCTCGCCATCGGCGCGCGCTTCGACGACCGCTCGGCCTCGTCATGGATGCCGGGCTATTCGTGGAATTTCCCGGACACCAAACTCATCCACGTCGACGTCGATCCGGCCGAGCTCGGCCGCAATTATCCGCCCGATCTCGGCCTTCTCGCCGACGCGCGCACGTTCCTGCGCCAGCTCCTCGCCGAGCTCGAGCGGCGCGGCGCGAAGTTCGGCGCAACCAAGCCATGGCTCGCTGACATCGCCAAATGGCGCGCCGAGTGGGAAAAATTCGTGCGGCCGAATTTCGAGCTGCACGCCTCGCCGATGCGGCCGGAGCGGGTGGTCGCCGATTGCCAGGCGGTGCTGCCGCCTGACGGCATCATCTGCTGCGACGTTGGCGTCAGCCATAACTGGTACATGCAGTTCTGGAACGCGCGCAAACCGCAGACCATGCTCAATTCCTGGGGCTTTTCCGGCATGGGTTTCGGCGCCGCCGGCGCGCTCGGCGCCAAGCTTGCAGCGCCGGACCGGCCGGTGGTCGCGGTCACCGGCGACGGCTGCTTCACCATGGTGCCGCACGTGCTGTGCACCGCGGTCGAATACAACATTCCGGTGGTGTGGGTGATCTGGAATAATTTCGGCTGGGTGTCGATCCGCGACATTCAGCTCGGCAT
Source organism: uncultured Alphaproteobacteria bacterium (assembly GCA_963743395.1). Classification (GTDB taxonomy): domain Bacteria; phylum Pseudomonadota; class Alphaproteobacteria; order Rhizobiales; family Xanthobacteraceae; genus BOG-931. The sequence goes on from CAVUPV010000007.1 coordinate 24,187, forward strand.
GTTCGGCGGCCGCGAATACGGCACCATGTTCCATCAGGGCGACAACAAGAAGCCGTTCAATCCGGATTTCGCCGCCTGGGCGAAGGCGGCCGGCGTCGATGCGCTGACCGTGACAAAATCGCAGGATTTTCGCGGCGCGCTCGATCACGCGGTGAAGGCCAACAAGCCGTTCCTGCTCGACGTACATGTCGACGCCGAGGTGCGTCCGCCCTCGACCGGCGCCTGGGAATTGCCGCCGACGCCGCACAAGGAGCCGGTGTTCGGCCATCGCTTCATTCCCGACGCCGCGCCGGTGAAATGAAAGTGGCAGCGACGTGACCGAGACGGTCGCCGAGATTCTCGACGCCTACAGGACCGGCGCCGCGACGTCCAGCGGACATTGTCGCGCGCAGTTTTGCGCGGATCCGCGCCCATGACGATCCGGCGATCTTCATCAAATTGCGTGACGAAGAAGACGTCGCCTCGGACGCAAAAGCGCTTGCCCGCGGTGGCGATAAAGCGTTGCCGCTCTACGGCATTCCGGTGACGGTGAAGGACAATATCGACGTCGCCGGCCTGCCGACCACCGCCGCCTGTCCGGCTTTTCTCTATCACCCCCAAAAAGATGCAACCGCGGTGGCGCGGCTGCGCGCCGCCGGCGCGCTCATTCTCGGCAAGACCAATCTCGATCAGTTCGCGACCGGGCTGGTCGGTACTCGCACGCCTTACGGCATCGCGCGCAATCTGTTCGGCGAAAAACTCATCCCCGGCGGATCGAGCACTGGCGCTGCGCTTTCGGTCGGCGCCGGCATCGCCCCGCTGGCGCTCGGCACCGACACCGCGGGATCGGGCCGGGTGCCGGCGGCGTTTGCCAATATCGTGGGGCTCAAGCCGAGCCTTGGACTCGTGTCGACCGCGGGCGTGGTGCCGGCCTGCCGCACGCTCGACTGTGTTTCGGTGTTTGCTCTCACCGTCGACGATGCGGTGGCGATGCTGAAAGTCGTCGCCGGGCCGGACGATGCGGATCCTTTTTCGCGCGCGCGGCCATTGCAGGCCGTCAGGCCGATGCCGAACGACGTCAAGCTCGGCGTGCCGCTGGCCGCGCAGCGGCAGTTCTTCGGCGACAAGCTTGCCGCCGCCGCTTACGACGCCGCGCTCGAACGCTGGGCCGCGCTCGGCGCGCATATCGTGGAAGTCGATATGGCCCCGTTTTTTGCCGCGGCCAAGCTGCTTTACGAGGGACCGTGGCTGGCGGAGCGCTATCTCACCGTCAAGGATTTGCTCGCGTCATCGCCGGATGCCTTTCATCCGGTGACGCGCCAGATTATTGCCGCCGGCGAGACGGCAACGGCGGCCGATGCGTTCTCGGCGTTTTACAAATTGGCGGAATTTCGCCACGCGTGCGAGCGCGCCTTCGTCTCCATCGATGCGCTAATGCTGCCGACCACGCCGACGATCTACACCGTTGCGGATGTTTTGGCCGATCCGATTGCGCTCAACAGCAAGCTCGGCACTTACACCAATTTCGTCAATCTGCTCGATCTGTGCGGGCTCGCTTTGCCGGCGTCGATGCGGAGCGACGGCCTGCTGTTCGGCATCACGCTACTCGCGCCCGGCGGCGAGGACGCGATGCTGGCGTCGCTCGGCCGGCAATTTCACCATTCGTCCGGCCTGCCGCTCGGCGCGCTCAAAGTCGCGCAGCCGCCGCTGCAAAACCTTTCGGCGATGGCCGGAGAGGGCGAGATCGCGCTCGCCGTGGTCGGCGCGCATCTGTCCGGCATGCCGCTCAATGGCGAATTGCGCTCGTTCGGGGCGCGGCTCCTCGATCGCGCCAAGACCGCGCCGCATTACCGGCTCTATGCGCTCGCCGGCACGCAGCCGCCGAAGCCCGGTTTGCTGCGCGTGAAAAACGGCGCCGGCGCGGCCATCGCGGTCGAAGTCTGGGCGCTCCTGGATGCCGCATTCGGCCGCTTCGTCGGCGCTGTGCCGCCGCCGTTGTCGATCGGCACGCTGGAGCTGAGCGACGGCCGCGCCGTCAAAGGCTTTCTGGTCGAGGCCGAAGCGACAGCCGGGGCCCGCGATATTTCCAGCTTCGGCGGCTGGCGAGCTTTTGTGGCGTCCTGATTAATGTCCTGCCGCCGCATCGTCGACAAACATCACGCTGCAATCCGTTGCGCTCTGCTGACAGAGCTTGAGTGCGCCGGCGCGCGCCGCTTCGACACTTCGCATGCCGCTATTCCAGCCGAACGAACCGTCACCCGCCAGCGCGAACGCTTTGTGTGGCCCGTCGATCAGAAACGCCGCAAAGGCTTTCTGGCCGTTGGGGCCCAGCACTTTCGGCGCGGCGATTGCCGGGAGCGGCAGCGGCAACGGCTCGGCGCGCATCGTCAAGTTTTGCTGCTGCAAGAATTTTTCGACATAAGGCGTCCATACCGGGATTCCGGCCGGCGAAAACAGGCCATGGCCGTCGCTGCCGAACGCGGGCGCGGCGACGAAGCCGACATTGCCGCCGGCGCCGGTGAACGCCGCGTCGAGCTGTTGCGCCAAATCCGGCCCGAAGAAATGATCGTTGGCGGCATAGACCCACAGCATCGGCACGCGCGAGCTTTTGCCGAAGACGCGAAAGGCGTCGATCAGCCAGGCCGGCCGGCACACCTTATTATCTTCCAACGAGCCGCGGCCGCCGGCGAAGCTGATGGCGGCGACCAGGCCTGCTGGCGGATCGGCGGTCAGCGCCACGGTGGCGAAGCCGCCCGCGGATACGCCGACCGCGATCATGCGCGATGGATCGACGTCAGGCCGATGCGAGACGAATTCGAGCGTCGTCTTGAGGTCGTCGGCGCCGGCATACCCGGCGTCGGCATAATCGGGATTGGCGCAGCCGCCGAAGGTTTCGGCCCAGCCGCCATCGGAGCCGCCATAGCCGCGGCGCATCACGATCACCGCCGCCCAGCCGCGCCGGACGAATTCAAGCGCCTGCGGCAGCATCGCCAGCGGCGTCATGGCAGGACGCTCGGCCGGCGAGCGCGGCGAGCTATGCGCGATCAGCGCCAGCGGATAGCGGCCCGGTTCGTTCGGCCGGACGAACAAGGCTTCGAGTGTGCCCAAATCGCCCGTCAGCGGAACGCGCAACGGCTGCAGGACAAATGGACCGTCCGCGAGCGCGCCGAACGTCGCGGCGAGGATCAGGCAGACGGCGAGGATAATGCTCTTATACGGCATGTCTTGCATTCGTCATTCCGGGGCGCGCGTAGCGCGAACCCGGAATCCATAATCACAGGTCGAGCCGGTTTGCAAAAACCGCGATTATGGATTCCATCACGCGTCGATCACGCTGACATGCGCGGCGACGATGCGCCAGCCTTGCGGAAAGCGTACCCAGGTCTGCATCTGCCGGCCGACCTTGCCGGCGGTCGCGGGCCGATGGAACAAGGTCGAAGCCACGGCGAAGTCGCGCCCAAACGTGCTGATGACGGTTTTCGACAAAGTGCGCGCCAGTCCCGCCGGCGAGCGCGCGGCGCGGAAGGATTTTATCGCCTCATAGCCGTAAAGGTTTTCCGCGCCGCCGTAGCGGATGGTGCGCGCGTCGTCGTGGAACAGCGCGTCCAGGATTGCGATGTCGTTCGATACGAGGGCCCTCTCATAGCGCTCGAACGCGATTTTGACTTCGGCAATGACCTCAGGCAGGTCAAGCTGCATGGGGTTTTCTCCCTTTACCTCCTCCTGCAGGGGAAGGTTAAAGTTGCGGCCGCGGTGCTGCGACCACGCCCTTTGATTCGAGCGCGTGCGCGAGCCGCAGCGCGACGTCCTCGCGCCAAGGCGCGGTGATAATCTGGACCGCGATCGGCAGCGGGTTCAACGGCACCGGCACGGCGACCACCGGCAGCCCGATGAAGGAAATCGGCTGGGTATAAATCCCGAGATTGGCGCGCACCGGCAGTTCGACGTCGCCATGCATGAAAGTCTGCTGGCCGATCAGCGGCGCCGTGCAGGGCGTCGCCGGCGCCAGGATGGCGTCGACCTCCTCGAACAGTTGCAAAACCTGCTGGCGATACCAGCGGCGGAATTTTTGCGCTTTGACGATCAACGACGCCGGCGCCATGGCGCCGGCCAGCAGCCGATCGCGCACGGCGGGATCGAAATCTTGGGCGCGCTTGCGCAGCCGATGCAGATGCAGGCTTGCACCCTCGGTCGCGGTGATGATGAAGGCTGCCGAGCGGGCGCGTTCGGCCTGCGGAATGGCAATGTCGCGATTGGCGCCGAGCGCGGCCGCGACGCGATCGATGGCGTAACAGGCCTCGCCGCTTTTGCATTTGAAATAATCCGACGCGACGGCGACCCGCAGGCCCTCGGTGCCTCGGCCGAGCAGCGGCGTAACCGGTTCGGCGGGGGTGTCGGCGCAGACCGGATCGTCGGGATCGAAGCCCTGCATGGCGTCGTAGGCGAGCGCCAGATCGTAGGCGGTGCGGGCGAACGGGCCGAGATGATCGAGGCTGGCGACAAACGGAAATGTCCGCGCGCGGGTCAAGCGGCCGTAGGTCGGCTTCAATCCGAAAATGCCGCACAGCGACGACGGCACCCGGATCGAGCCGTTGGTATCGGAGCCGAGCGCGAGCGGGACGAGCCCGCCGCCGACCGCCGCAGCCGAGCCGCTGGACGAGCCGCCGGCCATGCGGTCGTGATCGTGCGGATTGCGCGCGGCGCCGTCGTGAACGTTCTCGCCGGTGAAATCGTAGGCGTATTCACCCATGTTGAGCGCGCCGAGCAGGATGGCGCCGGCTGCTTCCAGCCGCTCGATCAGCGCGGCGTCGCGGCCGGCTGGCGGATCGTCACGGTTGATCTTGGAGCCGGCCACCGTCGGCAGTCCCGCGACGTCGAACAAATTCTTGACCGCGAACGGCACGCCGGCCAACGGCCCCACAGCTTCGCCCCGTTCGCGCGTTTGGTCGATCGCCGCCGCGTGCAGTAGCGCACGCTGCTCGGTGAGCGCGGTGAAGGAATTGAGCACCGGATCGCGCTCGCGGATACGCGCCAGCGCTGCTTCGACGACGCTGACCGCGCGCGCCCGGCCGGACGTCACCGCGGCGGCAATGTCCGCCGCCGTCATAAAATCGAAGTGGGTCGCCGGTGTATCAAGCATAACGCACTTCAGGCGCTGAACGCTTCAGGCTCGGAAGATCGGCGCGGGTTCGGCATCGTCGGACAGCGCAAATTCGTCGATCAAAGCCGCATGACGCAGGATCAGTTGCAGATTGAATGTGACGCCGGCCTCCCAGGCCGGATCGAGCTTTAGGCCGAGCGCCTGCGCGCTCGCGGCGGCCATCTCGCTCACGGGGTTTTGCCGTTGCGGCGCCTTCGTTGTCTTCTTTGGCGGAGCCGGCTTTGCCTTCCTGGCAGCCTTGCGCTTCATGACGCCGCCTTTTGCTTCGGCAAAAATTCCTCGGCGAAGTGGCAGGCCACCCGACGCGCGCCAAAACTACGCAGCTCCGGCATCGTCGTCTTGCAGGCCTCGACGCCGCGCGGGCAGCGGCCGTAGAAGCGGCACACATTCGGATCGGGATCGATCGGGCTGCGCGGCTCGCCGGAAAGCCGCAGGTGCGCGTTCGGCGCGTCATGCAGCCGCGGCACCGCGGCGACCAGCGCCTGGGTATAGGGATGCAGCGGATGCTCGAACACTTCGGCGGCGGGTCCGGATTCCACGATCTTGCCGAGATACATCACCAGTACGCGGTCGCACAGAAGCCGCACCACGGAAAGATCGTGCGACACAAACAGATAGCTCATGCCGAATTCTTTTTTCAGCCGCTGCAGCAATTGAAGGATGACGACCTGAACCGAAACGTCGAGCGCCGCGGTCGGCTCGTCGAGCACCAGGAGTTCAGGCTCGACCGCGATGGCACGGGCGATGCCGACGCGGGCGCGCTGGCCGCCGGACAACTGATGCGGATATCGTGTCAGCAGTTGCAGCGGTAGGCCGCACTGGCTCGCCACGGTTTCGACGCGCTCGGTCAGCGCGTTGCCGCGCAATTTGCGCAGGCGGCGCAGCGGATCGGCGATGGCGTCGAAGCCGGTGAAGCGCGGATTGACGCTTTCGCCGGCGTCCTGGAACACCATCTGGATACGGGCGCGGTCGCGATCGCGGGCGAACACCCGCGCCGGCTTGACCGACACTTCGCGCTTGCCGAGCGTGACGATGCCGTCGCTGACGTCGATCAGGCGGGTCAGCGCGCGCACCAGGGTCGACTTGCCGCAACCGGATTCGCCGACCAGGCCTACGGTTTCGCCCTTCTCGATGGCAAAGCTGACGTCGTCGACGGCATAGACTTTCGGCAATTTCTCGACGCCACCGGTCAAACGGCGCTTCAGCCGCGTCCAGGCGCCCGGTCCCCCGCCGACCGGAAACACTTTTGAGACTTCGGCGACGTCGAGGAGGGTGGTCATGCCGCGCTCACTTTCGGCGCGCTGACAGCTTGGGCGGGAATTGGGTTCCAGCAGGCGACGAAGTGCGCTGTCCCCGGCGCCGGTTGCGGCAGCGGCTGTGCGCAGGCGGCAAGCTTGCGCGGACAGCGCTCGGAATAGCGGCACGGCGGCAGGTCGGTGCGGCGCAGATCCGGCAGCGAGCCGGGAATCGAGGCAAGCTCGTCGAGGCTTTGCGCCGAATCCGGCGTCGCCGCGATCAGCTCGGCCGTATAGGGATGGCGCGGATGGGCGAACAGCTCCGCAGTCGGGGCGTTCTCGACCACGTGGCCGGCATGCATGACGACGATGCGTGCGGAGCGCTGGCCGGCCAGCGCCAGATCGTGGGTGATGAAGATCGTCGCCATGCCCATCTTGCCGGCGAGATCGTTGACCAAATCCATGATCACCGCTTGCGTCGTGACGTCGAGGCCGGTGGTTGGCTCGTCGGCGATCAGGAGCGACGGCTTGGCTGCGAGCGCAATGGCGATCATGACGCGCTGGCACATGCCGCCCGACATTTCGAACGGATAGGCTTTGGCGCGGCGCGCCGGATCGGTGATGCCGACCGCGCGCAGCATTTCCACCGCCTGCGCCGGCGCGTCGCGGCGCGGCACTTTGCCATGGCGCATCAGCACGTCGGCGATCTGCTTGCCGACCGGCCGGATCGGGTTGAGCGCGGTGCGCGGGTTCTGGAAAATCATCGCGATGTCGCGGCCGCGCACTTGGGCAAGCTTGCCCGGGCTGGCGGAAAGCAGGTCGAGATTGCCGAGCATGGCGCGGCCAGCGGTGACGCGGCCGGCTGGATCGAGAATGCCCATCACCGCATAGGCCGTGACCGATTTGCCGGAGCCCAACTCGCCGACCAGCGCGATGGTCTCGCCCTTGGCGACGGCAAAGCTGACATTTTCGAGCGCGCGCACGATGCCGGAGCGGGTGCGAAATTCCACGCTCAGCCCTTCCACGGCAAGTGTCGGCGTCGCGGTCACATACTCCTCCACTTCATTGTCGTGCTCCGCGAAGGCGGAGCACCCAGTAAACACGGGGGGCGAAGAAGATGTGAGGGTGATCGGAAATTTGCCGAAGCGTAGCACTTACTGGATCGTCCGCCTTCGCGGACGATGACAAAGCGTGGAAATATCATGTCCGTCTCCTTGGGTCGACCAGATCGCGCAAGCCATCGCCGAGAAGATTGAAGCAGAACACCGCCACCATCAAAGCGGCGCCCGGAAAGAACGCGATCCACCATTCGCCGGAAATGATATTGGCGGAGCCTTCGGCGACCATGATGCCCCATTCCGGCGTCGGCGGCCGCACGCCGAGCCCGATGAAGGACAGGCCGGCGGCGTTGAGGATGGCGTAGCCCATGGTCAGAGACATCTGCACCACCAGGATCGGAAACACATTGGGCAGGATCTGAAACGTCAGAATGCGCCATTCGCTGTTGCCGGACAGCCGCGCCGCTTCGACGAAACCGGCGTCGCGCCGGATATTCGCCTCGGCGCGGGCGATGCGCGCATAGAGCGGGAAATTGATGATTGCGGTCGCCAGCACGATGTTTTGCACCGTGTTGCCAAGCGCGGCGACGATGCCCATCGCGAGCACGAACAGCGGAAAGGCCATGATGGTGTCGGCGATGCGGCTGACGATGCGGTCGGTCCAACCGCCGTAATAGCCGGCGGCGACGCCGGCCAGCCCGCCCATGAGAAACACCAGCGCGACCGAGGCCACGGCGATGGTGAAATCGAGGCGCGTTGCCGCCACGACGCGGCTGAAAACATCGCGGCCGAGCTGGTCGGTGCCGAACCAGTGTTCGATCGACGGCGGCTTGAGCGTCGCCGACGCCGCGCTGGCCAGCGGGTCGTATGGCACGATCCAGGGACCGACCAAAGCTGCGATCAGGATCAGCACGAACAGGCCGAAGGCGAGCCCGGTGACCGGATTCTCGGAGATGACATAGCGCGCATGCCGAATGAGCGCGGTAAGGCCGCTCGCCGGCCGGGGAGCGATGGCAATGTCGGTCATGCTTCCAGCCTCACGCGCGGATCGACGACACCGTAGAGAACGTCGATCAACAGATTGAGAGCCACATACATGATCGCCATGGTGAGCACGAAACCCTGCACCGGCGCGAAGTCGGACGCGATCAGCGCCTCGACCGCAAACGAGCCGATGCCGGGCCAGGCAAACACCTTCTCAACCAGCACGTTGGCGCCGAGCAGGAACGAGAACACCATGCCGAGCGTGGTGATGACAGGCAGGAGCGCGTTGCGGAATGCATAGGTCATGACCACGGTGTAAGAGGAAAGTCCGCTTGCGCGCGCGGTGCGCACGAAATCCGACGACAGCACCGCCAGCATCGAGGCGCGGGTCATGCGCGCGATCGGCGCCACCGAGAAGATGGCGAGCGTGAGCCCCGGCAGAATGAGCTGCTTGAGGCTCGCCATGAAGATATCGGGCTCGCGCGCGATCAGGCTGTCGATCAGGTAGAAGCCGGTCACCTGGGGCGGCGGGTCGAAGAACACGTCGAGCCGGCCGATCGGCGCCGGCGCCCAGCCGAGCCGGAAATAGAACAGGTAAACCAAGAGCAGGCCGGTGAAGAACACCGGCAGCGAGACGCCGGCGGTCGCCACCACGCGGCAGGTATGGTCGATCCACGATCCCTGCTTGACCGCGGCCAGAATGCCGAGCGGGATGGCGATCGCTATGGAGATGATCAGGCCGAACAGCGTCAGCTCGGCCGAAGCCGGCAGCCGCGACGCAATTTCGCTCATGACCGGCCGGCCGGTGGCAAGCGAATTGCCGAGATCGCCGTGGGCTAGGTCGTCGACATAGTGCAGAAACTGCTTGGGCAGCGGCTGGTCGAGACCGAGCGTTTTGCGGATATCGGCAATCGATTGCGGCGTCGCCGCCGGACCGGCGAAATACACCGCCGGATCGCCGGGCAGCACGCGGGTGAGCAGGAACGTCACCACGATGACGCCGACCAGCGTCGGAATCACGGTGATAAGGCGTTTGGCGAGACTGACCAGCATCTGCCGCTTCTCCGCCTCTCCCCGCGCCGGGAAGAGGCAAACCGTCAGGTCTTCACGATCGAGCGGTAGTCGACCTGACGGTGGAACCAGTAGCAGTAGCCGGAAATATTGTTCTGGGTCGCGACGTTCAGGTAAGGCTGAAACAGCGGGACGCGCGGCACGTCGTGGTAAGCCATGGAAATGAAGCCTTCCACATCGGTCGCGTATTTGGCGTTGTCGCCGACTGCGGCGGCATCGCGCGCGCCGTTGATGAACGTATCCATGTTGGGATTGACGTAGCTCGGCGTATTGAAGATGGCGTTCTGGCCGGAATAACACCACAGGAAGAAGTATTCCGGATAATCGAGCCAGCCCGAGAAGAAGTTCACCATCATCGGCATCGTCTTTTTCGCCATCTCGCTGCGCCAGTTGGCGCCCGGCACTTTATTAATGGTGGTGGTGATGCCGATATGGCCGAGACTCTCCTGCAATAGTTCGGCGATCGGTTCGCACCTCACCGCGTCGCCGAGATCGAATGAGATCGTGGTGTCGATGGGAGCGCCGCCGGCGGCCGCCATCAGCGCCTTGGCCTTGTCGATATCGGTGCCATAGCCGGTGGGCTGCGGCCAGGCGATGGTGGAAACGTCGTTCGACGGACCGCCGAACATCGGATTGCAATTGCCGAACATCGCTGAATCGACAATGTCCTTGTAGGGGATTGCATAGGCGACGGCTTGGCGGATCTTGTCGTTATTGAACGGCGGGTTCACCACGTTCATTTCGATGCTGTAGATGCCGTTGCCGATCGGATTGGAGATCATCTTCAGCTTGCCCTCCTGCTTCATTTCGGAAAAGTCCTTGGGAGGCAAATCGAAGGAGATGTCGGCGTCGCCACGCTCCATCAAGGCGCGGCGGTTGCCGCCCGACGGGATGGTGCGCCAGATGACTTTCTTCAGCTCGGGCAGCTTGCCGCCAACCCAGTCGTCGTTGCGCTCGTAGACGACTTCGACGCCGGGCTTCCAGCTCGCCACCTTAAACGCGCCGCTGCCGGCGGTGTTGAGCTTGGTGTATTCCAGCCCCCAGGGATCCTGATCGGTGACGTTCTTCTTCACCAGCTCGGAATTGTAGATGCCGGGCACGATCACCGCGAGATCGGGAACAGTGAGCCGGTCCTTCTTGACGAAATCGACGCGGAAGGTCGCGTCGTCGACGACGACGAATTGATCCTTGTTGACGAGCGAGCCAACCTTCATCTGCACGGTCGGAAAGCCGCCGACGCTCACCGCGCGGTCGAATGACCATTTGACGTCCTTGGCGGTCACCGGCGTGCCGTCCTGGAATTTGGCGTTCTTTTTCAGCTTGAAGGTGACCGACATGTCGCCGACATTCATGTCTTCGGCGAGTTCGGGCGTGAAATTGTCGCGGTCGTAGGACAGCGAGCCGTCGGCAAGCGTTTTTTTGCCGTGCGTGATCAGCCGGTCGTAGCAATTCCACGACGCTTCATAGCCGGGCCGGTTGGTGCCGACACCGTGAATGTCGAGATTGTTCGGTCCGTTCTCGGTGACAAGCAGCAACGTTTCGTTGCGCGCCTGCGCCTTGGCAGGCGACCAGATCGCCGGGGCCGGAACGGCGGCGGCGGCAGTCAGCGCGGTAACGGATTTAAGAAATTCGCGGCGCTTCATTGGCAAGCCTCCCAGGCTGTGGCGCGTTGTGGCTTGGCTCTTCTTCCGCAAGCCGCGTGCCACGCCTGCCGGTATTGTCGCCGCAGGCTTAAGCCTTTGATTCAATGGAGATGTCGCTGATAAGAACGCAGCCGGGCGCTAGCGATTGTGACTGATGCCTCTTTTTTAGGCAGATTGTGCGTCCTGCTCATGCCGCGCGCAACTACCCGATCCTGCGCATCGATGACCGGCTAATGGCGCGCCAGCGCTACGCCCAGAGCGCGCGGTGCTCCGTGGCATTCCTTGCCGCGAATTAATGCCCGCGCTGCCTTCATTTCCGAGAATTAATTCCACCGTCAGGCCGCTGTAACGCGGAGTGGACAAATGTATCCGCAAGCGCCGCCCCGGCTACAGATGGAGACAGGTCATGACTGAGTACGCCTCGCAAAATTCCAACACACCAACCAAGACAGCCAACAAGACACCGAGAGCGCTGGCGATCCGCCGGCTCACGCTGCTGGCGTCTGTGGGCGCGCTGGGCGCCGCCATGCTGTTCGCCGGTCCCGGCGGCTATGGCCCGTCGAGCTTCGGCCTTGGCGCGCCGTCCGCGCGCGCCGCCGACGCGACGCTGCAGCATCCGACCGGCTTTTCCGACATCGTCGCCAAAGTGAAACCGGCGGTGATTTCAGTGCGGGTGAAAATCCCCGGCTCCGCCGAACCGGCCATGATGCAGGAATTCGGTCAGGATAACGGCAACGACGGCAACGGCGACCAGCAGCCGGTCCCCGTCCAGCCGGGCTCGCCGTTCGACAAATTCCTCCAGCAATTCGGCCAGCAAGGCCAGTTCGGCCAGAGTGCGCCGCAGCGCCAATCGCAAAACCATGAGACGATCGTCGGCGAAGGTTCCGGCTTCTTCATCTCGGCGGATGGCTATGCCGTGACCAATAATCACGTCGTCGATCATGCCAAATCCGTGCAGGTGACGACCGATGACGGCACCATCTATTCCGCCAAGGTGGTCGGCACCGATCCGAAGACCGATCTCGCCGTCATCAAGGTCAGCGGCAAGAACGACTTTCCTTTTGTGAAATTCGCCGACCAATCGCCGAAAGTCGGCGACTGGGTGGTCGCCGTCGGCAATCCGTTCGGGCTGGGCGGCACGGTGACGGCGGGCATCGTCTCGGCGCGCGGCCGCGACATCGGCGCCGGGCCCTATGACGACTATGTCCAGATCGATGCGCCCATCAACAAGGGCAATTCGGGTGGCCCCGCGTTCGACGTCGACGGTAACGTGATCGGCGTCAACACCGCGATCTATTCGCCGTCCGGCGGCTCGGTCGGCATCGGCTTCGACATTCCGGCCGATACCGCGAAGACCGTCGTGGCCCAGCTCGAAAAGACCGGCCACGTCACCCGTGGCTGGCTCGGCGTGCAGATCCAGCCGGTCACCGCCGGCATCGCCGATAGTCTGGGCTTGAAAAAGGCCGAAGGCGCGATGGTCGACCAGCCGCAGGGCGACAGCCCCGCGGCCAAAGCCGGCATCCAGTCCGGCGACGTCATCACCGCGGTCAACGGCACGCCGGTGAAGGACGCCCGCGATCTCGCCCGCAACATCGGCACGATGGCGCCGGACGCTGCGGTCAAGCTCGACATCATCCGCCAGGGCGAAGCGAAGACGGTGTCGCTGACGCTAGGGCAAATGCCGAACGATCAGCAGGTCGCCAGCGCCGATACCGGCGGCGCGCAGCCGGAAAGCGGCGTGCCGCATCTCGGCCTGCAAGTGGCGCCGGCGAGCGAAGTCTCCGGCGCCGGCAACGAGGGCGTCGTGGTCACCGCGGTCGATCCCGACGGACCGGCGGCGGAAGAGGGCTTTGCGACCGGCAACGTCATCCTCGACGTCGGCGGCAAGGCCGTCGCCAATGCGGGCGACGTGCGCAACGCGCTCAAGGACGCCAAAGCCCAGGGCAAGCACGAAGTGCTCATGCGCGTGAAAATGAGCGGCGGTACCCGGTTCGTCGCGTTGCCGCTCGGCAATGCTTGAACTGGACGCCGAAGCAAAACGGTAGTGATTGCGCCAACTCACCGTAGCGCTGTCTCCAGCTACGGCGCGGGTGGGGCGGTCCATGAGGACGGGTTCTAGGCGCCCGTCCTCATTCGTTTTAGTGATAGGCTTCCAGCAACCGCCCGCTATTGGCATGCACGGCCCGTTGCAGCGGCGAATAGGCCCGCTCGGCGGCGACGTAAATTCCAAGTCCGTCGGCCAGCGCCCGTTCTGCGGCAATGCCACCTTCGGCGAAGGCGGCGATCTTTTCCGCAACCATGCGGGTTGCTTCTTCCGCAGCGTTCGGTGCGCCAGATGCGAACAGCATCAGCCGCGCAGAGATGACGCTTTGCGCCTCGCAGGTGAAACGCACCGCCTCAAGCCAGCCACCCCAGAAATCGTTCATTTTTCTCTCGCATCGGCCAAATACGGCGCATGCAAAACGCCGGTTCCCGATGCGGGCAATGTCGTTCAAATTTTCTAAAATTGAGGCCGGCGATCCGTTAGAATAAAACCAAACATTCCTTCAAATTGAATCGAAATTGGTAAGAGCCTAGTCTGCCGGTATCGCCGGTTGGCCGGGGAGGATGCGATGGCTGGATCCCGCGCAGTGGATATTCGCGGGCGAAAACGCCTGTTCGACGAGTTCTTCAAAGTCGACGAGCTTGTCGTTTCGCACATGCAGAATAACGGCAAGATGAGCGCACCGCAGCGCCGCCTGGTCTTCGAGCGCGGCGATTCGGCGGCGATCCTGCTCTACAATGCCGACACGAAATCCGTCGTCGCGGTCAATCAGTTCCGGGCAGCGACGCTCGGCAAGGGCATCGACGGCGGCTGGCTCACCGAGGCTTGTGCCGGCATGATCGACCGCGCTGAAAGCGCGCAGACAACTGCGATCCGCGAGGCGCTCGAGGAGACCGGTTACAAAATTCGCGCGGTGAAACCGATCGCCAAATTCTTCGCTTCGCCCGGTGGCACCTCGGAATGTATCCATTTGTTCTATGCCGAAGTCGGCAATGCCGACAAAGTCGCTACCGGCGGCGGCATCGGCGACGAGGACGTCGAAATTCGCGCAATCCCGATCGATCAGCTGTTCGACATGGTCGATGCGTAACGCATCGAAGATCCGAAGCTTTTGATCGGCGCGCTGTGGCTGCGGCAGGAATTGGCATTGCGGCCGGCCCGATGACTTCGAGGAAAAAGCCGTACCGGCAGCTTCGGCGGTATGGACTGCGCTCGGGAAAAACTCATTAAATTCAGCGGTTCTGCACTGTTGCAACCGCAACGCGATGCAATATTCTTAAGGCGCAGTCTGGGGCCTGCGCCATGAGGAATCCGGGTTTTGTCCTGGCAAGACTGATTGCGGCTGTTTTGCTTCTGGCCGCCTGTTTCGCCGCTCCGGCGTGCGCGCAGCAGCGCGTCGCGCTGGTGATTGGCAATTCGAGCTATCAGCAAGCGCCGCGGCTGCCCAATCCGGCCAACGATGCCGCCGCCATGGCCGACCTGTTGCGGCACGCCGGGTTTCAGGTCGTGCTCAAGCGCGACATCGGCATCAACGACATGCGCCGCGCGCTGCGCGACTTCACCGATGCGACGGCGAACGCCGACATCGCGGTGATTTATTTCGCCGGTCACGGCATCGAGGTGGATGGCGAAAACTATCTCGTTCCGGTCGATGCGGTGCTGGAGCGCGACATCGACGTCGACGACGAGACCGTTTCACTCGACCGCTTCCTGCGCGTGCTCGACCCCGCCAGGCAGCTTCGCCTTGTCATCCTCGATGCCTGCCGGGATAATCCGTTCGACAAGACCATGAAACGCACCATGGCGAACCGCGACATCGGCCGCGGCCTCGCCAAGGTCGAGCCGACGACGACCAACACGCTGATTGCCTTTGCCGCCAAAGCCGGATCGACGGCGTCCGATGGCGACGGGCCCGATAGTCCCTTCACCACCGCGTTGCTCCACAATCTTGCCACGCCGGGGCTCGATTTGCGCATCGCGTTCGGGCGTGTGCGCGACGAGGTTATGATCAAGACCGGCAATCGGCAGGAGCCGTTCGTCTATGGCTCGCTGGGCGGTTCGATCGTCGCGCTGGTGCCGGCCAAGACCGACGCCGCGGCGGCAGCGGCGGCGCCGGCGGACAATCAGACCGATCTTGAGATCACGTTCTGGAACTCGATCAAGGACGACAAAAATCCGCGGCTGTTCGAGGCCTATCTGAACCGCTATCCGAATGGCGCCTTCGCCGATATCGCGCGCATCACGCTCGATGGGTTGAAGACGGCGGCGCTCACCCCGCCGGTGTCGCGCAACGACAATTCAATTCCGATCACCGATCCGGTCCTGCTCGGCGAATTGCGCCAGCGGCTCTATGAATTGAATTTCGATCCGGGGCCGCTTGACGGGCCGATGACGGATGCGACGCACGCGGCGATCAAGGAGTTCGAGCAGCAGAGCAGTCTGCCGCTGACCGACATTGCGACGATGGGCCTGTTGCGCAAATTGCGCGACGTCGGCGGGCTCAAGCCGTGGGGCGCGATCGTTTACGGCAAAGCCACGGGCAAATGGGGCATGGCCTGGGCCGAACCGACGCGCGCGGCGGCGGTGGCGAGCGCGCGGTCATCGTGCGGCAATTCGAGCTCCTGTCCGGTCGAGATCAGTTTCTTCGGCACCGCCTGCGGCGTGTTTGCCTATTCGGGAGCGAGCTGGGCGATCACGGCGCGGGACGACATCGGCAAGGCCAAGGACGATGCGCTCGCCGACTGCGGCAAGCACGGCAAGGCGTGCCAGATCGTGGCGTCGGTCTGCGCCGACGGCGCCGAGCGTTTCGGCGCGGGGAAATAATTTCAGGGGGAACGCGTGAGGACGATCGGTGCATTGTTCGCCGCGGTGCTGTTGTCGGCGGCCGGTTCGGTTACGGTTTCGCCCGCCGCGTTTGCCCAGGCCGGCTCGGCCGGCGGCACGCTGGGCAAGACCGATAAGTCATTGTCGGGAGGCAATAACACGCCGCCGCCTCAGCATCCTTCAAATGCGGCGCCGAAGCAGCAACGCACCGTGCAGCCGGCGGCCGCGCAATCGTGCGATAAATTCGTCGGCACCTGGTCATGGATCGCGGGCCACACCATCATCTTCAAACCCGGCGGCGTGATGAAGAGCTTGCCGGAGGGCACCGCCGGGACGTGGTCGTGCCAGGGCAGCACGGTTCAGGTCGTCTGGGACAACGGCTTTATCGACCGCGATTCAATGTCGGCGGATGGGACGCAGATATCGGGTACCAATCAGTTTGGCAGTGCGCTGTCCGGTACGCGGCAATGATCTGGCGGATGATGATGAGTGAAAACTTTGGGCATCTGTTGTTTGCAGCAACCCCCGCAATGGTGCTGATCGTGTTGCTCGTCTTGACCGGATCGCCGGCCTTCGCCCAGGCCGGCTCGGCCGGCGGCACGCTGGGCAAGACCGACAAGTCGGTCTCGGGCGGCGGCGACAGTGCGCCGTCCGCGAAGCCTTCCGGCGGGGACGCTCGATCCCGCGCTATTCCTCCGCCGCAAACCGGCACGGCATCCATGGCGGGGCGATGGGACTGGACCGCCGATTGCCAAAGCGGCCATTACACCGCCGGATTTCAGATCACCCAGGGAATGTCGGGCGAGATCAACGGCTCGCTGTTCGGCGATCCGGTGAACGGCAGCATTACCGGTCACGTCGGCAACGGCACAATTTCCTTCACGCGAAGTGCTTGGCTTCTGACTCAACATTGGATCGGCCAGATCGGGGAAGGCGGCCGTCAGATCGTCAATGGCTCGATAACCGGCAACGAGAACTGCACCTGGCGGGCGAGTAAAGAATAGAATCCCGCTTGGAGGGGGGAACGAATGTGAAGCGACTTATTGCAATGGCAATAGCGATCGATCTGATTGCACCGCAGTTCTTGGATTCCAATGCATGGGCTCAGGCCGGCTCGGCGGGCGGTACGCTCGGCAAGCAGGATAAATCCGTATCGGGTGGAGAGGACAATGAGCCTGCTCCAACGAAGTCGTCGCAACAAAAAGCGTCTCAAGTTCCCGCGAAAAAAGCGGGGCAAACAGCCGCCGGGTGCCATATCGTCGGAAACTACTCCTACGCTTTCGGAACGGTCACTGTCTTCAAATCCGACGGGACGGCAAGCAATTCCGCCGGACCGCAGGCAACGTGGCGCTGTGCCGGTACCGCGATCATTGTCAATTGGAACAGCGGATACAATGATCGGCTCACGCCGTCAGGCGGATCGAGCTTCTCCGCTTCGAACGATCACGGCTGGGTTTGGACGGCGAATCGGATGTGAAACGGACCGGCAGCGGCGTTTTGCTGCGAGCGAGCCTTGTCAACGATCGCGCATGCGGTCCATCAGCACTTTGTCCTGGCCGCCGTCGATCTCGATCATGGTGCCGTTGACGAAGAAGGCGAGGTCGGAGGCGAGATAGGCGACGAGATTGGCGACCTCGTCGCTCTCGGCGATGCGGCCGAGCGGGATGCTCGCCGGCGCCAGCTTGTCGGCGTCCTCGTAGGTCAGCTTCATGTCGCGCGCCATCGCCTTGACCAGGCCGGCCCAGCCGTTCGGTGCGAACCGGGCCGGGATTGACGGCGACGAAACTGATATTGTGCTTGCCGTATTGGCTGGCGAGCGACTTGGTCAGATTCTGTCCCGCCGCGTTGGCCGCGCCGGGCGCGATCTCCCAGTAGGAGACTTTAACGCCGTCGTTGCCGATCAGATTGACGACGCGGCCCTTCTTCTGCTTCTGCATGATCGGCAGAACGTGCTTCATGCAGCGCACGTAACCCATGAATTTGAATTGCAGAGCGCTCGCCCAATCGTCTTCGCTCAAATGCTCGATGCACGCCGCCCGGCGCCGAACCGGCATTGTTGACGAGGATGTCGATGCGGCCGAGCGCGACATGCGCCTTTTTGATGAAGCTCTCGGCGTCGGCGGGGTTGGTGAGATCGGCGGTGATGGGAATGATCTTGCGGCCGGTTGCCTTGGCGATTTCGGCGGCGGTTTGTTCGAGCGGCTCCTTGCGGCGCGCGCAAATCGCGACGTCGACGCCTTCGCGCGCGAGCGCTAGCGTGATCGCCTTGCCGATGCCTTCGCTGGCGCCGGTGACAATCGCTTTCTTATCGGTCATTGCCAAATCCACGGCGCGTCTCCCGTTTCCCGACTTCTGTCTCAGACCAGCACCCGCACGATGGCCATTCCGGCAAACAGCGCGCCGATCGCGAGCACGACCGAGGCTATGACGTAAATCGCCGCGCCGGCAACCTCGCCGCGTTCATAAAGCAGTGCAGCCTCAAGCGAGAACGCCGAAAATGTCGTGAAGCCGCCGAGGATTCCGGTGGTCAAAAACAGCCGCCAATGCTGCGGCAGGCCGGACTTGAGCGCAAAAAATTCGGCGATCAGGCCCATGACGAGCGAGCCAAGGATATTGATGGTGAGCGTACCGTAGGGAAACCCGGTGCCGAGGAGACGCGCCGCCGTTATATTGACGCCGTGGCGTAACGCGGCGCCAAGACCGCCGCCGAGAAATACGATCAGAAATCCCATTGCAGTTCTCCAGGAAAGCGCAGCCATACCGACTCGCCTTACGATGCTTGCTTGGAGGCAGCGGGAGGACAAGCTCCTACCGACGCCAAGCGCCCGGTAGGAGTTACGGCGGTGCCTTATCGGCGGTTGCGGGGGACCCCATCCCCGAAATCGAATTTATTTTAGCGGGGAACGTAACGATGGCAATGCGAAATCGCAGCGGCGTCAACTTGCGCGCCGCTCGCTTCGCGCGCTCGTCCGGGAACAGGCGATCCGAACCGGCGCTATAGTGGAATTCGCTTTGCAGGAGTTTTGCGTTGTTTTTCTCGCGCAGCGCCGCGTCGGCTCGCCATAAAGGAAGGCGAGGAAGGCATAGCGGCGGCCGCGGGTCACCGGCGTGACCTGATGCAGCGCGCCACAGGAGAACACGATGGCGCCGCCATGCGGCGCGCGATAGGTGCGGCTGCCGAATTCCGGAAATGTCAGATCGCAGCCGTCGTAGTCGTTGTTGAGGTTGATGGTGACGGCGAAGCGCCGATGCTGCGCGCCGGCATTGACGTTGTCGCGGTGCCGGTAAAAATGGCCACCGACCGCGCTGTCGTAGCAAGCGACAATGTAGCGATCCATCCGTGTGGCCGAGAACTGGAAGAACCGCTCGATGGCCGGCACCAGACGGCGCACGATCTGGCTGCGAATGGCGTCGCGCACGTCCGGATGCACGACGCTGAGGTCGGTGCGGCGCTTGAGCCTGTAATCGACCACGGTCGCGGTCTTGCCGGCGGTGTCGAGGAGAAAGCCGGAGTCATTGCCGCCGAGTTTGTCGTAGAACTGGATGAGGAAGTCGCAAAGCGCAAAGTCGAGGACGCGCGGCACCATGAGCACCGGCGCGATCAGCGGCACGCCGGCGCAATCGTCGACCGCCGGCAGGCTGTTGAGCACACCGCGCACCGACTCGGCATGTCCGGCGGCATAATCCCAGGGAATGTCGGCCACCGCGCGCAACATCGGATCGAGCACGATGGTGCGCGGCATCGCGGCGGCGCCGAACGCGCGGCTGATGGCGCCATCGTAATCGGCGATGAAACGAGATTGCCGGTGTGTTGAGGCCAGTGTAGTGCGCCGGATCGCCGGGCGGCGCTGTGAGCACGCCGTAGAATACGACCCGGTTTTCGTCGAACAGGTGCGCGTCGCGAAGGAGTTCGGCGAGTTCCTCGCGCACTTTCGGATTGGCCGGCGAGCCCAGGAAGCTCAGCACGATCCAGCGGCCGGCCGCGACCTGCAGATTGAAGGCGCCCGCGCCGATGAGCGGCGCGCCGAACCACGGCACGGGATCGCCCAAGATGATCCCGTTCTCGCCGTTTTCGATTTCCGCCATGACGGAGCCTTCGGTTGCCTGCCGCGCCCGATCGGAAAGTCCTCCTTTATGGTAAATTTTGTTCTAATCCGGCTGTAGGGCCCAATCCGCATGGCCCTTATTATCCGGTCTCGAACATTAATTCGCGGCGCAGGAACGGTGGCGCAACTTTGATCGAACATCCGCAACTGGGCCCGCGAAGCCTTCGCCTGCAGCAGCTCGATCGGATCCTGGAACGCGATCCGGAGGCCATCGAGGCCCGCTATGAACGCGCCGGCCTGTTGCGCGAGCAGGATGCATTCGAGGAGGCGAAGCGCGACTACCTCGAACTTATCCGTCGCAGGCCGACCGATTTCGGCGCGCTCAACGATTTCGCAACGCTGGTTCTCAAAGCCGGATACCGGGACGCGGCGCGCTCGCTGTTCGAGGAAGCCCTGCGGCATCATCCCGACAATCCCAACGGTCATGTCAATCTGGCAAACCTGTTGCTGCTGAGCGGCGAACAAAAAGACGCGCGATCTCACTTCGAAGCGGCGCTGCGGATTGATCCCGACCATGTTCATGCGCATCGTGGCATGGGCAATCTCCTGGCCGCGCTCGGCGACGAGGCGGGTGCACGCCGGCATCGCGACAAGGGTTTTAAGGATCATTTTTTGACGGTGCTGCCCTATCGCGGCGAAGCACCGCCCATTTCGGTCCTGCTCCTGATCTCGGCGGCCGGCGGCAACATACCGACGAGTTCATTGCTTAATGATCGCATTTTCCGGACCACCGTCCTGGTGACGGAATATGACGATCCGAAAGTGGCGCTGCCGCAGCACGACCTGGTCTTCAACGGT
>CAVUPV010000008.1:0-43366 GCA_963743395.1 uncultured Alphaproteobacteria bacterium
CGAAGCTCTCAGCGCGCTGCAGGAGAATCCCTGCGACTGCGTGGTGCTTGACCTTCGTCTGCCGGACATGTCGGGCTTCGAAGTGCTGGAGCGCATGCGCGCCAACACCGCGCTCGCCGACATTCCAGTCGTGGTCTTCACTGGCCGCGAATTGTCGGCCGAGGAGGACGCGCAGCTTCACACCATGGCGCGCAGCATCGTCGTCAAGGGCGTGGAGTCGCCCGAGCGGCTCCTCAACGAGACAGCGTTGTTCCTCCACCGCGTCATTACCGACCTGCCGCCTGAAAAGCAGCACATGCTGGAACGGCTAAACTCCTCCGACGAGGATTTGGTCGGCCAGACCGTCCTGCTCGTCGACGACGATCCGCGCAATATTTTTGCGCTGTCGAGCGCGCTGGAACGCCGCGGTATGAACGTGCTCACCGCGACGACCGGCGCCGAAGCGATCACGCTCATCGAAGGCACGCCGCATCCGGCGATCGTGCTCATGGACATCATGATGCCGGAAATGGACGGCTATCAGACCATCGAGAAGATTCGCCAAGACCGGGCGTTTCGCCGCCTGCCGATCATCGCCTTGACCGCCAAGGCGATGAAGGGCGATCGCGAGAAATGCCTGCAAGCCGGCGCGTCGGATTATCTCGCCAAGCCGGTCAATACCGAACAGCTCCTGTCCGCGCTGCGGATGTGGCTGCATCGCTAGGCCGCCGCGATGAACGAGGCAACCTGGCAGGAGAAAACGTTGAACGAAAAGCCCGTGAGCGAGAAAGTCAACGTGCTGTTGGTCGACGACCAGGCGGATAAGCTGCTTGCTTACGACGTCATCCTCGGCGAACTCGACGAGAACCTGGTCAAGACTTCGTCGGCGCGGGAAGCGCTGCAATTCCTGCTCAAGAACGACGTCGCTGTCGTGCTGGTCGACGTCTGCATGCCGGATCTCGACGGCTTTCAGCTTGCGGCGATGATCCGCGAGCATCCGCGCTTCCGCAAGACCGCGATCATTTTCATCTCGGCCATCCATCTGACCGATGTCGACCGGTTGCGCGGCTACGAGATGGGCGCGGTCGATTACGTGCCGGTCCCGGTCGTGCCTGAAGTGTTGCGCGCCAAAGTGCGCGTGTTTGCAGAACTATTTCGCAAGACCCGCGAGCTCGAGCAATTGAACTCGAGGCTCGAGCGGCACGTCGCAGAGCGCACCGCGCAACTGGAGGCTTCGAATAGCCGGCTCACCCAGAGCGAGCAGGGCAGGAGCCTGGCGCTCGCCGCCGGACAGATGGGCTCGTGGGATTGGGATCTCGCCACAGACGAGTGGCGCTGGGACGAAGGCCAGCACCGCATCTTCGGCGTCGAGCGGGAAAGTTTCAAAATCGGCGCGGAGCATATCCGCGCACTGATCCATCCCGACGACTGGGTCGCGCTGCAAGCGATTGCGCGCGGCATGGCCGAAGGCACCCGCACGCAGCAGACCGAGTTTCGCGTGCTACGCCCGAACGGCGAGATCCGCTGGTGCATCGGCACAGCGGCGGCCAGCGTCGACGGCGCCGGCAAAGTGGTGCGCATCTCCGGCGTCACCATAGATATCACCGACCGCAAGGAGGCCGACGAGCGCCAGACTCTGCTCGCCCGTGAGGTCGATCATCGTGCCCGCAACGCGCTTGCCGTCATTCAATCGATCATCAGGCTCACCCGCGCCAAAAGCGTCGAGGATTATGTGCAGGCGATCGAGGGCCGCATCAAGGCGCTGGCCCGCGCCCATACGCTGTTGTCCGATTCGCGGTGGAACGGCGCCGACCTCAGCACGCTCGTCAACGAGGAACTGGCGCCGTATCGCGCCGGCGACCGCATCCGGTGCGGCGGCCCGGATATTTCGCTTCAGCCGGCGACTGCGCAGGGTCTTGCGCTGGCGCTGCACGAGCTTGCCACCAACGCCGCCAAGCATGGCGCGCTGTCGGCGCCTGGCGGCAAGGTCAGTCTCGACTGGCAATTGCATGGCGACGCACTTACCCTGAATTGGGTGGAGAATGGCGGGCCGCCGGTCGCTGAGCCCGCCTCGCGCAGCTTCGGACTGAAAGTCATCGCTGCCAGCGTCCAACAGCAACTCGGCGGCAACGCTTCGTTCGACTGGAATCCGAAGGGCTTGCGTTGCGCGGTTTCGATCCCGCGCAGCGAATTGAACAAATCGCGTGCGTTCAACCCTCCGCGCGAGCGCGGCAACGGCGCGGCGATCGGACTGAACGGCCGAGACAAGCCGCGGGTTCTTCTGGTCGAGGACGAGGCGCTGGTCGCCATGATGATCGGCGACAGCCTGACCGAATTCGGCTTCCAGGTGGTCGGTCCGATCGCCACTGCATCGGAGGCGCTCGCGGCGGCGCGGGAAAAGAACTTCGATGCCGCCGTGCTCGACATCAATCTCGGCGACGGGCTCGTCTACACGGTCGCCGAGATATTGACGGTGCGCGGCGTGCCGTTCGCCTTCGTCACCGGCTACGACGCCGACAGTGTCGATCCCCGTTTCCGCGGCGTCCCGGTGCTGCAAAAACCGATCGAGCGCGACATGCTGCAGAAGATTTTCATGCACGGCGCGGATCAGGCGGTGGCCTCCTGACGCATTACGCGTCCAGAACCGCGCGCACCTTGGCGGCGAGCTGGTCGAGCGTAAACGGCTTTGAGATGAAGTTCACGCCGGAATCGAGCACACCGCCGTGCACCACGGCATTGGCCGTGTAGCCGGTGGTGAACAGGACCTTGAGATCCGGCCGGCGGCGCACCGCTTCCTCGGCGAGTTTTTTGCCGTTGACGTCCGGCATCACCACGTCGGTAAACAGCAGCTTCACGTCCGTCACCCGATCGAGGATAGCCAGAGCATCGGCGGCATTCTCGCTGTCGAAAACCGTATAGCCGAGTTCGTGCAGCGCCTCGCTGGTCAGCCGCCGCATCATCGAATCGTCCTCGACCACAAGAATGATTTCGCTGCGCTCGCCGGTGCGCACCGGATCGGACGCCGCCTTATGCCGGGTCTCGTCGGCCTCACCGATCATGCGCGGCAGATAGATTTTCACCGCGGTGCCGTCGCCGGGTTCACTATAGACCTTCACATGGCCATTCGACTGTTTGACGAAACCGTAAACCTGGCTCAGGCCGAGGCCGGTGCCTTTGCCGGCGGCCTTGGTGGTGAAGAACGGGTCGAAGGCGCGCGCGACCACCTCGGGCGTCATGCCGAGGCCGGTATCGGTGATCGCGATCATCGCGAATTGTCCGGGCGTAATCTCCGGATTTTGCCGGCAAAAAGCGTCGTCGAGATAAATGTTGGCGGTTTCAATCGTGAGTTTGCCGCCGTCCGGCATGGCGTCGCGGGCGTTGATCGCGATATTGAGAATGGCGTTTTCGAGCTGTTGGAGATCGGCGGAGACCGTCCATAAGCGGGCTGCCGACACGGTCTCGATCTGGATGTGTTCGCCCAAGGTCGAGTGCAACAGCTCCGACATGTTGCCGATCATCTTGTTGGCGTCGAGCGGCTGCGGCGACAGCGGCTGCTGGCGGGCAAACGCGAGCAGACGCTGCGTCAGCGTTGCGGCGCGTTCGGTGGCGACAGCGGCAGCATCGAGGAAGCGCTGAATGGCGAAGTCGCCCTTGGCGATGCGGCGCATCACGAGATCGAGCGAGCCCATGATGACGCCCAGCATATTGTTGAAATCGTGGGCGATGCCGCCGGTGAGCTGACCGAGCGCCTGCATCTTCTGCGCCTGGCGGAGCTGGCTTTCCGCCGCCTCGCGGCGGCCGATCTGGTCGAGCAGCAGCCGGTTGGCCGCGGCCAGCCGGTCACGCGCGGCGGTGAGGGCAGCGAAGGAGTTCGCGGGTGAAACGCGCGACGAGAATCCCGACGCCGCAGATGAGCAGGAACGCTACGGCGACGCCGGCTTGCAACAGCATGCCGGAGCGTGCCGCGACGGTCTGCCGGTCTGCCAGCACGCGATCCTCCGTGCTCTGCATGGCCTCGATGGCGTGGCGGATCTCCAGCATCAGTTCAAAGCCGTTGTCGCTGTTGACAATGGACAAGGCCTGATCAGGTCGCCCGGCCTGGTATGCATCGACAGTCGATTTCAATTCGGCGAATTTTTCCGCGATGATAGTTCGGAGATGACCGAGCGATTGCAGTTGCTGCGGCTCGTCGCTGGCCAGATCCTGCAGCCGGTCGAGCATCGGCGGCAGTTGCTCGAACGCCATCCGGTACGGTCCTAGGTAAGGATCCCGGCCGGTCAGCAGATAGCCGCGCTGGCCGGTTTCGGCGCTCTGCACCAGGCTTAGGACTCGCGTCAGCTGCCCGCGCAGTTCGAGCGAGTGTAAGACCCATTGATCGTCGCTTTTGTTGCGCGCGCCGAGGAGAAAAGCGGCGGCCACGATCATGGCCGCGAGCACGGTGGTGGCGATGAGGCTGCGGTTGAACAGAGCCAGCGGACGGGACTCTGCCTTTAAAGGGGGCGTCAGCTCGGATTCTGAGTCGGTCAACAGGGTGGCGCCTGGCTGAACTAGCAATGGAGGAACTTCGGCCTAAATTGCCGTCAATTACCAAGCCTTGCAATGAAGCCAAAGCTTTGCAGCAGCCCCACGCCCGGGCACCCTGACGGCAGCAAGACTATCCTGCTTGCTGAGGAGTACCTACAGCAAATGACACAAATGACGTCTGTAAAATGGAACTTTTCGTCAGCCTGAATGTTTCTGATTCGTCAGCGCCGGGGGATAGGTAGCGCGGAAATAGTTACCTGGGATAGGTCCCATCGCTGGTCGGCTTCCGTCCCGTTACGTGGTTTCAGATATAGCTTTTTGCCGACATTTTCGCCTTAGCCAGGACAACCCACATGGCATCAGCCTGTTATGAATGCGCGCTGCGTGCCTGTGGGTTGTTCAAGCCGGTCACGCCCAAAGAGCTCGACACTATCTTTGATATTCTGGAGGAGCAGATCGTCCGGCGGGCCGGTGAGGAAATCATCCGCGCCGGCGAAGAGTGCCCCGAAATTTATACGCTCTATTCCGGCTGGGCCTTCCGCTTTAAATTGCTGCCCGACGGTCGCCGCCAGATTTTGAATTTTCTCTTGCCCGGCGATCTCATCGGCCTGCAGGCGGCGATGTTCGATGCCGCGCTGCATGGCATCGAGGCGCTGACCGACGTCGAATTGTGCGTGCTGCCGCGACGAAAAGTTTGGGATTTATTCGGAGCGATGCCGAACCTCGCCTTCGACGTCGCCTGGCTCGGCTCCCGCGAAGAGAGCATCGTTGACGAGAATCTCACCAGCGCTGGCCGCCGCAACGCCGAGGAGCGTGTCGCCGCGCTGATCGTCGCCCTGTACAAGCGCGGCCAGATGCTAGGACTTGTTACCGACGGCAGTTTCTCCTTTCCTCTTACCCAGCAGCACATCGCCGACGCGCTCGGGCTGTCACTCGTCCACACCAACAAGACCTTGGCGCGGCTGCGCCGCAGGGGAATGTTCAGCCAGGTGAACGGAACGATGACGCTGACCAACCCGCGCGTGCTCGAACGCGTCGCGCAATATTTCGATGAAGAGGTTCCACAGCGGCCGCTGATCTAAGACGCCGGCAGCCGCTGCGATATAAAAAGGAGAAGCCTCGGTCGAGGCTTCTCCCAGGATCGAACTGCGACTTGAGGCCGAACTACGACTTGCCGTTGTTGGATGTATCGGGAACCCACGTGGTCTTGTCGCTGTCGTACTTAAATCCCGGTGCGCTTTTGAGGGCGTCCTTGGTGGCGTCCATCGTCAGGTAGACCTTGTTGTTTTTCATGGTCTTCTGGATGGAGTTGAAATTTACCGCGACGTCCTTTTCACCGGCGCCGAGGAAGCCGCCGACGCCGACGATCAGGGCGTTAACCTGACCGTTTGATCCGACCAGCACATCCATAATTTCACCGATCTTGGTGTTGGACGGGTTATAGACGTCCTGCTTGTACCAGTCGGTGACGGTCAGGCTTGAGCCTGGGACGCTCGACATCAGCTGGGCGTTGCCGGCGGCGAGGGCGGCAGTGCCGATCAGCAGCGCGGCGCAAGAGAGAGGAACGGTCCGTTTCATTGGGGGTAACCTCCGGGTTTGTCGTTGATAATTGCTAACGCTCCAGCCGGGTTTTAGTGCCGGGCCGGCTAGATTTTTCGCACCCAATGGAACTTTTCCGGGACGTCACCCGGCTCACACCGACAACAAGTTCTCGATGCGAATCGGCAATTGCCGGATTCGCTTGCCGGTGGCCTGATAGACGGCGTTGGCGACGGCGGCCGCGGTGCCGACGTTGGCGAGTTCGCCGAGACCTTTGATCCCGGCCGGGTTCACGTCGTGATCGACTTCCGGCACCAGAATCACTTTCACGTCCTGGATGTCCGCATTCACCGGAATGGAATAGTCGGCGAGGTTGTCGTTGACGTAGCGTGCGCGGGCGGTGTCGATCGTGGTTTCCTCATGCAACGCCGAGGAGATGCCCCAGATCATGCCGCCCATGAACTGGCTATGCACGGTGCGGGTATTCATGAGCCGGCCGGCGGCAAAAGCGCCGACGATGCGCGGCACGCGAATTTCATGGGTGAGGGCATGGACGCGCACCTCGACGAATTCGGCGCCGCTTGCATACATCACCTTTTCGCCGTGCGAGCCTCCGGTCATCGTGAGCTTGCCCTTGTAGAGATCGGCGACGGCGTCCGGCGCGAGACCTTGGGGAACGAATTCGGCATATTCCTCCAGCGAGCTGGTGCCGATGCGCTTGAACACGTCGTCGAGACTTTCGCTGGCGCCGTCACTGGCGACGACTTTGCCCTCATTGAGCGTAAGATCGTCGGCGCTCTTGCCGGCGAGCGGGCCATCATTGGCGGTGACCGCGGCAAGAAACAGCTTGGCGCGGATGGCGTTGCAGGTCTTCAAAACCGCGTTGCACGTGCTCGCCGTCGTGTTCGAGCCGCCGGCGACCGGCGCGGGCGGCAATCGGGAATTGCCAACCTCAACGGTGACCGACGCGAGATCGACGCCGAGCCGCTCCGCCGCCATTTGGCCGAGCACGGTGTAAACGCCATTGCCGATCTCATGCGCGGCGGTTTGCACGCGCACGTCGCCATTTGGCATCAGCCGCACGCGCGCCGCGGCCGGCCCGATGTGGGTCGGATAGATCGCGGTCGCGCAGCCGTAGCCGATCAGCCAATCGCCGTCGCGCGTCCCGATTTGGCGATTGCGCTGGTTCCAGCCGAAGGCGGCGGCGGCCTGATCGTAGCAGGTCATCAGCGAGCGGCTGGAATAGGGCTTGCCACCGATCGGGCTCTTGTCGGTGTCGTTGATGCGGCGAAACTCGACCGGATCCATGCCGAGCTTAATCGCCATCTCATCCATCGCGCTTTCCAGCGCGTAGATATAGGGCACCACGGGCGGCGAGCGCATGAAGCCCGGCGTGTTGCGGTCGGCGTGAACGATATTGACCTTGGTGGCGACGGCGCCGAAAGCGTAAAGCTGCGCGGAATCCTCGACACCGGCGACGCAATAGGGATCGGGCCGCGAACTCACCTCCCAGCCTTCGTGGCTATAGCCGACGAGCTTGCCGTCGCGGCTGGCGCCGAGCCGGATATGGTGGCGCGTTTCGGCGCGGTAGGTGGCGATGGTAAAACCCTGCGCCCGCGTGGCGACCAGTCTGACCGGGCGATTAAGCCGCTTGGCAGCGAGCGCGATCATGGCGGTGCGCGGCGTCATTGTGCCTTTGGAGCCGAACGCGCCGCCGACATAGCTCGATACGACGCGCACTTTCTCCGGCTCGATGCCGAGCCTCATGGCCACGCCGTTCTTCAAGCCGTAGACGAATTGGCTCGGCTCGTAGACGGTGAGGCGATCGTCGGTCCACAAGCAGGTGGTCGAGAACAATTCCATCGGATTGTGGTGCTGCGCCGGCGTGCTGTATTCCACGTCGATTGTGACGTCGGCGCCGGCCAGCGCCTGTTCGGCATCGCCGGCCTGCGGCAGATGCCTGTGTACTTGGGATTCCTTGGTAGCGTCCGCTTCTTTCACGCCGGGAGCGCCGAATGTCGCCGACGGCTTTTGCTCGTTGTAGGCCGCCTTGACGTTCGCGGCCGCCTCGCTTGCCGCTTCGAGCGTATCGGCAACCACCACGGCGATGATCTGCCCGGCATGCTGGATGTTGGGGCCGAGGTCCTGAATCGACGTTGCGCTACTGTCACCGAATTTTGCCGGCTTCAGCTCGGACGTGTTCCGATAGGTCAGAATGTCGAGCACGCCGGGCACTGCCTGCGCGGCGTCAAGATCGAGCGCGGTGATCTTGCCTTTGGCGATCGCGCTCGTCACCAGCGCCGCATAGGCAGGATTGGCGACCGGCACGTCGGCCGGATAGCGCGCCTCTCCGGTTACTTTGAGTCGCGCATCGTAGCGCTGCGCCGGCGCGCCCATGTTTTCCTTTGGCTGTGGCGCCGCCGGGTTCGACGATGGTGTCATGTCGTAGGCCATCTTAAATCTCAAGCGCGGCTGCCCGCTGCAGCGCCCGGCTCAAGGTGCGTTTGCCGAGCGCGATCTTGAAAGTGTTGTCGCCATGGCCCCGGGCGGTGGCAAATGCGGCGTCCGCCGCGGCCATGGCGTTTTGCTCGTTAACCAGTTTGCCGCGAATGAATGCTTCGGCCTCGACGGCTCGCCACGGCGCGGTGGCGAGCCCGCCGAGCGCGATGCGTGCATTGCGCACCGCGCCGTCCACCTGATCGAGCGCCACCGCCGCCGAAGCCAGCGCGAATTCGTAGGACTGGCGGTCGCGCACTTTCAGATAGAGCGAGCGGCGCGCCCACGGCGTGGCCGGAATGAGGAGCGAGGCGATCATTTCACCGGGAAGCAGACTGGTTTCTTTGTCGGGCGTGTCGCCGGGTTTGCGGTGCAGGGTCGTGAACGGAATGGTGCGCGTGCCGGCGGGTCCGGCAAGCTCGACCGCGGCGTCGAGCGCAATCAACGCCTGGGCAAAATCGCCGGCATAGGTGGCGATGCACTGATCGCTACCGCCGAGCACGGCATGAGTGCGATTATGGCCGGCTATGGCGGCGCAGCCGGACCCGGGCGCGCGTTTGTTGCACTCGGCGTAGGACGTGTCGCGGAAATAGCTGCAGCGAGTGCGCTGCAGGACGTTGCCGCCGAGGCTAGCCATGTTGCGGATCTGCTGGCTGGCGGCGAGTTGCAGCGCTTGGGCGATAACCGGATATTGCGTTTTGATGTCGGCGTGATCGGCGGCGGCGTCCATCCGCACCAGCGCGCCGAGCCGCAGACCGTGCTGGCTCAATTCGATGCGGCCGAGCGGTGTCGCGGCGAGCGGGTTTATGTCGATCACCCGGCCCGGCTGCATGACGCCGAGCTTCATCAGATCGAACAGTGTGGTGCCGCCGGCGAGGAAGGAAACCTGATTGTCGTTGCCGGCCGCACCATTGCCGCGCGCCTCCGCGAGATGCACGGCGGTGTTCTGGTCGGTCGCCCGTTCGTAGATGAAGGTGTGCATGACTACTCCGTGACTATTCCGTGCTCGCCGTCTTCATGCCGGGCTTGGCCTGTTTCACCGCATCGACGATGTTCGGATAGGCGGCGCAACGGCACAGATTGCCGCTCATATATTCGCGGATGTCGGCATCGTTCTCGGCGTGGCCTTCATTGACGCAGCCGACCGCCGACATGATCTGGCCGGGTGTGCAATAGCCGCACTGGAACGCGTCATGGTCGATGAAGGCTTGCTGCATCGGATGCAGCTCGCCGTTGGCGGCAAGGCCTTCGATCGTGGTGAATTTTTTCCCCTGCGCCGCGGCCGCCAGCGTCAGGCATGACAACACGCGCCGCCCGTCGAGAAGAACCGTGCAGGCGCCGCATTGGCCGTGATCGCAGCCCTTCTTGGCGCCCGTCAGTCCCATATGCTCGCGCAACAGATCGAGCAGCGAGGTGCGCACGTCGAAGGCCAATTGATGGTCGTGATCGTTCACCCTGATGGTGATATCGACCGGATTGCGCGCATTTGTCGGCGGTGGAACGCCTGGTGGCGGCTCGCCGGCTGCCCGCGCCAGCGCGGGCGCCGCGGCTGTGGACACGGTAGCCATGAGGAGTGATCTCCGATCGGGGCCGGAACGCTGGCGGAAGGTTGAATTTGGATCGCGCGCCGACATGATTTTTCGCTTTCTCGCGGTGTGAGGCCGCTGGGGTAAGTTGGGCGCGCCCATCGGCGCACCGCCTCAACTGTTTGCTAACGACACGTTGCGAGGGTTGTTCCGGGAACCGCGGCCCCATTGCAATCACGGAACAGAATTCCGGCTAAAATGCACGGAACAGAATTCCGGCTAAAATGTTGTCTTTACAGGCGAATTAATCCGTCGGCAGTAAGCCGGGGTTGCACGATATCGGGAGCCAGGGCGGCCAATGCCTGGGGTTCGATCCACAAGGATTTGACCTCTTCCGCCTTCGGCCGCGGGATTCCTTTGTTCTTTTCGGTTGCGGCCTTTTACCGTTCCCCATGGGAGGAACGATTCGCGCGCGGCGACGTAATCCACCGCGGTGACGGCGCACCTTCCAACGATGCACGGGACAAAAAGCAGCGCCTATGAAGCTCTTCAAATGCCAGCATTGCGGGCAACTTCTTTATTTTGAAAATACCGCCTGCGAAAACTGCGGACATCGGCTCGGTTTCATCCCCGAGATCATGAACATATCGGCGCTGGAGCCCGAGGGCGAAGTCTGGCGGACCCTGGCACTTGAAAAAAAGCTCTACCGGTTCTGCGTCAACGCGCAGTTCGATGTTTGCAACTGGATGATCGAGACGGATTCGTACGACACATTTTGCGCAGCTTGCCGGCATAACCGAACCATTCCCGATACCAGCGTTGCCGAAAATGTCGTCTCCTGGCGTAAGATCGAGCTCGCCAAGCATCGGCTGTTCTACACGCTGATGAAGCTCAATCTGCCGCTCGACCAGAAGGGCGACGATGGCGGCGAACGCCTGGTGTTCGATTTCCTCGCCAGTTCCCCGCATGTCGACGGGCCGCGGGTCATGACCGGCCACGACAACGGTTTGATTACGCTCGCGCTGGAGGAGGCCGACGACGCCGAACGCGAGAAGCGGCGGACCACGATGCACGAGCCCTATCGTACGCTGCTCGGCCATTTCCGCCACGAGGTCGGCCATTATTTTTGGGATTTGCTGGTGCGCGACGGCGGTCTTATCGACGACTGCCGCAAAGTGTTCGGCGACGACACCGCGGATTACGGCAAGGCGCTGCAAAACTATTATGCCAACGGCGCGCCGCCAAACTGGCAGGAGAATTTCATCAGCGCCTACGCGACGTCGCATCCGTGGGAGGATTTCGCCGAAACCTGGGCGCATTATCTCCACATCGTCGACACGCTGGAAATGGCGCGCGCTTTTGGCCTCTATGTGCATCCGCGGCTGGCGCGCCCGGGCGAGCTCGACGCCCAGGTCGATTTCGATCCCTATCGGGTCCGCGAAGCCTCGCCGCTGATCGAAACCTGGATTCCGTTGAGCAACGCGCTCAACAGCCTCAACCGCACCATGGGGCTGCTCGACATCTATCCGTTCATCCTGTCGCCGCATGTGGTCGAGAAGCTGTCCGCCATTCACGACCTCATTCACGGCAACAAGCTGCCGGTCAAGGCGGAGAAGGCGGCCTAACGCGGCGCGGAGTTCACCGGCGCAGATCTGGACAAGCAAAGGCGGCCTGGATCGGGATCGCCGACACAGGCCGCTTCAATTGTCTCGGGCCGTACGATTTCTCGGGCCGCCCGTTAGGCCGGGATGACGTCGACGATTTCCATCGTATCCGGATCGATGATCAGGATATTGTCGCCGACGATGATGTAGTCGAAGCCCTGGTATTGCGGGACGATTTCGACGACGTCCTCGGGCAGCACCACGACATGGACGTCGCGAGGCACCACGGCGCCGACGCTGACGTTGAAGTTCACGTTGGCCGTCACGCGCGCGCCGCTGTTGTGGCCGACGATCGACTGGATCTTGGCGCGCTGATCGGACGACAACTGGACAGCCCCGCCGCGCGAATTGGGCGCCTGATTGGCGTTGCGGTCGTTCGCGTTCGCGCCGGACTTGTTGGCGTCGTCCTGAGCACCCTTGGTCGATTTGCCGGTCTCATTCTGAGCGCCCTTGCCCTGCGTGCCGTGTTCTTCCTGGGCGCCCTTTTGCTCCGCGCCGCGCTGCTCATCCTGCGCACCGCGCTGCGGGGTGGTTTCTTTCTTCTGCTCTTGTCCCATGCGCTGGTCAGGCTTGGCGCCCTGCGCGCCTTGGGCGGATTGGCCCGGGTGCTGAACTTGCGCGCCTTGCTGCTTGATCGCGCCGCCGGCGCCAGGATTGACCTTCTGCTCTTGCGCCGTTGAACCGCCAGAGCCTTTGCCCTGATCGGAAGTTTGCGCCGTCGCCAGCGTGCTAAAACCGACTACCGCCGCTATGGCGACCGTAGCCATCAATGTCTTCTTCATCGTCTTCATCGTCGCTCTCCTTGTTCTCCCTCAATCGGGTCTCGAACTTTGCATCGCAACGTCCGCCGCCTGACCCGACCGTGTACTCTTCCGCCAACTCGCCTGCGACAATCGCGTTCCAGAATCATCTGCATACTTTTGCTGCAATGACGGACCGCGATGGAACGCGCGGAACCGATATTTGCTTTGCGACGTTATCCACCGGCAAATGCTGGCTTTTTTGGTTGGTTTATAATCGCCAGTAAAAATCGCAAGGAGCGTCGCCATGAGCACTCCGTACAACAATGACTCGGCTGCGCAGCCGAGGCCGGTGGTGCCGGCACAAAAAGCCCGGCAGGGCGTCACCGGGCACAATGTCCGTTACGTGCTGGGATTCAGCGTCGTCGCAATCGTCATCGTGTTCGCGATCATCTGGCTCGTCTATTTCGGCTGATGCTTGCGCGTCAGTCGTTGCGTTCGATGAGCGATTCCCGCATTTTGCCGACGTCGCTTGAACTGACCGCCGGTGCGGAATTGCCCCAGGCGTTGCGAATATAAGTGACGACGTCGGCGACTTGATCGTCATTCAAAACCCAGGCAAAGGGTGGCATCGCCGCGGCGGTCGGCGCCGGCGCGGTGCCGACGCCCAGCGCGCCGCGCAAGACGACATGCAGGAGCGTGGCCGGATCGGTCTGCTGCACCACCGGCGTGCCGTTGAGCGACGGGAACAGGCCGGGCGTGCCTTTGCCGTTCGACAGGTGGCAGCCCGAACATTCATCGGCATAGATCTGCGCGCCGGCTTTCATCACCCCTTGGTCGGGCGCGGCGGAAGCAGTTTGCGGCGGGTTCGGCTGATTGGCCGGGTCGCCCGGACGATCTTTCAGATAGGCGGCGATCGCCTTGAGGTCGTCGTCGCTCATTTTCGAGGTGGAGAGATTGAGCGTTTCCGACATCAAGCCGGTAGCGGCGCTGGTCGTGTTGTGCCCGGTCTTGAGGTAAGTGGCGATGTCTTCGACCGACCATGAGCCGAGCCCGCGGCGCGGATCGTTGGTGATATCCGGCGCGAACCAGCCTTGCAGGTTGTAGCCCTGCATCTGTCGGTCGGATTTGTCGCCGCCAAGGACATTCTTTGGCGTGTGGCACAGGCCGCAATGGCCGAGCCCTTCGGTGAGATAGGCGCCGCGATTCCATGCGGTGCTCTTGGTCGTGTCCGGTTCGAACACGCCGGGTTTGAAAAACATTGCGTTCCAGGCTGTCATGCCGATGCGGATGTCGAGCGGGAACGGTAATTGGTCTGGATTGACCTCGTTGTGCACGGCCGGAAGAGTATTGAGATAAGCGCGGATGGCGAGCGCGTCGTTGCGCGTGACCTTCGTGTAATAAGTGTATGGCATCGCCGGATAGAGATGGGTGCCGCCGCGTCCGGTGCCTTTGGTCAGCGCATCGACGAATTCGTCGTCGGTCCAGGTGCCGATTCCGGTCTGCGGATCGGGCGTGATGTTGGGCGCGACGAGTTCGCCGAACGGCGTTTCGATCGGCCGGCCGCCGGCGAGATCGCGGCCGCTGCCGGGCAGCGTGTGGCACGCCGCGCAGTCACCGGCGATGGTGAGATAATGTCCGTGTTCGATCTGGCTGAAATCCTGCTTGTCGATGCCCGCCGCCTGCGCCGCCAACGGCCAGCTCAGTGCGGCGCCGGCGAGAAAAACGCGGGACAATCTTGGAAAACATTTGAATCGCTCAGGCATGAATGAGCGGCCCCGGATTCTTGAGATATTGCGAACGGATCGCTGCGGCGGCCCAGAAAGCAAGCGCGCCCACGGTGCCGGTCGGGTTGTAGCCGGCGTTCTGCGGAAACGCGCTCGCGCCCATCACGAATAGGTTAGGCACGTCCCAGCTCTGCAGGTAACGATTGAGCGCGCTGTTGCCGGGATTTTCGCCCATGATGGCGCCGCCGTTGAGATGCGAGGTCTGGTAGGCGGTGACGTCGTAGGGGCCCTTGCGCGGGCGCTTGACGATTTGTTTGGCGCCCATCTGCTGCAGGATCTCCGCGAACTTGTCGGTGAGGTAGGCGCTCATCTTGATTTCGTTGTCATGCAAATCGAGCGAGATGCGCAGGAGCGGCCGGCCGAAGCGATCCTTGTAGGTCGGATCGAGGCTCAGATAATTATCGCGATAGCTGTACATCGAGGCATGGCAGGCTCCCGGCGAATTGATGGTGGAGAGATAATTGTCCTTGAGCGCCTGTTTCCATTGCGGGCCCCAGGCCGGCGTATCGGGCGGCACCGCGGTGGTTTGTATCGGACGGCCGCCAGTCTGCACCTGACCGATATAGCCGCCGCCGACAAAGCCCAGCGGACCATGGTCGAAATTGTCACCGTTGAACTCGTCGATGGTCATGCCGATCGCGCCTGACGCGACGAACGGATTGAAGTTGTGTTTGTCCTTGTCGAAGAAGCCGAGCGCGTCCGACATGGTCTGGTGGGTGAAATTGCGTCCGATCTGACCCGTGCCAGTTTGCGGGTCGTAGGGCGCGCCGATGCCGGAAAGCAGCAACAGTTGCACGTTGAACAGCGAGAACGCGCACAGCAGCACGAGATCGGCCGGCTGCTCGAATTCTTCGCCCGACGCATTGACATAAGTGACGCCGGTCGCGCGCTTGCCGGTGCTGTCGAGATTGATGCGGGTGACTTCGCATTCGGTGCGCGCCTCGAAATTCGATTTGCGCAGTAGCACCGGCAGCACGGTCGTCTGCGGCGATGCTTTGGAATAATTGGCGCAACCGAACCACTCGCAGAAGCCGCAATAGGTGCATTGCCCCATCGTGACGCCGAGCGGATTGGTATAGGCCTGCGACAGGTTTCCGGACGGCTGCGGAAACGGCTTATAGCCGAGCTCCTTGGCGGCTTTGGCGAACAGCATGTGGCCGTAGCCTTGCTTCTGCGGCGGCGTCGGATAGGGCCGCGAGCGCGCGCCCTCGAACGGATTGCCGCCGTCCTGCATCGCGCCCTTGATATTGCCGGCTTGGCCGGACGTGCCGCACAGATATTCGAACTCGTCGTAATGCGGCTCGAGATCGTCGAAGGTGACGCCCCAATCCTGAATTGTCATGTCCGGCGGCAGAAAATTCGCGCCATAGCGTTGCGTCAGGTGGCTGCGCA
Organism: uncultured Alphaproteobacteria bacterium; assembly: GCA_963743395.1. GTDB lineage: Bacteria > Pseudomonadota > Alphaproteobacteria > Rhizobiales > Xanthobacteraceae > BOG-931. The sequence goes on from CAVUPV010000008.1 coordinate 15,648, forward strand.
CCGTGAAGTCGGTCGGCAGGAAACGCCATGTCTCGGCGTTCCAATGCACGCCGGCGCCGCCGGCGCCGTTGCCCAGCATGAAAGCGCCCCAAGTCCGCAGCGGCAGCGCGGTCTGGCTGGCATTGTTGCGGAATGTCACCGACATCTGCGAGTTGCGCAGGAACAAGTCGTGCTGGATGCGGTAGCGCAGTTCGTCCTGCATGTAGGTGATGGAAAAATCGGTCGTGGTGTTGCGCCATGGTCCACGCTCGATTGCCACCACATCGAGGCCGGCATCGGTCAGCTCATTGGCGAGAATTGAGCCGGTCCAGCCGAGGCCGATAATGGCTACGTCTTTGCGGGGAAGTTTGCGCGCCATCGGTGCTGCCCCCTACGAAATCATTGCGCCCAGTTCGGATGATTGGCGATGCCGATCGGCGGCAACGTCACCGGCTTGTTGTGACGATCGATCCAGTCGCGATAGTCGTAGTGCGCGCCGGGAAAGCCGATCATCTTCCACGAGGCCATGTCTTTGTTGCCGCCGTAGATCGGATCGGCCAGAAAACCGGTCTGGGTATCTTTGAGGATGAGCTTGAAGAAATCCTGGCTGTCGGCGCCGTCGAGCTTGAGTGAGCCGTCTTCCAGTCCTTTGATGACATCGTCCTTCTGGCCGTCGGCGAGATCGGCGAAGGCGCGCCCGGCATATTTGTCGCGGCAGGCTTTATCGAGCGCGGCGAGCGCCTGGCGATATTGCATGGCCGGCGTCGTTGCCGATTGCGGACCCTGCTGCTTGGTGCCCTGCTGGAACGGGCCGCTCATATAATAGCCCTCGAACCGGCCATACGGTCCGGCTAGTTGGCGATCGATATAGACAGCGCAGCCGCAATCCTTGCCGCCGGGCGACAGATCGTCGGTGGGAATGAGCCGGTCGACGAAGGCTTCGACCGTGGCGGCTTCCTGCGAGGTAAAATATTTCCAACCCCCTGGCGTGACCGCCTCGGGCGGATCGCCGGCGCCCGGCTTCCAGGGAATGCCGCTCTTGATGATGGCGGCCCGCACGGTCCGCGACGTCAGCAACAGCATAACGGCACTTGAACCGAGAAGCTGCCGCCGGTTCGTCTGATACACGAGCGTATGTCCCCGATCATGCCCCGCCCGCTCAACGCGGACGGAACTACAAGGTTCCCCGGTGAATAGGGAACGGAAAGGGGACCGCCGCCGTAACCGTTGGGCGCCCTAAACCGTTCGCATTGTTCCGGCAATCGCTGCCACGACGAATAAGAGCAGCGCCACAAAGAATACGATCTTGGCGATGCCGACCGCCGCCATCGCGATGCCGCCGAACCCGAGCACGGCTGCGATCAGCGCGATGACCAGAAGCGTTACGACCAGATTGAGCATGACTTTATCCTCGCTTTGTCGCCAGGAAAAATGTCGGCCGGCCAACAAAGTTCCATCCCGGCATTTGCTGCTCCGCATCATGGGCCCGAAGAGTGCCCAAGGAATGCGCAAACCAAGGAACCGGAACCGGCTTCGACGGTTCACACCACGAAACGCGGCAGCAGGATGGCGAAGGCGAAGTTCGGCAATGCCGGATTCTCCTTTCGAGGTTGCCGCGTAGGCACAACGAACCTTCCCGAGGAGTTTTGGGCCATGGCAATTGCAACGGACGAAAGAACACTGAGCGGCGACGGCATAGCGCGTTCGCCGGCGATGGACGGCTTGAACGGCGCGTGGAACGGCGTGTCGTGGAGTGCGGTGATCGCGGGCGCATTCACTGCGATTGCGGTTTCGATCATCGTCATCGCGCTCGGCACCGGCATCGGCATGGAGGTGGTGTCGCCTTATTCCTCTTCGTCCTCGCCATCCGCGGGCACGATGACAGTGATTGGCGCGCTGTGGCTTGTATTCGCGCAAGCCGTCGGCTTCGCCGTCGGCGGCTATGTGGCCGGGCGGCTGCGGCGTCCGCCGGCCGCGATGCATTCGAGCGAAGTGAAATTCCGCGACGGTGCCAATGGACTCGTCGTCTGGGCGATCGGCGTCGTGGTTGGCTCGCTTATCCTGGCGGGCGCCATCAATAAAATCGGCTCGGCCGCCGCCACGGCGCTGACCGGAACGGCCGCCGTCGGAATAGGCGGCGTCGCCAGTCAGGCCCCGTCGATGGATTACTTCACCGACATGCTGTTGCGACCGACGCCACAAGGCATGACGAATCAAAGCACGGCCAATCAAGGCGCGGCCAATAATGGCGCCGCAAATGGCGCCGGCGGGGCAGGCGGTGCTTCGAACGCCGGCAACAACAACCAGGAGCGCGGCCAGATCTACCGCATCATGCTGACCTCATTGGGTCCGAACGGCATCTCCAACGATGACAGCACCTACTTGGCGCAAGTCGTGGCGGCGCAGACCGGACTGAGCCAGCAGGACGCGCAGAACCGCGTCAACGATGTGATCAACCAGGCCAAGCAGGACGCCACGCAAGCGGCCGACGCGGCGCGCAAGGCCGCGGCCTATGTGTCGTTCTGGACTTTCATGTCGCTCTTGTTCGGTGCCGCCTGCGCCACGCTTGGCGGCATCCTCGGCGGCGATTTGCGCGACGACTTCGCGATCCGCCAGGCGGTTCCGACCTCGCCGCGCTAACTGCGCCAACATGTAAAAAGACAACAGGCCGGCGCGGCGACGCGCCGGCCTTTCGCGTTCCCAGGGAACTTCGATTTATTCGCATCGCACGCCGCGAGTTCCCGGAACGAGTCGCATCGTCTTCTCGTTGCCGTCAGTAACCCGGCTGGGCGCCGCTCAAGCCTGCCGCCCCAACAAACCGACAACCATAAGGACCCAACAGCCATGGGACTGTTCACGAAAGACATCAAGTCAATGGAAGATCTGTTCGTGCATACGCTGCGCGACATTTATTATGCCGAGAAGCAGATCGTGAAAGCGCTGCCGGACATGATCGAGAATGCGACCGACCCGCAACTCAAGCAGGGCTTCCAGACGCATTTGCGCGAAACCGAGAACCACGTCAAACGCCTCGAGCAGGTGTTCCAGTTGACCGGCAAGAAGGCGCAGGGCGTCGACTGCCCGGCCATCGACGGCATCATCAAGGAGGCTAAGGAGGTCGCCGGCGAGGTCGACAAGAAGCCGGTGCTCGATGCGGCGCTGATCGCCGCGGCGCAGGCGGTCGAGCATTACGAGATGACCCGCTATGGCACCTTGATTTCCTGGGCAAAGCAGCTCGGCCACAACGACGTGGTTACGCTGCTCAACCAGACGCTCGACGAGGAAAAGGCAACCGACAAGAAGCTGACCTCGATGGCGGAAACCCAAGTCAACCGTAAGGCGGCCTAAACCCAGCCCGCCGCGTGTTGAGAGCAGCGCCGCACCCCCGTGCGGCGCTGTTTGCTTTTGCGCAGATGTAGGGCGCGGCAGACCCCCTTGAGGCTCGGCCAATTCCCTGTTCTGTTGCGCCCTGGATTTGTGACGGGTGGGAAAATGCTCAAGTCGAGCCGCGAGAAAGCATCGCACAAAGCGATCAAGCAGGACCTGATCGTCGCCGGCAAAGTGCTGGTCGGCGAGGGCCAGGACGATTTCACCCGCGGCCATATTTCGTTTCGCCTGCCGGATGATCCAAAGCTCTTCTTCATGAAGGCGCACAGCATCGGTCTCGACGAGATCACGATGCAAAACATCCTCACCATCGATCTCGACGGCGATGTCGTGGCCGGCAAGGCGCGTCGCCACAGCGAGGTCTTCATCCATTCCGAAATCTTCAAAGCGCGCGCCGACGTCAATTGCGTCATCCACACCCATCCGACCTATTCGACGGCGCTGTCGGCGACCGGCCGCTCGCTCAAATGCTATAGCCAGCCCGGCGCGCTGTTCTACGAAGCGCTCGGCATCTATACCGACACCATCAATCTGATCCGCACCGCCGAGATGGGCACCGGGGTGGCGCGCGCGCTCGGGCGGGGCCGCGGCGTGCTGCTCAAAAATCACGGCGTCGTCGTCACCGGCGCGACCATCGCCGAGACGGTGATCGGCGCCATCATGCTGGAGAACGGTGCGATGGTGCAATTGCTCGCCGAAGCCGCCGGCGAGGTGGCGCCCGAATTTCCGCGCGCCGATATCGAGAAGCTTAAAGCCATCATAACCCAGCCGGAGCAATTCCAGATCAATTTCGATTATCTGGCGCGCCGGGTGAAGCGGCGCGGCAAATAAAAATGGCCGTCACCCTGAGGTGCGAGCTGTAAGTGCGGTCACGCGCTTATGGCGAGCCTCGAAGGGTGACAGCCCGGACGCTCGGGCCGTATCCTTCGAGGGCTGCTTCGCAGCCACCTCAGGATGCAGGCCAACATGAATACACGATCCCATCAGAAAGACCGCCGCGATACCAATCCGGCGCTGGGCGCCCGCAAGCTCAAGTTCGGCACCTTTCAGACTAATCTCGATTCCGGCTGCGTGATGTCGGATATCGACGGCCGGCTGGACATCACCTGGCCGAACACCGTCACGCTGGCGCGGCTGGCTGACGACATGGAATTCGAGGCGCTGGTGCCGGTGGCGCGCTGGCGCGGATTTGGCGGCGCCACCGATCCGCAGGGGCCGGGTTTCGAGACCTTCACCTGGGCCGCTGGCATCGCCGGCGCGACCAAAAACTCCGGCGTGATCTCGACCTCGCATGTCGCGCTCAATCATCCGATCGTCGCCGCCAAGCAATCGACTGTCATCGATCATATTTCGGGCGGGCGTTACACCCTCAATATCGTCAATGGCTGGAATTTTCCGGAAATGGAAATGTTCGGCGTGTCGCTCATGGAGCACGACGATCGCTACGCCTGCGCCGAGGAATGGGTCACCATCGTCAAGCGGCTGTGGACCGAGGACGAGCGGTTCGACTTCGATGGAAAGTTTTACCGCATCAAAGGCGGCTATCTGCAGCCGAAGCCGATCCAGTCGCCGCACCCGGTGATCATGAATGCCGGCTCGTCGGAGCGCGGCCGGCATTTCGCCTGCAAGCACTGCGATCTGGTTTTCACCAATATCCGCAGCCACGATATCGCCACCAACACCGCCCATATCGCCGCCTACAAAACGCTGGCGCGGGAGACTTACGGCCGCGAGGTGCGGGTCTGGAGCAACGCCAATATCGTGCAGGCGGAAACCGAGAAGAAGGCTCGCGACTTCTACCATTATTATGTGCATGAAAAGGGCGACTGGGTCGCGGCCCGCAACGTCATTGATACGATGGCGGCCGAAATCAACAAGCGCGATTACCCCGAGGAACGGCGCAACGCCATGGCCGAGATGATGATCTCCGGCTGGGGCGGCTTTCCGCTGATCGGCACCAAAGAGCAGATCGTCGACGGGCTCGCCACATTGTCGAAAATCGGGCTGGACGGCGTGCTGTTGTCCTGGCCGCGCTATATCGACGGCATGCGCGAATTCCGCGACACGACCTATCCGTTGGTCAAGCAGGCGGGGTTAAGGGACGAACTGTAGGGTTGGCATCGCGACGCATCACCTTTCGGCGTGGGCAAAATCGTAGATGCGCGATGCCCACGCGGAATGTTGGGAACGGACGATTTTACCCATCCTACGTTCTAACGAAGCCAGAGCTTAAGCACGTAGGGTGGGCTAAGGCGCAAAGCGCCGTGCCCACGCGTTCATTCGCCGAACCGTCCGGACAAACTCGCGTCGCCTGCCCAATCGCCGGGTAAGATGCCTTGGGCAATATAGCGGTGGAAACTGCTGAACGGCCAGTCGGCGACGCGCGTCACCACAATTATACGCACCATTCGCTCTGTCCGCACGGCCGGAAGAGACAGCAAAGGCTGGCCAGGACTGCGGTATCCGCTCCGCAAGCAAACCGGGCGGCGGGATAGCGGACTTGGCGGCGACCGCGTACATTCTCCGCTCATTCCCGCGAAAGCGGGAATCGAGCGCTGGGTTCCCGCTTGCACGGGGACGACCGGTTCGATTATCCAGTCTTATGACCTCTCAGGAGCAGCAATGCCACGGATGAAAGGCGCCGAGCTGATCACCGAGTATCTGATCGCCAACGACATTCCCTATGTGTTCGGCATTTGCGGGCATGGCAATGTCGGCATGCTCGATCCGCTCTACCAGGCGCGTGACCGCATCAAGCTCATCTCGCCGCGCCACGAGCAGGTCGCCGCGCACATGGCGGACGCCTATTTCCGCGTCAAGCATAAGCCGGTGGCGACGCTGACGTCGTGCGGGCCGGGTTCGGCCAATATCGTCATGCCGCTGGCCTGCGCGCTGACGGATTCTTCGGCGCTGCTGGCGATAACCGCGAACGTGCCGACCTCGCAGTTCAACAGGAGCCCGTTCCAGGAGATCAACCGGCATTTCCAGGCCGATTTCGTCAACGTCATTCGTCCGGTGGTCAAACGCAGCTTCCAGCCGACCCGCGTCGACATGCTGCCGCTCGCCTTGCGCCAGGCGATGACTACGATGCTGTCCGGCCGTCCGGGCCCGGTGAACATCGACGTGCCGTTTAACGTCTTTCAGGAAGAAGACGACGTGGAGGTGCCGCCGCCGGCGCCGCCGCTCAACACCCAGCGCAGCGGCGCCGCGCCGGAAGAAATTTCGTGCGCGCTCGACATGATCCTGGCCGCGCAGCGGCCGGTGATTTTCATCGGCCATGGCGTGACTTTGTCGGAAGCAAGCCGCGAACTGACCGAATTCGTCAAAAAACTCGGCATTCCGGTGATCTCATCGCCCAATGGGATGGGCTGCCTCGACATGACCGATGCGCTGTCGCTCGGATTTATCGGGCGCAACGGCGCCTATCCCGCCAACGAAGCCGGCCGTCGCGCCGACGTCGTGTTGGCCATCGGCGCGCGCTTCGACGACCGTTCCGCCTCGTCATGGATGCCCGGCTACTCGTGGAATTTCCCGGACACCAAACTCATCCATGTCGATGTCGATCCGGTCGAGCTCGGCCGCAATTATCCACCCGATCTCGGCCTGCTCGCCGACGCGCGCACGTTCCTGCGCCAGCTCCTCGCCGAGCTCGAGCGGCGCGGCGCGAAGTTTGGCGCCACGAAGCAATGGCTGGCCGACATCGCCAAATGGCGCGCCGAGTGGGAAGCCTTCGTGCGGCCGAATTTCGAACTGCACGCCTCGCCGCTGCGGCCGGAACGCGTGGTCGCCGATTGCCAGGCGGTGCTGCCGCCTGACGGCATTATCTGCTGCGACGTCGGCGTCAGCCATAACTGGTACATGCAATTCTGGAACGCGCGCAAACCGCAGACCATGCTCAATTCCTGGGGCTTTTCCGGCATGGGTTTCGGCGCCGCCGGCGCGCTCGGCGCCAAGCTTGCGGCGCCGGACCGGCCGGTGGTCGCGGTCACCGGCGACGGCTGCTTCACCATGGTGCCGCACGTGCTGTGCACCGCGGTCGAATACAACATCCCGGTGGTGTGGGTGATCTGGAATAATTTTGGCTGGGTGTCGATCCGCGACATTCAGCTCGGCATGTTCGGCGGCCGCGAATACGGCACCATGTTCCATCAGGGCGACAACAAGAAGCCGTTCAATCCGGATTTCGCCGGCTGGGCGAAAGCAGCCGGTGTCGATGCGCTGACCGTGACAAAATCGCAGGATTTCCGCGGCGCGCTCGATCACGCGGTGAAGGCCAACAAGCCGTTCCTGCTCGACGTGCATGTCGACGCCGAGGTGCGTCCGCCCTCGACCGGCGCCTGGGAATTGCCGCCGACGCCGCACAAGGAACCGGTGTTCGGCCATCGCTTCATTCCCGACGCCGCGCCGGTGAAATGAAAGTAGCAGCGACGTGACCGAGACGGTCGCCGAGATTCTCGACGCCTATAGGACCGGCGCCGCAACCCCAGCGGATATTGTTGCGCGCAGTTTTGCGCGCGTCCGCGCCCATGACGATCCGGCGATCTTCATCAAGCTGCGTGACGAAGAAGACGTCGCCTCGGAAGCAAGAGCGCTCGCCCGCGGCGGCGATAAAGCATTGCCGCTCTACGGCATTCCGGTGACGGTGAAGGACAATATCGACGTCGCCGGTCTGCCGACCACCGCCGCCTGTCCGGCGTTTCTCTATCAACCTCAAAAAGATGCGACCGCGGTGGCGCGGCTGCGCGCCGCCGGCGCGCTCATTCTCGGCAAGACCAATCTCGACCAATTCGCCACCGGGCTGGTCGGCACCCGCACGCCTTACGGCATCGCCCGCAATCTGTTCGAGGAAAAACTCATCCCCGGCGGATCGAGCACCGGCGCGGCGCTTTCGGTCGGCGCCGGCATCGTCCCGCTGGCGCTCGGCACCGACACCGCGGGATCGGGGAGGGTGCCCGCCGCATTCGCCAATATCGTGGGGCTCAAGCCGAGCCTTGGCCTCGTTTCGGCCGCAGGCGTGGTGCCGGCCTGCCGCACGCTCGACTGTGTTTCGGTGTTCGCTCTCACCGTCGACGACGCGGTGGCGATGCTGAAAATCATCGCCGGACCGGACGATGCCGATCCTTTTTCGCGCGCGCGGCCGTTGCACGCCGTCGGGCCGATGCCGAAGGGAAAGAAGCTCGGCGTGCCGCTTGCCGCGCAACGGCTGTTCTTCGGCGACGAGCTCGCCGCCACCGCTTACGGCGCCGCGCTCGAACGCTGGCCCGCACTCGGCGCGACTATCGTCGAAGTCGATATGGCGCCGTTTTACGGAACGGCCAACCTGCTTTACGAGGGACCTTGGCTCGCTGAACGCTATCTCACCGTCAAGGATTTGCTCGCGTCATCGCCGGACGCCATCCATCCGGTGACACGTCAGATCATCGCTGCCGGTAAGACGGCAACGGCGGCCGATGCGTTTTCGGCGTTTTACAAATTGGCGGAGCTTCGGCACGCGTGCGGCCGCGCCTTCGCCTCCATCGATGCGCTGTTGTTGCCGACCGCGCCGACGATCTACACCGTCGCGGATGTTTTGGCCGATCCGATTGCGCTCAACAGCAAGCTCGGCACTTACACCAATTTCGTCAATCTGCTCGATCTGTGCGGGCTCGCTTTGCCGGCGTCGATGCGGAACGACGGTCTGCCGTTCGGCATCACGCTGCTCGCGCCCGGCGGCGAGGACGCGATGCTGGCGTCGCTTGGCCGGCAATTTCACCATTCGACCGGCTTGCCGCTCGGTGCGCTCAAAGTGGTGCAACCGCCGCTGCAAGAGCGGGCGTTTGTGGCGTCTTGATCACCGTCCCACCGCCGCATCGTCAACGAACATCACGCTGCAATCGGTTGCGCTCTGCTGACAGAGCTTGAGTGCGCCGGCGCGCGCCGCTTCGACACTTCGCATGCCGCTTTTCCAGCCGAACGAGCCGTCGGCCGCCAGCGCGAACGCCTTGTGCGGCCCGTCGATCAGAAACGCCGCAAAGGCCTTTTGGCCATTGGCACCCAAAACCTTTGGCGCGCTGATCGCCGGCAGGGGCAGCGGTAATGGCTCGGCGCGCATTGTGAGGTTTTGCTGCTGCAAGAACTTTTCGACATAGGGCGTCCATACCGGAATTCCGGCCGGCGAAAACAGGCCATGGCCGTCGCTGCCGAACGCGGGCGCGGCGACAAAGTCGACGTTGCCGCCGGCGCCGGTGAACGCGGCGTCGAGCTGCTGCGCCAAATCCGGTCCGAAGAAATGATCGTTGGCGGCATAGACCCACAGCATCGGCACGCGCGAGCGCTTGCCGAACGCGCGAAAGGCCTCGATCAGCCGGTCCGGCCGGCACACCTTGTTGTCTTCCAATGAGCCGCGTCCGCCGGCGAAGCTGATGGCGGCGACCAGCCCCGATGGCGGATCGGCGGTCAGCGCCACGGTAGCGAAGCCGCCTGCGGTTACACCGACCGCAATCATGCGGGCTGGATCGACGTCAGGACGATGCGAGACGAATTCGAGCGTCGTCTTGAGGTCGTCGGCTCCGGCATACCCGGCGTCAGCATAATTGGGATTGGCGCAGCCGCCGAAGGTTTCGGCCCAGCCGCCGTCGGAACCGCCATAGCCGCGGCGCGTCACGATCACCGCCGCCCAGCCGCGCCGGACGAATTCAAGCGCTTGCGGCAGCATCGCCAGCGGCGTCATGGCGGGGCGCTCGGCCGGCGAGCGCGGCGAGCCATGCGCGATCAGCGCCAGCGGATAACGGCCCGGTTCGCTCGGCCGGACGAACAGGGCTTCGAGCGTGCCCAAATCGCCCGCCAGCGGAACGCGCAATGGCTGCAGGACAAATGGACCGTCCGCGCGAGCGCCAAACGCCCCGGCGAGGATCAGGCAGACGGCCAGGATAATGCGCGCGCACCGCATGCAGGTCGGCCCCGAGAGTTCCGGTTGCGCCGCTGGCGAGTGGGGCGGCTAATTCGACTCGTCGATCACGCTGACATGGGCGGCGACGATGCGCCAGCCTTGTGGAAAGCGCACCCAGGTCTGCATCTGCCGGCCGATTTTGCCGGGAGTCGTGGGTCGGCGGAATAAGGTCGAAGCGACGGCGAAGTCGCGGTCAAAGGTGCTGATGACGGTTTTCGACAGAGTGCGCGCCAGTCCGGCCGGCGAGCGCGCGGCGCGAAAGGATTTTATCGCCTCATAGCCGTACAAATTCTCCGCGCCGCCGTAGCGGATGGTGCGCGCATCATCGTGGAACAGCGCATCCAGCATCGCCACGTCGTTCGACACCAGCGCCGTCTCGTAGCGCTCGAACGCGAATTTAACTTCGGCAATGACCTCCGGCAGGTCGAGCTGCATGCCGGTTCTCCTATACATGCGCTCGTCCCCGCGAAAGCGGGGACCCAGGACTGGATTCCCGCTGGCGCAAGAACGAGCGGGAAGAGACTACATTGCCGGCCGCGGCGCTGCGACGACGCCCTTTGATTCGAGCGCGTGCGCCAACCGCAGCGCCACGTCCTCGCGCCACGGTGCGGCGATAATCTGTACCGCGATCGGCAGCGGGTTCAGCGGCACCGGCACGGCGACCACCGGCAGGCCAATAAGGGAAATCGGCTGGGTATAAATCCCGAGATTGGCGCGCACTGGCAGTTCGACGTCGCCGTGCATGAAAGTCTGCTGGCCGATCAGCGGCGCCGTGCACGGTGTCGCCGGCGCCAGGATGGCATCGACCTCTTCGAACAGTTGCAAAACCTGCTGGCGATACCAGCGGCGGAATTTTTGCGCTTTGACAATCAACGACGCCGGCGCCATCGCGCCGGCCAGCAGCCGATCGCGCACGGCGGGATCGAAATCGTGGGCGCGTTTACGCAGCCGATGCAGATGCAGGCTTGCGCCCTCGGTCGCGGTGATGATGAAGGCTGCCGAGCGGGCGCGTTCGGCCTGCGGGATGGCAATGTCGCGATTGGCGCCGAGCGCGGCGGCGACGCGGTCGATGGCGTAACAGGCCTCGCCGCTTTTGCATTTGAAATAATCCGCCGCGACGGCGACCCGCAGGCCCTCGGCGCCACGGCCAAGCAGCGGCGTTACCGGCTCGGCGGGGGCATCGGCGCACACCGGGTCGTCGGAATCGAAACCCTGCACGGCGTCGTAGGCGAGCGCCAGATCGTAGGCGGTGCGGGCGAACGGGCCGAGATGATCGAGGCTGGCGACAAACGGAAAGCTGCGGGCGCGTGTCAGCCGGCCGTAAGTCGGCTTTAGCCCGAAAATACCGCACAGCGACGACGGCACCCGGATCGAGCCGTTGGTATCGGAGCCGAGCGCGAGCGGAACGAGCCCGCCGCCGACCGCCGCGGCGGAGCCGCTGGACGAGCCGCCGGTCATGCGGTCGTGATCGTGCGGATTGCGCGCGGCGCCGTCGTGAACGTTCTCGCCGGTGAAATCGTAGGCGTATTCGCCCATGTTGAGCGCGCCGAGCAGGATGGCGCCGGCCGCTTCGAGCCGCTCGATCAGCGCGGCGTCGCGCCTGGCCGGCGGATCGTCGCGGTTAATCTTGGAGCCGGCCAGCGTCGGCAGCCCGGCGACGTCGAACAAATTCTTGACCGCGAACGGCACGCCAGCCAGCGGCCCAACCGCTTCGCCCCGCTCGCGCGTCCGGTCGATCGCCGCCGCGCGCAGCAGTGCACGCTGCTCGGTGACCGCAGTGAAGGAATTGAGCACCGGATCGCGCTCGCGGATCCGTGCCAGCGCCGCTTCGGCGACATTGACCGCGCGCGCCCGGCCGGACGTCACCCCGGCGGCGATGTCGGCAGCGCTCATAAAATCGAAATCGTTTGCAGGCGTATCAAGCATGACGCATTTCAAGCACAGAACGCTTCAAGCATGGAAAGTCGGTGCGGGTTCGGCATCGTCAGACAGCGCAAATTCGTCGACCAAAGCCGCATGACGCAGGATCAGTTGCAGATTGAATGTGACGCCGGCCTCCCAGGCCGGATCGAGTTTCAGCCCGAGCGCGGCCGCGCTCGCGGCGACCATCTCGCTCACGGGGTCGGGCCGTTGCGGCGCTTGCGTTTTCTTTGGCGCCGCCGTTTTCGCCTTTCTGGCTGTCTTGCGCTTCATGACGCGACCTTTTGCTTCGGCAAAAATTCCTCGGCGAAGTGGCAGGCCACCCGACGCGCGCCGAAACTGCGCAGCGCCGGCATTGTCGTCTTGCAGGCCTCGACGCCGCGCGGGCAGCGGCCGTAAAAGCGGCACACATTCGGATCGGGATCGATCGGGCTGCGCGGCTCGCCGGAAAGTCGCAGGCGCGCATTCGGCGCGTCATGCAGCCGCGGCACCGCGGCGACCAGTGCCTGCGTATAGGGATGCAGCGGATGTTCGAACACTTCCGCGGCGGGCCCGGATTCCACGATCCTGCCGAGATACATCACCAGCACGCGGTCGCACAGGAGCCGCACCACGGACAGATCGTGCGACACGAACAGATAGCTCATGCCGAATTCTTTTTTCAGCCGCTGCAGCAACTGCAGGATGACGACTTGAACCGAAACGTCGAGCGCCGCGGTCGGCTCGTCGAGCACCAGCAGTTCGGGCTCGACCGCGATGGCGCGGGCGATGCCGATGCGGGCGCGCTGGCCGCCGGACAGCTGATGCGGATAGCGTGTCAGAAGTTGCAGCGGCAGGCCGCACTGGCTCGCCACGGTCTCGACGCGCTCGGTCAGCGCCTTGCCGCGCAATTTGCGCAGGCGGCGCAGCGGATCGGCGATGACGTCGAAGCCGGTGAAACGCGGATTGACGCTTTCGCCGGCGTCCTGGAACACCATCTGGATACGGGCGCGGTCGCGATCGCGGGCGAACACCCGCGCCGGCTTGAGCGACACTTCGCGCTTGCCGAGCGTGACGATGCCGTCGCTGACGTCGATCAGGCGGGTCAGCGCGCGCACCAAAGTCGACTTGCCGCAACCGGATTCACCGACCAGGCCTACGGTTTCGCCCTTCTCAATGGCAAAGCTGACGTCGTCGACGGCATAGACTTTCGGCAATTTCTCGACGCCGCCGGTGAAGCGCCGCTTCAGCCGCGACCAGGCGCCGGGTCCCCCGCCAACCGGAAAAACTTTTGAGACTTCGGCGACATCGAGGAGCGTGGTCATGCGGCGCTCACTTTCGGCGCGCTGACGGCTTCGGCAGGGATCGGGTTCCAGCAGGCAACGAAGTGCGTTGTCCCCGGCGCCGGTTGCGGCAGCGGCTGCGCGCAGGCGGCAAGCTTGCGCGGACAGCGCTCAGAATAGCGGCATGGCGGCAGGTCGGTGCGGCGCAGATCCGGCAGCGAGCCGGGAATCGAGGCGAGCTCGTCGAGGCTTTGCGCCGAATCCGGCGTCGCCGTGATCAGCTCGGCGGTATAGGGATGGCGCGGGTGGGCGAACAGCTCTGCGGTCGGCGCGTTCTCGACTACGTGGCCGGCATGCATGACGACGATGCGCGCCGAGCGCTGGCCGGCCAGCGCCAGGTCGTGGGTGATGAAGATCGTCGCCATGCCCATCTTGCCGGCAAGATCGTTGACCAAATCCATGATCACCGCTTGCGTCGTGACGTCGAGGCCGGTGGTCGGCTCGTCGGCGATCAGGAGCGATGGTTTGGCTGCGAGCGCAATGGCGATCATGACGCGCTGGCACATGCCGCCCGACATTTCGAACGGATAGGCTTTGGTGCGGCGCGCCGGATCGGTGATGCCGACCGCGCGCAGCATTTCCACGGCCTGCGCCGGCGCGTCGCGGCGCGGCACTTTGCCGTGGCGCATCAGGACGTCGGCGATCTGCTTGCCGACCGGCCGGATCGGGTTGAGCGCAGTGCGCGGGTTCTGGAAGATCATCGCGATGTCGCGGCCGCGCACTTGGGCAAGCTTGCCCGGGCTGGCCGAAAGCAGGTCGAGCTCGCCGAGCATGGCGCGGCCAGCGGTGACGCGGCCGGCCGGATCGAGAATGCCCATCACCGCATAGGCGGTGACCGATTTTCCGGAACCCAATTCGCCGACCAGCGCGATGGTCTCGCCCTTGGCGACGGCAAAGCTGACATTTTCGAGCGCGCGCACGATGCCGGAGCGGGTGCGGAATTCCACGCTCAGCCCTTCCACGGCAAGTGTCGGCGTCGCCGTCATGTGCGCCCCGTCATGTTCGTCTCCTGGGATCGACCATGTCGCGCAAGCCATCGCCAAGAAGGTTGAAGCAGAACACCGCGACCATCAAAGCGGCGCCGGGAAAGGTCGCGTTCCACCATTCGCCCGAAACCATGAATTGCGCGCCTTCCGCGACCATGATGCCCCATTCCGGCGTCGGCGGCCGCACGCCGAGCCCGATGAACGACAGGCCGGCGGCGTTGAGGATCGCATAGCCCATGGTCAGCGACATCTGCACCACCAGGATCGGAAACACATTCGGCAGGATCTGGAAGGTAAGGATGCGCCAGTCGGAATTGCCGGACAGCCGTGCCGCTTCGACGAAGCCGGCCTCGCGCCGGATATTGGCCTCGGCGCGGGCGATGCGCGCATAAAGCGGAAAATTCACGATCGCGGTGGCGATGATGATGTTCTGCACCGTATTGCCCATCGCGGCGACGATACCCATGGCGAGGACGAACAGCGGGAACGCCATGATGGTGTCGGCGATGCGGCCGACGATTCGGTCGGTCCAGCCGCCGAAAAAGCCGGCGGCAACGCCGGCCAGCCCGCCCATCAGGAAGACCAACGCAACCGAAGCCACGGCGATGAAGAAATCGAGCCGGGTGGCGACGACGACGCGGCTGAATATGTCGCGGCCGAGCTGATCGGTGCCGAACCAGTGATGTGCGCTCGGCGGCTTGAGCGCCTCGGCGGTGTCGCTGGCGAGCGGATCGTAAGGCACGATATGCGGGCCGAGCACGGCGGCGAGCACGATCAGGACGAACAGCGCGAAGGCGAAGCCGGTAACCGGATTTTCGCCGACGACATAGCGCGCATGGCGATAGAGCGCGGTCAGGGCGCCCTCGCGTGGAGGCGTGACGGCAATGTCGGTCATGCTTCAAGCCTCACGCGCGGATCGATCAGCCCGTAGAGAATGTCGATGAAAAGATTGAGCATGACGTACATGACCGCCATGGTCAGCACGAAACCCTGCACCGGCGCGAAGTCCGAAGCGAGCAGCGCCTCGACCGCATAGGAGCCGATGCCCGGCCAGGCGAAAACTTTCTCGACCAGCACGTTGGCGCCGAGCAGGAACGAGAATACCATGCCGAGGGTGGTGATGACAGGCAGGAGCGCGTTGCGGAACGCGTAAGTGATGATCACCGTATAGGAGGACAGTCCGCTGGCGCGGGCGGTGCGCACGAAATCGGACGACAGCACCGCCAGCATGGAGGCGCGCGTCATCCGCGCGATCGGGGCGAGCGAGAAAATGCCGAGAGTGAGCGCCGGCAGGATGAGCTGCTTGAGCGCCGCCATGAAGGTGCCGGGATCCCGCGCGATCAGGCTGTCGATCAGAAAGAAGCCGGTGACGTGCGGCGGATCGGTGTAGAACACGTCGAGCCGGCCGAGCGGCGCCGGCGCCCAGCCGAGCTGATAATAAAAGATATAAACGAGAATGAGGCCGGTGAAGAACACCGGCAGCGACACGCCGAGCGTGGCGACGACACGGCAGCCATGATCGAGCAGCGAGTTCGGCTTGGTCGCGGCCACGATGCCGAGCGGCACCGCGATGACGACGGAGACGATGAGCCCGAGCAGCGTCAGCTCGGCGGAGGCGGGCAGCCGATTGCGCAATTCGGTCGCGACCGGCTGGCCGGTGGTGAGCGAGGTGCCGAGATTGCCATGGGCAAGATCGACGACATAGTGGCCGAATTGCTTGAGCAGCGGCTGGTCGAGGCCGAGCTTGACGCGGATTTCCTGGATCGCCTGCGGCGTCGCGGCGGGGCCGGCGAAATAGACGGCCGGATCGCCGGGCAACGCGCGCGTCAACAGGAAGGTGACGATCACCACGCCGATCAAGCTCGGGATCGCCATCGCCAGCCGTTTGAGCGTCATCGTCAGCATTAAACCGACCTCACGGTCCTACCATTGTCATGCTCCGCGAATGCGGAGCATCCAGTAATCGCCCAAGCCGCGGTGTTTACTGGATTGCCCGCCTGCGCGGCCAATGACATCACTGCTACTCACCGCGTTACCCCTTCTCGAAGGTGCGGTAATCGAGCCGGCGGTGGAACCAATACTGGTAGCCGCTGATGTTCTTCTGCATCGCCACGTTGACGAACGGCTGATAGAGCGGAATGCGCGGCATGTCGGTGAAGGCGAGATCGACGAAGCCTTTGACGTCCTTGTCGTAGCTATCCTTGTCGCCGCTTGCCGCCGCGGCGCGCGCGCCGTCGATGAAGGTGTCCATCGCCGGCGACTGATAATCCATGGTGTTGAAGATCGATTTGCCGGAGTGATAGCACCAGTAGAAGAAGTATTCCGGGTAGTCGAGCCAGCCGGAGAACACGTTGGTGAACAGCGGCATCGTCTTTTTGGTCAGCTCGGTGCGCCAGTTCGCGCCGGGGACCTTGTTGATCGTGGCCTGGATGCCGATTTGGGCGAGGCTTTCCTGCAGCAGGACGCAAGTGGGCTCATTGACGCCCGCAAAGTTCAGATCAAAAGAGATCGGAATCGTATCGGGGATGCCGTTGGCGTAACCGGCGTCGGCGAGATATTTTTTGGCTTTATCGAGATCGGTGTTGAACTTGTGCGGCTGCGGCCAGGCGACTTCGATCGGTGCATCGGCCGGCGCGCCGAACATCGGCTTGGCAAGATTGTAAAGCACCGCGTCCATGATCTTTTGATAGGGAATGGCGCAGGCCACCGCATAGCGCACCTTCACGTTGTCGAACGGCGGGTGCGCCACATTCATGCCGATATACTGGATGCCATTCGAATAGGGCGTCGAAATGATGGTGAGCTTGCCGTTGTTTTTGAGCTCGGAAAAATCCTTGTTCGG
This sequence comes from uncultured Alphaproteobacteria bacterium, assembly GCA_963743395.1. GTDB lineage: Bacteria > Pseudomonadota > Alphaproteobacteria > Rhizobiales > Xanthobacteraceae > BOG-931. Next base: position 33,012 of record CAVUPV010000008.1, read on the forward strand.
CAGGTCGTAGGAGACGTCGGCGTCGCCACGCTCCAACAGCGCGCGGCGGTTGCCGGCGTCCGGCACCATGCGCCAGATCACGCGCTTGATCTTCGGCAGCGGACCGCCCTTCCAGTTGTCGTTGCGCTCGAGCACGACTTGGGAGCCGGCGGTCCAGTTCGTCACTTTGTAGGCGCCCGAGCCCGCGGTGTTGAGCTTAGTGTATTCGAGCCCCCACGGATCCTGATCGGTGACGTTTTTTTTCACCAGCTCCGAATTGAGGATGCACGGCACGATGACGGCGAGATCGGGAACGGTGAGCCGGTCCTTCTTGACGAAGTCGACGCGGAAGGTGTGATCGTCGACGATGACGAATTGCTCCGGCTTGGTCAGCGAACCGGCGCTCATCTGGAACGTCGGGAAGCCGCCGACGGTGACGGCGCGGTCGAACGACCATTTGACGTCCTTGGCGGTGACTGGCGTGCCGTCCTGGAACATGGCGTCCTGGCGGAGCTTGAAGGTCACCGACATGTCGCCGATGTTCATGTCCTCGGCGAGTTCGGGCTTGAATTTAGTCTTGTCGTAATACTGCTCTCCACCCGGCAGTGTCTTCATTTCGTAACTGATCAGCCGGTCGTAGCAATTCCACGACACTTCGTAGCCGGGCACATTGGTGCCGACGCCGTGGATGTCGAGATTGTTCGGTCCGCCTTCGGAGACGATGAGCAGCGTTTCCTGGCGCGACTGTGCTTTGGCAGGCGACCAGATCGCCGGCGCCGGAACGGCGGCGGCGGCAGTCAGCGCGGTAACGGATTTAAGGAATTCGCGGCGCTTCATTGGCAAGCCTCCCAGGCTGTGGCGCGTTGTGGCTTGGCTCTTCTTCCGCAAGCCGCGTGCCACGCCTGGCGGTATTATCGCCGCGGGCTAAGCCTCTGATTCAATGGGGATGCCGCTAATAAGGGCGTATTTCCACGCTGACGATCGCGACCGGCGCCTATTTTCTAGGCAGATTGTGCGTCCTGCCCCTGCCGTATGCAAACGGCTCGTCCTACGCGTCGATGATGCGGCCAATGGCGTGACGGCGCCGGGCCGGATCGCCCCGGTGCTCCGTGGCATTCCTTGCCGCGAATTAATGCCCGCGCTCCCTTCATTTCCGAGAATTAATTCCGCCGTCAGGCCGCTGTAACCCGGCGTGGACAAATGTATCAGCAAGCGCCGCACCGGCTGCAGATGGAGACAAGTCATGACTGAGTACGCCTCGCAAAATTCCAACACGCCAACCAAGACAGCGACGAAGACACCGAGAGTGTTGACGGTCCGCCGGCTCACGCTGCTGGCATCTGTGGGCGCGCTCGGCGCCGCCATGCTGTTCACCGGGGGCTATGGCCCGTCGAGCTTCGGCCTGGGCGCGCCGTCCGCGCGCGCGGCCGATGCGACGCTGCAGCATCCGACCGGCTTTTCCGACATCGTCGCCAAAGTGAAACCGGCGGTGATTTCAGTGCGGGTGAAAATCCCCGGCTCCGCCGAGCCCGCCATGATGCAGGAATTCGGTCAGGGTGGCGGCAACAACGACCAGCAGCCCGTCCCCGTCCAGCCGGGCTCGCCGTTCGACAAATTCCTCCAGCAATTCGGCCAGCAACGCCAATTCGGCCAGAATGCGCCGCAGCGTCAGCCGCAGAACCATGAGACGATCGTCGGCGAAGGTTCCGGCTTCTTCATCTCGGCAGACGGCTATGCCGTGACCAACAATCACGTCGTCGATCACGCCAAATCCGTGCAAGTGACGACCGATGACGGCACTATCTATTCGGCCAAGGTGGTCGGCACCGATCCGAAGACCGATCTCGCCGTCATCAAGGTCGACGGCAAGAACGACTTTCCCTACGTGAAATTCGCCGATCAATCGCCGAAAGTCGGCGACTGGGTGGTCGCCGTCGGCAATCCGTTCGGGCTGGGCGGCACGGTGACGGCCGGCATCGTCTCTGCGCGCGGTCGCGACATCGGCGCCGGGCCCTATGACGACTATGTCCAGATCGACGCGCCCATCAACAAGGGCAATTCGGGTGGACCGGCGTTCGACGTCGACGGCGACGTGATCGGCGTCAACACCGCGATCTATTCGCCGTCCGGCGGTTCGGTCGGCATCGGCTTCGACATTCCGGCTGATACCGCGAAGACCGTCGTGGCCCAGCTCGAGAAGACCGGCCGCGTCACCCGCGGCTGGCTCGGCGTGCAGATCCAGCCGGTCACCGCCGGCATCGCCGACAGTCTGGGCTTGAAAAAGGCCGAAGGCGCGATGGTCGACCAGCCGCAGGGCGACAGCCCGGCGGCCAGGGCCGGCATCCAGTCCGGCGACGTCATCACCGCGGTCAACGGCACGCCGGTGAAGGACGCCCGCGATCTCGCCCGCACCATCGGCACGATGGCGCCGGACGCTGCGGTCAAGCTCGACATTATCCGCCAGGGCGAAGCGAAGACGGTGTCGCTGACGCTGGGGCAAATGCCGAACGATCAGCAGGTCGCCAGCGCCGATACCGGCGGCGCGCAGCCGGAAAGCGGCGTGCCGCATCTCGGCCTGCAAGTGGTGCCGGCGAGCGAAGTCTCCGGCGCCGGCAGCGAGGGCGTCGTGGTCACCGCGGTCGATCCCGATGGCCCGGCGGCGGAAGAGGGCTTTGCGACCGGCAACGTCATCCTCGACGTCGGCGGCAAGGCCGTCGCCAATGCGGGCGACGTGCGCAGCGCGCTCAAGGACGCCAAGGCCCAAGGCAAGCATGAAGTGCTGATGAGGGTGAAAATGAGCGGCGGTACCCGGTTCGTCGCGCTGCCTCTCGGCAATGCCTGAAACGGTCGCAAAACCGTAGTGATCGCGCCAGCACACCGTAGCGCTGTCTCCAGCTACGGTGCAGGTGGAGCGGTCCGTGAAGGACGGGTTCTAGGCACCCGTCCTCATTCGCTTTAGTGATAGGCTTCCAGTAACCGCCCGCTGTTGGCGTGCACGGCCCGTTGCAGCGGCGAATAGGCCCGCTCGGCGGCGACGTAAATTCCAAGTCCGTCGGCCAGCGCCCGCTCGGCGGCCATGCCGCCTTCCGCGAAGGTGGCGATCTTTTCCGCAACCATGCGGCTTGCTTCTTCCGCCGCGTTCGGCGCGCCGGATGCGAACAGCATCAGCCGCGCCGAGACGACGCTTTGCGCCTCGCAGGTGAAACGCACCGCCTCAAGCCAGCCACCCCAGAAATCGTTCATCGTTCTCTCGCATCGGCCAAATACGGCGCATGCAAAACGCCGGTTCCCGATGCGGGCAATGTCGTTCAAATTTTCTAAAATTGAGGGCGGCGATTCGTTAGAATGAAATCAAACATTCCTTCAAATTGAATCGAAACTGGTAAGAGCCTAGTCTGCCGGGCATCGCCGGTTGGCCGGGGAGGATGCGATGGCTGGATCCCGCGCGGTGGATATCCGCGGGCGCAAACGTCTGTTCGACGAGTTTTTCAAAGTCGATGAGCTTGTCGTTTCGCACATGCAGAATAACGGCACGATGAGTGTCCCGCAGCGCCGCCTGGTCTTCGAGCGCGGCGATTCGGCGGCGATCCTGCTCTACAATGCCGACACGAAATCCGTCATCGCGGTCAATCAGTTTCGGGCGGCGACGCTCGGCAAGGGCATGGAAGACGGCTGGATCACCGAAGCTTGCGCCGGAATGATCGACCGCGGTGAAAGCGCGCAAACAACCGCGATCCGCGAGGCGCTCGAGGAGACCGGCTACAAGATCCGAGAGGTAAAACCGATCGCCAAATTCTTCGCTTCGCCCGGCGGCACCTCGGAATGCATCCATCTGTTCTACGCCGAAGTCGCCAATGCCAACAAAGTCGCGTCCGGCGGCGGCATCGGCGACGAAGACGTCGAAATCCGGGCCATTCCGGTCGAGCAGCTGTTCGACATGGTCGACGCGCAACGCATCGAAGATCCGAAGCTTTTGATCGGCGCGCTGTGGCTGCGGCGGGAATTGCAGATGGGCGGCATCTTTTGATTTGCCGAAGGTCCACCGGTCCCCGCCTGCCAGGCGGAGTTTTGCTGCGAGCCTTGTTTCAACGATCGCGCATGCGGTCCATCAGCACCTTGTCCTGGCCGCCGTCGATCTCGATCATGGTTCCGTTGACGAAGAAGGCGAGATCGGAGGCGAGATAGGCGACGAGATTGGCGACCTCGTCGCTCTCGGCGATGCGGCCGAGCGGGATGCTGGCCGGCGCCAGCTTGTCGGCGTCCTCGTAGGACAGCTTCATGTCGCGCGCCATCGCCTTGACGAGACCGGCCCACCGCTCGGTGCGCACCGGGCCGGGATTGACGGCGACGAAGCTGATATTGTGCTTGCCGTATTGGCTGGCGAGCGATTTGGTCAAATTCTGCCCCGCCGCGTTGGCGGCACCGGGCGCGATCTCCCAATAGGAAACTTTGACGCCGTCATTGCCGATCAGGTTGACGACGCGGCCCTTCTTCTGTCTTTGCATGATCGGCAGCACGTGCTTCATCAAGCGCACGTAGCCCATGAATTTGAGCTGCAGCGCCTGCGCCCAATCGTCTTCGGTCAAATGTTCGAGCACGCCGCCCGGCGCCGAACCGGCATTGTTGACCAGGATGTCGATCCGGCCGAGCGCCGCATGCGCCTGCTTGACGAAATTCTCCGCGTCCGCGGGCTTGGTCAGATCGGCGGTGATGGCGAAAATCTTGCGGCCGGTTTCCTTGGCGATCTCGGCGGCGGCGGTTTCGAGCGGCTCCTTGCGCCGCGCGCAGACCGCGACGTCGGCGCCTTCGCGGGCGAGCGTCCGCGCGATGGCCTTGCCGATGCCCTCGCTGGCGCCGGTAACGATGGCCTTTTTGCCCTGCATTGCCAGATCCATGGCGGCGTTTCCCTTTATCTCTGCGCCTTATATCCGCGCATTATCGTCCAGGACTTTCATCCTGCGATATCAATCGCTCTTGATCAATCGGGCCGTTCAATCGGATTGGGGCAAATCCACCGCGCCGGTCGGTTCGCTCAGGATTCGCCGCACCTCCTGCTCTTCTTCCGGCAAAAGATGATGCGGCAGGTAGAACGCATTGGCGATCAAAGTCGGGATCACCGCCGAACCGATCACGCCGGCGACCAAGATCGAATATTGCGACTGGGTGATGATGCCGTGCGACAGCCCGAACAGCGAAGAGATGGTGCCGAAAGTAAGCCCGGTGGACATCAACAGCGTGGTGTACATCGCTTCCGGGTTCGGCGTTTTATAAATGCGGGTCACTGGAAATACACCGCAGAACTTGCTCACCATCTTGGCGCCGAGCATGAAGAAGAAGGCGAACGGCGCTGCGATCAGCGCCGGAATCGACACGAACGCGCCGGCGCGGATGAAATAGAACGGCGTCAGCAGGCCGAAGGTCATCGCCCGCATGCGGCGAACCAGAACATGGTCCTTGCCGACGCTGCCCGCGAGCATCATGCCGATGATGTAAGCCGGCAGCACCGCCTCACTGTCGGCCCAGCCGGCCAGCGCGCCGAGGCCGAGTAGGCAGAACAGAAGGAACTTGATTTCCATTTCCGACGGCCGATTGCCGAATTTTTTGTTGAACCATGGCGCCGCCCACGGCAGCGCCGCGAATACCGCGACCGCGATCACGGCAAAGATCAGCGTGTGCAGCGTAAATGGCGCGAAGATGAAACCGAGCGCCAGCACGGTGCCGAGATCGTTGATGAAACAGGCCGCGAGAACGAGCTTGCCGTATTCGGTCTTGTTCAGCCCGTATTCGACCATCACGGCATAAACGACCGCGACCGAAGTCGTGGACAGCGCAACACCGGCAAGCCAGCTCGGCATCACATCCCAGCCGAGAACGTAGTGCGCCGCCGCGGCGCAACCGAAGAACGGAGCGAAAAATCCGACCAGTCCGAGCGCGGTCGCTTCTTTCCATCTTTTTTTGAAAACCACCGGATCGAGCTCGGCGCCGGCGAGAAAGGTCAGCAGGATGGCGCCGATGCCGGCGAGAGATTTAATCCAGCCCTCGTCGCTGCCGAGCACCGTCGCCCCAAAGGCGGTACCGAGAATGAGCTGCGCGGCCGTGCCGACGCAGATTTCGGTGAGCGCGGTGGAAACCCTAAGCCATACCGACAACAGGCCCGCGATCAGCGCGAGACCCACCCACAATGTGAACAAGGTCCAAACCGGAGTCATTCGCAATTCTCCCACATAAAGTCGGATCGCTCACAACGGCGCGCGCTTGCGCCCGCTTTGAACGGCCACACAAAAAGACACGACGGCTTTGGGGCAGTGGGAGCAAAGCAAAACCCCTACCGACGCCAAGCGCCCGGCAGGAGTCATCAGCCAGAATGGCGGTTACAGGGGGACTCCATCCCCAGATGCGAATCCATAATAAGCATGAAATCACCCATGACAAGTCGGAATTGCTTCCCGTCCCCTTGGACGCAAATTCGATCGGGCGCTTGCTTAGCTCGCGCGTTGCGCGTGCGCGTTCTTATCCTGCGGGAACAGCAGATCCGACATCGCGCTATAGCGGAATTCGCTCTGCGCGATCTTGGTGTTGTTCTTCTCGCGCAGTGCCGCATCGGCTTCGCCATAGAGGAAGGCGAGAAAGGCGTAACGCCGCCCGCGCGTCACCGGCGTGACCTGATGCAGCGCGCCGCAGGAGAACACCACGGCGCCGCCATGCGGCGCGCGGTAGCCGCGGCGGCCGAACTCGGGAAAAACCAGATCGCAGCCGTCGTATTCCTTGTTGAGATTGATGGTGACGGCGAAACGGCGGTGTTGCGCGCCGGCATTGACGTTATCGCGATGCCGGTGGAAGTGACCGCCGAGCGCGCTGTCGTAGCAGGCGACGATATAGCGATCCATCCGCGTTGCCGCGAATTGGAAAAACCGGTCCACCGCCGGAACCAGGCGGCGCACGATCTGACTGCGGATCGCTTCGCGGACCTCCGGATGCACGACGGTAAGATCGTTGCGGCGCTTGAGCTTGTGATCGACCACGGTTGCGGTTTGGCCGGCGCTGTCGAGCAGAAAGCCGGATTCCTTGCCACCGAGCTTGTCGTAGAACTCGACGAGGAAGTCGCACAGCGAAAAATCCAGCACCCGCGGCACGATGAGGACCGGCGCGGTCAACGGCACGCCAGCGCAATCGTCGACAGCGGGCAGGCCGCGCAGCACGTTGCGCACGGTGTCGGCGTGACCGGCGGCGTGGTCCCAGGCAATGTCGGCGACCGCCCGCAACATTGGGTCGAGCACGACGGTGCGCGGCATCGCCGCGGCGCCGTAGGCGCGGCTGATCGCGCCATCATAGTCGGCGAGAAACGAAATCGCCGGCGTGCTCATCGCGCGATAGGGCGCCGGATCGCGCGGCGCCGCGGTGAAGACGCCACAGAACACGATGCGGTCTTCGTCGAACGATGCCGCGTCGCGCAACAGCTTGGCCAGTTCTTCATCGGCCTTCGGATTGGCCGGCGAGCCCAAAAAGCTCAACACGATCCAGCGTCCGGCCGCGACCTGAAGATTAAAGGCGCCATCGCCGGGGATAAGCGGCGCGCCAAACCACGGCGCCGGATCGCCCAGAACGATCCGGTCGACGCTGTCGATATTCGCCATGACGGAACCTTGGTTTGTTCGCCTCGGATGGTCCTCTGTCATGGTAAATTTTGTTCTAATTTCCCGGTGATTCGCGTCGTCCAGGGCAAAGGAGAAATCGTGATCGAACCTCCGCCACTCGCTACGCGAAGCTCGCGTATTGCCGAGCTGACGCGCGCTCTGGAGTGCGACGCGGAGGCGATCGATCCCCGCTACGAACGCGCCGGACTGTTTCGGGAGCAGGGCCTGTTCGAGGAAGCCAAGCGCGATTACCTCGATCTCATCCGGCGCAGGCCTGATCATTTTGGCGCGTTGAACGATTTTGGCACGCTCGTTCTCAACGCTGGTTATCGCGAGGCGGCGCGGTCGCTGTTTGGCGAAGCGGTGCGGCATCACCCGCGCAACGCCAACGGGCATGTCAATCTCGGCAATTTGCTGTTCCTGCTCGGCGAGCATGCGCAAGCGCGGCTGCACTTCGAAATAGCGCTCGGGATCGAGTCCGACCACATCCATGCGCATCGCGGCATGGGCAATCTGTTGGCCGAACTCGGCGACGCGGCCGGCGCGCGAGCGCATCGCGACAGGGGCTTTAGGAACCACGCCGTCACGACGCTGCCTTATCGCGGCGACGGGCCGCCGATTGCGGTCCTGCTTTTGGTTTCGGCGGCGGGCGGCAATATCCCGACGGGAGCGCTGCTCGACGATCGCTGTTTTAAGACCACCGTCCTGGTGACGGATTATGCCGACCCGGCGATGGCGCTGCCGCCGCACGATCTTGTCTTCAACGGCATTGGCGATGCCGATCTATGCCGCGACGGTCTTGAGGCCGCGTGCGCGCTGCTGGTGCGGACGCGGCGCCCGGTCATCAATCATCCGCGCGCGGTGCTCAAAACCGGGCGGGCGGCAAATGCCGAACGGCTGCGCGGCGTACGAAATGTCGTTGTCCCGCGCATGACGAAGCTGCCGTTGCATCGGCTTTCCGGCCCACAATCCGCGGCGATTGTGGCCGATAAAGGATTTGCGTTTCCGGTGTTGTTGCGCGCGCCGGGGTTTCATACCGGGCGTCATTTCATCCGCGTTGACGGACCGCACGGTCTCAGCGCGGCAGCGGCGCAAATTCCAGGCGACAACGTGTGGTTTATCGAAGAGCTCGATGCGCGCGACAGCGAAGGACTATTCCGCAAATATCGCGTCATGATTGTCGGGCAGAAATTATACCCGTTGCATCTGGCGATCTCGCCCGACTGGAAGGTGCATTATTTCACCGCCGACATGGCGGATTCACCGGACAACCGCGCCAGGGACAGAACTTTCCTCGACGACATGGCGGGCACAATCGGGCCGCGCGGCATGGCCGCGCTGGAGCGCATTCGCGCCGCGCTGGCGCTCGATTACGGCGGCATCGATTTTGCTGTGAACGGTCGCGGCGATATTCTGTTCTTCGAAGCCAACGCCACCATGGTCGTCCTGCCGCCGCTGCATGACCCGAAATGGGCCTATCGCCGGCCGGCGGTCGAGGCCGTACTGGCGGCGGTTCGCGCTATGCTGCTGGATCGCTCGGCCGGCGAAGCGGGGGCTGCACGTTCCGCGGCGGCCCTATAACTTCTGCGACAGGCCGACATAATAGCCGCGGCGCGCGCCGTATTGCGGCGCGAATTCGCCGATGCCGCTCCCAGTGCGAAGCTCGTAGATCTGGTCGAACAGATTGACGACGTCGAACCGCACGGTCAGCGGTTTGGCGTCGGATGACCATCTGAAATCGTGGGCAATGCCGGTATTGACGACCGCATAGGGCGTGGTGTGCAGCGAATTGGGCGGGACGCCGTCGTCTTCCAGATCGCCGGTGCGCAGCCCGCTGCCGTAGACCAAGTCCGCGGTCATCGTCGTATAGTAGATGCGATACGACACGCCGGCCGAGCCCGTCATGCGCTGCATGTCGTCGGTGTAGTGATAATTGGTGAGCAGATATTGGTAATCGGTTGCGTCAATAAGGTACTGGTTCGTCTCGACGTCCTTGGCGCGCGTAATATTGTAAGAGAAGTTCGCATAGGCGTTGAAGTTGCCGTTTTTGTATTTGAGCTTGAATTCGCCGCCTTCGCTATAGCCCTGTGCATAATTGAACTGCGTCAACACCAGGGCCGAGCCGAACTGGCCATCATCCAGCATGTCGCGCGCTATCTTGTAATACGCATCCAGCCCGACATCGAGGCCGGGCAATATGGTCTGATCGATGCCGGCATCGAAATAATGCGAGCGTTCCGGCTTTACCGGGTCCGCGATTGGAATATCGGGCTGATTGGTGGTGCCAGTGAACAGCGCGATGTTGGATTGGGTCGCCTGCGCCTGATAGGGCGGTGTGAAATACCGCGCATAGCCGGCATGGAAAGTCGTGCCCTCGAACGGCTTATAGATCAAGGCTGCCCGCGGGCTGAGCTGGTTGGCATCGACGAACTGATACAGTTGGTCAAACCGCAGCCCCAGGTTCAACGTGAGCTGGTTGGTCAAACGCCATTCGTCCTGAACGTAAGTGCCGATATTCCAGCCGAGCAGCGAGGTCTGATCGGTGATCGCGAACGCTGGACCAGTTACCGCGCCGATGTCGCCGGGCATGACGGTCGATACGTTGGTTACATTCGTTTGCTCGCCGCTGACGGCAAAGCCGGCGCGCAGTGTGTGCCTGTTGTTGACAATGTAGGACGCGTCACCCTGCATGCCGGTGAGCGTGCTTTGCCGGATCACGTCGGAGGCGACGTCGTTGAAGAC
>CAVUPV010000009.1:0-386434 GCA_963743395.1 uncultured Alphaproteobacteria bacterium
GGGCTCACCCGGCGGCTGGCGTCGCTGGCGGGTGCGTTGCGCGCCGCGCTCGCAGGCACTCCGCCCGCCGCTCCCGATCTGCCGTGGATTCCCGGCGCTGCTGGTGGCATCGAGCGGGCCTGGGCCCTGGTGGCGGCCCACCGCCTTACGGACGCCGACGAACGGACGCCCGCCTTTCACGCTGCGGTACGGCTGGCGCGCTGGCTGGCGGTGAAACTCCACGCGCAAGCGGGACGTCCCTGCGGTCGCTGCTTGACCGCCACGGCGACAGCGACGCCTGGGTCGACTCGGCCGTCAGCGACACCGCGCCGGGGCGAGCGACCCCGACCTCGGGGCCGGGCTCGCCTCGGTCCTGGCTGCGTCCGGGCCCGGCGCGCCATTCACGACATGGCGTTCGCTACTGCGCTGGCGGCGCACACGATGGACGACCCAGCGCCGTGTCCGGCGCCCACGACAGGGTTCCGCGTACCTGGAAGATCTCCTGCCTCGAGTGGTGCTGCCACTGGCCCGCAGCACCCCGGTCCTGCTGCTCGTCCTGGACGGGATGAGCGCCGGGGTGGGCACGGAGATAGTGGTCACGAGCGTGCTGTCCCGGGCAGGGGACGGCTGGGTCGAGGCACTGCTGCGCGGGCCAGAACCGCCGGGCCGCCGCGCTCGCCGTGCTGCCCACGCTTACCGAGGTCAGCCGCGCCTCGCTGCTGTGCGGCGAGCTGCGGGTCGGCGGCCAGGACGTCGAGCAGCGCGGGTATGAGGCGCTGACCAGGGCCCACGGCCTGCCGGCGCGGCGCTCTTCCACAAGAAGCCGCTGGACTCCTCTCGGCTCGGGTACGCGGTCGCCGACGACGTCGCCGCCGCTATCGCCGACGTGACCGGCCACCCGCTGGTCACCTGCGTGCTGAACACGATCGATGATGCCCTGGACCGTTCCGATCCAGGCGGCACCGCGTGGGGTACCGACGCCGTGAAGCACCTCGCGCCGTTGCTGGACCGGGCCCGGCATGCGGGCCGGGTCGTCGTGCTGACCGCCGATCACGGGCACGTCGTGGAACGCCGCCAGGGCACGCAGCGGACGTACGCCGTATTCCAGCGGCCGGTCCCGCGCTGCGACGTGCCCGCTGCTGACGGGGAGGTACTGGTCGCCGGGCGGCGGGTGCTGCTGCACGACGGGCGGGCCGTGCTCGCGGTCAACGAGCACCTACGGTACGGGCCGCTGAAGGCCGGTTATCACGGCGGTGGCGCCCCTGCGGAGGCTGTCGTCCCGGTGGCCGTTTTGGTGCCCGGGGCAGTTCCCGAGTCGTGAGCCTGCACCTGGCGCCGCCGCAGGAGCCGGCCTGGTGGATCGACCCCGTCGCGTCCGTCCTCCCGGCCCGGCGGGTTACCGCCCGCTCGTCGGCCCGGTGCCGCGTCCCGCCGGGGACTTCCGGGAGCGCCGGCAGGAAACGGTGCCGACGCTCTTCGACCAGCCGGACACCGAACCCAGGCCAGCCGCAGCGGATCAGGCGGCACAGGGCAGCCCGGTTCCCGGGGCGGTGCTGAAGTCCGCGGCTTACGCGGCGCAGAAAAAGGTGGCCGGACGGGTGTCGCTGACCGATGATCAAGTCCGCGGGCTGCTCGACGCATTGATGGCAGCTCCGGGGCACCGTCTGGTACCCGCGCGGGCCGCGGCCGCGCTGGCCGTCTCGACGGTCATGCTGCGCGGGGCCGTCCTGCACGTGCAGCGGCTGCTGAACGTGGAAGGCTATCCGGTGCTACGCGTTGACGCGGACGGTGGCACCGTCATCCTCGACGAGGCGCTGCTGCGTGAGCAGTTCGGGATCCGAGTGTGAACGACCAGGTCTCCCCCCGGCGCCGGCGTGAGGTGATCGACGCGCTGCGACGCGGGACCGTTCCGTCCAATGGTCTTGATCTGCTCGGCCGACGGGGCTCGAGCGGTTCACGCCCGCCTCAGACGCGGACCTGGATGCCGTGGCCGGAGGTGGTGCGGCGTTCAAGGCGGTGCGCGGGGAGTACGGGGCGGGCAAGACGTTCCTCACCCGCTACGTGGCCGAACGCGCCCTGCGCCGGGGATTCGCCGTGGCGGAGGTGCAGATCTCCGAGACCGAGACGCCGCTGCACAAGCTGGAGACTGTCTACCGGCGGATGGGCGAGGCGCTGCGGACGGCGTCGTTCCCGCCGAGCGCGCTGCGGCCGGTGCTCGACTCTTGGCTGTTCACCCTGGAGAGCGACGCCACCGCCGCCGACCCCGGGGCTGGCCGTACGCGGACAGGATGCGATGAACGAGGCGGTCGACACTCTGCTGGAACGGCGGCTCGCCGCGGTCTCGGTGCGCACACCCGCCTTCGCTCAGGCCCTGCGGGCGTACCGGGCGGCGGTTGTGTCCGGCGACGGCGCCTGGGCCCACGCCCTCGCGGCCTGGCTGGGCGGCCAGCCGCACGTCGCGGCCGCGGCCAAGCGCAGCGCCGGGATCCGGGGCGAAGCCTGACTACTTCGGCGCGATGGGGTTCCTGCAGGGCCTGCTCGAGGTGCTCCGCGACGCGGGCCACCCTGGGCTGCTGCTGGTACTGGATGAGGTGGAGACCCTGCAGCGGGTCCGCGGTGACGTCCGGGACAAGGCGCTCAACGCCTTGCGGCAGCTCCTCGACGAGATCGACGCCGGCCGCTACCCCGGGCTGTTCCTGGTCATCACCGGGACGCCGGCGTTCTACGACGGGCCCAGCGGGGTCCCGCGGCTGCCGCCGCTCGCGCAGCGGCTGGCCACCGACTTCTCCACCGACCCGCGGTTCGACAACCCGCGGGCGGTGCAGGTCCGGCTGCCCGGCTTCGACCGTGACGCGCTGCTGACCCTGGGCGCGAAGGTGCGCGACCTGTACGCGGACGGGGCTTCGGAGCCGGATCGCATCATGAAGACAGTCGACGACGGCTACGTCGCCGAGCTCGCCGACTCGGTGACCGGGTCGCTGGGCGGGAAGGTCGGGGTCGCGCCGCGAGTGTTCCTGAAGAAGCTGGTCACCGATCTCCTGGACCGGGTCGACCAGTTCGGTGACTTCGACCCGCGCCGCCACTACGCGCTGACCCTCGTGCCAGGCGAGCTGTCCGAGACCGAACGCAACGCGCTGGCCACGCCGCCTGCGACCCGCGCCGACGACATCGACCTCGATCTGCCGTGAGCGGGTGACGGTGAGTTCCGCGCTGGACCGCTTGCACCCAGTCGTGATGCATCACGTCGTCAACACGCTGGGCTGGCCGTCGCTGCGCCCGCTGCAGCAGGACGCTGCCGGTCCGGTCCTCGACGGAGCCGACGCCCTGCTGCTCGCGCCCACCGCGGGCGGCAAGACCGAGGCGGCGATTTTCCCGCTGCTGACCGCCATGGACACGCAGCGATGGTCCGGCCTGTCGGTCATCTACGTCTGCCCGCTGAAGGCGCTGCTGAACAACCTGCTGCCCCGGCTGGAGACCTACGCCAGCTGGCTGGGCCGCCGGGTCGCGATCTGGCACGGCGACGTGGGCGCGGCGGCGCGGCAGCGGCTGCTGCGCGATCCGCCGGACGTGCTGCTGACCACGCCGGAATCCCTGGAAGCCATGCTGATCAGCCTCAAGGTCGAGCATGGGGCGCTGTTCACCGGGCTGCGGGCGATCGTCGTGGACGAGGTGCACGCGTTCGCCGGCGACGACCGCGGCTGGCACCTGCTCGCGGTCCTGGAGCGGCTCACCCAGGTGACCGGCCTGCCTATCCAGCGAGTCGGTCTGTCGGCCACGGTCGGGAACCCGGACGGGCTGCTGAGCTGGCTACAAGGATCAGGATGTGGACAACGCCCCGCCGTGGTGGTCGCTCCCGGCGCCGTTCCCGCGCCTGGGGCGGCCCCGGGTTTGCCGCCCGGGGATGTCGAGCTGGACTACGTAGGCTCGGTGAGCAACGCCGCCACGGTGATCGCGTCGCTGCACCGGGGCGAGAAACGGCTAGTGTTCTGCGACTCCCGGCAGCTGGTCGAGGAGATCGGCGCCGCGCTGCGCGAGCGCGGAGTCACGACCTTCCTGTCGCACGCCTCCCTGCCGCTCGACGAACGGCGACGAGCCGAGCAGGCGTTCGCCGAAGCCCGGGACTGCGTGATCGTGGCCACCTCGACGCTGGAGCTCGGCGTCGACGTGGGCGACCTGGACCGGGTCATCCAGGTCAACGATCCGCCGAGCGTCGCGGCGTTCCTGCAGCGGACCGGGCGGACGGGGCGCCGGGCGGGCAGCCGCCGGAACTGCCTGTTCCTCGCCCTGAACCATGGTGCCCTGCTGTGGTCCGCCGGGCTGCTGCACCTGTGGGGGCAGGGATACGTGGAGCCCGTGGTGGCTCCGCCAGAGCCGCGGCACATCGTGGCCCAGCAACTGCTCGCCCTGTGCCTGCAGGAGCACCGGATCGGCAGCCGACTGTGGGTCGAGGCGTGGAACGGGCTGGCGCCGTTCGACCGCAGCGCCGAGCCCATTCTGCGGTACCTGGTGGAGCAGGGGTTCGTCGATCAGGACGGCGAATTGCTGTTCGTGGGGCCCGCGGCCGAGCAGCGTTTCGGGCGCCGGGCACTTCATGGGGATGACCGCGGTGTTCACCGCGCCGCCGCAGTTCACCGTGCTGGCCGGGCGGCAGGAGGTCGGGCGGACCGACCCCATGCTGCTCACCGAGAAGATCGACGGGCCGCGGCTGCTGCTGCTCGGCGGGCGCAGCTGGAAGGTGACCTGGACCGACTGGAAGCGGCGCCGCTGCTACGTCGAGCCCGCCGAGGGCGGCGGCAAGGCCCGCTGGCTGACACCCGGCGTGTCGGGGGCCAGCTTCGCACTGTCGCGAGCTTGCCGGGAGGTGCTGCTCGGGGCGGATCCGCCAGTGGCGCTGACCCGGCGAGCCAAGGGGGTCCTGGCCGAGGTGCGCGATGAACAGCTTTCTGCTGTGCATCCGGGAGGCACGGTCATTACCCGCGATAGTGAGGATGTTCGCTGGTGGACGTGGGCGGGGTACCGTGCCAACGCGACGCTCGCCGCCACTTTGTCTCACCTGACCGACGGCATGCAGCGCCCCGACGACGCTAGCCTGCGGATGCGCGGCGACTTGACCCTGGAGATGTGGAAGGCCGGGATAGCCGACGCCGCCGAGCGGCTCTGCCTGCCTGGTGTAGACGAGCGAGCGCTGGCGGGACTCAAGTTCAGCGAGGCCCTGCCCGAGCGCCTGGCAACCGCGACGCTGGCCGCCCGCCTAGCCGACCTCGACTCCGCCATGCGGGTCCTCGGTGAGCCTGTTCGCTTCAGCAACCGACTGACCCGACCGCGATGACACGCGACACCTCTGCACGTTCCGAAATGATCACCTTTCTTCATTGCGGGTGTATATTCATTTTCAAATGAATGTAGGCCCACAGTGAAGAACCGAGCAGTCATCGAACTGGCCGCGGATGCTCCCGAGCAGACGGCAGCCATTCTCGAAGGACTGCCTTATGTGTCGGTCCGCCAGAGATCAGCCAGTCTCGCTGCTGCGGGTCGGCGACTACTCCGTGCCGCTTTTCATTGTGCACGGAGGCCTGCGACCCTACGCGCATGTCACGGCCGGGCTCCTAGGATCGACGGCGGGGAAGCCCGGCTCGGCATGGTAGTGGCCGACCGACTCGCCCCGCACGTGCGCCGCGAACTGGAGAACGCGGGCTGCGCTTATGCCGACGCGGCCGACGCCGTTCATATCGATGTCCCGGGGCTGCTGCTTCACATCGAGCCGGGCCAGCGGCGCGGACCGGCCAAGATTCCAGGTGCCGCAGGGCATCGGGGTTGTCGGCGTCCGCCTGGTTCAGGTAATGCTCGGCGAGCCGCAGCCGGACTGGTCTGTGGCGGAGCTCGCGGAGGCGGCGGATAGCTCGACCGGGCAAGCGCACAAGATACTCACGAGGCTCGAATCCGAGGGCCTGGTCACCGTGACCGGACGCGGCCCAGCACGCCGCCGGCGGATCACCAGCCCAGGCGACCTGCTCGACTGGCTGGCAGCCGTCCCCTCGGCCCGGCGCGTCCGCGAGCGGCTCCACGCGTTCATGTACGCGCCGGACGTCATGAAGCTCGCCACCCGGATATCCATGCGCGCGATGCAGTCGAGACCTGGTCTACGCGATCACCGGCGCAGGCGGCGCAGCCCTGCTCGGGGCGAGGGCCACAGTGAGCGCCATCCCGGAAATGATGATCCGCATCGACCCCGACGTCGATCTGCATCACGCCGCTGAGCTGCTGCAGGCCGAGCCCGTAGACAGCGGGGCCAACCTGATGCTTGTCCGCGACCTCGGCAGGCTCGGCGTCCATCACAGCGCCAGCAACGGACCGGTAATTATCGCGCCTCCGCCGCGGGTGTGGCTCGACATGCTCGGCGAGCCTCGGGGCGAAGACGCCGCCGCACTATTCAGGGAGGCATTCTTTGGCTGGTGACGGAATGCACATCAGCGAGTACGACCCAAGTGTCGCCGACGCCATCCTGGGCGAGGCAGCACATCTGCTTCGCAACATCGGCTTCTCCGCCCGGCACTCCATCTTGATTGGCGGCCTTGTTCCGGGATTGCTCGTGCTCGATCCCGGTCCGGGGAGCCAGCCTCATATCGGGACCGCTGACGTGGACATATGTCTCAGCGTTGCCCTGGTCGGGGGCGACACAGCCGAATACGACCGGATCGAGGCCGGGCTACGCAAGGCCGGGTTCGGCCCGACCGATAAGACATTTGCATGGAAGCGGACTAGCGGGCTCGGCATCAAGATCGAGTTCTTCTGCCCCGCTGCGGATGACCGTCCGGCAGGCAGCCTCTTCCGTCCTGCTGCGGCGGACGCGCCGCGCGCCAAGCACAACATGGGTTCAAAGCTTTCGGCCGTCGCCATCGAGGCCGGCGGTGTCATCTCAGAGGATGTCGTCGACGTCGAACGGGAGGTGACCCTCCCCGACGACGGCGGCCGGACCACCTGGACATTCCGGGTGACCGGGCTGACGGGCTTCCTTGTAGCCAAGACCGCCGCTCTCGTCGGCCGAGACAAACCCAAAGACGCCTACGACATTGTTCTGGCTGCTTGAGAACTGGCCGGATGGCGCCGAAGGCGCGGCCGCGACCGTAAACGGCAGCGGTCTACTGGAGCGCAGAGAAGTCGTTAAGTCACTGCGGCGTCTGAGGGCGGAATTCAGCGAGACCGATCGGCTTGGCCCTGCTTCCTACGTCCGATTTATGGCCTCAGACAGAGCGCTGACGGATGAACGGCTACGGTTCGCACGGCAAGCTATGGGCGCGGTGTCAGAGTTCACTGCCGCCCTTCAGACCTGACCTGGCTTAATTCAGTGCGCAAGTTAGCTGCCGTGGGTGGTGGTATTGACTGCGTGTCGGGGCTCGACGGTGCCGCTGCTGGCCTCAGGATCGCGGGAGGCGGATGTGATGAGCCTGACAGTGGTTTGTTCGCCAGGTTCATCTCACCATCAGTGAGACGTAGTGCCTCCTTGATCTCTTCATTTGTCACCGGCACAGACTGACCGTCGACGTTTCGGTCTCTCCAGAACATCTTGACGAAATCCTCAAGGAAAGAAGGATTCGTCTCAAGCATCAAGTGGATGCGGTCCTCAACTTCCTGAGGCGTTAGCTTCTCTGGTGAGATCTTCCATGCCAGAAAACCATCAACGTCTTCGACACGAGCATTGAGCAGCGTTCTTATCTGCTCGTCGCCGAAGGCCTTGGCCTCGTCGCTGAGGGCCTTGGCCATCAGAGCCGCAACAAGAAGTTCCTGCGCTTCTTCGCTGCTCATACTGAGTTTGTCCTCTTCGAGCACGGCAGCCACTTCTTCAGAGGAATCTGCGGGTGCAGCTTCAACGAACGTGGCCAGCTCGGCGGCGTCGGCTTGACGGTCACCCCCACGGGCTTTAGCAATCCTGCTCGACGTCTTGTTCCGCGCCGACTTTATGGCCGGAACTGCTTTGTCGTTCCACAATTTCTTGACGTGCGGCTTAGCCTCAGCCACAGCAGCTTCGATGGCGTGAGAAACCACGACAGCGATGACCTCGGCGAGTATCGATGGCTCCGATGCCTGTGGAACCGACGCTTCGTCCGACACCGGTGGATACCACGCGTACTCATTGCTTAGTGAATCTGCTTCGTCCTTCAAGAAAGATCTCGGCATGCCCCAACTTCTTTGTGCCAGGGTCACGCGTGAGTCCACGATGAGCGCCATCGGTTTCTCTCGATCGTGAAAGATGCGTTCCTTTCCGAACTCTAACCGTAGCCTCGTACTCGTCGTATTCGTCGTCGTCACTAGCCATTTGCTGCCTTCGGCTCACGGGCATGAACGTCGAGAACACGACTCGAGCGGACTTGGCCTTCCAGCGCGTCCAGGGCATGCACACGTTGCCGCTCGGCGAGCGCGATCAGGTCATCGGGAGCCATGCGCCAACTGTACTTGCGACCACCGACACTTCGGCGGGGATCGCGTGCGTACTACTCCCATAAACGACCGCGGGAGGGACGATGCCCACGTTCGAGGATCCGGTAGCCGATGGTGCTGAGGTGCGGGGGCACTTCGGGGCGCTCGCGCACGCGACACTTTCGTTTGCGAGTCCGGCGCGACCGTATGAGGTGGTAGGTGAGTTGCTCCGGGGGCTGTGCTCGCTGCACCATGTGCTCGGCTAGGTCGCGAGCGCCCGCACCCGGCATGAGGCACTGGTCAACACCGACGGTGGAGGTGAGGCCAATTCAAGCCGTCACGCACGGCAAACCAGCCGGTAACCTCACAAGCCAGTAAACGCGCCGGCCAGGGCAGACCCGATCGCGAAATTGGGGCCAGATCCCAGATCCTAGTTCTCGCGAACGAAAACCACTGACAGGTACCGCGCCAATTGTCGGATCGACACGGCATCCTTCTGTTATGCCGTTCACCAAGGAGGGGTCGAGATGGACGTGGCAGCGAGGCTTCGCGAACGGGAGCTAGCGTCCATCCGCGTCCAGGCTGAGAACGGGCTCCGGGAGAGTGCGCTTAAGGGCCTGGATGACGGCCGCGGAGCGAGGACCGGCGAATCGGGCCGATCCGCGCGGGTGGCTGCGGGCCGAGCCGGAGGGAAAAAGCAGCGGTGTCGACGCGCGCGGAGCGGCGGGCGCGTCGCGCGGCGCCTCCTGGGCCAAAGCGCAAGCAGCCGCGAGGAGCACGGCGGCGATTGCCGCTCCCAGGCGCTTTGCGTGCCGAGTTCGCACCGAAACCATCACCCGCTCACACGAATGAACAAACGACGGACGCGGCCCACGGGTCGGTGGAGGGATCCACGCGTCCCGAGGCTGACGGAGGATGACAACAGGTCAGTCGCCAGACAGTGAAACGGCGATCGGAGTCCGACAAGAAGGGAATCTGTGCGGAAGACCCCGAAGCCATGCGTGAAGGGCCTCGTCAAGTAGTCCGGCCTGACGCAGCCGACGACTGCCCTCGCCGAGCCTTCCGCCTGGCACTCGAAAGGAACCTCTCCTCCATCATATCGCAGAGGGCGACG
This sequence comes from uncultured Alphaproteobacteria bacterium, assembly GCA_963743395.1. GTDB lineage: Bacteria > Pseudomonadota > Alphaproteobacteria > Rhizobiales > Xanthobacteraceae > BOG-931. The sequence continues at coordinate 9,509 of CAVUPV010000009.1, forward strand.
GTGAGAAGCTGGAAAAGGCAGCGGCGACCGTGACGCGCCGTGTTGCCAAGACGCATCAAACCGGAATAATCATGAGCACGCGTCAATCAGTCACGGGAGTCAACAGGTCCTGCAGCTCCCGGCCGAGCGGCGGACTGTTCGTCGCCAACAGATCGGGAAGCAGGAAATCGAATGGCTCGCCGTTCATCCGCGTGATCAATCCGCCCGCTTCACTGACCAACAGCGATCCCGCCGCGACGTCCCACGGCTTGAGACTGCTCGACCAGAAGGCGTCGATCCGTCCACACGCGACATAGGCCAGGTTGAGGGCGGCCGAGCCGGTGCGCTGCAGAGTCTGCACCGGCGTGCAGAAGCCGCATTGGAACGCGCCGGTTTCGATGAAAGCCTGCTGCACGTTGGACAGCACGCCGCCGGCATCGAGATGCTCGACGGTCGAGACTTCCTTGCCGTCGATCCGAACCGCAAAATAGGGCAGCCTGACACGGCGACGCCGTCGACAAGCACGGTGCAGCAGCCGCACAGGCCCTGCCCGCAGCTTTCGCGCGCGCCGAACAGATCGAAGCGTTGCAGGAGTTCGACCAGATTGCGGTGCGGCTCTATCGCGGTCGAGACCGGCTCGCCGTTGAGCGTGAAAGTGATGGCGCGCGCGTTCATCATTCGTCCAATCATTCGTCGTCCAGCGGGCGGCCATCTTGAATGCGCAGCGCGCGCAACACCGCCTCGGCCGTGATGGGCAATTCCACGATGCGCACGCCGACCGCGTCATGGATCGCATTCGCGATTGCGGGTGACACGCCGAAAGTGCCCGATTCGCCCAAGCCCTTGGCGCCGAACGGCCCGGAATGCTGCTCGGCCGCAACCAGTTCGTTCTCGATCGGCGGAATGTCGCCGATGCCGGGAATTTTGTAATCGGCGAGCGAGGCGTTGGTGACCTGGCCGCCGTCGAGGTGCATGGCTTCCGACAGCGTGAAGCCGAGCTGCATGATCGAGGCGCCGGACAGTTGCGTGCGGGCAACACCGGGATTGATCGGCTTGCCGCAATCGGCGGCGTTGACGAGGCGCAGAATGCGCACGTGCCCGGTTTCGGTATCGACTTCGACTTCGGCGCCTGCGCCGCCCACCATCCAGAACGGCGTGACGGTATCCGACAGGCCGGTTTCCGCGTCCGGCGATTTATAGCTCGGCACGAAGCTCGCGCTGCCGATCACGTTGCCTGCCTGCATGCCATAGCGTTTCTTGAATATTTCGGGCGGCGGGTAATTGGTGCCTTCGGGCAGCCCGGCCTCGGCGGCAAGCGCGCGCAATTTGGCCCGCGCGTCCTCGGCCGCAAGCCGCACCGCGTTACCCATGTGGAACAGCGAGCGCGAGCCGAGCGTGCCCATATCGTAGGGCGTTATGTCGGTATCCGGCGCGATGACACGCACGGTCTCTGCTTTGACGTCGAGCACCTCGGCGACGATCTGGGCAAAGGCCGTATCCGAGCCCTGCCCCATATCGACTGTGCTCTTGTAGAGATAGACACTGCCGTCGGCAGAAACGTTGACCATTGCAACCGACGTGGTTGGCGAAATCGAGGCTTTGAAACCGATGGCGATGCCGCGACCGCGCCGCAGCGGGCCGCTACCGCGCTCGAACGGCTTGCTCCAGTTCATCCGTGCGGCCAGCGCGTCGAGCACCTCGCAGATGGCGGCATCTTTCAGGACGGTGCCGCTCGCCTGCGGCCGGCCGTCGCGTAAAATGTTCTTCCTGCGGAATTCCACCGGATCGGCGCCAAGTTCGCGCGCGATCAGATCGGTATGGCTCTCATAGGCCCACACCAGTTGCGGAACGCCAAAGCCGCGCAGCGCTCCGGCCGGCGTGCGGTTGGTATAGAGCGAGTAGGAATTGATACTGATCGCCTCGATGTCGTAGGGGCCGGCAGCGGTGAACCCTGACTTCTGCGTTACCCGCGGGCCGATATCGGCATAGGCGCCGCCGTTCCAATAGACCTGGCAGGATCGCGCCACCACGCGGCCCGCTTTGTCGACGCCGCTTTTGATGCGAAACGTCGTCGGGTGCTTAGTGATCATGTAGAACTGCTCTTCCATGGTCAGCGCGATCTTGACCGGACGGCGCGCCAGCATCGCCAGCGCGGCGACCAATGCTTCGAGCTTGACGTAAACCTTCGCGCCGAAGCCGCCGCCGAGATAAGGAATCTTCACCCGCACGCGGTTTTCGGGCCAGCCGAACAGCCGGGCGATCTCGATGCGCACGAAGGACGGCGTCTGATTCGACGTGTAGATCGTCAGCCTGTCGTCGCCGGGCTCGGCAATGGCGACATGCGCTTCGAGCGGCACGTGCAGGCATTGCTGCGTCTTGAAAGTGTGCTCGAAAACACGGTCGGCCCGCGTCATGGCGGCGTCGAAGTCGCCGCGCCGCAAGTGATAATCGAGCGCGACATTGGTGCCCTTGCGGCCTTGAATATGTTTGAGGTCGGCGAAAGTCCCGGCCGGCTTCAACACGTCGTGGACGAGAATGTCCGGCTGCATCGCTTCGAGCTCATCGTAAACCGCCGGCAGCTCCTCATAGTCGGCGGTGATGAGCTGCACGGCCTGTTCGGCGATATGCGGATCACTCGCCAGCACGGCGGCGACCGGCTCGCCAACATGGCGCACTTTGTCGAGCGCGAGAATCGGCTGATCGTGAAAGGCCGGCCCGTAATACGGCTCGGCAATAAGTTTTTGGATATCCGCACCGGTGACGACGCGATGTACGCCCGGCAGCGCCGACGCCGCTGCCGTGTCGATGCTGCGAATGCGGCCGTGCGGCACGGTCGAACGAAACACTTTGCCGTACAGCATGCCGGGCAGGCGCAGGTTGTGCGTATAATCGGCGCGGCCGGTCACCTTGGCGCGCACTTCAAGCCGCGGAATGTCCCGCCCGACCTGGTTCATTGCCGCACCCGTGAGGGCTGCCGGGCGTCGTTGTCGAGCGCGCGCCGCACCGCGCGGCCGACATAGACGCGCAGCAATTCGCGTTTGTATGCGGCGGAACCGTGGGCGTCGGCGAGTAAGGAGGCTTCCGCCGCCGCGGCTTCGCCGGCGCGACGAAGCGCGGCGTCGTCGGGTGCCGCGCCGTTGAGCTCCTGCTCCGCTTTCGCCAAGCGCGTCACCTTCTCGGTCGCGGCGTTGACGATGACGATGGGATCGCGCAGCGCGCCGTCCTCAAGCGCGAAGGAAACCGCAACGCCGAGCGCGGGCCAGTCGTCGACGACGCGCGACGTGACTTTCATATAGGCGGCCTTGCGGCCGGCACCGTGCGGCACCGTCGCCGCGATAATGAGCTCGTTCCTCTCCAGCGCGGTCTCGTAATAACCCGCATAAAGTTGTTCCAGCGGCAATTCGCGCTCGGCTTTAGGACCCATGATGGTGACGCGGGCGCCGAGCGCGGCCAGCACCGGGGGCAGATCCATATGCGGATCGCCATGCGCCAGCGCGCCGCCGACGCGGGCGACGTTGCGCACGCGCGGGTTCGACAAGCGGCGCAACGCCCGTGCGAGGACGGGCAGTCGCGCAGCGACGTTCTGGTCTTTTTCAAGCTCGCTCAACGTCGCCATGGCGCCGATGCGCAATTCGCCCGCGGCATTGACGGCAATGCGCGCATATTCGGGCTCGATGCTGTGCAGGCAGATCAGCTTGGTCGGCTGGAACACACCGGACTTCATCATCAACATCAGCGCGGTGCCGCCAGCGACCGCGCGGATCGCCGCGTCGTCCGGATCGAGCAACGCTATCGCTTCCTCAAGCGACGCCGGCTCCACCATCTCGAACGGAATCACAGGACTCTCCCCGCAACGCTTTTTGCTTTTCAGGCGCCCGTCATACTCAACACGTGGTCGGCAATCTCGGCGCGGGTGGCGACCCAGACGTCCGGAGACGACACCGCCGCCTCGACGATACGCTCGTAGAAATGTGCGCCGCGATGGTGCCCAAAGATATGCGCATGGCTGGTGACATCGATGATGCGAAGCTCGTCGTCGCGAGCGCGCGCGATGCCGATCACCTCGTTGAAGGATTCCAGCATCATCCGCGGCGGATGGCCGTGTTTCATCGACGGCATGTCGTTGACGTCATAGGACAGCGGAATGGCGACGATCCGCTTGTTGCCGTGATTCACGACGTAAGGCAGATCGACGTCGAAGACATCGCCGTACCAGCGATAACCCGCCTCGGCGAGAAGTTTCGGCGTCGCCGGCTTCGAGGTGCCGCGCGGCGACAGCCAGCCGACGATTTTCCGCCCCGACGCCCGTTCGAGGAGGCTCGTGCAGCGTTCTATATTCTTCCGCTCGTCCTCATCCGACAAATGCGCCGGGATGACGTCCATGGCGTAGGAATGCGACAGCACTTCGTGGCCGCGATCGGCGACAGCCTTGACCGTGTCGGGAGAGCGCTCGGCGACGATGGCATTGACCATGACGCTCGCTTTGCCGCCGTGGCGGGCGAACCCGTCCATCAGCCGATGGATGCCGACCTCGACGCCGTAAGCGGCCCACGAGATCGCCATGGTGTCGAGCACGCCGACCTGCAGCGGGTTGCCCATCGGGCTGATGCCCGGCGCTTTGCCGTCCGACCATGCTTCAAGGCAGACGTTGAACACGACGGCGATGCGTTTGCCGTTCGGCCACTCCCAATCCGGCTTGTTTTTCATTCACGGCTCCGGACGCAAAACTCGGTCGGACCCCGTGTTAGATCACAGGAAGGTTCGCCGCGTCGAGCCGGTCCGCTGCCGATCAGGCATGTTGGGCGCGCGGACTCATGAACCAGGCGCTGGCGACCACCAGGAATGCGAGCAGGCCCGGCGCGATGGCAAGCCAGACGCTGGCGGCGGCGACGGCCGCCGTGGCAGCCCAGCCGATCGACGAAAACGCTTCGGCGAATGTGGCGACGCGGGACGAAACCTGGCGGCGGCGGAATTGGCTGCGCTTGGCCTGGGTGCGGAACCAGAGCTGGATCGAGGTCGCCGCCGTCGCGGCAACGACGATGCCGAGCACAGTGACCAATGCATCCCACGGCGCGGCAAAGGCCAGCACCGCGAGCAGCGGCGCGAACACGACGGCGAGGACGCCGAGCACGGCCTCGATTTTCGCCCGCACGATAAAGCGCGCTGGAACAGGCGCGGAGACGACGAGTTCGGGAGCGTCTTCGCCGGAAATGGCGAGCCAGGCGAGGCCGCCGGCAAGCTGTCCGGCGGCCATGACGAGGACGGGCACCAGCAATTGATACCCGCTGCCATATCCCGCCTGGCCGTTATCGAAGCTGCGCCACAGCAGCACCGCCGGCGGAATGAGATAGAGCATCTGCATCAGCGTCTGCGACATCAGCCATGGATCGCGCCGCAGCAGCGTCCATTCCTTGCGGCGCAGCGCCCGCTGCGGCGAGGTCGGGCGGAAAGCGGCGGCTCGCCGCGCCTGACTGACCGTGGCGGCGCCGGCCCCCGCCGCGGTCACGGCGTATTCGCCGAAACGTGGCGCGATAAGGACGATCGCGCCGGCCAGCAAAGCGAAGCTCACGCCAAGCACGCCAAAGAGCGCCATTCCGTCGCCGAGCGCGGCGCGTGCCGGCGACAGGAACAGGCTGCCCGGAGCGGGCGCCAAAGCGAGCACAGTGTCCGACTGCAATACGGAGACCCGCGACAGCGTGCCATAGGACAGGATCGCCGCGACTTGCAGACCAATGACAAAGGCTGCGCCAATCACGGCGGCGACGACCTGCGCCACCAGCCGCGTGCGTTTCGGCCCGATCAGGCGGAACAGCGCGACGGTCAACGCGATCGCCAGAGCCGTGGCGGCCGCGCCCATGGCGGCGATCAAGCCGTATGCGCCGAGCCAGCGCCAGCCGCCAAGCGCGATCAGCACATCGATGAACGGCGCCGCCAGTGGCAGCGCCATCATCGCCATCGACAGCGCCACCGTGACGATGCGCACGGTGAAGATCTTTTCGGCAGCCGCCGGCGAAGCGAGGATGAGGTCGAGATCGGCGCGCAAATAGAAGGCGCGCGTCATCGATTCCATCGCTTGCGAGAGCATGAGCAACGCCGCCAGCAAGATGCTTGCGGTGATCGCGATCAGCATCGCCTTGTCCGGAACGGCGCCGGCGTAGCGGCCGACCGTCCAATAAGCGACAAAATGCATGATGACCACGAACAGCGCGATGACGATGACGATCCGGCGCAGGCGCCTGCGGTTGCCGCCTGCCATCATGGCGAGCCAGTCGCGCCAGGCGAGGCGCGCCTCGTGCCGGGCAAACCAGGCGACGGTACCCGGCTGAGTGATCATGCCGCCTGCGGCTGTTCGGCGACGAGCGCGAGGAAGGTATCTTCCAGGCTCGCGTTGTCGCTCGCGCCGGCATTCATGCCGGCCTTGAGACGTAATTCTTCGAGCGTGCCTTCGGCGATGAGCCTGCCATGCGCGATGACGCCGATGCGGTCGGCCATGCGCTCGGCGACTTCAAGGATATGCGTGGTCATGATGATGGTGCCACCGGCGCGGACGCGCTCGCGCAACACGCTTTTAACCTGGCGGGCGGAGCCGGCATCGAGCCCGGTGAGTGGCTCGTCGAGGATGATGAGTTGCGGCTCGTGAATAAGCGCGCCGGCCAGCGCCACCTTCTGTCGCATGCCCTTGGAAAAACCTTCACAGCGTTCGTTGGCGTGCGGCGTCAGCTCGAGCCAACCGAGCAGCGCGTTCGCACGAGGTTCGGCGAGCGCCGGCGCGACGTCCCACAGCCCGGCGACGAATTCGAGATATTCCCGCGGCGTGAGCTTGTCGTAGATCATCGGTTCGTCGGAAATCCACGCCGTTACCCGCTTGGCGGCCACCGGATCGGCGAGCGCATCGATGCCGAGCACGCCGATCGTGCCGGCGTCGGGCCGCAGCAAGCCGGCGATCATGCGCAGTGTCGTGGTCTTACCGGCGCCGTTCGGGCCGAGCAGCGCATAAAATTCGCCGGCGCGCACATTCAGGTTAAGGCCGTCGACCGCCGGGCGATCGAAGCGCTTGATGAGGCCGTGAATTTCGAGGGCGAGTGCCGGCGGCGAGAAATGCTGCATAAGCGCGCACGTTAATGCACAGAGGTTTCGGCCTCGTGAATCGCGGGCGGCAATTTTCGCTTTTGACGTCAGAGAGTTATGCGGTCGATGGCGGCGAGTTCGGTAGCCGAGAGAGCCCAGCCGACGGCGGCGGCGTTTTGCTCTACCTGTTCGGGTTTGGTGGCGCCGGCGATGATGCTGCCGATGAAAGGCCGGCTCGCCAGCCAGCTCATCGCCAGTTCGAGAAGCGTATGACCGCGCTGCGCGGCGAATGCGCGTAACTCCTCGACGATGCGCCAATTGCGCGCATTAAGGAGGCCGCCGGAGTGGCGCGCGCTATTGGCCAGCCGCGTGCCGGCCGGCAACGGCGCGCCGCTTTGGTATTTGCCGGACAACAATCCGCTGGCCAGCGGAAAATAGGGCAAGAGCCCGAGGCCGTGCTTGCGCATGCCGCCGACGCGATCTTTTTCGAGATCGCGGTCGAGCAGGTTGTATTCGTCCTGGCATGAGACGAACGCGGCAAGCCCGAGCCGCGATGCGACGCCTTGCGCTTCGTCGAGCTGCGCCGCCGAGAGATTGGAGCAGCCGATGAACCGGACCTTGCCCGCTTTCACCAGGTCGTCGAGCGCGCGCAGCGTCTCCTCGATCGGCGTATTCGGATCGGGCCGGTGCAATTGATAAAGATCGATCCAATCGGTTTTGAGCCGGCACAGGCTCGCTTCCGCGGCCTGCATGATGTATTGTCGCGATGCTCCTTTGAGCTTGCCGGCGTCGTCCATCGGCAGCCCGAATTTGGTCGCCAGCACGGTCTGCCCGCGCCGCGGCCCGAGCACTTGTCCCAAAATCTCCTCGGAGCCGCCTTTGTTGCCGTAAGCATCGGCGGTATCGATCAGCGTGATGCCGAGATCGAGCGCGCGGTCCACCACGCGACGCGAGGATTGCAGATCGGTCCGGCCGCCGAAATTGTTGGCGCCAAGACCGACGAGGGACACCTCGGGGCCGGCATGACCGAGCCTGCGTTTCTGCATGCGCCTGTCAGGCGCCGACATTATAGGCAGCGAGCGCCGCCATGTTGACGAGCTGGGTGTCGTTCGCCGACAGCGGCACGATCTGCACCGAGCGGTCGAAACCGACCAGCATCGGTCCGATCACATTGGCGCCGCCGAGCTCCATCAGCATTTTGGTCGAGATCGAGGCGGAATGGTATGCCGGCATGATCAGCACATTGGCGGGCCCCGACAGGCGACAGAACGGATAGGCCTCGCGCATGTCCATGTTCAGCGCCACGTCGGCCGCCATGTCGCCGTCATATTCGAAATCGACGCGCTGGTGATCGAGCAACCGCACCGCTTCGCGCACGCGGTCGGACCGTTCGCCCTCGGGGTGGCCGAAGGTCGAGAAAGCAAGCAACGCCACCCGCGGCAGATAGCCAAGCATGCGCGCCACCCGCGCCGCTTCGACGGCGATTTCCGCAAGGTCATTGGCGCCCGGCATTTCGGTCACCGCGGTATCGGCGACCAGAACGGTGCGGCCGCGCGCCAGCACCATCGAGATGCCCATGACCCGATGGCCGGGCTTCGGATCGATGCAGCGGCGCACATCCTCGAGTGCAACGGAGAAATTTCGGGTAACGCCGGTGACCAGGGCGTCGGCATCGCCGAGCGCCACCATACAGGCGGCAAAGTGATTGCGATCCTGATTCACCAGGCGCTGACAGTCGCGTTGCAGGAAACCGTGGCGCTGCAGCCGTTCATAGAGATAGGCGGCATAAGTGGCATTGCGCGACGTCATCGCCGCATTGATGATCTCGATATTGCCGCCGAGTTCGACGCCGAGCGCTTGCGCGGTCTCTCGCACGCGCCGTTCGCGCCCGACCAGAAGGGCCGAGCCAAGCCCTTGATGCACGAATGTCGCCGCCGCGCGGATCACCTGCTCCTCTTCACCCTCGGCGAAGACGACGCGCCGCGGCCGCCGCCGCAACCGTTCATAGACGCCCTGCAACACGCCGGCGATCGGATCGAGGCGGCTGCGTAATTGGTGCCGATAGGTGTCCATATCGGCGATTGGTTTCCGCGCCACCTTGGTATCCATCGCCGCCTTCGCCACTGCCGGCGGGATATCGGAGATGAGCCGCGGATCGAATGGCACCGGAATGATGTAGTCCGGCCCGTATTTCGGCCGCGCGCCATAGGCGACAGCGACTTCGTCGGGGACATCCTCGCGGGCCAACGCGGCGAGCGCGTGGGCCGCGGCGATTTTCATTTCCATGTTAATGGCGCGCGCACGTACGTCGAGCGCGCCGCGGAAGATGTAGGGGAAGCCGAGCACGTTGTTGATCTGGTTCGGATAGTCGGACCGGCCGGTGGCCATGATGGCGTCCGAGCGCACCTCGGCGACCTCTTCGACGGTGATCTCCGGATCGGGATTGGCCATGGCGAAGATGATCGGATTGTCCGCCATGGACTTGACCATCTCCTTAGTCACCGCGCCCTTGACCGAAAGGCCGAAGAAAACATCGGCGCCCGCCAGCGCCGCGGTGAGCGTGCGCGCCTTGGTTTTCACCGCGAACGCCGACTTCCACTGGTTCATGCCATCGGTGCGGCCTTCGTAGATGACGCCCTTAGTGTCGCAAAGGATGAGGTTTTCCGGACGAAACCCGATGGCGCACAAAAGTTCGAGGCAGGCGATGCCGGCCGCGCCGGCGCCGTTGCAGACGAGCTTGGTCGTGGCGATTTCGCGTCCGGTCAGTTCGAGCGCATTGATCAGGCCGGCCGCGGCGATGATAGCGGTACCGTGCTGATCGTCGTGAAACACTGGAATGTCGAGCAGCTCGCGCAGCTTCTGCTCGATGATGAAACATTCCGGCGCCTTGATGTCTTCGAGATTGATGCCGCCCCACCCCTTGCCGAGCAGCTTCACGCAATTGATGAATTCATCGGCATCTTCGGTCGAGACTTCAAGATCGATGGAGTCGATGTCGGCGAAGCGCTTAAACAGTACCGCTTTGCCTTCCATCACCGGTTTGGCCGCCAGCGCGCCGCGATTGCCGAGACCGAGAATGGCGGTGCCGTTGGTGATCACCGCGACAAAATTGCCCTTTACGGTGTAGTCGTAGGCGAGCGCCTCGTCGGCGGCGATGGCCAGCACCGGAACGGCGACGCCGGGCGAATAAGCGAGCGAAAGGTCGCGCTGCGTCGCCATCGGCTTGGTGGCGACGACTTCAAGTTTGCCAGGCCGGCCTTGACTATGAAACAGCAGGGCTTCCTGGTCGGTGAAGGTCGGCCGGTGCGACACTGCGGCGGCTTTGCCGTCATTTCCGCCGCCATTTTTGGAACCCATTTCAATTCCCTACTGGTCGTGCCGCGCTGGTCTGGGGGATGGAACCTTAGCGAGCGGAGGTCGGTGGCGGCAAGGCGGGACATTGAAGAATGGGCCGCGGAAGGGTAATGCCTGCCCAACGGACGCGATTCATGGCCGGAATCGTCGCCGGTCTTGTCGCTGCACGGTCCAGCCGCAACCCAGCATACTCATGATCAGATTTCTGCTTCGCTTTTTAGGCCTCTGCTTGCTCGCCGCCGCCTTTGTGTTTTTCGTCTATGACGGCACCAAATCGATCGCTAACCACGCGCTCGTCTACACCCGCGTTGGTGACGCCTGGGCCATCATCGACCAGAACAGCCTCAACTTTGTGCAGGGCTGGCTGAAGCAGCACCTGGCATGGGCATGGGACCCCTATCTGGAAAAAGGTTTCGACCTGCCGACCTGGGTCGTTGTCGGAATCGTGGCGACAGTCCTGATCCTGCTCGGCCGCAAGAAGAAGCCGCTCATTGGCTATGGGCGGGATTAGATTTCGCAGGCGCAGCCGGCGGCAACTATGGCGCTTCGCGGACGCGGATCGATGCGCGCAAAGAGACCGGACTGGCGACGCCTCGTTGTGATCCTCATCAGCGCCGCCGCAGTCCTGTTGTTCGCGCCTTATGCGGTCGCGCCGCTTTATCGTTTCATCGATCCGGTTTCGACGCCGATGCTGTGGCGCTCCGTGACCGGAGCGCGCATCGAACAGATCGCCGTTCCACTCGATCGCATCGCGCCGGCGCTCAAGCTCGCCGTCATTGTCGCCGAGGACGGCGGCTTCTGTCGCAATTACGGCATCGACCTCGGCGCCATGCGCGAAGCCTTGCATCAAGAAATCAAATACGGTGAATCCCGCGGCGCCTCGACCATCAGCCAGCAGACGGTCAAAAACCTGTTCCTCTGGCAGGGCCGCAGTTATGTCCGCAAGGCGCTCGAAATCCCGCTGGCGCTGTGGCTCAACCTCGTGCTGCCGAAGCGGCGCATCCTGGAGATCTATCTCAACATCGCGCAATGGGGACCGAACGGCGAATTCGGCGTCGAGGCCGCTGCCCGCTACGCCTTCGGCAAATCGGCGCGCGAGCTGAGCCTCTATCAGGCGGCGGAACTTGCCGCGATTTTGCCTAACCCGGTCGCGCGCAGCGCGCGGGCGCCGGCAGTGCTGGTGCGCCGGCTGGCCGGCCTCTATGAGCGCCGCGCCGACGACTTCGGCGCGCTCGATTCCTGCGTCCGCGCCCCCTAGCTTTAGGCTGCTCGTTCTTTTATAAGCCCGCCATCCCGAGCAAGGCGACCTGTCAAGGAGAGCGCAGCCATGGCCGTGCCGAAACGAAAGACTTCACCATCAAGGCGCGGCATGCGCCGGTCCGCCGATGCGCTCAAAGCGCCGACCTATATCGAGGATAAGGATTCCGGCGAATTGCGCCGTCCGCATCACATCGATCTGAAGACCGGCATGTATCGCGGGCGGCAGGTGCTGACCAAGAAAGTCGAAGCTTAGGAGCTTTATCCTCGGCATAGCGCACTACAAAGCGTCATTGCGAGGAGCGTCGCGACGAAGCAATCCAGCAACGAGCGCAGAAGTCTGGATTGCTTCGCTGAGCTTGTCATCGGACCGGCCACTTCGGGTCGGGTCCGTTGGCTCGCAATGACGAAGACGAGAACCGCGTCATGTTCGTGCTTGGCTTTCCGCTGCTGCTTTTGCCGTTCGCCGTCTACAACATGATTGCGTTTCTCACCCCGGGCGTAAGCTGGACCGCGCCGGTGACGACCGTACAGATGATGTCCGGGCAGGATTGGGTCCTCACCTGGGGGGACGTCCTGCTCGCCTTCGCGGTTGTTTTGCTCTGGGTCGAGATCCTTAAGTCGACACGGATCGGTCCACGCAGCGTCATGGATCACATCCTAGCGATGGCGCTGTTCATCGTCATGCTGGTCGAGTTTCTCCTGGTGCCGCGGGCCGCCAGCTCAACTTTCTTCCTGCTGATGGTATTGGCCCTGTTCGACGTGCTGGCCGGCTTCATCGTCGGCATGCGCAGTAACGCCCCGCGCCGCATCGAGGTCGAGGGGCCGGGGCAGGTCTGAGACAGGTGCGAGGCGGTTTTAGAGATGGTTAGTTCCGCTCGCCGCCAAAATAGCTGCACATTTCGCCGGTGCTGTCGCGATAGACGCTAACGCGCGTGAGGCCCGCGCAATCCGAAATTTTGCGCCAAATCCAGATGCACAAATTCTCCATGGTCGGCGGGCCGAGATCGAGCAGGTCGTTGAGGAAATGATGGTCGAGTTCGAGCCGCGCCGCCTCGATGGCGCGCTCCAGCACGCCGAAGTCGACGACCATGCCGGTCGCCGGATCGGTGTCGCCGCGCACCACGACTTCGGCGCGATAGGAATGGCCGTGAATACGGCGGCTTGCCTCGCGCGTTTCGCGATCGGCGTCACGTTGCAGAGCGTGCGCCGATTCGAAGCGAAATTGCTTGCTGATCTCGAACATCAGGGAATCCCGACCAGCTTATGCATCTGCACGCTCAGCCGCCACGGCGGATGCGAAAGGCAATAATCGATGGCGGCCGCGGTGTTTGGCGCAAGGTCGGGACCGTCCATCGGCTGAAGCCAGAAGTGGTCGAATGCTAGCGCGCGCAATTCGGCCGGGTCGATCCCGGACTGAGGATAAACAAGCTTTAATTCGTGGCCGCGGCGCAGCCGCAACGGCGCTCCCGCCTTTGGGCTGACGCAGATCCAATCGATGCCGGCGGCGGCTTCTTGCGTGCCGTTGGTTTCGACGGCGATCTCAAAGCCAAGCGCGTGAACGGCGGCGACCAGCGCGGCATCGAGCTGCAAGAGCGGTTCGCCGCCGGTGAAAACGACAAAGCGGCGGCGCGTCTCGCCGCCCCACGCATTCTCGATCGTCCGTGCCAGCGCTTCCGCGTCGTCAAAGCGCCCGCCACCCGGACCATCGGTGCCGACGAAGTCGGTGTCGCAGAATTGGCAGACCGCGGTGGCGCGATCTGCTTCGCGGCCGGACCAAAGATTGCAGCCGGCGAAGCGACAAAACACCGCCGCGCGGCCGGCTTGCGCGCCCTCGCCCTGCAAGGTCTTGAAAATCTCTTTGACGGTGTAGGCCACGGTTCTGTCTTGCTTCGATATCGGCTTTCGACAGCACCATTTGCGCACGTGCGCGCAAGGTACAAGAGCCCGCCCAAGAACGACGCCGTGCAGGCATCGCCGCGCCGCGCAGGCAGACAAAGAAATGTTGCTAAATCTGAGGGTTACAGCGAGCGCGACAGCGTGCACCCGGTCACGGCCGGGACTTGATCGTGCGACCGGTAAATGGCGTCGGCTTCGCGCGGCGCAGCGCGGCGGCGCGCGCAGGTCTGCGGCGCCTGTTCCGAAGTGGCGATGAGATGGGCGACGAAATCAGCATGCGGACGGCTTCTGGCTCGCACGTCCGCCGGCTTGTCGTGGGCCGGACTTAGGGGAACGAGAGCGTTGGTCACGTGCGCCTCTTCTGTCCCGAAACGGGACATCGATGACCTCTGGACGACCTTTGCCCCGTAACTCGCAAGCAGCATGCCGAAACGCCAGCCGCCGCGAGACTTTCCGAATTATTTAGGCTCCTCCGATAGCTTGGCGGACGAGGGTCATGTTGCGCCCCGCGTACCGCGCCATTTCCGAAGAGAACACTTTGACCAACGCCGGTCCGCGAGATTCGATCCCCATCCTCGACGCCGCGCAGATCCTCGCCTCGGTCGGCGAGGTCGCCTACGACTGGCGCATCGATACCGATGTCCTGCTTTGGAGCAAGAACGCGGCCGAGGTGCTGCTGATCGGCGACATGGCGGCGATCTCAAGCGGTCGCGCTTTTGCGCATCGTCTCGAGGCCGACAATGCGCAGGCGCGTTTCGACGCCGTCATGCAGTCGGACAAGCGTGACGAAGGCCACGGCGTTTCCTATCAGATTCAATACGGCATTCGTCCCGGTGCGAATTCCGAAACCAGGTTGTGGGTCGAGGACACCGGCCGCTGGTTTGCGGGCGCAGACGGCAAGCCCCTTCGCGCCCATGGCGTCATTCGCGTTATCAACGAGCGCTATGAACATGAGCGCCGGCTTACTTTTCTCGCCCGCTGCGACGGCCTGACCGGCGAACTCAACCGCCACCATCTCACCGAAGTGCTGGAAGACACGCTCGACGAGGCGCTGCGCTTCCGCTCCTCGTGCGGATTCCTTCTGGTCGCCATCGACAATCTCGCTCGCATCAACGAGTCATACGGCTTCGACATCGCCGATCAGGTGATCGCCGCGGTGGCCAAGCGCCTGCGCGAGCGCATGCGCGGCAAGGACACGCTCGGCCGCTATTCCGGCAACAAATTCGGCCTGGTGCTGCGCGACTGCACGCCCGACGACATGGCGATCGCCGCCGATCGCCTCTTGACCGGCATCCGCGACGAGATGGTGCCGACCACCGCCGGATCGATTGCCGTCACCGTCACCGTCGGCGGCGTCACCGCGCCACGGCACGCCCGCAGCGCCTCCGAAGTGCTGGCGCGCGCGCAGGAAAGTCTCGATACCGCCAAAGCCCGGCGTCGCGGCTCATTCCATGCCTATCGGCCGAATATCGAACGCGAGGCGATCCGGCGCGAGAATGTGCGCGCCACCGACGAGATCGTCGCCGCGCTCAACGAGCGGCGCATTTTCCTCGCCTACGAGACCGTGGTCGCCGCGGCGGACCGGCGGCCCTCGTTTTACGAGTGCCTGATGCGGATCCGGCGCGTCGACGGCGGCCTGATCGCCGCCAACGACATCGTCCCGGTCGCGGAGCGGCTGGGGCTTGTTCGCCTGCTCGATTTTCGCGTGCTCGAACTGGTGATCGACGAACTGGCGGCGGCGCCCGCCTTGCAGACCAGCTTCAACGTTTCGCCGGCTTCCACCACCGATCCCGATTGGTGGGCCGGACTGGGGTCGCTGCTGCGCCAGCACGCGGGCGTAGCGGAACGTCTTATTGTCGAAATCACCGAAAGCGCGGCGATCCAGGACATCGACGAGACGCGCGGCTTCGTGGCGCGCGTCAAAGATCTCGGTTGCCGCATCGCCATCGACGATTTCGGCGCCGGCTACACCTCGTTCCGCAACCTGCGCAAGCTTGGCGTCGATATCGTCAAGATCGACGGCGCCTTCGTGCAACACATCATGCGCTCGGAAGACGACTGTGCCTTCGTGCGGACGCTCATCGACCTCGCCAGGCGGCTTAAACTGAAGACCGTCGCCGAATGGGTACAGGACGAAGCCGCGGCAAAAACGCTCGAGGCCTGGGGTTGCGATTATCTGCAGGGCGCGCTGGTTGGGCTCGCTTCGACCGAGCGGCCGTGGATCGCGGGTTTCGCGCAGGCGATGTAACTAATCGCCGGTCGGGCCTTCGCTCAGCCGATCGACCTTTCGCTTCATCTCGTCGAGCTGACGCTTCAGATCGTCGATGTCGCCGGTTTTTGCAGGCGTTTTTTCCGTCTCGGTCGCCGCCTCGCCGTCGCTTTCTCGCCGGGCGAAGGGCGCGAACATGGTGAAGGCGCGCTCGAACATTTCCATGTTGCGCCGCACCTGATCTTCGAGCGAGCTGAAGGCGCCGACGCCAAACGCCTGTGCCATCTGGTTGCGGAACTTCTCCTGCTCGCGCGTCAGCGAATCGATGGACACTTCGAGATAGCGCGGCACCAGCATCTGCATGCTGTCGCCGTAGAAGCGGATAAGCTGGCGCAGGAAGGCGATCGGCAGAAGATTCTGGCCTTCCTTGTTTTCCTGCTCGAAGATGATTTGAGTGAGGACCGAACGGGTAATCTCGTCGCCGGTCTTGGCGTCGTAGACGACAAAATCCTCGCCGGTCTTGACCATGGCGGCGAGGTCTTCGAGCGTAACGTAAGTGCTCGTTCCGGTGTTGTAGAGCCGCCGGTTGGCGTACTTCTTGATCGTAACCGGTTCAACGGTTTTGTTTACGGGTTGTTCGGACATCGGGCGGCACCACCAGCTTTGCTGTCAAAATAGGCGCTTTTATCCGGCGCGGCTACAGTTTTGTGGCCGAGCCACCCGTCGAAGCCGCGGCAACGAGATCGCATTCTCCGGCATGCCAGCGATGCGGTCCCCCGCACCCTCCTTGCGCCTTGTCGCGGGCGGAGCATCTCCTTATGACATATATGCAAGATCGGGCGGCCACCTCGTGTCTGCAATAATCCCAGAAATGTCCCAGTAAATGGCCCCGAAAATCGTCCCCAGAGCCCGAAAGGAACTGCCATGAAAGACGATGTCGTCATTGTCAGCGCGACGCGCACACCGGTCGGCGCGTTCAACGGCGCTTTCGCATCGGTGCCGGCCCACGAACTCGGCAAGACGGCGATCAAGGCGGCGCTCGATCGCGCCGGCGTCGAAGCGCCGCGGGTCTCCGAAGTCATTATGGGCCAAATCCTGACCGCCGGAGAGGGCCAGAACCCGGCCCGTCAAGCCTCGATCGCGGCCGGCATTCCGGTCGAAACCCCGGGTTGGGCCGTCAACATGCTGTGCGGGTCTGGACTGCGCTCGGTCGCGCTTGGCTATCAGGCCATCGTCAACGGCGACAGCGACATCGTGGTCGCCGGCGGCCAGGAGTCCATGAGCATGGCGCCGCACTGCGCGCATCTGCGCGGCGGCGTGAAAATGGGCAATTTCGAGATGATCGACACGATGATCAAGGATGGCCTGTGGGACGCGTTCAATGGCTATCACATGGGCAATACCGCGGAGAACGTCGCGCGCCAGTGGCAGATCACGCGCGCCCAGCAGGACGAGTTCGCGGTCAAATCGCAGAACAAGGCCGAAGCCGCGCAGAAGGCCGGCAGGTTCAAGGACGAGATCACGCCGGTGACCATCAAGAGTCGCAAAGGCGACATCGTCGTCGACGCCGACGAATATCCGAAGCACGGCACCACGCTGGAATCGATCGGCAAATTGCGGGCCGCCTTCGACAAGGACGGCACCGTCACCGCGGGCAATGCGTCCGGCATCAATGACGGCGCCGCCGCCGTGGTTTTGATGACGGCGAGCGAAGCGGCAAAGCTCGGCAAGACGCCGCTTGCCCGCATCGTGTCGTGGGCGCAGGCCGGCGTCGATCCGAAGATCATGGGCACCGGTCCGATCCCGGCATCGCGCGCGGCGTTGAAGAAAGCAAGCTGGAACGTCGGCGATCTCGATCTCGTCGAGGCCAACGAAGCGTTCGCCGCGCAGGCTTGCGCGGTGAACAAGGACCTCGGCTGGGATACCGGCAAGGTTAATGTCAACGGCGGCGCTATCGCCATCGGCCATCCGATCGGCGCCTCTGGCGCGCGCATCCTGGTGACGCTGCTTTACGAGATGCAAAAGCGCAACGCCAAGAAGGGCCTCGCCACCCTGTGCATCGGCGGCGGCATGGGCATCGCCATGTGCGTGGAGCGGTGAACCGCGGTCACGCCAGGCGCTGATTTTGCGTCATGGCCGGGCTTGGTCGGGCTTGTCCCGGCCGTCCACGTCTTTAAGTTAGCGACAAATAAAGACGCAGACCCGGCACGCGGGCAAGCCCGACGACAAGGAATAGGGAGGAGACATCATGCCCCGCGTTGCGTTGGTTACGGGGGGGACGCGCGGTATCGGCGCGGCCATCTGCAAGGCGCTTAAGTCGGCAGGTTACACGGTCGCTGCCAATTACGGCGGCAACGACGAAGCGGCGCAAAAATTCAAATCGGAAACCGGCGTCAACGTTTACAAGTGGGACGTCTCGTCGTTCGAAGCCTGCGCCGCGGGTGTGAAACAGATCGAGACCGATCTCGGGCCGATCGACGTACTGGTCAACAATGCCGGCATCACGCGCGACTCCCAGCTTCACCGCATGAAGCCGGAACAATGGACGGCGGTGATCAACACCAATCTCGGCTCGCTGTTCAATATGTGCCGGCAGGTGATCGAGGGCATGCGCGAGCGCAAGTTCGGCCGCATCGTCAATATCTCGTCGATCAACGGCCAGAAGGGCCAGTTCGGTCAGGTCAACTATTCCGCCGCCAAGGCGGGCGAGATCGGCTTCACCAAGGCGCTGGCGCAAGAGGGCGCGCGCGCCGGCGTCACCGTCAACGCCATCTGCCCCGGCTATATCGCCACCGACATGGTCAAGGCGATGTCGCAAGAAGTATTGCAAAAAAACGTGCTGCCGCTGATTCCGATCGGCCGGCTCGGCGAGCCTGAGGAAGTTGCACGCTGCGTCGTCTTCCTGGCCGCCGATGAGGCCGGTCTGATCACCGGCTCGACGATCACGGCCAACGGCGGGCAATATTTCGCGTAAGCATTATATATCCGCGGGCTAGCAAATTACCGGCGGCGGATCTTCATGACGTTGTCACCACAACCGATTATCGAGCGGCGTCGCGATCAGATGTTTCCCGATCTCGATCCAGTCGAGATTGAGCGGGTGCGCCGCTTCGGCGAAGTACGCTCCTTTGCCGCCGGCGAGGCCCTGCTGACAGCCGGGCAGATCGGTCCGGGGCTTATCGTCATCCTTGCCGGCCGCGTCGACATTACCCAACGCAACCAATCCGGCGGCCGCGATTTGATCGTCTCGCATGGGGCCGGCCAATTCATGGGCGAACTGGCGCAAATGGCCGGACGGCCGGCGCTGGTGGACGCCACGGCCCAGGAACCCGTGCAAGCGCTGATGATCCAGCCGGACCGGCTGCGAGCGCTGTTCGTCGCGGAGGCCGATCTGGGCGAGCGCATCATGCGCGCGCTGATCCTGCGCCGTATGGGCCTCCTCGAAACCCATGCCGGTGGACCGATCATCGTCGGCTGGGCCGAGAATGGCGACGTGCTGCGGCTGGAGAGCTTTCTCAACCGCAACGGTCATCCCCATCAATTGCTCAATCCCGAAACCGATGCCGAAGCGAAGGCGCTGATCGAGCGCTTCCATGTCGATCCCGGGCAATTGCCGATCGTGCTTTGTCCCGGCGGACAGTTATTGCGCAATCCGAGCGAAGATGAATTGGCGCGCTGCGTCGGCCTGGTCGGACCGATCGATCCCAATCGCGTCTACGATGTCGCCGTCGTCGGCGCCGGACCGGCGGGTCTCGCGACTGCCGTTTACGCCGCGTCGGAAGGGCTCTCCGTCCTTGTACTCGATTGTCGCTCTTTCGGCGGTCAAGCCGGCGCCTCGGCGCGGATCGAAAACTATCTCGGTTTTCCGACCGGAATCACCGGCATTGCGCTTATGGCGCGCGCCTACAACCAGGCGCGGAAATTCGGCGCCGAGATGGCGATCCCCGACGAGGTCAACGGGCTGAACGCAGCGGACGACAACGGCCGCTTTGTCTTGCAATTGCAAGACGGCGAACGCGTTACGACACGCTCCGTCGTTATCGCCAGCGGCGCCCGCTATCGCCGCCTCGGCGTAAACAACCTCGACGCGTTCGAAGCTTCGAGCGTGCATTATTGGGCGTCGCCGCTCGAGGCGAAGCTGTGCGCCGAACAAGAGGTCGCGCTGGTCGGAGCCGGCAACTCGGCCGGCCAAGCCGCGGTCTATCTCGCCGGCCAGGGCGTCAAGGTGAAGATGATCGTGCGCGGGGCGAATTTGGGCGCGACAATGTCTCGTTATCTTGTCGACCGTATTGAGAGCCATGCGAATATCGAAGTCGTGAAGGGCGCCGCGGTCAGCGGCCTTGAAGGCCGCGACGGTTTCCTGGAGGCCGTCCGCTGGCGACACGGCGCCGGCGAAGAACTGCGCCAGCCATTGCGTCACCTGTTCCTGTTCATCGGCGCCGAGCCGAACACGGATTGGCTGGCAAGTTCAGGCATTGCGCTCGATCCAAAGGGTTTTGTGCTGACCGGCGAGGATGCCGGCAGCGATCGCCAACCGCTGGAGACGACCCGGCGCGGAATCTTTGCCATCGGTGACGTGCGCGCGAAATCCATCAAACGCGTCGCAGCGGCCGTCGGCGAGGGCGCGCAAGTCGTGGCGGCGCTGCATTCCTTCCTGGCCGAGACCCCAGCCAATTCCGCTATGGCGCCAAATTCTTCGGTGACCAGTCTTTCGGCCCCAGCTCAAAACCGCTGAAATCGAAACCCGGCGCGACCCTGCAGCCGCACAGTGTCCAGTCGCCAAGCGAGGCTGCCGCCTGCCAGACATGAGCCGGTACAATGGCCTGCGGGCGCTCACCGGCGGCAACATCGCCGCCAAGCGTCAACCGCTCGATGCCGCCCGGCTGCGGCGCGATGTCGAGCGCGAGCGGCGCGCCGGCATACCAATGCCAGGTTTCCACAGCGTCGATGCGATGCCAATGCGAGCGCTCGCCGCGGGCGAGCAGAAAATAGATCGCGGTCGAGGCGGCACGGCCGGCGATCTGACGCGGATCGCGAAACGTCTCACGGAAATGGCCGCCCTCCGGATGCGGCACAAGATCGAGACGCCGGATCAGGTCTTGCGCGGTGAGCGGCGTCGCCAATCCGGTTCTCAAAACCGGTTTTTGCGTTCGCGGATCTCGGCAAACACCTTCCAAGCCGGACTGCCAGCCAGCCCAACCGCGTTCGCGACCTCGGCATCGTCGGCGCGCAGGAACGGATTGGCCGCCTTTTCCGCTGCGATGGTTGCCGGAATAGTGGCGTGACCCGCCGCCAGCAGCTTCGCCACCTCGGCGGCGCGCGCGGCCAACGCCTTGTTGTTCGGCTCGACGGTTTTGGCGAAGCGGATATTGGCCGCGGTATATTCGTGGCCGCAATAAAACCGCGTGTCGTCAGGGAGCGCGCGCAACTTCAACAATGATTTCCACATCATTTCCGGCGTGCCTTCGATGACGCGACCGCAGCCGATCGAGAACAAGGTGTCGCCGACGAAAGCGAGTTTTTCGTGCGGAAAGAAATAGGAGATGTGCCCGGCGGTATGACCCGGCGTGTCGATGACGTTGCCCTGTAACGCACCGACCTGCACCTTGTCGCCCTCGCCCACGGTCTCGTCCACATGCGCGATGCGTTGCGCTTCGGCGCGCGGCGCGACGACGCGGCATTTGTGCCGCGCCTTAAGTTCGCCGACGCCGGCGGTGTGATCGTTGTGGTGATGGGTGATGAGAATGTCGGTGAGCCGCCAGCCGGTTTTTGCCAGCGCCGCCTCCACCGGCGCGGCCTCTGGAGCATCGATCGACACCGTCGCGCCGCTTGCCGGATCGTGAACGAACACGCCGAAATTGTCGGTCAGGCAGGGGAACTGGAAAATTTGCGCAGGCATTATGCACCGTTATTCCGAGGGCGCAGGCGGGACGACCGCGAGCCCTAAATCCGTCATCACGGCACCTAAATTAGGCGCTCCGAACCGTTAACCGCAAGGTCGGAGGTCGTAGATTCCGAGCTCGCGCCTCACGGCGCGCACTGCAATAGCGTGCTATTTTGCCGACATGGACGTTGTCGACCTGCGTAATTTCTACGCCCAGCACCTTGGCGTCGTGGCGCGGCGCTTTATCGGCCATGGCATTCGCGCGCGCTGGCACGACACCCACGCGCTGCGCGTACTCGGCGTCGGCTATCCGACGCCGTATCTCGGCCTGTTCCGCGAGGAGGCTGAGCGTTGCCTTGCCATGATGCCGGCGACCCAAGGCGTCATTCGCTGGCCATCGACACGGGCGGCCCTGACGGCGCTGGTCGAGGAGGACGAACTGCCGCTGACCGATTCCGCGGTGGATCGCGTGCTGCTGGTGCATGCGCTCGAAATGTCAGCCGATCCGGTCGAGCTGTTGCGCGAGACTTGGCGTGTGCTTGCCGCCGGCGGGCGGCTTATGGCGGTGGTGCCCAATCGCCGCGGACTGTGGGCGCGCATGGATACGACGCCATTCGGCCAGGGCCGGCCCTATTCGCGCAGCCAGATCACGCAGCTCCTGCGCGACGCCTGGTTCACGCCGACCGGCTGGGACGAGGCGCTTTATGTACCGCCGGTGCCGCGCAACTGGTTCCTGCGCTCGGCAGTCGCCTGGGAACGCACCGGCGCGACACTATCGGCGCCGTTTGCCGGCGTGCACATTGTGGAAGCGACCAAGCAGGTCTATCGCGCAATCCCGGCGCGGCGCGAAAAGCGCCGGCTGGTGCCCACGCTGCAGCCGGTGCTCACGCCGTCGCCGGGCGCGGCGGCGCTACGCTGAGGATCGCTTCGCATGCGCATGACAATCAATTGCGACATGGGTGAGGGCTTTGGCCTCTATCGCATGGGCAATGACGCGGCGCTGATGCCGCATATCGACCTTGCCAATATCGCTTGCGGCTTCCATGCGTCGGATCCGAGCATCATGCATGCCACCGTGCGGCTGGCAAAACAGAACGGCGTCAAAGTCGGCGCGCATCCGTCACTGCCCGATATGCAGGGCTTTGGCCGCAGAGCCATGGTCATCGCGCCCGAAGAGGTTGAGGATTTGGTGATCTATCAGGTCGGGGCGCTCAAGGCGTTTCTCGATGCGGAGGACATGGTTCTCAACCACGTCAAACCGCATGGCGCACTTTACGGTATGGCCGCGCGTGACGAAAAAATTGCCGCCGCGATTGCTGCTGCCGTGCGTCCGTTCGGCGTACCCATTCTCGGCATGGCCTTCACCGCGCATGAGAGGGCCTACCGGGAGAACGGCGTCGAACTGATCCCGGAATTCTATGCCGACCTGGAATACGACGCCGACGGCAATTTGATTCTCAGCCGGGTGCACGACGCCGTGGAGCCGGCAAAAGCGACGGCCAGAGTCTTGCGGGTGATCCGCGAACACGTCGTTCGCACCACTGCCGGGCGCGACATTCCAGTCAAAGCGGCGACCGTCTGCGTTCATTCCGACACGCCTGCGGCACCCGCCATTGCCGAGGCACTATCACAAGCGCTGCGGCAACAAGCGTCCTGACCCAGCCAGTGTGTCGCGGGCTATTGCGGCCATGGCTCGGCGGTGACCGCGGCCGCATCGGCGCCGATATAGTCCGCCAGGCTGTTCTGGCCGTCGCTGTCGAGCGCGGCGAGCAGTGCCGCCTTGATCTCGGCGACCAGCCCCAGGCCGCGGAACACCAGACCGGAATAGATTTGGATGAGGCTCGCCCCGGCGCGGATTTTGGCAAGTGCGCCGGCGCCGGAATCGACGCCGCCCGCGCCGATGAGGCCAAACACACCTTCGACCCGGACATAGGTTTCGGCCAGCATGCGATTGGCCAGCGGCAGAAGCGGCCGTCCCGACAATCCGCCCGCCTGTTTGGCTTTCGTGGTCTCGCGCAGACCCGGCGGCCGCAGCACGGTGGTGTTGCCGACGATCATGCCGTCGATCCGGCGCGAGCGGGCGATGCCGACCGCGTCGTCGAGATCGGCAAGCGTCAGATCGGGCGCGATTTTCAACAGCACTGGCGTCGGACCGGCTTGCGGCGCCATGCGATCGCGCGCCTCGATCACGCGCGCCAACAGATCGTCGAGCACGGCCGCCCCCTGCATGTTGCGCAGGCCGGGCGTATTGGGCGAGGAGATGTTCACGGTTACATAGCTCGCCACCGCGGCGAAGCGCTCGATCAATTGCACATAATCGGCAATGCGGTCGGCGGTGTCCTTGTTGGCGCCGATATTGATGCCGACGATCCCCCCATGACCCCCTTCTCCGCTCGCGGCGAAGGAAAGCGAAGGAGCCACCCGCGCCGCGAGCCGCCGCAGCACGGCATCGGCGCCTTCCGAATTAAAGCCGAGCCGGTTGATCACGCCCTCGTCCGCGTCGAGCCGGAACAGCCGCGGCCGCGGATTGCCCGGTTGCGGCTTTGGCGTGATGGTGCCGGCTTCGACAAAGCCGAAGCCGGCACGCAGCAGCGCATCTGGCACCTCGGCGTTCTTGTCGAATCCGGCCGCGATCCCGATCGGGTTCGGAAAATTCAGCCCGAACACGCGCATCCCGAGCCGCTTATCGTCCTGCGCGCGCGGCGGCAGCGGGGCAAATTGCAGCAGCCTGATCGCCAGCCAATGCGCGTCTTCCGGATCGAGCGCGTGCAAAAGCGGTCGCGCCAGGCGATCGAACAGGCCGATCACGGTTGCAACTCCGGCAGCGCGCGGCGCCCGCCGGCCTCATCCGGCAAGACGCGCGCCCAGCGCACCGCCGATAATGGCAGCGCCCCGTAAAGATGCGGGAAAAGATCGCCGCCGCGCGATTTTTCCCACTGCAGCGCCGCGCCCAGCGCGTCGCCGTCGACCGCGACAAGCATCAAGCCGGTCTGTTTCGCAAAATGCCGTGCCGCCGTTTCCGCGACTTGCGCGGCGGTCGAGAAATGGATGAAGCCATCGCGGGCATCGACGGCCGATCCGCGATAAAGCCCGGCAGGCTCGCAGTCGCGCCATGCGGCTTCTTCGCAGATTTTGTAAATCGTCGTCACACCGCGGACCTTGATTGCGGCGCGACCCTATCGGGCCTTGAGCACTCAGGCAATAATTCCTATTGTCCGAAAACTGGCGCCACCCTCAGATCAAGTCCGAGGGCAGGCATTTCGGGATCATGCGCGTTCAGGGGTTTCGATGCTTACGCACGCGCAGGTCTGGTCGGCCATCGATCGCCTCGCCGCGCGCGCGGGTTTATCCGCTTCGGGGCTGGCGCGGCGGGCCGGCCTCGATCCGACGACATTCAACAAATCGAAGCGCATCACGGCGGCCGGCCGCGCCCGCTGGCCGTCGACGGAATCGATCGCCAAGGCGCTCGCCGCCACCGGCACGCCGTTCGACATTTTCGTCACGCTGATCGAGCCCGGTGCCGGCGCCGCGACGCGGGCGGTGCCGCTTCTGGGCTTTGCCGAGGCGGGCTCCGGCGGCTTTTTCGACGATGGCGGCTTCCCGGCCGGCGAGGGCTGGGACGAAATCGCCTTTCCCGCCGTCAACGACGAGCACGCTTATGCGCTCGAAGTGTCCGGTCAGTCGATGGAGCCGGCCTATCGCGACGGCGACGTCATCCTGGTATCGCCGTCGGCGCCGATCCGCCGCGGCGACCGCGTCGTGGTGCGGACCAGGGCCGGCGAGGTGATTGCGAAGGAGCTCAAGCGCAAGACGGCGAAATCGATCGAACTGAAATCGCTCAACGCCCAGCATCCCGACCGAACGCTCGCCGCCGCCGACGTGCTGTGGATCGCGCGCATTCTGTGGGCCAGCCAGTAGGAGCCCGACACGTCGTCATTGCGAGGAGCGAGAGCGAAGAAGCAATCCAGAATCTTCTCAGCGGGCTGAATTGCTTCGCTCCGCCCGCAATGACGATCACGCCGATCGCGCCAACGCACCGTCGATCATGCCGATCGCATCGGCAATGCCATAAGCGGCGACGAAAGACCCGAAGCGCGGGCCTTTCTCCTGGCCGAGCAGCACCTGATAGAGCATATTGAACCAGTCGAGCGAAACGCCGGGCTTGCCGTCCTTGGCTTTTTTCTTTTCGTCGAGAAACGGCTCTCGCCTTCCCATTTCATAGACCACGTCCTGAATGGCCTGCGCGTCGGCATCTGCCGGCAATCGCGACAGCGCATCGCGCAGGTCGATGAGCGCAGCGCGTTCCGATGCAGTCGGCTCGCGGAATTTTTTCGCCGGCGCGACAAAGTCGCGATAATAGTTGATGGCGTAATCGACCAGAACCGCAAGGCGCGGATGCGATTGCGCCGTCACGCCCGGCCGGTAACGGCCGATAAAACCCCACAATGTCTCGGCGTTGGCGGCGTTGGAGGCGGTGACAAGCGACAGCAGCATGGCAAACGGCACCGGATTGTCCGGTACGGGCGGCCTGCCGGCATGAATGTGCCAGACCGGATTGCCGAGCCGCTCCTTGGCGATCTGCCGCGGATAGGCGTCAAGGAACTGCAAGTATTCGTCGACGTGTCGCGGGATGACGTCGAAGTAAAGCCGCTTCGCGGCTTTCGGCTCGCGATACATAAACAGCGACAGACTTTCCGGGCTGGCATAGCGCAGCCATTCCTCGATGGTCAGGCCGTTGCCCTTCGACTTGGAGATTTTCTGGCCGTTCTCGTCGAGAAAGAGTTCGTAGTTGAAGCCTTCCGGCGGCGTGCCGCCGAGCACGCGGCAAATTTCGCCCGACAGCTTGACCGAATCGATCAAATCTTTGCCCGCCATTTCGTAATCGACGCCGAGCGCGACCCAGCGCATCGCCCAATCCGGCTTCCATTGGAGCTTGCAGCGCCCGCCGGTGACCGGCGTGCTGACACGCGCGCCTTCGCTTTCGTAGGTGATGGTTCCTGCCTTGGCGTCATGCGCGACCACCGGCACCTGCAAGACGATGCCGGTTTTCGGGTCGATCGGCAGGAATGGCGAATAGGTTTGCGCACGCTCCTCGCGCAGCGACGGCAGCATCACCGCCATCACTTCCTCGAAATGCGCAAGCACCGTCAAAAGCGCCGCGTCGAAACGGCCGGACGTGTAGCAAAAGGTCGACGACAAAAACTCGTAGTCGAAGCCGAACTGATCGAGGAAAGCGCGGAGCCTGGCGTTATTGTGCTCGGCGAAACTCGGATGCGTGCCGAACGGGTCCGGCACTTTGGTCAGCGGCTTGCCGAGGTGCTGCGCCAACATGTCCTTGTTGGGCACGTTGTCGGGCACTTTGCGCAAGCCGTCCATATCGTCGGAGAAGGCGATCAGGCCGGTCTTAATCCTGTCATCGGTGAGAACGCGAAAGGCGTGGCGCACCATCGAGGTGCGCGCCACTTCGCCGAACGTGCCGATATGCGGCAGGCCGGAGGGGCCATAGCCGGTTTCGAAGATGACTTCGTCCTTTGGATGCTTCTTCAGCCGCGCGACGATCTTGCGCGCCTCCTCGAACGGCCAGGCGTGCGACAGTTCGGCGACTTCGCGCAGGGTTGCGGCATCGGTGTCCAATGTCGTCATCGTCGTCGCATCTCAAAACGGACTGATCGGGAAATAGCGTAGCCACAGGTCGGTGTAGCTGCCCTTCTCCCATTGCCGGAACAGCGCCCAGTTGAGCGCCTGACGCAATAGATCGTTACCGCGTTTGACCGCGATGCCGACGCCTTCGCCGAAAAAGCGGCTCTCCAGATAGGGGCCGCCGCGGAACGCGCAGCAACCCGCCGAATCGCTGCCGTTGAGCCAGAATGCCAGCGCGATGCCGTCGCCGAATAACAGGTCGACTTCCTTGTTGCGCAGCGCCTCGCGCGCAGCTTCCGCGTTGGCATAGGGCCGCACTTCGGCTTCGGTGAACATTTCCTTGAGAAACGCCTCATGCGCGGTGCCGGCGACCACCGCGATCTTCTTGCCTTCGACCAGTTCCGGCCGCACGTCGCCGATCGGGCTGTCGGCGCGGGCGACGAAACGCGCCGGCGTGCGGTAATACGGATCGGTGAAATCGGCGCGGTGGCGGGTTTCCGCGTTGACGGCGATCGACGCAATCACCGCGTCGCCCTGCTTGTCGTTGAGCGCGTCGAGCAACAGATCAAAGCGCCGCGCCTGGATGGTGCAGGTGGTCTTGATCTCGTCGCACAATAGCCGGGCGAGATCGACGTTGAACCCCGCCGGATTGCCATCAGCTCCGGCATAGTCGAACGGTGGATAATCCATTTCGGTGAGAAATCGGATCGACTGGATGCGCGATAGGTCAGGCCGTTCTGGCCGCCGCCGCGGGTCCCAAAATCCCGGCACGGCGGCCCCCCGCGGCGAGGCGACGTCGCCCTGCGCCGCCGCCGGCCGGACCCCGGCCAACGCCGCCAACAGCGCGCAACACAGCGCCGCAAGCAGCGGCACCCGCCAGTGAAGCCGCACCGTCCGGCGGTATATTGCTATTCCAGATTGCATCGGTCACGATCCGCAGGCGAATTTAGACGAAAGCTTTTGACTTGAGTGGGGGCTTGCCAGCCTCGGCCCGCTTAGCTGGGACGCGGGAAAAAGTCGAGGCGCACACTGCGACGCCCGCCTGGGCGTTCGCAACGTCGGCGAGAAACGTCAGAGATAGCGGCGAAGATCGGCGGCTTCCGCTTCCGGAGTGCGGCCGACACTGAACGGCGCGACGAAATTGCCGTCTTTGTCCATCAGATAGACGACGGCGGTATGGTCCATCGTATAGTCGCCGTTTTCCAGCGGGACCTTCTTGGCATAGACGCGGTAGGCCTTGATCGCAGCATCAATGGAAGGCCGATTGCCGGTCAGTCCGCGCAAATGCGGATCAAAATTAGACAGATAATCCTTCAGCACCGCGGGCGTATCGCGCTCGGGATCCACCGTGATGAACAGTGCGCCGGTACGGTCGGCGTCCGGGCCCAGCGTCTTCATCACTTGGGAAATCTCGAACAGCGTGGTCGGGCAAATGTCGGGGCAATGGGTGAAACCGAAGAAGACCAGGAACGGTTTGCCCTTCATGTCGGCATCGCTCACCGGCTTGCCGTTCTGGTCTTCGAGATGGAACGGACCGCCGACTGCGGCGACGGCCTGGCCGATCGGCGAAGGCGCGCGGCCGGTCACGAAAATAATCGCGCCGAAGAACAGGACGAGACCGCCGAGAAACGCGGCAAAGATGAGAAAGATGCGGGAGGTTTTGGGGTCCATCGATCTTTGCTCGTCAGCCGAAACACGCGACAAAACCGGCGCGGATCGTCTCGAAGAAGATCGTGGTTCCGTAATGTGCCCAGAGTAAGACAGTGCCGGCAAGCGCCAGCGCTATCGGCGCGGCCGCCGCCAATAGCGACCGGTAGGTTGCGCGCACTGGAGCGACGATCTCAGGCATGGTTTTCGCTGCGGGCATTGATCCGGCCCCCGGTAAATAGGCCGGATCGCCACAAACGACAACGCCACCGGATCTACTGGCAGGGGCGGTAGAGTGCGGTCAGTTCGCGACCATGCAGCGCGATCAGTTGCGGCCGCAATCCGCCATGACGATCGATCCAGGCGCGGATCTCCGGCGGATAAAGCCGCATGACCACCCGGCTGCCTTCCCGGGTCGGAACCAGCGAGCGCGACGCGTCGTCGTAGTAGGACGCAGCGTGGAAGCCCAGCACCGCGCGGCTGGTGACGCAGACATGATCGCGCGGGATAAAGCCGGTCAGCAGCGTGCAGGCCGACAGGCAAGGCCCGTCGATAACGATGCGCTCGCCGGAGGCGCGCATCTCCTGGAACTTTTGGACATAAGCCGAAACTTCGCCGCCCGGATCGTTGACAATGCGAACATCCGCCGACGCCGCACCCATCGTCAAACCGGTGATGATGCACGCCATCGCACACGTCACAGCCGCCGACACAAGCGCGCCGGCCAAAACAGCCTGCCGTTTCATGAAGCACCCTTTCCCCTCAATCATCCCTCGTATTGCCCGGCATTGTGGCAAGACTTCGGGGATTCCCAGCCTTTATGCAGAAAAGATCATGCCGGAGTGATTTTGGTCCGCGGCGCGGACGGTCGCAACAGGAGATGCTATAAGAAGGAACCGAAAGGTCCCGCGGTCAAAGTTCCCAACCCCTTCGGTAAAACACTTCACAACGAGTGCTCACACCATGGATACGTCAGTCGCGCGCAAAACCAATGTCCCGGATTTCGCCACCGCCTATTACCTGCTCGAAGGGCTGAACGAGATCGGCATCGACTACCTGTTCTGCAATTTTGGCACCGACCACGCGCCGATCATCGACGAGATGGCGCATCGGCGCAAACGCGGCGAGGCGATGCCGGACGTGGTGCGCTGCCCGCACGAAAACACGGCCGCGCATATGGCGGCGGGTTATGCGCTGGTCACCGGCCGCGGCCAGGGCGTGCTGGTCCATGTCGATGTCGGCACCGCCAATACGGCCAACGGCATGCATAATATTTTCCGCAGCCGGCTGCCGGTGCTGCTGATGGCCGGCAAAGCGCCCTACACGGTCAATGACGAGCTGGTCGGTTCGCGCGACACCTACGTGCATTTCGTGCAGGAGCCGTTCGATCAGGCGAGCCTGGTGCGGCCCTACCTGAAATGGGAATGGACGCTGCCGTCGGGCGTGGTCGTCAAGGAAGCGCTGCGGCGCGCCTATTCGATCATGCAGAGCGAGCCGCGCGGCCCGGTCTATCTGATGATGCAGCGCGAGACGCTGACGCAGCATTGGAATGCCGACGAGATCCGCCGTTATCCCGCCGACCGGTTCGCCGCGACGTCGGGCGGCGGCGCCGACCCGAAGCTTGTGGAAGCGCTGGCGGAGAAGCTTTTGACGGCGGAAAATCCGATCCTCATTACCGGCTATGCGGGCCGCCATGCCCATGCGTCGCGGGCGATCGATGCACTGTCGCAATTCGCCGGCATCGCCGTCTATGAAGCCAACATGACCAACAATATCTCGCACGACAGCCCGTGCTTCGTCGGCTTCTCGGCGGACAAGGCCGTGCCCGAGGCCGATGTCGGCCTGCTGGTCGATGTCGACGTGCCGTGGTTCCCGAGCGACGCGCAGACCAGCGAGAAATCGTTCTGGGCGCATATCGACATCGATACGCTCAAGCCCGGCTCGCCGATGTGGACCTTCCCCGGCAGCATGCGCATGCAGGGCGACAGCGGGCGCATTCTCGAACAGCTGCTCGAGGCGCTGCAGGCGAAAGCGACGCCGCGGTTCAAGGAGGCCGTGGCGGCGCGGCTGACGCGCATCAAGGCGATGCGCGACGAGCGCATCGCCCGCGCCGCCAAGCTTGCGGCGGACAAGGGCAAATCCGGCGCGATCAATCCGCATTACCTGATGGCGGAGTTCGGCAAATTGCTCGACGACGAGGACATGCTGTTCAACGAGGGCGTGACCAACGCCAACGCGGTGCTGATGCAAATTCCTCGGCGGGTGCCCAACACCACGGTGCGGGCCGGCGGCGGCGGGCTCGGCTGGTCGGGCGGCACGGCGCTCGGCGCAAAACTTGCCGCGCCGAATCGGCTGACGGTGCAGATTTGCGGCGATGGCGGCTTTTATTTCGGCAATCCGACCTCGGTCTTTGCCGTCGCGCAGCAGTACAAATTGCCGATCCTGACCATCGTGATGGACAACACCGGCTGGAACGCGGTGAAGCAATCGACGCTGCGGGTGTTTCCGGAGGGCGAGGCCAAGACCGCCAACGAGTTCGAGTCGCAGCTCGCGCCCAAAGTCCATTTCACCAAAGTCGCCGAGGCGTTCGGCGCTTACGCCGAGGAGGTCGGCGATCCCGCCGATGTGCCGGCGGCGCTGGCGCGCTGCGTCAAGGAAGTCCGCGGCGGCCGCGCCGCGCTGCTGCACGCGCGGGTGACGAAGCTCTGAAATTTCGCGCCGTGCGGCTGACCCGTCTCGATCACGGACTGGCGTGATTGATGAATTTCTCCGGCGGCCGCTCGCCCCATTGCGAGCGCAGCGCCTCGTCGGCGGCGATGAGATGCGAACCGTTGGCGAGGTTGAGACGATCGCTGTCGGCCCAATGCTCATGCACGCGGCCCCACGGGTCGGCCCAATAGTCGTAAACCTGGCTGCCGAGCACGTGGCGGCCGATGCCCCACATGTGCTCGTAGGTGCCGAAGCCCTTGAGATAATCGTGGCCCATGCAGACGTCGTCGATATCGGGCACCTCGAATGAGAGATGGTTCAATCCGGTCTTCTCATGGCGCAGGCAGAAGAAGACGTGATGATCGACAAAGGTGTCGCCGCGATCGCAACGGTTGAACGAGCCGATCAGATTGTCCTTGCTCTCGACGTAGACGTCGTCGGAGCAGATCATTCCCAGCATCTCGCGGAACCAGTCGACCGTTTCGCGGAAACGCGGCGTCATCAGCACGCCGTGGCCGACGCGCTTGACGTGGGCCGGCCCTTTGGGAAGCCGCATCAGCTCGCCGGCGCGCGCCGTCGGCGCTTCGCCGGTGTTTTGCTTTTGCCGTTTGACCTGGATGGCGCTGACCGGCGCGATGTCGAAGACGACCTCGATCTGGTAGCCGTTCGGCTCCTTGAGCCGCACGCGTTTGCCGCCGCCGGGCTCGTCGATGGTCTCGACGGCCGACGCGCCGGGCGCCTTGGCCAGCCGCTTCAGGTCGTCTTCGCTGTCGACGTAATAGGCAAGACCGACGAATTTCGGATCGCCCTTCTCGGTGACATGGATGTGGTGATTAGGGTCGGTGCCGCGCATATAGAGCGCTTTGTCGGTACGCTCCGTCCGCTGCAGGCCGAACCGCGTCAAAAACTCCTCCGCGACATCGAGATCAGGCGACCGCATGCGCCCGTAGGCGATATCCGTCACCTTGGCCCAAGCCATGGTATTCTCCCTTACATGTCCGCCGCTGCGTTTCCTCGCGCGGCAGATGCAATCTGCCACGATCGACGTGCCGTCGGCAACGCGCAGCGCGCGCAGATCAGGCTTGATATTTCAGGCTTGGTAATCCGCCGCCACGGTCTCGTCGATCCGCTTGCCGCCCATCGCGTTGAATACCGGCGTCAGCACGATCGCGATGACGAGATTAAGAATGACGGTGTAGAACGCCGTGTAGCCCGGGAAAGTCATGCCGCCGAAGGCGAGCGGATAGGCCGCGGCGAAATTCACCGACACCGCCATTGTCGTGCCGACAGCGGTGCCCACCGCCCAGCCGACCAGCAGCGCCCAATCGTTGAACCAGCGCGTGTAGACGCCGAGCATCACCGACGGCACCGTCTGGATGATCCAGATGCCGCCGAGGAGCTGGAGCTGGATCGCGTATTGCGTCGGCACGAAAACGATGAAGACGAGCGCGCCGAGCTTGACGATCAGCGACACCCATTTGGCGATCTGCGCTTCCTCTTTGTCGGTCGGGTTGCGGTTGATGAACTCGCGATGGATGTTGCGGGTGTAGAGATTGGCCGCCGCGATCGACATGATCGCGGCCGGCACCAGCGCGCCGATGCCGACAGCGGCGAAGGCGACGCCGACGAACCACGCCGGGAAGCTGTGCAGGAACAAGGCCGGCACCGCGAAACTGTTGCCGAACTGTTTGAAGCCGGCGGCATATTCTGGATTGGTGCCGACGCCGGTGGCGATGGCGAAGAAGCCCATCAGCGCCAGCAGACCGAGCATGAACGTGTAGCTTGGCAACAGCGCGCCGTTGCGGCGCACCGCGCGGCCGCTCGAGGCGCTGAGAATAGCCGGTGATGGAATGCGGATAGAGGAACAGCGCCAGCGCCGAGCCCAGCACGAGGGTCGCATAGACGCCGTAGGAGCCGGTGGTGGTCGGACCCGGCACCGCCAGCAGCACCTTCGCCGGCGGCACGGCGGCGAAGATTTTGTCAAAGCCGCCCATCTGGATCGGGATCGCGATCACGGCGACGAAGGCCGTGACGTAGATCAAGAATATCCTTGACGATCGCGATCGAGGCCGGCGCCCGCAGCCCGCTCGAATAGGTGAACGCGGCAAGAATGACAAAGGCGATCAGCAGCGGCAGATCGGCCATGTAGCCGGTGCCCGAGACGCCCATGGCGCCGATGACGACCTGCAGGCCGACCAGTTGCAGCGCGATATAGGGCATGGTGGCGACGATGCCGGTGACGGTCACCGCCAGCGCCAGCCAGCGATTGCCGTAGCGGCCGCGCACGAAATCGCCCGCGGTGATGTAGTGGTGCTTGTGGCAGACGTGCCAGAGCCGCGGAAAGACCAGGAACAGGATCGGGTAGATCAGGATCGCATAGGGGACCGCGAAGAAGGCGATGGCGCCGGCGCCGAACGCCAGCGCCGGGACGGCGATGAAAGTATAGGCGGTGTAGACGTCGCCGCCGATCAGGAACCAGGTGATCACGGTGCCGAAGCGCCGGCCGCCGAGGCCCCATTCGTGCAGCAAATCGAGGTCGCCGGCGCGCCACTTGGCGGCGGCAAAGCCGAGCCAGGTGATGAAGGCAAACAGCACTACGAAGACGGTCAGAGCGGTCCAGTTTACCTCAGCCACGGCATTCTCCCCCGGTTTCCTTTTGTCTTTTTTGGCGGTTTTATTCCGCGCAGCGCCGCGCGGATTTTTTAGAGTGCGGCGAGCGCCGCTTTACTCGGTCGCGAAATAGACGATGGCCGTCAGGATTCCGCTGATGATCACCCACAGCAGTTGATACCAATAGAAGAACGGCACACCGATCCAGGACGGCTCCAGTCTGTTGTAAGACGGCACCCAGAGGAGAAAAACGAATTGGACCGCGAGGAGCAGATACCACCAGCTCCATCCCGAACGCTTTGTGCTTTGGCCGTTCATTTTTTCACCCCGCCGTTTCGTCCCTAAAAACCGTGGAGCTGTTGGGCGCTCCTGACCCGCACCATAGCGGCTGCGCACAGTCAGATCAAAACGAAACGATGCCGCACTGCAGCGTTCGATTTCGTCGCGGCGGCGCGCTCCTTATCCTGCCCCGCGATAGTCGGGCGGACAAGCGTTGCCGTTCTCGCGATGCGAATGCATCCGAGTTTTGCCACACCGCTGCGCAAAAGCCCTTCCAAACTTCTCCCTTGAAAGAAGGGAGGCGGAGCGCCGGCAGGCGCATCCACTGGAAGCCGCATCGCAGACCGGTTTGCCCGGTACGCGCAAACCTCGTCTGTCGCGCGGCGCGTGCCCTGCTCTCTTTCCTCTCCCGCTTGCGGGACGAGGATCAAGGTGAGGCACACTCGCCTCTCGGCGCGCCACCGCGGCTGTTCGGCTCCGGGCCGCGCTTCCTGGAATTACCGGGGTGCTAACGGGAGAACCCTCCCCGGCGCCAGTGCAGCGAGCACCTCGGAGTCCGATCACGCGCCGGACCGGCCGATGCCCAGAACCGCCCAAAGCGGGATCACGAAACCCGCCGTGGGGACCGCCCCCGCTCCGTCAGTCGGCCGTCACCGGTGACGCCCTTTACCGAGCGAGATGTGTCTTTGTAACTAAAATGGTGACTAATGTCAATGGAAATGCGACGTCAGTTTGGTAGCAAGATTTTGCCTCGTCCTCGCAAAGCTTCATGCCTACGGCACAATGGGATCGGGTCTATTCAGCTTTCCAGCATTGGCAAACGCAATCGATTCCAAGAGCCGTCGCGCATTGGCGGGGCTGCGCAACAGATGGACGGTTTCCATCCACCTCTTGAACTCCTCTTCGGAGATAACAATAACGGCC
Source organism: uncultured Alphaproteobacteria bacterium (assembly GCA_963743395.1). Lineage (GTDB taxonomy): Bacteria > Pseudomonadota > Alphaproteobacteria > Rhizobiales > Xanthobacteraceae > BOG-931. The sequence continues at coordinate 44,968 of CAVUPV010000009.1, forward strand.
CGGCCACCCCGCCGCGCAACATGAAGCGGCGCGCGACTGGCACACACCCGATCCATGTAAGCGGCGAGCCGCTCGCGGAAATCGGTATGGGTCACGCGGGTTGGCCTGCTGTTTTTCCGCACTTTGGTCACGACGAGCCAGTACTGAAATTGGAGCGGGCGATGGGAATCGAACCCACGACACTCAGCTTGGGAAGCTGATGTTCTACCACTGAACTACGCCCGCAAATCCCGCGCTTGCCACCCATGGGTATAGCACAGGACGTCGGGCGCCAAAAACGCGCGGCAAACGAATTCACGCTTTCAGCATCTTCCGCAGCTTGTAGCGGATAATCTTGCCGGAGCCGGTGCGCGGGATTTCGGCGATGACGTGCACGGCGTGCGGCACCTTGTAGGCCGACAGGCGGGTCCGGCAATAGGCCAGCAACGCTTCGCTCTCGAATGTCTTGCCGGGACGCGGCACGACGAACAAAGCCGGCACTTCGCCGAGATGCTCATGCGCAATGCCGACCACGGCGCAGTCGAGCACCGCTTCGAATGTATTGACGGTCTCCTCGATCTCGGCCGGCGCGATGTTCTGGCCGCCGCGGATGATGAGCTCCTTGAGCCGGCCGGTGATGGTCAGAAAACCGTTCTCGTCGCTGCGCGCCAGATCGCCGGTGTAATACCAGCCGGCGCGCAAGGCGTTGCGCGTTTCGTCCGGCTTGTTGTGATAGCCCGGCATGACATTGGGCCCGTGCACGATCAGCTCGCCTTCCTGTCCCACGCCGACATCGCGGCCGTTGAGATCGACGATGCGCACCGCGAGGCCGGGCACCGCAATGCCGCACGATCCCATGACGCGGCTGCCGGTCGGCCAGTTCATCGTCACCATGGTGGAGGTCTCGGTGATGCCATAGCCGTCGAGCAGCGGCACGCCGAGCCGATCCTCGAATTCACGGTTGAGCGTCGCCGGCATGATGGCGCCCGCCGAAACGCAAAGTTTCAGATTGGGAAATTTTACCGCCGCATCGCCGCGCGTCGCCTGCAACAGGTAATGAAACATCGTCGGCACGCCGGGGAAGTAAGTGAATTCGCCGCTCCGCAGCAGGCGCACCGCCTCGCTGGTCGAGAATCGCTCCATGATGTAGACGCTGGCGCCGGTCGCCAGAATGCTGAGCACGGACAAATTCAGCGCGTAGGAATGAAACAGCGGCAGCGGCGACAGCACCATGTCGCGCTCCGACAGCCCGGTGATCGGCGCCCAGCACGCCGCGGTGACCCACAGCATGCCATGCACCGTCAGCGCGACGCCTTTGGCGCGGCCGGTGGTGCCGGACGTGTAGAGAATAAAGGCGGTGTCATGCAGCGAAGCGGGATCGCGCGGCGCCGATTTGGCCGGCTGGGTGACGAGGTCGGCGTAGCGCAGCGCCTCGGCGGCGCACTGGCCGCGATCGGTCACGATCAGGGTTTCGAGATGCGGCATGGAGGTTTTGAGCCGGGCGAAAAAATCGCCGCGCTCGGCCGTGGTGATCACCGCCTTGCAGCCGGCATCGGTGAGCCGATAGGCGATCTCGGCTTCGGTCGAATCGTAGCTGATCGGCACGCCGACGGCGCCGGCCCGCGCCACCGCCAGGCAGCTTTCGACCCAGAACACCGAATTTGGCAGCATGATCGCGACTGTATCTTCGGCGGCTATTCCGGCGTCGGCGAGATGGCCGGCGAGCTTGCCGGTGCGCGCCTCGAGCTCGGCATAGGTCACCGACCCCTGCGCGTCGCGATAGGCGCATTTGCCGCCGCGTGCGGCGGCATGCCGGCGCAGCAAATCCGGGATCGGAGCGATCAGGTCGGTGTGCAGCATGAGGGTTTTCCCGGGGCATTATCTTTTCCGAAAACCGGTATCCACTTTTCGGGATCATGCCCTACACCATACTAAAACCGCCGCTGATGCTGAGCACCTGCCCGGTGATCCAGCCGGAGTGCGGCGAAGCGAGCAGCGCCACCATCGGCGCGACGTCGCCGGGCAGGCCGAGCCGGCGCACCGGATAAAGCCGGATCAGTTTTTCGCGATTCTGCTCGACCCAATCCTTGTCGTGCGCGGTCTCGACCAGGCCGAGCGACACCGTATTGGCGGTGGTGCCGGAGCGGCCGAACTCGCGCGCCAGCGATTTCATCAGACCGATCACGCCGGCGCGGGCGGCAGCGACAATCGACAGACCGGATTCGCCGACGCGGGACGAATCGCCGATCAGGCTGACGATGCGGCCGTTTTTGCCAGCCTCCAGATGCGCCGCCGCGGCGTGGCAGCAGTGGATCGCACCATAAAGGCAAGCATCGATCTGGCGATGCCAGTCGTCGGGCGTGGTTTCGACAAAGCGCTGCCGCTTGGCGACCCCAGCATTGTTGATGAGGATGTTGAGGCCGCCGAAATCCTTGACGATGGCCTCGATCATCGCCGTGACGGCGGCAAAATCCGATACGTCGGCCTGATAGGCCTTGGCTTTGACGCCTGTGCCGGCGAGCTCGCCGGCGAGCTTTTCCGCTTCGGCGTCGGAACTGCGGAAATTGACGGCGACGCTGGCGCCCTCGGCGGCGAGGATTTGCGCGATTTCGCGGCCGACACCGCTCGCCGCGCCCGTCACCAGGGCGATCTTGCCTTTCAGTCCCAGATCCATGGTCGCTCCCTCACGTTTTGTTTTTGGCTTTTGCTTTTGCCGCTTCGATCAGCCGGAACAGCCGCTCCGGCGTCGCCGGCAGTTCGTTGATCTCAATGCCTAGCGGCGACAGCGCGTCGGCGATCGCATTGGCCAGCGCCGCCGGCGCGCCGATGGTGCCGCCCTCGCCCATGCCGCGAAAGCCGCCGAGCGTGGTCGGCGACGCGCTCTCAAGATGGACGACGTGCAGCGGCGGAATTTCGCAGGCCGACGGCACGAGGTAGTCGACGAGGCTCGCGGTATTGATCTGGCCTTGCTCGTCGTAGATCACCTCTTCGTAGAGCGCGGCGCCGATCCCCTGCGCCACGCCGCCATGGACCTGGCCGTCGACGATCAGCGGATTGACCAGCTTGCCGCAATCCTCGGCGACGACGAAACGATCGATGCGGATCTCATAGGTCTCCGGATCGATCTCGACGGCGGCAATATGCGTCGCCGACGTCGTGGTGCCGAACACCGGATCGTAGGTCTTGGTGGCGGCAAGCTCATCGCGGGCCTCCGGCGGCAACCGCGCCGTGTCCAGATAGACCGCGTGCGCGACCTCGGCGAAGGTGATGCGGCGATCGGTGCCGACGACGGAGATTGTGCCGTCTTCGGCGACCAGATCGGCGGCCGCGGCTTCGAGCAGATGCGAGGCGGCGTTGAGCACTTTGTCGCGCACCGCCTGCGCGGCGAGCGTCGCCGCGCCGCCGGCCAGCACCATGCTGCGGCTGGCATAGGTGCCGGTGCTGCCGGCGCCGATCGCCGCGCTGTCGCCCTGGACGATGCGGATGTCCTCGATCCGCACGCCGAGATGGTCGGCAACGACTTGCGCCAGCGTCGTTTCCAGGCCCTGGCCGTGCGACGCGACGCCGAACGCCGCGGTGACGGCGCCGGTTGGATCGATGCTGATGATGGCCGTTTCCGTTCCGGTATTGAGCGGCATGCCGGGCGCGACCGAGATGCGCGAGCCGATGCCGGTCAGTTCCGCGTAAGACGCCATGCCGATGCCGATCCAGCGGCCGGCGGCGCGGCCGTTTTTCTGCCGGCCGCGCAGCGCGTCGTAATCGATGGCGGCGCAGGCGGCATGCAGGCATTCGTGAAAACCCGATTTGTCCCACACGATGCCGGACGCGACTTTATAGGGAAGCTCGCTGTCGGCGACGAGGTTGCGCAGTCGAATCTCTTTGGCGTCGAGACCGAGCTTGGCCGCCGCCATGTCCATCAGCCGTTCCATCACAAAGGTCGAGATCGGCCGGCCGACGCCGCGATAGGGACCGAGCGGCGCTTTCGAGGTCGCCACGCCGCGCACGCGGCCGTGATAATTGGCAACGCGGTACGGCCCGGGAAGGAAGCTGATCACCTGCACCGGCTCGAGCGCCGCCGTCCACGGATAGATCGAATAGGCGCCGACATCGCCGATGACGTCGGCGCGCAAAGCGACGATGTGGCCGTCGCCATCGAGCGCCAATTCCGCATCGGCGATTTCATCAAAGCCCTGGCTGTTGGCGGTCAAATCCTCCATGCGGTCGGCGGTCCATTTGACCGGACGGCCAAGGCGGCGCGCCGCGGCGCAGACAAAAATCTCCTCCGGATAAAGCGAGCCCTTGCCGCCAAAGCCGCCGCCGACGTCCGGCGCGACGACGCGAACCTGATGGCCGGCAAGTCCGAGCGCCGCCGCGACCGCATCGCTGACGATGCCGGGCACTTGGGTGGCGGAATAAAGCGTCAGCGCCTCGCCGGCGGCATCATATTCGGCGAGGCAGGCGCGCGCTTCGATCGCGACCGGTGTCTTGCGGTGCATGCGGAACCGGCCTTTGACGCGCACCGGCGCGGACGCAAAAGCCGCCTCGGCGTCGCCGCGCTTGAATTCGCGCGCCACCAGCACGTTGGTGCCGGCGTCCTCATGAAGAAGCGGCGCATCGGACCGCACCGCCTGCTCCGGATCGATGACGGTCGGCAGCGCTTCGTAGTCGATGCCGATGAGTTCCAGCGCGTCTTCGGCCTGATAACGGCTTTCGGCAATGATGCCGACAACCGGCTCGCCGACATGGCGGACTTTGCCGCGCGCCAGCGGCAGGATCGGCGTCGGCGTGGTAATTCGCCATGCGCGACGCCGCGACCAGCGGCTTGACCTCGGACAGATCGCCGGCGGTCAGCACCGCGATCACGCCCGGCGCCGCGCGCGCCGCCGCGCAGTCGATGGCGCGGATGCGCGCATGCGACTGGTCGCTCCGGCGGAACGCGGCATGAACAACGCGCGCCGGCTGGCGGTCATCGGTAAAGGCACCGCGCCCGGTCAGCAGACGCGGGTCCTCGGTGCGCTTGATGCGCGCGCCGACGATTTTCGGCCGGGCGTGGATTTCGGTCGCGTCGTTCATTCGCCGACCACGGCGCGAATCGCCCTGACGATGTGCTCATAGCCGGTGCAGCGGCACAGATTGCCCGATAGGCCCTGGCGGATATCGTCGTCGGTGGCGAGCGGATATTTTTTGAGGAGGTCGGTCACGGTCATCAGCATGCCCGGCGTGCAGAAGCCGCACTGCAGAGCGTGATGCTCATGAAACGATTCCTGCAACGCGTTCATCTGCCCGATCCGGCCGAGGCTTTCGACCGTCTCGATGCGCTTGCCGTCGGCCTGCACCGCGAGCATCAGGCAGGAACGGGCGCTGTCGCCGTCGACCAGCACGGTGCAGGCGCCGCAGACGCCATGCTCGCAGCCGACATGGGTGCCGGTCAGGCCCAGCGTGTGGCGCAGAAAATCGGCGAGCAACAGCCGCGGCTCGACGACGGCTTGATGGACGGCGCCGTTGACGGTCACCGCGATGTCGCGCGCTTTGGTCATGCCGCGCTCGCCTGCGCCCGCCGCCAGGCGGCGGCGAGCACGCGGCCGGTCAGGACGCCAGCCAGATGCCGCCGGTAATCGGACGAGGCGTGCAAATCGGTTTCGGGCGCGATCGCGGCGCGCATGGCTTCGATCGCGCGCCCGGTGAGGCTGGCTTCCAGCGCGTGACCCTGCAGCAGCGCTTCGGCCTCGGCGGCGCGCAGCGGCGTCGGCCCGACGCCGGTCAAGGCGATGCGCGCCTGACTGATTGCGCCATCGGCACATTGTGAGCGTGGCGGCGACGGCGGCCAGCGCGAAATCGCCGTGGCGGCGGGCGACTTCTTCAAAACCCCAGCCGGTTCGCGGCGGCAGTTTCGGCAATACGATCGCGGTGAGGATATCGGCGCTCGCGAGATCGACGGTCAACGCGTCGAGAAAAAAATTGCGGGCGGCGACCGTTCGCGTCCCGGACGCAGATGCGATATGAAGGCTGGCGTCGAGCAACAGCGCCAGCATCGGCAGTTCGGCCGCCGGATCGGCGTGCGACAGGCTGCCGCCGATAGTGCCGCGATTGCGGATCGCCAGATGCGCCACATGCGTCATCGCACAGGACAGCACCGGGAAATGCCGGGCGACGACGGCTGAAGTTTCGAGCTGATAGTGCCGCGTCAGCGCACCGACGCGGATGCCGTTTGCGGCTTCCTCGATGTAAGCCAGAGCGGCGATGCCGTTGATGTCGACCAAAACCGCAGGGCGTATGAGGCGGAAGTTGAGCATCGGCATGAGGCTCTGCCCGCCGGCAATGATTTTTGCCTCACCGCCCGCCGCGGCCAAAGCCGCGACCGCCATGTCGACCGAGGTGGCGGCGATGTAATCGAAGGCGGGCGGCTTCATTCAAGAATCCAGTCCATAATTCAACAATCCACCAACGCGACGTGGCCCTGGTAAGACTTGGACCGCGATAAGATGCCATCATGCATCGTTCGATCGCATGAGGTCCATCCAATGCCGCCCGACGAAATCGAGGTTCTGGCGCCGCCCGGCGCGATCAAGCCGACCGGCCCATGGAGCCTCGGCGTCCGCGCCGGCGATTTGGTGTTCGTTGCCGGAATGCGGGGCATCGATCCCGCCACCAACGGCCTCGTCGACGGCGAAGCGGCGCGCGTGCGCCAGGCCTTTTTGAACATGAAGACGGTCGTGGAGGCGGCCGGCGGCAGCTTGCGCGATGCGGTGCGGCTCGTCGTCTATGTCACCGCGATGGACCGCCATCGGCCACTGGTGAACGCGATCCAGGAGGAGTTTTGGCGCGGCGGGCCTTTTCCGCCGCGCAGCATCGTCGAAGTGGCGCGGCTCAATCAGGACGACATCGTCGAGGTCGAAGGGACGTTCTTCTGTCCGCTGCGAAAAACGGGTTAGGCGGCGCGGACGGCGGCGAGAAGCTTTTCCATTTCGGCCGACAGGCGGCCGCCCTCCTTCGACAAAGACTGCGCCGAGGAAAGAATCTGCGCCGACGCCGAGGTGATGTCGCCGGCGCTGTCGTTGACCTCGGCGATGTTGCCGGCGACATGCGCCGCGCTGCCGGTCGCGGCGCGGACGTTGTCGGCGATATTTTGGGTGGTCACCGCCTGCAATTCGACGGCTGCGGTGATTGCGGCGGCAATTTCGGCGATACGTCCGATCGTGCCGCCGATTTCCTTGATGCTGCCGACCGAATCCTGCGTCGCCGCCTGCACCGCCGCGATCTGCATGCCGATTTCGCCGGTCGCCTTGGCCGTTTGCGCCGCCAGCGCCTTGACCTCCTGCGCGACGATCGCAAAACCCTTGCCGGCCGCGCCGGCGCGCGCCGCTTCGATCGTGGCATTGAGGGCCAGAAGGTTGGTTTGTTCGGCAATGTCGGTGATCAGCTTGACCACGTCGCCGATGCGTCCGGCAGCGCGCGTCAATTCGGCGATGCGGCTATCGGTCCGCTCCGCCTGCGCCACAGCCTGGCGCGCGATCCGCGTCGATTCCTCGACTTGTCGGCCGATTTCGCCGACCGAAGCGATCAGTTGCTCGGTGCCATGCGCGACGGAGCGGACATTGTCGGCGGCATGCGTCGAAGCCGACAGCACTTTGCCGGACAAATCCCGCGTCGCGCCCGCCATCGCACCGAGCGCTTCCGCCGCCGCCTCAAGTTCGATCGACGACGACGACACCGACCGCACCACGCTCACCACCGTCGATTCGAAGGCGCCCGCGACTTCTTGAATAGCGGCACGGCGCTGTTCGGCTACGCGTTGCGCGGTTTCCTTCTCGGCGATTTCCAGTTGCTCGATGCGAAGCAGTTTTTCCTTGAACGTCTGGGCCGCCCGCGCATTGTCGCCGACCTCGTCGGCGCGGCCGGTATAGGGAACGGCGATATTCCTGTTGCCATGCGCGATTTCGAGCAGCACCGCGCTGATGCGGCGGATCGGACCGATGATGGCGAGCGCGCCGAATATCGCCGCACCGCACAGGACGACGATCACGAACAGGCCGATGCCGAGATCGACGCGATCGACCCGCGCCCGTTCCGCGGCGGCCTGCGCGTTGCGCTGGTCGGCGGCGGCGATCAATTGCTCGGTCGATTGGTCGATGAGCGCGTTCATGTCGTTGCCGATTTCGACGGCGCGCTGAACTTTTTCCACGGTGTCGCCGTAGTCCTTCGCCGCGGCGACGAGTTCGGCGCTGACGCCGATATAGTCCTTGGTTAGCTTGTCGAGCGTTTCCAGCCTGTCCTTGTTGACAGGATCGTCGGTATAGCTCAGCGCGGTGCCGATATGTTTTCCCGCCGACGCGGCGTCGGCGCGGATCCGCTCAAGCGCGCGATCGGTGTCGCTCGGCGCCATGGCAAGCCGGATTTCGCGCAGCTCGACCCGCATATTGCCGATATCTTTGGTGGCGCGGAGCGCCTCGACGGCAGCGAACTGCTTGCTTTCGGCGAGCGCGCGCTGCCGCGCCACCGAGCGGTCGCCAATCTGTTGTTGAATCAGCATTCCGGCGACCAGGAGGACGCCAAGCGCCGCCCAGATGGCGAGCTTCGCACGGAGGGGAAAATCAAAACCCGGCATTATCGGCTCGCCTGCAACCGAAATAGGATTGAGGCGACTGGTTAATACAGAGTAAACTTTCCGCCGAATTGCCCTTTTCAGGGGGCTTCCTCACCAATTTTCGAGCAATCGCGGCGCGCCCTCGGGCAAGCGCCGGGGGTGCGCGGACGCGGATGCACGGTCAAGTGAACAGCCAGGCCCAGATCGTCATCGAGCAGGTGAACCACACCTACCGCCCGGCGCGCGGGCGCGCCGTGCTGGCTTTGTCCGACGTCTCGCTCGAAGTCCGCCCGCGGGAATTTCTGGCGCTGCTTGGCCCCTCCGGCTGCGGGAAATCGACCTTGCTCTACCTGGTCGGCGGCTTTTTGCCGACCGAGTCCGGCCGCATCGCGGTCGAGGGCAAGCCGGTGGTGGCGCCCGGCCCGGACCGCGGCATCGTGTTCCAGCATTTCGCGCTGTTCCCGTGGAAGAGCGTGCGCGCCAACATTCTTTACGGACTGGAACGGCAACGCATGCCGCGCGCCGAGCGCGAGAAGTGCGCGCAGGCCTTCATCGACCTCGTTGGCCTTCGCGGCTTCGAGGACAGCTATCCGTCACAACTTTCCGGCGGCATGAGGCAGCGCACCGCGATCGCGCGCACGCTCGCCTTCGATCCGAGCATTCTCCTGATGGACGAGCCGTTCGGCGCACTCGACGCGCAGACCCGCGCGCTGATGCAGACCGAACTGCTGAGCATCTGGAAGCGCTCGCCCAAGACCGTGATCTTCGTCACCCACGATGTGCAGGAGGCGGTCTATCTCGCCGAACGGGTGGCGGTGATGTCGGCGCGGCCGGGCAAGATCAAGGCGATCGTCGAAACGAAGTTCGGCAATCGCGATCCCGGCATCCTGCGCAGCAAGGAGTTCGTGGAAAAGGTCGACGAGATCTGGAACCTGGTGCGCGACGAAGCGATCAAGGCGCAAGAAACCAAACAACAGACGAGCGCGACATGAGTCAGCTGAGCAAAACCGCGGTTCGTTATCTGCCGCTCCTGCTCATCGCGCTCGCCTGGGAAATCGCCGCGCGGCTCAACATCGTCGACACGCTGGCATTGCCGCCGCTGAGCAAGGTCGCGGTCGCCTGGGCCGATCTGATGCGCGACGGCGAGCTCGTCGATAACGGCGCGTCGTCGCTTTATCGTGCGGGAATGGGATTGTTGCTGGCGGTGGTGGTCGGCGGCGGCCTCGGGCTGTGCATGGCGCGGTTTCGGCTGCTCGACGTGTTCGTCAATCCGCTGGTCGAGGTGTTCTATCCGCTGCCGAAGTCGGCGCTCATTCCCGTCACCGTATTGTGGCTCGGCTTCGGCGACGGCTCGAAAATCCTGCTGATTTTTCTCGGCTGCATGATCCCGGTCACCATCGGCGCCTATAACGGCGCGCGCGGCTCCGACCATGCTTTGGTCTGGTCGGCGCGTAGCATGGGCGCGGGCCGTTTGCGCATGATGTGGGACGTGGTGGTACCGAGCGCGCTGCCGGAGCTCCTCAACGGCATCCGCACCGCGCTGGCGCTCGCTTTCATCCTGCTGGTGAGTTCCGAGCTGATCGTATCGCAAAAGGGATTTGGCTATCTGATCGGCTATCTCGGCTCGACGGGCGCCTACGAAGGCATGTACGCGGTCGTCCTCACCGTCGCCTTCCTCGGCTTTGCCGCCGACCGGCTCTTTCAGCTCCTCATGCAATGGCTGCTGCGATGGCGCGATTAGAAGAGACCGCCTCGCTGTCGGCCGCGGAAGCCGACATTTCGCACGCCGCCGCGCGGCGGCTCGACATCGTGTTTCGCGGCGGCGCCGGCATGTTCTCGATCCTGGTCTTGCTGCTGGCCTGGGAGCTGTTCGCCCGCAGCGGCCGGGTGACGCCGTTCATGCTGCCGCCGTTCTCCGCCGTGGCCGAACGCATCTATAGCGACGCGGTCGGCGGCGATCTGTGGCGCAATCTCGGCCTGACGATGTATCGCGCGCTGACCGGCTTTGCCATTGCCGCGGCCGGCGGCGTCGCGCTCGGCGCACTGATGTCGCGCAACAGGCTGGTGCGCTGGTTCTTCGATCCGATCATCTCGGTCGGCTTTCCGATGCCGAAAATCGCATTCCTGCCGATCATCATTCTGTGGCTCGGCCTGTATGACGTTTCCAAGATTTCCATCGTGGTGTTCGACGCGATATTCCCGGTGGTGACCGCGACGCTGGCCGGCATCGCCGCCGTGGACAGAGAGCTGATCTGGTCGGCGCGCAATATGGGCGCCAGCGAGCGCGAAGTGGTGTGGCAGATCGCGCTGCCGGCGGCGTTGCCGCAAATTCTCACCGGCCTGCAGGTGGCGCTGCCGATCGCGCTCATCGTCGCCATTATCGGCGAAATGGCGATGGGCGGTTACGGGCTCGGCGGCGCCATGATGAGCGCCTCGCGGTTTGCGGATTCGCGCGGCGTGTTCGCCGGCATCGTCGAGATCGCAATTGTCGGCTACGCGCTAATCAAGGCCATGGCGGTGGTTCGCCGCCGGCTGCTGGTCTGGCACCAGGAAACCGCCGAACATTCGTGAAAGCGGGCGCTCGCCGCGGCAAGGCGCAGGCTTGCGCCGCGCCGCTGTTTGCGCCCACAATCCGCACACGCCGGCAGGGGGAATACACGCCAAGCGAAAATCAATCGGGGAGACGATGATGCGTGAGAAAATCGGACTGGCGGGTTTTGCGCTGCTTGCTCTCGGCACTGGCCTTGCGCAGGCGGACCCGCTGCAAATCCGTGGCGCCTGGGTGGCGCCGCTCGCCAACTTGTCCTCGGTCTGGCTGCAGAAGAAGGATCTCGCCACTCATTTCGGCCAATCTTACACCTTCGAGCCCACCCGTTACGCCGGCACGCCGCCGATGATCACGGCGATTGCCAATAACGAGCTGGAAATCGGCAACCTCGCTTTCTCCACCTTGCCGATCGCCATCGTGAATGCCGGCATGGACGACATCCGGGTCATCAGCGACGATTTCCAGGACGGCGTCGAAGGCTACGCCTCAAACGATTTCGAGGTCCTCGCCGACGGGCCGATCAAGACTGTCGAAGACCTCAAGGGCAAGGTGCTGGCCACCAATGTGGCGGGCAGCGGCGTCGACGTCGCCATGCGCGCCATGCTGCGCAAGCACGGGCTAGAAGCCAACCGCGATTACACCATCATCGAAGTGCCCTTCCCCGCCATGAAGTCCGTATTGATGGAGAAGAAGGCCGACATGATCACCGGCGTGCTGCCGTTCAAGCTCGATCCCGAGCTTAAGGGCGCGGCGCGGAAGTTGTTCGATATGCGCGACGCCATCGGCGTGTCGCAATTCGTCATGTGGTCGGCGCGCAAGCCCTTCATTGACGCGCACCGCGCCGCTTTGGTCGATTTTTTGGAAGATTCGCTGCGGATCGAGCGCTGGTATCTCGATCCGAAGAACCATGACGACGTGGCGCAGATCGCTTCGCAGCTCACCAAGCAGCCGCCGGAGCGCTTCGGCTGGCTCTACACCAAGACCGACTACTATCGCGATCCGAACATGGTGCCTGATCTCGGCGCGCTGCAGAAGAATGTCGACATGACCAAGGACCTCGGCTTCGTCAATGCCAGTTTCGACGTCAAGGCGCATTCCGATCTGAGCTTGATCCAGGAAGCGGCGAAACGGCTGAAGTGACACCCGATTAAAGGCGCAGCCGGGTCACGAACCCGGCTACACCGCTTTCAAATGCGCGTCCCGGCGCTTGTGCAGCTCGTCGTCGGCATAGCCCATCGTCTCCGGCTTGCCGCGGCCGAGCATCACCTGGAAATAGACCGGCGCCAGTGAATCGTTCTGGAAGCCGTGGATCACGCCAGCCGGGCACGAGATACATTCCCACGGACCGAGCCGCGTCGTGAGCCGCTTGCCGCTTTCGTCCTCGACGAACACGTCGAGATAGCCTTGCAGCACGAAAAAGCACTCCTCGACCTCATGGGTGTGCGCGGCGTTGCCCTGACCCGGTTCGCAATAAATGACCGACAAAGTGAAATTGCCCGGCGGGATCACGGTCGGATCGTCGTGCTTGCCGGAGGCGCCGGCGCCGATGAAGCGGTGCTGCGCGCGCTTAAAGCCTTCGATCTTGGTGTCGGCGAACGCCGCCCAATCCGGCTTCTTGTCACGGAAGCGGCCGACATATTTTTTCATGATGTCTTCGAGCGGAACGCCCTCGAGTTCCTTCGGACGCGAATGCCGTGCGACGCTCATGAGCTGGCTCCTCTCAAACGCGTTGGATCGCGCGCTAGGCCGCGGCGCTGCGCAGCGCACGCTCAACCATAACGCCGACCAGCACCTTACGATAGGCGCCGCCGGCGTGAATATCGTCGGTGGGATCGACCGCGGCGGACGCCGCCGCTTCGGCGCGCGCGATCGTCGCCTGGCCGATCATGCTGCCGTTGAGAACGCGTTCGACGGCGGCGAGTCGCACCGGCCAGTCGGCGACGCCGATGGCGCCGGCATGGGCGTTGACCGCTTTGCCGGCGCCATCCTCGTCGTAGAACAGCGCAGCGCCAGCCAGCGCGAAGTCGCCACGGCGGCGGGCGAATTCGGCAAAGCCGAAACGGCGGCGCGCCGGCCAGGGCGGCAAACGAATTTCGGTGATGATCTCGTCGGCCGTGAGCGCGGTGGTGAGCGGGCCGCGAAAGAAATTCGCCGCCGCGATGACGCGCGGCCCGGCACTGCCGAGAACCGCGATCTCGGCGTCGCAGGTGACGACAATGCCGGGCAATTCCGCGGCCGGATCAGCATGCGCCAGGCTGCCGCCGACGGTGCCGCGATTGCGGACCTGATAATGCGCGACATGCTCGACAGCGGCCACCAGGAGCGGATGCGCCTGGCGCAGCCGCGCGTCGCCGAGAATGTCGCGCCACCGCACCATGGCGCCGAGCGTGACGCCGCGATCGGCAATTTCGATCCGCCGCAGCTCATTGAGCTTGCGCAGGTCGACGATGAGTGAAGGCGCGGCGACGCGGAACGCCAGCATCGGAAGAAGCGACTGGCCGCCGGCCAGAGGCTTTGCTTCGCCGTCGTGCGACGCCAGCAGCGCGACAGCTTCGGCAACGCTGGTGGGACAGGCGTATTCAAACGGCGGAAGCTTCATGAATTTTTCCGGCCAGCACCGTTCACGCGAAAGGCTCAGAAATAGACGCTAATCCAGATATTTCGTAGCATCCGCCCGGCCAAGCGAGCAACCGCGTCAGATGCAGTTTATGCGCATGTATTTGGCATAAGTTTGCTGCTAGGCTTTGCAACAAATGCCGAGGCGCCAGCGCGCCCGCTCCAAACAGGAGGAAACCGATGCTGACCAAAACACCGCGCAACGGGAAGATCGGCAAAAACGGCAAAAACGGAAAGAAAAAGAAAAAGAAGAAGCCGCAGGTCAGCGAACTGCCGAAGATATCCATCCAGACCGATACGCGCGACATCCTCGCGCATGCCGCTAAGGAAGCCCGCAGCGACGATTATTTCATCGTCGACGTCGACGCCCATGTCACCGAGACGGCGTTCTGGCCGGAAATCATCGACCGCATGGACAGTGACGTGTACCGGCAGATGGCGAGCGCCTTCAAGGATCGCGGGCCGGCGCCCGGTTTGCTCAACGCCACGCCGGGATTTTTGCATCAGGATGTTTTCGGCCGCATTCCGCATCAGCAGCGCCTCGCCGAGACAGTGCCGGGCGGCCGCACCCACGCCCAGGTGACGCTGGTGCAACGCGCCATGGATTCGATGGGCATCGACTATATGGTGGTGTTCCCGACGCCGATGCTGGTGCTCGGCATGCATCCGCAGGTCGAGATCGAGGTGGTGATCGGCAACGCCTTCAACAAATGGCTGACCGAAGAGATCCTGCCGCAGGATCTGCGCATCAAGGCGATGCTCTATCTGCCGTTCAATCACCCCGAGGAAAGCCTCAAGGCGGTCGAGCGCTATGCCGATACGCCGGGTGTGATCGGCTTTTCAGTAACCTCGACGCGTTTCCGCGCGGTCAATCACGACAGCTACATGCCGCTCTATTCCGCCATCCAGGCGACCGGCAAGCCGCTCGCCTTCCATTCCGGTTTTCATTGGGGCGATCAGTCGATGCAGCAGTGCAATCGCTTCATCTCGATGCACTCGATCTCGTTCGTCTATTACAACATCATTCATCTGACCAACTGGATCATCAACGGGCTGCCGGAGCGTTTCCCGAAGCTCAAGGTGATGTGGATCGAGAGCGGGCTCGCCTGGGTGCCGTTCCTGATGCAGCGGCTCGATTCCGAATACATGATGCGCTCGTCGGAGGCGCCGCTGCTCAAGCGGCGGCCGAGCGAATACATCCAGGATATGTATTTCACCAGCCAGCCGCTGGAACGCTCGAACCTCGATCTGACGGAGGCGACCTTTAAGGCGATCAAGGCCGAAACCCAACTGCTGTTCGCTTCGGACTGGCCGCATTGGGATTTCGACCTGCCGAATTCGATCACCACGCTGCCGTTCCTCGACGAACAGGCCAAACGCAATATTCTGGGCTTCAACGCAGCGCGCCTGTTCAACCTCGAAGTGCCCAAGCACAAGCTGATCAAGGCCAAAACAGCACCCGCCGGCCGCGTGCCGGTCACGGCCTGAAATCCGCTATGCGCGCGAAAGCGGCCAAACGCACGGCCAAGACAAACAAGCCGCGGCGGCGTTCCCCACCGGCGACCAAGGCGGGGGCGGATTTCTGCGCCGCGGCGCGCGAGGCCCTCAAACGCGGCGAGCCCGACGCAATCTCCGACCGGAAACTGCAAGACATCATGACCGCCGCGGTGAAAGTCTATGCCGCCAAAGTAGAGCGCCGCGGCCACGACGTGGCGCCGTTTCCGCCGCATAGCGTCACCGCAACCGAAACGGTGGTGACCGCCTGCGGATTGATCCGCGCCGCCGATCTCAACATGTTCGACGTGGCGATCTGGTTTCATCGCCCGCCGGGAATAGACTGATACCGAAGCAACCCTGTACCGAGGCGACCGATGGATGAGATTGCAATTGGCAAGCTGACCGACATCGCCGATGGCGATTACCGGGTCTTTGCGCTCGACGACATCGAGGTTGGCATTTTCCGCACCGGCAGCAAGGTGCTGGCCTATGAGAATGTCTGTCCGCATGCCGGCGGACCGGTCTGCCAGGGCAAGATTTTCAATCAGGTCGAAGAAGTCATCACGCCCGACAAGAAGAGCGCCGGCCTGCGCTTCGGCAAGCAACGTCACATCGTCTGCCCGTGGCACGGTTACGAATTCGATCTCGCCACCGGCTGCCATCCAGGCGACGCCTCGGTACGGCTGACGCCGGTGCCGGTCGCGGTGCGCGACGGCCAGATCTATGTGAGCGTGCCGGATGGCAGCTAAGAAAGCGCATCAGTTTTGCCCTTTGACGTGGAAGATGACCGGCATCGTGAACGTCAATGCCTCGTCGGCAATCAGCGGCGGCGGCGGTGGCACCGGGTCGGAGCGTTGCAGCATCGCCAAGGCCGCCTCGTCGAAAACCGTGTCGCCCGAGCTCTTCACCACGCGCGACGAGTGGATGCGCGTACCGTCAGGTGATCGCCGCGCACGGCGTTGTCAACATGCACGCCGAAATGATGACCGGCGCCGTAGCGGTTGAACAATGGCGGAAAGATGTGTCGGGGATCGCGGCCGAGATGAACAGCGGATTGCCGCCAGCGCCTTGACGACGCGCTCGCCCAATTGCCGCGACACGTCGCTGTACGGCGGCGATTGCTCGTTGTTCTTGAGCATCGCGAACTGGCACCCAGCAGTCGAGCGGCCGTCCTCCCAGGCGGCGGCATCCATGACGCGCCGCGGAATTCCGCGACCTCGGCCTTGCTCAACACGTCGGGCACGCAGATCAGCATTCGATGACCGATGTTTTGGAATGCGAACCGTTTAGAATCTCGCCGACAGCTCGGACGCCGAGCGACGCGGCCGGGCGCGACGAGCACGAACGGCGACGCGCTTTGATAGAAGGCGTCGTAGTAGAGCTTGTTGAAGATGTTGTCGGCGAACAGCTTCCACCGCCAGTTCTTGTTGACCTTGCCGTCCGAGAAAGGCGTCGAAGCGCCAATAGTCGGAAGCACGGTGCCCTGGTTCGCTGCCAGCAACGTACCGCCGTAGATTTGCGACCGATAGGTCGCCTGGCCGCCGACATCGATGGCGTCGGTGACCTGATATTTGCGTCAGCACGTTGAAGGACTGGTTGGCGATGAAGGCGAGCGGCAGGCCGATATTGGTCGGAATCGCCGAATGGTCCACGCGATTTTTCATCAGCACCAGCCCGGTATAGACGCTCCATTTGTCGGTGATCTTGCCTTCGGCGCCAAGGTCGACGCCCTGGACGTGATAGGCCGCGCCGGCCGCGATCGTTGCACGGCTGGCGAATTGCCGATCAGTTCGCGGGCATTGCTGACGTCGGTGCGGAACAGGGCGCGCGGTGGCCAGAAGATGCTTGTCGAACAGTTCCCATTTGGTGCCGACTTCCTCGGCCTTGCTTTCGATCGGACCAAAAATCTGGTTGACCGGCGAGGTCGGGTTCAGGCCGCCGTAATTGGTCGATATGGCGTCGAGTTCCGCCCCGACCGGTTCGGACGCCGTGCCGTAGGCGGCAGTAGAGGCTGGCGATCGGGAACGGCTTGAAGACGGCGCCGAGATTGTAGTTCCACGTGCCCGAAGATCCGGCGACAGTCGGAGTCCGATGCTGCTGGCGCTGAGGTCGTACTGGTCGAAGCGCAGCCCGCCGTTGAGGATGATGAACATCTCGGTAATTGGCGGTTTCGAGCGCGTAGACGCTCTGGGTGTCGACCGGGATGATGTTCGGATTGCCGGTGAGCGTCGGGGTGGCGAACGGCAGATAGTTGGGCGGATCGCAGGACGGAGACCGGTCCGTAGCCGCAGCCGCTGGGAACGCGTCGATGCCGATCGCCTCCGAGGTCAGCCCGGTGTAGGTGTCGATGCTCACGGCTTCGCCGCGAAATCTCGGCGCCGGTCACCACCGTGTTGCGGACCGGTCCGGTGTCGAACTTGATGGTCGCGGCGAATTGGTCGGCGAGCACCTCGGTCAGCTGGTAGCGGCTCAAAGGATTGAGGCACACCATCCAGTTGGCCGGATTCGGATCGGCGAAGATTGCCGTCGGCAATTGCAGGTGCCTTGCCGCGTGGCCTGCTCCGGAACCGTGCCGATGTAATCGAGGACCGATCCGTTCGTCCCGTCATCTTGTTGTCAGGGTGACGAAGTCGCTGAGCTTGACCTCGGCGTCGAACGTGCCGACATCCTGCTGCACATGCTGGAAGTCGCGGTTGACGAAGCCGTAATAGGTGTCGCGCGGGACGCCGAGCGAGGTGACCGGCGCGCCTGGGACCGTGTCGTAGGGAACGCCGAAATCCGGCAAGCGACCACCAGGTTGGTGTGGACGTAATTCGCCGTCACCTTCACGCGAGTCGTTCGGCGTCCATTTCGACCGCGGCAGTCCGCCGCCGCGGTCGTCGGTGGTGAAGTCACGCTCCGCGACGTCGGCGTTCTGCCACATGCCGTGCGACGCGGACCGAGAGCGTCGGACTGATGACCTGGTTGACGTCGAAGGTGACGCGCTCGGTGCCGTCGGTCGCGAACGTCGTGTCGGCGTTGTAGAAGTTGGTGTCGCCGGCCTGCTTGGTGACGATGTTCGAGCGCGCCGCCGGTGGTGCCGCGGCCGTCGACGGTCGACGACGGACCCTTTCAGGATCTCGATCTGCTCGGTGAAGAAGTTTTCGCGGACGCTGACGGCCGGGTCGCGGATGCCGTCGACGAAGACGTCGTTGCGGGCATCGAAGCCGCGAATGAAGAAGCGGTCGCCGAAGGCGTTGCCGCCCTCGCCGGTCCCGAGCGTCACGCCGGCGGTGGTGCGCCCCACATCCTTGAGGCTGGTGGCGTCCTTGTCCTCGAGCAGTTCCTTGGTGAGAACCGTGATGGTTTTCGGCGTGTTGACGATCGGCTCGCTGAACTTCGGCGACGCCAGCCGATCGGCTTTATAGGGCGCGGCCGGATCGGCGTAGGGATTGCGGTCAGGCGCCTGCGCGGCCGCCGCAGCGGCGTCGCGGCGGCGGCCTGAGGCGGCCTGCTGCGCGCGCGCGGCGCGGCGCAGCGCGGCGCGACGCGCAGCTGCTCCGGCGAGGGCTTGGTCGCCGGCGGGCTTCTTGGGCGCGACCGGCGCGTCGATCGTCACCGGCGGCAGCGGCGGACTGGGCTTCCGCTCCGGTGATCGACGCGACCGCAATCAGACAACCGACCGTGACCTTGCGTCCCGGCATTGGCGTCGCCGCGTCCTTCATCGCGAGAATGCGCCAGGCGACGACGCGTGCGCAGCGCTCGCGCGGCGAGTCGTCGATACAGTACATGACGCGCCGGCCCCCGCAACGCCGCGCGCAGTCCGCGTATGGTAGTTACAAGATGCAACTGTATAGGCCGTATCGGCGGCGACGCGTCAAACAAATCGTGCAGTATTTCAGAGCAGCTATACTTTGAATCATTCCAATAGAAAATCGACGCAGAGTTTTAATGCTTCCAGTTCGAATCTATTCGACACGGATTATCGCGATTCTCAATAACGTGAGCGCGAGAGCTTGGCGCGCGACGTAAATCGCGACGTGTTCCGCACAGCGGACATGGCTTTGCGCGTCCGATCACGCGACATCGTCGCTGTCGGTGCTCGGCGGTTTCATCAAGGAAAAAAGCTCATCGACCGTCGCGATTGCGATCTGCCTTACCCGCTCGACACCAAGCGTGCCGGCGATCCGCACTTGCCGCACGACGGCATGGATTTCGTCGCGAAAGCCACTGAGGAATGTCAACGGATCCTTGGAATTGTTCGCGACGCGCGCAATGAGGCCAGTGATGAGTATCTGGCAAGCGATCATTCGCCCGTTCAGCTCTTCCATCGTATTCTCCCGTCAACCCACACGACATTTTAGCCGCGGATTTGTTAGCCAGCGTTTGGTTAGCTAACACGGGAACGAAATTGGGAGGAAGCATTCCGCAGGAATGCGCAACGTCGCCTTAGATAGACTTTTTCTAATTCGAGACTGCGAGCTGCTTCGTGAAAGTTCACACTACGAATTTTCGTGCAGCAATGCGTCGGCAAGCTTCTCCGCCACCATGATGGTCGGAATATTGGTATTGCCGCGCGGCACCGTCGGCATGATCGAGGCGTCGATCACGCGTAGCCCGGCGACGCCGCGAACCCGGCCGGCCGGGTCGGTCACCGCATCGCGATCGTCCGCCGCACCCATGCGGCAGGTGCCGACCGGATGGAACGTGCCGGCGACATTGTCGCGAATGTGATCCGCCAGCGCCTCGTCATCCACCGACCAACGCGGCGAGATCGACACGGCGATCGGCCAAAGTCGCGAAAATCGGACCCGCGAGCGGCGGCACCGCATCGATCAAGGCGGCGACCGCCGCGCTCTTGGCCTTGTTGGCCGGCGTGATGCGGTTGAGCCGCCGCAGCCGGTCGTCGAATTTCACCGGGAAGGTCAGCCGCGTCATCGCGCGCACCGCCTCGTGCGCCAGAATATCGATGCAGCGGCGAAAGCCCTGCATGAAGCGCTTGAGGTCAAGCTCGTGGCCGGTGAAGTTGAACTCGACGCGCGGATGGGCCCCCGGATCGGCCGAGACCAGCGAGACCTGGCCGCGCGCGCATCGGCTTGAGCAGCGACGGCGCCAGATTGGCGACCTGGTGGCCGAGCGCGCTCCACGACGTTTTGCACTGCACATTAAGATACATGTCGGCCGGCGGCGCGCCGGGCAGGCCGGACGAATAGCGGAATGCCGTCATCGGATGCGGCCGGATGTTTGCGGACTGCCGCGCGCCGGGCTTTCTGCAAGCAGACCGATGAAAACGATGGCGTGATTGGACAGGTTTTGCGCCGACGCCCGGAAGGTCGGCGCGGACCTCGATGCCGAGGTCGCGCAGCGCCGCCGCCGGACCGATACCCGGCGCGCATCAGGAACGCCGGCGAATGGATGCCGCCGAGCGCAGACGATGATCTCGCGGCCGAAAAATTCCTGCTTGCTCGCCGCCGATCGTCGGCCGCGACGCCGATCGCGCGGCCGACCGTCGAACAACAGGCCGGTGACCGTGGCGTCGGCGAGAACAGTGAGATTGCCGCGGCGGCGCACGTCGGCGGTGAGATAGCAGATCGACGCCGACGCGCGCTTGTCCGGCCAGTTGCTCATCGGCACGCCGCCATAGCCGTCGCGGAAGTCGGCATTCATGTCGGCGACGAAGCGGAATTTGCCGTTCTTGCGCGAAAGCGTGCACCGCCTTCGACAGCGGCGCCCAATCCTCTGCCTTGGTGCGGCGGATCGGCACCGGCCCGTCCTTGCCGTGCAGCGCGCCGTCGAAATCGAGATCGCTTTCGAGCTTGCGGTAATAGGGCAGCACGTCGTCCCAGCCCCAGCCGGCGGCGCCGAGCGCTTGCCACTCGGCGTAATCGTCGGGCGTGCCGCGATAGGCGACCATGCCCATCACGTTCGAGCCGCCGCCGAGCATGCGGCCTTGGGAAAATCCGACTCAGCGGCGAATTGTCCTTACGCCGCCAGTGCACCTTCAGGTCGGGCCAGAAATAGGTGTCGTTGTAATAAGACCGCGGATAGGAATCGAGCACGTCGGCCGGCTCCGCGCCGGGCGGATGTCGCGCCCGGCTTCGAGCAGCAGGACGCGCGTGGCGGAACGCGCCGACAGCCGGTTCGCCAGCACGCAGCCGGCCGCGCCGGCGCCGACAATGATCACATCGAAGCTTTCGGTCATTGCATTCCCAACCCGCCGCGAGACGGCCCGCCGCCGCGGCCGCATTCCATTGAACATCGCCAGCGCATGCTTTACTGGATCGCCGATCCGCGCAAGCATCGCCACCAGCGCAAGACCGAGCGTACCGGCCACGCGCAAGGACCACGGGTAGAGACCATGAGCAAAACCCTGCACGGCGTCATCGCCGCGATCGCCACCGCCGTCGACGAGAAGGGCGAACCGGATTGCGCGCGCTCAACGGCTTTGGCGCGCTATCTTCTGGCCACGGGTTGCGATGGGCTCAATGTGCTCGGCACCACCGGCGAGGCCACGTCGTTCTCGCTGGATCAGCGCAAGCGCGTGATGAACGCTTACGCGACAAGCGGCTTGCCGCTCGAGCAGATGATGGTCGGCACCGGCGCCGCCGCGCTGGCCGATGCCGTCGCGCTGACCAGGCACGCCGCCGAACTCGGCTTCGCCGGGGCGCTGGTCGTGCCGCCGTTCTATTATAAAGGCGTGCACGACGACGGCCTCGTCGCCTATATCGAGGCGATCCTGACGGCGACCACGGCGCGGCCGATCCCGCTCTATCTTTATCATTTCCCGGCGCAATCGGGCCTGCCCTGGCACGTCGCACTGATCCGCCGCCTGCTCGATGCCTTTGGCGAGCGCATCGTCGGACTGAAGGATTCCTCCGGCGACATGGATTTTGCCCGCGCCGCCGCGAGCGTCGCGCCGCGATTCAAAGTCTTTCCCTCGACCGAGGCGGCTTTGCCGGAGGCGCGTTCCGGATCCCTTTGCCGGCTGCATCTCGGCGACCGCCAATCTCAATGCCGATCTTTGCGCGCGGGCCTATCGCTCCGGCGACGCCGCGGCGCTCAGCGAGGCGGTGGCGATCCGCAAACTGTTCGACGGCAAGCCCTTGGTTCCCGGCATCAAGGCGCTGCTCGCCCATATCCACGGCGAGCCGCAATGGGCGCGCGTCGAACCGCCGCTGTCGGCGTTCCCCGCGGCCGACCGTGCCGCCGTGATCGCCGGTTATGACGCGGTCCGCGCCAAGCGCGTGGCCTGAACGGCCGTTTTGACGGCGTTGACGATGGCGATGAGCCCCCCTATAAGCCGCGCTCTCATCCACGACAGTCTAAAAGTGTGACAGCAAGTCTGACAATTCATGGCTAATACAAAGTCCGCCAGGAAGGCCGCCCGCCAGATCGCGCGCCGTACCGTCGTCAATAAGTCGCGCCGCTCGCGCGTGCGCAGCGCCGTGCGCCAGGTCGAGGAGGCGATCGCCGCCGGCGACCGTTCCAAGGCGCTCGCCGCCATGGCCGAAGCCGAGCCGGCGCTCGTGCGCGCGGCAAAGCACGGCATCGTGCACCGCAATGCAGCGCGCCGCAAAGTTTCGCGGCTCGCGCATCGGATCGCGAAGCTCGGCAAGAAATAAAAAATATTTTTCGATTGGCTGTTTCGGCCTGGTCGGTGACGCGCGGTGCAACCGAATAGTGAATTGCAATCAATCTGTTGTATAATTGTCACGTCAAATCGCAAAAATGATTCCGGTGGTATTCTAGGTCGCTCGTCCGCGACGAGTGGCGCGATTTCATTTGCTCCGCGCGCATCGGCGCAGGGTACCCCGATGAAAGCGCTCAGAAGAATTCATGACCAATGAATGACTTATTGGACACGGAGTCCGATGGGCTTTGAATCATCGCGAATCCAATCGTCGCGATTCTATTTGCTCCGGTGCGCAATTTTGCGTCTTTCGAGCTTGTTTTGCCTGTCACACAACTGAGAATTCATCCCGCTGAGTCAATGATTTGTCTGCCAGCGTGCAACGCTGTTTGTTGCATGTGTGTCTGAAAGTCCAATGCTGGCGAGCTTTTTTTGCGGTTGCAGAGCGAAAAACGCGTGTTACTTTTTTATTCTCCTTCGCGTTCAGAAGGTCATCACAAATAGACTAACTAGAAACTCATCGAAATGGGTGCGGGAGAAGTGTGTCCGAACGCGGAGCCGTTTCCGGTTCGGGATCGGGGGCTGAATTCTAAGAGTGGAGCGTACCGGTCGGTCATTAGTCGGCTGACTGACAAGAATGTAAAGAGCGAGTCTCGGCGGCGCTGTGAGGGCCCAACGAGACAGTCATCGATAACCATCGGACTGGGAGCGATGGAGGTGGGGGCAATGACAACGACTATCCGCCAAATTCCACGGATCGTGAGCGCAACGCGGCCCGGATCGTATGGGCCCGGATGCTATGGAGCCCGGCCTTATTGGCCCAGAACCGCGTTCAGCGGTTGAGCCTGTCCGATACCGGGCCGGCATGTAGGCTTTGCGACCAACGCCATCCCGCACCATCCCTCGATCAGTGAAGTTGCGTCTCGGCATGTCGGGCCTGGTGGGAGCGACCTCCGCCCGACTTTTCCCTCCGACCAAAAAGCAGACCGATATGACGAGCACGGGCACGGATCAGGAGCGCTGGCGGCGGGTCAGGGACCGATTGCAAACCGAACTGGGCGAAGACGTCTTTTCCAGCTGGTTCGGCCGCATGGAACTCGAAACCGTGACCATGGGCGTGGTCCGCCTGTCGGTGCCGACGCGTTTCCTGCGCAACTGGATCCAGTCGCATTACAGCGAGCGCGTGCTGGTCAAGTGGCAGGAGGAGGAACCCGACGTGACGCGGCTGGAATTGAGCGTCCGTTCGGCCACGATCCGCCCGCCCGCGGCGAAACCCAAAATGCCGGATGCGCCGATGCCGTTGCGCGAGATCGCGCAACGGCGGCGGCAACGGCGCCGACATGCGTTCCGGCGTACCCTTCCTGACGGTGCACGAAGCGCTCGGCGGCTCGCCGCTCGATCCGCGCCTGACATTCGAGACTTTCGTTGTCGGCCGTTCCAACACGCTCGCGCATGCCGCGGCGAAACAGGTCGCCACCAGCCGGCGCGGCGAGCCGCTGATGTTCAATCCGCTTTACATCCATGCCGCAGTCGGCCTTGGCAAAACCCATCTGCTGCAGGCGATTTCCTGGGCCGGCAACGACTCGCGGCGACCGCAAGATGCTCTATCTGACGGCCGAACGTTTTATGTACGGCTTTGTCTCGGCGCTGCGCACCCAGACCACGCTTGCCTTCAAGGAAGCGGTCCGGGCCATCGACGTGCTGGTGATCGACGACTTGCAGTTCCTCCAGGGCCGATCGACCCAGGCCGAGTTCTGTCACACGCTCAACACCCTGATCGATGCCGGCCGCCAGGTCGTGATCGCCAGCGACCGGCCGCCGGCCGACCTCGAAAGTCTCGACGACCGGGTGCGCTCGCGGCTCGCCGGCGGGCTGGTGGTGGAGATCGGTTCGCTTGGTGAAGAATTGCGGCTCGAAATTCTCAAGAGCCGCATCGGCGCCGCCCGCCTTCATCATCCCGGGCTTCGAGGTCCCGGCGCCGGTTTTGTCGTTCATTGCCAAATCGGTGACCCATAACGGCCGCGACCTCGAAGGCGCCATCAATCGCCTGTTGGCCCATAACAAGCTGTCCGGCCAGCCGGTCACGCTGGAAATGGCCGAGCGCGAAATGCGCGACCTGATCCGGCCGGCCGAGCCGAAACGGGTCCGGATCGAGGACATCCAGCGCATTGTGGCGCGCCAGTACAATGTCAGCCGCTCCGACCTGCTGTCGTCGCGGCGCACCGCCAATGTGGTGCGCCCGCGCCAGGTCGCGATGTACCTGGCCAAGGTCTTGACGCTGCGCTCGCTGCCCGAGATCGGCCGGCGCTTCGGCGGCCGCGACCACACCACCGTGCTGCACGCGGTGCGCAAGATCGAAAACCTGGCCGGCACCGACACCGCGTTGGCGGAGGAGATCGAGGCGCTCAAACGCCAGCTCCAGGACTGAAGACCTTCCGGGCACGCAAATGGGGCCGGACTTGCCTAACAGACAGTGCTACGCCACTTTTGTTGTCCGGCTGTTTGATATCAGACTTGATTCACGGATGTTTGGCCCACGGATGTTGCGATGAAGGTCACGGTAGAGCGTTCCGAATTGCTGAAATCGCTGGGCCACGTCCATCGCGTGGTCGAGCGCCGCAATACCATTCCCATCCTGGCCAACGTGCTGTTGCACGCCGACCGCGCCAAGCTCAGCCTCAAGGCCACCGATCTCGACGTCGAGGTCACCGACGCCATCGCCGCCGAGGTCGGCCCCGGCGGATCGACCACGGTGCCCGCCCACATGTTCTTCGACATCGTGCGCAAACTGCCCGAGGGCGCGCAGATCGTGCTGGATTCTTCCGGCGACCGCGCCGCCTTGTCGATCCGCGCCGGCCGCTCGCGCTTTACGCTGCAGACGCTGCCGGAAAGCGACTTTCCCGATCTCGCGCCGGGCGAAATGACGCACAAGTTCACGCTCAAGGCCGCCGACCTCAAGCGGCTGATCGACAAGACCCAGTTCGCCATCTCGACCGAGGAGACGCGCTACTACCTCAACGGCATCTATCTGCACGCCGCGGGTTCGGCCAAGGCGCAGACGCTGCGCGCGGTTGCCACCGACGGCCATCGGCTGGCGCAGATGGAACTCGAATTGCCGAAAGGCGCCGCCGGCATGCCGGGCATTATCGTGCCGCGCAAGACGGTGAGCGAGGTGCAACGGCTCATGGAGGACGGCGAAGCCGAGGTGGCAATCGAACTGTCGCCGGGCAAGATCCGCTTCACCATCGGGCCGACGATTCTGACATCAAAGCTGATCGACGGCACCTTTCCCGATTATGCGCGCGTCATCCCGCTCGCCAACGACAAGGAACTGGTGGTCGACAAAAAGGAATTCGAAGCGGCGGTCGACCGCGTGTCGACGGTTTCGAGCGAACGCGGCCGCGCCGTCAAGTTGTCGATTACCGGCGGCAAATTGCTGCTGTCGGTGACCAACCCGGATTCCGGCAGCGCCAACGAAGAGCTCGAAGTCGAATATGAAGCCGACCCGATCGATATCGGCTTCAACTCGCGCTACCTGCTCGACATCGCCGCGCAGATCGAGAGCGAGGCGGCGGTGCTCAAACTGGCCGATCCCGGCTCGCCGACGCTGATCCAGGACAAGGAATCGCGCGGCGCTCTCTACGTGCTGATGCCGATGAGGGTTTGACGCGTCCAGCCGCGCTTCGCCAACGGGCTCGGCTTTAGTGCGGCCTTGGGCCGGCCCGATGACAAGCTCCTGCGGAGCATCCAGTATGCTCCGGCATCCGTAGTTACCGCACATTCAACGATTACTGGATCATCCGCCTTCGCGGACGATGACGGGTAATGACAGTTCGCCGGCTCACGCTGACCAATTTCCGCAACTACCACGCGGCGTCGCTCGAGATCGGCGCGCAGACCGTCGTGCTGGTCGGCCCCAATGGCGCCGGCAAGACCAATCTGATCGAGGCCATTTCCTTCCTCGCGCCCGGCCGCGGTCTGCGCCGCGCCACGCTCGAGGAAGTCGCGTTCAGCGAGGGCGACGGCTCGTGGGCGGTCGCCGCCGAGATCGAGGGCGCGCTGGGCCTGGCGACGCTCGGCACCGGCATCGAACGGCCGGCCGAGGACGGCGCCAGCGGTCCAGCGCAAGTGCCGGATCGACCGCGAGCCGGTCGGCTCGGCCGCGGCCTTCGCCGATCACCTGCGCGTGGTCTGGCTCGTTCCGGCGATGGATGCGCTGTTTGCCGGCGCACCGTCCGAGCGCCGGCGCTTTCTCGATCGCCTGGTGCTCGCGGTCGATGCCGACCATGCGAGCCGCGTCAACGCGCTGGAACGGTCGCTGCGCTCGCGCAACCGGCTGTTGGAGGACCCGCAGCCGGACGCGCACTGGCTCGATGCCGTCGAACACGAGACCGCCGAACTCGCCGTCGCGGTGGCAAGCCTGCGGGTCGAAACCGTCCGCCGGCTCCAAACCGTGCTGGCGAGCCGCAAGGAGCTCAGCCTTCCCGTCGGCCGAGATCGCGCTCGACGGCTGGATGGAGCAGCTCGTCCCGGCGCATCCCGCCGTCGAGATCGAACAGCGCTACCGCGCGGTGCTGCGCGACAATCGCGCCCGCGACGCGGCCGCCGGCCGCACGCTCGACGGTCCGCATCTGACCGATCTGAAGGTTGTCTATGCGCCAAAGAACATTGCCGCGGCCGACGCTTCAACCGGCGAACAAAAGGCGCTGCTGATCGGGCTGGTGCTGTCGCATGCCAGATTGATCGCCGAGATGACGGCGCATGCCCCGGTCGTTCTGCTCGACGAGGTTCTCGCCCATCTCGATCCGGCGCGCCGCAAGGCGCTGCATGAGGAACTGGCGCAGCTGCAAACCCAGGTGTGGATGACCGGCGCCGATCCGGCGCTGTTTGCCGAGATCGAGCCCGCATGCGCCGTTGTCGAGGTCAAAGCCGGACGGCTGGAACCGCGGTGAACGCGCAACCGAAGTTCCAAATCACTGTAAAGATTCGCCAATTCCGGGGCTCGGCAATCGAGGAACAACACCGCGCGCAGGGCCTTAACCCCACAGGAGGCGTCGTACGGAAAAGGAACAATAACAATGCCGCGAACCGGCAGAAGACCTTATCGTCCGCAATTTGATGGAGTCCCTCGAGCGCCTGCGCGGGGACTTGGATCGCATGGAACTGTGGGCGGCGGCGCTCGGCTGTTTTCAGCATCCGGTTCCCGACTATCGACCGGGCGATCAGCATCTCCTCAATCCGTTGCCGACAGCGCCCGAGAGGCCAGCCCAGACTGTAAAAATCCGCGCTTGCCGCGAGCCTCATTTGCGTTCCGGCGCGTTCGTGGCTGCGGCGGATTCGCGGCCGAATCGGGGCCCCTTCCGGCACCCGTCAAAACCTTGAAAAACCACGATTTGACAATATCTTAATCGCGGTCCACTTTGCCCTGTACGAAGGCTGGTTTTCGTGTACAAGATTCGTCGATTCACGTACGCTTTTTGCAAGCAATTCGAGAGCTCCCCGCATGGCCGAACCGGTTCGTAAGCAGAGCCCTGTTGCGCCTTCCGATTACGACGCGGAATCGATCAAGGTGCTCAAGGGTCTCGACGCCGTGCGCAAGCGGCCGGGCATGTATATCGGCGATACCGATGACGGCTCCGGCCTGCACCACATGGTCTACGAGGTCGTCGATAACGCCATCGACGAAGCGCTCGCCGGCTATGCCAAGGAAGTCATCGTAACGCTCAATCCCGACGGTTCCTGCACGGTGCGCGACGACGGCCGCGGCATTCCGACCGACATTCACAAGGGCGAAGGCGTTTCGGCGGCCGAGGTCATCATGACCCAGCTCCATGCCGGCGGGAAATTCGACCAGAACTCCTACAAGGTTTCGGGCGGCCTGCACGGCGTCGGCGTCTCGGTGGTCAACGCGCTGTCGTCCTGGCTCAAGCTCACCATCTGGCGCGACGGCCAGGAGAACTTCATGGAATTCGCCGACGGCGAGGCGGTCGCCCCGCTCGCCGTGGTCGGCGCCGCCCGCGACAAGCGCGGCACCGAGGTGACGTTCCTGCCGTCGAAGAAGACCTTCACCATGACGGAGTTCGATTTCGCCACGCTGGAGCACCGGCTGCGCGAACTCGCCTTCCTCAATTCCGGCGTCACCATCGTGCTGTCCGACAGCCGCCATGCCGTCGAGAAGCGCGAGGAGATGCGCTACGAGGGCGGCGTCGAGGAATTCGTCAAATATCTCGACCGCAACAAGACCGCGCTGGTGCCGCAGCCGATCGTCATCAAGGCCGAGCGCGAGGGCGTCGCGGTCGATTGCGCGATGTGGTGGAACGACGGCTATCACGAGACCGTGCTGTGCTTCACCAACAACATTCCGCAGCGCGATGGCGGCACCCATCTTGCCGCCTTCCGCGGCGCGCTGACGCGCCAGGTCACCGGCTATGCCGAATCCGGCGGCATCGCGCGCAAGGAAAAGGTTGCGCTGACCGGCGAAGACTGCCGCGAAGGACTGACCGCGGTGCTGTCGATCAAGGTGGCCGATCCGAAATTTTCCTCGCAGACCAAGGACAAGCTCGTCTCGTCGGAGGTGCGTCCGGCGGTCGAAGGCGTCGTCAACGACATGCTCAAGGCCTGGTTCGAGGAGCATCCGGCCGAAGCCAAGATCGTCGTCGGCAAGGTCATTCAGGCGGCGGCGGCCCGCGAGGCGGCGCGCAAGGCCCGCGAAATGACGCGCAAAAGCGCGCTCGGCATTACCTCGCTGCCCGGCAAGCTCGCCGATTGCCAGGAGAAGGATCCGGCCAAATCCGAACTGTTCATCGTCGAGGGCGACAGCGCCGGCGGCTCCGCCAAGCAGGGCCGCAACCGCGAATTCCAGGCGGTGCTGCCGTTGCGCGGAAAAATCCTCAATGTCGAACGCGCCCGCATGGACAAGATGCTGTCGTCCGAGCAGATCGGCACGCTGATCACCGCGCTCGGCACCGGCATCGGCGCCGACGAATTCACCGTCGACAAGCTGCGCTATCACAAGATCATCATCATGACCGACGCCGACGTCGACGGCGCCCATATCCGCACGCTGTTGCTGACGTTCTTCTATCGGCAGATGCGCGAGATCATCGATCGCGGCTATCTCTACATCGCCCAGCCGCCGCTCTACAAAATCGCGCGCGGCAAATCCGAGCAATATCTCAAGGACGAGCGCGCGCTCGAGGATTACCTGATCGATACCGGCCTCGAAGAGGCGGTCCTGAAACTGTCGTCCGGCGAAGTGCGCGCCGGCAACGATTTGCGCAAACTGGTCGAAGAGGCCCGCTCGATCCGCAATATCCTGCACGGCCTGCACAGCCGCTATAACCGCCAGGTCGTCGAACAAGCGGCGATCTTAAGCGTGCTCAACCGCGACATTTTCGGCGATCCGCAGAAGGCGATGGCCGCGGTGCCCTATATCGCGCGTCGTCTCGATGCTTTGTCCGATGAAACCGAGCGCGGCTGGCAGGGCCAATTCACCGAAGGGGTCGGCTTTCAATTCGAGCGCACCGTGCGCGGCGTCAAAGAAGTCGCCGTGATCGATCAGGCGCTGCTCGGCTCCGCCGACGCGCGCAAGCTCGACGAATTCGCGCCGTCGCTGCAGAAGGTTTTCCCGCGGCCGACGCCGCCGGCGATGCTGCGCCGCAAAGACGATGAGATCGCCATCCACGGACCGGTCGGCCTGTTCGAGGCGGTGACCGCCGCCGGACGCAAGGGCGTGACGCTGCAGCGCTACAAGGGGCTCGGCGAGATGAACCCCAGCCAGCTCTGGGAAACCACGCTCGACACCAATGCGCGGTCGCTGCTTTGCGTGAGCGTCAAGGAAATCGACGAAGCCAACACCATCTTCGACGAGCTGATGGGCGACAAGGTCGAGCCGCGCCGCATCTTCATCGAGGCCCACGCGCTGACCGCCAGCGTCGACGTGTAAGACGCGCCTGCGAGCGCGTCGGCGGCGCCTCTTAAGTTCCGGACATGACAGTTCGTCCAAGCGCAGTCTTTGCCATCATCTGGATCGGCTGGGTCATAAGCTGGCTCGCCGCGTCGTTCTGGACCGCGCGCACCGAAAAGCGCGTCGCCACCTGGGACGTGTGGGTCTCGCGCGCCGCGCTTCTCCTCGGCGCGCTGCTGCTTTGGCATTCGGCGCGGCACCTGCCTGGCGCGCTACGGCTATGGCACGTCGGTTCCGACGGCGGCTATGCGCTTGCGGCCCTCACGCTTGCCGGCATCCTGTTCGCGTGGTGGGCGCGTCTTCATCTCGGCCGGCTGTGGTCGAGCGCGATCACGCGCAAGGAGGACCATCGCGTCGTCGATAGCGGCCCTTACCGGCTGGTGCGGCATCCGATCTATACCGGGCTGATCGCGGCCCTTGCGGCGACGGCGGTCGCGCAGGCGACGATGACTGCTCTTCTCGGCGCCGTACTGATCGCGTTCGGGCTGTGGCTCAAGGCGCGAATCGAGGAGCGCTTCCTGACGGCGGAGCTTGGGCGCGGATGCATACGGCGCTTATCGCCGCCGCGTGCCGATGCTGGTGCCGTTTTTACCCGGCGGCTGAACACCGCCGGCTGTCAGCGCCCCGACGTGATGGTGCCGCGCTCGGTGAGCACCAGCCACTGGCCGTCCTGGCGCTTGATCTGATCGACGCGGCCGACGCCGGGAAGCGTGCTGCCGCTGCCGACATCGAACACGCCGCCGTAGCGGTTCTCGACCAAAGCGCGGCCGCCCTGCACCTCCTGCACCACCCAGTCCTGCAAAATCCGGTCGGTGAATTTCGGGGCATCCGCCGGCGGCACCGGCGCGCCGCCGGGGCCGCAATGGAACCAGTGATGTCGGCGGACGCGGTGCGCTGATCGAGCCGGTCGAGCCGGTCGCTCAGCTTGGCGAATTGGCTCGTGGTGCTGCGGCTCGCATTGTCGAGATCGGCCTTGATGGTGGAGAGGTCGGCGAGTTCGAGCTTTAGTTCGCGCATCGCATCGGTCGTGTTGGCGACGCCCGAAGCCGGCTCGACCGGATAGAGATAGCGCGCCACGCCGGAGCCCGACACCGAGCCGACAAACGAACCGAATGACGCGGCGAAAGCGACCGAAGCCGCCAGCACCAGAAAGCGCCTGGAATGGGCCTGCGAGGGAGCGGCGGCCTCGGCCGCCGGCTCCTCCACTTCGTCGTCTTCCCCGGCGCCGAGTTTCGGCGCGATCACCATCGGCAAATTGCTGTCCACGGTTTTGCTCCCGCGCGGCTGTGTCGGCGCCAGATCGCGCCTCCTCGCTGTCGCCTGAACTGTCGTCCGGGTTCTCGGCCATGGTGGGATCTCCGGAGTTACGGTTGATCAGTCGTTAACCAGCTTTGGTTAGCAATTGGTTACCGCTGTCCTCACCGCAAAAGCGCTGGCGCGGAAAAACTCAATCGATCAGGCCGTTGTCGCGCGCGAGATCCTTGAGCGAGGTTTCCGGGCGTGCACCGATATGCCCGATCACTTCGGCGGCCGCCATCGCGCCGAGCCGGCCGCAGGTGCGGTCGTCGGCGCCGCGCGCCAGTCCGAACAGAAATCCGGCCGCGAACAGGTCGCCGGCGCCGGTCGTATCGACGACACGCTCGACCGGGAACGCCGGCACCGCCTCGGTGCCGTCGGGGCCGAGCACGAGGCAGCCCTTTTCGCTGCGCGTCACCACCGCGACGTCGATATCGGCGCGCAGCGCCGCCACCGCGGTATCGAAATCCGAGCTTTGATAAAGGCTTTGCAGCTCGGCCTCGTTGGCGAAGATGAGATCGACCGTGCGTGAGCGCATCAGCTGCAAAAACTCGTCGCGCCAGCGGTCGACGCAGAAAGCGTCCGACAGCGTCAGCGCCACTTTGCGGCCGGCGGCATGCGCGACTGCCGCCGCCTTGAGAAACGCCTCTTTGGCGTTCTGCGGATCCCACAGATAGCCTTCGAGATAAGTGACGGCGCTGGCCGCCACAGCTTCGTCGTCGATATCGGCGGGGTGCAGGTCCTGCGCGGCGCCGAGATAGGTGTTCATGGTGCGCTCGCCGTCGGGCGTCACCAGCACATAGCAGCGGCCGGTCGAGGGACCGGCGGCGGCCGGCTTGGTGGCGAAACTCACGCCGGCCGAGCGGATGTCGTGGCTATAGGCGCGGCCGAGCTGATCGTCCTTGATCTTGCCGATGAACGCCGCGCGCGCGCCGAGCGAGGCGAGACCGACGATCGTGTTGGCCGCCGAGCCGCCGGACATTTCCACCGCCGGCCCCATCGCGTCATAGATCGCCTGCGCGCGCGCCTCGTCGATCAGCGCCATGCCGCCCTTGCGCATGCCCTGCTTGAGCAAAAAGTCATCTTCGGCGCGGGCGATGACGTCGACGATCGCATTGCCGATGCCGAGAACGTCGTAACGGACGGATGCCATAGTGGATTCGACGGGTAAATTCGCGGCGGGACCGGCACTATAGCGGCCGGCTCTTGCACGGCAAGCCGACCTCGTGGCATGGGACACGCGGTCCGCGAGGTCTTCGCATGGCGTTCAAGGAACTGGTCTTTTCCGGCGTGCAGCCGACCGGCAACCTGCATCTCGGCAATTATCTCGGCGCCATCAAGCGCTTTGTCGAATTGCAGGACCGCTACGACTGCATCTATTGCGTCGTCGATCTGCACGCCATCACGGTGTGGCAGGATCCCACC
Source organism: uncultured Alphaproteobacteria bacterium (assembly GCA_963743395.1). Lineage (GTDB taxonomy): Bacteria > Pseudomonadota > Alphaproteobacteria > Rhizobiales > Xanthobacteraceae > BOG-931. Next base: position 78,488 of record CAVUPV010000009.1, read on the forward strand.
GAACTGCCGCACGCCATTCGCGAAGTGACGGCGGCGTTTCTCGCCTGCGGCATCGATCCCAAAAAACACATCGTGTTCAACCAGAGCCAGGTCGCCGAACACGCTGAGCTGGCCTGGGTGTTCAACTGCGTCGCCCGGCTCGGCTGGCTCAACCGCATGACCCAGTTCAAGGAGAAAGCCGGCAAGGACCGCGAAAACGCCTCGGTCGGGCTTTACGCCTATCCGACGCTGATGGCGGCCGACATTCTGGTCTATCGCGCCACCCATGTGCCGGTCGGCGACGACCAGAAGCAGCATCTGGAACTGTCGCGCGACATCGCGCAGAAATTCAACAACGATTTCGGCCAGTCAATCGAGGCGAAGGGCTTTGGCGAGGCCTTTTTCCCGCTGCCCGAGCCGCTCATCACCGGCGAAGCGACGCGCGTGATGTCGCTGCGCGACGGCGCGAAGAAAATGTCGAAGTCGGACGCCTCCGATCAATCGCGCATCAATCTCACCGACGACGCCGACACCATCGCGCAAAAAATCCGCCGCGCCAAAACCGATCCGGAGCCGTTGCCCAGCGAGGAAAAGGGACTGGCGGCGCGGCCCGAGGCCGACAACCTCGTCGGCATTTTTGCGGCGCTCGCCGGACACCACGCGCGCCGGCGTGCTCGAGGACTTCGGCAATGCGCAGTTCTCGACCTTCAAATCGGCGCTGACCGATCTTGCCGTCGCCAAGCTTGGGCCGATTGCCGCGGAGATGAAGCGGCTGCTGGCCGATCCGGGCGCGATCGACGCCGTGCTGGCGGACGGCGCCGCGCGGGCCCGAAAGCTGGCCGGCGCGACCATGGACGCGGTCAAGGATATTGTCGGTTTCGTGCGGTCCTAGCGGTCCTGGCGGACCCTTGAACTTCCAGAGCAATTCGCCACGTATTGTGGTAGATCGATACGGTCCCAGCGCCGCATGAGCTGTCGGCGAAAGGGACGGAGGACGAAAGATGTTCATCCAGACCGAGGCGACGCCGAACCCGGCGACCCTGAAATTCCTGCCCGGCGTGCCGGTGCTCGAAACCGGCACGCTCGATTTGCGCGGCGCCGACGAGGCGGCACAGTCGCCGCTGGCCGAACGGCTGTTCGGCATTGCCGGCGTCAACGGGGTGTTCTTCGGCTCCGATTTCATCACCGTGACCAAGGCCGCCGGCGAATGGCAGCAGCTCAAGCCGATGATCCTCGGCGCCATCATGGAGCATTTCATGTCGGGCGCGCCGCTTCTGGCGGCCGGCGCCGCCGGCAAGGGCGACGGCGACGAATTCTTCGACGCCGCCGACGCCGAGACCGTCGCCACCATCAAGGACCTGATCGAAACGCGGGTGCGGCCGGCGGTCGCCAATGACGGCGGCGACATCACCTTTCGCGGCTTCAAGGACGGCGTGGTTTATCTGAACATGAAGGGCGCCTGCTCCGGCTGCCCGTCATCGACGGCGACGCTGCGCCACGGCATCCAGAATTTGTTGCGTCATTTCGTCCCCGACGTCACCGAAGTCCGGCCCATGTGATTCCGGCAAATGACGGCGCACCGCGCTGGCATCTGCACGATGTGACCCAGCATGCGCGTGCTCGCCATCGATACGGCGCTGGCGGCCTGTTCCGCCGCCGTGCTCGACACCGCTTATGGCGGAATTATCGCCAGCGAAAGTTTGCCGATGATCCGCGGCCATGCCGAAGCGCTGATGCCGCTTCTTGCCCGGGTGATGAAACAATCCGGCCTCGCCTTTGGCGATCTCGACCGTGTCGTGGTGACGACCGGGCCCGGCAGCTTCACCGGCTTGCGGGTCGGCATCGCCGCAGCGCGCGGCATCGGCGTCGCCACCGGCTTGCCGGTTGTCGGCGTGTCGACGCTGTCCGCTTATGCCGCGCCCTATCTCGGCGCCGACGATAGAAGTCCCGTGGTGGCGGCCGTCGATGCGCGACACGCCCACGTCTATTTGCAGGTTTTCGCCCCCGGCGGCCGCACGCTCGTCGCGCCGCGGATCGCGCCGTTGCAGGACGCCGTGCGCGCGGCGTCAGACGTCGCGTCCTGCATTGTCGGCTCCGCCGCCCAGGCGGTCGCCGACGGCTTGCCGAAAGCAGCGCCGAAGCCGGTCACCGTCGATGCGCGCCAGGCGCCCGACATCGGCTGGGTGGCGCAGATCGGCGCCGTCGCGCCGGACACGCAATGCGCCGCCGAAGCCGCAATATCTGCGTGCGCCCGACGCGCAGCCGCAAAACGCCGCTTCGCTGCCGCGCCGATGATGCGTTCTATCTCTCGCCTGTTGCTCGCGCGGCGAGCCCGCCGTCTCCGACGCCGGCCCCGCCGACGCCGCCGCGATCGCCGCCGTGCATGGCGTTTCGTTCCAGCGCGGCTGGGACGAACATGAGATTCACCGGCTGTTGATCGACCACAATGTCGTCGCCCACCGCGCCATGGCTGGCGGGAAATTGACCGGCCGGAAATTGATCGGTTTCATCCTGTCGCGGCTGGCCGCCGGCGAGGCGGAGATTCTGTCGGTCGCCGTCGCGCCGGCGTGGCGCGGGCGAAAGCTGTCGCGGCCGCTGCTCGACCTGCATCTGCGCCGCCTGGCCGGCCTCGGCGTCCGCTCGGTGTTTCTCGAAGTCGGCGAGAACAATGCCCCGGCCCGCCGGCTCTACCGCCGCGCCGGTTTCCGCGAGGTGGGCCGCCGGCAGGGCTATTACGAAGGCGGCGCCACCGCGCTGGTGCTGCGCCGCGACCTCGGCTGACGCGCAAAAGCGATATAGAATGGCGAACGGCACCGATCGAAGTCGGGCCGCGGGGAGGGAAACGTCATGAAGCGATTGCGCGCCGCGCCGCCATTTGCGCTGACCGCCGCACTGATTGTCGCATTCGCACTCGGCTTCGCCGCCATCGGCCGCGCGCAAAACGCGTTTCCCAATCGGCCGATCAAAATGCTGGTCGGCTTTGCCGCCGGCGGCGGCACCGACGTGGCGGCGCGCGTCATCGCGCAGCCGATGTCCGAGATTCTCGGTCAAACCATCGTGGTCGAGGACCGCCCCGGCGCCAGCGGCTTGCTCGCCTCGCAGGATCTGGCGAAATCGGATCCCGACGGCTACACGCTGATGATGGGCAGCCAGACCACCTGCGCGGTGGCGCCGGCGCTCTATCGCAAGGTGACGGTCGACCCGGTCAAGGATTTCGCCGGCGTCGCGCTCACCGGCGCTTCGCCGCTCGTTCTGGTGGTCAATCCGTCGTTTGCCGCGCATTCGGTCGCCGACGTCATCGCCATGGCGAAGGCCAATCCGGGCAAAATCAATTTTGGCACCGGCGGCGTCGGCACGACGCCGCACATGACCGCCGAACTGTTCGAATACAACGCCGGCATCAAGATGGTGCACGTCGCCTATCGCGGCGAAGCCGGCGCGATCAACGATCTCTTGGCCGGGCAAATTCCGCTCATGTTCTCCAACCTCTCCGCCGTCATGGGCCATATCAAAGCCGGCTCGCTGCGCGCGCTGGCGGTCACGAGCGCCAAACGCTCGCCGTCCGCGCCCGATATTCCGACTGTGGCCGAGACGGCGCTGCCGGGCTTTGAGGCCGAGACCTGGTTCGGCATCGTCGCGCCGGCCGGCACGCCGCGCGACATCGTGGCAAGGCTCAACGCCGCGGCACGCCAGGCGGTCAACCGCGACGACACCAAGCAGCACTACACCGACCTCGGCATGACGACCCGCGGTGTTACGCCGGAGGAATTCGATGCCTATATCAAGTCGGAGATCGTGAAATGGTCGGACGTGATCAAGGAAGCCAATGTCCAGCCGCTGGACTAGGCATCGACAAAATGCGAGGCCGGCATTTCATTTTGCCGGAAATCCCGGTAAGACGTTACGGACACGCGGCAGCCCCAGGAAGCGGGCTGGAATATGGAGCTAAGACAAAGACTTAGCTGACCAGACACCGGCATGAACGGACCCCGCAAGCTCTACGTCAAATCGTTCGGTTGCCAGATGAACGTCTACGACTCGCGTCGGATGGCGGATATTTTGGCGCCGCACGGCTATGTCGAGACCGACGCCGCCGACACCGCCGATCTCGTCATTCTCAACACCTGCCATATCCGCGAAAAGGCGGCCGAGAAGGTCTATTCGGAACTCGGCCGCGTGCGCCTCATGAAAGAAGCAGCCGCAGCGCAAGGCCGGCGTCTCGTCATCGCGGTCGCCGGCTGCGTGGCACAGGCGGAAGGCGAAGAAATCATCCGCCGCGCGCCCGCGGTCGATCTTGTGTTCGGTCCGCAAAGCTATCACCGGCTGCCCGATTTGCTGGCGCGCGCCGGGCGTGACGGCAAGGCCGTCGATACCGAATTTCCCATCGACGATAAATTCGATCATCTCGCGGCGCCCGATCGCGCGGCGATCCGGGCCCGCGGCGTCAGCGCCTTTGTCACGGTGCAGGAAGGTTGCGACAAGTTCTGCACCTTCTGCGTCGTGCCCTATACGCGCGGCGCCGAAATGTCGCGGCCGGTGCAAAAGATTCTGGCCGAAGTCGAGCATCTGGCCGATGCCGGCGTCCGCGAGGTCACGCTGATCGGGCAGAACGTCAACGCCTATCACGGCGACGGCCCGGACGGGCGGCCGTGGCCGCTGGCGCGCCTGCTCGAGCGCGTCGCGCGGATCGATGGCATCGATCGGCTGCGCTATACGACCAGTCATCCGCGCGACATGGACGACGATCTGATCGCGGCGCATCGCGATCTGCCGCAGCTGATGCCGCAACTGCATCTGCCGGTGCAGTCGGGCTCCGACCGCATTCTCGCGGCGATGAACCGCCGGCACAGCCGCGCGGATTATCTCGACGTCGTCGCCCGGCTGCGCGACGCGCGGCCCGATCTGGCGCTGACATCCGATTTCATTGTCGGCTTTCCGGGCGAGACGGAAGTCGATTTCGCCGCCACGCTCGACCTCGTCGATGCGATCGGCTTGTCCGGCGCGTTCTCCTTCAAATATTCGCCGCGGCCCGGAACTCCCGGCGCCGACATGGACGATCAGGTCGCGGAAGACGTCAAGTCGCAGCGCCTGCACCGCCTGCAGGAGACAATCGACCGCAACCAGGCGGCGTTCAATCGCCGTTGTCTGCACCGCACATTCGACGTGCTGTTCGAACGGCCGGGCCGCCATGGCGGCCAGTTGGTCGGCCGTTCGCCCTACTTGCAGCCGGTGCAGGTCGATGCCCCGGCGTCGCTGATCGGCGAGATTGCCGCGGTGACCGTCACCGAAATCGCCAGCAACAGTCTGTTCGGCGCGCTGGCGCGGGCACAACAGCCAGCCCGCATCGGCGTTGCTTTCCGCAGGAGCCTGAATTGCGAACACCCGAGACGGAAGAATCGGTCTTCATCGCGCCGAACAGCACGACGCAGATCATCCTGACCTTCGACGACAACCGCCTCGCCTCGACGCTGTTCGGGCAATACGGCCAGAATCTCGCGCTGATCGAACGCCGGCTCGGCGTGGTCGCCACCTCGCGCGGCAATCAGGTGACGCTGGATGGTCCGCGCGAAGGCTGCGATCAGGCGCGCCGCGTGCTGGAAAGCCTCTATGAGCGGATCAAGCGCGGCGACGAGCTGATGCAGGGCGACGTCGACGGCACCATCCGGCTCGCGCTGTCGCAGGGTTCGCTGTTCGATTTCGATCCCGCCGCGGCGCGCGAGAATTTCGAGGAGATCAATTTGCGCAAGCGCCGCGTCCGCGCCCGCACCGCGGCGCAGGACGCCTATATTCGCGCGCTCAAGCGCCATGCGCTGGTTTTCTCGACCGGCCCCGCCGGAACCGGCAAGACCTGGATTGCGGTGGCGCATGCCGTGCAATTGTTCGAGCGCAAGGAAGTCGATCGCATCGTGCTGTCGCGGCCGGCGGTCGAGGCCGGCGAACGGCTCGGCTTTCTGCCCGGCGACATGCGCGACAAAGTCGATCCCTATCTGCGCCCGATCTACGACGCGCTTTACGATCTGATGGACGCGCGCATCGTCGAGCGCGCGCTGCAGTCGACCGAGATCGAGATCGCGCCGCTCGCCTTCATGCGCGGCCGCACGCTGTCGAACGCCGCCGTCATTCTCGACGAGGCGCAGAACACCACGGCGATGCAGATGAAAATGCTGCTCACCCGGCTCGGCGAGAACAGCCGGATGGTGGTGACCGGCGATCCGAGCCAGGTCGATTTGCCGCCGGGCCAGACCTCCGGCCTCGCCGACGCGGTGCGGCTGCTCGAAGGCGTCGAAGGCATCGGCCATGTCAGTTTCACGGCCGCCGACGTCATCCGCCACGAGCTCGTCGCCCGCATCGTCGAAGCCTACGATAAGGAGGCGGCGAAGAAGCGCGAGCGGCGGGAATGACACGTGCGGCGCGCCCCGCGCTCACAGTCGACGTGCTCGTCGCCAGCGACCCGCTGGAAGGACGACGCCGCAACGGTCAAATCGATCGTGCGGCGCGCCGTCAGCCGCGCGGCCGCGGTCACGCTGTCAACAACGCGGACCGAGCTTGCTATCGTTCTGACCGATGATTCGGCGATACGCCTGCTCAACCGGGATTGGCGGGGCATCGACGCGGCCACCAACGTGCTGTCGTTCCCGGCCAAAAGCGAAGTGCGGCGAACATCTCGGCGACATCGTGCTTGCCTATGAAACCATCGCGCGCGAGGCGCGCAGCGAAGGTAAGCCGTTCGCCCATCATGTCGCCCATCTTGCCGTCCATGGGTTCCTGCATCTGGTCGGCTACGACCACGAGCGCGACAAGGAGGCGGCGGTGATGGAACGGACCGAGCGTGAAATTCTCCGCCGGCTCGCGATTCCGGATCCCTATCGGCTGCCGGCCAAACGCCGCGCCAAACGTCAATCTTGAATTCACTGCGAATTCAGTCCGAAACGATCACACGATGGCTCAGATCCCACCGCAGCCCGAACCGACCGACCACGAACGCTGCGGCCTGCCGATGGTCGTGGCGGAAGCGGGCGAGCAGCCGGAGGGCTGGCTGACGCGCGTCATGCGCATCCTGTTCGGCTGGAAGGCGGCCTCGACGCGCGCCGATCTTGAGCTTGTGCTCACCACCGAGCAGCCGCAATCGGGCTTTTCGCCCGAAGAAGCGGCGATGCTCAAGAATATCCTCGGTCTGCGCGAGACGCGGATCGAGCGCATCATGGTGCCGCGCGCCGATATCGTCGCCGTCCAGCAGGACATCGCGCTCGGCGACCTGGTGCGGGTGTTCGAGGTCGCCGGACATTCGCGCCTCGTCGTCTACAACGACACGCTCGACGATCCGGCCGGCATGGTCCATATCCGCGACCTGCTCGCCTTCATGTCGGCACGCGCGCGCGATCCCGCCGAATCGGCGCAGCGCGAACAGCCGCAAGGCGCCGATCTGAGCTTTGCCAATGTCGATCTGTCGATGCCGCTGGCGGCGGCGAAGATCGTGCGTGAAATGCTGTACGCGCCGCCGTCGATGCCGGCGCTCGATCTGCTCGCCAAGATGCAGGCGACGCGCATTCATCTCGCGCTCGTCATCGACGAATATGGCGGCAGCGACGGCCTTGTCTCGATCGAGGATCTGGTCGAGCTCATCGTCGGCGATATCGCCGACGAGCACGACGAGGACGAAGGCCCCGCGGTGACGCGGCAGGCCGACGGCTCGTTCCTCGCCAACGGCCGCGCCAGCCTCGAGGACGTTCGCGCGGCGATCGGCGAACAGTTCGACGTCGGCGAGGTTGCCCACGATGTCGATACGCTCGGCGGCTATCTCGTCATCAAGGCCGGCCATGTGCCGGTGCGCGGCGAACTGGTGCCGGGCCCGGAGCCGTTCGAGGCCGAAGTGCTCGACGCCGATCCGCGCCGCGTCAAGCGCGCGCGAATTTATCTGCGCAAGGATCGCCGCCCCGCCGGCGTCCGGGAATTGCCGTCGCTGGCGAGACCGGCGAGCGTCGAGGCCGGCAGCACCGCGCGACGAACCCACCCGGCCAAACCCGAACACGCCGCGCGCACCGTGACGCTGAAGGGTCTGATCCACGCCATCGTACTGTCTTGGGGTTGGCGGCGCTGGCTGATCGCGTTTGCCGCCGGCGCGGTCTCGGCGCTGGCGATGGCGCCGTTCGATGCCTGGCCGGTTTTGTTTCTGACATTCCCGACGCTGGTCTGGCTGATCGACGGCGCCGGCGTCGGCGGTTGGGGCTGCGTGACCGCGGCGGCGACCGGCTGGTGGTTCGGCTTCGGTTACTTTCTCGCCGGGCTTTATTGGATCGGCTACGCCTTTCTGGTCGATGCGCCGACCTTCGGCTGGCTGCTGCCGATCGCGGTGATCGGCCTGCCGGCGGTGCTCGGCATCTACACTGCGTTCGGCGCCGCGCTGGCGCGGCTTTTATGGACGCGCGACGCGCGGCGCATCCTTGCGCTCGGCGCCGCGCTGACGGTGTCGGAATGGCTGCGCGGCCATTTGTTCACCGGTTTTCCGTGGAACGCCTTCGGCTATGCCCTGACCGCTCCGCTTCCCTTGGCGCAATCCGCTTCGCTGTTCGGCATCTGGGGCCTGACCTTCATCGCCGTCGTGGTGTTCGCCAGTCCCGCCACGCTGACCGACGAGCGCGGCGAAACGCTCCGCCCGTGGCTGCCGCTGACGCTCGGCGTCATCGTTCTTGCCGCACTCGGCGGCTATGGCGTGATGCGGCTTAGCCACTATCCGACGCGATTCGTTGACGGCGTGCACCTGCGCATCATGCAGCCCAATTTGCAGCAGGACGTGCGCTTCAATTATTCCGCCAGGCAAGAGGTGATGAACCGCTACGTCGCGATGTCCGCCGGCGCTTCCGGTCCGCAATCGCAGGGCATCGGCGGTGCAACACATTTGATCTGGCCGGAATCGCCATTTCCATTTTTCCTGACGCGCGAAGCCGACGCGCTCGCGCAAATCACCAATCTGCTGCCGCCGGGCGCCGTGCTGATCACCGGCGCGGTGCGGTTGGCCGATCCGGATAATCCGACGACTTCAGGCGTCTACAACGCGATCTACGTCATCGACCACGACGGCTCGATCCGCGCGATCTACGACAAGGTGCATCTTGTCCCGTTCGGCGAATATTTGCCGTTCGAGCCGCTCCTCGAACGGCTGGGCTTGCAGGAGCTGACCAAACAGCGCGGCGGATTTCTCGCCGGCGACCGGCACCGGCTCGTCGCCGTTCCCGGCGCTCCGCTCGCACTGCCGCTGATTTGTTACGAGATCATTTTCCCCGGCGAATTCACGCCGTCCGGCAAGCGGCCGGGCTGGATCATCAATGTGACCAATGACGGCTGGTTCGGCATTTCAACCGGACCGTACCAGCATTTCCAGCAGGCCCGCGTCAGTGCGATCGAAGAGGGACTGCCGGTGGCGCGCGCCGCCAATACCGGCATTTCGGCGGTGGTCGATCCGGTCGGGCGGATCGTCAATGCGCTGCCGCTCGGCCGCGAGGGCGTGCTCGACGCGCCGCTGCCGCGGCCGATCGGCGCACCGATTTATGCCCACCTCGGCGACGTGCCCGCCGGCATTCTCGTCGTGATCGCGTTCGTCGCCGTGCTTCGCCGCCGCTCGAAACCCGCCAGCAAAATCTGACTGGTCCTCCGCCGGTCATTGAGCCATAACGCGACCGGCTAGATCGCGGCAAAGCTGTAAGGGCCGATTAACGATCAAAGGTGGTAATTTGACCATCAAGCAACCAAGGCGCGCGTCGTACGTTCCCGTTGAATGAGAATCAGACGCGCCGAGAAGTGTTTTAAAGCCCGTGCAATAAATGACATGGCGGAAAGCAGTTTCAATTGGGACGGATTTGCTATTTATACCCGTACGGCCGAGCGAGTAAGTAGGAGCGACAGGAGCCGATGGTTCTCTTAGCCAAGAAGGCACCCAATCCGACCGACAAGCATGTCGGCACCCGCGTGCGGATGCGGCGGATGATGCTGAGCATGTCGCAGGAGAAACTCGGCGACGCGCTCGGTCTTACATTTCAGCAGGTGCAAAAATACGAGAAGGGCACCAATCGCATCGGCGCCAGCCGGCTGCAGCAGATTTCCCACATTCTCCAGGTCCCCGTCGCATTTTTCTTTGAGGGTGCGCCGAGCGCGCAGGTGATCGGCCGTTCCGAAGGCGTCAGCGAAGCACCCTCACCCGCTTACGTGTCGGACTTCCTTGCGACCTCGGACGGCCTGGCGCTGACCAAGGCCTTCATGCGCATCGACGATTCCAAGCTGCGGCGGCGCATCGTCGATCTCGTCGAACAGATCGCCGCGCGCGACAAGCGCTAAGAAATTCGCGCATTCGATCCGGCGCCGCGACGGCATTCGCCCACTCTTCGCCCACATCTTGACCGCGCAAGGGTACGCTGCAACAACCACCCCGATGCGGTTTCTCACCGCGCGGCATCGAGGCTAAGGCCAGTAAGTGCACGGCCGGTATGAGGGAGTGTTTCGCTGTGGCGCATGCCAACTATCTGTTCACGAGCGAGTCGGTTTCGGAGGGGCATCCCGATAAAGTCTGCGACCAGATTTCCGACGCCATCCTCGACGCGTTCATCGAGAAAGACATCAAGCTCGGCATCGCCGACGACAGCCTGGTGAATACCCGGCTCGGTTGCGAGACGCTGTGCACGACCAACAAGATCGTGATCGCGGGCGAAGGCCGCGGCCAGTTGTTTCGCAAGATCGGCACCAAGGCGGTGGTCGACCGCGAATTGATCACGCAGATCGCGCGCGATGTGGTCAAGGACATCGGCTACGACCAGGACGGCTTTTCCTATCATGGCGCCGACGTCGAGGTGCTGCTGCACGGCCAGTCGCCCGATATCGCGATGGGTGTCGACGCCAAGAAGAAAAAGAACGGCGAGGAAGAAGGCGCCGGCGACCAGGGCATGATGTTCGGTTTTGCCTGCACCGAGAGCGAGGTCTACGAGAAAAACTCGTTCATGCCGGCGCCGATCTATTTCGCGCACAAGATCCTGAAAGTTCTCTCCGACAAGCGCCGCTCCGGCCAATTGTTCGATTTGCAGCCGGACGCCAAAAGCCAGGTCACCGTTCAATACGTCAACGGCAAGCCGATCGGCTGCACCAAGGTCGTCGTCTCCACGCAGCACAACGAGAAAAACCGCAACGCCAAGAAATACACGCCCGGCATGGTCAAGGACATGATCGCCGATGCGGTGGAATCGGCGCTGCCGAAGGGCTGGATGCCGAAGCGGCCGGCCGATTTTTTGGTCAATCCAACCGGTAATTTCGTCGTCGGCGGTCCCGACGGCGATTGCGGCCTCACCGGCCGAAAAATCATCGTCGATACTTACGGCGGCTATGCTCCGCACGGCGGCGGCGCATTCTCCGGCAAAGATCCGACCAAGGTCGATCGCTCGGCCGCTTATGCCGCGCGCTATCTCGCCAAGAACGTCGTGGCCGCCGGCCTTGCCGAACGCTGCACCATCCAGGTCGCCTATGCGATCGGCGTCGCCGATCCGATGTCGGTCCTGGTCGATACCCATGGCACCGGCAAGGTCGACGAGAAGAAGCTCGAGAAAGTTCTGCCCGAGCTGTTCCGCCTGACGCCGACCAATATCCGGCGCACCCTGAAGCTGAACCGGCCGATCTACCGCCGCACCGCCGCTTACGGTCATTTCGGCCGCGCGCCCGACAAGGACGGCGGCTTCTCGTGGGAACGGACCGACCTCGCCGCGGCGATAAAAAGCGCCGTACGCTAGGGCAACGTCCCCATACTCATGGCACTTCGGAATGGCCGGCCTTGTGCCGGCCATTCCGATAAGGCACGCATTGTGCTTCTGGAATCGGGATGCGCAGGTCGCGCCCGCGCATGACGGCCGATGAATCCCAACCTTCATCAACCGCGCGCGTTCTTTGGCCGGCGCAAAGGACACAAATTGCGGCCGCGTCAAGCGCGGCTGTTCGAGACGCTGTTGCCGAGCCTCGCCATCGATCTGTCGCGCTCCGCCCCCGATCGAGCTTCGCCAGCTGTTTGCCGTGCCCGTGACCGACGTTGCGCTCGAGATCGGCTTTGGCGGCGGCGAAGCGATGACGGCGCAGGCGCAAGCCTGCCCGCAAACCGGCTTTATCGGCGTTGAGGCTTTCGTCAACGGCATGGCCAAGGCGCTCGCTGCCATCGAAGCCAACGGCTTGCGCAATATCCGCCTGCATTTCGCCGATGCCGTCGACCTGATCGCGTGGCTTCCGGAAAAATCATTGGCGCGGATCGATCTGATCCATCCCGACCCGTGGCCGAAACGCCGGCACTGGAAACGCCGTTTTGTGCAAGACGACATGGTCGCGCAGCTCGCCCGCATCCTGCGGCCGGGCGGCGAATTCCGTTTCGTGACCGACATTGCCGATTACGCCGCCTGGACGCTGCAACGCTTCGCGCGGTCGAGCGCTTTCGAGTGGACGGCGCAAGCGGCCGACGATTGGCGCAATCCCTGGCCCGGCTTTATCGCGACGCGTTACCACGCCAAGGCGGCGCGGGAAGCGCGCGCCTCGTGTTTTCTGATTTTCCGAAGAACCTAGCCGGTCGGCTGGACCTGCCAGAATCGCACCACGCGTTGCGCCGTCGAGGCCGAAAGCCGCCCGTAATTGGCGAATGCGGAATCGACGCCCTGGCTTGAGGCCGCCTTGCCATCCGGCCGCACCGCGATGATGGACTTCACCGTCGACCAACTCAACTCGCGGGCCTTGCACAGAATCAGCACCGGATCGGGCCGCTCGCTTGTCATCAGCCGATCGGCGACGCCGATCGGCACTTTGGAGAGCGCGGCAAGCGCCACCACGGTTTCTTCCTATTTGCCGTCGCCGGCGAATGCGGCGAGCGCTGCCTCGTCCATCGCCCCGGCCCGGTGCAGGCTCAGCACCACGCGTTGCGCCGCGCGATAGTCGCGCGGACCGACGCGTTTGCCGACTTCGCCGGAAACCTTATCCAACACGCGTTGAATGTCGGCTTTCAATTCCGGCGGCGCCGAAGCGAGCAAGCGCTTGTGCACGACGGCCGTAGCCTTGGTCAGCAACTCGCCAAACATTTGCGGCGGGATATCCGGCCGCAGCCCGACTTTCTCGGCAAGAAGTCCGTCGGTCTCGGCGCGCTTGACCAGCCGGAAGAAACTCGAACTCGGAAAGGCGCGCGCCGCGGTTCTCAGCGACGCCGCGGGCGACGTCGCGGTCACCGCGACGGATCAGCACTTCGGTGACCGCCTCGCCCAGCTCCTGCCGCGCGCAGATCGCCTGCAGATGCGCCTGACTTTTGGTATTGGCGAGATCGACCAGATCGGCCTCTTGCAGCCGCGACGCCAGTTTCAGCACCGGCCCGGCGACGGCGATGTCATCGTCATTGGCCAGCGCGCGCATCAGTTTGAGTGGCGCGTTGGCGACCGGCGCCAGGCGATTGGCGAGCTCGGCGCGCGCCTTGTTCTCGATTTCCTTGATCAGCAGTCCGAATATGTCGTCGAACAGATCGACATGCGCCTCGCTATAGGCGTCGGCACCGGCGAGAAATAAAGCGGTAATGCGCTGCAGCGTCTCGGCGCGCCTGTGGCGCGAGCCGCGCTGAATAACGTCTTCAAGCTCCGGGATCAGCGAGAGAGCGGCGCTCATTCAGGAATCGGTAATCGACGGTCAGAGATCAAATGTCCCAGCGCTTCCTGATTACCGGTGACTGATTACCGATCCCTGAAGAGGCCCGATCGCTAAAGTGCCCTTGCAACGGGCTGACAAACCGCTATATTTGCCCGGTCCGTCATGGATACCTCATAACGGTCGGATGATCCGATCGGTCTTGAGAGTGGGTTCCCCCGGGACCCGCTCTTTTTTGTTACCTGAGGGCTGGCGGCACTTCGCAGGACACGGTTGCGGCCCAAATGGCCGCGAATAGCATGGACGACAGACCGAGCAACTTTGAGCTTTCGAATTTTGCCGACGAACCGCGGCTCATCATCGAGCCGGGGCGCGCCGCTCGCGTCGCCGCGCTGGCCGAACCGGTGCTCGCTTCGCTCGGCTATCGGCTTGTCCGGGTGCGCATTTCCGGCCTTGCCGGCTGCACGGTCCAGATCATGGCCGAGCGGCCGGACGGAACCATGACGATTGAGGGCTGCGAGGCCGTGTCGCGCGCGCTCTCGCCGGTGCTCGACGCGTCCGACCCGATCGAAGGCTCATACCAGCTGGAAGTTTCATCGCCCGGCATCGACCGGCCGCTGGTGCGCCGATCGGATTTCGAGCGCTATGCCGGCCATCTGGCGCATGTGGAGATGCAGGCGCCGATTGACGGCCGCCGCCGCTTTCGTGGCGAGCTTGCCGGCACCCAGGGCGACTGCGCGCGCATCCGTTGGGATGGGGCGCCGAGCGACAACCCTGAAATATTGCTGCGCATCGACGACATGATGGAAGCCAAGCTTGTGCTAAGCGACACGCTGATTTCCGAAGCGCTGCGCAAGAGCAAACAGAACCAACGCAAGGAGACTGCCGATGGCGACCGTAAGCGCCAATAAACTCGAACTCCTGCAAATCGCCGAGGCGGTTGCCCGCGAAAAGGGGATCGATCGAAGGATCGTGCTCGGCGCCATGGAAGACGCCATCGCCAAGGCCGCGCGCTCCCGCTACGGCAGCGAGACCGAAGTGCGCGCCGAGATCGATCCAAAGAGCGGCGAGCTGCATCTGTCGCGCCACATGCTGGTGGTCGAGACGGTGGAGAACTCCGCCACCCAGATCAGCCTCGACGACGCGCGCCGCCGGCATCCCGCCGCGCAGATCGGCGACACCATCGCCGATCCGCTGCCGCCGCTCGAATACGGGCGCATTGCCGCGCAGTCGGCCAAGCAGGTGATCGTGCAGAAAGTGCGCGAGGCCGAACGCGACCGGCAATATGACGAATACAAGGATCGCATCGGCGACATCGTCAACGGCATCGTCAAGCGCGTCGAATACGGCAACGTGGTGGTCGATCTCGGCCGCGGCGAAGCGATCGTGCGCCGCGACGAAATGCTGCCGCGCGAAGTTTTCCGCAACGGCGACCGCATCCGCGCCTACATCTACGACGTGCGGCGCGAGCAGCGCGGCCCGCAAATTTTCCTCTCCCGCACCCATCCGCAATTCATGTCAAAGCTGTTCGCTCAGGAAGTGCCGGAAATCTACGACGGCATCGTCGAGGTCAAGGCGGTGGCTCGCGATCCGGGCTCGCGGGCGAAAATCGCCGTGGTATCGCGCGATTCGTCGGTCGACCCGGTCGGCGCCTGCGTCGGCATGCGCGGCTCGCGCGTGCAGGCGGTGGTCAACGAGCTGCAGGGCGAGAAGATCGACATCATTCCGTGGTCGCACGACATCGCCACCTTCGTCGTCAATGCGCTCGCCCCCGCCGAGGTCGCCAAAGTGGTGCTGGACGAGGAACGCGAACGCATCGAAGTCGTGGTGCCGGATCAGCAGCTTTCGCTCGCCATCGGGCGGCGCGGCCAGAACGTCCGCCTCGCCTCCCAGCTTACCGGCTGGGACATCGACATCCTGACCGAGCAGGAAGAGTCCGAACGCCGCCAGGCCGAATTCGAAAATCGCACGCGCATGTTCATCGACACGCTCAATGTCGACGAGGTGATCGGGCAATTGCTGGCCTCGGAAGGTTTCAACTCGGTCGAGGAACTGGCGATGGTCGATCCGAAGGAAATCGCCAGCATCGAAGGTTTTGACGACGACACCGCGGGCGAATTGCAAACGCGCGCTCGCGAATACCTCGACAAGATCGAAGCCGAGCTGGACGCCAAGCGCACCGAGCTTGGCGTCGAGGACGCGCTCAAGGAAATCGAGGGCGTCACCACGGCCATGCTGGTGCGGTTCGGCGAGAACGGCGTCAAGACGGTCGAGGATCTGGCCGGCTGCGCCACCGACGACCTTTCCGGCTGGACCGAACGCAAAGACGGCGAGGCCGTCCGCCAGGCCGGCATTCTCGACGGGTTCGAGCTTTCCCGCGAGGAGGCCGAGGCCCTCATCATGCAGGCGCGGCTCAAGGCGGGCTGGGTCAGCGAAGCCGATCTCGCGCCGCCGCCGCCGGTCGAAGAGGCGCCGGCCGCCGAGGCGCAGCCGTGAGCGGAGCCGGATGCAGGTATGACCGTTCCCTCCACCGACAGCGAACTCGACAGCGGACCGCGCGGGCGTGAACGCGAACGGCTGTGCGTTGCGACGCGGACGGTGCGGCCGGTTTCGGATCTGATCCGCTTCGTCGTCAGCCCGGACGGCGAAGCAGTGCCGGACCTCAAATGCAAACTGCCGGGACGCGGCGTTTGGGTCACGGCGACGCAGGCGGTGCTCGACGAGGCCATCAAGCGCAATGTTTTTGCGCGCGGGTTCAAGCGGAATGTTCGCGTCGCCGCGGACCTGCTTGTTCGCACCGAACGCCTGCTCGAACAATCGGTGCTTGACGCGCTGGCGATCGCCGGCAAGGCCGGTCTGGTCGCCGCCGGCTTCACCAAGGTCGAAGTCGCATTGGGCCATGAGCGGGTGGTCGCCATCCTCCACGCCGCGGAGGCTTCCGCCGACGGGGTCAGGAAGCTCGATGCGGCTCGGCGGCGCTCCCAGGCCGGTCCGGTTCCTGTGATTGAAGTCCTGACGTCGGCGCAATTGGATTTGGCACTCGGGCGGTCAAATGTGATACATGCTGCCCTGCTCGCCGGGGCCCCGAGTGACACGCTTTTGGCGCGTTTGCGGCGCTTGGAACGGTATCGGACTGGCGATTTGGGCCAAAATGGCCCAGGTCGGGCCGGCCGGGCCGACCCGGGTGAGCCGGCAGCAACTATTGGTGGGTACGGAACTGGATAGGAATGGCTGAAACAACGAAAAATACCGGCGATAAGCTGAGCGTAACCCCAACGAAGACGCTGACGCTCAAGCGTGGCGGCGTCGAGCAAGGCGTGGTGCGACAGAGTTTCAGCCATGGCCGCAGCAAGGCGGTCGTCGTCGAGAAAGTGAAGCGCCGCATCGGTCCCGGCGAGGCGAGGTCCGAACCGGTCGCCGCCGCCCCGGATCGCGCCGCCGCGCCCAAGCGCGCCGCCGCCCCGGCTCCGGCCAAGACGGCGCCCGTTGCCGCCGCCGCGCCGGGCGCCGCCGCAGCGTCGCCGAAACCATCCGGCGTGGTGCTGCGCACCCTGACCGACGATGAGCGCAATGCGCGCGCGCATGCGCTGGCCGACGCGCGGCTGCGCGAAACCGAGGAGCGCGAGCGCGCCGAGGAAGAAGTGCGGCTGCGCCGCACCCGCGAGGAAACCGAGCGTTCGGAGCGCGCCGCGGCGGAAGCGCGCAAACGCGACGAGGAAAAACGCCGCGAGCATGACGAAGTCATCAAGCAAAGAGCCGGCGAGGTCGCCAAGAAACGTTTCGGCGGCGAGATAACGCCGGTTAAGCCGGGCGCCCGGCCGGCGCTTGAAGCCGATGATGATGAGGCCCCGCGCGCCCGCCGTGGTGCCAGCGGCGCGGCGGCACGTCCCGCGCCGGCCCCGAAAGCGCCGCGTATTGGCGCTGAAAAGCGCCGCGGCCGGCTCACGGTCGTGACTGCCCTGTCGGCCGATGAGATTCGCGAACGTTCGGTCGCTTCGTTCCGCCGCCGCGTTCAGCGCATGACCGGTCACCGTGACGAACCGAAAGAAAAGATCGCCCGCGAAGTGATTATCCCCGAGACCATCACCATCCAGGAACTGGCCAACCGAATGGCCGAACGTTCCGTCGACGTGATCCGCATCCTCATGCAGCAAGGTCACATGGCGAAGATCACCGATACGATCGACGCTGATACCGCCCAGCTCATCGCCGAGGAGCTCGGCCATACCGTGCGCCGTGTCGCCGAGGCCGACGTCGAGGAGGGCATGTTCGATGCGCCGGACGATCCGGCCAACCTGCAGCCGCGCGCACCGGTCGTCACCATCATGGGCCATGTCGATCACGGCAAGACGTCGCTGCTCGACGCCATCCGCTCGACCGAAGTCGCGGCCGGCGAGGCCGGCGGCATCACCCAGCATATCGGCGCCTATCAGGTGACCTCGCCGTCGGGCGGCAGGATTACCTTCATCGACACGCCGGGCCATGCCGCGTTCACCGCGATGCGCGCCCGCGGCGCCAAGATCACGGACATCGTCGTGCTCGTGGTAGCGGCCGATGACGGCGTGATGCCGCAGACGGTGGAAGCGATCCATCACGCCAAGGCCGCCAAGGTGCCGATCATCGTCGCCATCAACAAGATCGACAAAGCAGATGCCAAGCCGGAGCGCGTGCGCAGCGAGCTGCTGCAGCATGAAATCCAGGTCGAGTCGCTCGGCGGCGACGTGCTTGAGCTTGAAGTTTCGGCCAAGGCCAAGACCAATCTCGACAAGCTGCTCGACATGATCGCGCTGCAGTCGGAAGTCCTCGAGCTCAAGGCCAATCCGAACCGTCCCTCCGAAGGCACCGTGATCGAGGCGCGGCTCGACCGTGGCCGCGGTCCGGTTGCGACCGTTCTCGTGCAGCGCGGCACGCTCAAACCCGGCGACATCGTCGTCGCCGGCTCCGAATGGGGCCGGGTGCGTGCGCTGATGTCCGATACCGGCAACGCGGTCGTCGCCGCGGGACCGTCCATGCCGGTCGAAGTTTTGGGCTTCAACGGCACGCCGGAGGCGGGCGACCGGCTCGCGGTCGTCGATACCGAGTCCCGCGCCCGTGAGATCGCCGATTATCGCGACCGCCAGAAGCGCGACAAAATGGCGGCGCGGCAGACCGGCATGCGCGGCTCGCTCGAGCAGATGATGAATCAGCTCAAGGCCAGCGGTCTCAAAGAGTTTCCGCTGGTGATCAAGGGCGACGTGCAAGGCTCGATCGAAGCGATCGTCGGCGCCTTGGAAAAACTTTCAACCGAAGAAGTCGCCGCCCGCATAATCTTCGCGGGCGCCGGCGGCATCACCGAATCCGACGTCACGCTGGCGGAAGCCTCCGGCGCCGTCCTCATCGGCTTTAACGTTCGCGCCCACAAGGAAGCGCGCGAGGCCGCCGAGCAGGCCGGCATCGAAATTCGCTACTACGACATCATCTACAACTTGGTCGACGACGTGAAGAAAGCAATGTCGGGCCTGCTGGCGCCGACACTGCGCGAGACCATGCTGGGCAACGCCCTTATTCTCGAAATCTTCAAAGTGTCGAAGGTCGGCACTGTCGCCGGCTGCCGTGTCACCGAGGGCACGGTCGAGCGCGGCGCCAATGTGCGGCTCATTCGCGACAACGTGGTGGTGCACCAGGGCAAGCTGTCGCAGCTCAAGCGCTTCAAGGATGACGCGCGTGAAGTCGCCGCCGGCCAGGAATGCGGCATGGCGTTCGAAAATTATCAGGATATGAAAGTCGGCGACATTATCGAGTGTTACCGGGTGGAGAGCGTGCAGCGGACGCTGTGAGTTCAAGGCTCAACGTTCGGACCGCCGCGGCCATTGCCGGATTTGTTCCGGTAATCCCGATGACAAGAACACAGCAATGGAATCGAGATGCGCGGGACAAGCCCGCGCATGACGGCAGTGAAAATGGCACGTCAACAAAATCGCGATCGGGCCGCCGGCGGCTCGCAGCGCCAGCTTCGAGTCGGTGAATTAATCCGTCATGAGCTCGCTGACATGCTCACACGCGGCGAAATCCACGATCCGGTGATCGCGGCGCATTTGATTACGGTTCCCGAAGTGCGCATGAGCCCCGATCTGCGGTTGGCGACGATCTACGTCATGCCGCTCGGCGGCCGCGACAGAGAGGAAGTGCTTGACGCGTTCGACCGCAACAAGCGCTACGTGCGCGGCGAGATCTCGCGGCGCGTTAACCTGAAATTCGCACCTGAGATTCGATTCCATATCGACGAGCGATTCGACGAAGCGGAACGAATCGAGAAGCTTCTGCGAACACCTGTGGTCCAACGCGATTTGGGCGGCGGAAAAGACGAATGACCGCCACGGACGATCTCACCGCCGGCTTGGGCGACGCCGCCGAGCCCCCCGCGGAACACAGAACGCAAAAGAATAAGAAGCGCCTGAAGCGCGACGTGCATGGCTGGATCGTACTAGACAAGCCGGTCGGCATGACTTCGACGCACGCGGTTTCGGTCCTCAAGCATCTGTTCACGGCGCGCCGCGCCGGCCATGCCGGAACGCTCGATCCGCTGGCGTCCGGTTGCCTGCCGGTCGCGCTCGGCGAAGCCACTAAGACGGTGCCGTTCGTCGTCGACAGCCGCAAGATCTATCGGTTTACCATTCGCTGGGGCGAGGAGCGCGATACCGACGACGCCGAGGGTCGCGTTTTGGCGACCAGCGACGAGCGCCCCGATGCAGCGGCGTTGCAGACCCTGCTGCCGCGCTTTACCGGCACGATCGAGCAGGTGCCGCCGCGATTTTCGGCGGTCAAGATCGGCGGCGAACGGGCCTACGACCTCGCCCGCGATGGCGAGACGGTGGAGCTGGCGCCGCGCGCGGTGACGATCCACCGCCTCGACCTGGTCGAGATGCCCGACCGCGATCATGCCGTCCTCACGGCCGAATGCGGCAAAGGGACCTATGTGCGCTCGCTGGCCCGCGATCTCGGCCGGGCGCTGGGCGCACTCGGCCACGTTTCGGCCTTGCGGCGAAGCCGGGTCGGGCCGTTCGGCGAAGCCGATATGAAACCCCTGGAACAGATCGAGGCTTTGTGTCATAGAGCGGCCGCCGGCGAGGCACATCTCGCCGATACGCTCCTGCCGATCGAGACCGCGCTGGACGACATCCCGGCGCTGGCCGTGAGCCCGGCAGACGCGGCGAGGCTCCAAAGGGGTCAAGCCGTATTGTTGCGCGGACGGGACGCCTCCATCTTCCGCGGTATGGTCCAGGTCGCTTGCAGCGGCCAGCTTGTGGCCATTGCCGAAGTCGAGCGAGGCGAAATCGTTCCCCGACGCGGATTTAATTTAAACGGCATCACAGGTCGTGCCGGGAGAGAAAGAGGTTGATGACGATGTCGATAACGACCGCGCGTAAGGCGGAAGTCATTAAGACGTACGCCAAAAAGTCCGGCGACACGGGTTCGCCGGAAGTTCAGGTGGCGCTCCTTTCGGAGCGGATCAACAACCTGACGGATCACTTCAAGAGTCATGTGAAAGACAACCATTCGCGGCGCGGCTTGCTTAAGCTCGTGTCGCAACGGCGCCAGATTCTCGATTATCTGCGGCGCACGGACGATGGGCGTTACAAGGAGTTGATCGAACGGCTGGGTATTCGCCGTTAAAAAGTTTGCGCGCGGGGACGTCCCGCGCGTTGTCGGCGGTGCGCATCCGGCGCCCGCTTTGCCCGGCAGCGGAGCTGCCAACTGGAAATGGCAGCCAAGCTGCCGATCCGTGGAATGGGCCGTTGCCCGTTCATATCCAAGCAAGGTCCGAAGGCCATGGCAGGATCGCCAGTCGCTGTTGAGGCAGTGCAGCCACGCTGCACCGACGACAGCGCCTCGCCGTCTTGCTTATGGCTTTCGCACCTTCGCGAAAACCATGAGAGACAATTGCAATGTTTAACATTCATCGTGTGCAACTTGACTGGGGTGGCCGCCAACTAACGCTGGAAACCGGCAAGGTCGCGCGTCAGGCCGATGGCGCCGTTATCGCCAGCTATGGCGAGACCACCGTGATCGCCACCGTCGTCGCGGCCAAAGCGCCCAAAGCCGGCATCGACTTCCTGCCGCTGACCGTCAACTACACCGAAAAATACTACGCGGCCGGCCGCATTCCCGGCGGCTATTTCAAGCGCGAGCGCGGTCCGACCGAAAAGGACACGTTGACCTCGCGCCTGATCGATCGCCCGATCCGTCCGCTGTTTGCCGACGGCTGGCGGTGCGACACGCAGGTGATCATCACCGTTCTGTCGCACGATCAGGAGAACGATCCCGACATCGTCGCGATGGTGGCGGCCTCGGCCGCGCTGACGCTGTCCGGCGCGCCGTTCATGGGCCCGATCGGCGGCGCCCGCGTCGGCTTCACCAACGGCGAATACGTCCTCAACCCGACGATCGACGAGATGAAGGAGAGCCAGCTCGATCTCGTCGTCGCCGGCACGCAAGACGCCGTGCTGATGGTTGAATCGGAAGCCAAGGAACTGTCCGAGGAAATCATGCTCGGCGCCGTGATGTTCGGCCACCGGCACTTCCAGCCGGTGATCAATGCCATCATCCAACTCGCCGAGAAGGCCGCGAAAGAGCCGCGCGAGTTCGCCCTGCCGGACACCAAGGCGATCGAGAAGGAGATGCTCGGCGTCGTCGAGAGGCGACCTGCGCAAGGCCTATGCGATCCCGGCAAAGCACGAGCGCCAGGACGCCGTCGCCGCCGTCAAGAAGAAGGCGATGGAGCATTTCTTCCCGGACGGCAAGGACAATCCGGATCGCGCCGATGTCGCTGATCGCCGGCGTGTTCAAGGATCTCGAAGCCAAGATCGTGCGCTGGAACATTCTCGACACTTCAAAGCGCATCGACGGCCGCGATCTCGTCACCGTGCGCCCGATCGTCGCCGAGGCCGGCTTCCTGCCGCGCACCCACGGTTCGGCGCTGTTCACCCGCGGCGAGACCCAGGCCATTGTCGTCGCCACGCTCGGCACCAGCGAGGACGAGCAGTGGATCGACGCGCTGCAGGGCACGTACAAGGAAGCGTTCATGCTGCACTACAATTTCCCGCCGTTCTCGGTCGGCGAGACCGGCCGGATCGGCGCGCCCGGCCGGCGCGAAATCGGCCACGGCAAGCTCGCCTGGCGGGCGATCCGCCCGATGCTGCCGTCGAAGGACGAGTTCCCCTACACCATCCGCGTGGTGTCGGAGATCACCGAATTCGAACGGCTCGTCATCGATGGCGACCGTGTGCGGCACCTCGCTCGCGCTGATGGATGCCGGCGTGCCGCTCAAGCGGCCGACCGCCGGCATCGCCATGGGCCTCATCCTCGAAGACAAGCGCTACGCCGTGCTCTCCGACATTCTCGGCGACGAGGACCATCTCGGCGACATGGACTTCAAGGTGGCGGGCACCGGAGAAGGCGTCACCGCGCTGCAGATGGACATCAAGATCGCCGGCATCACCGAAGAGATCATGAAGGTGGCGCTCAGCCAGGCGAAGAGCGGCCGGCTGCATATCCTCGGCGAAATGGCGAAGGCGCTCGACACGGCGCGCTCGGAGCTCGGCGAATACGCACCGCGCATCGAGAACGTTCAAGATCCCCACCGACAAGATCCGCGAAGTGATCGGCACCGGCGGCAAGGTGATCCGGGAGATCGTCGAGAAGACCGGCGCCAAGATCAACGTCGAGGACGACGGCACCGTCAAGGTCGCCTCGGCCGACGGCGAGTTGATCAAGGCGGCGATCAACTGGATCAAGTCGATCGCGTCCGAGCCCGAGGTCGGCCACATCTACGAGGGCACCGTCGTCAAGGTGATGGACTTCGGCGCCTTCGTGAACTTCTTCGGCGCCAAGGACGGTCTCGTCCATATCAGCCAGCTGGCGGCGCGCCGGGTGCAGAAGACCACCGACGTCGTCAAGGAAGGCGACAAGGTGAAGGTGAAACTGCTCGGCTTCGACGAGCGCGGCAAGGTGCGGCTGTCGATGAAAGTCGTCGATCAGCAGACCGGCGAGGACCTCGAGGCCAAGCAGAAGGCCGAAGGCGAGCAAGCGGCGACGCGCGAGCGGCGCCGGCGCGGAATAGGCGCTGCATCGATCAGCTTCGCCAACGATCAAGAAAAGGCGGCCGAGAGGCCGCCTTTATTTTTAGCCGGCCGTGCCGCCGCTGGCGATATTTCGTGCGCGCGGCGCCAAGCGCCTCGACCGCGATCTGGCCCAGCGCGAGAAAATCCGCCTTGCGCGGCGAGGTGCGCCGCCAGCCAAGGCCGATGGTGCGGCCGGGCTCCGGCGCCGTGAAGCGCAGGAGCTTCACCCGCTCATCGCGCACTTCGACGACTTCGACATCGACGGCGACTTCCGGCACCAGCGTCACGCCGTAACCGTTGGCGACCATCTGCATGACCGTCGCGAGGCTCGTAGCGCCGAGACTGAAGCGGCATTTCGCTGCCGCGCCGTCGCGCAATAAGCGAGCGCCTGATCGCGCAGGCAATGGCCTTCTTCGAGCAGGATCAGGCGCTGCTGATCGATCTCGCGCGGATTGACGCGGCGCGTTGCGCGGCAGCGGATCGCCGGCCGGCACCGCGAGCAGGAAAGCGATCGTCGAACAGCCGGATGGTTTCGATCTCGGCATCGGGCAGCGGCAGCGCCAGCATGATCGCGTCGAGTTCGCCGCCGGCGAGTTCCTCGATCAGGGCTTTGGTCTGGGTCTCGCGCAATTCGACGGTCAAATCCGGATAGCGCGCCTGCAAGATCCGGGAGCACCTTCGGCAAAACGATAGGGCGCCAGCGTCGGAATGATGCCGAGCTTGAGCCGGCCGGAGAGACATGCGGCCGCGATGGCGGGCGAAATCGACCAGGTCGCGGGTGGCGGCAAGGACGCGTTCGCCGCGCCGCGCCACTTCGAGCCCGACGTCGGTCAGCGCGGCCTCGCCGGGACGGCGCTCGACCAGCTCGACCCCAAGTTCCTTTTCGAGGTCGCGGATTTGCATCGACAGCGCCGGCTGACTGACCGCGCAGGCCTCGGCGGCGCGGCCAAAATGACGATGTTGGACAAGGGCTTGGAGATAACGCAACTGACGCAAAGTGGCCATTTCGTCATAAGTAATTCTTATCGGCGTCGTCAGTCAATACGATTAGACCTGATCAAAACTAAAGCGCATTGTGGCGCGCATCCCGAAAGCGCGGGAGAAACCCCACGGCCAAAAACCTCACGCTGACGACCGGCAGCGGCGATGCGTTGGGTCGGAAACTCGCTGCACAGAACAGTTTGAAAAAAACCTGCATACCGATCGGAGAGAGAACATGGACGCCAAGACTGACGACAAGAGCGCGGGCAAGTGCCCGTTCACTGGCGGCACCCGCGGACACACCAACCGCGACTGGTGGCCGGACCATCTGGACATCCAGGTTCTCCACCGGAATTCCACGTTGTCCGATCCGATGGGCGAGGCATTCGACTACGCCAAGGAGTTCAAGACGCTCGACCTCAACGCCGTGATCAAGGACCTGCATGCCTTGATGACGGACTCGCAGCCGTGGTGGCCGGCCGACTTCGGTCACTATGGCGGTCTGTTCATCCGCATGGCGTGGCACAGCGCGGGCACGTACCGCATCACCGACGGCCGCGGCGGCGCCGGCGCCGGCCAGCAGCGCTTCGCGCCGCTGAACTCCTGGCCGGACAACGCCAACCTCGACAAGGCGCGCCGGCTGTTGTGGCCGATCAAGCAGAAATACGGCCGGAAAATCTCCTGGGCCGACCTGATGGTCCTCGCCGGCAACGTCGCGCTGGACTCGATGGGCTTCAAGACGTTCGGTTTCGCCGGCGGCCGCGCCGATGTGTGGGAGCCCGAAGAGCTCTACTGGGGTCCCGAGGGCACCTGGCTCGGCGACGAACGCTACAGCGGCGAACGCCAGCTTGCGGAGCCGCTCGGCGCGGTGCAGATGGGCCTGATCTACGTCAATCCGGAAGGGCCGAACGGCAAGCCGGACCCGGTCGCGGCGGCGAAGGATATCCGCGAAACGTTCTTCCGCATGGCGATGAACGACGAGGAGACCGTCGCGCTGATTGCCGGCGGCCACAGCTTCGGCAAGACCCACGG
This sequence comes from uncultured Alphaproteobacteria bacterium, assembly GCA_963743395.1. Lineage (GTDB taxonomy): Bacteria > Pseudomonadota > Alphaproteobacteria > Rhizobiales > Xanthobacteraceae > BOG-931. The sequence goes on from CAVUPV010000009.1 coordinate 104,215, forward strand.
CGCCGGCGATCCGTCGCTGGTCGGCCCGGAGCCGGAAGGCGGCGCCCTCGAGGATCAGGGCCTCGGCTGGAAGAGCAAGCATGGCACCGGCATCGGCGCCGACGCCATCACCGGCGGTCCGGAAGTCACCTGGACGCAGACGCCGACGAAGTGGAGCAACCTCTTCTTCAAGAACCTGTTCGAAAACGAATGGGAGCTGACCAAGAGCCCGGCCGGCGCGCCGCAGTGGAAGGCAAAAGGCGCGCGCGGCCACGATCCCGGACGCCTTCGACAAGTCGAAGAAGCACGTGCCGACCATGCTGACCACCGACCTCTCGCTGCGGATCGACCCGGCCTACGAGAAGATCTCGCGGCGCTTCTACGAGCATCCGGATCAGTTCGCGGACGCATTTGCCCGCGCCTGGTTCAAGCTCACGCACCGCGACATGGGTCCGATCGCGCGCTATCTCGGCCCGCTGGTGCCGAAGGAGACGCTGATCTGGCAGGACCCGATCCCGGCGGCGAATCATCCGCTGATCGGTGAGCAGGACGTTGCCGCATTGAAGGCAAAGATCCTCGCCTCCGGCCTGTCCGTCTCCCAACTGGTCTCGACCGCCTGGGCGTCGGCCTCGACGTTCCGGGGTTCCGACAAGCGCGGCGGAGCGAACGGCGCGCGCATTCGCCTTAGCCCGCAGAAGGATTGGGAGGTCAACCAGCCGGCTCAGTTGAAGACGGTGCTGCCGAAGCTCGAAGCGATCCAGAAGGAGTTCGGCAAGAAGGTTTCGCTTGCCGACCTGATCGTCCTCGGCGGCTACGCCGCAATCGAAAAGGCCGCGAAGGATGCCGGGCACGACGTGAAGGTTCCCTTCACGCCGGGACGCATGGACGCGTCGCAGGAGCAGACCGACGTCGATTCCTTCGCGCCGCTCGAACCGCGTGCCGACGGCTTCCGCAACTATCTCAGCGGCAAGCGGCAGTTCATGGCGCCTGAGGAGGCGTTGGTGGATCGGGCGCAATTGCTGACGCTGACAGCGCCCGAGATGACGGTCTTCGTCGGCGGCCTGCGCGTCCTCGGCGCGAACGCCGGCCAGTCCAAGCACGGCGTCTTCACCAAAAAGCCCGAGACGCTGACCAACGACTTCTTCGTCAACCTGCTCGACATGAGCACGCAATGGCAGCCCGCCGGCTCCGATGGCGTGTACGAGGGCCGCGACCGGAAGACGAATGCGGTCAAGTGGACCGGCACCCGCGTCGACCTGATCTTCGGTTCGCACTCGCAGCTGCGCGCCCTCGCGGAAGTCTATGGGAGCGCGGACTCGAAGGAGAAGTTCGTGAAGGACTTCGTGGCGGCGTGGACCAAGGTGATGAACCTCGATCGCTTCGACGTTGCCTGATCTCGGCGGAAGGGTTTTCGAGGCTTCCAGAGCAAAGACGCAATCGGCGGCGCCGCAAGGCGCCGCCTTTTCTATGGCGTCGCGGTTTCGGTCGGATCGATCGAGACGAGAATGCTGCAGGTGACGAGATCGAGCAGTTGGGCATTGCCGGGACCGGTCCACCACCGCTCCATCGCGCCGGACGGCCGATGTCCGATCACGATCAGGTCGACGCCCAAGTCGCGCGCCACCGCCGGGATCTTGTCGATCGGGCGGCCGAAGGCCAGGTGACCGGTCGCCGCCAGTCCCCGCCCCCGCAAGCGTTCGACGCCCTCGTGAAGCACTTCCCTGATGTACTTTTCCTCCTCGCGCAACGCCACTTCCGACGGCAGATCGACCATGCTGCCGCCGACAAGCGTGGCCGCGATCGCCAGGAGATGCGTTTCCGCGCCGAGCTTTTCGGCGAGTTCGGCGCCTTGGATGAGCGCCCGGCGTCCCTCCCGGGTCGAATCGTAACAAAGCAGGATGTTGCTAAAGGCCGCCATTTTGCTCCCTTGGCCTGATCGGGCGTCGGCTTGCCGGACGGGGCCTGGGGCAAAAACCTATAGCAAAGATTGTTAGTCCACCACGACGGCGTGACCCGCTCCGGCCCCGCTGGACGCGTCGCCGAAAAACGATGAGCAGCGGCAGCACGGCGATCGTCGCCATCATCAACAGTTTGTAGTCGTCGATATAGGCAATGATCTGCGCCTGCTGCGTGATCATGGCGTCGAGCGCGGCGCGTCCGCCGGCGGTCAGCGGATTCCAGAACTGCGCGACGGTCGGATTATCGAACAGCCGGTTGACCGGCGTGACGTGCTGCACGATCTCGGCGTGATTGACTTGCGTGTTGCGGGTCAAGCAGCGCGTTCACCACCGAAATGCCGACGCTCGAACCGATGTTGCGCGACAGGCTGTACAGGCCGGCGCCTTCCGCGCGCTGGTCGGACGAAAGCGTCGACAGCGTCACGACGCTCAGCGGCACGAACAGGAAGCCGAGCCCGATGCCCTGGATAACGCCGACGGTGATGATCGTCGTCTGCGAAATGTCCGGCGTCCACCCGGTCATCGCGTAAAACGACCAGGCGGTAATGGCGAGACCGAAGCCCAGCAGGAGGCGGGTATCGACCGGGCCGATCAGCCGTCCCACCACCAGCATGGCGCCCATCGTGCCGACGCCGCGCGGACCCATGACGAAGCCGGCGGTGACGACCGGATAGTTCATGAGGTCCTGCAGAAACGGCGGCTGCAGCGCCAGCGAGGCGTAATAAGTGAGGCCGACGACGGCAACGAAGAGCATGCCCGCCGTGAAGTTACGGTCGCGAAACAGCGACGGCCGCACAAAAGGCTCCTTCGCGGTAAAGGTGTGAACGAGGAACAGATAGAACGCCGAGGCGGCGACCATGGCCTCGATGATGATCTCGCCGGAGCCGAACCAGTCGAGCTCTTCGCCGCGGTCGATCATGACCTGCAGGGAGCCGAGTGCGAGACTCAAGGTGCCGAAGCCGAACCAATCGAGCTTCGCCGTTACATTGCGCGCCGTCTCGGACAGGAAGGCGGACATGCCGAGCAGGCAGAGGATGCCGATCGGCAGGTTGATGTAGAAAACGTAGCGCCATGAATAATTCGCCGTCAGCCAGCCGCCCAGCACCGGCCCCAGAACGGGACCGGCCATCACCGCGACGCCCCACAGCGCCATGGCGGAGCCCTGCCGTTCCCTGCGGATTGATGTTGAGCAGCACCGTCTGCGACAGCGGCACCAGCGCCGCGCCGAACATGCCTTGCAGGGTGCGGAACAGCACGATCTCGGACGAGCGTCTGCGCCATGCCGCACAGCATCGACGCGACGGTGAAGCCGCCGACGGAGACGAGGAAAAGCTGCTTAAGCCCGAAGCGCCCGGCGAGGTAACCGGTGGTCGGCGTCATGATCGCCGCGGCCACGATATAGGACGTCAGCACCCAGTCGATTTCGTCCTGGCTCGCCGAGACGCTGCCTTGCATGTACGGCAGCGCGACATTGGCGATGGTGGTGTCGAGCGCCTGCATCAGCGTGGCGAGGATCACGCAGACGGTGATCGCTCCGCGATTGACGCCGGCCGCGGGCTGATCCGCAGCCATGGCGCTCACCAGTCAAACAGATTGGGGAAGCCCCGCGCGTGGCCGGTATCGACGTTGACTTCGGCGCTCATGCCCGGCGCGCAGTGGCGGCATTTTCTGGTCGCTGGTGTCGACGCGCACGCGCATCGGAATGCGCTGCACGACTTTGACCCAGTTGCCGCTGGTATTCTGCGCCGGCAGCATCGCGAATTGCTGCGCCGCCGCCGGGCTGATGCTCTCGACGGTGCCGTGCCATTCCACACCCGGATAAGTGTCCACCGTGATAGTCACCGGCTGTCCGGGCCGCACATAGGTCAACTCCGTCTCTTTCGGATTGGAGTCGATCCAGACGTGATCGGTATCGACCAGAAAGAAGGCGGTGGTCGACGCCGCAAGGTATTTGCCGGGCGCGATCGACGGCACGTTGGTCACGATGCCGCCAAACGGCGCCTTGACGACGGTGTGATCGAGCTGGCGCTGCGCCTCGTCGACCTGGGCCTTGGCCTGCAAATATTGCGGCTGTTGATCGGTCGGAAGATCGGCATTGCCGCCGAGCTTCGCCAGTTGCACCGCGGCCTGCTGGCGCAGCGAGTTCGAGCTTGCTCTTGTCGGTGTCGAGCGTGGCTTTGGCCTGGTCGTAGTTCGACTGCGGAACGGTGTTGGTGCTCAAAAGCATGCGCGGCGCGATTGTAATTCGTCTGATCCAGATCGACCTGCGCCTGCTGTGCGGCGACATCGCTCAGCATGCGCTTGTAGTCCTGCTTCATCGAATTCGATGGTCAGCGCCGTTTGCGCCAGATTGGCCTTGGCGTTGTCGAGCGCGATCTGGAACTGCAGTGGATCGAGCCGATAGAGAATCTGGCCGGCCGAGACGTGCTGATTTTCGTGAACGTCCACTTCTTTGACGATGCCGGCGACATCGGTCGAGATGCCGACCGTCTCGGCGTTCACATAGGCGTTGTCGGTCGACATGATCTGGCCGCCGGTGACGTACCAGATGCCGCCGATCAGAAGCGCGAGCGGCAAAAGCCCGAACAATCCGCGGCGCACCCACAGCTTGCGATCGAATCGCCATGCTTTCGCGCGCTGGCGAACGGCCCGCGCTTGTCCGACGCGGGCCGCGCCGGCACGACCGGTGGCGCCTCGCGCACATCCGGCGCTCCTCGCCGGCGGGCGGGACGGGTTTGAGCGCCCGTTCAGCCATAGCGCTGTTTCTCCTGCCGCGCTCGGCGGTTCTTCTGTTGGATCGCCTGGCGCAGGTTTTCCTTCACGATCGCAAGCTGCGCGACCATTTTTTCGACGGCTCTCGCGCTCCACGCCGGCCAGCGCCGTCGCCATCAGTTCTTCGCCGAGCTCGCCCAAGCGCTCGATGATCGGCCCCGCCGCAGGCGTCAGGTAGAGACGCTTGGCGCGGCGGTCGTTGGGATCGGCACGCCGCTCGATCAGGCCGCTGTCGCACAGCCGGTCGAGCAGCCGGGTCAGCGTGATCGGCTGCAGGTCGAGCATTTCGGCCAGTTCGGACTGCTTCAGCCCCTCGAAGCGGTCGAGCCGCGCCAGTACCACCCATTGGGCATAGGTGACGCCAAATTGGCTGGCTTTGTGGTCCGCATAGGTCCGGATCATGCGCGCTACATCTTTGAGAATAATAGCAAATTCGCGATTGAGGCGAGCGTGGCAGCATGGTCTGACCCGGTTGCATCGTGCAAGACACAATATAAGCTACCTTATTAAATTTCAGGTACTAAAAGACCGCAAAGCTGTATTGCGATGGCTGCATTGGCTCACTCCGACCGAGCGCGCTCAGGCCAGTCCGAGTTCGGCGAAAGCCAGTGATGTGATGGTCGGCGGCGGCCGGCGCAAAGCAGCAAAACACGACGCGGCCGATGCCGCGCGGCGCCGCCGCGACTTCGGCGGCAACCGTGCCGACCGCAACGCGTGCGGCGCGGTCAGGCGGGAAGCCAAAGACGCCGGTCGAGATCGCCGGAAAGGCGATCGAGGTCAGGCCATGCGCAGCGGCCAGATCGAGCGCCGCGCGGTAGCAGGACGCCAGCAATTCTTCCTCGCCGGCACCGCCGCCGTTCCACACCGGACCGACGGCATGGATGACATGCTTGGCCGGCAGCCGGTAGCCGCGCGTGATTTTCGCCGCGCCGGTGGCGCAGCCGCCGAGCTTTTCGCATTCCGCACGCAGTTGCGGGCCCGCGGCGCGATGGATCGCGCCATCGACCCCGCCGCCGCCGAGCAGACTGCGATTCGCCGCATTGACGATGGCGTCGACATCGAGCGTCGTGATGTCGGCAACGCAGATTTCGAGCCGGGCGGCGCCGACTTCGGCCGTGAGCAGCGGCAGGCTTGTCATAACCGCAAATTTATCACGCCCACTCGGCCTGTGCCTCCGCCCGCAGATCGACGGTGGATTTCACGCCGATATCGTCGAAATGCTCGTCGAGGAAACGCCGCGCGGCGCGCATGCCGCTGACATGCAGCATGTCGAAGAAATCGTAATCGGTCGAAAGCTTGCTGAAGGAATCGAAATGGGTGCCGAAGCGGATCGAGCAGGATGCGATGAACATTGATGCGCCGGTATTGGCCCGGACCGGTGCCGCGCGGCAGCCGGCCCTGATCGATCAGCCGGGCGACGAATTCGATGGCGCGGTATTCGGCGATCAGCGAGGAATTGAATGTGATTTCGTTGATGCGATTGATGATCTCGCTGGACGAAGTCGGCGTCTTCTGCCGCACCAGCGGATTGATCTGGACCACCAGGACGTCCTCGGTGGAGGTGGTGCGGAAAAACGGAAAGATCACCGGGTTGCCGAGATAGCCGCCGTCCCAATAGGGCACGCCGTCGATCTCGACCGCGCGGAACACGGTCGGCAGGCAGGCCGAGGCCATCACCGCATCGGCGGTGATGCTTTCGCGCGGGAAAATGCGAACGCGGCCGGTCTGCACGTTGGTCGCCGAGATGAAGAGCTGCAGTTGCGGCGTTGGCGCGCAGCCGGTCGAAATCGACGAAGCGCTCGATCAGATCCTTCAGCGGATTGATGTTGAGCGGATTGACGTCGTAGGGCGAAAAATAGCGCGACATGGCGTTGAACCAGGCCTGCACCGGCGTGCCTTCGAGCGGCGTGAAGGACAACAGGCGCTGCATCACCTCGCGCTGCAACACCGGCAGATTGCCGGTGCTCGACGCCGAGCGCCAGAAATCGGCGAGCCGCTGCTTTGCCTCGTCGCGGCCGCCGCGCGCTAAGCCCGTCGGCCAGCATCACCGCATTCATCGCGCCGGCCGAGGCGCCGGATATCCCCTCGATCGCCAGCCGCTCGTCGCTCGAGAATCTGTTCGAGCACGCCCCAGGTGAACGCGCCGTGCGCGCCGCCGCCTTGCAGCGCGAGATTGATGCGTTTGGTCTTTGGCTGAGCGGTCGCTGCCGCGGAACGTCCAGGCAATATCGCGCTAAGGATTTTTTTCATCCCGGGGATGACTCGATTATTCCGCCGTCCAGCCGCCGTCGATGGAAAGATTCGCGCCGGTGATCGCCTTGGCCGAATCGGAGCACAGATAGACGGCAAGATCGGCGATCTCGTCCACCGTGACGAATTCCTTGGTCGGCTGCGCCGCGAGAATCACGTCGCGCTTGACCTGTTCCTCGGTCATGCCGCGCGCTTTGGCGGTATCGGGAATCTGTTTCTCGACCAGCGGCGTCCAGACATAGCCGGGGCTGATGCAATTGCAGGTGATGCCGAACGTCGCGGTTTCGAGCGCGACGGTCTTGGTCAGACCGGCGAGGCCATGCTTGGCCGACACATAGGCGGATTTGAACGGCGAGGCGACCAGCGAATGCGCCGAAGCGGTACTGATGATGCGGCCCCATTTGCGCGACTTCATGCCCGGCACCGCGGCGCGGATGGCGTGAAACGCCGCCGACAGGTTGATGGCGATGATCTGGTCCCATTTCTCGACCGGAAATTCCTCGATCGGCGCAACGAACTGAATGCCGGCATTGTTGACCAGCACGTCGAGCGATCCGAACGTCTTTTCCGCGGTCTGCACCATGCCGGCGATCTCGGCAGGCTTGCTCATGTCGGCGCCGGAATAGACCGCCTTGACCTCGAAATCCTTCTCGATGCCGGCGCGCTCTTTTTCGATCGCGTCCTTGTCGCCGAAACCGTTGATGGTGACGTTGGCGCCTTGCGCGGCAAGCGCGCGCGCGATGCCAAGACCGATGCCCGAGGTCGAGCCGGTCACCAGCGCGGACTTTCCTTTGAGCATGACAATCCCCAATTTGGTAAGGCGCGCCAAAACGGCCGCCGGTGGCCGACTTTTCACAAACGGCCGGGAACTTTGGGGCGCTTCCTATTGCGGCGCAACATAAAAAACCGGCGGACCGTCACGTTTTCGCGATCTCCCGCAATCCGCTACACTTCGCCCAGGGACCAACACCGACCATACGAATGACCGAGCCGGATAACTGAATCATGGCAAATATGTCGCGTGCGATCTTCCCGGCCCCGGACCACGACCACGAGCGCTGCGCCAGTGCCGCCATCGCGCATGCCGAAGCGCAATGCGCGGCGCGCGCGACAACGGCTGACACCGATGCGCCGGCAGGTCCTCGAAGCGCTGCTCGCAAGCCACAAGCCACTCGGCGCCTACGAGATCATCGAGCGGATTGACGCACAAAAATCGTCCGGCCCCGATCACGATCTATCGCGCGCTCGACTTCCTGCGCGACAATGGTCTTGTTCATCGCATCGAAAGCCGCAACGCGTTCGTTGCCTGCGTGCACAATCACGGCAGCGACGACCTCGTCGTCTTTCTGATCTGCGAGCGCTGCGGCACTGTCGGCGAGGCGCCCGGCGGCGCCGCCGCGGAGGCGCTCAAGGCGTCGTCGCGCGCGGCGGGTTTTTCGCCAAAGAGTCCGCTGATCGAAATCGCCGGTATTTGCTCGCATTGCCGCGACCGATGACGCGTCGGAATTGAATCGGAATTCCGTGACACAGCCACCGTCGTCCCGACCGCTCGACGCGTTCGCGATCGCGGTGACGATCGGTTTGTGCCTGAGCTGGGGATTCAACAACGTCGCGATCAAGCTCGCGATCCACGACATTCCGCCGCTGATCCAGTCGTCGACGCGCTCGGTCATCGCGGCCGTCCTGGTCGGCGCCTGGACGCAAGCGCGCGGCATCCCGCTGTTCAAGCGCGACGGCACGCTGCCCGGCGGGATTTTGGCCGGCGTCCTGTTTGCGCTCGAATTTCTCCTGATCTATCGCGGCCTCGTTGTGGACCACGGTGACGCGCGCGACGCTGTTTCTCTATCTCGCGCCGTTCTTTGTCGTGATCGGATCGCGCTGGCTGGTGCCGGGCGATCGTTTCTCTGCTTCGCAATGGGCTGGTCTGGTGCTGTCCTTTGCCGGCATCGCCATTGCCTTCGGCCTGCCGACGCCGGCGCTCGATCCGCGCCAGATGCTCGGCGATCTCATGCTGGTGGGCGCCGCGGCGGCCTGGGCGGCAACGACGCTGACCATCAAAGCCAGCGCGCTCAACCGCGTCAGCGCCGAGAAGACGCTGCTCTATCAGCTCGTCGTGTCGGCGCCGCTGCTCGGCGTTGGCGCGCTGGTGTTCGGCGAACATATCGACGCCGTGCCGTCGCCGCTGGCGCTGGGCGCCTTCGCCTATCAGACCGTTTGGGTGGTGAGCTTCACCTTCGCGGTGTGGTTTGCGTTGATCGTGCGCTATTCGGTCGCGAGGCTGTCGGTATTCACCTTCCTGGTCCCGTTGTTCGGCGTGGCGGCCGGCCACATCGTGTTGGGCGATCCGCTGACCCCGCCATTTGCGCTCGCGGTCGCGTCGGTCGCCGTCGGCATCCTCCTCGTCAACCGGCCGCGGTGACGCTATATGCTTGGTTGTGTCGGCCCTCTCGGCTTTAGGGCCGTCCCGGTTTGGTTACCTAAAGGTCTGAAGTCATGATGGAATTTTCCGGCCCCGCCGACAGGCATCATACCGTTGCCGTCAAGGTCGGCAATGTGACCGTCGGCGGCGGCGCCCCCGTCGTGGTGCAGTCGATGACCAATACCGACACCGCCGATATCGAGGGAACGGCGAAGCAGGTGGCGGCGCTGGCGCGCGCCGGCTCCGAGATCGTGCGCATCACGGTCGACCGCGACGAGGCGGCAGCCGCGGTGCCGCACATCAAGGAGCGGCTTCTCAAAATGAATGTCGACGTGCCGATCGTCGGCGATTTCCACTATATCGGCCACAAGCTTCTTGCCGATCATCCGGCCTGCGCCGAGGCGCTCGATAAATATCGCATCAATCCCGGCAATGTCGGCTTCAAGGAAAAAAAGGACCGGCAGTTCGGCGCCATTGTCGAGACCGCGATCCGCCACAACAAGCCGGTGCGCATCGGCGCCAATTGGGGCTCGCTCGACCAGGAGCTTCTGACCCATCTCATGGATCAGAATGCGCACTCGAACACCCCGGTCGGTGCGCGCGACGTGACGCGCGAAGCGATGCTGCAATCGGCGCTGCTCTCGGCGGAGCGCGCCGAGGAAATCGGCTTGCCGCGTTCGAAGATCATCCTCTCAGCCAAGGTCTCGGCGGTGCAGGATCTGATCGGCGTCTATGCCGAACTGGCGCGGCGCTGCGATTACGCGCTGCATCTCGGCCTCACCGAGGCCGGCATGGGCTCCAAGGGCATCGTCGCCTCATCGGCCGCGATGGGCGTGCTGCTGCAACAGGGGATCGGCGATACGATCCGCATTTCGCTCACGCCCGAGCCGAACGGCGACCGCACACTCGAAGTGAAAGTGGCGCAGGAATTGTTGCAGACCGTGGGCTTGCGCACCTTCGTGCCGCTGGTCGCCGCCTGTCCCGGCTGCGGCCGCACCACCTCGACCACGTTCCAGGAGCTCGCGTCCAGCATCCAGAGCTTCATCCGCGACTCCATGCCGGAATGGAAGTCGCGCTATCCCGGCGTCGAAGGCCTCAACGTCGCGGTGATGGGCTGCATCGTCAACGGGCCGGGCGAGTCCAAACACGCCGATATCGGTATTTCGCTACCCGGCACCGGCGAGCAGCCGACGGCGCCGGTTTTTATCGATGGCAAGAAGGCCATGACGCTGCGCGGCCCGACCGTTGCCGCCGATTTCCAGAAAATCGTCATCGATTACATCGAGCGCCGATTCGGCTCCGGCGCCGGGGCCGGTCAAACCGCGGCAGAGTAGGTCTTTCCTGCCGCCAGAGAACCGACCGCCGGCATCCGGCGACCGCCCTCCTTGCAGGCATTCCCTTGCCGCCACCGAGTCCTCTCCTGGGGATAAAAGGTTGCCAAATAGGCACAGAGTCCCGGAATTTCGCAGGCAAGGCGGACCGAACCCTCGACAGCCCGCGGCAGGTCGTTCACCATACGTTAACCATACTGTGGCCGCCTTTCTGCCGGCAGGCGAGTTTGTATGGAGGGGGAGTCATCAGAATGAAACGGACCATCTTCGTCGTGCTGGCCCTGATCTTTGCGATGGGGCTAGCGCCGCAGGCAGCTCGTGCGGCCAGCACAAATGCAGCCTGCGATAACGGCTTTATAAGCTGGCTGAATCACGGGCAGGATTGCCATCTCTTTTACGGTGGCGTTGGCATCGGTATCGGTACGGGCGTCGCCGGTTACTTCCTGACCAAGAAGCACGGCACTCCCCCGCATCGCCCGATGACTGCCGCAGCCGCCTATGGCGTGACAACCTATGCCTGCGCGGTGGCCTACCCGTTCATTGGCACCTGGCTGCTCAATCGTCCGTTGACGCCGCGTGAAATGTATATCGGTGTTGGCGAATGCATTGTGCCGTTTGTGGGCGGGTGGTTGGTAGATACTTATCTTCCGCACGACGCCTGGACCGATGGAACGCCCGTGAAGGCGCACCACTAATAACGCTGCGCACCACTACGAGAAAAAGCCGGCTCTAACAGGCCGGCTTTTTGCTGCGCGGGTTCTTTCAATTCGGGTTTTCGGACTGGGTCCGATTGATCCGGATTTCACCAATTGCAAGGTTCGGTTCAAACTAAAAAGAATTGGGAGGCAGTCGATGAACGCGGCGACGACCCGCGCCACGCAGGGCGCTCTCAGCGGCAGCAAGATTATTGCCGCCATCAAGGCGAGCGGCATCGAATACGTCCTGTCGGTGCCCGACATCGTCACCGGCACGGGCTTATTGGCCCCGATCGCGCGTGACAAAGAGTTCAAGCTCATCCGCGTCTGCAAGGAAGACGAATGCATCGGCATCGCTTGCGGCCTATCCTATTGCGACAAGCGCGCCCTGATCCTGATCCAGCACACCGGCTTTCTCGACTCGATCAACGCCATCCGCGGCATCGCCGTTGAATATAAGCAACCGATCTGCATGATGGTTGGACTGTTGCAGCACGATCCTGATTTGGCGCCGCGCAAATCGAACCGCTATGGCGTGCGCATCGTCGAACCGATCCTCGACGACATGGGCATCGCGCATCATCTCATCGGCGTCGATGCCGACATCGCGAAAATCGCGCCGGCGATTGGGGCGGCTTATCGCGAGCCGCATCCGGTTGCGTTCCTGATTGGGCGCAGCCCGTCATGATGAAGCGCGATGCCTGTTTTCGGGTTTTGGCGCGGCACATGACCGACGAAGCGGTGGTCGCCACTTATAGTTCGGCGGTGGATTGGGTCGAGATCGCCCCGCGTACGCTCAATTACACCTCGATCGGCGCCATGGGGCTCGATACCTCGCACGGGCTCGGCCTGGCGCTCGGCCGGCCGGATCGGCGCGTTGTCGTGCTGCAGGGCGACGGCTCGCTGTTGATGAATCTCGGTAGCCTGGTGACGATCGCCGAGGCCGCGCCGAAGAATGTCGTCCACTTTGTCGCGCAGAACGAAACCTACGAGGCCAATGGTGGCCATCCGATTCCATGTCCGCAAGTGGATTTCGCGGCCATGGCGCGCGCGGCCGGCTATGCCGCGGTTTACGATTTCTCCGATCTCGACAGATTCACCCAGCAGGTGGCGCATGTGCTCGAACAGGACGGGCCGGTCTTCGCCACGCTCCATGTCGAGCCGTCAAAGCCGCTGATCTACGATTACGCGAGCCTTTACGACCCGGCCAAGCGCGTTGCTTTCAAGGCCGCGTGGCTGCAGCGTTAGCGCTTCTTCTCCAGCCGCCGCAGCACATCGTCGAGCTGATCGAGACTGCGATAGCGGATACTGAGCACGCCGCCGCGCGGGCGATGCGCGATGCTGACGACCAGGCCGAGCGCGTCGGAGATGCGCTTTTCAAGCGCGATCAGATTGGCGTTTTTGTCGGAACGCCCGCGCGGGATGCGCCGGTGCGATTGCGCGCCCTTGTTCACCGCCTCGCGCGCCAGCGATTCGACCTGTCGCACATTGAGGCCGCGCGCGACGATTTCCTCGGCAAGCGCTTCGGCGTTGGGCTGCCCGACCAGCATGCGGGCATGGCCGGCGCTCAATACGCCGTTATGAATGTGAGCCTTCACCGTGTCGGGCAGCTTGAGCAGCCGCAACGTATTGGCGACATGGCTCCGGCTCTTGCCGACGGTTTTCGCGATCTCGTCCTGACTGTTGCCGAATTCCTCCATCAGCGCGCGATAGCCGTTCGCCTCTTCGAGTGCATTGAGGTCGGCGCGCTGCACGTTCTCGATGATCGCCATTTGCAGCGCTTCGGCGTCGGTCGCTTCGACGATGACAACCGGGACTTCGTGCAAACCGGCGCGCTGCGCCGCGCGCCAGCGGCGTTCGCCGGCGATGATCTCGTAGGCATCGACGGCGCCTTGAACCGGCCGCACGACGATCGGCTGGATGATGCCGCGCTCGCGCAGCGAGGCGACCAGTTCGTCGAGTTCGGCGTTGGAGAAGCTGCGCCGCGGGTTGCGCGCATTCGGCCGCAACGACACCGGTCGGCAGCCGCCGCTGGCCGCGCGGGCGTTCGACGGAAGAACTTTCGCCGGCGACTTCGCCGATCAATGCGGCGAGCCCGCGCCCCAGACGCGATCGCGTTCCATCTTCCGCCATCGCCATTTTCCCAAGACTGTCAGTCACGCGAAGAACCTCATCCGGCGCACAGTTGTTTTTCCCGCTGGATGATCTCGGTCGCGAGCCGCAGATAGGCTTCGCTGCCGCTGCATTTGAGATCGTAAACGAGGACCGGCTTGCCGTAGGACGGCGCTTCCGAAACGCGCACGTTGCGCGGGATGATGGTGTCGTAGACTTTCGGTCCCATGAATTCGCGCACGTCGGCGACAACTTGCCCCGACAGATTGTTGCGCGCGTCAAACATCGTCAGCACGACGCCATGGATGGTGAGATCGGGATTGAGTTGTTCGCGCACCGTCTCCACCGTCTTGAGCAATTGGGACAGACCCTCGAGCGCGAAGAACTCGCATTGCAACGGCACCAGGATGGCATTCGCCGCCGCCATGGCGTTGATGGTCAAGAGATTGAGCGACGGCGGACAATCGACCAGCACGTAGGTGAATTTTGTGCCGCCGATTGTGTTCAGCGGCGACAGCGCGCTGCGCAGGCGAAAGGCGCGGTCGCGCGCCTGACCGATCTCAAGCTCAAGTCCGGAAAGATCGAGCGTCGATGGCGCCAGGTGCAGGCGTGGCACGGCGGTGGGGACGATGGCGTCGCGCAACGCCGCCTCGCCGGTCAGCACGTCGTAGGTCGAGTAGCGACGGCTGCGGCGATCGATGCCGAGACCGGTCGAGGCATTGCCCTGCGGATCGAGATCGATGACCAGGACGTCTTCGCCAATGGCGGCGAGCGCCGTCCCGAGATTGATCGCGGTGGTGGTTTTGCCGACGCCGCCCTTTTGATTGGCGACAGCCAGGACCCGCGGCGGTTTGGCCGGCGCGCGCTCAGGCGCGGTGAACTGAACCACGCGTGGCGTGGGTTGGGTTTCGTCAGTCATCGCGCTGGAATCCAGTTCAGGTGCAAAAGACAACTATGAGTTGAGTGAGGTTGTAAGGCCTTAAGTCTTTGGCGAGAGGCGGTTTACGACGACGATACTGGAGCGCGGATCAGTACGACTCGGCACCAAAGTGGTTTCAATGCTCCAACATTTAGCGGCTTCGGTCAATTCAGAGCCAACATCTTGTCCCTTTAGGAACAGCCCTTTGGCGCCTGTTTTCAACAGGGGATATGCTTCCGACAGAAGCTTCGGCAAGGGCGCGAGCGCGCGCGCCGTCACCACATCGATCCGATCTGGCGCGTGGTGGGCGAAGTCGGCAATCCGCACGGCGTGAATTATTGCTGGCGCGCCGGTGATGCGCGCCGCCTCGCTGCAGGAAGGCGGCTTTCTTCGTGCTGCTTTCGACCAGATGTACCTGCGCCACACCCTCCCCGGCTTGGTCCGCCAGCGCGCAAGCGATCACCAGACCGGGAAATCCGCCGCCCGAGCCCAGATCGACCCATATCCGCGCGGACGGCGCCAGTGCCAGGAGCTGCAAGGAATCGGCGATGTGACGGGTCCACAGCGTCGCCTCGGTTGAGGATGCGATCAGGTTCGTCCGCTGCTGCCATTCCATGAAAACAGCGACAAAGCGATCGAGACGAGCCGCTGTTTCACGTGAAACAGGCGTTAGTGCGAGCGCTTTGGCTCGATCGACGGCGAGATCAGCCGGCGCCACTGGCGGCCTGGCCTGCCGACTTGCTCGCGGGCTTGCTTGCCGGCTTGCGGCACTGGCGGTGTAGATAGGCCACCAAAAGCGTCAGCGCGGCCGGCGTGATGCCATCGATGCGCCCGGCATGACCGATGGTACGCGGCCGGTGCGTTTGCAGCTTGTGGCGGACTTCGTTGGATAGTCCGGGCAGCGCCGCATAGTCGATATCGTCGGCCAAGACGAGGCTTTCGTCGCGCCGGTAGGATGCCACGTCGGCGGCCTGCCGGCTCAGATAGACGTCGTATTTCGCATCGATCTCGATTTGAGCCGCGATGGTGCGATCGAGCTCGCCCAAAGAGGGCCAGAGCTGCGCCAGATCGTCGATTCCGATATCCGGATAGGCCAACAGCTCGAAGGCCGACCGGCGCTGGCCGTCCTTGCGAAGCGAAAGCCCGTGCCGAGCCGCCTCGCTCGGCGTCACGATTAATGCGTCCGTTAGCGCCCGCGCCGAGGCGAGGGCCGCCATTTTGCCTTGGTGCTTTTGCGCCCGTTCGGCGCCAACGCAACCGAGCGCAATGCCCCGATCAGTGAGCCGCTGATCGGCATTATCGGCGCGCAGCGTCAGCCGATACTCGGCGCGCGAGGTGAACATGCGATAGGGCTCGCTGACGCCGCGGGTGACGAGATCGTCGATCATGACGCCGAGATAGCCTTCGGCGCGATCGAACGCGATCGGCGCCGCGTTCCCTGCTCGCGCGGCCGCGTTCAGGCCCGCGACTAGGCCCTGTGCCGCGGCTTCTTCATAGCCGGTCGTGCCGTTGATCTGTCCGGCGAGAAAAAGGCCCGCCAGACGCTTGGTTTCGAGCGACGGAGTCAGTTCGCGCGGGTCGACATGGTCATATTCGATGGCATAGCCGGGCCGCACGATTCGTGCGCGACCGAGGCCTGGAATTGAAGCCACTAGCGCCGATTGCACGTCCTCCGGCAGCGAGGTTGAGATGCCGTTCGGATAGACCGTGCTGTCGTCGAGACCCTCCGGCTCCAAAAATATCTGATGCCCGTCGCGCTCGCCGAAACGCACGATTTTGTCCTCGATGGAAGGACAATATCGCGGCCCGCGGCTTGTGATCTGGCCGGAATACATCGGCGAGCGATGCACATTGGCGCGGATGATGTCGTGGGTCGCGGCCGTGGTGCGGGTGATACCGCACTGGATCTGCGGATTGCCGATGCGTTCGGTGAGCACCGAGAAAGGCTCGGGCGGGTCGTCGCCGGGCTGCATTTCCAGCGCCGACCAATCGATCGTGGCGCCGTCGAGCCGGGGCGGGGTGCCAGTCTTGAGTCGCCCAAGCGCAAAGCCCGCCCGCTCGAGCGTGCGTGAAAGGCCCATGGCCGGGGCCTCACCGACACGTCCAGCCGGGATTTGCCGTTCGCCGATATGGATAAGGCCGCGCAAAAAGGTGCCGGTGGTCAGCACCACCGCGGCCGCCGCAAACACGCGGCCATCCGCGAGCCGCACGCCCTCGACGCGCGCTTTGGTCAGAAGATCATCCACTTCGCCTTCGACCACAGTGAGATTGGGCGTCTGCCGAAGCGCCGTCTGCATCGCTGCGGCGTAGAGCTTGCGGTCGGCCTGAGCGCGCGGACCGCGCACGGCGGGGCCCTTGCGGCGGTTGAGAACGCGAAACTGGATGCCTGCCGCGTCGGCCACACGGCCCATCAACCCGTCCAGGGCATCGATTTCGCGAACAAGGTGGCCCTTGCCGAGCCCGCCGATCGACGGGTTGCAGGACATCGCGCCGATGGTGGCGAAGCGTTGCGTGATCAGCGCCGTCCGGGCGCCCAACCGCGACGCCGCGGCCGCCGCCTCGCAGCCGGCATGGCCGCCGCCGACCACAATCACATCGAAGCGGCCGCCATCGAATTCTCCACGAATGCGCCCCTTCTATCCAAGGCGGAAACACCCGTCAAAATCGGCATGTTTCACGTGAAACAGCGCATTCCCGATCGTTAACTTTTCATTTACCAATACAGAAATCGCGAAAGATCACGTCCAAAATATCTTCGACATCGACGCGGCCGGTCAGCCGGCCCAGTGTCGTCGCGGCCGCGCGAAACTCTTCCGCGACCAGCTCCTCTCGCGCATTGGCGGTCGTAGCCTGCGCCGCGGCGCGATCGAGCGCGGCCACCGTTTCCTCCAGCGCCAGGCGGTGACGCGCGCGAGTCACGATTCCGGACTCGCCGCCGGAAAAATATTCGCGCGCAAATCCGGCGAGTGCCTTCACCAAAATCTCGACACCCTCCCCGTTGGCCGCAGAGATAGAATAAATGAATCCATATTCATTATTTAGTTGCCGGTGTTCGTTCGCTACGCCAAGCTTATCCACAGCGAGATCAATCTTGTTGCCAATCAACCACTTCTCAGTGGCGCTCAGGGCATCCGGGGCTTCGTCGGGCGTTCGGCCGCCGGCCGATCCGTCAATGACCCACATCACCAAATCCGCCGATGCTGCGCGCTCCCGCGCGCGGCGGACACCCTCTTGCTCGACTGGTTCGGCGCTGTCGCGGATGCCAGCGGTGTCGAGAAGCGTTACCGGATAGCCCTCGAGATCGAGGTGCACTTCGAGAATGTCCCGGGTGGTACCGGCAAATGGCGAGACGATTGCCGCCTCGCGGCGCGCCAGCCGATTAAACAATGTCGATTTTCCCGCGTTGGGCGGTCCCGCGATGGCGACAACGAGACCGTCACGCAAACGCTCGCCGCGACTCCCATCGGCAAGCGCAGTCGCTAATCTCACCGCGCAATTGCTGCGCAGCATGAAGCGCCGGGCCGATCAAATCTTCGGGCACATCGGCTTCGTCGGAAAAGTCGATGCGGGCTTCGACCAGAGCCAGCGCTTCGATCAAACGGCGCCGCCAAGCCTCGGCGCGGTCGCCGATCAAACCTTTAAGCTGGCGGAACGCCTGCCGGCGTTGCACCGGGGTTTCCGCCGCTATGAGGTCGGCAAGTCCTTCGACCGCGGTCAGATCGAGCCGGCCATTCTCGAATGCGCGCCGGGTGAATTCCCCAGGCTCGGCCAGGCGGCAGCCTTCGATCGTTCCCAAGGCATCGAGCACGCCGGCGATCACTGCGTGACCGCCGTGAAGCTGCAGCTCCGCGACATCTTCGCCGGTTTCGCTGCGCGGAGCCGGAAACCACAACGCCAGCGCCTCATCGATCGCCTCGCCGGTCGCCGGATCGCGTACCTGCACCAGCGCCGCCTGGCGCGGTTTCGGAACGCCGCCGGTAAGTCTTTGCAGCGCGGGCCCGCCTGCGCACCCGATACACGCACCACCGCAATCGCCGCCGGCGGCCGGCCGGAGGACAATGCGAAGATGGTCGAACGGTCGGGCATGTGTGCGGTTGAAGCCGGTTGGTAACGCGGCAGCGCTTCGCGCCCCGGGGGCTACTTGCTACGGTGCGCCCATGTCAACGTCACAGCCGGCCTCCGCCGCCCACCACAATCGCCTCGCCGACGAGACGAGCCCGTATCTCCTTCAGCACAAGAACAATCCGGTCGATTGGTGGGCATGGGGACCCGAGGCGCTGGCCGAGGCACAACGCAGCAAAAAACCGATCCTGCTCTCGGTCGGCTACGCGGCCTGTCATTGGTGCCACGTCATGGCGCACGAAAGTTTTGAGGACGACGCCACGGCACAGCGTCATGAACGAGCTGTTCGTCAATATCAAAGTCGATCGCGAAGAACGGCCGGATATCGATCAGATTTACATGGCGGCGCTGCATCACCTGGGCGAGCACGGCGGCTGGCCGCTGACCATGTTTCTCACGCCCGCCGGCGAGCCCATTTGGGGCGGCACCTATTTTCCGAACACGTCACGCTACGGCAAGCCGGCCTTTGTCGACGTGTTGCGCGAGATCGCGCGCCTGTTCCGCGAGGAGCCGGAGAAGATCGAGCAAAACCGCGCCGCGTTGATGGAGCGCCTCGCCGCAACGGCGCGGACCGCCGGCGGCGCCACCATCGGCCTTCGCGAACTCGACAATGCGGCGCGGCAACTCGGCGGCATCATCGATCCGGTCAATGGCGGCACGCGCGGCGCGCCGAAATTCCCGCAAGCCGCATTGTTCGAGCTTCTCTGGCGCGGCGGCTTGCGTAGCGGGGAGGCGCGCTATTTCGCCGCCGTCGAAATCACTCTCGACCATATCTGCGAGGGCGGCATCTACGACCATCTCGGCGGCGGCTTTTCGCGCTACTCCGTCGACGAGCGCTGGCTCGTGCCGCATTTCGAAAAAATGCTCTACGACAATGCGCAGCTTCTCGAGCTTTTGGCGATCGCCTATCAGCGCACCGGCAAAGCGCTTTACCGGCAGCGCGCATCCGAAACGGTGGCGTGGCTTGCCCGCGAAATGACGACACCGGAGGGCGCGTTCTCGGCCTCGCTCGATGCCGATTCCGAAGGCGAGGAGGGCAAATTCTACGTCTGGTCCTACGACGAGGTAATCGCACACCTCGGCATCGAAGATGGCGAGTTCTTCGCCCGCCATTACGACGTTACGCCGGCGGGCAATTTCGAAGGCCACAATATCCTCAACCGACTAAAGCCGCCGCCGCGCAGCGACGCCGATGAAACGCGGCTCGCCGGATTGCGCGAAAGACTTCTCGCTGTGCGCGGAACGCGCGTGCGCCCCGGTCTCGACGACAAGGTGCTGGCGGACTGGAACGGAATGATGATTGCCGCGCTGGCCAATGCCGGCCTGCTGTTCGAGGAACCGTCCTGGCTCGCTATGGCGGCGCGCGCGTTCGATTTAATCGGCAAGACGATGAGCCGCGGCGACCGGCTCGGTCATTCCTATCGCGACGCAAAGCTAAAATTCCCCGGCCTGGCATCGGATTTCGCCAACATGATCCGGGCCGCGCTGGCGTTGCACGAAGCAACCGGCCAGCGCGAGCTATCTCGATCGCGCGCTTGAATGGCAGCGGGCGCTCGATCGCGATTACGCCAATGCCGAGACGGGTACGTATTACCTCACCGCCGCCGACGCGGAGGGCCTCGTCATTCGCCCCGCCGCAACCGCCGATGAAGCGACGCCCAACCACAATGCGGTTGCCGCGCAAAATCTTATTCGCCTTGCGGTGCTGGCCGGCGACGATACCTGGCGCGACAAAGCCGATCGCCTGATCGCCGCCATCGCGCCGCTCGCGGTCGAGAACCTTTACATGCACATGGCGCTGCTCAATGCCGTCGATCTGCGCTTGCGCGGCGCGGAAATCGTGGTGACCGGGGAGGGGGCGCGGGCGGACGCACTGCTCGCCGCGGCGCGCCGCCGTTCGCCGCTTGACCGCATCGTGCTGCACGCGGCTTCAGCTGCCGACCTGCCGCCCGCGCATCCGGCGCGCGACAAGATCGCCGCGGCGGCGGAGCCGTCAGCCTTCGTCTGCGTCGGGGAAACATGCTCGCTGCCGGTGACAAATCCGGCCGAGCTGACGGCAGCCATCGATGCGGTGCGACATTCTTGACGTTCAACGCCAATCGGGCACGCTTTATGCTTTGTAGTCCACAGCGGGGCGCAGCAAGGGAGACCCAATCATGCGAGGCGGGATCGTTCTAGCGGCTGCCCTGACCGCTCTGTCGGCGACCGGCGCGCGCGCCGACGACTGGTGCGGCTATGCCACCCACGAAAACGCGGTGATCGAATGCGGCTACACGACCGCGGATCAGTGCACGAGCGCCGTCGGCAAGGGCGGGATGTGCTTCGTCGATCCAGACACGGCGTTCGATCTGTCGCATCTGATACCGGCGAATAGAGCTAAAGCTCCGCCGGCCACCAAGGCTCTATCCGCAATGCCGGGATAGATCAGGTATTCATCGAGTCGAAGAACTCGCTGTTGTTCTTGGTATTGCGCAGCTTATCGAGCAAGAAGTCGATGGCGTCCATCGTCCCCATCGGATTGAGGATGCGGCGGAGCACGTACATCTTCTTGAGCTGATCCGGCGGCACCAGAAGCTCTTCCTTGCGCGTGCCGGACCGGGTGATGTCCATCGCCGGGAAGGTCCGCTTGTCGGCCACTTTGCGGTCGAGGATCAATTCCGAATTGCCGGTGCCCTTGAACTCTTCGAAAATCACTTCGTCCATGCGGCTGCCGGTATCGATCAATGCGGTGGCGATGATGGTCAGCGAGCCGCCTTCTTCGATATTGCGCGCGGCGCCGAAGAAACGCTTCGGCCGCTGCAAGGCGTTGGCGTCGACGCCGCCGGTGAGCACCTTGCCCGAGGAGGGAACCACGGTGTTGTAGGCGCGGCCGAGCCGCGTGATCGAATCCAGCAAAATGACGACGTCGCGGCCGTGTTCGACTAGGCGCTTGGCTTTCTCGATCACCATCTCGGCGACCTGAACGTGGCGCACCGCCGGCTCGTCGAAGGTCGAGGAAACCACCTCGCCCTTCACCGAGCGCTGCATGTCGGTGACCTCTTCCGGCCGCTCGTCGATCAGGAGCACGATCAGATAGCATTCCGGATGATTGTGCGTGATCGAGTGCGCGATGTTCTGCAGCAGCACGGTCTTGCCGGTGCGCGGCGGCGACACGATCAGCGCGCGCTGGCCTTTGCCGACCGGGGCGACGATGTCGATGACGCGGGCGGAGAGATCCTTTTTGGTCGGATCCTCAAATTCCATCTTCAGCCACTCGTCCGGATAGAGCGGCGTCAGGTTGTCGAAATTGACCTTGTGGCGCGCTTTTTCCGGATCCTCAAAGTTGAGCGAATTGACCTTGAGCAAAGCGAAATAACGCTCGCCCTCCTTCGGGCTGCGGATATGGCCGTCGATAGTGTCGCCGGTGCGCAGTCCGAAGCGGCGGATTTGCGACGGCGAAACGTAGATATCGTCGGGCCCCGGCAAATAATTGGCTTCCGGCGATCGCAGAAAGCCGAAGCCGTCTGGCAGAACTTCGACGACGCCTTCGCCAACAATGTCGGTTTCGCGCGCGGAAAGCTGCTTGAGGATGCCGAACATCAGCTCCTGCTTGCGCATGGTCGAAGCGTTTTCGACCTGGAGCTCCTCGGCAAAGGAGACGAGCTCAGCCGGAGTCTTGGTCTTGAGCTCTTGGAGTTTCATTTCCTGCATAGAGGAATTTCCTATGGAAATTGGGCCAGCGGCGAAATCGGGGAGCGGCGTCGCTGGCGGGAAGGAAGGTCGTAGGTCGTGTTGCAACGAGTGTGGGGTTGCAAGGGGTTGTGACCCCGAACCGATGCATAAGGCGGCTCCAGACCACTGGAGCCAGAACGCAACTGCATCCGCCTACGTTGGGTGGGATGGCCTCAAGATAGGAAAAGACGCCACTTCAGGCAAGAGGTGAGACAGAACGAAGACGTACTTTGCATTAGCAACGCTTGAGTTTCAGAACGGTTTCACCACCGCAAGAATCACGATGACGATCATCAGAATAGTCGGTATCTCATTGATAATCCTATAGAACTTGGCGGAATGTCGATTGTTGTCCTGGGCAAAATCCTTGACCCAGCGAGCGAATAAACCATCCAACGCGGAAAGTATCAGGACAAGGACAAGTTTGGCCTGCAGCCAGCCCGCGCCGAACCATCCGAAGCGAGAATCAGGGCCATGCCAGGCGAGCCAGAGGCCAAGCAGCCAGGTTGCGACCATTGCCGGGTTGATGATGACGCGCAGCAGTCGCCGCTCCATGACTTTGAAAGTCTCCGACTGCACCGAACCCCTTTCGGCGGCGCAGTGATAGACGAACAGCCGCGGCAGATAGAGCATTCCCGCCATCCAGGCGATGACGGCGATGATGTGGAAGGCCAAAACCCACTGATACATCGTCGCCCTCGTCCTGCCCCGTGGTGCCGGCCAGCCGTTCGCTCTTCTAAGCCCGCGCCGGCACGCCGCGCACGCGAGCAATCAGCCGCTCCACATGCGCAAGCGGCGTCTCCGGCAACACACCATGACCGAGATTGAAAATAAACGGCCCGCTTGCCAGCGCTTCGAGAATGCCGTCAACCGCCCGGTCGAGCGCATCGCCACCGGCCAGGAGCGCAAGCGGATCGAGATTGCCTTGAACCGGGCGCCGCGTCTGGATCTGGTCGCGCACGAAGGCAAGATCAATCATCCAGTCGAGGCCAACCGCATTGACGGCAACGCCCGCAATATACCGCGTCAGTTTGGTTCCGGCGCCGCGCGGAAAGCCGATAATTTTCGCCGCCGGCACTCGCTTTCGGACCGATGCAACAATTCGAGCGGATGGCTCGATGCACCATTTGTAAAACTCATCGCCTGGCAATATTCCCGCCCAGCTGTCGAAAATCTGCACCGTATCGACACCCGCCTCAAATTGCTCAATGAGATAGGTTGCCGAGGCCTCGACCAGCATATCGATGAGCTGCGCGAAGGCGTCAGGATGCTCATAAGCGAACTGGCGCGCCGGCAGTTGATCGACCGTTCCGCAGCCCGCGATCATATAGGTAGCCACGGTCCACGGCGCGCCACAGAAACCGATCAGTGCGATATCTGGCGGCAATTCCTCTTTGACGCGCCTGATCGTCTCGTAAACCGGCGCGAGCTTTTCCTGATCGATCTGCTTTCGCAACCGGCGCAACGCCGCTGGCGTATCCAGTGCATCAAGCCTTGGTCCTTCACCGTCTTCAAACGTCACATGCTGACCGAGCGCATAGGGCACCACCAAAATATCGGAAAATAGAATCGCCGCATCGAAACCGAACCGCCGAATTGGCTGCATCGTCACTTCCGCGGCCAGTTTCGGATTAAAGCAAAGGTCGAGGAACTTGCCCGCCTTGCCGCGGATTGCCTGATATTCTGGAAGATATCGCCCAGCCTGACGCATCAGCCAAATCGGAGGAATGGCTGTTCGCTCGCCTTGTAAAACGCGGAGCAGGGGATTGTTCACAAGCGTATCCGTCACGTCTCTATCCCACTCAACTAGATTCTAAGACTCTGTTGTAGTGTCTGGATGGTTGATTGGACTCATACAAATCATTCCACATCTCATACAGGTATACCCACATATCCTTGCTGTTATCCGGCCCGCGGATATCTCGCTGTAAAGTGAGGATCACTGCTTTCGTTCGTCCGTTTCCGGCGCTCTCATACACAGCTGTCCACATTTCACCATTGCCAGGCGCGGCAGCCGATCTTCCCTAGTGCGCGGCACGGATGTGGACGGTTTGTCGGGCAGGTCGCCTATAGTGCTTGCGCCCCAGGGAAAGCCATGGCCTTCTCCCCAGTCGTCGACAGGTTCTTCAATCGATTGCGATCGATTTCATGGTGCAGGCGGCAAGCTATTTCCATCTCCATCTCGTCTCCGATGCAACCGGCGAGACCTTGATCACGGTCGCACGGGCTGCTGCCGCCCAGTATGCGAAGGTCATGCCGGTCGAACACGTGCATCCCTTGGTGCGCAACCAAAAGCAGCTCGACCGGGTGTTGGCCGACATCGAAGAATTCCCCGGTATCGTTCTCTACACTCTGCTCGAAGATATCCTGGTCGAGCGCCTGGAGGCCAAATGCCGCGAGCTTGGCCTGCCATACCTGTCGATCCTGGGGCCGGTGCTGCATCTGTTTCAATCCTATCTCGGCGCGGAATCGACCCACAAAGTCGGCGCCCAACATACGCTCAATGCCGAATATTTCCGCCGCATCGACGCGCTCAATTACACGATGCTGCACGATGACGGCCAGCAGACCGACGATCTCGAAGAAGCAGACGTCGTGCTGGTTGGCGTATCGCGGACGTCGAAGACGCCGACCTCGATCTATCTCGCCAATCGCGGCGTGAAGACGGCGAACGTGCCGCTCGTTCCGGGCGTGCCGCTGCCGGCGCAGGTCGAACGATTGGATCATCCACTTGTGGTCGGCCTGTATGCGACGCCGGAACGGATCGTGCAGATTCGGCAGAATCGGCTACTCGGCCTTAAAGTCGAGCGCGATGACGATCAATATATCGACCGGCAGGCCGTGGCCGAGGAAATCGCCGCCTCGCGCCGGCTCTGTGCTAAGCACAATTGGCCGTTGATCGACGTGACGCGGCGCTCGATCGAAGAGACTGCGGCGGCCGTGCTGGCGCATCTCGGCGAACGGCGCCGGCACCGGGCCTCGTGAGCGATGCCGATGGCGCTTTGGCTCGCCGAGAGAGCCGCTCGTGCTGGCCTCGGGAAGCAGGATACGTCAGATGTTGCTCGCCGCTGCCGGCATTCCGGTCGAGGTGCGTCCGGCGAATCTCGATGAGCGCGCCATCGAGGGCAGCGCGGCCTCGACAGGCGCCCGGCGCGATCGCGCGGCTGTTGGCGCGCGCAAAAGCGAGCGCGGTGGCCAAGCTCAATCCCGGCCGTCTGACGCTGGGCGCCGATCAAACGCTGGCGCTCGGCGCCGAGCGCTTTGCCAAACCGGCCGACCGGCGCCGCCGCGCGCCGACAGTTACGCGCGCTGTCGGGCGGCAGCCACGAACTTCATTCGGCGATCGCTTTCGTGCAGGACGAGAAAATTCTGTTCGAACATGTCGGCGTCGCGCGGCTGACCATGCGCGCGCTGTCGGATCAATTCCTCGATTCTTATCTGGACGCCGTCGGCGATGCGGCAACGACCAGCGTGGGCGGCTACCAGATCGAGGGTCACGGCATCCAATTGTTCGAACGCATCGAAGGCGACTATTTTACGGTCTTGGGCCTGCCGCTCTTGGCGGCGCTGGATTTCCTGCGCCAGCATGGATGTCTGGCGCAATGAGCGAACCCAAGAACGACCCCACCAGCGAAAAGGCCGAACAACGCCCCTTCATTCTATGCCTGACCGGCTCGCTGGGCATGGGCAAATCGACCGCGGCCAAGTTTTTCGCCGAGGCCGGCGTTCCGGTGCACGATGCGGATGCGGTCGTGCATGCGCTTTACGAGGGCGAGGCGGCGGCCTTGATCGAGCAGGCCTTTCCAGGCTCGACGGCTGACGGCAAGGTCGACCGCGCCAAGCTTGCCGCCATGGTGCTCAACGACAATGCGGCGCTCACCCGGCTTGAGGCGATCGTTCATCCGCTGGTTTTTGCGTCCCGGGAAAAATTCCTGGCCGAAGCGGCGGCGCGCGGGGCGCCCGTCGTCCTGCTCGATGTGCCGCTGTTGTTCGAGACCGCCGCGGATCGCCGTTGCGATGCCGTGGTCGTGGTTTCGGCGCCGGCCCAGATGCAGCGCGAGCGTGCGTTCAAGCGCCCCGGCATGACCGACGACAAGCTTTTTGCCCTCCTCGCCAAGCAAATGTCGGATGCCGAAAAGCGCCGGCGCGCCGATTTTGTCATCGACAGTTCACAGGGGTTCGATCACACCCGCGCGCAAATCCGCGACATTTTGCAAAGGGTGGCTACAATGCCGCCACGGCAAAAGTGATTCGCAAGGTTTTATGCGCGAGATCGTTTTCGATACCGAGACGACCGGGCTCGATCCCCTGCAGGGCGATCGGCTGGTCGAGATCGGCTGCATCGAACTCTTCAACCGCTTTCCGACCGGCAAGGTGTTCCATTGCTACTTCAATCCGGAACGCGACATGCCGGAGCAGGCATTTAAGATTCACGGCCTGTCCAGCGAGTTCCTCAAGGACAAGCCGCTGTTCGCCCACAAAGTGGAAGATCTCATCGGCTTTCTCGGCGACGCTCTGCTCGTCGCGCATAACGCGATGTTCGATCTCGGCTTCCTCAACGCCGAGCTGGAGCGCGCTAGCCGCGCCACGGTGAGCCGCGAGCGCATCATCGACACGCTCATGATCGCGCGGCGCAAGCATCCGGGCGGCGCGAACCGCCTCGACGATCTGTGCTTGCG
This sequence comes from uncultured Alphaproteobacteria bacterium, assembly GCA_963743395.1. Classification (GTDB taxonomy): domain Bacteria; phylum Pseudomonadota; class Alphaproteobacteria; order Rhizobiales; family Xanthobacteraceae; genus BOG-931. The sequence goes on from CAVUPV010000009.1 coordinate 131,162, forward strand.
CTATGCGATCGACAATTCGCGGCGCACCAAGCATGGCGCGCTGCTCGATGCCGAGCTGTTGGCCGAGGTTTATATCGAGCTGATTGGCGCGCGCCAGGCGCAACTCGTTCTCTCGCAGACGCGGCGCCGGTCCATGTCGCCGGCGAGCCGATCGTTTTGCGCGAACGGCCGGTGCCGCTTGCCGAGTGTTTGACCGACGAGGAGCGCGCGGCACACCGCAAATTTATCGCCACATTAGGCGACAACGCGATCTGGCGCGATTACGTCAGCTTGGATTGAGCGGCGCCGCTGCCGGTGCGGCCTGTCCGGCGGCCATGCGCTGGCGATAAAGCGCGACGAAATCGACCGGTTCGAGCAGCAGCGGCGGAAAACCGCTATTGCGCGTTGCCGACGCGATGATCTCACGCGCGAACGGAAACAGTAGCCGGGGACATTCGATCAGCACGGTCGGTTGCATGCTTTCCGGCGGTACATTGAGGACGCGGAAAACGCCGGCGTAGAGCAGTTCGAAGCCGAACAGCAGCATGCCCTTGCGATTCCGCTTTACCTTCCAGCCTGAGCGTCACTTCGACGTCGGCTTCGGCAAGCGGCGCGGCTTCCACGCCGATATTGATGCCGATGCGCGGTTGCTGCGTGCTTGGCGCCAGCGAACGCGGCGCATTCGGATTCTCGAACGAAAAATCCTTCAAATATTGCATGAGAACGCCGATCTGCGGCATCGGCAATTGCGGCATTGCCTCTTGCGGCGCGGGACCGCCATTTGTCGCTGACATGCTTGTCTCCAGCCTGGTGCGGATAGCTTTGGCGGACAGGTTTCGCGGCTTGGCTAACACAGGGCAGGAGGGCGAACAATGCCGGGCCGTCAGCCGGACTTGGCCGTTTCGGAACCATTCATGCGCTTTTCATGATGCTTTTCATGGCGCGGTCCGCCGCTGCTCGGCGTGGAACGGGCGGATTTGCCTAAAAGCCTGTCATCGCCATCCGCTTCCATTGTTGGCGCGGCGGGCGTGATCGTCTAATCTTTCGCGTCGGCACGCTGTGGTCACGATCATTCGCCACTGGATGGCCCCAGGGACGTGCTTACATGTTTTGCGTGCCTACATAGAAGGAACCGGGCCTCCTCAAGCGGTCGTCAGTCACGCCGCCGTGGAATGCGCCGTCCGCTACGGGCGATGCCGAGAGAATGTCTGACGTGTTTGACATCTACACCATCATCTTTCTGGCGCTCGCGGTGTTCATTTTCCTGCGCCTGCGCAGCGTATTGGGGCAACGCACCGGCCGCGAACGGCCGCCCTATGCGCCGGATGGCCTGCGCCGTCCGGTCGATACGGTTGTGTCGTTACCGCCGCGTCCGACCGCCGCCACCGAGCCGCCGCCGCGTCCGGTCGAAGCCGCGCAACAACCGCCGGCTGAGCGCTGGAAGGATATTGCCGAGGCCGGATCGCCAGTCGCTGCGGGGCTCGACGCCATCGTGGCCGCCGATCCGGACTTTGACGCCAAGCACTTTATCACAGGCGGCCGCGCCGCTTACGAGATGATCGTGACCGCTTTTGCGGCCGGCGATCGCCGCCAATTGCGTAACCTGCTGTCGCGCGAGGTGTTTGACGGCTTCGACGCCGCGATCGGCGAACGCGAACGAAAGAGCGAGACCGCTGAAACGCGCTTTGTTTCGATCGACGGCTCCACTATTACCGCCGCCGAGTTGCGTAATCGGACGGCACAGATCACCGTCCGCTTCGTCTCAAAACTTGTTTCGGCGACGCGCGATCGCTCCGGCGCGGTGATCGACGGCAGCGCCGACAAGGTCACCGACGTCACCGACGTGTGGACCTTCGCGCGCGATATTTCATCGCGCGATCCTAACTGGAAAGTAGTCGCGACCGAAGCCGGGCAATGAGGCCAGGAATGTGGCCGCTGCCGCTGCCGGTGTCGCGTCCGCTTCTGTCCGTTCTCATCCTGCTCGTCGGCGTCATCGGCATTCCGTTGGCCGGCTACGGCCAGGAGCGCGCGCCGATCAAATTTCCCGATACCCAATATGAGCCGGTCGACTGGACGGATCTCGACGGTTGGGACAGCGACGATCACGCTGCCGCCTTTGCAACCTTCCTGATGAGTTGCCGCACGCTCGACCTCAAGCAGCGTCACGGCCGCGATCTGACGGCAATTCCGGCGGCGCTGAAGGATATTTGCGTGCGGGCCAAAGCCGCGATCCCGCTCGACGAGGACTGGCGCCGAGAAATTTTTCGAAGAAAATTTCCGGCCAATCCGCATCAACAAGCTCGGCGATACCGATGGCTTCCTCACCGGCTATTACGAGCCGATCATTCCCGGTTCACGGGTGCCGACTGGCGAGTTCACCGCGCCGCTTTACCGCCGTCCGCCCAATCTCGTCGTTTCCGGCCACCGCAGGCTCGGCGACGCATTCCCGAGCAAAGGTGTCTTTGTCGGCCGCCGCTTCGGCCGCCGCAAGATCGTGCCCTATTACGACCGCGGTCAGATCGAGGATGGCGCGCTCGACGGCTGGCATCTGGAAATCTGTTATCTGCACGATCAGGTCGACGTGCTGTTCGCGCAGATCCAGGGGTCGGCCCGCATCAGGCTGGAAGACGGCACCATCCTGCGCGTCAATTACAATTCGCATAATGGCTGGCCTTACACGCCGGTCGGCCGCGCCATGGTCGATCAGAAAATCATGAATAGGGACGAAGTCTCGATGCAGAGCATCCGCGATTGGATGGAGGCTAATCCGGACCAGGCCAAGGACATCCGGCGGCAAAACAGATCTTACGTCTTCTTCCGTATCACCGATTTGGCCACCGAAGACGAAGCGGTCGGCGGCGAAGGCGTACAACTCGCGCCGGGCCGTTCGATCGCGGTCGATCGTTCGCTGCATGCCTATGGCACGCCGTTCTTCATCGAAGCCGAGCTGCCGATCGCGAACGACAAGGTCGGGACCAAATTCGACCGCCTCATGATCGCGCAAGATACCGGCTCCGCCATCGTCGGGCCGGCGCGGGCTGATATTTATTTCGGCGCCGGCGACGAGGCCGCCCGCATTGCCGGCCGCATCAAGAATCCCGGCGATTTCGTCATGCTGCTGCCCCGTGAACTCGATCCGGTGGAGGCGGGCCGCGATACGCCGCTGCCGCCGGAGCGCCCGGGAATGTTCAGTTTCAATCTCGGCGCTACCATGGACGATCCGACGGTGCCCGATTCGACCGCGGCCGATCCGGCCCCGCAAGAAACGCCGACGCCGGCCGCTAAGCCCGTCGTCGCCCCCGCCGCCGGGCCGAAAGCGAAAGCCAAGCGGTAGAAATTGTGAGCCGCCGGCGCGATTTGAGCGAAGAGGAAGCGACGCTCTGGGATGGCATCGCGCGCTCGATCAAGCCGTTGCGTCCCGCTAAACGCGCCGTCAAGGCGGATGCCGCAGCCAAGGCCGCCGCCAATCCTGCGGCCAAGCCGGTCGATGCCGGCGAGGGCGCGCCGCCGCGGCGGACCGCTGCGAAACTTCAATCGCCGGCGCCGGCAAAATCGCCGCCGCTTGCGCCGTTCGATCGCCGGCTCAAGCAGCGCGTGGCGCGCGGGCGCGAAGCCATCGACGCCCGCCTCGACTTGCACGGATTGACGCAAAGCGAGGCGCATGCGGCGCTGCTTCGTTTCCTGCGCCAGGCCCAAATGGACGGCGCCAGGATTGCGCTCGTCGTCACCGGCAAAGGGGCGCGGCAAGGCGCGCGCGGCTCAAGCGAGCGCGGCGTGCTCCGGCGGCAGGCGCCGCAATGGCTCGCGCTGCCGGAATTCCGCCCCTTTATCGTCGGGTTCGAGGAAGCGCATGTCAGCCACGGCGGCGAAGGCGCGCTTTATATTCGTTTGCGCCGCGCGCGCTGAATTTGCCTCGCAAAAGACGTTAACCTTAACAGTGAGAATGCCGAACAAAGTGCAAGAAATTGTCAATTTCGTCTGCAAGAACCGGCGGACAGATCGCAAGGTCTTTGTCCGGAGTATTGAGTATGTCCGAGAGTCTCGACAAGCCGGCGCCGCCGGTCGCGACGCGAGGCGGCGCTGCCGCCGATACACGCGTCTTCGCCCAGGTTGAAAAGTGGCTGGCGGTCATCCGCGAGATCAAACGCGAGCCGGTGACGAACTAGATTTTTTATTCGATCGTAATGCCGGCGGACTTGATCACGGCGCTCCACTTCTTCGTATCCAACTGCAAAAAATTCCGCAGCTCGTCCGGCGACGAGCCCTGCGCCGCGTAAGCAAGCTGCGCCAGCTCGTCCTTGATGGCGGGCTCCGCCAGCGAGGCGATAATCCCGTCACTCATTGTGCCGATGATGTCCCGCGGCGTCTTGGACGTTACGAACACGCCCTGCCACGACTCGACGACGTATCCGGGAACGCCGGCCTCTTCGATGGTCGGGACTTCCGGCGCGGCCGGCGATCGTGTGGCGCCGGTCATGGCCAGCGCCCGGACTTGGCCGGATCGCGAGTAAGTCAGCAATTCGCCGCTGCCGAAATAACAATCGATGCGGCCCGGGATGAGATCGACGAAGGCCGGCGCCGCGCCGCGATAAGGCGCGTGCGTCATGGTGATGCCGGCCATTTGCAGAAACAGCGCCTCGGCGAGTTGCGGCCCGCTGCCGGTGCCGGGCGAGCCTATGATCATCTTGCCGGGATGCCTCTTGGCGTAGTCGATGAACTCCATCAGCGTTTTGGCTGGTGAAGAATTCGGCACCATCATGAAAAATGGAAATTTGGCGACGAGCGAAACCGGCGCCAAATCCGCCAGCGGATCGTAACCCAGCGAGCGATAAAGGCTGGCATTGGTGGCAAGCGATGATGTGCCGTAGAGCGCGGTATAGCCGTCCGGGTCGGAATGGGCGACGAATTCATTGCCGATATTGGTGCCGGCTCCAGGCTTATTCTCAACGACGACGTCCTGCCGCAGTCGCCGTGACAGCGGTGCGGCGAGAATGCGGGCCACCGAATCCGTCGGTCCTCCCGCCGCCAGCGGCACGATCAGACGGATGGATCGATTGGGCCAGCCGCCCGGCTGCGGTTGCGCCAGCGCGCCTGAGCCAATCAAACTCGGCGTGAAAGCGGCTGCGCCGGATAACGTCAGCAAACAGCGACGCGTTAGCATGGCAAGCCCGGTCTGGACTGGCCGGAGCTTAGCTCCCGCGGCCCGTCCGCGCCATCGCGGCGCTACAAAATAAATCGGCTCAAATCGGCGTTCTTGGCGAGATCGCCGACATGCTTGTGCACATAGGCGGCATCGATCTTCTACCGTCTCGCCGGACCGGTCAGGCGCGCCGAACGACACTTCATCGAGCACGCGTTCCATCACCGTCTGCAGCCGCCGCGCACCGATATTCTCCACGCTTGAATTCACCGCCACTGCAATGTCGGCCACGGCATCGATCGCATCCTCGGCAAATTCCAGTGTCACGCCTTCGGTCGCCATCAGCGCCACATATTGCTTGATCAGCGAGGCTTCGGGCTCGGTAAGGATGCGCCGCATATCGTCGCGCGTCAGCGGTTTTAACTCGACGCGGATCGGCAGCCGGCCCTGCAGTTCCGGCAACAGGTCGGACGGTTTGGAAATGTGGAACGCGCCTGAGGCAATGAACAGAATATGGTCGGTCTTCACCGCGCCATGCTTGGTGGCGACGGTGGTGCCCTCGATAAGCGGCAACAGGTCGCGCTGCACGCCCTCGCGCGACACGTCGGCGCCGACGCGGCCCTCGCGTACGCAAATCTTGTCGATCTCGTCGAGGAACACGATGCCGTTGTTCTCGACCGCCTTGATCGCTTCCTGCGTCAGTTGCTCGGTATCAAGCAGCTTGTCGGATTCTTCGTTGATCAGGATGTCGTAGGAATCCTGCACCGTGACGCGGCGCGCCTTGGTGCGGGCGCCGCCGAGCTTGCCGAAAATGTCGCCGATCGATATCGCGCCCATCTGTGCGCCAGGCATGCCGGGAATGTCGAACATCGGCATGCCGCTGCCTCCGGACTGGACCTCGATCTCGATCTCCTTATCGTTGAGCTCGCCGGTGCGCAGCTTCTTGCGAAAGGTTTCCTTGGTCGAAGCGCTGGCGTTGGCGCCGACCAGCGCGTCGAGCACGCGATCCTCGGCGGCCTTCGCTGCGCGCGCCTGCACGTCCTTGCGCTTTCGCTCGCGGGTCAAGGCGATGGAGATTTCGACCAGATCGCGCACGATCTGCTCGACGTCGCGGCCGACATAGCCGACCTCGGTGAATTTGGTCGCCTCGATTTTAAGGAACGGCGCGCCGGCCAGTTTGGCGAGACGGCGGGAGATTTCGGTTTTGCCGACGCCGGTCGGCCCGATCATCAGAATGTTCTTCGGCAGCACTTCTTCGCGCAGCCGCTCGTCGAGCTGCAGCCGGCGCCAGCGGTTGCGCAACGCAATCGCGACGGCGCGCTTGGCGTCGTTCTGCCCGACGATGAAGCGGTCGAGCTCGGAAACGATTTCGCGGGGAGAAAAGTCGGTCACGCTTTCAACGTCTCGATGGTCAGGTTACGATTGGTGTACACGCAAATGTCCGCCGCGATGTCCAGCGCGCGGCGCACGATGGCCTCGGCGTCGAGCGGCCCGTCCAGCAAGGCGCGCGCCGCCGCCAGCGCGTAATTGCCACCGGAGCCGATGCCGACGATACCGGCTTCAGGCTCGAGTACGTCGCCAGTGCCGGTGAGCACCAGCGATACGTCCTTGTCAGCGACGATCATCATGGCTTCGAGGCGGCGCAGGAAACGGTCGGTCCGCCAATCCTTGGCCAGCTCGACGGATGCGCGGGTCAGCTGGCCGGGATATTGCTCGAGCTTGGATTCCAGCCGCTCGAACAAAGTGAAGGCATCGGCGGTGGCGCCGGCGAAACCGCCGATGACCGCTCCGCCGCCGAGCCGGCGCACCTTCTTGGCGTTGGCCTTGACGATGGTCTGGCCGATCGAGACCTGGCCGTCGCCGCCGACCGCGACCAAACCGCCCTTGCGGACGGTCAGGATGGTCGTGCCGTGCCAGGGGCCGGATTCGGGGGATGACATGATCTGGAAAACCGTCGTTGCAGGCTTGATTTAGGAGGTGGCGGCAGCCAATGCAATCGTACGCTGGCAGCATTGGCGCAGGAGCCCAAGCCCTGTTAAAAGGCGCGCGATCGAGCTGCGGAGCACAGATGCGCAAGGGCGCAGTGAAGCGCAAGACCAAGGAAACCGACGTCGAGGTCGCGATCGATCTCGACGGCGAAGGCCGCGCGTCGATTGCGACCGGCATCGGCTTTCTCGATCACATGCTCGATCTGTTGTCGCGGCATTCGCGGATCGACCTCAGCATCAAGGCCAAGGGCGACCTGCATATCGATCAGCACCACACCACCGAGGACGTCGGTATCGCACTCGGTCAGGCGGTCAAGCAGGCGCTCGGCGAGATGAAGGGCATCGCACGCTATGCCGACGTCCATGTGCCGATGGACGAAGCGCTGACCCGGGTGGCGATTGACATATCGGGCCGGCCGTTCCTGGTCTTTCAGGTCGAGTTCGTGCGCGCCAAGATTGGCGCGTTCGATACTGCGCTGGTGCAGGAATGGTTTCAGGCCTTTGCCGTCAACGCCGGTGTCACGCTTCACGTCGCGACCCTATATGGTGGCAACGATCACCATATCGCCGAATCCTGCTTCAAGGGTCTGGCGCGGGCGCTGCGGCGCGGCGGTCGCCATCGATCCACGGGCCGCGAACGAGGTGCCTTCAACCAAGGGCACGCTCAGCGCATGATCCGGAAAAGTGGAAATCGATTTTCCGAAAAGATTATGCGCCGCTAAAAACTCATTTCGAAAGACGACATCGATGTCCGTTTATACCGTCCATGAACCGCCGCTGCGGGCCGCCGCTGCATTGGCAGAGCCGGAACTCTTCATTTTTGTACGCGACGGATTTTACGTCTGGGCTTTCCTGCTCACGCCGTTGTGGCTGCTGTGGCACCGGCTGTGGCTGGTGCTCGTCGGTTATGTGGTGTTCTCAGCCGTGCTTGACGGTGGACTGCGATTTGCCGACGCATCGGCGGCGGTGATCGCGGTGATCGGCCTGTTGATCTCGATCCTGATCGGGCTCGAAGCCGCTACCTTGCGGCGCTTTACGCTGCGGCGGCGGCGCTGGCGCAATGTCGGCGTCGTCAGTGGCGACGATCTGGAAGATGCCGAGCGGCGGTTTTTTGACGCGTGGCTGCACCGCGCGCCCGCGAGCAGTGCGTCCGTCGCGCCGGCCGGACCCAGTACGCCGTTGGGCCCGCTGACCGCTTATGCATCCGAGCCGTCCGGCATCATCGGCCTCTTTCCCGAGCCGGGAGCGCAGCAGTGAGCGTCGCCATCGTCGATTACGGCTCTGGCAATCTACATTCGGCGGCCAAAGCGTTTGAACGCGCCGCTCACGATGCCGGGCTCGATCAGCCGATCGTGATGACGGCGGATCCGGCGATGGTGGCGCGCGCCGATCGCGTGGTGCTGCCCGGCGTCGGCGCCTTCGCCGATTGCCGGCGCGGGCTCGATGCCGTCCCCGGCATGGTCGAGGCGCTCGAAGAAGCGGTGCGGCGCAACGGCCGGCCGTTCTTCGGCATTTGCGTCGGCATGCAGCTTCTTGCCGAGCGCGGCCGCGAATACGAAGTGACGGACGGCCTCGGCTGGATTGCCGGCGAGGTCGACCGCATCGTGCCGAACGACCCGAACCTGAAAATCCCGCACATGGGCTGGAACACGATCAACGTCGCGCGTTCCCATCCGCTGCTTGACGGCCTTGAGTTCGGTCCGCAAGGCCGCCATGCCTATTTCGTGCACTCCTATCAGCTCAAACCGGCGCAGCGCGCCGATCTGGTCGCCGCGGCTGATTATGGCGGCGCCGTCACCGCGATCGTCGGGCGCGACAATATCGTCGGCACGCAATTTCACCCGGAGAAGAGCCAAAAACTCGGCCTCGCTCTGATCGCAAATTTCCTGCGGTGGAAACCGTGATTCTTTTCCCCGCCATCGATCTCAAGGACGGCGAAGCCGTGCGCCTGCAGCAAGGCGACATGGCGCGCGCCACCGTGTTCAATCGCGACCCAGCGGCGCAGGCTCGCGCCTTCGAGCAAGCGGGCTTTGCCTATCTCCACCTCGTCGATCTCGACGGCGCCTTCGCCGGCAAACCGGTCAATGCCGCGGCCGTCGAGCGCATCCTCGCCGCGGTCAAAATCCCCGCCCAGCTTGGCGGCGGCATCCGCGACCGCGCCACCATCGACGGCTGGCTTGGCAAAGGCATCGCGCGCGTCATCATCGGCACGGCGGCGGTGCGCGATCCGGCACTGGTGAGGGATGCCGCGCGCGCTTTTCCCGGCAGGATCGCCGTCGCGCTCGATGCGCGCGATGGCAAGGTCGCGGTCGAAGGCTGGGCGCAAACTTCAGAACTTGCCGCGCTCGATATCGCAAAGCGCTTTGAAGACGCCGGCGTCGCTGCTCTCGTCTATACCGATGTCAGCCGCGACGGCATGCTCAAGGGGCTCAATCTCGATGCGACGATCGCGCTTGCCGAAAAAGTCTCGATCCCGGTCATCGCCTCCGGCGGCCTCGCTTCGCTCGACGATGTGCAGGCGTTGCTGCAGCCGCGCGGGGAAAAACTCGCCGGCGCCATTGTCGGCCGCGCGCTCTATGACGGCAGGCTCGATGCGGCCGAAGCCTTGAAGTTGATCCGCGCGGCGCAGGCGGCGTGACATGTTCAAGGTCCGCGTTATTCCCTGCCTCGACGTCAAAGACGGTCGTGTCGTCAAGGGCGTCAATTTCATCAATCTGCGTGACGCCGGCGACCCGGTCGCCGCCTCGATCGCCTATGACCAGGCCGGCGCCGACGAGCTCACTTTTCTCGACATCACCGCGAGCCACGAGAATCGCGGCATCATGCTCGACGTGGTGCGGCGGACCGCGGAAGCCTGCTTCATGCCGCTCACCGTCGGCGGCGGCATTCGCACCATCGACGACATCCGCGCGCTGCTGACCTCAGGGGCCGACAAGGTTTCGATCAATACCGCCGCGGTGGCGCGTCGCGACTTTGTCAAGGAAGCGGCGGAGAAGTTTGGCGACCAATGCATCGTGGTTGCAATCGACGCCAAGAACACGGCAAAGCCGGGCGAGGCGGGGCGATGGGAAATCTTCACCCATGGCGGCCGCAACCCGACCGGCATCGACGCCGTCGCTTATGCGCGCGAGGTGGTCGCGCTGGGCGCCGGTGAAATCCTGCTCACCTCGATGGATCGCGACGGCACCCGGCACGGTTACGATGTCGCGCTCACCCGCGCCGTCTCCGACGCCGTGCCGGTGCCGGTGATCGCCTCGGGCGGCGTCGGCAATCTCGGTCATCTGGTGGAGGGCATCCGCGACGGCCATGCCAGCGCCGTGCTCGCCGCCTCGATCTTTCATTTCGGCGAATATTCGGTGCGCCAGGCCAAGGATTTCATGGCGCAGGCCGGGCTGCGGGTGCGGCTCGATCCCTAACGACCCTGCCGCGCCCAAAGTAGCGCCCGTTCCAGCCGGTCATTGCCCCAGAACAATTCGCCGTCGGCGGTGGTGAAGGTCGGCGCGCCAAATATGCCGCGCTGCTGTGCTTTCTCGGTTTGAGCCCGCAACCTCGCCTTGTTTTCGTCCGACAGCGCGGCCGCAAAAGTCGGCGCAACTTGGATATTCAAGCCTCCAAGAATTTCTATGAGGGTCAGTTCGTCGATTTGCCGGCCCTCGCCGAACTGCGCCCGAAAGACTTCCGTGCAAAAATCGTCGCCCCAGGAGTCTTTAAGTCCGATCAGGGCGACGCGGGCGGCAAGGAGGCTGTTCTGCGGAAACGGATCGGGCCGACGGAACGGCAACGCCAGGTCCGCGCAAATGCGGTCGAGGTCGCGCCACATATGCCGGCCTTTTGCCGAATAGAGATTGAACGGCGACGTATTCCATCCCTGCGCCTTGAAAATCGGCCCGAGCAGGAAGGGGCGGAATCTGACTGCAACGCCGGTTTTTTCCGCAAGTGGGCGCAGCCGCATCGCCGACGGATAGGAATAGGTCGAGGCGAAATCGAACCAGAAATCGAGGACAGGCAGATTCATGGCTGTTCCTGAAGCGCATCCTAATTCGGTGGTGCAACCAGCGAAACCTCGGCGACGTAAAGCATCGATGTAGGCCGCCTCTCCCCGCCGGGAAGCAGAGATGCTAAGGAGAGTTATGACAAAGTTCACCCTCCACGACCTGGAAAAGCGCGTCCAGGAACGCGCGCGCGAAAGCGCGGATGTCTCATACACCCGCAAATTGCTGGACCGCGGCGTGATTCATTGCGCCAAAAAGCTCGGCGAGGAGGCGGTCGAGGCGGCGATTGCCGCGGTCGGCGAGGACCGCCCGCGCATGATCGCCGAAGCCGCCGACGTGCTCTATCACCTCCTGGTCGTGCTCCACGCCCGCGGTATTGCGCTGGACGAGATTGAGGCCGAACTCGGTGCGCGCACGCGGCAGTCGGGCCTGGACGAGAAGGCGGCCCGCAAAAGCGGCTGACGCGTATGGAGCAGCGCACCGAGCAGGACGTATTGCCCTATCGCGTGTTCTCGCGCACCGAATGGGCGACGCTCCGCGAAGATACGCCGATGACGCTCGAGCCGGTTGAAATCTCGCGGCTGCGCTCGATGCATGACCGGCTCGATATTTCGGAAGTCGAGGAGATTTATTTGCCGCTGTCGCGGCTGCTCTCGCTTTATGTGGCGGCGACGCAAAACTTGTTTCGCGCGCAACGGCGGTTCCTCGGCACCGAGGATGCCAAGATGCCGTACATCATCGGCGTGGGCGGTTCGGTGGCGGTCGGCAAATCGACCACGGCGCGGGTGCTGCAGGCGCTCTTGGCCCGCTGGCCGAACGTACCGAAGGTCGATCTCGTCACCACCGACGGGTTCCTCTATCCCAATGCGGTGCTCGACCGCGAAGGCCTGATGGACAAGAAGGGCTTTCCGGAAAGCTATGACGTCCAGGCGCTGTTGCGCTTTCTCTCCGACATCAAAGCCGGCCGCCGGCCAGTGCATGCGCCGATGTACTCGCATCTGGTCTATGACGTGGTGCCGAACGTCTGGATCGAGATCGACCGGCCGGACATCCTGATCGTCGAGGGACTGAATGTGCTGCAGGCCGGCCGCTTGCCGAAGGACGACAAGGCCGTTCCGTTCGTCTCGGACTTTTTCGATTTCTCGATCTATCTCGATGCCGACGAGGCGGTGCTGCAATCGTGGTATGTCAGTCGCTTCCTGACGATGCGCGGCACCGCTTTCGCCGATCCGAAATCGTATTTTCACCGCTACGCGAAACTATCCGACGCCGAGGCAGCCGCCACCGCGACGTCGATCTGGAACCGGATCAATCTGGTCAATCTGCACGAGAATATCGTGCCGACCCGGCCGCGCGCCGATCTGATCCTGAAGAAGAGCGAGAGCCACCAGGTCGAGCAGGTGGCGTTGCGGCGATTGTAATTTTTCTTACGCCGCGGCTGCGGCGGCGTCGTTGCTCGCCAGCGCCGACGCAAGACGGTCGCGATCGAGCGGCTTGACCACAAAACCATCCATGCCGGCGGCAGCGCAGGCCTCGCGGTCCTCCGCCGAGACATTGGCGGTCAGTGCGATAATCGGCGTTCGCGCGGCAGCCTTTTCGGCTTCGATGTTCCGGATCCGGCGCGTGGCTTCAAGGCCGTCCATGCCCGGCATATGCAAATCCATCAACACCCGATCGAACGGCGTGCCGGCGGCACGCGCGTCAAGCCAGCACGCGACCGCCGCGCCGCCGCTTGAGGCCATGGTCGGACGATGGCCGAGCTTGACCAACAGCGCGCGCGCGAGCAGCGCATTGATCTCGTTATCCTCGGCGACCAGAATCGAGAGGCCGCTTCTGGCGGGCGCGGCGCGCGGCGTCTCGGCCGGCTCGTTCCCGGCGCCGATTTCGAAATCGTCATCGCGCGAAAAGCGCGCGGCCAGCGAGACCGCCCGTACCGGCTTGATCAAATAGCCGGTGAAATGCGCGTCCTTGAGCGCGGCAAGTTCGGTGCGCATCGCCGGCGTCACCAGCACGATACGCAGCGGGATTGCGGCCGCGCTGCGGGCGATCGCGGCGCTCGCCGCCGTGCCGAGTGTGTGATCGACGAGGACGGCGCGCCACAGCTGCTCCGGCAGCAGCGCCGCCGCCACGTTTTCGTCGGCAACGATCGTGGTGCGGGCGCCCCAGCGCTGCAAGCGCCGCGCCAGCAACGAGGCTTCGATCGCGGCCGGGGCGATGATGAGAATATTGCTGCCGGCAAGATCGGGAACGGCAAATTCAGGCGCGCCGGCCGTGCCGTCGCGCGGCAGCGGCAGCGTGACGCAAAATGTCGAGCCTTGACCGGGAATGCTGTCGATGGCGATCACGCCGCCCATGCGCTCGACAATCCGCTGCGAGATGGTGAGCCCGAGTCCGCTGCCGACGAATTTCCGTGTCGAGCCGGTGTCGGCTTGCTCGAATTCGAGGAAAATGCGCGCCTGATCGTCGGCCGCGATGCCAATGCCGGTGTCGCGCACCGCGAAAACGATTTCGTCGTCGGCGGCTCCCGGCTCGACAACGATCGAGACGCCGCCGGTTTCGGTAAACTTGATCGCGTTGCCGGCAAGGTTGAACAGAACCTGGCGCAACCGCGCCGCGTCGCCGATCACGCGCGACGGCAGGCGCTCGTCGACATAAGCGCAGATTTCAAGATTTTTCGACTGCGCGCGCGGCCCGAGCAGTTCGACCGCCTCTTCGACAAAAGCCGCGAGCGCAAACGGCGCCGGCGTGAGGTCGAGCCGGCCGGCCTCGATCTTCGCCAGATCGAGCATTTCCTCGATAAACGACACCAGCGTGTCGCCGGATGCCTTCATCGCCGTCAGATAAGTCGCCTGTTCGGGAACCAGCGGCGTGTCGCCGAGCAGATTGGCCATGCCGAGAATGCCGTTCAGCGGCGTGCGGATCTCATGCGAGACCATCGCCAGGAAGCGCGACTTGGCGCGGCTCGCCGCTTCCGCCTGATCGCGGGCATCGGCCAGCGCCCGCTCCGCGATGACGCGATCGGTGACGTCGCGGCCGACGCTCTGCATCTCGCTATCGCCATCGGCGCGCACGGTGACTTCCCGCCACGCGATCCAGCGTGCGCCGCCAGAGCCGGTGGCGCCGGCGATTTTCTGGTCGTGAACCCGCGTGCCGTCGGCAAGGACCGTGGCGTCGCCTTGCTCCTCTACCGGCAGCGCGAAGGATGTGCCGATAAGGCTTTCGCGGCCGCGGCCGGCCAGCGCACAGAAGCTGTCGTTGGCATAAGTAATCGTCCCATCGCCGTCGCGGCGCACGATGACGTCGCCTTGCGCTTCAAAAAAGCTTTTGGCGCGCTCCTGGGCTTCGCGGCTTTCCCAATGACGATCTTCGGCTTGCTCGAGGCGGGTTTCCAGGCCGCGCAGCTCGGCCTTCATCTGGCGAATGCGCGAAAGCATGATGCCCATGGCGCCGCACGAGGCGCCGAACAAAGCCGCGACGCCGATCGCGAACGAGTAGGGATCGTAATGGCTGCCGGGCGCGGTCGCTCCCGACAGAAAGCCGAACGCCACCGCGAACGACATCGACGTGATGGCGAGGGCGCGAACGATCAGCGAAATCACCCGTCGGGTGATGATGGCGGGTCGTCGAATTTCGGCACGCGGCCGCATGGTCCCTGTCCCCGCTCGGCGCGGCGCGGCTGTTCGGCGGCAGCCGCTTCCCGGCCCGGTTTATCGATGCGGTGACGCGGATTTTGGCCTATGAACCTTGCGCATTGCTTGCCGCCGGCATTCGCGGCCTGAACGGGGCGGATGCGATTGGAGGAAGGGTTGATGCTTTGTTAACATGACCCTGCAAAGGGATGGCCCTGCAAAGGGCGCAAAGGGCAATGCAGCCATTGATTGAAAGCGCAAGCGCGGCCGGAGACATCGAATGGATAAGGTATTGAGTACCAAACGCGCCCGCGGCAAGGCCGCGGCGCCGAACCGGCCGTCGCGGGCCCAGGCCGAGGACGCCGTGCGCACGCTGATCCGCTGGGCCGGCGACGATCCCGACCGCGAAGGGCTGCACGCCACGCCGGGGCGCGTCGTGCGCGCCTACGAGGAATGGTTCTCCGGCTACAACGACGATCCGCGCGAATATCTCAAGCGCACCTTCGAGGAGACCGGCGGTTACGACGAAGTCGTGGTGCTGCGCGACATCCGTTTCGAATCGCACTGCGAGCATCATCTCGCGCCGATCATCGGCCGCGTGCATATCGGCTACATTCCGCGCAACCGCGTGGTCGGCATTTCAAAACTGGCGCGGCTGGTCGAGGTCTATTCGCGGCGCTTGCAGATTCAGGAGAAGATGACGGCCGAAATCGCGGCCTGCCTTGAGGCCGTACTCAAGCCGCATGGCGTCGCCGTGGTCACCGAGGCGACGCACCAATGTATGACCACGCGCGGCGTGCACAAGCCCGGCGTCACCATGGTGACGAGCCGGATGCTCGGCGTATTCCGCGATCACGCCGAGACGCGACAGGAATTTCTGGCCGCGATTGGCATGCGCGGCGCCATCCACGTCGGCAACGGTGCGGGCTGATCTTTATCGGATGATGACTTAAGCCGCGCGCCGCACTTCCTCGGCGAGGGCGCGATAGGACAATGCCTCGGCGAGATGAACGCGGCCGACTTTGTCGGCGCCGTCGAGGTCGGCCAGCGTGCGGGCGACGCGCAGCACGCGGTGACCCGGGGGAACAAAGCTCTTACCGTTGGGCGGCCTGGAGCAATTCCCGTCGCGCCGCTTCGAGGATTTCGTCGGATAGCGCAGCGTCACCGACCGCCCTGGCCAGGATAACGGCGCCGACCAGTTCGGCCACTGCCGCAACCGCCTTGCGCCGCCGTGCCGCTTTCGAGCGGCCCGGAATGGCCTTGGCGACAATGTCGATCAGCGGTTCCAGTCCTTGGGCGAAGGCTGTCCGTACCGGCCTGCCGCAGCGCGCCGCATCGCTACTTAGCGCCGCGAAGGCGCAACCGTGGCCCGGCTCGTCACGGTGCCGTGGCGACAGGTAATGCGCGAGCAGCGCCGCATAAGGCTCGGTCTTGGCGCCGGCGACGACCTTTTCCCAATTGATGGCGGCGCGCGCCATCGCGCGCCGGCTCGCTTGCGCCACAAGATCGTCCTTTGAGGTGAAATGGCCGTAGAAGCCGCCATGGGTCAGATCGGCCGCTTTCATAATGTCGGCGACGCCGATGCCGTCGAAGCCCTTTTCGCGGAACAAGGCTCCGGCCGCCTCGATGATGCGTTCGCGGTTTTCCGCGGCTTTCTCCCGGCTTACGCGCATTGGGCACCTCAGCCATGCAGATGGGCAATGACAACTTGACAAATTATATGACGATCGTCATCAATAAACAAGCTTTGATGACAAACATCATCTAACTCCGGGCCGTCAGGAAATACCCGCAATGGCGTCCACCGCGCTTGCCGCCGCTTTATCCCGCCGCGACGTCCATTACGGATGGGTCGTGGTTGGGGTGACCTTTCTTACGCTTCTGGTCACCGCCGCGGCGATGGGCACGCCCGGCGTGCTGATCGTGCCGCTCGAGAAGGAATTCGGCTGGGACAACGCTCAAATTTCCTCGGCACTGGCGATCCGCATCATGCTGTTCGGACTGTTCGGTCCGTTCGCCGCAGCCTTCATGAATCGCTTCGGCGTCCGCCGCGTCATCATGTTCGCCATGGCGTTGATCGCGGGCGGTCTGCTGACATCGCTGGCGATGACACAGCTCTGGCAGCTCATCCTGCTCTGGGGCATCGTGGTGGGCATAGGCACCGGACTGACCGCGATGGTCCTGGCGGCGACGGTGGCGACCCGCTGGTTCAACCATCGCCGCGGCGTCGTCATGGGTATGCTGGCGGCGAGCAGTGCGACTGGTCAGCTGGTGTTTCTGCCGCTGATCGCCGAACTTACCACCCGTTTTGGCTGGCGCTCGGCGCTCATTTTCGTTTCCGCCATGTTGGCTCTGGTCGGCCTTGTGGCGTCGCTGCTGATGCACGACCGGCCGAGCGACCTCAATCTGCCGCTCTACGGCGAGAGCAAGATCACGCCGCGGCCGCCCGAAGGCGTGGGACTCGTCTCGTTGCTGATGGCGCCCATCAAGGTGCTCAAGGACGCGGCGCGCGTGCCGATCTTCTGGGTGCTGTTCGGCACGTTCTTTGTCTGCGGCAGCAGCACCAATGGCCTGATCCAGACCCACTTCATCACGCTGTGCCACGACTACGGTTTGCCAGCGGTGGCTGCGGCGAGCGTGCTGGCGATGATGGGTTTCTTCGATTTCTTCGGCACCATCGGTTCGGGCTGGCTGTCCGACCGCTTTGACAATCGCTGGCTGTTGTTCTGGTATTACGGCTTGCGCGGGCTGTCGCTGATCTATCTGCCGTTTACCGATTTCACCTTCTACGGCTTGTCGCTGTTCGCGGTGTTCTACGGTCTCGACTGGATTGCCACCGTGCCGCCGACCGTGAAACTGACGGCCGACCGCTTCGGTCCGGAGAAAGCCGGCATGGTGTTCGGCTGGGTGTTTGCCGGCCATCAGATCGGCGCCGCCAGTGCTGCGTTCGGCGCCGGTTTGGTGCGCACCGAATATTCGACCTATCTGCCGGCCTTCTTCATCGCCGGCGCGCTTTGCCTGTTCGCGGCGGCGCTCATCCTGACGGTGCGAAAGCCATCGCCACGGGGAATCGGCACTGTTTCGCCGGCCCCGGCGCGCGGATAATTATTTCCGCTTCGCCTCGATCTTGTCCCAGATCAGGCTTGCGATATCGGCGCCGCCGAGATTTTTCACCGAGCGGATGCCGGTCGGCGAGGTGACGTTGATCTCGGTGAGGTAATCGCCGATCACGTCGATGCCGACGAACAACAGGCCGCGCTCGCGCAGCGCCGGCCCGAGCCGCGCACAGATTTCGCGCTCGCGCGCCGTGAGATCGGTCGCCTTGGCAACGCCGCCGCGCACCATGTTGGAGCGCAGATCGTCCGGTGCCGGCACGCGGTTGACGGCGCCGGCGAACTCGCCGTCGACCAGGATGATGCGCTTGTCGCCAGCCTTCACCGCGGGCAAAAATTTCTGCACGACCCATTGCTCGCGAAAGGTCGCGGCGAACAAGTCGTACAGCGAGCCGAAATTAAGGTCCTCGCCCGCTAGCCGAAAAACCGCCTCGCCGCCTTTGCCGTAGAGCGGCTTCATAACGATGTCGCCTTGCTCGGCGCGGAATCGCTTGATGGCGTCAAGATCGCGGGTGACCAGCGTCGGCGGCATCAGATCGGGAAATTCGGTGACGAAGACCTTTTCCGGCGCATTGCGCACATGCGCAGGATCGTTGACGACCAGCGTTTTGGCGGCAACGCGCTCGAGCATATGCGTCGAGGTGATGTAAGCGAGATCGAACGGCGGATCCTGCCGCAGCAAAATGACGTCGAAGGAGGCAAGTTCGGCGTGGCGCGGCTCGCCGAGGGTAAAATGATCGCCGACTGTGTCACGCACGGTGAGCGGCCGCACCGTGGCCGAGACCTTGCCGTCGCGCATCGCCAGCTGGCCGGGCGTGTAATAGGACAGCGGGTGGGCGCGCGCCTGCGCTTCCAATAGCAGCGCGAAGGTGGAATCGCCGCGGATATTGATCCCCTCGATCGGGTCCATCTGGACGGCGACGTTCAAGCGCATAGGCGGCGATCCGGCGGCACTTTATCCGATTGGGCTGGCGCGAATTGCGCGACGGGGACTCATGTAAGGCGGCGCCGCGCCCGGTCAATCGGAAGGTAAACCTGCAGTTAACATGTTACCGTCAAATTGCTCGGCATTGGCAATCAGATGTCGGGCCGGCTTGCATGACTCTGGCGAAATTTTCGATCGCCGCCAAGCTCTATGTCATCTTCGCGCTGCTGGCTACCGTGATGGTGGCGCTGGCGGCTCTGGCGATTTTCAATGCCGAGCGGCACGTGGCGCGGACCAAGGAATTCGAATCCGCTTTCGTCGGTACCGAGAACGTCGAGCGCATAAGCAGCCTGTTGTATGCGGTCGTGATGGAATCGCGCGGCATTTACATGTCGCCGGACCTCGACACGGCGAAGAAATTCGCCGACGGCCTGACGCGCTTCAACGAGCAAATCGGCAACGTGGTGGCGGAATGGCAGAAGTCGGTGCGCCCCGAAGACGCGGATGTCTTCGCCGAATTTGCCGCGCGCGTGCGGCAATTCCAGGATTTCCGCCGCGAGCTGGTTCGCCGCGGCACCGAAATCAGCCCGGCATCCGGGCGCGAATGGGGCGATAACGACGCCAGTCGCGCGGTGCGCACGGCTCTGACCAACGACCTCGACAGGCTCGGCAAGCTTTACGCGAAACGCTCGCAGGACATCTATGCCCAGATCACGAGCGACACCAACACCGGCGCGGCACAGATGATGGTGCTCGGCGCGCTCGCGCTGATGCTGGCGGTCTGCGGCGCGCTGATGATTCACCGTTCGGTGGCGCGCCCGCTCGCCGCGGTTACCGGCGTCACCGAGGCGGTGGCCCGCGGCGAGGCGCGCGCTGTGCCCTATAGCGATCGTGCCGACGAGATCGGCGCGCTGGCGCGCTCAATCGAAGTATTCCAGGAGGCCATGCGCCGCAATGTTGATCTGAATAAAACCGTGCTGTCCGACGCAGAAGCGCGGGCGCGGCGGCAGGACGAGATCGCCACCGAGATCGCCCGCTTCGGCACCAAGATCGAGGCGAGCCTGTCCGAGCTCGGCCGCTTGTTCGAACATATGCTGGCGGCGTCGTCGCAACTGACCGAGGTGGCGGATTCGGCCTCAGCGAAGACGTCCGGCGCCGTGGCGGCCTCGAACGAAGCTTTTGCCAATGTGCGCGATATCGCTTCGGCCGCTGAAGAGCTCGCTGTCTCGGTTACCGAAATCGATCGTCAGGTCGTGCAATCGAACGGCATCGCGACGAAAGCCATCGACGAAGCCGCGCGCAGCAACGACGCGGTGAGGGAGCTCGACGAAGCTGGCCGGCGCATCGGCGACGTCATCAAGCTGATCACGGATATCGCTTCGCAGACTAATCTGCTCGCCCTCAACGCCACCATCGAAGCCGCGCGCGCCGGCGAGGCCGGCCGCGGCTTCTCGGTGGTGGCGGGCGAGGTGAAGGCGCTGTCGTCGCAGACCGCCAAGGCAACCGACGAGATCGGCGCGCAGATCGCGGCGATGCAGGGCGCGACGCGGCGCTCGATCGAAGCCATCGCCGGCATCGAGCGCACCATCGGCGACATGAGCGAGATTTCCGGCGCCATCGCGACGGCAGTCACCGAGCAGGGCGCGGCGAGCCAGGAAATGGCGCGCAGCATCGAGGTTGCGGCGCGCCGCACCCATGAAGCGTCTGCCGAAGTCGAACGCCTCGGTGAAGCGACGCAGAATACGCGCTCCAGTGCCGCTTCGGTGAAGGCGCTCGCTGACGATCTTGCCGCGGCGGCGGCCACTATCCGCGCCCAGGTCGATCAGTTCTTCGGCAAGCTCAACGCGGCCTGACGCGGCGGTTCACCCGCGATCAGGTGCTGGCGTCAAACGCATTGACGATGTGTCGCGGAATTTTGCCGGGCACCACCAGGATTGCATCGAAGCGGATTTCGGCGTTGGTATCATCGGGGTGGGACGCCAGCCAGAATTCGGCAGCGCCGATGATGCGCTCTGTGCCGCGCGCGGTCACCGCTTCCGCGGCTTCGTCGTAAGTGCCGCGCGCCTTGACCTCGACGAAAACCAGCGCGCGGCGGCGGCGGGCGACAATGTCAATTTCGCCGAACGGCGTTTTCCACCGCCGCGCGATAATGCGATAGGCTTTGGCGATTAGGAACATCGCGGTGCGGCCCTCCGCCGAAAGCCCGAGCCGGAACGCCTTGACGCGTTCGGGCCGCGGGGTTCGCTGCGCCGATTTCAGCGGCTTAACGGGCTCAGCGTAGCGCGCCATCTTTCGCACCTTGTTTGCCGCTTTGGCTGGTTTCCTTGGCGAGCGCCAGCGCGCGCTGGTAGACCTCGCGGCGCGGCAGACCCGTTGCGTCGGCGACTTCGCCGACCGCGTCCTTGAGGGAAACGCGATCGAGCGCCGCGCGCAACAAGGTTTCGGTCTCGGCGGCGCTGACCTGCTGCGGCGCCGGCGGCGGCGCGATGACGAGAACAATCTCACCGCGCGGCTCGTTGTTCGCGTAGGCTTGCGCCAGGCTGGCAAGATCGCCGCGCACAATCTCTTCATGCAGCTTGGTGAGTTCGCGGCACAGCGCCGTCTGGCGCGCCGGGCCAAGGCCAAAGGCGAGATCGGCAAGCGCCGCGCCGACGCGCGGGCCGGTTTCAAACAGAATAAGCGTAGCCGGGATACGGCTTAGCTCGGCTATGCGGCTACGCCGCGCCGCCGCCTTCGGCGGCAAGAAGCCAGCGAACAGGAATTGATCGGTCGGCAGTCCGGATACAGTCAAAGCCGTCAGCAGAGCCGAAGCGCCGGGGATCGCAGTGACGGCATAGCCGGCCGCCGCCGCCGCGCGGCCAAGCTTGTAGCCGGGATCGGAGATGAGCGGCGTCCCGGCATCCGAAACCAATGCGATCGCGGCGCCTTCGCCGAGACGGCCCAACAATGCCGGTCGCGCCTTGGCCGCGTTGTGCTCGTGATAGGGCATCAGAGGAGTCGCGATGCCGTAGCGGTCAAGCAATTTGCGCGTGACGCGCGTGTCCTCGCAGGCGATCAGGTCGGCGCCGGCGAGCGCTTCGAGCGCGCGCAGCGTGATGTCGCCGAGATTGCCGATCGGCGTAGCGACGATGTGCAGGCCCTGTGCGAGCTTCGCCACTTCGATAGGCCGGCCGGCGAGGATGTAGTGTCCGCTGCCGCCGCCACTTGCCGCCCGATCGCGAAACTTGTTGCGCATTCAGGCACTGTAAACGCGGTCCTGGCCGCCGTCATGGCCAAGTCGAATTCCTTATTCTTTTCATTTAGTTAACCATTCGCCGCCAATATGTCCCATTGGCGTAGCCGTATGGCGCCGGGGCGTCGTGGGGAGATCCGCCGTGTCCGCGGAAGTGCAGGTTCAGGCGTCGGCGGAGATGCCAACGCGGCGCCGCTCGATTGCGGGCTTGCTGGCCACGGCAGGCGCGCTCTTGGCCGGCTGCTCGGGAAATTCCCAATATCTGTCCTCGGCGGCGCCCCCGTCGCCGCAAACCGCACAGGTGCCGCTCGGCAACGTGATCGGCGCCGGCGAAGTCAAAGCCGGCCTGATCCTGCCGCTCACCGCGCCGGGCAATGCCGGCATTGCCGGCCAGGCGATGCGCAACGCCGCGGAAATGGCGATCGACGAATTTAGCGGGCCGAACATCCAGATCCTGGTGAAAGACGACAGCGGCACCGCCGAAGCGGCGCGGGCCGCGGCGCAACAGGCACTCGATCAGGGCGCCGAAATCATTCTCGGTCCGCTGTTTGCGCAATCGGTTAGCTTCGTCGGCCAGGTGACGCAATCGCGCAATGTGCCGGTGATCGCGTTTTCGACCGACGCCAATGTCGCCTCCCGCGGCGTTTATCTGTTGAGCTTCCTGCCGGAATCGGATGTCGACCGCATCGTGCAATATACCACCTCGACCGGGAAACATTCCTTCGCGGCGCTCATTCCCGATAATCCCTATGGCACCGTGGTCGAAGCGGCGTTCAAACAGGCGGTGACCCGGCGCAGCGCCCAGATCGTCGGCCTCGAACACTATCCGCACGACAAGGCCGCGATGGCCGGACCGATCCGTAATATCGCGCAGGCTTCGGCACGCGCCGACGCATTGTTCATTGCCGACGGTGGTGACGCGGTGCCGGATGTTGTCCAGGGCCTCATCGCCGACGGCGTCAACGTCAAACGGCTGCAGCTTCTCGGTACGGGTCTGTGGGACGATCCGCGCATCTTTGCCACCCCGGCGCTCGATGGCGGCTGGTATGCGGCGCCCGATGGCACCGGCTACCGGAATTTCGCCGCCCGCTACCGCAACCGCTATAAGCAGGACCCGGTGCGGACGGCCACACTGGCCTATGACGCTGTGGCGCTGATCGCCGCTCTGGTGAAAACCCAAGGGGCGCAGCGATTTTCGCCGGAAGTGCTGACCAATCCGTCTGGCTTTTCCGGCATTGACGGACTGTTTCGCTTCAAGGCCGATGGCACCAACGAGCGCGGCCTAGCCGTATTGCGCGTTGCCGCTGCCGGCCCACAGGTTGTCTCCCCCGCTCCAAAGAGCTTTGGCGGGGCGGTTGCAGGGTAATACGCTAGCTTATTAAAGCTATAGCGCGCCCGCTCTTGGCTCCCGTTTTATCGCAGTTTCGGAACGAGCTGAATGCCAGTTTCCTTCAATGGTCTTGCATAATACTAAGCTAGCTTATTAATTTCTGATGTGCTTCAGGCAGCTAAATCGGCCACAACCGCATCGAGCACCGGAAAACCGGGCAGGGTGACGCGCAAGCGGCCCTGCGCCGTCGTCTCGATCAGGCCGTGGGTATGCAGGCTCGCGATCCGGTCCGGATCGAGCCGGCGGCCGGCGACGTCGGCGTAGCGGCTAAGCTCGATGCCTTCGGCCAGCCGCAGCCCCATCAGCAAGAACTCGTCCGACCGTTCCTCGCGGGTCAGCACATCGTCGGTGACCAAGCCGTCACCCCGCGTCTCGACCTGGCTGAGCCAGGTTTCAGGCCGCCTTTCGGTGGCGGTGGCATGCCGTTCGCCGGCGATATCGAGCCGGCCATGCGCACCGGGGCCGATGCCGGCATATTCCTGGGCGCGCCAATAGACCAGATTGTGCCGGCATTCGCCGCCGGGCCGGGCGTGATTGGAAACCTCGTAGGCTGGCAGGCCATGCGCCGCGCAAATCTCCTGCGTGGTGTCGTACAGCGCCCGCGATGTGTCTTCGTCCGGCAGCCGCAACTTGCCCGCCTCGTGCAGTGCGAAAAAAGGCGTCTCCGGCTCGATGGTCAATTGGTAGAGCGACAGATGCTCGCCGGCCTCGGCCAGCGCGGTCTTCAACTCCCGCGCCCAGTCGTCCGGGCGTTGCCCCGGCCGCGCATAGATCAGGTCGAATGAATAGCGGTCGAACACCGAGCGCGCGATGCCAACGGCGGCGAGCGCCTCGCGCGCCGTATGCAGCCGTCCGAGCTCGGTCAGCACGCGATCGTCGAGCGCCTGAACGCCGAGTGACACGCGGTTGACGCCCGCCGTGCGGTAGCCGCGAAAACGCGTCGCCTCGACGCTCGACGGATTGGCTTCCAGCGTGATTTCGGCGTCGGGCGCGACGCACCAATACCGTGCGATCGCGTCCAGCACCGTGGCAATCGTCGTCGGCTGCATCAGCGACGGCGTGCCGCCGCCGAAGAAGACGGTGGAGACGGTCCGCTCCGGCACCCGCACCGCGGTGGCGGCGATCTCGGCTGTGAACGCGCGGCTAAAGCGCGCCTCGTCAATCGGCTCACGCCGGACGTGGCTGTTGAAATCGCAATAGGGACATTTCGACTGGCAGAACGGCCAGTGGATATAGACGCCGAAGGCCTGCTCAGTGCTGTTCAAGGCACGCCTCCGCCAGTTTCAAAAAGGCCCGAGCGCGGTGCGAAAGTCCCTGTCCCCGCGGCGGCAGGCCATGCTTTTCCTCGCTTCCCATTTCGCCGAACGTTCGCTCATGGCCGTCCGGCAGGAACATTGGATCGTAGCCAAATCCCTTGTCGCCGCGCGGCGGCCAGACCAGAACGCCGTCAACTTGCGCCCTGAACTCCTCGACATGGCCGTCCGGCCAGGCGACGGCGAGCGCCGAGACGAAATGCGCCTTGCGGCGGTCCGGCGCGGTCGCACTACGTTCGCGCAGCTTGTCCTCGATCGTCTCCATGGCGCGGCTGAAATTTTTATCGCGTCCGGCCCACCGCGCGGAAAAAATTCCGGGCGCGCCATCGAGCGCATCGACCGCGAGGCCGGAATCGTCGGCAAAAGCCGGTAGCCCGGTTGCCGCCGCCGCCGCTCGCGCCTTGATGCGCGCGTTGTCGCGAAATGTCATTCCGGTCTCGTCCGGTTCCTGTAGGCCGAGTTCACCCGCTGATATGGCGTCGATGCCGTAGGGGGCAAGCAGGTGCCGCATTTCGGCAAGCTTGCCGGGATTATGCGTCGCGATGACGAGCCGGCCGATAATGCGGCGGTTCGGCTGCCTCACATCACCGCCATCTTTTGCAGATCGACCAGCTTGGCGACACCTTTGCGGGCGAGCCCCAGCAGCGCCGAAAACTGCTCCTCCGAGAACGGCGTCTTTTCTGCGGTGGCCTGCACCTCGACGATATTGCCTGAGCCGGTCAGCACGAAATTGGCGTCGGTGTCGGCTTGGGAATCCTCGGCGTAATCGAGGTCGAGCACCGCTACGCCGGAACAAACGCCGCAGGAAATCGCCGCGATATGTTCGCGTAGCACTTCGAGTTCGACCATCTGGCGCGTCTTCATCCAGGTGAGGCAGTCGTACAGCGCAATCCAGGCGCCGGTGATGGACGCGGTGCGGGTGCCGCCGTCGGCCTGGATCACGTCGCAGTCGATCGTGATCTGCCGTTCGCCGAGCGCCTTGAGATCGACCACCGAGCGCAGGCTGCGGCCGATCAGGCGCTGAATCTCCACCGTGCGCCCGTTCTGCTTGCCGGCGGAAGCCTCACGCCGCGTCCGCTCCAGCGTCGCGCGCGGCAGCATGCCGTATTCGGCGGTGATCCAGCCGCGGGCCTGGCCCTTGAGCCAGGGCGGCAGGCGATCCTCAAGCGTGGCGGTGACCAGCACATGGGTGTCGCCGAATTTCACGAAGCAAGAGCCTTCCGCGTATTTCACCACGCCGCGTTCGAGCGAGACAGGGCGCAATTCGTCAACTTGTCGGCGGCTCGGTCGCATGCAGGTTCTCCCGGTCGCCGACGGCAAAGCATCGGCTGCGTGACGCTTTTAGGCGCTACTCTAGGCCGGCCACAAGACCTAGGCCTTGCCAAGCCCAATTCCACTTATCGCCGCGAACCGCTACGCTCCGGCCGGCTCAAGGATTATTCGGAGATCGCAATGGCGGCGGAACCGACACAGGTGCTGGCACAGTTCGCGGCCACGCTGCGGTATGAAGATCTGCAGCAGCGCGTGAGCGAGCATTGCAAAAATCTCATTTTGGACGCGCTGGCCTGCGCGGTGGCCGGGCATCGTGGCGAGGAGACCGGGCAGGTCGCGGCCTTGGCCGCGGCGCTGGCGCCGGGTTCCGAAGCAAGCGTGATCGGCGGCGAGACTTCCTCGCTTGCCGGCGCAACGCTGCTCAATGGCTATCTCATCACCGCGGTCACGATGTGCGACGTGCACCGCGCGACCATGACGCATATCACGCCTGAAATCGTGCCGCCGGCGCTGGCGATTGCCGAACGCGACGGCTGCTCCGGCCGCGACTTTCTGGTCGCCGTCGCCGTGGGCAGCGAGGTGACGACGCGGATCGGCATCGGCACCGATTATCCGGTGTTTCGCGCGCGCGGCTGGCACGGCCCGGGAATCTTCGGGCCGTTCGGCGCCGCCGCCGCGGCCGGTCGGCTCCTCGACTTCGATGCCGATACGATGGCGCGCGCATTTGGGCTGGCCGGCAGTCAGGCCGCCGGCACCTTTGCCGCCTGGGGCACGCCAACGGTGAAGTTCCATCAATGCCGCGGCGCACTGTCCGGCTTGATGGCGGCGCTCCTGGCGCAGCAGAAATTTGTCGCCAGCCGCGAATTTCTCACCGCTAAAGACGGCGGCCTTTACAATACTTACGTCAATGGCGGCAAACCGGATCTGGCGATCGCCGATCTCGGGCAACGCTTCGAGCTCGAACAGATCGCGCTGCGGCTATGGCCGTCCGCGACGCTCATCCAGGGTATGAACACGGCCTTGTTCGAGCTGGCGCAGAAGCACGCCATCGACGGCGCGCGCGTGCGCAAAGTCCAGGTCGCGTTGAGTAAAACCGCGTTCGACATGCATGGCGGCTTCGGCAGCTATAAAGGGAAATTCGAAGCGTTATTGTCCGCCCATTACACCACCGCCGCGATCCTGCACGATCGTGCGTTGACGCTGGCGCAATTCGACCCCGGCCGCTACGACGATCCAAAGCTGCGCGCCTTTGCCGCCGAAAAGGTCGAGGTCCGCGCCGATGCGTCGGTCGATCACTCCCAGGCGATAGTGGAAATCGCTATGGACGACGGCGCGGTGCTTTCGGCGCGCTGCGAACATCCGCTCGGCGCGCTCGAGAATCCGCTGTCGCGCGCCCAGATCGAGCAAAAATTCCGCCTCTATGCCGAGGGCGTTATTCCACAGGCGAATATCGCGCGCGTCGTCGGCGCGGTCGACCGGCTGGAGGAGCTCGGCTCGGTGCGCCAGTTGATGGATTGGCTGCGTGGCGAACCGCGCGGGCGCGCCGGTGCGATGGCTGCCGCGGAGTGATAGGGTGAGACCGAAGGTAATGACCGCTTGGCCAGTCATGAATTTCCTACCGGCGTGAATCAGCTGGGCCTCGCCCAGCTCAACGAGCGTTCGCGCGAGATTTTCCGCCAGATCGTCGAAAGCTATCTGGCGACCGGCGAGCCGGTCGGCTCACGCAATCTGTCGCGCATCCTGCCGATGACGTTGTCGCCGGCCTCGGTGCGTAACGTTATGTCCGATCTGGAGCAGCTCGGTCTCGTCTATGCGCCGCATACCTCGGCCGGCCGGCTGCCGACCGAGATGGGACTGCGATTTTTCGTCGATGCGCTGATGCAGATCGGCGACCTCACCGAGCGCGACCGCCGCGCCATCGAAGCGCAGGTCGCGGGTTCCGGTCAGGCCAAGTCGGTGGAGGCGGTGTTGATCGAAGCATCGGGTCTGCTGTCCGGCTTAAGCCGCGCCGCCGGCGTCGTGCTCACGGCAAAATCGAACCCGCGGCTCAAGCACATCGAGTTCGTCCGCCTCGAGCCCGAGCGCGCCATGGTGATCCTGGTCGCCGAAGACGGCCAGGTCGAAAACCGCATCCTCAACATTTCGGTCGGCCTGCCCACCTCGGTGTTGACCGAAGCCGCGAACTTTCTCAATGCCCGTATTCGCGGCCATGCCCTCGACGAGGTCAAGGCCGAGATCGAGCGCACGCTCAAGGAAAGCGAAGCGCAGCTCGATCAGTTGACCAAAAAGATCGTCGCCGAAGGGCTGGCGAGCTGGTCGGGCGGCGATCATGACGAGCGCAAATTGATCGTGCGCGGCCAGGCGCATCTGCTCGACGACCTCAAGGCAGTCGCCGACCTCGAACGCGTCCGGCTGTTGTTCGACGATCTCGAAACCCGGCGCGAGGTTATCGATCTGCTTGGCCGCGCCGAGCAGGCCGAGGGCGTGCGGGTCTTCATCGGTTCGGAGAATAAGCTGTTTTCGCTGTCCGGCTCGTCGACGATCGTCGCGCCTTATCACGACGCGTCCGGCCATATCGTCGGCGTGCTCGGCGTGATCGGCCCGACCCGGCTCAATTACGCGCGTATTGTTCCGATGGTGGACTATACCGCCAAGGTGGTGAGCAAGCTGCTCGGTGGCTAAGGCCCCTTTAACAGCTTGATTTTTGCCGTTTCAGCCCTGATATGCGGGGCAGGGAAACGATGGGAAAACCGATGACGGATCAGACCGCTCGCGCCGAGGACGAAGTGGGCGCGCCGCCCGAAGCTGCGGTCAATGAGCCGACGCCATCCACGGCGTTGGAGCGCGAGCACGCCGAAATGAAAGACCGACTGTTGCGCACGCTCGCCGAGATGGAAAATCTGCGCAAGCGGACCGAGCGCGAAGTTGCCGATTCACGGCTCTATAGCGTTGCGTCGTTCGGGCGCGACATGCTTGCAGTTGCCGACAATATGCGCCGCGCGCTCGAAACAGTAACGCCGGAATTGCGTGCCAGCGTCCAGTCCGGCGTGAAGGCGCTGATCGACGGCGTCGACCTGACCGAGCGCGAGCTCATCAAGGCGCTGGAAAAGAACGGCGTGCGCCAGTTCACGCCACAGGGCGAAAAATTCGATCCCAATCTGCATCAAGCCATGTTCGAAGTGCCCGACGCTTCGGTCCCGGCCGGCAGCGTCGTGCAGGTGGTTCAGCCCGGCTACATGATCGGCGAGCGGGTCCTGCGCCCGGCTTTGGTCGGCGTATCCAAAGGCGGACCGAAGATGGCGCCTGCCTCGTCCACCAACGACAACGCAAGTTCGACGAGGTCGTGAACCGTCATCCCGCGAGGCTCGCTTCGCGCGCACTTCACTGGGGCGGAATTTATTTTCACTTCGGAGTGACGCTATCGCGCACGGCACGCAGCCGCGCGAATACGTCCGGCCACTGGTCGGTTGGCGAGACGCCGATCATTTGCATGTAGCTGCCGCTGCCGAAGCGCAGCCACTGCACCACCCTGACATTGCTGTCGCTTTTGCCGTCCTTGGCCGTGGCGAGGGTCTCGTATCCCGCCTGGCCGCCGATGCGCAGCGGCTCGGCATCCTGGATTTGCACGTCCTTGAGGCCGCTGATCTGACCGAACGCCACCCGCGCAAACTCGTCGCGGTCCTGCGTCTCGTTGGGACCACCTTCCATGGCGGCGATGAGAAAATGCGTATGTTGGGTCGCGGCCTGCCACGCACCGGCATCGATCAGCATCAAGGCGCGGCCCGGCAATACGTCGTCGATGCGGAAGCCGGCCATGTCGCCGACCTTGAATGGCAACAGGCTCAGCCGTTCCGCGTCGGGTACGCTCGCGCGCACCGCCAAGGTCGCGACGGCATCGTTCAAGACCTTGTCCGAATACTGCGTGTCGCCGTCCGGAACCTGGATCGTGACCAGCGCGGTGAGATCATTGGCGGCAACAACTAGCAGCCATTTGCGATAGCGGCCTCTCTCGGTTGTTTGTCTGGCGCGCACGACAAAACCTTTGCCGAAGCCAAGTTCGATCGGTTCGCGCTGCGCGACCTCGATGCCTTGTTTCTTCAGCTCTTCCGGAACCATGGACTTGTCGAGCTGGTCGAAGGCCACCGGCGGAAACGTGACCAGAAGAATCGCGGCGTCCTTGTTGGGATCGGCGAAGCCGCTGAAGGCCGGGCTTGGGATCATGTCCGGCGGCGGAACGATGCCGAGCCGAGAGCCGACCGGAAACACCGGCTCGGCTGCGCGCGCCGGAATTGCCGACGCTGTTGTCAGCGCAATGGCGGCGCAAACCGCCGCGAGGAACGCGACGGCGCGAATTGATCCAGTTTGGCTGGCGCGCATCATCTTCGTTATTCCTGCATCGCCATTGCGGGGCGTCGTGCCGCCGAATGCGCATTTGGCCGCGTCACTCGCCGCATAGTCAGATTGATCCGCCCGCCGTCCGTGAGCAAGGCCGAGGTGCCGGGATAAATCCGGTCGACGCCATGGAAAGCAAGCCGTGCAGCGCCCCCAAGCACCAGTGCGTCGCCGGAATTCAGCCGGAAGGAACGGGTTGGATCGTTGCGCCTGGACCCGCCAATCCGAAACAGGCACGAATCTCCGAACGACAACGACACCACCGGCGCGGCAAAATCCTGTTCGTCGCGATCCTGATGCAACCCCATTTTGGCCGACGGACCGTAGAAATTAATTAGGCAGGCTTCAGGCGGATGCGGGTATTCCGCGATATCGTTCCAGATCGCGATCAACGCAGCAGGAATCGGCGGCCACGCCTGGCCGGTTTCCGGATGCACCGGCCCGTAATGGTAACCGCGCTCATCGGACATCCAGCCAAGCGGGCCGCAGTTCGACATGCGCACCGACATCGGCCGTCCCGATTTCGGCATCCGCGACGTGTAGAGAGGAGCGGCGGCGAACAGCGGGCGGATTGCCGCCAGTAAATCCTGCTGGCGCCCGGCATCGAGATAACCCGGATGAAAGCGCATGCCGTCGATCTTCAGCGGCGGCGCAAGGGCCAAGTCGAACTCCGGTTGAAAGGCGGTTTTCATCTGATTTTTACCAGTGCCGGTCACGGTTTCACCGATGTCTCTGCTCTCACCGCGCGTCGGCATTGTGGCGGCTCCGTCCGGGCTGACGCCGATTGACGAGCTTTACGGCAAACTGACAGTGGCCGCGGCGGTGTTTTTTGTTTCGCTCGAGGCTGCCTATTTCGCGCTCGCGGGTCTGCCGTCCATCGGGAAACCATGGATCGATGGCACGCACTTCCTCATCGGCCGCGATTTCATCAATACCTGGATGGGCGGCCGAGCGGCGCTCGGCGGCGGCCCGGCGACGTTGTTTGACCTCTCGGCCTACAACGCCGCGCTCCGCGAAATGCTCGGCGCCGCCTACCCTGAACATTTCTGGGTTTATCCGCCGCATGTGCTGCTTTTCATGTGGCCGTTTGGCCTGATGCCCTATCTGCCCGCTTATATCGCCTGGTGTGCAATCGGTATCACGCTCTATCTGGTCGCCTGCTCCGGCGCCGTCCCACGCAAGCATCTCCTGTTTCTTGCCGTCGCTCCCGGCATCGCGGTCTGCATCTTCTTCGGGCAGAACGGCTTCTATACCGCAGCGCTTTTGATCGGCGGTCTGCTCAATCTTGACCGGCGGCCAGTCCTCGCCGGCATCCTGTTCGGCATTCTCACCGTCAAACCGCAGCTCGGTCTCCTGCTGCCGATCGTGCTCTTGCTGGAGCGGCGCTGGATCACGATCGCGGCAGCGCTGGCGACGACAGCGGTTCTCGTCGCGGCGACCTCGATGCTGTTCGGCTGGAATGTCTGGATCGAATTCTGGCAGAAGGCCGTGCCGGCGCAGCAATGGCTGACGGCGCACGGCGAAGGCTTGCTGTTCGCGATGATGTCGTCGGTGTTCTATGGCGCGCGCCTGATGCACCTGCCCGCGGTCCTCGCCTGGACGCTGCAGGGTATCGTGGCCGTGCTCGCGATTGTCGCGGCGGTGTGGACTTATTGGCGCCGCCGCGATTCGGCGCTGTCGCTCGCGCTGCTCGTCTCCGCAACATTCTTGGTCACGCCTTACATTCTCAATTACGACATGGTGGTGTTCGGCTTCGTCGTCGCGCTGCTGCGCGACCGCGGCGACAACACGCCGGCCGACCATTGGCTCTTGATCGCAGTCTGGACACTGCCGGTGACGATGATGATTGCCGCTGCCGGCTTTGTTCCGCTGGCGCCGATCGTGCTGATCGCGTTCGCGTCCCGGCTGCTCTGGCGCATGGCGCGAACGAGCAGCGGCGAAGCCCGCCCGCTGCCGGGAGAAACCGCGCCGGTTGCCGCTTGATCCGGCCTCAAGCCGGCAAAAAGCTTCTGAAAATCGCGTCGTCGAACGCGGCAAAGGTCTGATCGCCGCAGATCGGTTTCGCGGACCGGATCAGCGGCCATGCCCCGATGCGCCTCGCCGCCATGCCATCCCGATCAGCGCGGTCGCCGATCAACACTGTCTGCTGCGGGCCGGTGCCGGCCGCCTCGATCATCACCTCAAGGCCGCGCGGATTTGGCTTGAGGAGCCCGACGCCTTTATCGCTTGCGCAAACGATGCGGTCGGCCTCGAGGTCCAGCGCGGCGAGCTTCGCAGCGGCCGGGTAATCGGAAAGAATGCCGATAAGCTTTCCGCCGCGCCGCAGGCCAGCGAACAGTTCGGCCAAACCCGGATAACGGCAGGCTCGCAGATAAGGAAGCGGCCGGCGCTCGATCCACTCTTCGACGACCGGCCGGACTTCATCCGGCGAACGTCCCGTGGCACGCGCGGTTCGGGCGACCAGCGCGGTGTCGAAGTCCGGAACTTCCTGTTCTGCCACCTGCTCGCGGATCCGGCGATAGGCCATGAGTACCGTTATTGCATCGAGCGTCCACCGCGATGCCGCATCAAGCAGGAGGTCCCGCATCATGCGCAACCGAAGCCGTCGCTGGCTGTACAGCGTGCCATCCATGTCGAACGCCACGAGACGGATACGGTCCCAATCAAGCCGCCCGGCCCCATGCCGCGACGTCATGGGAGACGTCATGGGATGCGGATGTATTGTTGAACCGCCAAGGCGTTGAGCACGGGAATGTCGATGACGGTCGCGAACAGGAATGTTCCCGCCAGCAGCACAACCAACCCGACGATAGCCGGCTCGCGGAATAATTTTTCCGGTTTCTGGGCGGCAGAGCCAGGAGCTATGGCGATAGTCATATAGCAGGCGAACAGCGCGATGATCACCGGTACGATGATCAGGTACTCGATCCGGTATTTTATGAGGAAGACCGCGACGAAGAAGATCGCAAACAGCGCATAGACAAAACAGGAAATCGTCAGCGATGTTTCCGAATAGCCGGCGAAACTGGCCCGATAATGCACCAGCAATTCCTTGCTCTGGGACGCGACAATTTCCCGATATTCCGAAAGCCGCTTTGCGGCCATGAGGAACGCGCCTCCGGCCCAATACATGAGGATCAATGATCCGGGGGCAGCGTCGTCGGATCGACCATGACCCAACCCATGATCAAACGCAGCGGGTTGTTGATCGATTCCGAGATGACGTCGAGGTACGGCTTATTTTTCGTCCGGAATGGCGACACGTTGTAGATCAGGCCCTGCCACGCAAAGACGATCGCGGTGAAGACCATCGTCTTGCTGTCGAGGGCCGCGCAGCACAAGCCGGCGACAAGAAGGATCGTCCATTCGAGCAAGACGAGGTCGCCGCGCAGTTCACGCTGCACCGCCGGTCGGTGCGATTTCGTTGGATGAAACTTGTCGAAGTCCCGATCGAGCCATTCGTTGATCACGTAGTTTGCCGATGCCACGCATAGGGCGGCGGCCACGCCAAGGCAGATCGAAGCCGCCGGCGAACTGGTATGCGCGCCGCGGAGCAGGTAGGCGAGAATGATGCCCGGGAAAATGAAGATGTGCTTGGTGCTGTGGTCGAAGCGGGCAATGGCCAGATAGTCGAAGATGTTGGCCTGCAATTTGGCCGGGTAGCCGATGGCGTCGCGGAACGTCATGCTGCCGCCCTCATGCGCCGGGCTGGCGTGGCCGGAACGCAAACAAGGACTGGCCGGTGTAAGACACGACTGCGGCGGCCGCTGACCCGGCGATCACAGCCGCCTGCGGGAGCGCGGCGAGCACAGTCAGCACGAGGCCCGCGAATACGCCATAGCTCACGGCCTGGGCGGTAGCGGCGACGACGGCGTAACGCATCGCCTCATCGGCGGCATGGCGGCCGCTGCGATCGAAGGTCAGCGCGCGGTTAAGCCGCCAGGTCACCAGCGTCGCAATGGCGAGTGAGATAAGCCGCGCCACCAGCGGGTGCAGGCCGTGATCGATGGCGATGGTGAAAATCGCCAGATCGGTAATCAGGCCGAACCCGCCGACACCGAGGAAGCGCAGCGGCCGCGGCAGAATTTCGACAAGCCGGCGGACGGGATCGCGGTCGGCGGTCGCGTGCTGGGGCGTTGCGCCCGTTGCCGCGCCGAGCTCGACATGACTGGCACGCATGACGTCTCCACGCCCGCAGGGCGGCGATTGTTAGGCGCTTCCGGCCGGCCGGCGGCCGTTGTCCCTCGCCCGCCCATCCGTGGCAGGCTTTCGTTAATGGCGGGCTAGCGCGCTGGCGCGGATTTGAGGGGCTGCGCGACACCGTTAAGAGAGCCTCACCGGTCGTTTCACCGGCGGCCTGCCGGTCGTCTCGGCAATACTTTGGCGATGTTGCCAAGAGTCCCTCGCCGCACCCTTGCGGCGGCGCCAACGGACCATGAAATGAGCCTGATACGGGCGTTGCATGGGCCATCCTGACTTGCAGGCCGATGACGCCCTCCTATATGAGCGAAGGGAAATCGCCGCAGACTGCGGGTGTTAAGCCAGCCAGTTTGGGACGATCAGGCGATAAGGGGGTCGGACTTAAAGGGCGCCTTACGGGCCAGCCCGACCTGCCGCAAAAGAGAGGATTTGGACCAATGGGCAAGGTCATCGGTATCGATCTCGGGACCACGAATTCGTGCGTCGCCGTCATGGAAGGCAAGACGCCGAAGGTCATCGAGAACGCGGAAGGGATGCGCACCACGCCGTCCATCGTCGCTTTCACCGACGAGGGCGAGCGGCTGGTCGGCCAGCCGGCAAAACGCCAGGCGGTCACCAATCCGGAGCGCACCATTTTCGCGGTCAAGCGCCTCATCGGCCGCCGCTACGACGATCCGATGGTGGAGAAGGACAAGAAGCTCGTCCCCTATAAGATTTCGCGCGCTTCCAATGGCGACGCCTGGGTGGAGATTGAGGGCAAAACCTATTCGCCGTCGCAGATTTCCGCCTTTATCTTGCAAAAGATGAAGGAGACGGCGGAGGCCTATCTCGGCGCCAAGGTCGATCAGGCCGTCATCACCGTTCCCGCTTATTTCAACGACGCGCAGCGCCAAGCCACCAAAGACGCCGGCAAGATCGCCGGCCTCGAAGTGTTGCGCATCATCAACGAGCCGACGGCAGCGGCGCTCGCCTACGGGCTCGACAAGAACAAGGCCGGCACGATCGCGGTCTATGACCTCGGCGGCGGCACGTTCGATATTTCCATTCTCGAAATCGGCGACGGCGTGTTCGAGGTGAAGTCGACCAACGGCGACACCTTCCTCGGCGGCGAAGATTTCGACATGCGGCTGGTCAACTATCTGGCCGACGAGTTCCAGAAGGAACAGGGCATCGACCTGCGCCGCGACAAGCTCGCGCTGCAGCGGCTCAAGGAATTGGCCGAGAAAGCCAAGATCGAGCTGTCGTCGACGACGCAGACCGAGATCAACCTGCCGTTCATTACGGCGGACGCCTCCGGCCCGAAACATCTGACGATGAAGCTAACCCGCGCCAAGTTCGAAGCGCTGGTCGACGATCTCATCCAGAAGACGATCGACCCGTGCAAGCAGGCGCTCAAGGATGCCGGCCTCACCGCGGCCGACATCCACGAGGTGGTCCTGGTTGGCGGCATGACACGCATGCCGAAGGTCCAGGAAGTCGTCAAGCAACTGTTCGGCAAGGAACCTCACAAGGGTGTTAACCCCGACGAAGTCGTCGCGGTAGGCGCGGCGATCCAGGCCGGCGTGCTGCAGGGCGACGTCAAGGACGTGCTGTTGCTCGACGTGACGCCGTTGTCGCTCGGCATCGAGACGCTCGGCGGCGTGTTCACCCGGCTGATCGATCGCAACACCACGATCCCGACCAAGAAGAGCCAGGTGTTCTCCACCGCCGAGGACGGCCAGACCGCGGTGACCATCCGCGTGTTCCAGGGCGAGCGCGAGATGGCGAGCGACAATAAGATGCTCGGCCAGTTCGATCTCATCGGCCTGCCGCCGGCGCCGCGCGGCGTGCCGCAGATCGAAGTCACTTTCGACATCGATGCCAACGGCATCGTCAATGTCTCGGCCAAGGACAAAGGCACCGGCAAGGAGCAGCAGATCCGCATCCAGGCTTCGGGCGGTTTGTCCGAGGGCGACATCGAAAAGATGGTCAAGGACGCGGAAGCTCACGCCGAAGACGACAAGAAGCGCAAAGCCCAGGTCGAGGCGAAGAACCACGCCGAGGCGCTGGTCCATATGACCGAGAAGACGCTGGCCGAACACGGCTCCAAGGTCGGTGAGACCGAGCGCCGCGCCATCGAGAATGCCATGGCCGATCTCAAGGAAGCCTTGAAGGGCACCGATGCCGACGCGATCACCGCCAAAGCCAACACGTTGCAACAGGCTTCGATGAAGCTCGGCGAAGCGATGTACAAGCAAGCCGCCGAGCAACAGCCAGGCGATGGCGGTGACGGCGGCAGTGCAGGCGGGCCGGCCGACGGCAAGAAGGAAGAAGACGTTGTCGACGCGGAGTTCACCGAAGTCGACGACGACAAGAAGAACAAGAAGTCTGCTTGATTCTCCCTCCCGGATGGCAATGCATGCTGCGCAACATAAAATTCACCCCCGGGCTAAACCCGGGGGTGTGCCTATTGGCGTCTGGCAAAACCCTCTCCTCGTCATTTCGGAAGCCGCGCCGCGGCTATCTGGAATCCATAATCCCTTCGCATGTGGTTATGGATTCCCGGTTCGCGCCTTGGGCGCGCCCCGGAATGACGGGGTAGGCTGACGTCCTCGGGTTTGGAAGATGGCCAAGCGCTGCTATTACGAGACCCTTTCCGTCGAGCGTACCGCGACAGAGATCGACATCAAGACCGCCTTCCGCAAGCAGGCGATGCAGTGTCATCCTGACCGCCATCCCAACGACACGCAGGCCGAACATCGCTTCAAGGAAGTCAACGAAGCCTATGAAATTTTGAAAGACCCAGACAAGCGCGCGGCCTATGACCGGTTCGGCCACGCCGCGTTCGAGCACGGCACGGGCGCCGCCGGTTTCGGCGCCGATTTCGGCACGACGTTCTCCGATCTGTTCGAGGGCATTTTCGGCATGTCGGGCGGCCGCGGCCGCGGTACCAGCCGCGAGCGCGGCGCCGATCTCCGTTACAACATGGAGATCGCGCTGACCGAAGCCTATGCCGGCAAGAACGCGCAAATCCGCATCCCGACGTCGGTCACCTGCGAGGCCTGCTCCGGCTCCGGCGCCAAAGCCGGCACCAAGCCGAAAACCTGTCCGATGTGCGGCGGCGCCGGCAGGGTCCGCCAGTCCCAAGGGTTTTTCACGCTCGAGCGCACCTGCCCGAATTGCCACGGCCGCGGCCAGTCGATCGACAGCCCCTGCGCTTCCTGCGCGGGATCGGGCCGGGTCACCCGCGAGCGAACTTTGTCGGTGAACATTCCGGCCGGTGTCGAGGACGGCACCCGCATCCGGCTGGCCGGCGAGGGCGAAGCCGGTGTGCGCGGCGGCCCGCCCGGCGATCTCTACATTTTCCTGTCGATCGGCTCACATCCGTTCTTCCAGCGCGATGGCGCCGACCTGCATTGCCGCGTTCCGGTCTCGATGGTGTCGGCCGCAATGGGCGGCGAATTTGAAGTGCCGACCATCGACGGCGGCAAGACCAAAGTGAAGGTGCCGGAAGGCACCCAATCCGGTCGGCGCTTTCGCCTGCAGGGCAAGGGCATGCCGGTTCTGCGCGCGCGGCAGTCCGGCGACATGTATGTCCAGGTCGTGGTCGAGACGCCGCAGAAATTGACGAAAAAGCAGCGCGAATTGTTGGCCCAATTCGACCGTTTGTCGTCGACCGAAACGCAGCCGGAATCCTCCGGATTCCTCGGCAAGGTCAAGGAGTTCCTTGACGGTCTGGGTGGCCGTGCCGGTGCGGTCTGACAGATCCTGCCAAGTCCGCTGGCAAGGCCCGCTATCAAGTCCGGCTATATGGCCTTTGCCTGCCAAATGTTTTAAAACCGCCGAGATTTCGTCGCCTGCAAGACTTTCGCTTTGTGAAAGATTTCCGCGTGAATTTCATGCCATTGCCGGCCCTGCAAAGGTTCGAACAGAAGGTCGAGCGGCAGCTCCGGCT
The DNA here is from genome assembly GCA_963743395.1 of uncultured Alphaproteobacteria bacterium. Lineage (GTDB taxonomy): Bacteria > Pseudomonadota > Alphaproteobacteria > Rhizobiales > Xanthobacteraceae > BOG-931. The sequence continues at coordinate 169,661 of CAVUPV010000009.1, forward strand.
TCTGGAGCTCAGGAAAAACCTCATCGAACGCAAGATCGAGCGCCAGATCCGGCTGTTCGAGCAGAAGCGCGACGGCATCGGCAAGAAGATCGAGCAGCAGATCAAGCAGTTCGAGCTGAAGAAAGGCATTCGGCTCGACGACGAGGTACGCTTCATCCGCTCCTGGATCGAACGGCCGCTGTCGATCGGGGCGGTGACGCCGTCGGGAAAGATCCTGGCGCGCACCATGGCGCGTTATGTCGATCCGAATTCGACCGGACCCGTGGTCGAATTGGGCCCCGGCACCGGGCCGGTCACCGAAGCCCTGGTCGAGGCCGGCGTCGAACCATCCCGGCTGGTGCTGGTCGAGTTCAATCCGTCGTTCTGCCGGATTCTCCGCTCGCGCTATCCCGAAGCCACTTTGGTGCAGGGTGACGCCTATAGCATGCGGGGGCTTTTGGAGACGCTGCTGCTGCAGCCCGCCGCCGCGGTTGTTTCCGGCCTGCCGCTCATCACCAAGCCGATCAAGCTGCGGCTGCGGCTGCTGCGCGACGCGTTCGATCTCATGCTGCCCGGCGCCCCCTTCGTGCAGTTCACCTATTCGGTCGCTTCGCCGTTGCCGAGGCGGTTTGGCGGTTTCACGGTTGAAGCCTCCGAGCGCATCTGGATGAACCTGCCGCCGGCGCGCGTGTGGGTCTATCGCCGGTCCTGACGGCGTCCATTCAAATCTGTTGCGTATAATGGCGGCGCCGAAAATCCTGGTCATCCCCGGTTCGCTGCGCACCGGTTCGCATAACGCGCGGCTGGCCGCGCTGGCGGCCAAGGAACTGGCGCTGGCCGAGGCCGAGGTGACACGCATTTCGCTGGAAGACTATCCGCTGCCGCTATTCGACGCCGACCTTGCCGCCGCAGCGGGGCCGCCGCTGCCGGCGGTGCAGCTCAAGCAGATGCTGCTGGCGCATCAGGGCGTGTTCATCACCAGCCCCGAATACAGTGCCTCGGTGACGCCGCTCCTCAAGAACACGATCGACTGGATATCGCGGGTGCGCGATCACGGCGAGCCGACCTATGCCGCCTTCAAGGGCCGCGTTTTCGCCATCGGGTCGGTGGCGGCGAGTTCGGGCGGCGGCGTGCGCTCGCTCATGGCGCTGCGGCAGATTCTCGAGCTCGGCTGCGGCGCCCTGGTCATCCCCGAACAGGTCTCGGTGCCGCGCGCCGAACAGGCTTTTGACGACATGGACAATCTCAAGGATGAAAGCGCCGCGGCGTCTGTTAAAGCCATGGCGCGCCGGCTGGTCGAATTGGCGAGCGTGATGGGCTAGAGCGTGCTGCAAAGGAAATATGCATGTCCATGTATCCACGCGACCGCCTGATCGTTGCGCTCGATGTGTCTTCGGTCGAGGCGGCGCAGGCGCTTGTTGCGGGGCTCGGCGATGCCGTCTCGTTTTACAAAATTGGTTATCAGCTCGCCTTTGCCGGCGGTCTTGCCTATGCCCCGAAACTCATTGCCTCCGGGAAGCAGGTGTTCGTGGATCTGAAATTGCACGACATCGGCAACACCGTGGGGCAAGGCGTCAAAAGCGTGGCGCGGCTCGGCGCCAGCTTTTTGACCGTGCATGCCTACCCGCAAACCATGAAGGCCGCAGTCGAGGCGCGCGAAGGCGATTTGCGCATTCTCGCGGTCACCGTTCTCACGTCCTACAATGACGCCGATCTCGCCGCCGCGGGTTATGACTTCACCGTTCCCGAACTGGTGGCCGAGCGGGCCGCGCAGGCGCGCGATATCGGCGTCGACGGTCTGGTCTGTTCGGCCGAAGAGGCAGCAAAGGTGCGCGGCATCGTCGGCGCCAGCTTTGCTCTGGTGACGCCCGGGATCCGGCCTGCCGGCGCGGAAGCCGGCGACCAGAAGCGCATTGCGACGCCGGCCGCAGCCATTGCGGCCGGCGCCGATTATCTCGTGGTCGGCCGGCCGATCATCGCGGCAGCCGATCCGAAGGCGGCCGCAGAGGCGATCGTCGCCGAAATCGCCGGCGCGAAAAAAAGCTGAAGGGAGAACATCATGCCCAAGGGCTATTGGCTGCCGCAGATCGATGTCAGCAACATGGACGGCTACAAAGCCTATATGGCGGCGACGCCGCCGGCACACGAGAAGTACAAAGGCGCTGCGCTCGCGCGCGGCGGCCGGAGCGAAGCCGTTGAGGGCCGCGCGCGCTCCCGTTGCGTGATCCGGGAATTTCCCGACTATGCGACGGCGCTTGCCTGTTACCGCTCCGACGAATATCAGCGCGCGCTGCCGTTGCGGCTGCCGCATTCGCAATGCGATTTTGTTATCGCCGAGGGCTACGACGATCCGACGCCTCAGAGCTCCGCGGCCACGGCGAAAAAAGGCTATTGGATCGCGCATATCGACGTGACCGATGCCGCGGCACACCAGGCCTATGTGGCGGCGATGGTTGCCCATGTCGGCCAATTCGGCGGGCGCTTTTTGGTGCGTGGCGGCGCCCGTGAAGTGCCCGAGGGTCAGGTGCGCGCCCGCACGGCGGTGCTGGAATTTCCGAGCTACGACGCGGCGTCCGCCAGCTTTCATTCGCCGGATTATCTTCCCGTGAAAAAATTGCGCGACGGCGCAGCCGAAGTCGATCTTGTCATCGTCGAAGGCTACGACGGCCCCAAATTCTGATTTGCGAAAATCGAAGGAGAACGCAGCAATGGCGAAGGGCTACTGGATCGCGCGCGTCGATGTGCACAACGACGAAGGCTACAAGCCGTACGCCGCGGCCAATCCCGGCATCATCAAGAAATTCGGCGGCCGCTTCGTGGTCCGCGGCGGCAAGTTCGAAGCTCCTGAGGGCACCGCCCAGTCGCGCAATGTTGTCATCGAATTCCCCGACTATGCCGCGGCGCTGGCCTGCTATCGCTCGCCGGAATATCAAGCCAATATCAAGGTGCGGCAGCCCCACGCGGTCATCGATCTGCTCATCATCGAAGGCTATGACGGGCCGCAGCCGTGATGATGCCGATGACGATGCGCGCTCCCTTTCCAGCAGGGGAGAGGTGAAGAGCGCGCCGCGTTGCTGACACAGCCCGAGCCCGCTATACCCGGCGCGACTGGAGAGCCCCATGGCCGCGGCAAATTCCGATATGCGGGTGGTGGTCGCCGGCGCCGGCGGGCGCATGGGGCGCACGCTGATCCATGCCATTACCGCGACCAAGGGGATCGCTCTGGTCGGCGCGGTGGATGCCCCGGATTCGGCGGTGATCGGCCGCGATGCCGGCGAGCTCGCCGGCCTTGGCTCAAACGGCGTCAAGGTCGTCAGCGATGCCGCGCCGCTGCTCAAGCAGGCCGACGGTCTGATCGAATTCACCCAGCCAGCCGCGACGCTGGCTTTCGCCGAACTGACCGCCGCCGCCGGCATTGTGCACGTCATCGGCACCACCGGTCACTCCACCGAGGAGGAGACGGTGATCGGGCAAGCCGCGAAGCGCGCGATTATCGTCAAGTCCGGCAATATGAGCCTCGGCGTCAATCTGCTCGCCGCACTGACCAAGCGCGTCGCCAGGACGCTGGGCGAGGATTACGACATCGAGATTCTGGAAATGCACCACAACAAAAAGATCGACGCGCCGTCGGGCACCGCTCTGATGCTCGGCCGCGCCGCCGCCGAAGGCCGTGGCGTCGATCTTAAAGCGCGCTCGGTGCGCGGCCGCGACGGCATGACCGGCGCGCGGCGTCCCGGCGATATCGGCTTTGCCGCGCTGCGCGGCGGCACCGTGGTCGGCGAGCATTCGGTCATCTTCGCCGGGCCGGCCGAGCGCGTGGAGCTGACGCATCGCGCCGAGGACCGCATGATCTTCGCGCGCGGCGCGCTGCATGCCGCTCTGTGGGCGCGCGGCAAGACGCCGGGGCTTTATTCGATGGCGGACGTGCTGGGACTGAAGGATATTTGACGATGGGCAATCGCATCCTCGTGCTCGTGCGCCACGGCGAGAGCGAGTGGAACTTGAAAAATCTTTTCACTGGCTGGCGCGACGTCGACCTCACCGAGAACGGCATCAAGGAAGCACGCAACGCCGGCCGCAAGCTCAAAGGCCAGGGCATCCATTTCGATGTCGGCTTCACCTCCGCGCTCCTTCGCGCGCAACGCTCGCTCGACCTCATGCTCGAGGAGATGGGCCAGACCGGCATTCCGGTGATCAAGAATCTGGCGCTTAACGAGCGCGATTACGGCGATCTGTCCGGACTGAACAAGGACGACGCGCGCAAGAAATGGGGCGCCGAGCAGGTTCTAAAGTGGCGGCGTTCCTACGACATCGCGCCGCCCGGCGGCGAAAGTCTTAAAGACACCGCCGCGCGCGTCTTGCCCTATTACCTCCAGGAAATCCTGCCGCGCGTGCTCAAAGGCGACAACGTGCTTGTCTCCGCCCACGGCAATTCGCTCCGCGCGTTGGTGATGGTTTTGGAGAAATTATCGCCCGACCAGATCGTCAAGCGTGAGATCGGCACCGGCGTGCCGTTGATCTACCGGCTCAATGCCAATTCGACGGTGGCCGAGAAACAGGATTTGGCGGCGTAACTCTACGCCGCCGCGGCCTTGCCCGCTTCCCAACCGAGCATGGCACGCTTCCTGGTGATGCCCCAGTGATAGCCGGTTAGCTCGCCGGATTTACCGACGACGCGGTGGCAGGGCACGACGAACGAAACCGGATTCTTGCCGACGGCGGCGCCGACGGCGCGCGCGGCGGCCGGCGTGCACACCTTGCCGGCAATGCCGGAATAGGTCGCGAGCCTTCCCATCGGGATTTGCAGCAGCGCTTCCCACACCCGCACTTCCCAGTCGGTGCCGATCAGCACCACGCGCAGCGGCTGTTCCGGCCGCCATTGCGAGGAGTCGAAAATGCGTCGCGCGATGGGGGCAGTCCGCAAGAAATCCTCGACATAAGTCGCTTTCGGCCAGCGGCTTCTCATATCGGCGAGCGCCGCCCGCTCTTCGCCGGGATCGGCAAAGGCAAGACCGGCCAGGCCGCGGTCGGTCGCCATCACCAGCGCATGGCCGAACGGCGACGCATGAAAGCCGAAATGGACGGCGAGCCCTTCGCCACCCGACTTCCATTCGCCGGGCGACATCGCCTCATGCGTCACGAACAGGTCGTGCAATCGGCCGGGGCCGGACAAGCCGACTTCATAAGTGGCGTCGAGTACGCTGGCGGAATCGCGCAGCAATTGCCGCGCGCCGTCCAGCGTCAGCGCCTGCAGGAACGCCTTCGGCGTCAAGCCCGCCCAACGTCGGAACAGGTGATGCAGCTCGGTTGGGGTGACGCCAGCGGCCTCGGCGATGGCCTCGATCTCGGGCTGCTCGCGCCAATGGCCGCGAATATGGCCGATGGCGCGACGCACCACGTCATAGTCGGCGGCGGCTTCGGTGAGCAGCATCGAGTCGGACGTACGATCGGGCGACAGCATGGTTGCCTCCATCATGTTGCTCCCGACGTAGGCCGCCTTGGCCAGAGAAACCACCCGATTTCTGCTGTCTTTGTGGCTATTGCAGCACGGTCCGGGTCGGTCCCCGGCGGGCTTCCCCCAAAGCGTTGGTGAGCGCGCGGGCGAAGCTCGCCTTCTCGTCTGGTCCGAGGAAAGCGGCGATCGGGAAACGCCGGCCGCGCGAGATCAGGAACAGCCGCTCGATGCCGAATTCCTCATGCACGACGCGATCGAGCCGCACCCAGAGCGGGTTGAGCGTGAATTCGCGCACGCCGCCGCGATGGCTCACCTTGCGTATGGTGAGCTCCGAGGCGGTGACGGTCACCTCTTCATAAGCGCGGCCGCTGCGGTAATTGGCGCGGAACGCGACATAGACGAGCAGCACGTCGAGCCCGAAGAAGCCGCAGACCGGCCACGCGCCCATCAGCACAAAAGCCACGCCGGAGATAAAGCTCAAGCCGCCGAGGCAGAGCATGAAAATGAGAAAACCGGTCTGGCTGAGCGAGCGATGCGGCGTGATCACGGCCGAAAATATTTTGGCATCGGCCGAAGCATCGCCGGGCCTGCTGTCGCTATCCTTGTCGCCGTTCATGCCGCTCATTATACAAAAACATGGTGCGCAAGAAAACCAAGCAGAAAACCAAACCGTTCACCGGGCAAAGACTGAAGGCGGCCCGCAAGGGCAAGGCAGCGCGCATCAAGGACCGCAAGGCGCAGAAAAAGGCCGACATCGAGGCCGCTCACGGCGAGCTGTCGCAGTGGACAACAGCCGAGATCGAGGAAGCGTTCCGCCGCTTTGCCGCCGCCAATTCCAATCCGCGCGGTGAATTGCAATACATCAATCCGTACACGCTCCTCGTCGCCGTGGTGCTTTCGGCGCAGGCAACCGATGCCGGCGTCAACAAGGCGACGCCGGCTTTGTTCAAGCTTGCCGATACGCCGGAGAAGATGGTCAAGCTCGACGAGACGCGGGTGCGCGATCTGATCAAGACCATCGGCTTGTATCGCACCAAGGCGAAGAACGTTGTGGCGTTGTCGCGACAACTCATCGCCGCGCATGGCGGACAGGTGCCGCACGACCGCGAGGCGCTGGAAGCGCTGCCCGGCGTCGGCCGCAAGACCGCGAACGTCGTGCTCAACATCGCCTTCGGCGAACCGACCATTGCCGTCGACACCCACATTTTCCGCGTCGGCAATCGCACCGGACTGGCGGTCGGCAAGACGCCCTACGACGTCGAAATGAAGCTGATGCAGGTGGTGCCCGAGCGCTATCGGCTGTACGCCCATCACTGGCTCATCCTGCACGGCCGCTACACTTGCGTCGCACGGCGTCCGTTGTGCGAGAATTGCATCATCGCCGATCTGTGCAAATGGCCGGGGAAAACGGTCAATGCCGCGCGGTGACGCATCATCGTCGTTGCGAGGAGCGAAGCGACGAAGCAATCCAGAAACTGCATGGCCGACTGGATTGCTTCGCTTCGCTCGCAATGACACATCGCCTTAATCCGTCCACACAGTTATCCCCAAACGCGCCGACCATCCGCGCCGATACGCTTTAACTTGCGACTCTCGAATGCCGCGCTATCCTCGGCTTCAGATCAGTCGCGTTTGGTTCTGCCGAATGTGACGATCGCCGAGGTCAGGTTGGCTTGGATGCGGTAGCAGCTACCAGCGACGCATCATGTGGCGGATTTGATCCTGGCTCCAGGTTGCGGGTAGCAGCACTAGGAACGTGGCGGGCGGGCGCAAGCTCGCCCGTCATGATTCCGGGCTTGGCGTTGCTCATATTTTGGCGCTGGTTGACCGCCACGCACATTCGCGGCGAACATGCTCGCCGGAATGTGAGCACCATGGCTAAAAATCTCCTCAGCCGGCGGCATTTCACCATCGAATGGAGCCATTGCGACCCGGCCGGTATCGTCTTCAACGCCCGCTTTTTCGAATTTTTCGATTGGGGGACCTGGATCCTGTTCGAGGCCGCGCTCGGCGTGAAGCCGTCCGATCTCGCCGGGACCTACGGCATCGTCGGCATCCCGCTGGTCGACGCCAGTGCCCGCTTCATCGCGCCGGCGCGCTTCGGCGACGTTGTCGAGCTGACATCGCAGGTGAGCGAATTCCGTCGTTCAAGCTTTAACGTCGAACATCGGCTCTTGGTGGGCGGCGCGGTTGCGGTCGAAGGCCGCGAGACCCGCGTCTGGGCGGTTCGCGATCCGGCCGACGCCGCCAAAATCAAATCGCAGCCGATTCCGCCCGAGGTGAGCGCGCGTTTTTCGGCTGCATAGCTCCGCGAGCCTAACGCCGCGCCCGTTTGCCTTCGACGCCAAAATCCTTCGACCGCGTTCCGGATGGCGCCAGCGGGAAGCCTTCCGCCGCCAGTCCGCGCCGGAACAATTCCCGCACCGTCGCCGCCCGGCTTGGCATGCGTTTGTCGAAACGGAAATCGTCGATCAAGACCAGTTCTTCCGGCGACAGCATGATCTGAAGACGCTCGCCGCGAAGCCGCTCTGCCATGGCACGCTCCCCTTTTGTGAGTAGAAATAGCTAATGACAGTTTTGGGGTCAAGGGCGCTTTTGCTGTGTTTGATGGCTTGGACGTACAAGTATTGATTCATGTATTGCGCGTTAAAACTTAAAGAAAGTCAAATTGTCATCAACCGTACATTGAGCCGTTACAGTACGTGCAAAGTAAAGTTGACAGTCAATATTAAAATAGTGCACGAATAACGCTGCGGGAAACCCTGCGAGTCAGGGGGTGACAGGTGGCGACCATCTTGCCGTTTCTCAAGAACGAGAGCGTGTTCGAGCCCGAGGCGACGCAAGCCATGTCGGCTGCCTTCGAGGCGGCTTGTCAGGCGCTCAAGTTGTCCGACAGCGCGGATCGGGAACGCGAAGCCGTCGCGGTTCGGATCATCGAACTGGCGCGCCGCGGCGAACGCGATCCGGTGCGGCTTTCGCAGTCCGTGCTGCGCGACGCGGGCGCGCTCTAAATCCGGGGTCTAGCCGCGAAGCGGCCTAACCACCCGCGGCTGGCCGTTGCTTCGCCGCCGTGAATCTTCCATGAAATCGGCAATGAACCGCGCTGCCGCAATCGCAGGCGCCCAGGCCAGTTTCGACGACGGCAGTTTCGTCACCGATCTGGCGCGCCGCGTCGCCATTCCGAGCTCGAGCCAGGAGCCAGAGCGCGCCGGCGCGCTGCGCTCTTATCTCGCTGATGAAATCGGGCCGGTGCTAACGCGGCTCGGCTTCACCTGCTGCGTCCTCGATAATCCGAACGGGCCGCCGGTCCTGGCTGCGGAGCGGATCGAAAATCCGTCCTTGGTCACCATGCTGATCTACGGCCACGGCGACACCGTCGCCGGCATGGATGGCCGGTGGCGCAAGGGATTGACGCCATGGCAGGTTGTCGTCGAAGGCGATCGCATCTACGGCCGGGGCACCGCCGACAATAAGGGCCAGCACAGCGTCAACATCGCCGCGCTCGCGGCCGTGCTCGCCACCCGCGGTACTCTTGGCTTCAACTGCAAGATCATGATCGAGATGGGGGAGGAACTCGGTTCGCCGGGTTTGCGCGAATTATGCGCCGCGCATCGCGACGGCGCGTTCAAGGCCGACGTGCTGATCGGCTCCGATGGGCCGCGCATCGCGCCGCGCGAGCCGACGCTGTTTCTCGGTGCCCGCGGCGGATATCCGATCGATCTTATGGTTGCGTTGCGCGAGGACGCGCATCATTCGGGAAATTGGGGCGGGCTGATCGCCAATCCGGCGATCGTGCTGGCGCAGGCGCTGGCCTGCATCACCGATGCGCGCGGCGCGATCCGCGTGCCGGAATGGCGGCCGCCGCTGCCGCAATCGGTGCGCGATGTGTTGGCCGGCGTCGAGGTCGATGGCGGCGACGACGGCCCAAAAATCGATCGCGACTGGGGCGAGCCGGCACTGACGCCGGCCGAGCGCGTGTTCGGCTGGAACAGCTTTGAAATTCTCGCCTTCACCGCCGGCACGCCGGAGCGGCCGGTCAATGCCATTCCCGGCACGGCGCGCGCGCATTGCCAGCTGCGCTATGTGGTCGGCACCGATGTCGACGACATTATTCCGGCACTGCGCCGGCATCTCGACCGCAACGGCTTTGGTCAAGTCGACGCGCGGCCGGGGCGCGGCAGCTTCTTTGCCGCCAGCCGGCTCGATCCGGCCGATCCCTGGGTGGCGTGGACCAAGAATTCGCTGCAGCGCACCGCCGGCCGCGCGCCGACCATTTTGCCCAATCTCGGCGGCTCGCTGCCGAACGACATATTCGCCGACTGTGCTCAAGCTGAAAACGCTCTGGGTGCCGCATTCCTATGCCGGCTGCGCACAACATGCGCCGAACGAACACCTCTTGGCGCCAATCGCGCGCGAGGGGCTCGGTGTGATGGCCGGCCTGTTCTGGGACCTCGGCGATCCGGCCACGCCAAAGCCGGAGGTTTAACTCCACCTTGTGCCAACCTTGCCAGCGACCCGGTTTTGGAGGAAATTCGTCCAAAGAAATCACGGAGGAACCGCCATGGACATCGTCCCTCTGGGTCCGGGTTTTGGCGCTGAAGTAAGCGGCGTGACGCTTGCCGATGTCGCCAATGACGACGTGGCCTACAGTGCGGTGCGCGCCGCGTTCGAGCAGCATTCGGTTCTGGTGTTTCGCAATCAGGAAATCAGCGGCGAGGGCCAGCTTGCGTTCTCCAGCCGTTTCGGGCCGCCGGAAATCACCAAGGTCGGCTCGCTCGGCACCGGCACCCATTTCGTCATCCTCACCACGATCGGCGACGACGGCAAAGTGGTGCCGGAGGATCACCGCTACGCCATGCGCAACAAAGCCAATCAGCTTTGGCACACCGACAGTTCGTTCAAGAGCGTGCCGGCGCTGACCTCGATCCTCTCCGCGCGCACCATTCCGGCCGCGGGCGGCGAAACCGAATTCGCCTCGACCCGGCTGGCCTACGAGCGGCTCGATCCGGCGCTGCAAAAGAAAGTCGAAAATTCCTTCGCCTGGCATCACTACGGCCATTCGCGCGGCAAGATCGCGCCCGGTCTCGCCACCACCGAGGAGCTGGCGGCGCTCTCCCCGCAATGCTGGCGCATGGTGTGGAAGAATCCGGTCAACGGCAGAAGCGCGCTCTACATCGCCTCGCACGCTTATGCGGTGGAAGGCATGGAGACCAAGGCCGGCGAGAAGCTGATCGAGGATTTGACCGAATTGGCGACCGCGCCCGGCACGACCTACGAGCACAAGTGGCGCCCGGGCGACGTCGTCATGTGGGACAACCGGGCCACCATGCATCGCGGCCGGCCGTGGCCCGGCAACGAGCCGCGCTACATGGTGCGCACCACGGTTTCGGCGACGGCGGTGGACGGCGTCGAGCAAATGCGGCCGCCGGCACGCGTCGCGGCGGAGTAACGGCTAGCCGTGCACGCCTAGGCTGTCTTCCGGCGCCTGCGCGCGGTCCGTCATGCCGTAATCCCTTATCACGCCGGCGATGCGCAGCCGGTAATTGGCAAACGCTTCGTTGCGGCCCTTCGCCTGCGCGCGGCGGTGCGCTTCGAGGTTTCGCCACGCAGCGATGGCGGCTTCGTCGCGGAAGAACGACAGCGACAGGATCTTGCCCGGCTCGATGAGGCTTTCGAAGCGCTCGATCGAGATGAAGCCGTCGATCCGTTCCAGCTGCGGGCGCAACGACGCGGCAATATCGAGATAGGTCTGGCGTTGATCGGGTTTCGGCCAGACCTCGAAAATAACAGCGATCATTTTATTCCCCCGGTCGAACTGAGGAAACCTGGCGCAGAAAATTGCGTTCCTCACTCACAATGAAGCGCTCTTTTTGCGCGAGCGCAAAATTGGCCGCACCGTCCTCATCGGCTTTTAGCCGGGTGCGGTAGGCTTCGTAGGCCGCAAGGCTCTCGAACGAGACCAGCCCGTAGGCGATAGTGTCGGTTCCCTCATGCGGCATGCAGTAGCCGACGAGGTTGCCGCCGCATTGCGGAATAATTTCCAGCCAGCGCCGGGCGTAATCCTCGAAGCCGTCGCGTTTGTAAGGATCGAGTTGATAGCGAATGAAGACGGTAACGGTCATCGCGGTCCTCCGCTTTCGGGCAGAGGCATATTAGGCGCATGGCCGTCGCGATGTTTCGGCGCTTGTCGAATTGTGCGCTATTCCGCGGCCAAAACCCGGGTCGCCTGGCGCGCCTCCTGCTCCATCGCGCGGCGGATGCGCACGGCTTGCGACGCTTCGTCGAGTGCCACATCGGCGGCGGTCACAAATTCCCCGGCCGGCACGTCGCGCAGAAGCTTGACATGATGGGCGAGCCCGATCGGCAAGCCGCCGAGCTTTAGGCTGCGCGCCGCCGGAATGAGCTTCGCATAAACGGTATAGCCGCCCTCGCCGTCGAGCATCTCGCCGGCTTTGAGCGGGCGCTTGGCGACCGCCACTGCGTCGCCACGGAACGCCTTGCAGCTTCCGGTCGGCTCGCCGCGCAGCGCGACATTGAGCACCGAGATCGACAATTCGAGCCCGATCAGATGGAACGGCTTGTACATCGCCGCATAGCGGCCGGTTGCATCGGTCGGCAGGCCGTATTGCCTGAAGCAGGCCGCGGCATAGTCGGTCGGCGCCTTGAACACCACATAGACGCCCCAGCGCAGGTCGCGCGGCACCGGCGCCCCATCACGCTTGAGCGACGAGACGACTTCGACCATGCCGTCGCCCTCGAGCGCGCCGCCAAGATTTTTCGGCCGCAGCACGCTGGCAAGCTCATCGCTTCCGCACGGCGGAAAGTGCAGGCCGTCATGCGGCACATCGAGCTCGCAGGCATTGGCGACCGCCGCCATTTCGATGGCCGATTTGGTGCCGTCGAGAAACGAATTGAACATTTGCGAATTCATGCCGGCCTGCTTGGCCTCCGCCGCGGTGAGCCCGTAATGCTGCCACACGCCATCCGGCGTGACGGTGTGAAAGGCCGGCAGGTATTTGGTGCCCTTGCCGGCGGCGGCTACTCCGAAGCCGGCGGAGCGCGCCCAATCCACCATCTCTGAAATCAACGCCGGCTGGTCGCCATAGGCCATCGAATAGACAACGCCGGCCTCGCGCGCCTTGCCGGCCAGATAGGCGCCAGCCAGCGCGTCGGCCTCGACATTGACCATGACGATGGGTTTTTTCGCGTCGATGGCGACGAGCGCATGCGCGATGCCGGCCCCCGGATCGCCGGTCGCCTCGATGACGACATCGACGCGCTCGTCGGTGCAAGCCGTGCGTCCGTCGTCGGCAAAGCGCGTGCGGGCGATGCGCGACGAATCCCAGCCGACGTTTTTGCAGGCCAGCTTGGCGCGCTCGATGTCGCGGTCGCAGATCAGCGCAACGTCGAGGCCCGCGATCGACGGCGCTTGGGCGAGAAACATCGAGCCGAATTTACCGGCGCCGATCAACCCGGCGCGGACCGGTTTGCCGGCGGCAATGCGCTTGGCGAGCAGGGCTTGCAGATTCATGCTTTTTCCTCACGGCGTCCGCTGGCCGCAATCTACGACCTCTGCCGCATGAAAGAAATCCGTGCCACGATCGATCCGCTGCGCCCAACGGCGGCTCAGAGCTTTGATCCGCCGTCGACATGGATGCTGTCGCCGGTGATCCAGCGCGCGTCGTCGGAGGCGAGGAACGCGACCACCGGGCCGACGTCGTCAGGTTGGCCGATCCGCTTGAGCGCTTGCATGCCGAGCACCATGGTTTGGCCTTCCGCGGTCTTGGCGAAGCTCGACATGTCAGTGTCGATCACGCCGGGCGCGACCGCGTTGACGCGGATGCCGCGCGGTCCGAGCGCCGCGGCGAACTGCTTGACCATCGTCTCGACGGCGCCCTTGGTCGCCGCATAGGCCGAGATCGTGCCGACCACGGCGCGCGCGCCTAGCGACGAGACGAAGATCACGCTTGAGCCTTCGCCGAGCACCGGGAGCAATTGCTGCACCAGGAAATATGGCGCACGGACATTGACGGCGAACAGATCGTCAAAATCCTTCACCGTGGTTGCTTCGATGGCCGCTGACTTCGAAATCCCGGCATTGGCGACGATGATGTCGAGCCGCCCGCCGATCAGATTGCGAACCTGCGCGGCGAGCACGTGCGCGCCGTCGGGTGCCGCAAGATCGGCGGCGACGGCATCGGCCCGGCCTCCGGCGGCGCGGATCTGCTCGACCACGGAACGGGCTTCGTCGGCGTTGCGGCCGTAATGGACGACGACGCAGGCGCCCGCGCCGGCGAGAGCCAGCGCCGCGGCGCGGCCCATGCCGCGGGACGCGCCGGTGACGAGGGCGGTCTTGTTGGCAAGTTTGGGCATGACGGTGTTCTCCTCAAAAGTTTGATGGCGTGTGGAAGCTGGCCGGACTTTCCGGCTCTCATCACTGCGCCGATTTTCCGCCATCGACCGACATAATTTGTCCGGTCAGATAGGACACTTGATCGGATGCCAGGAAGACGATGGCGTTGGCGATTTCCTCAGGCGCGCCTGCGCGCTTGAGCGGCACGCCGGCGATCAGCCCGGTCTTGCGTTCGTTGGTGCCGGTGAAGCGATTTAACATCCCGGTTTCAATGGGGCCGGGCGCGACCGCGTTGACGCGGACACTGAAGGGGGCGCCTTCGAGCGCTGCCGCCTTGGTCAGTCCCTCGACCGCATGTTTGCTCGCCGTGTACATCGATGCGCCGGGCACGCCTTTGTGGCCCATCGTCGATGAGATATTGACGATGCTGCCGTGCCGCTGGCCCTGCATCGCGCGCATTTCGTGCTTCATGCTCAGCACCGTGCCGAGCACGTTGGTGTCGAATGTGGCGGCATAAGTCTCCGCGGTTTGTTCGGTCACCGGACCCGGCTTGCCCTCGGTGCCGGCGCTGTTGACGGCGATGTCGAGCCGGCCAAACCGCTGCACCGTCTGATCGACCAGGCTGCCAACGTCGTCGTCGCGCCGCACGTCCGCTTGCATGAACTCCGCGTTGGCGCCGAGGCCTCGCAGCTCGGCGGCGAGCGCGTGGCCGGCGTCTTCGTGGCGGCCGGAAACGACGACGCTGGCGCCCTGTTTCGCGAAGGCGAGAGCGGTGGCGCGTCCGATACCCGTCAGCGCGCCGGTGATGAGGACTACGGGGGTATTCATGGGCCTCTCCTTATGCGATCGGCGAAACCGTGAGGCATCGCCCTCAGGCATAAATCTGGAGAGCGGTTGCCGGCACAATCAAGACTTTCTATGTTCCAATCCATACCTTTGAGGCATGGATTGGAACCATGGAGCTCCGTCACCTGCGCTACTTCGTTGCGGTCGCCGAGGAAGGCAGCCTGACCAATGCCGCCGCGCGGCGGCTGCATACGGCGCAGCCCTCGTTAAGCCGGCAGATCCGCGATCTTGAGCTGGAAGTTGGTACACCGCTTATGGAGCGTAAAGCCCGCGGCATTGAACTGACGGCGGCGGGGCGGGTGTTTCTCGATCATGCGCGGCTGGCGCTAGCGCAGGTGGAAATTGCCGGCGAGACGGCGCGCCGCGCCGCCCAGCCCGAAAAGGCGTCCTTCGTCCTCGGCTTCCTGACCGGCCACGAAGTGATCTGGCTGCCGGAAGCGCTGCGCATCCTGCGTCGGGAACAGCCCGGCGTCGATGTCACGCTGTCGAGTCAGTCTTCGCCGGAGCTCGCGGGTGCGCTGATGCGCGGAAAAGTCGATGTCGCCTTTCTCCGGCGCGAGGCGCAGGCGCCGGGCCTTGCGTTCAAGTTCCTGACCAAGGAGCCGCTCGTCGCCGCGCTGCCGAGCGGACATCGCTTGGCCGCGCGCAAATCGATCCGGCCGCAGGATATTGCCGGCGAGACCTATATCGCTCCGGTCAAGGCGGCGCCCGCCTTGAAGGCGGTGATCGAAGGCTACGCGGCAAGGAGCGGCATTACGCTGACACCTGCTTATGAGGCGGAGAATTTGTCGATGGCGATGTCGCTCGTAGCGTCCACCGGCGGCATCACCTTGCTGCCGCTTTACGCCGAGAACCTCTTGTCACCGGGAGTTGTCACGCGGCCGTTGCAGGGCGAGATTCCGACCATCGATCTGGTGTTGGGTTACAGCCAGTCGAACACTTCGCCCTTGCTCAAGCGCTTCCTGGCGCGAGCCGATGAAATGGCCGCCGTGGTCCGGAAAAAGCCGTCATAAAGAACTTTACTCCGCCGCCACCTTGTGCGCCCGCGCATATTGCAGCAGCGCGTCGTCGGCGACCGGCACGATCGGTGTGAAGTCGCGGTGCGCGATCCATTCCTCGCGGGTGAATTTGGTGATGTGGTTGGAGACCGCGCACAGCGTCAGATAAACGATCTTGCGCGGATAGGGCGTGATGTTTGGCGGCGAGGCGTGCACGAGGTTGCCGTGAAACATCAGCACGGAGCCCGCTTTTCCAGTCGGCGCGACGATGCCGCCTTCGGCGGCGAGCCGCGTCACCGTCTCCTTGCCGAGCGTCCATAGCGGATAGGACGTGGTGGCGGTGTCGTGGCCGGCGGCCAGCACGCCTTTCTTGTGGCTCTTCGGGATCAGCATCAGCGCGCCGTTGATCGGCATCACCTCGTCGAGGAATATCGCGATGTTCATGGCGCGCGGTTCCGGCATGCCGTCGTCGCGCGCCCAGGTGCCGTAATCCTGATGCCATTGCCAGACGTCGCCCTCGAAGGCGGCTTTGGCGTTGAGCTTGAATTGATGCACGTAAACGTCCTCGCCAAAAAGCTGGCGAAGCGGCTCTACGAGCCGCGGATGATGCGCCATCAGGCGAAACGTCTCGTTGAACGTGTGCGCGGCAAAGGCGGTGCGCGGCGCGCCGGTTTTCTCGCGCCACACTTCCTTGCGGTCGAGTTTGAGGATTGCCTCGGCGTCGTCGCGCAATAACGCGATTTCCTCCTCGCTGAAGCAGTTCGGGAAAAACAGATAACCCAGGTCGTCGAACTCTTTGAGCTGTCTGGGTGAGAGTTTCATGAAGCGTTTCCAAATGTGATGTTAAGGGCCGGCGCGGGGCGTCTTTGGCGGCAACGATAGCTCATTTCCACCGAACGATCCAGATTCGGTGATCCGAACCGCGAGGCCTGTTATGCATTGCGCCTTACGAACTTGCGCCGATGAAGCGGTTCCGCATTTTGCCCAAACCCTCGATTTCGGTCTCCATCACGTCGCCGGCCTTGAGGAAGGTGTTGGCGCCCTGGCCGACGCCGCCGCAGGTGCCGCAGCTAAAGATGTCTCCGGTCTGCAGCGTCAGGATGTTCGAGGCGTATTCGATCTGCTCCTCGGGCGTGAAAATGAACTGCGAGGTATTGCCGTTCTGCTTGACCTCGCCGTTGACGGCGAGCCGGATGAACAAATCCTTGTGGTCCGGCAAGAAGGCGCGCGGCACCAGAAACGGCCCCATCGGCGCGAAATTATCGTGGCTCTTGCCGTTGAGCCAATCCGAGCGCAGGCCGGGCCGGTCGGTGCGGATCTGCAGATCGCGGGCGGAAACATCATTGGTGGTCATGAAACCCGCCACATGATCGAGCGCTCGCTCGGCCTTGATGCGCTTGCCTTGCTTGCCGATCGCCAACGCGATTTCCGCCTCCCAGTCGATCTTCTTCATGCCGGCTGGTATCTCGATGTCGTCGTAGGCGCCGGCCAGCGTGCTCGGCGCCTTGAGGAATAAATAAGGCTGCGTGGTCGATTTCTCGCCGGTGAATTTCGGACCGACGGCCGGCGTCATGCCGGCGCGCAGCATTTCATCGACGTGTTCCTGAAAATTCTGCGCGGCGTAGAACATTTTGCCGGGCCGCGTGACGGGCGGTAGCGCGCGCAAGCTGGCAAGTTTGGCGGTGCTCGGCCGCCCTTCCTTCTCTATGGCGGCTACGGTCTCCTGCAGCCTGGAAAAACTGGCGCCCCAGTCGTCCAGTAAATCATCGATGGCGTCCGTCGATGCGAGCTCAAAGACATCGTCGCCCAGTACCACGGCGGCAAAGCGCTTGCCGCCCTGCTTTACAAAAGTGCCGAGCTTGAAGGGGGTGCCGTTCATCCGTCGCTCACGGTTTCTTGGCGTCGGCGTAGGGATAGATCATGGCGCCGGATTTGTATTCGTTCGGCCACACGATCACTTCGTGGGTAGTGTCCCTGAATAGATCGATCGAATTGCCGGTGACGTGCTGGAACTGGGTGAAGAACACGCGCGACTTCGCCCACTCGCCGTCCTTGCCGAATTTGATGTCGCCGACCACGGTATTGAATGCTTGGCTGTGCATGTAAGCGGCCAGCGTCACTTGATCGAGGCTTTTGGCGCCTTCGACAGCCTGCGCCAGCACCTGGCCCGCCGCGTAGGCGATCGGCGGGAAAGCCCAGCCGATCGGATCGATGCCTTGGGTTTGCGCGGCGGCCTGGTATTTGGCCAAAAGCTCGCGCGTGCCGGGGAACACCAGGCCGGGCGCCGGCAGGAACGCCTCGTTGTTAACGATGCCGTTCATCAGCGGTCCGAGCTGCACTTTGATCGGCGTCACCATGAGCCCGATAAATGTGCCGCCGAACATTTTGGGCGTGAGGCCGATTTCATTGGCGGCGCGCACGATGCCGACGGAATCCGGCGGATAGGCCGCGACGTAAACGATGTCGGGATTGAGCGCGGCAACCGCCCGTATGATCGGTGAATAGTCGGTCGTCGTTGGCGGATATTTCTGGTCCAGCACCGTTTCGAAACCGCCGATTTCCTTGATGCTTTGCCGCGCGCCGTCCGCGGCATTCTGAGCGAATTCGGCGTCGGCGGCGACGATGGCGACCGTCTTCGGGCGCGGCTTGGCCGCGGCCGCGAGTTCGAAGAAGCCATAAGCGAAAGACTTTTGCGGTTCGGGTCCGGTCGGCAGCATCGAGAAATACTGGTCGTAATGGAATTTGCTGTTGGCGGCGTTGGCCAGGATGCCGATGGTGGTTTTCCTGTATTGCATCAAAACCGGGATCGCGGGCGCTACCATATTGGTCGCGTAAGGCCCGATCAGGAGATCCACCTTGTCGACCTGGATCAGCTTCGTATAGAGCCCCGGCACGTTCACCGGATTGCTCTGGTCATCGTAAAACACGAGTTCGACTGGACGCCCCAACAGGCCGCCTTTTGCATTGACGTCGTCGCGCCAGATTTGTAGCGCGGTCAGCACCTGTTTGCCGATCGGCGCGACGCCGCCGGTCAGCGCGACGCTCAAACCGATCCGGACGGGATCGGCTGCCTGCGCTAAATTCGTCAGGATCGGCACGCAAATCGTGAAAAGCGCCGTCAAAATAGCGCGCACGCACGATGGTACATTGCGCATGTCGTCCCTCCCTATGCGCCTGTTGGCGGCGACGCATTTTATGATCGAGCGAGGTTAGCCTTGCTCGCGCGGCCTCGCCAGACGGGTCAGGCGCCGATCACGTCCCCCGAAACACCGGCTTGCGCTTGGTGTGGAACGCCTCGACGCCCTCGCGGAAATCGTCGGACTGCCGCAACCGACTGTAGCAATGGCCTTCGAGCTCGACGGCGGCTTCGAGATTGGTGTCCTCGGTCTTGTTGAGCAGCGTCTTGGCGGTGCGTTGCGCCAGCGGCGAGAAGGCGCGCAATTCATCGACCAGAGCGTCGGTCGCGTTTTCCAACTTATTGTCATCGACGCATTCGGTGGCGATGCCCCATTCATAGGCCTGCTTGGCGGGGATGCGCTTGCTGCGCATGACGATGTCCTTGGTGCGGGTGATGCCGACGATTTTCTGCAGGCGCGCCGAGCCGCCCGAACCAGGGATCTGGCCGAGCCGCTGTTCCGGCAGAGCATAAAGGCAGGTCTCCGAGACGATGCGGAAATCGCAGGCGAGCGAAATCTCGAAGCCGACGCCGAAACAATAACCGCGGTTGGCGGCGATGACCGGCTTGGAGCAGCGCGCCGGCGCGGCGATGTTCCAGGCGAGCTTCGACACATGCTCGGGCGAGGCCGCCAAGAATCCGGCGATATTACCGCCGCTCGAAAAATGCTCGCCCGCGGCGCGCAGCACGATCACGCGAACGCGCGCATCCTCATCGAGCGTCTCGAACACCAGGCGGAGCTGATCGCGCTCGCCCATTTCGATCACGTTGAGCGGCGGCCGATCGAGCACCACATCGGCGCGCTCGCGCGCCGGATCGATCTCGACGCGGAAGCCGTCGAAGTTCTGGTTTTGCAGACGCGGATCGGAAAACGAGCTCATGAATGAACTCCTGCGGCCGTTTCTTGCGGGGATGAGGCGGGCGCGGCGGCATAGTCGCCGGCGACGAGTTTCCGGCGCAACAGCTTGCCGACCGGCGATTTGGGAATTTCGGCGACAAAGACGTAGCGCCGCGGCCGCTTGAATCCGGCGAGGCCGGACGAACGGCAGAACGCATCGAGGTCGTCCGGCGCAACCTCCGCGCGGCATTTGATGAAGGCGGTCACGACTTTGCCCCAGCGTTCGTCCGGCAGGCCGACCACCGCGACTTCCGACACCGCGGCATGCAGCGACAGGCAGGATTCGATCTCGACCGGTGAAATGTTCTCGCCGCCGCTGATGATCATGTCGTCAACCCGGCCGGTGACGAAAATATCGCCGTCGGCGTCGGCATAGCCAGTGTCGCCGGTGAAATACCAGCCGTCGCGCAGCGTTTTCGCATCGGCATCCGGGCGCCGCCAGTAACCTTCAAACGATTCGTCGCCGGCGAGCAGCGCGATGATCTCGCCTTCTTCGCCGGCGGCGGCGAAGTCTGTGACCGATCTGCCGCCGAGCTTCACCACGCGCACCATCTGGTTGATGCCGGCGCGGCCGGCCGAGCCGGGCTTTGCCGGTGCGTTCTGGTCGATGGTGAAGGTGTAAATTTCCGACGAGCCGTAATGATTGACGAACAGGTGGGGCTGGAATGCGGCTTGAAGCTTTTTCAGCAAACCGTCAGTCATCGGCGCGCCGGCAAAGCCGAGCTTGCGAACCGAACTCACGTCACTCGCCGCGAAGGCCGGATGGTGGACGAGGTCGTGATAGAGCGTTGGCACCAGATAAAGGTTGGTGATGCACTCGGCGGCGATCAGTTTAAGCGCTTCGCCGGCGTCAAAGCGCGGCAGGCAGACAAAGGCGCCGCCGACGAGCGACATCGCCAAAAGCGAGCGCACGCCCATGGTGTGATAGAGCGGCATGACGCCGAGCGTGCGTTCGCCGTGGCCGTAGAGGTTTTGCGCGACATGGGCGAGGCCCGCGGCGCGTTCGGCGCGCTGGCGGCGCGGCACGCCTTTCGGCTTGGCGGTGGTGCCGGAGGTGTAAAGCATCACCGACCAGGCTTCGGCATTTACGCGCGGGGTTGCGTCCGGCGCCGATTGCGAGGCGAGTGCGGCGAAGGCGATCTCGCCCGGCCCCGCCGCGTCAAGCGCGATGCGCGGCAGTTTTTGCGCCCAGGCCGATCCGGCGACCGCGGCCGCGGAGGCGTTCTCACAGACCAGCGCCTTGGCCTCGGCGTCTTCGAGATAAAAATCGATTTCGGCCGCGGTGGAACGCCAGTTGACCGGCGTAATGATGATGCCTGCGAACTGGCAGGCCCAATGCAGGGTTGCCGCCTCCAACCGGTTCTGCAGTGCGGTCACAAGATGGTCGCCGGCCTTGAGCCCGATCGAGTCGAGGCCCGCCACCAATGCCGAAATGCGCCGGTACCATTGTGCGCAGGTCAAACGCACATCGCCATCGACAATGGCGAGCGCATTCGGGTCGCGGGAAACGCTGCAGAGGAAGCTTAAGCCCAGATCAAGCATGCGGCATGATAGGGGTTTTTGCCGCGCGCTGACAAACCGCAGGCACAGCAAAGAGCCCCGGACTCTGCGCCCGGGGCTCCGTTGAGGATGCGATCAGCCTGACCTAGTCCCGCGTCGGAAACAGCGCCGCCGGAAAATCCGCGGCATAGCGGTGGTGCCGCTCGCGCGGCACGTAATCCGGATGCGGATTGGTGTCCGGCTCGACTGCCCGGCGATAGAGGTGCCAGGTGGCGTGGCCGAGCACCGGCATCACCACCGTCAGTCCGAGGAAGAACGGGATCGAGCCGATCACCAACAGCGCGGCGACGATGAAACCCCACAGCGCCATGGTCAGCGGGTTTTTGACCACCACGCGGATCGAGGTGAGGAGCGCCACCGCGGCGCCGACGTCGCGGTCGAGCAGCAGCGGCAAGGAGATGGCGCCGATGGTGAGAACCACCACGGCGAACAGGAACCCTACGCCGGTGCCGACGAAGATCAAATTCCATCCGGCCGACGTGTTGAACACGTCGCTGGCGAACTGGCGCAACGACGCCGGCGCGGAATAGCCGAAATTGGCGATATAGATCGCTTCGGCAACGGCGAGCCAGATCAGGAAAATCGCCATCAATAGCAAGCCGAGCGCGAGGATGGCGGGAAGCGAGGGCGAATGCAGCACGTCCAGAGCGTGGCTCGACGAACTGTCGAGTCCGGCCTCGCGGCGCCGGCTCAATTCATAAAGACCGATGGCCGCGAGCGGACCGACTAGCGCGAAGCCGGCGGCGATTGGAAGCACCAGCGGCAGCATCGAATTTCCCACCGTCAGCGCGACCAGAAAAATGCCGAGCAGCGGATAGATCACGCAAAGAAAGATGGCGTGACTCGGCATCGCGGCGAAATCGTCGACGCCGCTGGCCAGCGATTGATAGAGATCGGATGGCGAGATGCGACGCACGACAGGCTGCGCAGGGCTTGTGCTGCCGCCGACGAGGATATGGGCATGGGCCATGGCGTTCCCTCCTGAGCTCTTTAGTCCGAGCTCAAACCGGTGCGGATCGGGTCACGCCTGCGGCTGGGGCCGCAAGGCGCCCGAGTTTTCTCAGCGTCGCGATCATGGCACGCTGCCACGCGCGTTGCACCGACCAACGCCTCGCGCACGCATTCGTTCGCTTCACTTTCGTGCGATCCGCCTTCTATTGTGCACCGCGGTGTCTTTGCTGCGATGCGACGCAATAATGAAAAGAAAAAAAGGGCTCCCAACCGGGAGCCCTTTCACTATTTTCTTTTGTTGAATCTTTAGGCCGCGTTAGCGATGGCCATGCCAGTGGCCGTGACCACCATGCCAGCCGCCGCCACCGATGACGACGCCCGGGCCGCCGTAATAGTCGTAGTAGCCGCCGCCGTTACAATAATTGTTCCAATATCCGCAGTTCGGCCCATAGCCGTAATACGGTCCCGGTACGCCGACCCCGACGCCGACGCCGCCAACACCGACGTGCACGCCGAACGCCATAGCCGGCGCTGCGGTGGCAAGCATGGCCGCCGTCGCGATTGCGAGCGTAAGTTTCTTCATAGGCAACTCTCCTCTGGGTTCGTTTTCTCGCACAGAGAAGGAAACGCGCCAGCGGCAAGACACGTTCCATGGCGGCTTCATGGCGGCGTCCACGGCGGTGCGTGTAACGCCGCTAGAGTTCCATCCAAAATCTTTGGAACAAAATCGCCAGAGCCGGCGGGTCGTTCACTCGGCCGCCGAAAGAGCGCGAGCGGGCTCTTCATGCTCCACTTTCTCTGTACCGCTCAACCAATTCTGCAAGCGGTCGAGATAGAGGTAGACCACTGGAGTCGTGAACAGCGTCAACATCTGGCTAACGATGAGTCCGCCCACCATGGCGTAGCCAAGCGGTTGGCGAAGCTCCGAGCCCGAACCAGTTCCCAGCATCAGCGGCAGGCCGCCGAACAGCGTTGCCATGGTGGTCATCATGATCGGCCGAAAGCGCAGCAGGCACGCTGCGCGGATGGCTGCTTCCGGCGTGAACCCTTCGCGCTCGCGCGTGATCGCAAAGTCGACCAGCATGATCCCGTTTTTCTTCACGATGCCGATCAGCAGGATGATTCCGATGATGCCGATCACCGAAAGGTCGAAGCCGCCCAGCCATAGAGCGAGCAGTGCACCGACGCCCGCCGAGGGCAGCGTTGACAGGATCGTCAGCGGATGAATGTAGCTCTCGTAGAGTACGCCAAGGATCACGTACACGACGACAAGCGCAGCCGCGATCAGGACCGGTTCGCTCGCCAGCGAGGTTTGGAACGCCTGCGCATTGCCCTGGAAGCCGGTAATGATCGTGTTCGGCATTCCCATTTGCTTCGCAGCTTGCTCGATGGCGGTTACCGCTTCTCCGAGTGCGCCGCCGGAGCGCAGATTGAAGGACAAAGTTGCCGCAGGGAATTGCGACTGATGCGAAACCTGCAGCGGACCGACGTTATTGGTGTTGAAGCTGACCAGGGTCGATAACGGCACCAGTTGTCCGGTCAGCGGCGCCTTGACATAGACATCGTTGAGCGACATCGGGTCCTGCTGCAACTGCGGCAGGATTTCGAGCACGACAAAGTATGAACTCACCTGAGTGAAGTACTGCGTCACGTCATTTTGGCCGTAAGCATCGTTGAGTGTGGCGTCGATCTCCGCCGCCTGAATGCCGAAGCGTGCGGCGGCATCCCGGTTGATGTTCACCGTCAGGAGCGGCGCATTGGTCTGCTGGTCGGTGGAGACGTCGGCGAGTTCGGGCAAGGTCTTGAGCTTGGCGAGCATTTTCGGAGCCCAGATACTGAGCTCGTCGAAATTCGGATCCTGCAAGGTGTATTGGTATTGGCCGGCGGAAATACGCCCGCCCACCGTGATGTCTTGGGAAGGTTGCAGGAAGAGCGTGACGCCGTCGACTTTGGCGAGTTGCGGCCGCAGCCGGTTGATGATGTCTACGGCGCTGGCTTTTCGCTCGTCCCGCGGCTTCAGCGCGATGAAGAATCGGCTGGTATTGAGCGTGTTGCCGCCGCCGTTGCCGAAGAACGATCCGAACGACATGATATCGGGGTCGCGCGCAAGGATCTCGGCAAGCTGCTGTTGGATGCCTCGCATCCTGTCCGGCGAGACGTCTTGCGCGGCATAAGCGATGCCCTGGATCGTTCCGGTGTCTTGAACCGGGAAAAAGCCTTTCGGGATGCTGACAAACATCACGCCGGTCACCGCCATCGTGGCGAAGAACACCATCAACGTCACAAACTGATGGCGCAGCACTAGGTCGAGCCCTCGGCGATAGGCGCCGATCAGCGTCTCGAACGCCCGATTCGATGGTGCGTATAAATGCGGCCGTGATGTTCGGATTCCGCGGCGAGGAAGCGGGAGCAAAGCATCGGCGTCAAGGTCAGGGACACGATCACGGATACGGCGATGGCCGCGGTGACGGTGATCGCGAATTCCCGAAACAGGCGGCCGATGATGCCGCCCATCAGCAGCAGCGGAATGAACACGGCGACCAGCGAAATGCTGATCGAGACCACGGTGAAGCCGATCTCGCGCGCGCCTTTCAAGGCCGAAAGCATCGGCGGCGTGCCCGCCTCGACGTGGCGGTAGATATTTTCCACGACCACGATGGCGTCGTCGACGACGAAGCCGACCGCGATCGTCAACGCCATCAGCGATAGATTGTCCAGGCTGAAACCGAAAAGATACATCAGCGCGGTCGAGCCGAGCAGCGCCAGCGGCACGGTGACGCTGGGAATGAGCGTGGCGCGGATGTTGCGCAGGAACAGCAGGATCACCATCACGACCAGGCCGATGGTGATCGCGAGCGTGAACTCGACATCCTGGACCGACGCGCGAATGGTCTGCGTGCGGTCGACGAGGGTGTCTATCTTGAGGCCCTGCGGCGCGATTGCAGCCAGCCGCGGCATCGCGGCCTGGATCGCATCGACAGTGCTGATGACGTTGGCGCCCGGCTGTTTGTAGACCAGAAGCAGCACGCTCGGCCTGATGCCGTCGAGGGCGCTCAGCGCGCTCTGCGTGACGTCCTGCGGACCGGTGAGCGCATGACCGACATCGCGAACCCGGACCGGAGCCCCGTTGCGATAGGCAATGATGACGTCGTCGTATTGCTCAGGTTGGGTCAACTGATCGTTGGCGGCGATGGTAAAGGTCTGCAGCGCGCCGTTGAGGCTGCCCTTGGCGGCGTCGGTGGTGGTCGTGGTGAGCACGCCGCGCACGTCCTCCAACGTCAGTCCGCGCGCTTGCAGTTTGGCCGGATCGACCTGGACGCGGATCGCCGGTTTCTGCTGGCCGCCGATGTTGACGAGCGCCACGCCGCTGATCTGCGAAATCTGCTGGGCGATCACGTTCTCGGCGAAGTCGTCGACCGAGGTCAGCGGCAACGTATCCGAATGGGTGGACAGGATCAGAATGGGGGTGTCGGCCGGATTCACCTTTTTGTAGTAGGGCGGCACTGTCAGGTTCTGCGGCAGCGTCTTGCCGGCCGCCGTGATTGCCGCCTGCACGTCCTGCGCGGCGCCGTCGATGTTGCGATTGAGATCGAACTGTAGCGTAATGACGCTGGTGCCCAGCGAGCTTATCGAGGTCAATTGCGTGACGCCGGCGATCTGACCGAACTGCTCCTCGAGCGGTGTCGCTACCGTCGCCGCCATCGTGTCGGCGCTGGCGCCGGAAAACAGCACCGTCACTTGAATGGTCGGAAAATCGACCTGCGGCAGCGGCGCCACCGGCAGCAGCGGGAAAGCGACGATGCCGACGAGCGCCAGCGCCGCCATCAACAGCGAGGTCGCAATTGGCCGCCGAATAAAAGGTTCTGAGATATTCATTACGTCTTGTCCGGGCCGCCTGCCGCCGCTTGGGTCTTTGGCATCAACCCGGGTTCCGGCGTCCAGTCGGTATTGGCCATCCACGACGACTCGTTCGCCGGCCGCGACACCCTTGGTCACGATGGTAATGCTGTTGTCGACCGGCATTGTTTGGATAACGCGCTGGTCCACCGTGTTGTCGGGCTTGACCACCCACGTGTACAGGCCAGCGGGACCGCGCTGCACCGCGACCGTCGGAATCGTGACGGCATCCTTGCGGATCGTGATCAGGATGCGAATGCGCACGAACTGGCCGGGCCAGAGATGTTCGTCGTCGTTGGGAAATTCGGCCTTGAGCTGGATCGTGCTGGTAGCCTGGTCGATCTGATTGTTGATGAGGAGCAAATGGCCTTCCGCCAATTGCTGCTTGTCGTTCTGGTCGAAGGCGAGAACGGAGACTGTGCCTTGCAGCAAGGCTTCGCGCACCGGTCCGAGGTCGTCCTGCGGCAGCGTGAATATCACCGTGCAGGGCTTGATCTGTGTGAGCACCGTCAGCGGATTGGGGTCGTTGGTGTGGATGATGTTGCCGATGTCGATCTGGCGGAAGCCGACGACGCCGTCGATCGGCGCGGTAATGGTCGCATAATTGAGCTGCGTCTGCGCCGCCTCGATGGCGGCTTGGTCGGCGTCGATCGTCGCCTTGGTCGAATCGACCTTGGCCTGTTGCGTATCGACCACCTGTTGGGTTTCGTAATCCTTCAGCACCAGACTTTTGGATCGCGCCAAGTCTTTCTGGGCGTCGATCAATTGCGCCTCATCCTCGCCCTTCTTCGACACCGCCTGGTCGAACGCGGCCTTGAACGGCGCCGGATCGATTTGAGCGAGCACGTCGCCTTGCTTGACGTCCTGGCCCTGGCGGAAGTTGACGGCGACGATCTGGCCGTTGACCTGGGCGCGAAGCGAGACGGTGTTGAGCGCCGAAACAGTGCCCAGCGCATCGTAATAGATCGGGACATCGGTCTTTGCCGCTTCGGCAACGGTAACCGGAACCGCCGGCGGCGTGGGCTTCTGGGTCGGCTGCGAGCTTTCGTACCGCCAAACGACCACCGCGGCCACGACGCAAACGATCCCCGCGCCCGCGAAGAAAATCCGCCGGCGGTTTTGCTTGGCCATCCATATCGTCCAGCTATGCCACATTCCCTAAGCGCTCGAAGTTTATACGGAATTTACGTGCCGCGCCCTTGCAGTCAGGGTCGGGCGCGACCTTAGTCGGAGCCCCAAATCCTGCAATGGCTGCCTCATTAAAGTTAATTAAGGTGCATACACTTTTTCAATTAAGGTTGCTGATCTAACCCCGTGGCCGAACGCCAGTTCAAGCTTGATCCGGCACTCGACATTATGGCTATTCCTTTTGCAATCGCAGTAGGAAGGCCGGCTTCACTCGTGGCATCGCGATCTGACATTTCCGGTCCAAAACTCGCGGTGGTGCTGCGAGCCTTCGAAGGCGGCGGCGCGCAGCGGGACATGATCCTGCTCGCCAACGCGCTGTTCGCCAAAGGCGTCGCCCTCACCGTTCTGGCGCTGTGCGCCGATGGCCCGCTGCGCGCTTTGCTCGATCCCGCCATTCCAGTCCTCCAGGTCCCGGGACGGAAGATGCGTTACGCCATTCCCGGGCTGCGCCGGTTGATCCGCGCCGCCGGCCCAAGTCTGGTGATCAGCTCCGAAGCGAGCCTCAATCTGTGCACGCTGGTTGCGGTGCGCTCGTTGCCGCGCCGGCACCGGCCGAAACTCATCTTGCGCGAGGTCGGCAGCCCGTCCTTCGCGCAGTACCACGATCCCTATACGCAGAATCGCATCGCCTACCGGGTGTTGCGGCGGCTGTATCGTTATGCCGATCGCATCGTCACGCTGACCAAAGGCGCGCGCCGCGATCTCGTCGAGAATTTCGCCGTGGCCGATGAGACAATCTCGGTGATGCTCACCAATGCGGTGGTGCCGCCGGCGGCGGCGGCGCGGATCGCGCAATGGGACGGCGAAGCCGGCCGTGAAGACGATCTCATCGTCTGTGTCGGGCGGCTGTCGCCGGAAAAGGATCAACGCACGCTGATCCGCGCAATGAAGCTGTTGCCGCCGGCGCTGCCGTGGCGGCTTGCGATTGTCGGCGATGGTGCGCGAACGCGCCGCGCTCGAAACCCTGGCGCGCCACCATGGGCTGGCCGATCGCATCGTGTTTACCGGCCAGGTCGCCGATCCGTTCGCGATCATGATGCGGGCGCGCGTTGCGGTCTGCGCCTCGGTTTACGAAGGGCTTTGCAACGCCATCATCGAAGCGCTGGCCTGCGGCACGCCAGTCGTATCGACCGATTGTCCTTACGGTCCACGCGAAATCCTGCAAGGCGGCCGCTATGGCAGGCTGACGCCGGTGGGCGATGCCACCGCCATGGCCGCGGCCATCGCGGCGGCGCTTGATGAAAATCCGGACTCGCTCGGCGCTGCAAGCGCGTGGGCTGCACTATACCGCGGCGCGCGCCGCCGAAAGATTCCTTGAAATCGTTGCCGACCTGCAACCCTTGCCGGCGCGGGCCAATGGCCCGTTTGCCGTGGCGAGCGTGAGCTAGGCCATGCTGCAGCCGCTTCTCAATGGTGTTCTGCGTCGGGCCGCGCGGCATTCGCGCTCAAAGCCGTTCACGATGCGCAACACGGCGCCGCTGGTCAGTTTCACCTTCGACGACGTTCCGGATTCCGCCTACAGCAATGGCGCCGCCGTGCTTGAAGATCACGGCGTGCGCGGCACGTTCTATATCGCCACCGGCACTCTCGGCGCCGTCGATACCCATTGGCGGGTGATCGGCCGCGACCAGGTCAGCGCGCTGCACGCGCGCGGCCATGAGATCGGCTGCCACACCTTTTCGCATATCGGCGTCGACCGGCTCGATGCAGTGGCGCTGGATGAGGAGTGCCGGCGCAACCGGGAAACGCTGCGCGAACTGTGCCCCGGCATCACGATAACCAATTTCTGTTATCCTTTCGGCCGCGCCTCGCTGCCGCGCAAACGACAGCTGGAAACGCGCTTTGATACCTGCCGCGGCATTTACGAAGGCGTCAATTCAGGCATCGCCGATCTCGGGCTGTTGCAGGTGATCGAATTATACGATCGTACGCTGACCCGCGAAAAACTTGAGCGGACCTTGCGCGAAACGCGCGGACGCAACGGCTGGCTGATCTTTTATACCCATGACGTCGCCGAAACGCCGAGTTGGATTGGCTGCTCGCCGCGATTGCTGCGTGATACGCTGCAGGCGGTTGCGGCCGAGGGCATGGAATGTCTGACGGTGCGCGACGGTCTCACCGCAATCGGTTACGCGAGCGTCACGCCGCAGGCGGCCATGCTGCCGGCAACCGCAGCCGCCGCGCCTTAGTCGTCATCGTCCAGTGCTGAACCATTGGCGCACGCCGGTGGCGCCGGCGGCATGCTGGGCGCGCCGCATCTGGAAAAACAGCCAGCCGCTAAAAGTCAGCGGCCGCTCGTAGCTGTACAGCGCCAGCCGGTGTGTCGCCCATCGCGCCTTGTAGGGAAAGTCGCCGACGCCGAGATCGAAGGTGCGCAGGCCTTTCTCATGGGACTGGTCGATCAGGTGTTGCAGCAGCAGGTGGCCGACCTCGAACCGGCGGAATTCGGTGTCGTAGGCCGGCAGCACATAATGGAAGCGTCCGCGTCCCATGAAGCCGAGATGTCCGGACACGACCTTGCCATTGCAGATGACGGCCGACAGGTGGGTCACCCGTCCAATCCGGTTCGGCGCCGCCATTTCCCGATAGAAGCGGGCGACGCCCGGCGCGGCGAGAAAGTCGCGGCCGATCGTGCGCAGGTATTTTTGCCGCTTGAGCTCAAGCAGCCGGTCCAGCACATATTCCTTGCTGGCGGCCGACGGGTTTATGACGAAATCGGCGTGGCCGATCTCGCTTAAGGCGCGCAGCCGCCGGCGCAGATTCTTGCGCTGCGCCTTGACCGACGGCCGCACATTGATGCCGCCAGGCAGCATGCCGAGCGCGATCGAGTGGCCGCTCGACGCATAGCATTCGCCGTCGAGATAAGTCAGCGGATTGAACCACCCCAGCACGTCGCTCGGAATCTTTTGCAGATCGAAGGCGTCGAAATTGGGCAGTAGTGCCACGATGTCGGACCAGACACGGTTGAATTGCTGCTGCGTCAGCTTGTGGTCCGATCCCAGGATCGGCGCGTTATAATCGGAGACGCCGGCGTCCATAAAACGCAGCAGCCGCACGTTGAACCGCGTTTCGATAGACAGCGGCAGATAGAGCAAGGGGCGGCGGTCTTCGTCCTTGACCACGACGAGATAGCATTCCGAGCCGCGGGCCTTGCCGATGGTGCTCATCCAGACGTCAAGGAATTCGCGTGACTGGAACGCATACATTTTGAGATCGGGCGGCGCTGTGATCGACGGCCAGTCCGCGGCGGCAAGACCGCCGCCGGGATAGATTTCGATCGAGAAATTCGGCGGCGATGCGGGGGCCGGCCGTTCGCGCGCAAATATGTCAATTGCGGCCATGTTCACACATCCCGCCGATGCGGCAGTTCGCTGACGCCGCCGCTGCACGCGCGCGTGCGCCGTTCTTGCAGAAAGATGCGCAGGATTTTCGGCGATTCCACCAGGTAACGGCGCCATAGCCGGCGCGGCTCCTGCAACAGGCGATAGGCCCATTCGAGACTGAGCCGCTGCACCCACAGCGGCGCGCGGGCGCGCTGTCCCAGTGAGAAAATCGATCGAGGCGCCGACGCACAACGCGATGCCTGATGTGCGGCCGAGTTCGCCGATATGCCGCGCGATCTGTTCCTGCGCCGGGCAGCCGACGCACAACAGCACGATGTCCCATTGGCGATGGACGCAGGCGCGGGCGATGGCAAGCCGCAGCTCGGCGCTCTGCGACAGTCCGGCCGGCGCGGGCAAAATGTCGAAATTCAAGTCGGGATAGGCCGCGCGCAGCGCCGCTGCCACATCGCGCCGCGGGCCGACGACAAGAATGCGTTTTGCATTGTGCGGACGGCTCAGCGTGGCGAGCAGCGCCGCCGCCAGGTCGCTGCCGGTGACGAGCGGCAGGGCGTGCCGCTCCAGCCGCGCCAGCGACCGCACGATCCGGCTGTCGCACACCGATAGCCAGGCATCGCGGTAGATCGGCAGCAATCGGTCCGGCGCCTCATGCGCCGCGACCACGTGGTAGGCGTTCGGCGTCACCACGTAGCGGTAGGGCGGGCCGCCGTCCTCGATAATGCGGCGCACGACGTCGGCTTGCGGCAAAAGGCAAAACCGCAGGCGGAGGAAGTCGGCGTGCGGCGGCTGCGGCAGCGCAACGCTGCCCGTGGTCGTCCGCGCCGGATTGGCAAGGATGTTCATCGGCCCACCCGCGCCGGCACGGCGTTGCCGAGCACCACCGCCGGTGCCGCGTTCAGCAGGCCGAAACGGCGCACCGCGAAGCCGGCGAACAAAGCAAAGGCGAGCCCATCGAGAACCAGCGGCACCAAACCGTTCGGGATCAATTCGGCGGTGGTATGCGCGCCGAATACGAACAGCACGGCCAAAGCCGGCATCACGCCGAGCGCGGTGAAATCGACCGGCAGCGCGTACCAGCGGCGCCCCAGCACCATGAAGGCAATGCACGAGGTGATGGACGCCACCATCAAGGACACCGCCGCGCCATACGCGCCGTAAGCCGGCACCAGCAACAGCGACAGCACGGCGGAAACCACAACGAACAGGAACGCGACCATGAGATCGAGATAACTCGCATGGGTGAAATAGATCACCTGCGCGAAGTAAAAGTTGCGCATGGTCATGAAGGCAAACGCGACGGCGAAGAGCGGAATGAGATCGTGCGCCGGCGCGACGAATTCCGGCTGCAACACCAGGCGCAGCAGCACGTCGCCGAACACGATGAAGAAGGCCGCGCCGAATACCGCGGTAGCGAGGCAGGCATTGAAGGCGCGCCGCAGCGTGATCTCGGTCGCGGCGGTGTCGCCGTTATTGGCGTGGCTTTTCGCCATCGTGACCAGCGACAGCGAGATCGCTTCGCCAAGCACCATAAAACTTTGCCGCAGCATGTCGGCGACGACGCCATAGGGGCCGAGTGTGGCGGTGCCGAGATAATGGGCGAGCAGCAGCCGGTCGACGCTCTGCCCGATCGCGGTGACGCCGAACGAGATCAACAGCGGCCAGCCATAGATGAGGATGTGCAGCGCCGCGGCGCGCGACCCGCGCGACCACTGCAAATCGGTAAAGCTCAGCAGCGCTGGCACGGCGGCAAGCACATGCGCCAGCGCGATGGCGATGGCGAGCCCGCGCGCGCCGCCGCCGAGCCACAAGCTTAAACCGCCGAACACGACAATGAGCATGGCGCGCAGGATCATCGACAACGCGGCGCCGCGCACGCTGAGCAGGGTGCGCGCGACTTCGAACGCGGCTTCGTAAAGCGTGATGCCGCAAACCAGCGCGAACACCGCGATCAAAAAGCCCGGCTCGAAAAATCCGAAGGCGCCCAGCGCCGTGAGCACGATCGCGACGATGGTCAGGCCGGCGCAGAGCAGCCACGCCAGCGCGCCGACATATTCGCCGAAGCGCTCGGATTTATAGACGCCGAAATAAGCAAAGCGCATCCACTGCGCGCCGAAGCCGTACACGATCAGCGACCACGCGAAGATAAGAACGTAGTGGCCGTATTCGGCGGGGCCGGCGAGGCGCGAAAAGATGACGACGGCGAGAAGATTTCCGGCCGCGGAAATTGCGCGCGCGCTCAGATAGAGCAGGCCCGACGTGTTAAGCATTCCGTGTGATAAGTCATTGTTGCCGCGAAGAAAAGCGGCTACGAAGGCTTTCACGGAGTATCGTTAAGTTGTAACGGCCCGGTTAACTTTTTTCGCGCCGACGACGTCAGCGCCAGCGAAGTTCCAAGAGAAGTGCGAAGTGATGCGTATTCTGCAAATCATTCACGATTGCGAACGCGGCGGCGTGCAGAAGCTCGCCGCGATGATCGAACAGGGATTGATCCCGCAGCGCTTTACCGTCGAAACCGCTTATCTGTATCCGCGCGCCGGCGCGCCGGCATTCGTTAAGCTTGCTTACGCCTTGCGCATGGTGCGCATCATCTGGCGCGGCGGCTTCGACACGCTGGTCGCTTATCAATCCACCGCTTCGATCCTGGTCGGCGTGGTCGGCTGGCTTGCCGGCTGCCGGCTTCGCGTCGTTCACCAAACCTGCACGCCCGCGGCGATGCCGCTGCCGTTGCGGTTAACGGACCAGCTCGTCGGCTCGCTTGGATTGTATTCCGCCAACATCATTAACAGCGCGGCCACCTGGGCGTCGTTCACCCACTATCCGTCGCGCTACCGTCGCGCGATGATTTTGATCGAGCACGGGCTCGACGCACCGGTGGCGGCGCATAGCCGCGATGAAACGCGCAGGCGCTTTGACCTGCCGGCATCGCGGCCGGTCCTCCTCAATGTCGGCCGGCTCGCGGCGCAAAAAAACCAGGACGTGCTTATTCGCGCGCTGGCCTGCCAGCCGCAGGCGCATCTCGTGATCGCGGGCGACGGTCCCAAGCATGAAGCTTTCCATGAGCTCGCGGTGACGCTCGGCGTTGACGACCGGCTGCACATGATCGGCGCCGTGACCGAGGACGACGTCGCCGATCTCTACGCCGCGGCCGATCTGTTCGTGTTTCCCTCGATTTGGGAGACCTTCGGGCTTGCCGCCGTCGAGGCGGCCATGACGGGGCTGCCGATGGTCGTCGCCGATCTTCCGGTGCTGCACGAAGTGCTGCGGGCGGACGGCGCCGAGCCGGTCGCCTTCGTCGCGCCCGGCGATACCGAGGGCTGGATTTCGGCGATCGGCAACGCGATCGGCAAAGCGCGCGCGAGCGCGCCGGCGGCCAAACTTAACGGCGCATTCGCCCGCGCCATCGCCCGCAAATATTCGCGGCAGCGGATGACCGAAAGCTATCTCAGCCTGTTCGAAGCGCACCGGCGGCTGGCGCAGACGGACGTGACCGGCCTCGAGCCGGCCGCCGAAAAGGCCCAGTCTTGATGCGGCGCCTGTGGCTTGCCGCGCTGACACTGATCGCCTCGGGTTTACTGGCCACGCCGGTTTTTGCCGGCAACGGCATGCCGACATTCAAGCGCGGCGCGACGCTCGTCGAATTTTTCGAATTTCCCAAAACCAACGGTCACGACGACCTGCGATCCTATGCCGATCCAGCCTTCCCGGATCCGCTGGCGGCGCTCGATCTGTTCGATTTTGATACGTTGCGCCGCATCGGCTTCGATCACATGCGCGTGCCGCTCGACGTCGGTCCCCTGATGCAAGCCGACGACGCGACCCAGCAGAAAATCCTCGGCCAACTGGTCGCGTCGTCACGGCGATCAATCGCCACGGACTCAACGTGCTGGTGACGCTGTTTCCGCCGTCGCTGCAGCACGAATTGCCGCAGACCTATCTCGACGGTCTCGACGGCCCGAGATTTACCGCCTATGCGGCGGTGGTCGATCGCGTTGCCACGGCGTTAAGCGGCATCGATCCGGGCGCCGTGGCGCTTGAGCCGATGAACGAGCCGCAATCGCAATGCCGGGTTTATTTCGGTACCGACTGGATCGCCTATCAGCAAGCTATGGTCGCGCGCATCCGGCGCATTTCGGCGCAATTGCCGCTATTTCTCACCGGCGGCTGCTGGTCGAATATCGAGGGCATCGTCACGCTCGATGCCGATCTGCTGCATGACCGGCGCAATTTCGTTAGCGTGCATTTTTATTATCCGTTCTTGTTCACGCATCAGGGCGCGACTTGGTCGATGCCGTATCTCGCCGGCACGATCGGGGTGCCGTATCCGGCGGCGGCCGGCAACATCGAGGACACGCTGGCGCGGACCGGGGCGCGATTTGCGACGCTGGAACTGCCGGCGGGCGCCGATCGCGACGCGGCGCACGCCAAGGCGGAAGCGGAAATCGAAGAATATTTCGCGCAAGCGCAGGGCCCGGCGCAGATCGAGGAATGGATGAACAAGGTCGCCGATTGGCAGCGCCGCGAGGGCGTCAATTCGGACCAGATCGTGTTCACCGAATTCGGCGCCATGAAAGAAACCGCCGGCGGCGTCCAAATCGACCGCGCCTCGCGCGCCCGCTGGCTGCACGACACCGCCGCGAGCATCGCCCGCCACGGCTGGGGCTGGACCGCTTATGTGCTGCGCGACGATCCGTTCGGCCTTTACGTCAATGAGAGCGATCGCAATCCCGATCCGGAGCTGATGCGCGCGCTCGGGCTTGCCAGCCCGTCATCGGCTGCCGCCGAATAAATCGAGGCGGCTACGCGGTGGCGCGCAGTTGCGACAGATAGCGCAGGCCGAACGTCGACGTCATATAGAAGAACCAGACTTCACCGACCTGCTCCAGCATCGAACTTTCGAAACATGACGCATAGACGCCATAGAGGCAGACGCGCAGAAACAGCATCTGCAAAGCTTGGGTCTGCGGGTCGGGCGAGATGCGGCAGAAATCCACGATCGGCAGGATGATGACCCAAATAACGACCAGCAGCATGCCGGGTATGCCGATGGTCAGCGCGAGGTTGAGATAGGCGTTGTGGGCGTCGCTCGCGGCATTCGCCCAGGTCACCGCCTCGCCGAAGCCATAGACGACCTCTTGGGTCCCCCAGAACGTCATATAGCCGTAGCCGGTGATCGGCCGCTGCGCCACGGCCTGAATGCCGAGTTGCCAGATTTCGGTTCGGCCGGTGAAGGTCGCGTCCGGCATGA
The DNA here is from genome assembly GCA_963743395.1 of uncultured Alphaproteobacteria bacterium. GTDB lineage: Bacteria > Pseudomonadota > Alphaproteobacteria > Rhizobiales > Xanthobacteraceae > BOG-931. The sequence goes on from CAVUPV010000009.1 coordinate 205,547, forward strand.
CCGCTTCCATCAGCTGGCGCATCGGTTCGAACATCACCGTGCCGACCGAACACAGATTGAAGATGAGCAGGATGCCGATGACCAGGCCGATGCCGAGGCCGGGCCTGCGGGTACGGCCGATGATGGCGGACAGGATCAGCGCCAGCGGCAGCACGCCGATCGCCGTCTTCGACTGCGAGAAGGCAAGGAAGATCGCCGACAGCGCAACGATGATCCACCCCAGCGCAAAACTGCGCACCCGCGCCACGTAAAAGCCGACGAAGATGAACAGCACCATGGTGGCGCCGGCGTCGTTCTTGTGCGGAAAGACGCCGCGCCAGTTACCGGCATGCTCCGGCTCGAGAAAGTCGGTGGCCTGGTGGATCGCATATTGCGGCAGGAAGAAAACGCCGAGATAGCATGCGGCGAGCACGATCAGAACCGCTGTCGCCATCAGGTCGCTGAACTGCCGCAGATTTTTCGGCAGCAGCAGCACCATCGCCGAAATGCTCATGACCACGAGCGCGAAAGCCAGGCGGCGGGCGGCGGAAGCGGGCTCCCAGGAGGCGATGACGCTGAGCACGCACCATGCCACGACCGCGATTAGAACCGGCCGCATCACCAGCAGCAGCCGCCGCGGGTCGTGGCAATAGGTCCAGGCCGCGAAGGCGAGAAACATCGTGGAAAATCCGACCTGATTGGCGATATCGCCGCCCTCGGCCACCGCCTGCGACGGCGTCGACAGGTCCGGAAAGGGATGAAACGAAATCCAGGCCGCCAGAAATACCGAGACGAACAGAACGCCGCGGACCAGCGAATCGAGATCGATGGCCGCGGGTGCCGCGGATGCCGGCGATGTCGTCTGCAGACCGAATTGCGCCATCCGGCTCATATCGGCGTTATGCCGTCTCGGCGCCGGTCAGCACCGCGCCGCGGACTTTGCGGCCGTCGAGGCCGAGCCGCGCGACGATTTGCCGAAGGGCGCGGGCGTCGTGCGCTTCGGCGCGCTCGACCAGTACAATGTGGTCGACCAGATCGGCGAAGAAGCCGGTGCTCGGATCGCCGGCGGCATTCATGACGGCGACCAGCACCATGTCGTAACGCTTGGTCTGCTCGAACGCCTTCCTGATGTCGCCGTCGTAGATGCGGCGGTCGCGCCGGCTTTCCGGCGACACGAATGGAACGAGATTGATATTGGTTTCCCGGTCGAGCGTAATCACGTCGGACAACAGCCGCCGGCCGATGGCGACATCGACCAGGCCGGCTTTGCCCGGTTCGGCGTCGATCGCCGCAAGCGTGCGGCGCTCGAGATCGGCGTCGATCACCAGCACGCGCTGCGTCCCCGCGGCCAGCGCAGCCAGCGTCAGCGTTACCGTCGCCGCGCCATCGGCTCCGTCATCGTCGCAGGCCACGACCAGAATGCTGGGATTGCCGGACGCGGTGTGGTTGGCCCGCACCTCGTCATAGACTTTGCGCAGTTCGCGCGCGAACGGCGAGCCGGGGTCCTCGACCGCGCGCAAGCCGAACGACAGGTCGGCGGCGGGCAGCACGGCGAGCACCGGAACCTCGGCGAAAGCCGGCCAAAACCCGAAGATCGCCAGCGCTTTGCGCAGGCCTTCGCCAAGGTCCAATTGCCCCAGGCCGCTGGCGGCCGGCGGCCGCACCAGCACGATGCCGCAGCCGGCGGCGGCGCCCAGCATCATGGCGCCCATCGCTATCAGCAGGCTCGGCGGCGGCGAACTGCGCTTTTGCGGCAGGTCGGCGCGCGACAGCACGCGGATATTCTTGGTATCGACTTGCTCCTGCTCGCCGGTCTCGCGGGCGCGCACCAGGAATGCCTGATAGATGTCGCGGCTGGCCTGGGCGTCGCGTTCGAGCTCGCGCAAGCCGACCATGGCTTCGTTGTTGCCCATCGCGGTGTGCTTCGTCGCCTCGAAATTGTCGGCGAGCGTCTGTTCGCTGGCTTTGGCGCTGGCATATTCGGTGCGCGCGGCGATGGCGGAGCGGTCGACCTCATCGGCGATCATGCGTCGCAGCCGTTCGGCCTGCGCCTGAATGTCGATGACCGCCGGATGCATCGGGCCGAGCGTCGCCGTTTGCTCGGCTTCGCGCCGCATGATCTCGGCATATTGGCTGCGCAGCGATGTGATCGTCGCCGATTGCAGCGCTTCGGGAAAGGCCCCCGTCTCGTCCTTTGTGCGCTGCACCTGCTCGACCTGATCGAGCCGCGCCTTGGCGTCGGCGGTATGGGCGCGCGCCGCGCCGAGCTGATTGTTCATTTCGGTGAGCTGCTGATCGGTGACGAGCTGCCCGTTGACGCCGACCAGGTTGTTGCGGGCCCGATACGCTTCGACCTTTTGTTCGGACTGTCGGACGCGATCCTTCAGATCCTGCAGCCGCGCCGACAACGACTGCGACACCTGGCGTGCGGCGTCGGCGCGCTCTTGCGTCTGCTCGTCGAGATAGGCTTGCGCGATGGCGTTGGCGAGGTGCACCGCCTTTATCGCGTCCCGGCTGGTGACCTGGACGTCGACCACGAAGGTGCGTTCGGCGCGCTTGGCCACGACGCGGCGCTTGAGCTCGTTGAGCGCGGCCAGTGTGTTGCCGCCGGGAATGGCGCTCTTGCCGGTCAGCGAGCTCAGCAGCGACGGACCGCGGGCGAATTCCGGATCGTGGTCGAGCCCTTCGGCGACGACGACGCGGCGCAACACGGAGTCCGAGGTCAGCACGCTGACCTGGCTCTCGACCTGCATCAGCGCGGCGTCGCTCATCTGGCTGGCTTCGGTGGTATTGTTGCCGACCGCGCGCAAATCGGTCGGATCGATCAGGATCTGGGTCGTCGCGGTGTATTCGTAGGGCGACAGCACGACGAACAGCACCGCCAAAGCGAGTGCCGCGATCGTGGTGTAGAGAATGGTCGCGCGGCCGCGCCATAGCGCGCCGGCGATTTTCGAGAAATCAATCTGCGAAAGCGGCGCTAGACCGACGGGAAGATTGCCGGTAGCGACGACTGCGGATCTGATCTGGCGCGGCGCTTCGAACATTCGTCACTCGAATGTTTTTCCGTTTGTGCACAGCGGGCACTGCGCCGCAGTTTCGGCGAAACAAGCTCGCGACGCGCCTACTCAACGTGCATGCGGCCCGCCATGTCCAGATTTTCTGGTATGGTTAATCAATCGATAAAGCGTCAAGGTTAATAGGCGGTTTATGCCGATGCCGGCGGCGCTTACAAGCGGCGCAATAACCCGGAAATCGCCGCAATGATGACCAGCATGGCAACCACGGGAATCCAAATCAAAGCCGCGCCGACCAGCACCAAAAGCAGGACGCCGCTGAGCAGGCCGATCACCAGCAGCAACAGCGCGAAGCCGAACGGTCCGATGCGGCTGACATAGATCCGATGCGTGCTTTGCCCGGTGTAGCCATAGGGTGGTGGCGGCCAGCCGCGCCGGCTGCGGTCGGGCGGCAGGATTTCCGGCTCGACGCGCGGCCGCTCCGGCTGGTTTGGATTTTTGGCCATATCGGCTCGCTTCGGTCGGCAACTCGACCTCGCCAAGTATGTATCCATTGCCGGCATGGTCACAAGCGGCGCTTTGCCGCCGGCAATGTCAGTGCGGCAGCGTGCGGGTGTGATGATCGTGCAAGAATTTCGCCAATTGCTCGCGCAGGCTTTCATCGCCTTCGCCCTGATGGCCGAGCACGATGGCGCGCTCGAACAGCGTATGCTGAAGCTCTTGCGGCAACGTGCTCCACAGATCGGCTGCCGCCGCGCCGAGAATCATCAAATAACGGGCGGCGATATCGTTGATGACGTCGTTCGATTGACTCATGGCAGCCTCTTGGCAGCAGCTTGCCAGCACTTTGGCAGCAGCGTTGCAACGGCCAAATTGTATCGTGCTTTTCGCCAAGCGCGGAATAAAAACAACGCATGAAAATGCCGCTGCGGCAAATCTCAGCGGTTGCCGGTGGCGGCCGGCGATGCGGCATTGACCTGTTCGCGGGCAAATCCCGCGGTTGAGGCATAGCCGCGCACGATCGCCTGGCGTTGTTCGTACGGCAACACCGCTTCGATATCGGAAAAGCCGTCAGGCGCGCGCGCTTCCACCGCGTCGATGACGCCTTCCGGTCCGCCGCCACGGTTCAGGCGCACGATCTGCGCGGTCGGCGGCAATCGCTCCTCTTCATAAGCCGCGAGCGCGTGGGCGGGATGTTCGGCGCTGACCAACCGGTCGGCGAGCGCGCGGGCGTCGAGGATCGCCTGCGAGGCGCCGTTCGAGCCGACCGGATACATCGGATGCGCTGCGTCGCCGAGCAGCGTGACGCGGCCATGCGACCAGCGGGGCAGCGGATCGCGGTCGCACATCGGATATTCCCAAAATTCCGGCGTCGCCTCGATCAAGGCTCGCGCATCGACATGGCCGAGCGCGAAACGGCGGATATGCGGCGCCAGATCGTCCATGCGGCCGGGGCGCGACCAGTCCTCCTTGCGCGGCGGCGCTGTCGCGCCGTCGGCGATCTTGGCGACCACGGCCCAATTGGTCAGCCGGCTGGCGTCGTGAGCGCCCGCGGCGATCGGATAGACGACGAGCTTTGCCGCCATGCCGCCGGCGACAATCATGGAGCGGCCGGTCAAGAAACGCGGCCACTCGGTGGCGCCGCGCCACAGCATGGCGCCGTTCCAGCGCGCCGGGCCTTCGTTCGGATAAAGCGCTTCGCGCACGAGGGAATGAATGCCGTCGGCGCCGACCAGAACGTCGCCGCGCGCGGTGGCGCGATGCGCGCCGCCGCGATCGAAGAAATAAGCGGTGACGGCGGCTTCGTCCTGGGTGAAAGCGCCGAGCCGGTGGCCGGTATGCAACCGCGAGGCCTCAAGCCGCTCACGCACCGCCTGGTATATCACACCCTGCAGGCGGCCGCGATGGATCGAGAATTGCGGCACGTCATAGCCGGCATCGAGCCCGCGCGGCTCGCGCCAGATCTCCTGGCCGAAGCGATTGGTGTAGAACAGCTCGTGAGTGCGGATGGCGACGGCGTCGAGCCGTGGCAAAAGCCCAAGCGCGGCGAGCTCCTTGATGGCATGCGGCAGCGTGTTGATGCCGACGCCGAGTTCGCGCACCTCGCTGCCCTGCTCGAACAGCTTCGCAGTCGATGCCGCGCGCGTGCAGCATCAGCGCGGTGGTGAGGCCGCCGATGCCGCCGCCGGCGATGATGACTTTCATCGGCGCATTCTGTCAGGGCCGCCTGGCGGCGCAACCGGGTATCGTGCCTATTGCGGCTGGATGCCGGCGTCGCGGATCACATCGCCCCAGCGCTGGGTTTCCTGCTTGATGAAGGCCGCGGCTTGCGCCGGCGTGCCGCCGCCCGGGGTGATGCTGAGTTTGGCGAAGGCATCGAGCAGGCCGGGATCGGTCAGCGCCTTGTCGGCGGCGGCATTGAGCTTGGCGACGATATGCGGCCGGCGTTTTCGGCGGCGCGGTCAAAGCATGCCAGGTGTCGGAGATGAAGTCCGGCACGCCGGCTTCCTCCATCGTCGGAACGTCCGGCAGCGACGGTACCCGCTTGGCGACGGTCACGGCCAGAATTCTCGCCTTGCCGGACATCTGCAATCCGATCGAGGTCGCAAGCTCGTTGAACATCATGTCGACATTGCCGGCGAGCAGATCGTTGAGCGCCGGCGCGGTGCCCTTGTAGGGAATGTGAACGAGCTTGGTATGGGTGATCTTCTGAAACAGCTCGGCGGTCGTATGCGAGGTGGTGCCGATGCCCTGCGACGCATAATTGATCTTGCCGGGATTGGCTTTCGCATAGGCGATCAGTTCCGCCACCGTCTTCGCCGGAAAATCTTCCCGCACCAGAAGCACGTTCGGCACATGCGACATGATGACGATCGGCGTGAGTTGCGTCGGATCGTAACCGATTGATTTGTAGAGCAGTTGATTGGTGGTGATCGGCGACGGTTGCGAGGCGAGCAGCGCGTAGCCGTCGGGCGGCAGGCCGAAGACATATTCGGCAGCGACGCTGCCGCCGACGCCGGCTTTGTTCTCGACCACCATCGGCTGGTTGAGGATAGGCCCCATTTTGCCGGTGACGATCCGGGTCACGGTATCGACGCCGCCGCCGGCCGGCACCGCGACGATGACACGGATCGGATGATCGGGATAATTCGCCGCCCCGCTTTGCGCGAAGCTCAAAACCGTTCCGGCGCCGGCGATAGCGGCGCCAAGAATAACGCCAAGGCCGGCGATATGGAAAAGCGTCGCACCATGCCGAATTCTCCCCGCGCAATGCTCTGATCGCATGGCATAGCGCAGATTGGCGATTGAGTCCCGCGACGCGCTGCCGCTACAACTATCGTGCACCTTCAGGGAGAGACGCCGCAATGAGCAAGCTTGATTTCGTTCTGGATGAGCTGGTCACCGCCAACCGCATCCTTGCCAATGAGGGCATCGTCGATTCCTTCGGCCATGTCAGCGCGCGGCATCCCGACAATCCGCAGCATTATCTGCTGTCGCGGGCGCGGGCGCCGGAGCGCATCGAGCGCGACGACATCGTCGAATACCGGCACGACGGCACCGCGATCGATGATCGCGGCCGCGCGCCCTATATGGAGCGCTTCATCCACGGCGCCATCTACGAGGCGCGGCCAGACGTGCACGCGGTGGTGCACAATCATTCGCCGAGCGTCATCCCGTTCGGCGTCACCGGCAAAAAGCTCAAGCCGTTTTTGCATCTGTGCGCCAATTTCGGCCACGAGGTGCCGGTTTGGGATTCGCGCGACAAGTTCGGCGACACCACGCTGTTGGTGAGCGACATGAAGATGGGCCGCGATCTCGCCAAACTTCTGGGCAAGCGGCCCTCGACGCTGATGCGCGGCCACGGCGCCACGGTTGTCGGCCGCTCGGTGCGCCACGCCGTGTTCATCTCGGTTTATCTCGAAATGGGCGCCAAGCTGCAAATGCAGGCGATGCCGATGGGCAAGATCAAATTCCTGTCGCGCGGCGAGATCGACAAGATCACCGAGCGCGTCAACGACTATTCGCTCAACCGCGCCTGGGAAAACTGGGCGTGCCGGGCGGGGCGCGAGATGCAAGCCGCCGTCGGGTAGGGCGCATAGCCGGCATGGCTGATCCGCGACCGCAGCTCCTTACCGTCGCCGGCGGCGTCCATGCCTGGATCGGCGCCGGCGGCGATTCCAATGCCGGCGCCGTCGACACCCCGCACGGCGTCATCGCCATCGACGCCCAGCAATATCCGCGCCTGGCGAAACAATTTCGCACCGCCATGGAGTCAAAGGCCGGCAAACCGGTGTACCGGCTTGTCAACACGCATTGCCATCTCGACCACACTGCCGGCAACATCGTCTTCGCCGACGTGCCGATCGTGGCGCACGACAAGACGCTTGCGGCCATGCATGCCAATCTCGGCAGCAAGACCGGCGCGTATTGGACGGTTTCGGATTACCCGACCAAGATCAAAATGCTGTTCGGGCAGAATCTGTTCGAGCTCGTGCCCGAGAACGATCCGGCGCACGCGTGGTTTCGCCAGCGCATCGGGCTGTCGGATTACGACACGATGACGATCGCGCCGCCGACCGAGACGTTTGCCGATCATTTCACCTTCGATCTGCCGGACGAGCGGCTTCATCTGGACTATTGGGGCCCGGCGCATTGCGACGGCGACGTCGTCGTCTGGCTGGAGAAAAGCAAGGTCGCCTTTCTTGGCGATCTTCTGTTCCATGGACGGTTTCCCTGGCTCGGCGATTGCGATCTGGACGGCCTGATCGACCGGCTCGCGCGGGTGCTGACGCTTGACATCGCGGTCGTCGTTCCGGGCCACGGCATGCCGACCGATCTGGCGCAAGTGGCCCGCTTCCGCGACATGCTGGTGGCATTGCGCGAGGCCGTCGCAACGGCGATCAAGGCCGGCGTTTCGGAGGAAGCGGCGGTCCGCGATGTGAAGCTGCCGCCCTATGCCGGCATTCCGCGCTACGCCGACTGGCTGCCGCACGACGTGCGCGCGGCCTATCGCTACCTGCGCGGCGTGTAGCCCGGATTGCGCCATACGCAAGCCGGGGTGCTGCTCCCGGCTTTCGCTGCGCTCAATCCGGGCTACGGCTCGCTGTCCATATGCGCCAGCACGGCCGGCAGATAGCGCGTGCCGGCGACGGCGGCGGCGGGCACCGCCTGCTCGATGCGGGCGAGATCGTCCGGCGTAAGCTTCACATCGAGCGCGCCGAGCGCTTCTTTGAGCTGATCGTGGCGGCGCGCGCCGATCAGCGGTACGACGTCCTCGCCGCGCGATTTCACCCAGGCAAAGGCGAGTTGCTGCGTTGTTGCGCCCTTTTCTCTTGCGATCTTTTTGATGGCTTCGACCAGCGCGATGTTCTTGGCGAAATTCTCGGCGAAGAAACGCGGCTTGCGGGTGCGGATTTCGCTTGCGGCGTTTTTCGCCGCTTCGGCGCGGTCGCTGATCAGTCCGCCGGACAGCACGCCATAGGCGACCAGCGCGATGCCAAGCTCGCGCAAAGTCGGGGAGAATCTCGCGCTCGATGCCGCGCGAAAACAGCGAATATTCGATCTGCAACGCCGCGATCGGATGCACCGCATGCGCGCGCCGCAGCGTTTGGGCGGACGCTTCCGACACGCCGATATGGCGGACATAGCCGGCTTTGACCATCTCGGCGATGGCGCCGATCGTGTCCTCGATCGGCACCGCGGGATCGACCCGCGACGGCTGATAGAGGTCGATGTAATCGGTGCCGAGCCGGCGCAGCGAATAGGACAGAAAATTCTTCACCGCCGCCGGCCGGCCGTCGTCACCGAGATATTTCAGGTCGGGCGCGCGCATCGCGCCGCATTTGACGGCTATGAAGGCGCGCTGGCGCTTGCCGCCTTTAAGCGCGTCGCGGATCAGCATTTCGTTGTGGCCCATGCCGTAGAAATCGCCGGTATCGATCATGGTGATGCCGGCTTCCAGCGCGGCATGCATGGTGGCGATGGAGTCCTGATCGTCGGCCGGCCCGTAGCCGCCCGACATGCCCATGCAGCCGAGACCGAAAGCGGAGACGATGGGACCGTTACGGCCGAGTTTTATTTGCTGCATGGATTGTGCTTGTCGCGCGGCGGTCAGTTCCGGGTTCCGGGAGCTGCGCTCGGCCCGCGGAGCTGACAGGTAACGAAGGGCGGCTACCCGCCAGTGCGCAGGTCGCCGCACTCGCCAGGCGCACTTCCGGCGCGGCGGCGCGGACGTCGGCGTCGACGTGCTTTTCGTATTTGGTGAAGTTTTCCTGGAACATGCGAACCAGCTTGCGCGCGGTCTCGTCGAACGCGGCTTTGTCCTTCCAGGTCTTCATCGGATAGAGCAGATGCGGCTCGACGCCCGGCACCGAGGTCGGCACCGCGAAGCCGAAATAGGGATCGGTGCGATAGCTGGCGTTTTTGAGCGAACCGTCAAGCGCGCCGGTGACCAAAGCGCGCGTCGCCTTGATCGGCATGCGGCGGCCGGTGCCGTAGATGCCGCCGGTCCAGCCGGAATTGACCAGCCAGCAGTCGACATTGTGCTTCTTGATGAGGTCGCGCAGCAGATTGCCGTATTCCGCCGGCGGCCGCGGCAGAAACGGCGCGGCAAAGCAGGTGGAGAATTCGGGCTCGACACCGACCAGGCCTTTTTCCGTGCCGGCGACCTTGGCGGTATAGCCGGACAGGAAATGATACATCGCCTGCGCCGGCGTTAGCTTGGCGATCGGCGGCATCACGCCGAAGGCGTCGGCGGTGAGGAAGACGATGTTCTTCGGCTGGCCGGCGCGGCCGGTTTTTGACGCCAGCGGCATGAATTCGATCGGATAGGCGGAGCGGGTGTTTTCCGTCTTCTTGTCGCTGTCGAAGTCGCAGACGCGGGTGTCGGGATCGAAGATGACATTTTCCAGCACGGCGCCGAAGCGATTGGTCGCGGCGTAGATTTCCGGCTCGGCTTCGGCCGAGAGCTTGATGCACTTGGCGTAGCAGCCGCCCTCGAAATTGAACACGCCGTTCTCGCTCCAGCCGTGCTCGTCGTCGCCGATCAGCGTGCGGTTCGGATCGGCCGACAGCGTGGTCTTGCCGGTGCCGGACAGCCCGAAGAACAAAGCGACGTCGCCGTCCTTGCCGACATTGGCCGAGCAATGCATCGGCATCACGTTCTGCGCCGGCAGATAGAAGTTCAGCGTGGTGAAGACCGACTTCTTCATCTCGCCGGCATAAGAAGACCCGCAGATCAACACGATCTTGCGGGTGAAATCGATCGCCACCATCGTGTCGGAGCCGGCGCGGCCGCCGTGGCGTTTGGCGTCCGGTTTGAATGACGGCAGGTCGATGATCGTCATGTCCGGAACGTAATTCGCGAGCTCCGAACGGTCGGGACGGATCAACAGCTGGCGAATGAACAGCGAGTGCCAGGCATATTCGGTGAATACGCGCGCCTTGATGCGGTATTTCTGATCCGCGCCGCCATAAAGGTCTTGCGCGAACAGCGTTTTGCCCTTCGCGTGGGCGAGGAAGTCCGCCAAGAGATTGTCGAAGTGCTCTTTGCTTTGCTTGCGATTGCCGTCCCACCACACGGTGTTTTCGGTCAGCGCATCGACGACGGTGTGTTTGTCCTTGGGCGAACGGCCGGTGTGATGGCCGGTTTCGGCGCACAACGCGCCACCGGCAACGATCGACGCCTCGCCGTTGCGGATCAGCAAATTCGTAAAGCGGGGCTTCCGGCAGATTCCAGTGCACGGTGGCGAGGTCTTTGAAGCCGAATTTATCGGCGCCGTGCGCGCCGTTCCTCACACCCGTTTCCTGCACCTAAACCTCCGCCACGTAAGGCCGCCCGGACCGGCGGTCTGTCCGTCGTCCGGCCCGCGGGGGCGAGCCTATATCGGGCATCCTAGCATCTGCCAAGTCCTCACCAAGTCCCGGCAAAGACTTCGCGCGGGCTTCGGTTCTTTTCGATCCTAATGGTGAATGACCTGGCCCGTTCCGCCGCTGTATTGCAGCGCAGCGGAGCGTGCTTTTGGAGCAATCCGCCCTCGATAATGTTAACTGCCTCTGGCTTTGGCAGCCAACTCCACCACAACCTTGCGCAATTCCGCGGCAGTGGTGACACGTTCGGCAAACGGCAGCCGCAATGTTGCGTCGCCGCAGGCGAGGTCGAGCCCGTCCGGATCAAGGCCGGTGAGCCGCCAAGCGCCAGCTTCGGCGCCGAGCAGTTTGGTGGCGTAAAGCCGCACCGCATCGGCGTGGTCTTCATTCATATGGGCGATCGCGCTCGCCTCGGCGGCGATCAGATCGGCTGCCCCGGCGACATCGGTCATGACATCGCCGGCTTTGAGATCGGCGGCGCGAGCAAAGCCGCCATTGAGATGGGCGGAGACGACCTCGAGCCGCCAGAACGAAAAATCGGCGAAGCCGGCGTAAAGCTCCGATTTCGGGTGGCGGGCGAGGAAGCGGCGGCGCAGCCGGGGCTCGTCGGCATGCTCGCGGGTCAAGCGCAAAAAACTGCCGATCAGCGTCAGGCGCGGATGCGCCAGCGGGTCGCCCTTGCCGCCAGCCGCGAGCAGGAGCGAAGCGCGGGCATCCGCTTCGAGATTGGCGGTGTGGGTGGCGAGCCGAGAAATCAGGATCAGCGGCGCGCCATCGCTGTCGGTCGCGACATTGACTAGGGACGCGAACGGATGGCCGTTATTGCGGTCGATGGTCGCCAGCGCGCCGGCCCGCGTCGAGCGCAACACGCTCTTGGCAAGCGCTTTGGGGTCGAAGTCCGAAACCGGAGCGTTTTCCGGCAAGCGATCCGGCATGACCCCCGGCCGCGGGGCCTGGCCTTCGTTGTCGGCGGGGTCGGCTTTGGCCATGAGCGTCCGTGAGCGTCCTTGCCGGCTCTCTCGACCGGCTCCTTGCGGCCGCGGGTCTTAACCCAAGCTGCAGTAATTGCCTCTATTTTGCCTTGTCCTGTCACACTTCCGCCCCCACATGAGGCTGAACTGCTTACGGGGCCGGGCTCTAGTGATGCTGCGGCCGACTCATGTTAGAAGGCCGCCATGCCGACAATCGCTCTCGTCGACGACGACCGCAATATCCTCACCTCGGTGTCGATCGCGCTCGAGGCCGAAGGCTATCGCATCACGACCTATACCGATGGGGCTTCGGCGCTTGACGGTTTCAAGACCGCGCTGCCGGACCTTGCCATTCTCGATATCAAGATGCCGCGCATGGACGGCATGGAGACGCTGCGGCGGCTGCGGCAAAAATCCGACCTGCCGGTGATCTTCCTCACCTCGAAGGACGAGGAGATCGACGAATTGTTCGGCCTCAAAATGGGTGCCGACGATTTCATCCGCAAACCGTTTTCGCAGCGGCTGCTGGTCGAGCGCGTCAAAGCCGTGCTGCGCCGCGCCTCACCCAAAGACGGCGCCGCGCCGAAGGAAGCCGACAGCAAAGTGCTGGAGCGCGGCCTGCTGCGCATGGATCCGGAGCGCCACACCTGCACCTGGAAGAACGAGCCGGTGACGCTCACTGTCACCGAATTCCTCATCCTGCAGGCGTTGGCGAGCCGGCCCGGCGTGGTGAAGAGCCGCAACGCCCTGATGGACGCCGCCTATGACGACCAAGTCTATGTCGACGACCGCACCATCGACAGTCACATCAAGCGGCTGCGCAAGAAGTTCAAGGCGAGTGACGACGAGTTCGATATGATCGAGACGCTGTACGGCGTCGGCTATCGATTTAAGGAATAAGCGCATATTTCAAGCGCGATAAAGGCATGGATATCCGGGCCTTAGCCCGCTAGAACCATAGCCACTGACTGGGCGGCTGACGTGCGGTAGTAATGGCGTTCATGTTCCTTCCCTAGGGGAAGGGCATGTCCGAAACCCCGGCAGACACGTGCTCGATCGAACCGCAGAAACCGAACGGCCCAATTCGCCAACGCCGCAAGCGCCCGAAGCGCCGCTGGCGCCGGCTCAGGCCGAGCCACAGGTCGACCAAGACCATGGTGACCATGGCGACGGCCTCGACGAAGCGGGCGCGCGTCCGCGCCGCCGCTTTATCGCGCGGCTCGGCGGCTGGATGCAGCAGGCGCTGCAGTTCTTCGTCACCCAGAGCTCCTCGAGTCTCACCCGCCGCATTGTCGTTCTCAACGTCACCGGACTGGTGGCGCTGTCCATCGGCGTCCTGTTTCTGTCCCAATTCCGCGCCGGTCTGATCGACGCGCGCATTCAGAGTCTTCAGGTCCAGGGCGAGATTATCGCCGGCGCCATCGCCTCGTCGGCGACGGTCGAAACCGATTCCTCGATCACGCTCGATGCCGACAAGCTGCTCAATTTGCATCCGGGCGAAAGCTACGGCCCGAGCGAAGACGCGCTCTACGGCCTCGATTTCCCGATCAATCCGGAACGGGTGGCGCCGATCTTGCGGCGGCTGGTTTCGCCGACCAAGACGCGGGCGCGCATTTACGACCGCGACGGCGTGCTGCTGGTCGACAGCCGCAACCTGTTCGGGCGCGGCGACGTGCTGCGCTATGACCTGCCGCCGCCGACCGAGGAAAAGCCGGGCTTCTTCAAGCGCGCTTATCTCGCGGTACGGATGTGGCTCGGCCGCGGCGATCTGCCGCTCTATCACGAATACGGGCCCGACAATGGCCGGGCCTATTCCGAAGTGGCGCAGGCGCTCGGCGGCCAGGATGCCAGTGTGGTGCGCGTCAACGACCGCGGCGACGTCATTGTCTCGGTCGCGGTACCGGTGCAGCGCTTCCGCGCGGTGCGCGGCGCGCTGATGCTGTCGACCCAGGGCGCCGACATCGACGACATGGTCGAGCACGAGCGGCTTGCCATCCTGAAAGTCTTTCTGGTCGCCGCCAGCGTGATGATCGTGCTGTCGATCCTGCTCGCCGGCACCATCGCCGAGCCGGTGCGGCGGCTGGCCGACGCCGCGGAAAGCGTGCGCCGGCGCATCCACTCGCGCGTCGAGATTCCGGATTTCACCCGCCGCCGCGATGAGATCGGCCATCTGTCCGGCACGCTGCGCGACATGACCAATGCGCTCTATAGCCGCATCGAGGCGATCGAAAGTTTCGCCGCCGATGTCGCGCACGAGCTGAAAAATCCGCTTACCTCGCTGCGCTCGGCGGTGGAGACGCTGCCGCTCGCCAAGTCCGACGACAGCCGCTCGCGGCTGCTCACCGTCATTCAGCACGACGTCAGACGGCTCGACCGGCTGATCTCGGATATTTCCGACGCCAGCCGGCTGGATGCCGAATTGCAGCGCCAGGAATCCGCGCCGGTCGATTTCGCCAAGCTCCTCACCACACTGGTCGCGGTGGCGAACGAGGTCAAACGCGACGACGGCGTCAAGGTCACGCTGCGCTTCGAAGGCGGTGGCGGCCGCGTCTTCCAGGTGCCGGGTCACGATTCGCGGCTCGGCCAGATCGTCGACAATCTGATCGAGAACGCGCGCTCGTTCTCGCCGCCAGCCGGGACCGTGCGCGTCACCTGCCGGCGCTTGCGCAATCAGATCGAAATCCTGGTCGACGACGACGGGCCCGGCGTGCGGACCGATGCGTTGGATAAGATATTCGAGCGCTTTTATACCGACCGCCCGCATCAGGGATTTGGTCAGAATTCCGGCCTCGGTCTTTCCATCTCCAAACAGATCGCCGAAGCGCATGGCGGCGCTATCGTGGTGGAGAACCGCACCGGGCCGCCCGGGCCCGACGGCGAGCCGAAAGTGCTCGGCGCCCGCTTCATCGTGCGCCTGCCGGTGTGATGACTTTCTTCCGTCACCCTGAGGTGCGAGCGCGGCGAGCCTCGAAGGGCGACGGCCTTGGCGCCCCGGCCGTATCCTTCGAGGGCCGCTTCGCGGCCACCTCGGGATGACGGCTAACTCTACTGTTCATGCCTCAGCCGTGCTCGCCGGCGCGCGGGCGGTTTTGATCCGCGGGCCGTCCGGCGCCGGCAAGTCGCGGCTCGCGCTGGAACTGATCGCGGCGGCGCGCACGGGGCAATTGCGTTTCGCCAGGCTGGTCGGCGACGACCGCGTGCACCTCGACAGCGCCGGCGGGCGGCTCCTTGTTCGCCCCGCGGACGTGTTGGCCGGCATGATCGAACTGCGGGGCACGGGCATTTTGCGGCTGCCGCACGAGGCCTGCGCCGTTGTAGGCCTGGTGGTCGATCTTGCCGCCGCCGACGCCGAGCGACTACCGGAGAAAAGTCAGATTGAAATCGAAGGCATAGGTCTGCCGCGACTCGCCGTCGCACCAGGCCGAGCGGCCTTGCCGGGGGTGCTGGCGCTGCTCACGTGACCTTCGGCGCAGCCAAAACGGGCGATCGGCGCGAGGATTGGTGGCCGCGCCGGCCTTTGATTGGCGATTGGTTAACCATCATGGTCCAAGACTTTGTCGCCGGGCGGCAGCCGATTTGGTGAGCCGCTGGCCGGCACCGCAGGCTGAAGCAGCCACCTTTACCGCAATGCAGCAAGCTCCAGATTTAGCTCAAAATGCCTCTTGCGCCGAAGCTTCGGATGGTCAAGATGAGCACCCTTTCGTGCGGTGCAACCGGGACGCGCCCGCGGGGAGTTTCATGATCGGTTTAGTGTTGGTGACCCACGGGCGGCTGGCTGTCGAGTTCCGCGCGGCTTTGGAGCACGTCGTCGGACCGCAAGGCCAGATCGAAGCGGTCACCATCGGTCCCGACGACGACGTCGAGGAGCGCCGGAAGGACATCATCGAGGCTGTGCGCCGCGTCGACAGCGGCGACGGCGTGGCGATCCTGACCGACATGTTCGGCGGTACGCCGTCCAATCTCGCCATCTCGGTCATGAGCCGGCCCAAGGTCGAAGTGCTCGCCGGCATCAATCTGCCGATGCTGGTCAAGCTCGCCAAAGTGCGTGACGAATGCCCGCTCGCCGAAGCGGTCGCCGCCGCCCAGGAAGCCGGGCGCAAATACGTCACCATCGCCAGCCGTGTTCTCAACGGCAAATGAACGAGCCGGCCGCGAGCGACGACAAAACCAGCGCCTCTCACCGCGCCGCCCCGACGCCGGAGGGCGCCGTGGTTCGCACTTTCGTCATCTGCAACAAAAAAGGTCTGCATGCGCGCGCCTCGGCCAAATTCGTGCAGACGGTCGAGAAGTTCGACGCCGAAGTTTGCGTCAAGCGCAACGGCGACACCGTCGGCGGCACCTCGATCATGGGCCTGATGATGCTCGCGGCGGCGCCCGGCACCGCGATCACCGTCGAGGCGACCGGACGCCAGGCCGCGGAAGTCATTGAGGCTTTAGCGGCTTTGATCGACGCGCGTTTCGGCGAAGCCGATTGATCCGCCCGCGGATTTAGGATTGGCTATGATCGTGCGCAAGCGCAAAACCCCGCGCAGCAAGAGCCGGCCGAAGGAGACAAAGCAGATGAGTCCCGAACCGACAGCTTCGAAAGGTACTGCTCCGGCCGCCTCCGGCGACGGCGGGCGGCCGCCGGCGCAGATCCGCTACCTCGATCGCGCCGACATGGAGGAGACGTTCGCCGACTCGATCACCGGTCTTATTTTCGATGGTCAGACGCTGCGCATCGAATTCGGCGTCACGCGCTTCGACGACGTCAAGCCCAACACGTCGATTACCGGCCGGCGCTATCCGGCCTGCCGGCTGGTGCTGCCGCCGGCCGCGGCCGTCGATCTCATCAACCGCATGCAGCAGATCGCGGCGGCGCTCACTCAGGCCGGCGTCGTTCGCGCCGCGGCTCCGCGCGGCACCGCGGCCCCGCCGAAAGCGGATTAGACTGTTTCTCGTCATTGCGAGCGAAGCGAAGCAATCCAGTCCGTTGGCTCAGTCTTGATTGCTTCATCGCTTCGCTCCTCGCAATGACGCGACCGCCGCCGCCTTCAGATCGGCAACGAAATCCTTGTACGCCGCTCGCTTGTCGGCCCCGTCCTCGATGCGCAACAGTGACGACGGATGCACGGTGACCACCAGGCGAGTGCCGTCGGCGAGCGCCAGCGGCGTCCTGCGGACTTTCGCGATCGTGACACTCTTGCCGGTGAGGCTGCGCGCCGCCGTGACGCCGAGCGCGATGATCGTCGAAGGCTTTACCAATTCGCGCTCATGGTCGAGCCAGATTTTGCAGCGCTCGATCTCGTAATTGTTCGGACGTTTATGCAGCCGGCGCTTGCCGCGCATCTCGTGCTTGAAATGCTTGACCGCATTGGTGACGAAGGTTTCGTCGCGCGCGATGCCGGCGTCCTTGAGCGCGGCATCGAGCAGGCGGCCAGCCGGGCCGACGAAAGGTTTGCCCGCAAGGTCTTCCTTGTCGCCCGGCTGTTCGCCGACCAGCATGACGGCGGCGTGGCGCGGTCCCTCGCCGGGAACCGCCTGGGTGGCGTCGCGATAAAGCGGGCAGCGGGTGCAGCCTTCCTCGGCTTCGGCGAGCTGGGGCAGCGACTTGACCGGCTTCTCCGCAGACTGATCCATGCTGCCAGAATGCTCCGCTCAGCCAATAGTTCGGACGCCGACATAAAGAAATCTTTATATGTTGTTGCCGTGGTGCCGCGGCCCTGCTAGAAGGCAGCCGACAGCCCGACAAGCCCTCGTAAAGGAGCGTTATGAGCACCGCGACCAAGCCAAAAACCGCCGCGTCCGCCAGCGATTACATCGTCAAGGATATCGGCCTGGCCGAATGGGGCCGCAAGGAAATCTCCATCGCCGAAACTGAAATGCCCGGCCTGATGGCGACGCGCGAGGAGTTCGGCCCAGGCCAGCCGTTGCGCGGCGCGCGCATTGCCGGCTCGCTGCACATGACGATCCAGACCGCGGTGCTGATCGAGACGCTCACCGCCATTGGCGCCGACGTGCGTTGGGCGTCATGCAACATTTATTCGACGCAGGATCACGCTGCGGCCGCGATCGCCGCCGCCGGCACGCCGGTCTTCGCGGTCAAGGGCGAGTCGCTCGAAGAGTATTGGGACTACACCCACCGCATTTTCGAATGGCCCGACGGCGGCGGCCCGAACATGATCCTCGACGACGGCGGCGACGCCACGCTGCTCATGCATCTCGGCATGCAGGCCGAGACCAATCCGGGCGTGATCGCCAAGCCGACCAATGAGGAAGAGGAAGTCCTGTTCGCGGCGATCGCCAAACGGCTGAAGGCGAAGCCCGGCTGGTACACCAAGACGGCCAAGGAACTGAAGGGCGTCACCGAGGAAACCACGACCGGCGTGCACCGGCTCTACCAGATGGAGAAGGAAGGCCGGCTCCTGTTCCCCGCCATCAACGTCAATGACAGCGTCACCAAGTCAAAGTTCGACAATCTGTACGGCTGCCGCGAGTCGTTGGTCGACGGCATCCGCCGCGGCACGGACGTGATGATGTCCGGCAAGGTGGCGATGGTCGCGGGCTTCGGCGACGTCGGCAAGGGCTCGGCCGCCTCGCTGCGCCAGGCCGGATGCCGGGTGCTGGTCTCCGAGATCGATCCGATCTGCGCGCTGCAGGCGGCGATGGAAGGCTACGAAGTCACCACCATGGACGATGCGGCGCCGCGCGCCGACATTTTCGTCACCGCGACCGGCAACGTCGACGTCATCACCATCGAGCATATGCGCAAGATGAAAGACCGCGCCGTGGTCTGCAATATCGGTCATTTCGACAGCGAGATTCAGGTTCACGCGCTGAAGAACTTGAAGTGGAACAACATCAAGCCGCAGGTCGACGAGATCGAATTCCCCGACCGCCACCGCATCATCCTTCTGTCCGAAGGCCGGCTGGTCAATCTCGGCAATGCGATGGGCCATCCGAGCTTCGTCATGTCGTCGTCCTTCACCAACCAGACGCTGGCGCAGATCGAGCTGTGGACCAATCAGGGCAAGTACCAGAAGAAAGTCTATGTGCTGCCGAAGGCACTCGACGAGAAAGTGGCGCGGCTGCATCTCGACAAGATCGGCGTGAAGCTGACCAAGCTGTCCGACAAGCAATCGAGCTATATCGGCATTCCGATCGCCGGGCCGTACAAGACGGATCAGTATCGGTATTGATCGCGGACCGTCACCCCGAGGCGCTCGTCGCGACGAGCCTCGAAGGGCGACGGCCTCGGCGCCTCGGCCGGCATCCCTCGAGGCTCGCTGCGCTCGCGCCTCAGGATGACGGCCCACAGCTCGGCTGCGCGGCGTCCCGATTACGAGCGCGGCGGTATCGTCGCGATGACGAAGCGCCTCGGCTCACCGGCAAAACCGAGCCAATGCGGGGTCAGCGTGATTTCGGCGCGGCGGCCGCCCGGATTGGCGGCGAGAAATTCGGTCATTCTGTCGGCGCACCAGCCGTCGTCGGTGTCGCATACGATCGCGAGGCCCTGCCGGTCGATGCGCGCCGGTGTCGCCCACGGCGACAGATAATTGGAAAAATCGGCGAAGCTGGACGGCCGGTCGGCCATGTAGAAGGCCGCCGAATTCGCCAGCGCGAACCGGCCACCGACGAGGCCCAGCGGCGCGGTGGTGGTTTCGCGCCATTGCCGTTCGGTGGCCGCGGCGACGAGCTGCGAATAGGCGGCGTCGTTCTCGACGCCGTGCTTGAGCAGGATCAGCGCCGCCAGCGGCGACACCGCGAGCGCGATCGTCGTGTAGGCCGCCGCGCAGGCGGCAATGCGCGTCACCGCAAGCCGCGGGACGGCGACCAGAGGCGACGCCAGCATCATCACCGGCAGCAAATTCAGCGATGGCTCGTTCCACAGCGACAGCAGATTGGTGTGCTTGATGACGGCTACGGCGATCGGCAGGAGGAGCGGCGTCCAGAACAGCAGCGTCGCCGGCCGCCGCGCCGGCTCCATGACGAACCAGCTGTCGCGCACCGCGTTGCCCGAAGGGCGGATCACGAGCGCGACCAGGATCACCGCCGGCGCGGCGTAGCCAATAGTGCCGAAGCTGTATTCGCTGAGCGCCCGGAAAAAGTCGAAGACCGAAGCCGCGGTGCGCCGCGCGCCGATCCAGTTGAGCGGCGGAAAAAGATTGTCCACGAGCCAAATCAGATGCGGCACCGTGAGAACGAGAAAAACCGCCGCGCTGACCCAAAGCGCCCGCGAGCGCAGATAGGCGTCGCGCCGCCGGTCGAACAAAACCGCGAGCGCCATGGCGGCAAGCAGAAATATCGACCAATACTTGACCAGCATGGCGGCTGCCGCGGCCACTCCGAGAACGACCGCCCAACCGCCGCGCCGTGTCTCCAGCGAGCGCATGAGCGCCAGCATCGCCAGCGCCCACAACGGGATCAGCGCCGAATTCTGGTCGAATTTCAGCCCGAGGAAATTGTAGAAGGGGATGACCGCGAGCAGAAACGGCACCGCGGGGCGCTTTTCACCTTCGAGCCAGAGGCCGCAAAGCTCGAAGGCGAGATAGAGTCCGGCCGCCAGCGTCAGCGCCGCCAGCAGCGTGAAAGCCCAGTCGGCTTGCGGCAAGACCGCGAACCAGGCCCGCACGACGTAAGCGAGCAGCGGCGGATGCTTTGGATAACCGAGCGCCGGTTCGTGCGCCCAGACCACCATCTCGGCCAAATCGGCGTTGAGATCCTGACTCGATTTCGCCACCACGCCGTAAACAAACCAGGCCGCCCCATAGGCCGTGGCAAGCGCCAGCATCGTGCGGCGCTGGCGCTGCGGATCGCACAGGCCATCGACGAGACGGGTGAACACGGCGTTCAGTTGATTCATGGCGCGGATGTGTGCGGCGGGCGTTGCGGCGCCGACAGCACATCCGCCACCGCCGCGTAAACCTCGTCCACGGCGATCGCCTGCATGCACACATTATCCGTACACGCCGTCTTACGGTGATTGTGCGCGCTGACGCACGGCGAACAGGCGAGCCCGGCATAGATGGCGCGCGACGTGCCGAGCGGCTGATAAAGTTTCGGCGTCTCCGGGCCGAACAGCACGATCGTGGGTAGCCCGGCCGCCGCGGCAAAGTGGGCGGGCCCGGAATCGTTGGTCACCATCACCGCCGCATGCGCGAAAAGCGCCGGCAATTCGGCGAGCGTGGAGTGGCCGGCGAATGAGGCGCAGCGCGGGCCGTTCGCCGCGGCAAGTTGTTCGGCCTGGGCGCGTTCCTCCGGCGCGCCGGTAATCAGCACGCAAACATCGTCGTAAGCATCGAGGATGCGGCAGATCAATTGATCGAAACGATCGGGCATCCAGCGCCGATGCGGCAACAGCTCGCTGGCATTGGGATTGATCAGCACCAGACGATGCGCGGCGGGATCGAACGGCACCAGCAAACCGATCCGCGCCAGCAATCGCGCGCGCGCCTCGCTGCTCGGCGGCGCGATGGTGGTCGCCATTTTGGCCGCGATCTGATCGTCGCCGATCCGGATCTTCGAATAGGGAATCTGCGGCGCCGGCGCGAACAGCGCGTCGATCAGTGCGATGAAATTCTTGGCGATATGAATGTGCGGATTGTAGGCGACCCGGTGCGTCAGCATTTCGCCGCGATAAAGCCCCTCCTGATGGAAGCGATGAAAGCCGATCCGCCGGTCGGCGCCGCTCAGCCCGCTCAGCAGCGCGGTAAAGCGGGAAAACAGTTCGAGATCGACGACGGTGTCGATTTGCTTGCGCCGGGTCCAAAACAGAAAGGCCAGCGCGCCATAGGCGATGCCGAACATCGAGCGGTCGGAAATGGTGAAAATGTTGTCCGGGGGAAAGCTGCCCAACAGTTCGAGCGAACCGACATTGCGGGTGAAGATGACGAAATAAAGCTCGGCTGAGGCGGTCTCGCGTGCCTTGCGCATGGCGGGATCGGCGAGCACCGTCGTGCCCATTTCGGACAGTTCGACGAACAAAATGCGCCGCACCGGCCGCGCGCTCCGGTGGCGCAGCCGGTCACGCAGGCGTACCAGCACCGTGGCGGCGGCGCAGAGCGGAACGCCGGCCAGCCGGTCGATCCGGCGCATGGTGTCGATCTTCATCGGCTTACCCGTCGCGTCACTGGCGGTGGCGCCGCAAAAAGGCGCCGCGCGGTCCGCGCCGTTCTAGCGTGTTCATCCCGGTTTTGCGAACCGGCGAAATCGCGCGGTGGGCGCCGGAATCAAGGCACGCCGACCCGTCCAAGGCTTGCCGCTCGCCGACACGGGTGTTATCTGCGCGCCATGAGCGCGGTACCGATCGCCAATATCCGCAATTTCGCAATCATCGCCCATATCGATCACGGCAAATCGACGCTCGCCGACCGGCTCATCCAGCTGACCGGCGGGCTCGAGGCGCGCGAAATGGTCGAGCAGGTGCTCGATTCGATGGATATCGAGCGCGAGCGCGGCATCACCATCAAGGCGCAGACTGTTCGCCTTAATTATCGCGCCCGCGACGGCAAGGATTACGTGCTCAATCTCATCGACACGCCGGGCCACGTCGATTTCGCCTATGAGGTCAACCGCTCGCTCGCCGCCTGCGAGGGCTCGCTGCTCGTCGTCGATGCCTCGCAGGGTGTCGAGGCACAGACGCTGGCCAACGTCTATCAGGCGATCGACAACAACCATGAAATCGTTCCGGTGCTCAACAAGGTCGATCTGCCGGCCGCCGAGCCGGACAAGGTCAAGCAGCAGATCGAGGACGTGATCGGGCTCGATGCGTCGAATGCGATCCTGATCTCGGCCAAGACCGGCGAGAACGTGCCGGAAGTGCTGGAAGCCATCGTGCATCGCCTGCCGCCGCCCAAAGGCGACGCCGCGGCGCGGCTGAAGGCGCTCCTGGTCGACAGCTGGTACGACAGCTATCTCGGCGTCGTGGTTCTATTCCGCGTCGTCGATGGCGTGCTGAAAAAGGGCCAGCGCATCCTCATGATGGGAACCAACGCGGCCTACGAAGTCGACCGCGTCGGCGTGTTCACGCCCAAGCGCGTCGAGCTTGCCGAGCTCGGCCCCGGCGAGATCGGCTTCCTCACCGCCTCGATCAAGGAAGTCGCCGACACCCGCGTCGGCGACACCATCACCGACGAGAGAAAGCCGGTGGCCGCGCCGCTGCCGGGTTTCCGGCCCGCCATCCCGGTGGTGTTCTGCGGACTGTTTCCGGTCGATGCCGCGGACTTCGAAGCGTTGCGCGCGGCGATGGGCAGGCTGCGGCTTAACGACGCGAGCTTCTCCTACGAGATGGAAACCTCCGCCGCGCTCGGCTTCGGCTTCCGCTGCGGCTTCCTCGGCCTGCTGCATCTGGAAATCATCCAGGAGCGGCTCGAGCGCGAATTCAATCTCAACCTGATCGCGACCGCGCCGTCGGTGATCTACAAGATCAAGCTGCGCAACGGCCAGCAACTGGAGATCCACAATCCGGTCGACATGCCGGATCCCAACCACATCGAGGAAATGCAGGAGCCGTGGATCGAGGCGACCATCCTGACGCCCGACGAATATCTCGGCTCGGTGCTAAAGCTGTGCCAGGACCGCCGCGGCGAGCAAAAAGAGCTGACTTATGTCGGCAACCGCGCGCTGGTGAAATACAACCTGCCGCTCAACGAAGTGGTGTTCGACTTTTACGACCGGCTCAAGTCGGTGTCGCGCGGCTATGCCTCGTTCGACTATCACCTGACCGACTACAAGCCGGCGGACCTGGTGAAATTGCAAATGCTGGTCAACGGCGAGCCGGTCGACGCGCTGGCGATGCTGGTGCACAGAACCCGCGCCGAGCAGCGCGGCCGCGCCATGGCGGAGAAACTTAAAGAGCTGATTCCGCCGCACATGTTCCAGGTGCCGATCCAGGCCGCGATCGGCGGCAAGATCATCGCGCGCGAAACCGTGCGCGCCTTCAGGAAAGACGTCACCGCGAAATGCTACGGCGGCGACGTCTCGCGCAAGCGCAAGCTGCTCGACAAGCAGAAAGAAGGCAAAAAGCGCATGCGCCAGTTCGGCAAGGTCGACATCCCGCAGGAAGCTTTTATCGCGGCGCTGAAGGTGGATGTGTAGGCTGCGGTCGGGCATAGTCGAAGAGTGGCGTCGCTTGCCTATGACCTGCGACCATCTCCAACTCCATCGTCATCGCCGGGCTTGTCCCGGCGATCTCGTTTAGGCGGCGAATTCGTGCTCAGCATTCGGCGTTACCGGTGACTGCCGACTGACCGAGCACGAGTTGCGGTGGAGCGCCGGGAGGCGCCGCGCGCCCGAAGCAGGCGGTTCGCGCAAGCGGATCGTTCTGTGGCGCGCGCCACGCCCGAAGCGCGAGCGGGTGGCAACATCCGTCCGCGTGGCGTGGCCACGACCTTTAGGCGCCTCTCGGCGCTCCATTGCTCTCGCTTTCGGGGAGATTTCGTGAAAAGCTTTGGCAAAGCTCGGATGCGATCGCATCGCGGGAACGAGATCCATTGCAACAACGGGATCACACCGAATGAATGCCGCAGCCGGTTTGCCAGTTTCACCCGCCTCGCAACGAGCCGGCGGCGCAAGCGCAAGGTGGCAAGAACCCGAAAAAGACGCGCGTCATCCGCCCCCGCGAAAGCGGGGAGGGGGACCACGCGAAGCGTGGTGGAGGGGGCGTCCGACTGCGACGCTTCGTTGTCGTTGCAGAACGATCGTCGAGGCCCGCGCCCCTTCCACCGCCCTTCGGGCGGTCCCCCTTCCCCGCTATCGCGGGGCAGGAAAGAGCTAATGCACCACAATTGTCGTCGCGCCCATGCCTTCGCGCTCGACGAGGCCGAACAGGATCGCGGCATTGCCGGGATCGAGCCGCACGCAGCCGTGCGACGCCGGGCCGCCGAGCTGCGCGATGTCGTAGGTGCCGTGGATGGCATAGCCGCCGTGGAAGAAGATCGCATGCGGCATCGGCGAATTATAATAACGCCGCGAGAACCAGCGCAGCGCCATCATTTCGGGATGGTAGGTGCCGGGCGGCGTGATGTAGCCGCGCCGCGCGGTCGAGACCCGCCAGGTGAAGCGCGGCTCGCCGTCGACCACGACTTCCATTTTCTGGCGCGAGCGGTCGATATGCACGATGATGGCGGCCGCGGCGCGGCCGCAAGGCGCGAGCGCGACAAAACACAGCGCGGCGAGAACGCAACAGACGCGGCGCACGTTATCCCCCAGCGTTGCCGCGATTATCGCATTGAATTCGCGGTGCGGCCACCGGGTTGAACTGCAATGATGCTATTCGATTTCTACAGCATCGGCCATTCCAACATTCCGGCGAAGCGCTTTGTCGCGCTGCTGCAAGCTTATGGCGTGAACGCCATCGCCGACGTGCGCTCGACGCCGGTGTCGCGCTTTTGCCCGTGGTTTTCGGCCAGGAAGCTGGCGCCGCTGTTGGCGCGCGACGGCATCGATTACCTGCCCTACGGCGACACGCTCGGCGGCCGGCCGCGCGCGGCGAGCCTGTATCGCGAGGGCGTCGCCGACTATGAGGCGATGGCGCGGCAGCCGGCTTTTGCCGCCGGCCTCGACCGCCTGCTCGCCGATGCGGCGCAAAGCCGCGCCAAAAGTAGCGAAACGCGCCGCATCTGCCTGATGTGCGCGGAACGCGACCCGCTCGATTGCCACCGCTGCCTTCTGGTGGCGCGCACGCTGGCGGAGCGCGGCTTTGGCATCGGCCACATTCTGCACGACGGCGCGATCGAGCCGCATCGCGCGACCGAACAGCGGCTGCTGCTGGAACTCGATCGCGACGGCCGCGATCTCTTCGTCACTGGCGATTTTTTAACAACTAGACTTGAGGAGCGACTCGCGGCAGCGTATCGCCGCCGTGCCCGAGCGGTCGCGTATCGGAGCAAGGCAAAGCCTACGGGGGCGAAGACCGTGGCAAAGAGCCGATGATGCGCGCCCCTCTTATTGCCGTTCTGGTGTTGCTTATTGCCGGGATCGCGCCGGCCGTGGCGCAGGATGCTTCCTCGCCCGCGGCAGCTCCCACGCAAAACCCGCCGCAAGATACCGACACGCTCGATCCGACGCCGCCCGGCTCGCTCAATCCGCCGCCGTTGCCGCCGTTGGCAAATCCCAATTCGCCGTCGATCCCGGCACGCGAATTGTTCGGGCGGAAGCCGACGCCGTTTCCCGGTCCGCCGCGTTCGATCGGTTCCTATGCCGACGGTTGCCTCGGCGGCGCGGTGCCGCTGCCGATCGACGGTCCGGACTGGCAGGTGATGCGGTTGTCGCGCAACCGCAATTGGGGCAATCCGGAGCTGATCAAATTCATCGAGCGGTTTGCCGCCAATGCCAAAAAAGCCGGCTGGACCGGGTTACTGATCGGCGACATGTCGCAGCCGCGCGGCGGCCCGATGATCACCGGCCACTCCAGCCATCAGATCGGGCTCGACTCCGACATCTGGTTCACGCCGATGCCGGACCATGTGCAGACCCGCGAGGAACGCGAATTCACCGGCGCGGTCGATATGGTCGCCAAGGACAGGCTCGACGTCGATCCCGAAGTGTGGACGCATGGCCGCACCGACCTCATCCGCGCCGCGGCGGCCGATCCGCTGGTCACGCGCATCTTCGTCAATGCCGCGATCAAGAAGGCGATCTGCCGCGAAGCCGGCTCGTCGGATCGCGGCTGGCTGTCGAAGGTGCGGCCGTGGTGGGGACACGCCGAGCACTTTCACGTCCGCATCGCCTGTCCCGCCGACAGTCCCGACTGCAAGCCGCAACCGCCGCCGGACTCAGGCGACGGCTGCGGCCATGAGCTCGATTTCTGGTTCAAGGAATCGACGCTGCATCCGGCGCCGCCGCCCGTTCCGCCGCAGCCGAAGCCGGGGCTGACGCTCGCCGGCCTGCCAACGGCGTGCAAGCAGATCGTCAATGCGCCGTGAGGATCACAAACCCGGAGTGCCGAACACCAGGCGCTGCGCGAAGGCGGCCAGATAGAGCAGCAGCCCGGCACAAGCGGCGATCAGGAGAACGAAGGCGCGCGATCTGTGCTCCGGCGCTTTGACGAGCGGCGGCAGGCCGAGCCAGAGCAGATAGACGCCGTACAAGCCGGTGAGCACGAGAAAGCGCAATCCCGGCAGCACCAGAAAAATTCCGGCAAGCCAGACCGGCGTGAAGGAATAGACCGCTAGCTTGAACGCGCTGTCGAAATCGCGCCGGCCGCCGAACCACGGCGCCAAAAGCTCGATGAGCAGTCCGAGCAGCAGCACGGTGGCGCAGGTCATCACGTAGCCGAAGATGGCGCCGAACAGGCCGTCTAACACCGGCGTGCGCACCACGCC
The DNA here is from genome assembly GCA_963743395.1 of uncultured Alphaproteobacteria bacterium. Taxonomy (GTDB): domain Bacteria; phylum Pseudomonadota; class Alphaproteobacteria; order Rhizobiales; family Xanthobacteraceae; genus BOG-931. Next base: position 232,682 of record CAVUPV010000009.1, read on the forward strand.
CGCGCCCGGCACGGTGACGCCGATGAGGCTGGAGCCGATGAAGCCGAACACCGCCGGAACCAGCGCCAGCACGGCGACGTAACGGCTGAGCAGAAAAGCCGGATCGCCGGCCTCGTGTTCGATGCGCTCCCATTCGTGGAGTGGATCGGTCAGCATGGCTTTGGCGCGCCCAACCACGTTCATGCCGCGAGACTTTTCATGCAGCGACGCCCTCAACCGAAGCCTTGGCGTCCTCGCGCAGCATGGCCGCGCCTTTTTCCGCGATCATCATGGTCGGCGCATTGGTATTGCCGGATGTGATGGTCGGCATCACCGAGGCATCGATGACGCGCAGCCGCTCGATGCCGGCGACCCGCAAGCGGCCGTCGACCACCATCATCGGATCGCTGGCGAGCCCCATTTTGGCCGTGCCGACCGGATGAAAGATGGTGGTGCCGATATCGCCGGCCGCCTTGAGGAGCGCCGGCTCGTCGTCGCGCACCTGCGCGCCCGGCAAATATTCGTCCGGATGAAACGGCGCCAAAGCCGGTTGCGCCGCGATGCGGCGCGTCAGCCGGATCGAACTCACCGCGACGCGGCGATCCTCGTCGGTGGACAGATAATTCGGCTTGATGACCGGCGGATCGGATGGATCGCGCGAGCGCAGCCGCACCACGCCGCGGCTGGTCGGCCGCAGGTTGGCGACGCTCGCGGTAAAGGCGGGGAATTTATGCAGCGGCTCGCCGAAGCGGTCGAGCGACAGCGGTTGCACATGATATTGGAGATTGGCGCGCGCCTGATCGCGATCGGAGCGAGTGAACAGGCCGAGTTGCGACGGCGCCATGGTCAGGGGACCGGTTCGCAACAGCGCGTATTCGGCCAGCATGCGGGCAAAGCCGAACGGCGAATGATAGCGCTCGTTGAGCGTGGTGATGCCGTCGACCTTGAAGATCAGGCGGAGCTGCAGATGATCCTGCAGGTTCGAGCCGACGCCGGGACGATCAAGCACCACCGCGATGCCGTTTTGGCGCAAATGCTCCGCCGGCCCGATGCCGGACAGCAGCAGAAGCTGCGTCGAGCCAAGCGAGCCGGCGGCGAGGATCACTTCGCCGCGGCAGCGTGCCGTCCGCGTCTGCCCATCCTGCCGCCAGCGAACACCGGCCGCGCGCTTGCCGTCGAGCACGACGCCTTCGGCGAGGCAGCCGGTTTCCAGCCGCAGATTGGCGCGATGCAGCACCGGTTTGAGGAACGCGCGCGCCGTCGAGACGCGCCGGCCGCGTTTCTGGTTGACGTGAAAGGCGCAGATGCCTTCGTTGTCGCCGCTGTTGAAATCCGGGATGCTCTTGATACCGGCCTGCTCGGCGGCGGCACGGAACGCGTCGAGCAGGTCCCAGCGCACGCGCGGCGCCGAAACCGACCATTCGCCGCCGACCGCATGGGCTGCGCTTTCGCCCATGAAATGATTTTCGTGCTTGCGGAAAAACGGCAGCACATCGTCCCAGCCCCAGCCGCCAAGCCCGAGCTGGCGCCAATGGTCGTAATCGGCGGCCTGGCCACGCATATAGACCATGGCGTTGATCGCCGACGAACCGCCGATCACCTTGCCGCGCGGATAATTGAGGCTGCGGCCGTTGAGGCCGGGCTCGGGCTCGGTCTTGAACATCCAGTCCGAGCGCGGATTGCCGATGGCGAACAGATAGCCGACCGGAATGTGAAACCAGATCCAGTTGTCACGGCCGCCGGCTTCGAGAATAAGCACGCGCGTGGCCGGATCGGCGGACAGCCTATTGGCGAGCAGACAGCCGGCCGAACCGGCGCCGACGATGATGTAATCGTATTCGCCGTCGATGGTTTCAACGTCCGCCATGTCGCTTCCTCCGCTGCATAGATAGCAGGGGCACAATGACGCGTCACCGGCGGGTGCTTTGCTAAGGCCGAGGCCGGCTGCTACTATCCCAGCGCGACAAAAGGTGCGCCGTGCGCGCGCCGGACACGCCCGGAACGACGGTTCCTCAAGGCAGCCGCAATACTCTCATGGATCGCGCGATCCGCGCGCATTGCTGGCGCGTCAAAATGCTTTGGAGAACTGTCGTGCCGAAAAGAAGCCCTCTTATTGCGGCGTTGGCCGCCGCCTTGGCAATTGCAGTCCTGTCGCAGCCCGTCCAGGCGCAAGACCGGTCCATCACCGTTTTCGCCGCCGCCTCGATGAAAAACGCGCTCGACGACGCCGATGCGGCTTTCACCAAGCAGAGCGGCATCAAGGTCGTCGCCAGCTACGATGCCAGTTCGGCGCTGATGAAGCAGATCGAGGGCGGCGCGGTCGCCGACGTCTTCGTGTCCGCCGACCTGAAGTGGATGGATTACGGCTCGCAGAAAAAGCTCATCAAGGACGACAGTCACGTCAATCTGCTCGGCAACGAACTCGTTCTGATCGCGCCGAAGGATTCAAAGATCGGCACGGTGACGATCGGGCCGGGCTTCGATCTCGCCAAGCTCGCCGGCGACGGCCGCATCGCCACCGGCGACGTGCAGGCCGTGCCGGTCGGGATTTACGCCAAGGCGGCGCTGCAAAAGCTGGGCGTCTGGGATTCGGTCGAGCCGAAAATGGCGATGGTCGCCAATGTCCGCGCCGCGCTCGTCCTGGTGGCGCGCGGCGAAGCGCCGCTCGGCATCGTTTACGCCACCGACGCCAAGGTCGAGCCGGGCGTGAAGGTCGTCGGCACTTTCCCGGAGAGTTCACACGATCCGATCGTCTATCCGGTGGCGGCAACCGTGAACGCCAAGCCCGAAGCGACGCTGTATCTGGCGTTCCTGCGCACCTCGGCTGCGAAAACCATTTTTGAGAGCTACGGCTTCACCTTTCTGATAAAACCGACGTCGTGAGCCATCATGCTCGGCGTTTGATCCGTCATCCTGAGGTGCGAGCGCAGCGAGCCTCGAAGGATGCAGGGCCGCGGCCATCGCCCTTCGAGGGCCGCGGAGCTTGTCATCGGGCCGGCCATTTCGGGTCGGACCCATTGGCGGCGATCTCAAGGTGACGGGTTTCATGTTCGGTCTCTCCCCCGCTGAATGGACCGCGGTCGAGCTGTCGCTGCGCATCGGGGTCGTGGCGACCGCTTTCGCGCTACCGTTCGGCCTTGCGATCGGCTGGCTGCTGGCGCGCAAGCAATTCTGGGGCAAGACGCTCCTCAACGGCATCGTCTATCTGCCGCTGGTGCTGCCGCCGGTCGTGACCGGCTATTTGCTGCTCATTTTGTTCGGACGGCGCGGACCAATCGGCGAATTCCTCTACGACTATTTCGGCATCGTGCTGTCGTTCCGCTGGACCGGCGCGGCGCTGTCCTGCGGCATCATGGGTTTTCCACTGCTGGTGCGGCCGATCCGGCTCGCGCTCGAGGCGATCGATAAAAAGCTCGAAGACGCCGCGGCGACGCTCGGCGCCAATCGCGCCATGGTGTTTTTCACCGTGACCGTGCCGCTGGCTTTGCCCGGCATCATTGCCGGCGTGCTGTTGTGTTTCGCCCGCGCGCTCGGCGAGTTCGGCGCCACCATCACCTTCGTCTCCAACATCCCGGGCGAGACGCAGACCATTTCGGCGGCGATTTACACGCTCACACAAGTGCCGGGCGGCGACGCGGAGGCGGGGCGCCTCGTTCTGGTCGCGCTCGGCCTCGCGCTGGCGGCCTTGATCGCCTCGGAATGGTTTGCCCGGCGCGCCGCCATTCGCTTCCACGGGGATTGAGCGTGCTCGACGTCGATGTGGAGAAACAGCTCGGCGCGTTCAGACTGAGCGCGCGCTTTGCGGCCGCAAGCGGCGCGACCGCTTTGTTCGGTCCCTCCGGCGCGGGCAAAACCTCGCTCGTCAATATGATTGCCGGCCTCGTCAGACCGGATCGCGGAGCCATTACGCTCGACGACACGGTGTTGTTCGACGCCGTCAAAGGCATCGATCTGCCGCCGCATCGGCGGCGGATCGGTTATGTCTTTCAGGAAGGCCGGCTGTTTCCGCATCTGAGCGTGTGGAAAAATCTCGACTATGGCCGCCGTATGAGCGGGCGGTCGCGCGATGAGGAGGAATTAGAGCGCATCGCGGCCCTGCTCGACATCGGGCATCTGCTCGACCGGCGGCCGGGCAAACTGTCGGGCGGCGAACGCCAGCGCGTCGCGGTGGGCCGCGCACTGTTGATGCGGCCGCGGCTTCTCCTGCTCGACGAGCCGCTCGCCTCGCTCGATACCGGCCACAAGCGCGAGATTCTGCCCTACCTGGTGCGGCTGCGCGACGACGCCGGCATTCCGCTAGTTTATGTCACCCACATGCCCGCCGAAGTCCGCCGCATCGCCACCACGGTGGTGCGGCTCGATAACGGCCGCGTCGCCGCAACCGGCGGGCTGGAACTTCTCAAAGACGCCGAGCTCGATTTCTAAGCGGGGTTTCGCGTTTGGCGAAGCTTGGCGCAACAACTTGCGTGTTGTGCCGCGAAACCGAGCGGCTATGATTCGCCGTAATGGAAGCCGCCGTTCCGCTGCCGGTCAAACACGCCACCGCGTGGGGCGTTCTGTGCGGCGCCGGCGCGGCGCTGTTCTGGGCAATCGGTTTTGTCGCCGCGCGGCAGGGCGTAACCACGGGACTTTCGCCGCTGGTCATCGCGTTGCACCGTTTCGTCTGGCCGGGATTGGTGTTGCTGCCCTTCGGCGCAGCTGACGACTTCGCCGATCTGCGCAGCCTCGGCTGGCGCCGCGCCGCCGCGCTGGCGTTATCCGGCGGTCTGCCGCTCGCGCTGTTCGCCTATATCGGCTACCTGTACGTGCCGCTCGGCCACGGCGCCATCATCCAGCCAGCCGTCGCCGCGGTCGGCGGCATGATTTTGGCGCGGGTCGTTCTCAAAGAAGCGTTGCCGGCGCGCCGCGTGGTTGGCGCCGTCGCCATTCTCGCCGGTCTCGGCGTCATCGGCGCCGAAGCGTTGGGAACGATGGGCCGGCAAGGCGTCCTCGGCGATCTGTTGTTTGTCGCCGCCGGAAGCTGCTTTGCGATTTTCGGCATGTTGCTGCGGCTGTGGCACCTGCCGGCGATGCGCGCGGTGGCGGTGACGACGGTGCTGTCGCTCCTCGGCTTGCCGATCCTGCTGTGGGACTTCAGCAACATGGTCGCCGCCGGCTTTGCCGAGAATCTGATGCAGGCGGTGGTGCAGGGCGTCTTTGCCGGCGCCGGCGCGATCTATCTGTTCACCCGCGCGGTGCTCTTGCTCGGCGTCGCGCGCGCGGCTTTGTTTCCCGCTTTGGTGCCGCCGTTCACGCTGTTGATCGGCGCAATTGCGCTCGGCGAGATCCCGAGTGCCTCGCAGCTTGTCGGCATGGTCATTGTCATCGTCGGCTTCCGGCTGACGCAGCGGGCGTGACTGTCGATCCGTCATTCCAGGGCCGATCGAAGCGAGGAGCCCGGAATCCATAACCCCGGTGTTGTGAGTATGGATTCCAGACTTGCCGCTTCGCGGCAATTCGGAATGACGCCTACGCCGCCTTGCGGCTCTTGAGGAATTCGCCCATGCGGTCGAGCGCCCGCAAAATATTCTCGGTCGAGTTGGCGTAGGACACGCGCATATAACCCTCGCCGAGGATGCCGAAATCCGGCCCGCCGATCAGCGCCACGCCGGCGTCTTCCAGGAGTGCCGACGCCAGCGGTTTCGCCTTCCATCCGGTACGCTTGATATTGGGAAAGGCATAGAACGCGCCCTTCGGCGTGGCGCAGGACATGCCGGGCAGCTTGTTCAACCCAGCGACCACGATTTTGCGGCGCCGGTCGAATTCGGCGACCATCTTGGCCGGCTCGTCCTGTGGTCCGGTCAGCGCGGCAAGCCCGGCATATTGCGTCGGCGCGTTGACGCAGGAATGCAGGTTCACCGCGAGCTTGCGCGCATAGTCGTACAGCTTGCCCGGCCAGATCGCGTAGCCGAGCCGCCAGCCGGTCATGGCATAGGTCTTCGACCAGCCGTTGAGCAGAATGAGCCGGTCGCGGATCGACGGATAGGACAGGAGGCACACATGAGTCTCGCCGTCATAGACCATGTGGTCGTAGATCTCGTCGGACATCACGGCGACGTCGGGATAGCGCTCCAGCCCGGCCACGAGTTTGTCGACCTCGGACTTCGGCGTGACGCCGCCGGTCGGATTGGCCGGCGAATTGAGGATCAGGAGCCGGGTCTGCGGCGTGATGAGCCCCAGCGTTTCCTCGGCCGAGAACGCGAAATTGTTTTCCTCGCGGATCGGCACCGGGATCGGCCGCGCGCCGGTATATTCGATCATCGAGCGATAGATCGGAAAACCGGGATCGGGATAAAGAATGTCGGCGCCGGGTTCGCCAAACATCAGGATCGACATGAACATGGTCGGCTTGCCGCCCGGCATGATCATCACTTCATCGGGCGAGACTTTGACCTTGAAGCGGTTGGCGAGGTCGGCTGCCACTGCTTCGCGTAACGGCAAGATGCCGACTGCGGGCGTATAGCCGTGATGGCCGTCGCGCAGCGCCTTTACGGCGGCCTCGACGATGAAATCCGGCGTGCGGAAGTCCGGCTGGCCGATGCCGAGATTGATGATATCGCGGCCGGCAGCGGCAAGGTGCATGGCGCGCGCCAAGACGGCGAAGGCGTTTTCCTCGCCAATGCGATCGAAGGCGGCGACGTTCTTCAGCATGGCATTTCCCCCGGCAGACTATGGCGCCAGTTCAACCCAATCGCAGGACAAATGCAAATATCGCCAACGCAAATAGCCAAAAAGAAGCCCCGGACGACGTCCGGGGCTTCTTGCGCATAATGACGGCGTTGGACGCTTAGTCGGTTCTGAGGTTGAACTCGGCGCCAGACTGAAACGAATTCGCGGTACCGGAACGCAGGCCGCCGTCGGGATATTGCGGGACCTGACTCTGTTGGATCATGCCGGTGCCGGAATCCTGCAACTGTTTGGCCGTGACTTGCTGATGCGTTTTGGCGAGCGCCGGCGTCGCGAGCATCGCAATAGCGAGTGCGGACAAAGCCAGCTTCATATTGAGCGTCTTCATTTTTTTGAGCGTCTTCATTTTTGCGTTCTCCATAACGGCCGCCCGTCCCGCTTAGCTACGCTGAATTTGGCAGTGCACAAGGGCGAAAATGGCACCTAAGGATCACGACATTGTTAATGAAAATCATCATGTTAACGGGAATTTTCCGAAATTTTTCGGAACTATCCGGCCTGTTTATATTGCAGCGCAATAAGGTCAAAAAGGGCCCGTCGAAAAGCGCTTCCGGGACAAGGCATTGTGCCCGCGCTCGACGTTGCCGCCTGTGCCGGCAGCATCAACGGTTCGCAGCGGCGTAAACTCGCTATATCTACTCAATAGGAATCCCGGCATTGCGCAAAACGCATTGCAGGGATCGCATTGCGGAAATCCGGGCATTGCGGAATTGTTGGTGGAGACGGCGATGACGACGAACGGCAAATCGGACGGCCAAAAGCGGCGGCGCCTGCGCTCGCAATTGTGGTTCGACAATCCGGATAATCCGGGCATGACGGCGCTCTATCTGGAGCGCTATCTCAATTACGGACTGACCCGCGCCGAACTGACGTCCGGCCGGCCGATCATCGGCATCGCGCAAACCGGTTCCGACCTGAGCCCGTGCAATCGCCATCACCTTGAACTGGCGCAGCGCGTGCGCGCCGGCATCCGCGACGCCGGCGGGGTGCCGCTGGAGTTTCCGGTACATCCGATTCAGGAAACCGGCAAACGGCCGACCGCCGCGCTCGACCGCAATCTGGCTTATCTCGGCCTGGTCGAAGTGCTGTACGGCTATCCGCTCGACGGCGCGGTGCTGATGACGGGCTGCGACAAGACCACGCCAGCCTGCCTAATGGCGGCGGCGACCGTGAATACGCCGGCGATCGTGCTGTGCGGCGGTCCGATGATCAATCACGTCCAGGACGGCAAGCTGATGGGTTCGGGCACGCTGATCTGGCAGGCGCGCCAGGATCAGGCGGCGGGCAAGATCGACTACAAGCAATTCATCGACATCGTCGCTGCGTCGGCGCCGTCGATCGGCCATTGCAATACCATGGGCACCGCCTCGACCATGAACGCGCTGGCCGAAGCGCTCGGCATGACGCTGCCCGGCTGCGCCGCGATCCCGGCGCCTTATCGCGAGCGCGGCCAGATCGCCTATGACACCGGCGTGCGCGCGGTCGAGATCGTGCGCGAGGATCTAAAACCCTCGGATATTTTGACGCGCGCCGCGTTCGAGAACGCGATCGTCGCCTGTTCCGCCATCGGCGGTTCGACCAATGCGCCGATCCATATCAGCGCCATCGCGCGCCATGTCGGCGTTCCATTGACGATCGAAGAATGGGAAAAGATCGGCTACGACGTGCCGCTGCTGGTCAACATGCAGCCCGCGGGCGAGTTTCTCGGCGAAGATTATTTTCGCGCCGGCGGCTTGCCGGCCGTGCTGCACGAACTCCTGACGAAGAAAAGACTTCATGGCGACGCGCTGACCGTCAATGGCAAGACGGTGGCGGAGAATGCCGGGCGCACCAAAGCGTGTAACGCCAATGTCGTGCGGCCCTATGACAAGCCGCTCAAAGCGCAGGCCGGCTTCAAGGTCCTGCACGGCAATCTGTTCGATTCGGCGATCATGAAGACCAGCGTGATCTCCGACGAATTCCGGCGACGTTACCTTGCCAATTCGAAGGATCCGAACGCATTCGAGGGCCGCGCCGTCGTGTTCGATGGGCCGGAGGATTATCACCACCGCATCGAGGATCCGGCGCTCGGCATCGATGAGCATTCCATCCTGTTCATGCGCGGCACCGGGGCGATCGGTTATCCGGGCTCGGCGGAGGTCGTGAACATGCAGCCGCCGGCGGCTTTGATCAAAAAGGGCGTCACCTCGCTTGCCTGCGTCGGCGACGGCCGGCAATCCGGAACGTCAGGCACGCCGTCCATTCTCAATGCGTCGCCCGAAGCGGCGGACGGCGGCGGGCTCGCTTTGCTCAAGACCGGCGACCGCGTGCGCATCGATTTGAACAAAGGCACGGCGGACATGCTGATTCCGCCGGCCGAGCTGGCGGAGCGCGCGACGGCGCTGAAGAAAAGCGGCGGCTACAAATATCCGGAAAGCCAGACGCCGTGGCAGGAGATCCAGCGCGCCATGGTCGATCAGCTCGGCAGCGGCATGGTTTTGGAACCGGCGGTGAAGTACCAGCGGGTCGCGCAGAAATTCGTGCCGCGCGATAATCATTGACGAGTGTGGATGCCATGACCGGGACCCGTCCTTCGACCGCCGACAAGCGGAAGGTTTTCCGCGCGCTTCACGAGCGCGGCTGTTTCGTCATCCCCAATCCGTGGAATATCGGCAGCGCACGCTACTTGCAGGGGCTCGGCTTTAAGGCGCTGGCGACGACAAGTTCAGGCCACGCGCATTCGGGCGGTTACCCGGACGGTGCGCAGTCGCTCGACGATGTACTCGCCCATTTCACGGAAATCGCCGCGGCCACCGACGTGCCGCTCAACGCAGACTTCGAGAACGGTTTTGCCGATGCCGACGATCTCGACGCTCTTGCGAGGAACGTGGGGCGTTGCGTGGCGACCGGCGTCGCCGGACTGTCGATCGAGGACTCACCGAATGATTCGACGACGCCGCTCTACGATCTCGAAACCGCGATAGTGCGCGTCAGAACCGCGCGCTGGGCGATCGATGCCGCGGGCGGCGATGTATTGCTGACGGGACGGGCGGAGAACTTCGTCCGCGGCGTTCCAGATCTCGACGATGCCATCCGCCGGCTCAAGGCCTATGCCGCTGCTGGCGCCGATTGCCTTTATGCGCCCGGAATAAAGACGCGGGAGCAGATCGAGGCGGTGGTCAAAGCGGTGGCGCCGAAGCCGGCGAATTTCCTCAACGGCGGCGCCTTTGGCTTTACCGTAAACGACATCGCGGCGATGGGTGTGCGCCGGATCAGCGTCGGCGGCTCGCTGGCGCGGGTCGCCATGCAGGCCTTCATCCGCACTGCGACCGAGATCGCCAAAGACGGCAAATTCGACGGTTTTGCCGGGCTGATCGGCAATGCCGAGCTGAACACGTTCTTCGGCGAAGACTGCAAGAAGATCTCGCAATGACCGCTTCCGAACCGCATCCGCAAACCGGGCAGCCGGTCGGCTTGCCGGTGGCCGATCCCGCGCCGGCAGAGCGTCCCGGGCCGGTGACGCTAAAGGGCCGCTACGGCCGCCTCGAAAAACTGGGCCTCGAACACGCGGCCGATCTATGGGCGGTATTGGCGGGGCATAATGAAGTTTGGACCTATATTGGGGCGGATGGGCCCTTCGTGGCCGAAGATGAATTCATCGCCTGCATCGACAGGCGCGCCGCGGCGGCGGACCCGTACGCCTATGCCATCCTCGATTTGTCCAGCCGCGCCGTCGGCTATGTGACGCTGTTGCGAATCGTGCCGGAGCATCGGGTGATCGAGGTCGGCCACGTGCTGTATTCGCCGACGCTGCAACGCACGCCGCTTGGCACCGAAACTCAATACCTGTTGGCGCGTTACATTTTCGAGACGCTCGGTTACCGGCGCTATGAATGGAAATGCGACGCACTCAACGCTCCCTCGCGCCGCGCCGCGCTTCGCTACGGTTTCGTCTATGAAGGAATATTTCGCCAATACATGATCGCCAAGGGCCGCAACCGCGATAACGCCTGGTTCTCCATGCTCGACAGCGAGTGGCCCGAGCGCAAACGCAATTTCGAACGCTGGCTGGCGCCGGACAATTTCGACAGCACGGGCCGGCAGAAAATCGGCCTCGCAGCCTTAAACGGGCAGGAAGGTACCAAGTGATGACCGGTAGAGTGCAAAACAAAGTCGCGCTGGTGACCGCCGCAGGGCAGGGCATCGGCCGCGCCATTGCCGAGGCTTTGATCGCCGAGGGCGGCATTGTCATCGCCACCGACGTCGCCGAGGACAAGGTCAAGGAGCTTCCCGCCAAGAAGCGGCTCAAGCTTGACGTGCGCGCGCAGGACAATGTCGACGCTTTGGCGAAAACCATCGCTGGCGAATTCGGCGCGCTCGATATTCTGGTCAACTGCGCCGGCTATGTCGCCAATGGCTCGGTGCTGGATTGCACCGACAAGGATTGGGATTTTTCTTTCGATCTCAACGTCAAATCCATGCACCGGACCATCAAGGCGCTCCTGCCGGCGATGCTGACCAAGAAGGCGGGCTCCATCGTCAACATCTCCTCGGCGGTGTCATCGATCCGCGGCGTGCCCAATCGCTACGCCTATGGCGCGACCAAGGCGGCGGTGATTGGGCTCACCAAGGCAGTGGCGGCCGATTTCATCAAACAGGGCATCCGCTGCAACGCGGTTTGCCCGGGCACGATCGAGTCGCCATCGCTGGAGGAGCGCATCGCCACGGCGGCGAAGGAAACTGGCCGCTCGCCCGAGCAGGTGCGGCAGTCCTTCGTCGATCGCCAGCCAATGGGACGCTTGGGCACGGCGGCCGAAGTCGCCGCGCTCGCCCTCTTCCTCGCCAGCGACGAGGCAAGCTACATTACCGGCCAGGCGCATCTCGTCGATGGCGGAATGGCGCTTTAGTTCCGTCATTCCGGGGCGCGCGAAGCGCGAACCCGGAATCCATAATCACGGTCGTTTGGGGGAAAATTGTCCGATGACAGTTCTGCATTGTCAGCGATTATGGATTCCGGCTCTCGCTGGCGCTCGGCCGGAATGACATCATGCATATTTTGATCACCGGCGCTGCGGGGATGATCGGCCGCAAGCTGACCGCGCGCCTCGTCGCGGGCGGCGCGCTCAACGGCACGCCGATCGACACGCTCACACTGATCGACGTTGCCGCGCCGCCCAGGCCGGAAAAATTCTCCGGCAAAGTCGAAACCGCCGCTGCCGACATTGCCGATCCGGCCGCGGTGCAGAAGGCCGTGGCCGGCCGGCCGGAGGTGATCTTTCACCTCGCCGGCGTGGTGTCCGGCGAGGCGGAGATCGATTTCGAGAAGGGCACGCGGGTCAATCTTGATGGCTCGCGGCTCCTGCTTGAAGCTATCCGCAAGACCGGCGACGGCTATCGGCCGCGCCTGGTCTTCACCTCGTCCATCGCAGTGTTCGGCGCGCCGTTTCCGGAGGCGATTGCCGACGACTTTCATTTAACGCCGCTCACCTCCTACGGCACGCAGAAGGCGATCGTCGAACTGCTGCTCGCCGATTACACCCGCCGCGGCTTTGTCGACGGCGTCGGCATCCGCCTGCCAAGCATCGTGGTGCGCCCGGGCAAGCCCAACAAGGCCGCATCGGGTTTCTTTTCCTCCATCATCCGCGAACCGCTCGCCGGGCAAGAGGCGGTGCTGCCGGTCGCCGACAGCGTGCTGCATTGGCACGCCAGTCCGCGCGCGGCGGTTGGCTTCCTGGTTCACGCCGCCGGCCTCGCCGCGGCGGAACTCGGCCCCCGCGTCAATCTCACAATGCCCGGCGTATGCTGCACCGTAGCGGAGCAGATCGCCGCCTTGCGCCGGATCGGCGGCGACAAGGTCGCTTCACGCATCCGCCGCGCGCCCGATGAACTGGTCGCCCGGATTGTCGCCGGCTGGCCGCGCCGGTTCGACACGCGCCGGGCGCTCGCGCTCGGCTTTGCCGCCGAGGCGTCGTTCGACGACATCATCCGCGTCCATATTGCCGACGAATTGGGTGGCAAGATCGCGGCGTAAGGCGATTTTGTTTCCTTGCGTTGTAAACGGCGATGCTTACATTTGCCGAAAGAAGTTCCGGAATATCAGCCCGAATAGACCATGACCTATGTCGACGCGGCCTGCGCGCCACTGCGCAAGACCGGACAGATCAAGATCCACGGCGCCGGCGCCTTCGTCGGCATGCGCAAAGCCGGCCGGCTCGCCGCCGAATGCCTCGATATGCTGGTCGGCGAAATCAAGCCGGGCGTCACCACCGAGCACATCGACCGGCTGGTGTTCGCATTCGGAATGGATCATGGCGCCATGCCGGCGACGCTGATGTATCGCGGCTACCGCAAGGCGACCTGCACCTCGGTCAATCACGTGGTCTGCCACGGCATTCCCGGCGACAAGCCGCTGCGCGAAGGCGACATCGTCAATGTCGATGTCACCTTGATCCTCGAGGATTGGCACGGCGATTCGAGCCGCATGTATGCCGTAGGCGAAATACCCCGCCGCGCCGAGCGGCTGATTGACGTTACCTACGAGGGCATGATGCGGGGCATCGCCGCCATCAAGCCCGGCACCACCAGCGGTGATGTCGGCCACGCCATCCAGACCTATGTCGAGGGTCAGCACATGAGCGTGGTGCGCGATTTCTGCGGCCATGGCGTCGGCCGGCTCTTTCACGACGAGCCGAATATCGTGCACGTCGGCCGGCCCGGCGAGGGCATCGTGCTCAAGCCCGGCATGTTCTTCACCGTCGAGCCGATGATCAATCTCGGCCGCCCGCATGTGAAGGTCTTGTCCGACGGCTGGACGGCAGTCACCCGCGACCGCTCGTTGTCGGCGCAATTCGAGCATTCGGTCGGCGTCACCGCGGACGGCGTCGAAATCTTCACGCTGTCGCCGCGCGGCTTTGACAAGCCGCCTTACCCGGCGTCAAGCTAAACCGCCGCCCGCAAGGCGATTGCAAATTGGCGTAATCCGGTCATCCTCGGCGGCGCCGGTTGCGGCGGCACCCGGCAGTGCGGCCGGGGCGCATACGCCGGTCTATCCGCGCGAAGTGGTTAAGCGGGCGCTGGAACTGTCGGCGACCGCGATCATCCTCGTGCATAATCATCCCTCGGGAGACCCAACGCCTTCCCGCGCCGATATCCAGATGACGCAACAGATCATCGCGGTGGCGTCACCGCTTGGCATTCGGTGTACGACCACTTCATCGTCTGCAAGGAAGGCCATGCCAGCATGAAGGGGCTGAAGTTGATTTGACTTCTAACCCGTTGCCGTTCGAGGCTCGCTCCGCTCGCGCCTCAGGGTGACGGAAATAGGAAACTACCCGCGTCCGACAGCCTTGGCGATGATCGCTCCGGCGTCAGCCGGCGCGCCGTCGCTGGTCCAGGCGACGTAGCGATCGGGGCGAACCAGAATGAACTTGGCCACATAAGCCGTGCGGCCGTGACTGTAGCTGTCGCGCACGATTTTGAGCGGGACACGCAGCTTGCGCGCCGCTTTTTCGAAGGCGGTGACGGCCCGGTTTTCGGCATCGAAGGCGAGCAAGGTGAAATCCGCGCCGAGCTCCTCGAACACGTTGCGCCCGGAGGACAACAGCTGCGGCGGCAAATGGTGGCCGGCGCGCGCCTTGAAAGTGTGGGTGCCGCTGGCGCTGCTTAAGCCGCCGGGCGGTCCGAACACGATCGGCGAACCTTCATAATGCGGCTCGTAGGTCAGCACGCGCGGCGCGGCGGCGTTAGCGTGCTCGTTCCAAGCCCGTTCGAATTCGCCGCGGTCGCGTTCCGGGCTGTAGCGGTTTAGAAATTCCTTGTCGTGTGCGATGCCGGCCTCGATGAAATCTTCCGCGGTCTCCTTGAAAATCGGCCGGCGTTCTTCGGTATAGGTTTGCAACAACGCGTCGTTGCCCCAGCCCTTGAGCTTTGCGGCGAGCTTCCAGCCAAGATTGACCACGTCGTCGAGGCCGTTGTTCAGCCCATAAGCGCCATAAGGCGGATGCGAATGGGCGGCGTCGCCGGCGATAAAGACCCGGCCGACCTGATATTTCTCCGCCACCGCGATGCGCAGATCCCAAAAGCCGACATAATCGAAGTCGCAGGCAAAGGAAAAGCCGGCGACCTTCTCCAGCAAACCATGAAAGTCGTAATTGTCTCGGGTGGTATTGGCCGGCACCGGCGAATGGAAAAACCAGCTCTCGCCGACATCGACGCGGCCGAAGAACTGCCAATAGCCGCCCAAATCCGGATTGATGACGCGATAGGTGGAGCGCGGCGGAAAGCGTTTTAGCTTCTCGTGCAGTTCGCGCGAGCGGAACAGCGCCAGCACCATCAGTTCGTTAAAGTCGGCGCCGCCGCGTTCGATGCCGATCTGCTGGCGGACCATCGAATGGCTGCCGTCGCAGCCGATCGCATAATCGGACTGCAAGACTTCGCGCCCGCCGCCGTCCTTGGCGATGGTGACGCGCACGCTTTTGCCGTCCTGCTCGACCGCTTCCGCGGTCCAGCCGAACCGCGCCTCGACATTGTCCAGCTCCGCCAGCCGCGCGCGCAGGACATATTCACCCTGGTACTGCGGCAATCGTTCGTTTTGCTGGAAATAGTAGGCGTTGACGATTTCGCGCAGCGGCGGTGCGTACCAATAGGCGTTGTTGAGGTCGCGATAGGCGACGATGCCGCTCATCGGATAATCGGCCGGCAACAGCCGTGCGGCGCGCAGCTGCTTGGCGACGCCCCAGAAATAGAAATGCTCCACCGAGCGCTGCGTCAGGTTCTGGCCTTTGGGAATGCGCGGCGGATCGAGCCGCCGCTCGACCAGCGCGCAGGAAATGCCGCGCTGCCCGAGCTCGACCCCAAGCGCAACGCCGACAGGCCCTCCACCGACAATGACGACCTGATAACGCTTTTTCACTCTTCTATTCTGTCATTGCGAGGAGCGAAGCGAAAGCAATCCAGAGCGGACACGCAAACTGGATTGCTTCGCCGCGCTCGCAATGACAGCCCCCTCATTACGGCTGGCGCACAAGCATGATCGGAACCGCCGATTCCGGCACGCGCTGCCAAGTGTTGGCGTCGTTTTCTTCGAATTGCCAGGATTTGCCGTGTTGCGACAACAGCACCAGTTCGCCTTCCTCCATCCGCCATGCGGCCGGATTAAAACGCGTCACCAGGGCGTCGCAGCCGGGCTTGACCTTGAGCGCCAAGGCATCGCCGGCCGGACTGTTCGCCAGGCTGAGCACGCAGATCGGCTTGCCGGCGCCGCGCGACACCGCCCAATCGCCGACCACGTCGTCAGCCGAGCGCGTCGGTGCCGCGGCCGCGGTCTGCAAAATGTAGCGGCCTTCCTCCGGCGTGAAGCCGTCATACATGCCGTTCTCGACTTCGGTCAGTTCCACCACCGCGTCGCCGCGCGCATTGACGAGCCGCAGACTGCCGTAATTGTCCACCGCCCAGGCGGTTATCTCCTTGGTGGAAGGAAACAGGGCCGGGCAGTTCTTATCGATGTCGAGCCTATAGCCGCCGGAGCCGGCAATCGCATCGGTGCGGAAATTGAAGTGGCAGATCTTGTCGTGATCGGCGTTGGAAAATTCCCAGGCGCCGATCATGCCGTGGAACGGATCGGCCGGGGCGTTTGGCGGCGGCGCGCTTGGCGTGGTGGAATTCTTGTCCGCCGGTGGAGTTCGGCGTTGGCGTATCCGCCGGTGCGTTTTGTCCAAAACTAGCGCCGCCGTCAAGCAACGCCGCGATGACAACCGCAATGCTGACGCCGCGACCCATGCCGTATTCGTTCCTACTTCTTCCAGGACGTAAAGGGCGTTTCCGGCACCGGCGTGAGCGGCGACTTGCCAGCGGCCCAGGCCGCGATGTTGTCGACGATGAGCTGATCCATCTTGTTGCGAGTATGGACCGACGCCGAGCCGAGATGGGGAAACAGCACGACGTTGTCCATCGCGATCAGCTCTTGCGGCACTTCCGGCTCTTTGACAAAGACGTCGAGCCCGGCCGCCATGATGCGCTTGTCCATAAGCGCCTTGATCAAAGCCGGTTCGTCGACCACCGAGCCGCGCGCCATATTGATCAGGATGCCGTTTGCGCCGAGCGCGTCGAGCACTTCGGCATTGATCATGTTGGCGGTCGCCGCGCCGCCCGGCACGATAACAATCAGCGTATCGACATCGCGCGCCATGTCGAGAAGCTTCGGATAATGCCGATAGGCGACGCCGCGCCGCGGCGTGCGCGAGTGATAGACCACCGGCACGCCGAACGCGTCGAGCCGCCGCGCGATCGCCTGGCCGATCGCGCCCATGCCGACGATGCCGACGCTGCGATCGCGCAGCGTCGCCTTGGTCAGCGGATAGTTTTTCTGCAGCCACTTGCCGGCTCGCAGGTAACGGTCCGCCTGCGGCAGCTCGCGCACCGTGCACAGCAACAGGCCGAGCGCGGTGTCGGCGACTTCCTCGGTGAGCACTTCGGGCGTGTTGGTGACGATGACGCCGTGCGCTCCCGCCCATTTGGCGTCCATGTGGTCATAGCCGACGCCGAAACTCGATACGATCTGCAGCTTGGGGAAGCGCGCCATAAAGCTGCCGGGGATCAATTCGGTGGTGGCGCTGCAGGCGATCGCGCCGACATCGGCATGCGCGGCAAAAAACGCGTCGTTGTCTCTTCGCTGCCGCGGCTTTGTGCACGGTGCAGACCGCTTCGAGCCCATTGACGACCAGCGGCTTGAGCGGTCCGAGCAGGATAATTTCAGGCTTGGCGGTCATTACTTCATCCTTATACCAGCATGCTCACCGGCAATTCGATCAGGTCCTTGACGGCGGCCAGCAGCTCCGCGCCCAGCGCACCATCGAGCACGCGATGATCGCAGGACAGCATCAGGCTCAGCATGCTGACAAAGGAGACGCCGCCGTCGGGCTTCTCGATCGCCTGCCGCCGCGCCGCGCCGACCGCGAGGATGGTCGCGTGCGGCGGGTTGATGATGGCGGTGAATTCGCGGACACCATGCATGCCGAGATTGGAAATCGCCGCCGCGCCGCCCTGGTAGTCGGACGGTTTTAGCTTCCTGTCGCGGGCGCGGCCCGAAAGCTCCTTCACCTCGGCCGAAATCGCGGTCAGCGATTTGGTTTCGGCGTTGCGGATGACCGGCGTGATCAAGCCGCCGTCGAGCGCAACGGCAACGCCGATGTCGGAATGCCGAAAGCGCAAGATTCGGTCGCCGGCCCAGACCGCATTGGCCGCCGGCACGCGCTGCAAAGCGAGCGCCAGCGCGCGGACGACGAAATCGTTGACCGAGAGCTTAAAGGCGGCATTGCCGTCCTTGGCCTTCGGCGCCGCCGCATTGGCTTCTTCGCGCAACACCAGGAGGCGATCGAGCACGACATCGCTCATCAGATAGAAGTGCGGAACGGCGGCGGCCTGTGTCAGTCTTGCGGCGATGGTGCGGCGCATGCCGTCGAGCGGCACTTCGTCGTAGCTGCCCGGCTGGTAAAGCGCCTTGATCTCGGCGGCAGACGGTCCCGCGGCGGGCGCGCCCGCCGGCGCGGCGCGCGGCGCATCCTCGACATCGCGCGCGACGATACGGCCATGCGGCCCGGAGCCACGCAGCCGCGACAAATCGATGCCGGCCTCGCCGGCCAACCGCCGCGCCAGTGGTGTGACGGTCATTCCGCCGGACAGGCGCGCCGGGCCGAAATTACGCTCGGGCGTGCGCACTTCGAAGAATGGATCGAGCGGCACACTCGGCCGCTCGTCCCCGCGAACGCGGGGATCCGGCGAATCAGCACTCTGGATTGCCGCTTTTGCGGCAATGAGCGGAGGTGACGCATCGGCGGGTTTACTCGGCGGTGTCGCGACAGGCGCGCTCGCGCCGGCCGCGCCATCGCCGATCACCGCGACCACCGCGCCGACCGGCGCCACTTCGCCTTCCGGCACGCGGATCTCGCGGAGCACGCCGCCCGCGGTCGACGGCACTTCCATCGAGACTTTATCCGTCTCGATCTCAAACAGGTTGTCACCCGGCAAGACCTGCTCACCGGCCGACTTGAACCATTTGGTGATCTTTCCCTCGGCGACCGTCTCGCCGAGTTGCGGCATCAGGACGTTCATATGCACAATCCTCAAAACCGCATCATTTGATCCGTTCCCACAGCACTTCCTGCGTCGTGCCGACCGGACGTAAGATCAAACGGTCGCCGGCGAATTCGTAACCGCGCACGACATCGCCCTTTTCGCCGGGTTGTACGCTGCCCTGGCGATGATGCGTGACGGTACGCGCGCTCTCGTCGACGGAATAGGTGCCGAAATAGGCGATGTGGTCGGCCAGCGCCGCCTTCGCTTCTTCTGCCGTGGCCTCCTTGCCGGCGCGCGTGACTTCCCGATCGGGCGCGACATGGCAGGCCATGTGACCGTGGATGTCGTAGATGATGATGCCCTTTGGATTGCTGCCGCGCTCCGAACGGGGCTTGCCGTCAACGGTCGAGCCGACATAGCGCCACGAGCCGATCAGCCGCTGCGCTGCAGTTTGACTGTGTGCGTTCACCAGATCACCGAAATGTACTGCGTTTCCATGAATTCCATCAGGCCCTCATGCGCGCCCTCGCGGCCGAGACCGGATTGCTTGACGCCGCCGAACGGCGCGGCCGGATCGGAAACCAGCCCGCGATTCAATCCGATCATGCCGAAATCGAGTTTCTCCGAGACGCGCATGCCGCGGGTCAAATCCTTGGTGTAGAGATAGGCGACGAGACCATATTCGGTGTTGTTGGCGCGCGTGATCACTTCGTCCTCGGATTTGAAGCTCTGCAGCGAGGCGACCGGGCCGAAAATCTCCTCGTTGAGCATCTTGGAATCGTCGGACACGTTGGCGAGCACGGTGGCCGGGTAGAAGAAACCGGGGCCGCCGGGCGCTTTGCCGCCGGTGAGCACCTTGGCCCCCTTGTCCACCGCGTCGGCGACCAGCTCGATGACTTTGTCGAGGCCGTCCTTGTTGACCAGCGGGCCAAGCGCGATGCCGTCGTCGAGCCCGTTGCCCATTTTCAGGCCCGACATCTTTGGCGGTGAGTTTTTTGGCAAACTCGTCGTGCACCTTCTCGTGCACGTAGAAGCGATTGGCGGCGGTGCAGGCCTCGCCCATATTGCGCATCTTGGCGATCATCGCGCCGTCTATCGCCGCGTCGATATCGGCATCGTCGAACACGATGAAGGGCGCGTTGCCGCCAAGTTCCATCGCCGGTTTGACGATCGAGTCGGCGGCTTCGTGCAGGAGTTTGCGGCCGACTTCGGTCGAGCCGGTGAACGACACCACGCGGACGCGCGGATCGTGCAGCATGGCGGACACGACCTTGCCGGACGACCGCGATGGAATGACATTGACCACGCCGGCCGGCACGCCGGCTTCTTCGAGGATCGGCATCAGAGCGAGCATGGTGAGCGGCGTATCCGACGCCGGCTTGAGCACGACCGGACAGCCGGCGGCGAGCGCCGGGCCGATCTTGCGCGTCGCCATTGCCGCCGGGAAATTCCACGGCGTGACCAGCACGGCGATGCCGGCCGGTTTGTGATGCACGAGAATGCGCGCGCCGGTCGACGGCGCCACCGAATACTGGCCGACATTGCGCACCGCTTCTTCGGCGTACCAGCGGAAGAATTCCGCGGCATAGGCGACTTCGCCACGCGAGTCCGACAGCGCCTTGCCGTTCTCGATGGTGATGAGCTTCGCCAGCCGTTCGGCGTCGCGCATGATGAGCTCGTAGGATTTGCGCAGGATTTCTCCGCGCTCGCGCGGGTTCTTGCCGGCCCAGCCGGGGAACGCGGCCTGCGCGGCATCGAGCGCGGCTTTGGCGTCCTCGACGGTGGCGCTGGCGACCGACGCGACCTTGTTCTCGGTCGCTGGGTCGATGACGTCGAACCGGCCGCCGTCGGAGGATTTCTTCCACTTGCCGCCGATCCACAGATCGGTCGGAACATTGGCGAGCAGATTGTCGTACATAGCCATGACATATACCTTTCAGACACACTCTTCGCTTCACCGCTCATTCCCGCGCGAGCGGGAATCCAGATCCTTGTGCTGGGTCCCCGCATTCGCGGGGACGAGCGGATCGATCAGCTTTCCATCGCCCGCTTTACTCGATCCACGATCCTGTCGGTCGACGGCAGCGCAAGGTCTTCCAGAATGTCGGCGGCGGGCAGCGGCATGTGCGGCGTGGTGATGCGCACCGGCGGCCCGTCGAGATCGTAGAACGCTTCGTCGGCGACGATCGAGACGATTTCCGCGCCCCAGCCGCACAGCCGCGGATTCTCCTCCACCGTGAACAGCCGATGCGTGCGCGCGACCGAACCGAGAATGGTCCGCGTATCGAGCGGCACCAGCGAGCGCACGTCGATCACTTCGCAGTCGATGCCGTGTTCGGCCTTGAGCCTGTCGGCCGCGGCGAGTGCGCGCGGCACCATCATGGCGAGCGCGATGATGGTGGCGTCGCGGCCCGGCCGCACGATGGACGCGGTGCCGAGCTTGTCGACGATCTCGCCGTCCGGCACTTCGCCTTTGGTCGGATAGAGCGATTTGTGCTCGAGGAAGATCACCGGATCGGGATCGCGCACCGCCGCCGCCATCAGCCCGATCACGTCGCGCGGCGACGACGGCGCCACCACCTTGAGTCCCGGGATCATCATGCACCAGTTCTCGACGCTCTGCGAATGCTGCGCGCCGAAGCGGGCGCCGCCGCCATTGCCGGTGCGCACCACCAGCGGACATTTGACCTGGCCATTCGACATGTAGCGGCTTTTTGAGAACTCGTTGGCGATGTAGTCGAAGCAGACCGCGAAAAAGTCGGAGAACATGATCTCGGCGATCGGCTTTAAGCCCGTCATCGCCGCGCCCATGGCGGCGCCGAGGATCGCCTGCTCGGAAATCGGCGTGTCACGCACGCGCAACGGGCCGAACTGTTCGTAAAGCCCGACGGTGGCCTTGAACACGCCGCCGGCTTTGCCGATGTCCTCGCCGAGGAACACCACGTCGGGATCGCGCGCCATTTCCTGCGCGATGCCGCGGGCGACGGCGTCGCGATAGGTCAGTTCCGCCATGCGAAGCCTCCGTCGGCATAGACATCGGTGGTGAGGATATCGAGCGCCGGCGGCGGCGCGGCCTTGCACTTCTCGGTCGCGTCGTCGACCTGCCGCTTCACCTCGGTTTCGATGCCCACGATGATGTCGTCCTTGATGCCGAATTGCCGCAGGCGCTCGCGATAGATTTTGATCGGGTCGCGCTCTTTCCACTTTTCCAGTTCGCCCTCCGGCCGGTATTTGGCGGGATCGGCGCGCGAATGGCCGCTGTAGCGATAGGTCATGCATTCGATCAGCGACGGGCCGCCGCCGGCGCGCGCTTTGTCGTAAGCGTCGCGTGCGGTGCGATAGACGACGTCGGCGTCGTTGCCGTCGATGACGATGCTCGGCAGTCCATAGGATGCGGCGCGGTCGGCCGCGGGATGAGGAACGGCGGTGACGTCGCCGATCGGCGTATATTCCATGTAGAGGTTGTTTTCGCAGACGAAGATCACCGGCAGCTTCCACACCGCGGCGAAGTTCAATGCTTCGTGGAACGCGCCGATATTGGTCGTGCCGTCGCCGAAGAAACAGACCGAGACGTCCTTGGCGCCCTTATATTGCGCACGCCAGGCGGCGCCGCAGGCGATCGGCAGATGTGCGCCGATAATGGCATAGGAGCCCATCACGCCGTGATCGGTCGAGGTCAGGTGCATCGAACCGCCCTTGCCGCGCATCAAGCCGTTGTCGCGCTGCATCAGTTCGCCCAAGACTTTCTCGATCGGCACGCCGCGCGCCAGCGTGTGGGCGTGGCCGCGATAGGTGCAAAACGAAAGATCGCCGGGTTTCATGGCGGCGGCGCAGCCGGCGGCGACCGCCTCCTGGCCGAGCGAAAGATGGCTGGTGCCTTTCACCAGGTTCTGCAGGAACAGGTCGAAGGCGCGCTGCTCGGCCTCGCGGATCTCGACCTGCAGGCGGTACATGCGAAGCCGTGTTTCCTCGCCGATATCGTCGTTCAGACTTGCCGCGGGCGCGAGCGCGCGATCCTCGACCTTGGCCATGAATATCCTCGACAAAACATCGTTTTTATATTTAGGGCGGACGCAACTTAGCGCCAGTTGTGAAGCCCGCGCAATGTCATCCCGATGACGGCAATGGGCGCAGTCGGACCGGCGATCGGCGACCGTTTTCCCGCGATGCCGCTTGCGGGCGGCGTCACGAGTTCCTAGTTGACGCAAGCGGGAGATTTCGATGAGCCAGGAATCGCTGGAATCGCGGAAGTCCGGGGATCGATCCCCGGAATACGTTCATCGGTTTTTCGGCGGCCCGCCGCTGGCGGTGCTCGGCCGGCTGGTTCTGTTGTCGATCCTGGTCGGCGTCATTCTCGCCGCGATCGGCCTTGATCCGTGGAATATCATCGAATCGGTCCAGCGGCTCCTTGAGCACGTCTGGAATATGGGCTTCGACGCGGTGCGCTGGCTGTGGCGCTATTTCCTGCTCGGCGCCGTGATCGTGCTGCCGATCTGGCTTCTGGTCCGATTGGCCAAGGCGCCGCGCGGGCTGTAAACGGCGGGACTATTCGTCGCTGGCCGGCGGCAAGCCTGGCGCCGGCGACTGCCCATCGCCGTCTCCGGGCATGGCATTCTCGCCGCCCATCGGACGATCCGCAGACTGATCCATCGCATAGTCGCGCGCCGCCGCCGCGATGACGCCGGCGTCGCCGATGCAGCGGAAAACGGTCGGGACCGTCATAGCCGTTCGGTCCGTTGGGACCGTTTTGCGGCCCGCTCTGGCCATGCGAACTCTGCGGGCCGTTTTGACCTTGCGGTTGCTGCGGCTGCTGCTGGCCGCCGGTGATGAATGACGGCAGCCGCTCGACGTCGCCGTCGCGCTCATGCTGCATATTTTGCGGCATCTGCTGCGGCCGCGGCTGATAATGCTGCTGCGGCTGCGGCTGGTGGTGTTGCGGCTGATGCTGCGGTCGATTGTGCTGCGGCTGGTATTGCTGTGGTTGATGCTGATTGTTCTGCGGCTGGTATTGCTGTGGCTGATGCTGATTGTGTTGCGGCTGCTGATGGTGCTGCTGCTCGCGCGGATAGAAGTTCTGCTGCTCGCGCGGCGCGAACGGTTCGCCGATTTGCGGCTGATCGTCGCCGTCGTCGTCGCCATCGTCGGAAGGATTGTTGTTTACCCCGCCACCGGGCTGCTGTTGCTGGTAATAGGGATTGCTTTGGCGAAGCTGTTCCTGAGCGGCTGCGATCAGGCGGAAATAATGTTCGGCGTGCTGATAATAATGCTCGGCGGCAATCGTATCTCCGGAGCTTTGCGCGTCGCGGGCGAGCTGCAGATATTTTTCGGCGATGTGCGACGCCGTTCCACGAATTTTTATGTCCTGCCCGTTGGACTCGTACATTCGTGACAGCGGATTTTGGTGGTGATGGCCACCACCCTTGCTACGATTGCGACCGCGCATACGTTTGTTCTGCCCGTTTCTCATGGTTTGCTGTTCCGCCAACCCCGTTCTGTCTGAGACGGCACTGATGCCGCCACTTCTGTTTCACCCAACCTCATGCACTGCCGAATTTGCCCAACCGCGGCGCGCCGATGGAACGCGCGCCAAAAGTGAACGTCGCATTTGCACGTCGCCCTCGATAAACGTCGCCTTCAGTGAACGTCGCCCTCAGTAAAGCAGCCCTCACCGGGGCTTTGGCCGCGGTGTCATAACCTTTGCTCATGCGCGTCATTCGATCGATGCGCGCCGAGCCGATGAAACTTCGCGGTCTGAATCCTGGCGATCCCGTATTCTGGCGATCCCGTATTCTGGCGATCCCGTATGCCGTCCAATCCGGCTTTCGCTCTCAGCTTTCGCTTTTCTGCCTGGCCTGCGCTACCGACCTCTTGGAGCCAAACTCTTGGAGTTATGCTCCGGGCGTTTCGGGCAGCGCGGCATCTCTCATATCGGGCCGATTCCGTGACGCCAAGCTAGTCGGTTCCGGCCAACATTCCAAGTGCTTTTTTGCTCCAAGCGCCTTTTTACCGGGGTGCAATGCTCACCCGTCATACCCGTTTACGCGTTATTTTCTCGCAACGAGGGCGCGCGGCATACCGTTAAGATCGGCATGCGGCAGCGACGGCGCAAGGCCCGCTCCGGTCAATAGTGCCGCGACAGGTTCCGTCTGGCCGGCGCCGATTTCCACGACGACGATGCCGCCGGGTTTAAGCAGAGCGGGGGCGCTGGCGGCGATCGCCCGAAAAAAATGGAGTCCGTCCGGTCCGCCGTCCAGCGCGCTATGCGGATCGAACAGTCGCACTTCGGGTGGGAGTTTGGCGATATCGGCAGAAGCAATGTAGGGCGGATTGGAGACGATGACGTCGAACGGTCCGCGCAGCGCCGCCGCGAGGTCGGTGGCGACATAGGCCGCTCGATCGAGCCGCAGCCGGCGCGAATTGCCGCGGGCGACTGCAAGCGCGCCTGCGCTTGTATCGGTGCCAACGCCAAAGGCGGCCGGCAACTCGGTCAAAAGCGCGAGCAGGATGGCGCCGCAACCGGTGCCGAGGTCGGCGATGCGCAGCGGTTGCGTCCGCGCGCCGCGTGCCTCGATGGCGGCGAGTGCGGCGCCGACGATGGTTTCGGTTTCCGGCCGCGGCACTAAAGTCGCGGCGTCGACGGCCAAATCGAGGCTCCAGAACTCCTTGCGGCCGACAATGCGCGCCACCGGCTCATGGGCGAGGCGGCGTCGCGCCAGCACGGCGATCGCCGCTGCTTCCGCCGCGCCAAGGCGCCGCTCTGCCGCGGCCGCAACGCCGGCATGATCGAGTGACAGCGCGTGACCGACGAGAATGCGCGCGTCGAGCTCCGCCATATCGATGCCGGCGGCGCGAAATTGCGCCGCCAAGGCGCGCCGCGCATCAGCGACGGTATCGTGCGCCGCCGCAGCACGGACCGCGGTCGCGGACTTCATCTCAGACCTCCTCGGCAGCGAGCAGCGCCGCCTGATTTTCCGTCACCAGCGCATCGATGAGCTCGTTGAGCGCTTCACCTTCGAGAATCTGCGGCAGCTTGTAGAGGGTGAGATTGATGCGGTGGTCCGACACCCGCCCTTGCGGATAATTGTAGGTGCGGATGCGTTCCGAGCGGTCGCCAGTGCCGACCTGGCCGCGCCGCTCGGCGGCGCGCGCGGCTTCCTGTTTCTGCCGTTGCGCGTCGTAGAGCCGGGTGCGGAGCACCGCCATTGCCTTGGCGCGGTTGCGATGCTGCGAACGGTCCTCCTGCATCGTGACGACGATGCCGGACGGGATATGCGTCACCCGCACCGCCGATTCTGTCTTGTTGACGTGCTGGCCGCCGGCGCCGCTCGAGCGCAGCGTGTCGATCTTCAGTTCGGTTTCGTTGATGGCGACGTCGACGTCCTGCGCTTCGGGCAGCACCGCGACCGTTGCCGTCGAGGTGTGAATGCGTCCCGACGCTTCGGTGTCGGGCACGCGCTGCACGCGGTGCACGCCGGATTCGAATTTGAGCTTGGCGAACGCGCCGCGGCCGCGGATCTCCGCGACAATTTCCTTGTAGCCGCCCATCGAGCCCTCGCTCGCGGTCACGATCTCCACCTTCCAGCCCTGATTGACGGCATAGCGCTCGTACATGCGAAACAGATTGCCGGCAAACAAAGCCGCCTCGTCGCCGCCGGTGCCCGCGCGGATTTCGATAATCACGTTGCGTTCGTCCATCGCGTCCTTGGGCAACAGCGTTACGCGTAATTCCTGTTCTAGAGTCGCGCGCCGCGCTTCGAGCTCGCGCTTTTCGGCTTCGGCGATGGAGCGCATCTCGGCGTCGGTCGCCGGATCGGCGATCAGGCCGGCGAGGTCGTCGATTTCGCGCTGTGCGGCGCGATAGGATTTGACCGCCTCGACCACCGGCGCAAGCTCGGCGAATTCGCGCGACAGCTTGACGTAGGTTTCAGGCGACAAAACAGTCGAGAGATCGCGTTCCAGCGCCGCATGGCGGATGAGGAGCGCATCGAGTTTCTGTTCGGGCAGCATGGTGCACGCTAAGTAAAAGACGCGGATGGCGCGCGCAACGCCTTAAATCTGCAGGCCGTTGTCGGCGGCGAACTTTTCGAGCTGCGCGCGGATCGGCACGCCGCGCTTGCCTTGCTCGATCAGCGGGCCGAGGAACTTGGCGGTCTTTTGGCAATCGAGCTCGAGCAGCAGGGCCTTGACCGGGCCAACCGCGGAGGGCGTGAGCGATAACGATCGGTAGCCGAGAGCGACCAGGGCCAGCGCCCCAATCGGCTGCGATGCCAGTTCGCCGCACACCGTCGCCGGCTTTTTATGCGCCGCGGCCCGGTCGGCGATGTCTTTGAGCGCGCGCAATATCGGCGCAGAGAGCGCATCGAAGCGGTTTGAAACGCGCGGATTGCCGCGGTCGATCGCGTAAAAGAATTGCACCAGGTCGTTGGAACCGACCGAGAGGAAATCGACGCGTTCGAGCAGTTCGTCGAGCTGATAGAGCAGCGACGGCACCTCCACCATGCTGCCGACTTCGACTTCATCGGGCAGTTTGTGGCCGTGCCGGCGCAAGTGCGTCAATTCGCGCTCGACCAGCTCCTTGGCCTGATCGAATTCGTCCACCGTCGAGATCATGGGAAACATGATTTTCAGCGCGCGGCTGCCGGCCGCCCGCAACAAGGCGCGCAGCTGGGTGCGCAGCAAACCGGGACGGTCGAGGCCGAGCCGGATGGCGCGCCAGCCGAGCGCCGGATTCTCCTCGTCGACATTGCGCATATAGGGCAGGAGCTTGTCGCCGCCGATATCGAGCGTGCGGAACGTCACCGGCTTGTCGCCGGCGGCGTCGAGCACGCTGCGGTACAGCGCATACTGCTCGGTGGTGCGCGGAAAGTTCGGCGCCACCATGAATTGCAGCTCGGTGCGGAACAGGCCGATGCCGGCGGCGCCGGTGTCGGCGATATGCGGCAGGTCGACGCTCAAGCCGGCATTGAGGAGAAGCGTCACCTCCTTTCCGTCCTTGGTGACGCAGGGCTTGTCGCGCAGCGCCTGATATTGCTGCTGCCGCCGCGCCCCCAGCCGCACCCGTTCGGCATAGGCCGCCTCCAGGTCGGGCAGCGGCCTGACGTGCAGATCGCCGGTCGAGCCGTCGACGATGATGGCGTCACCCGGATCGGCGATGCCGGTGGCGTTGTCGATATCGCCGACCGCGGGAATGCCGAGCGCGCGGGCCACGATGGTGACGTGCGAATGCGGGCCGCCTTCCTCCAGTACCAGGCCGCGCAGCCGCTTGCGGTCATAATCGAGCAGCGCCGCGGGGCCCATCGAACGGGCGACCAGAATGGCGTTCTCCGGCAGGCTTTCGCGCGACGGCGCGTGGTCGCGGCCGGTCAGCTGGCGCATCAGCCGGTTGGCGAGATCGTCGAGGTCGTGCAGCCGCTCGCGCAGGAACGGGTCGGTCTGCCGCAACATGCGCGCGCGGGTGTCGGACTGCACACGTTCGACCGCGGCTTCGGCGGTGAGACCCGTCATCACCGCTTCTTCGAGCTTGTGCACCCAGCCGCGGTCATAGGCGAACATCCGATAGGCTTCGAGCACTTCGCGATGCTCGCCGCCTTCGACCACGTCGCCATGTTCGAGCATTTCATCGACGCTCGATCGTAAAGTCTCGATCGCCGATTTGAGGTGCTCCAATTCCTTTGGCACGTCGTCGGCGATGAAATTGGTGACGACGACGCGCGGCTCGTGCAGCACGACATGGCCGAGCGCGATGCCTTCGCTCAAGGCCGAGCCTTTGACATGGACGGAACGGCGCGCCGCCGGCTCGGCGCCGGGCGGCGCCAGCGCGGAAAGCTCGCCGGAGGCGATCATCTCGGCGAGCACCATCGCGGTGGTTTGCAGCGCCTCGACTTCTTCTTCCGAATAGGTGCGCCGCGCCCGGTTCTGCACCACCAGCACGCCAAGCGTGTTGCCGGCGCGCAGCACCGGTACGCCAAGGAAAGAGTGATAAATCTCCTCGCCGGTTTCCGGCCGGTAGGAGTAGGCCGGATGCGCTTGGGCATTCGACAGATTGATTGCGGTCGCCTGGCTCGCGACCAGGCCGACCAGGCCTTCGTCCGAGCGCATCACCGTGCGGTGCACGGCGTCGCGATTGAGGCCTTCGGTGGCGTAGAGCTCGAGCGTGGAATCGACGCGCAGCACATAGACGGAGCACACCTCCGCAACCATGTTGGCGGCGATCAACACCACGATCTTGTCAAGGCGCTCCTGCGCGCTGACCGGCTCCGCCATCACTTCGCGAAGACGGCGCAACAGCACGCGCGGACCGCCGAGTGCGCCACGCATGGCGGCAGCTCCCTCGGGCTGGATTGTGACCGGAGCGGAGCCCGTGGCGCGCCGGCCTTGATCGAAGTGGAATTCGCCCGAGTCCCGGCCCGCGGCGAATATCCCCAAGCCTATATCGAATGCGGTATGCAAACCGCAAGCCAAAGACGGCGATATGACCGCGCCGGATATTGTGCGGCGCAGCGTGAAATCGACGAAAAGATCGATTAGGCCGTCGCTTTGTCGAGTCCGTAGAGCGAATGCAGCGTGCGCACCGCAAGCTCGGTAAAGGCGGCGTCAATCAACAGCGAAAACTTGATCTCCGAGGTGGTGATGGCGCGGATATTGATGGAGCGCTCGGCCAGCGCGCTGAACGCCTGCGCGGCGACACCGGCATGGCTGCGCATGCCGATGCCGATCACCGAAACTTTGACGACGTCGGTGGCGCTGTCGAGCCGCTGGTAGCCGATCGCTCCCTTGGCCTTGGCGATGACGTCGAGCGCGCGCTGGTAGTCCGTCGCCGGCACCGTAAAGGTGAGGTCGGTCGTCTTGCCGTCGGCGGAGACGTTCTGCACGATCATGTCGACATTGACATTGGCGTCGGCCAGCGGGCCGAAAATCGCCGCCGCGACGCCGGGCTTGTCCTGCACCTCGCGGATCGAGATTTGCGCCTCGTCCCTGGAGAAGGCGATGCCGGTGACGGTTTGCTGTTCCATGATCTCACCCTCGTCGCAGATCAGTGTTCCCGGCGGATTGCCGTGCGGATTGATTTTTTCCGGCGGATCGAAGCTCGAGCGCACGAAGATCGGCACATTGCGCACCATGCCGAGCTCGACCGAGCGCACTTGCAACACCTTGGCGCCGAGCGAAGCCAGTTCCAGCATTTCCTCGTAGGCGATCCGGTCGAGCCGACGCGCCTGCGGCACGACGCGCGGATCGGTGGTGTAGACGCCGTCGACGTCGGTATAGATGTCGCAGCGGTCGGCGCGGATGGCGGCGGCGATTGCGACCGCCGACGTATCGGAGCCGCCGCGGCCGAGCGTGGTGATGTCGCCGGATTCGCCGAGCGTGGTGATGCGCCCGGTATCTTTGTGCAGGCCCTGGAAGCCGGCGATGACCGCCACCTGCTTGCGCTCCTTGAAGCGCCGGATCAATTCCTCGCCATTGATATCGAGGATGCGCGCCGAGCCGTGCACATTCGATGTCAGGATCGGCAGCTGCCAGCCCTGCCAGGACCGCGCATTGACCGCCATGTCCTGCAGCGTGATCGCGAGCAGGCCGGCGGTGACTTGTTCGCCGGTGGCGACGACAACATCGTATTCGCGCGAATCGAACAGGTGCCGCTCGCTGGCGCCGGCTTCGCACCACTGCACCAGCTGGTCGGTCGTGCCCGCCATCGCCGAGACGACGACGGCGACCTCATGGCCGGCATCGACCTCGCGCTTAACGTGACGCGCGACATTGCGGATGCGGTCGATATCGGCGACCGACGTTCCGCCGAATTTCATCACCAGACGGGACATTGATGGCGTTCTTAGAGCGAAATGGCGCGTATAGATACCGGCGAGGTCCGCGCGCTGCAACCTGATCCGCACCGGAATTTGTGCTGACCTGCCCGGTCTGTCATCGCAGCCGGGACGATGACAAAGGCCGCCAAATAAGGATAATTCGATGGAAAGCGACGGCGTCGCCAGACAATTCGCGGAAAGATTCCGCGTGAGGCACAGGAAGATTAGTCGCGAGGTTTGCGGGTCTTGACGGCAACGGCGCGGGGCGCCTCGCCGAAACAGCTGGCGGAGCCCATCATCAAAGACCAGAAGGCAACCCACAACAAGGCGGGCATGGCCACATTCTCCTGCGGTCGGTCACTGTAAACACTGCAACATGAACGCTGCGATGCAAAAACAGTTCCGGAAACTCGGGCGGCACAAAGATGCGTGATCGGAAGGAACAAAAGATCGGTGTCGTCGGCGGCGGTTTGATGGGCCACGGCATCGCTTATCTGTTCGCCGCCGCCGAACACACCGTCGCCGTGTTCGAGCCGGCGGCCGACATCCGCGCATCGCTGCCGCGGCGTTTGCGGTCGATCCTCGAACTTCTCGGCGACGATCCGGCGCTGCTCGGCCGCATCGCCGCGCACGACGCGCTCGCTCCGGCCATGCAGGACGCCGCCTTCGTGTTCGAAGCGGCGCCGGAGAAATTGCCGCTGAAGCAGCAGATCTTCGCCGAGCTGGAGAGCATTGTCGCGCCGGAAGCGATTCTGGCGAGCAACAGTTCGGCCATCCCCTCGACCGAGATCGGCCGCCATCTCAAGCATCGCCAGCGCGTCATCGGCACGCATTTCTGGAATCCGCCGCATCTCGTGCCGCTGGTCGAAGTCGTGCAGAACGAAAACACTGGCGACAGCGTCGTGGCCGCGACCATGGAATTGCTGCGCGACGCCGGCAAGGTGCCGGTCCATGTCCGCCGCGATGTGCCGGGCTTCGTCGGCAACCGGCTGCAGCACGCGATGAAGCGCGAGGCCTTCGCGCTGGTCGCCGCCGGTGTCTGCGACGCCGAGACCATCGACACCGTCGTCCGCGAAGGCTTTGGCGCGCGCACCGCCGTGCTCGGGCCGATGGAGCAGTCCGACCTCGTCGGTCTCGATCTCGCGCTCGATATCGCCGAGGTTCTCTATGAGCATCTCGACCGCACGCCAGGGCCGCCGACGCTGCTGCGCGACAAGGTCAAGGCCGGCAAGCTCGGCATGAAGACCGGCGAAGGCTTGCGCAAATGGACGCCCGAAGCGGCCGACGCGGTGCGGACGCGGCTGTCGCGCTTTTTGGCCGCGCAGGCGAAGGGGCGAAAGAAGAATCCGGCTTGAAGATCAGGCGGATTGGTCCTCGCATGCGCTTGCCGCGACTAAGGAAGCAATTGACCGCACCAAAGGCGCGGTAGAAGATGTGGGCAGTTTTGGGCGCGGTTGCGCGGTTTTGGGGGACGCAGCCCCGCCCTAAAAACAATAATAAAATCACAGCACAAACATCAGGGAGGATCGAATATGACGACGTTCAATCCGTCACTACGCCGCCGCACCGTTATCCAGGCAGGTCTCGCGCTTGGCGCCAGCCAGGTCATCGGCGCGCCGTTCGTCCTCAGGGCGCTCGGCGACGAGCCGATCAAAATCGGCATGGTCGATCCGCTGACCGGCGTGCTTTCGGCGCTGGCGCAAAGCGAAGTCGATGGCGCCAAATATGCCGAGGCTGAAATCAACAAGAAGGGCGGCATTCTCGGCCGTCCGGTCCAGCTCCTCGTTGAGGATTCGGCGAACGACGTCGGCACCGGCGTGCAGAAGACGCAAAAACTGATCGATCGCGATCAGGTCAGCGTCATCATCGGCGACGTGAATTCCGGCATCGCTTACGCGATGTCGCAGGTGACGAACGAAAAGAAAGTATTCCATATCGTCGCCGGCGGTCACACCGATCCGATCACCGGCACCAATTGCAAATGGAACGTGTTCCGCGTCTGCAATACCACCTCGATGGAGGCCAACTCGGTCACCCCCGAACTGGTGAAGCGGTTCGGCAAGAAATGGTTCTTCATCTCGCCGGACTATGCCTATGGCCACACCTTGCAGGACGCCTTCGTCAAGGCGCTGACCAAGGCCGGCGGCACCTACGACGGCGATTTCCTGCCGATCAACAATACCGATTTCTCCGCCACGCTGATCAAGGCCAAGGGCTATCAGCCGAACGTGCTGCTCAACAATATGGGCGGTCTGACCCAGATCAACTGCATGAAGCAGTTCACCCAGTTCGGCATGCAGAACGAAATGGCGCTCGGCGGCGGCCTGTTCGAATTGGAGAGCATCAAGGGATGTCCGCCGGAGGCGCAGGCCGGCTGGTGGGACATGGAATGGTGGTGGAACCAGCCGAACGTGCCCGAGGTGGTGAAGTTCGTCGCCGACTATCGCGCGGCGACCAACAAGACGCCCTCGGCGCGCGACTGGTTCGGCTATGTGTCGATGCATACCGTGCGGCTTGCGGCGACCAAGGCAAAGTCGCTCGACGGTCCGAAACTGGCGGCGGCGCTGGAAGATATGGAATTGCCGCCGGATGTGGCGTTGCAGCCCGGTTCGGTCCGTTATCGCGCCGGCGATCACGAACTGATGCCGAATATCTTCGTCGGCAACGTGCATCCGCCGAAGGGCGACCCCAACGACATATTCACGGTCGCCTCGCTGGTACCGGGCGAACAGGCGGCCGGTTCGGTCGCCGATACCGGATGCAAGATGACGCAGCCGAGCTGATCCGCTTCCTATAGCGAAATTTACTTTTGCGTCATTGCGAGGAGCAAAGCGACGAAGCAATCCAGAAGCTGTGCCGCAGGGCTGGATTGCTTCGCGGAGCCTGTCATCGGGCCGGACCCGTTGGCTCGCAATGACGAAAAGCGGTAGAGGCGAGTAGATGACGCAGGTCATACTGTACAACGTCACCAATGGACTGATCATTGGCGCGTTTTACGTTCTGATGGCGCTCGGCCTGTCGCTCATCCTCAATCTCTCGCAATGTCATCAACTTCGCGCACGGCAACTTCCTGGCGCTGGGCGGCTATCTCGCCTTCTCGCTGTCGCCCGTGCTGGGTTATTGGGGCGGGCTGCTGGTGTCGCCGCTGCTCACCGCGCTGATCGGAGTGGCGGTCGAGCGGCTGATGGTGCGGCGCATCTACAATCGCGACCCGGTCTATAGCCTGCTGCTGACCTTTCGGCCTTGCCTTCGTGATGCAGGACGCGGCGCGCTACATCTGGGGCCCGAACGGCTTGCCGCTCGGCTTGCCCGGTCGTGTTGGCGCAGCCGATCAGCTCGAGCCTGTTCTTCATCACCTGGTACCGCATCTTCATGGTGAGCGTCGTCATCGTCACCGTGACCGGCCTGTTCGCGTTTCTGCGCTACACCCGCGTCGGCCTGCGCATCCGCGCCGGCACGCTCGATCTCGAAACGGTTTCGACGCTCGGCGTCAACGTTCGCAATTTGCGGACCTTCAATTTCGCCGTCGGCTGCTATTTGGCGGGGTTGAGCGGCGTGCTGGCCGCCGGCCAGATCGGTCTCAATCCCAATATGGGCGACGACCTGCTGATGCCGAGTTTCATCGCCATCATTGTCGGCGGCGTCGGCAGTCTGATCGGCACGCTGTTTGGCGGGCTGCTGATCGGCATGGCCGCGGCGCTCACCACCGTCGTCTATCCGTCGGCGAGCGAGGCGGTGATCTACGCGATCCTGATGGCGGTGTTGCTGTTCCGTCCGCGCGGCCTCATCGGCGAGGAAGGAATGATGTCATGACGAGCGTCGTGGTCGCCGCGGCGCCGCGCCGGCTGGCATTGCAGCGTTATCTGCCGCTGATCGCCATCTGGGCGGTCCTCATCGCCGCGCCGGTGTGGCTGCCGATGCTCGGCGGCTACACTGCGCTCGCCGGGCGCGTGCTGGTGTTCGGGCTTGCCGCCATGGGCCTTAACATGCTGCTCGGCTTCACCGGCGTGCTGAGCTTCGGCCACGCCGCCTATTTCGGGCTCGGCGCCTATGGCGCCGGGTTGACGCTGCGCTACCTCGTGCATTCGACGCCGCTTGCCATGCTGGCCGGTACGTTATTCGGCGGCGTGGCCGGCACGCTGTTCGGGCTTTTGATCGCGCGCCGGCGCGGCGTCTATTTCGCGATGTGCACCATCGCGTTCGGCCAGCTGTGGTACTACCTCGCCTATAGCTGGAACGATTTTACCGGCGGCTTCGACGGGTTGCGCGATTTCCACCGCGAGGCGATCGCAATAGGTCCGTTCATTCTCGATATCGAGCATAACGAGTTCCAGTTCTACTATTTCCTTCTCGCCATCTTCGCCGTCGCCGCCACGTTGATGGGGCTTATCTTGGGTTCGCCGTTTGGCCGCACCTTGCTGGCGATCCGCGAGAACGAACGGCGTGCCCGGTTCCTCGGCATTCCGGTCGAGCGCCATATCTGGTTGTCGTTTTCGATCTCCTGCTTCTTCACGGCGCTGGCCGGCACGCTCTACGCCTTGCTCAACAACTTCGCCGATCCGCTGGCGCTGCATTACTCGCTGTCGGGTTATTTCGTGGTGATGACGGTGATCGGCGGCATGCGCACGTTCTGGGGCCCGCTGGTCGGCGCCGCGGTATTCGTGATGCTGCAGGATTACATCTCGTCGATGACGGTGAACTGGATGTCGTTCATCGGCGTGATCTTCATACTCGTCGTCCTGTTTTTCCCGCGCGGGCTTTTGGGCACGCGGCGGCGGGCGGCGGCGTCGCGATAGCCCGAACGCTGCCGCATTCATCGAGGCCCCCCTCGCAGTTTCGCCGCCGGTGATGGCGGCTTGCGGAGATATTTCGACGTTATCGGTAGCCGGATCGGCATTTCACTAAAATGAAGGATAATTTCTTATCCGCCATTCAAGGCCTTTGGTGTTTCATGCCGCGATGTCCTCCGCACCGAAAGCAAGCCCCGAGCAGACGGCAACGTGGTTCGTCGAAGCGGATCGCGTCAGCGCCAATCCGCGCGTCCGCAAGTTGCTGCAAATGGGCGGTGGCGACGACGCTACATCGGTCCATGCGGCCATCGTCTCGTCGCTCTTTCTGCTCGTGCTGGCCGCGAGCCTCTTGTTCGGCGGGCACGCCGCGATCGACCCGCTGTTGCGTTCGGTGGCGGCCGCGCGCGACGCCAGGGCGGTGGGCGATGTCGTCTATGCGATGCCGGACGGAAAATATTGCCGGCACATGTCATTCGACAATCTCACCGCCGAGATGGTCGAGGGAACCGTGGTGCCGTGCCCGGACGACGTGGCGCGGGATGAGTTCCGCAACAAGACCGGCGGCTTTACCTGGGTCGCGCATTGACGGCCATGCCGGCCGCGCGTTCAGTCCTGTCCGGCTGACGATCGCAATTTCCGGATCGTACTTTCGCCATCTTTCGACAGGCACCTGCCCACCGTCGCGGGGGCGGCGGCCCGACATGCAATAATTCTTCGTGCCAGCCATCGACGGCGCCTTGCGCCGTCGATACCTTCGCCGCGAGCGAGGGGTCTTTCTCAACACCGGGGACAATGAATATGCGGATCGTTCGTGTCGTCTGCTGGCTGGCGCTTCTGGCCGGGATTGTTGTTTTCAGCCTCGATGGCGCCAATCTCACGAGCGCTATGGCTCAGGGCAGCCCGCAAGAGCAGCAGGCCTGCACGCCCGACGCGATCCGGCTGTGTGGCGATGCCATCCCGGACGTGCCGAAGGTCACGGCCTGCATGAAGGCCAAATATTCGCAGCTCAGCGAGCCCTGCCGGGTGGCGATGCGCGGCGGCGCCGCACCCGCGCCAGCGCGGGCACCGGCAGCAGGCACGTCGCGCGCGAGGCGACGCATCACTACGGGCGAGTACCGAGGCCCGCATTGCGATCCGTTCACCCATCTCTGCAGTTGATCTTTCGGTCCCGGACGTCATCTGGGACCTGATTGACCGGCTGCGTCGCGGCGTCGCGAGTCCCACCGATGCCTTGAGCGCGGCAGACGGAAAATGTCATGGTGGGCGACGACGCTGCAGCGCCGGGAACGCTGCAAATCGTGGGAGGGCGTATGCCGGCGGCCAGGCGATGGGCGATGCGGCTGTGCCATGCGGTGCGCCTGGCTCGGCGTGCTGTTCGCCGCCGCCCTGATCGCGATCGCCGCCGAAGGGCAGGCGCAGCAGCCGCCGGGCGAAGACGCAGCCGTGCTGAGCGCCGACAGGGCGCTCGGCGACGCCATGCGCGGCGGCGATAAATCGGCCGCCCGCCGGCTGTTGTCGCTGCAATTCACCTATGCCGACGAAACCGGCAAAATCCACGAGCGCAGGGATTTTCTCGACGACCTCAAAAGCGTCGCGCCCGCCGCTGCGACGGACGAGAAAGTAAACGTCTATGGCGGCGTCGCCGTCGTTGCGGGCAACCGCAAATCTGCTTTGGGCAGTGACGTTTTCTTTCTCGACATTTGGGCCAGACAGAAAAGCGCCTGGCGCACATTGACGATGCAGGACGTCGTGCTGGCGAAAGAGCCGCCGGCCGCGGCGAGCCCTTCCGCCGCCGGCACGAAGGCTTACGAATGCAAGAATCCCTGTGAGACGATTCCCTAT
The DNA here is from genome assembly GCA_963743395.1 of uncultured Alphaproteobacteria bacterium. Classification (GTDB taxonomy): domain Bacteria; phylum Pseudomonadota; class Alphaproteobacteria; order Rhizobiales; family Xanthobacteraceae; genus BOG-931. The sequence continues at coordinate 269,874 of CAVUPV010000009.1, forward strand.
CGCGTTCGCTCGCTCGCCGAGCAGGACATCGTCAATGCGTTTCAGGCCATCGAGAAGGCGAGCATCGCCCACGATGCCGGTGAGTGGCAAAAGCACGTCGCCGAGGAATTCGTGCTCTATCGATCCGGCCGCGCGCCGATCCCACGGCCGGATCTCGTCGCCACGATCGAACGGCAGAAACAGCAGGACGTGCCGGTGCGGCTGAGCGAGATCGAAACCATGCGGCTTTCGGTCTATGGCGACGGCGCCGCAATGATCGCCACCCACGCCGATCCCGACAACGCGCGACACGCCTTACCGCGCCGCGAGCGTCTGGGTGAAGCGGGGCGGTCAATGGCAGTTGGCGATCAGCGCGGAGACCGAAATCAAATAGCGCCGGATCTTATTTGAGCTGCCAGCACTCGAACGCGACGGGATCGATCGAAAAGGTCTTTGCTGTCGCACAGAAAAATCTGTTCGCCTTTTTGCAGAACCAGGGTTTGAACGACGCCGGCCTGATTTCCCGCCGCCGCCTTGACTTCGAATCCTTGCGCGGTCAGCGACGACAGCGGCACCTTGGCGAGCCGCGTCTTGCTGCGCGCCGGCCGGTTGCGCCGGCACGCCGAAGCATGGTCGCCGTCAAAATCGCCGCGACGATGAGGCTTGCGCGGGTGGGGCAGACAGCATCGTCATGTCTTTGGTTTTCGCCTTTGGTTTTGCGCCTTTAGTTCTGCGGCAGCGGCTGGATGCCGAGTTGCTTGGCGAAGTCGGCAATCTGGCTGCGCTGCTGTTCGATCGATGTGGCGAATTCCTCCGGACCGCCGACATTGAGGATCTGGCCGGAGGTGCTCAAGCGGTCCTTGATGGTGTCGTCGGCCACGGCACGGATGTCGGCGGTGATCCGTTGGCGCAAGTCGAGCGGCATTCCCGTCGGCCCGAACAGGCCGACAAGGCCATCGACCGTCAGCGCCGGCTGGCCGGCTTCCTTCACCGTCGGCAAATCCGGCTCGCTTGGCGCCCGCACCGTATTGGTCACGGCGAGGAGTTTTATCTTGCCGGATTGCAACTGGGGACGGACGATCGCCAGCGCCAACTCGTAAACCTGGACGCGGCCCTCGGCGAGATCGTTGGCGGCATCGACCGGGTTCTTGTAGGCCACCTTGGTGATATTGAGGCCTTGCTGCTGCAGCCAGCCGGCAAACAGGAAATCCAGCGCTCCGGTCACCCCCGCCCAGTTCAGCGTGCCGGGCTCGGAGCGGGCCAGCGCGACCAGCTGGTCGAGCGAATTGACGTTCAAGCTCGCCGGCACCGAAACGGCAACGATGGTGTTCGATAGCCTCGTAATCGGCACGAGGTCGGCCGGCTTGTAAGGCAGATTGTCGTGCAGGAACGGATGCGCCGTAAACGACGATGTCGGCGCCAGCAACAGCACATGATCGTCGTGGGCGCTGACGAAGGCATTGATGGCAACGATGCCATCGCCGCCGGGGCGGTTCTCGACCACCACCGGCTGTCCCCATCGCTGAGCCAGCCGGTCCGCCAACAGCCGCGCCTCGATGTCGGAGCCGCTGCCGGGCCCGAGCGTCAGCACGAATTTGACGGGGCGCGTCGGCCACGCCGTGTCGGCCGACGCCGGCGCTCGTCATCGCCGCGATGCCCAGCGCAATGCACAGCACGGCGGCCAGACCCGCAATAACCGCGAAAAGCCGCTGCAGTTTCGGCCGCATGATTCTTCCTCCCCGCGCCGCCGTGGCCGGCGTTTAGCTTTCCAGTCCGGTCGGCACGTTCTTGTTCTCGCTGGTCAGCGTCATGCCGGCGGCGAGCGCCATCGTCTCCGCCAGCGCGGCAAAATCCTTTTGCAGGTATTCTTCGGGATTCTTCTGCAGCATGGCGGCGCCGAAATGGCTTTGCAGCACTTCGCGCGTCGCCGCCGTCACCGGCATCGGCACGTCCATGCCGCGCGCCAGCTCAAGCCCGAGATCGAGATCCTTGCGCAGCAGTTCCGGCGTAAAGGTCGTCGTCCAGTCGAGATTGACCAAAGCCGGCGATTTGTAGCGCGTAAACATCGAGCCCATCACGCCATTATTGAGGAAGGCGAGGAAAGCGTGCCGCGGCACGCCCATCTTGTTGGTGAGAAGCGTGATCTCGATCAGGTTTTCGATGACGACGCCGAGCATGACATTGTGGGCGATCTTGCAGACGCGCGCCAGTTCGCCTTCGCCGACGTAGGACGCGCCGCGCGGCGCGAAGACTTCGATCAGCGGCATCGCGGTTTTGCACGCCGCTTCGGGCCCGAGACGACGGCGGAAAGTTTCCCGGCCTTGATCACCTTGGCGTTGCCGCTCACCGGCGAAGCGACGAAATCGGCGCCGAGCTGCTTCAGCCGGTCGCGGATCGCGGCGGATTCCTCGACCGCGATGGTGGAGCAATCGACCACGATCGGCGGCATCTTGCCGCCCTCGCTGCAAACGCCGTTCTTGCCGTACAGCACCTCCTGCACGTCCTTGCCGGTGGCGACGATCGAGAACAGCACGTCAACGCCTTTAAGATCGGCAAGACGATCGACCACCTTGCCGCCGATTTTCGTCGAGCGGTTCGGCCTTGGCGCGGGTGCGGTTCCAGATCGAGACGTCATGGCCCGCCTTGATGAGCCGCTCGGCCATCGGAAAGCCCATGCGGCCCATGCCGATCCAGCCGATTTTCTGCGCGTTCTTGGTGGCCATCGAGAAACTCCTGTGCTGTCGGGGTTGTCCTAGCACAGGGCGCGGCGGCTGCAACGCTCGCGCCGAAGGCGCGGCGCAGGCGGCGAACGCCAGCTTATTCCGGCTTGAGGTCCGCCGCCTTGATGATCCCCTGATAGCGGTCGATCTCGCCGCGGACGAAGGCGGTGAACTGGTTGATCGACAACGGCGTCACGGCGGCGCCGGTCTGCTGCAGTCGCGCCTTGATGTCGGGTTCGGCGATAACTTTGTTGATCGCGGCATTGAGCCGCTTGGCGATGTCCATCGGCAGCGCGCGCGGGCCGAAAAATCCGGCCCATAGCGTGAAGTCGAAATCCGGGATCTCCGTGGCCTCGGCGACGGTCGGCGTGTCGGGCGACAGCGGCGAGCGGTTGGACGTCGAGATCGCCAGCATCTTGACCTTGCCGCTCTGCACCAGCGGCACCGCGCCCGGATAGCCGGGAAAATAAAAATCCACTTGCCCGCCGGCGACGTCGATCAGGGCCGGACCGGCGCCCTTGTAGGGCACGTGAACGAGCTTGCTGTCGAGTTTGAGCTTGAGCAGTTCGCCGGCGAGATGGCCGGGCGTGCCGATGCCGGCCGACGCGAAGGTCAGCGGCTGATTGGCGCGCAGCGCCGCCACCCATTGCGCCACGGTCGAGAACGGAGAATTCGGCGGCACCACCAGAGCCAGCGGCACCACCCCGGCAAGCGCGATCGGCTGCAAATCCTTCAGCGGATCGTAGCCGACGTCCTTCATGAAATACGGATTGACCGCGATCTCGGGCGTTTGACCGAGGGCGAGCATGTAGCCGTCGGGGTCGGCATTGACGACATCGCGGGCGCCGATGGTGCCGCCGGCGCCGGGCCGGTTCTCCACCACAACCGACTGATTGAGCTCGATGGCAAGCTGGCCGGCGACGATGCGGCCGATGATGTCGCCGGTGCCGCCCGGCGGGAAGCTGACGATCAGGTGGATCGGCCGGCTCGGATAGGAGGCTTGCGGCCACGCCGGCAGGCTCGCCAGCGCAAGCCCGCCCACGAGGGCCGCGGCTGCGGCGGCACGCGCGACGGAAAGGTTTATCATGGCGGCGCCCCCCTGTTTCCGGCTGGCTGCAGACGATGGCTTCTGGCACAAAGCTGCGCGCCGGTAGAAGCGCATGTTAGACGATGATCGTGCTCAAGGGTAACGTCGATTGGACGCGTAAAGTCAATTCGATCAGGAGAGTATGGAATGCCTACCACGGAAAAAAGCCCGCTCACCAACGGCTATCAACCCGTCATCTGGAATTTCAAGCTGTTGGCCAACGACATGCTTGGCGGCTTCGGCGGCATGGGCGAGGGCATGTCGGTGCAGATCGCGCCGGACGGCCGGCGCATCATCTGGCTGGCGCATGAGAGCGCGCCGAAGAATTTCACCGCCGTCGACGTCTCCGATCCGCGCAAGCCGAAAGTGGTGTGCCAGACCGATTTGCCGCACGCCAATATGCGCTCGAACTCGCTTGAGACCGCCGGCAACATCATGGCGGTGGCTTACCAGACCTCGAAAAAGGATCTGCAGCCCGCCGGTTTCGAACTGTTCGACATTTCCAAGCCGGAGAATCCGAAGTCGATCGGCTTCTTCGATTGCTCCGGGCCGCATTCGCGCGGCGTGCATCAGCTGTGGTTCTGCGACGGCGAATATGTCCATTGCGCGTCGGGCTCGCGCGATTTCACGCCGACTAATCCGCAGGACGACCAGTTCTACCGTTGCGTCGACGTGCGCAATCCGTCAAAGCCGGTCGAAGTCGGCCGCTGGTGGATGCCAGGCACGCGCCAGGGCGACAATGTCATGCCGCCGTCGCGGCATCCGATCGACAAGGGCTTCCGCGCCCACAACACCAATGTCTATCCGCAAAAGCCGGACCGCTGTTACCTCGCCTATATCGACGGCGGCATGTTCGTGCTCGACATTTCCGACAAGGCCAATCCGAAGAAGATTTCGCACTGGACCAATTCGCCGCCCTATACCGGCTTCATGCACACGGTGGTGCCGCTGTTCGATCGCGGCCTGATGCTGGTGACCGACGAATCGACCGAGAACAACGCCAAGGATTGGCCGAAGCTGATCTGGGTGCTCGACGCGCGCGACGAGACCAATCTCGTGTCGATCGCGACCTGCCCGCTGCCCGACCCGAAAGTCTATGCCGAAGCCGGCCGCTTCGGCGCCCATAACATCCATGAGAACGTGCCGCTGCCGACGGCGTGGCATTCCGATCAGATCGTGCTCGGCACGTTCTTCAACGGCGGTTTGCGCGCCTACGACATTGCCAATCCGTATCAGCCGAAGGAGATCGGCATTTTCATGCCGCCGGCGCCGCCCGGCGCGCCGACCGGCACGATCCAGATGAACGACGTCTTCGTCGACGAGCGCGGCATCGTCTATGCCGTCGACCGCCATATCGGCGGGCTGTACATCCTTGAGATGGATTTTTGATGCTGGTGAGCCGCGGCGAACCCCTTCTCCCCGCCTCGGGGAGAAGGTTGGGATGAGGGGGCCTCTCCGTTGCGCTCAGAATCGCGGAGAGGTCCCCTCACCCTCGCTCGCTTCGCTCATTCGACCTCTCCCCGCACGCGGGGAGAGGTGAACATCATGCTCGATCTCTTCCCCTCGCGTGAGGCGAGCCCGTTTGGGCGGCGCGTGAAGCGCGAGCGCGGCGCCCGGCTTCCGGTGACCGTCGTCACCGGATTTCTCGGCGCCGGCAAGACCACGCTGATCCGCCGTTTTCTCGCCTCGCCGGAAGGGGCGGGCACGGCGGTCATCGTCAACGAATTCGGCGCGGTCGGCATCGACGACGCGCTCATTCGCGACAGCGCCGACCAGACCGTGCTGCTCGGCAACGGCTGCGTCTGCTGCATCACCCGCACCGATTTGCAGGTCGCGCTGCGCCGGCTCATTTTCGACCGCGAGCGCGGCACGGTGCCGCGGTTCGGCCGCGTCGTGATCGAAACCTCCGGGCTCGCCGATCCGGCGCCGATTTTGCAGACCTTCTCCACCGATCGCGCGCTGGGCGGCGAATTCCATATCGACGTCGTGCTCGCCGTGGTCGACGCCATCAACGGCGAAGCCGCGCTTGCGGGCGCGCCGGAGGCGCGCAAGCAGGTGATCCTCGCCGACCGCCTGGTGATTTCGAAAACCGATCTCGCTGCGCCCGGCGCGGTCGAACCGCTGACGCGGCGCCTGCGCCATCTCAACCCGCGCGCGGCGATCGACATTGCGGTGGCTGGCGCGCTCGATCCGCACCGCATCGTCGAGCCGGCGACCGGCGAGCGCTCGGGCTTCGTCGCCGAAGCCGAGCATGGCGACGGCATCGGCGAGCTTTGTGATTGAGCAAGACGAGCCGGTCGACTGGCCGACTTTCGCGCGCGCCATGGAAACCTTGCTGGCGCTGCGCGGTGGCGATCTGTTGCGCGTCAAGGGCATCCTCAATGTCAAAGGCTGCCGCGGCCCGGTGGTGGTGCAATATGTGCAGCATCTCGCCCATCCGCCGGTCGAGCTGCAAAGCTGGCCCGACGCCAGCCGCGCCAGCCGCGTCGTCTTCATCACCCGCGATGTCGCGGAACGCGAGGTGAAAAGCCTGTTCGCCGCGGTGCAGGCGTTGGCGAAAGGTTGGCGGCAGCGGCCCACTCGCCGTGAACGGTCACACGGAGTAACCTCGCGTCATGGCCGTGATCGCCCGCGCACTCGATGAAGTCCTGGCGCCGATCGCCGACGGCTCCATGCTGGCGGTGCCGCGCGAGACTTCGGGCGTGGCGATGGCGGCGACGCGCGCGCTGATCCGCCGCGGCGTCAAGCGCCTGCATCTGGTCACGCTGCCGACCTCGACCTTGCAGGCCGACCTTCTGATCGGCGCCGGCTCCATCGAGACGCTGGAGACCTCCGCCGTCAGCCTCGGCGAATTCGGCCCGGCGCCGCGCTTCACCGCGGCGATCCTTTCCGGCGCGATCCGCATGCGCGACGCCACCTGCCCGGCGCTGCACGCGCAGTTCCAGGCCGGCGGAAAAGGGCGTGCCGTTCATGCCGCTGCGCGGGCTCCTTGGCTCCGACGTGCTGGCGCAGCGGCCGGACTGGAAAATCGTCGACAATCCGTTCGGCAACAACGATCCGATCGTGCTGTTGCCGGCGCTCAAGCCCGATGTCGTGCTGTTCCATGCGCCGATGGCCGACCGCGCCGGCAATGTCTTCATCGGCACGCAGCGCGAGCTCGTCGCCATGGCGCATGCGGCGCACAAGACCGTCGTCACGGTGGAGAAAATCCACGACGGCGATCTGTTGCGCGATCCGGTGCTCGCCGCCGGCACGTTGCCCGGCTTCTATGTCGAGGCGGTCGCGGTCGAGCCGCGCGGCGCCTGGCCGCTGCCGTTGCCGGATCATTACGGCATCGACGCCGCGCACATGAGCGAATACGCGCGGCTTGCCGCCACGCCGGAAGGCTTCGCGCAATATCTCGATCGTTACGTTTATGAAAAAGTCGCGGCGTGAGCGGCACTGCTTATCGTCATGGCCGGGCTTGTCCCGGGCATCATCGACGAGTCGAGGCAGCTGCATTCGAGACGGTGATCGGGATGCCCGGCACAAGGCCGGGCATGACGGAACAGACGGGAGCCGACGCGTCCATGAGCGAAACTTTCCGCGACGAGGAATTGCTCGCCGACGTGATCTGCCGGCTGATCGGCGACGTGCGCCACGTCGCGGTCGGCGCCGCTTCGCCGATTCCGGCGACCGCGGCGCTGCTGGCGCGCGAGCGCGCAAATCTAAGTAATTCGGGCAGGCCCTACGTGTCGCTGCTCGGCAGCCGCGAGCATACCTTCTTCACCGACGGCGCGCGCGAATTGTTCGACTGCGCCGGGCAGGGCCGCGTCGACGTGTTCTTTCTGTCCGGCGGCCAGATCGACGGCGAGGGCAATATCAATCTCGTCAGCGTCGGCGATTACGAGCATCCGAAGGCGCGCTTTCCCGGCTCGTTCGGCTCGGCCTATCTCTATTACGTGGTGCCGAAGGTGATCCTGTTCCGCGTCGAGCATTCGCGCCGCACGCTGGTGCCGAAAGTCGATTTCATCAGCGCGCCGGGCGGCAGCCCCGACAACGTCTTTCGCCCCGGCGGCCCGATCGCGCTGGTCACCAACCGCTGCCTGTTCGACTTCGACCGCGCGCGCCGCCGCTTTCGCCTCGCCAGCGTGCATCCCGGCCACAGCGTCGCGGAGGTGATCGAGAACACCGGCTTCGATTTCGACCGGCCGGCGGATGTGCCGGTCACGCCGGCGCCGTCGGCCGATACGCTGCACCTGATGCGCACGGTCGTCGCGCCGATGCTGGCCGAGGTCTATCCGCAATTTGCCAAGAAGGTGTTTGGCGTCATCAACTCTCTGCCCGCTGCGAGGAGAGGTTAGGGTGAGGGGCGCAGGCCTAGAGGTCGCGACCCCCTCACCCCGACCCTCTCCCCCTCGGGAGACGGCGTTCGCCGCGCGGGCGGCAACGCCAACATTGACATCCTGCGCTAACAACGTTGCGCGCTCCGGCCGCGTCATGGTCTTTATGCGCCCGCAGCGAGTGAGGAAACGCCGGTGAAAACGGTGGAAGCGGGGGTGATCGGCGTCGGCTGGATCGGCGGCTTGCGCGCCGACACGCTGTCGCGCACGGCGCTGGTCGACAAATTGCATCTGTGCGACATCAAGCCGGACCGGCTCGCCGAGGTGAAGAAGCTCTACAAGCCGGCGACCGCCACGCTCGACTACAACGACATCATCAAGAACGACAACATCCGCGTCGTCTATATTTCGACCACGCCGGAAGCCAACCACTATCCGATCGCGCGCGACTGCCTGAAGTCCGGCAAGAACGTCATGCTGGAAAAGCCGATCGCGCTGGAACTGTGGGAAGCCGACGAGCTGATCCAACTGTCGAAGCGCAACAATCTGAAATTCACCATCGGCTATTCGCAGCGCTTCAATCCGAAGATCGCCTTCGCCAAGAAGAAGATCACCGACGGCACGCTCGGCAAGGTCGTCTCGGTGCTGGTCAGCCGCCATCTGTCGCGCGAGCTCGGCAAGAAGATCGCAAGCCGGGTGCGGCTGTCGCCGGTGGTCATGGAATCGACCCACGATCTCGACTTCGTGTTCTGGCTGCTTGAGCCGGCGAAGCCGGTGCGGGTCTACAGCCAGGGCGCCTACGGCTACATGCAGCCGATCAACGGCTCGCACGACGTCATGTTCACCACCGTGACCATGGACAACGGCGTGGTGGTCATGATCGGCGGCGGCTGGAATCTGCCGCCGAGCTTTCCGAATTACTGCTCGACCTGGATCGAGATCACCGGCACCGAGGGCGCGCTGACGCTCGACGACACCCAGCGCGACAACTGGCTCAATACCGTCAAGCGCGGCCAGGAATTTCCGATGTCGACCATGCCGGGCGAATGGGTCGATCACGTCTTCGCCGGCGGCATCGGGCCGGAGACCATCCATTTCCTCGAAGCCTGCATCCGCGACACCGGCGTGATGGTGACGCCGGAGAGCGCGCGGCGCGTGATGGAAACCTACAGCGCGGCCGATCTGTCGGCCGACCGCAACGAGCCGATCGATCTGCCGCTCTCCAACGAGACGATTTCCGGCATCGCCGAGCTGAAAGCGAAGAACCGCGCGGGATTGAACGTATGACGGCAGGCAGCGACTTAACAATCTTTTCGTCATTGCGAGGAGCGAAGCGACGAAGCAATCCGGCTTTGTGCCGGCCGCCTGGATTGCTTCGCTTTGCTGGCAATGACGCGTTGAGTGCGTCATGAAAAATCCGCCAAGGGCATCGGGCTCGCCATCGTCGGCGCCGGCCGCGTCGGGCTGTTCCGCGGCGAGGTGGCGACGCGCCATCCGGCGGTCGAATGGATCGGCATCGCCGAGCTCAATCACAATCGCGGCGGCGATGTCGGCGCGCGCATCGGCGCCGATTTCATCACCACCAGTCATCGCGAACTGTTGGCGCGGCCGGAAGTCACCGCCGCCATCATCGCCACCGACGAGCACCTGCATGTCGAGCCGATCCTGGCGGCGGTCGAGCGCGGCGTGCCGATGCTGATCGAAAAGCCGCTCGCGACCGATCTCGCGCAGTCCGCGCGCGTGCTCAAGGCGATCACCGACGCCAAGCTCGACGCCGTCGTCGGCTACACCCAGCGCTTCCGCCGCAAATGGCTCGCCGGCAAGGAGAAGGTGCGCATCGGCGCGCTCGGCGACGTCACCATGGTGACGTCGCGCGCGTTCATGAATCGCCTCGTCGCCATCGACAATTACAAGCGCACCAACGATCCGGCGACGATCTCGCCGATGGTGATTTCCGGCACGCACGCGCTCGACATCGTCATGTGGTATCTCGAAGGCAAGACGCCGGTCGAATGCTACGCGCGCTCGATCGACAAGGTTTTGGGGCCGCTCTACCAGGGCATCGACGCCACCGCCGGCATGATCATGTGCGCCGACGGCACCGTCTATCACCTCAACATTTCCTGGGCGCTGCCGGTCACCTGGCCGGGCGCGGTGTACAGTTTGGAAGTCGGCATCAACGGCACCCACGGCGTGCTGACGATCGACGACACCCATCGCGACATGGTGCTGGCGGTGTCGGCGCCGCAGGGCGAAGGCTACGCGCCGGACCAGAGCCGGCTGGTCGATTTTCTCGGCTCCTATCCGCCCGGCGACATGGCGCTCGGCGAGTTGCGCGGCCCGATGCGCGAGGAGACCAATTCGTTCCTCAATCGCGTCTCGCTCGGCCTGCCGACGCAAGCCGCCACCGCCGCCGAGGCGCACAACCGGCTGATGCTGACCAAGGCGCTCGATCTGTCGGCGAAGCTCAAAGCAGCCGGTGAAGCTGCCGCTCGAGCCGGAGGGGCGCGCGGCGGCGTAACATTCCGTCATTCCGGAAGCCGCGCAGCGGGTTCGCGCTTCGCGCGCCCCGGAATGACGAAAAACGGATTCATCCCCTCAGCCGACCGCCACCAGCAGCACCACGATCTCGCTCACCTGTTCGAGCGCGCCCAGGACGTCGCCGGTTTGCCCGTCGATCTGCTGCCTGGCGAGCCACGCCATCAGCGCGACGACGATGAGCAGGAAAATCAGCGCCACGATGGCGCGTCCCGGATGCAGGCAGAACGCCAGAATGACAAAGCCGATTACCGCGGCGGCGGCGGTGCCGTCGCTCGGCGGCTGACCGGCGTCAAACGACAGGCCGTCGCTGCGCGCCGGCGGCAACAGCCACATCAAGGCCGGCATGGTCGCGCGCGCGGCGGCATGCGAGGCGATCAGCGCCCATACGACCAAATGGCCGTTGGGCAGGCTCGCCAGCGCGGCGACCCGCAGCAAGAGCGACAGCGCCACGGCGCAAACGCCATAAACTCCGATACGGCTGTCGCGCATGATGGCGAGTTTTTGCTCGCGCGTCTCGCCGCCGCCGAAACCGTCGGCGGTATCGGCGAGCCCGTCTTCGTGCAGCGCGCCGGTTGCCAGCACGGTCGCCGCGACGGCGAGCGCCGCGCCCGGCCACGGCGGCAAGCCAAGCTTGCGCGCCAGCGCATAGACGATGGCGCCAATCAGCCCAACCACCAATCCGGCAAGCGGAATGCCCAAGCCGCCCTGGCGAGCACATCGCCGGCAACAGGCGTGGTGCGCGCTAGCGGCAGGCGCGTGCAGAAGGCAAGGCTCGCCAGAAACTCCGCGGCGCGGTCGGCAAGCCAGCTTTGGGACATCGGCATGTGGCGGAAATCGTCATGGGCCAGAAATCGTGCTAAATCATAAGCCGCGCACCCCGCGCGGAATCATCCCAGCATGGCGGACTTTACCTCATTTTCCGATTTGCGCGCGCGCTGTCTCGACCTGCCGAGCGGGCATCCGGCCTCAAGCGCCGCGGTTGCCAAACGCGAAGCCGCGCTGACCAAGCCGCCACGCAGTCTGGCCGGCTGGAAGACCTCGTCGCCTGGCTGGCGCATTGGCAGGGCCGCGCGCCGCCGCGGCTCGACCGTGTCGAAGTCCTGATTTTCGCCGGCAACCATGGCGTGACCAGACAAGGCGTATCGGCCTATCCCGCCGAGGTGACGGCGCAGATGGTGGCGAATTTTTCCGCCGGCGGCGCCGCGATCAATCAGCTCGCGCGTGCCGCCGGCGAAAAGCTGAGCGTCATCCCGTTGGCGCTCGAGCAGCCGACCGCTGATTTCACCCAAAAGCCCGCGCTCAGCGAAGCGGAATTCATTGCCGCGGTTGCCGCCGGTTACGACGCGGTGTCGCCGGATTGCGATCTCGTCTGCCTCGGCGAAATGGGTATCGGCAACACCACCGCGGCGGCGGCGATGCCCGGCTCTTGGTTCGGCGGTGGTGGCGCTCGTTGGGCCGGCCGCGGCACCGGCGTCGACGAAACGGGACTGGTGCGCAAACGCGCCGTCATCGATGCGGCGCTGGCGCGTCACGCCGCGCTGCTGAAGTATCCGCTGGCGATTGCCGCGGCATTTGGCGGCCGCGAGCTGGCCGCCATTCTCGGCGCGACACTGGCGGCGCGGCGCAACAATATTCCGGTTCTGCTCGACGGTTTCGTCTGCACCGCCGCGGTGGCGCCGCTGGCAAAGCTGCGCGCCGATACGCTCGCGCATGCGCAATCAGCCCATGTCTCCGCCGAAGCCGGCCACAGGATGTTGCTGGATGAGCTCGGCCTGCATCCGCTGCTCGATCTCAACATGCGGCTCGGCGAAGCCTCCGGCGCCGCGGTGGCGCTCCTGGTTCTGCGCGCCGCGCTGGCGTGCCACACCGGCATGGCGACGTTCACCGAAGCGGGCGTGTCGGACAAACCGGCCGACGATGCGGTAAAGCCGAAAGCGGCGGGTTGACGCGCGGCGCGGCGATCATCCCCACTTGTGGCTGCGCACCGTGCGGACGAAGGCGGCCACTGCCGGAGAATGCTTGCGGCCACGCACCGTGATCAGGCTGATGGTCCGCTTCACTTCCGGATCGACCAGCGGCCGCCGCACGCTGTCGGGATGGGTGACCGAGAATTCCGGCATGAAAGCAAAGCCGATATTCGCCATCACCATGGCCTGCACCCAGTCCTCGCGCTCGGAGCGGAAGCGCGCGTAAAGCTTGACCCCCATATCTTCGCAGACGCCCATGACCATTTCACGCATTTCGCACGCCAGCCGGTCGACATAGGGCTGACCTGAAAGGTCGCGCAGCGCCAGCGCGTTGCGGGCGGCGAACGGATGCTGCGGCGGCAGCAGCACGACATAGCGTTCGGTGTAAAGCGGCTCGGCGCGGTAGTTCTCGCCGAGACCGTCGAGCGGATTGAGGATCGCCATGTCGAGCTCGTCGGCGTCGAGCTGCGCCGCGAGCGCTTCGGGCGCGCCGTCGCGCACCGCGGTCTCGACGCCGGGCGAATTTTGCTCGAATGCCGCCATCAAGCGCGGCAAGCCGCATCGGTCCGATGGTCGACATCACGCCGAGCCGGATCGGCACCTGATTGAGCAGCCGGAAATCCTTGGCGACGGTTTCAGCGGCCCGCTCTGCTCGACGATCTGACTCAAATGCGGCTGCATGCGCCGGCCGAACTCGGTCAGCGCGATCTGGCGGCCTTCGCGATGAAACAGCGGGCTGCCGAGCTGGGCCTCCAGCTTCTTGATCGCAGTGGTGAGCGCCGGTTGCGAAACGTGGCACAGCTCGGCGGCGCGGGTGAAGCTCAGCGCCTTTGCCGCCGCCAGAAAATACCGGACCTGATGCATCTCCATGAGCGTGTCCCCATCGAGATCAGGGTTGCGATTATAGCCGGGCCGCCGCCTAGGCGGCGATTATGGATCGATAACCAAACGATTGTTTCTGCGCGGACGGTCCCGTGGCTGAGTAGCCACGTATCGCCACACCAACCCAAGGAGCACCGCCATGACGGTCTATATGGTCGAACGCAATCTCAAGGGCATTGCGATGAGCGACTTGGCCGCCGCGCAAAAGGCGGCGATCAGCACCGCCCAGGCCTATGCCGCCAAGGGCACGCCGATGCGCTACATCCGCTCCACCTTCGCGCCCGAGGACGGCCGCTGCATGTGCCTGTTCGAGGCGACCAGCGCCACGGACGTGAAAAAGCTGAACGACGAGGCGAAACTGCCTTATTCGCGGGTCGTCGAAGCGCTCGATCTGACGCCCTGACGAGGCCGATGGGGAGCGGACATGCCTATGCGAGGCGAAATTTCGATCTCGGCGGGACGGTGGGACGCGGCCCGCGTCGGCGACGCGGACCGCTTGGGACCGGTTCGGCGCGCGCCATCGGGCATGGCGAGCTCGCTGCGGTCGTCGCCTTCTGCGCGATCGGCTTGTTGATCACCGCCGGCTTTCATCCATTCAGTGCCGAATTTCGGCGGGATGGGTGGAGCGCTCGACCTGAGCCTTAAGGTCAGCCCTCCGTTGCCGCGATGGCGTGAAAGAACGTGCCGGTGACGCGGCCGCGCCGGCCGCCGGCATTGCCGAGCGCGCGGCCTTCGCCATCGGCGAGTTCGGCGAACGGCTCGTCGTCGCCGGCCGCGGCGAGCGTCGCGTAATGGAATTCATGGCCGCGCACGACGCGCCCTTGCCGGCCGAGCACGCCGTCGACAAGAAGCCGCGCGGTGCGGTAGCCGAGATGCAGCTTGCGCTTGGCGAAGCTCGTCGCATGGCCGAGCAGTCCGGTCATGGCGTGACGACGGCCCGCGGCATCTTCGAGGCTCTCGCCGAGCACCATGTAGCCGCCGCACTCGCCGTGCACCGGCCGCGTTTCGGCGAAGCGCCGCAGTCCGTCGAGAAGCGTCGCGCCGCGGCAAGCGCATCGGCGTGCAGTTCCGGATAGCCGCCCGGCAGCCAGCAACTGTCGGCGCGCTCCGGCGGCGGCTCGTCGGCGAGCGGCGAGAACGGCACGATCTCGGCGCCGGCGCGGCGCCAGGCCTCGAGGAGATGCGGATAGACGAAGCTGAAAGCGCGATCGCTGCGCGAGCGCGATGCGCTGGCCGGGCGGCGGCAGCGCCGGCGCGGCGTCGGCCGCGCGGCAACGTCGAGCGGCGCGGCGCAGGCGACGATCGCGTCGAGGTCGAGGTGCCGCTCGGCCATCGCGGCGAGGCGATCGATCAGCGCGGCGAGATCGGCGTGCTCGCCGGCCTGCACCAGGCCGAGATGGCGCTCCGGCAAAGCCAGCGCCGCCTCGCGCGGCACCGCGCCGAGCACCGGAATGCCGAGCGCGGCAATCGCGTCGGCGACCAGCGCGCGGTGGCGTTCGCTGGCCGACGCGGTTGAGGATGACGCCGGCGATGCGCACGGCCGGATCGTGCGCGGCAAAGCCGCGCACCACGGCCGCCGCCGACTGCGCCTGCCGCGCCACGTCGAGCACCAGCACGACCGGCAAGATCGAAATGCGCGGCGAGATCGGCGGTCGCGCCGCGCCGGCCGGCGTCGCCGGCGCGCCGTCGAACAGGCCCATGACGCCTTCGATGACGAAAATATCGGCGTCGTCGGCGGCCTGCGCGGCGAGCGCATCGAGCAGTGTCGGCGGCATCGCCCAGGAATCGAGATTGACGCTCGGCGCGCCGGTGGCGGCGGCATGGAACGCCGGATCGATGTAATCGGGCCCGGCTTTCGCCGCGCGCACCGCGACGCCGCGCCGGGCGAGCGCCGCGAGCAGCGCGAGCGTCACCGTCGTCTTGCCGGCGCCGGAATGCGGCGCGGCGATGATGAGCCCGCGCGCGGTCATGATGCGGGTCCTTCGTCGCGCTGTCGCGTCCGCGCCGAGCAGCTGCGCGCGCACGCTTCACGATGTCGCCGATGACGACGATCGCCGGCGGCTCGAAGTTTTGCTCGCGCGCATCGGCGGCGAGCTTGTCCAGCGTCGAGACGAGGATGCGCTGCTTCGGCGTGGTCGCCGAAGCGATCACGGCGGCCGGCGTTCGCGCCGGCGAGGCCCGCCTGCCATCAGCGCCGCGGCGATCCGCTCGAGATTGTGCATCACCATGTAGAGCACGATCGGCTGGCCGGTGCGCACGAGCGGCGCCCAGTCGAAATCCTCATCGGCGCCGTGGCCGGCGGCGAAGATGACGGCGCGGTTGATGCCGCGCAGCGTCGCCGGAATTGCCGCCGCCGCGAGCGCCGCGAGCCCGGCGGTGACGCCGGGAATGACGCGGAACGGAACGCCGGCGGCCGCCAGCGTCATGCGCTTCCTCGCCGCCGCGGCCGAACACGAACGGATCGCCGCCCTTGAGCCGCAGCACGCGTTGCCCGGCGCGCGCCAGCGCCACCAGCCGCTCGCTGATGTCGGCCTGCGTCGCCGACGGCTTGCCGCCGCGCTTGCCGGCAAATTCGAGCCGCGCCTGCGCGCCGGCGAGCGCCAGCACGCGCTCGATCGACCAGCGCGTCGTGCACGACGACGTCGGCCTGCGGCGAGGCCGGCGAGCGCATCGAGCGTCAGCAGGCCGGGATCGCCCGGGCCCGCGCCGGCGAGCCAGACGTGACCCGGCGCGAAGACCGGAACGCCGGTGCGCCGTGCCGCGAGTGCGTCCCACGCGGTCATGCGACTCCGCCTCCACGGAAGCGGCGGCGATAGTCGGCGTCGTAGAGCGCGCTGTCGCGGAAATCGTCCGCGGCGAGCGCGCGGCCGACGAGGATGAGCGCGGTGCGCTCGATCCGCGCTGCGGCGACCTGTGGCGGCGATGTCGGCGAGCGTGCCGCGCATGACGCGTTGCGCCGGCGTGCTCGCCTGCACCACGACGGCCGCCGGGCAATCGGCGCCGTAGAACGGCGTCAGCTCGTCGACGATCGTGTCGATGGCGTGGATCGCAAGATGGATGACGAGCGTCGCGCCGCTCGCGGCGAAGGTCGCGAGCTTTTCGCTTCCGGCATGCGCGAGGCGCGGCCGGAGACGCGGGTGAGCACCACGCTTTGCGCGATTTCCGGCACGGTCAGCTCGCATTCCAGCGCCGCCGCCGCCGCGGCGAAGGCCGGCACGCCGGGCGTGAGCGTATAGGGAATGCCGCGCCGCTCGAGCCGGCGCAGTTGCTCGGCGAGCGCCGAGTAGATCGACAGATCGCCGGAATGCAGCCGCGCCACGTCGTGGCCGGCGGCGTGCGCGGCGGCGAACTCGGCCTCGATCTCGTCGAGCGACAGCGGCGCGGTGTCGACGATGCGCGCGCCGGGCGGACAATAGCGCGAGCAATTCGCGCGGCACGATCGAGCCGGCATAGAGGCAGACCGGGCAGCGCGCGATCAGATCGCGCCCGCGCACGGTGATCAGGTCGGCCGCGCCCGGCCGGCGCCGATGAAATGCACGGTCATGCACGCGGCCTTCATGGCTTGGTCCAACGCCATTGCGTCACCGGCATCGCGGCGCGCCAGCCGGTCTTTTCGCCGACCGGCGCCGGCGCGCGAAATCGCGATGCGGATCAATTCGCCGCCGAGCGCGGCGTGGCGGGCGAGCAGCAGCGCTTCGGTTTCGAGCGTCACCGCGTTGACCACGAGGCGGCCGCCGGGCCGCAGCGCGCGCGCCGCGGCGTCGAGCACGCCGGCATCGCCGGCGCCGCCGCCGACAAAGATGGCGTCCGGCGTCGCCAGAGTCCGGACAGCGCGGCCGGCGCCGCGCCTTCGACGACTGTCGAGGCCCGGCACGCCGAAGGCGGCGGCGTTGCGGCGGATGCGCGCGGCGCGATCGGCGCGCCGCTCGATCGCGATCGCGCGCATCGCCGGATCGGCCAGCATCCATTCGATCGCGACCGAACCGGAGCCGGCGCCGATGTCCCACAGCAGTTCGCCGCGGCGCGGCGCCAGCGACGACAGCGTCACCGCGCGGATTTCGCGCTTGGTGATCTGGCCGTCATGCTCGAACAGATCGTCGGCAAGACCCGGCGTGCGCGCCAGCACGCGCGCGTCCGGCGCGGCCTCGACTTCGATCGCGACGGTGTTGAGCGCATCGACCGCGCCGAAATCGAAGTCCGCGGCGCGTCGTTGCTGCGGATGCGCTCGCGCGGGCCGCCGAGCGCTTCGAGCACCGTCAGCCGCGACGCGCCGAAGCCGGTTTCGCCAGAAGCTTCGCCAGCGCCGCCGGGCCGTCGCCGTCGGACGTCAGCGCCAGAATGCGCGCGCCGGGCTGCAGATGCGGGCGTACCAGATCGAGCGCTGCGGCCGTGCACCGAGAGCAGCACGGTCTGCGGCAGCGACCAGCCGAGCCGCGCCGCGGCGAGGCTGAAGGCCGACGGCGCCGGCACGACGATCATCTCGCGCGCATCGATGTGGCGCGCCAGCACCGCGCCGACGCCGTAGTGGAACGGATCGCCCGAGGCGAGCACGCAGACCTGCCGGCCGCGATGGCGCAGCACTTCGTCGGCGGCGCCATCGAACGGGCTCGGCCACGGCCGCGCCGCGCCGCGAATGAGCGGCGCCGCGAGGCCAAGATGCCGCCGGCCGCCGAACACGATTTCGGCCGCGCCGATCAGCCCGCGCGCCACCGGGCTCAAGCCCTCGACGCCGTCCTCGCCGATGCCGACGATGGACAGCCAGCGCGGCGATGCGGCAGTGTCGCCGGCGTCGGATCGGCGATCAGGAAGCGGACATGCCACGCGTCCTCATTCTCGGCGGCACCACGGAAGCGCGGCGCTTGGGCGAACGCCTCGCCAAGCGCGCCGATCTCGACGTGACGCTGTCGCTCGCCGGCCGCACCGCCTCGCCGGTCGCGCACGCCGTGCCGGTCCGCGTCGGCGGCTTTGGCGGCGCCGCGGGCCTCGCCGATTATCTGGTCGCGCGAGCGCATCGACGCGCTGATCGACGCCACGCATCCCTATGCGACCGTCATTTCGGCGAACGCCGCCGCCGCCGCGCGGCAAACCGGCGTGCCGTTCGTGGCGCTGCGCCGGCCGCCGTGGATCGCCGTCGCCGGCGATCGCTGGATCGAAGTGACGATGCCGGCGCGGCGGTGCGCGCCATCGGGCAAGAACCGCGCAGCGTCTTCGTCGCGCTCGGCCGCAACGAACTCGCGCCGTTTGCCGGCGCGCCGCAGCATCGTTATCTGGTCCGCAGCGTCGATCCGGTCGATCCGCCGCTGCCGCTGCCGCACGTGACCTACGTCACCGGCGCGCGGCCCGTTCAGCGAAGCCGACGATCGCGCGCTGATGACGACGCACGCGATCGATGTCGTCATCGCCAAGAACAGCGGCGGCAGCGCGACCTACGGCAAGATCGCCGCGGCGCGCGCGCTCGGCATCGACGTCATCATGCTGCGCCGGCCGCCGCCGCCCGAAGCGCCCGCGGTCGAGACCGTCGACGATGCGATCGCCTGGCTCGATCATGCGCTCACCTCCGCGGCGGCGCGCGGCGTGTAGACCAGCGGCGACCGTCCGGGCCGCGCGATCACGCGCGTCTCGCGCGAGCCGACGATGACCAGCGTCGCCATGTCGGCCGGTCGTCGCGTCGGCGGCGGCGAGCGTCACGACGTTGACGCGCTCGTCCGGCCGCCCGACGGCGCGGCCGAACACGACCGGCGTCGCCGGCGGCAGATGCCGGCGCAGCCGCTCGATCGCGTTGCCGAACTGCCACGGCCGCGCCCGCGACACCGGATTGTAGAGCGCGATGACGAAGCCCGCGCTCGCCGCCGCGTCGAGCCGGCGCTCGATCAGGTCCCACGGCTTGAGATTGTCGGACAGCGACAGCGCGCAAAAATCGTGACCGAGCGGCGCGCCGATCCGCGCCGCGACCGCGAGCATCGCGGTAATGCCGGGAACGAAAACGACATCGAGCGCGCGCCAGGCATCCGGCCCGGTTTCGATCTGCTTCGCAGATCGCGGCCGCCATGGCGAAGACGCCGGGATCGCCGCCGGAGACGACGGCGACGCTGCGCGCCTTGCGCGGCGTGACGCAGCGCGGCGGCGGCGCGCGCGCCTTCCTCGCGGTTGTCGGACGGATGGCGGCTCTGGCCGGCGCGCACCGGCACGCGATCGAGATAGGGCCCGTAGCCGTAGAGCGCCTCGCGCGTCGCGCGAGCGCTTCGTCGGCTTCCGGCGTCAGATAGCGCGGATCGCCCGGCCCCAATCCGACGACGGCAAGCTGCCGACGACGTGGCTTCCGCTCACGGCCGTTCCTCCCAGCCCGGCACCAGCACGACGGCGAAGTAGGGCGCCTCGTCGTCGGGCTTGGCGGCGAGCGGAATCATTTTCTCCGCCGCCATGGTGCCGCGCTCGACATAGAGGGCGCGCGGCAGGCGACCGCTGCTGCTCGAGCGCGCGGCGCAGCTTCGGCAGATGCCGGCCGACCTTCATCACCACGGCGGCATCGGCGTCGGCAAGCCGGCGCACCAGCTCGTCTTCCGGCAGCGTTGCCGGCAGCACGGTGAAGACGTCGTCGCCCTGGGCGATCGGCATTCCCGCCGCCGACCAGCAGCCCGACATGCCGGTGACGCCGGCGACGATCTCGGTCGGAAACCGCGGCGCCAGCCGCGTATGCAGATGCATGTAGGAGCCGTAGAACAGCGGATCGCCTTCGCAGATCACGGCGACCGTGCGACCGGCTTCGAGATGCGCGGCGATCGCGGCCGCGGCGCCGTCGTAGAAATCGCGGATCGCGTCGCGATAGCCGTCGCTGCAGGACGGCAGCTCGGTCGTCACCGGATAATAGCAGCGGCAGCTCGGTGACGCCGGCGCGCAAATGCCGCGCGACGATGGCGCGCGAATGACTGGCGTTCCCGGCCTTGGCGAAATGCGCGATCACGTCGGCTTCGCCGAGCGCGCGCATCGCCTTGAGCGTCATCAGTTCCGGGTCGCCCGGCCCGACGCCGACGCCGATGAGTTTTGCGCCATTGCGCGTCCACTCACAGGCCGGCCCTCGCCAGAGCATTGATCGCGGCCGCCGTCATGGCGCTGCCGCCCATGCGCCCGCGCACGATCAGGAACGGTACGCCGCGCGGATCGGCGGCCAGCGCCGTCCTTCGATTCGGCGGCGCCGACGAAGCCGACCGGAATGCCGAGGATGGCGGCCGGCTTCGGCGCGCCGGCGTCGATCATATCGAGCAGGCGGAACAAGGCCGTCGGCGCGTTGCCGATGGCGACCACCGCGCCGGCGAGGCGATCGCGCCATAGATCGAGCGCGGCGGCCGAGCGTGTTGTGCGCGTTGCTGGCCGCGAGCGCCGCGGTGCGCGGATCGTTGAGCGTGCAGATGACCTCGTTCTTCGCCGGCAGCCGCGCGCGCGTCACGCCGTGCGCCACCATTTCGGCGTCGCAGAGGATCGGCGCGCCGGCCGCCAGCGCGCTGCGCGCCGCCGCGACGAGATTGCCGCCGAACACGATGTGCCGCGCCACCTCGACTTGGCCGCAGGCATGGATCATGCGCACCGCGACGTCGGCTTCGTCGGCCGAAAAGCGCGACAGATCGGCCTCGGCGCGAATGATGGCGAACGAGCGCTCATAGATCGCCGTGCCGTCGCGCAAATAGGCGGCGCGCTCAGACATGTCGGTCTCTCGTTCTTGTGATCGCCGCGCATAGTTTCGCGATCGCCGTCGGCAATTCATCCGCCGCCACCACCGCGAACGGCGCGTCGCGCGCCGAGCCGTTGGCGACGAGCGCGCAGCCGTCCGGGCGTGCCGACGACGGTGAGCGCAGCAGCGCGCGGCATGCGCGCAGCCCTTGGCGCAGCCGGAAACGTGGACCGTGAAAGCGCTGTCGCGGTGTGGCGCGATTCCGTCGGCGATGCAGCGGCGCCATGGCGCGCGCCGCGATATGCGCCGAGGCGCAAATCGGCGCGCCGGCGCAGGCAACGACATGCCGGCGCGGATCGTCGGCGCCGCACGATAAAGCCGAGCCGCGTCGGCGGCAGCGGCGAAATGCGGACGCGGTGTCCGGCCTAAGCCCGATCGCCATCAGCGCGCGGTCCGGCGCGGTGCGCAGGCCGCTGGCCCCGAGCCGCGGCGGCGGCGTCGATCAGTCGTTCCAGCGCTAGGCGCATCGGCATGGCCGAAGGCAAGGCCGATGCCGTAGGCCAGCGATCCATCGCGTAAGCGATGCACGCCGATGGCGACCGACATGTTCCGCTCATTCCCGCGCAAGCGGGAATCCAGTGCTGGGTCCCCGCTTGCGCGGACGAGCGGAAATCAAGAGGTCGACGATGGCGGCACGGAATGGGCATGCGCCCTCAGCCGCGAGAATGTCGCGCGCGCGCGCATCGCGGCCTGCTGCGCAATCACGTCGAGCAACCGCATGACGGCTTCGACGCCATGTGCCGGCGCGACACGCCGAGTCGGTCGCACTCGTCTCGTCACCGCCAACGCCGACGCGAAGCACGACGTCGCCGTTCGTCGCTTGCGCACAAAGGCGAATGTCGGCGGCAAGTCGTGCGAGATCGAGTGCGCCGCCGCCGTCGATCGCAACGCGAGACTTTGGCGCCAAGCCTTGCGGCCATCGATCGTTGCGCGAGCGCGCGCGCAAATCGCGGCGAGCGCGCCGGCATCGAGAATCTCCGCGCATCGAGTCCGGCAAGCGCATTGCAGATGAACGGGAATGCCGTCCTGCGCGGCAATACCAAGCGCGGCGACGGCCGCCGCGAATCGCGGAGCCGAGCCGGCGCTCAAGCCGCGCACCTGGATGCTGCCGCGCGAGGTGATTTCGATGACACCGTTGCCGTATGTGCGCGCCGCCGCGCAAAGATCGGCGAAGGCGGCGAGCGGAATGGTCCCGATCGGGAGCAGCCGCACCAGCAAACCGTCGCCGGTCGGCATCGGCGCCGACAGTCCGGGACAGGCGCCGCGGCGCTGCGGCATTGGGATCGCATGAACGGTCATGCCGCGACCTCCGCGCGGAGCGCGGCAAGGCCGGCGTCGACATCGTTGCGGCGCGGATGCCAAAAACCGCGGCGGCGCGCGGCATCGAGCCGTTCGGCAATCGCGGCAGCGGCCTCGGGATTTTCGCGCAGCAGGAAGTCGCACACATCGGGATCGGCGACGTAGGCCTCGTGCAGCAGATCGAACAATTCGCTGGCGACCGCGTCCGGTCGTTTCGGCAAAGTCGAACAGCCGGTCGACGGTTTCGGCAAATTCGGCGGCGCCGCGCGGGCCGTGGCGCATTTGGCCGGCGATGAAACGCGGATTGACCGCGCGCGCCCGCACGATGCGCGCCAAGGCCGCCGACAGCGCCCGCGCGCGCGGCCGTTGCGGATCGGTCATGTCGAGCATGACGAGATCGGCGGAACGGCCGAGCAGTTTCGCCGCCGCGGCAAAGCCGCCGACGAAGGCTGCGTCCTCGGCGCCTTCGAGCAGATCGCGCGCCGGGATCGTCGCCGGTATGCACCAGCATATCGGCGCCGGCGACGCGTTGCGCGAACAGCGCCGGGCGCGGCGTCCGGCTTCGCCGTCGGCGCCGCCATAGGCATGCGAGGCGGCGGCGAGATAGGCCGCGCCGATCGGCTTCGGTGTCGGTGTCGCGGCCGAGCAAATCCTCGACACCGGCGCCATAGCGCCGGGCGCGGTGCCGAAAATGCGGTCGAGCCGCGCCGCGCCGCGCGGCGCGCAACGGCGAGCGGATTGTCGTCGTCGTCTTCGTCGCGCGCCGCCACCGCCTGCACCGCGGCGTCGATCAGCGCGATCTGCGCCGGAAAGAGATCGCGAAACAGTCCGGAAATGCGCCAGGTGACATCGACACGGGCGCGGCCCATCGCGGCGGTCGGCAGCACTTCGACGCCGGTGACGCGGCCGCTGGCGTGGTCCCAGATCGGCCGGCAGCCCATCAGCGCAAGACCTTGCGCGATCTCCTCGCCGCCGGTGCGCAACGTGGCGCTGCCCCACAGATCGATCACCACGGCGCGCGGCATGTCGCCATGGGTCTGCAGATGCGCGCGCACGACTTCGTCGGCGGCGAGGCGGCCGAGCTCCATCGCGGTCGGCGTCGGCAGCGTGCGCGGATCGGCGGTGAACAGATTGCGGCCGGTCGGCAGCACGTCGCGCCGCCCGCGCGCCGGCGAGCCGGCCGGTCCCGGCGCGACGCGGCGGCCGTCGAGCGCTGCGAGCAACGCCGCGCGTTCGGCTTCGGCGCTTGCGTGCCACGCCGGATCGTCGACGCCTGGCGGCGCGCGGCCGTAGATGTGCAGACCGTCCTTGACGGCGAGGTCTTTGAGATCGCACAGCCAGGCATCGATGCGGCGCAGCGCCTCGTCGGGCGCAGACCGCGCCGCCGACGCCGGCCTCGTGCGCCAGCCCGGTGCGCTGCGCGGTCTCGACGATCAGCGTCGCGAGCCGCTCGCGGCGGCGCCGGTCGAGGCCGTCGGCCTGCGCATATTCGTCGAGCAGACGTTCAAGCTCGTGCGCGCTCGCCGCTCGGCCCGCCGGCGACGAGCGGCGGCGGCAGATGGCCGATGGTCACGCCGGCAATGCGGCGCTTGGCCTGCGCCGCCTCGCCCGGATTGCTGACGATGAACGGATAGATCACCGGCAGCGCGCCGGTGACGATTTCGGGAAAGCATTCCGCGGTCAGCGCCACGGCCTTGCCCGGCAGCCATTCCAGCGTGCCGTGCGCGCCCATGTGCACGAGCGCATCGGCCTTCGCCACGTGCTGCAGCCACAGGCCGAACGCGACCAGCGCGTGACGCGGCGGCAGCGCCGGATCGTGATAGTCGGCGCGACGTTCGCGCAGATGCGGCCGCGATCGGGCGGCAGCGCGACCAAAAGATTGCCGAAATTCTTGGCGCGAAAACGAAAGGCGCCGTCGCGCACATCGGGATCGTCCGCCGGCTCGCCCCAGGCGTCGCGCAAACGCGCGACCGCCGCGCTCGGCACCCGCGCGAGCAGAGCATTCGTAGTGCTCGACGGTGAGCATCGCGCTCGTCGTCACGGCGCGACAAGCGCATCGAGCAAGTCGCGCGGCGTTTTCGGTACGCCGCTGACGGTGTAGCCGGCGGCGGCAAGGTCGTCGACAGCGCGATCACGCTCGCCGGCACGTCGAGGCCGACCGCATAGCCGGTGCGGCCCGGTGCGCCGGGATAATCCGGCATCAGGATCGCGACGCGCCGCTCGCCGCGCGGCAGTCGCGCGCAGGCGCACCAGCGCGGCGATGCGATCGGCGACCATCGCGATGCGATCCGGCTCGGGCCGGCTCGCCAGCGCGGTGAAGGCAAGTCCTTCCTGCGGCGGCAGCGGATCCTTGAAGGCGACGGCGCCGGCGAGCACGCGGCCGTCGAGTTCCGGCAGCACGACATGCATCGCGAGATCGGCGGCGCCGAGCCCGCGCGGGCTGTCGCGCCAGGCGGCGCGCTTGGTGGTCGCGCTGATGACTTGCAGGACCGGCACATCCGCCGCGTCGAGCGCCGTCGGCTCGCCGGCATTGCCGCCGGCGGCGAAGGCCGTCGTGGTGACGATCAACGCCGGATCAAGCCGCGGCCGATTTAAATTGCGCGATGGCTCGGCGCAGGAACGCGGCGGCCTCGTTGTCCTTCAAGCTGGTGATCAACAGCGCCGCCGGCGCCAAGGCCGCGCGCCGCAAGCGCCGCGCAGAGCGCATCGATCGGCGCGGTATCGGCGGCGAGCAGCATCGCGCGGTAGAAGATGATCGGCACCACCGGCTTGCCGGGCAGCAAGCGAGGCGATCAGCCGTTCAACGTCGACCGCGCCTTCGCCCGGCAGATAGCCGGCGAAGCGCGGCACGGGCGCGGCTTCGCGCGCGTCGATGTCGCGTCCGGCATGGCGCGCCAGCCGGCGCAGCAGCGCGCGCATGTTTTCGCGGCCGCCTTCGCGGAAAAACCGCAACAGGGCGTCAAGCTCCGGACGCGGCAGCGTCGACGCGGCGACAAGCCGGATGTCATCGCGATCTTCGCCGGGCAGCACCGCGAGCGCGATGCCGCGTTCGCGCGCCAGCGCCGAGAGCCGCTCGATGCCGTATTTCCACCAATCGAGGCCGCCGAGGAGGCGAACCACGATCACCTTGGCGTGGGCGCCGACGCGATCGATCCAAAGATCGACCGACATCGGATGGCGCAGGTCGCGCAGATGCGCGAGCCGCACGCTCGGCAGTGCCGCGCGCTCGGCCTCCCAGGCGGCGGCGAGGCCGGCGAGATCGCTGTCGGCGAATGACAGCACGGCGATGTCGCCCGGCGGCTGGCCGAGATCGACCGCTTCGACAATCTCGTCGAGGTTGGTCGAACTCGTCGTGAGCAGATGCATCTCGGTTACCCGGATTTTATTTAAGCATGATCTTCTCCGAAAACCGGGGTCCACTTTTCGGGATCATGCTTGTAGAGCCCGCGCGATCGCGGCGCGATCCAGTCCCTTTAGTCCGATCACGACGAGCTGGCCTTGGCGCGTCTCCGACGCCGCCCAGGGCCGGTCGTATTGATGCGTCACCCGCGGCCCGACGGCTTGGACCAACAGGCGCAGCGGCTTGTTGGCGACGGCGGCAAAGCCTTTGACCCGCAGCACGTCGAAGTCTTCGGCGAGCGCGGCGACGCGCGCGGCCAGCGCCGACGGATCGGCGACTTCGCCGAGCGGCACGACAAAAGAATCGAAATCGTCGTGATCGTGCTCTGCCTCGGCGTCGTGCCGGGTGCGGCGATTGGCGATGTCGTCCTCGGTGCCGACGCCGAGCCCGAGCAGCAGCGCCTGGTCGACCTTGCCGTCGGTGACGGTGATCACCTTCACGCTGCGCGGCAGTGCGTTCGCGATCGTCGCCAGCGCGTTGTTGACGCCGGCCTCGTCGAGCAGGTCGCGCTTGTTGAGCACCACGAGATCGGCGCAGGCGATCTGATCCTCGAACACTTCCTCGATCGGATCGTCGTGGTCGAGCGCGGTGTCGGCGGCGCGCTGCCGCGCCAGCGCATCGAGATCGTGCGCGACGCGGCCGTCGGCGAGCGCCGCGCCATCGACCACGACGACGACGCCATCGACGGTGACGCGGCTCTTGATCGCCGGCCAATGGAACGCCTGCACCAGAGGTTTCGGCAGAGCGAGGCCGGAGGTTTCGATCACGATGTGCTCGATGCCGCCCTTCGCCAGGATGGCGTCGAGCGCCGGCACGAATTCGTCGGCCACCGTGCAGCACAGGCAGCCATTGGCCAGTTCGACGATGTTCTCCTCCGGGCAGGCGGCGTTGCCGCAGCCTTTGAGGATTTCGCCGTCGATGCCGACGTCGCCGAATTCGTTGACGATGACGGCGAGGCGGCGGCCCTGCGCGTTGGCGAGCACGTGGCGGATCAGCGTTGTTTTGCCGGCGCCGAGAAAGCCGGTGACGATGGTGCAGGGAATGCGCGCGAGCGGAGCATTCATGGTGCCGTTCATGGGTCGACCTCTTCGAAATCGATGGGTGGAACGCGGGCGATCAGGCCGCGCTTGAGGATTTCCGGCCGGCCGCGCCACGGCAGGATGCCGTCGGCGGCGGCGGCAAGGAGGCGCGCGCCTTCGACCAGAGCTTCCGCATTGGCCGTATCGAGCCCGCCGAACACATAGGTCCATGAGCCGTTGCAGCGCATGGCGGCGCTCGGGCCGCGCGTGCAATTGGCGAGGCAGCGCAGCCGCCGCACCGTGACTTCGGTGCCGTCGCGGCGCGCTCGGTCGCCGCGGCGAGCAGCGCGCCGGGCCGCGGTTCTCGCGCTTCGGACTCCGGCGCGGCGCTTGCAGGTGGTGCAGACGTAGATCACAGGGGGAGAGCTTTGCGTCATCGGCGTCATCGACTCTGCCTACGCGCGCTCGCCGACCGGCCGGTCAAAGCCCTGCCAGCGGTAGATCAGATAGGAGACGATCCAGCTCACCGACGAAAATTCCGATGACGAGATAGCCGAAATTGGCGAGCCCGCCGTTGAGATTGCCGATCATGTCCCAGAAGCCGCCGTCAAGGCCAAGCTTGTCGGCGATGAGACCAAGCGCCTCGATGCCGCCGATCAGCACGGCGACCAGAACCGAAATGGCGGTGATGGTGAGGTTGTACCAAATCTTGCGGATCGGATTGAGGAACGCCCAGCCATAGGCGCCGACCATGAGCACGCTGTCGGTGGTGTCGACGAGCGTCATCCCGGCGGTGAACAGACGCCGGGAAGATCATGACCGTGCCGAAACTCATGCCGCCCGACGCCTGGCTCGCGGCGACGGTGAACAGGCTGATCTCGGTCGCGGTATCGAAGCCGAGCCCGAACAAAAAGCCGATCGGGAACATCTGCCAGCTGCGCGACACCATGCGGAACAACGGCCGGAAGATGCGGGCGAGAAAGCCGCGGCCGGAGAGCAGACGATCAAGCTCCTGCTCGGCGACCGGCTCGCCGCGCCGCGCGCGCCGGAAACTCCGCCACACGCCGCGCAGGATGACGAGATTGATGGCGGCGATGGCGAGCAGGAAGAACGCCGAGGCGCCGGTGCCGATGATGCTGCCGATCGATTTGAAGTGCTCAAAGCGGCCCTGCAGCGCGAACGCCGTCGCCGCGATCACCGCGACGACGAGGATGACGACAAGCGAGTGGCCGAGCGAGAAGAACAGGCCGACCGAAACCGGCCGCTTGCCCTCCTGCATCAGCTTGCGCACCACATTGTCGATGGCCGCGATGTGATCGGCATCGACGGCATGCCGCAGCCCGAGCACGTAAGCGAGGAACGCGGTGCCAAGCAGCGTCGGCCGGCCCGCCAAGCGCGATCACCGCCCAGGTCCACACCACGACATTGGCCGCGAATCAGCACGGCATAGATCGCGCCGATCTTGGGGCGCTGATCGGCCGATGCGTCATCGACCGCTGCCTTCAGGAAATTGAGCACTCAAAGTCCTCGCGTGACCTACCGTCGGCGCGAGCGAGGACCAAAAGACTTGCGTCTTTCGGATCATCCACAGGTACACCCCGACCCATGTTTGTCGCGTCGACACGGCCGACGGCAGGTCTCCTGGCTCGCGGATCGTCGCCTCGCCCTGCCTTCCCGGCGGCATTACGCCGCCAGTGGCTTACCCGGACGAGACTTCTCGCTCACAGTTGCGGGGGCAGCTGCGGATTTGGCCGGCGCTTGATCGCGGCGGCCGCACCGCATTCCCTATTCACCCTCTCGCGAGGGACCATCGGTAGGCCTAGTGATAGATTTCGCCGGGCCAGGCCTGTCAATCTGGCCGACCCGTGTTCCGGTCGCAAAGTGATGTCCAGCGCTAGCAAAACTCACTCTCGTCCTCGGCGGCGCCCGTTCGGGCAAGAGCCGCTATGCCGAGAGCCTGATCGCCGCGCTGCCACCGCCTTGGATTTATGTGGCGACGGCGGAAGCCGGCGACGCGGAAATGGCTGAGCGCATCGCCGCGCATCGCGCGCGCCGCGGCACGCGACTGGCGGACCATCGAGGCGCCGCGCGATCTCGCCGCCGCGCTCAAATCGTGCACACGACGCCGGTGCTGGTCGATTGCCTGACGCTGTGGCTGTCGAATCTGATGCTGGCGGACGGCCGATATCGAGGCGGAGATCGCGCGACCTCGAGCAGAGCACTGATCGGCGGCCACGGCGCCGGTGGTGCTGGTCGCCAACGAAGTCGGTTCCGGCATCGTGCCGGATCATCCGCTCGGCCGGCGGTTTCGCGATCTGCAGGGCTTGCTCAACCAGCGCATCGCCGCGCGCGCCGATCGCGTCGTGCTCGTCGTCGCCGGATTGCCGCTCGCGCGTGAAAGGAACGCTGTAGGGTGAAGCCATGAACGGAAGCAATCGACAGAGGCCGAGGCCGAACGCCATCGCGCCAAGATGGCGAAGCGCAAGGCGGTGCAGGATGCCGAAGTCGCGGAGAAGACGATCGAGAAGGGACTGCTCATCGTCCACACCGGCACCGGCAAGGGCAAATCGACGGCGGCGTTCGGACTGGCGCTGCGCATGCTGGGGCGCGGCCACCGCGTCGGCGTGGTGCAGTTCATCAAGGGCGCCTGGCATACGGCGGAGCGCGACGCGCTTGCGAAATTCGGCGATCAGCTGGTCTGGCACACGATGGGCGAGGGCTTTACCTGGGAGACGCAGGATCGCGCGCGCGATGTTGCCGCCGCCGAGCGCGCCTGGCGCAAGGCGCGCGAGCTGATGGCCGATCCGAGCTTCGCGCATGGTCGTGCTCGACGAGCTCAATATCGCGCTGCGCTACGATTATCTCGATCTCAACGCGGTGGTCGCCGCGCTGACGGCGCGGCGGCCCGGCTTGCATGTCGTCGTCACCGGCCGCAACGCCAAGCCGGAACTGATCGCCGCCGCCGATCTCGTCACCGAAATGACGTTGGTGAAGCATCATTTCGCCGCCGGCGTGAAGGCGCAAGCCGGCATCGAGTTCTAAACCATGCCGGCGCGCGCGCTGATGTTCCAGGGCACCGGCTCGGACGTGGGCAAGTCGCTCATCGTCGCCGGGCTGGCGCGCGCTTTCACGTTGCGCGGCCTCACGGTGCGCCCGTTCAAGCCGCAGAACATGTCGAACAATGCCGCGGTGACGGCGGACGGCGGCGAGATCGGCCGCGCGCAGGCCTTGCAGGCGCGCGCGGCGCGCGTCGCTGCCGAGCGTGCACATGAATCCGGTGCTGCTCAAGCCGCAGAGCGAAATCGGCGCGCAGATCGTGGTGCAGGGCCGCGTCTATGGCAGCGCCAAGGCCGCCGCCTATCAGCACATGAAGCCCGATCTGCTGCCGTTTGTGCTCGAGAGCTACGAGCGGCTGCGGCGCGAAGCCGATCATCGTGCTGGTCGAAGGCGCCGGCAGCGCCGCCGAAGTCAATCTGCGCGCACAACGACATCGCCAATATGGGCTTTGCGCGCGCCGCCGATGTGCCGGTCGTGCTGATCGGCGATATCGACCGCGGCGGCGTGATCGCGAGCCTGGTCGGCACCAAGGCCGTGATCGCGCCGGAGGATGCCGCGCTGATCCGCGGCTTCATCGTCAACAAATTCCGCGGCGACGCGACGCTGTTCGCCGCCGGCATGGAGCGTATCGCGCAACTGACCGGATGGCAGGCGCTTGGTCTGGTGCCGTATTTTGCCGGATGCGCGCCTGCTGCCGGCGGAGGATGCGCTGGCGCTGGAGCAGACCCGTCCGGCGAAATCGCAGGCCAAGCTGCGCATCGCGGTGCCGATCCTGCCGCACATCGCCAATTTCGACGATCTCGATCCGCTCGATGCCGAGCCCGCGGTCGATGTCGTGCGCGTGCGGCCGGGCGCGGCGCTGCCCGGCGATGCGGATCTCGATCCTGTTGCCCGGCTCGAAGGCGACCATCGCCGATCTCGCCGCGCTGCGCGCCGCCGGCTTCGATATCGACATCGCCGCGCATCGGCGCCGCGGCGGCACGGTTTTCGGCCTGTGCGGCGGTTATCAGATGCTGGGCCGCACGATCGCCGATCCCGACGGCATCGAAGGTCCGCCGGGGAAAGTCGCCGGCCTCGGTCTCCTCGATGTCGAAACGACGCTGTCGGACGAAAAGCGGCTCGAACCGGTCGCGCGGCTCGACCGCCGACGGCGTCTCGTTTTCCGGCTACGAGATGCATATGGGCGTGACCGAAGGGCCCGATCGCGCGCGGCCTTTCGCGCGGCTCGCCGACGGCATCGCCCGACGGCGCGGTCTCGGCCGACGGCCGGGTGATCGGCACTTATATCCACGGCCTGTTCGCCGACGACGGGCAGCGCGCGGCCTGGCTCGCGCGCTTTGCCGCCGGGCCGGCGAACATCGCCTACGACGCCGTGATCGAGCGCACGCTCGATGGGCTTGCGGCGCATCTCGCGGCGCATCTCGATCTCGATCGTCTGCTCACATTCGCGCGATGAAGATCGCGGCCGCAGACGGCGAGCAGCGCGATCAGGATCGCGTCGGCGGTGCGGTAAAGCGCCAGCGCGCGGCGGATGTCGGCCGCATTGGCGTCGCGGCGCCCGTCGCCCATCGTCGCGTCGTCGACGCGCACGCCGCCATAGACGCGCGGGCCGGCGAGCGACAGCCCAAGCGCGCCGGCCATCGCCGCTTCCGGATAGCCGGCATTCGGCGAGCGATGGCGCGACGCGTCGCGCCAGACCGTCGCGCCAGGCTTCGGTCGCGGCACCGCGTCGTTCGCAACGCCGCCGCGGCGATCAGCAGCAGCGCCGCCAGCCGCGACGCCGGCAGATTGACGAGATCGTCGAGCCGCGCCGCCGCCCAGCCGAACGCCTCGTAGCGCGCGGTGCGGTGGCCGATCATGCTGTCGGCGGTGTTGATGGCCTTGTAGAGTGCGCCGCCGGGGAGACCGGCAATGGCAAGCCACAGCACCGGCGCCACGACCGCGTCGGAGAAATTCTCCGCGAGGCTTTCGATCGCCGCGCGGGCGACGCCGGCTTGGTCGAGCGCCGCGGTATCGCGGCCGACGATGTGCGATACTGCGGCGCGGCTCGGCGGCGAGGTCGCCGGTTTCGAGCGCGGCGGCGACATTGGCGACGTGCCGGTGCAGGCTGCGTTGCGCGATCAAGGTGCTGGCGATCAGCGCGACGACGAAAATGCCGAACGGCAGGCGCAACAATGCGTGCTGGATGACGAAGGCGATCGATCCGACAATGCCGAGAATGACCAAAAGCGCAATAACGCCCGCGGCACGGCGTCCAGCCGTGCCTCGGCGCGGCGTCGCGATTGAGCGTGCGGTCGAGCGCGCCGATCAGGCCGCCGATCCAGGTCACCGGATGGCCGATCGCGCGCCGTCAGCCGCTGCGGATAACCCAGGCAGAGTTCGATCAGCATGGCGAGAAGTGCAAGCGCGACCGACATGATCCCCTTCGGCGGCGCGGATGAACCGCTCCTGCATGGCGGCGAGCTTGGTGCCGCCCGCCGGCTGTTCCCAGGCGCCCCCGAACCTTTCCTCGACCTTTCGACCGGGATCAATCCCAATCCTTATCCGCTGCCGCGTCTTTCGCCGGAATTGTTCGCGCGCCTGCCGGATCCGGATGCGCTTGCCTCGCTCGCCGGCGTTGCCGCCAAGGCCTATGGCGCGCCGTCGGCGGCTCATGTCGTGCCGGCGCCCGGCACGCAGATTTTGCTGCCGCTTGTCGCCGGCCTGGTTCGGCCCGGACGCGCCGCGATTCTGGCGCCGACCTATTCCGAACATGCGCGCGCCGCGGCGCTTGCCGGACACGCGGTCGCGAGGTCGGCGATCTCGCCGGGCTGGCCGATGCCGACGTCGCTTTTGTCACCAATCCCAACAATCCGGACGGCCGGCTCTTCGCCAAGGACGATCTGGTCGCCGTCGCCAAGAAACTGCAGCCGCGCGGCGGCGTGCTCGTGGTCGACGAAGCCTTCATGGATGTCGGGCCGCCCGGCTGCAGCCTCGCGCGGCGAGGTGTCGCGCGGCAACATCGTCGTGCTGCGCTCGTTCGGCAAATTCTTCGGGCTCGCCGGCCTGCGGCTCGGCTTTGCGCTCGCCGCGCCGCCGCTTGCCGCGCGGCTTGCCGCGCTGCTCGGCCCCTGGGCGGTTTCGGCGCCGGCGCTCGCCGATCGGCGCGCAGGCCCTGGCGGACCAGGCCTGGATCGACGCCACCCGGCGCGGCTCGCAATAGCGGCGGCGCGGCTCGATGCGATCCTGACCGGCTGCGGCCTCGACATCGTCGGCGGCACGACGCTGTTCCGGCTGGCGCGAACACGCGGCGGCGCGCGAATTATTCCATCATCTCGGCCGTGCCGGAATTTGGACGCGCGTGTTTCCCGACCATGCCACATGGCTGCGCTTTGGCCTGCCGGCGGCCGAGCCGGACTGGCAGCGCCTGCAAATTGCGATGGCTGCTTTCCGGGACAACCGTTAGGGTCGTCTGCATGAGCGCACGGCTCAATCCGCAAATCGGGGACACGCGCAACGCCGCCGTCGATCGGCTTCGACAGCGCGTTCCGCGCGCGCTTGCGCGACCTCTTGCTGTGGCGCCGCGATGTGCGCCGCTTCCGCCGCGATCCATTACCCGCCGGCGCGCTGGAAGCGCTGATCGAGCTCGCCTGTCTTGCGCCGTCGGTGGGCTTGAGCCAGCCGTGGCGCTTCGTCATCGTCGAGGACGCCGGTGCGCGCGCCGCCATCCGGAAGAATTTCGCCGACTGCAACGCGCAGGCGCTCGCCGCGCAGGCGCCGCAACGCGCCGGCCTTTACGCGCGGCTCAAGCTCGGCGGACTGGAGGAGGCGCCGGCGCAATTTGCCGTTTTCGCCGATCGCTCGACCGAGCAGGGCCACGGGCTCGGCCGCCACACCATGCCGGAAATGATCGAATATTCCGCGGTGACCGCCGTGCATACGATTTGGCTCGCCGCGCGCGCCCAAGGCATCGGCATGGGCTGGGTTTCGATCCTCGATCCCGCAGCTGTCGCCGCGATCCTTGACGTTCCCGCGACATGGAAATTCATCGGCTATTTCTGTCTCGGCTACCCGCAGGCGGACGATACGATCCCCGAACTGGAACAGGCCGGCTGGGAGCAGCGCCGGCCGCCGTCGTCGATCATCATCCGGCGTTGAATTCCGCGATCCTGCCGCGCCGCCGATATCCGTAATTCGCGGTCGTTATCCTTTATTCGCGGCCGTTATCCTTTATTCCAATGTGCCAAATCAGGGCACATTTGCTGGCACCGGCCTTGCTCACTCTGCGGTGGATGTTTGCGCGTGTTCCGGAACGGCGAAGTGCGCCACCCGGATGCGCGCCGACGCGGTGAGAACGGCGCGCCACCCGATTGCAGTTCGATCGGACTCGCGCTCAAGGGAGAGAGCGGTGCTAAACTTTCGAAGTGCCACAATGATTTCGGCGGCGCGTTTCGGCGCCGCGGCGACGTTGTCGGCCATCACCTTGGCGACAATTTGGACGGCGGCTTACGCCGACGGCATGATCGTCGGCGGCTGCGTCGGATCGGGCGCGCTCAATTGCGTCGCGCGCTGGGGCGAGGCTGGCGATCCTTATGTCAGGACGGTGCCGGAGCCCGCCACCGAAGCGGAGAAAGCGCGTTCAGCCGAACGCGATCGCAAGTGGGAGCAACGCTGCCGGCCGACCATTGTGCAGGACCGCTACGGCGTGCCGCGCTATCAATATGCCGCGCCCGGCTGCGAATTCGGCGTCATCGAGTGATCGCCGGCTTTCGATCCTGCTAGCGATAGGCGTTTGCCGACGGTCCGCTGTGCCGTAACGCGGCGATCGGAAAGCCGACCTTCACTTCGCCCGGCAGATACCTGGCGACCACGACCGGGTCGAGCTGCCTGACCGCGCTATCCGGCAAGCGATACCAGGTCTCGTCGCGCCCGAATAAGGCGATGCCGAGATAGCCGCGCACGGTCAGCGTCTGGCCGTCGGGACTGACCCGCATCATCGCGTTGTAAACATTGCCGTCGCGCGGATCGAGGATATTGCCGTTCTCATAGGCGAGGCCGTTGCGCTGCATGTTTCTGATCAGCGGCAGCCCGAGCAGCGGCTCGTCCTTGCGATCGTCGCGGCAGTTCGAACAGATCGGATTTTGGCTGATCGGTCGGACGCAGAAACAGTTTTGCGATCGCGCCCTCATAGACACCGTTCTGATTGGTAAAAAGAAACCAGCCGACCGTGCCGCCGGTCTGCTCGTCGATCTTTTGCCAGAGTCCGGTGACGGCCGGCTCCGCCGCCGGTGCGGACTGCACGAAGCTCATTGCGGCTATTGCCGCCACCAAGGTCTGTCATGGCCAATCTCGTCGCGTGCCGTGTCAAGGTGCGTGTCACGGTCCGTGTCATGGGTGTTCTCCATGCGCCATCGTCGGATAGAATCAACGTTGCGAGCATTGATGGCGGACAATTAATCATTCCATAATGCGGTGAATTAAGGACGCCTCATCCGCAGATTTGCCATACTCGACCGCTTGTCCAAGTAGCAGTCGCGGCTGATCGGCGCCGTCCCGCGCGCGGCGGCGCCCTCACAGCCGCGCCAGAAAGTGGTCCGGCAGGCCGCAAAAAGGTTTGACCGCTGCGCCGCGGATGTTATGGGATCGCGGCAAGCTCGTGCCCCCAAGTCTGCGATCAAACTCTCCTCGAGGTCGCGATTTTCACGACGGATCCGTGACAGCAATTCCGCGATAACCGGGCCGGAAGACATGCGCGTGATCGTCCCCATTTCCGTCGGCGGCTGGGTCCGCTTGTTCAGCCGGTGGGACGTGTTCGCGGTGCTGTTGATCCTCGCGCTGCTGGTATTCCTCGCCGAAGCGAGCCGCCATCTGTTCGAGCCCCTGACCGAGCTGCAGCGGCAGCCGCCGTCGCTCGACCCGCGCAATCTGCCGGAATATGCCGCGCGCACGACGCTGCGCATGCTCATCGCCATGGTGCTGTCGCTGATTTTCACCTTCACCTATGCGACTTTCGCCGCCAAAAGCCGGTCGGCGGAGCGGCTCCTCGTCCCGCTGCTCGACATCCTGCAATCGGTCCCGATCCTCGGCTTCATCTCGGTCACGGTCGTCTTCTTCATGGCGCTGGCGCCGGGGCGCGTGCTGGGCGCCGAATTCGCCTCGATCTTCGCGATTTTCACCAGCCAGGCCTGGAACATGGCCTTCAGCTTCTATCAATCCTTGCGCACGGTGCCGACCGAGCTCGAAGAGGCATCGCGTAATTTCCGGCTCAGCCCATGGATGAGCTTCTGGCGCCTCGATGTGCCGTTCGCCATGCCGCAGCTCATCTGGAACATGATGATGTCGATGTCGGGAAGCTGGTTTTTCGTCGTCGCGTCGGAAGCCATCAGCGTCGGCAACACGACCGTGACCCTGCCGGGCATCGGCTCCTATATCGCGCTTGCCATCGAACATCAGGATATGGCCGCGGTCGGTTATGCGATCGGCACGATGCTGGTGGTGATCCTGATCTACGACCAGATTCTGTTCCGGCCGCTGGTTGCCTGGGCCGATCGCTTTCGCTTCGAGCAGGAGCCCGGCGGCGTGCCGCCGCGATCGTGGGTGTTCGACGTTTTGCGCCGGTCGCGCTTCGTCGAGCGGGTGACGGAGCCGTTGGGTGCTCTGTGGCGGCTGTCGCTGCGGCCGCGCCATCAACGCAGCGCCGAACCTGTCGCGCCGCCACAGCCATCAAAGCCCGGCCGGGTCGGATTCCTGCTGGGCGTGATTGCTGTCGTACTCGCAGCGGTCGCCTTGTGGCAGATCGTCGCCTTCACCGTCGAAGGAATTACGCTCGCCGACGTCGGCACGACGATGCTGCTTGGGCTGGCGACTTTGTGCCGCGTCGTGGTGCTGATCGCCATCGCCAGCGTCATCTGGGTCCCGATCGGGGTGTGGGTCGGCACGCGGCCGCGCGCCGCCAACATGGTCCAGCCGGTGGCGCAATTTCTCGCCGCCTTTCCGGCCAACCTCCTGTTTCCCATCGTGGTGTCGGCCATCGTCGCCTGGAAACTCAGTCCGAACATCTGGCTCTCGCCGCTGATGATCCTCGGCACGCAATGGTACATCCTGTTCAATGTCATCGCCGGCGCCGCGGCTATTCCGGCCGAACTGCGCGCCGTCGGCGTGAATTTGCGCGTGCGCGGCTGGCTGTGGTGGCGGCGCATCGCGCTGCCGGCGGTGCTGCCCTATTACGTGACCGGCGCCATCACCGCGTCCGGCGGCTCCTGGAACGCCAGCATCGTCGCCGAGGTCGCGTCGTGGGGCAACGAGCACCTGCAAGCGGCCGGGCTCGGCGCCTATATTGCGCAACAGACCGACGCCGGCGACTTTCACCGCATCGTGCTCGGCATCGCCGTGATGAGCCTGTTCGTCGTCGTCATCAATCGCATATTCTGGCGCCCGCTCTATCGCTATGCCGAGCGCAAATTCCGGATGGGTTGAGGATCAAGGACAATCATGGCCACACGCTCTCCTCGACATTCACGACTTGCGGCAGTCATTTCCGCGCGCCGATGGCGGCGAGCATTTGGTGCTCGACGGCGTCGAGCTGGCGCTGACGCAAGGTCAAATGGTCGGCCTGCTCGGCCGCACCGGCTCCGGCAAATCGACGCTGTTGCGCCTGATCGCGGGGCTGGCGCTGCCGTCGTCGGGAACCATTACCTATCTCGGCCAGCCGGTGAATGCGCCGGCGCCGGGCATCGCCATGGTGTTTCAATCCTTCGCGTTGTTTCCCTGGCTGACGGTGCTCGAAAACGTCCAGCTCGGCCTCGAGGCGCTCGGTCTTCCCGAGGCGGAAATCCGCAAGCGGGCGCTGGCGGCGATCGATCTGATCGGTCTTGACGGCTACGAGTCGGCCTATCCGCGCGAGCTTTCCGGCGGCATGCGGCAGCGCGTCGGTTTTGCCCGTGCGCTGGTCGTTCATCCCAACATACTTTTGATGGACGAACCGTTCTCGGCACTCGACGTGCTCACCGCGGAGACGCTGCGCACCGACTTCCTCGAACTGTGGGGCGAGGGCAAGTTGCCGATCAAGGGCGTGATCCTGGTCACGCACAATATCGAGGAAGCGGTGCTGATGTGCGACCGCATCCTGTTGTTCTCCACCAATCCGGGCCGCATTATCAGCGAGATCGGCGTCGACTTGAAGCAGCCGCGCAATCGGCTCGATCCCAATTTCCGCGACCTGGTCGAGAAAATCTACGTGGCGATGACCGCGCGCACGCCGACCCCGCCGCAGATCGGCACGGTGACGGACCGCGCGCCGGCGATAACGATCAACACCGCGCTGCCGCGCGTCTCGGCCAATCTGATGTCCGGACTTATCGAGACACTGGCGGCTGCGCCTTTCAACGGCAAGGCAGACTTGCCGGTGCTGGCCGACGAATTGCACCTCGAGGCCGACGAGCTGTTCCCGGTATCCGACGCGCTGCAGCTGTTTCGCCTGGCCGAAATCGAGGGCGGTGATATCAAGCTGACCGATTCCGGCAAGCAATTCGCCGAGCTCGGCACCGACGACCGCAAGAAGTTGTTTCCAGCGCGAGTTGCTGTCCCACGTGCCGCTCGCCGCGCATATCCGCCGCGTGCTGCAGGAGCGCGCCAACCACGTGGCGCCGAAAAGCCGTTTCTTCGACGAGTTGGAAGATCACATGAGCGCGGAGGACGCCGAGCTGACGCTGCGCGCGGTGATCGCCTGGGGACGTTACGCCGAAGTGTTCGCCTATGACGACGATTCCGGCACGTTCAGCCTCGAAAATCCGACTTAAAGCCCGGGCCTGATGCCTTGGGTCACGCCGGCGGCGGCAGAAACATCACTTCGTGCTTGGCGGAGAGCGCGACGACTTCTTCGGGCTTTTGTTCCTTCATCGAATGGATTGCCCAGAACAGATCGTAAAGCTTGCGAGTCGGCGCCACCCAGAAAAAGCATTTCACCGGCTGGTCGGACTTGTTGAAAATGCCGTGCGGCAGACCCATCGGCAACCGGATCAGATCGCCCGCGGTGGCGACGACCTCGTTGCCGTCGAGCATCAAATCGAAACGGCCTTCGAACATATAGATGAATTCGTCCTGGGTCGGATGAATGTGCGGCGGCACGAAAGTGCCGGGCGGAAATGTGGCGTGCCAGGAGAACGACGCCTCGTTGACGCTTTTCGGCACATAGGTCTGGCCGAGAATGTTCCAGACGATACCGTCGATGCCGGAGCCGGCCTTGGTAATTCCCGCTGTGAGCGTTTGCATAGAATTGCTCCCATCCCGTTCGTCTATCGGTAGCATAAACGTGCCCGATGCGATCGAATAACCCGCTTGCAACGGCCAGTCCCGCCCGGTAATCCAAGCGACTTCGGTGCGGCGTAATCTCGATTGCGGATCGATGCCGAAAAGTGAGGGCGACGATGTCAATTTTACCCGGAAGTGAGACGGCGGCCGGCTGCGCTGGTTGCTGTTCGGATCGTTGGCGCTAAACTTGTTCTTCGTCGGCGCGGCGGGGGCGGTGGCGTTCCGCTATTCGAGTCCGGTGCCGCTGACGACGGTCGCGCATATCGGCCACACCTTGACCGGCCGGTTCGATCGCATCGCAACGAGCCTGCCCGACGCCGACGCCGAAATCTTGCGCGCAGAGATCATGCAGGATGCCAACAAGATCGCGGCGGCGCAGGCCGATCTGCGGCTTTCCCAGGACGACGTGCGCAAGAGCTTGCGGGCGGAGCCGTTCGATGCCGACGCCATGCGTACGGCGATGGCGGAGAACCGCAACGCGCGCGCGAATTTCGACGTGACGCTGCACGACATGCTCGCCTCGGCCGCCGCCAAAATGTCGGAGGTCGGCCGCAACAAGCTCGCCGATTGGCCGGCGGAGCGCGACAGCGCACGGCCGCTGCGCTAATCGCTTACGCCGTGTTTACGCCGCGCTGCGCCGCCCGTTTGCTGCGACCGCCAATAGCGCGCGTTCGGCAATGGTCTCGGCAAGCGCCGGCTTGCGCCGCGATTCCAGGACGGCGTCGGCAAGCTCCGCCATGGCATTGGCAAGCCGCGCGGCGTTCCAGTTTTTCAGCGCCGCTTCGACGAATGACTTTCTGCGGAAATGCACGGGCGGCTGCAAGGCATCGATCGAGAACGGCGCGCCGGCCTCGATCGCGCCGCGCCACTTGTGCAGTTGCGCAACGTGGCGCTGGGCGTTGAACAGGATCGATCCGGCCGAGGTGCCGGCGGTGCGCGCCTTGGCGAGCTGAGTTTCGAGCTCCGCCGGGCGGCCGGCGAAGGCCGCATCGACTATGTCCTCAAGCCCGAGCGCCGAAGCATCCGACACCACCGCGGTAACATCGTCGACGCAGACCTCGCCGCGGCCGCGCGCGTACAGTGTCAGCTTGCGGATCTCGTTGCGCGAGGCAGCGCGGTCGCCGCCGAGCAGCGGGATCAAAAGCGCGCGCGCGTCCGGCGCCAGCGTCAGGCCGGCGGCGCGCATCTCGTCGTCGATGAGCCGCGCCCGGTCCCGCTCACTATCGGCGTAGCAGGGCAGCGCCGCGGCATTCTTGGCGCGTTCGCACAGGGCGCGCAGCGGCGCGTTGCGGCGCAAATCGCCGGCTTCGATGACGACGCGGCACTCGGCGGCGGGCTGGGCCAAGCAGCGCCTCGACCGCCGGCGCGATATTGCGGCCGCCCGCCTTCACCCAAACCGCGCGGCGGCCGCCGAACAGCGGCATGGTTTGCGCTTCCTCGACGAGCCGCGACGGTTCGGCCGAAATCAGATCGCCTTCGAGGCGCGCCAGCGCGAACGGATCGTTCGGATCGTCGACCGACGCCTTGACGAGCGCGTTGACGCGCTCGCTGACGAGGCCGGCGTCCGGACCGAACACCAGCACCACCGGCCGCGCCGGATCGGGGCGCGCGACAAAGGCGTCGACGTCCTGAGGTTTAACCGCAACCATTGCGGAGGGATATTGCCTGCGTCAATGCGCGGGTCAAGCCCGCACACAAGCCGAGACACTAGGTTCCGGCGACGAAATAGGACGCCAGCCGGTTGCGGATCGCCTCGGCGACGATCTGCACGGCACGGTCTTCCGCGTCGCGGGCGGCGCGCTGGACCGCAAAGCGCTGCTGCGAACCGGGCGAATCGGTATCGACATGCGCCGTCGCGGTGTCCCTGAGGACGACCTTGCCGGTGGCGATTTCCACGAGCTGATAATTCGCCGTGACGCCGTCGATCTGCGCGGTCGGACGGCCGCTGGTCAGATCGACGATGACCGTTATCAGCCTCGCATCGAGCGTGACCTCGAGGCGATGCGTCGGCGCATTGGCGCCGGCGCCGCCGTTGAAGTCGTATTGCAGCGCATTGTGCATGCCGACGGCGAGACGCGCGACGTCGTGCCCTGGCGCGTCGGGATCGGCGCGATCAAGATCGCGCCGAGCTTGTCGTGCACGCTGTCGGCGTCGGGCGACGGGCCCCGGCCGTAGAGCGGCTCGAAACAGCCCGCGGTCAGGCTTGCCGCGGCGAGCACGACGGCAAGCCGCGCCAGCAATCGCCGCGCGGTCGTCCGATGCTCAGACCACCACATTGACGATCCGTTGCGGCACGATGATCACCTTTTTCGGACGCTTGCCGTCGAGCGCCTTTTGCACCGCGTCGAGCGCCAGCACGGCGGCCTCGATCTCGGCGTTGTCGGCGTCGCGCGCCACGGTCACGTCGGCGCGCTTCTTGCCGTTGATCTGCACCGGCAGCGTCACCGTATTCTCGATCAAAAGCGCCGGCTCGATCTGCGGCCACGCGGCTTGCGCGACCAGCGTGTCGTGACCGAGCACGGCCCAGCATTCCTCGGCGAGATGCGGCATCATGGGAGCAAACAATTGCACAAGAATATTAACCGCTTCGCGCATGGCCCAGCGAAAATCGGGCGTCGAAGCGGCCCCCTCATCGGACCCCATTTCGCCAATTATCGTATTGAGTGTATTGGCGAATTCGTAGATCGACGCCACACAAACATTGAAGTGTAGCTTTTCAATGTCATCGCTGACCCGGGCCAGCGCCCGATGCGCCGCCTTGCGCAGCGCCGTCGCCGCCGCCGAGAACTGCGCCGGGCGTTCCGGCGGGCCGATTTGCGCGATCTCGGCCGCTTCGCCGACCAGCCGCCACAGCCGTTGCGCAAAACGCCAGGCGCCCTGGACGCCGCGCTCGGTCCATTCCACGTCGCGCTCCGGCGGCGAATCCGACAGCATGAACCAGCGCGCGACGTCGGCGCCGTAGCTGCCGATGATCTCGTCGGGATCGACCGTGTTGCGTTTCGACTTCGACATTTTCTCGATCGGGCCGATTTCGACCGGTTCGCCGGTTTCGATCAAAGTGGCGCGCCGCGCATCGCCGTCGCTCTCGATTTTCACTTCCGCCGGCGCCGCCCATTCGCCGTTCGCCCGGCGATAGGTCTCGTGCACGACCATGCCTTGCGTGAACAACCCGGCAAACGGCTCTTCCAGTCCGACATGTCCGGTCGCCTTCATGGCGCGGGTGAAGAAGCGGCTGTAGAGCAGATGCAGGATGGCGTGCTCGATACCGCCGATATATTGATCGACCGGCATCCAGGCATCGACCATCGGCCGATCGGTCGGCGCGCTCTTGATCCACGGATCGGTGAAGCGCTCGAAATACCACGACGAGTCGACGAAGGTATCCATGGTGTCGGTTTCGCGCCGCGCCGGGCCGCCGCATTGCGGGCAGGAAACGTTCTTCCAGGTCGGATGATGGTCGAGCGGATTGCCGGGCCGGTCGAACGTCACGTCCTCCGGCAACGTCACCGGCAAATCCTTTGCCGGCACCGGCACCACGCCGCATTTCTCGCAATGGATGATCGGGATCGGGCAGCCCCAATAGCGCTGCCGCGAAATGCCCCAGTCGCGCAGCCGGAAATTGACCTGGCGCTGCGCCACCGGCTGATTGCCCGCACTTTCCTTTTCCAGCCGCCGCGCCACTTCTTCTTTGGCTTCCGCGATCGTCATGCCGTCGAGGAAACGCGAATTGATCATGCGCCCGTCGCCGTCATAGGCGGTGTCGGTGATGACGAAAGTCTTGGGATCCTGGCCCGGCGGGCACACCACCGGCACGTTGCCGAGGCCGTATTTGTTGACGAAGTCGAGGTCGCGCTGATCGTGCGCCGGGCAGCCGAAAATGGCGCCGGTGCCGTAATCCATCACGATGAAATTCGCGACATAGACCGGCAGGCGCCAGCTGTTGTCGAACGGATGAACCGCCTTGATGCCGGTGTCGAAACCCATCTTCTCGGCGGTGTCGATCTCGGCCTGCGCGGTGCCGCGGTGCCGGCATTCCTCGATGAATTCGGCGAGCGCCGGATTGGTCTTCGCCGCCGCCGCGGCGAGCGGATGATCCGGCGCCAGCGCCATGAATTTGGCGCCGAACAAGGTGTCCGGCCGCGTGGTGAAGACGTCGAGCTCACTCTCGCCGTTCGGCGCGGTTTTCGGATCGAGCGCGAAACGGATGAGCAGGCCTTCGGAGCGGCCGATCCAGTTCTTCTGCATCAGCCGCACTTTTTCCGGCCAGCGGTCGAGCGTACCGAGCGCGTCGAGCAGCTTCCTGGGAATATTTGGTGATCTTGAAGAACCACTGGCTCATTTCGCGCTGCTCGACCAGCGCGCCGGAGCGCCAGCCGCGGCCGTCGATCACCTGCTCGTTCGCCAGCACGGTCTGATC
Source organism: uncultured Alphaproteobacteria bacterium (assembly GCA_963743395.1). Taxonomy (GTDB): domain Bacteria; phylum Pseudomonadota; class Alphaproteobacteria; order Rhizobiales; family Xanthobacteraceae; genus BOG-931. Next base: position 313,578 of record CAVUPV010000009.1, read on the forward strand.
GACCGGATCCCAGTTGACCTTGCGCTTCTCGCGCTCGACCAGGCCCACGCGCAGAAAATCGAGGAACATTTTCTGCTGGTGCTTGTAATAGGCCGGATCGCAGGTCGCGATTTCGCGGCTCCAGTCGAGCGACAGGCCCATCGATTTGAGCTGCGTCTTCATCGCCGCGATATTGTCGTAGGTCCACGTTTTGGGATGGACCTTGCGCTCCATCGGCGGCGTTCTCGGCCGGCATGCCGAAGGCGTCCCAGCCCATCGGATGCAGCACGTTCATCCCCATCGCGCGCTTGAACCGCGCCACCACGTCGCCCATCGTGTAATTGCGCACGTGGCCCATATGGATGCGCCCCGACGGATAGGGGAACATTTCCAGCACGTAGTATTTCGGGCGCGGGTCTTCGTTAGTCGTCGCGAAGATGCCGCGCTCGTCCCAGATTTTCTGCCAGCGCGCCTCGGCGTCGCGGGCGTTGTAGCGGTCGGTAGCCATTGGTTTGCGGTTGTTTTCCGGCGTGTCTTAAGGCCGGGGACGTGACACGAAAGCCCGTAGCGGGTCAAGCTCACTCTCCGCGTCGAGCGCAGGCAATTCTGTTGCCGCTCCATGGTCGTGCGTCCAGCCATTGCAATGTGCGCGTTCGTGACGGACATAGGCGCCGAGATCTTTCACCGGCCCGTCGCGCGGGATGACGAGGTAGCAGGTGCCATGAGCGACCCACGCGCAGGCATCCGCTGGCGCGCCCATATGCGCGCAAACCGTTCGCGCCTCGCCGAGCGGCAGCACGCGCTCGATCACAGGGCCGGAAAAAGCGTGGTTGTAGCGCAGCGGCGGTTCGAGAACGTAGATCGGCAGCGGCGGTCAATGCGCTACGACAGTTCTTCGGCGATCCAGTCGGTGATCGAGCGCTGCGTCGGCGTCCAGCCGAGCCCGGCAGCGGCTTTGCCGCGCACGCGGCTGTTGGAGCCGAGCGAATAGACCGCCATGTTGCGGCCCCATGCCGCGATCGCGTCTTCGGCGGACCAGGATTGCGCAGCGCCGAGACCAAGCTTCGCGGCGATGGCCCTGACGATCTCGCCGAGCGCTGCCTCGCCGCTCTCGACATAGAAGAACGAGCCGGCCGGTGCTTTGGTCAGCGCCAGCACATAAAGCGCTGCGACGTCGGCGATATGGACATTCGACCAGCGGTTCAATCCGCGCCCGATGTAACGCGCGATGCCGGACGCCTTGGCCTGGCTCGCGAGCGCCGGCACTTGCACGCTCTGCGCCGGCGATCCGAGCGCGTGGCCGTAGATCATGGTGTTGCAGAGTACGATGCCGCGCGCGGTGAGCACCTGCCGGTCGATGGCGACACGCGCCGCCTTATCGGCGGCCGGGGTGATGGCGTCGCCCTCATGAAAGATGCGGTCGGATGGCTCGCCCATGGCGAGATCGGCGACGATGCTCGAGCCGCTGGAATGGATGAGCGGCTTGCCCGAGCCGGCCAGCGCCGCGATCAGCGTCTCGATCGCGCCGCGATGATCGCTCGAGGCGGTATTGATCACGGCGTCGGCGGCGCGCGCTTCGGCGTGCAACAGCGCCGCATCATCCAGCGTGCCGATGACCGCGTCGATGCCGTAGAGCCGCGACCGCCTTGGCTTTGGCATTATCGCGCACCAGCCCGCGGATCTTATGGCCGGCGGCAAGCAACGCCGCCGCCGCCGCGCCGCCGATATAGCCATTCGCACCGGTGAGAAAGATTTGCATATTGGCCCTCTGGCGGGTTTACTCCCTCTCCCGCGTGCGGGGAGAGGGTTGGAGTAGCTGTGGCCTTGAAGCCATAGTCCACGGATTTTCATCCTGAATTTCAGGAAAGGAGCACGACTTTCGCGCCAAGGAGGCATTTGCAGACGGCGAACCGCGCAGGGTCTTCTCCTCATTCGAGCCCAGTGCACCGGCCACCTTGCCGGCCATTGCTCGACGGCGGCCGTTCGGAGCGGACAATGCGCCGTGTTTCATGGCATCGATGACGAGTTGTGGAAGACGAGGCCGAGCGCGCCGCGTCGGGCGTCAATGTCCGGCCCGGCGGTGCGCAGCCGGGCTTCACGTCGGCGGGAAACGCCGGCAGCGCGTGGGCTACACCGTCTGTTGGACTGATTGACCAGATCGTTCTCCGACCTCGACAGCGGGACATTTCCATATCCGGAGCTGGGCGGTGGTGACCAGCGGTTGCGCACGTCGTCAACCTTCCCATGGGTGTTCGGCAGCGATATCCATATCGGGCAGCAGCGTCGGCGCACGTCGGCGGTCTTGCACCGGCGTTGCAGCACATCGAGAATACCTGGCGTCGGGACGACGCGCGCTCGAGATCGGATATGCCAAAGGCGACTGGTTGCGTCCAGTGATGGGCGATGTCGCCTACGGCGGAACGTGCCCACCAGGATTCGGCTGGCGCGGTCCACGCCGGGCCAGTCGCGCGGGTTGGACGGGTGGCGGCGGAATTGAAGTACGCGCTCAACAGGAACTGGTCGGTCAAGGCTGAATACCTCTACATCGATCTGGGCAGCAGCGGCGTCCCTGCACGTCGCTGCAGGCTCATGCGGCAACAGCACGCAGGATTTCACTGAAAGCGTTGTCCGGGGCGGCATGAGAATACACATGAATATCCAATGCCGGCAATTGCTGCAACCGCAATGATCAGCGCCGCGCAACTATCATTTTTAGGCCCCTACACTTCACCCTTTGCCCACTATGAAATATCCGAACCGTCCCGGTACGCCGGGTGCTTCCAGCCGTCCTCGTCGTAATCGGCCATGCATTGCTCGGCGAGCGCTTCCATTTGTTTGAGCTGCGCCGGTGAATTGCGCCTGCTGCAGCTGGAACACGCGAATGAGCTCGTGGCTGCCGGAATAGTTCATCTCGTAGAGCTCATGGCGGGCGCCGAATTCGGTGCCGATGGCGTCCCACAGGAGTTTCATGGTTTTGATGCGCTCCTTGTAATCGATGCCGTTCGAGCCGCGCACATATTTGGCCAGATATTTGTCGATGTCGGGATTTTTGAAATCGCGCGCGTGTGACGGCAGATAGATCAGTCCCGAGGCGATCACCTTCTCGACTATGTTGCGCACCGCCGGATAGGCCTCGGTCATGAACAGCCGATAGGTCGCCGAGCCGCGGGAATTGGGCAGCACGGCGCCGTCGACCCACGGTTCGGGATTGCACGCCATGGCGTCGGTCAGCGACCAGAACAGATTGCGCCAGCCGATCACTTCGCCGATCTGCGCCTGCACGCCGCGGAAGCCCTCGACGCCGGTGGCGCGGGCCGCCTTGTAGAGCAGCCCGATGATGAAATCGAGCTTCACCGCCAGCCGCGTGCAGCCCTGCATGGTGAAGCCGTTGAAGAAGCCCGACTTGCGGGTAAAAATTCTTCAGCCGCTCGACGTCGCGATGGATGAAGACGTTTTCCCAGGGGATGAAGGCATTGTCGAAAACGAAAATCGCGTCGTTCTCGTCATATCGCGAGGTGAGCGGATAATCCCACGGTGAGCCCACCGCCGCGGAAGCGAATTCGTAGGACGGCCGGCAGATCAGCTTGATGCCAGGCGTGTTCATCGGCGCGATGAACATCACCACCATGGCCGGATCGGTGATCTCCTGGCCCATATTCTGGCCGAGGAAATTGTAATGGGTGAGCGCCGAATTGGTGGCGACGACCTTGGCGCCGGAGACATAGATGCCGGCGTCGGTTTCCTTTTGAATGGTGATGTAGACGTCCTTGACCTCTTCGACCGGCTTGTTGCGGTCGATCGGCGGATTGACCAGCGCGTGATTGAGATAGAGCACCGCCTCCTGCGCGCGCTTGTGCCAGGCCCGCGCATTGTCGGCGAACTTGCCGTAGAACGCGGCATTGGCGCCGAGCGTGTTGAGGAAGGCAGCCTTGTAATCGGGACTGCGGCCGAGCCAGCCGTAAGAAATGCGCGCCCAGGCGGCGATCGCATCGCGCTGCGCGATCACCTCTTCGCGCGAGCGCGCCACCTTGAAGAATTTATGGGTATAGCCGCCGGAGCCGGTGTCGGTCGGCGCGGTGAGCACGTCCTTGGTCGCCTTGTCGTGCAGCGCGTCGTAGAGCAGCGCCACCGACGCGGCCGAATTGCGGAACGCCGGATGTTCGGTGACGTCCTTGACCCGCTCGCCGTAGATATAGACTTCGCGGCCGTCGCTTAATGATTTCCAGAAATTCCGCTCCGGTGAACGGCCGCTTCTTGCCGGCAAGGATCGCTTCGGGGGGATCGGACATTGGGCGCTCCCTTGTCAACGTCCGGCGGCTGCCGCAGTAGATTGACAATCTATTGCTCGCGGTAAAGCGCCCAGGCGGCCAGCGCGGCGACGATGGCGACCGAGACCAGCGCGCCGCTCACGCCGGTGACGGCGAACGCGACGGCGCCGGCCGCGGCGCCGGCGAGAAAGCCGAGCGCGACCGCGAGGACGGTCACCAGCTGGCTGCGGACCTCTCGAATTCGCGCCGGCGGTAGCGCCGTGCCGGCTGTGCGCGAACCGCCGCCAGGCCAGGATCAGGTCGGTCGTGGCGATGCCGAGCTGCGTCATGTTGCCGGTCATGACGTTGGTCTGCGGAATGCCGTTCATCAACAGCCGCACCAGGACGCTTTGCGCGCCCATCGCCTGGCGGCGAACAGGCCGGCAACGATGCCGTGCCAGTCGGTGGCGTCCTTGATCGGCGGGCCGAACACAGATCAGGCGGCAAAAACCGCAAGCAGCACGGTTTCGAGCGCCAGCATCCACGGCAGGCCGGCCGGCCAGCGTCGCGCGCCAGGCCGACCAGCGCCGCCGTCAACGCCACCGCGACGAGAAAGGCGACGATCACCAGGAGTTTGCCGGCGACGCCGTAGTCGTGGGTGACGAGCTCCGCGCCGGCGATGACGAAGCTCGACGTCACCTGGGCGACGAACAGTCCGAACAGCGCGAGATAAGTGTAGCTGTCGACATAGCCGGCGACGAAGCTCAGCAGCACCGGCATCGGCAGCGGCAGCGGCTTTCCTCGCGATGCGGTCGGACTTCGGTCATGGGAATCCTCCACGCTGTCGGCGCCTGATCGCGCACTGACCGCTAGCGCAGGCGAGCTCGGCATCTCCCGCAAGGGCCGGACGAGGATCTCTAGGCAGCCCTTCGCCCGCTGGCAGGCCTGCCACAGGCGCGGCGCGGAGGCCGGCATGTCGAGATGCGTGCCGGCGCCGTTCGGAATGGCGTCGGCGACCGCGTTCATCACCGCCGAGATCGCCGCCGTGGTGCCGGCTTCGCCGACGCCCTTGACGCCGAGCGGATTGGTGGTCGCCGGCACGTTATGCATGGCGTCGCGCAACGGCGGCATGTCGTCGGCGCGCGGCATGGCGTAGTCCATGAACGAGCCGGTGACGAGCTGGCCGTTGCCGTCGTCGTAAACGGTGTTCTCCATCAGCGCCTGGCCGAGCCCGGCGGCGACCGAGCCGTGCAACTGGCCCTCGACGATCATGGGTCGAGCGCATTGCCGCAATCGTCGACCGCCGCATAGGCGGCGATCGTCATGTGGCCGGTGTCCGGATCGATCTCGACTTCGGCGATGTGGACGCCGTTGGGAAAGGTCAGCGGCGTCTCGGTCGACGGTCTTGGTGTCGAGATCCTCGGCAATCTCGCCGCGCTTTTTCATCTCGGCGGCGCGCGCGGCGACGTCGAACAGCGAGACGCGGCGGTCGGTGCCGACGACTTCGAAATTTCCGTTCCTTGTAGACGATGTCGGCTTCGCCGGCTTCGAGCATCGCGGCGGCGACCGGCTTGCCCTTTGGCGAGCGATGGTGTCGATCGCCTTCACCACGGAGTGGCTCGACCGTCATCGCCGAGCGCGAGCCGACCGACGCATAGCCCGGCAGTTCGTTGGCGAAATCGCCTTGGCGTGCGGGATCTTGTCCAACGCAATGCCGAGCCGCTCGGCGATCACGCGCGGAAACACCGTGGCATGGCCCTGGCCGGTGTTCTGCACGTTGAGCGCAAGCAGCAATGTGCCGTCGCCGGGAAATTCAGCATGGCGCTTTCGATCGGCGAGCCGCCGGAATGTTCCAGCATGCAGCAGATGCCGAGGCCGCGATATTTGCCGTGCTTTTGCGCTTCGCGGCTGCGCTTCTTGAAGTTGTCGTAGTCGGCAAGCTCCAGCGCCTTGTCGAGGATCGGTTCGAAATCGCCGCTGTCGATGATGGTGCCGACCGGCGTCTTGTACGGCATCGCCGATTTCTTGATCAGGTTGCGCCGGCGCAGCTTGATCGGATCGATGCCGGTGACGCGCGCCGCTTCGTCGACCACGCGCTCGATCGCGTAGCTGCATTCCGGCCGTCCGGCGCCGCGATAGGGCGCGGTCGGCATCGTGTTGGTGAAGACGCATTTGTCGCTGATGTCGATGTGTCTGATGTCGTACATGCCGGGCAGGCAGCGCGTGAAGTTCGTGGTCGGGATATTGGCGCCGACCGGCGCCGAGATAGGCGCCGAGATTGCCGATGTTGCGGATGCGCAGCGCCAGGAATTTGCCCTTGTCGTCGAGCGCCAGCTCCACCTCGGAATAGATGTCGCGCGCCTGATTGTCGCTGAGGAACGCTTCGCGAGCGGCCGGACATCCAATGCATCGGCCGGCCGAGTTTTTTGGCGCCGACCAGGAGCGCGATGTTTTCGGGATAGGCCGGGTCTTCAGGCCGAACGCGCCGCCGACGTCTTCGGTGATGACGCGCAGGCTCTCCTTCGGCAAGTTCATGATCGCGATGATGTTCTCGCGCATGGCGCCGGCGCTTTGCGAGCAGCAGCGCAGCGTATAGGTGTCGCTCGCCGCGTCGTAGCTTGCGGTGGCGCCGCGCGGCTCCATCGGATGGCGACGCATGCGCTGGTTCATTCGGCGAATGCGGGCGACATGCGCGCCGAGGCGAAAATGCGCTCGACCTCCGTCGCATTGGCGGCGGGATCGGCGGCCGGCCCGGCCCAGTCGACCGCGAGATTGCCGGGCGCTTCCGGCCACAGCTGCGGCGCGTCGGATTGGCGCCGCGCGCGCGTCGGTGACCGGCGTCAGTTCTTCGTAGTCGACGGTGACGAATTCGGCGGCGTCCTGCGCCAGGAGCGCGCGCTCCGCGATCACCAGCGCCACCGGCTCGCCGATATGCATGACGCGGTCCTGCGCCAGCGCCGGCCGGTTCGAGACGACAAGCTTGCTGCCATTCTTGCCCGGCAGCGGCGGATGCCGGGCAATATTGCCGACGCCTGCCATGTCGGCTGCGGTCAGGACGGCGACGACGCCCGGCGTGCCGGCCGCCGCCGATGTGTCGATGCTTTTGATGCGGGCGAAGGCGTGCGGCGAGCGCACGAAGACGCCATAGGCCTGGTTCGGCAGCGGGTCGTCGGCGGCGTAGCGGCCGCGGCCGCGGACCAGCGGTTCGTCCTCGACGCGGCCGTGCGTGGCGTGTTCGTGGCCGTGCGGGTTGGCGTCAGTGGTGGCGTCCATGCTGGGTTCCGGGAGGGTCTGCGCGCGGGGGCTTTTGGCGGCCCTTTATAGCCAAAAGTCCCGATTGAAAAGGCCCGTGTGACAGGCGCATCCGGCATGGCTCGCATGCCCTTGCCTGGCTTTGCCGGTTATGCGCAGAACATGCGCGCCATTCGGGGACCGACAATGACCGGCAGCGGAAAAATTCGCACGATCGACACCCACACGCATGTCCTCGCCGACGCGACCATCAAGTTGCTGCAAAAGGAGATCCCGCGGCTCGGTCTCAAGCTGACCGCGATCGACGACAAGGATTCCGTTCTCGAAGTCGCCGGCGTGCCGTACCGGCCGTTTCCGCGCGGCGGCCACGATATCGCGGCGCGGCTTGCCTATATGGACGGCGCCGACGTCGACATGCACGTGCTTTCGGTGTCGCCGCAGACCTGGCTTTACAATCAGGAGCCCGCGGTCGGCGTCGCGGCGGCGGCGCTGCAGAACGACGAGATCGCGCGGCTTGTGAAGGAACATCCGGAACGCTTTGCCGGCATCGCCACGCTGCCGATGCAGGCGCCCGATAAAGCCGCCGAGGAATTACGCCGCGCCATGACAAAACTCGGGCTGCATGGCGCGATGATCGCGTCGAATGTCGCCGGCAAGAATCTCGACGATCCGGCGTTCGAGCCGGTCTGGGCCGCCGCCGCCGAGCTCGACGCCTTCATGATGATCCATCCCGGCAATGTCGCCGGCGCCGACCGGCTGCGCGCTTATTATCTCGGCAATCTCATCGGCAATCCGCTCGACACCACGATCGCGGCGGCGTGCCTGATTTTCGGCGGCGTGCTCGAGCGATACCCGAAGCTCAATTTCGTCATGGTGCACGGCGGCGGCTTTATTCCTTATCAGGGCGGCCGCTGGGTGCACGGCTGGCAGGTGCGGCCGGAGCCGAAAGTGCATCTCAAGCATTCGCCGGAAAAATATCTCGACCGGTTTCTTTACGACACTATTTTGCATTCCAAGACGTCGCTGCAATTCCTGATCTCTTCGGTCGGTGCCGGCCGCGTCTTCCTCGGCAGCGATTATCCCTACGACATGGGCATGCTGGATTGCGTTCGGCACGTCCGCTCGCTCGATCTGGCCGCCGCCGACCGCGACAAGATTCTCGGCAGCCACGCGGCCGCGATCCTGGAGAAGAAGCGGCAGCCGGCGGCGGCGAAGTGAACATCATAATTCGAAATTCCTCATTGCGAGGAGCGAAGCGACGAAGCAATCCAGAACTTTTGATGCGGCACTGGATTGCTTCGCTCCGCTCGCAATGACGTTCGATGTAACCCCCGGCACGTTCGCGCTCACTTTATTGCTGTCGTTCCTGACCGCGCTCGGCCCGCTGTCGATGGATATGTATTTGCCGTCGCTGCCGGACATCGGCCGCACGCTGCATGCGCCGACGCTGCACGTGCAGTTGACCATTTCGAGTTATCTGTTCGGCTTTGCCGTCGGCCAGATTTTTTACGGGCCGATTTCCGACCGCGTCGGCCGCAAGCCGGTGCTGCTGACGGCGCTGGTTCTGTACGGCGTGGCCAGCATCGGCTGCGCGGCGGCGCAATCGATCCACGGCCTGATCGCCATGCGGTTCGCGCAGGCTGTCGGCGGCGCCGGCGCCATCGTGCTGGCGCGCGCGGTGGTGCGCGACATCTATTCCGGCGCGCGCGCCAGCCGCGAATTGTCGGTGATGGGCGCGATTACCGCCTTCGCACCGATCGTCGCGCCGACCATCGGCGGCGTGCTGCAAGTGCTGTTCGGCTGGCGCGCAATTTTCGTCATGCTGGTGATCTTCGCCGCCGTGGTCGCGTCGGCCGCGGCGCGGCTGCTGCCCGAAACGCTGCATACGCGCACGTCAGGACCGTTCTCGCTGCGAACCATGGCCGGGCTTTACCGCTCGGTGATCGTGCATCGCGGCTTTCTCGCCAATCTCGGCGTCATGACGACGAGCTTCATCGGCCTGTTCGCCTGGGTCTCCGGCGCGCCGGTCGTCATGCAGGGCGCGCGCTACGGACTGTCGCCGGTCGTGTTTGGGGTAACCTTCGCCATGGGTGCGGCGGGATACATGACCGGCACCTTCATCGGCTCGCGCATCGTCATGCGGCTCGGCATCGACCGCATGATGGGGATCGGCGTCTTCACCATGGCGGCGGGCGGCCTGATCATGGCGGCGGTGGTCGCTCTCGATCTCGACAACGTCATTTGGTTCGTCGGCGCGATGACCATCTATCTCGCCGGGCTCGGCCTGGCGCTGCCGTCATCGACGGCCGGCGCGCTGACGCCTTTCCCGGATCGCGCCGGCACTGCGTCCTCGCTGATGGGTTTCGTCCAGCAGACCGGCGCCGCCATCGCGGCCGGCGCGATCGGACTTTATCTCGGCAGGTCGGCTTGGCCGGTGGCCGGCACCATTGCCGTTGCCGGTTGCCTCGCCTCTGCTGATCTGGGTAACGACGCGCAAGGTGCGCACGGCGCTCGCCTAGAGTACGAATGGCCGTGTCGCCGCTGGTCCCTTCCGCAGCGGCGGTCTTCGCCGATAGAATGACGTCAGGGTAGGGCTCAGGAAGGAATTGCAATGGCTAGTCTCCCCAAGCGTACGCTCGGTTCGTCCGGCATCCAAAGCTCGGCCATCGGGCTCGGCTGCATGTCGCTGTCCGGCATTTACGGCAAGAGCGGCGATGACGAAGGCATCGCGCTGATCCGCGAGGCGCTCGATCGCGGCATCACCATGCTCGACTCCTCGGACGCTTATGGCGCCGGCCACAACGAGGAACTGGTCGGCAAGGCGATCAAGGGCCGCCGCGCCGAGGTCGTGGTGGCGACCAAGTTCGGCAATATCGGCGGCAAGGACGGCAAGTTCGCCGACGGCCGTCCGGAATTCGTCATCAGTTCCTGCGAAGCGAGTCTCAAAAGGTTGGGCGTCGATGTCATCGATCTTTATTACCAGCACCGCATCGATCCAACCGTGCCGATCGAAGACACGGTCGGCGCCATGGCGAAACTCGTCCAAGCGGGCAAGGTGCGCGCACTGGGCTTGAGCGAAGCAAGCCCCAAGACCGTGCGCCGCGGCCATGCCGTGCATCCGCTCGCCGCCGTGCAAAATGAATTCTCGCTGCTCTACCGGCCCGATGGCGAAGAGATGCTCAAGACCACGCGCGAGCTCAACATCGCTTTCGTCGCCTATTCGCCGCTCGGGCGCGGGCTTGCTCACCGGCCGCGTGGAATTGCGGAAACCGACGGCCGCAAGCGGCATCCGCGATTTGCCGCGGAGAATTTCGATCACAACGTGGCGCTCGTCCACCGCGTCGACGATCTCGCCCGAAACAAGAACTGCACGCCCGGCCAGCTCGCGCTGGCGTGGCTGTTGGCGCAGGGCAGGGACGTCGTGCCGATCCCCGGCACCAAGCACAAAGAACGGCTTGCCGAAAATATCGGCGCGCTGTCGGTCACGCTGACCGACGCCGAGCTTGCGCAAATCTCGGCCGCCGTCCCGGTCGGCGCCGCTGCCGGCCTGCGTTATCCCGAAGGGCAGATGAAAAGCGTTTACCGCGTGTGACCGGAGCGCACGCAGAGCTTCCCGGCGTCAGGCTGTGGTTCATCGATACGGGCGGCGCGGGGCCGCCCGTCGTTCTGCTGCATCCCAATACCGGGACCGTCGCCATCTGGGAGCCGCAGATCGCGGCCTTCACGCAGGCCGGCTATCGCGTCATCGCCTTCGACCGGCGCGGCTGGGGCAACAGCTTTCCCGATCCGGCGTCGGGTCCGCAGCCGGGCAGCGTCGCCGGCGATCTCGATGCGCTTGCGGACCATCTCGGGCTCGAAAAATTCCAGCTGCTCGGCGTCGCCGGCGGCGGCTTCATCGCGCTCGATTATGCCGCGTGGCGGCCGGAGCGCCTGCGCAGCCTCATTGTCGGCGGCTCGACCGGCGCGATCGCGGACAAGGACGTTGCGGAGTTCATCGCGCGCATCGCCATTCCGCATATCCGGGAGCAGTCCGCGCATTACCGCGAGATCGGCCCGTCCTATCGCGGCGCCAATCCGGAAGGGGTGGCGCGATGGATCGAAATCGACGAACATGCGCGCCAGCCGGGCGGCGCTTTTCAGCCGCCGCTGCGCACGCCGAACACTTTCGCCAAGATCGAAACCATCGCCGTGCCGGCGCTGGTCATCGCCGCCGGCGCCGATCTGCTGGCGCCGCCGGCGCTGATGCGCATCTGGGCGGCGCACCTGAAACATCACGAATGGGCTACGATCCACGATGCCGGCCACGCCATGGCGTGGGAGCAGCCGGGGGCATTCAACGACATCGTTCTCGATTTTTTGCGGCGGCACTGACCTGATAGCCATAAAGAGCTGCATCGCCAGACGCCGCTGACCCAATTTGCGGCGCATGCTAAAAAGCCAGTACTGCAGACCACCATCACCTCATCATCCAGAAAGTAGCGTGCCCATGCCCAAACTCTACGAAGCGCTCGCAGAGGCGTTCCTTGCGGAGGGAGTCGACACGCAGTTCGTTCTGATGGGCGACGGCAACATGCATTGGTCCACCGCCTTTGCCAAACTGCCGGGCGTTCATTCCGTTCACGTCAGGCACGAGCACGTCGCCGTGGCGGCGGCGACGGCCTACAACATAGCGACTGGCAAGCTCGCCGTGGCCTCGGTCACCTGCGGCCCCGGCGTGACCCAGCTGATGACGGCGCTGCCGGCCGCGGTTCGCGCCCGCCTGCCGATGGTGGTGTTCGCCGGCGAGTCGCCGATCAACGCCAAATTCTACAACCAGTACATCGACCAGGCGCCGCTGGTGACGGCGACTGGCGCGCGTTACGTCGCCGCGCATAGCGTGCCGCGCATGATGGATTACGTGCGCGAGGCCTTCCACATCGCCAAGTACGAGCGGTGCCCGGTGGTGCTGGGCATTCCCTACGACCTGCAGAAGGTCGAATACATGGCCAACCAGCCCTACGAAACCTCGGCGATGTACCAGCCCAAGGTCGGGCGCATGCAGCCCGATCCCGAACTCGTGGCCGAGGCCGTCGAGCGGCTGGCCGCGGCGCAGCGGCCGATCATCCTCGGTGGCCGTGGCGTGCTGTGGTCCGGCGCGCGCGATGCGGTGATCAAGCTTGCCGACCGCTGCGGCGCGTTGCTCTCCAACACGCTGCCCGCGCGCGGTCTTTTCCACGACCATCCGTTCGGGCTCGGCACCACCGGCAGCTACTTCACGTCGTTGGGCAGAGAGATGTACGAAACCGCGGACGTCGTGCTCGCGGTCGGTACCAGCCTGTCCTATTACGTCGGCGGCGGGCACTACTGGGGCAAGGCGATCAAGATCCAGCTGGACGATGCCCCGCGCGGCCTGCGCGACGGACAGAAGGCCGCCGATATCTACGTCAGATCGGATGCGCTCGCCGGCGTCGAGGCCATCCTTGCCGGCCTCGACAATAAGCTGGGCGCCGGCAAACCGACGGCGGCGGCGATACGCTCGAAAGAGCTCGCGCATCGCATCGCGACCGAGCCGCCGGACGCGATGCCGTTCGACATCGAGCCCGGGGTGCTGGATCCACGCGAGGTGATCCGGGCTATCGACGCGGTCGTTCCGAAGGATTGGGACTGCGTCGTCGGCGGCGGCCATCAGGCGTATTTCAACACGCAGATGCGTGGGCGGCCGGCGGAACGCTACACCACGGTCCGTGAATTCGGCGCGGTCGGCAACGGCCTGTCCTATGCGCTCGGGGTTGCGGCGGCGCGCCGGCAGGGCCGCGACGGCAAGATCGTGCTGTTCGAAGGCGACGGTGGCCTCCTGTTCCATATCCAGGAACTCGAGACGCTCAAGCGTCAAGGATTTCGCATCCTGATCTGCGCGATGAACGACGGCGGATACGGCTCGGAGTTTCACAAGCTGCGCGCCGACGGCATCGACGATAGCCTGGCAGTGTTCGGCCGTCCCCCGTTCGAAAACATTGCACGCGGCTTCGGCCTGCGCGGCCACGAGATACGCGATGTGTCGGTCATCCCGAAGCTGTTCGCCGATTTTGCCGCGCAGGGCGAAAGCGAAATCTGGAACATCCAAATCTCGGATAAGGTCACGGCACCGGTGATCCGCCAGACCATCAAGCGCGGCCACGGCAATATGTGAATGTGAAGCTCTCGCGTTTGTCATCATCCGCGCAGGCGGATGATCCAGTAATCACGATCGATGCAGTCTATTTTCGATGCTGGCGATTACTGGATGCTCCGCCTTCGCGGAGCATGACAAGGATCGTTGCTCTCGAAGTCCCTCGATTGACCGTCTCGACAAGCGGCCATGCGAAGCAAATAATGACGGCTCGCAAAGTGGAGGACCGCCGTGACAACACAATCGCTCGAGTCCGGAACAGATGGAAGCCCGCGTCGCCCGCTTCAACAAACTGCAAACCTACCAGACGCAGAATCTCGCCGCCACGGTATTCCGCCCGGCGCGATGGAGAAGATCACGGCGCGGAAGGTCTATCCGGTGATGGCGCCGGCGGATTATCAGGGCCGCAGCGCCGGCGCGCCGGTGAAGGGCCCGCGCGGACTGATCGTCACCATCGCCGAATGCGAGCCGGGCAATGGGCCGGGCCTGCACCGCCACCTCAACACGGTGGAAAATTTCATGTGCCTGTCTGGCCGCTTCGAGATTGCCTGGGGCGATCACGGCGAGCACACGCTGGTGCTCGATCCGCTCGACATGATCTCGGTGCCGCGCGGCGAGAACCGCAGCTTCCGCAACGTCTCAACGAGACCGGCCGGCTGCTGGTGATGATCGTGCCGGAAACCGCCGAGCAGGCCGATCCGATCTCCTATGCGCCGTCGCTGGCCAGGGAAATCGACACCGAATACGGCAAGGGCGCGCTGGAAGGGCTGCAGAAGTCGGGTTCAAGTTCGAGGACGAACCGGCAATGTCGTGACGCGTACGGTCACCTGGTGTCCGGCGGCACGCCGAGGCGTACCGACGGCCGAGCCGGCGCAGCACTCGCCGGATTTGACCCGCGGAACGCTCGTCGCAGCAATTCCTGCCGGTTCGCGTCAGTAAAGGCCGGCGGCTGCGAGTCCTGGGTTGCGGTCGCCCAATTGGAATTCGCTTCCGGCAGCGGCGTCTCCGGTTCGAGCCGCTCGGTTTCGCTGAAGCTTCTCGCTCCGACACTGGCGCCGACGCTGGCGCCGCGCCAGCGCTCTATGACGGACGTGATCAAGTCGCGGTGCATGCCGACGCTGGCATTGGAGCGCGTATTGCCGGTCGCCTCGCTCAGCGGGTCGCATCGCCGCCGGCAATTCGCGAAAGCGCATTCGCGTCGGCACCGCGATGCCGGAGCCGAACGTGAAAACCTCGCGCGTGCCGAGCGACGGAATGAACGACAGCAGGTTGCCCGAGGCGTCGCACACCGCCGAATTGATAAAGGCCTGATCGCGGTCGTTCGACAATCGCATGACGAACAGCGTGCTGCATTGGGAAATGATGGTGGGGTCGATCTCGGACGGCCGCTGGGTGATGAGGCCGAGATAGACGCCGTATTTGCGGCCCTCCCTGGCGATGCGCGACAGCGCCCGCCGCGTCGGGCCAAAGCCCGCCTTGGCGTCGGCCGGCGCATAGCGATGGGCTTCTTCGCACACGAACAGCAGCGGCGCGGCGCCGTCGCTCCACAGGCCGAAGTCGAACGCCATCCGCGACAGCACCGACACCACCGAGTCGATGACTTCGGCGGGAAAGCCGGCGAGCTGCATGATGGTGATCGGCTTGCCGTCCGGCGGCAGCCGAAACAGCTGGCTGAGGACGTCCGGCATGGTATCACCGCCGAGATTGGCGTTCTCGAACATGAACGAGTAGCGCGGGTGATTCCGCAGGGTTTGAATGCGCGATATGAGCTTGTGATAGACCGCGCGCGATCGAGCGGTTCTCCAGTTTGCCCATCCGCTCGTCGAGCAGGACGAGCAGGTCCTCGATGCGGTAGGGCACCGGCGTATCGGCGGTGAAGCCGCCATTTTTGCCGTCGCGCCGTTTGACAGTCTGGCGATCGTTGGCGCGGTATTGCAAATAGGCGGCCTTGGCGAGCGGAATGATCTCGGCGAGGATTTCGAGTTCCTCGTCGCTCGCCGCGCGGCCGCCGAGGAACGCGTCGACCGATTCCTCGAAATTGAACAGCCAGAACGGCAGCCGCACATTATGCGGGGAAAGCACCACGCGCCTTGTCGCCAAAACACTTGCCGAACTCGTTGTGCGGATCGACCAGGAAAATCCGCAAGTTCGGCCGGGTGCTGAGTATCTTTTGCAGCAGGATGACGACGCCGCTCGATTTGCCGACGCCGGTGGTGCCGATGACGGCGAAATGCCGGCTGACCAGTTCGTCGATATTGATGTGGACGCCGATATTGGTGTTCTGCTGCAGGTCGCCGACATGCGCCCGATCGTTGTCGACCGTGCCGTAAACGATGCGCAGCTCGGCCTCCGTCATCAGGATGGCGCTGTCGCCGATCTTGGGGTAGCTGTCGAGCCCGCGCTTGAAGCGCGCCGCGTTGCCGTCACGCGTGCTGATCTCGCCGAGCAATTCCAGCCGGGCAACGCTGCGCCGCATCCGGTCGCCGTCCTGTCCCGGGAACTCGTTGATTTCCGAAACGACGCCGATGATGATGGCGCCGCCGCTGACGATGCCGACGAACTTGCCGACTGTCGCCTGTTCGCCGTCGGGCGATTGCGGCGGAGCCGGATTGAGGGTGACGCTGGCCTGGGCGCCGGAAACGGAAGTGACGCGGCCCACGGCATAGCGCGGGGCGGCTGCGGACGGCGCGGCGCCGCGGGGATCGGTGAGGTTCATTGCACTTCCAAAATTTTCAAAGCGGATATTATGCGATGAGGGATGTCGCTTCCTTAAGTCGGAATGGCCAAGCAAAGGCTTGGTTACGACAGATTTAAGAACGCGCCGCAGCGGACGATCCGCGCCGGTTTTGCGCAAAATGGCGACGGACTTTTACTTTGTGAAAAGCATAGTCTTAGGCATAGGCTTCCAGCGCGCCGCGCAACACCTCGCGCGACGGCTCGGTGCCGTCGACCAGCCGGATCGTGCGCCGCTTGATCCTCCAGCCGGATTTCGTGCGCTTAAGCTCCCAGCGGTTGGTGACCACGCGATGGATGTGATAGCCGCGCGAGGCGCCGTGGTTCGGCACTTCGATCGCCTCGCCGGATTTTCTTCGGCGTGAGGATTTGCAGGTACGATATGACCACCGCCTCGTCGCCGTCGATCTGGACATAGGGCAGGCCGGCAAAGTGCGCGAGCCCGCCGGCGATCGCCGCCTGATGGCCGTCGCTTTGCAGGAGCGCGCCGAGCGCCTTGTTGCCGGTGGCGCCAACCAATCCGGGACCGCGGTCGAATACGCCGTCCTCGGTGTAAGCGGCTTCGGCCCAGGCCGCGTCGCCGGTGTCGGCGCTCGGCGGATGGCTGGCGATGAGGTTATAGATTTCCAGCCGGTCCTCGATGGCGCGAATGCGCTGTTCGAGCCTGTTCTGTTGTTCGCTCATGGTACTCTCCTGGCACTCTCCGGATTGTGAATTCAGTCGCCGGGCGCACTAGATTAACATCTTGTTGAGGCTATTTTCGCGCTGCAAGCACCGCAGGAATTTGGCATCCTCGCGCCGCGGAATCAGGAGGACATTCATGGCCTGCGGCGGCGAACTCGATCGCCGTTCATTCCTCGTGACTGCAAGCGCGGCCGGCGGCGGCCTGGCGCTCGGCTTTGCCATACCGTTTACGCCCGGCGCGGCGGTTACGCCGGCGCGCGCCGCCGACAGCGCGCCGGAAGTCACCTGCTGGGTGGTGATCGCGGCCGACGATACCGTGACCATCCGCATCGCGCATGCCGAGATGGGACAGGGCGCGCAGACCGGCCTCGCCATGCTGGTCGCCGAGGATCTCGAATGCGACTGGGCGAAAGTGCGCAGCGAATTCGTTTCGCCGTCGGAAAATTTGCGGCGCGGCCAGATCTGGGGCGACACCTCGACCGGCGCCAGCCGTTCGATCGCGTCCTCGCAAACTTATTTGCGGCGCGCCGGCGCCACCGCGCGCGACATGCTGATCGCGGCCGCGGCGGCGCGCTGGAATGTGCCCGTAGCGCAATGCAAGGCGGCCAACAGCACGATCAGGCATGCGCCGAGCGGGCGGAGCGTCACGTTCGGCGCGGTCGCCGCGGATGCCGCCAAGATCGCGCCGCCGGCCGACGCCGCGGTAAAACAGCCGCGTGACTGGACGCTCGCCGGCACGGCGCGCAAGCGTCTCGATGTGCGCGACAAAATCACCGGCCAGCCGGTCTATGCCATCGACGTGCGGCTGCCCGGCATGCTCTACGCCGCCATCGTGCAGTGCCCGGTCTATGGCGGTGCGCTCAAATCGGTCGACGAAAGCTCAATCGCGGGGCTAAACGGCGTGCGCGGCGTGGTGCACCTGCCGGATGCGGTTGCGGTCGTTGCCAATTCCTGGTGGCGGGCCAAGCGCGCCGCCGATGCGCTCCGCGTCGATTGGGACAATCGCGGCAATGACACGGTGTCGGACGAGGCCATCGCGCAACAGGTGCTTGCCGCGCTCACCGCGCCGGGGGCGCGGATCGGCCGCGCCGACGGCGATGCCGTAGCCGCGCTGCCGCGCGCGGCGCGGACGCTGACCGCCGATTACGCCGTGCCGTTTCTGGCGCACGCCACCATGGAGCCGCAGACCTGCACCGCGCATGTGCGCGCCGACGGCGTCGAAATCTGGGCGCCGAGCCAGGATCCGATGACGGCGCTGGTCACCGCCGCGGTCGCTGCCGGCGTGCCGAACGAAAACGTCACGATGCACCGCATGATGCTCGGCGGCGGCTTCGGGCGGCGCGGGCCGATCCAGGAATATGTGCGCCAGGCCGTCGACATCGCCAAAAACTTCGACGTGCCGGTGAAGATGGTGTGGTCGCGCGAGCAGGATATCGCGCACGATCTTTACCGGCCGTGCGGCATGGCGCGGCTGACCGCCGGACTCGATGCCGGCGGCATGCCGCTCGCCTGGACCATCAGGCTTGCCGGCCCGTCATTCGTCGCGGCTCTGGTGCCGGGCTTCGGCTCCAACATCATCGACCGCAGTTACGTCAGCGGGCTTGGCGATGAATGGCCTTACGACGTGCCGAATTATCTCGTCGACTATGTCATCTGCCCGACGCCGGTGCCGCTCGGCGTCTGGCGCGCGATCAATTACACGCAGAACGCCTTCTACAGGGAATGTTTCCTCGACGAGCTGGCGCACGCGGCGGGCATCGATCCCTATCTCTACCGGCGCAAGCTCCTCGCCAGGAGCCCGAAGAGTCTCGCCGTGCTCGATGCCGCCGCGAAGAAGGCGGACTGGGGCGGTCCGCTGCCGCCCGGCGTCTATCGCGGCATCGCTGTGAACACCGCCTGCGGCAGCTATTGCGCGGAGGTGGTCGAAGCCTCCGTCACCGACGGCGTTGTGCGCGTGCATCGCGTCGTCGCCGCGCTCGATTCCGGCCATGTCGTCAATCCGCTGTCGGTCGAAATGCAGACGCAAGGCGCGGTGGTTTATGCATTGACGGCCGCCTTATATGGCGAGATCACGATCAAGGACGGCGCCGCCGAGCAAGCGAATTTCGACACTTACGAAATGCTGCGCATCGCTGACGCTCCCAAGGTCGAGACCGTGATGGTGCCGAGCGGCGATTTCTGGGGCGGCGTCGGCGAGCCGCCGGTGCCGCCGCTGGCGCCGGCGTTGTGCAACGCCATCTTCGCCGCCACCGGCAAGCGCATCCGCGCGCTGCCGCTGAAGAACCAGGATTTGGGCAAAGCGATCTAGTGCGCCGACAGGCCAGGATGCGGCAACCGTGGTCGCCTCTCGGTTCGGCATCTTACTTTGACGGCGGCAGGGGCTCGGCGTTCAATTTGTCTTTTTTGCCGGCGATGAATTCCAGAAACCGCAGACTTTCAGTGTAGCTCGGATTCCAGTGGGCATGCGTTGTGCCGGCCGGGACGAACAGGCTGTCACCGGCCTTCAGCACTATTGGCGCTTTACCTTCCTCCTGCCAAACGCCTGTGCCGGAAACGACATAAAAGGTGATCGCCGCGGGATGGTAGTGGCGCGGATTAATTCCTCGCGGCGCATACTCGGTATCCCACACGGTAACTTCCTGTCCGGACGCTCCAGGAATGTCGCTGTTCAGCAAGCTTTTGTGGGTGATGCCGACCTTGCCGTGAGTGGCGTCCGGCATGGCCAAATCGGGCGGATGAATCGCGATCTGTTGCGCCCGGATTGAGCTCGTGGCGGCAAGGCCTGAGATAGCAAGACTTAAAGTCGCAAGCGCCGCGACGGTGCTGAAATGAATCGCCCTCTTGTGTTTCATTCAGCCGCCACTTTGCTTCGGCAACATATCACTGACGGCCGAATAATTTATCGAGCAGCCAGAAATCGAGACCGCCGGAATTGCCCTGCTGATTGTTTTGGCTGTTTTGCTGCCCGGCCGGGGCGGCCGCTGCGGGGCCGGTCATCGGCGCCGGCGGCGCACCGAGCCAGCCGCTATTATCGAGTCCGAGCAGTGGCGTTGGCGCGACGCCTTGATGCGCGGTTCGCATGAACCGGCTCCAGATATCGACCGGCAGTCCGCCACCGACCGCCTTCTTGGTCGGAGAATTGTCATCGTTGCCGAGCCAGATACCGGTGACGAGATGCGAGGTGTAGCCGATGAACCAGGCATCGCGGAAATCCTCGGTGGTGCCGGTTTTGCCGGCGGCCTGCCAGCCGGGAAGATTGGCGCCGCGCGCGGTGCCCGAAACCAGCGTCTCGTGCATCATCGTATTCATCATTGCGACATAGCGGGCATCGACGATGCGGCCGAGCGGGTCTTGCGAACGCTCATAGAGCGTCTTGCCGTCGGCGCCGCGGATACGCGCGACGACATGTGGCGAGATCGCAAAGCCGCCATTGGCGAAGGTCGCGTAGGCGGAGACAAGTTCGAGCGGCGTGACCTCCGACGTGCCGAGCGCGATCGAGGCATTGGCCTCGAGCGGCGAGGTGATGCCGAGCCGATAGGCGGTGCGCACCACTGCGTCGGGACTTTCTTCGAGCGTGAGCCGTACCGATACCGTGTTGAGCGAATTGGCGAGCGCCTGCGTCAGCGTCACCGGGCCGAGATACTGGTGCTCGAAATCTTCCGGCTTCCAGCCTTTGACCGAGATCGGCGCGTCGTCGCGCACGGTATCGGGCGTCAGCCCGTGTTCGAGCGCGGTGAGATAAACGAAGGGCTTGAAAGCAGAGCCGGGCTGGCGCTTGGCCTCGATGGCGCGATTGAACTGGCTCTCGCCGTAATTCCGCCCACCGACCAAAGCGCGCACCACGCCGTCCGTCGTCATCGCCACTAGCGCGCCTTGCGAGATGTTCAGCCGGTCGCCTTTCTGGTTGAGCGTATCGACCAGAGCCTGTTCGGCGGCGCCTTGCAGCACCGGATCGATCGTGGTCTCGACCACGATGTCTTGATCGAGCTGGCCGACGATGTCATCGACTGCGTCCATCACCCAGTCGGCGACGTAATTGACCGAGCCGGCGCCGGCCGGCTGTACCGCGCGCGCCGGATGCGCCAGCGCCGCTTTGGCGTCGGCGTCGGAGATCATTTTCTGCTCCGCCATGTCGGCGATCACCACCGCGGCGCGGCGCTGCGCGCCGTCCTGGTTGTGGCTCGGCGCCAGCCGCGACGGCGATTGCACGAGCCCGGCCAGCATGGCTGCCTCCGGCAGCGCCAATACGCGCGCCGACTTGCCGAAATAGCGTTGCGACGCGCCCTCGATGCCATAGGCGCCGGAACCGAAATAGACGCGGTTGAGGTAGAGTTCGAGAATCTCCGCTTTGGTGAATTTGTGCTCGAGCCAGAGCGCCAGCACGATCTCCTGCAGCTTGCGGGAGACCGTGCGCTCCTGGGTGAGGAACAGATTCTTGGCGAGCTGCTGGGTGATGGTCGAGCCGCCTTGCGACGCGCCCCGGCGCAGCACGTCGGCGATGAGTGCGCGGGCGATGCCGAGCGGATCGATGCCATGATGCGAATAGAAGCGGCGGTCCTCGACGGCGACGAAGGCGTTGGGAACATAAGCCGGCAATTCGGCAAGCGGCACCGCCGCGCCGCCCATGTCGCCGCGCGTGGCGAGTGTCGCGCCGTTGACGCCGAGGATCAGCACCGAGGGCGGGCGTTTGGGAATCTCCAGCGATTGGATCGGCGGCAGATGGATGCCGATCCAAACCAGCGTGCCGATGCCGGCGATAAGCCCCCATAAAGCCAGCACGGCGCCCCAGTAGATCACGCGGCCGAAGCCGGAGCGGCGCCCGCCGCCGCGCTTTTTTTTGCGCGGAGCGCGCGGTGCGGATGGGGTGTCGGCGTCACGCTGCCGGCGCCCCGATCCGGCGCGCGCCTTGGGTGGACCGCCGATTCGATCCTGCGGGCGCAGGCGAAGATCGAAGTTTTCGGCCTCTTTCCTGCGCCCCTGCCGCCACGCCATAGCCGGTTCCCAGCGCTAAAAAGGCGCTGAGAAATACCGTAGTTTGCGCGGTTTAAGGGGCGGTTACCTGGCGTCCCTCCCCCCTCTGGGGAAAGGGAGTCATTCCGCCGCTTCCTTTGCCGGCTTAGCTTCCGCGGGCGCGGTGAACAAGGCGAGCAGCGGCCGCTTGATCGCGGACTGCCGGGTCGGCGTCGCCACCTGGGCGCCGAGCAGGTCCGTCACATAGAACACGTCGACCACGCGCTCGCCGAAAGTCGCGACATGGGCCGAGGCGATGTTGAGATTGAGCTTCGACAGCGTAGTGGTCAGCTCATAAAGCAGACCCGGCCGGTCGAGGCCAGTGACTTCGACCACGGTGTAGCGGTTCGACCATTGGTTATTGATGGTGACTTCCGGCTCGATGGCGAAGGCCTTAAGCCGGCCTTTCGGCGGCGCCCGCTTGGCGACGATATCGGGCAATTTGAGCTGTCCGCGCACCGCCTTCTCGATGGCGTCGCCGATCCGCGCGGCGCGGCGCGCTTCGTCCTCATCACGGTCGAATTCGCGCGACACGGCGATGGTGTCGAGGGCCAGCCCGTCGGTTGTGGTGTAGATTTGGGCGTCGACGATATTGGCGCCGGCCAGCGCGCAGGCGCCGGCGATGATCGATAATAGCCAGGGATGATCGGGCGCGAATACGGTGAGTTCGGTGACGCCGCGCGCCGCGTCGAAACCGACGCAGGTTGCCAATGTTTTGCCGGCCGCCTCGATGTCGCGCACGAAACGGGCGTGATCGAGCTTGTGCGCCAGATCGACCTTGAGCCAGTAGGCCGGATAGAGCCGCTCGACATACGCCTCGAGTAGCGGCGCCGGCCAGTCCTTGAGCTCGGCGCGGAATTCCCGCTGCGCCAGGGCGACGCGTTGCGCGCGGTTGACCTCGGAGAAGCCGCCGGTCAGAACCGGCTCGGTCTCGTAATAGAGCGTGCGCATCAGCTGCGCCTTCCAGCCGTTCCACACGCCCGGGCCGACCGCGCGGATGTCCGCGGTGGTGAGAATGGTCAAAAGCTTCAATCGCTCCAACGACTGCACCACCGCGGCGAAATTCTCGATGGTCTTGCGGTCGGACAAATCGCGCGATTGCGCCACCGTCGACATCACGAGATGCACCTCGACCAGCCAGGCGACGAGCTCGGTGTCGGCGGCGTTAAGCCCGAAGCGCGGGCCGAGCCGGCGGGCGAGCCGCGCGCCGGCCAGCGAGTGGTCCTCGACGCGGCCCTTGGCGATGTCGTGCATGAACAAAGCGACGCACAGCACGGCGCGATGCTGCGGCTGGATCGTCTTGATCAGCTCGCTGGCCAGCGAGAATTCCGGTTTATCGCCGTGCTCGATCTCGTTGAGCACGCCGATGCAGCGCAGCAAGTGCTCGTCCACCGTGTAATGGTGGTACATGTTGAACTGCATCATCGCCACGATGCGGCCGAAGGCATGGACGAAGGCGCCGAGCACGCCGGCTTCGTTCATCCGGCGCAGCACGGTTTCCGCATCGTGCTTGGTCGTCAGGATTTCGAGGAACAGCCGGTTCGCCTCCTTGTTCTCGCGCACGCCCTTGTGGATGAACTTGAGCGAACGCGTGGCGGCGCGCATGGCTTCGGGGTGGAAGGCGAGATTGTGCTTCTGCGCCAGCCAGAACAGGCGGATCAGATTGACCGGATCGCGCCGGAACACGTCGGCGCGCGCAATATTAATGCGGTTATTGTCGATGACGAAGTCGTCCGTGCCGGAAAGTTTTTTGCGTGTCGGGGCCGGGCGCAAACGCGCGATGACGCGGCTTAACACCGGCGCGGGTTTCGCCTGCAGTTCCTCAAGTCCCGAGCAGAGAATGGCGGTCAGATCGCCGACATGCTTGGCGGTGAGGAAGTAATGCTTCATGAAGCGTTCGACGTCCTTCAGCCCGGGATGCGCGGTGTAGCCGAGCCGCACCGCGATATCGCGCTGGATGTCGAACGACAGCCGCTCCTCGGCGCGGCCGGTGAGGAAATGCATGTTGCAGCGGACCGACCACAAAAAGTCCTCGCAGCGGCGGAACATCTTGTACTCGTCGCGATCGAACACGCCGCGCTCGATCAATTCCTCGGGCTCGCGCACGCGATAGACGTATTTGGCGATCCAGAACAGCGTGTGCAGGTCGCGCAAGCCGCCCTTGCCGTCCTTGACGTTGGGCTCGACCAGGTAGCGCGACTGGCCGGCGCGGCGGTGACGCTCCTCGCGCTCGGCGAGCTTGGCGGCGACGAATTCCGGCGCGGAGCCCTGCACGACTTCCTTGTCGAACCGCGTCGTCAACTCGTTGAACAGCTTGACGTCGCCGAACAGATACCGCGTTTCCAGCAGCGCGGTGCGGATCGTCATGTCGGCCTTGGCCTGGCGGATACATTCATCGACCGATCGGGTCGCGTGGCCGACCTTCAGTCCCATGTCCCACAGGCAATAGAGCAACGCTTCGGCGACCTGTTCGCCCCATGCGGTCTGCTTGTAGGGCAAGAGAAACAGCAGATCGATGTCGGAGCCGGGCGCCAGCAAGCCGCGGCCGTAGCCGCCGGTGCCGACGACCGCCATGTGCTCCGCCTCGGACGGCACGCGCGGCGGATAGAGTTCGTTCACGGCGAAGTCGAACAGGATGCGGATGATCTCATCCTGCGTCTGGCACAGCCGCTCGGCGCAACGCCGGCCATGCCGGTCCTTGAGCAGCAAGGCCTCGGCGCGAACGCGCGCCTCGCTGAGCGCCGATTTCAGCCGCTGCGCGACCGCGGTTCGCAGTTCGCGCTCGCGTCCGGCATGCGCCTTGGCGAGCTTTTTGAGGTCGTCGACGATCGCCGACGGATCGATCAGTTCATCGGCGGCGCGGACGGATCGTTGGATGTCGAGCATCAGCTTTACGCATAGCGGAGTGGCCGTGCGGAGTCATCGTGCGCCGCCGCGGCGTGACGGAAAATTGCCCCTAGGCCGAGCAACTCCATTGAAGTGCATTTATGCTTCCCTGAGAAGGAAATCAGTATTTTCCTTGCAGTTGACGCCGCAATAGACACAACGGGCGCCAGTGGTTACTGGGTTGCCGCCTTCGCCGGCACGGACGAGTTGAGGAGAATTGCAATGGACGCCGCCGGGCTGCGCGCGCTGCAGGCGCCGATCAAGGAGCGCTACAAGGCCGATCCCAAGGCCGGTCTCATCACGCTCAAGGCCAAAGGCACGCTCGACGACGGCACTATCGCCTGCAAGGTCGAAACCGGCCGCGCGCTGGCGGTCGCGGGGCTGCATCCGGCCACCGGCGGCTCGGGCATGGAATTGTGCTCCGGCGACATGCTGCTTGAAGCTTTGGTCGCCTGCGCCGGCGTGACGCTCAAGGCGGTCGCCACCGCGATCGACGTTCCGCTCAAATCCGGCACCGTCTCGGCCGAAGGCGATCTCGATTTCCGCGGCACGCTCGGCGTCGCCAAGGAAGCGCCGGTCGGCTTCGCGCAGATCCGGCTCGCCTTCGATCTCGACACCGACGCGCCGCAGGACAAGCTCGACCAGCTCCTCAAGCTCACCGAACGCTATTGCGTCGTCTATCAGACCATCCGCAGCGGGCCGCCGGTCGAATTCAGTGCACCGCAAATAGCGCATTCCGTGGCGGCGATGACTGGATGAGGCCCGCCTTCGCGGGCCATGACAATCGTGCGGCGATGCTAGGCAGAATGATCTCCTCGAACTTCTGTTCTGCTTCGAGCTCGCTCCTGAAGATGGCGATGACGGCGGCCGTCGTCGTCGTCACCTCGGTCGTGGTCGAGCGCAGCGGGCCGCTGGTCGGCGCGCTGATCGCCGCGCTGCCGACCGCGGCGGGCGCGGCTTATATCATCCTCGCCATCGAGCATCCGTCGGCCTTCATCGCCGCGAGCGCGGTCGGCAGCGTCGCCGGCGACGCGCGGTCGTTCGGCATCTACGCGCGGCCTATATCGTGTCTGGCGCAGCGCCGCGGCTGCTTCGTCAGTCTCGGCGTCGCGCATCGCGATCTGGTGGTGCGCGGCCGCCGCCATGCTGCGCTCGGTCATCTGGACGCCGCTGCGCGCGCATGGCTGCTCAATGTCGTGGTGTTCGGCTCACCATCCCGTTGAGCTGGCGCTACCGCACTTCGGGACCGCCGCGAAAATTCCTGCGCACCGCCGTATCGACATTCCGCTGCGCGCGCTCACCGCCGCGCTCGTCGTCGTCGCGGTAACCACGGCGAGCTACAGCATCGGCTCGTTCGCGTCCGGCATCTTCGCGGTGTTTCCGATCGTGATGTGCAGCTCATCGTCATCCTGCATCCCGCGCGTCGGCGGCAAGGCGGCGGCGAGCATGCTGGCGCATGCGCAGATCGCGCTGATCGGGCTCGTGGCTCGGCTTTCTCGCCGTGCACTTATCTCGCCGTGCCGCTCGGCTCGTGGTGGGCGCTGGCGATCGGGCTTGCGGTGAGCATCGCCTGGAGCGGACTGCTCTGGCTGGTGCGCAAGCGGCCTACGGCTTTTGCGCGAGCTTCGCCTTGAGCGCGTAGAGCGCTTCGAGCGCGTCGCGCGGCGACATTTCGTCGGGATGCAGCGCGGCGAGCGCCTCGATCACGGCGTTCGAACGCCGTATCGGCCGGCGCCGCGGCGCCGGGCGCGCGTCGCGGCGAACAGCGGCAGGTCGTCGATCAGGCGGCGCGCCGGCGAGGTGCGGTCTTCCGCTTCGATTTGCGCCAGCACGAGCTTGGCGCGCTCGATCACGCTCGGCGGCAGGCCGGCGAGTTTCGCCACCTGGATGCCGTAGGAGCGGTCGGCCGCGCCGGCGACGACTTCGTGCAGGAACACGACGTCGCCCTGCCATTCCTTCACCCGCATGGTGGCGTTGTGCAGCCGCTGAGCTTGGCGGCGAGCGCGGTCATTTCGTGAAAATGCGTGGCGAACAACGTGCGGCAGCGATTGCTCTCGTGCAGATGCTCGATCGTCGCCCAGGCGATGGACAGGCCGTCGAAGGTCGCGGTGCCGCGGCCGATCTCGTCGAGGATGACCAGCGCGCGCTCGCCGGCCTGGTTGAGGATCGCCGCGGTCTCGACCATCTCGACCATGAAGGTCGAATGGCCGCGCGCCAGATCGTCGGCGGCGCCGACGCGCGAGAACAGCCGGTCGACGACGCCGATATGGGCGGCCTGCGCCGGCACGTAACTGCCCATCTGCGCCAGCACGGCGATCAGCGCGTTCTGGCGCAGAAACGTCGATTTCCCGCCATGTTCGGCCCGGTGATCAGCCAGATGCCGGCCGGTCGGCGACAGGTCGCAATCGTTGGCGACGAACGGACCGCCGCTCGCTGCAGCGCCTGCTCGACCACCGGGTGTCGTCCGCCGGCGATGGCGAAGGCGAGGCCGGCGTCGACTTCGGGACGGACATAGTCGCGTTCGACCGCGAGCGTCGCGAGCGCGCTCGCCACGTCGATCGTCGCCAGCGCATCCGCCGCCGCCTTGATCGGCGTCGCTGGCCGCCGCCACGGTCGCGGCCAGACGGTCGAAAATCGCAAGTTCGAGCGCCAGCGCGCGGTCGGCGGCATTGGCGATCTTGGCTTCGAGTTCGCCGAGCTCGGTGCGTGGTGAAACGCACCTGCCCGGCCGTGGTCTGGCGATGGATGAAGGTCGCGTTGAGCGGCGCGCTCAAGAGCTTGTCGCCGTGCTGCGCCGAGACATCGACGAAATAGCCGAGCACGTTGTTGTGCCGGATCTTCAGCGCGCGGATGCCGGTCGTCTCGGCGTAGCGCACTTGCAACGCGGCGATGACGCGGCGGGATTCGTCGCGCAACGCGCGCGCTTCGTCGAGCGCCGCTTCGTAGCCGGCGCGGACAAAACCGCCGTCGCGGCGGAATGCCGGCAATTCGTCGGCCAGCGCGCGTTGCAGCTCGGCGGCGATCTCGGCGTCGGGGCGCCGCAGCGCCGCAATCGCCTGCGCGATTTCGTGCGGCACGCCGCCAGCGCCGCAAAGCCTGTGCGAAAATTCCGCCGCGGCGAAAATGCCGTCGCGGATCGCGGCGAGGTCGCGCGGGCCGCCGCGGCCGACGACGATGCGGGTGAGCGCGCGGGCGAGATCGGGCACCGCCTTGAGCGAGCGCCCGCAAATCGTTGCGCGCGGCATGCGTCGGCAACAAAAGCGGCGACCGCATCGAGCCGCTGCGCGATCGCGGCGGGATCGGTCAGCGGCGCCGCGAGCCGCTGCGCCAACAGCCGCGAGCCGGCCGCCGTCACGGTGCGGTCGATCGACGCCAAGCAGCGAGCCGCGCCGCTCGCCGGAAAGCGTGCGGATCAGTTCGAGATTGCTGCGCGTCGCCTGATCGATGGCGAGCGTCGCGCCGGCCGCTTCGCGCACCGGCGGCGACAGCGGCGGGCGCTTGCCGATCTGGGTGCGCTCGACATAGGTGACCGCGGCGGCGGCGGCGGTGAGTTCGATGCGCGAAAATGCGCCGAACGAGGCGGTCGTCGCGACGCCGAAAAAAGTGGCGAGCCGCCGCTCCGCGGTCGCGCTGTCGAACACGTCGCGGGTGACGGGCGTGAGCGCCGGCAGGAACGCAGCAAGGGCGCAAGCTCGGCGTCGGCGTAAAGCGCGTCGGAGACGATGATTTCGCCCGGCTCGATGCGGGCGATCTCGGCCGTAAGCGAAGCACGGTCGCATTCGGCGACACGGAATTCGCCGGTCGAAATGTCGAGCGCGGCCAGCGCGAAGCGGTCTTCGCCGGATGAGATGCGGCTCCGCGCGAGCGCCAGCAGGTAATTGTTGCGTTTGGCGTCGAGCAGCGAGTCTTCGGTCAGCGTGCCGGGCGTCACCAGCCGCACTACGTCGCGGCGCACCACGCTCTTGGCGCCGCGCTTGCGCGCTTCCGCCGGGTCTTCGAGCTGCTCGCAGACCGCGACGCGATGGCCGAGCGCGATCAGCCGGTGCAGATATTCGTCGGCGCGCTCGATCGGCACGCCGCACATCGGAATGTCACGGCCTTGATGCTTGCCGCGCTTGGTCAGCATGATGCCGAGCGCGCGCGAGGCGGTTTCGGCGTCGTCGAAGAACATCTCGTAGAAGTCGCCCATCCGGTAGAACAGCAGGCAATCCGGATTGGCCGCCTTGATCTCGATATATTGCTCCATCATGCGGAGTGATGCGGCCGGGCCCGGTATCGGGCGCGGCGCCGTCCGACGGCACGGCGGCTTCGCCTTCCGATAATTGCGGATCGACCTGGATGGCGCGGCTTTGCATGGCCGCTAAGCTAATGGCTTCGTCAGCCGCGCGATACGTCTTCGAGGATCATGTCGGAGGCCTTTTCCCCAACCATGATCGCCGGAACATTGGTGTTGCCGGAGGGCAGCGTCGGCATGATCGAGCAATCGGCCACCCACAGCCCATCGATGCCTTTGACATGCAGCCGTGGATCGACCACCGCGTCGTCGTCCGTGCCCATGCGGCAGGTGCCGACCGGATGGAAAATCGTCGCGCCATGGCTTCGCGCGTATCCGAGCAGATCCGCCTGGCTGGCATAATCGGGGCCCGGCGACATTTCGGCGGCGACATAGTCGGATAACGGCGCCGTCGCGGCGAGCTTGCGCGCGAAGGCTATGGCGGCAGTGGTGCAGCGCCGATCGGTTTCGGTGGCAAGATAGTTGGCGAAAATCTTCGGCGACGAGAACGGGTCGGCGGACGCCGAGCGCGATCGAACCGGTGCTCTCCGGCCGCAACTGGCACACCGATAACGTAAAGCCCGAATAGTCGTGCACCTTGCCGCCGGCCATGTCGGCGGACAGCGTCGCGACATGAAACTGGATGTCGGGCGTCTTCGATTCCGGCAAGACGCGGGTGAACAAGCCGCCTTGATTGATACCGGTCGCCAGCGGACCGCTGCGGCGGAGAGAGCCATTGCAGGCCCATGCCGAGGCGGCCAAAAACCGAGTTCAGTGCGTCATTGGTGGTGATCGGCTTGGTGGCACGATAGATCAGCCGAACCTGAAGGTGATCCTGCAGGTTCTTGCCGACGCTTTTGCGATCGAGCACGACCGGGATGTTGTGCTGGCGCAGCTCTTCGGCCGCGCCGATGCCGGACAGCATGAGCAGTTGCGGCGACTGCACCGCGCCCGCCGCCAGCACCACGCCATGCCGGGCGCGCAATTGGCGAAGCTCGCCGCCGATGCGGCAGGCGACGCCGCTGGCGCGGCGCCCGTCGATGAGGACGCGCGCGACCTGCGCGTCGGTGATGACAGAAAGGTTGTTGCGCCGCTTCGCCGGCCGCAGATAGGCGTCGGCGGCGCTGACGCGCCAGCCATTGCGGGTGGTGAGCTGGTAATAGCCGACGCCTTCCTGCTCGGCGCCGTTGAAGTCGGACGTGCGCGGCACGCCGCACTTTCTGGCCGCGGCGATCAAGGCTTCGATCAGTTCATCGCGGCGCTTGATGCTGGTGATCCGAAGCGGTCCGCCGCTGCCGTGAAGCTGATCGTCGCCAAGCTCGGAATTGCTCTCCAGCTTGATGAAATAGGGCAGCACCTCGTTCCAGCCCCAGCCGGAATTGCCGAGTTCGCGCCAGCGGTCGTAGTCGCCCGGCTGGCCGCGCACGACGATGAGGCCGTTGATCGAGCTCGAACCGCCGAGCACGCGGCCGCGCGGCCAATAAATCTTCCGGCCGTCCATGTTGGCTTCCGGCTCGGTGTAGAACCGCCAATTGACTTTCGGGTCCCACATCGTCTTGCCGTAACCGATCGGCAGGTGAATCCACAGGCTGGAGTCGCGCGGCCCGGCTTCGAGCAGCGCGACGCGGTAACGGCCGTTCGCGGACAGCCGATTGGCAAGGACGCAGCCGGCGGAGCCGGCGCCCACCACGATGAAATCGAAATCGTCGTCCGGCGTTGCCAATCTAGTCTCAATATCTGGCCGCAAGGTCCGGTTTCAGTCCGGCCTGCGCTCGATCGGCACGTAAGCGCGCGCGTCCGGGCCGCTATAGAGCGTCAACGGCCGGATCAGGATGTTGTTTTCCATTTGCTCGAGCGCCTGCACGGTCCAGCCCGGCACGCGGCCGATGGCGAAGATCGGCACGAACAGATCGCGCTTGATGCCGAGCAGGTGGTAGACGACGCCGGAATAGAAATCGACGTTGACGTTGACGCCGTGCCGCGCATAGGGCGCCATCGCAGCAACCACCGCCTGCAAAATCTCGTACCAGCGCGGCTGCCCCATTTCCCTGGACAGCCGCTCGACGCCGGCGCGCATGTGACGCGCGCGCGGATCCTCGGCGCGATAAACGCGATGGCCGAAACCGGTCACCGCTTCGCCGGCCTTGCGCTTGTCGCGCACATAGTCGGCGGCGCGGGCGGGATCGCCGATCTCTTCAGCCATCTTCATGACGTCTTCGGCGGCACCGCCATGCGCCGGACCCGACAGCGCGGCAATCGCCGCGGTGACCGCGGCGTGCAGATTGGCCTCGGTGCCGATGACGACGCGGGCCGTGAAAGACGAGGCATTGGAGCCGTGCTCGGCATGAAGGACGAGATCGCGGTCGATCAATTGCGCGGCGTCGGCGCTCGGCCTCTCGCCTTTGAGCATCCACAACAGATTGGCGGCATGCGACAGCTCCCGGCTCGCGGCCACCGGCTCCAGTCCGTCGCGCAAGCGCGCATGCGCGGCGACGATCATCGGCACCTGCGAGGTCAGGCGTATCCCCTTGCGGATCACGGCGTCGCGCGAATTGTCCGAGCTGTCGGGATCGAAGGCGGCGAGCGCCGAGGCGGCGGTGCGCAGCACATCCATCGGATGCGCCGATTTGATGGTGCGGATGATGTCGAGGATCGGCGCCGGAAGTTCGCGCGCGACCTTCAACTGAGCATCGAATTGCGGTGAGCTGCGCCTCATTCGGCAACTCGCCGTGCAGCAACAGCCAGGCGGTCTCTTCGAAACTCGAACGTTCGGCGAGGTCGTGGATCGAATAGCCGCGATAGCGCAATTCGCCGATACGGCCGTCGATGAAGGTGCACGGCGAACGGTCGAAATAGACGCCCTTCAGTCCGCGGTGAATCTTGATCGGTTCGTTTGTTTCAGTCATTGATGCCTCACTCGGATCGAATGCCGCCTGCCGTCTTGAGATAAACATGGATCCCGTCGAACGCTGTTTCGTTACAGCACGGCATCGTCATTTCAAGATCGTTCTGCCGGAAGGCGATGACATTC
The DNA here is from genome assembly GCA_963743395.1 of uncultured Alphaproteobacteria bacterium. GTDB lineage: Bacteria > Pseudomonadota > Alphaproteobacteria > Rhizobiales > Xanthobacteraceae > BOG-931. The sequence goes on from CAVUPV010000009.1 coordinate 345,821, forward strand.
GCGTGCTCGCCGCCGCGCGCAGTCTCATTGATCGGGAAATCGCCCGGCCGATTTTGCTCGGCGCGCCCGACATCATTGCCAAAGCGGCGCGCGAAGCCAGTATCGGCACGGCAGGAATCGAATTGATCGATCCGCGCACGGACGCGCGTGCGCAAGCTTACGGTGCGGGCATCGCCGCCACGCGCGATGGCCTGACGCCGGCGATGGGCGTCCGCCTGATGGCGAAGCCGTTTTATTTCGCCGGCATGATGGTGCACGAGGGCGGTGCGCAAGCCATGGTCGCCGGCGCCGCCAACCCGACGCGCCGCGTCATCGAGGCGGGCCTGATGACGATCGGGCTCGCGGCCGGAATGACGCTGCCGTCGAGCTATTTCCTCATCGTCGTGCCGGATTTCCTCGGCGCCGGCCCGCGATCCTTCGTGTTTGCGGATTGCGCGGTGAATGCCGATCCGACTGCCGAACAGCTCGCCGATATCGCGCTGGCGTCGGCGCGCAGCGCCGAACGTCTGCTCGGCGAAGCGCCGCGGGTCGCGCTGTTGTCGTTCTCGACCAAGGGCAGTGCGCAGCACGCCCGCGTCGATAAAGTCCGCCGCGCGTTCGAAGTGTTGCGCCGCCGCGCTCCGGATCTTGCCGTGGACGGCGAACTGCAAGCCGACGCGGCTTTGGTGCCGGCTGTCGCGCAGAAGAAGGTGAAAGACCTTGGCGCCGTCGCCGGCCGCGCCAATGTGTTGATCTTCCCCGATCTGGACTCCGGCAATATCGGCTACAAGCTGGTGCAATGGATGGGCGGCGCCAAAGCCTTCGGTCCGTTCCTGCAAGGCTTTGCCAAACCGATCAGCGATCTGTCGCGCGGCGCCAGCGTCGACGACATTGTCACCACCTGCGCCGTGGTTTTGGCGACGGCGTGACGGCGCTGCCGGAATCCGACGCATGATCACGTCGTCAGGATGCCGCCGTCGACCGGAATGACCGTGCCGGTGATGAAGCTCGCGCGCGCGGAGGCGAGAAACGTCACCAGGTCGGCCACGTCGGCCGTTTCGGCGAAACGGCCGAGCGGAATGCGCGGCAGGATTCTTTGCCGCGCCCGTTCGGTCAGCGACGCGTGCGTCATTCCGGTGTCCAGGATCGACGGCGCCACCGCGTTGACGGTGATGCGGCTCGGGCCGAGCTCGCGGGCCAGTCCCATGGTCAGCGCCACGACGCCGGCTTTGGTCGCGCCATAGAGCGTGTTGCCGATCGAGCCGCCGCCGCGCATCGCCGATATCGAGGCGATATTGACGATGCGGCCGCGCTGGGCCGCCGTCATGGCCGGCACCGCCGCTTTCACGCAATTGATAACGCCGTTGAGATTGACGCGGGCGATACGGTCGAATTCGCTCGCCGGCAAATCGGCGATATCGCCGGTGGACAACAGTCCCGCGGCATTGACCAGAATGTCGGTCGCGCTAATGCCGGCGAAGGCCGTTTCGACGGATGCGGCGCTCGCCACGTCGACCGTGACGGGACGGGCAGATTGCCCGCTGCGCGCAATGTCGGCGGCGACGCGCGCCGCGGCGGGGGCATCGCGGTCGGCGACAAAGACCGTGCAGCCCTCCGCCGCCAGCGCGCGTGCCACCGCCTCGCCGATGCCGGCGCCGCCGCCGGTGACGACCGCGACGCGACCTTGCAGATCCAGATCCATCTTGATCGCGCCGCGGTTTTGTCCTCGCTTCGACCGTTGCCGGCTACGCAGCCTTTTTCTGGTCGATGGTAATGTCGCTCGCATGCCGATCCGTCATGGCATAGACCGAAAGCGCGCTGATGACGCTGACGACGAGCACATAGAGACAGATCAGCCACGGCTTGCCGCCACCCAGCGGCAGTAACGCAGTGGCGATGATCGGCGTCAGTCCGCTCGCGAAAATTCCGGAGAACTGATAGACGAACGAGATGCCGGTATAGCGCACCCGGGTATCGAACAGTTCCGAGAACAACGCCGCTTCCGGGCCATAGACCGCCGGATAAACGAAGGCGAACGGGATGGCGACCGCTATGATCGTCACCAGCGTCGACGTTCCGTCCATCATGTAGAAGGACAGGAAAGTCAGCGCACCGAGCAGAAGGCTGGCGACGCCGAACACGAGGCGGCGTCCGAGCCGATCCGACAGCTTGCCGCAAACCGGCAGCATAAAGATCATGATCGCGGAGGCGACCATGACGGCCGACAGCGCCGACTGCCGCGTCATGTGCAGCGTGCTGGTCAGATAGCCGACCAGAAACACGCCGTAAGTATTGAACGTCACGCCTTCGATATAGCGCGCACCGAGCCCAAGGACCGTGTTCTTGGTGTGGGTGCGGAACATCTCGGCGACCGGCACCGCCGCGATCTTGTTCTGCTCCTGCGCTTGCGTGAACGCCGGCGTCTCCATGATTTTCAGACGGATATAAAGGCCGATGACGACCAGCACGATGCTGAGCAGGAACGCGATGCGCCAGCCCCAGGCGAAGAAGTCGTCATTGTTGAGGAACGACAATCCGTTGACGACGCCGGCACTGAGCAGCAGTCCGGCCGGCACGCCGATTTGCGGCCAACTGCCGTAAAATCCCCGCCGGCCGCCGGGCGAATGTTCGACGGCCATCAGGACCGCGCCGCCCCATTCACCGCCGATGCCGATGCCCTGGAAGATGCGCAGCGCCAGCAGCAAGAGCGGCGCCCACATGCCCGCGGTGGCATAGGTCGGCAGCAGTCCGATCAGGAACGTCGCCAAACCCATGATCAAGACCGTGAGGATGAGCACGGTCTTCCGCCCGATGCGATCGCCGTAATGACCGAAGATCACGCCGCCGATCGGCCGCGACAGAAAGCCGACAAAGAACGTGCCGTAGGCCAAGCAGCGTCGAGATCAGCACGTCGGCATTGGGAAAGAACAGCTTGTTGAGCACTAGCGGCGTCATCACGCCGTAGAGAAAGAAATCGTACCATTCGATCGTGGTGCCGATCGCGCTTGCCAAAGCGATGGTGCCGATCGATACCGTCGGCCCGTCGCCTGTTTTTGTCATTTGTGCCATTTCTTCCTCTCCCCTGTTTTTGTTGTCCGGCTGCTAGGCCGCCGGCAACCCCAGTAAATTGCGCGCCTCGCCGCAGCTCGCCGCATGCCGTCCGTATTCGCCGCAGAGTCGCGGCGAGACGGGCGACCAGTTCCGCGTTGCTGCGGGCGAGCCGGTTCTTGTCGAACTTGATATTGTCTTCGAGCCCGGTGCGGACATGGCCGCCGCGTTCGAGGCACCAGCGGTTGACCTCGAGCTGATGCCGGCCGATGCCGGCGGCCGACCAGGTCGCGTCCGGCATGATATCTTTCAGTTCGCCGACCAGGAATTCCAGCAATGTACGCCGCGCCGGCAGCGCGTTCGGAATGCCCATGACGAATTGCACCTGGCACGGCCGCTTGAGCAGGCCGCGGTCGGCGAGCGCCTTGGCGTTGTAGAGCATCGCCACGTCGAACACTTCGATCTCCGGCTTGACGTCGTATTGCAGCATGCTGCGCGCCAGATCTTCCACAAGTTTCGGCGGGTTCTCGTAGATCTGCGCCGGAAAATTCACCGAGCCGGTGGCGAGCGAGGCCATGTGCGGGCGAAGACTGAGCATCCTGCCGCGCTCGCTTTGCTCGCGGCCGCGGCCGCCGGTCGAGAACTGAATGATCATGCCCGGACAGTGTTTGGCGATGCCTTCGCCGACTTGCGCGAAGAGCACCGGATCGGAGCTCGGCGTCTCGTCGGCATTGCGGACATGGATATGCGCCACCGATGCGCCCGCCTCGAAGGCCTCGTGCGTCGATTCGATCTGTTCGCTCGGCGTCACCGGGACCGCGGGCGTATCGGCCTTGCGCGGAATGGCGCCGGTGATGGCGACAGTGATGATGGCGGGTCTGGTGCTCATGTCAGGGTGATGCCAAAGCCGGCCGTTTGATCAGGTGAAACGAGCGGATGCTCGGCCGCAGCGCGATTTCCTTCAACAGGGTGACGAGCGGCGTCGCGGCGAGCGGATAATCGGTCACGATCGGGCCGGCCGCCTTGAGCGCCTTGTATTGCCCGTCGGAATAGAAAGCGGCGAGCAGCAGGTCGTCGTCGGAGGCGAACGGACCGCGCTCGCGGCGCACGCGCGGAATGCCGGGCTCGATCAGATCGCCTGGCCGTGCCATCGTCGGCGCCGCGCCCCTGGCGATGCGGTCGAACAGATTTTGGTCGATCGGCCCGGCGATTTCGCCGTAATAGCCGAGCACGTATTTGCGCACTTCGTCGGGCACCGTGGCGTAGCGTTCCTTGCCCATGACGTTGAGCACGGCCTGCGTCATCACGAATTGCGCGAACGGACTGACGATGATCGGGTAGCCGAGATCGTGCCGCACCCGGGCCGCCTCTTCGAGCACGTCGGGCAGCCGGTGCGCGATGCCGAGCGGTTGCAGCTGCGATTTCAGATTCGACACCATGCCGCCGGGCATCTGGTGCTCGTAATGGAACGCGTCGTATTCGGCGATCTTGCCGACCGGCTTGCCTTCGCGGGCGGCGATGAAACGCAGCCGCTCGGCGGTCTCCGCAACCGGCGCGAGGTCGAGCGGCACGGAAAAGCCCGCGCGCCTGGCATTATTGACAAAGCTTTCGGTCGCGGGATGCGAGGCGCCATTGGCCAAAGTGGACGTCGCGGTGTGGACGACGTCGACGCCGAGCCTGATGGCGAGGATCGCGGTATGCGGGGCGAGCCCGGTGAGGCAATGCGAATGCAGTTGCAGCGGCAACGCGCCGCAGGCGGCCTTCATCGCCGGCACCAGCGTCTGCGCGCGCTCCGGGGTGAGCAGCCCGCTCGGGTCCTTGACGAAGACCGCATCGACGCCGAGCTTGATCAATTCGCGCGTCTTGCGCGCGTAGTATTCGTCGGTGTGAACCGGACTGAGCGTATAGACCACGCCGCCGGCGACATAGAGCCCCGCTTGCTTAGCCGCACGCACCGGCACCGCCATGTTGCGCATGTCGTTGAGCGCATCGTAGGGCGTGTGATAGCGGATACCGTTGGCGAAAATCCGTTGCGCTGTCAGTTCGACGATGTCGTCGGGGAAGAACTCGAAGGTAAACAGGCTCTGGCCGCGCGTCATCACGATCAGCGGCGTGTTTTTCACCCAGCCGCTGACGATGCGCATGCGCTCCCACGGGTCCTCGCGCAGATAGCGCACGCAAACGTCGAACACGGCGCCGCCGGCGAGATCGATGGCCTCGAACCCGGCGTGGTCGAGCCGCGGCGCGATGTCGGCCATCATCGCCGTGGTCATGCGCGTCGCCCATAGGCATTGATGCGCGTCGCGCAGCGTCACGTCGACGAGGCGTATGGTCTTGCCGCCGGCCATCACTGCAACTGCGCCCCTTCTTGCATCCGCATTTCGTTTTCGACCCAGCGGGTATGGATTTCCGCGCGGGAGAATTCCGGGCCGCCGCAACAGCCCGGCGTGGAAATCGACGGTGGTTGCAATGCCGGCCACATCGAAGCGCGCCAGCGCCGAAGCCGCCGTTTCGATCGCCGCCGCGCGGTTACGTCCGGTCACGATCAGCTTGCCGAGCATGGAATCGTAGAACGGCGGGACGACGTAGTTCTCATAGACATGGCTGTCGAGGCGGATGTCGCGGCCGGACGGCGGCCGCCAACGCTTGAGCGTGCCGGGCGACGGGCGGAAATCATGCGCGGCGTCCTCGGCATTGATGCGGAACTCGATCGCGGTGGGCGCATCGTCGCCGGCGGCCGCCAGCGTGACGGAAAGCCGTTCGCCGGCGGCGACGCGAAACTGCTCCGCCACGAGATCGGTGCCGGTCACCATCTCGGTCACCGGATGCTCGACCTGGATGCGGGTATTCATCTCGATGAAGAAGAATTTCTTGCTCGCCTCGTCGTAGATGAACTCGACCGTGCCGGCGTTGACGTAACGGAGCGCACGAACGAGCGTTAGCGCCGCATCGGCGATGGCGCGGCGTCCCGCTTTGTCGAGCGCCGGCGACGGCGTCTCCTCGATGAGTTTCTGATGGCGGCGCTGCACGCTGCAATCGCGCTCGCCGAGCTGCACGTAATTGCCGTGGCTGTCGCCAAATACCTGAATCTCGATATGGCGGACTTTCGGAAAAAACCGTTCGAGATAGACGTCGCGCCGCCCGAATGCCGCCTCGGCCTCGGCGCAGGCCTGGTCAAACAACGCGGCAAAGCTGTCGGCGTTATCGACGATGCGCATGCCGCGGCCGCCGCCGCCCGCACTCGCCTTCAGCAGGAGCGGATAGCCGACGGCCGCGGCGCGCGCCTTGGCTTCCGCCGCCACGGTGAAGCCCTCGTTCGAGCCCGGCACCACTGGAATGCCCAGTGCCGCCGCGGTTTTTCGCGCCACGGCCTTGTCGCCCATCTGCGCGATGACTTCCGGCGACGGTCCGATGAAGGTCAATCCCGCTTCGGCGCAGCGCGCCGCGAAGCTTTCATTTTCGGCGAGGAATCCATAGCCGGGATAGACCGCGTCGCACTTCAATCCGGCCGCGATTTCAAGCAGCGCCGCGGCATTGAGATAACTGGCCTTGGGCGGCGGCGGGCCGATGCACACGGCATGATCGGCGGCCCAGCGATGCGGCGAATTGCCGTCCGCGGAGGAATAGACGGCGACGCTTTCGAGCCCGAGCCGCCGGCAGGTGCGAATGGCGCGTAGCGCGATCTCTCCGCGATTGGCGATCAATACGCGACGCAACGCTGTCTCCTTGCGGTCGCATGACGGCGAAGAATTATATTGCAAGACCGAGCGTGTTTCGGCCACGATTGCCGACAGCAGGCAGAAGACGGCGAGAACGGGGAGTGAGCGTGGCGCTGAATTACGACGACATCGCCGAGATTTTGAAAATCATCGACGGCAGCTCCTGCGATGAACTGATCGTCGAAACCGGCGACATGAAGCTTGTGATCCGCCGCAACAGCGCCGGCGGCGGCCACGCGGCCTCGCTCGACACCGCATCGGGTTCGATCGCCGTGACGTCGGCGGCGCCGCAAAAAGCGCCCTCGGCCGTTCCAGCCGCTGCAGCATTGGCGAAAGCGCCACACCAGATCGAAGATCGTTGCGCCGATGGTCGGCACCTTCTACCGGGCGCCGTCGCCGGACGCGCCGCCCTTTGTCGAGGTCGGCAGCGCGGTTCGTAAAGGTCAGCCGCTGTGCCTGATCGAGGTGATGAAGCTCTTCACCACCATCGCCGCCGAACATGACGGCCGCATCGTCCAGATCGGCGCCGACAATGCCGAATTGGTCGAATATGGCCGCACGCTGTTCGTGATCGAGCCGGCCTGATACGGGCAACGCCTACCCCCGCCCTTCCATCTTGGCCAAAGCCGCCAGATCGGTGCCGGTCTGTTCGACACTGACGCCCGAGGTCTGCAAGCCGGCCAGCCAGATCGGCAGGATGCAGACCACGGTGAGCACCGCGAGGATCGTATAGAGCGTCGACTGATCCATCGTCGCGTTCATGATCGGGAACAAATAGACCAGCACGACGCCGCCGAGAAACCGCGTGACGCTCTCGCCCAGCATCACGCCGGTGCCGCGCAGGCGCGTCGGAAACTGCTCGGCCATGTAGAGCTTCGCCAGCGGGAATCCCGCATAGACAAAACCCCAAACGACGATCGCCGCGGCGATGATCGCGGCCTGCGACAACGGCTGACCGAGCGCCACCGTGCCCAGCGCCGTCACGATCATGATGATGACGAGGCCCCAGCGCCGGCTGATCTTGTCGCCCAGTGCGCCGGCGGCGGCCGTGGTGATGACGGTCCAGAATAGCAGCGCCGAGGTATAAAACAGCGCCTGCTCCTTGCCAGCGCCCATGCGCTGGATGATCGAGGGTCCATAGATGGTGATGACGTAGAACACCACGAACGGCGACATCAGCGCCAGATAGGACACAAAGCAGCGCTGCAGATAGGGGTAGCGGAACAGATCGGCTATCGAAACCTTGCGCTGCGCCGTCGCTTCGAGAACTTTCAGCGAGGCTTGATCGATCAGCGTCGCGTCGTGCGGCACGCCGCCGACGTCTTCGAGCTGCTCGACGAATTTGCGAACCGCATCGATCTTGCCGGCCTTAAGCAGAAAGCGTGGCGATTCCGGCAGATACATGATGATGATCGGCACGATCAGGATCGGAGCGCCGCCGAGCATCAAAAGCGTGCCCCACGCCTGGCTAGCAGGCATGTGGCCGACGACAAAGCCGCCGATCAATGTGTTCAACCCGTAGGAAAAGCCCAGCAGCGAATTGGCCAGCCCGACCGCGGTGCCGCGCCATTGCTTGTTGACGAATTCCGAGAGCAGCAAATAGGGCACCGGAAACACCGCGCCTTGGCCGAGACCGGCGATGAAACGGAAGATCGCCAGTTGCGTGGCGTCCTGCGCGTAACTCGCGAGGAAGGTCACGATGCTGAACAGGATGATGCCGCCGATCAGCGTGGTTTTGCGGCCGAACCGGTCGGCGAGCCGCCCGGCCGGCAATAGTCCGATGACGATGCCAAGCGTGCCGGCGCTCCCGACCAGGCCGGTGCTCGACGGTGTGAGCTGCCACTCGCCTTTGAGAATGAACAGGACCGGCGCGATGATGCCGATATCGAAGGCTTCCAGGATCCAAATCACGCCGAGCAGGCCGACGAGAAACAATATCGTCCGATTGACCGGCAGCCGGTCGAGCCGCGCCAACAGATTTTCCTGCGCCGCTAAATTGTCCGGTGTCTGCAAGGCGGATGCTGTCGCCATGGTCCCCTCCCTGAATTTTTCGGCTAGTTTTTTGTTTCGTTTCGCCTGCGGCGAAATCGCAAACGCCGCGCGCGCCGAACCTCGTTGTCGCCAGAATAACATCGTGCTAATTGTTTTAAAGCCAATAAGTCTCATCCAATGAGATTACGGCCGGATCGCTCGCGGTTTTGGAAGACAAGCGGCTTCGTTCGCGCCGCCGGCCAAAGAATTTGCGGCAAGGGAGGAACGGCGATGATCGCTCAAAAACCGGCGTGGCTCTGCGCCATGACGTCGGTGCTGGCCTTGGTCTTTGCTTTCGCCGCCGGCGCCGCGCGGGCGCAGGAAAAATTTCCCGACCATCCGATCAACTTCATCGTGCCGTGGGGTCCGGGCGGCGGCGCCGATCTGTTGGCGCGGACCTCCGGCAAGATCATGGCGCAGGATCTCGGTGTGTCGTTCCCGGTGCTCAATGTGCCGGGCGCCACCGGCCAGACCGGCATCACCAAGCTTCTCAATTCGCCGGCTGACGGTTATTCGCTCGCGGTGCTGATCGGCGACACTTACGCGCTGTTGGCGGGTCCGCATCCGGGCTTCACCTCGGACCAGGTCATCCCGCTCGCGATCATGATCCAGCAGCCGTCGGGCTATTGGGTCAACACCCAGAGCCCATGGCACACCTGGCAGGAGCTTGCCGCCACCGCCAAACAGCAGGCGCTCAAGGTCGCGGTGCTCGGCTTCGGCAGCGCCGATGACATCACCACCTCTTACCTCGATTCCAAGGGCTTCAAGTTTCAGCCGATCCCCTACGCCGAGCCGGAGCTGCGCTATACCTCGATCCTCGGCAACAATGCCGATGTGCTCTATGAGCAGACCGGCGATGTGCGCAGCTATTACGACGGCGGCAAGATCCGCCCGCTGATCTTTTTCTATTCGCATCATGTCGACATTCCGCAATTCGCCAACGTGCCGGTGTCGAAGGAGCTTGGTTACGACGTCACGCTGCCGCAGTTCCGCGCCATCGTGGTCAAGGCTGGCACCGATCCGCAGCGGGTGAAAGTGCTTGCCGACGCGCTGGCGAAAGTCGCGCAGAGCGCGGATTTCACAGACTATCTCAAGCAGCAATACGCCGATCCCGGCAGCTATGTGCCGATGGATAAAGCGCGGCCGTTCATGGATTCCTGGCTCGCCCAGGCCAAGGGCATTCTGGCGTCGATGCAGCCCGCGGCGAAGTGACTTTACGAGTGAGCGTCAAAGTGACCACCGGCAAAATCGTCACCGTGCTGGAACGCGTCCGCGCCACGCTGCCCTATCTGGTCGTGCTCGCGGCCGGCGCGTTTCTCTACTATGCGGCGGTCAATTTCGAGTTCGAGGGAACCGCGGGACGGATCGGTCCCGACGCCTGGCCGAAGCTGATCCTTGATTTGATGCTGGCGGCGGCGCTGTGGGGCGTGGTGTCGAGCGCGAGGCAGCCCGGCAAGGTTTTGGCGCCGGAAGCCGAAGCCGATGAGACCGAAGCGCTGATGCGGCCGCCGGAGATTTACCCGGCGCTGGTTTGGCTCGCGGTCGGCGCCACCGTGGTCTATCTGGTCATCCTGCCGCTGCTCGGCTTTTTTCTTGCGACGATCGTCTACAGCTTCGCCCTGATCTATCTCGGCCACTACCGGCGGCTGCTGCAAGTCACGGTGTTGAGCGTGGCGATCGCGCTCGCCTTCATGTTCATGTTCATGCGCGTGGTCTATGTGGCGCTGCCGCCCGGCGTCGCGCCGTTCGACAGCCTGTCCTACGCGCTCATGGCCATGATGGGCGTGCATTAGGAGGCGTCGTGGTCATCGTCAGCCTCGCCCACGGTTTCCTGGAGATTTTTCAGCCGTTCAACCTGCTGATGCTGTTGGTCGGGCTGCTGGTCGGGATGGCGGTTTCGATCATGCCGGGGCTTGGCCTCGTCATGGGCGTCGTGCTGGCGCTGCCGTTTACCTATCAGATGGCGATCGAGCCGTCGGTGATCCTGCTCACGGCGATCTACTTTTCCGGCACCTATGGCGGCTGCTTCACCGCAATTCTCTACCGTATTCCCGGCGAGCCGATGGATGTGCCGATGCTGTGGGACGGCTACACCATGGCGCAACGCGGCCAGCCGGCCAAGGCGCTCGGCTGGGCGCTCGTCGCCGCGCTGATTGCCGGCCTGGTGTCCTCGACGGTGATGGTGGCGCTGGCCGGCCCGATGAGCGAGGCGGCGCTGAAGTTCGATTCGCCCGATTATTTCGCCGCGGTGTTCTTCGGCTTGACCACGGTCGTGGCGCTGGCCGGGAAATCGATGGTGAATTCGCTGATCAGCCTTTGCGTCGGGCTCCTGGTGGCGACCGTCGGCATCGACAGCATCTACGGTACCGACCGTTTCACGTTCGGCGTGCCGATCCTGCGCGACGGCGTGCAATTGGTCGAGGTTCTGGTCGGCATGTATGGGCTCGGCGAAGTGCTTACCCGCATCGGCCAGGGTCTTCACCTCGACGCGCCGAAAGACGCCAAGGTGAATGTCGCGACGCAATTCCCGTCGTGGCGCGAATTGCTGGCGGTCAAGATCACGATCATTCGCAGCACGATTCTCGGCACCGTGCTCGGCATCGTGCCCGGCGCCGGCGCCACTATCACCTCCTTCATCTCTTACGGCATCGAAAAGCAATATGGCCGGCGGCGCCAGCTTTTAGGCACCGGCATCCCGGAAGGCATCGTCGCGCCGCAGATCGGCGCCACTGCGTCGGTCGCCGGTCACATGATCCCGTTGCTGACGCTCGGCCTGCCCGGCTCGGGCGCCACGGCAGTGATCCTCGCCGCGTTCCTGCTGCACGGCGTGCAGCCGGGCCCGATGCTGTTCGAGGATCCGGCGTCGTCGCTGATGGTCTACACCATCCTTGCCTCGATGTTCGCCAGCGTGATCGGCATGTGCCTGGTCGGATTTTTCTGGATCCGGGTCGTCGTCAAGGTGTTGACCATCCCGCAGGGCGTTCTCTCCGCCATCGTCGTGATGTTCTGCCTGGTCGGCGCCTACGCCAACCGCAACGACATGTCGGACGTCTGGATGATCGTCATCTTCGGCGTGCTCGGCTATCTGTTCGAGAAATTCAAATATCCGATCTCGCCGATGGTGCTTGGCGCGATCCTCGGCCCGGTCGGCGAAACCGCCTTCATGCGCAGCATGATATCGAGCGGCAGCGACTGGACCGTTTTCTTCCGCGGCCCGATCTGCGGCACGCTGATGGTCGCCTCGCTCGCCGCGCTGAGCTATCCGCTGTTGCGCGAAGTGTTCGCAATGCGCCGCGCCGCGGCCGTCGCTATTCCGGGTGAGCGCCGATGAAGCAGCTGACGATAACCGAGAGTTCCCGCGCGGCCGCGCCGCGGCGGCATGCAGCGCCGCAACAGCGGCGCGACGCGATCTCGACGGCGACGGCGCGCACCTTTGCCATTCTCGACTTCGTTGCGCAGGCGCCGGCAGCGGTCGAAGTCGCAAGCGTCATCGAGACGCTGGCGCTGCCGAAGGCGACCGCCTATCGCCTCGTCGACGGCCTGGTTTCGTCCGGCTATCTCGCCCGCGAGCCGGCGCGCAAGCGCCTGATCGTGGGTTCGCGGCTGACCGAGCTTGCCTTCGCCACCATGCGCGCGTCGATGCGCGAGGCGAGCCGCCACGCTCTGCTGCGGCGGCTGGCGCACCAGGTGAACGAGACCTGCAATATCGGCGTCATTCTCAACGGCGAGATCGTCTATCTCGACCGCGTCGAGTCCGAGCATTGGCCGTTGCGGCTGCATTTCGGCGCCGGCTCGCGGGTGCCGCTCCATTGCAGCGCCATCGGCAAATTGCATCTGGCATTGCTGCCGGCGCGGCGCCGCCAGCGGCTGTTGCAAAGCCTGGAGCTGCGGCGTTTTACCGAGGGCACCATTACCGAACGGACGCGGCTGGAGGCCGAGCTGCGGCAAATCCGCAAAGAACGGGTTTCGTTCGACCGCGAGGAATATATCGCCGGCGTCGTTTGCGTGGCGGTGCCGGTAACCGGACGCAACGGCGAAATGCTGGCCGCCATCGCCATCCAGGCGCCGGAGGCGCGCATGAACGTGCAGATCGCGCGCGGCCATCTGCCGGCGCTGCGCCGAGCCACCGACCAGCTTGCCGAGACCTTCCAGGACGAAACGTAACGCATATCTTCATCCGGCATTACCGCCGGGGATCGAAAAGGATCTGTAGCTATGAAAATGACGACAGAAGAAGCCTTCGTGAAAGTCTTGCAGATGCACGGCATCGAGCACGCTTTCGGCATTATCGGTTCGGCCTTCATGCCGATCTCCGACCTGTTTCCCGCCGCCGGCATCACATTTTGGGACGTGGCGCACGAAACCAACGGCGGCCTGATTTGCGACGGCTATACGCGGTCGACCGGAAAAATGGCGATGGTCATCGCGCAGAACGGCCCCGGCATCACCAATCTCGTCACGCCGATCAAGACGGCCTACTGGAATCACACGCCGATGCTGGTGGTCACGCCGCAAGCGGCGAACCGCACCATCGGCCAGGGCGGCTTTCAGGAGGTGGAGCAGATGGCGGTGTTCCGCGACATGGTCTGCTATCAGGAAGAAGTGCGCGATCCGTCCCGCACTGCCGAAGTTCTCAACCGCGTCATCACCAAGGCGAAGCGACTGTCGGCGCCGGCGCAGATCAACATCCCGCGCGATTTCTGGACTCAAGTCATTGACATTAATCTGCCCGCCATCGTCGAGTTCGAGCGACCGGCCGGCGGCGTCAATGCTGTAGCGGAAGCGGCGAAATTACTTTCGGCGGCGAAATTCCCCGTCATCCTGTCCGGCGCCGGCGTCGTCCTTGCCGGCGCCATTGCCGAATGCGCGGCGCTCGCCGAAAAACTCGATGCGCCGGTTTGCAACAATTACCAGCACAACGACAGCTTCCCGGGCAGCCACCGGCTCGCCGTCGGACCGCTCGGCTATAACGGCTCGAAAGCGGCGATGGAGCTCATCGCCAAGGCCGACGTCGTGCTGGCGCTCGGCACGCGGCTCAATCCGTTTTCGACGTTGCCCGGCTATGGCATCGATTACTGGCCGAATAAGGCCAAGGTCATCCAGGTCGATATCAACGCCGACCGCATCGGTCTGACCAAGCCTGTCACCGTCGGCATCTGCGGCGACGCCAAGCTCGTCGCCAAGGCCATCCTGGCGCAGCTTTCGCCTTCGGCCGGCAACGACGGCCGCGATGAGCGCAAAGCGCTGGTCCACACCACCAAGTCGCGCTGGCTGCAGACGCTCTCCAGCATGGATCACGAAGACGACGATCCGGGCACGACCTGGAACGAGGATGCGCGCAAGCGCGATCCCGACCGCATGTCGGCGCGGCAGGCGTGGCGCGCGATCCAGGCGGGATTGCCGAAAGACGCGATCATATCGAGCGACATCGGCAACAACTGCGCCATCGGCAACGCCTATCCGACTTTCGAGCAGGGACGCAAATACCTGGCATCCGGCCTGTTCGGGCCGTGCGGTTACGGCTTCCCGTCGATCGTCGGCGCCAAGATCGGCAATCCGGATACGCCCTGCGTCGGCTTTGCCGGCGACGGCGCGTTCGGCATTTCCATGAACGAGATGAGCTCGATCGGGCGGCCGGAATGGCCGGGCATCACCATGGTGGTATTCCGCAATTACCAATGGGGCGCCGAGAAGCGCAATTCGATCCTGTGGTTCGACGATAATTTCGTCGGCACCGAGCTCGATCCGCATCTCAGCTATGCCAAGGTCGCCGAAGGCTGCGGGCTCAAGGGCGTCGCGGTCAAGACGCCGGCCGAACTGACCGAAGCGCTGCGCACCGCCTGCGAGGCGCAGAAAAAGCGCGTCACCACCTTCATCGAGGTGATCCTCAATCAGGAGCTCGGCGAGCCGTTCCGCCGCGACGCCATGAAGAAGCCGGTCAGGGTGGCCGGCATCCGGCGCGAGGACATGCGCGCGCAACAAAGCATCTAGATGTTCGGGAAGGGCACGATGACTGTAGCAGTGAAATCGCCGGTCGAGGCCGAGGTCAAAGCGACGGTGGATGACGTCGTGCGGCGCGCCCGCATTGCGTTCGAAAACTTCCGCGACGTCAGCCAGGAGCGCGCCGATGAGGCCGTCCGCGCGCTGGCGTGGTCGATCTACAAGCCCGAACATGCGCGTGAGCTCGCCGAGCTTGCGGTCGCCGACACCGGCCTCGGCAACGTGCCCGACAAGATCGTCAAGAAGCAGCGCAAGACGTTCGGCACGTTGCGCGATCTGTTGCGCGCCAAATCCGTCGGCATCATCGAAGAGGACAAGGCGCGCGGCATCGTCAAATACGCCAAGCCGATGGGCGTCGTCGCCGCCTTGACGCCGTCGACCAATCCCGGCGCGACGCCGGTCAACAAGGCGATGATGGCGCTCAAGGGCCGCAACGCCGTCGTCATCGCGCCATCCCCGCTCGGCTACGAGACCACCAAGCGGACGGTGGATTTCATGCGCGCCGCCTTGGAAAGGATCGGGTCGCCCGCCGATCTGGTGCAAATCCTGCCGCCGCCGGTGACCAAGGATTTGACGGAAGCCTTGATGAAAGCCGCCGATCTCGTCGTCGTCACCGGCTCGCAGGATAATGTGAGGCGCGCCTACATGAGCGGCACGCCGGCTATCGGCGTCGGCGCCGGCAATGTTCCCGTCATCATCGATGCCAGCGCCGATCTCGCCGACGCGGCACAAAAAATCCGCGCCTCGAAGATTTTCGACAATTCGACCTCATGCTCGTCCGAGAATTCCGTCATCATTCTCGACGCGATCTACGACAAAGCCATCGCCGCGCTCAAAGCGGTCGGCGGCTATCTGTGCACCGCAGAGGAAAAGCCGGCGGTGCTGGAGACGCTGTGGCATAACGGCAAGCTCAATCGCAATCTGATTGCGCGCGATGCCAAGGTATTGGCCAATGCCTTCGGCCTGCCGCCCGCCGCCGCGCGTGCCGACTTTTTCATGGTCGAGGATGCCGGCACCGGAAAATCGCATCCGCTGTCGGGCGAGAAACTTTCGCTGGTGCTCACGGTCTATCGCGCCAGGGATTTCGCGGCGGCGAAGCAGATGGTAGCGGCCATTCTCGATTTTCAGGGCAAAGGCCATTCCTGCGGCATTCACACCAAGGACATGGCGCATGCACGCGAGCTGGCCGAAGACCTCGACGTGGTGCGGCTGCTGGTCAACTTCGCCCACACCTTCGGCAATGGCGGCGGTTTCGACAGCGGGCTCGGCTTCACGCTGAGCATGGGTTGCGGCTCGTGGCAGAAGAACAGCATTTCGGAAAACCTGAGCTACCGGCACTTCCTCAACATCACTCACCTCGTCACCGTGATCCCTGAAGACAAACCGAGCGAGGACGAGCTGTTCGGCCCGCACTGGACAAAGTACGGACGCTGAACGCGAGGGCTGTGATGAATTTCGTGGAATATGCCGCCAAGGCAAAAGTGCTGGCGCCGGTCGGGGTGCCGGTGCCGCGCGGCATCCTGTGCGCGACGCCCGACGAGGCCAAAGCCGCGTTTGCGTCGATCGGTCCCTGTGTGGTCAAGGCGCAGGTGCCGGCCGGCAAGCGCGGCAAAGCCGGCGGCATCCGCAAGGCCGATAACGCGGGCGAGGCCGCTGCGGCGGCGCAAGCCATCCTCGGCATGTCGATCGACGGCTATGCGGTCGGCCAGGTCCTGATCGAGGAACGCGCCGACGTTGCTCGCGAATTCTACGCCGCCGTGCTTACCGATTTTGCCGCCTGCCGGCCGCTCATTCTGTTCTCCACCGAAGGCGGCATGGAGATCGAGGAGATCGCAGCGGCGCGGCCCGACGCCGTGCGCCGCCATTCACTCGATATCGATGCGGATTTTGGCGAGAGCGACGCGCGCGCGATGCTCGCCGGCCTCGATCTCGGCGGCGCCGAGGCAAAGATCGCCGCCATCCTGCGCTCACTCTACGCGATCTATCGGGCGCGCGACGCCGAGCTTGTCGAGATCAATCCACTGGCGCTGCTTAAAGACGGCCGCGTGGTCGCACTCGACTGCAAATTCACGCTCGACGACGCGGCTGTATTTCGCCAGAGCGAGCTCGCCGCGGCCGGCGCGGCCGAGAAACTCACCGCGCTGGAGCAACGCGGCGCCGCGGCCGGCCTGAAATTCATCGAGCTTGGCGGCAATGTCGGCGTGCTCGCCAACGGCGCCGGCCTGACCATGACCACGATGGACGTCATTGCCCATTGCGGCGGCCAGCCGGTGAATTTTCTCGAGATCGGCGGCGAGGCTTACACCAAGGCGGAAGCTGGTCTTGGTCTCGTGCTGGCGGCGGGGAGTGTCAAAAGCCTGGTGATCAACTTCTGCGGCGCTTTCGCGCGCACCGACGTAATGGCCGACGGCGTGGTCAAGGCCTGGGAGAAACTCAAGCCGGCGATCCCGGTGTTCTTTTCGATCCACGGCACCGGCGAGGACGAAGCGGTTAAGCTTGTCCGCGAGCGGCTCGGCATCGAGCCTTACGATTTCATGGAAGACGCCGTGGCCGCGGCGGTCGAGGCGGCGCGATGATCATCTACCGCAAAGCTCATCGCGTCCTCGTCCAGGGCATTACCGGCAAGCAGGGCACGTTCTGGACCGAAAAGATGATCGAGTGCGGCACCCGTGTCGTTGCCGGCGTCAATCCGAAGCGCGCCGGCGAAAGCCATATCGGCGTGCCGGTCTTTGCCTCCGCGGCCGCGGCGATGGCGCAGGTGCCCTACGACGTCGCGGTCATGTTCATTCCGCCGTCGCTCGCCAAGGAAGCCGCGCTCGACGCCATCGCGGCGGGGGTAAAGCTCCTGGTCGTGCTCACCGAGCATATTCCGGCGCACGACGTCATGGCGATCCTGTTCGCGGCGCGGCGCGCCGGCACGCGCATCGTCGGGCCGAATACCGCGGGGTTAGTGACGCCCGGCGAGGGTTTTGTCGGCATCATGCCCGGCCACAATCCGAATGTGTTTCGACCCGGCTCGGTCGGGGTGATCTCGCGCAGCGGCAGTCTCGGCACGCTGGTGGCGCTCAATCTGACGCGCGCCGGCATCGGCCAGTCCGCTTTTCTCGGCATTGGCGGCGATCCGATGATCGGCACCACCACGCGCGACGCGCTGGTGGCGCTCGACGAGGACGACCGGACCGACGCGGTGGTGCTGGTTGGCGAGATCGGCGGCGCTATGGAGGAGCAAGCGGCGGACTATGCCGCCGGCATGGCAAAGCCGGTCATCGCGTTCATTGCCGGGCGCGCTTCGCCGCCGGGCAAAAAAATGGGCCATGCCGGCGCCATCGTCACCGGCAGCGCCGGAAGCTACGCGTCCAAGCGCGCCGCGCTGGAAGCGGCGGGCGTCGTCGTCGTCGAGGTGCCGCGCGACATTCCGGGTGCGCTGGCGCGCCGGATGAGCGAAGCCGCAGCCGGCAAACGCGCGGCGCGGGCCAGCGGCCGATCATGACCGCACGCGAAAAACTCCCCCTTCGCGGGGAAGGATCAAGTCGTCACTTCACCAGCTTCTTGCCGGTGACCGCTTCGAGATTCTTGTAGAAGACCTTGTCGCTCGTTGTTTTGTCCATCTTGAGCGACTCGAGGATTTCCAGCGTCACGCGCGGGAACATGGTGCCGCCCTCCGGATCGAATGGGCAATCGGAGGCAAACACCAGCTTGTCGATGGGAAAGAATTCCATGCCGCATTTGGTCGCCGGCACGGCGGTGAAGGCGGCGGTGTCGGCCCAGAAGTCGTTCTTGAAATAATCGAGCGGCCGTTTCTTGAGGCTTTTGCGCAAGCCCACATAATCCTCGTCGGTGGTGCGATTGCCCATCACGTCGTTGCCCGGGCCGAGGCGGCCTTCGAGCATCGGCACGATGCCGGCGAAATGATGGGTGATGATTTTCAGGTTCGGATGGGTGTCCATGATCTTGGAATAAACCAGGCGGAGCATGGCGCAGGCGGTCTCGTAGGACCAGCCGATGGTCCACCAGATTTCGTAGAGCGATTTCTTCTCGTCGTAATAATCCGGCGTCTCGGCGCCGCGCGCCGGGTGAATCCAGATCGGCGCGCCGAGCTCGTTCATTTTCTTCCAGAACGGAGCGTATTCCGGCCGGTCGATCGGCTTGCCGGCGACATTGGTGTAGATTTGCACGCCGAGCGCGCCGTTCTTGAGCGCGCGCTCCGCCTCGCCGACCCCGGCGTCGGAGGCCGCCAGCGAAACCTGCGCCACCCAGCCGGGGAAGTGGTCTTTCTCCTTGGCGATCAGCTCGGCGAAGCCGTCATTGATGATCTTGCAGAACTCGTCGATGTCTTTCGGCGATTTGGCGAAATGCTCGATCGGCGGCTGCGGATAGGACAGGATCTGCTGATAGTCCTTGTGGCCGTCGACGATTTTCTTGCGCACGTCGATATCGAACAAAGCCGGCAGCGAGCGGATGCGCTTGCCCATGTCCTTATAGTCGCCGGCAACTTCGTTGAGCTTGGTGAAGAATTTTTCCGGAAAAAAGTGGGTATACGCGTCGACACGCATCGGCGTTTCTCTCCCTTTTGGCGGCTCGCTTCTAGCATCGTTATCATTGGTCCGTCACCTTGAGGTGGCCGCGAAGCGGCCCTCGAAGGGTGCCGGCCGAGGCGCTCGGGCCGTGCATCCTTCGAGGCTCGCTACGCTCGCACCTCAGGATGACGGATCAGCCATGCGTGAGACGCGCGACGACCTCGGGCGGGATCGGTTGCGACGTCATGCGCTTTGGATCGGCCGGGATCGCGGGTCACCCAGACCCGCGTCTCAAAACCCTCGGCCGCGAGCGCGCCGGCGTGGGTCAGCCGATGCTCGATTCCGAAGCTTGAACGGCCGCAGGCGACCAGCGAGGTTTCGATCGTGACCTCGTCGCCGAACCGCGTCGGCAGGCGGAATTTTGCCCGCGTCTCCACCAGCGGATGACCCAGAAAGTCGTAGGCCTTGAGATATTCGATCTTTTTCATGCCGAGCGCGCGCTCCAGCAGCATCGTCGTCGAGGTGTCGAAAATCTCGAAATAGCGCGCATAGAAAATGATGCCGGCGGGGTCGCAGTCGCCCCATTCGATGCGGGTGTTGCGGGTGTTCGTCAGCATGAGACCGGACGACAGCTAGCGCGGCGCCATGCGCAGCGCGCCGTCGAGGCGGACGACTTCGCCGTTGAGGTAGCGGTTCTCGATCATGTGCCGCACCAGCGCCGCATATTGCGGCGGCTGGCCGAGCAGCTTTGGAAACGGCACCGAGGCGGCGAGGCTCTGCTGCGCCTGTTCGGGCAAGGCATGCAGCATCGGGGTGGAGAAGATTCCCGGCGCGACGGCGTTGACGCGGATGCCGAACTGGGCGAACTCGCGCGCCGCCGGCATGACCAGCCCGACCACGCCGCCTTTCGAAGCGGCATAGGCGGCCTGGCCGATCTGGCCCTCATAGGACGCCACCGAAGCGGTGCAGACGATGATGCCGCGCTCGCCCTCTTGCAGCGGTTCGACGTTTTGCATGGCGGCTGCGGCAAGCCGCATCACATTGAATGTGCCGATGAGGTTGATCTCGACGACGCGGGCGAATTCGGCGAGCGGCATCGGACCGTCGCGGCCGACAATGCGTTTGGCCGGCCCGACGCCGGCGCAGCTGATCACGATGCGCGCGATACCGTGGTCGGCCGCAGCCGAGGCGACGGCCTTTTCCGTCGCAGCACTATCTGTCACGTCGCAAGCGATGGCGATGCCGTCGATGTCGATCGCCACTTCGGCGGCGGCCTTGGCGTTGACGTCGAAAATCGCCACTTTGGCGCCGGCCTCCGCCAGCATGCGCGCGGTGGCGGCGCCGAGGCCCGAGGCGCCGCCGGTGACGATTGCCGCGTGTCCGCGAATGTCCATGATCAATTCACCTCAACGGGTTGCGCTGCGCCGGCGACAATGACATGCGGCGGCGGCACGCCGGCGTAAAGGTCCTCGATCAGGGCCGAGCGATGCGCCAGCACCGCGCGCTGGTTGATCGAGCCTTTGTCGGTCATTTCGCCGATATCGAGCGACGGCGGCTCGGCCAGGAGAATAGCGCGGGTGACGCGGCTCGACGTGCCGCTCGACGGCGGCAAGCAACGAATTGAGGAGGCGGGTGAACTCGGCGATCACGCGCCGATCGGCAAGCAAGGTTCGGGCCGGGATCGCCGCCGCAAGTCCGGGGGCGAGCTTGCGGCAGGCGTCGAGGTCGGGAAACATCAGCGCCGCGACGTCGTCGCGGTCGGCGCCCGCGAGGACGACGTCGCGCACCAGCGGGGCAAAATGCGCGATGAAGGCCGCGCGCAGCGGCCCGACGCTGACCCAGCTGCCGGTCGCCAGCTTAAAATCCTCGGCGAGCCGCCCGTCGAACAACAGCCCCTTCGCCGGATCGGCCGGGTCGTCGAATTTGAGCGCGTCGCCGATCTTGTAGAAACCCTCGTCGTCGAAAGCGTCCGCGGTCAGCGCCGGGGCGCGCCAATAGCCGGGCGTGATGTTCGCTCCTTTGAGCCGCGCCTCGAGCTTGCCGTCGCGCGGCACCAGCTTGAGCTCGACGCCCGGCAGCGGCAGCCCGATATTGCCGGTGCGCTCGGATTCCCAGGTGCAGGCCAGCGCCGCCGGCGCGGTTTCGGTCGAGCCGAGGCTCGACATGAACATGATGCGCACGCCGGTGGTATCGACCGCGAGTATGCTGCCAGGCGTCGATCACGTGCTGCGGCAGGCTGGCGCCGGCGTAGAACATCACTTGCAGCCGGCTGAAGAATTTCTCGCGCAAGGCGCGATCGGCCTGCGAGATGCGGCAGCAGCATTTCAAATCCCTTGGGCACGTTGAAATAGATGGTCGGCGCGACGTCGCGCAGATTGCGCACGGTTGCGGCAATGGCGTCCGGCAGCGGCTTGCCCTCGTCGATATAGAGCGAGCCGCCATTGTCGAGCACGAGCCCGAAATTGTGATTGCTGCCGAACGTATGGTTCCACGGCAGCCAGTCGACGATGACCGGCGGCTCGTCGGCAACGAAGGCGAGGCCGGCAGCGGATCATCGCCTGGTTGGCGCACAGCATACGCTGCGTGTTGATGACGCCTTTCGGCTGGCCGGTCGAGCCGGAGGTGAAAAGGATTTTCGCAATCGTATCCGGACCGACTTTGGCGTGGGCGGCTTCGACCGCCGGTGTCGGCTGCTGTCCTCGCCAAGGCGGCGAAATCGGTGGCGCGGCGATCCTGCGGCGGCGCGGTCGCGCACCACGATCTCGGCGTCCGGCGGCACCGCGGCGGCGATGGCGCGCGAGAAGCCGGCGCCGTTGGCGGCGAAGACGAGGCCGGGCGACAGCGCCGCCATGATCGCTTTGAGCTTGCCGAAATCCTGCGACAACAGCGAATAGGGCACCGAGATCGGCGCGTAGGGAATGCCGACATGCATGGCGGCAAGGCCGAGCAGCGCATGCTCGATATCGTTGCCGGACAGGATCGCGATCGGGCGCTCGGCCGACAGGTCGCGTTGCAGCAGCGCCGCCGCGATGGCGCGCACCGCCGCAAGCGTTTGCGCATAGGTCAGCGTGCGCCAGCCGCCGCCGGCGTCGCGCTGCGCCAGGAACACGCGATCCGGCGCCGCTTCCGCCCAATGCACCAGCCGCTCGGTCAGCTTTTGCGGATGCGCCGGCAGCGGATGCGGCGAGCGCATCAGGATCGCGCCGTCGCTCCGCCGCTCGATCAGCACATCCGCCGGCCCAAGCTTTACCGGCCGCAACGGCGGTGATTTTGCGTCGAACGCGTCTTCGCCGGCGCGCGCGACATGTCAGCTCCGCGCCACTTTGGGCGCGCGCTTTTCCAGAAACGCCTTGAGCCGCGCCTTGGCTTCGTCGTCGCCTTGCGCGATCGCCGCGGCCAGCGCCTCGGTGACATAGCCGGCGGCCGGATCGCTCCTGGCGATGCGCGGCAGCAAATGCATCACGGCGAAATTGGTAAATGGCGCATTGCCGGCGATGCGGTGCGCGATCTCGAGGCCCTTGGCGAGCCCTTCGCCTTCGTCGACGAGATATTGCGTGAGCCCGATCGTCTGACCTTCCTCGGCGGAGAGCGTGCGCCCGGTCAGCATCATGTCCATCACCCGCGCGGCGCCGATCAGCGGCGGCAGCCGCACCGAGCCGCCGCCGCCGACATAGATGCCGCGGCTCGCCTCCGGCATCGCGTAGAAGGCGCTGCGCTCGGCGACGCGGATATGCGCGGCGGCGGCGAGTTCGAGCCCGCCGCCGACCACCGCGCCGTGCAGCACGGCGACCACCGGCACCGAGCCGAACTCGATGCGTTCGAAGGCGCGATGCCAGGAGCGCGAATGCTCCACGCCGGCAAAAGTTTTGCGCTCGGTCAGTTCGGACAGATCGAGCCCGGCGCTGAAATGATCGCCGTGCGCCGGCAAGAACCACCGCGCGGATATCGTCCGGCAGCGACGAAAAGAACGCTTCGATGCCGGCCACCATCGTCTCGTCGAGCGCGTTGCGCTTTTTGGGACGCGCCGAGCGTCAGCACGGCGATCGCGCCATGCCGCTCGGCCTTCAAGGTCGGCGGCAGATCGGCGAATTCAGCGGCCGGCTCGGTCATCGCGGCGCCATTTGACCCGTTCCGCCGCGGCCCGTAAATAGCCTGCAAGACCTGAAAAAGGGTGCGAAAATGGAGCGGCCGATGCGGGAGGTCTTTGTTTGCGACGCGGTGCGCACCGCGATCGGCCGTTACGGCGGCGCGCTCGCCAAGGTGCGCACCGACGACCTCGCCGCGGTCCCGATCAAGGCGCTCGTCGCCCGCAACGCCAAGGCCGACTGGTCAAAACTCGACGAAGTGTTTTTCGGCTGCGCCAACCAGTCCGGCGAGGACAATCGCAACGTGGCGCGCATGGCGCTGTTGCTGGCCGGGCTGCCGGATAGCATCCCCGGCGTCACCGTCAACCGGCTGTGCGCCTCGGGGCTCAACGCGGTCGGCGACGCGGCGCGCGCGATCCGCTCTGGCGAGATGGAATTCGCCATTGCCGGCGGCGTCGAATCGATGACGCGGGCGCCGTTCGTGATGGCCAAGGCCGGCGAGGCGTTTTCGCGTTCGGCGGAAATCTACGACACCACGCTCGGCTGGCGTTTCATCAATCCGCTGCTCAAGGCGCAATACGGCGTCGATTCGATGGCCGAGACCGGCGAGAACGTGGCGCAAGAATTTCAGGTCACCCGCGCCGATCAGGACGCTTTCGCGCTGCGCTCGCAACAGCGCGCCGGCAAGGCGCAGGCCGCCGGCTATTTCGCCGAGGAGATCGTTGCGGTCTCCGCGCCCGGCGGCAAGTCAGGACCGGTTGTCGTCGACAAAGACGAGCATCCGCGCCCCGACACCACGCTGGAAAATCTGCAGAAGCTAAAGCCGATCGTGCGCAATCCCGGCACCATCACCGCCGGCAATGCGTCGGGCATCAATGACGGCGCCGCGGCGATCATTCTGGCCAGCGAGGAGGCCGTGAAAGCGCACGGACTAAAGCCGCGCGCACGCATTCTCGGCATGGCCTCGGCCGCGGTGCCGCCGCGCATCATGGGCATCGGTCCGGTGCCGTCGACGAAGAAACTGATGGAGCGGCTCGGCCTGAAGATTTCCGATTTCGATCTGATCGAGATCAACGAGGCGTTTGCGTCGCAGGGGCTCGCCTGTTTGCGCCAGCTCGGCGTCGCCGACGATGCCGAACACGTCAATCCGCATGGCGGCGCCATCGCGCTCGGCCATCCGCTCGGCATGTCCGGCGCGCGGCTGACGCTGACCGCGGTGCATGGCCTGGAAAAGCGCGGCGGCAAGCGCGCGCTCGCGACCATGTGCGTCGGCGTCGGCCAGGGCGTGTCGCTGGCGCTGGAGAAGGTTTAGTTGTCTCGTCGTCCTCCGCGAAAGCGGAGGACCCAGTAATCGCCGGCGTGATGGTGATTACTGGATGCCCCGCCTTCGCGGGGCATGACAAATGCGTAAGGAGAAACGTTGCGTGCCGATGTCACCGGGTTACATTCCCTTTCACCCCAATCCGTCGAAGCCGAAATTCAAGCCGCCGCCGGGCGCGGTCGATGCGCATTGCCACGTGTTCGGGCCGGAAGACAAATTTCCCTATGCGCCGGAGCGCAAATACACGCCGTGCGACGCGCCGAAGGAAAAGCTGTTCGCGCTGCGCGATTTTCTCGGCCTCGACAAGAACGTCATCGTGCAGGCGTCGTGCCATTCCAAGGACAACCGCGCCATGGTCGATGCGCTCGATGCCGCGAACGGCCGCGCCAAGGGCGTCGCCTTTGTCGGCGAGGAGGTGACCGATGACGAACTGAAATGGATGGACAAAGCCGGCGTGCGCGGCGTGCGCTTTAATTTCCTCAAGCGGCTGGTCGATTTCACGCCGCGCGACGTGCTGCAGCGCATCGCGGCGCGGGTGCAAAAGCTCGGCTGGCATATCGTGGTCTATTTCGAAATGCCGGATCTGCCGGAGCTTGAGGATTTTTTCACCTCGCTGCCGACCGCCGTGGTGGTCGATCACATGGGCACGCCCAACGTGAGCAAGGGCGTCGATGATCCGGAGAACCAGCGCTTCCACCGGCTGATGGACAAGCACAAGAATTTCTGGGTGAAAGTGACGTGCCCGGAACGCATGTCGATCGCCGGGCCGCCCTATGACGACGTGGTGCCGTTCGGCCGCGCGCTGGTCGAGCGTTTTCCCGACCGCGTGATCTGGGGCACCGACTGGCCGCATCCCAATATGAAGAAAGAGGCCCCGGACGACGGCGTGCTGGTCGATTATATTCCCAAAGTCGCGGCGACGGCCACGGCGCAGCAGGCGATGCTGGTCGACAATCCGATGCGGCTTTATTGGAGTTGAGGCGCCGCAGTCTTGAACCGTTCCAATTCGTCATGCCCGCACTCGTTGCGGGCATCCACGTCTTCCTTGCGGGCAACGAAGAAAGACGTGGATGGCCGGGACAAGCCCGGCCATGACAGAGAACGGCTTACGTTGCCAAGCGCGCCTGCGCTATATATGTCAAACCAAACGGGAGTAACGCCAACGAGCGATGGCCCGCGAACAGCACGATTATGACGATATCCCGGGCACTTTTGTGTTCGACGCCGAACGGTCCCGGCAGGGCTTCGGCATCAATATGTTCTGCATGTCGTTGATGAAGGACGAGAACCGCAAGGCCTTCAAGGCCAACGAGGCGGAGTATCTCAAAAAGTTCAAGCTCACGCCGGAGCAGACCGACGCCGTCCTCAAGCGCGATTACAACCGCATGCTGGAACTGGGCGGCAATATCTATTTCACCGCCAAGCTCGGCGCCACCGACGGCCATTCGTTCCAGCATCTCGCCGCGGTCATGACCGGCGCGTCGCAGCAGGACTACGCGAATATGATGCTCGGCGGCGGCCGCTCTGTCGAAGGCAATCGTTCGCGGTCGGGCAAGAACGCGCCGTCCAAATTCATCTCGGCCGCCGCGGCGAAGAAATCCGGCGCGGCAAAGCCGAAGACCAAAGCCAAATCCAAGAAGCCAAAATCCAAAAAATCCAAATCCAAATCAGCAAAACGGAAGTGATGCCGTGGCCAGGATCATCGCAGGTGTAGGTTCGTCGCATGTGCCCGCCATCGGCGCGGCGCTCGACAACGGCAAGACCGAAGAGCCGTATTGGAAGCGGGTGTTTTCCGGCTTCGAGAAATCGCAAGCGTGGATGCGCGAGTTAAAGCCCGACGTCGCCATCATCGTCTATAACGATCACGCTTCGGCGTTTTCGGTCGAGATGATCCCGACTTTCGCGCTCGGCTGCGCGGCGGAATTTCCGCCGGCCGACGAAGGCTGGGGCCCGCGGCCGGTGCCGGTGGTGGAGGGCTATCCGGCGCTCGCCTCGCATATCGCGCAGTCGGTCATTCTCGACGAATTCGATCTCACCATCTGCAACAAGATGGAAGTCGATCACGGCATGACGGTGCCGATGAATTTGTTGTTCGGCAAGGTCGACAAGAATTCGCACTGGCCGTGCCCGGTCATTCCGCTCGCGGTCAATGTGGTGATGTATCCGCCGCCGACCGGCCATCGCTGCTACATGCTCGGCCGGCGATCCGCAAGGCGGTGGAGTCGTATCCCGACGATCTGCGGGTGGTGATTTTCGGCACCGGCGGCCTGTCGCATCAGATTTCCGGCCCGCGCGCCGGCCTGATCAACAGCAAGTGGGACAAGAACTTCCTCGACAATCTGTCGAAGGACCCGAAGAAGCTCGCCAAGATCCCGCACATCGACTACATGCGCGAGGCCGGCGCCGAAGGCATCGAAATGGTGATGTGGCTCGTCATGCGCGGCGCGCTCGACGACAAGGTCGACGAGGTCTATCGCTTCTACACCGTGCCGGCGTCGAACACCGCGGTCGGCCATATCATCCTGGAAAATCGCGCCAAGGCGGCCAGGCGCCAAACGCAAACCGGCGGCGCAAGCACAAGCGCGCCGCCGCGCGCAGCAAGGTCGATCGCAAGCGCAGTTGACCGTCATTGCGAGCGAAGCGAAGCAATCCAGTGCGGCGTCGGGATCTGGATTGCTTCGTCGCTTCGCTCCTCGCAATGAAGGTTTATAGTCGGAGAGGCAGCACATGAAGATCTGCGTGGCGGGGCAGGGCGCGTTCGGGCAAAAGCATCTCGACGCGCTCAAGCGCATCCCCGACGTCGAAGTCACCTCGCTGGTCGGCGGCAACCAGGACTCCACCGCCCAGGTCGCCAAGAAATACGGCATCCCGCATTTCACCGGCGAACTCTCCGAGGGCATCAAGCGCGCCGACGCGGTGATCCTGACCACGCCGACCAAGATGCACTTCCGCCAGGGCGAGCAGGTGATGCGCGCCGGCAAGCACGTGCTGATCGAAATTCCGGTCACCGACAGCGTCGAGGACGCCGAAGCTCTGGTCAAGATCGCCAAGGAAACCGGCGTCATCGCCATGGCCGGCCATGTGCGGCGCTTCAACCCGAGCCATCAGTGGGTGCACAAGCGCATCCAGAACGGCGAGCTGAAAATCCAGCAGATGGACGTGCAGACCTATTTCTTCCGGCGCAAGAACATGAACGCGGCCGGCCAGCCGCGCAGCTGGACCGATCATCTGTTGTGGCATCACGCCGCCCACACCATCGATCTGTTCCAGTATCAGACCGGCGAGACGATTTCCGATTGCTACGCGGTGCAGGGGCCGATCCATCCGCAGCTCAACATCGCCATGGATATGGGGATCGTGGCAAAGACGCCGTCCGGCGCGGTGCTCACTTTGTCGCTGTCGTTCAACAATGACGGCCCGCTCGGCTCGTTCTTCCGCTATATCTGCGACAACGGCACCTACAAGGCATTCTACGACGATCTGTCCGACGGCAAGGACAACAAGATCGACGTGTCGAAGGTCGATGTGTCGATGGACGGCATCGAGCTCGAAGACCGCGAGTTCATCGCCGCGATCAAGGACAAGCGCGAGCCGAATGCGAGCCTCGGCCAGGTGCTGCCGTGCATGCATGTGCTCGGCAAGCTTGAAAAGATCGTCGATCCGCAGCGCAAGGCGCACGCCTGAAAGAAATGCCTTGCGGCGAAGAACCGACATGAGCCACAGCGCGCGCCGGCTGGTTTCTTTCAGCATCCTTGCGGTGCTGATTGCCGTTGTCGTTGCCGCGCCGAGCGGCTTCGCCCAAGCGCCGCCCACTCCGGCGCCGTCCGCTCCTGCACCGCCCGCTGCTGCATTGCCGGCGCCCACACAAACGCTGTCCGCCGCTCAAATGCAAAAGATCAATGGCTGGATTGCCGAGCAAGGCAGGGACATCGCGATCACGCCGATCATCACCGACATTTTGGGTCTCACTAGAGGCGACCACACGATTTCCTGCCGGGCATTTGCCGCCGAAGGCGAAGGCAACGAGATCCATCAGATCTATCTGCTGCCGGAGGGCCAGGGCTATCTGGACGCGCACTTCTACAAAGACAAGCTCGACGTCTATTGGGCGGACAAGAACTTCGCTTTGATCGCCGCGTTGAACGGCGTCCGTGGCGAGAAGCCGGCCGCGACGTCCTTTTCCGATGCCCAATACGGATTTGCTTTTGAA
Source organism: uncultured Alphaproteobacteria bacterium (assembly GCA_963743395.1). Taxonomy (GTDB): domain Bacteria; phylum Pseudomonadota; class Alphaproteobacteria; order Rhizobiales; family Xanthobacteraceae; genus BOG-931. The sequence goes on from CAVUPV010000009.1 coordinate 374,731, forward strand.
TTGGCGTGGTGGGGAAAATACGCCGATGCGCATTGATCTTTCCTGCCCCGCGATAGCGGGGAAGGGGGACCGCCCGAAGGGCGGTGGAAGGGGCGCGGGCAGCGAGGTCAGCCGCTAGGCTGCACGCCCCCTCCACCATGCTTCGCATGGTTCCCCGCCCCCGCAAGCTTTGCTTGCGGGGGCGGAAAGATTGTTACGCCCAACTCGCGAAACTTAGACCCGGTGCCGGTGCCGGCCGGCGTGCGGTAGCCGGGCACATATTCGAACCAATCCAGATCGAGATGCTCGCAGGCGCCGGCGATGCCGACCCAGTTGAGGATTTCGGAACTGCCGGCGTGCAACTTATTGCGCGGCAGGTTTTGCAAGAACTTCGCGTCCTTGCCGGCGCAGGCCTTGAGAATGGCGCGGTCGAAATCCTCATCGACCAGAAAATGGCTCAAGCCGCCCGACGCAATGATGCCGACGCGCGCGTCGCCGGGATAGGTCTCGACCGCGCGGGCGATGGCTTGACCGAGCTCGTAACAGCGGCGCGGCCGCGGCTGGTTCGGCGGGAAATAGGTATTGAGAAACACCGGCACGATCGGGATCGGCTTCGTCTCGTCCATCAGGCGGCGGTGCACATAGGCCATGCCGTGGCCTTCGCCTTCGCCCTTGCGCATGCATTTTGACGACGCCGGATCGAAGCCGTTCTCCATCAGCCAATCGATCAGATGCAGCGCCAGCCCGGCATCGACCGGATAGGCGCGCGGTTTTGCTTCTTCGAAAAAAGCCTGCCGGTTCTTCACGTACCATTCCGGAAAACGCTGATGGTACTGCTCGTGCTGCTCGTTGCTGTTGAGGATGGTCTCGCCGTAATAGATCGCGAATGTCGGCCGGGCGTCTTCCAGATAGGCTTCGTCCTGGTCGTCGCTCATCACGATGAGCGTATCGAGTCTGGCGGCGGCGAGCGTCTGGCTGAGATGCGCCATCGCGGCGCGCACCTTGTTCTGCCGCGCGACCAGCGCCGCGGGCGCGACCATGGCGGCCATTTTCGGATCGGCCTTTTCCAGCAATTCGGCATAGGTCGTCGGCCGGCCCTCTTTGTCGCGATGCCTGATCTTTCGATCGGTCTCTTCAAAGCGCGGCAGGGTTTCGTCGGCGGCGAGCAGCATCGGTGTATGCGAACTGCCGAGCCCGAGCACGATTTTGGCCATCTGACCTCCCTGGCGGCAAGCGGCCCCGTTTTCTTCCCGATGCTAGCACGTTTAATGCAATGGCTGCGGGTCGGACGCCGCGGGTGAGACATTGCGGAACTGGACAAGCTCGGGGCGGAATGTTGGTATGCCGCCCAACCGATAAGGGGAGGATTTTCCATGAAACGCAGTATCTTTAGACGCAGTATCCTGCTGACCGCCGCTGGTGCTGCCGCGCTCGCGGTTGCCGGCGGCGCCGGCGCGCAAGACGCCAACAGCGTCAAGATCGGCTTCATCCTGCCGATGACCGGCCAGCAGCAGTCGACCGGCAAGCAGGAAGCCGCGGCCGCGAAGCTTTTCATGGCGCAGCAGGGCGACACCGTCGCCGGCAAGAAGGTCGAGCTCATCATCAAGGACGACGGCGCGATCCCCGACAACACCAAGCGCATCGCGCAGGACATGATCGTCAATGACAAGGTGACTTTCCTCGCCGGCTTCGGCATCACGCCGGCGGCCATGGCGGTCGCGCCGCTGTCGGTTGAAGCGAAGATGCCGGAGATCGTCACCGCGGCCGGCACCTCGATCATCACCGAGAAGTCGCCCTATATCGCGCGCACCAGCTTCACGCTGGCGCAATCGACCGTGCCGATGGCCGATTGGTCGGCGCAGAACGGCATCAAGAAGGTGGTGACGATGGTGTCGGACTACGCGCCCGGCGCGGACGCGGAAAAGTCCTTCACCGCCGAATTCACCGCCAAGGGCGGCCAGGTCGTCGAAGCGATCCGCTTCCCGCTCGCCAATCCGGACTTTTCGCCGTTCCTGCAAAAAGCGGCGGACGATAAGCCGGACGCGGTCTTCGTGTTCGTGCCCTCCGGCCAGGGCGGCGCTTTCGTCAAGCAGTTCATCGAGAAAGGCCTCGACAAAGCCGGCATCAAGATCATCGGCCCGGGCGACGTCACCGATGACGATCTGGTCAACGGCATGGGCGACGCCATTGTCGGCACCATCACCGCGCATTTCTATTCGGCGGATCATCCGTCGGCGGTCAACAAGGCCTTTGTCGCCGCGTTCAGGAAGGCCAACAACGGCATGCGGCCGAACTTCATGGCGGTCTCCGGCTATGACGGCATGCATCTGATGTACGAGGCGCTGAAAAAAGCCGGCGGCAAGACCGACGGCGACTCGCTCATCGCCGCCGCCAAGGGAATGGCCTGGGAGAGTCCGCGCGGCCCGATCTCGATCGATGCCGGACACGCGTGACATCATCCAGAACGTCTATATCCGCAAAGTCGAACGCAAGAACGGCGAGCTCTACAACGTCGAATTCGCCACCTTCCCGGCGGTCAAGGATCCGATCAAAGCCGCCGAGGCGAAGTGACGCGCGCCAAGCGCGTCATTCCGGGGCGCGGGCGCAAGCCCGCGAGCCCGGAATCCATAACCACGGACCGTGCAATAATGGTGATGGCGGTGATTATGGATTCCGGACTTGCCGCTTCGCGGCAATCCGGAATGACGCTGGAGTGATTGGCCGATCATGCTGACCATCCTGTTCGACGGCGTCGCCTACGGCATGCTCCTGTTCGTGCTGGCCTGCGGGCTGTCGGTCACGCTCGGCTTGATGAATTTCATCAATCTCGCGCACGGCGCCTTTGCCATGGCCGGCGGCTATTGCACCGTCATTGTGGTCAACCACCTTGGCGTGCCGTTCGCGCTCGGCCTGCCAATCGCGTTTCTGGTCACGGCGCTGATCGGCGGGCTGTTCGAGCGCACGCTCTACGTTCATGTCTATGCGCGCAGCCATCTCGACCAGGTGCTGTTCACCATCGGGCTCGTTTTCATGTCGGTCGCGGCGGTCGATTACACGATGGGCTCGTCGCAGCAATTCGTGCAGATTCCGGACGCCTTGCAAGGCCAGATCAATGTATTCGGCATCGGTATGGGCAAATATCGGCTGCTCATCATCGTGGTCTGCGGGATGCTCACCGTGGCGCTGCAACTGATACTGTCCAAGACGCGGTTCGGTAGCCGGCTCCGCGCCGCGGTTGACGACCAGCGTGTGGCGCGCGGGCTCGGCATCAATGTCGGTGCGGTGTTCACCGTCACCTTCGCGTTTGGCTCCGGTCTTGCCGGATTGGGCGGCGCGCTCGGCGCCGAAATTCTCGGTCTCGATCCGACCTTCCCGCTCAAATATATGATCTATTTCCTGATCGTGGTCGCGGTCGGCGGCACGACCAGCATCACCGGGCCGCTCTGCGCCTCGATCCTGCTCGGCATCGGCGACGTCGCCGGCAAATATTACGTGCCGAAGCTTGGCGCCTTCGTCATCTATGCGATCATGATCGTCGTGCTGATCTGGCGCCCGCAGGGCCTGTTCGCCCGCGCGGCAGCGCGGTGAGCCGATGACGATCCCCGCGTCTGTGCTCGCCGGCGATGTCAGCCGTTATCTGAAACAGCGGGCGCGCTGGTCGCCGCTGGAGATTGCGTTCTGGGTTGTCGCCTTCGCCAGCATTTGGCTGTTTCCCGGCAAGTATCTGATCCTCAAGGACACGGCGATCCTGGCGCTGTTCGCGCTGTCGCTCGATTTGATCCTCGGCTACGCCGGCATCATCTCGCTCGGCCATGCGGCATTTTTCGGTTTCGCCGGCTATTTTTCCGGTTTGGTCGCCAAATACGGCGTCATCAACGAGCCGGTGCTGGCGCTGATCTGCTCCGGCGTGGTCGCCGCCGCGCTTGGCTTTGTGACGAGCTTTCTGGTGCTGCGCGGCACCGATCTCACCCGGCTCATGGTGACGCTCGGCGTGTCGCTGATGCTCGGCGAAGTCGCCAACCGCTATTCCGATATCACCGGCGGCGCCGACGGGCTGCAAGGCGTCGATATCGCGCCGATCCTCGGCCGCTTTAATTTCGATCTATACGGCCACAACGGCTATGTCTATTGCCTGATCGTGCTGTTCGTCTGCTTTGTCATTGCCCGCCGCATCGTCTATTCGCCGTTCGGCCTGTCGCTGCGGGCGATCAAGGGCAACGTGCTGCGCGCCTCGGCGATCGGCATTCCCAACAAGTGGCGGCTGGTCTCGATCTATACCGTGTCGGCCTTTTTTGCCGGCATCGCCGGCGCGCTGCTGACGCAGACCACGGCGTTCTGCTCGCTCGATGTGTTCTCCCTAGAACGCTCGGCCGATCTCTTGCTCGTGCTCATCATCGGCGGCACCGGCTATCTTTACGGCGGCTTGATCGGCGCGGTGATCTACAAATTGTTGCAGGACTGGATTTCTGATCTGACGCCGCAATATTGGCAGTTCTGGATCGGCCTGGTGCTGGTCGTCATCGTGCTGGTCGGCCGCGACCGCATGCATAGCTGGTTCGCCACCGTGCGTGCCCCCGTCGCCCGCCTCTTCACCTGGGCCGGCGTCCCCGCCGCGCTCGGCGGTGCCGCACCGGATCGTCATTGAGCCATGCCAATCCTCGAAACCATCGGGTTGGAAAAGCGCTTCGGCGGCATCGTCGCCGCGCATGACGTCAGCCTCACGGTGGAAAAAGGCGCGCGCCACGCCTTGATCGGGCCGAACGGGGCCGGCAAGACCACGGTGATCAATCTCCTCACCGGCGTGCTCAAGCCGACCGCCGGCCGCATCATGCTCGAAGGCCACGACATCACCGACGTCGCGCCACACCAGCGGGTGCGGCTCGGCATGGCGCGCACCTTCCAGATCAATCAGTTGTTCCTCGATCTCACGCCGCTGGAATCGATCGGGCTCGTCGTATCCGAGCGTCTCGGCACCGGGGCCGATTGGTGGCGGCTGGTCGGCACCAAGTCGGCGGTGATCGACGAGATCGTCGAAATCGTCGAGCGCTTCCGGCTCACCGATGTGATGCACGAGCGCGCCGCGATCCTGCCCTATGGCAAGCAGCGGCATCTCGAAATCGCGCTCGCTTTCGCCTGCCGGCCGCGCGTGCTGCTGCTCGACGAGCCCGCCGCCGGCGTGCCGGAGGCCGAGCGGCATGAGCTGCTGGCCACCATCGAGGCGCTGCCGGCCGAGGTCACCGTGCTCCTGATCGAGCACGACATGGATCTTGTGTTCTCCTTCGCCGACCGCATCTCGGTGCTGGTCAACGGCGCGCTGTTCGTCGATGGCGCGCCGGAAGAGGTGGCGCGCGACCCGCGGGTCAAGGCGGTCTATCTCGGCGAGGAACTCGATGCCTGATCTTCTCACCATCGAGCAATTGTCGGCGGGCTACGGCGAGGCCGTGGTGCTGTCGGATGTTTCGCTGTCGCTGGTTGAAGGACAGGCGCTGGCGCTGCTTGGCCGCAACGGCATGGGCAAGACCACGCTGATCAATACCATCGTCGGCGTCACCCATTATTTCGGCGGCGCCATCGCGCTCGACGGCGCCGATATCACAAAGCTTCGCCCGGACCAGCGCGCCCATATCGGCATCGGCTGGGTGCCGCAGGAGCGCAACATCTTCAAATCGCTCACCGTGCACGAAAATCTCACCGCCGTGGCGCAACCGGGCCGCTGGACGACCGAGAAAGTCTACGCGTTGTTTCCGCGGCTGCAGGAGCGGCGGCAAAATCTCGGCAATCAGCTTTCCGGCGGCGAGCAGCAGATGCTCGCCGTCGGCCGCGCGCTGGTGCTTAATCCGCGCGTCATGCTGCTCGACGAGCCGCTCGAAGGACTGGCACCGATCATCGTCGAGGAGCTGTTGACGGCGCTGCGCCGCATCATCCGCGACGAGGGCATGTCGGCTATTCTGGTTGAGCAGAACGCGAAAAAAATTCTCGGCGTCACCGACCGCGCCATCATCATCGAGCGCGGTTGCGTGGTTCACGCCGCCGATAGCGCCGTGCTTGCGGCCGACCGCGCCGCACTCGAGCATCATCTCGGCGTCACCGATCACGGCCCGCGGCGCATCGGGCGGACGCGGCAGTAACTTTGCCGACATTGCGCGCCTGACGGAAATCACCTAAACGACCGGCATCAAGCGCCCGCGCGATGGCTAGGCAACCGCCCGCCGCCATCCGGCGCGGACTGGAACGCCGCGAATAGAAAGGAGCGCGCCATGACTGGCATGCTGGAGCATGAAGGTCCCGGGCTCGGCCACAACAAGCCGTCGGAGGAAGACGCCGACGCGATCAAGCACGCCAAATGGGAGCGCTGGTCGAAGAAGCGCACTTTCGTTCGCGCCCTCGAAGGCACCTACAGCCACCTTTACAAGCAGCTGCTCGAAGAGCCGCGGGTCTATTCGTCGAAAGATCATCCGTGGAAGGGCGGACCGGCGATGTACGGCAAGCACGTCATCTCGCCGCAATCGGTCAACATCGTGCAGTCGATCGAATCCCACATCGAATGTTATGCGCCGCTCAATGCCGGCCAGAAGCACGGCCACCTCAACAGCGCGGTGTTTTACGTGCTAAAGGGCCATGGCCACGACGTCCACGACGGCCGCACCATGAAATGGGAGGCCGGCGACGTGATGCTGGTCGAGAACGGCTGCGTGCACCAGCATTTCAACGACGACGAGAATGAGGATTGCATCCTGCTCGTCTTCAAGGCGAAGCCGCTCTTTCTGTTCATGCATCTACTGTTTCAGAAGATGGTGGAGTGGCCGACCGACAAACTGCCGCCCGGCCACGAAGACTTCAAGCCGCCGACAGATATCTGAGCGCGGAGGCGATCATGCCGTTCGAAGACAAACAGGCCGCGCTGTCAGGCTCCGCCGCCAGCACTTTCCTCGCCGACGGTCTGGTCGCGTCGGAAAAATTCCGCGCCGATTACGCGACCTTGCCGAACGTGATCAAGGCCGCGGATATGCCGTGGGAGCGTTCGCCCGACGGGCTGATAAAGCACCTCGTGCACAAACAGATGAACACCCGCGAATGCTGCATCGAGGCCTATATGCAGTTCCTCAAGGACGGCGAACGGTCCGGCAAGCACCGCCACATGTGGGAGGAACTGTTCTTCGTGGTCGAGGGTTCCGGCTACGACCTGCACTGGGACCTGAAATGGGATTGCGTCGAAGCCTTCGACTGGCAATGGGCGGAGGCGCCGAAGCGGTACGAATGGACGCGCGGCGATTACGTCTATATTCCGCCGTTCACGCTGCACCAGCATTTCGCCAATGCCGGGCAGGAATGCCGCATCATCGTGATGAGCAATCGCATCGTCAAAGACATGGGCTTCGACTGGTACGACCAGGTCGAGCGCGCGCCGGGCTTTTGATATCCCATTTTGTTACTATTTGATTTCGTTAACGAATATGACTACATCGCCAAGTCGCCCCCCACCGTCTAGACTGCCGCCAACAAAGCTCACGGCGAAAGATACATGTCCACGTCCCTGCTGACGACGCGCCGTTTTGCGCCGCTGTTCTTCTGCCAGTTCTTCGCGGCCTTCGGCGACAATTTTCTCAAGACTGCGCTCGTCTTCGTCATTCTGTTCGAGGTATCCGGCGCCAATTCGGGCGTCTTGATCACGCTCGCCGGCGCGACGCTGATCGCGCCGTTCTTCTTTCTGTCCGGGCTCGGCGGCGAACTCGCCGACCGTTACGACAAAGCCTGGGTCGCCCAACGCATCAAGTTTGTCGAGATGGGCGCCACCATTGTCGCGGTGTCGGGCTTTGCCTTCCATTCGCTGGCGTTGCTGTTCCTCGCGGTGTTTCTGTTCGGAATGCTGGCGTCGCTGTTCGGCCCGATCAAATACGGCATCCTGCCCGATCTGCTGGAACGCCGCGAACTGCCGTCCGGCAATGCGCTGATCGAAGCCGGCACTTTCCTTGCCATTTTGTTCGGCACCATCGTCGCCGGCATCGCCGCCAACGGCAACAGCAACCCGGTCCATTTCGCCTGGATGATGATCGTGACCGCGCTCGCCAGCTGGCTCTGTAGTCTGTTGATACCCAAAACCGGCCAGGCGGCGCCGGACCTGGCGATCAACCCCAACGTCTTCGTCTCGACCGCTTCCCTCATCAAGCAGGTCCGCGGCGACCCGCGTTTGATGTGGGGCGCACTGGTGGCGAGCTGGTTCTGGCTCGTCGGCGCGCTGGTGCTGTCGCTATTGCCGCCGCTCGTTTCGTTCAACATCGGCGGCAGCGAACAGGTTGTCACGCTGTTTCTCACCGTCTTCTCCGTGGCGGTGGGCATCGGCTCCGGCCTTGCCGCGTGGCTCGCGGCGGGACGCATCGTGCTGTTGCCGACGCTGGTCGCCACGGTTCTGCTCGGGCTGTTCTCGCTCGATCTCGGCTGGACCGCTGCCGCCGTCGTGCCGGCGGCCAATCCGCTGACCATCGGCGCTTACTTCGCCTCGCGCTACAGCATCCACATCGTGCTCGACCTTGCCGGGCTGGCGATCGCCGGCGGTCTGTTCATCGTGCCGGTCTTTACCGCGGTGCAGGTCTGGGCCGGCGCCGACCGCCGCGCTCGCGTGGTGGCGGCGGTCAATGTGTTCAATGCCGCCTTCATGGTGGTCGGAGCGCTGATCCTGGCGCTGTTGCAAAAAGCCGGTCTCGGCACGCCGCTGCTGTTCGCGCTGCTTGGTCTCGTCAATCTCGCGGTCGCCGTCGCGATCGGCATGACCATGCCGGCGAGCTGGCTCAACGATTTTCTGTCGATCGTGTTCCGCGCTTTCTTCCGGCTCGAAGTCAAAGGCCTCGACAACATCGCCAAGGCCGGTCCCAAAGCCGTTATCGCGCTCAACCATGTCAGCTTCCTCGATCCGCCGCTGGCGGTCTCGATCCTGCCGAAGCGGCCGGTCTTCGCCATCGACGTGGCGATGTCGAAGCACTGGTGGATCCAGCCGTTCCTCAAATTCGTGCGCACCATGGCGCTCGATCCGCTCAAGCCGTTCTCGCTGCGGGCGCTGATCAATGCGGTGCGCGACGGCAATACGCTGGTCATTTTCCCGGAAGGCCGCATCACCCTCACCGGCAGCCTGATGAAGGTCTATGACGGCGCCGCCATGATCGCCGACAAGTCGGACACGATGATCGTGCCGGTGCGCATCGACGGGCCGGAGACGACGATTTTCAGCCGGCTCAAGAGCACGCAGGTGCGCCGCCGTCTGTTCCCCAAAATCACCGTCACCGTCCTGGAGCCGGTGCGGCTCAAGGTCGATCCCGAGCTCAAGGGCCGCAAGCGGCGGCAGGCCGCGGGCGCCGCGCTCTACGACATCATGTCCGACCTGATCTATCGCACCACCCCGACCGATCGCACCGTCGTCGAAGCGGTGATCGAGTCGGCGAAAATCCACGGCCAGAACTGGCTCGCCACCGAAGATCCGGTGAGCGGCCAGCTCACCTATAAGCGGCTGCTGACGGCCGTCGCGGTGCTCGGCCGCAAGCTGATGCCGCTGGCGCGCGAGGGCGGCACGCTCGGCGTCATGCTGCCGACCTCGAACGGCGCGGTGGTCACTTTGCTCGCGGTGATGTCGGCCGGCCGGGTGCCGGCGATGATCAATTTCACGGCGGGGGCCGCCAATATCCTTGGCGCCTGCCGCGCCGCGCAACTCGACACCATCCTCACCTCGCGCACCTTCGTCGAACGGGGCCGGCTGGACACTCTCGTCGCCACTCTCGCCAAGGATGTCCGCGTCGTTTACCTCGAAGACATTCGCGCGACGATCGGTCTTGGCGACAAGCTGCGCGGCCTGTTTGGCCGCAACAAGCCGCTGGTCGCGCGCCAGCCCGACGATTGGGGGATTGTCCTGTTCACCTCCGGCACCGAAGGGCTGCCCAAGGGCGTCGTGCTGTCTCACCGCAACATGCTGACCAATGTGGCGCAGGTGGCGGCCCGCATCGATTTCGGCCGCGAGGACAAGCTGTTCAATGCGCTGCCGGTGTTTCACTCGTTCGGTTTTACCGGCGGCATCGTGCTGCCGCTGATTTCCGGCGTGCCGGTCTATCTTTATCCGTCGCCGCTGCATTACCGCACCGTGCCGGAACTGGTCTATGGCATAGGCGCGACCGCGTTGTTCGGCACCGATACGTTTCTCAACGGCTATGCGCGCGTCGCCAATCCCTATGACTTCCGCTCGCTGCGCTATGTCGTCGCCGGCGCCGAGCCGGTGAAGGCATCGACACGCCACATCTATCTGGAAAAGTTCGGCCTGCGCATTCTCGAAGGCTATGGCGTGACTGAGCTGTCGCCGGTGCTGGCGCTCAATACGCCGATGTTCAACAAATTCGGCACCGTCGGGCGGTTGCTGCCGGGCGTGCAAACCAAGCTTGAGCCGGTCGAGGGCGTCGACGAGGGCGGCCGGCTTTACGTCAAGGGCCCGAACGTGATGCTCGGCTATCTGCGCGCCGACAATCCCGGCGTGCTCGAACCGCCGCCGGACGGCTGGCACGATACCGGCGATATTATCGCCATCGACGACCAGGGCTTTGTCGCCATCAAGGGCCGCGCCAAGCGCTTCGCCAAGGTCGGCGGCGAGATGGTCTCGCTTGCCGCGGTCGAGATGCTGGCGGCGGAGCTGTGGCCCAATAACGTCACCGCGGTCGCGGCCGTGCCCGACGCGCGCAAGGGCGAGCGCCTGATCATGGTCACCGACAAAAACGGCGCCACCCGCAGCGAGTTCATGACTTACGCGCGCTCAAAGCACGCCTCGGAGCTGATGCTGCCGGCCGAAGTCGTCGTGCTCGACAAGCTGCCGATGCTCGGTTCCGGCAAGGTCGATCAGTTGACGGTGGAAAAATTCGTCCGCGAGCAAGCGGCGGCGAAGGCCGCGGCAGCGGAGTAGTCCCGTCATTCCGGGACGCGGGCAAAGCCCGCGGGCCCGGAATCCATAACCACGGCGGGCGCGACTGAAATACCGGGCTAATACCGATGGCAATCATTTTAACTTTGTCATGCTCCGCGAAGGCGGAGCATCCAGTAATCACAAGCCGGTGTAGAACGAACGGCCACCACGGCGATCTGCTTGTCGCGTCGCAACCCGCCGGCGTTGGTCAGCACCTGCACGCGCACGTAATCCGAACCGCCGTCCACGTTGGCGATGCAGTCGGCGGGAAGCTCGTGGATGAACCAGCGGTGTTCTGACGGAACATCGCAATATCGGGCACGCCCTCGATCACCATCAGCGCACCCGCCAGGCGTCGCGCCAACAGGTGCTTGTCCTCGAACGCACCCGCGGGCGCGTACACGTCGATCATCGGCATTTCGTCGCTCCTCCTCATGCTCAGCGCGCTACTACCGCCGATACCGAGTATCGGTCGGTGGCACATGGCGCACACTCACCCGAAAAGGTGATCCTCGAGACGCGCAGGCGCTGGCGACATGCTGCCGAACTCGTATGGGAAGCAGGATCGCTCGCTGGCGCGCGCACTAGAGGTCGTCGGTGAACGCTGGACGCTGCTGGTGCTACGTGATGCGTTCTGCGGAGTCAGGCGCTTCAACGATTTCCTCGCGCACCTGGACATGCCTCGCACAGTGTTGAGCAACCACCTGCGATCTCTAATCGAGCGCGGCTTGCTGGTGAAGGTCGTTTGCGGGTGGCTTCCAGGCGGTCCTCTCGACGCGCGCCAAGCGACACGTC